>NZ_JAUSZE010000001.1:4800000-6987500 GCF_030817295.1 Paenibacillus sp. V4I9
TAAACTCAGCAGCGATGTCTTTATTGGCCGTTTTATTATAAATAGCACGGAATGTTCCACCGTTGTAGAAACCTTCTGGTGTTTTGGCAACGCCAAACTTACCAACGGCTTTGTTATCTTTGTTACCGATCATGAATGTTGCCCAAGCAGGCATCGCTACCAATACAACACTTCCGTCATTAAGTGCATTACCCCAGCCCGCTGACATGAATGGTAATTTCGCATCTACGTTATTCGCACGAATTTCTTTTTGACTGTTATATACTTTTTCCCATTTCGGATCGACATTTAATTTGCCATTCACATAGAAAGGCTGTGTATTGTAGCTGGCAATGTCATTCAAGTCCCCTGTATTCGCAATTAAATGAACCTTGCCATCGCTTTGCTTCGCAACTTTTTTACCGAGCTCAATGATCTTATCGTAGCTGTTCACCATTTCGCTGATTTGGTTCGAATCATCCGTACCGAGGAACTTTTTCGCATTTTCCTTCAAATACCAGAAGCCGCCTGGAGAGGATTGGTCGGAAATCGCTTTGATTTTGCCGTCCGACGATTTACCAAGCTCAGAGACATATGGAATGTAGTTTTTCACTAAATCAGCAGCGCCAATCGGTGCTAGATCCATCAAAAATGGAGATTCAATGAATTTGCCAACATAACTTCTTTCTAGGTCAAGTACGTCAGGCACATCTTTGCCAGATTGCAGTGCTGACAAAAGTTTGATTTGATATTGATCGCCAGGGAACACCTTAACGTCAACTTTGACATTCGGATATTTCTTCTCAAATGCTGACGCAATGCCCTTTGTTCCATCAAAGAAAGTCCATAAGGAAAGAGTACCGGAAAGCTTAGCTGGATCAACCGGAGCGGCCGATGCTGCCGGACTATTCGTCGCTGAACTATTGTTATTTGATTTAGAGCCGCAAGCCGTTAGAACACCTGTCGCAAGTACTGTTGTCATTAAAATAGAAGCCCATTTTTGTGCTTTCAAGACATAGCTCCCCTTCGGAGTAAATTTAAATGTATAAGTGATGTTTTGCTGGCTAAGATGACGATATATATTGGCGCGCATCACTCCTCTCGATGTCTACGCATCAGCCCTTTACAGCCCCAGCTGCAACCCCGTTAATAATCCGCTTGGACATAAAAGAAAAGAACACCAGGATCGGGACGACCGATATCACAATTCCTACGTATTGAGCCCCAAAGTCGGATGAAAACTGTGATTTGACACTCGCAATCATGACGGGCAAGGTTTGCATGTCAGCATCGAACAAAATAATCATCGGAACTAAAAAGTCATTCCATTTCCCAATGAAAGCAAAGATCGCTAACGTGGCAAGTGCAGGGCTCATTAACGGTAAAATGATGCGATGGAAAAGCTGCATTTCACCATAACCGTCTATTCTTCCAGATTCGATAATTTCGGTTGGTACCGATGTGTCCGCGAACTGTTTGACTAGAAAAATACCAAACGCGTTGTAGACGGAGGTGAGCAAGAGCGGATAATAAGTGTTCAACATATGGAATACATCCATTAATTTATAAAACCCGATAATCCCCAATTGTCCAGGAATCATCATTGTCCCTAGGGTAATCATGAATAATACGCCTTTGTAACGAAAGTTGTATTTCGAGAATCCATAACCAGCTAACGCAGCAAAATAAACATTAATGAGCGTCGCCGTTATGGTGATGAATAACGTATTACCTAAACCACGCCAGATGTTAACGGTTTCAATCAGCCTATGATAGTTCACTAAGAACTGGTCGCCAGGCACGATGAGCAGCTTCCGAGCAATGTCTGAGTTGTTGTGCGTTGAAGTAATGATCATGCTGTAAAAAGGCAGTAAGCAAGTTAAAGCTATAGCAATTAACACCACATAGATGATGATTTTCAAAATAAACCAATCGAATTGAAACGCTTTCTTAATCAAGGGTCGTCACCTCCTACTCATTGAGCTTTGAAGCTTTCGCTGTAATCGCCGTCAAGATCATGACAACAACGAAAATACCATACGCGACTGTTGCTCCGTAGCTGTAATCGAAATTTTTGAATGCGGTTTGATAGAGGTACATAACCATTGTTCGGGTCGTATTATTAGGACCATCTCCGAGCATCAGTGGCGCATCAAATAATTGTAGACCCCCAATTACTGAGGTAATGAAGGTGAACAGAAAGACAGGTCGCAGCATGGGGAGCGTAATATATAGGGTGCTTTTCCATTTATTCGCGCCATCCATCTTCGCAGCTTCGTACACTTCTTCTGAAATGGATTGCAGTCCCGCGACAAACACGATCAGATTAAATCCAAAATATTGCCAGCAAATGACTCCCGCTACAATCGTGCGCGACCACCAAGGACTGCTGAACCAGTTCACTGGCTCGCTAACGATTCCTAAATCCATCAGCACTTTATTGACCGAACCCGTTTGCCAGTCGAACATTAAGCTGAACATGACGCCAAGCGTAATCGGTGTAATGATATGAGGAAAATAGTACACAGCCCGAAAAAAATGCTTGCCGCGAATGAATTTCTCATTCAAAATAATCGCAAGAACAAGGGCAATGACCAGTTGTGGAACAATCGACATGACCCAAATAATCAAGGTGTTCCCTATCGTTTGATAGAAGAACGTATCATGCAAAAGGCGTGAATAGTTGGCCAAGCCGACATAAACGGGATCCGTAAATCCATCCCATTTTGTAAAGCTTAAATAAAACGTATATAAAATCGGAATCAAACCAAAGATGCTAAATCCTATAAAAAATGGAGCTACAAATAGATATCCGTAATTCGACTTATTGATTTTTGAAATCATCGGTCTCAACTCTTTTCTAAAGTTTGGTACAAGATTGACGAGTAATCAGTGTCGGTTTAAATAAATGAGACGTTCTCTCTACATCTTCTCCTTCTATTTGAGCAAACAAGCCTTCCGCTGCCTTCATCCCTACCTGCTGTAGCGGCTGGCGAACCGTAGTCAATGGCGGGGAAACCCAACTTGACAAGGTGATATCATCAAATCCGACGATTGACATTTGGTTAGGCACTTGAATCCCTTGCTCCTGTAACGCGCGAAGTGCACCGATCGCTGTTTCATCACTGGAGGCAATGACTGCCGTATAGCCTTCTTCTTTAAGCAGTTCTTTCATGGCCTCGTATCCGCCTTGATTCGTCCAATCCGACGCGACGACCCACTCAGGCCGGAATTCCATTTGCAATTCGTGCATCTTCTGCTGCAAGCCTTTCAATCTGTACTTGATAGGTCCCATGTGAGCAGGACCCGAAATATAGGCCACTCGACGATGCCCTAATTCATGCAGATAGGTAACCAGATCAGCAACTCCTGAAGCGTTGTCGATATCAACTGAGAATAAACCGTCCATTTCCCCATGATCGCCAATTAATGCAAGCGGATACGGAACATCCATCATTCGCTCCAGTTCAAGTGGATCCCGCTTCTGGAAGCTAAGAAGAATAATGCCGTCAACCTGTCCTTCGAAAAGTAGATGGAGAAAGGACGCCTCTTGTTTGGCATTTGAAGTTCCGCTATAGAATATACAGTTATAGCCTTTCTTATTAGCTACGGCTTCAATCCCTTTAATTATGCCCGAATAGAAGATGTTCGAAATGTTGTCGACCACGATACCAATCGTATTCGTCCGACTCATGACTAACCTACGAGCATTTTCATTCCGATGGTAATTAAGAGTTATAATCGCCCTCTCTAAGGCCTCTTCTGTTGCTTTCTTTACCTTCTGACCATTTAAATAACGTGATACTGTACTTTTGGATGTATTCGCCACTCTTGCGACGTCATGAATCGTTGGATTCATTGGCTGCCCTCCTCTATACTCGAACAAAAGCGATTAAATTTTTATTTTCGGGAACGTTCCCATTTTAAGGATAAAAGATCGTTTTTTTGTTTACTTCGATAGGCGTCTCACTTTTTGAGAACGTTCCCATTTTGTTTTCAAAAAAAGGGGCTTGCTTATTAAGTTTCCCCACGCTTGTTTGGGATCGTTCCCAATTTGGATAATGGCGATTCGTTTATTTACCGATTTCTATAGTTACATGTTATCGCTTACACATAAGATTGTCAATACTTAATTTAACAAATAAACAAACCTAGTTGTTGTTCGTATTCATTTGTTTCAAACTGCACTTTGTGGTATAAAAACAACTTCAAAAGTGATATATAAACATTCCACACAGGCTACGTTTCAACCACTTCATCTATATTTTCAATATGCTGATTTACAATAAGCTGACCTCCATTTCGTTGTTGCCACCTTGAAAGGCTGCCGGCATGAACGACAGCCTTTGCTCACATTACGGGCAGCATTGTCCGGATACTCATGTGTTTACACGAGAAATTGATGATAATTTGAAGAGCTGGGGATGAGGGTGGCGAACGACTGAAACGAACGATACAACTCGGCGATTACGCGGTGCCCCATCCAATCGTATGGAAGCAGAGACACCGGAAGCATGGGATCCCTAAGGCTAATCTCGCTGATAACCTCTCCGACATGCAAATAAAGGACAAACAGCTCTAAGGGATCCATCCTGCCTCTGATTTCCTTATTCAACGCCGGCACAAATTCGTCTTGATACCATTGCCATTTCTCCTGATGCAGGCGATGGATGCCGGCTAGAGGCCAAATGTCGGCTGCCCGCTCGGGGGTAATATCCCGAAACAAAATCGACGCTTCCGAGATAGTGACGTATTCATCCATGGAGGCCGCATGAATCCAGGACAAAAGCTGCTTACTGTAATCCCAAGGAGAGACATAAACGCCTTTATACAGTTGACCGAAGCCAAGCTGCAGCAGCTGCAAACGGAATTGATCCCTTCTTTGCCTCTCTGACTCCGGTACCTCGAAGTGCACGAAATACCATTTGCGGTTCCAGTCCACATCGTATTGCCACGGTTTCCTGTTCACGAAGGATAAAAACTGCTCCCCTTTGTCCATTATGGAATACAGGGAACGCTCTTCCGCATGAATATACTTTTCTTTCTTCATTCGTGATAGAACGTTCCTGATCGACTGCTCCTTATAGCCGCGTTTCGTATAAATTTGTACTAATTCTTTAGCATGCATGCAACGCTTTTTTGTCAGCAGGAAAAGTATCTGCTTCTCAATTGACAGCATTCGGTTTTTGATCCCCTTCCAGAATACTTACTATCATCATATTACAGTAATTTGACAAAAAAAGAAATAAAGAATATACTCGCATTGTCGTCAAACGAATAATAAATAGTATACGGAGGAGAAAAAAATGAACCTTATTTTTCACGGACACTCTTGCATTCAGATCTCGGACGGAGAGCGCTCGATCATCATCGATCCGTTCCTGAGCGGCAATCCCGTCGCCAAAGCGAAAGCCGAGGACATTCAAGTTCAATACATCTTGCTTACACACGGACACACGGATCACACCGCTGATGCGGAAGCTATCGCCAGAGCTAACGATGCGACCATTGTCGCCACCTTTGAGCTCGCTACCTATTACTCTTGGAAGGGCCTGAAGACGATCGGAATGAACATCGGAGGAACTGTGGACTTGGGATTTGCCAGAGCAAAGCTTGTTCACGCATTCCACAGCTCTTCTATTATAGCGGACGATTCCCAAAGCATCGTCTATGCAGGCATGCCGGGCGGATTTGTCATGGATTGGAACGGAGTTACGCTTTATCATGCCGGCGACACCTCCTTGTTCGGAGATATGAAAATGATCGGCGAGCTTCACGATATTGATTACGCGGTACTGCCGATCGGGGATTTTTACACAATGGGACCTAAGGATGCTCTGATTGCAGCAAAGTGGCTGCAAGCAAAGAACGTGATCCCGATTCATCACAGCACATTCCCAGGCATCGTGCAAGATACTGCAGCCTTCACCGCACAGCTGAAGGAGCAAGGAATCGAAGGCTTCGCTCTCCAGCCAGGAGAACAGCTTACACTTGTAAAATAAAGTGGGTGTCAACGCCGAAGCCCTTTAAAGTTATTGAGGCGGATCCTCGACCTCTCAGTTTATTTTGGGTAATGCACCGGTTCTAAAACCTGACATGCTACATTGGGCCCATTGCGGAGCTCTTAAGAAAACTTGGTTAATCTGGTGCAATTGATGCGAATAGGTGATCATAAGTTGAATAATTTTTTGCTTACGGATACGAGCACTAACGAAGGCCAAGATAACTCCAGAGCTTTTTACCCCTTTATGTTGGAATAACTGGCACTGAAGTATCCTACTGCACAAGAAATGGCCAAGGCAACTTTGGATGAACTTCGGCAAACTTTATTAGCAGACGATGATGTTTTATAAGTGACGAGACCCTACACTGCCTTATTTAAGATCAAAGAAGCCCATATCCTTATGAATTGGAAAATCAATTTGCTTCCAAAATACGGGTATGGGCTTATTTTGTTTTCGTAAGCACTACACTACATTAGACTGAAGTTACCGCTTAAATGCTTGAAACTCCAGCGACTTCGCTCTACATGTTCTCGTGCAAATATTGATAAACATACGTCTCATCCAGCAAGCCGAGGTCGCACGAAACATGTACATCACAAGTACTTCTTGTCTATGTTATACCCAATCGCCGTCCCCCGGGATCGCGACTTGATCAAGCAGCCCTTCAGCCGTCAAACGAGTGTGCAAATCCGCTCTCGTGACGAGACAATGGTTTATCGTATCCATATGCACTGCAACAACCTTTGTATACGGAGCGTACTGGCATAAGCCTACCACATCGTCCGCATCCATCGTGATCGAGTCACCCACCGCGAATCTCGCGCCGCCAGCATTAACGACAGTCATATTAGGCCGATGAGCATCTAGTGCCTGCTTCACATCGTCACACCAAATTGTGTCCCCCGCGATGTACAGCGCCGGCTGGCCGTCCGCTTTGAGGACAAAGCCTGATACTTGCCCCATTTTCTTCCCGATATCACCTGTACCGTGCTGCCCGCTTGTTCGAATGATCGTCATGCCTTTGAAAGTTAAGGTCTCATTGATCGCAGTCACCGAAGTGAAACCAAAGGAAGCGATCGCTGCATCATCGTCCGGTTGGCATAATATCGGTGTCGATTTGGAGAGTGCCGCTGCAGCCGCATCATCCCAGTGATCCCGGTGCAAATGCGTCACGAGTACGGCATCTGGGCGAAATCCATCATGAATTGCAAAAGGCAACGGAACAAGAGGATTCCGTCTATCGTCCGTTGAATTAGGGATCGGTGGGTTCACCCTTTCGTCGGAGAACATCGGATCAATTAAGAATTGCACTCCTGCATATTCCAGCCATAGCGTTGCGTGGCGGATCAATTGAAGTTTCATTGTCGTATACCTCTTATCTTTTAGTTTATGGTTCTGTTACAATTATAGGATAAGCCGGAATAAGCGAATACGACATGGTGAAACGAAAAATCGGCTTTCATTTTCACATTGAAAGGAATTTCCTAATGTTGAGCAACCATACGATCGATGAAGTCGATCTTCGTATATTGAATTATTTGCTAAAGGACGCTACCCAATCCCACAAGGCAATTGGTCAGCTTATTCACTTGACCGGGCAAGCGGTTGGAGCTCGCGTGCGAAAGCTGCAGGATCTGGGTGTCATTGAAGGTTATACTTTACGCTGGAATCCGGACAAAATAGGGCAAGTCGTGCACGCCTTTGTTACCGTTTTCATGAAATCGAACACCGCCCATCATTTGTTTCAAACGTTTGTTCAACAAAATGATAAGGTCGCTGAAACGCATCGCGTAAGTGGCGAAGGATGCTACTGGATGCGGGTACGCGTCGGCACGCCAATAGAACTGAATGTTTTCCTTGACGAACTCTTGAAGTATGGCAACTACAAGGTAAGCCTATCGATTGGCCAAATCAAATAGCTGAATTCCCCACCCACAAGGTAGCAATTCAATGAGAAAACCTCTATCGAGGCCTTTCGAAGATGAGCGACCGCGCCAATAAGAAAGTCAGGTTTTCTTTTAGAAAAAACTTATACTTTCTTATGTGGTAAAAAAAAGCGGGGGTCCTAGAAGCCTTAAGGCTTCTATCGGACCACCCACTATCTCAACCCGTTACTTCAACTCTCATTCGTCTTCGTTTAGGATCAATTCCTTTACAGGACAAACAATCACCTGCACACCACACTGGCGGATATCATCAAGAATACTCGGTTCTACTAGGTCGCTAGTAACCAAAATATCAACATCTTGAAAGCTGGAAAAGGAGACCAATCCCTGCCGCTCGAATTTGCTATGATCGGCAACAATGACAATCTTTTGTCCTGCTGATATCATGGCACGTTTAACTTCAGCTTCATAGAGATCAGAGCTTGTAAATCCTTTACGCATGGATATCCCCGATGCACCTAAAAAGGAGAAGTCCGCATTATATTTTTGCAGTTCTAGTTCTGCCTGGGGTCCAACAAGACTCATCGATTTCTTAATGAGCTTTCCGCCAATGACGAATACTGAAGCATCTTCATTTTGACTGCTTTCCTCCGCTACATCTGTTCCGTTCGTAACCACCATCAACTTTGGTACATTTCGTAGGTGACGAGCCACGCACCATGTTGTTGAGCCAGCGTCTAATATAACGATTTGATTGCCTTCCACCAGCGAAGCGGCCATTTTCCCGATCGCATCTTTCTCCTCGTGAAATTGGAATCTCCGCTGCTCGACTGGCGGGATATTTTGTGAATTATTTTGCAATTCTTCTATCAAAATAGCGCCGCCGTAATTTTTTTGAATGATGCCTTCCTGCTCCAATTGGTTCAGATCGCGACGAATGGTTTCTTCGGAGACATTGAATTCCTTTACCAAATCCGCTACTTTAACACTGCGTTCTTGGAAGAGAATTTCTTTTATTTTGGTTCTGCGATGTATGGCAATCATAGTCAATCCCCCTCTAATCCTCGAATCCTTTACACTATTAGTTTCCGAATCAGAAAGGGATTTCTGATTGGGGATTTCTCAATGAAGATATGTAAATTCTAATATCGCTTTTCTGAGTAGGGTTGTCAAGAGCGATCCCCGTTAAAACCCCTAGTTGAAGAGGCTATTAAGCTCTATCTATCATAAAATATACTGAACCGAGCTGTTCCAAGCAGATATGTTCAGTTCCTGGTCAGCTTCAGGAATGGAGCTCCATCGGACGTTAATTGACTTACTTTCGCCTGGGAGTAATGAGAAATCATTATCCGTATAATAAACATAGCCTTCTGCCGTAACCGGACGGGCATCCTCCAGATGAACAAGAAAAGCAGCCTGTGTGCCAACATTCGTAAGTTGAAGCTGCCAGATTGCCCCTTCCTCTGAAATCGTTTTCTCCACCTGTATGCTGGTTTGAGGTAGTACTAACATCGGCACCAAATTAGCTGTCACGCTAAAAGGGTAGCAATTACTGCTAATGACTTCCTTCGCGGCGTTTACCAGATTGATGCGGAAGAAAAACACATCCTCTTGCAGCTGCTGGAGAGGCAGTTCAAATGTCCCAAGTCTGATGGCCGCATTGGACACCACTTTTCCTTGCCACTCGGCTTCCGAATATAGGTGTCCGCTTGCTCCAACTAAACACCATTGTGAGGTTAACTCCCCCAGTTCGATTCTATCTGACTGAACACCCCATACATCCGCTTTAAAAGTTCCCTGGCCTTCCCATGCAATCATAGCAAAGCTGGCTGAAACTTGTATAGTTTGATAAGCTCTAGCCATTGCGTAGTAAACCGGCTTAGGGTTCGTAAAGTAATCAAGCGCGGAAGTGCAATAGGCATTTGGAAATGGCTCATTGAACTGCCATGGAAGTGTTCCGCTATTTTGCCACATCCGGCGAAGATTAGATTCAACAGCATACCGAAGTCCTTCTGCTTGTAGAAACTGACTAGCTCTTATCAGCTCTTCCGGATTATGAAGCTCATTTCCGAAGGAGGACTGAATCATTGGTTCATTAATCCACCAGGAACCTCGGTGAAAATAAATAGGATTATCCCGGGTCGCTGGCCACTGGTTGGACTCAGATATCGTAAGGTTCAGCGTCTTTAAATGCGTCATTCCCTCTACGCCGAACTCACTGTGAAGCAGCGAGGTTCCTTTGTTATAGAGCTCATATTGTTGTGACAATCCCTGGAACTCCCAAGGCCCATGCACGTCATGCTGCCCAGTAGGATCCTGCTCGATGTTGTCCAGCGTATTCGAAAAGCATCGACCGGTAGGCGATGTCGGCAGCCAAAGTGCATCAGGATGTAGTGTTTCAACCACTTGTTTAAGGGCTCCCAATACGGGCTCCGTATCGTCAAGCGGCCGATCATCGCTATCCTGCAGCTCGTTACCCCCACACCACAATACGAGGGAAGGATGATTTCTCTTTCTCGGAATGATTTGTCCAGCTTCCTGCACCATCATCGTGATAAAAGCCTCATCTTCACTTGGTTTGTTCGCAATCCCAGAGCTGGATTGAATGAATTCCTGCCAAACCATGATGCCGTAACGATTACACAGCTCATAGAAGGCATCCTTCTCAATCAGCCCTCCACCCCATACGCGCAGCATATTAACTCCCGCCTGCTTGGCTAACGTTAACAGTCTTTCTAGCTTAACCGGCTGCTCTCTACCATACATGACATCCATAGGTACCCAGTTCCAGCCTTTGATGTACGTTTTATGCCCATTCACCACTAGCACATAAGGCCTTGCCGTTTGATCAGGTGTTTCATTCCGATGCCATGCCACTGTTCGAATGCCGAACGTTGTTTCTTTAACAGAACTAAGTAGGCTGTCAGCACGTCCCCCAGGCTCATTTATCTTTTCAAACACGTTAATTCGAACTCGATACAAATGGGCTTCTCCCGAACCATTCGGCTGCCATAGACGTGGATAGTTAAGCTGCAAAGTGGAGCTAAGCTTGGTTTCTCCCTCACTTATGAAGTGATCGGATACGACAGAACTAACTTGCTCTTCACCTGAAAAAATGCAGGTCTCCACACGTACTTCCGCCTGTTTCGCAGAGGAAAGCGTCGAATCTATTGTAAGATTTGCTAGTTCAAAATCATTGGAAAGCGTTGATCTCACATAAATATCCTCGATACGAATCGGACCTGTGACATCCAAATACACATCGTCCCATATCCCTTGATGAATCATCCGCGGACAGAAATCCCACCAATAAGTCATCCGGCTTTTATGTTCGCGAACGTAACTTGTTTTGCTAACTTGCGGCTGTTCGTCCGGTGCTTTTTCTATCACAACAGACAATAGGTTGGACCCGCCATAGTGAAGGGTATCCGTGACATCAAATACGGCTGCCGTAAACATGCCTTTGTGATGACCAATTTGGGTTCCATTCAGGAAAAACTGCGCCTCAAAATCAACACCCTTAAAATGAAGCTGAACGCGCTGACCAAACAATGAAGCATCGATGTCGAACGATTTTTTATAAATCCACGTTCGTTCAGGCACCCATTCCGCCAAAAGACTATTACGCTCAAAGTAGGGGTCCGAAACCTCACCATTTTGCCAAAGGTCATAGAGGACCGTTCCAGGAACCGCCCCTTTCCTCCACCAACGACTATCTTTGGAGTCGGCTTTTTCGGCATTTCGCCATATCCAGTCTTCACCCAAGAAGTCTTTGAAAAGCCAATCGTTTCCGTTCAAACTTATTTGCTTTACTGCCATCTCTCTCACCGCCTTACCACTCGATTAGATCCGTCTCTGTAACCGAGAGGCTCGGATCGGCAGGAACACGGAAAGTTTTAATTTCGCAAGGACCGAATTGTGCTGTAATTTCCCGTTCCAAGCGAGGTAAACGAATGGTCGCCTCAGTCGTTTCTCGCGTTGTTTCATAAGCACGAATAATCAGATCACTGCCTTCTTCGGCTTTTTTCACTACACTGACAATGATATTATCCTTATTTACGTTTAAATAGGAATCCTTTTGAGGAAGCTCTCCCTCATGATAGGTTTCGATGATCGTGATCGGACGCTGATTTAGCTCCAGTGCTTGCTTGATCGTGCCGGCCTGCTCCCAACTGCCTTGATGCGGCAGCAGTCTGTAATTAAACGTCTGAATGCCTTGATCAATGAAGGAATAATGCCCCTGAGGCTCGGGAACTACAGGATCATGATGGGCATAAATCGGGCTGCGAATCACCGTCATCGCCAGCTCTTTATTCATAATGCTGTAGCTGTATTTTGCATCGTTCATGAGGGAAACACCATAGGAAGTCCCTCCGTGCTCACCAATGTCACGCAAAATACCGCCATAATCTACCCAGCTTTGCCCCGGCTCTTCTTCCCCATTATGCTCCCGCTCTTTGAATCCATAAGGGATTTCATACGTCTGTTTCGTAAATACCAAGTTGATTGGGAATACCAATTTCAACATTTTAAACTGCTCACGCCAGTCCACTGTCACTTTGACATCGATATAGTCCAATTGTTTATATAAGGTGAAATCCTGCACGATCTTAGAGCTGCCATATTCACTTGTGACTCGGATGACTGATTTAACCGGACCATGCTCGACGCGCTGAACGCTTGTCGCTATGAATTCGCCAATCTTATTGTTGAAATGAAAAACATTATGACTCCAAGTATCTGACTTGTCTTCGATAACGACAGGTCTCGCTGCGGGCCCGCGGAATACTTCATAATTTACTTTTTTATCAAATAAGCTGGAGATGAAGCCTGTCTTCGGATCAAATTCCAAGCGGAATCTATCATTTTCCAACGCGTAGTCGTTTGCTTTAATAGAATGTGATGCCAATTTAGGTTCCTGCGTAGCTGTGAGCACCTTATACACCCGATACCCCATAGACGGCAGCTGGGCAATAAAGCTAAGACGGTATCTGCCGCCAGCCGTTGCCTGAGATTGTACCAATTGGAAGGGAACTTGCTTGCCGTTCTCATCGACTAACGTCGTCGTATCCTTGATGCCGCCAATTTCCAACTCGATATTAACGGTGCTTTCCCAAGAATGAGGATTAAATACAACGATTGGCTTCATGCCATCTTCCTGTTCGATGCCGATATGCCAGGAAATTGATTGTATCGCATAGTTCAAGCCACGTTCGGCAATCGTCATCGCTTCACCGTGCATATTGCGTGCATCCTCATATGCCGATTCAAGACTAGTTCCGGCAAGGATATCATGGAATTGGTTAAACAACACATTTTTCCATGCACGATGAAAATCTGTTGGATAGGCTTGCCCTGTTCTTAATTCAGCCCATGAGGACCATTTTTCAGCTGCAATGAGCTTATTCTCAGCTTGACGATTCCAATGCTTAATGCCCGAATGAACGGCATAACAACCACTGGCATGGTGCTGAAGATCATCGTGGACGACTGGAATCGGCAGCTGCATAGCTTCCATATCGGCGAAAAATTCATTCGGTGCAGCCATCTCCATCGTCGGAAATTCAGGCAGCCCATTCATCCGCTTGATGCTGTCGATATTTTCTTTCGTTGGACCTCCCCCATGGTTGCCAACCCCATAGAAGACCATCAAGTTGCCAAAAGGATCCTTCAACTCCTCCATACAACGACGAACATGCTTCTCGAGGTCCTTGCCCCATGTGCAGTACTCAAATGGAATCCGGTAGGTCAGCACACGGCTGCCATCATCCGATTCCCAGTGAAATAGACGCCCCGGCAAGCCTTTCTCATTCGGCATAGGACGCATAAAAATATAATAAGGCATACCGCTTTTGAGCAAAATTTGCGGCAGCATGCCGTGATGTCCAAAGCTGTCGACGTTATAACCCACCTTCGCGGTTACACCTAATTTCTCCTTGAAATAACGCTGGCCATATAAGCCTTGACGGACAAACGATTCCCCTCCGGGAATGTTGCAATCCGGTTGTATCCACCATCCGCCAACGATTTGCCAGCGGCCTTCACGTACACGTTCCTTAATTTCTTCAAACATTTTTTTGTCGTTATTTTCAACCCATTCATAGTTTGCAGCGGAGCTCGAGGTGAAAATAAAATCATCATATTCTTTCATGCGATCGAGAGCTGACCGGAAGGTTGCTTTCGTTTCTTGAAAGCCTTCCTGCCACTGCCAAAGCCAAACTGGATCCAAATGGGCATTCCCGATCATGTAAAGTTTCTTCTGTTTCATAATTTCCCCTACCTTTATTGGATATTGGAGCGAATTTAATACTGAAAAGTCTCATACATGGGCTTGAACCATGGGTTAAAATATGCACCCAGCTGTTTCCGTGCCTCGGCTACTTTCGTTTTGGCGTCATAGACCAACGTCGGAGGCAAATGACCGAAGGTCATCAAGTCAAAATCATAGGTCAACAGCTTATCCAATGAATGGCCCCAAGCATCAATATCAGATCCGACTTTAGTATGGTAACCTCCCCATAGGGTATCACCGGCGATCAGAATTTTGTGAATGCCATCCGTTAGCCGCAGCGATACACTCCCAGGAGTATGACCTGGCGTATGAATAATTTCCAGCGAGAACCTGCCTACGTGCAGCGTCTCCCCGTCATTTAGCGTCCGATGTACTTGCAAAGCAGGAAAAGGCTTGCCATAGAGAAAAGCACCCGTTCGATCGTAATCGCCTTGCTCCACTTGCTCCCGATCTTCTTCGTGAATCCACAACTCAGCGCTGCTTTCTTGCGCCAACTGCGCGAAGCCGGATACATGGTCCCAATGACCAGGAGTGGCTATTACTTTCGTAATATCTTGCGGACGCACTCCAAGCTCTCCTAAGTTGCGCTTTAACGCCGGATAGCCATCTACACCTCCACAATCTATTAGCACAGGCTCTTTGCCAGTAATCAAATAAGCACTCGCATCCCACGGATGAGTCAGCTTGTCGCCAGACACAACGTAGAAGTCTTCTGCGAGTTTAACAGCTTTAGACATTGGAGATTCCTCCTATTATTAAAAATAACCAGAGACTAGGTCTCAGGTATCGTGCTGTTCTACTTCATGCGCGGTACTAACCATACCCTCATGAATGGGAACATAACGTCCAGAACCCACATGAAGGGGAACGTCGATGCGTTATTTACCTAGAGAGTCGCTATTAGGCAAGCGAAACGGAACCCAACCCATATAAATCTGGCAAAGGAGGTGGCTTAAATCGGAATCCATTGTCATATAGGCTCACTTGAGGTTGCCGGATGAATGAAACCAAATCAGGCCATATCGCAAGAAATGGGCTCGAAATGTTGTACAAACTGCAACTTCAACATGCAAAACAGCCTTTTGGCGTGTGAATTGTTGTAAAAGATACAACACTGGTAACCACGATAGCCCAATCATCCCTCACGAGTCTGCTGAACGACTCACTCAAAATCGAATATTGGAGTTATGCTATCACGCCCACCAGTCCTCACAGAGGGGGTTCACCTTTTTTTCCATATAAGCTCCCATTCCCTAGCCATTTATCCCTTTATCCCTTTAAACAAAATGATCTGCCTGCGCTTTGCTTCCTAAGAAATGAATCATTTTATCAATGACCGCGCTTTCAACAGCGGCTCTCCCCTTTCCCAAAAGAGAAGGTTCCAATGCTTTGCATTCTTCATTTGTCAGTCTCTCTTCCCGTCCCAATGCCCCCAAGAAAGATAGCTCCAAGTCCGTTGCGATATTCACTTTACTCACACCGCCGCTCGGAAGGCGAATAGCTCCTTCCATCATTTCGGCAGGTACACCGGAACCGCCATGCAGAACAAGATGTACGGGGGTAAGTGAACGAATTTCTTGCAATCGAGCGACATCGATTTTAGGCTGTCTAACCATATAAACGCCATGGGCTGTCCCGCAGGAAACCGCCAATGCATCAATATTCGTTTCATTAACGAATCTTTTCGCTTCCTGAGGATCGGTATACAGCTCCTCATCTTTATCCGTTTCCACGAAATCCGTCGTTCCGATCATGCCGAGCTCCGCTTCAACGGAAACACCCTTCGCATGGGCATAATCCGCGACCTCTTTGGATGTGCTAATATTGTCCTCTAAATTTTTCTCAGAGGCATCAATCATGACCGAGGTGAAGCCGGCGTCAATCGCAAGAGCGATGGTTTCCAATTCCTTGGTATGATCAAGATGCAGGACTAAGGGCACGGTTATTCCTTCCGACACCACTTTTTCATAAAATTCATCGGCAAATTCCTTTGGTGTAATCCCATATCGAATTAGTTCTTTGTGAGAAATCTGAACAATGGCTGGAGATTTCATCTTCTCGGCAGCCCTCAAAACGGGCGTAATCATCGGTGTATATCGAGGGGAAAACGAGCCAATAGCGAACCCATATTTTTCAGCTACCTCTAAGGCTTGTTTGAGCGTAATGACGTTTTTGGGTCTTAATTCAGTATTCATGGTAATCTCTCCTCGTTTTATCTATTTGGTTTTTACAGATGGAAAACTGATTTCGAGCGTAATGATTTCAGCACCTTTCGCATGAACCGTGAATGCTCCGTCGGCATCCATGTTGAGATCTTTCGTATCCATTGACTGCTCATTCAATTTCACGTAGCGTACCTGATCAGGCTTTATCTTCATTCTTACTTTTGCTGAGGTAGCTTTTTTAGCTGTATTCCAGAAGCGCAATATAAGGGCATCGGACTTCTCCGCTTTTTTGCAGGCGCTGAGCATGAGGGTATGATTTCCCTCTATATCCAGCCAACCATCTTTTTTTGCCAAAACACCCTCATGTTTCCCCGTTATCGATCCATAGCTAGCTGTTAAATACTCATGAACCCTTGGAGAAATATTAGAATCCAGCCAATCTCCTTGATGAACAAATATCGCATACTCCGCTTCATTGAACCCAAGACTCTGCGCATCGGGTACAGGTGTTTCAGGACCTGCGCCGCCGACCCTAATCAGCGTATCCTCCCGAGACAACCAGCCTACAGCCCTTAATAAAGTGATAGCCAGCGTACTCTGCTTATCATCCAGCATGTCATACTCGGTCAGCCCTTTATTGGCTACTGTCATTCCTTTATCACAGCCATTCACACTGACAAAACCTTGCTGAGGCTTCTGCTGCACATACGTTTCTGGCCATCCATCACCGTGATCATTAACAAATGCTTCTCTTTCCACAACATCGAAATGCCCTTCGGCATGCGAGACCTTGAACTTCTCACCAAGTGGAAACAACACCCGTAGTCGATGGTCATCCGCTTGATTGTTCCACGCTGTGCGCACATCCACTCTTGCGGATCCTGCTGCAAGCGTCACATAATTCTTAATCCGATAATCTGTGTAGACGGCTTCTCTGCTTAATAGGTCACCGCTAAGCTTCTTCGGCAAGGACCAATCGATATCCACTTGAAGCGTTCCTCTCGCATAACCAACCTCAGCTGCGGAAACGTGTACTCTGACGGGAGTTTCCGTCGTGCGGAGCACTCGATCAACTAATGGGGCTGCATAATTATAGGTATCCCCAGCATCCCCTCCGCTTTCAAAAGCGCCTAAACCTTCATAAATAAGGCCGCTTTGTTTGTCGGTAATGCGCAGCGTGCCGTTATGCTGATTAATTTCAACTCGCAGTAAAGTATTTTCCAAGATATTGGATCCGATTTGCAAATCAGTTACGGCTTCGCTGCCCTTCATCTTGGCAGATGGCAGCAGTGCGTTGAAAAACACCTGTTTGGGGTCGCAAACCGCTTCCCTTTTACGCAAAGAATAGGTCTTATAGCCAAAACCGGGAAGGTCTGTAGCCGAAAAACTTATTTCCGTATAAAAATGCTTATCCGTCATAGGCTTCATGCCGCTGACTTCCTTCACCTGAAAAGGAACCTCATTTCCTTCCGAATCCTCCAGCATATAGGTTCTTGGATGAACCATTAACTTTCGATCCGTCCAGACGAAAGCCGTGTCGTCACGCGTCCAGCTGAGTGAGTTATGGATAACAATCGCCAACGCACCATCTTCCAAATCGCTTGTATCAATTTGATTGTTGATGTGTTGAATGCTCTTCTCAGTCAAAATGTCAGCTATTTGTTTGGATTGCGCGAACCTTGGCAGCATCTCCCGATGTACTTCGTCAATACTGCAACCACAAATACTGTCATGTGGATGATTCTGAACAAGAAGCTCCCATGCCGTCCATAGCATTGTGGATTCGTACTTACGGCCACTTAGCCAGGCAAGTGCTGAGAAAGGTTCTGCAAAGCGTTCCAAAGCCAACTGTCCGATGAAATTATGTCGTTTTAAATATAGGCGTGCGGACAATACACCGGGTAATACATGAGGCAAATCTGCGCCAAAGTGACGAAGCTCGCCATGAATAACTTCCAATGAAGGATTCTGACTGCGAACGGCTTCGATGAAATCCTTCGTTGTCCCCCAATGCAGCTCCGCGATTTCTTTCAAATCTTCGCCTACCTGCTTCAGCAATCGCGGTAAACGCGCATCAATCAGCCTGTGATCACCGCCGTAGGGCATTAGCAGGCAATGCGTCGTTGCCCGTGGTGCCCAGCGTTCCAAGGATTTACGAACTCTGCCGTACGTTTCGTCATACGTCTTGTTCGGATTGTCAAAATGGAGAAAATCCACCATATAATAGCCATCTGGGAACCAGTACGTGAACACTTGCGTACCATCTGGAGCTTCCCACAGAAACTCTTGTTTAAAATCGGGTGAAGCACCGCCTAGCCCTCGCCAAACCATCGCGTTGTCTATCCCGAAGCCTTGGAGAATCTGCGGCATCTGCGAGATATGACCAAATGTATCCGGGATATAACCGACATCTAAGTTTGTATAGCCGAGCTTCTCAGCCATACGTGCACCTAGCATCAAATTGCGCACATGTGCCTCACCGCTGACTAGAAACTCGTCCGGCAAGATGTACCATGGACCGCATTGAATCCTGTTTTCATGGATATATCGCAGAAGACGTTCTTGATTTTCAGGCCGAATCTCCAGATAATCCTTCAAGACGATCGTTTGACCATCGAGCAAAAAGCAGCGGAACTCCGGATCGTTATCCATCGTATCCAACAGTTCATCGATAAGCTCTACCAAGCGGATACGGAAATCCTGCATCGTCGCCCACCACTCCCGATCCCAATGGGTATGATGGTAAATAAACACACGATATTTGCGATCCAAGTTTTTGTCCTCCTTACCCTTTCGTACCAGCACTGATGTTCATTCCCTCGATAAAGTATCTTTGGAAAATGAAGAATATTGCGATGACCGGAATCATCACCATCACCGAACCTGCCATCAGCAAGTGCCATTGGCTAACGCCCGAACTGACCTTGAAAGCCTGTAAACCAAGCTGCAGCGTATATTTTGATTCATCATTTACATAAAGCAGCGGTCCAAGGAAATCGTTCCAGGCTCCAGTAAAAGTACCGATTGCCACCGTAGCGAGTGCTGGTTTAGCCAGCGGAAGCATAATCGAACGCCAAATATACAAGTGGCTTGCGCCGTCAATTTTTGCTGCTTCAACTAAATCATTGGGAATTCCCAAATAGAATTGACGTATAAGGAAGATATGAAATGCACTTCCGAAAAAACCTGGAATGACTAAGGGCAAGTAAGTACCCACCCAATGCAATTTTGAAAATAAAATGTACTGTGGAATGAGTGTCACGAATCCCGGAATAATCATCGTTCCAAGAATAATGGAAAACAACAGCCCTTTTCCAGGAAAACGAATCTTCGCAAATCCATAAGCGATGAATGAGTTTGAGATTACATGCGCGAAAACCGCGGTTAAAGCGATTAGCAGCGAATTGGCCGAATATCTCGCGAAATTCCCTGCTTCCCAAGCCTCTTTATAGTTAGCCCAAACGAATTTTTTAGGAAACCAGGTCGGTGGATAGGTCACCACTTCTGTCAATGATTTCAAAGATGTTTGAATCATCCACCAGAACGGCATGAGAAACGATAAACTGCCGACAATGAGAATAAGGGTTACGACCCATTTGGAGATCCTTTGCTTGGTCTTGCGGCTTTGATGGTACGATTTCTTAGATGCGGCTGCAGCGACAGTCATCGCGAATCTCCTCCTTCGTAGTGAACCCAATATTTCGACATCACCATATTAATGATAGTAACGATAATTGCGATAATGAATAGGAACCAAGCCATTGCCATGGCGTATCCCATATCGAATATTTTGAAAGCTTTCAAGAACATATGAAGATTGAAAAATAAGAGGGAGTTCGCCGGAGATCCCGGAGCTCCAGGGTCATCGGCCATGACATAACCCTCCTGGAAAATTTGGAAGCCGCCGATTAAACTTGTGACAACATCAAAGAAGATAACTGGCGTAATCATCGGCACAGTGATATGCCAAAGCTTACGAATACTGGATGCGCCATCAATCTCGGCTGCTTCATACAAATGATCGGATACTCCTTGCAGCGCCGCTAGAAACAGCAGCATCCCTCCGCCGACTGCCCACATTTTCATCATGACAATCGCATTTTTCGTCCAAGCCGGATCCGTTAGCCAAGCAGGTCCTTCAATTCCAATCCAGCCGAGCACCGTATTAATGAGACCTGAATCTGGGTTAAGAAGCATCATCCAAAGCATATAAACAGCTACACCGGACAAGACAGTTGGCAGATAGTAAATCGTCCGAAACCATCGCATGCCGGGAATTTTCACATTCAGTAAAACGGCAAGAATCACAGAGCCCATCGTGGTTAACGGAACGGCAAGTGCAACATAGTAAAGGGTATTTCGGAGTGATTTCCAGAATAAAGGATCTTCCGTAAACATGCGTTTATAGTTGTCGAAACCAATAAAGTCCATACGTGAAGTGATGTCATAGTTCGTAAAGCTAGCGTATAAAGAGAACAAAAGAGGACCGGCTGTAAATATCAGAAAACCAATAAACCACGGAGCAACGAAACCATAGCCTTCTAGCGCTTCTTTCTTGTCCAAAGACCACTTTCTTCTCTTTTTCGGATGGATAACCTTATTCACTTGGGGATTCACATGTGTCCCTCCTTAACATTTCTTTAGAAGACTGACATTGAAAGCTTCTGCTTATGAAAAAAGGGTGGAGCAGTAATACACTACGACTCCACCCTTATGATCTAAAGCTTACTTTGTATTTTGCTTAACCAAATCTTCAATCGCTTTCTGAGCTTTATCCAAGGCTTCTTTCGGGCTTTGCTTCCCTAGAATCGCCTCATCAATTTGTGGATTAAGCAGGTTAGCAAAATCAGGTGCTGCTACAGGCACTGGCGCAAGCACCGTATTTTTCAAGTTATCTACTGTAAATTTGTAGATTGGATCCTTGATCAGCTCTGGATCATTAGATGCTTTAATATTGGATACATTATCGAAGTTGAACTGTGCCCAATATTTCTGTGCATCAACATCCGTCATATATTTCAAGAACTCCCAGCTTTCATCCGGATGTTTAGCGCCAAACGGAATTTCAATGGTAAAGCCTCCACCAACGCTCCAGTTTCCGCTGCCTGCTTTGTATTCAGGCACTGCAGCAATACCAAAGTCTTCTTTCTTAGCGGCAAAGTCACGGATTTGCGTCCAGAATGTGCCCGCATCAATTTTCATAGCTAATTTCCCAGCGATAAGCGGATCGTTCGTCTTACTGCCAAAGCTAGCCTTGAATGCATCAACTTCCTTTTTGCCTAAACGGGCATCCCAGCTGTTATACCATTCGAGTGCAGCAATCCGGGCTGGTGAATTGATATAAATACCTTTGTCATCAAGCCATGGTCTTCCGCCATCGGCATTGTTCAGGAAAACATCTTGCCCTCCTGCCAAACGAGGATGGTAGCCTAAGCGCTCAATTTTACCGTTGTTGATTTTATCGATTTTCTTGGAATACTCTTCCAACTCAGCCCATGTTTTTGGCGGTTTCTCTGGATCAAGTCCTGCTTCTTTAAAAACGGCTTTGTTGTAGAATAAAACGCGAGTATCTGTTACAAATGGCAGCGCATACACTTCGTTTTTATACTGCATCGCATTGTATAAGTGCGGGAAGAATCGATCTTTAATGTTATCCTTCGCCAAGTAAGGCGTAAGATTCGTTACTTGCTTCTTGCTGGCACGTTGGGCAACCTGGCTAATATCGTGAATGATGACATCGGGCGGATTACCTGCAGCAATGGCTGCCAGTTCCTTCGTCCAACCATCTCCATAAGGCAAGAACGTATGTTTAACGGTAATGCGGTCCTGAGAAGCATTAAAATCACTAATAATTTTCTCAATAATAGGACGACGTGTTGTAGAACCCCAATGAGTCCAAAAATCCAGTGTAACTTTCCCCTTCGGCTTCTCTACCGCGGCACTTGCAGCTGGACTTGCACCAGTACCAGCACTTGCACTTGGACTTGCCGTTTTATCCGTGCTGCATGCAGTCAACACTAATCCGGTGCTGAGCGCTGTGCTGAGTAGAACCAACATGGATTTATTTGCTCTCTTCATACGGTTTCATTCCCCCTAGTTAAATGGTTAGACAACCAATGCCACATTGTATATCGAAAATCCCACAATATAAAGCGCTTGCAATGTGGCTTTTTGAAGCCTATGTATTTATAATACCAACAAAAGCTGCATTGTCAACAATTTTATAAGCGCTTTCAGTGAATTTGTGTAATTTTTTTGTTAAAACCCACGAGAAACCACATCCATTCCCACTAACTGATATAATCGCTATTTTTTGGGCTTTTGTTACTTATATCAACCAACATTCACTCGCTCAAAGCAATGTTTGATCCAAGGATAGCATTGTTGTAATTTGTACAACATTTCGCAAGTAAATTCGCTTTTCCCCCGCGATTGTTGCAATAAATACAACAATTTCTCATAAAACAGCTCCATAGAATGAGAATACGGCTTTTACAACTCAGCTCAGATAATGCCGAGTAAGGACGAACAAATTCTCTCTTTATTTCCCTCTTCTTCCTCAAAAAACCAGTAACCGAAAGTCAGAAACCGAAACCAGAGACCAGAGACCAGAAACCGAAACCAGAGACCAAAAACCGGATACAAAGTTACTCACTACTCATCTCAATCTCAATCAACTGAATCAACTAATTAAACTAAGCAAACTAAACTAAAAAGGGGTAAGCATCGCTTACCCCCAAACCCTACAAATCAAATACCTAAGAAAAATCTCCCGCATCGGGGAGATTTCATGTTTCGCTTTATAGACTTGCTAGCCCGTCTGGCTATAAATCCTGCCACCGATCATCGTCCATACAACTTGGAATTAGTCATCCAACAAGACTATGTATTTGTGTTGCGAGCATCTTTGCTCTTCCCATCTATAGAAGCTGCTACATCTTCCTTGCTTGACTAATCAGAACTTCAGAAGTTAACCATTTACGAAACACAAGCAGCAGCACAAGTGAAGGTAAAGTTATTATAGCCGCTATCTGCATAACAATCGGGTCTCCAGGCTCGACTCCCATTTTATTTAAACCGGTTGTCATTGTTCTAAAGACCATAATCGGTGAAAAAGTATTCGAATTCGACATATACAAGGACGAAACGAAGTACGAATTGCACAAAGATACAAACTGCAGAACACCAAGTGCGATCAGGATCTTCCAAACCTTTGGAATAAATAAGGTGAAAAAGGTATATAGCTCCCCTCGACCCTGTGCAGCGTTTTGTTCTTTAAGACTTGCATATTTACTGTTAAACATACTTTTTACTACAAATACATTCAAAATCGCAAAAAACCCAAATATCATCTGTGGGTATATCGTATTGATCATACCTAAGCTTTTGATAGTCACGTATTCAGAGATCGTTCCTGAACCGGCTGCTAAGACAAAAAGTAATACTAGTTTGTATATGTTTCTTCCTGGCAAATCTTTGACTGTTAACGGATAAGCTAACGTTGCAGTGATGAATAGATTCACAATTACCGCAGCAAAGTTAATCACAAAATAATCTACATATCGACTAACAGGTAATGCTTGCCATAGATTTAAACCGGAAGCACTTCGGACAGTGAATGGCTGAATACATATATAATAAATCAGCACTATGATCCCAATAGCATACAAAGTTGAAACAACGATACCGATTGTGTGTCTCCGTTTACTATTCAATTGAATAGTCTCAATACCTTTTGATTTATTGAAAAGATCATGAAAAAACAGTCTTCTTACTAACAAATAAGCAGCAAACGTTCCTAGCAACTGGACGACGAATTGAATCATCCCTATCGTACTTGCTACGTTATATTTACCGCTAATTAGTCCCGATCGAAACGAAAATGTATCTATGGTATCTGCAACATCGTAAACTAACGGATTATATAAATTCGAAACAAGCTCGAAGTCCGTGGAAAGAATGGTTGATAGTTGAAACACCGTAAACGCAAGAATCGCCCGGATTGCTGGGATAACATACGTGCTTATATAGCTTTCACTAGCTATGTTTTGAGTAAGCAGCACAGCACGCTTAGATTCAATAGCAGCCAATGCCAACAAAATCGGTATGCCGCAAGTTTTCAGCGCCTCAACAATGACTAGCATCGGTAGAAAAAACTTGGGATCTCCTAGTATAAATAAGTGAAGATTAAGCTTCTCTAGTTGGACAGGTGCCAACATATGAGATATCACATAGGCCACAACAACCGAAGGGATAAAGTATGGCATTAGAATTAATGTTGTAGTAAGATTCCTCAATTTGCTAGACCTTACACCGCTCACAGCTAAGGCAACCACGAAAGCAATCATTCCACAAATCGTCATAACCGCCAATTTGATAATCAGGGTATTCGTAAATGCGTTTTGAAACTCAGCATTCCTGAACAATTGAAAAAAATTATCAAAGCCGACCCATGGACTCCCCCATAATCCTCGAAAAACAACATAATTCTTAAACGACATCACTATGCCTGTGATTAATGGAAAAATCTTAAATAAGGTAATCAAAAGAAGAGCGGGAATGACAATTACATAATGCAGTTTGTACTTCCAGATACGGTGCAGGATTCCTTTTAAAGATCTACGACTTGAAGAACCTATTTCCACGTGTTCCAACGTTACTTCCCCTTTCAAACTTTCATCCATAATGACAGACATGATATGAAGATAGTATCTCAGATGTAGGAGGAAAGTCTAGCATATTATGGAATCTATGGAAGGTGAAAATAGAAACTGTCACACACACACTATTATCATGTCGGGTTGCGCTCTAATGTCATGCGAATAATCCTCGAAAAATCAAGTAAATAGTCGAAATAGGAAATATATGGGTCGAACTACGCAGGACTAAAAGCACTTACTAGAATAGTCAAACTATTATAAATTTTAATATACCAATGGTTAAATTAATAGGTTGGTTTCATACTCTATTATGGGAGGTTTCATTTTGAAAAAAAGCACCTTGAAAATCACTAGATTATTACTAGCAACGAGTTTAACAGCAGGACTTTTCACAACATCATCTGCATTTGCAGCAGAATCCGACTACTCAGAGGCACTTGAAGCACCGCCGGTAGATTTTAATATTTTAGACGATGAGCGTTTGGCAAAAGGGTTAATGGACAGAGGGCTGTTAAGCAAAAATGCTACGCCTGAGCAGATTGCCAAAGCCGTCAAATCATACGTATCAGCTAAAAACAATAAAAGTGTTAAATCAAAAGAAGACTCAAATCATGATGAAATAGACAAAAAGTCAAAAGATTTTATTGCGAAGCAGAAAACCAAGCTGTTATCCCAACTGAACAAAGGCCAAGAGAACTTCAAAAAAGGTAATCCAAATGGCTTACCCGTTCCAGAAGCTAAACAGGATACATACAACGGTCCCGTTCGTGAAGATAAAGTACTCGTACTTTTAACTGAATTTTCTGACTTTAAACATAACAACGTAACACAAGAGCCTGGTTACATGTACGCAAATGATTTCAACCGTGATCATTATCAGAAGCTCATGTTTGGAAATACAGATTTCACCTTATTTGATGGTTCTAAAATCCAAACCTTTAAACAGTACTATGAAGAGCAGTCCGGCGGCAGTTATACCGTAAATGGATATGTATCCAATTGGTTAACCGTTCCTGGTCAAGCTGCCCAGTACGGAGATGATAACCCTGCTGGCGGTCATGATAACTTAAGCCCTAAAGGGCCTCGTGATCTAGTGAAAGATGCTCTAAATGCGGCAGTAGCAACCGGTCTTAATTTAGCGGATTATGACAAGTTTGACTTATACGATTTGGATGGGGATGGCAACCAAAACGAACCCGATGGTTTAGTTGACCACTTGATGATTATTCATGCAGGAACGGGCCAAGAAGCTGGCGGCGGACAATTAGGTGATAATGCCATTTGGTCTCACCGTTGGACTTTAAATGGTGTGTATCCTATAGCAGGCACAACTGCGGGAGTCGACTATTGGGGTGGCCGCATGGCTGCTTATGACTATACCATTCAGCCTGAAGATGGTGCAGTAGGTGTTTTTGCTCACGAATTCGGTCATGACTTAGGACTTCCAGATGAGTACGATACCCAGTATACAGGACAAGGTGAACCTGTTGCTTCTTGGTCGATCATGAGCGGCGGTAGTTGGAACGGTAAAATTGCGGGTACATCACCTAGCTCTTTTTCACCTCAAAATAAAGAGTTTTTCCAGAAAACAATGGGCGGAAATTGGGCAAATGTGAGTGAAATTGATGCCACAGACATTACGAAATTAGGTACAGCTGCCATCATTGATCAAAGTGTAACGAAATCGAAAAACCCAGGTATTGTTAAAGTCAATTTGCCGGATAAAGCAGTTCCTGGTATTCAACCCGCATTCGGTGCACGTTATTATTACAGTACAAAAGGCGATAACCTTCATACCACACTTTCAACTCCTGAGTTTGATTTAACCCAAGCACAAACCGCTACCTTTGATTTTAAAACCTTATATGATGTCGAGTTTGAGTATGACTACTTAACGGTTACAGCATCAACTTATAATGAACAAGTTACCCTTGATATCATTGGTGACAATGATACGAATGGCGACGCACGGGCAGAATCTACAAACGGAGCTTGGGTAGACAAGTCCTACGATTTAAGCCAATTCGCCGGCAAAAAAGTTACCCTCCACTTTGACTACGTCACGGATGGTGGACTAGCATTGGATGGTTTTGCAATGGATAATGCGAAATTAACCGTAAATGGTCAAGTCGTATTCTCAGACGATGCCGAAGGCGCTTCTAAATTTAACTTGGATGGCTTTGTTGTATCGAATGGTATGGAACTTAAGAAGCACTATTACTATCTGGAATGGAGAAACTACGCTGGAGCCGATAAAGCTCTTGCCTACAGCCGTGGTGTCAAATATAATACTGGACTTGTCGTTTGGTATGCAGATGACAGTTATCTAGACAACTGGGTCGGTATCCATCCAGGTCAAGGATTCCTTGGCGTAGTTGATTCTCACTCTGACGCTTTAGTATTCAAAAAAGATGGACAGGATTCCGTCGCGCAAACAACACGTTATCAAGTTGCGGATGCTGCCTTCTCCTTGGACAAGACGCCTTCATGGTACATTAACAACCCAACAAGAGGCGAGTACAATTATAAATCCTTGCAAGGTGTAGAAGAATTCTCAGATTCCAAGAGCTATATGAACACATTAATTCCAGACGCTGGGCGCCTTGTGCCAAATTATGGATTAAAGTTCCGAGTTGTCGGTGAAGCGAAAGATAATTCTGCTGGATTAGTTTGGATTCATAAATAAGGATAATTAATAAACGGAGCCCGCAATTATGCGTGGCTCCGTTTTTCTATACAATTTCAACCTACTATTTGGTATTCCCTTCACTTTCGTTCGATAATAGGGACACGGCCTGTTGGATCGTTTCAGCAACGATTTGCTCCGCTTTTTGTCCTGAAGAAAGCATTCTTGTACCTTGTCCTGCCCACAAGGACATATAGTCGGCATTGCTTTGACTAGCGGCAGCATTCCTAATGTCCCGTGTAGCGGTATTTTGCGTAGGAAAAGGAAGTGGCTCTACACCGCTCTCATCCCATTGTTTGATGAACTCATTGAGTACCCCTCTAGCCGGTCGACCTGAGAACACCTTGGTAATGACTGTACTCTCTTCGGTGCTATTCAATAGTGCATCCTGGTAGGAGACGTGAGCGCCGGACTCAATCGCAGTCAAAAAGCGCGTCCCCATCTGTACACCTTGCGCTCCAAGAACGAGGGCGGCGACAAGCCCACGACCATCCATTATGCCACCAGCGGCAACGACTGGTATCTGAACACAATCAACAATTTGCGGTACCAGCGCAAACGTGCCAATGTTTGCACCCATAGGATGATTAGAAATGTCGAATGTTCCCCGATGCCCGCCCGCTTCGCTTCCTTGTGCAACTATGGCATCACAACCGGACTGCTCAGCCAAGATAGCTTCATTAACCGTAGTCACCATAGTGACTATGCGCATGCCAGCCGATTTAGCTTGTCGCATTAGGGGTTCAGGAAGAACACCAAAAGCCGTACTAATGACAGGCACTTTTTCTTCTAACACTACTGCAAACTGTTCCTCAAAATGGTCAGGAGTTACCACGAGCTCCTCCGTTGATTGCGTTATGCCAAGAACGTCTCTTACCTGGTTTAGCTCTCGCTGAACTTCCTTCGTTCTTTCATTCTTGTCAGTCATTTGAATTGAAAATAAATTTACCCCAAATGGCGCATCCGTTAGCTGACGGATCTCTCGAATTGCCTTGCGGATTGCACTAGGCGAAATATAGGCAGCCCCCAGCGTCCCAAGTCCGCCTGCGTTAGAGACAGCTGCCACCAACTCAACAGTTCCAGGGCCTCCCGCCATTCCCGCGAGGAAGATCGGATAACGAATATTAAAAAGTTGACAAAGGTCTGTTTCAAGTTGAATTCTCATCGTATTCTCCCATCGAGATCTGAACTTAGAGGCGTTGAAAGGTTGCGGCCATTCTATTTTCGGATGGAAATTGAACAGCAGCCCCTCTCTATATATAATAGCATTTCAATTACGAACACTCACCCCGCATCTTTTGCTTCAATTGCACCAAATCTGTAACATTTCGTGTGGTTATAGATGCAACGCCTAAATCTGCATACTGTCGCATTAACTCTTCTTCATTCACAGTCCATACATAGACCGGCAGCCCTAAGGATGTTATATAATCCATTAACTCTTGGCTCACGATGCTGTAATGGATGTTGATGCCAAAACAGGAGGCTCCAAGTGCATCCTCGCAGGTTTTTACCATTGCATCTCTATACGGAAGTGTTCTAAACAGGTTGTGGTCGGTATTCAGCAGTTTGCGCATTTCTGGATTCAATTGCTCTGCTAGCATCGCACGATCCATCTCACATCCTGAAAGAAAAACTTGCTCCAACATACCATATTTCTTCACTAAAGCAGCGACAGGTTCGATACTCTCATGCACTTTCAAATCCAAATTCACGACTTTACCCGAAGCTTGGATAAGCGGCAGCATGTCTTCCAATCTGCAGATTTGAATCGTTTCACGTTGTTCCCCATGAGTGACCTCGTACTGAAGCTCTCTTAATTCTTCAAAGGTCATTTGCGAAATGGACAATTTCAAGCCATCCACGGTAACCCACTCATCATCATGAGCCAAAATCGGGATACCGTCCTTCGTCACTCTAACGTCTTCCTCGACCACGTCTGCACCGAGTCTTAGCCCCGTTTGAACGGAATCGAGCGTATGATCAATCGTGTTCATGCTGCCGCAGTGAGCAGTTATGAGCGGAAATCGATAACCCATGCTACAAACACTCCCTTTCATCGATCCACATATATAGCATTCGTAAAGGCGATTAATGTACGAACTCCACGGACGATACCTTTTAGCTCAGCCCGAATCCATAGAAGTTCATCGCCAAGAATTTCGATCTCGTAATTCGGCTGATCCATAGTAACGAATTGCTCGCTTAAAACACCGGTATTCCCTATCAAGTTTAGCGTATAATGGGGTTCCTGAAAATCCCAAATCTCTTTACGCACATGAAAATCTATGCTTACATCGACCTTATAACTGTGGCTGCGATCCTGCCGAGGAACGACGTCCCCGACACCGTAGCACGCAGTATCGGTCCGTATTTCTAGCATTAACAAAGGTCCTATAGTTACCGATACTCTACCAGCAGCGAGTGCACGCACAGCTCGGTTCGTCACCGTCTCTTCCCCGTCATCGATGTCGAGATACGTCACAGATACCGGTTCATCCGTTTGGTCTTGAGCGTGCCAATCTCGCCCTGACGTGGCCGCAATCCGGCAGCCTTCGTTCAGCTTGTCGCTCCACAATCGGTAGGCGCGGTCATTGTCCGTTTTAATCGAAGGGAACGTACCTGACCAAACCTCGATATAATCAATATCATTCCAATCCTCGATGTTGAATTCCCAGAAGCAGCCCGTACAAATTGGACTTCCTATGCGATAAGGATGTGCCATTCCGACAATCCCTCCGCTCCTATGAACATTGGCAATCCCTTTATGGATATCATCTGGGCCCGCCGGACGCCAGTCAACAAAATCGGTCAGCCCTATCGTAACCATATGTCCATAAAAGGTCGTCCATTCCATCCCCGAAATGATCGAAATTCCGGTTAATTGCTCCACGGCATCTTTATCATGTAAACCCGTCATGGTATTGTGGTCGGTCAACGCAACACAATCGAAACCAAGTGCTTTTGCACCATTAGCCAGCTCAATTAGCGTTTGTCTTCCGTCGCTGTGAAAGGTATGACTGTGTAATTCGCAAGCAATCCAAGGCATGCCGCTATTCCTCCTCTTGATGAATTTGCAATGTGTAACGGCAGCTTTCTGTAACAATCGCATGCAAACTTAACGTAACGTGCCACATGCCTTCTAGCATTTTACCACTGACAAAGCCTGGGGAGGCTTCCAGCTCACTGATAACTAACAGCTGCTCAGGATCATGCCGATGCCCCGCACCGCGGTGCCGTTCAGGGTCGTCAACGGACACGGTTATCAAGTTTTTCAGCGGCAAGAAGGATTCCCATTTCGTTTGAATCCGCGTACGCTGATTAGGTTCCGTGTACTTGTTTATACTCTCGAAAATCATCGTTTTCGATTGTTCCTGATCTTCTAGATTTTTGGGTTCATAAGCAAAATGGATCTTTAACTTGCCACCCTGCTTTCCTAAGTGAAACCGATACGAAATATGCGTTTTGGAGGAATTGGGATGTACAATTCCTTGTACATCCAGAATAAGTTGATTCATCGTGACCTCGCGCTCTCTTCTGTGATCATACTGCGGATATAAAAGTATCCCATTACTGAACATAGCAGGAACGTAAAGAAAGCGATAGCCGCAGCTAGTTGTTTTTCTTGGAAAACGCCGAAAACTTGTTCCATGGATACCCCTAGCATTTGTGGAGCGTTGGGTCCAATCAGAAATGGAGCCGTAAACGAACCGATCACGCCCATGAATACAAAAGTAACAGCAACGAGCAAAGTCTTATAGGTAAGCGGCAAAATGAAACGGACGAAGATTTGCAATCTGCGTGCCCCTACATCCTTCGCGCTTTCAATGACTGAATTGGGGACTGCGGATAAGGCTGACCCAAGCAGCATCGTCGTGAACGGAATGTTAAACCACAAATTAGCGATAATAATCCCCTTCATGTCGAAAATAATACGCGGCATTTCCCCTCCGTTGACCAGAAGTAACATGCGGGAGACCCATCCGTGGTTGCCAAGCAATTGAATTAAACCGTACGTAGCGATGACAGATGGAATGAAGATTGGAATCATGTACATGTTGCGAATCCATTTCACCATCGTCCCGTTATTGAACCTCATATAAGCGGCCAGGGCGTAGCTGATAATTAGCACAAGAATGACCGAAATAATCGTCACTTCCAGTGTAAAAATGATGTTGGAGCGCATCAACTTATCGGTAAATAAATACGTATAATTGGACAGATCATAACCGCCAGATTTATTGGTCAAGCTTTCTTTAAAGGAAATGATGATCGGAATGACGACAGTGACAAAGAGCAATAAAAAAGAGGGGATGACCAGAAGCAATCCTAGTATCCCCATTTTCATTTGTTTACTCATTGTGCAGCAACTTCACTTTGCCAGCGTTTGGTCATATCTTTGTCCAGTTCGCCGATATTGAAGGAGCGGAATCCTTCGGATGCACCTTTGAATGAGTCTTGAATTTCTTTGGACATATTTGAAAGCTTGATCCCTGGGAAACCATGCATTTTGTCTACAACCACGGCTTGTGCCTCAGAAGAAAGAACGAAGTTCAGGAATTTGTAGACCGCATCCTTCTTTTCCGATAGCTTAGGTACCATTAAGTAGGTTGGTCCGCCGTTAAATCCTGGCTTGATTTGCGCCATTTTCGTTGTTTTTGGAAGCTGTCCTTTTGCCAATTGCTCAAGAACCATATCTGACCATGCAGGTATCATATCAACTTCACCGCTCGTCAGTAAATCTAAAGTCCCTTGGTTTTTCTTTGGATAAATACCTTTGCCGTAAACGGATTTGCCTAGTTCCTTAAGCAGCGCAAAGCCTTGATCCCACCCTTTTTCAACACTTGGATCGGAATTATGGATGGCTTCTTCTGGCAGGAATTTATACAGAGTTGTCGCTACAAAAGAATTACCGGAACCCCCTGTAGATGGATCATTGTAAGCAAATTTGGCTGGATTTTTCTTGATCCAATCATACAGCTCATCCAAATTAGTTGGAGGCGTCTTTACTTTATCACTGTTATATGCCAATACGACCGCAGATGAACGATAAGGAATAGCGAGATTGGAGATATCTTTTAACGTTTTCTCATCGACATTTGCCAAGTTTTTAATTTTGTCACCTGGTAGAGTGTCCCACAGGCCATCTTTTTGCCCCCGAGTTACGTAAGACAAGCCATCCTCATATAAATCGATATCGCCTGAGCCTTTGTTAGCTTGCTTTGCAGCCGTAATGCGGTCATAGGTTGGTTGTGCACCTGTTCCCGATGGAATGTAGACCGGTTTCACTTTAACATCCGTATTTTGTTTCTCGAACATAGGAATCAGCGTATCCCACAGCTCCTTAACATTTTGTGAACCGGTAAAATAGAAGTTAAACTCGACAGGCTGTTTACTGCTAGCTGTTTCTTTGGCCGGACTGTTGCTTTGAGCTGCGGAACCTGCATTTGTTGCAGAGCTGCCGCACCCGGATACAAAAGCGGCGGTAGCCGTCATTAACGTCACTAACATAACAGCGGATTTCTTGCGAAACATAGATAATTCCTCCTTGGGTATGGGTCTAATTTTCCGGATAGGCTAAAACTTTAGCAAAGCTTGCTTTCACTTGTTGCCCTGTATGAAGATCCTTGACGAAATCCCGTGGTTGAAACGCCCGGATAGTGCCATACTCTGGCAAATCGATGGACACTTCGGCATAATGCCCAAGTACCATAACCTGTTTGATCACGCCGGGAAGGCCTTGCCCCTCTTCACCTTCTATCATCACGTCTTCAGGTCGAACGGCCAGATTTACTTGCCCAGACAGATTTTTTGTGTTTGGAAAACTTAGATGCCCTACGGCCAAACCGCTGGCTGTGATCACCCCTTTCAAAAAGTTCATTTTGCCGATAAATTGGGAAACAAACAGCGTATTCGGTTCATCGTAAATTTCTTGCGGAGTAGCGATTTGCTCAATATTGCCTTGGTTCATAACGACAATGCGATCTGAAATCGATAACGCTTCTTCTTGATCATGAGTGACAAATACCATCGTTAGGCCTGTCTTGGATTGAATTTCTCGCAGCTCTTCTCTCATCTCGTGCCGAAGCTTCGCATCAAGTGCGGAAAAGGGTTCATCCAGCAAAAGAACAGCAGGCTTAAGGAGCAAGGATCTCGCAACTGCTATGCGCTGCTGCTGACCGCCGGAGAGTTCACCCGGATATTTGAGCTCTGCTCCAGGTAAGCGGACCAGCTGAAGCACTTCGTTCACAGCCTTATCGATGTCTGCCTTTTTCATCTTGCGTATTTTGAGACCGAATGCCAGATTGTCAAACACCGTCATATGCGGCCATAGATTATAACCTTGAAACACCATGGAAGTCGGACGTTTTTCCGGAGGTGCTTTTAGCACGCTTTTACCCTCAATGAGAATGTCGCCTGAATCTGGGTCGAGAAACCCGCCGATGCTGCGAAGCACTGTTGTTTTACCGCAGCCTGAAGGGCCCAGCAGTGTGATTAACTCGCCTTTGCGAACATCGAGGGAGATTCCTGTTACGCCTTCTCCTGTTTTATAGCGTTTCGTCAATTGTTGTACGGAAAGCTGAATGTCCATATGTGCCCCCTAAAAGTTTTGTTGAGCATTGCTTCTAAGCGATTACTTCGAAACAAAACTCGCATCGGAAGCATACGCTTTGCAAATTGGTCTATCGTCATTTGAGTTGAAAACCGCTGGACATAATATCTGCACTCACAAAGCGCTGTGCTGCCAGCAGTAGGATGATCGTCGGCGCTGTCAGAATTATAGAAAACACAGCGCCAGCGTAAGCAGGATAATCACTGATGATAGAGTACATGACGATCGGCATCGTTTTATAATTGGGGATGCCCACCAGGAAAGTGCCCTGAGCCTCATCAAGCGAGTTAAGGAACGTAAAGATCGAAGCCACGATAATACCCGGCATCGCCATCGGCAGCGTAATACTGCGGAATACGCGGAACGGGCTCGCCCCCACATCCCTGGCTGACTCCTCCTGAGCTGTATGCACATTGCGGAAAGCAGCCGTGGGAATCCAAGTCATGAACATGAGTACATTGATCATATGGATCAAGACAACGCCTATTAAAGTGTTCATCAGTCCTAGTTTGTAAAAGAGCACAGCGATCGAAACATAAAGTCCCATTTTCGGAAAAGCATGTGTCAGCAGAAACGAGAACAAGAAAAATCGGCTAAGCGGAAAACGTATGCGAGCAAACGCATAGGCTGCCGGGATACAAAGCACAATGGATAGAGCGGTCACGATGGATGCGATCATAAACGACAAACCGATCGACTTCGCGATATCCTCCTGCTGTAACACAAATGTCCACCATTTCAGTGACCACTCATGCGGCAAGATATCTGGGTAGGTCCATTTGCCAGTAAAAGCAAGTATGGCTAGGTTGAGCAGCGGGCCCAAGAAAAAGATGACGAACACAACAAGTATGATAAATTCCACGATTTTACGTGGACCTATCGCTTTTAGATACCAGCGCATGCGGACTAACCACTCCTCTCCTATGAAAACTATTTGGTCGATTGCCGGACAATTAATTTGGGTACAAGCTGCTTGGGATTCTCAATGTTCACTTCCTGACGGATGAGCTTGTCTAACAAGCTAAATGCCTGAATCCCCATCTCCTCTGTATTGACCCTGACGGTTGTTAAAGAGGGTGAGAACATTGCGGCAAAATCGATATCATCAAAGCCTACAACCGCTACCTGTTCAGGAATGCGTATCGATTGCTCCAACATAAACTTCATGGCACCCAGCGCTATCATATCGTTGGTGGCAAAAAGCGAAGTAAACCCGCCTGCACGAAACTGCTCCCAATGGCTGCGCATTAACTCATACCCTTCCCCGAAGGTGGAGGTCGATGCCTGTAAGATCGATGATGCTGGGATCGGAACACCAATTCCTGCCATGTACTTCTTAAAACCTGTCAGCCTCAAATTATGGCTGCGATGCGTCTGCGGTCCAGCAATCACGAAAATCTGACGATGCCCTAAATCCGTTAGATACTCAGCGACCTTCCGTCCGCCTTCCTCGTCTTGATTGACAATATGCATGACCCCGTCGACATCCGTGGAGCCATTGACCATCACGTACGGAACTCCGAAGTTAGCGATGTAATCAATGACGTTTTGTTGCAAACGGCTGATCAGGATCAATCCGTCCACCCTTTTCTCCATCATAAAATCAGCAGAACGCAGCGACATATCATGATCTGTCGTAACGAAAACGGAATAATTCAAGCTTGCGGCTGTCATCAAAATAGCATCAAGAATTTTGCCGTAAAAAGGATGAGACGCAATGGGATGATGCTGGCGATAAATGAGTACGCCAATGTTGTGCGTTCTCTGTGAAACCATAGCCCTTGCCACTGCATTGGGCTTGTATTGTAATTCTTCAATCAGCTGGAGCACCTTATCGCGCACCTCCAAGCTGGTATAGCCCTTGCCAGAAATCACCCGCGACACAGTAGATTTGGATACACCGGCACGCAGGGCAATTTCCTTAATCGTAAGCTCCATCCTGCAACCCCATTTCTTCGTGTGAGACCGTTCCCACATATCAAAAATAACGTATTTTTGTTTTTCCTGTGTCAACCACAAGATAATAAATTGTAAATCTTCAAACCAATCAAATACCTTGATTACTTTCTTATGCTTCTTTTCATAAAAAAAGACCGCCCATAAGCGAGCTAAACATGCTCCCTGGGCGATCCTCATTTGAAACTAACTTGTTTTTTTGATAATTACCGATGCATTTATATTTAGTAGATATGTACGAAAACAATATATCCCAATTGACGTGTATTTGGAAAATGCCGGCAATCTTAAAAACAATAAGAATTGTCGGCATATCGTCAATAAAGAAAATTAGTTTACAATAAATTCGATCACAATTGGAGTCGCAGGATCGAGTACATCTCCGCCTGGAATGGTAATCGCCGTAGTGGTAGCTGTTGAAGTGTCAGCTGTTTGAATCTGAGCATTAATATAAAGATTATAATACGCAGGTGCGGTTGGAAAAGCTGTAGCAGCAGCTCCGGCGTCATTGGTGGTAGCTGTAGCAAGAATATTATATGCAGCGCCTACACCTGTTCCGTCCGCAATTGTAGCACTAAATCTTCGGGAAGCCATAAAGGGTTTTGTAATTGGCATTTATATCACCTCACTTCTCTCAACTAGATTATGCTAGTGATAGTAAAAGGGAAGGGCTGATCAAATGCGTACAAGGGAACATTTCAAGAAATGATTTGAATCGATAATCGAACGATCTCAAGTATGATTGGGGTCCCTGCAAAAATGGTGTCATTGCCATTTATAATGGCCAAGGCATTTATACTCACACTATAAGAGGCACCAACTTGCATGATTCCGTTAATGTAGAGATTAGCATAACTATTTTGATCGAGATTTGAAAATTCGGCTATTGATTCAAAGTCATCGTTTGTGAATTGATTTGCAGGAATAACTGCTGGCAGAGTAACATCTGTGTTCGCAATAAATAAATATCTGTTAGCAGTTAGCAAAGTGCTGAAATTAGGGATAATGATTGGTCCCGTGGGACCTGGAGCTCCCTGTATGCCTCTAGGCCCTTGTGGCCCTTGTGGCCCTTGTGGTCCTTGTATGCCTTGTGTGCCTTGTGGTCCTTGCGGAACAGTTATATTAATTTCTGGTTTTGGACAAGCTGCACGTTTCCGTTTTTTCCTTCTAAGAGGGCTAACTATCATTTTTTTCTTTTTACAGTCTTTTTTTCGACCGGTATTAGATTCCCTCATTTTTTTTTCAGATGTTACACATATGTTCTTTTTTTTGATGATACATTTCTTTTTACGTATATGTTTTCTTGTAGCAGGAGTCATTCGATTTTTTTTATGGGTATTGTTACACCACAAACTAGACACCTCCATTTAAACCAATTGTATATATTATGATATTGATCTATTGGAGGTATGGACATTGAACTAATAACGAATAGACAATAATCTATTTCTATAAAAAAGGTGTTGGACTTCTCGCTTTTCAGCTCTTATTATAAGTAACTAATTTATTGTTTGATATTTACTGAAAATAAGTTATAATACAACTGTAATTATTTTAAGTATAGAAGGGAAGTTTTAATTATGGCAACAGTACTTTATATCACTGCACACCCGCATGACCACCAAACATCATTCAGCCTAGCGGTAGGTAAAGAATTCATCGAGGCTTACCGTGAAGCGAATCCATCAGATGAGGTTATTTCTGTGGATCTGTTCAAACAAGATATTCCTCAAATTGATGCTGATGTATTCAGCGGTTGGGGAAAACTTCAATCAGGAACAGCTTTTGACCAGCTGTCTGATGCAGAAAAAGCAAAAGTAGCACGTTTAGGCGCAATCGTTGACCAATTCGTGGCTGCAGACAAGTATGTTTTTGTTTCTCCAATGTGGAACTTCTCATTCCCTCCAGTATTGAAAGCTTACATTGATGCAATTTCCGTTGCAGGTAAAACTTTCAAATATACGGAAAGTGGTCCAGTTGGTTTGTTAACAAACAAAAAAGGCCTGCATATTCAAGCGAGTGGCGGCATTTATTCCGAAGGCCCTGCTGCAGCATTTGAAAGTGGCTTCAGCTACCTGAAAAAAATTGCACAATTCTACGGTATCCCGTCCTTCGAAGGCATTTTTGTTGAAGGCATGGCTGTAACGCCGGATAAAGCTCAATCCATTAAAGAAAAAGCTATTGCTCAAGCAAAAGAAGTTGCAGCTAGTTTCTAAGAAAATAGTAAGAACCCGCTAAATCTAGCGGGTTCTTTTTGCATTCAATGATTGAAATTGATGTAATCAGTCCATTTTTCAAATAGAAACATTCCCTTTACTGCGGCTCATTAACCATAGGGTTAACCAAATAAATACAAAGCCTACTAGTTGTCCTACGGTCAGCTTTTGTCCAAATACAACCCAGTTTATGCATACACCTACAGCTGGGAAAGCTAGCTCGGCAAGCGTTGCAAAGAATGCCTTTGTCGATGACAGCCCCTTATAATAGAGGAGCATGCTGATCAACCCTGGGAAAAAGGCCTGGAACAACAGGTTGACTGCGATAAGTGTTAGATCACCACTAGAACCGCCTACATGCCAAGCATCGCCACTTACCAAAAGAACTACCGTTAGCAGCGGAATCGCCATTAGGAAGCGCAGTGATGTGACAACAGGGAAATCCAAGTTTTTTTGAAGCAGGAACTTACCCATGACGGTTGATCCACCCCATAAGACAGCCGCCAGAATTGAAAATAAACAGCTTAACGTACCTAAATCCTTCAAGCCCATCTTCGGGGAATCAAAACCAAACGTCAGCAAGTACGTGCCTAGCAGCGCCATTACGATATAGGCAGAAAATTTCGAAGGCAGTGTCTCTTTAAGCAGTAAACGAGCCAATACGATGGCGAACAAGGGCTGCAACTTCTGCAAAAGCAGGACGGAGTTTGCACTTCCGTGAGCGAAAGCTGAAGTGAAGAGTATGGTGGCTATCGCCGATCCACCCCAAGAAATAAATAGAAGAGCACCAATAACGCTTAGTGTTAGTTTGCCGGCTAAGGACTTGCGGTACTTTATCAGCACAGGAAGCGCATAGCAGGCCAGCAGCAGATGCTCAATGAACACAATTTGTGCAGAGGTAAAACTCTTCAACAATAAGATTCGAAAGAGAGGGTCCAACCCCCAAAGTGTAGCTCCGAGTGCTACATACCAGATCCCATTGATGCCCCTGCTACTTGATGAATACAAACTTGCGCGCTTACTACCTAGCTTAAATACATTTTCCAATTCAAAAACCTCCCAATAGGAGAGACTTTGAGAGATTAGCTCAAAGGTCCCTAGATGATGTTTTGAATTGAACCTTCTGAAAGAGACAATGCCCCTGTTTACAAGCAACAGCGGCATTGACAAACAGACCTATTAAAAATTGAATTTTTAACAAGTTGTCCTTCACCTTCTCTCATCCGGACTATACCGTCGGCCTTGGAATTTCACCAAGTCAGTCCCCGTCTATACAGACTGGGAGTCGCGGGCTTAGATACACGTACATATCCTCACCGCCGGTAGGGAATTTCACCCTGCCCCGAAGGTTCAAATCTTATTTTGTTTGTTTATTTGGTCCAAATAACGCTTAACGTTGAAAGTGATGTTAACACCGAAAAATAAAAAAAGCAAGGATTTTCATCTCTGCTTCGCTCCAATCATATATTTTTCACTCAGATATATACCAAGTTCTTCTCGAATTTATTTCACGCTGCGCTCTTAAAAGAATACGTAAGGCCTTATCAATTTCATCCTCTGCTCGTCTCAGTTTGTCTACCGAGACACTACGCTTAGAGGCTCCCAGTACATCTATCGCTTCGTTAATTTTGTCACTAATTTCTTCTCTTGAGACTCTCGTCATACCATTTCTTCCCTCCCTTGCGCTCGGGCTTCTCATATATCTATTATTCACTACTTCTGTTTCCTGAATTTCAAATAAATTCCTAGGATCTTCTTTCCTCACTATTTCTTTTTCCATTGTATCTTTACTCGCTTTTTCTTTCTTTGCTATTTCTTTTTTCACTGCTTCTTTCTTCACTATTTCTTTCTTCACTGGCTCTTTCTTCGCTGTTTCTTTCTTCACTTGTTCTTTCTTAGTTGGTTCTTTCTTCACTGGTGCTTTCTTCACTGCTTCTTTCTTCACTGCTTCTTTCTTCACTACTTCTTTCTTCACTGCTTCTTTCTTCACTGGCTCTTTGTTCACTGCTACTTTTTTCGGCATTACTTTCCCCCCCCCCATTTCCCCCATACTATATCTTATGCTTATGAGAGAAATGACGATTGGGTATATACCGACACGCATGATATATAAACCTAATAGTCAAACAAACCATATATACAAACACACAAGTAGTAGATACAAAAAGAAAAAGGGTCTCCAGCTGTCTTATATATCTGACAGGGATACCCTTTAAAGTGTCGAATGACGTCGTTTTAAAAAAAGAAATATAACAACGCCTATTACAATTCCAACGAACGAAAACAGCATAGGCAGCCAAACTGGACCCCATAAGATACCGAAAGGTTGAAAGACATCCGAGTAAATGATACCTACCGTCCCCAGAAAAGCCCCTAATACAAAAGGAATATACGCATACTCTGCAGTATCTCCTGCGTCTTTATAAGCATCCCAAATACCAAACATGTAGAGACAAGGGTAAAACATTAGCCAATGATAATCGGCTTGCTGGATGGCCTCTTGAATGTTTCCTTTGAAACTGTCGATAATAATTTGATTGAGATCTGACATATAATTCACGATAAATTCCAATATAATCAACGTAATTCCTTTTATATATTTCCCGTTTAAAAACTGACCAAACCCAGGGAGTGCGATGCTCCATAATAATTTCTCAATTTTAGTGGATTTGTGCATAGTTGTTATTTAGCAGTCGGTGATTTGCCGTACTTGCAATGAACTCAGGTGAAGGCACCTTGCTATGGGATCGTTCCTCTACAAAATTTCCTCCTCTTACTTCAGGCGTAATCCTTTTTAATAAACCTACAAACCCTCTGATCGTAAACAAAGTAAAGTTAATTGATGCAAATGTATGAAAAACAGACCAAGATTTCCATCTAAACAAATCGGTTTTCCTCTCTAAAAACCATTGAAGCAAAGTCATTGGTACACTAAAAAATAGACTTCTCGTGATGAGTTCAAGCGGTTTGCTTTGATAAGACGATCTTACCCAAACTACAGTTAAAAGCGGATAAAATAACAGATCGTACAAAATATTGGTATCAAATACTTTGGCGAAAGGACGAACGGGGTACGATATCTTTCCTTTTTTAATAAAGAAAGAATCTATCGAACTTGATAAAACGCACTTCGTGAAGAATACAGTCAGATACATGAGCAGGTTATTACGTTTCAAAACGAATGGGGCTGCTGCTAATGATGAGGCAAATAAAATCCGCAATAATATCTTTTCCATACAATTTTCCCCCTTTAATTGCTTCTTCCTTTACCTGTAGTGTGGATAAAATAACAGCCTATTATTCATGAAAGGAATAGTCAGCGAACCAAAGAAAATAAAGAGCTGCCGCGGGCAGCTCTTTTTATGTTTGAGTGACATTTGTATAATAGGGGATAGATAAAATACACCTCTAGTTAGACAGGATGGTAATGGATGAACGATAAAATTGTAATGCCGGTATGGACGATTGGCTTGTTCATCGTTGTTATGAATACGACGATGTTCAATGTTTCAATCCCTAGTATTATTCAAGATCTTGGCATCACGGCAGATCTCGGATCATGGGTGATTTCAAGTTACTCCATCGGATATGCCTTATCGACCGTTATTTACAGTAGGCTCTCAGATGTCTTACCGATTCGTAAACTGCTGATCGTGGGGCTATTGGTGTTAGGACTTTCATCGATTTTCGGATTATTTGCCAGGGAATTTCATGCTTTACTCATGGCTCGTATACTTCAGTCTGCAGGTGCAGGGGTGATGGCTGGCCTTGGTTTGGTTCTGGCAAGTCGATATATTCCAATTGAAAGACGCGGGTCAGCTATCGCCATGATTTCCGCGGGGAGTGCTATGGCTTTCGGGCTCGGTCCGATCGTTGGCGGTTTGATTAGCGAATACTTTGGTTGGAACGGGTTGTTCGCAATCACTTGTCTGGTTTTGGTCATTCTTCCGATACTTGTACGTTTACTTCCCAAAGAAAATGCGACATCCTTTCGATTCGACATATTGGGTGCTCTCTTAACCATCGTGAATGCAACTACGCTGCTGTTAGCTGTGACGCAAGTTTCAGCCGCCTGGCTTGTCGCCAGTTGTCTTTCGTTGCTTGTACATGCTTGGCACTTGAAACGAATGAACAATACGTTCATTAACCCTGAACTATTGAGAAATCCAACTTATCGTAAATTGGTTACGATCGGGTTTTGCATCTTAGTGTTGAACCTTGGTAATTTATTTCTAATGCCGTTGGTGTTAGCCAAGGTGTTCGATCAATCGGCTATGATGATTGGCTTAACCATTGCGCCAGGGGCCATTCTGTCGGCCTTCTTGACACGATTCGTCGGTAGATGGATAGATCGATACGGCAATCTACGCTTTATGTTTATAGGGCATTGTATTTTAGCTTTAGTGATGATTGCCTTTTATGCCACTCTTGGCGCTTCGCCACTTGTTATACTTTTGGGATATCTTTGTTTTTCGCCTGCTTTTTCAGCAACGATTGCATCTTTGAACAACGAGACCTCACGTATTCTTCCAAAATCATTAATAGGCTCTGGTATGGGACTTATGCAGCTTATCCAATTTTTTGGCGGTTCAATTTCGGTAGCGGTTTGTGGAATATTACTCGAAATTCAAAAGAATACGCCACTTCCTTATTCCTTCAAACACGTTTATGGCCTTTTATTTTTGGTAGGTCTGAGTTCACTGGGCATGTTGCTGTGGTACAAGCTTACTGCACCTGTTGTAGTTTCAAACGGAGATAAATGATAGTTTATAATTCCATAATCTACCTATACCATAAGAAAATCAGACTTGATAAATCCTTTTCTAATTGGACAATCTAATTTTTAGAGGTGATAGAGATATGAACATAACTCAATTAAAACTAACTTCAACGGAAATCGGAGCTTTGTGGGGGCAATATGTAAATGAATCTATGGTACATCAAGTAAATAAATATATGCTTTCAATTATAGAAGATACGTCCATTAGAGAGGTTTTTGACGATGCAATAAAAATATCTGAGAATCAAATGCAGCAGGTTTCGACTTTTATTCTTAATGATGGATTTCCATTACCCATAGGGTTTACAGAAGCAGATCTCAATCCCAATATTGGAAGGTTATTTTCCGATATTTTCTGTTTGGATTATTTGTATCTCATGACCATACATGGTTTAAACGGTCATATATATTCGCTTACTACATCAGTTAGAAAAGATTTAAGGGATTTTTTTGATTCCTGTTTAACGGATGGAAAAAATATGTACCAACGTACCGTTGATTTATTACTTGAAAAGGGACATTTTCAAAGAGACCCGTATTTCTTCCCCCGTGCAAACCCAGAGTTTATTGATAGCAAAAAATATCTCGATGGCTTTTGGGGAGATAAACGTCCTCTTTCAGCCATAGAAATAGGTAATATTTCCCTTAACTTAAAGAAAAGTATTATGGCAAAAACACTTGGAATTGCATTTAGTCAAATTGCCGGATCCAAAGAAATAAGGAAATTTCTAACAGATGCCGTTCAAACGTCAAATGACCACATTCAATTGCTAAGTAAAAAACTAAAAGATGATAATTTACCTGTTCCGATGTCATGGGAAACTGAAATAACCGAATCTACAGATTCACCGTTTTCAGATAAACTTATCATGTTTCACACTGGTTTTTTGTTTCTGACTTCTCAATCCTATCACGGATTAGGACTAGCGGGTTCCATGAGGTCTGATCTAATTCTTGATTATGAACGAATCATTCTTAAAGATCTAACTGTAGCAAAAAATTGGTTTGATCTCATGATAAAACATAAATGGTTAGAACAACCTCCCATTGCACCAAACAGAAAAGAAATTGCTAAAGACCAATAATATCCACTTAATAAAGCCCTCTTTGTTGGTGTTCCAAGAGGGCTTTACGGTGTTTATTTTTTATTTATATTTTATATATATCATTGTTTCATAGCTATCGATCCATAGACTGGATGAATCTTTCCCAGAGCGACGGTCGTCTCTTCCGGTTCGATAGATCACATTTTTACTGTCCTTAATAACATCGCCTGCTAACGCGTCATTATCAAATTGAACAAACAAAGCATCCTTTGACAAGTTAACTATGATCAAATACTCACTATCCTCGTATTGCCTCATGTAAGATAAAACCTGCTCTTCAGAGTTGCGAATGAACATTAATTCTCCCATCCAAAAAGCTGGATTATTCGTCCGAAGATGAATCAGAAATTCATAGTGCTCGAACATATCCCTATCAAATTGATCCCAGTTTAGCTTGTATTCATCAAATAAAGATGTCCACGTTTCTAACGTACTCTCATTAAATTCCTGCCCCATCATAATGAATGGAACACCTTCAAGCGTCAGCAAGATAGAAGCTGCCGCTTTTGCAAGCTTTTCGCCAAAATAGTCACATGCTCTCGATGTTTCTTTTTCCTCCAGCCAAATCATTCTTAGCGCATTTCTTGGAAAGCTGTATTTATAAGAGTTGTAAATGGTTATAAAATCGCTCTGTGTGATTGTCCCATCAATCATATCACGTATCAGAATGCGGGGACTGCCGTCGTAGGTCAAGTCACAAGATTCAATATGATGATACTCATCGTAGGACTGTGAGATCAGGATGAGATCCGCTTTTACTTCTTGCAGCGCATGCTTGATTTCAGAGAGAAAATCAAAGGGAGTAAGGTCCGAATCGTCCAAACGAATACCGTCAAAATCAAACTCGACTATCCAGTATTTCATAGCCTCAATGACATATTTCCACATCTCACGGTTACTAAATTCTAGCCCGGCGAAATACGCCCGATTAGGCACATCATAATAGATCTCATCTTGTTCATTTCGTGTAAAATATTCCGGATGGCTTCTTGTCATAATGTGATCCACACTTGCGCGGTTCAACACCCAATCCATAATGACTTTGATCCCATTCTCATGAGCTTTACGAATAAATGAGAGTAGATCTTCTTTGGTTCCGAAGCTGGGATTAATGGAATAAAAATCTTTTACCGCATAGGGGTCGCCATATTTACCTAATCTTCCTTCAAATCCAACTTCGTTGAATGGCATCAACCACAGCGTATTTATTCCCATTTTTTTGAAATAGTCGATTTTATCTGTGAGTCCATTAAAACCATTTTCGGTAAACGCCCTGATATGAAGTTCATAAATCACCGATTTTTTAATCCATTCGGGACTTTGGATAGCCATAAAATTTTCATGCATATATCCAGGTTGTTCTTTGGAAATCTCATGGGTTCTGATCAATACTTCTCCTTGCTCAGTAACCGTAATAGCCGAGTTATTTTGCCCATCTTCCGACACACTCGGATTCAATGGGTCTAGTATCCACACTTCCCCATTCACTACATATTTATAAAGATGTCTTCCCTTAGGTATCGCTAATTCAATCTCCCAACCTTTACCTTTCTCCATTTTGTTCATGTAGTTTCTATCGCCGTTCCAGTTATTAAAGGTCCCTGCCAAGGCGACACTATCAACTTCAATATCTGTGTAATAAACAAATCGTACGCCATGTGATCCTTTTGTCGGAAAGTCAGGTAACATTGTATGAGCTCCTTCCTATTATTCTCTACTCCTATAGTAGCTGTAACGAAACAGGCTGCCCATATCCGATTCCACTCAATTATGATGCTATTCTGTTGTGATCATTGGGCCCAAGGCAGTAGTTTCATGAGTTCGGGCTATCATGGTGTCTTTAAAGCTTTTAGGGGAACATTGATGGAGTCGTTTAAATAGTTTGTAGAAGTGGGAAATGTTCGGTAAGCCGACCTGTTCAGCAATCTGAGCAATGCTAAGATCTTCGGTCAAAAGGAGACGTTCGGCATATTTGATTCTGCGATGAATCACATAGTCTGTGAAGGAAATGCCCATGATCTGTTTGAAATATTTAAGGAAATAGGTATAGCTGAAATTAACGAGGTGACATGCTTGCTGGGCGGTTATTTTATCGGATAAATGGGCTTCCACATAATCGAACACTGACTTTAAGTTGGAGTCGTTTATCGATCGGCTTGGTCCTAACAATCCCATGTTGTCATGACGTAATAATAAAAAAATACATTTCTTTACCAAATAGTTCATTGCGAGCTCATAGCCCCTCTGCCTCTGCTGATGTTCTTGCTGCAATTCAATTACCGTGCTGTAGAATTGCTGCCGCAATTCCGAATTCTCCTTAAACAATGTGTTTAGTTTGACTGAAGGCAGCATCGCCTCCTGAAACAAATATAGGTATGGCAGCATATTGGAATCAAAGAATGCTTCAGGCTCTAATTGTAGCACGACATAATCAACCACCTCGTTCTGTCTTCTCAGATCGAGATGGGGCTGACAAGAACCCAAAATCAGTACATCTCCCGCTCGCAAATGGCATACCTCTGCCGGCATATGGATTTCCATTCTACCGGATCGAACAGCAATAATCTCTACTTGAGGATGGACATGCCATCCATGCTGGCATATTTCCATGCTATTAAAGCAGCGCACTTGAATACGAAGGAGAGGGTCATTATAATGAATCGGCTCTTTAAATAAGTTCATATCGTTTCTCCAGAACAGAATGTATGTTAAAAAGGCTTTCTGCTTCGTTTCTAATAGAATAGAATTGTATCAAATTAATAGACGGGGGTGTAGGTGTTAAAAAATATTTATTATTATTCCACTATCTGATAGCAAAATAAGGCTGCGCGCGGCAGCCACAAACTAAGTCTTTTTATTGGATTTGTATTTCTTATTTCCGCTAGAATCTACTAGAGATGAAAACTGTTTATACAGCGCCCCGTTTTGAAACCCGATTTACCTGTAATCCTTTTCGGTTAAAGTAAAAGATTTTAAATCCAATACACACAAGTGCCAACATAATAAATAATAAGCCGCTCCATATAGTCCCTTTCATGCCTGTAGTGGTAATAAACCACCCACCTGCTAACGAACCGATGGACACACCCAGATTGATGAAGGAAATATACAGCCCAGTGGCAAATTCAGGAGCTTCCGGAGCTTCCGAAGTTAACCATATCTGGGTTACGATGAGTCCACTGGTATGAGCTGCTCCCCACAAAACCATAACGACAATGATAGGCACAATGGATTTTCCCCCCATATAAAGCAATAAGAAAGAGATGGCTAATACGATCGGATGGAAAACAGTCGTTCTGACCTTGTTTTTACCAATCAGTCTCCCTGCCAGCAAGTTGCCGGCCACTCCCCCAACACCGAAAATGACAAGCATGACGCTAATGATTTCCCCACTCAACCCCATCACTTGTTCCAAGTATTCGGCAGCATAGCTATAGACCGAAAACATAGCGGCAAATATGAACGTTGCAGCTCCAATATTGATCCAAAGGGGGACTTTACGCAATATACCGAGCTGTTCCCCGTAAGAAACTTTCTCGAATTTGGACGATTTCGGAAGCATGATGGCGATCCCCACACTAGCAGCGGTGTTTACAACGGCACAAAATATAAAAGCGGCCTCGAATGAGAATTGATCTACGAGATAGGTTGTTATCGGAATTCCAAGTACCATACCCATACTAGTACCAACAAATGCTTTCGCAGAAGCCTGAGTGGATTTTTCCTTTGGATAGAGCGAAACTGCAGCTGCAAAGGCCAAGGAAAAATATACGGGATGGAACAATGCCGGGATAATCCGAAGCGCCAGCAAAACATAAAAATTAGGAGCATAAGCTGATAATAAACTACTTCCAGCAAAAATGAGTAAAGACACTATCATTACTTTTTTATGATTATATTTAGAAAGAAGCAGTACCATAAAGGGACCACATAGTGCTATAACAAGCGCAAACACCCCAACTAGCATGCCGGCCTGAGACGTACTGACATTGTAACGCTCCGTAATAGCTGGTAATATTCCGACAACACCAAACTCAATGGTATACACGCCGAATAAGCCCATAGCGATAAAGAATATTGGGTTTATCTTCAGTTCATTCATTCCTTCCTGATCCCGTCATAAACGGCTTCACAAAGATCAACGGTAAACTGGCCTGACATGCCTTCCAGTGCTGTATTAGTAAACGCTATGACACTTAGCTGCTTCTCAGGATCAACGAACCAGGAATGCCCATAGGTACCACCCATGCGCCAGGTGCCCGGTGATTCTGGAGTGTCTGCGGCAATTGGATCCTTGAGCAGCGTAAATCCTAGGCCAAAGCCTCGCCCTGGCCAAAAGGCCATTGGCAGATCACCAATCTGGTTGGTAGTCATCTCACGAACCAGATTCTCCGGCAGCAGGGGTGCTCCGCCCTTGCGTAAAGCTTCCAGCAGCAGGAATAAGTCGCCGGCGCTCCCGACCATGCCGGCTCCTCCGGAGTGATAGGCCGTATCGTCAAGTGCCCGACCAGGGGCAAGCCGGAAGCCAGCCGTGCCTTCTATAAAATCAATGCTATCGTGATCACGCATAGGCCGTGGCTCAGGCACAGCATTGGCATAGGCCGTCGCAAGTCGATCTGGATCGACTGCTGTAAATCCTGTGTCGTCCATGCCAAGCGGCGCTGTCACTAGCATACGAATGGCTTCGCCAAGAGGTGAATCTGTAACCTTCGCAATCACGGCGCCTAGAACATCAGTCGCGATTGAATATTTCCACTGGGTGCCTGGCGTGTAGAGGAGCGGAACAGAGGCAATACGGCGCAGGTTCTCTTCTAACGTGATACCTGCCTGATCCATGCCATCCGATACCCAAGCGCGATGATAGGGACCATTCTCTTCCTGGAAAAAGCGGTAAGTTAGCCCCGCCGTATGCGTCATCAAATGCCGAATCGTCAATGTCGCGAATTCACCGCTCTCCAAACGTGGGCGAAACTCTGGAAGCCAACGATCAACGGGGTCGTCAAGTCGTAAGCTGCCTTGTGAAACTAGTACCATCGCAGCTGTTGAAACGATAGGTTTGGACACAGAAGCAAGCCTAAATAAGGCATTTTCATGTATCGTCTGGTTCTTTTCACGGTCTGCAAAACCGGCAGCGCGGTTATAAACTAGTACCCCGTCTATCGCCACTTTAATGACAGCGCCAACCAACCGTTTATCGGCAAGGGTACGATCGATTACTTCATCCATGCGTGCTTGTAATCGATCAGGATTCATTTTGTTTGCATTCAACTTATTCATTGATATTCATCCTCTCTGAATAGTAAAGATTTGATCACTTCACTATTGTTAGTTTATTATATTAATTAAGCGACTTGCTTTACATAAGGTATTCAAGTTATGTCTCCCCTTTAACAAATAAAAACGAGTTAGTTTTTAAAGAAAACCTTAAATTTAAAGGAGCCGATTTCGATGGACCATGTTGATAAACAAATCCTTTACTATCTTCAAAACCAAGCAAGAATATCAATGACGGAACTTGGCAAGTGTGTCGGGTTATCACAACCCGCAGTAACGGAGAGAGTAAGACGTATGGAGGAAAAAGGGATCATCAAGGAGTATCGCACCATGATTTCCCCGGAGAAAATCGGGAAACAAGCTTCCGCCTACATCCTATTTCGTACTAGGGATTGTCATGCATTCCTTGATTTTTGCCGCTCATCCTCCGATGTCGTCGAATGCAACCGCATAAGCGGAGAACACAACTACTTATTGAAAGTAATGACCGACTCCACACGGTCTCTCGAAGAGTTCGGCAACCAATGTGATAAATATGGGACGTATACGATTCTAATCGTGATGTCATCACCAATCGAGCCTAAATTTCTTATCCCATCGCTTGAAGAAGCAAATTTACTTGCGGAGGGAACGTAGAAGCGTTATTTAGACGAAAAACACCCGAAATCATGAGGAAGAGGAACGACGATGCGTTATTTCGCGTTTTCGTGCCTCCGGATCGTTCTTTTTGATCAAATAGAGTACTCACGTTCCCCTTATTCAATTTCATAAGCAGATTTCCTGAAATAACGGATCGACGTTCCGCTTACTAGAGGTCGGGTGACCTTCCCTTGCAGTCGACAGAAAACAAAAAAAATGAGGAGGCAAGAATAACCCTGCCACCTCATTTTTTTCTGTGCCCTTAAGTGAAATTATTTACTTTCGGGACAGCTCCTAGCATTTAAATTGTTCAGCATGCAACTTAATCATCATCTAATCTTCAGAAATAACCTCAAAAGATATTCGACTCAGCTCAGTATTCATCGTTTCCCCCAAATAGATAATATCGTAAGATCCCACTGGAAGATTCAGATCAGTGAATATGATTTCCCCATCCGGCTGACTAGCCAAATTGCTTTTAATATGCGCTATGGGAGTAATAGGCTGCGTCTCACTCGGTAAAGCACCTTTCGGGAAAATACCGAACGCATCTTCTCTCAATGACCCCGTGTAAGTAACTTCAATCAAATCGCGAGTCCGATAAACGGTCTTGTCTATCTGCATTGTCGGGTTACCAAGCGTCAGATCAGGATCGACTTCAGGGTCCACTTTCGGAATTAACGAAGGAAGTGTTATTGAGAAAGTGGCATCTTCAATCCACGTTTTAGCGAGAAAGTCCCTTCCTTTTACAACTACTTTATGATCATAAACCTCTACGAAATATCCCTGGGAGCCCGCCTTCTCCACATCCTCATCCGTCCATAAGTAGGCTGTGGAGGCTGCATTAAACATCGTTGCATACTTTGAGTTGTACATGGTATCTGCCGAGCCCAGTTCCCAATGGGTATGACCCGTAAATACAATCGTTTGCGGATGTTTAGCTAGTATTGTCTTAAGCTCCTTGTCCTGTCGAATACCATGCCAACCGAACTTGTTTTGTGACCCTGAAACTGTATTTTTCAAAGGTTGATGAACGAAAATAAAGGACGGTTTATGAGCCTCATCGTGCTCCGATAGCTTTAGATCTAACCACTTAAGCTGCGTCTCTGATAAATATGAAGAGTCTTTTAACCCTTTCTCTGTCCCTAGGAAAATAAAAAGATAGTCGTTCATCCAAAAATCGTAATACTTTTTATCAATCCCCGTACTTGTTGTAAAATAAGACATTTGACTATCAAAGTCCGCCCAACGGACATCATGGTTGCCATAAGTAAAATAGATGGGGGGCAGCCCCTCAATATGATCATTAAAAATTTGAGTCATCGTCTCAAACTCTTTTTGCTTGCCATTGTTAGTCACATCACCAATATGCATAATTCCTAGACTATCGGGCGAAGTTGCCCTGATATCCTGTAAGGCCTGAATCAAATTTTGCGAATGTACACCTTCTATATCATCTTCAACATGTGTATCTGTAATGACGATGAATTTGACTCTCGGCTTTTCGTCTTGACCCTCATTTAAATACTCCGCCATTTATTTCCCGCCTTTGAGTTTTTGGTGCTTTTCGATCCTATCGAATATGACCTCACTTTTGATGGGTTTGCTGATGTAATCATCCATTCCTGCTTCAAGACATTTTTCACGATCGCCTTTTAAAGCGTTAGCTGTCACAGCAATTATGTAAGGGACTTTCTCTTGCGGTATTGTTTCTTTGATCTGTTTGGTGGTTTCCAGACCATTCAGGACAGGCATCTGGACATCCATAAAAATGATATCGTATGTTTCGTAAGCAAGCGCTCGAATAACCTGATTGCCATTTTCGGCAATACTAGTGAAATGCCCCATCTTTTCAATCATTTTTTTTAATACGATCTGATTAATTTGATTATCTTCGGCTATTAAAATTTTCAAAGGTTTTTGAACAAATGCAATCTCTTGGATAGAAGAGTCTTCTAGATACGATACCTCTTCTTTAAACCAAACAGTAAATACAAAAGTCGCACCAGGTTCGTCCGTTTCTTCAAACCAAATATCTCCACCCATCAACCCAACAATTTTTTTACTAATAGCTAAGCCTAATCCTGTTCCTTCGGATTGTCGCGTCATGAAACTATCCAATTGCTTCAACTCTACTTTTTTGCGTTCCGTAATGTCCTGTGTAGTTCCATTCATTTTGACAGGCTTTCCATTCTCGTCAAATGTTACTGAAACACGAACTTGCATATACTTAATAGTTCCATCGAGCTGCAGATTGCGAAATTCCGAGCTAATCGTTGTACCTTGTATGGCTTGATCAATGAATTCATGAAATCGTTGTCGATCATCTGGATGAATTAAGAATGCTAGATCCGTCGGATCGGATGGCAAATTATTTTTGAACAAGTTATAAATTTGGTAAAATTCTTCTGAGAATGTGATCTTATTATGAAGAATATCCAATTCCCAACTGCCAAGCATCGCAATATGCTGGGCCTCTGCAAGATTATCCTGGTATTTCTTTCGCTCTGTAATATCCCGCCCTATCCCTAATACCTTCTGTAGATTTCCTTGATCATCTCTGATGAGTTTAATCGCAGTCTCAAACCAAATATACGTACCATTCTTATGGCGTGAACGATAGGTAATTACCTCATTATCTGAAAAAGGTTCAGATCTTATTTTTTCTAAGTCTTCAGGATGATTTAATTCAGAACTATCTTTTCCGATCAATTCTTCTGGCTCATAACCCAATAAATCATGCACGGACGGTGATAAATACTCGATCTTACCATCTGGATTCACTAAAGTAATAATATCTTGAGCATTTTCTAAGATAAGTTCATACAATTCTTCAATCTTTAAAAGCTTTTGTTCAGTAGCTATTTTATCTGAAATATCGATGATATGAACAATAAAGTATAGTGGTGTTCCTTGTTTTTCGTCACGAACCAAAGAGAGCCTTACAGACGCCCGAATAAGGTTACCGTTTTTCTGAATACAACGCTTTTCTAACTCATAGAGTAGTGAATTTCCATTCAATACCTCTTCGATTAGTGCATTAATTTTATTCAAATCATCAGGATGGGTTATTTCCTTAAGTGTAAGTCCAATTGCTTCTTGCTCCGTATAACCCAGGGTTGGATAGAAGGATGGATTGACCCTCCTGATAGTTCCATCTAGGGACACCAACGCTATAGCATTTGGAGCAAAGGTATATACTTGTTGATAAACAGAGTCGCGATCGAAATCTACCTTAGGCATTTGAAAACCTCTAGTCGTCAATGTACCCCCTATTTCTACTATAAATGCTATTTAAATATAACATGACTTTTATAATGAACTGAGATTGTCATTATCTTTTACTTAGAAATTCACAATTTGCCTTCACGTATTGTTCTCCAGTAGTACTTACAACAATATCGTTATCATGGGATTGAATGATGACATTTTCACCTATTTGTTCACCGTGTAAAAAGATCGAGATCGGCTGTCGAAATACCCGCATTCTTTCAAAGTCTGAAGGTTCTATCAGTTTGCGTTGTTTTGGCATGTTTTTCTCCTTTTAAGATATATGTTATTACATTATTGCATAAATAAGGATCCGATTGCAGGTCCTATCAAAAAGGACCTTCTCAATTGTCTGAAAAGACAAAGGAAAGTCCTTTTTTATACGGCCAAGACTAGTCTGATTTGCTAGTTAAAACGTTGCCCAAGATTGCTTGATCGTTTGGACGGTTTCACCCGATTTAACCGCTTGGGTGATCATCATGCCCAGGTAGTGGTCTTGAGCCGCTTCCGCGAGGCTATAAAAACTGGGTCCACCTTGCACGTATTCACCCATCTTTTGCAAACAAGTAGCAATTGCGATTTCATCGTCCGACAGACGGCCTGGCTGGAAGGGATTTCGATAAGCCCATTTATCGCCAGCCAAAATACCCTTGTGATAATACCCTTCGAGGTTGCCGTTCTCCCCGGCATTCAACCGTCTTAGCTCAAGTTGAATAGGCGTGCGGAAGTCCTGCAAATAAGCAATTCTCGTATTATTAATTTCTCCCTTATTTCCTCGTACAAGCACTCTCTCAGAACGAATCCATGAGAAGTACTGATCACCGGTAAAATCAAATACACCTAACTTGTCCCCGAACTCGAGGTGTGCGATCACTTGATTAGAGATCGCGGTCTGCTCCTGGGCTGGATTACCCTCGCGGTTAGGTCCGCTAATAATCGGAGATGAGAACCCGAAGCCTCGAATTTGCGCATTATTCAAATCGAATACCCAAGAGACTGCGCATGATGCTGATCCCATGGTAGCCATGGGCAGCTGAGACTTGCGCTTGGCTTACAGTACCCAGCAAGCCGGACTGTACGATGGCAATTCGTGCTGCATGCAGCGGCTGGAAGGCATATTGCTCCGCCACCTGTACCTTGGCGTCCGGTCCAATGTCTTGATAAAGCAGATTCAATTGCTCCAGATCAGCCGCAGGAGGTGTTTCGGAAAGAACGGGAACTCCTTCACGTACGAGTTGTTTGATCAATTCCGGAGTCTGTGAGACAGGAACCGAAAGGACAACAAACGAAGGTGTTGTTTGCTTCAATAAATCCTCGGTTGAGCGGAACGTCGCCACTCCCCATTGTTCCTCAAACGCACGCCCTTTCTCTTCATTGCGTACGACAACACCGCTAACTGTAAACTGATCCGGAAGCGCTCGTACGATGCGCATAAAAAACTCTGCACGCCAACCGCCGCCGACTATACCGAATATGATAGCCACACTGATTCCTCCCCATTTAAATGAAACATTCCACAACTATTGTATGACATAAATACAAGTAGTGGCATGTAATTGTTTATGCTGCCTTGTTATTTACACGCCTTTCTGCAGTATCTTGAAAAATAAAGAATAGACTGCCGAAAGATTCGGCAGTCCTAGTATCGTTCATACTAGCCTTATGGCAAACAGCTATTATTAGCTGTTTGCCCCGCTAAGTCTAGCTAAAAACAATCTTGTTCTATCTTGTGCAGGATGATTAAACAAAGAATCGGGAGCACCCTGCTCAATAATACTGCCATCGTTCATAAAGACAACAGTATCCGCTACTTCCTTAGCGAATTGCATTTCATGCGTAACAATCATCATAGTCATACCTTCCACGGCCAAGTCCTTCATGACTTTAAGCACTTCCCCCACAAGCTCAGGGTCTAAGGCGGAAGTTGGCTCATCAAATAAGAGCACTTCAGGATCTATGGCCAATGCTCGGGCTATACCTACCCGCTGCTGTTGTCCTCCGGATAGCTGATGCGGATAAAAGCTAGCCTTGTCCTCTAAACCGACTTTCCTGAGCAGTTCAACCGCTTTGCTTTTAGCCTCTTGTCTGCTTCTTTTCTTCACAACGACCTGAGCTGCCGTGACATTTTGTAATACCGTTAAATGAGGAAATAAATGATAGGACTGAAAAACCATCCCTGTCTTTTTCCTTAAAGCGAGGATCTCACTCTGTTTTGGCTTATCTATTTCAGTAAATGTAAGCTGAGCGTTCCCTACCTCAATCGTGCCTTTATCAGGAATTTCTAGAGCGTTAATAGAACGAAGCAAGGTAGATTTCCCGGAGCCCGAGGGACCGATGACAACCATCACTTTGCCTCTCTCTAAGGCAATATTGATACCTTTTAACACCTGCTGTGAACCGAAGGTTTTGAATAGATTGTTGATTGTAATCATACATCCACCACTATCTAGCCGTATGAAGGTCAAACTTTTTCTCCAAACGACCTTGAATATTTGAAAGAATTGTACTAAGCACCAGATAAATGAGTGCAGCTTCACAATAAAGCAATAAGGGTTCATAAACGGTAGCCGTAATTTGCTGAGCTTTTTGAAACATTTCCGTCACCGTGACAGTAGCTGCGAGTGAGGTGTCTTTCACCAAACTTATGAACGAGTTAAAAAGTGATGGAATCGAAATACGAATTGCTTGGGGCAATATGATGACCCGCAGCGCTTGAAGCTTAGTCATTCCGAGCGAATAGGATGCTTCCCATTGTCCTTTTGGTGTCGAGAGCAGAGCTCCACGAATAATCTCAGATCCATAGGCGCCAACACTTAAGGTAAATCCTATAACAGCTGATGGGAAAGCATCCAGTGTAATCCCGATACTTGGCAGTCCATAAAAAATAATAAACAACTGCACCAGCAAAGGCGTGCCCCGAATAATCCACACGTAAAAACGTGCTGCCTGAACAAGAGGTTTAATATCGGAAATACGGATTAATGCGGTTACCAAGGCAAGACAAAGCCCCAGTGTAAATGAGATTAAAGTCAAAGGTACAGTAAAAGCAACCCCTGCCTTAAGCAGGGGAAGAAATGAGTCTATGAAGATTTGCCATTTTCTATCGTCCATGTTAGATAACCCTACTTCGATACGTCTTGGCCAAAGTATTTTTCAGAAATTTTGAGATAAGTTCCATCTTTCTTCAAATCAGCCAATGCTATATTGATCGCATCAACGAGCTCTTGATTGCCCTTGTTTAACAAAACGGCACTTTGCGATGCTTCCTTGGTCTCATCGACGACTTGAATAGCTACATCCGGTTTTTGTTTTTTCAAATCCAGGTAAGACAGCCCATCATTAATGGTGGCATCAATACGTTTGGACAGCAGCAGATCGATGGCTTGATTAAATCCGTCGGTTTGTACAATCTCTGCACCGTTGGATTTAGCAATTTCGGTTAAGTTGCTTGTTAATGATTGCCCTGCTTTTTTACCTTTCAAATCCGTTATTTTTTTAATATCTTTATTGTCTTTGTGTACAATCAAAACGGCTTTAGACACGATATAAGGATCTGAGAAATCGTATTTCACTTTACGATCTTCTTTAATGGTAACTTCGTTCACGACAATATCAAATCGTTTGGAATCCAGCCCAGCAAACATGCCATCCCATTTGGTTTCGATGAATTCGGCTTGAACACCAATTTTCTTAGCGATTTCTTGAGCAATTTCTACATCGAACCCTGTTAATTTCCCATCCTTGTCATGGTACGTGAAAGGTGCATAAGTCCCTTCCGTTCCTACGCGAATTTTCCCATTTGCTTTGACCGTATCCAACAAGGTTTGAGTTGCTTGTCCGGGTGTTTCTTTCGCCGCAGCTTCTTTGGTTGCTGCCGCAGTTGGAGATGGTTTATTAGCCGTTTCTTTTGTTCCGCATGCAGTAAATATAAGAGAGCTCGCTAGAAGTATCATGCCCGCCGATAGATATTGTTTTTTCATTTGAAGACCTCCATGTTGTTATTTGAACTTTTGTCATCTTATCACTACTAACTTTATTCAGTCAAGAAATATTCCTACTATTTCAGTTGGATTAATTGCTGTACTAATGTCTCTGAAGTTTCAGAGTATAGGGGATTCCGAATTAATACTATTGTGAGACAGCCCCTTTTTCTACTCTCATTCCCGCCAATACATGTGACGCCCACTTAAGTCTGCTCTCCCCGTACTAGTGCCGCACCTATCCGATTTTCTTTCGGACCTGCTTCCTTACTGCTGCATAGCGCAGTCATCATCCCCCCAATGTTCACGGCATGACCTCCAAAAAAACCGGCAATAAGCGTGCCAATCCCTGAAAGCACAAGCGTCTGGTTAACTGGGGGCTGATAGTCATTTTTCTTCAAAGCAGCTAAAGCCACTGCAATATCAGTTGTCAAAATCAGAACGGCAATCGGAATCGCAATCGAGAAGAAACTGTGAACGGTGAATGAAGGAATAATGATTTGAGGTATGGCAAACTCTGCAGCCTCTGGTACTGCCGGAAAATCATACCCGATGAAAAGTCCCAAGACGCCAAAGAGTATCACCCCTAGTAACGGAGGGATTGATTTCGAAATTTTGGGTGCGATAAAAAAACCTAAAATGGCCATCCCGCCAATAAGAGGTGATTCCATAAACGCCGGAATAATGAAGCCGCCTGCCAATTCATTCAGAGTAAATTGATCGATAACCGTCAACGCAGACATAACGCCGGTCGATAGGTTTTGTGTATTCAGAGCTGACATATACTCCCCAATCTATCCTATTGTTTTTTTCTATGAAAAGGTGACTACTCATTTACATAATAGTAGCTTAGCCTCATGGGTAAGTAACCACCCAATTTCGAGATTTCTTTCCCAACCAATCCTGCCATTTCTTCGCATCTCATCCGTCCTCTCCATTCCTTAGATGATTCAAGAAATACCAAACACTCTTGGACAGACGCTCGGCAGGCCGTGTAATAACACTCGCTACCACAGGTATTGGTGTGAACGTTGTCCAAGGCAGCAACTTCCCATAAGATAGCTCTAAACTAGCTGCTGACTCCAAGATCACTCCGTACCCCATTCCCTGCATAACAAATTGTTTTACAGTCTCGGTGGAATCAAGATGCATGATCTCCATATCCCATATATCGTTTATGGGTAAGGATACAACATCTCGAGGAACGATCATCTTTCGGCTATGGAATGACAACGAAGGTTGAATACCTATCAATCGCTCCTGAGCGAATGGTGTGACTCGAAATGAAAAATGGTCGTCTGGTGGCTGCAGCGTCATTCCGATATCAATGCTGCCCATTCTGACTAATCTCGCAATTTCCTCATCCGTTCTTGTTTGCAGTTCTATGATGATATCGGAATAAGTTTGAGTAAACGAATACATGATTTTCGGTAACAAATATGCCGCGACTACATGGGAAGCAGCTACAATGATCTTGCCTCGATTCCCTCGCCGATATTCCTCCATTGCCCGATAAATCTGTCCTTCCAAGGACAGCATGGACTCTGCATACTCCATCAGAGTAAGTCCTGCATCCGTCACAGCGATATCCCGGCCAACAACCGTAAACAGGGGAACTCCTACTTCCTGCTCCAAACGCTTTAGCTGCATGGAAATCGCAGGTTGGCTCACATAGGTTTCCTTTGCAACTTGAGTAATACTCCCCTTTTTAATAACCTGAATGAACAAGGACAAGTGTTTAGTATTCATGAGCGCCCCCAAATATATAACTAAAATGTTATGATTATATAATTTTAATGGTATTTGTATTATAGATCAAATCATGTCATTCTATAGTCATTCTTTGAAGGGAAGTGTTTTCGCCATGAATATCCAAGAAATAAGAGACCAATTCCCGATTTTAAAACAGCAAGTTAATGGACATCCTCTGGTCTATTTAGATAGTTCGGCCACATCCCAGAAGCCCTATGCTGTCATTGAAGCGCTACGGGATTATTATACGAATTACAATTCCAACGTTCATCGCGGTGCACATACGCTAGGTTCATTAGCTACGGATGCATTTGAGAATGCCAGAGATAAAGTCAAATCGTTTATCCATGCCAAGGAGTCGGCAGAGATCGTATTTACTCGCGGAACTACCGCTTCATTAAATCTAGTAGCCCAATGTTATGTGAGAGAGTTTCTTAAAGAAGGCGATGAAATCTTGATTACCTTAATGGAGCACCACAGCAATCTCATCCCTTGGCAGCAGGTGGCTAAAAAAACGGGCGCAACACTTCGCTATATTCCCATCCAACCTGATGGCACTATTCGCTTAGAGGATGTGGAGGAAGCTATCACTTCGAAAACCAAATTCGTATCCATAACCCATGTTTCCAACGTCATGGGAACTATTCATCCGTTAAAACAAATTGCAGCAATTGCCCACCGGCATGGGGCCGTGATTTGCGTTGATGCGGCTCAAAGCGCACCACATCTTCAATTGGATGTTCAAGATTTGGATTGTGACTTTATGGCCATTTCCGGTCATAAGATGGCGGGCCCTACCGGCATAGGTGTTCTGTATGGCAAGAAAGCCCTCTTGGAAAAAATGACGCCTTACGAATATGGCGGAGAAATGATTGATCATGTGGACTTATACGAATCCACTTGGAAGGAGCTTCCTTGGAAGTTTGAAGGAGGAACGCCGAATATTGCAGGCGCTATCGGACTAGGTGCCGCAATCGATTTCCTGCAACAAATCGGGTTAACTAACATTCGTCAGCATGAGAATCAACTAGTCAGCTATGCATTGGAACAGCTTTCATTGATTGAAGAAATTTCGATCTATGGCCCTAGGCAGCCTGAACTAAGAAGTGGCTTAGTCACCTTTAATGTGGCCGACGTTCATCCCCATGATCTCGCAACCGTTCTGGATTCGGAAGGAATTGCCATTCGAGCGGGCCATCACTGCTGTCAGCCTTTGATGAGATGGCTAAACGTGTCATCCACAGCGCGTGCAAGCTTTTATATTTACAATACGGAAGAAGATATTGATGCTCTCGTGAAGGGCTTAAAGCGGGCAATTTCTTATTTCAAATATGTATCTCAATGACACTGTGATGGAATAAAGGGTTATTGCACAGCCAATTCCATGGAATGTTTTCCAATTATTACGCGAATAATAATCAGACCCTTTCTCCATTCTTTCACATTTTATCCCAGCCATTATCAAAAGATTAGCGAGTTTGTCAAATATTCTACTCGAGAGTTAAACAACGAATTCGTGAACTGTATTATACTATGGAATAAATTGATATTTCTAAAAGATGGTGGTATACATGCGCAAACCTGACCGAACGAGTAAAAAACCTCTCTATCAACAGATCTCAGATGAGATGGAGAGGAGTATCATACATGGCGAATATCCGCCCGGAAGTTTCTTGCCTTCTGAACGTAAGCTTGCCGAACGACTGGAAGTAAACCGAAGCACCGTCGTACAAGCCTATGAGGAATTACGTGCAAGGGGAATTGTCGAAAGTATCAGCGGAAGCGGTACCATGGTCAGCAACCATATTTGGGGTATTAGGCCCAATTTAACACCCAATTGGCGCCAATATGTAGAAGGAGGTACATTTGCTCCCAATCTTCCGTATATCCGCCGGGTCCGTGAGGTTCTACGTGAGCGAGAATCGATCATTGACTTTGCTAGTGGCGAGTTATCTGCCGACTTATTCCCCAATGATGCGATAAAGCAATTAATGAGGGACATTCCTTTCGATGCCTACTTAGGATATGACGATCCGAGTGGGTATTTGCCGCTTAGAGAGACACTTGTAGGTTTTCTGGAGGAAAGATTACGTATTCGAGCGACAGAAGCTTCCATCCTTATCACCTCGGGCTCACAGCAATCTCTGTATTTGATTATGCAATGTTTGTTAGCTCCTGGGGATGCGGTTGCTATTGAAGATCCGTCTTATTACTATTCTTTGTCCATGTTCGAATCTGCCGGGCTCCGCATTTTTCGCTTACCCGTAAAAGAAGATGGCATCGAACCCGAAAACATTATGGCGTTGTACCGCCAACATCGCATTCGCATGATTTTTTTGAATCCGAACTATCAGAACCCAACAGGGACGATCCTTCATGCATCTAAAAGAGAAGCCTTGCTGAAGATCGCTGCTGATCTCGGTATACCCATCGTAGAAGATGATCCTTTCAGCCTTACTTCCTTTGACCATCGTCCTCCTGATACGTTGAAATCCATCGATACTCACGGTTCCATACTCTACGTCGGTTCCTTATCCAAAGTTGCAGCTTCAGGATTACGGATCGGTTGGTTGGTTGCTCCCCAGGCAGTCGTACAACGATTAGCTGATGCTCGCCAGCAAATGGACTTTGGCCTAAGCATTGTCCCACAGTGGCTTGCTAATAAATTTCTGGGATCGGAATTGTTTGATAAACATACAAACTTCCTAAGAGACTCCCTTTCTCTGAAGCAGCATCTTATGATTCGATCCCTTCAGCAAGAGTTACCCGATCAAATCAGCTTTACTCCCGCTCGAGGAGGTCTAAATATATGGTGTACCATCAAGGATAAGCTTGACGATCAGAAGCTATTGGAGGAAGCGATAAAACGAGGGGTTGTGTTTATGCCCGGAACCGTATTTGGCTCTGAGCCCGGACATCTGAGATTAAGCTTTGCTCGTCCCTCTATGGATGAGATCGCTCCTGGCATATCCAAACTAGCTCAGGCTTTTCATGCACTAACACAGAAATGTTAATAGGATTGTGAAAGCTGCCCTTCGCTATTTACATAGGAAGGGCAGCTTATTATTGATCTGCGGGGTACAACACAAAAGCAAATAACGGCTTAAAAACTTGTTCTTCCAGCCCTTGACATTGCAGCTTAACCCTAATACAATAACAAATGTAAGTAAGTACTTGCATTAAAGAAGGGTAGATCAATGAGCAACAATCCAAGTACGAGTGATAAACTTCTGTTAGCAACAATCGATCTCATGGCAGAAAAAGGGTATGATGGTACGACTACTAAGGAAATCGCTGCTGTTGCCGGAGTGAACGAAGTCACGTTATTTCGTCATTTCGGAACGAAAGAGAAGCTGCTAGCGGCTGCCTTCAGCCGTTATCACTATGCCTTAGAGATGACTAAGCTTTTTAACGAATCTCTGACGGGCGAGCTGCATGAAGACCTTCTTTTAATTAGCCAAAAATATCATTATCTCATGAATAGGAATAGAAAACTGTTTCAGATCATTCAAAAAGGAAGCAGCAGTCTCCCTCCAGAAGTATATCAGGAGGCCCACCGTCATCCTCAGGAACTTAGGAAGCTTTTAACGAATTATTTGGTTTCCATGTCTGAGCAAGGTAAAGTGATCACTTCAAAACCTGACATACAGGCATATGCTTTCATGTTGATGAATCATGGTGCATTCAATAGCAACTTATCCCCCATAGATTTGGATGAATTTATCGAGGAAGGCGTGCGGTTATTCGCTAGGGCATTAACTCCCTAGCTTTTTTATAAACCATAATGCAAGTATGCGCTTGCATTCATACAAAGGAGCGATGAACCATGAATTCTGAAACAATGCTGCAAAAAGGCCCTATCTTAATGCGATTATTGATGTTTACCGTTATGATGTCATCAATGAGCGCCCTTATGTTTAACGTTGTGCTTCCGCAAATCAGCGTGGAGTTTCATCTTACCCTTGCTCAGGTGAGTTGGCTGTCATCCGCCTATACGCTAATCTACGCGTTCGGAACCGTGACTTATGGGAAACTGGCAGACAGATTCCAACTGAAGAGCCTATTGACGTTCGGTCTGACGTTGTTTGCGGCGGGTTCTCTAATGGGGCTCGTTTCCCAAACATTCTGGTTCGCGCTGCTCGGAAGGTGCCTGCAATCTGCGGGTGCCGCGGCTATTCCGGCAATTGCATTGATTATCCCTGTACGGTATTTTTCGCCTGAAAAAAGAGGCTCCGCATTAAGCATGACAGCCGTCGGGATCGCTCTCGGAAGTGCTCTTGCGCCTGTTATTTCCGCTACTATCGTCAGCTTTGCGAATTGGAGATGGCTGTTTCTGCCTTCCCTATTGATTTTATTATTGTTGCCGCTGTATCGAAAATATCTCGAGCATGAAGTGAAACAAGCTCCGCGTAAATTTGATTGGCTTGGCGGAAGCTTACTCGCCGCATCCATTGCGCTGCTTCTGCTTGGGGTCACGAATCGTACCTGGTGGTATTTGGTAATCGGATTAGCAACCTTAATCCTCTTCATCGTTCGAATTCGTACCGCCGAAGAACCTTTTATCCAACCTAGGTTGTTTCGTAACAGGAAGTATACCATCGCAATAACGCTGGCGTTTCTCATCAGTGGCATTGGCACTTCCTTGTATTTCTTAACTCCGATTCTGTTTTCGCAAGTTTATCATCTTGGTTCCAATTGGATTGGTTTCGCTATGGTCCCTGCGGCGGCAGCCTCCGCCCTTCTGGGGAGAAAAGGCGGGAAACTGGCGGATCTGAAAGGCAATTCCTATCTGTTCTCTGTTGCTTCCGGTTCTTTAATTACTTGTTTTGTCTTGATGTCCGTCTTTACAGGAATCTCGCCGCTATGGATTTCATTCTTTTTGATGTTCGGTAACGTAGGCCAATCTTTCTTGCAGATTGCAATGTCCAATTCCATTTCAAGATCATTACCCAAAGATCAGGTTGGAGTGGGCATGGGTCTTTTCTCGATGGTCAGTTTTATAGCCCAAGGAATAGCTGCGGGCGTTTACGGTATTGTGGTTGCACAGGGTTCCTCCGTTCATTGGAATCCGTTAAATGTCGATCCGAACAGTTACCTATTCAGCAATTTTTATCTCGTTCTTGCTGCATTACATGTAGGGATCTTGTTCTTCTACCACTTGCAATTCCGTACCAAGAAACCAAGCGTTGCAATAGAACATTGAACAAATCAGTGATTTGATATCAGCCTCCAGATATTTTCGTTTGGTATTCGATGGAGAACCCTCAGGCATGATGCCTGAGGGTTTTCCAGTATGTATGAATATCAATAGAATTTACTATACTCTAAAAAATCGGATTGGCAATCAAGTACGTGGAGTAAAATTTCATAATATTGGCATTCTAATAGGATGATGTAACCATTCATTCTGACCCGTACTGTAGGTGATCAAATATAGATAAGTACAAAAAGCAAGAAAAATGGTTAATATGGCTCTGTATGATTGTCGCTTCTCTCATGCTTTTTTCCTGGCTCCGACAGATGTTCGTAAATTCGTAATACATGCTTTCCCAAGCATTTTTTCAAGCTGAAAAGGAGTTCATCACATATGACTTATGATCCCGTGCTTTACAGCCGAATGCTCACTGAGCTCACATTCGCTTTCCATATTATCTTCGCTACCATAGGTGTCGGTATACCGGTCATGATCGCCTTCGCAGAGTGGTCTGGCATTAAGCGAAACGATCCTTACTACCTGCTTCTTGCGCGGCGCTGGGCCCGCGGTTTCGTTATAACTGTTGCTGTTGGCGTTGTCACTGGAACAGCGATAGGTCTCCAGCTCAGCCTGCTGTGGCCGAGTTTTATGCGCGTTGCCGGTCAAGCTATTGCCTTACCCTTGTTTATGGAGACCTTCGCATTTTTCTTTGAAGCTATATTCTTAGGAATCTATCTATACACTTGGGATCGATTCCGCAAACCCATCACTCATTTCTTGCTCAGTATTCCGGTCATGCTAGGATCTTCAGCGTCTGCTTTTTTTATCACAACCGTTAATGCGTTTATGAATACCCCGCAGGGCTTTCAGCTGAACAACGGCTCCATTACAGACATTAAGCCGCTTATAGCCATGTTCAATCCCGCTACACCAACGAAGGTCGCACATGTGCTTTCTTCTGCCTATATGACTAGCGCCTTCGTCCTTGCGGCGATTGCCGGCGCTGCTTTGCTTAAGAAGCGCGATTCGCTCTATCACCGTAAAGCACTCAAGCTAACGATGATCGCTGCTCTTATTTTTTCAATAACAACTGCACTTATTGGAGATCTTTCCGGGAAATTTTTGGCTAAATACCAACCCGAGAAACTCGCTGCCGCTGAATGGCATTTTGAGACGGCCAGACAGGTCCCGCTTGTTCTAGGGGGGATATTAACAGAAGATCATCAGATTAAATATGGGTTAAAAATCCCATTCGCCCTAAGCATTCTAGCTCACGATAACCCGAATTCCGAAGTTCAGGGCTTAAATGAAACACCAGTTGCTGAGCGTCCTCCCCTTATTGTTCATTATTACTTTGATTCGATGGTCACGATAGGCATCTTCCTTACGGTACTTTCTATGGTATCTGTTTGGATGGTTTACAAATTAAAGAGTGTCCAATATCCGAGTTGGCTGTTGAGGTTGATCGTCCTTTCAGGCCCCCTTGCCATTTTGGGGATTGAATTAGGTTGGATTTACGCTGAGGTAGGCCGACAGCCTTGGATACTTCGAGGTTATATGAAGACCTCTCATGGAGCGACAACCTCCACACATGTGGATCTGATGCTCCTTTTGTTCTGCATCTTATATGTAGCGATTGGTTTAACTTTGGTCAAAGTGCTTAGGAAAATGTTCACGAACAGCGATGTACAAGAAGAACTCAAGAGCAGAGGTATTGAGGGGGAACCTACAAAATGAGGTACGAGTTAATCGGCATTACGGTCCTATGGATATTTCTGTACGGCTATCTGATTGTTGCTTCCATTGATTTCGGGGCAGGCTTCTTTAGTTATTACTCCTACGCTACTGGGAAAAAACATCTCGTTGAAAACATCATCAAACGTTACCTATCACCCGTATGGGAAGTAACGAATGTTTTCCTAGTTTTCTTCTTTGTCGGCATAGTCGGCTTCTTTCCGGATAGCTCGTATTACTTTGGAACAGCCCTTTTGGTGCCTGGCAGCATTGCGATTGTTCTACTTGCGATACGCGGTTCTTACTATGCTTTTAGTATTTATGGACAAATGCAAAAACAAAGCCACTTGTATACATTTTTGTATGGAGCAACCGGACTCCTCATTCCCGCTTCCTTATCAACCGTCCTGACGATATCAGAGGGAGGTTACATGACAGAGGAGAATGGCAAGGTTATTTTACACTTTGGCAAACTCTTCACAAGCTCCTATTCCTGGGCGGTCGTGCTGCTTGCACTTGTTAGCGTTCTGTACATTTCTGCGATGTTTCTTTCCTACTATGCCAACAAAGCGCAGGATTATGAAGCACTTGAGATCGTCCGGAGTTACGCACTAGGCTGGAGTCCACCAACAATCGTGTGCAGTATATTTGTTTTTTTCGCTATTCGCTGGCACAATCCGGAGCATTTTCAGGCTATGCTTGATCTGTCTTGGATGTTCATTGCTTCGCTACTATGCTTCATTGCTGCCGTCTATCTGATTTTTAAACGTAAAAGCTTTGGCTGGGCATTTATTCTTGTTATGCTGCAATTCGCCTTCGCCTTTTTTGGATATGGAGCTTCCCACTTGCCGTATATCCTTTATCCGTTCATTACCATTCACCAAAATTTCACGAACGATGCTATGGCTATCTCCCTAATCATCGTTTTCCTTGCTGGATTATGTCTGCTTATTCCATCACTTGTTCTACTGATGCGACTGTTCCTATTCGACGCTGAATATGTACGAGGGAATCCCTCCAAGAAAGGGTGATGTATATGGATTTCTTTCTGCTTATGATTGCGCCTTTTTTACTTGTGGCGTTTTCACTCGGGATCTTATTCATGATGTTCTCAAGAGGGCAGGATAAGTTTTAATCGATCTTAACTAACAAAAAGAGGATATACAGCTGCATATCCCCTGAGCCACTCTATGAAAGTAATATCATTTTAACTCTTGAAAATTAACAATATATTCATCTAACTGTTGACTAAGATCAACTACCTTCTCATGCGTTAAACTTCCGCGTATATACGCCTCTTCTATCATTTCAATGCGTAATGCTTCAATTTTTTCTAATAATAGTAGTTCCATATCGCTTATTCACACCAATTCTGTTCAATAATGGTTTGTACACCTATTATAAAACAGGACGCTGTAAAAGGTAATGATTGGGTGGATAAACTTTATGACAAATTTGTGAAATATTATTTCAATATTAAATAATATTTCTGTTTTTTTGCACCTCCATGTCATTTGCTGGTGATGGGTAACTAACATGATCGAACTTAGTTGGATGGAACGACAAAGTTGTATTTTATACAACAATATGCAAGCTAATCCGTGTTTATCCACGAGAATATTGTAAAAAATACAACAATTCCAGCCTAAAATAGCTCTATAACCTTATAATAAGGCTAAATTTTTGTAGAGGACGGCCTTGTGTTAAGAAATTATTGAATGGATTGCAGATGCTCGTCGAGACGATCCCAAGTTTCTGTAATTCCTTGTTCCATTCCCATTTCCATGACGGTTTTGAGTGCTTCAGGTGAAGCGTATTTTGAGCGGCTGACAAGCTTCGTCTTGCCTTCATATTCTACAAAAGTCATCGTTATGTGAGACGACGGCATACCCTCCGTTTCATTCCCTTCGGCATCCGAGAAGTAATCGACGTAAACGACTTTCTCAGCCTCAACGATTTCATCATAGACTGCTTTGCCCCAAGATTCGTAACCGTAAAAATCCCCTTGGTTCTGATCGATACACTTCATGCAGTAATGCCAGATACCGCCCGGACGAAAGTCGACGTTGCAAACTGTAAGCGTCCAGCCACGAGGTCCCCACCAATGCTTTAGATGCTCAGCCTCTGAGAATGCTTTGAAGACAAACTCGCGTGGCGCGTTAAAAACACGCTCCAAAATTAGTTCCTGACCCTCTACCTTGGAAATCATTTTGTTTGACATTGAAAATCCTCCTAAAATTTAGTTTTGTTTGTTTTGTTTGTTTTTCAGCTTCTGCAGGTAATTCTCCAGAGCGTCAAATCGTTCATCCCAGACACTGCGGTAGGTTTCAAGCCAAGCGTCCAGTTCTTGGAACGGCTCCAATCGGAGCTTGTAGTTCCGGCGATTGGCGACAGCCTCTACCTCGACTAGTCCGGCCTCAAGCAGGACATGCAGATGCTTCGAGGCTTGAGGTTGGCGAAGCCCAAGGCCATCGGCGATATCCCCTACTGTCAAGGGACCTTCTAACAGGTGTTCAACAATGCGTAAACGGTTGGGTTCGGCCAGTGCGTTAAATGTTGTGTTATCCATGATGATGTTTTCCAGTTCTAGTCAAGTCAGGCCACCTCGTTTCGTTAGCAAGTTACCTTATTTCTATTTACAATATACCTCTATCGGAATATTCCTGTCAAGGAATATTATAAAATTAATTTGTGAGTGTTTGGCGTAAAATCAACAATAAAATCAAAACAGAGTCAAAAAAAAAGAAGTGCGTCTAAGTGAACGCACTTCTTTCTATTTCCGATTATTTCCGGGAAGCTATTGAAATTAGTTAACCATATTTTACGAATGAAAGTCTTGTCCGGAACGAACTTCTTTGACATAGCCAGCTCGAATAACAAAATCGCCGAAATGCTCGTTTTCTTGCCGTTCCTTCGCATATTGATTAACAAGCGGTCGCAGCGACTCCAGAATCTCCACTTCGCCGATGTTTTCCTTATACAGCTTGTTTAGTCGGTTTCCGGAATGCCCACCGCCCAAATACATGTTGTATTTGCCTGGTGCCTTGCCAATGAACGCGATTTCTGCCAGCATTGGGCGAGCGCATCCATTCGGACAACCGGTCATGCGAATGACGATCTCTTTGTCACCCAAACCTGCTTCTTCCAACATCGGCTCGATTTTATCGATTAAGTCGGGCAGATAGCGCTCAGCTTCAGCCATCGCCATACCACAAGTCGGCAGAGACACGCAAGCCATAGAGCTTCTGCGCAATGCGGAGTACTGAAGTCCATCCGTAAGACCGTATTCTTTGATCAGCTCTTCGATCTTTTTCTTCTTCTGAGTGCTCACATTACCGATCACCAGATTCTGGTTCGCCGTAAGTCTGAAGTCCCCGTTGTGCACTTTGGCAATTTCACGAAGTCCGGTCATCAGCAGGTAATTATCCTCGTCTTTTACACGGCCGTTTTGAATAAACAGGTTGAAATGCCATTTCCCGTTACTTCCCTTAACCCAGCCATAGCGATCCCCGTTATGATCAAAATGGTATGGACGCGCCGCTTCGAGCTTCCAACCTAAACGAGCGGTTAGTTCACCAACGAACCAATCAATGCCGCGGTCATCAATGGTATATTTAAAACGTGCATGCTTCCGCACAGAGCGATCGCCATAATCCCGTTGAATCGTAACCGTCTTCTCCGCCAAATCAATTAGTTGATCAGGCGTGATGAATCCGATTACTTGGGCTACTTGCGGGTAAGTCAACGTATCACCATGGCTCATCCCCATACCGCCGCCTACGGATACGTTAAAGCCTTTTAGACGCCCATCTTCAACGATAGCAATGAAACCCAGATCCTGCGAGAATACATCCACATCATTGGAAGGCGGCACTGCAATACCGATTTTAAACTTACGCGGCAAATACACTTGTCCATAGATCGGCTCTTGCACTATGCCATCTTGGCTGTCCACTACCTTTTCGCCATCAAGCCAGATCTCGTGATAGGCTTTGGTTTGTGGATCAAGATGGTTGCTCACGCGGCAGGCCCATTCGTATACTTCAGCATGAACATCCGACTGGTAAGGATTCGGATTACACATGACGTTCCGGTTAACGTCACCGCACGCGGCTAGCGTACTTAACAACGAATCATTCACTTCACGGATTGTCTTCTTCAAATTCCACTTCAGCACGCCGTGAAGCTGGAAAGATTGACGAGTCGTCAGACGGATCGTACCGTTAGCATACTTCTGTGCAACCCCGTCCATCATCAACCATTGCTCTGGCGTAACGACACCGCCAGCAGCACGCACACGCAGCATGAACTGATAGGCCGGCTCCAGCTTCTGCTTCTGCCGTTCGTTGCGCAGATCCCTGTCATCCTGCATATAGCTTCCATGAAACTTCATCAAACGGTTATCATCCTCTGGGATGGACCCCGTAATTGTGCCTTTCAGCGTCTCTTCGAGACTCCCCCGCAAGTAATTGGTTCTCATTTTTATGTGTTCTACTTCACTGTGCGGCGCACTGTTCTTTGAAAGTAAATTGTTTTCTGACATATTGGCCTTTCTCCTCTCGCGATCTTTGGGATCTGAACTTAATAAACATCCCTCTGATAACGTTTTTGCTGTTGCATACGGGTCAAATACTCCGCTGCTTCCTCCGAGCTGAAGCCGCCCTCTTGTTCAATAATTGTTGCCAGGGTCGCATGGACGTCGTGTGCCATTTTCTTCTCGTCACCACATACGTACACGATTGCCCCTTCTTGAAGCCATTTATAGAGCTCGGCGCTCTTCTCAAGCATCCGATGCTGCACATATACTTTCTGGTCGGTATCGCGGGAGAATGCAACATCCATGCGCGTCAACACGCCATCCTTAAGCCACTTCTGCCATTCAATCTGATAAAGGAAATCGGTGGAGAAGTGCTGATCTCCGTAGAAGAGCCATGATTTGCCTTCGGCCCCAGTCTCTTCTCTTTCTCCTAGAAAGGCTCTGAATGGAGCGACGCCCGTGCCTGGTCCGATCATAATGATAGGTGTTTCCGAGTTCTCGGGAAGCTTGAAATTCGGATTGTTTTGAATGTAAACCGGCAGCGTTTCGCCAGACTTGATTCGTTCAGCGAGCTGCACGGAGCACACGCCGTAACGTTCTCTGCCTTGAGTCTCGTAACGCACCGTACGGACGGTAACGTGTACCTCATCTGGGAAAGCTTTGGAACTGCTTGCGATCGAGTAAAGTCGAGCAGGCATCTTACGAAGGATCGCTACGAACTCGCCCGCGGATACTCCCTTAAGAGAGTAATCCTGCACCAAATCTAATAAATCCCGCCCATTGATATACGTTTTAAGATCTTGCTCGCGTCCTGCAGCCAACAGCTCCTGCAGCCCATTGCTTGAGGTAAGCTTTGCAACTTGTTCCAGCAACGGCTTCGTCAATACAGTAATTTCATAATTATGAAGTAACGCCTCGCGTAATGAACGCTTGTCGCCATTTTTATTAATAGTAACGAGTTCCTCGGCTTTCCAACCCATGGCTTCGATCAATTCGTCCACAAGGCGAGGGTGGTTCTCCGGATAGATGCCTAAGCAATCACCCGGTTCATACTGAAGATTAGATCCCTCAAGGGATATCTCAATGTGGCGGGTTTCGCGGTCCGATCCACGACCATTCAGATTCAAATTCTCAAGAACCTCGGCTTGAAATGGATTTGTTCTCGAATATTCCGATTCAGTTCCACTTTCAACAGCCGCTTGGGCACCACTTACAACAGTCGAGCCCGATGATGCTTCACTTAAAGAGCTTAAAACGGAACTCATCCACTCTGCAGCTGGCTCATCGAAATCCACGTCGCAGTCGACACGCGGCGCAAGGCGTTTGCCGCCAAGCTCTTCCAGACGTTTGTCGAAATCCTTACCTGTTTGGCAGAAAAGCTCGTAAGATGTATCTCCAAGTGAAAGCACGGAAAACCGCAGATCCTCCAATTTAGGAGCTCTCTTGCTATGAAGGAACTCATGGAAAGAAATAGCGTTATCCGGTGGATCTCCTTCTCCGTGGGTACTCACTAGAACAAGCAAGTTTTGAATCTTTTTCAAGTTATTCGACTTAAAGTCTGCCATCGAGGAGAGCGTTACCTGAAAGCCTAGCTCTTCTAGCTTTTTGGACATTTTCTTCGCTAACCCTTGAGACTTACCCGTCTGTGATCCGAAAAGTACAGTTACTTCTTTGGAGATTACAGGTGCATTCGTCGCTAGGGGAGCTACAGGAGCTGCACCAGAAGCCGTCACGACAGCCGATCCCTGAAGTGCCGCAAGATAACCGTTTAGCCAGATTCGTTGTGATTCCGTTAGTGTAGGAAGTAATCGATTAAGCAATTCTACTTGTTCCTGATTAAAAGGACTGTTTGTTACTTGAAGTACCAAGAATATCCACCTCTCATAGCCTGCAATGATATTATTTCCTATTATACATTTTTCTCATTATTTTCACTCTCTTGAAACTATCATGTATGTCGAAATAGGTCAATTAGAATGATCTTATGTGATCTATCAGTAATATTGATAAAGGGATAAAACCCTGGAAAAGTATAGACCGATATTACCACTCTTATACGAATACTATAGGATACAGGATTTAAGCAGAGGAGCTTCACCAATGAGATTTGTTACAGAAACGAGATTAAAACGATTGGAAGAATTGATCCAACTGATTCCTGAATATGATGAAAGAAGCCACGCTCTTCATCTGCTGAACTCGATTCGTAGTGATATCGATGATAACTATGCGGAAATTGAAAAACCGATTAGTTTAAGCGGCTTGAAGCGACGGCCAAACGGCCAGAAATAAAATAGCAAAAAAAAGCGACCCGCGGCTGCAGAGCGCTCGTTGAAAATTTTGACGTACTACATGGCTTCCAGTATGATGCCAGCCGTTTCCTCAATTGCTTTTTCGGTGACATCGATCACGGTACATCCAAGCTGCTTATACAATCCGAATGCATACTCCAGCTCTTCCGCCACTCTTTCTAATGCTGAATATTTAGCGCCAAATGGCAGCCCAACTGCTTTCAGCCGTTCCGTACGGATCTTCACAAGCTGTTCAGCACTCATCGTCAATCCGATCAATTTGCTTTTGTTAAGCGTAAACAACCCTTGTGGCGGCTTTACTTCCGGCACTAATGGATAGTTAGCTACTTTATAACCTTTATGCGCCAAATAAATACTTAGCGGTGTTTTCGACGTCCTTGAAACGCCCAATAGAACAATATGGGCTTGTTTTAGAGCGCTTGTGTCTTTTCCGTCATCGCTTTTAACAGCAAATTCGATCGCTTCGACCCGCTTATAATAATCTTCATCCATTTGGTGCAGTAACCCTGCTTTCCTTTTGGGAGAATCATTAAAAGTATCAATAAAAGCTTGCATGACAGGACCTAGGACGTCAATGCTAGTCACGTTTAAGCGAATCGCTTCTTGACGCATCATCTCTCTTAATTCCGGAAGAACGAGCGTATAAACAACAAAACTGCCAAGTCGGGAAGCTTCCTCCATCATACTTCGGATTTCTTCCTCCGTACGCATAGTTCCAAAACGCCTTACATGAACTTGACTGGCGTTAAATTGACGAATTGTAGCTTGAACAACCGTGTTTGCCGTTTCCCCAACCGAGTCCGAACAAACGAATATCGTATGGACTTTCTCCTCCACCCGTGAATACCTCCTAATTCGCAGCTAGTTCCAACATTAATTTGGTCATGGTTGTTTTCGTTATTCGTCCGATAACGCCATCTTTGTCTTGTTCTGAGTCCAAACTCACGACTGGCAGACTGTCAACTTGATGATGAATCATTTTTCGCGCAGCATCAATGACATGGTCCTCCGGACTTACCGTAACGATGTTCGGGTGTCTCGTCATCACAAGACTAATCGGCATGGTAGGAGCACCCGCATTGCCTAACGTTACCTTTAACAAATCTTTTCTAGAGACAATACCAACTAATGCACGATTACTGCTCACAATCATCAGAGTACCCACATTCTCAAGAAACAGAGAGACGACGGCATCATTCACCGTAGCTGTTTCTTGAAGAACGACAGGTAAACCCATAACATCTTTAACATAAATGCCATCCAGCTTTTTGTACGATGATTCTTCACGTTCCAGCGTTTTTCCGAGAAAATAACCAACCTTTGGCTTCGCATCCAAATAACCTAGCATAACAAGCAGGGCAAGGTCGGAACGAATGGTAGGACGAGCGATTCCGAGCATTTCCGCTAGGTTTTCTCCGGTAATCGGAGCATGTTTTTTTACGCGTTCAATGATTTCCATTTGACGGGATGTAAGTTCTATCGTATTTCCCTCCCCGAACTTTCATGTTCATCCCCATTTTAACCGATTTTCTCGCTATATCAAATGGCTTGAGCTACCTTTTGTTCACCGATAATACCATGCAAGATGAACGCTTGTGCTGCAGCTATTCGAGCCAAAGGAATTCGGTAAGGGGAACAGCTGACATAATCCAATCCGGTCAAGTGGCAAAAGAAAATCGACTCTTTATCTCCGCCATGCTCCCCGCATATGCCAGTTTTGAGCGACGGCTTAACGAGCCTACCCGCATTCACAGCTAAGTCAATCAATTGTCCGACTCCTTCTGTGTCAAGCACTTGAAACGGATTATGCGGAAGAAGCTTCTGATCGACATAGTGGGTTAGAAATTTACCCTCCGCATCGTCACGGCTATAACCATACGTCATTTGAGTCAAGTCATTGGTGCCAAAAGAGAAGAAATCGGCATAAGCCACAATTTGGCGTGCAGTAAGAGCCGCTCGTGGTACCTCTATCATGGTCCCGACCTTGTAAGGACAATCACGAAGTTTGTCTTTGCCCAGCACCTGTTCCGCAACAAAGTCAACAAGCTCCCTCAAAATTTTCAGTTCATTGGCATGGCCCACGAGTGGAATCATGATTTCCGGAAGAACTCGGATGCCTCTGTCGATACAGCTTGAAGCTGCACGGAAGATGGCTTCTATCTGCATATCATAAATCTCCGGATATACAATTCCCAATCTGCAGCCCCGCTGACCGAGCATAGGGTTAGACTCATGGAGCGATTGCACTTTGCGGAGAAGGTGTGCGATCTCTTCTCTTTCTAAGTCTGACGCACCTTTATCATAAGTTAATTGGGTATGTCTTTTTTGCAGATCTTCGAGGTTCGGTAAAAACTCATGCAAAGGCGGATCCAGCAACCGGATCGTTACCGGAAGGCCATCCATTTCCTCGAACATACCATCAAAATCCGACTGCTGCATAGGGAGCAGCTGTACAAGAGCCTGCAAGCGATCCTCTTTGTCATCCGCGAGGATCATTCGTTGAACAACAGGCAGACGAGTTGGCGAGAAAAACATATGCTCAGTACGGCATAAACCGATCCCTTCGGCTCCTAATTGTCTCGCGATTCTCGCATCGTGCGGATTATCCGCATTGGCGAATACTTTCAGTGAACGAATATCATCCGCCCACTTCAGCATAACAAGAAGTTCATCCGTCATTCTCGCTTCATGTAAAGGCATGGCACCGATAATGACGCGCCCGCTTGCACCATCTAGTGTAATCCAATCTCCTTCTTCTACGATCCTGCTTCCCGCAAACATCCGCTTCTCATCAAGCACAATTCGGACTTCTTCGCAGCCGCATACGCAAGGTTTACCCATTCCCCTTGCCACAACAGCGGCATGGCTCGTCATCCCTCCGCGGCTCGTGAGCACGCCTTCCGATGCGATCACGCCATGAATATCTTCGGGTGTTGTTTCGTTTCTTGCAAGAATGACCGTCTTGCCGGCACGGCTCCATTCTGCAGCCGTGTCTGCGTCAAAGACAAGCTGCCCAACCGCTGCTCCTGGCGAAGCAGGAAGTCCTTTGGCCAACACATCCTTTACAGCCTCTTCATCAATACCTCTGTGCAGCAGTTGATCAAGATGTGACACTTCGATGCGTTCAACGGCTTCCTGCTTAGTCAATAAACCTTCATGGACTAAATCGACGGCAATTTTGAGCGCAGCTTGGGCGTTTCGTTTCCCGTTTCGTGTTTGCAGCAGGTAAAGCTTATTATTTTCAACCGTAAACTCAATATCCTGCATATCTTTGTAATGCTTCTCTAACTGCTTGGATGCCCCAAACAGCTGCTCATAAATCAGGGGCATTTCGCTTTTCAGCGCGGCAATCGCAAGCGGTGTTCTGATGCCTGCAACCACATCTTCCCCTTGTGCATTAATCAGGTATTCACCGAAAAATGTATTCTCACCCGTGGATGGGTTTCTCGTAAAGACAACGCCTGTGCCGCAGCTGCTGCCCATATTGCCAAATACCATGCTCTGAATGTTAACGGCTGTCCCCTGTTCATCTGGAATCCGATTTATTTTGCGGTAAATCTGAGCTCTTTGATTGTTCCATGACTTGAATACAGCCTCGACGGCCATTCGCAGCTGCTCGTAGACATGCTGTGGAAAAGCTAGGCCTGTTTTAGCCATAATACACTTTTTGTAATCTTCGATAAGACCCTTCCAACCGTCAGCTGTAACATCCTGATCTTGCTGGGCGCCCTCTTTCTCTTTCAAACGGTGCAGCAGCTGCTCGAAATGATAGGCTTCAATGCCAAGCACCACGTTTCCAAACATCTGCATCAAGCGACGGTAGCAATCATAAGCGAACTTTTCATTGTTCGTAAGAGCAGCCAACCCTTGAACCGTTACGTCGTTGAGACCGAGATTCAAAATAGTATCCATCATACCCGGCATCGAAGAGACAGAACCGGATCGTACGGAAACAAGAAGTGGGTTGTTCGCATCCCCGAACGTTTGTCCCTTCTGTTTCTCTAACTGCTTGAGAGCTGCTGCAATTTGTTCAAGCAGTTCCTCTGAGATCCGATTGCCAACCTTAAAAAAAGCTAAGCAGGCCTCGGTCGTAATGGTGAAACCCGGTGGTACGGGAAGGCCGGCACGTGTCATCTCAGCGAGATTAGCCCCCTTTCCTCCCAGTAAAGCTTTCATTGAAGCATTTCCCTCCTGAAAGGGTACCACTTGTTTCTGAATCATTATTTGTTAGCCTCCTTATTTTTATCGATACATAGGGTTGAATTGCACAAACCATAGAATTTTTTATATCCGTCCGTAGGTAACGTTGCAATCACTTCATTACATGATTTACAAATGATAACACCCAGATCATACCGATGAATGGCCGCCAATGTTACATGGTTTGTGTTAGACATTTCGTTTCCCCCTTTAGTTGTGTGCTTTCAGCACGTGACATATGAGCTACTAAATCAATGACTCGGTTTGTGTAACCCCATTCGTTGTCATACCAGGCCAGGAGCTTAATTTGGTTTTCGTGCGTCATAATGCTAAGACCGTCGATGATGGCAGATTTCTCATTACCTATATAATCCGCAGAAACAAGCGGCAATTCATTATAGTCAACAAAGGTTCCTATTTGCCCAGCAATCGCCTTTTTAATGGCGAACTTCACATCATCAACGCTAACTTTACGGCCAACCACCACTTGAAGATCTAACAGAGAAACATCTTGTGTTGGCACGCGAACGGACACGCCTTGAATTTGGGATGCGAGATGAGGAATCACATCGATTAGTGCTTTCCCCACGCCAGTTGAAGTCGGAATAATAGAATTGGTGCATGCCCTCGCGCGTCGAAGATCTTTATGCGGGTTATCCATATGATTTTGATCATTCGTAAAAGCATGAACCGTTGTCATCCAACCCTGTTTAACAGAAAAAGCTTCGTCTAGGATATGTAGAACTGGTGCGATACAGTTGGTTGTACAGGAAGCTGCAGATACCAAGCGATGCTGCTTAGGATCATACTTCTCTTCATTCACACCCATGACAACTGTGAGGTCCATGTTCGTTCCAGGTGCAGTAATCAAAACTTTCTTGGCTCCAGCAAATAAATGTCGTTCAACACCATGCCGATGATTGAATTTTCCGGTTGCATCCACAACCAATTCAACACCATAATCCTCCCACGGCAATAAATCCGGTTCTCTTTCACAAATGACGGAAATCAGCTTTCCGTTAATCCTCATTAAGTTGTCATTTAACACATCAATTTTCGCGTCCCATGTGCCATGAACCGAATCATATTTCAACAAATGGGCCAATACATGAATGGGGCTTGTTGAGTTAATCACGTTGACTTCAAACTCCTGCTGTTTCTCGGCCAATGCTTTTCTTAAACAAAGCCTTCCGATTCTACCTGTACCACTAATTCCAACTCGCATCTCCATCCTCCAATTCGTTATTTAGTATGTCATAAATGTATCATAAGGTTATATAATGTACAATATATATTTTTAAGTTCACAAAAATATCATTATTTATCACTATTAAAGGGATAAATTTTATATATGACGTCATATATAATGTCATATTTGATACACAAAAGGACCTAAGGCTCCGCCTCAGGTCCTTTTGTGTAACTTATACTTTTGGCTCATGAAGAGAGCTGGGATGGGGTTCCAACCAATTCTTGAAATCGTCTTACATTGTAAGCGCCTTTTCGGCGCTTAACGGCCGGCTTCGCGCAGCGCGACAGGCTGTAAGCACTTTTTCGACGCTTAACGGACGGTCCTGAGCCGCCTCTGCTAATTGCTGAACGCCTACCGGCTTGGTCATGGGAGGCGGCAACAACCATTAGCACCGTATGCAAAGCATAATTGGTTGTTTTTGATAATTTCATAATCTTACCTTGATTATAGACTTAATATATCTAAAATGATTGAAGATACGTCAAGATATGCCTCTCTCCAAAAAGACTTGATCAAACAGTATCATCCGGAATATGGGATATGGATAAAGGGTAACAATGGAGAGACGGGACTTGGTTTAGCTATTTCCCGGGCAATTTTTGTAAGAGACAACATACATTTTTAGCACTCAATGATTGTGCTGTCTTGTTTAAGAGTAAAATATATTGTTTAATATTTACTTAAAAGACTAATTTCGGAATTCGAGGCGAGTGAAAGCGATGCAAATGGGAAAACGTAAAGACAAATGGAACGACCTGTTCGAACTGGCCATGTATGTGACTGCCGCAGTCTGCATTGTTTATTTTTTGGTGAAAGGCAACCAAGCAAAGATGCTTCAGGCCGTTTTGATTGTTGCTGTGCTGCTGATCATCCGAATCGTGGTCAAAGTCACAAAAACCACAATGTTTGCCGCGTTGCGCTTTTCCGTCTTATTGTTCATTTTTGTCACAATGTTTATGGCAAACGAGTTTGGATTTTACAAAGTAATCCCTTACCTGGATAAAATCGAGCATCTCTTTTCGGGCTTGATCCTTTGCTTCGTTGGTTTATTGATTTATATGAAAGCAAGTAACGGCGAGAAAAAGGCCGTGCCGAGTGCGCAAGTTGCCGTGTGGTTTTGCCTTTTCTTTTCCATCGCCATGGCCGGCGTTTGGGAAATATACGAGTTCACGACAGACGGTCTATTCGGCCTCCATTCGCAAAACGGAAGCTTGGTCGACACGATGACGGATATCATTTGCGGAACCATAGGCGCCGTATTGACCAGTATTTATCTAGCTTTCAAGGCGAAGCGGAGAAAAATGCCACTGATTGACGTGCAATCCTGACCGTGAACGGGGTATATGTGCTAACAAAAATAGACCAATCTAAAGTCTGATTGACTTAGATTGGTCTATTTGGCGTTATTCCTCAAAGCTCGTGCTCAATTCGTTAGACGTACCTGCAAATAAGCCAGCTTGTGCTACTTCTTTGGAGTCCCTACTCGCCAAAGTTCTTGAATTCTGCTCCCGCTTTGTGAGTTCGAAGCCTGAATGCTACTTCCATTGGATTAACTCCAACGGAAGTAGGGATTAGACAGCCTAGAAACCAATTTCATTGGAACTATTCCAATAAAATTGCGATTTTTGAAGTCTGACACCCGATTCCATTGGAAATTTCCAATGGAGGTATTAATTTCATGCTGAATTCAAATGTTCCAGCTAATCTTATCGTTGAATCCCGATGGTCACAATTTCACAAGGACCTGTCGGCAAAGACATTTGGCTTCCCGCGTCAGCTTCAATACTTGTGCCATGTACTTCCATAATCGTACTCTTATAGAAGGAGTATAGAGGTATGTTGGAACTTAGCTTGAGCTCAGTGTTTTGGGAACTCATGTTGTACCAACGGAGCAGCAGATCGCCAGTTCCTTCATTCATTTTCATGGAGGAAAAGGCCATCTTATCGCCTTCCCAACGGAATGGTGCATACGTAGGTGCGATGCGCCCAGAGTGAATGCCAGTTTGACATAACGTCCACGGAATTTGGAACTGGTAGGCTTGCTCGTAAGCGCCGTATTGTTCGCCTTCGCCGCTATACGGAATGATGGTCATTCGGACGGTGTGCTCGCCCAGACACTGCGCTTCCGGCGTCGGGAACAAGCCCCAGTCGCCCAGCTCGCCAACTGCGCGAAGCAGCGTCACGGCAATCGTATTGCGTCCGTCGCGCAGAACTTCGTATTCGTTCAATCCGAGGTTAGCAACAACAAGACCAGCCTCCGCCTCACTTACATCAATGAATGCCTGTTGATGCTGCGTATTGCTTGGATTTTCCCATTCAGCAGTCGGCGTGTTGTCGCGCTGCGGGATTTCAAACATAGAGTCGACGCGGTGAACCTGTGTATTCAGATCCGATGGGAACAACATCCGTAAACGGTGATCTTTGGCCTGATTGTTGAAGGATGCCTCGATCTCTACCCCTTTGCCGCCGCGGCTCAGACTGACAATCGTACGGATCTGCATAGGTACCATGCGAGCTGATCGCTGCGCTTTTCTGTGCGGATAGTAAATCAAATCGCGCTGCTCTTCTTCCAGTAATTCGTCCGCTGACGCAGGGATTTCCCAGTCGTGTACAATTTCAATAGATGCCTGATAGGGCGTATCTTTTAACACACGGATTTGTGCAGCTAAACCATATGTTGTAAGCGGCGTCTCGCCATCCGGTTGTTTGTACATATATTCGTTGCCAATATCCCCAGTATTCTCACACACACCTAAATCCCGGTAAGATCGGCCATTCTTCTTATCTGTCAACGTGAATGAACCGTTATCCGCAATTTCGATCTTAAGCGATTCATTCTCCAGTACCCGGTCTCCCACTAACAGCGAAGAAGCCGAAATTACATCTTCCCTTTTAACCCATGCGTACGTCTTCAGCCCTAAAGCAGGAACCTTCTCCGCTTCAAAAGTCAGCTTCACTTTACGGCACATATATGGCTGACGGAACTTGTCGTCCGGCAAATCGTAACCGAATTGCAGCCCGAGATCTTCAAACGTGCATGCTGCGACATTCCCCAGCTCGTCCACGAGCGTACGGCCCGAAAGATCCGCCGCCTTCGCAAAACTGCTTGCTTCTTCAAGCGTGTATCCATCACGGAAATACAAACGCAAGGCATCTACCTCGATACTCACGACGCCGGTACGCTCCCAACCGGAGGTATTAAAAACAACGACCGGCAGGGCGCTTTCGCCCGCTTGCGCAAAGCTCGACGTATCGATCGCTTCAGCAATCGCTCGTTTGCTGTCATCAACGATCGCTTCCGCCACATGCCGGCTTTTCTCGAATCGTGTCACCATTTCCCGGTGTACTTCGTCCACGGAGCAGCCGCAAATGCTATCGTGCGGATGATTCTGCATTAATGTTTTCCAAGCATACGTGAACAGATGATGCGGGTATTTCTCCCCAACTTCGAGGACATGTGTGAAAGCGGCCAGCGGTTCAGCCACTTTTTCCAGCATCGCTTGCCCCAGCTGATTCATTTGCTTCAAGTAAACACGAGCTGAAGCGGTGTTCACGAGCGTAGACCAACCGTCTGTCCGTTGACTGCGCAGCTCACCTTTTACCGTAGAAAGCTCATGCTTCAAGGAACGCTGAACAGCCTGTAAGTAATCGATAAAATTCGAGTGAACAAAGGTCGTATCCGGATACAGCTCACGCGCAGCTTGAATCGCTTCAGGCAAATCCAACTGAACCGGCTGATGGTCACAGCCATTCATAAAGAGCAGCTCGCCAGTCGATGCGTATTTCTCCGCGTCTGCTAGCTTCCGCTCCCAGAATGCTTTCGCTTCTTCCCGGTCTACAGGGATTTCATTGCCGTTCGAATACCAGTTGGCAAACAGAATACCGAGCACTTGGGAACCATCAGGTCCTTCCCAAAGCAGTTCCGAGAATGACGATTCATAATCACCGTCAGAAACAGTATTATTAAAGCCAGTCGGCTTCACGCCGCGGCCAAATAATGCATTCGTGATCCCGGACTGCTGCATCAATTGCGGCGTTTGGCCTACCAGTCCGAACGTATCGGGAAAATAACCGATCTTCGATACATCGCCATATTTCTTCGCATCTTGATGCCCGATCTGCATATTTCGTACATTGGCTTCGCCGCTGGTCAGAAACGCATCCTGCAAAATATACCACGGACCTATTAAAATACGGCCGTCCTGAATAAATTTGGTCAATCGATCCTTTTGATCCGGTCGGACTTGGAGATAGTCCTCCAGAATGATCGTTTGTCCGTCCAAAAAGAAGCTGCGATAATTCGGATCCTGATCCATTTTATCCATCAGTGTATCTACTAGCTTTACGAGACGAACATGATGTTTCTCATATGGTAAATACCATTCCCGATCCCAATGGGTATGGGAAATGATATGAGCGGTTCTCTTGGTGCTCATCGTTTAACTCCTTTCAATATGGACTTCCTCCGGACGATATACAGAGATGAGATTGCCGTGCGCATCTGCAGCAAAGAGAACGGAACGCTCTTTCTCTAGCGTAAATGCATAAGTTACCTCGCTATCCGTATCCTTCACTTCGACATCCACGTTCCATGCAAATTCAGATACGAATACATACAGGAAGCCTTTCTTAAAGCTTAACTTCCTCCCGTAGACACCTGCAATGTCGCCGCCTTGCAGCCAATGCAATCCGCTTTCACAGCCCGCGGCATCGATGGCATAACGATACAGGCGGGCGACCGTGTCCAGTCGTTCGTTTAATTCAACGGGCAGCGGACTCCAAATGAGTCTGCCTTTGCCCAGCGGAATATCGACAACCGCATCGCTTGCGCTAGCAGACTCTGTTCCCGCGCCTGAATGTCCAGTCCGCACTTCTTTTACGACTTCAGCTATACGACGCTTGTCAAAGGATACCGGGAGCGCTGCACCTTGCAGTTGAAGCATTTCTTCGCGGCGTACATTGTGAAGCTCGGCAGCACCTAGCTCATCGATTAGACGCGGCGTTTGTTTCCAATACGCATCAATGCTGATCGGACCTGTCGCAAGCAGCGTCGCACCCGTACGCTGTATGATATCTACAAGCTTCGTCCAAGCTTGGTCATCAACATTATGCGCGCTCGGCAGAAGGATCAGCTTCGCCGGTTGTTCCTCCAGCGCAGCCAAATGATATTCCGATGCCGAACGGAACGGCATCTTCATTTGATACGACAGAACGCGCGTCATTCTAGTCGTCGCATCAAACGCCAATTTCCGGTTGGAAAAATCGTTCGAATAAGGGAAAATCGCGACGATATCCTCCAACGCCCGATCCTGGAACAAATCTCTGATTTCATCCATAAACCGCCCGAAATCGTAAGACACATCAGCCTCCGGCTTCTCTGTGCCGTCAGCCCGAAGCGCACCGATATGCGACTCGTTCGCATTATCCATATAAAAATTAGTATTCCAAATCCAATGAATAGCACCGGCGCCTCCGGTGGCAAATGCATAAGCATATTTGCGCTCCAACAGGCAGCGCAGTTCGTTCTCGGAACGTTTAGCGCGTCCATCCGGTGTCTCCACATACATGATGCCTGTTTCTTGAATGACATTCGGCTTATTCGCTGTTTTGGCAAAAATGCCGTCCCAAACGAGGTTATCGTTCAGCCACCAAGAGTGCACGGTTGTATAGTCCACCGCCTCCTCATAAAACAAAGGAGAAGGCCGCTGCGCGCCAAGCGCTTCATCTTGACCAACCACCACGAGATGATTCGGACTAATCTCTTTAATCGTATTGTAGAGCTCTTTGGCCCAGCGGTTATGCATCTCCATTGAGAACAAGCAGTAATCCAGCCAACGCGTTCCTTTCTTGCCCTTATGCATATCCTGCACATCGAAATTGATTTCTCCAGCCTCGGGAATAGCTGCCGCTTCAAAAGTCGGAAGCTGTTCAGGCGACATATTCCACCGTTCCTGAAGCAATTCGATACGGCCATGACGCAGCTTAAGCCACTCTACAAAAGCCTGCCGTTCGTAGATATCCCGGGTGGAACGCGGTCCCTCGGAAAAAATTAGAGCAGGATCAAACATAGAAGGCTCGTTAATCAAATCCCAATCCACATGCGTCGTTGCACGGTGACGCGAAACAATGGAGCGGATAAACCGCTTCTGCGCCTCTACGCTTTGCGGATCGAGATAAGGGTTAACCCCTTCCCAAGTTTCTGGCGTAAAGGAGAAGAAGGTGAACGTTACCTGGAGATTGTGCTTCTTAGCCGTTAAGAAGAAAGCATCAATAGCTCGCAGAACTTCTTCGGAAGCATGTCCATCCACCTGCATGATATTGCGGTAAGCCGTCCAAATCCCTGTTCGGATCCAATTAATGCCCGCTTTGGCCATTTGGGCCATATCTCGATCCCAGACATCGCTATTGGGCAGGAACAAGAATTTGCGAGCGACATCAGAGGTCATATACGTCATGCCGACGATCGGCAGTGGACGTCCGTCCTTGATGAAATAATCGCGATCACAGGTAATCGGTTGTCCCTCCGCGAGCAGCAAAGGGTCGTGCCCCCAGAAGCCTTGGCGAAGCACGCGAAGCTCTCCATCCTCAGACGTTGCCATGCATGTCACATGATATAAACCACGTTGTATATCAAGTGGTACCGGAATGCGCACCACGTTGAATTCTTTATTCACTTCGGCTGTCAAACGATGGGTCCACACGTTCTGTTCGCCACTCTCATGCGCTACACGAAGATCAAGTGTCCATTGCTTAGAGACAGCTCCAGCTTCGATCCCTCCGATAAGCTGAGTTTGGAGCGCCAGCATGGCATGCTCTCCCGGCTCGAAGCTGGCATAATTCGGCTTGATCCACAGCTCCGTAACACCATTGGCGCAAAATGCGGCCCACCCCATCAAGGCTTGGGCACCGCCTTCGCTCCAAAACGAAGGACTAAGCGGTACGTTGACAAACATCCAACGCGAACCGATAAACGCGCCGCGCGAGTTTTCCCAAAGAACAACAGGCGCAGCTATTTCACGGCCTTCTTTACTGATGCTTTTCAAAAGCGGATAAATCTGTGTGCTCATGGTACCCGCAGCGCCCATTTGATCGGGCAGATCGCTGTTGCGTGTCGTATGTGGAACCAGATTCCACGTATCTGCAAGCGCGAACATCGATTCCTGCCCTTGAAGCAGCGGCAAGGTTTCTAACGCTGTATAGGAGCGCATTGGAACGGCTTCAACACGAAGTATTTCATGAATGTACAACTGCTGATGATAGGCGGTCTGCTCCGACTCTATATGCCAGCCATCCACTTCCCGGCGCACCGGACGCTTGAAGGCTGCGCCGCCAATACTAAGCAGCCCGCCGCCGCGTTGCAAGAATGCAAGGATCTCCGGCCATGCGGACTTAGGGAAATACGGGGCATGCAGATTAACAAAGCATCCACCAACCGCCGACCTGAGAGCTTCTCCAAGTGCATCGGCGCCTACAACAACAGCACCTAGCGCCGTGAGTAGATCGGTATTCACTTCACTAGAATTACTGATCGGAAATGTGGCATCATAGAAAATAATGACCGGTCGACTCATAGTAAACCATCCTTCATCGCTTTATACACCAACTGGGAGAATAAGCTGTTCGACCAGGCGAACCATTTCCGCGTAAAAATCGTTGGATCATCGACATGAAAGCCCTCGTGCATAAACCCGGTGTCTGCATCCGTTGCTTCAAGCATCGCGATCATCGCCAGCTTCTCTTCATCTGTGGAAGCCGTCAAGCCTTGCATGGACAAGGCCATATGCCAAATGTAATCGTCCGGCGTATGCGGACTGCCGATGCCTCTGGCAACTTTGCCTTCGAAATAAAACGGATTCTCTTTGCTTAACGCGAATCGTCTTGTGTTCTGATAGATCGGATCATCCGCCGATACATAACCCAGATACGGAATTGACATCAGCCCTGGCGTGCCCGCATCATCCATTAAGCAGTAGTTGCCGAAGCCGTCTGTCTCATAGGCATAAATCGGCCCAAACGCGGGATGACGATAGATACCATACAGCTGGATTCCATGGTCAATATCCGCTTCAAGGGCTTTCAGGTCATGGAGGAAGTCCATATCCCTGAACACCCATTCTGCAAATTCTTGCATATGGCGAAGGGCCACAACCGCGAACATATTCGCTGGAATATTGTAATGAAAGTCGCAGGCATCGTCACTTGAACGAAAGCCTGACCATACCATGCCCGTGTAATTCACCGGCATCCCCATCCCGTTATTGCGCAGTGAATCCGTCGGAATTCCGTTATTGCGAGTGAAACGATATGGCGACTTTTCAAAGTGGTATTGCTCCGTCTTAAACAATTCGTAGATTTTAAACATCGCAGCTTTAAATCCCGCATCGAAAATATCCGTTAACTCCGTTTCCTTCCAATACGCATAAGCCAGCCGCATCGAGAAGCATAACGAATCCAGTTCAAATTTACGTTCCCATACCCATGGCGACATTTCCGTTTGATCCGCCTTGTTCCAGTGCCAGTCGTTCGCTGATTCGTTAAACGCATTGGCATACGGATCGATATGAATATATTGGATATGACGCTTGATTAAGCCGCTAATGATGCGCTGCAGATCGGAATCCTGTTTGGCAAATGGCACATAGTGCATGACTTGTTCCACAGAATCGCGCAGCCACGACGCAGGGATATCTCCGGTGATGACGAAGGTCGTGCCATCCTCCATCAATTTGGTCGTCGTCTCTAATGTATTAGGAAAACAATTTTTAAATAGCTGCAGCAGCTTCGGACGATGCGCCAGCTTCTCTTCGGCTTCCAGCAATACTTCTTGGATAGCCTTTGGCAGCTCCAGTTTCGGCATCGGAATTTTCGGCAGTCTGAATTGTTCCACGGTAAGTCCTCCAAATTTTTCTAGTTTCGAAGAATGCACTTTTACGTTACTCTTTCACGGCACCAATCGTCAAGCCTTGGATAAAGTACCGTTGGAAGAACGGATATGCAAAAATAATCGGCCCGGTTGCCAGAACAACCATCGCCATACGGGATGTATCCTGCGGCAGCGATTGCAGTAAGCTTACGCCAACAGAAGGGTTGCTTGTATTCTGGAGCAGGAACTGCATGCTGTTCTCGATCCGCATCAGCATCGATTGCAAAGGCACCAGATTCGGCGTATCGATATAGAGCAGCGCATTAAACCAATCGTTCCAGTATCCCAGAGTACTGAATAAACCTATAGTGGCCAGTCCCGGAAGCGAGAGCGGCAGCACCAGTTTGACGAAAATCCCAAATTCGCCGGCCCCGTCGATTTTCCCAGATTCAATAATGGCGTCAGGAACAGATGTGATGAAGAAAGTACGCATAATCATAATATAAAATGCATTTCCGGCCAGCGGTAAAATCAAAGCCCAGACCGAATCTTTAAGTCCCATCAATTGTGTAACAACGATATATGTCGGTACGAGTCCACCGTTAAACAGCATCGTGAAGAAAGCAAAAAAACCGAAGAAATTGCGGAATTTAAAGCTTTTACGTGAAATCGCATAGGCAAACGTAGCTGTTATAAGTAAGCTTACAAGCGTCCCTACCACAGTTACAAGAATGGTAACTCCATAGGAAAGCAGCAGCTGATCACCCGCTTTGAAGAGATAACGATAGGCATCGAGGCTCCATTTTTCCGGAATAATGCGGTATCCATTCGCACTTAACGTCTTCTCATCCGTAAATGAAATGATCGTTACAAACAGAAAAGGGAAGATACAAGCGAGCGCAAAGAGTCCCGCGACAAGATTAAAAAGTATATTCAAAGCAGGCGGCAATTTATGAAAGTCACGGCTTTTAATTGGTTTAGCAATCATTTAGATGTCCTCCTTTCCATGAAAATAGTTTAGAACAACGCATTGTCCTTATCGAATTTTCTAACGATATAGTTCGAAGTCATAACCAGAATGAAGCCGATAACCGATTGGTATAGACCGGCTGCGGTACTCATACCGATTTCTCCCGTAGATTTGAGACCACGATATACATACGTATCAATAACATTCGTCACTGAATACAGCGTTCCTGAATCTCTTGGCACTTGCAGGAACAATCCGAAGTCTGCATAGAAAATGCGTCCGATTGCCAGCAATGTCAGAATCGTCATGAGCGGCTTCAGCATAGGGAAGGTAATGTGTTTGATTTGCTGCCATTTGCTTGCTCCGTCAATCATCGCGGCTTCATACAGCGATTTATCGATCCCCATGATCGCGGCCAAATACACAACACTGCTGTAACCGACCGATTTCCACAGGTAAACAAAAATGATAATAAGAGGCCAATACGTCTTGTCGTTATACCAACGGATCGGATCAATTCCGAACCCGGAGAGAATGTGATTCAGCATGCCTTTATCTACACTAAGAAAACTGAACACGAAGTATCCGACGATTACCCACGATAGGAAGTAAGGCAGGAACATCCCTGTTTGATACAACTTCGCCAGTTTTTTATTCACGATTTCCGATAACACAATGGCTAACCCAACGGATAGCACAAGCCCTGCAATAATAAACACAATATTGTAGAGCAGTGTGTTCCGCGTAATGATATAGGCATCATTGGTGCTGAATAAAAATTTGAAATTTTGCAGCCCTACCCATTTGCTTTCCATAATACTTGCCCAAAAACCATCGCGGCTATAGCGGTACTGCTTAAAAGCAATTACCATACCGGCCATCGGCAAATAAGAGAAGAACAGGAACCAAAGCGTCGCCGGCAATGCCATCAGCAGTAGAACTCTACTTTGTTTAACATCTTTAAAAAATGCTCCTATTCCTTTCATAAAATCACCCCTCAAGATCATTGTAGTAAAAAGATCAGGCGAATGTTGAACATTCGCCTAATCAACTATGCTGAATTATTTTTTGTTCGCTGCTTTCCAAGCATCAATCTGACTTTGTGCTTCAGCCATGATTTTATCCAAACCAGCCTTTTTGAATTTTTCGTTGGCTAGCGGAATGTATTTATCTGGATCTACCGTACCAGTCATGAGCGTTGCCCAGAATTCTTCTTTTACGTTTTGAACTGCTGCGATTTCATTGATCACTTTCGATGGATCGAAGTTGAAACCAAGTAGAGGTGCAGGTACACCTGTATCGTTAAATTTCTTGAACTCTTCCCATTTGTTCGCAGGATCTTTGACATCTTTATACGTCAGCAGAACGTTTCCGAGGGAGAAAGTCGGCATGTCGTAGTTTTTGGATTCTGGTAAGTTTTCCATTTTGTCGTTATCGACTTTTTTGTAGTGAACGCCTTCAATACCGGAATCGACCATATTACGCAGCACAGGATCGGTATTCAGCAAGTTTAGGAATTCCATAGCTTTTTCCGGATATTTGGAATTAGCTGAGATCGCCTGCATGGAGCCCATAACGGACCAGTTGTAGATCAAAGCAGGACTTGCTGCCTTGGAAACAACCGGATAGCCATAACTAGCTGACCAAAGGTTGTCCGCAAAAGGTTGATTCGTCGCTTTATCCGCGAACCATTTCCCAGTTACTTGTACATCGTTAAGCGAGGAAAGCGTCGATGCTTCCGTAGGAACATATCCCGCTTTGTAGTATTTGTTCATGGTTTTAAGTGCTTGCTTCATTTCTGGCGTGTCAAAAATGTTAACCACTTTGAAATCCGAATTCTCTACTTTCACGGCCATCGGCATTTTCTCAATAATGTAATCATAAGGCACATACGGCATGTAATTTTTATCAACGGCTAATCCGTAAACGTTCGGTTCTTTTTCTTTGATCGTTTTGAGCAGTGGCTCCAAGCTTTCAAGCGTGTTCACATTATCTAGGCTAAGGTTGTATTTGTCAGCCAGGTTTTTGTTGAAACGCCATACGTCTTGAGCTGGCAGTTCTTTATTGGCAGGTACGCCGTAATTGTGCCCGTCCACTTTGGAGCCGTTAAGAAATGCAGGATCTAATGCTTTCACGATACCTTGTCCATTTTTTTGAAGAAGCTCGTCAATCGGCTTAAATGCGCCTTTACGCACGTTTTGCACGTAATCAAAAGCCCATGAAGACGTAAACATAATGTCCATTGGTGTACCGGATGCTGTCATGACTTGCATTTTTTGTGCGTAGTCGCCCCAGTCCGCCATATTCATTTTCACGGTAACGCCGATTTTTTCCGCGGTATATTTGCTAACTTCAGCCATGACGCGGTCCACGTCTTTCTGCGGTGTTCCGATTGTGTACCAGATTAACTCTACCGGTTTATTTGTCGTTTCATTCCCTTTCGCACCGCCGGCTTCTTTGTTGCCGCACGCGCTAAGAGCCAGTGAAACTGCTAGCGTCAATCCTAGTGTGGTGACCAAACGTTTTTTCATTTTGTATCCTCCCTGTTAAGTGCTCTATTATTTACGCCCCGTTGGGCTACCTTTACAGTACCGCATGAAAGCAGTTACAAATAGACGATAAACTAAATGAACCCTGTCTAAAGTTAAGAAAAAAGCGGCTATTTATCCTTTCCGGCAAAAAAAAGGACTGCTCCTCAGTTTTCCCTAGAGCAATCCTCTGTAATCCGTTGGGGAGATTCCCACATACTTTTTAAATTGTTTATAAAAGTAGCCTAATTCCGAATAGCCCACATCTTTGGCAATAACATGAACCTTCAAATTCGTTGTCTTTAACTGTTCCTTTGCTTTCTCGATTCGGTACCGATTGATATACTCCGTAAACGTCTCATTGATTTCCTTATGGAACAATTGTCCCAAATAAACGGGGTGAATATGATAGTGCGCCCCCAGCATTTTGAGCGATAGCTCTTCCGCATAGGATTGATGGATATATTTTAAAACCTGCTGCACAATCGGACTTCGAACGTCTGAAATTAAGAAACCGATTGTCGTATGGGCAATTTCGAGGATGGCCGTTTCCAGCTCTTCCAGCGTAACCGCGCTCCTGATTTGGTGAAAAGCGTGATTATAGGCATCGAGTTCCTCGGTATGGCGAATCGCTTTGATCTCCAGCTTGAAATGAATGATCATCTCAAAGGCGATATTCTGAAAATCGTGCGGCGTAATTCCCGGAAGCGCCCTAATCCGTTTGAAATCGTTTTGAATTTGCTCACGCAAATTTTCTTGATCTTTGGCAATAATTAGTTTCGCATAGACCGGCCAATCAATAATGGAGAAGTCGACCTTTCGATTGTCTTGATTCATCGCAAGCTCTGTATAATCAATCATATTCAGTTCCGTATATACCCAGAAATACTCCTGCGCTTTCTTCGCGGCTGCATAGCTTTGTCCGGCCTGTTCAGGCAGAAGCTCTACACTGCCGATAGATATGCGGAGAGGACGATCCTTAAGATCAGCCTGAAGCTGCTGAAGCAAAGCGGTCATATCCGTTCTGCCGCAGTCAGCATCATCCATAGCTGCAAGCAGGACGACATCGCCATCCATATCGAAGAATGAGGTGATCCAATCATAGGACTGCACCCGATCGGAGATAAACTCGAAAACCTCGGCAGCATCAGATGTCGCTCGGAGTACAGAAGCTATCATATAAGCACGATCAAGGTTCATGCCCAGAAGGTCCGCGCGTTCGTAAAATTCCAAAGGCGCAATCTGATGGGTTAACCAACGATGAAGCGTGTTATCTTTTAATATTTGTTTGCTGTAGGCCTGAACCTGCCGAGTCTCTTCGAACGTATTCAGCTTCTCGACGGTGTTGTGAAGCGTTGCCTTTAGCTCTTGGATATTGATGGGCTTCAGCAGGTAATTTTCGATGCCGAGCTGCATGCCTTCTTTTAAATAGGTAAACTCATCGAAGCCGCTGAGTACGATGACTTTCAAATCGGGATGAACCGTTCGGGCATGGCGAATCAGATCCAAACCGGTCATCACCGGCATGGAAATATCCGTCAACAAAATATCCACCGACGTTTCCTGCAGGGCATCCAAAGCCTTCTGACCATTGCTGGCATGTCCGACAATTTCCAAACCCGCTTCGGCCCAATCAATAATGTCATATAACCCTTCTATTATGAAAGGCTCGTCGTCCACAAGAAAAACCCTAAACATCATAACCCTCTTTTCCGTCGTCCATAGGCAGCCATATGTCTACTACCGTGCCTTTACCTGGTTCACTACATAATTTCACGCCAAACTTGCTGCCGTAGAGCAACTTGAGGCGTTGATTGATGCTCCGCAAGCCGAAGGATTCGCCTTCGGTTTCCTCTGCTTGTAAGAATGACTCCAGCTCGCTCAAACGCTCTGGCGTAATACCGTTTCCGTTGTCTTCCACTTGCACATGAAGGAACTCTTCCGTTTGTTTCACACGAATATGAAGCTCATTATCGGTGCATTCGCTTCGCAAGCCATGTACGATGTAATTCTCAATTACAGGCTGCAGCGACATTTTCATTACACGTGTAGGTGCCAGCTTCCGATCCCACTCGATCGAGTACGTGAACTTGTCCTTATAGCGAATCTGGAACAGCTCGAGGTATAAGCGGCAGGCTTCCAGCTCATCCTTCAGTGTGTAAATCTTTTTCTGCTGTACCAGGCTTCGGAATAACGCCGATAAGCTGTAAATCATTTCGCCAACGTCATGAGCCCCGTGAGAGATAGCCCGCATCCGAATGACTTCGAGAGTATTATATAAAAAGTGTGGATTGACGCGAGCCTGCAGAGCCGTTAATTCTGTATGCTTCTGCTTAATATCCGCCTTATACACCCTATCGATATATTGATTCAACTCCTCGATCATCTCATTGAAGCTGCGAGATATTTGTCCCAGCTCGTCCTCTCGCACATCCGGAATCCGCGCATTCAGATCGCCTTGTTTGACCTTCCGCGTAAAGCGAATGATCTGGTTGGTGCGTTTAGAGACATTCATCACAACCAGAGATGGAATCAGAATGGCGAAAAAGATACATATCGCGCTAATCATAAAGATCATGCTCCCGATTCGCCTTGAGGATGCTTCAAGTTCATTCTTCGGAATGATCCCGACGACAATAAAATCCCCTTTGCTCTGCGTCAGCTTCGTCACATAACCACTTTGATTCGAACCACTATTCTCGTATAACGAACTGACCTGATTCATGAAAGGATAGGGCTTGCCATAATACTGATCCGAAGAATCAAACAGGATGCCTCCATCTGGTGATAGAACGAGAATCGTCCCCTTTAACTCTTCCTTATCATTGGGCAGAATCTTCCAAATGCCATCCGCACTGAAGTACACGATCTGTTGCCCTATATTTTTCAAAGTTTGCTTGTCGTTGATTGGCGTCCTAATCGAGTACAGATGGTTATCCCATTGACTAGCGGCTTCACGTACCCATACATTCGGCAAGGTAACGCTTTTATTATCAAGCGCCATGACTTCAGGAATGTAGGAGTGGGCTGCATTCGTAGGAACGATCTTCAATTGCCGGTTATGATCCAGCACGTATAAGGTCTGTTGATCCACGCTGTACAGCATCAGACTGCGAATATCTTCGTCATCTTCCACCCGATTTTTAAAATATTGCAGGCCGGCATTCCACGTGCTGTTGCCGCCTAAATTGTATTGCTCCAGGCCATGCTGCACATATTCTTGGAAAGGGTGCTGCAGCATGAAAGAGATGCCCGCGGCAAGCGAACTATCCCGATATAAGCCGAACACGATAGACTGCGCTGAATCGTATTTCCCCCCCAAATAATTGTTCACATTCGTCATTGCCTTCTTCTGTATATCCAGCTCACGATTAATCGCCGCTTGCGACATCGAATGATACATGAAATAAGAAAACGAAATAATCGTAATGACGGTTATCAATGAGAACAGGAGAAGCAGCTTCATAAATAAGTTATTTTTTAAGTAATTTCGGTACATCTTACGGAACCCCATCCTGCCATCAACTCCTGCTGTTAATCGGGTACATTATAGCATATCAGAGATCGCACATGAATTCGCATCCTTTTATGCGTTAACTTCTCCAAAACAACATAACCTCTTGTAGCATAAACCCGCTAATTCGCCTGCTCTCAGCAGCTGAGAAGTTCTTTTCTGACGTCTCTCACCTCTTTCGCTGCATTCGAGCCTCTGAGACAGCTTTTTCTGCCTTCTCAGGACGTAAAACCCGCTAACTTGCCTGCTCTCAGCGGTTGAGAGGTCCTTTTCTGACGTCTCGCGCCTCTTTCGCTGCACTCGAGCCTCCGAGACGGCCTTTTCTGCCTTCTCAGGATGCAAAACCCGCTAACTCGCCTGCTTTCAGCAGCTGAGAAGTTCTTTTCTAACGTCTCGCACCAACTTCGCTCCATACGAGCCTCCGAGACAGCTTTTTCTGCTTTCTCAGGACGCAAAACCCGCTAACTCGCCTGCTTTCAGCAGCTGAGAGGTCCTTATCTGACGTCTCGCACCTCTTTCGCTGCATTCGAGCCTCCGAGACAGCCTTTTCTGCCTTCTCAGGACGTAAAACCCACACATATCCACAGATCGGCATCTTTCATGATTTCCTTAATTTCCCACACAAAATAAAAATGCCTAAACTGATACTATCAGCTAGGCATATAAGGTTTAAATAGAATGATTTCTTATTGAGTTTGTTCGAGCTGCTTTACAGCATTACCGAAATGATCATTTTCTTGAACAAGCGCATCCAAAGCTTTCTCCCGGCTTACGTTGAACATCAGCATCAGAATCGCAACTCTGGCATCTCCCTTAGCTTCCACTCCGACGCGGCGGGCCGTTTCATCATCTGTGCCAGTCGCCTCTTGAATAATCCGCACGGTACGATCCCTAAGCTTTTTATTCGTCGCCTGAACATTTACCATCAGATTTCCATAAACTTTACCCATCTGAATCATCACGGTCGTGGAGATCATGTTGAGAACCATTTTTTGCGCCGTTCCCGCCTTTAACCTTGTCGACCCCGTAATAATCTCAGGCCCGACAGGCACCTCGATCGGATATTTCACAACTGCACTTAGCTGTGTATCCCGGTTACAGCTTATGCCGATCGTCGATAGACCCAACCGGTTAGCCTCTCGTATAGCGCCAATAACATAGGGAGCGGTTCCGCTTGCTGTAATGCCGACGACTACATCACCAGCTCGAACAACATCCGCTATCGCACGTACACCAGCTTCTTCATCATCTTCAGCGTTCTCTACTGCTGCACGAATGGCTATTTCTCCTCCAGCAATAATGCCGTTCACAAGCTCCGGCTCAACACCGAACGTAGGCGGGCATTCGGATGCATCTAGAACGCCGAGACGGCCACTGGTTCCAGCTCCAATATAGAAAAGTCGGCCTCCGCGAGTCATGGCTTCGACCACCGCTTCAGCTGCATCAGTGATTTGCGGTAAAGCTCCGTTTACGGAGAGAGCTACCGTTTGGTCTTCTTCATTCATAAGAGTCACGATCTCCCGAACAGTTAGTCGGTCAAGGTGACTTGACTTTGCGTTTCTCTGCTCGGTAACCGTTTGATTCACTTGTTGTACCACGTTACCTTGCCTCCTTTTTATGGATGCGTTACATTGCCACTATATATGAAAGACAAATGCTGCTATCCGTTGTTTCATTGCTTCCGTTAATTCGAAGCCCCGTTCCTTTAAGGCAAGTAGATATGCTCCAATCACAGGTGGGCGTTCGAGCAACCGAACATCGAACTTGCCGGACCGCATCAACGGTGTTTGCAAAAAGCGATGCTCGAACATTTGATCTGAAAATAAGCCGCCTGTTATCACAAGAGGGATTGTATTCTTCGCCAAGTTATAGTTGTCACTTACCTTTATTGGCTGTTGTTTCTCCATGGAAGTTATAACAGTCTTTACGAGTTCTTCTAGCTCCTGAATCGCTTCTTCCACGAGCTTAACAGCAATCGGATCCCCATCTGCTGCAGCCCGCATGACAAGCTTGGATCCATCCGCAATCGCGGTCCGTACATTGTCATGGCCATAAATGGTATTGATCAATTGCCCAGGGTGCTGCAAGGACCAACGTTCAAGAACTAACCCTGTTAAAGCTGTAGGCTCTCCTCGACCGTCATACGCTCGCATAACGGCCACCAGCGCTTTCCGCCCAAGATCAAACCCGCTTCCTTCATCGCCGAGTAAATAACCCCAGCCTCCGACTCTTACAAAACCGCCCGTCTCAGGATCGAATCCATATGCGATCGAACCTGTGCCTGAAATGAGAGCTATGCCCTTCTGTCCCCAAGTACCGGCGGCCAAAGCGGTCACTGCATCATTGTGCACGGTAATCGGAACACCTTCCGGCAATTCGGTTTGCAGCCAGTCGCCGATCCGTTTCCGGTCTTCGGGGCGGTCACTCCCTGCTAAGCCGAGGAAGATCCCACCTAACCGGGACATGTCCGTATCCGATTGGTCTAAAACGTCCCGGATAAGTGTGAGCAGAACTCGCTGAACATCCTCCCATGGACGAGACTTCACGCTGCTGGATTCCCCACGGCTTTCAGCCAAAATGTTGCCTTCCGCATCGCCGAGAATACATACCGTTTTGGTCCCTCCGCCGTCAATCCCAATATATCTAGTTTCAGCCATATTATTTCACCGCTCCTGCCGTCATGCCTTCCATAAACTGTTTCGACGCTAGGAAAAACATGACAATCATTGGCACGGAAGCCAACGTGAGCCCGGCAAATAGCATACTTAAATCCGTAGAGTACTGTCCGAAAAGTGACAGCATGCCAACCGGTATCGTCTTTTTCATATCGTCTTGGATAAAAATCAGCGGGAAAAAGAAATCGTTCCACGCCATAATAAAATTCATAATCATGACCGTTCCCAGTGCAGGGCGAATAAGCGGCAGCAAGACATGCCACATGACACCGAAATCCGAAGAACCATCGATGCGCGCTGCTTCCTCTAGCTCCTTCGGCAGCGTTCTAAAAAAACCAGTTAAGATCAAGACAGCAAGCGGCAATCCAATCGCCGTATACACGCTGACTAGAGACCAAACGCTATTCAAAAGGGATAGCTTCTTCATTAATAGGAACAAGGGTACGATCCCAAGCTTAATTGGAATCATCATGCCTAAGAGGAAAAAGAAGAACAGCGCACCATTCCAACGGAACGGATATCTTGCGATATAAAATGACGCCAAAACGCCAAACAGCAAGATCAAAGCTACGGAAACGACACTAACCACGACACTGTTCCAAAAATAAGTTCCGAACGGAATTTGATGGATTAGCTTACTATATGCCGTAAACGATATAGAAGTCGGAAGCGACATCGGGTTTTTCAAAATTTGGATATTCGTCTTGAAAGAGGAGGTCAGCATCAGAAAGATCGGATACAAACTGACCAGTGCACCCAAGTACGCCGCAGCGTATTGGAGCCCCCGAACGGATTTGTTGGTTTTCATGTGTGCCTCCTAATATAGGGATCTTTGGACGTAGTTCAAAGTCTCTCCGCTCTGGGATCTTTGGACGTAGTTCAAAGTCTCTCCGCTCTGGGATCTTTGGACGTAGTTCAAAGTCTCTCATTATCACTGCGCCGATTGGTTCCTAGTGAAGTACAGGAACAAAGCGGAAATGGTTGCGATAATGAAAAATAGTACCACTGCCAGTGCCGAGCCTAGGCCTAATGCGACCGAATCGCCGCCAGATGAGCCGCCAAACGCAATCCGATAAAAGAACACAGCAAGCGTATCGGTGGAGTTGTAAGGTTCTCCTTGTGAACCTTCCATGGCATAGATGAGTTCGAACGCTTCGAAAGCATGAATAAAGGTAAACACAGTAATAATGATTAATGACTGACTCATCATCGGCAGGATAATGGAACGGATCAGACGAAAACCTTTTACTCCGTCCAGTCTCGCCGCTTCAATGACTTCTGTCGAAATTGCGTGCAAACCTGCGAGAAATATCAACATGGAGAAACCTACGCCAAACCAACTGTTGACTATTGTAATTGATGTTAACGCATAAGCCGGATCCCCGAGCCAAGGCTTAGCCCACGAAACAAGACCGATCTTTTTGAGCAGCACATTGACAATACCGTTGTTCGGGTTCAACATGAGTTTCCACAAAAAGCCTACAACGATGACAGAAAGCAGCCTCGGTAAAAAGTAAGCCATTTTCAGAAAGTTCGAACCCTTAAGTTTGCTGTAAACAAGATAGGCAAGTACGAACGCAATCACGTTCTGAACAGCCATTTCAACAGCAAAATAATAAAGATTATGACCGAACGCATTCCAAAATAAATGGTTGAACGGTTCTTTCGTAAACAGGCTCACAAAGTTGCCTAGCCCCACAAACTCCCCGCGGGTGTGACCTTTCCAGTCATAAAAACTGTAACCGAAAGCCGAAAGGATCGGATAGATCACGAAGAGAATGTAAACAGCGAGGGCAGGAACCGGGAACAGATGAACTGCTCCCTTTTTCCACCAAGACGATTTTGCAAAGTTATTCATGTGCCCCCACCCCTCTTTTTAAACTAATTTATTTCTTAGGCTTGAACCATGTATCAGCGCTCTTTTGAACTTCTTCCGTCACTTGCTCCGGAGTCAATTTGTTTAAATACATCCCTTGAATTGCGTTTTCTAAAGTAGATTTGGTCGTAGGGTTGCCTGCATTGAAATAGACAACTGATGCGTAAGGTGTAGATATCGTATCTGCATTCTTAGCAATTTTGGCTACAAGCGGATCTTTTGCCGCCACACCTGGGATTGTGCTTGGTTTTTGAAGTTCATTTACAGCAAGCGCTCCGAACTCTTTCGTTGTCAAGAACTCCATAAATTTCAGAGCTTCCGCCTTATGAGCTGATTTTGCATTCACTGAAAAAGAGCCGTCTACCCAAGTCGTAACCGTTGCTTTGCCATCCGCTTTCATCGGAGGAACTGGGAACACATCCATTTGTAGATCTGGATTCGTTTTCTTCATGACGGCATATTCCCAATCGCCCATTACCATCATGGCTGCTTGCTCGGAAACAAACATGTTTCTCATATCGTCCATACCGATCCCTACATAGTTATCTGGGAAGTACGGGGTCATATCTTTGAGCATTTTAATCGAACTTACATATTCCGGGTTTTTGAAATTCGCTTCGCCAGCAAGTATCTTCTTAATGAAATCTGTACCGTAAACGGAAGGTGCAAGTGTTCCTTGAGTCAGGGAAAGAATCCAACCTTCCTTAGAGCCGAAAGCAAACGGAGTTACTTTATTTTTCTTCAAAGTATCAGCCGTTTTCAACAGCTCATCCCACGTTTTAGGCTCTGTAAGATTATATTTTTGGAAGATTTTCTTGTTATAAAAAACTTGCGTGGAACTGAATACTGTTGGTACGCCGTATACTTTACCATCTGTTCCTGTAGCGGCCAGCAAGGTGTCCTTCGAGAATACGTCCATTCCTTTGATGCTTGTCAACGGCTCTAAGTAACCGGCATCTGCCAACACAGCACCTGCAGCATAAGGACGAAGATGAATAATATCAGGGCCATTTCCACTTTGCAGACCTGTGTTAAGGGCTGTGTTGTATTCCGTATTTTTAATCGGCTTGAAATCAATATCAATGTTCGGGTTGCTTTTCTTGAATTCAGCAATGATTTTAGCGTAAGCTTCCACATCTTCAGTACGCCAGCTGCCCATTGTCAACTTCACTTTTTCCTGAGGTGCTGCCGATGGTGCCGTACTTGCTCCACCAGGTGTCGTGCTAGGAGTTGCGGTATTGCTGCTGCAAGCGACAAGCATAGAAGAAGCAGCGACCATAGTTAATAATGCCCCACTGAATAAACGTTTCATTTAGAAAGCCTCCCTTTAATGTTTACTTATATGTTTAACCTCATGATAGATACGAGGACAAAACCGTTTCATGTAAAATTGGACGCAGCTCACGGATCTTGTTATTTCGCCCCAAATGAACCGCATTGGTAAGAAATACGACGCTGATGCCCTGTTCGGGCTCAATCCATAAGCTCGTTCCGGTAAAACCTGTATGACCGAAACTACCCGTAGGCCAGCTTTCTCCGCAGCTCGGGACGTTTGTAGGATCATGCTTGACCTCCCAGCCAAGTCCGCGGCCACGTATAGGAGCCGCCGTGGTTTCTCGCATTAGCGATGGGGGAACAATATCCCAATGTTCCGGCTGCAACCACCATGCCGCATAGCGTGCTAGGTCGTCCGCTGTTGCGAATAATCCCGCGCTGCCTGTAACACCGCCGAGGTGGAAGCTCTTCTCATCATGAACTTCGCCGATGACATATGCTCTATCTACCTGTTCGGTTGCGGCAATACGATCTCGAAGTTCGGAGCCAGGGTTAAAAACCGTATGCCGCATCACAAGTGGATCGAATACATGCTGCTTAACAAAGCGATCCAGCGGCTCCCCAGACACACGTTCTACAATGATCCCAAGGAGGATCATACCAAGATCACTATACAGCTTATCCTTACCTGGCTGAAATAAAAGCTCTTGCGCCAGAATTTCGTCGATTAGGCTAGGCCTGGCTGCTTTGCGCGGAAGATAAGGTAAATCCGGCGGCAGCCCGGACGCATGTATCAATAGATGACGAAGTGTTACTTGCGGATGGCGGAATGCAGGCAAGTAAGCCTGCACGGAGCTATCCAGCGATAGCTTCCCTTTGGCCACCAGAACGAGAATAGCTGGAAGCGTAACGGTTACCTTCGTAAGGGATGCGATGTCGAACATAGTGTTCAGATGAATCGGATGTTCCCTTGTCCCGTCGGAGTATGATCCATATGATTTTTGAAATCGAAAGCGGTTCGATACAGTAATGTCGAGCACAGCGCCGGGCAAGTGCCCATCGCGCACCCATCCTTCTACCAAGCGATCGACTTTATCCATTGCGTTTCCCCGCCATGACGGCTTGTCGCGTCTTTTCCAGAGATTTGATGCTTTCCTCATAATGACGGCCAGCGATTCCCGCGTACAAAATATCGATAACGTTCAGTTGGGAAATCCTTGAGGCCATTGCCCCGCTGCGGATACTCTTCTCTAAGGTGCTTATAAACAACTGTATATCCGCAAGCTCCGCTACTGGATTGGCTCCGAACCGGGTCAGCGTTATGACTGAGGCACCGTTATTTTTGGCTACGGCCAACGCACGAATCATGTCTTCGGTTTGGCCTGAATAGGAAATACCGAAGACTACGTCACCGGGAATTAGATTGGCCGCAATGGTTGCCTGAGCATCAAACCCGGTACCAATTTCACACCAGCGATTAATACGCGTTAGCTTTTGCATGAAATCCTTCGCGATAACCGCCGATGCGCCTACACCGAACACGCCGACTTTTCTTGCGCTGCTCAGTGAATTTATGGCTTTTTCCACACTTTCCGGAGATAGTACCGTTAAAGTATCTTGGATAGAAACAATATTGTTATTGGATACTGATTTGATGAGATCTACGATAGATCCGTCGGTACGGATTTCTTGGTACGATTCTGTAGGCAGCGACGATTGTGATAAATCACCAGCGATCCTCAGCTTCAACTCTTGAAATCCTTTACAGTGAAGGGAGCGTGAAAGTCTTACAATCGTTGCTTCACTTACGTCAGCAAACTCTGCCAGCTTCTGCACGGAAAGGCTGACTACCTGTTCCGGGTGTTCCATAATATATTGTGCAGCCCTACGCTCCATGGGCTTTAAGCTCCCCATAGCCGCTTCTATACTTACTAATCCACCTTTTAACATGGGAGTCACCCTCTACGGTTTCATGTGTAACTTTGAACTTGCATACCCTTATTATAGAGTTTTATTTCACTTTGTCTATATATTTCTGAAATATTATTTCAAATTTTACATCAGGTTTAGATAGAGATCAATCAAACTTATTTTTAATAAAAAAAGATCAAATCCTCTCATTTGATTGAGGGCTTGATCTTATCTTTATCAGTTAATCATTCCGAATACATGACGAATAGATTTTTTTCGAATTATAGGGCATGCCAAGGTGACCTTATCGTTTTGTGAAAGCTCGAGAGCTAACCCAGCTCATTCATCCGATTCAACGCAAGCTCGAGCACAGCAAACTTTTCCGTGATCTCCAGAAAAATGGGTCTCTCATGTGGCGTTTGATTGGGTGTATGAATGGCAAGCATCAATCGTTCATCCAACGCTCGAAAAACCATGGCATGTCCACCATCATTCCGATAAAGGGCTTGGGATTCGTGACTCCAAGGGCCCAAAACGCTGCCATTTCGTGATTTCACAATACCAAGCGCATATTTATTATCGATAAAGCTAGCCCAAAGCATCAGCAGCTCCCCGTTGGAAGCATGAAACAAATAGGGACCATCCGTCACATAGTTTTCCTGATTTTGATACTTTTCCGCGATAAAAGAGGTCGTCCACGGTGCCTCCGAAGCTCGGAACAGTAAGACAGGAGCACCTACAGCGCTACTCAAATCTTCCGCTAACCTGACTGCGCACATCTCCCCATCGGCGACTTGCTGCCATTCGTGGCAAAAGACCATCCACGGCGCGTCTTCTTTATCAATAAACAACGTGCCGTCAAGTGAGCTCCAATCTTTCGGCGTTACGGGCCCATCGCTATGAGGGACAAAAGGACCTAACAAATGGTCCGCTACCAGCACCGCGGTGCCCAGCAATTGATTGTCTTTGCGTCTAAACGTCGCAAACATATAATAGCGATCTTTGTATGCGTAAACTTCAGGAGCCCAGAAATTCTTTTCCGCATAGAAATCCGCATCTGGCCTGAACGCCGGATAGGGTCCTTCCCAATGCTCTAAATCGTCGCCAACATACACGTCAAAGCCAGTTCCTTTCCCCCAAATATTCTTATCTGTACTGCCAAATAAATAATACTTTCCTTCTTCCGCCACTGGGAGAACGAACGGATCGCGAATCTGTAAATCTTTTTTTGCAACCATCGCCATTTCCTCACTTTCTTTCATTGCTGACTATCCATAAGTTGGTGCAATAACGCCTAAATCAGCTGGTCGCTTTTTCAACTCAAAACCGTTTACCAAATCGATCCGTTCATTTCCTTTCACAGCAACATGCCATTCGCGCCCTTCATACGAGATAACTCCTTCTACCGTTCGAACAGTCATACCGATAAACGACTTCAATTTTCCTTGACGGTCGGTTACGGCTCTTAAGCCATTTGGAAATTGTAGAGTGACCACACCGTCTCGATAAACCACGGATTCAGCCATTGTATTAACCAGCTCAAATGTAACACCATTTATAACCCGACTGTAAGCAGTCCCATTCGCAATCACTTCCCCGTGATCAATTGCATAAGGAAGCAATCCTGTAAACCAAAGTTCATCTTCTGGTCTAGGCATGATACCGCTCAAACGTTCAACATAGTCCAACATACACAAAATCGCCGGTGAATAAGTCTCCGTAAAACCCTCCTCGCCTGTCCATGGACTTAGCGCTTGAGCGAATCGTGTCATTTTATGAAATGCAGCCATTAACGGATATAACACATAGGTGAGTTCTACAAACCTTCCATGATGCTCAAATGCATGCGGTGCACGGATCAAGCTAAGGAAATTGGATGGCCCTGCCCAGCTGTTATAACTGGAAAAAGGGTCAAATCTCGGATCGTCCATAGCGATCGACGTAAATGGATATTTGGCAAAAAACTTTCGCGTATTCAACAAGTATTTGTGCAAAGCTTGATCAAAGAAGGCTCGATCACCCACTTCACATGCGAGCACACGCAGAAGGACATCGGACTGTACACGAACATGCTCATCATTTTTATCCAGATCATAAAAGAACTGATCTGTCTCATCAAAACAAAACTGGAACAAGCTGTTTAAGCTCATTTCCGCCTTTTCCCGCCAAGGCTCGCCACTCTCCTCGAGTTCTTCCGCAATTCTCGCTAGGTAGAGTCGCTGACAGTATACATTGGCCGTTAAATCAGGCGCAACGAATGGCAAGATTGGGGAGTCCGGATTACAAATTCTTGCGTCATTACCATGGGGCGTATCCGGAACATGCCAAAAGCGGGGGGATAAATCATGTCCCGTATCAAATGTGCAAAAGGCTTCCACCCCATTCGTTCCGCGCGTATTGCGATAGGTATGCAGCCAATCATCATACTTCTGCATAGCTGTATACATTTTTCGTAAAAACGTCTTATCCTGCCCATTCAACTGATAATGATTCCATACACTTCTAGCAAGCGGTGTCACTAATTGAATTTGTCTGTAAGAAGGACCCGACTCCGTGAGTTTATAAGGCATTAGACCATCTTCACGTTGATAATCAGCAAACAATTCATAAGTGGATTGCGAAACAGAAGGAATGAAACGCGATAACAATTCAGCGTTAATCGTCCCCGTGCTTTCCAACCAGCACCCTAGATAAATACCACCTTCATGCAATATAGGCTTCTCTCCACCCGTCGGTACGACACAGTCCAATAGTTTACGCAGAGCTTCGTAGTACACACCCTCCAATTTATCGGAAGATGCCGCAAACTTCACTCCCGATTGGTTCCATTCCGCAAGAACGGGGCTATCGGATTCCTTTTTTAAAGTGCCAATCCGCTCCTCCGTATGAATCCCTCGCAGCTTACTCAACAATGCTTCTTTCATATATCCGCCTCTTCTCTCTAGTTAGGAATACGTCCTATGACATCCAATAGAAAAGAAATAGACTGCCATTGGCAGCCTATTTCTCCCGACAAGCGGCTTTCGTTATTTGTTATTGTTGAAAATTTTTACGGTTCCGTTATAGAAATCCTCTACGCCTTTTTTCACATCTTTTTTACCAAAGCCAATTTCTTGCACAGTTGTCTCAATTAGTTTCGTATATTCCGTATTGCCTGGAGGGTTATAACTGATCGCAAACGGCTCTTTATTTGTCGCTGCCGAAACGCGGCTTGTGTAATCATAGATGACCTGCTCAACCGGGTTGGCATTCTTTTTCAGAAGATCCCGCATTTTGGAAGTTACAGGAACACCACGATCATTACCAAGAATTTTCGCCGCGTCCGGATCATTGATCCAATAGTTCATGAGCATCGCAACTTCCTTTGGATGTTTTGTTTTCGCATAACCAGATAACCCTTGACTCGACTCGAAGACAACACCGGTCCCTTTTGGTCCGCGAGGCAGTTGAACAAGTGCCAATTGGTCTGGAATCAGGTTTTGATGAGCGCCCAGTTGATTGGATGCGAGCAAGCTCATAGCCACTTTACCGGTTACAACAAGCGATTTACTTGTATCTGACGGCGGATTGGATACTTGCAAAGCTGGTGTTACAACGCCGCCTGTTTTTGTCATCGTATCCCATAAAGTGAACCACTCTTCCGCATCCTTCTGTTCAAAGCCTAGCTTAGCGTTATCCATATCGTAGAGCTGTTTGCCTCTTTGTTTCATGTAAATATCCATACCGTCAACCGTGAAATTGTATGTCCCGAATACATCCTTACCGAGTTTATCTGTAATCTCTTTGCTTATTCGTCCATAATCTGCCCATGACCAACCATCTTGCGGAACAGGAATGCCTGCTTTTTTGAACAACTCCGTATTAACGACGATACCACGTGCGTTAGCTCCGGCGGAGACGTGAAGCAGCTTTCCTTTGAATGTACCGTATTGGATCATCGATTTGTCCATATCGTTTAAATCAAGCTCTTTCCCCACGAATGGATCCAGTTCAAGCAGCACGTTTTTATTCGCATAATCGACTACGTTCCCTCCGAGGAAAAACGCATCTGGCGCAGTACCGGAAGCCAACTGCGTGTTTAGCTTATCGAAATAACCTGAACTCGGGGCAAATTCACCGACAATTTTGATATTCGGGTTTTTCTCCTCGAACTTACGAAGTGCCTCATTGGTACGATCTGCCCGCTTTTGGTCACCCCACCACATAATTCTTAGCTCTACCGGTTCTGCCTTTGCTACTTCTTTAGCTGTACCTGCAGCTGTTGCGTTTGGAGCGCTGCTGTTTCCCGTGCCTGTCCCTGTAGAACAAGCCGTTGTAACGGCCATCAACATGGCAAGTGTCATTATCGCAAATCGTTTTTTCATATGAAATCTCCCCCTGAACAAATATTAGGAACCGTTTACAACCTGATCGTAATCCATTTTGAAAACCAATAGAATGTCATTTCTTCGGGTGTTGATACGTCATTTTTTCGGGTTATTTCAGTCCGGTAGTCGCAATGCCTTCTAGAAAGTACTTCTGGAAAGTGAGGAATATCGTCATGATCGGAACTAGCGAAAGAACGGACATTGCGAGCAGCGCTCCCCAATCGGATTCTCCCGATGGATCAAATAACGAGCGAATACCGAGCTGAACGGTAAACAGCTTGATATTGTTGAGGTAAATCATTTGCGAGAAAAAGTCGTCCCATGTCCAGATGAACGTGAAAATAGCGGTTGTGATTAAAGCTGGTACAAGAAGCGGCAAAATGATGCGAAAATAAATTTGGCCTTGCCCGCAGCCATCAATGGTTGCGCTTTCGTCCAATTCCTTCGGAATTCCTCGAATGAACTGAACCATGAGTAAGATGAAGAACGAATCATGTGCTAACCATTTCGGTACAATTAGCGGTAAATACGTGTTGATCCATTCAATCTTGTTATAAATAATGTATTGAGGAACCAAAGTGACATGGTACGGAAGCATAATGGTGACCAGCATAAGGCTAAACCAAAACTTTTTGAATCTAAATTCTAGCCGTGCAAACGCATAGGCGGCAAAGGAGCATGTGATAATGTTGCCTAGGACGGAGAGCACCGAGATGTGAGCTGAATTAAGGAAGAAACGACCAAACGTTGTGCCCTGCAGCCCTTTCCAACCATTCATATAATTGTCAAACGTCACTTTCTTAGGCCAAAGACTTGTATCTGAGAAAATCAATTGATTCGGCTTAAAGGAACTGCTAAGCAGCCATAAGACTGGATAGAGCATCAACAAGCCAAAGGCGATAATCAACAGATGCTTCAGCAGTTTGGTGTAATTCGTGTTCAAAATCATCTGGTCATCTCCCTTCATCCTTGCCGTCCCCATAGAATACCCAATACTTCGATGTCACAAATACAATCGCCGTTAGCACACCGATTACAACAAGCATAATCCAAGCAAGCGCTGATGCGTATCCCATATCGAAAAAGGAAAACCCTTTCAAATATAAATACAAGGTATAAAATAAAGTCGAGTTTACCGGTCCTCCACGTCCATCTCCGATGACATAACCGGGTGTAAATACTTGAAACGAATTAATAATGCTCATCACAAGGTTGAAAAAAATAACCGGTGATAACAGTGGAAGTGTAATTTGAAAAAACTGTCGTACTTTCCCTGCTCCATCTACTTGTGACGCTTCATAAAGATCAGCTGGTACCTGCTTAAGTCCTGCCAGAAAGATGACCATGGCCGATCCAAACTGCCATACAGACAAGGTGATGATCGTGGACATGATGTAATCAGGGTGCGCCACCCAAGCTGGGCCCTGAATACCAAACCAACTTAGGAATTGATTGAATAATCCATCCCCATCGAATATTTTCCTCCAAACGATAGCGATCGCAACGCTACCCCCAAGTAGGGATGGGATGTAATAAACCGTCCGATAAACCCCAAGTGCACGAATCCCTTTATTTAGCGCCAGGGCCACTATTAAAGCAAAAATAAGTCTTAGGGGCACTGATAATAGGGCATATTGAAAGGTTATCCCCATTGAGTGATAAAAGGAGTCATCTTCGTTAAAGATTTGCACATAATTATCTAGTCCTAGCCATCTGGGGGCATTCAATAAATTAAACTTCGTAAAGGAAAGATACAGCGACCCCAGCATAGGGCCCAATGTTAAGCAGAAAAAACCAACTAACCAAGGTAATAAAAATAAATAAGCTGTGCGATTTTGCCGCGAAAGGGCGGTTTTACTTAATGATGACATGAGAGCGCCCTCCTCCTTCGTGATCGATAGCGATGAATACTCATCACTTGTAAGATCATCATAAGGATTATAGGTGCTCCTTTGAATGCTATTTCTTCGGCTCTTGATTATCAATTTTTTCAGGTACTGTGAGACGAAGACGATAATCAGATGGCGGCATCCCATACATGCGTTTAAATTTAGAACTGAAGTAACTGGCATTCGAAAAGCCTGTCAGTTCAGCGATATCCCATAAGCTCAGCATCGTTTCTTCAAGCAGCTGTACAGCTTTTGCCATACGCACATCAGTGATGTATTGAATGAACGTTTTTCCGGCTTTGGCTTTGAACATTTCGGAGAAATACGAAGAATTATAATTAAAACGTTCGGCCAGCATAGTCAAATTAATATCGTACATATAGTTATCATGAATGAATTGCTCAGCGGCTTGTATCATGGAAAAATCATCTCCGACAGGATCATTGCCCGAGCTGACAATTTTATGTGCCAGGTTATATAGAAATTGCTGTGCTTTAGCTGCCGTATCGAATCCCCATACTTGCTCGGGACGAATCCACAGTTGTTCGCCGTTATCCAAGGCAATGCGGGCCGTATAGGCGAGCGTGTCCAGCATTAGATACAGCTGAAAAATGAGTTTAACGAATCTGGCTTGTGAAGCTGCGAAAGCTTCATTCAATTCTTTGTGAATCGCCTGTTCGAAAGCAGCAAGCTCGCCACGAGCCAAATAACGCTGCATGACCTTATTCGTTTCCTCTGAGAGTACGGCCTCCGGCGTTGATAGATTGTGCAGGGTTTGTGAATCTTTATTGCCCTTCAAGTTCCACTCCAATAGTGAAGACAGATAACCATCCTTCCACTGATTAAGCCCAATAACCGTCTTGCCAATGCTAATCACTGGCTGGTATCCCAAATGATCGGTCACGGCAATGCGAAGCGTATCGACCAAGTGATCTAGGTTTGTATGGGACGCCACAGCTATAAAATGCATTAATCCTGCATAGTTCGCATCGCGGAAGACTTGAATTTGACCTGGGATGATCTCTGCAACTTCCCTGCAAACCATTTCAAACGGCAGCCGCAGCTTGTCCGGCGAACGTTCTAATCGCCCCTCGCCACCCGTGCGTTCCATGAAACCTGCTGTAAGGAAACAAACACGGCATTCCTCCCAGGTATCCAATTGAAACAACTTGGCCTTCTCCTTAATCGTTGCTTCCCGTGCCAATTCCTCTTTAACTAGGTGAACGATAAAATGCTCTTTCATTTCTTTATAATATTGCGAAAGCCGCCACGCCATCATAACTTGCTGATCGCGCTCGTTTCGCTGCGCATCGAGCTCATAGATAACCTTTAGCATAGCCTCTCTGAGTTCATCTTGCGTGACCGGCTTCAGCAAATAATCCCTCGCCTGATGACGAATAGCTGCCTTGGCATAATGAAAATCTTCATAGCCTGTAATGACGATCAGCCGTAAAGAAGGATAGTGCTCATGGCATGCTTCCAAAAAGGATACCCCATCCATCATAGGCATGTTCATATCTGTAATCACAATGTCAACTGGATGATTCGTCAACCATGCTACAGCCTCGGCCCCGTTTCCCGCCTCTCCTACGATAGACAACCCGAGGCTTTCCCAGTCAACTTTGAGCCTCAGTCCTTGCCGAATTTCGGGTTCATCATCAACGATGAGTACACTATACATCTATCGTTCCTCCTTGCAGCGGCAAAGTAAGTGCTATATAGGTCCCATGCTCCTTTGTGGAAACGATCTCAAAAGCAAACAACGGCCCATAATAAAGTTGGCATCTAGCTAAGACATTGCGTAATCCGATCTGCTGTGATCGGCTGTTCAATATTTGCTCAAACTGCGAGGTTAACGATTCCGTTCTCAGTTGCTGTGCCAGTTCCTCTGGAATCCCGGGACCGTTATCCGTAACGGAAAGGATGAGTCGGTTATGTTCATGTCGTACTCTTATAATCACGTTAGCCTCTGCTTGTTCCCTAAAGCTGTACTTCACGGCATTTTCAATTAAAGGCTGCAAAATGAATTTAGGTATGACGCATTGACGCATATTTTCGTCTTCCTCAATAATAATTTGAAGTCGTTCGGCAAATCGGATTTGCAAGATAGACACATAATGACGTACATATTTCAGTTCTTCTTCCAGCGGTATCAGATCATCGCTGATTCTTAGAGAGAAGCGCATCATTTTCCCAAGAGATTCAATCACTCTCACAGTATCTTGTGTGCGATGCTGCATCGCCAGACTGCTTAGCAGTTCTAACGTGTTAAATAGAAAGTGAGGATTAATTTGCATCAATAACGCTTTATACTCTGCTTGCTGCCTAAGCAGCTTTAGCTCAAATTCCGTCGTAATATGGTGTCTTAACTGACTCACCATGTTCCTGAACGTTGTCGTCACATAGCCGACTTCATTCCGAACTCTTGCCTCGGCCGGAATCCGATTCTCTGCGGCGTGGAAATCGCCCATCTGCACATAACGCATCGCGGAGGCGAGCCGAGAGAGCGGTTTGGAAATCCCATGCGAAAGCCATATCGCAGTAGCAATGGCTGCAACAAGCAATAATGATGCGAAGATCAGGATGCTCGTTCGAAGCTTGTAAAGCTTGCCGTATAGATCAGCTTCAGGCACAATGCCGACCAGCAGCCAATTATTAAGCTTCAGCTTTTTATAGACGAGAATGTCTTTAGTGCCATGCTCATTCTTTAAGTAGACAACCCCATTCTGGAGATGGTTCGCGCGGATTGCCTCCATTTGTTTCGCTGCCTCCGGATGGGAGGAAGCATATTCCTGTTGGCCTAAAACAGAATCTCCCTGCCCATCCAACAGGAATATCGTGCCTTTCTCTCCAAGATGAATCCGACTTAGCGGTTCGAGAAAGAATTCGGATTTTACATTGATTTTCATCATATTTTTGGATTGAGAGGGCTCAAAAGTGCCGATAGGAAGCAATAAACTCAGCACGTCAAATGGTTTCGAGCGTCTTACCTCAACCGGGTCTTGATGAGCGGATACCCATTGGATTCCTCTTGTTTTAAAATGATCATACCACTGCTCACTCTTGAACGATGTATCATTGGTGATCTGATTATCCGAGGAGATCCACATCCCCTCTTGCTGATACACGGTGACCGACGATACAATCGAATAATTGTTCGTCGTCTGTGTCAAAAACTTGCTTAAATTAATGTTCGCGAGCATCTTCTCGCCTGCGGGCAAAGCCGGATCAGAGAGCGCAGTATCCCAACTATTCGTTGTGCTGCTATTAAACACAATCGAGGAAACATCGTAGATTTGCACAAGCGCCATATTGACGAACGACCCATATTCGTCCATCTTTTCATAGGCTGACGACTCGATATAGGAGCGAATAATGGAGCGGGACTCCGTGAAAAAAAGATAGGACATCGTCCCGAACGAAACGAACAACAAAACCACGAAAAAAACGATCAATCGGTTTTTGAGCGAATAGAACATCGTAAACCCCCTCAGTCTGCTCAACCATCGCTAGTTAATTACATCCATATAACGCCTAGCAGCTGGGGTTTGTCAACAAAAAAACACATCCAATGAGGTGTCGGAGTTATTGTTCAAATTGTTTTTGCATAATTCTAGGAAGTAAAGTGAATAATTTCTTTATTATGAAATGTTTCCGATTTGACCTAAGATCATTTCACTTTGAGGGGATTGGAAAATGGAACTAAAACAGGAACCCATCAGTACTTCCGTTTCCCAAAATCTTGAGAAATTATTGCAATATTTTAGTCAAAATGAATATCTAGTTGTCAGAAACATCACCAAAAATGACGGTCAATCGTTAGCGTCTATCATTTACTTAAATATCCTTGTTGATGAAAACATATTGAATCAACAAATCATCCGTAAAATGTCGGAAGATCTTCTTTACTGGAAGGGACAAGTGGATGAGGCGATTACAGGATCGTTATACTCGCTAGGCGCAGTTAGACTATTGCCGAATTTAGATGCGGTCGTGAGCATGGTTACGGATGCTGGCTTCGTTATTTTTATTGAAGGTCGCTCTGAGTCATACGGAATGATGCTGCCCGGATATGAGACACGCGCGATAGACGAACCAAAGCTTGAAGTCAACGTACGTGGGCCACGTGAGGGGTTCACCGAAGATTTGCAAATTAATTTGGGGATGGTTTATAGAAGACTGAAGACATCGGATTTGAAATCGAAATCCTATATCATTGGACGACGAAGTCAAACAAAAGTATCCGTCTTGTATCTCGATAATCAGGTTGATCATACCATATTAGAAAAATTGAAGAGAAAACTCGAAGCGATAGACTTGAATATTCTAGTAGATAGTGCACAAATAGAGGAATGGATTCAGGACAGTACGTTTTCGCCTTTCCCTCAGATTCTAAATACGGAACGCCCCGATCGAATTGTTACCGCCCTGAACAGAGGGAAAATCGTGATCATAACGGATGGGACTCCGATCGCTTTAATTGCCCCCAGCTCATTTTTCGAGATGATGCATCCCAGTGAAGATCTTTACGAAAGATTCTATTTTGCTAATTTTTTGCGCTTAATACGGTTGATCACTCTGTTTACTTCCTTGTTTGGGCCTTCCTTATATATCGCCTTGACTACGTTCCATCTGGAAATGGTCCCTACTCCGCTAATGATGGCCTTCCTTTCTGCCAAAGCGGGGATCCCTTTTCCGAGTTTTATCGAGGCTTTCATCATGGAGGTGGCGTTCGAGGTGCTGCGTGAAGCCAGCTTGCGGCTGCCTCGCGCTGTCGGTCAATCTGTCAGTATCGTAGGTGCTCTCATCATTGGAGAAGCAGCGGTACAATCGGGAATCGTTTCCCGTCCAGTTGTGATCGTAGTTGCCATGACTGGAATTGCATCCTTTACAATTCCATCATTTAGTACAGCCATTGCTTTGCGAATGTTACGGTTTCCTCTTATGCTTCTTGCAGCTTCTACCGGTGTCTTTGGGCTCTCTCTGGGATTGTTCGCAATCCTTTTGCATCTATGTTCCTTACGGTTCTGTGGAGTACCATTCTTAGAACCGGTCGATTCTGAAAGCTTAAAAAATACATTTAAGAAATTTATCCTCCTGCCGGCCCGATATCGAAGTGACTCATCGTATAAGAAGAAATCAGATCGTACGGCAAAGGTGAAGGGGAAATTTATTTTTGGAATTGAAGGCGAGGGGTATGAAGAACGTTAAAAGGTTCCTGGCTATGTGTTCAATCCTTTCATTATTAGTTGGCTGTTCACCTGATATTAAGGAAATCAGCGATATTGATTTAGTTATGGCAACTGGTATTGATTATGACAAGGAAAGTAATAAATATGTATTTACGATCTATTGTATTTTACCCGCAACGACAAGTACGGAGAAAACAGGTAAACCAACGGAGTTGGTGGATAGTGCAGTTGGAGATTCGATAGTGGATGCGGCAAGAAATTTGCGTAACCGTGTAGGTAAATCCTTGGTATGGCAGCATAATAAATTCTTTATTGTAGGTGAAGCTGCAGCACGTCATTCCCTTTATGATGTCGTAGATTTCCTAACAAGAAACCGTCAAATTCGCATAACAGGTCACCTACTTGTTAGTGAGGGAAAAGCGGAGGATTTACTGAAAAGAAAAACCAATATTAGCGAACTGACTTCGAATGTGCTGCTGGGGATCGTCCGAAATGAAAAAGAGTGGGGCAAGAGCTACAGTCTGATGATACATAAAGTGGCCGACCGCTACACTAATCCATACAGGGGCTTTGTTTTAGGCAGAATATTTGCGTCACAAAAATCTAATACTTCTCCATCATCTCTGCTTTTAAATGGCGGAGCTGTTATTAACAAAGGGAAATTCGTTGACTGGCTGGATGGAAATGAAGTGCGGGTTGTCCATTGGTTATCTGAGAAAAGTAAATGGAAAAACTATGAATTTACAGAAACCTTGGATTACAAATCCACGAAAGTGACCTGTTTTCTTCGAATCTCAAAAAGAGAAATTCAAAGCGATTTCATCAAGGGCAAGCCTAAATTAGATGTTCAGTTGAATTTCAAAGCAACCTTGGGTGAAATAAATCAACATCTTGCACTCAGCGATCCGGTTATATTTGCTCAACTGGAACAAGTTACCTCCAAGCATTTGGAGAAAATCATTCATGATTGCTTAACACATTTTCAACAAGATCTGAAAGTAGACCTTCTCGGGATTTCCGACCATTTCATCCAGCATCACCCAAAAGAATGGAAAAAGTTGAAAAATGAATGGGTTCATGTATATCCGACAATGTCCATTCCTGTTCATGTCGATGTCAAAATTGAAAAACTGGGCATGACCCAAATCATAGGTGACCAGTAAATGCTTCTTAATAACGCGCTCCTCTTACTTGCTATTTGTTTAGGGTTCAAGGGATTTATACGGGTATGGAAACAACAAGCTAAAACGGATGCCATTGTCCTTCTGTTGTTTTATCTCGTTATTATCGTTTATTTAAATCCCTTCATGAGTTCTTCCAAACTAACCATAGAGTCCTTAGGCAAGTTTATTTATGGTCCAATCTCCGATTACATGATAAACATTTTAAAAATTCGAATGGAGGATTAATGATGACCGATCCGGAAAAAATCAATCATGGTCAGTTAGGATTTCTCTGTTTTAGTTTCTTGTCCGGATTCTCAACTTTGTTTTTAATCGAAGCGAAGCTGGTCAAGCAGGATGTGTGGATGTCAAATCTTCTGGCTATTGTAATTTCAATAGGGGTCTTATGGCTTTTAACTTTTGTTCAAACGCAGCATCCTCAATTAAGTATGGCGGAGGCGTGCGAAAAATTGTTGGGGAAATGGTTTGCCAAACTCGCACTTGTCATCTATCTTATCTATTTCCTTGAAAATGGTGTGTTGGCTTATCGTGCTATTTCTTGGTTCTATACGACGGCTATCCTTCCAAACACTGCGCCTAACGTCTTAATTATACTCATCGTGTTGGTTAGTTCCTATTCCATTTATTTAGGTTTAGGTACTTTAGTCCGCACGGTTCAATTAATTCTTCCATTTTTCATTGTGTGTATCTGCATCGTTAGTTTGTTTATTCTGCGTGAAGTGGAGATTAATCCTTTCCTACCCATGTTACAAAGCAAACTTTCCGTAATCATTTATGGAGGGGTGCTCTCTTTCGGTTTTCCATTTGGAAAAGCTGTTGTTTTCGGTTTTCTTCTATCAAGGGTGAAAAACACAAAAAAAACATTCGTAAATTTAGCAGCAGCAGTAGTTTTATCAGGCATTTATTTATTAATGGCAAGTTATTTGACGTTCGGTGCGCTTGGCATACATTTAACCAAATTGTCTGCGTTCCCCTTTTTCACAACCATTCAATTAGTTAAGTTCGGAGAATATATGGAAAGGATAGAAATTCTTATCATCGCGATCTGGACCATATTCACTTTATTTGAACTTATTGTGCTTCATTATGTTTTTATACTCGTGATCAAACAAATTTTCAAGATCAAAGAGACGAAACCTTTTATTTTACCAACTGGATTATTGTTCTATGCTTTAGCCCAGATTAGTTATACAAGGATGAGCGATTTAGCCCAATACAACTTTAAAATACTTCCCTTCTCGTCACTCCTCCCAACCGCAATCATCCCTATCCTGTTAGCCATTATAACTTGGGCAAGAAAGCGGCAGCGTACCATGCAAGATCAGGTTAGTCGAATATAGTGCTTAAAAATGAGCCTTCACTAGCGCAAAACTAGCGAAGACTCATCCTTTTAATTAAACCGGTTCATTGAAAATAACGAAATGTCATGCTCACTTCTGCCTGTCGTAATTAACTGGCATAAAATTTCACCGACAACACTGCTGAACTTAAACCCGTGTCCAGAAAATCCAGCAGCAAAGGCGATATGTGGATACTCTGGATGCGTGTCAATAATGAAATTTTCATCGGGAGTGAGGGTGTACGTGCAGGTTTTTCCCTTGCGCAATTCCATATTGGCAAGAGGCATAAACCGGCTTAAAAACATTCGTAAGTCTTCTTCATCCTCCTGCAGTGCCCCAAACTCAGAAATGGCTTCATCCGGATTGATCCGAAGTCCCCCATCATGACGTCCTACCTTAAGACCAGCTCCCCCCATACTGGGAAAACCATAATAATGTCCCAAGGAGGTTTCAAACGTAAACGCCGGAAAGCGTCCCTCACCGAATAAAAAGTCATCCGCTTCAAACCAAGCAAACGTCTTTCTTTTGGTAACAAGCGGTGGATGGATATTCATAAGAGGAAGCAGCTTAGAAGACCAAGCCCCTGCTGTAACGATTAGGGCGTGTCCTTTATAACTTTCATCGGCTGTTTGAATCGTCACCCCGGCTGAATCGATAGATAATTCCTGTACAGATGTATTCGTTACGATGGTAACGTGATGAAGTTCCAACAGTTCCCGATAAGCACGAATACATTCCTCGCTTTTAAGCACACCTGATTCCGATTCGAAGCAGCCCACGTAGCCCTCTGGAAGCGAAATCCCAGGCCATACGGTATGAATGTTACTGGAATCAACTGTTTGTAGCGGAAGAGAATAGGCTTCGGAGCTAGAAACAACTTGTTGTATAAAGGTTGAATCACGAGTGCCTACATTTAGTACCCCGGTTTGGTGGAACAGTTTTCTTCCCGACTCTCGCTCTAGATCGAACCAAAGCTTTTGGGCTCTGAGGGCTAACGGGACATAGCTCGTCCCTTCCCCATAGGCATGCCTGATGATACGGGTATCGCCATGATGTGCCCCGCGATCGTGCGGAGGGTTAAATGAATCCAGCAGCAAAACGTTTTTCCCTGCAAGAGTCAAGTAGTAACCTGCAGCCATCCCCATCGAACCTGCGCCAACAATAATTACGTCATAGTTCATCATTCCATCACTTCCTCCGAAAAAATTCAACTTACAATACGGGCACGAATGACAAATGCTGCAGATTCATTGCCAAAATGGCTTATCCTAACATTCACCTTATCCAATAAAGCTCTCCATGATAATACGCAGAAGTCGCCTTTCTCTAACCAAAGAGACTGATCTTCATTTATATTAAATCTCACTCGGCCCTCGGTACAATAAAAAGCTTCCGTTACTAGTGAAAATTCCACATCATCCGTGTGACATTTGATTTCAAAAGAAGTTCCATCTTTGATAAATAAAGCTTCTAATTCTCCCCGGCATCCCGCCGCTGTGATGAGATTGAAGTCTGTTACCTTCCCCATACTCCGGGTTACCCATCCTCCGCTGAAGCTCTCCTGCTCGTAGGGCTTTAACCCCACCTGTTGTGATCCTTCATATTCTAGAATCACCTCTCCCTCTATGATCATAAGCTTTCTCCAAAAATCAGGAAGGCAGGTAAACAAAGACTGCTCATCTTGAATGCTGGCCGTGCTGATTCTCCATAAAAAATTCCGCTTATTATACTCCGCGTGTTCAGGATATATAGCTAGCTGCGTTGTCGTTCCGCCAGACCAAGCGGCCGTTATTTGCATATGCTTTTTAATGAGTTTGATCGAATAAGACATGTAAGCATCTCCTTGAATGTATGCCATAAACGAATGGAAAAAAGGACCTGGAAATACCAAGTCCCACATAACTAGTCCAAACAATGCCTACTCTTCCTTTGTCATGTCTGCGTACCAAGAAAAATACGAACCTACCGCATCGTTTTTGCGGATCAGTTTCTTTGTTCTATCCTTAACCTCTTCCGCATTGATGTATAAGCGTGCGCACCCCGTATCCATGGCTGCTTGAGCAACGGCAGCAGCCACATTGGAAGCAATCATCGGTTCAAACGGATGCGGAATCACATAATCCCGGTTCAACTTATGCGCTGGAACCAGACCGGCAATGGCGTATACAGCGGCTAGTTTCATTGCCTCATTAATCTCTCTAGCACGCACATCCAGTACGCCGCGAAAAATGCCCGGAAACGCCAACACATTGTTGATTTGGTTGGGAAAATCAGAGCGACCCGTCCCAACGATCGCAGCTCCGGCGGCTTTCGCTTCCTCCGGCATAATTTCCGGTACCGGATTAGCCATTGCAAATATGATGGAATCACGGTTCATGGAGCTGACCATTTCTTTCATAAGAGCCCCTGCTGCAGAAACACCAATGAAAACATCGGCTCCTCTCACTGCATCGGCGAGCTTACCTGTTAGCTTATCTTTATTCGTCATCCGTGCGATTTCCTGCTTGAATGGATTCATGCCTTCTTATCTTTCTTCATGAATAATGCCCTTCGTATCGCATACGATGATATCCTTAGCACCCATATGTACCAAAAGCTTCATGGCCGCTATACCGGCTGCGCCTGCCCCATTAATAACCACACGAATTTGGTCCATCGTTTTGTCGACTAACTGGAGAGCATTGATTAATCCTGCCGCAATGACAATAGCCGTACCATGCTGATCATCATGGAAAACAGGAATGGCACATTCCTTTTTCAACCTCTCTTCAATTTCAAAACAATCCGGGGCTGCGATGTCTTCAAAATTAATTCCGCCGAACGAAGGTGAAAGCTGCTTGACCGTCTCAATCACTTTCTCTTTATCCATGGTATCTAAACAGATCGGAATCGCATCGACACCGGCAAATACCTTGAAAAGCAAAGCCTTTCCCTCCATCACAGGCATAGCCGCATGCGGACCGATATTTCCTAAACCGAGCACAGCCGTTCCATTGGTAACGACGGCAACCAGGTTTCCTTTCATCGTATAATCGTATACTTTATCTTTTTCAATAAAAATCTCTTTACAAGGCTCTGCAACTCCCGGGGAGTAGGCAAGGCTCAAATCACGGACAGTGCCTACCGGAACCTTGGCAAGAACCTCCAGCTTTCCGGTATACTTTTTATGCATGTGAAGAGCATCTTCACGTAAATTGTTCATGATTCATCACCTTCCAAGGCATTTTGATCCGAGCATAGATTAGATCCACCCACGCCATTTTATCGCTTCGACCATTCGCTTTAAACCAACGATATAGGCCGCCAATCTCATGTCTACTTGCTTTTGCAAGGATAACTGATAGACGTTATAAAACGATTTTTTCAATATTTGTTGAAGCTTTTCATTCACTTCTTCTTCATTCCAATAATATCCTTGATTGTTTTGGACCCATTCAAAGTAAGAAACGATCACCCCGCCCGAGCTGGCAAGCACGTCTGGAACGATCAAAACGCCTTTATCCGTCAAAATTTCAGTCGCCTTCAAGGTCGTCGGTCCGTTGGCCGCTTCCACCAAAATCTTTGCCTTAATGTCGGGCGCATTCTCTTCTGTGATCTGGTTTTCAATCGCTGCCGGTACTAAGATATCACAGTCTTGGATTAACAGCTCTTGGTTCGAGATGGCATTCGGGAACAAATTCGTCACCGTTCCGAAAGAATCACGTCGATCTAATAAATACTGCACGTCCAAGCCTTCAGGATCGTAAAGAGCCCCTTGAGCATCCGAAATGCCTACCACTTTGGCTCCAGCCTCGTGAAGGAACTGAGCAAGAAAGCTGCCTGCATTGCCAAAGCCTTGGATAATGACTCGCGCGCCCTCAATCGGAATCCCTGCGACATGAGCTGCTTCTCTAAGCAAAAGCACCACGCCCATGGCGGTAGACGATTCTCTTCCAATCGATCCGCCCAAGACGAGCGGCTTGCCGGTAATAAAACCTGGCGAATCGAATTCCCGGATCCGGCTGTATTCATCCATCATCCACGCCATGATTTGTGAATTCGTGAACACGTCCGGCGCTGGAATATCCTTGGTCGGCCCGACAAGCTGGCTGATTGCCCGTACGTAACCACGGCTTAACCGTTCCAGCTCGCCGAAGGACAGCGTACGCGGGTCGCACTGGATCCCGCCTTTGCCTCCGCCATAAGGCAGATCGGCAATGCCGCATTTAATGGTCATCCACATGGAAAGAGCCTTTACTTCATCTTCGGTGACCCCGGGATGGAAGCGAATCCCGCCCTTGGTCGGTCCGACCGCATCATTATGCTGCGCACGGTACCCTGTGAATACCTTCACGGACCCGTCGTCCATTTTCACAGGAATGCGTACGGTTAGCAATCGAAGCGGTTCCTTTAGCAATTCGTATAAGGATTCCGCGCATCCCATTTTATCGAGAGCAGCTTGGATAACAAACTGCGTTCTGCTCAAAACATTCAAGCTTTCCGCTTGCATAGGCTTCTCTTTTACTTCCGTCGGAGCTTCCATGATGATCCCCCTCGAGTCTTCGTACAGACTGTAACCATTTAATGAATCCGTTTTCCGTCTGAGACTACCATTTTTCCTTGCTTGAATACGGAATGAACATGGTTGATCCCAAAGTGATAAGGCAGATAGGCTAAGTTATCAGCGTTGAAAATAACCAGATCTGCCTGTTTGCCCGCTTCCAAACTGCCTATTATATCCGCTTTTCCGATCGCGTGTGCCGCATTGATGGTCACAGCCGTAAGAACTTCCTCCGGTGTCATCCCTAAATTCAGGCAGGCCAGCGTCATAACGAGCTGCATAGATTCCGTTGGCGAACTTCCCGGATTATAATCCGTGGATAAAGCTACGGGGAGTCCTATTTCAATCATCCTACGCGCACGGGCGTGATGCTTCAGCCTTAAATTAAAAGAAGTAGCCGGCAAACAGACGGCAATGACGCCAGCCAGCTGCATCGCTTCCAATCCTTCATCTGATGCTGCAATCAAATGTTCGGCAGAGATGCAGCCCAGTTTGCCGGCAAGCTGCGCGCCGCCCATCGGCTCAATTTCGTCCGCATGGATCTTCAAGCCGAAGCCCATCGCTTTTGCGGCCAGCAGGATTTGCTCCGATTCTTCCACGGAAAATACGCCATGCTCGCAAAACACATCGCAAAATTCAGCAAGTCCCTGACGTTTCACTTCGGGGAGCATTTCTTCAATGATAAGCTGAACGAATTCTTGAGAGCGCCCCTTATATTCTTCTGGCACCATATGAGCACCCATGAATGTAGACACCAAATCAACTGGATGTTCCTGATTGAGTTTGCGAGTAACCCTGAGCTGCTTAAGCTCATCCTCCAGAGTTAGACCATATCCGCTCTTAGCTTCTGCTGTGGTAACCCCATAAGAAAGCATCGTATCCAAGCTTTTTTTTAGCCTTTACGTACAACTCTTCTTCCGAAGCCTGACGGGTTGAACGAACTGTGCTGAGAATACCGCCGCCTTGAGCTAAAATTTCTAAATAGGAAGCGCCTTGCAGCTTTAAGGCTAGTTCATTCTCGCGAGAGCCGCCATGTACCAAATGGGTATGAGGATCAATAAGTCCAGGGGTAACAAGCCTACCCTCCGCATCGTGCTTATGTGTTACCGGCATTTCACCGATTTGAGCCAAAACTTCTTCTTCCGACCCCGCTGCAACAATGATACCGTCTCTGATTGCCACAGCTCCCATTCGAGCTGCCGCGACCTCAGACATTTCACCGCCTCTGCGCGCTTCCAGAGTTCCTTGCATCGTAATTAGCGTACCAATGTTATGGATCAGCAGGTCAATTCGATTGTTGTCCATCGTTTCTCCCCCTCGAAATACAGCAAGCCCGTTCGGGCTTGCTGCGAGTTATCAGTCATTCTTTTATATATTCAGAAACAATTAGATGCCCATCATCGGTACGCGAACGCCGCGTTCCTTCGCCGTTTCAATGGCAATGTCATACCCGGCATCAGCGTGACGGATGACGCCCATGCCAGGGTCCGTGTTCAAGACGCGGGCTAATCTTTCGTCCGCTTCTTTGGAACCGTCCGCAACTACAACCATACCTGCGTGCAGGGAGTAGCCCATGCCTACGCCGCCGCCATGATGGACGGAAACCCAGCTCGCGCCGGATGCCGTATTCACAAGGGCGTTCAAGATGGCCCAGTCGCCAACAACATCGCTGCCGTCCTTCATGGACTCGGTCTCACGGTTAGGCGAAGCCACGGAACCGCAATCCAGGTGATCACGTCCGATAACGATCGGCGCGGATAATTCTCCATTGCGCACCATTTCGTTAATAGCCAGCCCCATCTTAGCCCGTTCCCCGTACCCCAACCAGCAAATACGAGCAGGCAAACCTTGGAACGCGACTTTTTCTCTTGCCAATTCGATCCATTTACGCAGATGCGCATTTTCTGGGAACAGTTTCAAGGCAAGTTCATCGGTTTTATAGATATCCTCCGGATTACCGGACAATGCCGCCCAACGGAACGGTCCTTTCCCTTCGCAGAAGAGCGGACGAATGTAAGCCGGAACAAATCCAGGGAAGTTAAAGGCATCCTTAACTCCTTCATCAAGAGCCACTTGGCGGATGTTGTTGCCGTAATCAAATACGGTTGACCCCAATTTTTGAAGATCAAGCATCGCCTGAACATGGGCAGCCATCGATTTCTTGGATAGCTTCACATACTGCTTCGGATCGTTTTTACGCAAGTCAGCCGCGGCTTCCAATGAATAACCGACCGGCACATAGCCGTTAAGCGGATCGTGGGCCGAGGTTTGATCGGTTACGAAATCAGGTACAATTCCCCGTTTCACAAATTCTGCGAAAACCTCTGCAGCGTTTCCTACTAGCCCAATAGCGAGCGCTTTCCCCTCAGCTTTCGCATCGTTCGCAAGCTTCAGCGCGTCATCCAGATTGTAAACCATGACATCACAATAACGAGTGTCGATTCTGCGTTGAATACGGGTCGGATCTACGTCTACACCGATGACCACGCCATCGTTCATTGTTACAGCCAGAGGTTGAGCGCCGCCCATACCGCCAAGTCCTGCCGTTAATGTCAGGGTACCTCTTAAAGTACCTCCCGAATGCTGCCTAGCTGCCTCAGCGAAAGTCTCATAGGTTCCTTGCAAAATGCCTTGCGTACCGATATAAATCCAGCTGCCAGCCGTCATTTGGCCGTACATCATAAGACCCTGTTTATCGAGTTCATGGAACGTCTCCCAGTTGGCATAGGCCGGAACAATGACCGAGTTGGAGATGAGAACCCGCGGCGCATGCGCATGCGTTCTGAATACGCCAACCGGTTTCCCGGATTGTACAAGCAGCGTTTCATCCGCTTCCAGGTTCGTTAGACATTCTACGATCTTGTCATAAGACTCCCAGTTCCGCGCAGCCTTGCCGATTCCGCCATAGACGACGAGATCTTCCGGACGTTCGGCTACGTCAGGGTCCAGATTGTTCATCAACATACGCAGGACAGCTTCCTGCTGCCAACCTTTTGCCGTTAGCTTCGTTCCGTGTGCTGCTCGAATCGTACGTTTGACTGTTTGTTCCATGAATAGTCACTCCTCTATGTTGTGTTCGAATTAGTTTCTTTTCATATATCCCGTCAAGAAAGTCAAGATGACATGCAAGGCGGTCCTGACCGTCGCTCTGCGGGGATCTTGCATGGGATCCACACAAACAATATCAAAGCCTCGTACCTTAGGATGCTGTCCTAATAAGAATACCGCTTCCAACAACTGCCACGAGGTCATTCCTGCTGGAACGAGCGCTGGCACACCTGGCGCATATGCTTGATCCAGTACATCCATGTCAACGGTTACATAAATAGCATCCGTCCCGTCACCGGCAACCTCCAGCGCCTTTTCCACCAAAGCTTCGATTCCTTCTTTGGCTACCTGACGCGCCGTATACTGGGTAATTCCTTGCGTCAAGGCGTATTCATGATACGCTCTTGAATTGGCGAAGCTGTGAAGTCCGATCTGCGCAATATGGCGGCCTTCAACCGTGCCCGATTCGATCAACCCGCGGATTGGCGTTCCGTTGGAAGGACCTCCATCCTCCAGATTCCGGACATCCATGTGGGAGTCAAGCTGAACGATCCCCACCTTTCCACCGACATGATGCTTAAAGGCTTTCACAGAGGGGCACGTAATGGAATGATCGCCGCCTGCAATAATCGGGAACAGATGAGGCATGGCTGCATAAATGTTCTTCAGCCCTTGTTCGATATTGGCATGACAGCGCAGCAGATCCGTCACATGCATCTGAATATCACCAAGATCATGCGCCTGCAAATCCTGCAAATCGACACCGTGGTCGATACTGTACGTCGTGACATTTGCAAATAATTCCCGCAAGGCATTCGGTGTCATCGAAGCGCCTGAAATACTGATTGACGTCTTAGAAAGCGGAACGCCGATGAAACCGACTTGGACTTCTTCCTCGCCTTCCCAAGGGGTCAACCACTGAGATACCTTGGTCTCGAATCGATCCCGCCAATTGGAGTTTCGTACGAATTCTGGCGGATTCAGCAGTTCAATTTGTCTCAAATCTGCTTCCCTCCTGTAGGTTGATGAAACAAAGTTTGTTTGTTTCTATGACTACATCATACTGAAAAAAACGGCATCTGAATCTAGCCGAATTTGCGGAAAGGTAGCACGATATTACGGTTTAACCAGGAACTGAACACTCCGATGAAAACGCTTAAAAGCCAACCCCTGAGCGGATTGGCTTAAAGAATTTATTGCTATAACACTAGCACTGGGCTGATGACCGATAGTCCGTCGGGCTACACCCCATAATCATTTTAAATTTCCTTGCAAAATAGTTCGCATCCTGAAAACCGACTCGCGCGGCAATCTCCTGCATGGTTAATTCCGTTTTCTCTAACAAATAAACAGCCTTCTCAATACGAACTTTATTTAGAAAGTCGACAAAGCTTACACCCGCTTCTTTTTTAAATACATGGGCAAAATAATGGGTACTCAAGTAACAATGCTGGGCAATTTCTTTTAATAACATTTTGTCTTGATGATGCTCTCTTATATATACAATGGCGGATCGAACAATGGGAGATACCTCTAAGGCATGATCGTCCGATACTTGCTTGGCTAGCTTCCTCCAGTATGCGCACAGCTTTTTAACAAATTTGTCATATCGAATGGTACTGTACAAGTCTTGAAGCATTCTCGCATTTTCAGATAAAATTTCAGAAGCATTACCGCCCAAATCGACAACCATTCTTGACAAAGAGAGTACTAGATCATAGGCTTCTGACTTAAATAGATCAATATTATGCTTATACGATCGGGAAAGACTTTCTAATAACTCGACTAAATAAACAATCGAGCCTTCTTCATCCCCGATCCGGACACGTGACAGCAATTCGATTTTCTCTTCGTGGGTCACCGGCTTTGCCCGTTCTTCCTGAATGCTTCTTTGTCCTTCATATTGAAAAATCATCCGGTTTCCTTGAAAGAAACGGTCGATCAATGATTCTTTGGCTTCGCTGTAGGAAAGATGAAGCTTGTAAGGATCTTCGTAATAGGTGCCTATCCCGGCTGAAACGGAAAAGTCCTTCGCATCTACGAAGTTTTGAATTTTCCGGACCATCCCATACGTAACTTGCTTATAGGACGGCTCGATGGGTTGAACAGATTGGAGTTCCAATAATACGGCTAGTACGCCTTCTCCTACCCATACCCATAGGAATGGCAAGGTGATACTCTCAAAAATGGCTTCCACCAGCACCTGCCCGATCTCAATACTCCATTGCAATGACTTGTCCAAAGCCAAATCGGTATAACGGTCTATGGACAAAACGATAACGACTTGGGGCCGCGGTTTGATGCCAAGCCGCTCACGCATTTCTTCAAAATCCGCTTCATGGATTAACGTCCCGGAAATGAGAAGTTGCGAAAAGGCAGCTTGGGCCGTATCCAATTTCATTGCTAATCACCTCCCCCTATTTTAAAAAAGGAAGCCGTTTCGCTCCTAAACTTCAGAGAAAACTGCTTCCATGTTATTTTATTCTATCTCACCTATCATGTCTTCAACAACCTTTACGATGTCGCCTTCATGAATTTGAAGATAGATCGTTACGATGTCCGGATAGAGAAATCGGTCTTCCTCCACCGTCGGCACTTTCGATCGGATCAGATTATATACTTCCGCAATAACCGGAGAAGGATTCAACGGACGATGAAAATCAAGAGCTTGTACGGCCGTCATCAATTCAATCGCCAAAATATACGTTAGTTTCTTCGAAATTTGATAGGCTTTCCTTGAGGCCACATATGCGAAACTGACAACATCCTCTTGATTGGCACAAGTGGGAACATTATCTACGGAGGCTGGATGAGAAAGAATCCTTATCTCTCCTAGCAGTCCTACAGCCGTATATTGCGGGATCATATATCCACTGTTTAATCCTGGATTCTTCACTAAAAAACTAGGCAGTTCACTTAGGTGATAATTCACTAATCGGTCAATTCTTCTCTCAGCTATTTTTGCCAGATTAGCCATAGCTATACACATGATATCTGCCTGGATACCGACATAGGTACCGTCAAAATTGCCACCCATTAGGGCAATTCCGTCATTGTCATCGGGATAAATAACCGGATTATCGCTTACAGAATTAAGCTCATTATTGATTGTAAAGGCAGCATCTTTCAGATTTTTCTTGGAAGCTCCATGTACTTGAGGAATGCATCGTAAGCTTAACGCATCCTGCAAACGATAGTTTTTATAGGTTTCGGCAATTTCACTGCCTTTTAGGATTCGGATTATATTTTGGGCCGTCTTAGCCTGTTCCTCATGTTTTTTTAAGGAATGGAGTCTTGGATCGAAGGCGTGAATCGTTCCTTTCAAAGCTTCAAGTGACATTGCGCCAGCAATATCCGCTGTTTTTGCCGCTTGAATAGCATTATATAGGGTTAGAATGGCCATTGCAGTAACAGAGGACGTCCCGCTGGTCAGGGCCAATCCTTCTTTACAGCTAAAAGTGGTCGGTTTTAATCCTGCTCTTTCAAGCGCCTCACTGCCAGAGATGAGTTCTTCGTTGTACCATGCTTTGCCCTCCCCAATAAGCACCAAAGCCATATGAGCTTCCGGAGAAAGATAACCAACGGATCCATCGCCTGGAGCAAAGGGGGTGATTCCTTGATTCAAAAGCGATGCTACAAGCTCTAGCAGCTCCAAGCGAACCCCGGAATAACCATGACCCAAATGAATGAGAATCATCAGTTGAATGGCTCTTACAACTTCTTTCTCCAGAGGTTCCCCTACGGAAACGGCGTGCGATCTAACAATGTTGCGCTGCAGGGTTTCGGCATCTTCGGTTGATATGATCTCTGTCACATTGCTTCCGAAGCCAGTCGTTACGCCATAAATGATACGGTTTTCGTTTAAAAACTTCTCGATAAGATGTCTGGATTGTTTGACGCGATCGCAATAGCTTTGAGAAAATGACACTTTTGCCCCATAACGGGCCACTGCTACAAATTCGGAAATAGAGATCGGATGTTCGCCAAGAATCACTTTATTTATGTCTTTGGGATGAATGGGAGCATCAGAAATTTTCATGAAAAACATCTCCTTTAAAACCAATACCTACTATGCAATAGTTGTCGGTTAAATATGCATACAAGAGATGTCTGAAAGACATCTCTTGTAAAGTTTGATTAATGATAATGGTTGGAATCATCTAAAGCAAGTGATTTCGTCTCCGGCGCCCAAGCGATAGAAACGATTGTTCCGATTAGCAGAACTGCGCTCATACCAATCATAGATGGGGTCAATCCCATAGAACTAACACTTACCGGTAAAAGAAAAGTTCCGATTGCCGAACCGATTCGGCTTATTGCGGTAACAACACCAACACCAGAACCCCGGATTTCGGTGGGAAAGAGCTCGGCTGGATATACTAAGGTAAGATTTGAAGCGGCTGACATGACAAAGGTAAATAAGCAAAATATCGAAATTGCCACGATATGTGAACCTGCTGGTAAAAGAGTAAGCGCAAGCAAGGAGACTGTAAGAACTATAAACGTGCTAATCGTATAGCTTCTACGTGAATATTTCTCTGTCAACCACAGACCGGCGATCGAACCGACAAGCAGGAATAGATTCAGGATGGTGTCCATAAAGAACGTCTCTTCAAATCCCATTTTAGCTAAAATATCCGGTAGGAACGTATAAATTGCGAAGTAGGGAATCACTTGACATACATAAAAGAGACCGCCAAATGCCGTACGCTTCCAAAGCTGTTTTTTGAAAAGATCTTGAAAGCTGTATATTTTTTTTGTAGGATCCAAAATTGGTTCTTCAATTTCCACTTGGGGACCGATGTGCTTCTTAACGATTTCCCTAGCTTCCTCTACACGCCCCTTGCTGATGAGCCATCTAGGTGATTCAGGTGTTCCAATCCGAAGCAGGAGGACGATAACCGCTGGAATGGCTGCACTTGCAAGCATCCACCGCCAGGAATCTGGGCCGGTCTTTAGCAGATAATAACCGACAAGGTTGGATACGACATATCCGACGGTCCACATGACATTTAAGAAAGAAAGTAAAAAACCTCGATGTTTTCTAGGTGCGAACTCAGCAAGAAAAGTCGATCCAATTGCATAATCCCCACCTAGAGCAAACCCAATCAATATACGCAAGATGAAAAGAATTGTGGGATCTTGTACAAAAAATTGCAAGAACGATGCTATTGCAATGACTACGAAGTTGGCAAGGAAGATTTTCTGTCTACCTATACGGTCGGATAATCCCCCGAGAAGTAGACTGCCGAAAAAGAGTCCGATCAACGCTGAACTCCCTATTAATCCACTCCAAATCGGGCTAAGGTTCATTTGAGGACCAATCAAAGTCAGAGCCATACCTATAATACCAAGTGCATACCCATCAGAAAAATTAGATCCAAACGTAAGTGCTGTAATTTTTAGATGAAACTTATTGAGTGGAGCGTCATCAATCTTATAAGGTTTCATGGATAGTTGTACGGACATAGCAGTAACCCCCGTTTATGAAAATCGATTTTAAATTTCTTGACTAAGTCCCAAGGAGGTAAGTAACCTCTTATAAACATGAATAAATGCTGCATCTTTTCCTGCTATTTTATCAGGTTAAGAGTCCATGCGCCCCCTCCACAATGTCAATTAACTTAACAATAAATGAATCGAATCATCAAATTGAATATCTATGTTAAGTTTATTAACATAAGAATACCTTCAAAACAGATTGATGAAACTAAACAATATTGCCAAACACTAGCACGATTTTGCTTTCCAATTTAGAATCAGATTGATCCGATCATTTTTGAATGTTACTAATAAAGTGATACATTCCATTCCTTTTCTTAGTTTCAAAGCACTTTAAAGCGTTTTCAAATTTCAAATATTCCTTTGAGATACGCTGCTGTAAACAAATTATAATCGCTCATTATGGATTACGCTCTAGATAATAATTCGGATCACTAGCACAATATTGCTTGAAAGAAGTGCAGCCATAATTCATTCAGCATACCCAATTTGACAATAAAAATAACCATTCAGCAGTAGCTGAATGGTTATTTTTATTGTCAAATTCAGATTATTCTCTTATTCATCGGGATGAAAGCATGAATTACTGCACGTTCACATCATCAAAATAAACTGTTCCTGTATTACCTGACCACCAATCACCCATGGAGATTTGATTGAAATTAGTCACTCCAGTAGGTGATGAAACAAGTACGCCATCGACGAACATATCTACTTTCGTTCCCGAAGTGTAGTCCCATTTCAATTCATGCCATCCTGTTGTTCGAGTTACGGAAGTCGCCGTATAAGTGCTGCCAACACGCGTCACGTATTTGGTGGTCGATGTTGGGGTATTGACTCCTAGACCCCTCCACTGCGTGCCATCACTCCAAATCGTATTATCCACTTTGGCCATTGTTTGCATGGACATATCAGCAGCAGCATCATTGAACCAAAGGGATATGACTTTATTATCACTTGTACTAAAGGTATGCGATATGACATCCTCGTCTTGATTAATTACATAGCTATTACTTCCGGAATGAGCCTGGGTTGTGCTTGCCGAGCCCGTTCCTTTGGCACTCGACCAGTTTCCAAAACCACTTTCAAACCCTTCAACAAATGGATTGGTGATGCTAATATCGTCAAAATAAACCGTACCTGTGTTGCTAGACCACCAGTCACCCATGGAGATTTGATTGAAGTTAGTCACTCCAGTAGGTGATGAAACAAGTACGCCATCGACATACATATCCACTTTCGTTCCCGACGTGTAATCCCACTTGAGTTCATGCCACCCAGTAGATCTAGTAACAGACGTTGCGGTATACGTACCGCCCACTCGTGTTACATATTTGGTTGTGGAAGTTGGTGTATTCACGCCTAAACCTCTCCACCCCGTACCGTCGCTCCAAATAGTGTTATCCACCTTGGCCATCGTTTGCATGGACGTGTCACTGGCATCATCATAAACCCACAGCGATACGATTTTGTTATTGGTAGTGCTGAACGAATGCGAAATCACATCTGTGTCTTCATTGATAACATAGCTGTAGCTGCCGGCATGAGCTTGTGCGGTACTAATAGACGCTGTTCCTTTATTCGTATTCCAATTCGTTAATCCACTTTCAAATCCGTCAAAGATTAAGTCGTTGTACAACTGAGCAGCTTCATTCGAATTCCCACTGATCAAACTAGCCGAAGTTCTGGACTTCACCACGTAATAATAAGTGGTTCCCGGAGTACCTGTTGTGTCACTGCAGGTGGTCGATGTTACTGCGCTACACACAGCCGTTGTGTATGGACCGCCTTGCACAGTTGAACGCCATACATCGTAATTCGCGGCATTAATCACATTTTGCCAGGACAAGTTAACTTGGGATCCTGAGAATGAAGTCGTCAAACCGACAGGTGTGACTGGATAAGGGAAGTCTGCTTTAATGCCAATATTCGCATAATCCATTAGAGAATCATTAAATCCTGCTTGCCAGCTTACATTGGTAAGCGTATGACCGCTTGAGGAGTTCAAACGGTAAGGCGCTCCCTGGGTATTGCTTATTTTAATATTACTGAATACTTGACCTGAAGTTTCATTGTCCATAAAGATGCCGTTCGGGGCAATATCTTGCATGGATGGATGAGCATACACATGATCAATGATCACTTGATTCACTGTGTTAGCAGCTGCACTACGACCCCAGGAATAGATGGAAGCCGTGTCTCCACTGTCTTGATTTGTGTTAGAAATCTTTAAATATTTCATCACATTGTTTTTTAAATAAATATTTGTTGTGGCGATGCCCACATAAGTGTCAAAGGCAACTGCATAACGGGGAGAATTGTAGATTTCACTGTAAGAAACCTCGTTACTTCCGCTGTTCATCAAATATACGCCACTACCATTACCGACCAATTCACCTACATCATGAATGACATTGTTCGTTATAAGGTTATTTTTGCTTACATCGCCTTCACCCGGGTACTTACCTTCAAGAATAACGCCCGAATGACCGGCATGCTCGATTAAGTTTCCACTGACGGTGTTATTCTGGTTGTAAAACAGCATGTATACAGCCGAATAACCGGAATTAGAGAAGTGCGAGTTGGTAATCGCGATATGGTCGGTATTTTGCAATAGCAGCATCCCTGTACGGTGTTGCGGCATCGTCATCTGCCTGTCATACTGCGGAAACGTGTGGCCTTCTCCAGAATCGCCGTCATGTGGCCAAGCATGTCTGTACCAGTCCGTAAAATCGGTGTCCTGGAAGCTTAGGCCATCCAATTGAACGTGATGAACACGACTGCTTTCCGAAGCGCCTTGAAGGGAAATGATGCTCTTTACTTTAGGTGCGATGATGGTTTGCTGCGTGATGGATCCGTCTTTTGACCAATAGTATAAATAACCGGACGTCGTATCCAGATGGAACTCACCGGGCTGATCAAGAAGAGCCAGAGCTCCCTGGATCACATATCTCGAGTTGGCTCTATTCAAATAGCGAGTGGATTGAGATAATGAAATTTGTCTAGTCGAGGTGTTGATGGAACTGATTGGAACCGCGTCTGTGAACCATGCAGCAGGACCAAGTGACCAGACGAACAACTGTGCATCTGTCAAATCCCAGCCTGTTGGATCAAGGTCTCCTGCTTTATACTGTAGAACCGTAAAGGAATTGCTATTTTCACTATAAAGATATGGTGCTTTCGCAGTGATATAGTTAGCATCGGGGGTGTAATTGGGGTAACGTGCTTTTATTGCTCTTGTGCCATTCTCGTATAGGGTGTCGAACCTCCAGCCTGTTCCCACATAGGCTTTATAGATGTTGCCTGAATGCTGCGACCAGCCTGTTATAGGTTGACCTCCGATGAACTGGGCGCTGCCTACCGCATCTTTATTTTTGTAGATGATGTTGAACCCGTTTGAACCGGAATCTGCATCTGTGAATTGAATCGTACTGGAGACATAATAGTCCCCTGCAGCTACGTTCACGACAATATCGCCCGTCATGTTCGTATTCAGACTGTTTGTGCGGATATAATCTCGGGCTTTCTCAATAGTTGCCCAAGGGTTCCCAGATGATCCGTCACCTGTTATGTCGTTGCCTATTGTTGAAACATAGAACGTATCTTGCACAGCAGCGTGTGCTGTTTGAATCGGAGCTAAACCGACGAACAAGGAACAGATGATCAAACAAATTAAACTAACCAATCCCACCATTCTTGTAACCGCTTTCTTTTTGAGCCGAAAGTTTTGTACTAACGTGGATGTCATTGTCAATCCTCCTTAGTTACTAACAAACTAAATAGTAGCAATTCCTTTTTTGCTTAGTTTCAAATACAGCCGTGCTTAAGTTCCCTCCTATCGCTTCATATATATCTTTAATTTTATGAAACAGTGGTCTATATGAATAGGGAGACAAAATAAAGATATGGACATTAAATTGATTTTCTCGACAATAAATATGACACCAACAAAAACTAGAAAAAGCAAAAGCCATAGGCTTCTGCTACTGAAAGCTATTGAGTTACTATTTTAGCAGAAAATTTGCATCTCTAAGCAAATAGGCTGCCGCTTCATTTGAAATATGAATGCCATTTTGCGCCTCTACTTCATTTATGAAGCTGTTCAAGTTACCTTTTTCCAATTTTTTCAGTAAGCTATTGGTAATTCCTCCATTATCGATCCAGTTGTTACCGCTGAAGCGAGTTACCAATGCTTTTAAGGAATCTACATTGGTGACGTTCTCGAATGTCAACATCACACTTTGCGTATTCCCAGCCAGGTCATCCGACGTTAGTGTAATCGTATGTGTGCCAAGCGCTAACGAATAAAGTGGAATCGTTGTCGCTTGCACAGTCTGGCCATCCAGCGTAAAGATTGTCTTACTGTTATCCACGCCAGACAATTCATCGGTAACGTTATATTGCAGCGTTAGATCACCAGAATCGCTGTAGCTGTTGCCATTAGCAGGTGAAGAAATGGTAATATTCGGCGAATGTGTATCTAAGTTGATCGCGATGTTCAGTGCTGTTTCCATGTTCCCCACGCTGTCAACTGATCGATACATAAAGTTAAAGCTGCCGTCTTGATTTATGGTTACCGGTGACTGGTAAGTTTGCCAGTTAGCCCCTCCGTCAACGCTGTATTCCGTTTTGGCTACGCCTGACAAATGATCTTCCGCTGCGATGCTTACTGTCACCTCGTGTACATACCACCCGTTTTCACCGTCAGGTTGTGCCGCTGTCACTGCTGCTGTAATGACAGGTCCACTCCTATCGATTTTAATTATTGTTGTTTTCTCAGGTTCCGGATTGCCTGCAGCATCGATGCTATAGTATTTGAGCTCATTCACGCCTTCTTCATCAATTTGAACTGTATTTCCTTCTGCAAACGGACTACCGTTTAGGCTGTACAAGGTTTTCGCAACCCCACTACCTTCATCCGCTGCCGATAACAGGATCGTTTGTGCATCATGATGCCAACCGCTCTGCCCGTCATCCGTCGTCACAGGAGGAATAATATCCAAAATGCGAACTGTCACTGTGGCGACATCTGAATTAACAAAACCATCGTTTGCGATAAAACTAAATGTATCAGTGCCGATCACACCAGCGTTTGGCGTATACGTAAACGCTCCAGTTGACGGATTCGTAATCACTGCCGTTCCTAGTGTGCCATTGCTTACGATGCTGTAAGTCAACGGATCTCCATTTGCATCGCTTGCAGATAAAGTGCCGCTAATAGCACTATTTTGCGGAGTCGTCAATTCCGAGTTTACGCCTACAGGCTTAATATTGGCATCTTTGATACTGATATCATCAAAATACACGGTGTTCGGATTTCCAGACCAAAAATCTCCAATCCTTATCTTGTTGAAACTAGTCAGACCAGTTACGCCTGCCTGCGGTGTTATTAATATGCCATCGATATACATATCAAGTTTCGTACCTGAGGTATAGTCCCACTTGAACTCATGCCAGCCTAGACTTCTATTTACGGTTGTGGCCGTAATTGCACCACCAAGTCGCAATGAATATTTCGTTGTCGAAGTTGGGGTATTGACCATGATCGCCCGATTCGTTACACCATCATCTACAAACGCTGCCGTTTGCATGTTCGTCTTGTTGAGATTGTCATAAAACCACATCGTAACCACTTTATTATAGCTAGTATTGAAAATTTGAGTCATGTTATCAACATCTTCATTGACGATATAGCTGTTGCTGTCAGAATGCTTAACTGCTGTAGAGGTCGATTTAGAACCTCCTGATGCTACCCAGTTATCCAATCCGTTTTCAAAGCCCTCAAATGCGTTTAAGGATTGATAAACAGGAGCAGGGGTCGTATTCTCTGCCAAACCAAACTCATCCACATAACCTCTCAATCCGCCGCCACCTGTTTTAGTTGCATATATGGTAGCACTGGTACTGTTTTGCCCTGTTGTAAAGGAAAAATTGTCAGGACGACTTCCTGCACCGACAACGTTATTGCCAGCATTTATGGTACTTTTACTTAATGTCTTTGGAGTACCACTATCATCAAATCCGCTAGCTCCCAATACAAGGCTGTCCGTAGCAGGATTAGGGTTAGAATTAAATAATGTAAAGTCACCGAAATAACAAGTGATAGCCGTCGCTGGATTGGTGTTAGAAAATACCAAATAAACGTCATGCGTCCCTGCTACCGAAGAAAGCGGTATACTTTTTCTATAGAACCATTGACCATTTTGCGCTGTGTCTAAGTTCATTGCGTCCGTGGCAACTAGAGTACCCGTAGTAGGGCTATCAATATACATTTTAATTGTACCGGTACTGGAATTAGCGACTGTACCAAAGTACACTGAGTTGTACAGCGCAGGAGACCCAAAAAATTAATTTGATTGAATTTTAGGGTAGTCGTCGTTCCCGGAATGATGTAACTATTCATTGAACGGTATTTCGTATTAGTAACAGGTGTGCTTGCGGCGGTATCCATGGTGCTTGCCACAACCTGTTGTCCCATTACCTTACCCCAAACACTAACGTTATAAGTGGTGTTTGGTTTCAGCCCTGTAACCGTCTGGGAAATCTTATCGCCATCGTTCAGGACAACACCATAAGAACCATCTCTTATTAAACCGCTGGTTCTAAAATCCCATCCGTTTTGTGTTACGATTTGAGGAGAGCCGGTGGTAGTCCAACCACTCATATCACCAGTAGGGAAACCGCCATTTACAAGCAATTGCTTGTAAGGAATATTATGAAGCTGGAAAGTTGGATTGATATTGGCAGCATTGGCTAAGTCGCTTCCAGCTTTCCATGTCACTCCGGGCTGAATAGCGCCCATGACAGGGTAAGTGGAAGTGAATCCGTCAGTAACACCGGGTAACGCAACACTACGGTAGTTGTTCGGGTTCTGCAAAGCAAAATTGTTGCCAGCAGCATTTACAAATATAGGAGCAAGAGCTGCACTAGTACCTATGGTATTAAATTGTTCAAAGGAGCCACCTGAGGTCTGAGAGTTGTAAGTATTTGCCGCAAAAATATTGCCGACGACCGTGGTTCCGAAAGAGCCTGTTCCATCGTAGGCAGCACCCCAGCTGCTAAGACTAGTAGGGCAATTGTATACCGTATTATTTAACAATATCATACGTTCATTGGGGGTGTTGATTAGGAAACCCACGCTAACGTTATAAACGATGTTGTTATAAACCGCGGCATTGAAGGACACATTATCGAAATAAATGCCTTCACCTGCAGTATCATGCACGGTATTGTGGTGGATCTCCGAGCTACCAAAATCGCTGTTTGAGACGTAAAACACACCGCCGTCATAGGAAATCTTCATACAATCATGTATGTCATTGTACTCGAATATTGAACTTCTGAAAAAACCGCCAATGGCAGCACGTCCTCCGTTGTACACACTGTTATGACTAATCAGATGATTGTAGCCATTAACGTTTATACCGTCGGCATAAAGTCCATAACGATTAAAATCGTGAATGTCATTATTAATCACATTGTTATCATGGCCTTTGACAATGATCCCAAATCCATACATATTTTTAATTTCACAATCGCGAACAGTGTTGTGGTCGCCATCCAATGTAAAGCCAGAAACAAAACCACCCAAAGTTGTATTAGCAGCAAAAGGTTGATTAGTGGAATCGACCATTTCAATGGTAGCGCCCTTGAATGTGTTGGAGCTGGAATTCGCAAAGTTGATACCGGCAGCACGTACATTAATTCCACTGATGGTAATACCTGTACGACCGGATAAGTTAAAAACATACTCTCTGCTCTTCGCCTCAATAGTCCCAGTATTTGGATCCGCTCCACCTGGTACAGATACATACAAAGTTTGGTTTTCAACATCCTTGTACCATACTGCTGTAGGTACGTCACTTACCGGATTTGCCACATCATGAATCAATGCATTATAAGAGTTAGTGATATAAAAACCAAAACCTGGATTGCCGCTTTGTGGATAGTAACCGGAAGCAGTGTAAGGCCACTCAACCTGCAAGGTATTTCCGGTGTTACCCGTAATCTTTCCGGTGTATACCGCGAATCCATTATTTACCGAGGAAACAAGCAAAGCCCCTTGCAAATCATTTGCTATTGTAGTTGGCACGGTGTACGAGCTACTAACCGCAACGCTGTTAAATTGTAAATTAGCTCCTCCGTTTGTTGCAACAGGACTGCTAGGATTTGATGTATATTTTGCGTACTTTGTCTTGTCAAACATCTTACTGTCCGGGATGTTAGGCCATCTTGCCGGACTCAACGATGTGGTATTCCCACTGGCATCCGTATAATAGACAATATTGCCATAACCGTTATTGTAATCCCAACCCATAGGTGCCGAATAGATGGCAGCATTTGTTGCTGTGGGCGTCCATCCAGTGACCAAATCACCTCCGGACAAGGTAACTTTGTTACCATTGTAGTTCTGAAACGTCACCCCATCACTTTTAGGTATGACTGTTTCATGGTAAACACCGGCCATAATTTTGACTATGTCGCCAGAAACCGCAATATCGGCAGCTTTTTGGATCGTCTTAAAAGCTGTCAATGCGGACTTCCCATCGTTAGAGTCGTTTCCGTGTGTACCATCAACATAGATGTTTGTAGCCGTCGATGCAAAAGTTTTTGACGGTATCGATAAAACTGGTGTGCAAATCATTAGCAACGCTAATACCAGTGCAATCCACTTGTAAGTCTTAGTTTCACTTGCCTTAAGCATAGTTTTACCTCCTGTTAGCACTTTGTAAGCGTTATCATATTCTTAAAAAAATCACGATCCTGCCGTGCTTAATTCCCTATATCCATCATTTAATCAGTATATTTGGGGGAATAATTTATTTAATAGACATATATAAAAAGAAGTCATTGCTTGTTTTGATAGCAAGCAATGGCTTCTTTCTTTAAAAGACTTTACTTCGAATTATTTTTTAGTTTTCAAGAATTCATCAACTTGTTTTTGAAGTTCAGCTGTTACTTTGTCTGAACCTGCTTTTTTCATTTTGTCCATAAATTCCTTATACTTGGCATCTGAGTCAGGAACTGCTCCTGATTCTAGGATAAGCGCTGAAGGAGCACCTGCGTACTCTTTAACAACTGCCTGAACCTGTGCAAGATCTGTTTTAATTGGATCAAGATTAGGTTTAAAACCAAGTAATGGAGAAACGACTGCGCCAGCATTTGTATCCTTCCAAATTTGCGTGAAATTGGTTGGATCGGCCTGAGTTTCGAAACTATTTGCCGTATTCCCTAGAGCATATTTAAATGCGCCATATTTAGCGTCCGCAGTACCTGAACCTTGGTAACCGATTGTTTCAATTTTATTGTCGGAAATTTTCTTATAATGCTTGCCTTCGATCCCCCAAACAAGCAGGTTATACAAATCTTTGCCCTTCGCAGTATTTAATAAATTAAGAAGCTGCATAGCGCGTTCTGGATTTTTGGATGTTCTGCTAATGGCAAGGTTAGTAGCATCAGATAACGCGGAAATGACATACTTCTCTTCCATTGGAATTACCTGAACTGGGAATCCCCATCTTGTGCTTTCCGCCTTCGATTGATCTTCAATGCTACCAATCATGGAGTGGAACCAAGCAATGTTTCCGTCCGGCTTGCCTTCATCTTGACGTTGATTTTGCAAGCTCAAAATATCTTTGCGGATGTAACCTTTGGCATACCAATCCGTCATTGTTTTGATAAACAATTGCTCTTTGTCAGTTTCGAACTGATTGACAACCTTTAAGCTTTTCGGGTCTTTATAATCACCAGTTAAAATATAGTTAGGCAATGTAGTAATAAAATTGTGGTTATACATAGACCAAAGTACATTCGGACTAAACCCTTTGCGTAATTGGTTGTTCGCCTTCAATTTCTCCAGGTAGCCTTCGATAACAGCAAATGACTCCTTGGATACTGGGCCATACTTGTAGAAGGTATCTTGCGCTACTTTCGGATCAATGTATCCTTTATCAATAAACTCTTTTGGTACACGCATGGTTGGACGGCTATCTACAGCTTGTTGATAGCCTGGAATCGCATACAATTTTCCGTTAACGCGAGCGCGATCCAATACCCAAGCTGGAACTTCTTTCTTGATTTCAGGCGCGTATTTATCAACTAATGCATCCAACTCTACATAAGATCCTTTGTTGACTTCACCTGGATAATCCAATAAGTAGCCTGTCCATGCAATGTCAATCGGCTCTGAAGATGCTGCCATTAATTTCCACTTGTTAGCAAATTCAGTACTCAGTACTGCTTCGAATTCTACCTTTGTATTAGGTAATAACGTTGCCAATTTCTTATTAAACTCATCCCAAACTTCTTGAGAATCTGCTTGCTTTCCTGGACCCATCGTTACAAACTTCAGTGTAACTGGCTTTGCTGTTTCCGTTGTTGCTGTAGCTTTTACATCAGTGCTTGTGCTTGGTTTGGGTGATTCTGTTTTACCACAAGCGGATAAGATTAACGCTGTAGCCATACTTAGAATAATCGTTTTGCTGAACACACTTTTAAGCGTTTTCATTTTTCTTTTTTCCCCTTTCAATCTGCTTGAATATTATATTATACAGTTTCGGAACTAGGCAATAGTTCCGAAACTGGTATAAACAGGTAATTATCCTTTTACTGCACCAACCGTAAGTCCTTTTGAAAAATATTTTTGGAAGAACGGAAAAACAATAAGAAGAGGTCCTGCCGCGACGATCGCCATAGCAAACCGAAGAGTTTCAGAAGGCAGCTTATATAGATTTACATCCATATCAGCAGGCAAGTTGTACGTATAAGCATTTTTAAGAAAATCTATTTCCAGTAAGATTCTTTGCAACAGAAACTGCAGCGTGTACAGCCTAGCATCGCGAATATAAATTAAGGAAGTAAACCAATCATTCCATCTGTCGAGCAGAACGAACAAACCGATGGTTGCAAGTGCTGGTTTAGACAGCGGAAGAATAATTTGCCAATAGACTCGGAATTCACTGGCACCATCCATTTTGGCCGATTCAATTAGCGCATCTGGTAAGCCTTGAAAAAATGTACGTAAAATAATGATATAGAAAGCATTGGCAAGAGTCGGGAGAATATACACTAAAATCGTATTATTTATATGAAGATACTGTGTTATGAGAATATAGCTTGGAATAAGTCCGCCACCGAATAACAAAGTGAAGAAAATAAACATGACAATCGGCCTGCGAAGCTTAAAATTCCTACGTGACAGCGCATAAGCGCAAGTGGACATGACAATCAATCCACAAACCATGCCTCCTACTGCCTGAACAGATGTGGTTAGGTAGGCATACAGGATTTGCTCAGGTTTTCCGAATATTAGACCATAAGCCGTAAGATCCCACTTTATAGGAATTAACTTAAAGCCGTACTGCAACACCGCTTCCTCATTGGAAAATGACACTGCTATGACTAGAAGAAAGGGAATGATAAACGCTAAACTGAATAGTATCAAAAACAAATGAATTAACTTATTGCCTATATTAGTAGTGAAGAACTTACGCATTCTTCAACCGCCTCCTTCTTACTCTTTTTTGCAAAATTAGAATAAAGCATTTTCCGGTCTAACTTTGGTTACTATCCAATTACTGATGAGGATCAGTATAAGTCCGACCACTGATTGAAATAATCCAACAGCAGCTGAAATGCCAAAGTCTCCTGCACGTAATCCACGATATACGTAAGTGTCGATAACATCCGTTGTTGGATACAACACGCCGATATCTCTTGGTATTTGATAAAATAAGCCAAAATCTCCTCTGAAAATATTACCAATAGCCAGAATAATAATGATAGTAAGTACAGGTGTAAGCGATGGAAGTGAAATAGCGAATATTTGTCTCAATTTTCCTGCACCATCAATTTTAGCAGCTTCAAACAATTCCGGATCAACGCTCATTAGGGCTGCGTAATAGATGATGGAGCTTAATCCAATATGCTTCCAAATTTCGACACAGACGATAATGTAAGGCCAGTACTTAGAATTGGAGTACACGTTTATAGACTCAAAGCCGAAGAATCCGAGCAATTGATTAAAATAACCTAATGTGGGACTAAATATCGCATAAGTCATATACCCAACAAGAACCCATGATAGAAAGCGCGGCATTATCATCGAGGTTTGATAGAATTTCAATGCCAATTTCCCACGAACTTCAAACAGTAAGAGTGCAATTGTGACGGCTGCTATATTACCCAATACGATAAAGACAGCACCATAACTTACTGTATTTCTTGTAATTCTCCAAGCATCCAAAGATGTAAAGAAGTATTCGAAATTTTTAAACCCGATCCATTGGCTTCCCAGTATGCCTTCGCTATACTTATAGTCTTTAAATGCAAGAATGACACCAAACATCGGCGTATAGTGAAAGATGATGAAATATAGGATAGCCGGTAAGGTTAGGGCTAATAATGCTATATTCTCTTTAAATGCTCTTTTAATTGAATTTTTTCCAAAAGACTTAGAGAACAATTTTGTTTTTTCTGGATTTTTAATAACTACTTCTCTCATACTGCTTCCCCCTTTGCTTAATTTAATTTTACGAAACAAGGGAATAATTGAATAGGTAGCCAAATTAAAGATACGGATACAAAGTTGTGTAATTCGACAAATTGAGGACACTAAAAGCAATTAAAGTAACTTTTTTCAACCAATAATGCTATCCCACTTAAGAAAGGCTCCAATAATCCTATAGCTTTGAGCTATAATTGGGTGAGAACATCGAGAGGATGGAGTTCCATGTACAAGCTAGTTCTGGTTGACGACGAAGAGATTGTGCGAAGGGGACTGAAGTACTTCCTTGATTGGGAATCACTTGGATTTCAAATCGTCGCTGATTTCGAGGATGGGAAAGAAGCCATTGCCTACTTACAAACCCATGAGGTTGACATCGTGTTAACCGATATTCGAATGGCCGAAATCAATGGTCTCATGTTGGCCAAGCACATTTACGAGCAATTCCCCCACATTCGTGTCATTATCATTAGTGGATATAAAGATTTCGAATATGCCCAACAAGCCATTACTTATAATGTGGAGAATTACTTGTTAAAGCCGACCAAATATGATGAAATAACGGAAGTCTTCCAAGGCTTGAAACAAAAGCTGGACAAACAGAAAAGTAATCATATGATTCAACACCAGCAATCTGTTCGCTTTCATGAAATTCTTCCTTTATTGAAAGAGCAATTTTATACAGACCTGGTTATGGGGGCATTGAGGAATTCGGAAGAGCTTCATAAACGAATAAACTTGTTATCCCTTTCTTTAGATCCAACCTATTGCCCCTGCGCTTTGTTTGAATTGGAGCTGTATGAGCCAGTGAAGCTTTCCATTAAACGAGAAAAACTAATCTATTCTTTAAAAAGTATTTTCCATGCTGAGAACGCCAATTTCCTATATAAAGCTGTGTTTAATGATTATCATGGTCTGAAACTAATTGCCTTTCCCAACCATTCATTAAACCAAGACGCGCTTCGCGAGCAGTTAAATGTGGAGTTAAATGAAATTATTTCCCAAATTCGAAATAACTTTGATATCGCGATTCGGTATCACTTGACAGCGACATTCGATAGCCTTATTGAATTAGCCCGGTTTAGCGTACCCTTGAAGCTGGTTTATGAAGAGACCCGTGGTAAAGATCGACTGGAGCCAATGGAATATGAGAAGCTTCTCGAGAAGTACAAGATATTTATAGCGAATGTAACAGACGGTCAAACGGAAGAAACGATGAGTTTACTTGATCGATTCCTTGACGAGTTTCGTGATTTGCCTGTTTCTTTTGTTCATCGGTTGATTATGGACCTATTTGCCATGGTATTTCGCAATTACTCTGATCGGGGCTTGGTTGGAAAAAGCACCTCATGAAACCGCACACAATTACCATGCTGTCATTGAGATTAATGAGTTGGAGGATATACGTAAGTGGGCCAAGCAGTACATTAGCGATCTTATGGTTCTCAATATGACTTCCAAAGAGACCAATGCAAAGCTGATCGTCGAAGCTGCGCAGAAGTATATCCTATCTAACTATCATCGGGATTTATCGCTGGAAGAGGTTGCTAATCATGTTTTCTTAAATCACATTTACTTTAGTCGAATTTTCAAACAAGCCTTGGGAATCAATTATATTGATTATTTAACCCAATTGCGCATTCAGAAAGCGATTGAATTATTGGAATCTCGCCAATATAAAATTCATGAGATTACAGAAAAAGTAGGTTATCTCAATAGCAAGTACTTTACCCGATTGTTTAAACAAACGACAGGCGTCAGTCCTAAGGATTATATTCGTCAACAAAGCCTGCTTCCCAAAGGTGCTGAACATGAAAACAAACCGTAATTTAATTCAAGCCGTCCGGTTGTACAAGTTTCAGAGTCTCTTTATCAAGAGCTTAATCCTGATTTTCCTGCTGGTTATCGTTCCTTTCACAGGGTTAAGTGTCGTTATGTATCTTCAGATGAACAAAGCCATTGAAACTGAGGTTAGCAGCATTAATATGAACTCCCTTTACCGCGTGAAGGATAGTATCGATAATATTTTCAAACAAATGGACCGTGTTTCGCTAGAGATGATTTATCAAGATGATGTCGGATCATTCATGTTATCTGATTTCATCAATTCCAACCCTGCTAAAATGCAAACTATTCGCGATAAAATCTCGATGTATACACGTTCCTTTAAGTATATAGATTCCCTATATGTCTTTTCCGATAAAAATAATTACATGCTTTCTAATCGATCAAACTCTTCTTTAGAAGAGTTCGATGACAAGAGCTGGTACAGCTCTGTTTATCAAAAAATGGATAGTAATTTATCCTACCTTGATCTTCGTAAACGGAACGATACTTATCCGTTCTATATCTCCATTACGCGCCCAGCCTATCTCTACGAGGATAAAATTGGTGCAGTTACAGCAAATATTGATCTCGAAGAGCTTAGTAAATTTTTAAATCAAACAAGTGAACAATTCGAAAATACGTACATCGTCAACGGCGACGTAGTTTTGTACAGCCTTAATCGCAATGAGTTCATGTCCAATATACAAGACATTGACCTTCTGAATGGTGCAGATGTTCTTGCAGATAACAAGGAGCCTCATTCTTCTATTAAAACCATTCATGGACAAAAATACATTCATTCTGTGCTCCCCTCAGGGGATAAAGGGCTAACTTATATTTCGCTATTACCGTTAATCAATTACGAGCAAAAAATGAAAGATCTCCGTGCATTTTTGTATGTGTTTTTTGGCGTTGGTACGATCATTGTCTTAATTGTATCCCTATTGATCTCCATTAAGACGTTCTCACCAGTTAATCAGATTATGTCCATGATTGAAGACCAGGAAAAACTAGAGCCTTTGATGATCTCCAGCGAGAAGAGCAAATGGAATGAGGTAAGAACGATCACCAATTCGATCTTCCGAACCCTTGATGCGAAGAAAGGTTTAGAACAAGAGCTGCAGCTGCGTATGCACTCCTTACGAAAAGCGCAAACAATCGCCTTACAGAATCAGACTACACCACATTTCTTATACAACACCTTGGAAACCATTAAATATCTGGCGATCGAGTTAACGAAAGGACACAATCCCGTGTCTCATATGGTTACAGCGCTCTCTGATCTATTACGCCGCAGTCTAGATACAGACAATCCTTTAACCGATATTCGGGATGAAGTGCAGCATGCCAAACAATATGTGGAGATCATGCAGGCCAGGTATCCGAACAAATTCGATGTTGTATGGCAAATCCAAGAAAGTCTTCTTACTTGCCACATCTTAAAGATTTCCATTCAGCCCTTATTGGAAAATGCTTTCCAGCACGGAATTATTCCCACTAGAAACCCAGGACAGATTATCATTACGGGGCTGCGCACATCGGATGGCATTGTGATCACCGTTTCCGATAATGGCATAGGGATGCCTGACGCTCAGCTTAAGAAGCTTCAACAAAGCATGGCTAGCGGGGTTAATTTAGAGGAAAAGCATATTGGGTTAAAAAACTTAAACCAACGTATCAAATTAATATTTGGCGATGAATTCGGGGTATTCATTACAAGAAATCTGCACAGGGGCACGGCGGTGTTCATTGTTATTCCTGAAAAAAAAGACCTACACGAAATTGTGTAAGTCGCAGAAATGGCAACAGCCGATAAAGAGTCGCATGACTCATTATCGGCTGTTGTCACATTATTCACTCCATTTTACGCCACAGCTGCTGCTCTTCTCGTGCTTTTTTTCGTCTTCTTTCTTCATAGACCGTCTCTGTTCTCTTCTCGGAACTCCCGAGGTGATAGACCGTTTATCTTGCGGAATAGCTTCGAAAAATAATGCAAAGAAGAAAATCCGTGCTTGTCCGCGATCTCGGTGATGTTCAGATTCGTAAAGAGGAGGTCGTCCTTCGCCCGATTGATCCTGAATTGGATGACATACTGAGTTGGTGGCAATCCGGTTGCATCTTTGAACAAATCAAAGAAGTAACCCCGACTTATGCGTAACTCTTTGTAATAAATTTCCAAAGGCTGCAGGTTGCCTTGTACCAGATCCTGATCCAATCGTTCGAGCAGCTTAGACATGCGGAGATTGGGGATATGCTCTTCTTTCAGGGCAAAAGTTAGAAAAAACTCGATAAACTGCTGGAAGCTGCTCTGGACCTTTAGGCTGCGAACGTACGTCCGCTGGTTAGTATAGTGATTTTCGGTATAAAACTTCTCGAAGAAATCCATCCATAGCCGCAGCTTCTCCACTTTCACATGCTCGGGTAATGAATAAGGAAATGCAGGTCCGATCAGGGTAGGAACCAGAGTGGCTGCATCATAGCAGATCATGCTCGGGTGGGTGAACTCGGCCCGACGATCTATGTACGACCAATCGAAATAACAGCAGATGTGGACCATCGGGTCTTGGCTGTCGGCAACCCAATGATGGGGCTGCCCTGCTGGTATGTACACGAGAGAACCGGCTACCGTTTCATACGTGCGACCATTGGTGTGAATGACACCTCTTCCCTCACTGATCAAATATAGGGAGGCGGCATAACAGATCCGATTGTTGCTAGCCTGTCCTTTGGAGAATGGGTACCGGGTTGCATAGTACACATAAGGATGTAAGTCGGCGAAATCCATCCATGATCACCACCTTATTCAAAAAAAATTAAATTGTAATTGATATGACGATTGTACAAATAATTGACGATTTTGCAAATACAAAATAAACCGAATACTGTAGTATTTCTAAGTAAGGACGAAGATTTCTAAGGAGGATTTAACATGTTAGATACCAAGTATTTGTTGACAGATGAGCAAATGATGCAATTTATTACCAAAGGATATCTTGTACTTCAGAACGACATGCCTCATCAACTTCATTTGAGCATCATGAACCAGATCAATCATGTTATGCATAATGAAGGCAACCCCGGCAACAACATTCTGCCCCGTGTTCCGGACATTCAGCAGCTGTTCGATACGTCGATCGTCAAGGGAGCCTTAAGCAGTGTACTTGGTTCAGACTATTACATGCATCCACATCGCCACTGTCATTACAACCAACCGGGAAATCAGACGCCGGGTGGCGGAAAATGGCACAAAGACGGCTATTGGTCTTCCATGCGCAGTCATCGACCGTGGTGGGCGATGATTTTCTATTACACCCATGATATAACTGAAGATTTAGGACCTACTGCGATCATGCCAGGCACTCAATACTACGAAAAATTTCTCGGCGACCAATGTGAGACGCTGCTGCCCACAGGCAGGGCGGGTACTATGGTACTCGTGCATTTCGACTTGTGGCATAGAGCTTCGCTAAATGTATCAGAACTAGATCGTTATATGCTTAAGTTTCAATTTCTCAGATTGAGCGCACCGGAGTTTCCGAGCTGGAATCATCAAAGTAGGGAGATGATTGTACCGGCAGGAACGCCCGCTATCCATATGAATTTATGGCAAGACGTATGGGATTGGCTCCGCGGAGAACCTAAGGCAAAGCAGGTTGGCACGACAACGACCAAGGAGCGATTGTTGGCATTACGGCAAGAGCTTGAGCCTGAGAGTGCGGTCGATCGCGGGCGGGCGGCTGACGAATTGGGATGCATCGGAGCAGAAGCGGCTTCTTGCGCTCCCTCGCTAGCGCTTCTATTAAACGATCCGGTGGAAACGACCGCTTTGAATGCAGCCTATGCGCTTGGACAACTTGGAACTCAAGGGATCGAAATGCTGATCAAGCAAATAACGGAGGGGTCGAACCTGACAGCGGAACGGGCCGCATACGGATTGCAAGGTGCTGGCATTGAGGCGATTCCCGAGCTTCTCCGTGTTATGAAGCATGAGGATGAGAAGCGCAGAGCGTTGGCGGTTTTCGTACTCGGGATGATAGGATCTTCCGAAGGTGAAGTTGTGCCCTCACTTATCACAAGCTTGCAGGATCAGAGCGAATGGGTTCGCCGAAATGCGGTTGAATCATTAGGTATGCTCAAGAATGCTGGTGAACAGGTTGTTTCGGCATTAGCAAAAGTATTAAAGGATTCTCTACTTTGTGAAACTGAAGATGCTACAGAATCTAATTATACGGATTCGAAAAAGTCGTATGTAAGCAATCAGCCATACATTACCAATAAGGTCGGATATACTGCGGCACTTTCACTGCTGCGCACAGGTAAGACTGGTGACGTGAAAGATGCTGTCCACTCCTTAGAGCAAGCGCTTTACAGCAAGGACCGTTACGTTAGAGCTTATGCAGCGGAAGCTCTCACCCATCTGAGAACGGACGAAGCTGTTGATATCTTGATTCGATATTACCGCACTTCCCGCTGGTGTCCGGATACAAGTAAAGTCAGTACTTTTTAAGGACACGATTACTAATTCAAAAATGAAAGCAGGGCTGTCCTATAAGTAGGTAAAATCTACTTGAGGACAGCCCTTTGACATTATGGAACATTCGAATCGTTTCAGCATGAAATAAATACTTCCATTGGAAATTTTCCAATAGAATTGATGAATGAATCCCTATTCGCCGTTGAATGATGTTGTATTAAGTGCAACAATTGCTACCTAAATCTCGCCTTTTTCCCTTTTTTGTTGTAGAATATACAACAATTTGGTTCTATACAGGCCATTTCGCAACAAAAGGGCTCAAAATGTTGGAGCAAACTGCAACTTCAAGTTGCAAAATAGCCTTTGGGTGCGGAAATTATTGTATAAAATGCAACATTGGCAGCCACTATAGCCCATTTGCCCTCACGGAAGCTGAATGACTCTAAAATCAAATTTTGGAGATTTGAATACCAGTTGTGAGAGACATATTGAATCAATCGACAGTCTCAATATTCCAATATTAACAGCTTTCAGGCTGTCAATTCCCTACTTTCACTGGATTTAATCCAATGGAAGTAGCATTCAGCCCTCGAAATTCTCAAACTGGGGGCTGAATATTCCCAATAGGGCTTTTTGGAAAAGCCCCCTATCCATCCCCCAAGCTAAAATCACATCATTCGCTCCATTTTACGCCACAGCTGCTGCCCTTCCCGGGCTTCTTCCCATGGCTCAAAATGAGGAAACATGACCTCGTGCCAATTGTCCGGAGACTGCTTCGTGGTCAACAAGCCTTGACGTTTTATAGTGCTGACCCTAGCAGGTAATTCATGATAGGAAAATAATAACCTACCAAAAGAACCGATCATATAGGTTTGATTAAAGCTGTCAGGGGACTCTTCTTGCTTTTGATAATGATAATAGATATAGCTCGATGTCATATCCGGTTTCAATCTGGCAATTGAGCCAACTCGCTTCTCGACTGACCGGCTGCCGTACCAAGAATCCGTGTCTTCCAGCACCCCGTCGTGAAAAACGTCTATCATTGGGATCGCCAGTCTGTATAACGTCTCACTAGAACTGTCGCCATCATTAGGTTCAGTTGGCCACCTCTCTAGGTATTGGTCGAAAGACATCGGCCAATCCCAGACTGGAACATTCGGACCGCCTAATACTTCGGCATATACGCAAACATACTGAACGCAAGAGAAAACAGAAACATTCGTTAGACCTATTGCTGCCCATTCTTCACGCAGTGCATTTGCATCTTCTTTAACAATTTGCTGGAATCCGCTTACCATTACTTTGCGAAGTTGGGAGTAGAAGAGGAGCCTATGTATCATGCTTCGATATCCCCCGCCCCAAAATAAAATGCCCTAGCATTGTGAAAGCGCACGCATGCACGCTCCTTGACGTTCCACTGCTCAGGCAGCAGCTGCTCGAATAATTGAACAACATCGTAATATGAGCCCGCCATTAAGGCTACAGGCCAATCACTGCCGAACATGATACGGTTCGGACCAAATCGTTCAGCAGTGTGACGAATATACGGTCTTAATAGTTGGGGATTCATACCACCAGCCGGTGTGATCATGCCTGACCATTTGCAATACACGTTAGGGAATGCAGAAAACTCGGTAATGTATGCCGACCAAAGCTCTAATTCACCCGTACGAATAGGCGGGCCGCCTAGATGGTTAATAACGGCCTTCAAGTGAGGTACGCACCTAAGACATTGAAGTACAGTTGGCATATTATCCGGACCGATAAGCAGATCGATTGGAAAACCATCCTCCTCTAACAGACGAAGATGCTCTAGCAAACGATCCGGAACTTCTGTACTCGGCTCGAAGACGGAACGGTCCAACCTAATCCCAACGAATTGCTGGTTGTTACGTAAACGTTTATAGTCGTCAACGAATGAATCCGCGAACGGATTAAGCCAACCTACGACACCGAGGATTCGCTTATCTTTACCTGCCAGCTCAAGCAGAAATTCCGTCTCAGCTACTGTCGGTGCCGCCTGTACGGCGATAAACCCATGCACAGCATCAGCAGCCTCAATTGCAAGCAATTCAGATGGCAAATAATTCTGGTACAGAACCGGATTACTGGGCTTAAGCCAATGATAATCTCCACGCTCCAGCTTCCAGAAGTGGACATGGCTGTCGAGATAGGAAACTCCATCTCCAGTAGAAGATTGACGATTAGATGTCATGGATTACATTCTCTCCTCATTATGACTCGCTATGCTTGGTTACGGCCTCGAATAAGCTTCGCAGTCGCACCTTCCGCTTCCATACTCCAAGGCGTTTCATAGGTCGGCTGATTCACATAGCGTTTCATATGCAGTTTCAACTGAATTCCTGCCCCAGATGCAAGGGTGACTGGCAGCCATTTACCATCGAGCTCTCTCTCTCCAACTTTCCGACCACTTTGATTAAAACTCTCCATATAAATAAACTGATGTTCACCGAAGCTGCCCGCTTGTACGATCAGCTCGCGCTCCTCGAACGCGGAAAGGTTCACAAGCGTTAATGTAACAAACTCGTCGCCGATAGCCTCAACTAAAGCGCTAACATCCTCAGGAAGACCACAACGCTTACGGACCGCATCGTAATAGCGTACTCTAGCATGCTGAAGTCCTCCGTGGGAAATGTGCATGGGAGCACCTAACATCATTTGCAGCAATCCTTCAAAATAAACAGGGGAAAATTCCTGCCACTGATGGATGCTGTAGGGATGATCCCAATCCCAGCTGGTTGGATCACCTTCAGGAGATCGAAGCTTCTCTAATTGGATAGAGATTAGCTCTAGATTTTGCTGCAGAATGCGCTCTGGGTAGTCAGGGAACTGCCCTCGCATATATAAGTACCATGGTACTGTATTAGCAATATAATGCTTTGTTTCCTTGCGGGTTACACCATTTCTGCCAGAAATGGTGGGCATATCGATAGATCGGAAGTGGTCTTCATAGGGAATCCGATCCACACGCGCCGCATCTTCCTCAGCCATCGATACCGACCATAAATAGATTGGATATGTAGGAACCTGGATACGATAGTCGGTCCAACCCGAGTCAAAATGCTTATTCGGAACAAGCCACTTCCCATTCACTTCCTTACCGAGCTCCCAATTGCGGTCCAATTGCGAGCGTGCTAAATCCAGCTTACTTCGATCGCCCGACAGGAGTACAGCGTTCATGCATGCATTCGTCAGAGGTTCAATAATGGACATGAATCCATGCGGCCAACGATAGCCGTAGTAACCGCCCCACCATTTACCATCGTTGTACTCACCAATGGTATCGCTTAATCCAACGTTGTCGGGAATAAGCCCCCCGTTCCGCTGTGTCCGCTCTGCCCAGGCGTCCAAATAGTCCAAAACCCACTGGCGATAAGTTTCATCGCCCGTGTACATGTAAGCATTGGTCATTAGCCCGGTGGCATTCAAATTAAGGGGTACGTCTCCCTTCGCTTTCCTCTCATTCATTCTGCTTATAATTTCACTGTAAATGGCATCGTCTGACCACTTGCACTTACCGCTTGCAAAGTCCACACCAGGAACATCCTCGAACGGAGCCAAGTAATCGTCCAGCACCCCTCGATGTGTTACCCAATCCTCTTCTGTCATCTGGAAGCGCGGTCCCTTGCTGCCGGTAATAGGCGAACGCATCAACTTAAGATTCGCATCATAATTTGGCACCTCTGGATTATTACCCGTGTAGAGCTCAGCAAACTTAACGGCACGCTGATGATTCTTCAGCGATTGCGGATCAGACAAACCAAGGAAATAGAAATATAAATAGCCTTCGCCATGATGCATCCAGTCATAGTAAGCATCGAATTCATTATGAATTTGACCGTATTCCGTCCATTGCCAAGTAATGGCATCAAACATGAGACGGGACAAGCGCTGAATTTCTTCGTTCCCTCCCAGCACATACAGCAAAGATAAATTCATGAAAGCTTCGTATGGATCGTCCGATCCGTCCATCCCCGGCCAATCGCTTCGCCAAACGATCGTCCCGTCTTCCCGTGTATAGCGACGTACATACTCAACCGCTGCCTCGTTCAATGTATCTATTAACTCCCGCTCCATGAGCGCCCAAGTTGGTGCTGTCCACGAATCACGCGAATAGATGGTACCGGTTGTGGAATTGGATCTGTTTGTTTGTCTCATTGGTGTGATTCCTCCTACCAGAATGTATCATGTACGCCGCGCAGCTTGCAGACCGCTTCAGCGAAGAAATAGTCACCATAGATCATCGGTACGTTAACGTGCGTTTTCTTAGGACGATTGGCAGTTCCCATCCTAAGAATTGCTTCCTCGTTTGGATCATCCCAAGCCGTATATCGTTCATTTAATTTAAAAATCAGTTTCTCGGCTGCACTACGATATAGCTCAGACTCGTCCTTAGGTACCAACAAACTCAACTCCAGCATTCCGCTTGCTGCACAGGCTGAAGCGCTAGAGTCCATAGCCATTCCTTCTTCCCAAGGAGCTCGGAAATCCCAAGGAGGCAAACCATCGTCAGGAACATTTGCTAGGAAAAAATGCGCGGCACGTTTGGCTGCATCGATATATCGTTGATCTCCTGTATAGCGAGCGCTAAGTGCCATGCCGTATAGCGCCCATGCGGTTCCGCGAGACCATGCTGAATCCGGTGAATAGCCTTGTCCGCCAAGCGCTTCTTGTCTCTCTCCAGTCTCAGGATCGAAGCACACAATATGGTGTGACGAGCCATCCGGACGAAGAAATTCACGCAAAGTCGTGTCCGCATGAAGAGCTGCCACATGCCGGAAACGAGGGTCGCCCGACTCCTCACTTGCCCAATAAAGCAGCGGCAGATTCATCATGCAGTCAATAATAGCCCAACCAACCCGCTCCGGCTGGTTCCAGGCGCGAATGAACTGGCCCTTCACATTAAAACGCCCAAGAAGATGACTGGCTGCCGTCATTGCACGCCGTTTCGAAATTTCACTGCCAAGCAGCTTGTACTGCGCCACGGAAGATAAGCTCCACATAAAACCTACGTCATGATGCAGCGGGTAAAAGTCGGTAAGTACAGGGTCCATCAAGGCTTCGATCTGATCTGCTGTCTCTTTAAGCTCCACTTCCTTGGACTCGCGATAAACCAGCCACATCAGGCCTGGCCAGAACCCATTCGTCCACCAATCGGCTTCTTCACTATTATATTTTCTGTTATATGAGATATATGGGAAATCAGCGCCAATGGTCTCGCTCATTCGTCCTACTTTGCCTATAATTTGTTGCCAAATCTCTTCTACCCACGGTGCACGCGATGCATCCGCTCCAACAATTGCTTCTACGCTAGACATTGTTCAACATCCCCTTTTACCATGTTAATGGCTGACCTGGAAATAAAGAAAGCAGCCGATCCAATTCATCTTGAGGCAAACCAACTCCATCGCAATAACTGGCATTAAGGCCTAACGAGCGTAATGAAGTCGTTCCCGTTAAGGTCACCGTAATGTCTGGGCTAGATAGGCTAAACCGCATGGCAGGCTCAATCAACCCTTTGGGCTCCGACTTACGAAGGAAGGCTAACTCTTGGATTCGACGCTGCGCTTCTTGAAACAGGAGCGAATCCTGCTTCATAAATGGCGCTGGAGCATCTGCAAGAAGACCCATTCCGAGAACGCTCCCATTAATAACAGAAACGCCATGCTCTCGGGCAGTCGGCAGCAACTCATCCATGGCAGAATAGTCAATAAGCATATAACGACAAAACGTTTGCACGGAGTCAATATGTCCTGACCGAATAAAGGGCAGCAGTAAAGATGGATCAAAGGCGTTGACCCCAATGGCTCGAACCTTACCCTGCTCCTTCAGCTTGAGAAGGGCGGGAATCGTTTCGTTCATTCCCATTTCCATGTTCGTCTGATCAAGTTCGTGCATTTGGATAAGATCCAGATAATCAGTCCCAAGGCGTGTAAGACTGTCCTCCACAGAACGAATCGTATTGTCGTAAGTATACGGCACACCGCGCATCACGGCTTTACTCGCAAGGACTACCTTCTCTCTTTTGCCCTGCAGCGCCTTCCCAATTCGCCGTTCGCTTTCTCCTCTTCCATATAACGGTGCTGTATCGATAAAGTTGATCCCGAGTTCCAAAGCGCGATCGATCACCTCTGTTACTTGCTCATCCGTGACCGGACCGTAATCCCCGCCAAGTGGGGCACCCCCAAGTCCAAGCTTCGAAACTCGAATTCCCGTTTTGCCAAATGTGGTATACTCCACTTTGATCACATCCTCAATGTCTCTATTAACTGATGCTGTTATTATACTTCAATTAGCCTCCTTCAAGTTTTGCAGAAATACACCGAATTGTTGTTTTCTTGCACTAATTTATGGATACTTCTATAAACCATCTGTACTCCCCGTTAGCTTCGACAATGGCTGCTTCGTTTTGCCGTATTGCATGAGCAAGATCATCCATCTTTCCTGTCGCAGGCTCGATTGCAAAATGATAATGGCCGCCATAGCCACCATAATTAGCCCAAATTGCTAGATAAGGCACTTGTTCCGGAGGAAACCGGAGCGTAACCGCTTCGCCTGTCGCAGGATCACTAAGTTGTGCCCAGCCATGCTTAACCTTATTTGTAAAATAGTATTTTTCCGCATATTTCCCCTCTGCTGGTTCGATCATGCTAAGATCTACACGACCGATTTCCGTTTGAATGAGAGGCCAAGATTTCCTGTCCTGAAAGACGCCAAGACGTTGCCGTTCAGAATAAGAGATCTCAATTTCTATCATGTCGTTCGGAACATTCAATATCATACCTTCTCGGACTTGAAATAAAGGATGTGCTGCCCAAAGAAAGGAAAATGGCGATAAGGAATGATTCTTCAAATTATAATCGATACGCAAGGTATCTTCAGCAGCAAAAGAATACACCTTCTCCAACGTATACGGAAAATGAACACCATTCACTCGGCAATGTAGCTCATCTCCCCTACACTGACTGCTCCATTCGGTGGACCATACTTCCCCATGGTCTGGAATCATCTGGTTCTGCCATGGTTTTTCCGGGTAGAAACACTTGTTAATGCTTGGAAACATTTCATCCCATCCACTCTCGTCTCCAGTAGCAAAGGATGAACCAAAACCAGTGTTTCCCAGCGGTTTACCGCTTCGCCAGAGCCACTCCCGGTTCGTCTTTCGATTCAATAGCGACGCCACTTTACTGCCGAGACTCGGAATCACGGTTAACGAGATGCTGTTTGTTTGCCCAACCCAAGTTAAATAGCCTTTACTTTCGATTTGTGTCCAACTTCCCAAGTCTATCCCTCATTTCAATCTTTTTTAAAACCCTGCAAATAGAAAAAGCGCCAATTTTTCGAATTGGCAGCTTAATTCGTACCTATTTATTACTTGACTCACTTACTTTCAATTGCTTTACTCGCATAAACGGAGGTGAGTACTTGCCCCTTGATGAATTTTATCTAAACGAAGCACTTCTTCCAATTGCAATTTGGCTTGTTCAAGCTTGCCGATTCCAATGAAGCCGAGTGCCATCATATAATTGCAATGGATTTCGTTGCGCTTGTTAAGATCATCCTCGAACACAAGGAAATCCGGGAGCGAGACTGCGAAATAATCGAATTTTACTTGATCAAAAATATGCTTTTCGGAATAGTCAATGAGCTTGTTGAATCGGCGCTTAGCCTCTTTTTCATTTAGCAGCTTCAACCATGCCAAGCCTTGATAAAAAATCATATCCGGCGGCTGATCGTTGTAGTACATCGCACCGGCAGGCTCCTCCATACCTATTGACGCCTTCTCGAAAAACGCTGTCGCGTTGTCCTTCATGTTCAGACCTTCAAAAGCACAGCCTAAATAGTAAAAGATTTGGTTTTCTTGCGCGCCGGTAAGCTTTCCTTCACCGAGGTTTTCAGGAAGATGAAGTGCTTTATGCAAAAGTTCAAGCGCTTGCTCATACTTAGCTTCATCTAATGCGCGCTTAGCCAACTCTACATGTGAATACATGTACTGGCCTGTTACCTTCCCCTCACCGCCTTCCCAGGGATGAAACTTCCGAGAAGCCAGAGCCTCTGCAGCCTGCTCGTGTTTACCTTGAGAATTGAGCAGTGTAACGTATTCCAAATAGAGATCGTCACGCTGAACGACTAAAGCCATGTGCATTTCAAGTTTTTCAAAACGACTCTCCGGCGAGTAACCCAGCTTTTTGTAAAGCTGATCAAGCTCATAAAATACTCTCGCGTCACTCTGCTGGCATTCAAACGCTGTTTCCAATGACACAATCGCCGCCTGAGCGTCGCCGCGTTTATTGAAATAGGCCAGTGCTAAATTACGGTGAACGGTTGCGAAATCGCCGTGAATATCCTGGGAAGATTCCCAATGGCAGATTGCGTCCTCGTAGCGTCTTTTGTCATACAGCAAGTTACCAAGATAGTAATGCGCTTTATCATCATTGTCATTGGAGGCAATGGCACTTTCCAAAATAAGCAAGTCGAACCAACTGTTCGGGAAGCAGTAATCCGGCGCCGCTGCATTTCCGTGTTGCCGATGTTTCGCTGCGACGTCCGGGTAGCCCGCTTTCTCATGCAAGTAACCAAGTGTGTAGTGCAGTAGCGGATATGCATCCGTACTATCCTTCTGAACGATTCGATTCAGCACTTCAATCGCCTCGGCATATAAACCACTCCCGGCATAGTCCGATACGAGGTTCAAGTAATTATGAGCATCGCCGCGCATAAGCAGTATTAACTCTCCAAGCACACGATTGGCGTTTTCTTGATCACCTTGGGCTAAATTCACTAGATAGCATTCGTTATATGCTGCAAAATCGGCAATATCAAGCTTAAGTGTTTCTTGGGCAAAAGCGAGCGCGTCCTCGTTGAATCCTAATTTGCGCAGCAATACTGTTTTCAAATGGCGCGCCTTATAGTTATGAGCGTTGCGGATGAGCGAACGCTCAGCCAATTCAAGCGCTTCTTCATAGTTTCCTTTTTCGCAGGCGATCTGAGCGAGCGAAAAGTAGCCGCTGTCCTGCCAAGCTGCAGACCAGACTGCTTTATAGAAGGCGGCGAACGCTTCATCCAGGCGACTCTGCATTTTCAGAGATACACCCAACTGATAGTAGGCTTCGCTGTCGTATGGATTCGGGTTGCGCCACGTAAGCGACTTCACCGCTGTGCGGAAATGTCCTTCGGCCTCGCGGAACAAACAGCGGCGGAGCAGCAGTGTTCCATACACGACATTGATTCGGATATCGTTCGGATCGCGCTTGAGCCCCTCCAAATAATAATCGTCCGGCTCGAACGTTGCATGGCGGTATTGTTCCAGGTGCAGTCCGGCCAAATATAGCTGCTCGTTCGAAATCAGTTCCTGAGGTTCTGGAAGCGGCTTGGCCGCATCTGGCGCCTCCTCAATCGAGGGTTTGATTGGACGATAGGATACGAGCAAATTGCCTTTATGATCCCAAACTTGCACAAACAAATCATACGGTTTATCTGCTTCATCAAGCAAAATCACTGATTTATAGGTTGAGACTGGTGATAATTCAAGCTTTTCCTTTAAATAGGTGCGCTGACGGCTTTTCAGCTCCACGACGGCATCCGGGAAAATCGAAGTTGCATAAACATGGACAACAGCTTCACGGGTTGCTTCGTCGACTTCAAGATTAACTGCGGCATCGATAGTCGCATTTTTGACGACTCCAATATTTTTGTACGGCATAAAGTACTGCTTAAATGATTTCTCTTCATAAGGCTGCAGCCAAGTAAAATCCGGTTGATTGTCGGTATATACGCCGGTCATCAATTCGATATAAGGGCCGTCTTCGTCGGTCAGATTGCGATCCCATGCTTGCCCGAATTCGCCGTTCCCCCACGTCCACTGCTTTTTCCCCGGGGAAATGTGGTGGTTAGCGACGTGCAAAAGCCCTGCCTGTACGCCGTGATCATAACCCCCGACAAAGTTGTAATCGGATTTGTACGCCATGTAAGAAGTTGGAACTGGAATGTTCTTGTACCGCGAGATATCAACGCCAGCGGAATAGTCCATTTTGTAGTACGTGCCGGTAGCAATTGGGAATCGGGACACATCCCGCTTGCCATGATCGAATACGGCCGTAACGTCCTGCGGAAATACGGATTGCGTATGTTCGTTTACGGCAACCGCCGGATTGGCCCACCACAGGAAGGTTTGCGGTTCTGGCGTACGGTTGTAAAGCTGTGCCGAGATTTCCAAGTACGCTTTACCTGGATACAACGTGAAACCTGTGGTTACTTTCGTGCCGTACATGCGATCAATTTCGCTCACCCATGCCGTTGCGCTGCCATCCTCGTTCACTGTGTAGCGATATTCTACGGGTCCGAATGTGTTGGGACGGTGATGCTGCGGCCAGTTGAACTCGATACCTCCTGATATCCACGGTCCGGCGAGGCCAACAAGCGCAGGCTTGATCACTCTGTTGTAATAAACGAAATCGTAATGATTCGTTTTGTCCAGCGCGCGATAGATCCGTCCTCCGAGCTCTGGCATCATTTCAATTCGAACATATTCGTTTTCAAGAATAACCAGTCGATAGCTTTTCATTACTTTCTCGTCTTCTATTTTATCAATGACAGGATGCGGATAGACGCGGCCGGAGCTGCCTTGATACACCCGTTTTTCCAAGAACATTGGATTTGGATTGGGCACTCCGATTCCGTAGGTGGGAATTTCAACTGCTTCTTCCCATACTCGAACCGCTTGAACGTTATCTTGAGCCATTGAATCTGTCTTTTCATTCTTCATGGATGACCTCCTGCTAGATTATATCTCTAATTTACTTCTAGGATTCAGTTCTGCCAATTGACGAAATGCGGTTTATGATGGATGATATTCTTATTTCAATAAGAGGTGTGAGATTTATGGAAACGATTATGAAGCCTGAGGGCTTCCAACAGGAATTACTTCATGTCATGCCCGAATATATTTTGAAAGAATTAGAGCAATCGGAATTGACAAAGCATCTATATATAAGCGATATCGGCGTATTTCCGCGAGCTCAGTACCATTATCGGGAACGTTCTGACGGCTGCAACGCCCATATTGTTATCTATTGCACAGATGGCGAAGGATGGATCGAGCTTGAAAACCATAAACCGCTGCAATTATCTGCGCGGCATTTAGCCGTAATACCTGCAGGAATACCACACCGTTATGGAGCATCTTCCCATTTACCCTGGAGTATTCACTGGTTTCATTTGCATGGCGATCATGCTGCTCCATTAATTAAAATGTACAATTTGTACGAGGGCCCCATCTATCTGCCGCATAGCATAAACGCAAAGTTTCTGGCGGAATTCGAACACTGCTATGAATTGCTTTCGAACAAGGCGTATTCCATGGCGATACAAGTTCATGTTTCAAATGTCTTTCGGGAGCTTTTGAGCGATATTGGAATGAGTTCAGCGGGGTCTACGCAAGACAAAAAAAGGGAGAGCTATATGGAAAACGCCATCCGGTACATGAACGACCATTTGGAGGTTTCCATTACACTCGCCGATTTAGCCAAGCATACTGGGGTATCCAAACAGCATTTGATTTTTTTATTCAAGAAGGAGACCGGATTTCCGCCAGTGGAGTACTTTTTACGTCTCAAAATACAAAAAGCGAGCCAAATGCTCGACTTGACCGCCCTCACTATTAAGGAAATCGGAAACGCGATCGGCATATCCGATGCCTACTACTTCTCCAGACTTTTCAAGAAAATGATGGGGGTTTCCCCAACAGATTATCGCAAAATTCCAAAGGGGTAACGATGTACCTAAGAATAGACCCTGCATAATTGTGCACGATATGTCGGATGGATACATGCAATTCCTGCTATTCTTTTGATAATGGAGGTCAGATAAATGGATTTGCTTAAAAACATGAATGGTGCTTTAAAGTACATTGAGGAAAATCTTACGAACGATATTGATTTTATAGAAGTAGCAAGAAGGGCTTACTGCTCCGAATACCATTTTAAAAGGATGTTTTCCTTCCTTGCAGGTATTTCGCTATCGGAATACATCCGCCGCAGACGTCTTACTCTTGCAGCGCTTGAACTCAAAGGCAGCAGCATAAAGGTCATTGACGTTGCAGTGAAATACGGGTATAACTCACCAGATTCTTTTGCTAGAGCTTTTCAAAATTTGCATGGTATCGCACCGTCAGAAGCCAGAAATAATGGCCATTCACTTAAAGCCTACCCGCCAATGACCTTCCAGTTATCCATCAAAGGAGGAAATGAAATGATCTATCGAATTGAAGAAAAAGAGGCATTTCGCATAGTTGGAATTAAGAAAAGAGTTCCTATCAAGGGGAGCTTGATCACTATATTGGCGTAGCAACCACGAAGGAGTGTCCAGATCACCTAACACAGCTTGATGTTTCTGACTCAACATGGGCTGTATTCGAAGCAATCGGACCCTTTCCTGATACGCTGCAAAAATTTATGGGGACGTATTTATTCCGAATGGTTTCCATCCTCAAACTATGAAGCAATAGAAGGTCCAGAAATCCTTTGGAATGAGAATAAAGATGTAACCTCACCAACTTTTAAAAGTGAAATATGGATACCGGTTTTGAAAAAGTAAACATATGGAGGAGGGTTCTTTTGTAACCCTCCTTCCATTAGAATAACTACTTCACAAGCTGTAAAGAGAAACGGATGCGCAAGCGATCTTTATAAGTCCATTGCGCAAGTCCATATAATCCATTCCTGTTCGGCATTAGGCTAGGGAACAATTCCAACACGGGCTTAGCCTCATTTTCTTTTACCGCTGCCTCCGGTTTGATAATATAGGTATACCCTATGTAGTTAAGACGCAGCTCCCCAGCGTCTCCGCTGATTTCTGACCCGTCTACACCATTGCTTTCAAGAAAAGGAATAACTGCTGCAATTGCCGTCAATATGCCATCGCTGGCAGGTATTAGTTCCCATTCTACCTCCACCCCGCCCGCATGCATATGATACGTTTCGCGGATTTCTTGGCATCCCCCGACGCCCATCGTATGATTGCGGTCCTTTACGACACTCCGTTCGAAATCATCTGCAGGTTCAATGTCCAAAGCAGCAGGATCCTTAGCGGTGTAAATAACCTGAAATTCCACGGTGCCGGATTGCGTATCCTTGGCTTCCACACGGAAATCCCAAGGCGAGATTTCAGGCTTTAATGGATTTCCATCCGGGCCAAGCTCAGAGAATACTTCTTGTTTACTCCGGCCCGATTGCGCAAGCGAATGCCAAACCCCAAACCCATCGCGCCAAGTCACCCCAATAGACACCGGCCATTCTGGAGAAGGCATCGCTAAATGCGGACGAACATACACAAGCGATTCGTTTCTCTCTTTACCGGGAATCCCTACGGACAAAGCCAGCTCTCCTGGCATGTGCGCCCGATGAAGTCTTACAAACCCCGTCGCATCGTGCCCCCTTTGAGCGTAATGATCCAGCATAACATGATAATTCCCACCTGTAGATCCTGTAGTCGCATAAGTGCGGTTAAAGGCTGGAAGATTCATCACATATCCGCCAATATCCGAAGGCGTCGGCACTTCTGGAATCAGGTCGTTTGCTGAAAGATAACAGGATGCGGCAATTTGTGCTGCATAGAGACTGTAGTTTGCATAGTAAGCATAGAATTCCATGCCGTGCCGTTTCTCTGGATGGAATCGGCTTTTATTGAGACGCGGCATCAGCGAGTCTGCTCTCCACCGCAGCGTAGCGGAAAATGCCCGCCGTGCAGCCCTTTTGAAAACGCCTGCCCACTTCGTTTCGTTGTTTGCCCATAAGCGGGTCGCTTCGCGTTCACACAAATGAGCAAACGTGAGCTCGTTCCAAATAAATTGGTTGCTGCGCCCCCCGCAGCTGCTTTCTCCTGTGGAAGACTGCATAAAAAGCATAGTTCGCATGCCCCGGTGCAGCAATAGCTCCAATAATGGCGTGAACTCGCTCGTATACCCTTCCTTCAGCAAACCTGATAATTGATCCCTTGCCGCCAGATCATAAGTTGCCGCTACATTAGGATCACGATATAAGCCTTCAGGCGTAAACCTCGTCATTTGCGGCGGCAAATATTTATCGATAAAACGCTTATCCGCAGAAACCCCTTCCTTATATCGCATCATTTCACCATGCATGCTGTAAGTTGCCCAATTCCGAATGTTTTTGAGCGGCATCCTGCGCTCCACTTGTGAGTACACCAATTCCGGATCGAATCCGCTCAAGTGGTTTTTCCAAGCTTCCACTCTATTCCCTTGGGTGTCCGGGCTTAAAATCCGATAGGCCAACATCAGCATATGCGTGACAAAATCTCCATGCGCGTCCGGCACTGTATTCGTCCCCAATTGGCGGCATGCCAAATCCATGGCAAGTAGAATCGACTCGCGCAAATCATCACAGCGCCCCGCTTGCAGCAGAATCGCCCCGGTTTTCACATAACTTGCCGTCACGAACTCTTTCTCTGCGCCGGCATATGGATCTATGATCCCGCCATCCTGGTTCTGACAGACGGCAAATTGCCTCAGAATATCTTCGGCTTGATCCAGATACTGACTAGCATCTATACCTGTCGGTTCCCAAACAGCCTCAGACTCTTCCAATAAAAGACTAAAGTGATCAACTAGAGGTACAGTTGGATCGTTCTTACACAAAAGCTCCAAATAAGCTGCTTCATTCAGCGCATAATCCTCGGTCATTTCTATATCCCCCTTTTCCGTTATATAAGACTATAAAATACCGAAGGTTTTGAAAGCTTTCGTGCAGAGCATTCCGTTCTGCAGCGCCGTGCGGACTAGATTTTCTCCAGCTACTTTTTCCAGAGCTTTAAGAATAACACGTTCCTCGATATCCTTGGGAACCACCACAATCCCATCAACATCTGCAAATAAATAATCGCCAGGCTCAATCTTCACTTGATCAATCTCAATCGTTTTTTGATAGAAAATCAGATCCACTCTACCTTTGGAATCTGTCGGCACTTGCCCTCTTGAGCAGAGCGGAAAGCCCATCTCGCGAATTTTCTCCGTATCTCTGTTAAGCCCGTCAACGATGGCTCCTCTGCCCCCTCTTGCCCGGCATGCCGTAGAGATTAGCTCCCCCCAGAAAGCAGCCTCTCCCGGTGCACCCGTTTGAACGATGAACACTTCTCCCGGCAACACCGCATCGATCGCTTCCATTTGCAGCTTATAAGGCTCGTCTGGAATCGTCGTCACTTTCTTCGCTTGAGCCGTGAAGGCGCGACCGCTTACCTTGGTTTTCGTATCTAACAATCGGATTCCCGCACCAAAGGTTTGATTGCGGTAACCCTCGTCATCCAGAATGTCCGCGATAACAGCAGAATATAATCTTTGTTCCAATTCGTCAAATGTCAGATTGGCTATGGATGCTGCAGATTTCCTTTGTTCCATAATCATCATTCCCCTCCGTCTATTGTTAAACACGCTCTAATATAATTCTCCGCCAAGCTTGTAATACAAAGCTTCCACAAAGTAATAGTCTCCCCATAACGCGTAGTCATCTAAAGTTCTGTTTCTGGGACGATTTGCACAGACATGTGCCAGCAAGCCCTCAATGTTGTCTTTCTCCTCCCAGCATGTTTGAATCAATGAAGCGAGGATGGCATCATTGATACGACTATACAATTGTGTGGATTTATGATCAGGGGCAAGCTTGAGAAATTTTTGAATACCTGCCGAAACCAGAGCCGCAGCTGAGCTGTCTCTTGGCTCTTGACTGCCTTCCCGATAAAATAAATCCCAATAAGGCACTAAGTCATTGGGTAACGCATTGACATAATAACGGACGACTTGCTCGATACCGTACAAGACTTCTTGGCTGCCAGTCAGACGATACAGATCCGGCAATCCCCATGCAGCCCATCCCGAACCTCTGCTCCACGTGCTTTGCAAATTCAACCCTTGATGAGGCAGATGACCCGCATAACGACCTAGAATTGGATCAAACTGCGCCAATTGAATGATAGCTCCATCATTGCAAACATTATATCTAAGAACCGTTTCTCCATTCTGCACAGCTGCTTCGGCATAGGCCGGATTCCCGCTTATATCCGTTGCCACTTTTAAGATAGGAATCACCGTTAAACTGTCTACAATGACACGCTTATTTTGTGTGGCATCATCCATAGCTCCGGCCATATGCATGATTCCGGGTGTCGGAACAAAGCGGTCGAGCATAATATCAGCTGCATGAGTGATGAGATTCTTGAAGTAGGAATCCCCTGTAAACTTATAGCCCCACACTAAAGCAGGATCAGCTTCGCAGCCAACACAATGCGTGAGCTCATAATGCTCATGGGTTAAGGTTTGTGTATATGTCTCAACATACTGATACGCGGTCTCTTTAAATATCTCATCACTGGTCATCTGATAAAGAAGCCAATGTATGCCAATCCAGTAGCCAGCGCCCCAAGCGTTTTTCTGTGCACCTTTAAACTTTGCATATATCCCATTCGTCGCTTCATCCCCAGGAAAGCTTCCTTTAAAACGCTGCCTATTCGCTTTCATTCGTGTTGAAATCCGATCAACTGCACCTGTGAATAACGAAGACTCCCAGGTCCGATCGATAAACAAACTTGGATTCTCCAGTTCGTTTAGCTTTGCTCCAATGCCCATCCGCATTCGTCTTGTCCCCCTGCTGCCCTTAGAATGACTTCATTATATTAAATCTGTCGGTTTCAAAGTTACAATCCATTGCATGGAATTGTTGTTTTCTTGTCATGTTTAAATAGACCGTGGTACACTATTCTGAACGAATCATCGTAGCATTCAGGAGGTCTGCACATTATGAAATTCTTTGAAGACGTGGAATTACAAAAAATCCCCTATCGCTTCAGTTATCGCAAGATAACGACTGAGGATTACAAAGGATTCTACCATTGCCATCAAGGTATGGAATTTTTATATGTGCTTCAAGGCACCGGTCAGATTGTAGTCAATCGCAAAGTATACCTAATTCAGCCTGGCACCTTCCTCTACCTGCAGCCGTATCAACTGCATCACATTCAAGTTGACGTACATCCAGATGCCCCTTACGAACGAACAATTATCGCCTTGGAGCCCTCTATATTTGAGCATTATTTTGCTGCATTCCCACAGTTAAATGATTATTTTCAACATTTGTGGAAAAACGAACTCGAGGATCAGGTACTCCAACAAATGGATAACATGAGCTTTATCAACCAATTATTTCAGCATCATCATACGGTGTTTTCCAGCTATCAGCACGATGCAAAACAACAAAATTTCGCCTTACTCATGCTGCAGGTTTTTCAATTTCTCTATGCAAAAGGGTTTGGAGATCCAATTGAAAATGGATTACATCCGCAAAGACAGCTTCATTATTCAGAAAAGATTATGAACTGGCTGGAGGGGCATTATTCGGAGGAAATTTCACTCGATAAATTAGCGGAACATATGCATATATCCAAATATTATGTGTCTCGTATCTTTAAACAAGAAACCGGCTCTACGTTGATGGAATATATTCTCGCAAGGCGAATCAAACAAGCCTGTCTGTTATTAAATACAAGCAACAAAGGGATTGAGCAGATCAGCATTGAGGTGGGGATGAACAATTTCCCTTATTTCTGCCAGGCTTTCAAAAAGCTCGTAGGCACGACACCGATGAAATACAGAAAAAAACTACGTTAGCATGATTGACGAATTAGCAACGGGAGGGCTCGCCCAGATTCCTCAATTTCAGACGCGTGGGTAGGTAAATAGAAATCTGTTCAAAGGAGAATCGACATGAAATGGACGTGAGAGGTTTAAGATATGGGACTGGTTGGGCATGGCTCATCAGCAAAACTCCACCATTGAGAAAACCTCTATCGAGGCCATTCAAAGATGAGTGACCTAATAATAAAACGGTTTTCGGGAACCGAAAAACTTATACTTTCTTCGCTTTCTTCTCCATCGTCCGAAACAGCGTGTCTTTCATGTTTGTTTGCTTGCGGAACCGTCCCGGCGAGATGGAGAGCATTTTTTGAAAGGCACGGGTGAAGGCTTCCTGAGATTCAAACTGATATTTGATGGCAATCTCTACGATTCTAAGATCGGAATGAAACAAATCGTATGCCGCATGAGTCAATCTCCGCCTCCTTATGTAATCCGAGACGGTATTTCGTGTGACAGTTTGGAAGATTCGGTGAAAATGATAGGATGGGGTTACCTCAACTGTACATCATTTCGTAATTTTATTTTTGATATATTTTGCGGAAAGTCAATGGGGGAATTGTTCAAGAAGTTCATGCTTGAGAAATTGGTAAAGCTTTGAGCTAGCCATTTTCAACGGATATTCTGATGGCTTGGAGAGAATGCCGAAAGTCATTTCTATAAGGCTGCCGCTCATAGGCCGAATCGTAGTTCCTATAGGAACTGGTTTCAAAACAATCTTTGGCACAAGGGCAATACCTAGTCCGCTTTCGACATAATATTTCAAAGCTGTCATACTGCCAATTTCCATAGTGTCTATTGGAATGTTCCCCGATTCCTGCAATACCATCTCAAGTTTTCTACGGTACGGACAGGTTGCTGACGTGATGAGCAGACGATGTCCCCGAATATCATCCGGCGCAATAATCGATTTTTGGGCAAGAGGATGGTTCTCCGGCATCAAGACCACAAACTCTTCCTTAAATAAGGGTTCAAAATAGAGATCGGAACCCAGATCAGGTGCCGAACAGAGAGCCAAATCAATATCCCCTTTGAGGAGCCGCTCGCTCAATGTTGGCGTGTTTGCGAATTCCACAGAGATACGAATTTTCGGGAATTGTGATAAAAACCTCTCTAAAATACCAGGTAATCGATAACTGGCAGTAGGCTCCGTCACCCCTAAACGGATATTCCCCCTTTCGCCTAATTTCAAATCCGATAAGTTCGTTTGTAATTGCTCTATATTCTTTACAATTTGCAAACTCTGTTCGTAAAACAGTCTCCCGGCTTCTGTTAACCGGATTTTTTTTCCGCGTTCGATAAGCTGAACGCCCAAGTCGGATTCAAGCTTTTGAATTTGCATCGTAACGGTAGATTGCACATAATTCATTTCATCAGCTGCTCGGATAAAACTACCGTACTTTACAATCATTTGAAACGTTTTTAATGTTTTAAGATCCATGTCAGTACCCCTAGCTTCAAGTTCAATTTTTTTGAACATATCGATCAACTAATTCAATTATACAAATTCAAAATGACAATATACAATCATTTATATCATGGTGCAGCAAAAGGAGATGACTAATTATGGATTTAAAAGACAAAGTTGCTCTTGTTACTGGCGGAGGAACAGGGATCGGAAGGGCTACTTGCCTTGCACTTGCTGAGCGGGGGGCAACCGTCGCCGTGAACTATTCGCGCTCTAAAGCCGATGCGGAAGAAACAGCACAAATCATCCTTACAAAAGGTGGGCGCGCAATAGCCGTGCAAGCCGATGTTTCTCAAGACAAGGAAGTCAGGGAAATGGTTGATACATTGGTGCAACAATTCGGGACGATTGATTTGCTTGTGAATAATGCCAGCATTACACGACATATCCCGCTTGATGATTTGGAAGCGGCAACGGAAGAAGTATGGGACGAACTTTATGATGTTAATGTCAAAGGAATGTATTTTTGCGCGCGAGCTGTTGCCCCTTTCATGAAAATGAATAAACAAGGAGCGATAGTCAATCTCGGCAGTATAGCGGGACAAACAGGATTAGGCTCCTCTCTTCCATACGCCGTATCCAAAGCAGCAGTTCACGGTCTTACGAAATCGTTAGCACGCGCCTTAGCTCCGGATATTAGAGTCAACTGCGTTGTACCTGGAGCCGTCGCGACAAGATGGTGGGCTGGAAGGGAAGAACAAATGAAGAGGTTAGCTCCTAATCTTCTGCTGCAGCGCATTTCAACACCTGAGGATATTGCTAAATTTATCTGTGCAGCCTTGGAACAAGAAGCAATGACAGGTCAAATCATTACAGTGGATAGTGGACAAACGTTATAATCAAATAAAAACAAGGAGCAGCTGCAACGTCAGTTTGCTCCTTGTTCGAAAAACTACTAGTAACCAGTCAATACTTATCCGTTTTTTGACATATTTTCCTTTTTAATCCTATAAAATAGACTGGAAGGAATGCCGAATAACATCCCCCCTGCTGATTATTCCGACAAGAACGCCTTGGTTTAGAACCGGCAGTTTTTTAATTCGTTTTTTACCCAATATGGCAGCTATTTGCTCAATATCCTCTTCAGAATCTACGGAAAATACCTTCTTTCGGGCGATTTTCATCACATTCAAAGGAAGCAAGCTACGAACTCTTTCGTGGAACTCTTCATTGTCTCCCTTGATGATAGCCGTGTAGAAATAAGAACCGAAGACATGGTCCTCATGCTTGCCGATAAAACGCATAATATCCCCATCACTAATGTAAGCAACCACTTCATTCCGGTCGTTAACAACGGGAAGCCCACTGATTCTGTGCTTTATAAATTTTTCAATCACGTCGCGTACAGTATCGCCTTCTTTTACTTTGTAGACTTGACGAACCATGATTTCATTTGCCTTAATGACGGTTTCCCCTCCAGTTGAGAAATTGCCTTCTGTTCAAATAAGTTGTATGATGAAACTATATACTTGCATTATACAACTATGTGATGCGAACTGGAACAAAAAGGCTATGTATACCGGATTCAAGATCCCCAAGATGGACGTGCCTATTCCCTTCAAATCACAGAAAGTGGGGCCAAAGAACTGGCTTCAAACAAACAGGGGCGATTCATTGGATTCATGCTAACTTGCTTTGCAGACTTTTGTGTGATAAGATGAGCTTATAAACTGCTTTAACATAAATTCACATATTGAAAAGGTGATCATTTGTGTAATGGTACCTTTTTCAATGTGTGATTTTTTTGTTTAAAAAAAACATGTTAAATAACTATTTGGAGGTAATTTATTATGGAAACAGGAACAGTAAAATGGTTTAACGCAGAAAAAGGCTTTGGGTTTATCGAAGTAGAGGGCGGAAATGACGTATTCGTACATTTCTCCGCGATTCAAGGCGATGGTTTTAAATCACTAGACGAAGGTCAACGTGTTGAATTCAACGTAGCTCAAGGCAACCGCGGACCTCAAGCCGAGAATGTTGTAAAACTGTAAATTGAAATACACAGTAAACTGTCCTTAACAAGTGTTAAGGGCAGTTTTTTTTAATCTAAGGAGGAGTTAACTATGTATTTTCGAAGAAAATCGTTAGAGGATCTCCCTCAGGAAAACACTAAAATCTGGGCTTGCAAGAAAGAAGAATGTAAGGGTTGGATTCGGGACAATTTTGCGTTTGAGTACGTTCCAACTTGCCATCTTTGCCATTCTCCCATGATTAGTAGCGTGAAGATGCTTCCTCTGCTTGCCAACTCCAACATAGATATGAAGTCCCTAAATAAAGGCAGACAAATCTCGTAGACTGATCCATATTGAAATGGCTGACTGATTTGGAGGAGCGCGAAAAAGAGACGGAACCCATTACGCTTGCAAGGATGCCTTGCTGCTACCCCTTCTTCGTGCCCTTTGTTCCAAATTCTTGTATTTTCACTTTAACTTTAACTTCTACACGCACACCGCTAAATTCATCATCCCAATCGTCTTTCATCTTTTTCCAAATTTGGGGATAATCAATGCTAAGTTTCTTTCCAAATCCTATTACATCAACCTCGAAATCCTTCTGTGTTTTGGTAAGCACCTTCTCGACCGCTTCCTGAATGGACACCTCTGTCGCCTGTTCCGCTCTTTTTATAAATTCCGGTTCAAAAGCATTTCCGGGATCAACCCAATCTTCCCGCAGTTTTCCTTCTGAATGTATTTCAACCACAAAAGATAGCTTGTCTCCTTTTACTTGGGGTTTAATTTTGCTTTTCACTGTTCGGATTTCATAGACAATCGTCTCTCCGCTCTTCGGATCCGAGCCTGAAATAATTCCCGAGCTTTTCTTTTCTCCCTTCAACAGGTTCAATCCTACAATTTCCTTCTCGCCTAACCAGCCGATCATCTTGGCCGTCTTGCCTTTGATCACGGCAGCCCCGGCAATTATCGCTTCTTTTTTAGTGGTATCTACCCGTGGAACAATAAAACTGATTTTCCCCGTTATCTTTTCCGACATATCACCCAATTTGAATTCATTGACCATGCTCAAGGTTTTTTGGTAATTATCCGCTAATTCCCTAAGTACCAAGGCTGGGTTTCTAACGATCCCGCGCTTTTCAAAAGCATCCTCGGCTTTTCCTTGAGATATCAGAACACGAATGGACCGCCTCGTTTCTGTATTCCGCAACAAGAAATTGATAAGATTATTTAAATCGATGTTCCGTGCGACAGTCTCACTAATAACAATGATCCTCAAGTGCTCATAACTGGGGGAACGCTCTGCCCGCGTAGACAATTCACGTATGTTTTCAAAAACTGAAGTTCCTTCGCTAATAAGATTGATATAATCTTTTTGCGATATCCCTGCTTCTTTAGCAGCAAATTGTTTCGGAATGGCAAGTTGATGAATCATGGAAATGGCTTGACGTTTTCCTTTTTTGCCATCGATACTTCCGTTCTTTTCTCGTTCCGTCATGTTCTTATCCGGCTCATCAAATCCGATTCCAAGCACAATTCCGACGTCTTCAATCTCTCTCCTATCCCAGCAACCTGTCATGGAAATGACGAGTAAAAGAAGGGCCAGATGTATGCAGCTCCTCTTAACGACTCTCAAGGCCTTTCCTCCTTAGCTTGGCGATGATCAAGAAGCATGGGGGCATGATAGCAGTAATGAACAAAGCTGAGTATCCAACAAAATCACCCAATTTAAATACACTATTCAAATCGGCAGGAAACATTGCAATGAGATAAATAACCGGCAGACACGCATAAATGAATGTTCGATACTCCTTCCGGAAAAACTGACTACACCCAAGGGACGCTGCATACTGAAAGATGACAAAAGCTGAGTACATCGATATCACCCAAAGGACGGAGAACAAAGATTCGAACCGTTCGAAGAATCCACCCGGCAGCTCAATGTTTTTGGCTACGGACATCATTGGCCAGGTTACTGTCTTTACTTCATCTACCGTTAACGTAGCGATAGCAATCACTACGACCAAGGTGTACAAGGGGATGACCAAAGCAATACCCATAAGTGAAGCTTTCACTGCCTTCCGGGGTTCTATCATAAAGGCAGGTAAAATCAGCATGATTTCGAAGCCGCTGAATGAAAAGATCGAAGGCTTGATACCTTTCAATACAGGCAGCATTCCATCGCCCAGTACCGGACGAATATTGTCTAGTTCGAAATCCCCCAAGCTGAATACAATAAACACCAATAGTAGCAAAACAACAACGGGAAGAAACAGTTCGGCCAGACGAGCAATCGGATTTATACCTCCCACTGTGAGATAGGTCGCCAAACTTAAAAACACAATTATAATCACTTCTAACGGGGTATTATCCAATAAGTACATGCGAATCACTTCACCCATAAAGCGGAGCAAATAACCTGAACAGACAATATAATAGAGGGTAAGTACGATGCTCGCACTTCTCCCCAATAGTTTTCCAGCGACCGTTTGACTGTATTGGTAAAAAGTCTGCTTTGGAAAACGTTGACTCAATTTGACAATTATATATCCAGCCAATAGGGCGAGAAGCCCACTCACGATCACGGAGATCCATCCGTCGGGGGTTCCTACCTCCTTCGATATTCCCTGAGGCAAGATGAGAATTCCTGTACCGATCATGCTCTTCGATACGATCAAGGAAGCCTGGGTAGTTGTGATTTGCTCTTTATGGTTTGTGATCACGCTGTATGCCCCTTATCCTCATTATTGGCGTGTACGATCTTGCGTTTTGTTCATTTTAGGGCGCTGCTTCATGATTTTGAGCGGCATTCTTAAGATGAGATCTTTCCAATCTCCTGGACGAATGGGGGCTAATGGAGACAAATAGTCAACCCCAAAGCTTTTTAGCTTCACAAGATGGACCGTGATGAGGATAAAAAACAGGATAATCCCGTAAAGGCCCAATACTGCAGCCGCCATCATCATCGCAAATCGCAGTATCCGGATTGCAATCCCCGCACCGTACTGTGGAAAGGCAAAGGAAGAAATTGCGGTCAAAGCAACAACAATAACCATGATGGGACTCACGATTGCCGCTTGCACAGCTGCTTGACCGATCACCAGACCTCCGACGATGCCAACGGCTTGCCCAATGGGCTTCGGTAGGCGGAGCCCGGCTTCTCGGAGGATTTCAAGGGTAATTTCCATAATTAGCGCTTCCACAATAGACGGAAATGGAACCCCTTCTCTTCCCGCGGCGATAGAGATGACCAACTTCGTCGGAATGAGTCCATGATTGTAGGAGATTAATGCAATATAAAGAGCTGGAAGAAACAAGGCGAGGAATGCAGCGCCATACCGCATTATTCGGATCAACGATGCCGGGAGCCATCGCTCATAGTAATCCTCAGATGAAGTCAACATCATGAAAAATGTAATAGGAACAATCAAAGCAAAAGGTGTCCCGTCTGTCATAAGGACAATACGTCCCTCCATTAAAGCACTTACTGCTCGATCAGGGCGTTCCGTATTTTGGACCTGTGGAAATGGGGAGAGGTAATTATCTTCAATCCATTGTTCAATATACCCCGACTCGAGAACCCCATCAATATCGATCCTCTCCACCCTTTCTTTTACTTCTTCCACCAATTCCGGACTCGTCAATCCTTTTATATAAATCAAGGACACTTCCGTTCTTGATCGGTGTCCGATTGTATAATTGACCATTGTGAAGCCGGGATCTTTGATGCGTCGGCGAAGCAGCGCCGTATTGCTGCGGAGGTTCTCGACAAAACCATCCCTTGGCCCACGTACAACTGCCTCAGAAAGGGGTTCTTCAATCGATCGGCCTTCCCCTCCGCATAATCCAATGATGAGGACATCGGCCATACCTTCCACGAATAAGGCAACATTTCCGGAAAGTACATCGTGAATACAATCTTTCAGGCTGTGAACTTCCTTCACTTCTGTAGCCGAAATCACACAATCCGTAATTCTGGTTTTCATCTCTTCCGCACTGACAGGTGTTTGCATGAGTACTTCTTGATCCTTCATCAACGCCTTGACCACCTGTTCGGTTATAGCGACTTTATCGACTAAACCATCAACATAAACAACGGCGGCTTTCCATTTTATAAGACTCACACTGAATTGGCGAAAAATGACGTCAGGACTATGCCCGATGGTTTCTCTCATTACCCGTAGATTTTCCTCCAGACAGACTGATAACTGAAAATTCTGTTGAGGTACTGTCTGTTCCATATGTTTTTCTTTCTTCTTATTTCTCCGAACGAAGCCCAACCAAGGGGATTTACTTCCTTCCACACCATGTATCCAATGAAATACCATTGAAATTCCGAACGGGATAACGAAAGAAAAAAAAGCTCCCAACCATATATCCGGCTTAAAAAAATAAACCATTACCTTTTGCATCATGATGATGATCTCACCGTCTTTTTGGAATAATTTCTCCGGGAATCGTTTTCTTAGGTCAATGACTTCTTGTCCCCAACCCATTTTTTATCCTACTTATCATTCAACTGTATCTTGTGCTTCTTCCAGATTTTTCATTCAAGTTCTCGTCAACTACAGTAGAAAACAACGAAAAAAGCTGATTCCTTTTGCGTACTGGAACCAGCTTTTCCGTTGTTTTATGAGACTAATTTTCTTGTTGGTTATTCCACGTTATGATACACCTGCTGCACATCCTCTAAATCTTCCAAAGCATCAATCAATTTATCGAATTGGGCTTGACCTTCTTCCGATAAGGTGACGTTGTTTTGAGCTAACATCGTCAGTTCAGCAATGGCAAACTCCGTAATTCCAGCCTTTTTGAATGATTCTTGAACTGCATGGAACTGCTCTGGATCTGCGTAAACCATTACGATGTCATCTTCTTCGACAATGTCTCGAACGTCTACATCTGCTTCCAGCAAAATTTCCATGATGTCATCGATGCTCTTGTCTTCAATACCGATGACAGCAGTGGCATCGAACATGTAAGCGACTGAGCCGTTTACACCCATATTACCGCCATTTTTACTAAATGCTGCACGTACGCTAGAAGCAGTACGGTTCACGTTATTCGTCAGTGCGTCCACTATGACCATCGCACCGTTTGGTCCGAAGCCCTCATAACGAAGCTCCTCATAAATTTCATCTGAGCTGCCTTTTGCTTTATCGATGGCGCGATCAATAATTGCTTTCGGCACATTATAGGTTTTTGCCCGTTCGAGTACAACTTTCAAAGCACGATTCGCTTCAGGGTCCGGTTCACCCTTCCGTGCTGCTACATAAATTTCTAAGCCGAACTTAGCGTAAATTCGACTAGTATTTGCATCTTTAGAGGCTTTCTTCTCTTTAATATTATTCCACTTACGGCCCACGATTGATCCCACTTTCTATTATTATTTCATTAACATAATAACCGATTTTCATTCTAAATGGAAAAAAAATTGCATCATTATTCCCGTACTAACGTTTTTCGTTGTTCAAAAACATTTATGAGCTTAATCACCATGGACGCGTGGGACGGTACGGGATCCGTGTTTGGAACAGCAGTTCCCACAGCCCCTCATTATACGATCGAGGATTTGAATACTTGTCCGAGTACGACTCCAGACACCTGCGATTTGAACACTGCTGTGGATCCATTATTTGCAGACTATGCCAACTTCTGTTACAGGAGATACACAATCGTGATAATGCACAATTAATTAGAAAACGGAGCCCGCAACCGCGCGACTCCGTTTTCTTGGTCATATTGAAACTCCATCTGTCTATTTCACATTGACGGGATTTCAGAAGGTACCTTCAAGTGTGTTACATCGATCCCTTTTTCATCGCGTGCTTTTAAGTCTTTTAAAAACTCTAGGAAGCCATAGCGAGGTTTCCAACCAATTGCCATTTCAGCCTCAGAAAGGTCATGTTGTTCCACTTGCTCAGGCAATTCGATCTCATATTTCTTTAGCAAATGAATTGCGCCAGAAACCTGTGTCTCACACCACTCTGGACCATATTTTTTGAAGTCTTGGATTACTTCTATCGGCATGCCGTGATTTGTATGAACAATTGTACGAAAAAGCCCTACTCTTTTCTCCAAAACAGCCTTGACAGAGGCAACTGTAGCTTCAGCAACGTCCCTTCTATCCACGCCATTACGAAGCAACCGTGCCCCAAACTCTAAGTACGGGCGAGGTATGAACTCATGGTAACGAAGCATGGCTATTGAAGCACCGGTCATTTCATGATAAGTCTTACACAGATCTTCCCCAATAACTTTACTAACGCCATAGACCGAACCCCATCCATACGCCATTGAAGAAGCATATACAATAGATTGAATCCCAGCTTGCCTGCATGCTTCCAGAACATGGAACGTTCCATCCACATTTACAGCAAAAATCGTTTCATCGCTTACGGGTGGATTATGCGCACAATGCCATGCTGCTAGATGAACAACCGCATCCATTCCATTTACCGCTGTACGTACATCACCAGGGGATCTCGTGTCACACCTAACGAATTCGATTTCTCTCAAATCGTCCGCATTTGGAAGCATAACGTCTGCCATCCTAACCGAAAAACCGGCTTGAATTAATGCTCTGCAGACAGCTTGACCACCATTGCCGGCAGCACCGGTAACAAGAATTTTCATGATTTCACCACCTAACTTATTATTTAGGTTATCTATTCGTCATCCTCAAAGATACACCTGCCATTGGATAAAATAACTAGGTTGATCATTATGAACATCTATTTTTGGTCAACATTCAATAGGATGCGTTGTTTGCCGCAGCACTCTGCCTTTTCTGAATCGCATGCATTCCCATAATCACCGCCACAAGTTCGTAAGTATCCAAATATTCGCTTTGATTGCTCAAATGAAAAGCTCATATTCCTTTGAAAATGCCGGGGATATAATCTCGTAGCTGCCTCGCCCTTCGGTTTCATATGTGAATTTCTTTGTAATAAACGCAAATCTGCTTCTCAACACACCTAACAGATATGTTTCCATCCGATATAATAGCAAGTTTGAAGTAATCTGTCCGTCCCTGAGCAGGCTGCCTTAATTGATCCCATGCAAAAAAGCCGCAATATAAGCGGCTTGTAATGGGGGAATTTCGCAATCGTGAAGCTCATCATAGAGTTGATTCTTATTGGAGAAAGGAATCGTTTCTAAGCCAAGACCCTCCTTCATCAGTGCTTCGGTAACACATCGTTGCAGCTTGGAGCGCTCCTTTTGCTGCTTCCTCTAGCGTTTTATAACGGTTTTCCATTGCAACAAGAGGTCCGGCAGTGTCTGCGCCTCTATAATAATGACTGAGCTCATAAAAGTAACTGCTCTCCCGATTTTTAAGAATGTTAATTCCAATATATATGCCATCTATTCTTGCTTTTAATCATTGTACGACTTCATGAACGGATTCAATATCTGTATGCTACGCCCCCTATGAGTGGATTCTTTTTTTGCCAAAAAGAAAACTGACAAAAGTAGTGTTTTTTCATCAAAGGGTTCGACAAGGCTTAAATTGAATTGATATTGTATGCATATATTAAGCTGACAAGAAAGGTCGTGACTTCTACGTACTCACACGAAGATTTAATTTCAATTCGACTCGTAATCATGCTCTTTGTGGTTCCAATATTAGCCGTCGCATCACTTTATTTGCTTAGATAAGTTTTTTAAACATAACAATTCCCTTGGGACGCTTGCTTAGCCCATCACTTAACAGACTGGGCCATTGACCGTCTAGAAAGCATAGCGCTAACACGAAAGGTTGTGCAGCCTTGAAATGGATTATCAGGTGGTTCAGACCGAAGCCAGTGATCATAACGGGGTACATCCGACTTCACGGCACTTGGTATGTGTTACATGAGTAGAAGTCATGGCAGCATTAATAGGGATGCATACGGCTCTTCATAGAGCCGACATTAACAATTGTCTTAGAATGTTATCTTCATAATCCAAGAAGTTCCCGACATACCAAAATACTCAAATCCGAGTTTTTCGTATAACCGAACCGCTATATGATTATCTGGATCAACGCTTAAAGAAAGTGATTTATAACCATCGATTCTAGCTTGCTGATTGATTTCCTTCATAAGAATCGTACCTATTCCCTTTTGTTTAAAATCAGGTAATAGAGCAATGCCTAATTCAGGCGTATTATTATCAACGTATCCATATCCTTTATTTGTCTCGTCAAATAATCTATACCAAACAGCTCCTATGGGTTTATCGTCAATGAGAGCAACTAAAGCCTTATCTCCCTTTCTTCCCCATTCCTCACTGTATTTCTTGATATTAGGTGCATTTAGAAGTTCATACTTGGAGGGTTTATCCTCTAATATATAAATTGACTCATAGTGCATATCCATGAAAAAATCGTATTCCTTCTGTTCCAATAGTCTTACAACTACCATAGAATCACCCCTTTGTAACTAAATCTAAATTCTATTATGGTGCGATCAATAGAACGAATTATTTTATCGATTTCTGCCCAATCGCTTAACGAAGCTGCCGGATTAGTTCGATTCGACAATTCGTATCAAATTCCACCCGTTTACAACGAAACGAGGTTTATTCATAATTATATATGGGTTACCATCTATTTCCAAGGAGTGATTCAATGTCAAAGAGTATCTTAATTCTCACTGGTGATGCTGCAGAAGCTCTGGAAGTTTATTACCCGTATTTTCGTGTATTAGAGGAAGGGTACGAGGCCGTCATTGCTTCACCGACGAAGAAAGTACTTCGTACAGTCGTTCATGATTTCATCGAAGATTGGGAGACATACACAGAGAAGCCGGGGCATTTACTGCCGTCACACATCGCTTTCGCTGATGTAGATCCTAGTCAATATGATGGTTTAATCATTCCTGGAGGCAGAGCCCCAGAATACATTCGTTCGAACGAGCATGTTCCTCGCATTATTCGTCACTTCCTTGAAGCTGATAAGCCGCTTGGCGCTATTTGCCATGCTGTACAGGTATTCTCCGCTTTAAAAGACAATCGTTTTTTTGAAGGCCGCACCATGACTGCATATAACGCTTGTCGTTTAGATGTGGAGCAGCTCGGAGCATTGTATACGACAGATTCACTTCGTGTGGATGGGAAATTAGTCACTGGTCACGCTTGGCCGGATTTACCAGGCTTCATGCGCGAGTTTTTGAAACTGCTCACCAAATAAAATACGTTGATTAAATGATCAATACGGGGTTGCCGTTTGGCAACCTCTTTATTGATTTTATAATAACCTCCGATTTTTTGCCGTTAGCGCTTAACGATTATTTATCGGGTAATTGTAATGGTTAGTTTTCTATCGGATTAGATGTTTAATATACATAGCACCTTTTTCAACTGAAGTCTCTATATAACCAACTATTTGTTCAAAAGTAAAAACACTCAACTGCTCTTTAATAGAGCTTTGTTCATAATTCATATCTTCAAATACCTCAGGTAGAAATTTTTCTATATCTTTTTCTGTGACTTCTTGTAATTCAACGATTTCAACCTCTTTGGTAATCACCTGAGTAAAATTGTTTGTAAAGTTGTAATAGTCCAATAACTTTCCATTTAATAAACGGAAATCATTGTGATATCTATCAAAAACGTCCTTATCATTTTCAAGTCTATTTTTTAACCAAGGTAAAAAGAAGCCTTTTAGCCATATATCATCAGCAATTAAATGCGTATAATAACCCAATATAAAATTGGAATGCTTATGGGAACTATATTTATTTATGAATTTTTCAAAATCAATACTCCTTGAGTAATCACTATGGCTTCCGGCAAAAAAATGGGATAAATCTTTAGGAGAAACAGCATCAGGTACAATTCCACCTAACAAAAAGGTTGGTTTATCTTTTAATGAAAATTGGTCAGCTATTTGATTAGCAATAATAAGGTGCATAATTCTCGAGCCCATTACTTACCAGCCCCTTTCAGACTTTTACCCTGAATTTTATTAAACTAACCTCCCGTTAGTTCAGTAACTTAGCGTTTAGATGTAGGTCTAAGATTTCGATTACTTCAGCAATTGCAACTTTCTTTGAGCCTTCCATGAAATACCCTGTAACTCCATTTTGAATCCTTTTCACATGTACTTCTTTCCTCATTTCAGGGAAGAGAATCCACATCAGAGCAGTTCCTTCTAAAAGCACAGGATTGATGTCATCAAGAATAATATTTCCGTGCTCATCTTCAAATTCTGGATGTATTGCATAAATACCGTCCTTTATCTCATCTCCATCGTAAAAAAAATCAGAACGGTAACCTTGGAATACAGGCTTCTTTCTCCCACCTTCTTCTTGAGAATACAACTTGTACTTAACTCTAAAATCAGCTTTATATTTCCTTGTTTCCTCATATGGTTTCCACATCAAATGGTCCTCCTAAAATCAGAACTACTTCGGTTGACATCTTCCAATTTTAATATGCTGTCGTTCACCATTAACATAATCCTCTATGGACTACTTCGTATTATTTCCCCAAACAAATTTGGTCTATTGATTTCAAACTGATGAATTAGCTCTACGCCAAAAATACTTATTGTGTGTTCCCATGGATGCCCTAAATATCCCCATAAAAAATCTTTATTTATAAAGAGATAATAATCACCGTCTGGATAAAACGAAATTGTCCTGGGAGGACCCAAATGTGGATTGTAATGAAAGGATTCATGCTGCCAGTCTAACGCATACAGATATTCGTCTGGCTCAGTCACTACTTTAAGACATGCAACACACTTTCTCTCTAAGTCGTCTATGTCTTCATCCGTATAATTTGTTATTTTATAAGTAATATAAGGAGTCGGTAAACTAAAGGAAGGCCAATCACTACTATAAACACTGGGATTAAAATTGAAATCCTCATAAAATTTATCCCACACATGTCGATAAAGTTCATTAGATAATGAGATCCAATTGTCCATGTAACGCACCTCAGAAATAATTGTTGTGTAAAGCCTAAATCAATATTACCATATTATGGACTTTCTTGAGGATTATGTTCCCACGCAATCTTTCCTCTAACTGATTTGAAATAAGAATCTGGAATACCTTTAACAATAAAAGCTATAGCATTACCGAAATTTCCAATATGTACATCATGTGGGTTTCCTTCTAGTTTTCTAATGGCATTTAATCGTGAAAAAAGGGTGCTACTAAAGATACCCGAGAGCTAAATTGTCTGGAGCCAATACGATGTAATGGCCGCCAGCTTGAACGAATCCGACATCCGATATCGTGTTTTTCCTATGTGTATTATGGTTTACAAAAAGTTACATTGAATAGAAAGAGGAATTATCCCCCTTATGTGGAAAGGTTAATTGAGTGAACAACGGACATTTTCGAGTCCGGATTGAAGGAGGAACATTATGCCCATCCATCCCTACGGATTGCTCAAATGCAAAGCACACGACCGGCGTCTCGGCACAAACGAGAACCCGCATTACCAGGTGCACGCTATCGCAAATAACGAACACTTCCGCATAGCGATCAATGTCAAGTCGCAGCAGAGCCCATCCGAGCTGTTGTACTGTACGATTGAACATTTTCAACATGTCACGACAGCCGAATTGTCTGCTATGCCATTTGGTTTTTCACCGCTGGCAAGCAAGCCTGACGGACAGGCACTCGATTATATTCGTAGCAATCTATTCGATCGCCGTAACATGCTACCGCTTGCCTTCAATATTCCGGGAAGAGACAACGATCTGAACGAGAAGCTTGACTTCTACATCAGACGCGCGATGGAAACAGATGATGCCGTTATGTACGCATTCGGTGAAAGATGGGGTCCTGAACACGGCAAGTCGGACAAAATTTTTGGATTCGAAATCGGCAACGGCATTCACGATATTCATATGAATCAAGGTAATAGTGGCACATTTACGAAAGACGACGGTGTCTATCAGGACGGGGGGCTGCTGATTCACTTCCCGTCGGAGGACAGGTGGATCGCCGTATTCCTCGCTTTTCAGTCCCAGTCATGGCACACCGACGATAATTCGGGACACGTAATCACAGGCCCTGTGGAGGAACCAGTACCTAATACCGACACAACGCCGGTTCAGGTGGAAGGCGGCAGCATTCGAATCGCAGGGGTCGTCGTGCTGACTGAAGACGGCAGTTACGAAACGGTCACACTGCTAAATGCTTCCAATCGGGCTGTAGACTTGACAGGGTGGGTAATCGCAAACAAGGCTAAGCAAAAATATAAGATTCATGGCATCATCGAACCCGGACAGTTTATGTCCATCCCAGTAGCTGAACCTGCATTCTTCCGAGACAAGGGTGATATTATTACTCTACTCGACCGTAGCGGCCTAAAAGTCGCCGGAGTCTCATATACGAAGCATCAAGTGAAACCAGGCTGGACGATACTCTTTTGAATTTATACAAATAGAAGAACCGCCTTCCAATTAATAGTCGGAAGACGGCTTTTTATTTTTTTACGGATTTTTTTTGTTATATAAACTTATAATTCTTATGGTTTGGACACGGGAGTGTAAATTCCATTTACGTACACGTTATGTCCGAAGTATGTTTGGCCATTGTCCCGAAGATAAAGATCTGTATTGGATATCATATAGAAGGATAATTCATATTTTCCGGCCGTGAAAATCATATCTGCAAATGAGGGGGTAGCTTTACCCGTCTCAATGGTGCCTATATTGACCCCACCATTCCTCAATGCTTCTTTATTCGATGCGTAAAAAGCATCAAGACTGAATAAAATACCATCACCAGAAGCTTGTTTAATGGTCAACGTAGAGCCAGCAAGCTCACCTGAGTCCTCCAACTTATAAGTGCCAAGATGCAATCGTTGCCAGGCGTTAGGTATACTTTCTTTTGGGTCCGTTTTCAGGCCGATCATTACGTCCTGAACTGTCAGGATTCGGTATGGAACTCCGGAGCGTGCCTTGTCCTCGATTGAGCGATCCTCTATAAACCCGGAGTCGGTCTGCTTATAAATTATTAATTGCGAAATGGGGATTGCCCCCATATACCCAAAACCAGTTGTGTAATCAGCGATCACGATAATGTCCTTCTTACCATCACCACTTACATCTCGAAAAGAGACTGCTGAGATAGAATAAAAAGACTCTGGCGATTCGGGATCAAACTTCAATTCAGCCACAGAATCCCTGTTTTTGAAATAAAAATGCGGTCTGTTCTTTCCATTTATTTTTTCTTCAGTGGATATAAAATCAGACTCTCCAAAATTATCGAAATTGACATGGAATGTCTGGTCTTTCAGCATATCCCCTATGATTGCGTCTAATTTTCTTGGGACAGACGGAGTCGTTGAATTAGCTGAATAAGAAGTTGTATTAGATGTTTCTTTTACTGTGGTGGGATTTGGGGATGAATGGACTCCATTTACTGTAGGAGATACCATCGAATCCGCAACAGTTGCGGAAGCTTGGGATGGCTCGGAAGGTGTACTGTTACCCTTGCAGCCCGTGATGAGGAGGAGAGTAAAAGCGAAAAGAAAAAGAAGTTGTCTATTCAAACTTAATTGCCTCCGGATCAGAGAATTTACTCTAGTTATGATTTCAAATAATTTCGATAATATGTTCGATATCTGATCTTCAAAACCCTGTTTTGTTGAATTAAACTGTCGCGCTGAAAAGGCCGCCGAGCTATTTATCGGCAGCCTAGTGGTACAATATTATTATGAAGCTATCGTGTTCTTTAGTTCCACCCTTTAGCAATAACCGGTTTCTTTTTATTCTTAAAAACCCTACCTAATAAACTCAATTTCTTTTTTCGTTTGAGAGCGAGTTTAACACCTTCAATTAGTAGTCTTGATCTTAATTCGTCGCGACGATTGAGCGTGTGTAACCTCTTTATGAACTGCTTGTCCATGTTGACCATCCTCTCAAGTGTCTGTAAATGAGTAGCAGGACTTCTTATTCTGATATATATCTATTATAAGCTTGCATTGGATAAATGTTTGTCACATTATAGATGAGTATTACGCTTATTTTGTCGACATTTAGGTAGCACAAAGAGATCAGAAACACCGTCCCGACCCCAAAATGCTTATGAATGGCTGTATCTTTTCACTTGAAACTCTTATCCTGCTACACTTATGCGAAAAAAGCAGCTAATCCATACTGGACGGCTGCCTTTGTCTTTCACCTAAATTTCATTCCACAATCTTCTTAAGTTATTCATGCCTATCCGCGAACCGATTTCGCAGTCTTCCATCCCTTCGAATTCTACAGTTACATAGTCGTCATAGCCCGAGTTTTTGATCAGCTTTATGATTTCTCTGATCTCGATGTCCCCATGGCCGACGATTGCCCCCCTTAAATAATTTCCATTTGTAGTCCGGAACCAATTGCCCTCTCCCGGGTCTTGATAGTACGGTCTGAAATAAAAGTCTTTGAAATGGATTAAAGAAGCGTACGGCAGATTTTTGCGAACGCCGACAAGTGGAGCTTCGTCCACGCACATAAAATTCCCTACATCCAATGTCGTTTTAAAATTTGGGCGGTTCACTTCGGCCAGCACACGCTGCACCCGGTCGCTCGCCTGCACGGAGAAACCGTGATTTTCAATCGTTGTCGTTATGCCGTAGTTTGCCGCATAATCGGCAATAATTCGGCTTCCCCGAACGATGAGCGGTAAACTGTTTTCAAAGTATTCGATTGTCATTTTCTCCGGAGGCAGTGTAAAGGCAGTAACATCATGGCGCATATGCCTCATGCCCAATCGATGCACAAGATCAACATGCTGCTTGATGCGGTCCATCTCCGCTTCGAACTCTTCCTCCGTCCCCTGCACGAAATTAGCGGGAATTGAATAATTCGATAAGTCGATGCCAACCGATCCCGCCTTATCTCTGAGCGCATCCGCCAGCTCCAGGTTATCCACAAGCGAATAGCCATACGGAACAAGCTCCAGATGCTCGCCGCCGTTGTCTTTCACCCACTGAACTGCGTCCAGAATTGTCATTTTTTCCGACTTCAACGCCTGCAGCAAACTATAAGAACTAAGCCCGATTTTCATCTTCATACCTCCAAGTATTCATCATCGATTAACGTTCAACCTTCGTATCCGTTTACCGAAAAAGCGGCAAATTTGCGTACAATCGGCGTTGCGGCGCACGCGGTAAACCGGACTCTCAGTTCGCTTGTCTCAACCGCTGTAAATCTGTCGATTTTCTTGTGACCGATGGCGCTTCCTTTTACAAGCTCCACCCACTCGCCTTTACACTTCGCTTCAAGCACATATTCCCGTACCCGTTCGCCGTGTGCGATGTCTTCCATCAAAACGACGTGGTCGACGGATTGCTCTCCCTCCAAATAAAGCGTAACTTCCGTTCCTCCTCCTGTTGTAACGGCAAGCGGAGCATCAAACCGGCGGATTTCATCGCCCAGTTCGACTACACGCTGCACGTCCACTTCCGGCAGTAGACCGCGGTCATCAGGAGCCACGTTTAACAGCAGTGTCGCGCCATGCCCTACTGAGCGGTAATAAAGATCCATCAAGTGTTCCAAGCTGTGCAGGCTGCTCTCGTCGTCCGGATGCCAAAACCAATGGCGTCTGCGGATCGGCACATCGCACTCCGCAGGCACCCATGACGTAGTTCCTTCCATCCAAGTAAGCATGTCGCTTGTGAACATACTCTCTCTTGCGCTCTCCGCCGTATTCCAGCACGGATATGGGGCAACGCCGTCTTCGTTTCCAACCCAGCGAATCGTCGGCTGTCCCATATTGAACACCATCGCATCCGGTTGGTACTGTGTGACAAGTCCGATAATTCTCTGCCAGTCGTACTCCCGTCCCTGAGAGCCCGCCCCATCAAACCATACCTCAACAAGCGGACCGTATTGTGTCAACAGCTCAGTCAATTGTTCCGCATAGAAATCGTCGTATGCCGCTTTGTCCGAATAGCAAGGCTCATGTCGGTCCCAAGGCGATAAGTACAAACCGAACTGCAAGCCTTCCTCCCGGCAGGCATCGGACACTTCGCGAACGACGTCCCCCTGTCCGTATTTCCATGGGCTCGACTTAACCGAATAATCGGTCGTCTTCGTTGGCCATAAGCAGAACCCGTCATGATGCTTGGCCGTCAAAACAAAATATTTAAATCCGGCCTGCTTTGCTGTCCTTACCCACTGGCGCGCATCCAGCTGCGCTGGTTTGAACTTTTGTGGTGAGTCCGTGCCCTCTCCCCATTCCTGATCACAAAACGTGTTCATGCCAAAATGACAAAACATACCAAGCTCCAAGTCCTGCCAGGCCATCTGCTGAAGGGTCGGTTTCGCTAAAACATCAGTATCCATGAATGAGCCACACTCACTTTCTTTCATTTATATGATAATCGCCTTATCTATAGCAGTCAGAAATCGCATAGTTCCGCCATCAGATCAGATCCGAAGGCGGAACATAATGAAACTATCGTATTACTTTTTGGCAATTGCCTTTTGATAGATTTCGATATACTTGCCTAGCTGCAGGCCGTCAAAACCTTTTACATAGCTATCCCAATCTTTCTCAATGTCTTTGCTGCCCGTAATGAACTGCGCCATGTTGGACTTAATGTAATCGCGAATTGTCGTTTTCAGTTGGGCTGCCACTTCCGCATCTTCCAGTGCGATGAACACGCTGGACGGATACATCATCTTCGATTGGTAAGGTTCATATTTCGCCGATTCACGCTTCAGTCTAACTTCGTATGCACCTTCAGCAAAAGGATCTTGAAGGGCTGCCCACGAATCGCGGTATTGGAACGTTCGGAGAGATGGACCGATCTGTTCCCAACCATCGTTGTGCGTCGTTTTGGTTTCAGCTTTCGGAATAATGGCATATTTCGCCGGCTTGCCGTTCATATCCTGCTCGCCGTCCTTCGCTTTGCGCCATCCTTGGTCTTCCGGACCGCGCTCTTCAAGTACGATTGCTTCTTCCGTGTACAAATAGTCGGCCAAACGGATTGCGGCAATTTGCTGTTCTTTCGTTGCTTTATTCGTAATCGCCATCTGCGAGCTGCCCACTCCCGCAAAATACCCTGCTTGCTGCACACCGTTCGGTCCTTTGAGTGGAGGAACAGTTACGTATTCTCTATGGCGCGGGTGCTTTTCGTCCGGCGAGTGTGCGTAACTGATCAAAGCCGTTGTAATGCCTCCCATCACATTTGCGTCCTGGCGGTTGCCCAACTGCTGAATCGCGTCGGAATTTTGCGTAAATGACGCTGGATCGATTAGTCCTTCCTTATATAACTTGTTCAGGTACAGCAATCCCTGCTTCCATTCTGCCTTATTGGCGGCCAAATCCACTTTACTGTCCTTCAACTGGAGGAACGTGCCGCTGTCTTTGTCCACCTGGTCGTCGATAATGAACGAGTTCATCAGAAAGGAGGCAATGTTTCCTGCCCACATGTCGTCGGAACCAGTAAGCGGAATCTCGTCTTTTTTACCGTTGCCGTTCGGATCTTTTTCCTTAAATGCTTTCAGCACCTCGTAAAACTCATCCGTTGTTGTCGGCATTTTCAGCCCGAGCTTATCCAGCCAAGATTGATTAATCCACAGCTTCTGGGCGTAGTTACAGTGATAGCATTCGTTTATTTGCGGAAGCGCATAAATGTTGCCATCCGGCGCCGTGATCGAGCTCTTCAGATAAGGCAGATCGGCCATCGCTTTCTTGAAGTTCGGCGCGTATTTATCAATCAAATCATTCAGCGTAATAAATACGCCCTGTTTGCCGTACTTCATCTGCTCATCTTTGGTCAAGGACCCATGTAGAATCACTTCCGGATAATCGCCACTTGCCAGCATTAGCTGTTTGCGGTCGTTAAGTGCTTTGTCAGGTACGAGGTCCCATTTAATTTGAATGTTTGTCTTGTCCTGAACGTATTTCGTAAATGTATTGGTCTCCATATTCTCGATGCTGGCGAGCTGAGGTGCAAACATTTTGATCGTCATCGGTTTCGTTACGATCGGGTATTGTCCAACAGGTGAGAACACATCGCTAGCAACAGGCGCGCTGCCTGAAGGTGTGTTTGCTGCAGGCGTACCTGATTCTGTGCTGCAAGCACTCAAAACGAGCGAAAAGCTTAATGCTACCCCCATCGTACCCATGTAAGCTTTATTCCATTTTTTCATATAGACGACTCCTCCCGTTTTATCGAACCATGTCATTTGAACCCAAAGGAAGTAATCTAAGCTGCACGACGAACTCACCACCACCTTTCATGTTAATTGGGCTGCTTGGCCGCCAAAGCGCTACCCTTTCAATGAACCAATCATGACGCCCTTAACAAAATGCTTCTGCACGAACGGATAAATGATCAGCACGGGGGCACTCGCAACAACGATAAGCGAATACTTGAGCAAGTCCTTCAGCCCCTGCTGAGCCAGCATCTGGTCGACTTTGGACACCATGGTCGGATCGATCGTGTTCAAAATCAAAATGTTGCGCAGCACGATCTGCAGAGGGAACAAATTCGGCGATTTCAGGAAAATCAAGGCATCGAAGTAAGCGTTCCAATGGCCGACAGCATAAATCAGCGTTAGCACAGCCAGAATCGGTTTGGAGAGCGGAATCACGATACTGGTAATGAACCGGATGTCGCTGCAGCCGTCAAGTTCAGCAGCTTCGGCGATCTCATCGGGAATCGTTGTCTGGAAAAAGGTGCGAGCGACAATAACCTGAAACACCGCCATCGCTCCTGGCAAAATCATCGCCCAGCGAGTATCGAGCATATGCAGGTTTTTCACGACCAGATAGAACGGGATAAGCCCTCCGTCAAACATCATCGTGACGACTAGAAGCACCATAATAAAATTGCGGCCGTAGAACGTTTTTCTGGCCAGCGGATAAGCAAGCATGACGGTCAATACAACGTTAACAGCTGTACCGGCGACTGCATAAAAGAGCGAATTCAAGTAACCGGATACGATTTGCGGATTGCGGAACACTGCTTTATAGCCCTCCAGTGTAAAATCGACCGGAAACAGCCATACCTTACCGGATACGACAGCTTGCGGCGAGCTAAACGATGAGCTGATGATGAAAATGAGCGGGAATAGGACGACTATCAGCACCACTGTTAATAGAACGTAGATGCCGAGCAGAAACAACCGATCGCCCTGCGATTCCCGAATCGTTGTCGTTTTTAACATAAATGATCCTCCTTACTGCGGACTGACGCTCCTGAATTGTGCGCAACAACGGGTTCTTGCAGCTCCGTCCGTTTACCACAAGCTCGAATTGGACAGCTTCTTGGCTATATAGTTGACACCTACGAGAAGAATCAGGTTGACGACTGAGTTAAAGAAGCCGATTGCTGCTGAGAAGCTGAAACTGGAGCTAAGCAGACCCACCTTGTACACATAGGTCGAAATGACTTCCGACGTGCTGACGTTAAGTGGATTTTGCATCAAATATATTTTTTCGAAGCCAAGCTTCATAATGTTGCCTAAATTCAAAATAAGCAGGATGACGGATACCGGGATGAGACTCGGGATATCGATATTGATGATCTTCTGTGGTCTGGACGCGCCATCCACTTTCGCCGATTCATACAGTTCAGGGTTAACGCCTGAAAGAGCCGCTATATAAATGATGGCACCGTAACCCGTATACTGCCAAACATCTGACCAGACATAGATCGATTTGAACAAGCTGGGAATACCCATGAAGTTTGTGTTTTCCACGCCGAGCATTTGCAGAAACTTGCTGATGATTCCGACGTTTGGCGACAGTGTTACGATGAGAATGGACACCATGATAACCGTTGAAATAAAGTAAGGCGCGTAAGTGACCATCTGTACGCTCTTTTTGAAAAATCCGTTGCGTATTTCATTCAAAGCCAGCGCCAGTAGGATCGGGGCCGGAAAGCCGACAAGCAAACCGTACGTACTGATGCCGAGCGTATTCTTCATATACAACCAAAAATTCGGCGATTCAAAAAATTGTTCAAAATATTTCAAACCAACCCAGGGGCTTCCCCAAATGCCTTTGATGACGTTGTAGTCTTTGAAAGCAATGACAACACCAGCCATAGGAATATACTTAAAAATGACCAAATAAAGAAGCGGCAGTAATACAACCAAATATAACTGCCAGTGACGCTTCATTTTTTTCCCAACGATGTTTAAAGATGACTTGCTGCCGGGCAATACCGTTTTATGCTGCTTGCTGTTGTTTGGAGGTATGGATGTCCTTAATTCCTTTTGGATGATTGACATTAGCTCCTTCTCCTTTCGTCCAATGCTGATGGCGCTTCATATCTTAATACTAGATTGCGATAGCAGGATGCTGCAAGAAACAAGAATCGTGGCCCTAACCTTTTTCGCATAGCCTGAAAATACGCGCAGCTCCGGTTAATAGCCGGAGCTGCTGCTTGATAACCAATATTAAACGGATAGGTGAACAAGCTCTGCAAACTCTTTTCTACCGCTTAACCAATTTCACCCAGTCTCCCTACGTGCCGCCTCCTCGCGGAATTCGCTGGGGGAGCAGCCAATCACTTTCTTAAACGCGCGGCTGAATGAAATCGCGCTCGTATAACCGACCTGTTCGGCTACCTCCTGCATGGAAGCTTGCGATTCCGTAAGGAGACGCTGCGCAACCTGCATGCGGATATCGATCAGGAAGTCGACGAACTTCTGCCCAGTCTCTTCCTTAAACAGCTTACTTACATATTTGGCATTGATGTTGAAGTTTGAACTGAGATAATCGAGCGACATATTCGGATTGGCGTATTGTTCTTCGATGAATTTTCGCATATCGCGAATCGTAGCTGCATGCAGACGCTGCTCCTGCGCTTCCTGCAAAACGGTGCCCAGACTATTCAGCACGACTATAGTCTCTTCCCGCATTTGATCGAGAGAATGGCAATGATCAATGGTTTCACTCAGCTTTGGTAAACCATCCCGTACCCATATTTCTTGAAACTCTTTGGTCATGCCAGCCATTTCCCGGCCCAAATAGTAAATTAAATAATTCATCAGATTCGTAATTTCATCTTTCGTCAGCAGCCCCTGTTTCATTTCGCGAAACAGCTCGTCGTACTTTGTCTCCCATTCGTCTTCGAGCAATCTAAACGACTGGACAATGGAGCGAATCGCGTTCAGATGCGAGAACACTTCTGCTTGGCCGTGATTTGCGATGTGTTTGCTTGTAATGAGCCGGTTTTCCCCGAGCACAATTTTATGTTTCAGCGCCCTAAGCGCCTCTTTGTACGAATTTGCAACATCGGAAAGTTGTACAACCTGCTCACCGATACCGATAGTTACCGTAAACTTCAAGTTATCCTGCGTCCATATACGAACGCTCTCAAAAAGCTCGAGAATCTCAGAATGCTCGCTGGTCTCTTCCTCGCTGTCGACGAACACCATGACGCTGAGCTGAGACGCGGAAGTCCACTCTGCCCACAGCTCGAGCTCATGCTTGGGAGCAAGCTCTTGAATGACGCTGCGAAGCGCGAATTTAAGCAGATTCTGGTCTATGCGCGAGTATTGGCGGCAAAAGTCATTGTATTTATCCATTTCGATCACAAGCACCACTTGTCCGTCGGAAGGGCGCGGAAGCTGCAAACTGCTCGTTTCTTCTATCCACTCATCGATGGTTAATCCCGTACCGCCTTCAATGAGCTGATGAAACAAATACTTCGTTCGAAGATGCATGTCTTCTTTGTGCTTTTGCTGATACTGATTGGACTGCTCAATAATATTTACGAGCGCTGATTCGATGAATGAAAACTCATCCCCGCCCTCCTTGGACATACTTCCTGACAGCGGAAGACGGTAACCGCGAATACGCGCAACAATCTGCTCAAGCGGTTTCGAATTGCGCCTGGTCACATAAACGAGCCATATGAATCCAAACACAATCATCGCGATCCCGATAATAAACCACACATTATACAGCGAGGAGACGATATGAAAAACTTTACCGTTGATAAGTCCGCTTTGAAAGGACCATCCCGTATAGCTCGAGACGTAATTGGAGAATACCCTTGCTTGTTTCTTAGCACTCGAATCTTTAAACAAATCGTTTCCTGAAGCGTCCTGGACCCCGATAAAGCTTGCTTTCGAATCGTAGAGGTCGGCGATATTTTTTTGCAAAGAATCGGTCGCCACATTGACAACGATCATTCCTTTCTCGCTCGTTATGAACGGCGCCCCCCGGACAAGACTTATAACAGGCTTGCTGCCCTTCACCTCAAACTGTTCAAAGTCTCTAACACCCGACCAGTGTTTGGACATCTGCGGAACCATAGCCCGTTTAATGAACGGCTCATCCTTATAATTGCTGAGTTGATCGCTTGTCGCATTACTGAGAACGAAATTGTCTTCAAAACGCACCAAATAGATCGAATCGATAATGGGATAGGAAGTGATCATATCCTGCATTTTTTTTACCGCACTGATGTTGATGTAAACGTTATCTTTTGCGTCATTATTAAAGAAATCAATCAATTGCTTATTGTTAATCGATTCGGTCATCACCATATTGTCAATCGCTTTCAGGGAGGTGTCGATCAGACGCATCGCCTGCAGTGACAACATTTTGTTGGCGTTCAGCGCCTCCTTCCGGCTTTGCTCGCTTAGCAGCTGAAAAAATACGAAAAACGTAAACGTGACCACGATAAAAAAGATCGGTACATACGAAAGCAGCAGCCGATGAAATAACGTTTTTCCCATGTTCAGCCTCCCGTTTAGAATACCTGCTATTGTTTATTTCTTTATTCAGAGGTTATTCCCTTCTCCTGCTGTCGATCGAACTCTTTTTTACGGATAGTTTCTGTATCTAAGTTCATAATAAGTGGAAGATCTTACTGAGAGGTGTTGATTCCAATTCCGGAAACTATATACACGGTTTTGAAAGATACCTTCAAATCGAATGATTTTGAACAATCTGTCCATACTATTCACGACAAACGGTTTCATTTTACATATTGCAAAGCCATTGTAGACCAGGAACTCATTCATCATGAATTACTCCACCATATTCAAATCTCAGAAGCAGAAATTAATACTCTTCATGCGTTAAAAAATATGATTCCCCTTGAGAAAATCACGTTATCATCAAATTTGGAAGAGATTTCGCAAAGCTTGATTAAAGGCTTCATTTATATTCAGATGGAACCTGATTTAAATGAAGGGCTCTTAATCCATATTGCGGATCTAAAACGCGGGTATCGAAGTAATAACGAAGCGGATAACGAATACAGCGTAATTGGTCCGAAAGTCGGCTTTGTCGAAGATATCGATACCAACCTTAATTTACTCCGAAAAGAGATTATATCGGATAAACTTATGTTTGAGGAACATATCATAGGTTCTCTGTCACAAACGAGAGTAATAATTGTTTATTTAGACGGTGTTTGCAACCCCCAGCATATAAATACAGTAAGACAAAGGATCTTGATTTTGATGTGATATTTGATAGTTCGGTTCTTGACCAAATCATAGCGGATAACGCAAATTCACCATTCCCTTTATTTATGTCATCTGAACGTGTGGACAGGACAAAATTAAATCTTCTTAACGGTCAAGTCGCCATATTAAGCAGTGGTTCTCCTTATGTCATATCAGGACCTACCACTGTGTTTGATTTTTTCCTCTCACCCGAAGATTATTATCTGCCATGGGTTTTGGGTTCATTCTTTCGGTGCATACGGTATTTGGGAGTTGCCTTTTCCATTCTTGCATCTCCCTTCTATGTTGCCGTGTTAACCTTTCATTATTCCGTCATCCCGCATCTCTTCTAGCCCCGATTATCGAATCAAGAACGAATGTCCCCTTTGCGCCGATTATTGAAGTATTGCTGTTGGAATTAACCGTCGAAATGTTACGTGAAGCTGGGTCCAGATTGCCAACCAAAGTCGGACAAACGTTGGGGATTGTGGGCGGTATCGTACTCGGAGAAGCAGCCGTGCAAGCCGCTCTCACGAGCAACATATTAATCATCATTGTTTCTCTTTCGGCCCTCTCTTCTTTTGCCACACCCATTTTCAAAATGGCTAACACGATCCGTTTTTTGAGGTTTCCTTTGATGGGCTTGGCGGCAGCATGGGGTGGGTTAGGCATTATGATCGGGTTAGTGATTCTTTTAGGCCATTTGTTGAGATTAAAATCTTTGGGTACTCCCTACATTGTTCCCATGTTCCCATTTCGTTTCCGTGATTTCACAGATAGTTTTATTCGATCTTCCCTCAGTCTTACTTTTAATCGACCTCGTTTTCTACGTCCTCTCTCGATCAAAAGATATAAGGTAAAGAAAAATAACGATATTAGTAACGATTACAACAACGAATAAATTACGAAGTAAGGGAACTAGCGGCATGAATAGATTTGTCTCCCTCCTTTTCTTTTGCTTCCTATTATCGGGATGCGCAAAAGAACAAATTATAGATCGGATTAAGCTTATACAAAGTATTGGATGCGACTTGCAAGGAGATACATTTAAGGTTAGCGGTACATATACGGCGTATGAAAAAAAAGCTAGATTATTTCTATTTAATGGAGAAGTTAAATCATTTAATGAGATACTTACACCTTTCACTACGCAATCGGATCACCCTATAGCAATCGGTCAATTACGGACATTGGTTATTAGTGAAAAAATGGCCAGAAGAGGCATATCAGAGCTTGCCAGTACCGTAGTTCGTGATCCCCTTATTAGTAATCGCTCTACAATTGTTTTAACAACAGATCTGGCAAGAGATATATTATCTGAAACTTTAAAATATCCACCCATCTATTTATCAAATCTAATCAAACAAAACATGGACACTGGGAATACGCCTACAACAAATGGCCATTTATTTCTTGATCATTACTTTGGAGAAGGACAAGATGTTTATTTGCCCATTTTGGTTAAAAACCCCAAAGGTGTTTTACAAATGGACGGTGCAGGTATTTTTCAGGGTGAAAAATTAAAGCTTTTGTTGACAAATAAAGAAGGATTATTTATTAAACTCCTTAAAGATCATAAAGCCAACATCACGTCAGGCATATATGATTTCACAAATGATCAAAACGAACAAATTTCATTTAAAATTATTGATTCAAAACGAAAAATGTCTGTAATAAATGAAAAAGCTGTGATATCACTTGATCTCCAAATCGACATCCGAGATTATCCAGCATCCTTTAACGTTTTTGAAAATAAAAACGATATGCTTGAACTAAAGAAGCAAATCGAAAATAACTTAACAACCGATATCAAGACTATGCTGGAAAATTTCCAAAAGAATCTTGTAGATCCAATTGGGTTAGGCCATCAGAATAGCATTCACCAACGGAATTGGAATGAGCAAGAGTTCACTGCTCACATTTACCCAAATTTAAAATTTGATGTTCAGACAGAAGTTAAAATATTATTATTGGGAGTTGGGCATTAGTGCAGAACGTGGTTAAGGAAAACCACTTGATTTCCGGCTTTTTTGTATTTTTCCTCATCCATGCTTCTTTGGTCGGGGTTGGTGCTTTAAGTTTTCAACATTTAATTTTTGATTTTGCTGGCAACGATACTTGGATTTCAGTTCTTTTTATGGGATTAAGCCTTCATGTCATCATTTGGATGATATTTAGGATGCTTGGCAATCCAGCCAAAGATGTCATCGACTTACATCGCATACTTTTTGGTAAATTCATTGGGAATGCCGTTTCTTTAGTGATGGTCGGATATTATTTTATACTGGCTCTAACGGTCTTTCGCGGCTACATCGAAATCATACAAGTTTGGATGTTTCCAACCCTTAGAACCTGGATTCTGGCATTCCTATTCATCTGTATCATCTACTACATTGTTTCCGGAGGGTTTCGAGTATTAGCCGGGTATTGTTTTTTCGGTGTTATTTTCTCCACGCTTTTACCGCTGTTAATGTACTTCAATATCAAGTTTGGGCATATCGACAATTTATTGCCTGTGTTTAATCATTCTATGAAAGATCTGCTCACGTCATCTAAATACTCAGGCATCATGTTCATGGGATTCGAAGGTTTACTCATTTACTTTCCATTTATAAAAGCCCCAGAGAAAAATGTAAAATGGGCCCATCTCGGTTTATTTTTAAGCACACTCAAGTACTCCACACTAACGATTGTAACCCTCATGTATTTTAGTCAGGGGTTATTAAGGCATACCTACTGGCCAACTTTGTTTGATGATAAAAGTGATTGAGTTTTCACTTATTGCAAGGGTTGAATTTATTTTTATATGTATCTGGCTTATTATTATTATCCCCATGCTTTGTCTCTCGGTTTGGAGCTGTACTAGAATTATAAAAAGAGTTACGAATCTTAAACCAACGTTGTCACTATTACTGATACTGATAGCAATCTTCATAGCCACACTACCATTCAATGATCGCGTTAAGATTGATTGGTTAGGAAAGAACGTTGCAGAGATTGGATTTTATTTTATTTACGCGTATATCCCGCTGTTATTTATCCTTTATCTGATTCGCAGCAAAATCTCACAGCAAAAATCAAAGACTATACGACCCGAATAACAAAAAACCAGCCAAAACACGAAAAATGGTGTTGGACTGGTTTTTTGTGTTATCGTACTTAGTCGAATTAATCTCTATTTAGAAACATGGAAACATGTTCGGCAAACAAATCCGCGTATTGGAACATGAATCCGTGACCGGAATCCGGATAAATGATCAATTGTGCATTAGGAATTCGCTGGGACACAATATAAGAATTGATAGTCGGAACCATAATATCATGATCTCCATTAGCTACAAGAACGGGCTGCTTGATCTCTCCCAGTCGGTCGAAGGTTGAGTTCGTTCCCCAAGCCACAGCTGATTTTATTTGCGCTTGTACCGATTCAGGCTTGACTAACGGCGCTCTATCGTCTTTTCTTCTAGCAAGCCGTTCTAGATAGTTAAGCCCTGCCGCTCTGCTCGTTTCCGTCTGTTCGAAGAACAAGTAAAGGAAGTCCCTCCGGTTCGTTAACCGGCTTAAAAGCAACTTCGAACACTTCAGGTTTGCCAGACTGTGTACCTTCCCCCGTTCCACCTCCTGTACCTGCCAAGATCAAACGACGGACCAAGTCGGGGCGATCAAGCGTTACTAGCTGCGCTATATAACCTCCCATAGAGAAGCCGAGGAGATCCAATTGTTTAAGACCAAGTGCTTCAATGAATGTGACTGCGAATTTCGCCGTTCCATAGAAAGTTTCTGCTACCTCTCCTGAAGAAAATCCTACACCTGCGCTATCGAACAGGATGACCGTACGTTCCTTCGCTAATGCATTAACAAAAGCAGGATCCCAATCATCCATGGTACCTCTGAAACGTTGGCAGAATACAAGCGGAACATCGGATGGTTTACCGAAAGTCCGGTATGCGAATCGTATTCCGTCAGCTTCAATATAAGAAGTCTCAACTGTTTCTGCTGTTGCCCCACTTTGTTTAATTGCATTCATGATTTATCTTCTCCCCTGAGATTAATTTTGATAGTATTATGTCCAAAAAGTGAGTCTTATTTAAATCTTAGGCCATTTCTACTTTTCTCAAAGTCAATCTGAGGTAACCAATTGCGCAACCGATGGATAAGATTACAATTATCGCCAGTCCCCAGTAGATGTTGCTATAAGCACTCGCTTGAGGAATGTTCTTCTGCCAAACTAGGGCACTTGCTGTCATAGCAACACCGAAGGCTCCGCTAAAAAATTGGAGAAGCTGAAACAGACCGAGTCCAGATCCAATCTGAGAAGGCAGCAATATTCTAGACATTTCATTGGATACACTGCTATTCAAAATCGTTATACTAACGCTCATTAGCATATAAATCAACATGATCGAAACAAATGAAGTTCCTTCGAACAAGGCGAACAAAATGACGGAAGCAAGAAGGAACAACGGTAGAAATCTGATAATCGTGTTGTTTCCACGCGCATCAATGATACGGCCAACCCGTCGGGATACGAACACGGCTAATATCGAGCCTGGAAAAATGACAAGCCCGGCTTGAATAGCACTTAAGCCATACTGTTTAACAAGAATCTGCGGCATTAGGAATAGTGTAGCGAAGCTGCATAGATAAGCTGCAATCCCCACAGCTCCTAGAATGAGAAAAGACCGATTCAGGAATAGCGATGGGAGTACGAAAGGCTCTTTAACAGATCGGATGCGGACGATAAATAAGGCAAGAGCGATAAGCCCAATTATGAGCATGAACCAGGAATGGTTCGTTAAGAAAAGAAGCAGTCCTGTCGTTCCAACGCCAATAAACAATGCGCCTAGGGCATCAAATGACCCTTTCCGCGGCTCTTCTTTAGGAATGAGCACTACAAAGAAAGGCACTAACAGCAAAGTAACTGCCGTCACGGCGAACAAAATATGCCAGCCTAGGTATTGGACAATGGCTCCACCTACGACCGGTCCTAAACCAAGACCAAGCGAAATGGAAGACATGATCAGAGCCATTGCTTTACCCCTTCGCTCAATTGGCACATAACGTGAAATCAAATTTAGGGATAAGGCTGGGATTGAACCTGCTCCGGCTGCTTGTAGAATGCGAACGAATAGCAGCATGATAAAATTGTTACTGAACAATCCGGCGATTGCCGCAAGGCTGAGAAATAATATTCCTATAATAAAGAGCCTTCGTATTGGAATGAAATCAGCTAATCGGCTATACGTAATGGATGCCATCGCGAAAACAATGGAGTAGCCCGTCACTATCCACGATGTAGATGAAGCAGAAAGATGAAAGTCTTTTGAAACAGCAGGTAAAGCCAAATTAAACATCATCGTGTTCATGATGACGAGTACGATCGTTATACCGAGTAGAAAGGTAACCAAACCTTCTTTCATAACACCCTGATCCTTTTCATGGCTGGAAGCATTCTTCATCTTAAACGTCATTGTTTACCCCTCCCTCAAGCTTTATTCTTTTATAGTCCCAAATTTGATAAGTGAATATTAGAGTCATCCAGAATTCTTTCCTTCCCATTAAAATATCATTTAAGAATGACCATTCTTGAATAGACAGCGAGATAACAGTTCCGGCAGCGTTATCTAAGCCCAACTATACGCCATTTAAGAATGATCAGTCAACTATAATATTTGGATTTAAGGATATATATTGGTTTTTTGAAGCCATATCGATCGATATTTAAAGTATATTAGCTATTTATTTTGACTAACCGTTCTTAAATAATTATACTGTCCTTAAGGAGGTTAACCTATGCCTAGACCGAAAGAATTTGATCAAGAAATCGCTTTAGATAAAGCCATGGAGCTATTTTGGCAGCAAGGCTACGAAAGAACTTCTATTCAAGACCTCGTGGAAAAGACCGGTGTTCACCGCGGAAGCCTATATGATACATTCGGAGATAAAAATCAATTTTTCTTGACCTGCTTAGATCGGTTCCGTCAAGTTTCCAACCATAGACTTTTTTCCATCTTAGATGAACCCGGTTCTCCCAGAGAGGGTGCTTTCCCGTTTCTTTGATAAGGTAATCGATAGTGCCTTGGGTAACGGAACGCAGCGAAGGGGATGTTTTATTGCAAATACAGCCATGGAGCTGGCAGCAATCGATTCCGGCATCGCCACTAGGGTTGAAGCATATAACCTCGACATGGAGTCCCGATTTTATCATTTTCTGCTGAACGCGCAAAAACAGGGGGGAATGAAATTCCACCATACTCTACGCGAGCTTTCACGGTTTTTAGTCAATACGCGTAACGGCCTTTATGTACTTGGCAAAACCGCTTCAGATCGGCAATCTCTGCAGGACGTTGTAAAAGTAGCCTTATCTATTTTGTGATTCGATAAGGAGCAATTATAAGTACCGGAAGGGTTGCCAGCTATACAGCTGTGTAAATAAGGGCTGTCCTCAAGTAGATTTATCTTGAGGACAGCCCTTTTAGAGCTGAATATTTATGTCAGTCAGCCGAACTTCAGACACCGCAGGAACTTTTATCAAGACTTCAACGTTCTTAGTTTTTTACAGCCCCAGAATCTATTGCAGTTGAATTAAAACCTTTTACTATCAACCATATTGGGAAAATGATTTCAAATAATGCCCCTGGAATATACAGGATCAATCCAATATCATAACCGAAAATCGCTGAACAGCCACTTGCTAACAAAGCTGCATATCCAATAAGACCAATGACTGAAATAAATCGTGGCATTAGTTTCGATTTATATAATAAATAACAAAATATCAGACTACCCAAGCTAAGAACTAACATAGCCATTTCAAAGGCCATATAATGTCCTTTCATAGCTAGATTCCCTATAGTTTGAAAATAGGAATTGCCCGAAACTCCTGAGGTTATATATTCTTCGCTTAATGTTATTAGTACTAGCGGGCTGAGTATACTCACAATGAGAAGCGCAGACTCAATGAGCCTGGAACCAAAGTACCCAAGTGCTATAGCTTCGCTATGTTGTTTTAAAATTGGAAACATTAACATGGCTATGCCAACAACTGCTGCGGAGTTAATCAGCTCAAAGAATATTCCCACTATCACTTTTGTTCTGTCTGGATAGAGTTTCGCAAGAAATTCCGGATGGTTTAGAATAGATTCTAAAACCCCATTTCCTATCATGAAAGCTGCCGTCGCAATTAGAAATAATACGCCTACAATTCTTGCGGTCTTTTTGTTTGAATTCATTTTCTCTCTCCTTTGTTTTGAGATGCGGCACAACCTACTGTCTATGCCACTTGCTCAATTTACAAGGATTATATCTACAATTTGGTATTAACGTATAGATACTAAAGTATTGTTTTAGGGTTTTTAGAGGTATTGTTGTAGGGTTTCAGAGGGGGTGGGCAAACGGACGTTTAGGCTACAACAGACCCAATTCACGGGCTCGTGCTATAGCTTCGGTGCGCCTCTGGACCTGCAGCTTGCCAAAGATATTCTGATTGTGCCCTTTAACAGAACTCAAGGCGAGGAAAAGTCGCTCGCTAATTTCACGATTCGAGAATCCTTGGGCAATGAGTTGTAGTACTTCTAACTCACGCCCGCTCAATGGCTCGATAAGCGGAATGGCAGGGGGCAGATCAGATACATCTTCGCTCTGCTGCTCCTCAGCTTCAAACAAAGCAAGCAGCTTACCTATATATTCCGGTTTAATCCCATGCACTGCTGCATCGGACAATAGCCTAACCATCGGCATACCCTCGTCGACGAAGATACGGATAAAGCCGCCCGGCTCTGCCAGCGTCAGTGCGTCACCCATAAATTTCACAGCCTTGTCCTTGACGCCATGCGAATGAAGAGCAACCGCCTGTAGAACCATCACCTTGAGCCGTTCATCCTCCCAGCCCTTTGCCCCCAGCTGTTGGCGCAATAGCTCCAACACCATCAATGCTGAGGACGTGTCTCCCTGGGCCAAGTGCACCCGCGCCTTACTGATGGGGAGTTCGTGTGTCTGAGCCAGATGAGCTGCTGCCGTCTGTTTTCCCTGGTGGAGCAACGTAAGCACTTGTGCGGCAGCAACTTCAGGCATTCGATTCACTAAGCTATGCTGGCGCACGGACTGACTAGCCTTAGCTAAAGTAGCAGCAGCGCCGGCCACATCTCCATGGACAAGTTTCAGACGGGCTAGAAACACCTCAGAAGCAATGACTCCTTCCGTGTTCTCTATCTGTCGCGCTAGTTGGACACTCTGCTGCCCATGCTCTAGAGCGGCATCCATGTCGTTCCATTCGTAGCATAAACGGGCCAAGCCAAGATGCGCTTCGCAGGTAGCCGGCAGAGGCAGATCACCTGCCAACTGCAGTACGCGGCGGTAACTCTGATCCGCCATATAGAGCCGGTTTGCAGTTTCCTCTAAGTTGCCCAGGCCGATTGTAGCCATTATGGTGATGTTGTTATCCCCAATCGCCTGACTGTTACATATAGCTTCGGTATAAGCCTGGCTGGCAGCGGCACGATCTCCCTTGAGCTGGCAGGCAACCCCCAGCATCCATGCAGCGGCAGTGCGAACAGACAGGTTGTCGGGGTGAAGATACTCCAGGGCGCGTCTCGATTGGGCAATGATGGTTTCAACCTGTTGCTGGTTGACAGTCACTGTGGCCCGTATGGGGGCAATATATCCTACAATTTCCTTGGTCTTGTCCTCTGACTCAGTACTTTGCAGGGCTGCCTCAGCAGCCTGTAGTTTCTGTTCGATGCCTTTCTGTTGGCCGGCAATCATTAACGCAGCCAACGCAGCCCGTGTGGCGGCAATAAGTCCCACAAGGTCTTTGGTCTTATCGTCTGGCTCGGCACCTTGCATGGCCGCTTCAGCAGCCTGCAGTTTCTGTTCGATGCCGGTTGGTTTGCCGGCAATCACTAACACCGAAGCATACATCACCCACAACGACGGCCTAGCATCCAGTACCTCCGCCCGTAGTGACTCCAGCCAATTCAGTACAGGGGCAACCGCGCCGCGAAGGTGCAGAGGCATCCCCTCTCCTTCAACCAGTCGCGCTGCACGCTCAACATCGTTAGCGGCAGCAGCATGGTGAAAAGCTTCAATCTCCAGGCCATTGTTTTCAAACCATACGCTAGCACGTTTGTGTAGTTCTGCCATGCCACTACCATCATCCTCTGTAGAAGTGACAGTACTCTGGTGCAGCCGCTGCCGAAGCAAATCAGCAAAGAGATGGTGATAGCGGTACCAACACCGCTCGTTGTCCAAGGGGACGATGAACAGGTTGGTGCGTTCGAGATATTTAAGGGTTTCTTGCCCGGAAGATGAGGGGTCAAGCAGGACGGCATCACAAAGGGGACCGCACAGGCGGTCGAGGATAGACGTGCGCAACAAGAAAGTCTGAACGCTTTCGGACTGATGTTGCAAAACTTCTTCAACCAGATAGTCAAGTACGAAATGGTGGCTTCCGGTGAATGATCGGATAAAGCTGGCTGCGTCTTTATGTCCATGCATGGAGATCGCGGCTAATTGCAGGCCGGCAATCCATCCTTCGGTGCGGCGTTTCCAAGGCGGCTATGTCTTCCGATGAAAGGTTTAGGCCCATCACCTGGTTGAGAAATCCGGCGGCTTCGAAAGAGGTAAACCGCAAGTCTGCGCCACGCAATTCGGTCAATTGGTTCCGGACGCGTAACCGAGCCAGGGGCAGATTCGGCTCTTCACGAGTAATGATAACCAGGTGCATCTGTGGCGGCAGGTGCTCGAGCATAAAGGTGAGTATATCATTAACCGGTTTGGCATTAATAACGTGGAAGTCGTCAAGTACAAGGACGAAATTGTCCGGGATGGTGGTAATTTCATTGAGCAGGATCGTCAGAATCGATTCGGTTGGCGGTGGCTGAGGGGATTGGAGCACAGCAAACACGCCTTCTCCTATATTCGCCGCAATCGTCTGTAAAGCAGCAACTAAGTATGTAAGAAGGCGTGCCGGGTCGTTATCCACTTCATCCAGCGACAGCCAGGCGGCCGGTCGCTCGCAACCGGCGAGCCATTCGCTGACCAGTGTGGTTTTACCAAAGCCTGCTGAGGCAGAGATGAGGGTCAGTTTACGGTGCAGCCCCTCGTTCAGCCGCTCAATCAGACGAGGGCGTAATACCACTTTAGTCCGAAGCTGGGGGATGTATAGTTTAGTTGCTAAAATTGGCATATTCATAGATCAAATATAACATTGCAGTTCTTCGCCATCAACTTAATCCTTCCACACATTACAGGTTGACTGCCTTACTTTAAGCAGTTATATCAGCCCTTTGTGGCACCTGCTGCGACTCCTTTGATGAAATACTTTTGCAGCGCTATAAAAGCAATAAGAACAGGAACGATCGACATGGCTGTACCTGCAAATACCATATCCCATTGAGACGCATACTCGCCTACAAAACCAAATATTTCCACAATCATTGTTTTTGGCTTATCGGATGGAAGCACCAGGCTTGGCATCAAAAAGTCGTTCCAAATTCCGAGGCCTTGTAGCACTACCATACTTGCCGTACACGGTCCCAGCAGCGGAAATACAATACGCCAAAATATACCGTATTTAGAGCATCCGTCAATTTCTGCGGCTTCCTCAATCTCACGAGGAATCCCCTTCAAGAAGCTCGTATACAGCAAGCATCCGAAACCGACCGAACCGGAAATATAGATGAGAACCGGGGATCCTAAACTTCCATATAGCCCCAGCATTTTCATTTCTTTGAACAACGGAATCATATACACTTGAAAAGGAATCATCATCCCGGCTAGAAAGTATACATATACAAGATATGTCCATATTTTGTTCGTCCGTTCAATTGCATAAGCCGCCATCGGAATAACACCAACCATGCAAATAATCGAGACTAAGGTCAATAGAATACTATTCAACATTGCATGAGGAAAATCAGTCTTTGTTAATAAATATTTAAAACTTTCTACATACAAGCTGGTTGGAAATGCGATCGCATCTCGCAATATCTCCCCATTGCTTTTAAATGCTGATATGAGAGTGAAATAAATGGGAAAAAAGAAAATGACGGCGATTACAAGAGTTATGGCAAAGAGGAGCAGATCTAACCCTTTTTTTTGTTTTTGTGTTTTCATGTTACATCTGAACCTCCCTTTTGCGAAGAACCTTAATTTGAATAATCGAGACAATCATAATCAGTATGAATAATACAAGCGATAGTGCCGTTCCATAACCCTGTCTTAACTCACCAAAACCTACTTTATAGATGATATAAGTCAATGTTTCTGTCGAGAAACCAGGACCACCATCGGTCATAACGGCGATTTGATCGAATATTTTCAAAGATCCAATCATCGACAGCATCATACATACCGTAAAGGCACCCGCAAGCAAAGGAAATGTGATATGTCTGAATTGCTGCCAGCGGTTTGCTCCATCAATACTTGCCGCTTCGGTTAATTCAGGCGGGATCCCTTGAAGGCCGGCTAAATAAATGATCATATAGTAGCCTGATGCCTTCCAAACCGTAAAGATGATGATCGCGATGAGTGCATAATCTGGATTTCCAAGCCAATCAAGCTTAAGAGAAGATAAGTTTAACTTATCCAGTATCTGCGTAAGCACACCGAAATTATAGTTCAAAATAATCGTCCAAACGAAACCCAAAACGATACCGCTTAGTAGAACCGGCAAATAAAATATGCTTCTAAAGAGGTTTCGGAACCATTTCACTTGATCAACCAGCATAGCCAAGGCTAATGCAACCGCATTTTCTAAAACAACCAAGACAATGGAAAGAATCAGTGTGTTTTTGAGAGCGTTATGCACGCGGTCACTGTGCCACATTTCTACAAAGTTATCAAAGCCAATATAACGGATGTCATTGCTAATTCCGTCCCATGAAGTAAAACTGAGATACACACTGCCGAATGTAGGAATAATTACGAACATGGTATATAGAATAAAAGCTGGTAAAAGAAATAGTACGGAATAGGAAATCCACGACCTCTTTCTCTTTTCTGGTTGTATGGTGGTTGCCATTCTCTCACGCTCCAATCGGCTTAGAGAAGGAGAACCTCCGCTGCCCGCAGAGGTTCCTTCAATAGATCCGAGTATTATTTTTTCATTGCTTTAACTGCAGCATCCCATTCCGCATCCGCTTTTTTCATTTGTTCTACGCTGAAGTCCTTTTTAATTATCCAATCCTGAGCAAGCTTATAGAACCAGTTGCGCCATGTTGGAGGCATTTGATTCTCACCCCAGAACGCATTGATTTGAAGGGATTTAATTGTCTTCGGATCAGCCATCAAATCGAGAACCTCTTTAAGCTGTGGACTAGCTTCATAACTGATTTTCTCTTTGGTAGAAGGAATTGCGCTTGCTGCTTTCAGATAAGCCGCATAATTGTCTTTGCTGAAGAAGAACTTAATGAATTCACTCATCGCTGCCACTTTATCCGGATCTTTAGCTGCCGCAGCAGATAATGACCAACCAGAAGGTTTCGCCAACCCGTTCACAATAATTCTGCCTTTTTGATCTGGAACCGGATAGAAACCAAATTCGAATTTAGGATCTGCTTGCGCAATTTGCGGGAACATCCAAGGGCCGGAAAACAAGCTGGCTGCTTTGCCTGTTACAAGCATCGAAGCCGTTTGGTTATCAGCTGTACTCATGAAGCCCGGATCAACATATCCTTTAGTGAAAAGCTCAGTGAAAAGCGTCATTGCTTTCATTGGTCCAGCGTCCGTGAAACTTACTTGGCCTTTAGAACGCTTGGAATTCCAATTAGGGTCATCGCCAAGAACTTCATCCATCAAATATTTATTAATCCAGAAGCCCCAGTGGAAAATATCCTTACCACCCATTACGATTGGCGAAATGCCTTTGGCCTTCAACTTCTCTTGTGCTGCAAGAAAGTCAGCATAAGTCTTAGGCTCTTCTGTTATGCCTGCATCTGCATAAGCCTTTTTGCTGTAAATAATCCCATGTGGCGCTTCCAAAGCAATAGGCGCATTATAGACTTTACCGTTCACTTGAGGAATGGAATCGAATAATCCTTGCAGTTCCTTAGGCAATTCTGCAAGCTTGCCATTGTCTGCGAATAGCTGTGTGTCACGCATCTCAACCAGATCCGGGAATTCGCCAACAGCATCTTTCGTTTTTAAGAAATCGAGGTAGGAAGCAGAAGTAACCTCAGTGAGATTTTTAATTTTGATATGTGGAAATGCCTTGCCGAAGGCGGCAATTGAATCTTCCACCGCTTTTTTCGTCGCTGGATCGCCTGGTGCATAAATGATACTGAAAGTTACGTCTTTCTTAGGTGCTTCGCTGACTTTAGCTGAAGCTGCGGGAGAAGCGCTGGAACCTGTATTCGATGCTTTACCGCCGCATCCCGTTAATGCAAGGGCTAGAGCTGTCGAGCCAACTAATACTTTTGCAAATTTTTTAGCCATCTTAGATAAACCTCCCTATATATTCAATCCCTTAGACGAAAGCATATTGGCCGCTTCATTTGTTCGTCCACATTAGCATCCGTTCTGTGACTTAAGATTAACACATGCATTTTTGCTTTAGAATGAAGTTTTTTAAGCTTAATATGCAGCATTTAAAGATGTGTAAAAATTGAAATCAAAATAACACAAACGGAAAAAACCTCTAACCGAATCCTGATACAATGGTGCCAGGTGTCTGTTGAAGGTTGAAGAGCTTGCGTTCATTGCTTCTGAGATTTGTATTCTTGCGGAAGCTTACCGAAGTGTTTCTTAAACATATCACTAAACTGCCTGGCGTTGTTGTATCCTACTAATTCCGCGATTTCATAGACCATCTTATCGGTTTGTAGCAGCAATTTGACAGCTTGCTTCATTCGTACATCCGTTACATACTGTTTGAAATTTTCATTGGTATGCTTTTTGAAGAAGCTGCTGAAATAATAAGGGTTCATATAGATCATGGAAGCAATACTCTCAAGCGTAATGTTTTCGCTATAATGCTGTTCAATATACTCTTTCACAAATTTCATTTGCTGGGCTTCTTTACCTCCGCTAGCCAAATGCAATTGTTCGAGCATATTCGTTACTTTTAAATTCACAAAGGCCTTTAACTCTTCAAATCGATGAAACTGATGCATCCTATGAAGCCAATCCTGCTGTTCCTGCAAGGATGCACTTGATGGGATTCCGACTCCGGCCAGCTCCTCGGTTACTTCGGTAAGCACCGAATAACAGCTCATTACCGCGGCTTCTTTACTTCCACGCGATGAAGCTTCCACTTGTTTGAACAGTTCTTCGGTTATTTGTGACAGTTGATCCTTCTCTTTAGCAAGCAATGCTTGGATAATCGATTGTCTTAATTGACCTAACTGGTACTCCGAAGCATGCATTTCCTTAGTTAAGAACCACAAAGGTATCACTTTACCCGTGCCAGTAAAATAACTGCTTTTTAATGAGTGAAGTGCTGCTGTATAGGAGCTCTTGATCTCCCGAAAATTGGAAACTGTTTCTCCAATACTAACCGTTACGCCAATTTTCAAATAATAACGAATCTTATCCAATATATCTTCGCATAAGGGAAGGATGTCCCGTTCTGCTGAATGATTAACAATCACACATAAATTTTCCGATTTGCGAATCACTACACCCATTCCATACTCGCGGATAAGCTCATCGGCCATATTGGTAATCGCAAACAACAACAGGCGCTTCTCATGCTCCTCCCACCTGCTATTTGTGGCCTGAAGCTGCTCAAGCTCAATTACCAAGATCGTGAACCTTTCATAAGAAAAATGGATTTCCAAAGACTGCAGCTTTCGCTGCACCTCCTCGATCCGAATATCGCCCTCCGTTAATCGATCGAATAATTCCTCTAGCTGCGTATTTTTGTCCTTCTGCTCGTAGACAGCCAGTTTTCCTTTGGAGGACTGCTCATTGTGTTCTTCCTGGAGCATAGCTATAGCTTTATGCACGGCTTCGCGCAAAAGACCTTTCTCAATAGGCTTCACTAAATAATCTACCGCACCGTACGCAAGCGCATCCTTCGCATAAGAGAATTCTTGATAGGCACTGATAAAGATGACCTTCGTATGAAGCCCTTGCTTCTGAATTTCCTTAATCACATCAATTCCTGTGCCGTCAGGCATACTAATATCGGTGATAACCAAGTCGGGATTTTCTTGCTCGATGAGCTCCATAAGCCCCTTTCCCGTCCATGCTTCTCCTACAATCTCGATGCCGAGCTCTTGCCAGGGGATTAGTTTCTTTAAGCCTTTAATGATAATTGGCTCATCATCAGCTATTATGGCGTTCAGCACTTGCATTCACCTCTCCCAATGGAATGACCATCCTTACGGAGGTTCCGATATGTTTAGTGCTATTGATTTCTAAACCGTAGTCTGGTCCGTAGAGCGTTACAATACGATCGTGGACATTCTTTAATCCAATGCTGCTTCCGCCTGAGTCGAGAGAATAGCTGCTTTCCAGCTTTTGACGAACCTGATGAAGCGTTTCCTCCGTCATGCCGACACCGTCGTCATCGACCGTCAAACAAAGAAGATTATCCGCAAGCTTCTCCGCTATGATTCGAATTGTCCCTTTACCCGACTTCGGCATAATGCCATGATATATCGCATTCTCAACGATCGGTTGGATCGAAAGCTTAGGCAAAGAACAACTTAGCACATCCCCTTCAAAACGAAAATCCATAGATAGCTTATGCTCGCCATAACGGAGCTCCATTAGCCGGAAATATTGTTCGATGTTTGTTTTCTCCTCTTGCAAGGCAACTGTTTCTTGGCCATAATCAAGCACATACTTCAATTGATGCGATAACGACAAAATCATATCTCCTACTTCATTGTCATCGTTAGCTACCGCACTCATTCGAATAACCTCAAGGGTATTATACAAGTAATGGGGCCTAATTTGATTCTTTAAAGCATTAAGCTCCGCATGCTTTTGTTTGATCTGAGCAACATAGACCTCATCGATGTAAGATTGCAAGCGCACAACCATTTTGTTGAAACCTCGAGACAACAACCCGAGTTCATCCGCAGTTTGCACGGTTACTTGGGTATTGAAATTTCCTGATTCTACCTTAGCCATTTCACTAGTAATACTGCGAATCGGCTTAGAAAATCTTCTGGAGAACCAGATGGCTACCAAGATGAGCGATACGATACAAAGACCGACGACAATCGTGATCGTATTAATAATTTTCCTGGTTCTCACAACCAGCTCATCTTTATATAGCTCGCCAACAATTTTCCAAGCAACATTGGAATTATCTTTCTGCATCCGAAAATATTCGTTAGAATCGTTCTGCACATAGGTTTGACCTATAGATGCTCGATCACTGCTATATAGGATTCTGTTGTTTTGATCCAGTACATAGACCACATCTTTAGAATTCAACATCATTTGTTGGAAAATTTCATCGAATGCCCCCATGCTTACATCCATATATAAGGAACCTACAATTTCCCCCTCAACACCTGGAGCATTTACCACATTCACTAGGTTTCGGCCAAAGGTAAGTACTTGTTGATTGGAACCGAGATAGTAATTATCAAGATGAGTGGGGAAATAAGACAGCAGATTACGATTCTGTTGGAGCACTTCCCCCCACTCTCGATCAGGGAATTGATAACGAAAATCGAAAGTTCTATTCTGTTTGGTCACCGTTTGATAAGCGCCATTCGGGAATACGAAGAATACACTTTGCAAATGCCGGTCCGTATACAGCACCGTTTGCAGAAAATCATCCACTGTCCGAGTCAAGCGATAGTCACCCTCAAGGGTTTGTGCTGCAATAGTCTCTCCAAGTACTTGCCCTTTGTTCGTACCATAAGAATACATTAGCTTGGATTCATTATTATATCGGTTATACATGTCATCAACATTTTTACTTGCGAACAGCAGCATTTGTTCAAAGTTGGTAACTGCATATCTTTCCAAATAGTTGCTAAATGTATTCAATGAAATATAGCTGAGCGCGAGCAAAGGAATTAACCCTACGATAATAAAGGAAAATGTAAACTTGGCGAAGATGCTCTTACTAAATCGTAATTTGGAAAAAGAATTCAAATGATCGCCTCATTCCTTAACACTGGACTTGTATCCCTATCATAACAAAATTCGCATATTGCGACAAAAAATCCCCGCATCTCTAGGATACAAGGATTATTATTGCAAATACTACTATTATTACTCGCAAAAAGATACGCCCTTTGCATGCTCATTAAGCTCAATGTTCCCCTGCTCAGGGCTCATTATCAACTGGCCATTTATGCGCAGATTGATGAATTGGACACCTTCCACAGCCCGTTCTTTATCATAGCCATAAATGCGATTCGAGTTCGCATTCTTTCCATTATACGAGACGTTCCGGAACGTAATGTTTTCAATTCGGTTGCCTGCAACAGGATTGTAGTCCTTGTTCCAAACGACACGCAGGTCAAACAATTGACCTAATTCAAATTCCTCCACCCGAATGTTATCATAGGTTACATTTCGGACCGTATTCTTATCTCCTGCGTTAATCGCCATCGCTCCCCAATAATTAACTTGTGGCTCATGGTGCTCAAGAATATCGATATTTTCGAACAGCACATTCTCAATCGTATCCCCATCCTGGTGATGGTCACCGTGGGTTCCGATCATCAACGCATGAGCGACATCCGCCCAAAATATCGAATTGCGCACTGTTAGATTTCTCGCATCACCATGATAGTCCCAGCGTGTACCATAAAAGGCTATGCAATCATCGGATGTGCGTAAAAAGACATCATCAATCTCGATGTTCGAGCTCGCCATCATATCGATGCCGTCCGACCAACCGCGTGTGCTAAACGACTTGAAGTTACGAATACAGATATGTTCCGACTTCCCGATATAAATACTATAATGCGGTGGATCCAAGGTCATGATGCCTTCGATAGATATATGCGTGGAAAATAGGATTCGAATACCTCGAAATGCAGAGAAGCGATGAAAGTCAGACAAATAGAGGAACCCTCTGCCCCGAATTTGGACATTCTCCACATGCTCGCAAACGAGCGATCCTACTACGATTGCACCTCCAGCTATATAAACGGTCGTGTTTGACGGTATGCGCAGGATGGTTTCCTCCAAATAATGCATACCTGGAGCAAAGTAAATGACTTCGGGCGTCTTGCCTCCTGGTATAACAGGTGTTGCGGCCAAGCGATAGATATCCTCGGTACGATGTATGGCAGGCTTTAGCACAAGTACTTTCGGATCGTCCTGTTGTGGAACATTCTCTTCTATTGGGTTGGCAAAAAGATGAAGGTTACTAAAACGATCACCATTGATTTCGATAGACAGCTTACTTGGTCGATCCAGTGAAAAAGCAACCCTATTTTCGTCGCTCGAAAAAGGTATCTGGGATGATAGCGGACGTATGACCGCTTGGTCGACTTCTTGGTTTAGCACTGTCACCTGAACCTCAACCGTTCCTTCCATGTCGAAATAAACCATCGATGCTGAACGAACGTTATGCATATCAACTTTTACTTCATAAACGAACAGTTGCTGCCACTCTTGTCCAGGTGTTCGAACACTTACAGAAAAGTCATTCCTTCCAATAGCACCTTTTGGTGCCTCATAGACGATTAATCTGTTAGTCATTATTTCCTCCAGAGTATCACATATCTATAACTCCCGCTTCCATCGGATTTTGGCAGGGTTGCGGTACTACTATTATAATGAACTAAATTCCGATTTGGAGTGTGGTATTTTAAGATACATGTACGGTTTTTATAGACATTTAATGCCTGTTTAATCTGATTTCCGACCCTATTCGGCAGAGAGCGCGCTGGCACGAAAGCTGAGAGGTCTTTTTCCGGCGTCTCAGGACACTTTCGCTCCACTCGAGCCAGTGAGACAGCATTTTCTGCCTTCTCAGGCTGCAACGAGTTGCATATTTATTACCTACCACACGCTAATTCATTGCGAATGAGAATACCATTCTTGTATTCCATGATATTGACTGTTATTTCGTCATGTTCAATATGATGAACAGTGATGATTTGTGTTCTGCCGTCTTTAAGAATCACTTCGACCGTATTTTCATCGGCAGCATTCACGGATAAGATCATGCTTTCCGTCTCGAAAGGTTCAACGATGGTGATATAGCGGCCAATTTTACCCTTAGTTTTAGTTCTTACAGCATACGTTTTGCGTCTTTGGGCTTCATCACCTGGGAAGGCATCGGCTCCAATCAATCCTACAAAACGCAAAGCATTCATTCCTGATAAATCAAGGGTTAGGGTGCCAACCATGTCATGGTCAATTGGGCTTGTAGGTATGGACGTCGGATATTCATTTCCTACGATTGTAACCCGTCCCCCCTCGTAATCCTTACCTATACCGAAGCCACGATCAATATTTTCGTAGACCACGTCTAAATCGCAAAGATTTTTCTGTCTGCCATCTACTGTGACCACATAAGCCTCACCCCAGAAAAGCCCTTGTTTTGTTTTTTGCGGATATTTTTGTTCGTTGTAGGTAGGATTATTTTTGACTCTTAAAGTTAATGTTCTAGCCCCTTGAAGATCTATATCACACTTCCTTTCGCATAGGAGCCATGCGCCAAACTCGCCTTCTGCCTTCACTTCACCATCTACTTCAACTTGGTACTCTAACGGTATCGTATATCCATGATCCTCTGCCGTTCTGCCTACGATTTGAATCGATTGTTTAGGCCATGCGGTGTGTACATCCATTTTCAATAAGCCAGGTGTATTATGAGCTGTTCTCGTACCACGCATATCTTCACCTTCACCAAAGATGGTTTCAAAGCTTGCCACACTTGTGCCGCCCACTTCATACCAATGACAATCCGTTATAAATTGCGCATCGGACAAAGGGTTTTCGGTAAATTGACTAGTATGCTTCCGTTCACTCAAGATATCAGCCTTTATTCCTTTGAATCCTTTTATTTGGAACAAACTATCATATTGATGCTCTGTTTCTCCTTTAAGGTAATCAAATAAAACAAGATAATCGTCGGTTACCCCCATCACTCTTTTTTGCGTGATTGGTTCTGTGAACTCTGACAATTCTCCATACGGAGGGGCATCTTTCACTTCTGGCAATGAACTCGCATTCATCTTGCTTCTTTCTTCTAACGTTTCCGTCTCATTGTAAATCATTCCGCCATAAGGAGGACAGGACCACTTCGAATTAGTCTCTATTGCAACTGCCTGAATCGCTTTTCCGCTATAAAATAAAAATCTTTTGGAGCTACTTGGCACCTGCATTTTTTCATCGACTACGACCATATTTTTGGTCATCGAGTTTTGGACATAGAATTTGTACATAAAATGCGGATAACCCCACCATACATGCTCAGGGTTATAAAAGCTGCGCCCATAACGCATAATGGATAAGACTTCCGTACGATCAAAATGTCCATGAGCATATCCATGTGAGCCATATCGAATAACCGCTTGGATTTGGTCCTTCTGCTCTCTATTTTCAGTCTGACTTCTTAACATGGCTATGCCAACATTATCCGCATAAGCATTGTTTTTAACGTAAAAAGAACGATATTCCGGCAATTCTGCATGTCCAAATATCGGGTCCACAGTGACATTTTGATGGATAACAGGGATGTATTCCGGGTCCTTATAATAGCTATAAGCCAAGTCGAAAGTCGAGCCAAAGTGCACTCCCTCTAATTTCCTTTCATCGGAGTCACTAATACCAAACATAACCCCCCTGTAATCCAAAAATGGGATCGTCGCATCGAACATGTCTTTGATGCAGACATAGTTCTTTCTATTACCACCCCACTTTTTGTTATACATACCGAATCTTACTTTTGCATCTTCACCGTTATAGGTACTGTTCACTTCATCATTAAATGGGATCGGGAAATGCGTATGCAAAATGTTAATTCCGAAAGGAAGCAAGGCATGTGCGGTATGGATATACATGGAGGATACCCATGTGTTATACCCAACGGAACATTCATGCCACCAGCCGTCATTAAACAAACCATATTTCAAGTGATGAATGGAGCCCCCCATGCCGAATGCAAAACGTAAGGCTCGCTCGATATCTTGGGTAGCCAGCGCACAATAAAAAGCGCCTGTTATTTCTGATAATAACCAATTAGAAATATGCCCTTGATGTAGATGTGTATCTAAGATATCCATATAGATGCGGAACGTTTTTTCTACCCCTTGGTGTTCTTCAGGCGTCAAAACACCTGCTTGATGAATAATATCGTAGGGGATCGCTAGGTGCTGGAAGAAATGTCCTTCCTGTACATAGCTCTGGCTGCAGCCTTTTTTCTTTCTCGGATACCCTATTTCCTCATCTATGAAATAGCGTAGGAATTTAGCCACTTTCTCAGCATATTTGATGTCTTCGGTAAGCGCATAAGCATACGCAGCTGACATGATATTATGTTCTTCACTTGTGTTATAGCAGTAATCTCGTTCTTCTACGGGAGGTTTGACTTCCCAAGCATTCGCGGTTGCTATTAACTTATCATACTCCGGTTTGAATTTCGGATACTTATCAATCTTCTCCTTGGTTTCTTTCCACTGCTGCTTATTATGATAAATATAAGGATGCGGTAATCTTCTTAATGTTTTGAACTCGACTTTATGGACGCTTTCACCATTTGCTATAAAGTTAAGGATCGTATTTTCATGCCCGCCCGCTACCATATAATCATGTACTTTTACAATCGCTGTTATGTCCTGTCTGGCATTCGGCTCTAATACAAATTGGGATGGCGTAACAATAGGAAATAAAGATTCCCAGCCTTCAAATACTTGTTTGATGAGAACATTTTGTTTGGTTTCCGAACAATTATATACACTCATCGTATATACGACTTCTTCACCTACATTACCGGATTTACCCAACACATTCGTTTCAACAAATATCTGATCCCCTCGATGAAGGCTTACCGAAATTAATTCAGCATTCCCTTGCAGTTCAAAGCTTTTCAGAAATCTCCATATATCCCCTTTACTCATTTCTATTTCAAAATCGGACAGCTTCAGCTTTACATCATGCTTCCCAGACCCAGCGAGTAGAATTCTCGCGATAACACTCCTATTATCGATAAAACTAGCTTTGACCGTTATTTCAATTTCCTCAGCATGCGCGTTCAAATGAAGCTTCAATCCATGCCAGCCCATTGCTTCAAGCGAAGAGTCATTGCCTCTTTCAAATCCGATGGGATACCAGCCTACAGCATTAGGGGGTGTTGGGTATTCAATATTTACAGTCTCTCTTAAATCATAACCATGATCGCTTTGTTGTCCTACGACATGCCATTCTTCCAATAGATGAATAAGATTTAACACGAACTCACCTCCATATTGTTATAATTGCCGAACGAATTTCCTTATGATCGCAGGCACTCCGCAAGCCAATCAAAGGACTTACGTCCCGATATTTCGTGACTACCCGGAAAAAGATCCGATTGAAAACAATCCAGAGCATTCATGCCCATATAAATCTCCTTAAGCTCCGTAATAGCCTCGCGAACATTCTTTACTGGAAAGATTGGATCGTTCTCGCCTGATTCTACAAACAAATTACGAGGGGCTATTAAACCGATGAGCTCCGGTTGTTCGGCATCGGTCAGGATACCGGGTAAGTAATTGTCGATGCAGTGATGCATGGCAAGAATGCTTCCCTGAAACGTATTCGTCCACCCGGCAAGCACGGTGGCTTTAATACGGTCATCTAGTCCTGCCGTAAATGCGCTGATCAGACCTCCTCCGGAAAAGCCGAAAATCCCGATGCGGTTAGCTATGACATCATCTCGGGATTGTATGTAATCCAGCGCCCGGATCGCTTCGTAAACCCGCATGCCCGCCAATGTTCTACCGAACATCAACAATTGGGATGACAGCGTGCCGCAGGAACTGTAGTTTGGATTCGCTTGGATCTCTTCCGCCATCCGACGCACTCCGAAACCCATGATTTCCGGGATGACCACAAGCAGCCCCCTCTTCACCAGTTCGACAGCAAAACGATTATGGATTCCGGGTTCGTCCAACACGCTGCCGTTCGGAGCCAGACCAACAGCGTCTCGTTGACCATTGCCATGTCCATGGCAAGCCAGCACAGCAGGCCATGAGCTATTTCCATCTTTCGGTACCAACACCATGACAGGGACGTCTACGGATTCCATAGTTGTATATTGAATGTGCTCAAGATAATAATCGCCGTAATCTTTCGTCTCCAGCACAATTGGCTGAAGTGGTGTTACCGTTCCGGGAAAGCTTCCCAGCGCTTGCTTTAATCGGTTGCTCAGCTCCTGCCGATCTACTCCGATATCTTTCTTTCCTGAGCGCTGCTTAAGTCGCTCATTCTTCGTTTCCTCGTACAATCGCTTCAGAAATTCATCCGTTGTCCAGTTCATGCTGCTTCCTCTCTTCCAATTGATTATTATAATCAAAAAATGCGGTGCTTCCATCCATTAAGCTTGGATATCGCTTCCACGTAGTAATAATCGCCATAAATAAGTGATACATCAATAAACGAAGTTCCGCTGCCGGTGGCATGGAGCAAAATGGCTTCGTGCTCCGGCTGATCCCAAGTCGCATAGTTCTCAGTCAGCGAACGCAGGATCCGCTCTGCTGCACCGGCGTACAACCTCTTTTCTCCTGCCGGTACGAAATCTGCAAGATCAAGTAAGCCTGAAGCGGCAATCGCCGCTGCTGAGGTATCCCTCGACATCCCCTCTTCCGATTCTAAGCGGAAATCCCAATACGGGACATGATCCTCAGGCAGCGCTGCAATGAAGTAATGTGCGATCCTCTTCGCTGTATGAAGAAACCGATCATCCCCCGTGTGACGATACGTATTCACAAAACCGTATAATCCCCAGGCCGTACCACGGCTCCATGATGATTCCGGAGACAAGCCTTGGCCGCCAAAGTTTTCGATATAAGCACCAGTCTCTGCGTCGAATGAAAGGATGTGCTTCGTCGATCCATCCTCTCGGATGCCATATGCCATCGTCGTCTCGGCATGACGAATCGCCATATGTTTATACCTAGGATCACCAGTCACCTTACTAGCCCAGAACAGAAGTGAGATGTTCAGCATGCAATCGATAATGATCCAGCCGGGTACTGGTTTACCATCAGGTCCATTATTCCAGGCTCGGATAAATCGCCCAACAGGATTATAACGTGCTGCTAGAAAATTCGCTGCCTCAATCCCTCGACGGAATCCATCCTCATCCCCTGTTAACGTATTTTTGATAACAGCTGTTGGCAGAAATTGAAATCCTACGTCATGATGCAGCTCCTCCGTCGGTTTCACGAACCACTCTTCCAGAAGGCCATCCCAGTGCCAGACAGCCTCTTTATAGTAATCCTTGCCTGTCATGTCATTCATGATCCACAGTATGCCCGGCCAGAAGCCAGTCGTCCACCAATCGGAGCCGATGTCGTCAAACTTGCCGTCTTCCCCTGCGAAATGCGGACATTTCGTACCCATTTGATCCATCGTGCGTGTAACTTTTCTATCGAGCCTTGCCATGATGTCTTGCCAATATGTTGTACTCATTATGAATACCTCCATCTGTTTTTATCCATTATAGATCACCATTTCACGCAAAAGTTATGATACAATATCAACAAATGTTCATATTTTGTCATATAGGAGGTAGCCCTATGAACCGGCTATTCGAACCTGTTATCTTTGATCATAAAGACATCGTTTGGGATTATCACCTCAGGTCTGAAAATGGCTTCAAAGGGTACTATCACTGGCATCAATGCTGCGAAGCAGTCTTCGTACACGAAGGACAGGGCAGCATCGTCCTGAATCGCCAGGCTTACGAAATCAGACGAGGAATGTTCTTCTTCTTCCAGCCTTTTCAACTCCATCGTATTCACGCAATGGTTAGTCCTGAAACACCCTATGTTCGATCCATCTTTTATGTAGATCCTGTTCTCATTGAACAACAATTACGTCCATTCCCGAAAAAGCACGCCCTTTTTACTGCATTATGGCAAGGTAGTGACCGTAATCATGCTTATGATCTTTCCCTACAAGCAGAATCGATAGAATGGATTTACTCATCCTTTAATCGCAATAACGATGATAACGTTCGCGATTGTGAAGATATCACTTTGCTTTTGCTGCAACTTTTGAATGTTGTGGACAGTGTGTACGCGAAAGTGAAAGATGTACAAGAGGCATTGCGAAGAAATCCGCGTTACTCGGAAACGATTATGAGTTGGATCGAAAAGCATTATCAGGATGACGTTAGTCTTGAAAATTTGGCCAAAGAAACACATCTGTCCACGAGCTACATTTCTAGAGTTTTTCGTCAGGAGACAGGCAGCAGCGTAACGGATTACTTGACGGCCAGACGGATGAAACAAGCCTGCAGACTGCTCGAGACGACGGATTTGGCGGTCGAGGAAATCGGTATTCGAATCGGCATACCGAACGCCTCTTACTTTATTCAGCTCTTCAAAAGGGTGGTCGGAATAACTCCGCTCAAATACAGGAATGATAGAAGCGCACCATCTCTTAAGACGTCTGGATTGGAAAATAAATCGAATAACTTTCATCTTTAACCTCATACAAAGGAATGAACCTAAATCCGCGGTCCACCGCCTTAGTGCGGTAATATCCGGGATTCCACCAGCCATGGTTCCGCTCTCGGTCAGGAGCCAACATCGTATCCGGACGAGAAGGATCCCCAGAAAGCACCCGTTCCTCACTGGTTAATCCCGCAAGCACGATCGGACCATCTAAGAACGCATAGGTACCTGGCTCTCCAGGAAGAGGTTCAGCCGTTAACGCCTTCGAGAATTCGATGGTAATCGTATCGCCACTAAGCCATTCTCGGGTGAGTTGGAAGAAGGACGATGCTTCTGCCACTCCCTGCGCCTGTTCGACGCCATTCACTGAAATCTTTGGGTGGCCCTTCAGCCACCAAGGCAAGCGCAGCTTCAATGTAAATGTAGAAACTTGCTCAACCTTGACGGTAATTTTATAAATGAAGCTGTCCGGACGTTGAACCGGAATGGATGGAATGCTCACTTTCGTAATCGCGGTCATACCTTCAACGGACCAGTTGTTAAGTGGATAAATGCCGTGCTGTCCGTCCTGTTCCAAGCGGATACTTAATGCGCTGCCGCCGTGATCACAATGCAGCTCGGAAGGCAACCATTGACAGACGGTGATTCCGCTCTCTTCCTCCATGAAAATTTGCGAATCATAGGATGCGTTAGCCTGCATAAGCGTACCGTGACAGCACCAGAAGTGCTGAGTTGGTGAGCCCCATGTTTTTTTGCTGCCTGCAGCTGCACCGAGGAAATATGAGATCATGCCAGTATCCCCATGTTGATGAGCAAGCACACCATTCATAAACCGACGCTCCCAATAGTCGGCATAAATAGGATCACCCGTCCAGCGGAGCAGCACTTGCGCAAGGCGCATCATGTTGTAGTTGCAGCAGTGCTCCTGACCGACGCCGAGTCTGGCAGCCATTTCGTTTGCCGGCATCCATAGCTCGCCATTGTCGCCTGCCCCTGTAGCAACATAACCTCGGTTTGTGACGGCAGTGGCCCAAAACGCTTCCACTATTTTGCGGTACCGTTCATCCCCTGTTACTTCCCAAACCCGTGCAGCACCAAGAATCTCAGGAATTTGTGTATTGGCATGCTTGTTCGTCAGTACATCTTTTCCTTCCATCAGCGCATCGAAAAATCGCCGCCGATCGTATCTCCATATGAGCTCGAGATGCTTCTCATCGCCGGTAATCCCATACAGATCCGCCCAAGCTTCCAGCATGCCTCCGGTCTCAAGATCTAGCAGATCGTCCATCTGCTCCTGCGAGAATTTCCCCGTCCAGCGATAAAACCAGGCTGCGATTCCTGAAATCAGATGTACCGCATGCTCATTATCCGTGATTGCATAGATTTCATATAATCCCATAAGCAGTTTATGAATCGTATAGTGAGGTGCCCATACGAATTTACCACTAGCTATGCGGTCCATATATGTTTCTGGGAACGCAGCAAGCCACTCCCCTCCATTCGCTTCTTGACAGCGCTTCAATTCAGCTACGATATAATCAGCCTTTGCTTTCACTAACAGATCGCCAGTTTGCGCATATATCCGCGCAGCTGCCGAAAGCCAGTGTCCCATAATATGTCCTCGCAGCTCGCAGGTTGGCGATTCCCAACCCCAATGCCAATGCTCCGGACCATCCATGCTTGTGGTCGTAGCACTAGTAGTGCCGCCGTTGCCGCTATAGCTCCACAGCCCTGCTTCCAGATAAAAACTACGGAGTAAATTCTCATTGGTCAGGCTCATCATGTACTGTTTATTTAGTTCAAACCGCTTCTTGAGTGGACCCGGTAGCAATTGAACGTGTCCCGCCGGAAAGTCTCTCATGACCGTTTTTCCTCTCATCACTTTTCACCCATTCTTTTTTTTGTTTTCTTTTTCATTTTAATGTTATGATATACTTCACTCCATGCACTATATTTTGAATTTACATATACTTTTTTTGTTATTTAATGAACAACAAGCATGCTGAGAGAGGAATCGCTCTATGGACAAGTTCTTTGATTTAACTGCGGACCGATTCCCGTTGATCCGGGATATTGGCTTGAACCAAACGGATACACGATATACCCATCCTGACCGTATTCTGGACTACCATGTATTCCTTTATGTCGCCAAAGGAGGCATGCAAGTCATTGAGGAAGGATCTTCCTATGTTGTAGGTGAACAAGAGTATTTATTCTTAAATAAAGGCTTACACCACTGGGGCTTACCTGAGACGCTGGCGGGAACTTCCTGGTACTGGATACATTTCGACACAGTCGCGGACGAACGCAAGGATTACAAAGACCATACCCCGCGTCCTGAGCTGGAGTATTACTATCCCGATCATTATCAATACCGTATCGTACTGCCCAAATTTGCTAAAGCACCCCTAGGAACAGAGAAACGACTTCATGCTATGATCCATGGAATGCATGATTCAGCTGCTCACAAAATGACACGGACTAGCTTGAACGTCTATCAATTCTTCCTCGAACTGCATGCGGCCGCTTCCGATCAGGATGGAATCGCCGAAGCTGCTCGTCGGACGACAGACCGAATCATGACCTATTTGGTGGCACATCTCGAGGAGCCTTTCGATGCTGCCAGACTGCAAACACACTTGAACATGAATTACAGCTACATTTCTGCCTCATTCAAAAGAGCAACTGGCAAAAGCATCGTAGAGACTCATACGATGTTAAAGCTGAACAAGGCGATCGAGCTGATGCGACTAAGCTCGTTGAACTTAGCGGAGATTAGTGAGCGGCTCGGGTATCAGAATCCTTTTTACTTTAGTAGGGTGTTCAAGAAAGTTTATGGCGAATCGCCATCAGCGTACATGCGGCAATTCTACAAGTCTTAAACAAAAGGGGCAGATCGAATTTAACATTCGTCGCCCCCTTTTGTTGTTCAAATCATATAAAATTTAAAATCACACTCTTGCCTGACTACCAGTATGGCTTCCAATCTTTCACAACGCGAATTAATGCTTCAAAATAGAAATAATCGCCCCAAATGTTGCACTCGTTGATGCCCATTCCGCGTGGCTTGTTGTACACGGCGTGAATCAACACGCCATTTGACTCTGGGTAATTCTTGGCTGTGTAGTTTTCGTGAAGTGATTTCAGGATGTGCAGCGCCGCATTCTCGTAGACGTTCTTCGACGGGTCTAGAAGCGGCAATTGTTTGGAGAGTTCGAGCAAACCGCTTGCGGCAATCGCAGCCGCCGAGCTATCCCGCTCCTGTTCATTGCCTTCTAAGAAGATCAAATCCCAGTAGCAGACAAGATCGTCCGGCAGACGGTTAAGAAAATAATTTGACAGCTTCTTGGTCAATTCGAGCAGTTCTGTATCACCCGTATATAAATAGCTGAGAGGGAAGCCGCTGATTCCCCAGGCTTGACCACGCGACCAGCATGTATCATCGGCATAGCCTTGATGAGTTCTTCCGAATCTCGGCAATCCCGTTTTCACATCCATATAAAAGGTGTGGTACGTCGATGCATCCTCTCTGACAATAAAGGCAGCTGCCTGCTTGACGTGACTTCTCGCTGCTTCGGCATACCTCGGCTCGCCCGACACTTCAGTCGCCCAGTACAGAAGCGGCAGATTCAAGTTGCAGTCGATGATCATTCTGCCCTGCTGTTCGGGGTCGCTGAGTTCTCCCCAAGCCTGAACGATGCCTGCTTTATCAAAGTAGCGTTCCATTAATAAATCCGCTGCGAGCAAAGCTGTCTGCTTAGCCTCTTCATTGCCGGTTAGCTTATAAGCAGCGACACAAGACAGAGAATACAGAAAACCAATATCATGCGTATTCGTTTCGATCCGTTTCTCTACGCGTTCCTTGTAGCCTTGAAGTTGGCTTTCCGCGACATGGCGGTATTTTTCATCCCCTGTATATTCGTAAGCAAGCCACAGCATACCCGTCCAGAAGCTCGAAGTCCACTCCACATTGTCAATGCCCGGATAAATCAGATTTTCGCTTGCAGGCGCCGGAAATTGATGCGTGAATGCTTCCAGATTACGATCGATTTGCTTAAGAATAAAACCAATGGCTTCCTCTGCAAATGTTGAATCTATGACTGGCGGTTGTCCAAACTGCTCCAGACGGCTCAATGGTTCCAAATTAATCGTATGCACACCTTATCACTCTTTCTTTTCATTGTAGACTATCTTCTTTTTCTCACTGTTCCTGTTCTTCAAAAAAGAGTTCCAGCACGTTCGTAAAAACTTCCGGTTGCTCCATATTGGAAAAATGACCTGCATCTGCGATATCCGCTCTACGAGCGGATGGTACCAGATGGAGCAGCTTTTCCGACGAACGGATGCTGCCTTCTGAGTCGTCGCTCCCAATGATGACAAGAATTGGCGTTCGGACACCGCGTGCGCGAAGGCCTCGTGCGAGATCCGGACCGATCAGGCACTTAGGTTCTCGATGCCTCAGCGTCCATGCAGACCAGTCGCCAATCATTCTCCATAGCTGGTCACGAATTTCATCCTTGTATTTCCCGCAGCTCTCCATCAGATTAATGAACCATTCGTCTACTTTCTCTTGGATCGACGGATCGTTACGCTTTGGTCTTGACGATTGGGACTCGTGAGCAGAACCTGCATCTTGAAACGGTTCGTTATTTACAGTCTCATCTTCCTCATTCGCATAGATGGCTCCGCTCGCAACGGAGACAGTCATCACATGATCCGGATGAAGATACAGAAAGTCCAGTGCTACAAAGGCCCCCAAGGATAAACCAACGATATGTGCTTGCTTAATGCCCAGATGATTGATTACTTTGTACAGATCCTCGGCATGTAAATAAACTTCTCCCTCTTGCGGCATATCGGAAAGGCCGTAGCCTCTTAAGTCATAACGAAGTACCTGATACCGGGTAGCTAAACTCGCAAACTGAGCGTCCCACATTCTATGATCTACGGAATGTCCGTGAAGCAGGATGACAGCAGGTCCTGATCCGGAGACTTCGTAGTAGAGCTCTTTTCCACCGATGTCAAGACGCCCTGAAAGGATTTCCCGATTATTCATATTTAACCTATCCTTCCGTTACAAAAGCTCACGATAAGTAAAATAATCGAAATCGGCATGATGTCCGCCGCCACTCATATCCTGTGCGCATATGCCGACCATTGCGCCTGTAAAGCCCAGCTTTCCAGCGTATTCGTCGGAAAGGACGCCGAAATCAAGCGCAGGCCCAATGTTCGACCAACTGCTTCCGTCTGCGCTGACGGCAAACTGAAGCACCCCTTGCTCAATCGTCACTCGCAAATAGCATCGTTCCCAGCCATCGGCAATAACGACATTTTCGAGAAGCTCTTCGTATTTACCCCCGACACTTTTGGCGATGCCAATATGTTTGCCCAGGTGTTCATCATGGCTAATACGCAGATAGTAATAATCCTGTTCGTCGTAGTAGCAAACGAGACCGGCCATATGGAAGAAAGACTGCGGATTAAATTCGACACATGTTTCCGCTTCGCACTCAAAGTGCTGCACACGACGCGCCACCATGCTTTGTTTGTGCCAGGAATTCAGAGACTCCCTGCCGCGCAAGCGAAGATAACCCGGACGCTTCTGCAATGAGAGCCAGCTTTCATCAGCCGGCGTTCGCAGCGTACTGAAATGAATATTCAGCTGAGGAGCATCGAAATCGTCCCTCTCCGATACAGGGGCGAATAGATGCGGCTCCAGCCCAGGAGCCGCGACTTCAAGCGAAGGAAGCCGGGTACCGTTTTCAAGGCGGGGCCATCCATCCTCCGTCCAAACGATCCGTTGGATGTTTGTTTCACGTCCGAGCGGGTTCAAACGTCTTCCATCAGGAAGAACGCGTATCGCCAGATGGGAGATATACCATTCTCCGTTCTGAGTCTCTACGAAGGCCGCATGGCCTGCATTTTGCAGTGGATGTTCACGATCATAAGCCGTCGTCATCATCGGATTATCGGGAGCTGTTTCATACGGTCCTTCGATACTGCGGGAACGGGCGACGGTAACTGCGTGGTTGCATCCAGTACCACCTTCTGCAGTAATCAAATAATAGTAGCCGTCCTTCTTGAACATACTAGGCCCCTCGGTGACGCCAATTTCAGTTCCTCGATAAATGACCGACTCTTCTCCAACCAACCTGCCCTCGGCATGATTGTATTCCTGCATCAAAATACCGCTAAAGCGCGGACGGCCTGTCCGGAAATCCCAACGCATCTGCATCAGCCATTTGCGTCCATCGTCATCGTGGAACAATGAGGGATCGAATCCTTTGGCGTTCAGATAGATCGGCTCTGACCATGGACCCATGATATTTTCAGCCGTAATCAAGTAATTGTGCAAGTCTTTAAACACGCCCTTGCGCCCCACTACATTCGTATAAAGCAGATAGAACGTACCGTTATCGTAAGTCAGATTCGGCGCCCAAATACCGCCAGAGCTAGGTACGCCGAGAAGCTCAAGCTGATCGGCCTTTGACAACGGATGGGTCAGCAGCTGCCAATGGACCATATCTCGCGAATGATATATCGCAACCCCCGGAAACCACTCGAACGTCGATGTCGCAATATAATAGTCATCACCGACCCGCACCATCCATGGGTCTGGGTTAAAGCCGGTCAACACGGGATTCGTAATTTTCAATTTAGCTTCTGATATTGTCATTTTGTTCCTCCTGCATTTTCTTTTTAAATGAATCCACACTTCACTTGAACGTTAAGAGTCTCTAGGGACTCCTATTTTTACAAAATACGGTGGAAATGAAGAGATAGCAGTCTCTAAAGGCTCTTATCCGATTGCTTTTCTCCCGAATTCACACTTTACTTGACGGATAAGAGTCTCTAGGGACTCTTATTTTTACAAAATACGCTGGAAATGAAGAAATAGCAGTCTCTAAAGTCTCTTATCCGATTGCTTTTCTCCCGAATTGATCCCTTGTGGAAAAATCGGACTTTTATTATGAAATTGACTCAAATATATGTCGCTTTGTTCTTCAACTTATTTCCCGTTGCGCAAGAATTACTTAAACAGTTCCCAATCGGTTATGTTATATTGTTTGCCCGTATAGTTGCCTATGCGTTCAACATCAACACCTTCGTTCCAAGTTAGCTTCACCCAATTAAAGCTGCCTTTTCGGTATTCGAATGTCGTTCCGTCATCCTCATAAAGGAAGCAATCCGACGGTCTGTCTCCATAAGCTCTAACGGTGATGTCGAAGGTGGCATTATCGGAAACATATGGCAAAGGTTTGGCAAGCGGCAGAAGCGTACCCTCTTTCACGAATACCGGAATACGTTCCAAGCCCGGCGCAAAGGTGTATGCTTGTCCGCCTTCATAGGCCTCATTTGTCCAAAAACACCGCCAGTAGCCTTTCGGGAGATACACGCTGCGCTCTGCTGTGCCTGTTACTATTGGCGCTACAAGGATGGAATCACCCATCATGTAGGCATCTTCGATTCCGTACGTGTTTGGGTCATCCGGGTAATCCATAACAAGCGCCCGGAAAGGCGGCAACCCTTCCATACTATATTTCGCATAACTTGTGTACAGGTAAGGGATCAATGACATACGTATTTCGAACAGCGTTCGGCAAGTGTCTCGAATATCTTCATAATTATCGAGGAATTCACCACGTATGTTTTTGTCGCGGTCCACTTGCATCCATGGCGGATTCGGAATTCTCCAGCAGTTGAGCAAGGCCATTGGCGAGAAGACTGCCGTTTGAATCCTTCGAATCAAATCCTCGGGGGAATCCGCTTGACGGACTTCGGGCGACCATAAAAGCCCAGAGAATCCGCAGTTTACGACACCGCGTATAAACACCTTGTGATTGTATAGATCGCTGTAAAGCACAAAGGGAAACGGCGAAGCAAGAGCTCCGGAGGATCGGACTTGAGATAGCGTCCTTCGGCCATTCGCTTCGAAAGGAGCCTGAATGGCGGATTGATATAGCGTTCCCAGTTGGTTGTGCATCTGCTCCCCGTCCATCCCTGATGGGAATGTCGCTATATCCGGAAATGACCAATTGGAATGCACAAAGTCGGAGCTGTCACATTCATCTAATTTAAATCCGGATATCCCTTTTTCTACAAACTCCTTCAAATGATGGTTGGCGAAGATATCTCTGGCTTCCTTTACGGACAGGTCGGGGACAAGACCTTCCCAAACCTCGTAATCACCGGAATATGGCATCAACTCTTCGTACATAGGGGAAGTCGGATGCACAAAGAGATGCTCCCAGAGGTTAACCCGGTAACTCATATCGTATAATTCATCGAGCATCTCTTCATGGGCCGGGAAACGGCTTTCATCCCATACAAAAGAGCAAGAATAAGCCTTCGTTTGCCAACCAGGCTCAAAGCCAAACACATCGACCGGCATTCCATCATCCCGGAAGCACTTGGCGAGCCGCATGACATCCTCACGTGAGGCTGCACTGTAAGCCCGGTACCACATCCCGAGTCCCCACATAGGAGGAAGAACGCCTCCTCCGGAAAACAGATTATACCGCTGCACGGCGGTCACCATGTCCGGACCTTCAAACAAATACACATCAATGCCTTCCGCTGATGGAATATCGACAACAACCGATCGATCACCCTCCGTAGTCTGGTAGCCGTACAATTCTATTTCAGAAGTCCCGATTTCCTTCTGTTCAAATTTCTTGTTCTCCGAAGCCCCTTTACGTAAATTAGTCCCGCAATAGAAAGTTGCGTAGCGCGATGTGTCAACGAAGACGCCATATCCTGCGGTCGTTACATAAAACGGTACAGGTGCATGACTATCTCCTGTATCGGCCACGGGATCACTGTTGACACGAATTACTTTCTTCCTGCCTGTGTGATCCACACGATGCAATTGCAGCCCAAAACCATAAATATGCTCCTCGGCTTTCAGAGGAAGTTCAAGATAAATCCCTCTTGCCGATTGCTTAATCACGATGTCACTAAGCGAGAAGGGCGAAACTCCATGGCAATCGAGTTTCGCAAGTTCTTCCGTTCTCACTTCCGTTTCACGTAGATTGACTGGAGTATGGGATTCGGGCTTTCCGAAACGCACTCTCCAAATGCCATTTGCTATTTTGTCCATCGTTAAACCTCTTTCTGTGTTTTGCCCAAAAAACGAGCCAATAATTTTATCAACATCAAACGATATTTATTCTGATTATATCCCTCCGTCCATCGAAAAAGTTATAATAAAATATGAGAAAATGTTTGAATTTTATCCACTTTGGAGGAATTATGAACCGGCTGTTCGAACCCGTTGTTTTGGGACTATAAAATACATACCGTCCATGATTTCAAAGGATATTATCACTGATGGCAAGGCAAGGACAAAAATCATGCTTATGATTTGCACCTCTGTGCCACTTGCGCTAATAGATATGCTGCGACTGCTCAGCTCTGCGTTCACTACTAGCTCCGCTTCTCCCTTCGTGTTGTACACAGTGGTTGATGCTGTGCGTCCGTCCTCGAGTTCAAATACATGTAGGATAACGTCTTGAGCTTAAAGTCCATGATCGAAAGCTATCGCAAGCAAAGGCCGCACGGTATGACGGAAATCAGTATACAGGCGTATCAGTTATTCCTGATCCTGCATCAATCGGCATCTAACCGAGAAAAAGTGAAAGCGTCTGGAAAAGCGGATCTACATGTCGGACGTATATAAAGCCCTGCATCTAATGCGTACCACTTCATTAAATGTCTCGGAAATTAGCGAACGGCTTGGCTTTCATAACCCGTTTTATTTTACTTACCGATAGTCGCTTATCACTCATCTCAAATAAGCATAATTAACAATGATATATTTCACTGTTAATTATGCTTATTTTATTTGCCAAATTTCACGTGGTAAGAAGCACCGGGTATAAAGTTTTGTATATTTTCGTTTTCGTATTTTTAAGCAAGCCTGAGATACAAATCTAGATTTTTAGTCTAGCGTTTTTAATATTATTTCAATCCGCTTGATATCTTCTACAAAGTGTTGATGCCCCTTTACACGTTCACGATAAGAATGAAGTGCAGTTTTAAATAACTCGTTCGTTTCAAGAAATCCACCTTCTCTTGAGGCAATCATAATATCTAACCATTCACTAAATGCATTTAGACCCAGTTTATTGTTGTTTTGATTCGGATGTAATCGAAAATAACTTAGTGCTTCCGGAATATAGACAGCTTTACCTTTGGATAGCAAAGACAACCAGGCAGCTAAATCATTGATAAGTGAATACTGTTTCCCTTTGTATACGCCATATTGTTCAGTAAGGTCTTTTTTTCTAAATAACACAGTCGTCGGCTCGCCAATCACATTTAGACAACGAGTTAATGCAACATTTGCTAACATTTTTCCATCTAATATCCTTGTTTCTTCATATAGCCTAGCCGTTGCATGGAGAGGCGGGAGAAATCCCCCTGATTCATTGATGGTTTGTCGATAAGATGTGACCAGTGTAATATTTTCAAATTCATTAAAAAAATAGATCATTTTCGCTATTTTTTCTTTATGAAACACGTCATCATCCATTAAGTAATTGATATATTCCCCTGACGCTAGATCAAAGCATTTGTGCCAATTTTCAAGGAATAGATTCTGTTCGTTTTTATGATATTTGATCTGAGGGAAAGCGTGTAAATAAGGATTAAGCATTTCTTGTACACCATCATCTGTACTATCATCACATATGATGATTTCGATATTCGGATAGGTTTGTTCCAATACACTGTCGATGGCTACTTGTAGAGTATGGGGCCGATTATAAGCAGGTATGACTATACTAACTAATGGACGTCCCAAGATGACTCCTCTTTTCTCTAATATGTTCAGTATGTTCAGTTGTCACACCAAAGGTGATTGTTGCGACATCCTCGGCGATCAAAGTATTCATCCAATACTCGTTATTATCATGTTTGACGAATATCAACTCCTTTCTTTCACTAAAATATATTGTTATCGCATCGGCAATAGACTCCAACCGATAAAAAATTCTATAGAACATCCCTTAGACTGAAAGTCTGATTTATTCTTTGGGTCCGAAATTGAGTAACATTTTCCGTTCATATATATATATATATAAAAGAAAAATGAGTGAGAAGATGATGATAAGAATGGAACAAGGTTATGAAGACTAATTTGTGAAGCAACACGAACCTCTAGTCGGTTGGATATATAGGAAAGGAGAATGAACATGTCATTGGATTTCACTCCACTCTTGACAACTCATCTATTTGTTTCTAGGAAGATTTCAATGGATGAATTGAAAGAATTTATAATGAGACTGGAAGAAAGCCGCATCACAGTGAATTTGCATGGACCTGATGATCCATTATTAGATATTAACCCAAAAAAACCTCGCGTCTACGTTTCGTTGGGAACGGGGTGGGAAGAATTTAGAACACTAAATGCGTTACCTTCACACGAGAGAAAACGTTGGTTACACTTCAATTCTCCAGAAGAGATTCAACCCTTTCATTTATTTTACTGCTGGCTCAGCCGAACCGATCCCCTCCCTGAAAATAGGATGATTCCCGCTACTCGTTTTTCTTCAGATACACCTTTAGTGTCCGTGTTCACAGCTAGCTATAAGTCCAAAGATAAAATTCAGCGACCTTATCGCTCTCTATTGAATCAGACTTACCCTAATTGGGAATGGGTAATTGTAGATGACTCTGGTGATGAGGATGAGACATACAACCAATTCTTGCTTCCACTAGACGATCCCCGTGTGCGGAGATATCGCCAAGATTCCCGCAATGGCTACATTGGGGCAACCAAAAGGCATGCAGCAGGTCTGTGTACAGGAGAAATTTTAGTAGAAATGGATCATGATGATGAGTTAACTCCTGACTGTCTAAAGAAGATCGTCCATGCATTTCAACAACACCCTGAATGTGGTTTTGTTTATGGGGATTGTACAGAGGTGCACGTAGGGAGCCATCATGCTCATTGGTATGGTTGGGATTGTGGTTTTGGATATAGTATACATTATCGAGTCTGGCTTCATGAAATGAACCGATGGCAAAATGTGCAAAAACATACAACTATCAATGGGAATACCCTTCGTCATTTGGTCGGTTTACCGAATCATCCTCGTGCGTGGACGCGGGATTGTTACCATCTGATAGGTGGCCATCGTGCTGAACTATTGGTGGCTGACGATTACGACATGCTAATTCGGACGTTTCTTTGTACTCAGTATGCAGCTATTCCCGATTTACTCTATATCCAATATCGGAATGAAAATGGAGATAACTCCACTTTCCTTAGAAATAAGCAGATTCAGATTCTCGTAAAAGAACTAAAAAGTTATTATCATCAGAGAATCTATGCGAGAGTGAAAGAATTGGGTTTACCCGATCAAGTGCTGCCATATAGTCGTGTATGGGAGACATCTACAGATGATCCTGCCCGGAAATCTGCTCATATCATTCATGAAGATCTGTCCAGAGTTTCGATATTGTTTCCTATCTCCCATTCCTGTCCTGCAAAAAAGCATACCCAATTATTTATGACTCTTCAAAAGGGCATTGAAACCAGCTTTAAGGAGATCGAGGTAGTGATTGTAGGCCGTGTTCCACCAGAAATCGAGACCTTTGCGTCGAAGGCGCCGACGGGGGCAATCCGATGGTGGCCAATGGAGCCAAATGATTCATTAGAAACTTGTATCCAATATGCCAAGTTTTGCGCTTCATGTAAGGAGAAAGTGATTGTGCTGCCGTGAACCCCTACAAGGATGAAAAATGTAACCTCCTCATCGAAACAAGTCTCCTGTTATTCTGTATTTGTGCTTAGTGTTGTTGATGGGAGCATTCTTATAGACAAAGTAATCAAACTGATAAGAATTTTTATTGGGGTTCTTTTCTACAAAAAAGGCTAATGCATTGATTCTATTTATCAATGCATTAGCCTTTTTTCTTTATTATAATGAAGAAACTTTTTACATGAGCATTTTGCATAATTCCGTGATTGAGAACTAGACAGCAGAATCAAACACGATTAACAAACGATAATTACGATAAGTCGATGATGAAGCGGATATGGTGGGAAATGCGGGCAACCGGATGTCTCTTTAATCACGAGACCGTACAATTGCCGTTTCACAATATCCATCCCGCACGTACAATGAAGCAAACCTCCATTACCTAAGTGTGGTTGCTTCGCGCTCTTTGAGCAATTATGACGTGAATTACCAAATTATAGAAGAAGAGAGGGTAAATATGAAGAGATTTTGGGACCCGCTTATTCAACCGATCTTCAACATGATTCGTCCAAAAGTCATTGTTGAAATCGGCTGCGCGGACGGTTTGAACACAGCCAACTTGCTTCGCTACTGTGAAGCTACGGACAGCAAATTAATCTGCATCGATCCGGCCCCCATGTTCAATGTGCAGAAAGCAAATGAGGCGTACGGTGACCGGTTCGAATTCATTCGGGATTTAAGCTTGACGGCTTTAAAAACAATTAAGCATTGCGACGTCGTTTTAATTGACGGAGACCATAACTGGTATACCGTTTTTCACGAATTAAAAATGATTGATGCCATGGAGCGTTTTCCTCTTGTATTTGAACACGATATCGAGTGGCCGTATGGCAGAAGGGATATGTACTATAATCCGGCTTCCATTCCCGAAGCTTACCGAAAGCCTTATTCCTCGCTAGGTGTGCTGCCTGGCGTAAAGGAGGTTGTTCCAGGAGGCGTAAACCACAGACATAATAATGCTCTTTATGAACATGGAGAAAAAAACGGGGTGCTGACGGCAATAGAAGATTTCCTTGCTGATACGAAGAGGAACATTCAGTTACATCGCGTCTCATCGCATTTCGGGCTGGGCGTCTTGCTCGAAGTGGCTACTGAAGCTGATGAGCTGCTTAATAAAAGGATTGCCAAACTGATCCATAATTCCAAGCTTTGATGGCGATATGGCAGGAAATGTTTCGCAAAGGAGATCGGAACCGACATTAACTCGAAATACCGATGTAACGGCAGGAGTTGCTTCCCATTACGACTATATTTTTACGCAAGAAATCAGCTGCGTGCTTTTTATAAGTCATTGGGTTACAGTCAAGTTCACTATTTACCGCTTGCTGTCAATACGGCGATATTCATCGGGACGAAGAAATACCTAAAAATGTAGATGTTTATTTTTTGGGTACGGAATGGCATAACAGAATTGCTTTCTTTGACCAAATCGCTCACGAATTGAATCGATATCAAACCCTAATTGTAGGCCAGGGCTGGGAGAGCATAGTTCATTCCAAGTTGTTATCCGATAAAATCCGGTTGGAGGTATTTTCACCTGAACAATCCGCACGATGCTTGAATGCATCAAAAATCGCAATCAACAATCACAGGGCATTCGACGATGTGACCCTATTCAACAAGAACAGCAGAAGACTACCCACTCATTCTATCAATCCGAGAACGTTCGAAATCGCGGCATGCGGTACTTTTCAGCTTACGGATGTACGAGAGGAATTGGTTCGCAATTATACGGTTGGAAAAGAAATCGAAACCTACTCGTCTCCTGCGGATCTGATCGAAAAAATACGATATTACCACATCCATGAGAAGGGAAGAAATACGATCGCTTTAAGGGGGCTTCTTTGAACATTGCAGGAGCATACGTATCCGCATAGATTGAAACAACTTTCGAATGTGGTATTTGAGGCTGAATCATAAGAGCATACAATCCAGATGACTCATTTGTTGGAACAGCGAGCGGAGCATCCCGATCAGGGAGTCGGGCATATTGCGTTTCGCCTGATGAAAATAGAAGATATTCCCGCCATTTGCGCATCGAACAGGAGGCGTTTACGACTCCGTGGTCTGCCGGGGCGTTCCACAACGCTCGCATTCTCGCTGGAGCTTCCGCTGATCGGTGTGCACCATATCGCCGACGGCGATTTGCACGGCTTCGCGGGACTCTACTTCCGCGCTCCGTGGACGGCGGCGGCCGCCGTCATTCTCGTGCTGTCGTTGGCCGGCCTGCCGGTAACGGGCGGATTTTTCGGGAAGCTGCACATATTGCTCGGTTCGATCCAGACGCAGCATTACTGGCTGGCGGGCATTATGATCGGCACAAGCGTCGTCTCGTATTATTACTACTTCGGCTTCAACCGGCAAATGTTCATGCGCAGCGACTACGAAGGTGCCGAAATAAGGGTAAGCACGCCGCTCGGCATTACGCTGTGGCTGTGCACGGCGGTGATGCTCGTGATGGGTTTCTATCCGCAAGGCGTACTCGGCTGGATCGGCAGCGTATTTACAATGACGCAAGATTTATTCATGATGAAATAATGCGAGCCGAGCGCATGCAAAAGTATAACTTCGTAAAACCTTTCCGCTAACCCGGAAAGGTTTTTTGTGCGCTTGGCAGCGCATCGTACTAACGGGTGAGAGTCCCGAACGCACCGGAAGGTGGCGGAAGCGCATAGCTGACCAGTAGTGCTCTGGCCGTGAGGCAGGGTGCGGAGGACTGGAAAGCAACCCCCGGAACAGGCGGTATTAACCGTGTTGGCTGGCGAAGTTGGATAACCCTGCAAAAGAAGGGGAAGTCCCTTACCACTGTAGGTTTGAATACTACATGATTCGCAAAACAATCATTAAATTCGGAACCTGATATATTAGAGTTCATAACCACAATTTTTTGTTTCGGTTCCCTTTTATCAATTGAGCATTTTGCATAATTCCATAACAGATTAAAAGACGGGTAGATACTCTCGTTTGAACGCAGTGGTAACAACTACTTTGTAGCGAAGTTCGAAAAATGGGCAGACCTGCAGAATTTCAGACATTCGGAATTAAAACAGCGATCTGGTTATTCTGTTGAGCCATAGAAAGCGCAGATACGAGCAGCACAATCGCGTTCAAATATTGGAAGATGAGCAAGCTACCATCCCACCAAGTGGGCAATCGACCTTACCCATCGCATGCGGGCAACGGAACTTCAGATAATCACCGTCTGCTTCCCATTAGATCATCGTGAAACCCATCGAACAGCAGGGGGTTCAGTTCGACATCATCCCAGCAGGAGGTTGTTTCTCGCCTCAGAGGTTGAGCGGAATAATCGCTTGTGCCTACACGTTTTGAGCTGCCTCGTAGACTTTCATCTGGTCATACCCGGCATCCAAAATAAAGAACCGCGTGTTCGTCCGAGTTGCTACTTGCTCGATCAAATCAGGCGCCTTTTCTCCATCATTCGCTAGAGGAAGCTCACTTTTCGTATCGACAGCGAGATGGAGCTTGTAACCAAACCAGGTAATCTTGTTGCCGAACGAGTCGTATTTCGCGCCCCAGTTCGCATTTCCGGTCTGCTCGCTTTTACGTTTGGGTTGCTTCTTCTCGTAAGCATGGATGGCAGCGTGTGACGAGCTTTTCGAAGAGACGCTTTGCCAAACTCTTTTTAGTTAACTCTGCAAAAACGCGGCTCAATGTCGATATCGAAGGAGCTTCTCGATCCAGTCAGAGTCCACATTGATAGCGGAAGCTAGAATCCATTTCTAGTCGATGATGCAAACTGGTAAATGTATCAATATGCTCAAGTGGTGCGGCCAGTAGCGCTCGAAGAATTCCTTCTCTGCAATGTCCGTGTGCACCTCGGGGTGAACGACTTCTCAGTTCTTTGATAGGGTCTTAGATTAAGCGGGTGAAGTCCCTTTTTTATGTCCAAAATCCCTTGTTTGTAGGTATTAAAAACAGCTATACATAAAAGTTCAACTGTTATACACATTCCTCTGTTGAAATATCACTTCGAAAAATTCTACAAAATTAGGGGTGAAGTCCTTTTTTATACCTTAGCAAAACATATGGAAAATTCTTAAAACTTTATAATATAAATCCCCTATAAAATAATAAAAATGCTGATCCAAAAGTCATAATGAAACGACCTTTGAATCAGCATTAATGTGTGAAATATTAAATCCAATACTTTCCTAATAAGTGCTTTCTTTTTATTTGGTTTATAGAACGTCACTTTGTGGTTATTATGGTGGTGGTGGTGGTCCTTGATCACCTTGTGGTCCTTGATCACCTTGTGGTCCTTGGTCACCTTGTGGTCCTTGATCACCTTGTGGTCCTTGGTCACCTTGTGGTCCTTGATCACCTTGTGGTCCTTGATCACCTTGTGGTCCTTGATCACCTTGTGGTCCTTGATCACCTTGTGGTCCTTGGTCACCTTATGGTCCTTGATCACCTTGTGGTCCTTGATCACCTTGTGGTCCTTGATCACCTTGTGGTCCTTGGTCACCTTGTGGTCCTTGATCACCTTGTGGTCCTTGATCACCTTGTGGTCCTTGATCACCTTGTGGTCCTTGGTCACCTTGTGGTCCTTGATCACCTTGTGGTCCTTGATCACCTTGTGGTCCTTGATCACCTTGTGGTCCTTGGTCACCTTGTGGTCCTTGATCACCTTGTGGTCCTTGGTCACCTTGTGGTCCTTGATCACCTTGTGGTCCTTGATCACCTTGTGGTCCTTGATCACCTTGTGGTCCTTGATCACCTTGTGGTCCTTGATCACCTTGTGGTCCTTGATCACCTTGTGGTCCTTGATCACCTTGTGGTCCTTGATCACCTTGTGGTCCTTGATCACCTTGTGGTCCTTGATCACCTTGTGGTCCTTGATCACCTTGTGGTCCTTGATCACCTTGTGGTCCTTGATCACCTTGTGGTCCTTGATCACCTTGTGGTCCTTGATCACCTTGTGGTCCTTGATCACCTTGTGGTCCTTGATCACCTTGTGGTCCTTGATCACCTTGTGGCCCTTGGTCACCTTGTGGTCCTTGATCACCTTGTGGTCCTTGGTCACCTTGTGGTCCTTGATCACCTTGTGGTCCTTGATCACCTTGTGGTCCTTGATCACCTTGTGGTCCTTGGTCACCTTGTGGTCCTTGATCACCTTGTGGTCCTTGGTCACCTTGTGGTCCTTGATCACCTTGTGGTCCTTGATCACCTTGTGGTCCTTGATCACCTTGTGGTCCTTGATCACCTTGTGGTCCTTGATCACCTTGTGGTCCTTGATCACCTTGTGGTCCTTGATCACCTTGTGGTCCTTGATCACCTTGTGGTCCTTGGTCACCTTGTGGTCCTTGATCACCTTGTGGTCCTTGATCACCTTGTGGTCCTTGATCACCTTGTGGTCCTTGATCACCTTGTGGTCCTTGATCACCTTGTGGTCCTTGGTCACCTTGTGGTCCTTGATCACCTTGATCACCTTGTGGTCCTTGGTCACCTTGTGGTCCTTGATCACCTTGTTGTCCTTGATCACCTTGTGGTCCTTGAACACCTTGTGGTCCTTGATCACCTTGTGGTCCTTGAACACCTTGTGGCCCTTGAACACCTTGTGGCCCTTGAACACCTTGTGGTCCTTGAACACCTTGTGGTCCTTGAACACCTTGTGGTCCTTGAACACCTTGTGGTCCTTGATCACCTTGTGGTCCTTGAACACCTTGTGGTCCTTGAACACCTTGTGGCCCTTGAACACCTTGTGGCCCTTGAACACCTTGTGGTCCTTGAACACCTTGTGGCCCTTGAACACCTTGTGACCCTTGAACACCTTGTGGTCCTTGAACACCTTGTGGTCCTTGAACACCTTGTGGTCCTTGAACACCTTGTGGTCCTTGAACACCTTGTGGCCCTTGAACACCTTGTGGCCCTTGAACACCTTGTGCTCCAGTAGTACCTTGTGGTCCTTGGTCACCTTGTGGTCCTTCGTCGCCTTGTGGTCCAGTAGGTCCAGGTGGTTCTGTTCCTAAAAGTTCATCCGATACGAGACGATGGGCAGGTACCAATTGTCCAGATGCAGTTTTTCCCCAAACTGAAACTTCAGTAACTTCTTCTGCTGGGCCGCTTATGGTAAAAACGAATTCAAATGCATCGAAGTTTGCAAAATAATTTCTCGTCGCAACTTCATTGGGGATTAATGCTACCACTTCTGCTACATACAATGTTCTGGTACCGTTTAAATAAAACCCCTCTATAAAAACAGTAGAAGAATTGACAGAATCTCGGTTAACCATTTTAATTGTGACCTGTTGGGTGGGTCTGACCCCACTAACAGGGTTATTTGCAATTGGCCCGGTTGATAATACTGCCATTTAGTTGATACCTCCTTTCTAACTAAGTGTTAAATAGCATTAACGTCATACAATTGATAATGAAGACATATTTTTGTGGTAAAAAGCAGCGTGAACAAAGGATTTCCAAGCACTTGTTCCCTATATCTTATTTCAATCCCTGTAAAATGATTATGAGTTTATCCTGGTACAGCCGTGGATTTTATTACTCAAGTTGCTCATCTGATACAAGACGCTGTGAGCTTATAAATTCTCCAGACCCATTTCTTCCCCAAACTGAAATTTCAGTACTTTCTTCTGCTGGCCCGCTTGTGGTAAAAACGAATTCAAATGCATCGAAGTTTGCAAAATGATTTCTTGTAACAACTTCATTGGGACCTAATGAAACTTCTTCTAGTACATACAATGTTCTGGAGCCGTTTAAAAAGTATCCCTGAATTAAAACAGTGGAAGAATTGACAGAATCTCGGTTAACCATTTTAATTGTGACCTGTTGGGTGGGTCTGACCCCATCAACAGGATTATTTTCAATAGGTCCGGTGGAAAGAACTGCCATTTAATTGATACCTCCTTTATTCATAATTCACACTCGTATCATACCTATTAAATAGAATAATAGTATCCTAGAATTAAAAATTAACTAGAGTTGCTAACAAGAGTGTGTTTTGAGTCAGGGATCAAGAATGATACTAGAACTAAAATACAGAATCAAAATAAAGGGGCATGCTTCCTTTGTTCCTCTATCGTATTCTAATTTAATGTGAATGATTGAGTATTTGCCCTAAGTAATAAAAAAACGGCATTTTTAATAGATTGCGAGTTCCTATCCCTTTAATAGGATTCATCCATCAAATAATAATTGAAAAGCGATATTAATGTTTTAGGGTTGGTGGAAACTAAGACACAAATCAACTGCTGCTGTTGTTGGAAACCCCTCAAGTGCAAACTGATCTTGAGTACCACAATAAATACAAAATTTTTATTCTTTCGGGGTTTAGAAGACCAAAAAAAGTATAATTTTTATTTGTTATTAAATGGAGATCATTCTGCCAGTCGCCTATAATATTTAGATGAAAATGTTCATCAGGTTGATTAATGTTTGGGCCAATAATGGAAACCCTTTACGTTCGGCACGATGAGCAGAAAAAGTTAATTGTATTGGTTTAGATTTAGATTTTGGAAAATAAGAATAGAAATCTGTCTACCGGAAAATAAATGCTATTCGGAATAACATTTAATACTTCATTTATGTTCGTAAATACTGTTTTCAATTTTGAACTGCTATAAGGAGAAATTCATCAGAAGTGGAAGGATCCCGACCACCACCTGGATATAAGGTTGTATGGATGTTAATATCATTCTCTTTTAAAAATGACTTGATATTAAATCTTGGATTTGATCCAGCCATATAGGTACCGTCATAGAGATAACATTCACCTAGCAAACATAAAATAAGATTTTAAAAAGCACTATATATATATTGGTCTAGACCCCATTTGATAGAATTTGAAAAAGACCTTGGCAACAAGCTGGCGCTGGTATTCTACCGGTGTCAGCTTGTTTAGTCTTCGCTTTTTTAAGACGTCTACCTACATGTAAAGACGTTTGAGCTCACGTTCCTGCTCAGTTTCAGCTAGATAGGGGTCTCCACGTCGATTCTTCAATGCTGCTTGCCCTTGTTCACGATATTTCTACATCCACACCCTAATAGGATTCTTATCATGAATCTCCAAGTGTTCTGTAATCTTGCTGTAGCTCCATCCCTCATCCACATGCAATCGATCTGCCTCTACTTTAAGGGACTCCGGATAGTGATTAAACTTCTGACCTTTTTTCGCTGACATAAAATGCACTCCCTAGAATTTCATCGGATTAACCCAGGAGATTGTGGTGGGACGTCAGCCATTGCCCGGTCAAGAGCTGGCGGATCAAGTTGTGATCCAATTCACGGAGCGCTGTATAGTCAATGTCCTCTGGACTCGCTTGTACCCTAAGTTGCTATACTCCATTCAGTCGGTGTCCCGAAAGACATTCGCGAGAGAGGAAGGGGAAATCTTTGCTAAAGTGGATGCCCTCTTAAGGGGGAGAACTGGAAGGGAATACTGTCCAATTGTTTCCGGAATGAGAGTCCAAACATTACCGGAATACGCACATAATATATATCGTATTAAAAAAAAGATGGAGATGATGGTTTTGTCATGGGCATTTAACGATACTATATTTGTCATGGATTTAGCACCGGAATTGCCATAGCACATCATTAGCAATGGCCCATGGTCGGACACACACTATTTGTATATGATCTAGTGCGCTTTAGAACCTACCTTCTAAAGTTTTTAAAGGAGAGATGATTTTGAAACTTATAGCTTTCTATTTGCCTCAATTTCATGAGAACGACGAAAATAATCATTGGTGGGGAAAAGGATTTACCGAATGGACCAATACCAGAAAAGCAAAGCCTCTATTTCCTGGACATTATCAGCCGAAAGAGCCGTACCAAGACTATTACTATGATTTGACAGACGAATCTGCAAGGGAATGGCAAGCACAAATTGCAAGAAAATATGGCATCTACGGATTTTGTTATTATCATTACTGGTTTAAGGGGAAAAGGTTTCTTCATAAACCATTAGATGCAGTTCTTCAAAAAGGGGAGCCCGATTTCCCCTTCTGTCTTTCCTGGGCAAACGACCCGTGGACAAAAACATGGACCGGTTCAAGTAATGAGGTATTGGTAGATCAAGATTACGGAGAAAAAGTAGATTGGAAAGAACATTTCGAGTTTCTCCTAACAGCATTTAAAGATAAAAGGTATATCAGAGTAGAAAACAAACCTTTATTTCTTATTTATCGTCCTAGCGATATTCCCGAATGCGAGGAAATGCTGGAGTATTGGCAAAAATTAGCTGTCGATAATGGGCTTGATGGAATCTATTTTGTCCAAACTTTAAATAGATTTAACAACCCTCAACTTAAAGGTTTCGATGCTCGTATTGAGTTTGAGCCAGGATACACAATGTATTTAACAAACGGTATCCATTGTGGAAGAGCTGTTGATGGTTATAAGCAAAAATTTGATCTAATGGATTACGATAAATACTGGTCCTGTATACTAGAAAGAAAGGCTGACAAGGAAAGTGTTAAAACTTATTTAGGAGCTTTCATCGATTGGGATAACTCCGCCCGGGTTGGAGGTCAATGGCCCCTCATCTTCACCGGCGCGTCTCCCGAAAAATTTTCCTTTTATCTAACACAACAAATAAAAAGATCTCTAGAAATAAACAGTGACTTTTTGTTTATTAATGCCTGGAATGAATGGGGCGAAGGAACATATTTAGAACCAGATAAAAAATATGAGTTTCAATATTTGGAAGCAATAAAAAAAGCATTAGAAAATAACGATTTTATTGAGAGGTGACCTAAAATTTCTGGACATCAGTTTCAAATCAGCCAATTGTATCAGTTCATTGATTCGGTCAGTGGGTGGTTGACAACTGCAGAGCAAACTGCACTACTACATTTGCCAGCTCTCGTTGATCATTTAGATGGGGAAATTGTTGAGATCGGTTCCTTTAAAGGGAAGAGTACTGTTGCATTAGGTCTCGGCAGCAAGTGGTTAAGTGAAAGGAAACGAACAATTTTTGCCATTGATCCTTTTATTTCTAATGGATATTATACCGATTATTTTAATGAATTTCAGAATAATATTCTAAACTTCCGTCTTGCAAACTATGTATCACCAATAAAAAATTTCAGCCATGATGCAATACAGGATTGTCCTGAGACCTTATCTGTCCTTTTTGTAGATGGAGACCATAGTTATTTAGGCGTAAAAAGAGATATAGAATTATATGTTCCAAGAGTTGTCAGCGGAGGATTTATAGCGTTTCATGACTATACTGTTTATCCTGATCTTAGAAGAGCTGTTGATGAACTATGTGAGAGTAGAGAATATGTACTTGTTTGTGATTACGATAGTTTGCGCCTCATACGTAAATTGAAATAAAAAGTAAAAACTAAAAAAATCCTAATCGGTTAAGTAGCTACAGATGACTCTGGTATTATGGACCGGGGGCATTTTGTTTAGTCTCCAGTAGCTATTTTTGTCTTCTGTTAATGCTTTTATTTTCTGCTTATTCCTTAAAACTTTAGCAAAGCAAATGTTATTAACTCAACTTTCGCAGCTTAAATCTTTGAACAAACCCTTGATGTAGCTGGGTAAACCGACGATCCACTCGCGGAGTTGACAAAATACATCGGACTTCTCCTGTTTTGTCTTGGCTCCGGCCATCTGCAGGAACAACGTCATCAGTTGCTGCAACGCGGTTTGGTAATCCAAAGTCTCCCTTACCTCATCAGCAAAAAGGAAAAAAAGACTGCCCAGCGACTTGGCATCGTTCTCTTGCCGATGCTCAAACTCCATGACTAGATAACGGCTGAATACCAATAGTCATATGGCTAATGAGCATGACAAAAGAGGCGGCCCCGAAACTCAGTGCCCAGCTTAAGATAGCTTTTGGTGAATTTGAAAAAGGTCTCGATGCTCCAGCGCATGCCTTAGACTCGAACAACCTCGTCTGCACTTACCGTCAGGTCGGTACTGAGAATCGCCAGCCATTCCCGGCGTTTGTTACGGTTTTGAACGAAAACCAACTTAACGGGTAACCCACAAGATGTACCTCCAAATCCAAGTGCTGCGCCCCTGTCAATGCCGGTTAATACTTCATCGTTAACGTGTTCGATAGGTAGTCCGAATACAAATGGGATTATTGCACCTGAACTAGCCATGCCTGGGCTGCATTGTGGGCCTTGTTCACCTTGACGACGTTGCATTTATTCATTGTAAGCAGGGATTTACATCCAGTCTAATATTAGTTTCATTTCACCCGCGACTAACTCCTAAATCAAAAATTAGAATTATCCAAATACCACTTTCAACAGAGTTACTAATCTTTTCGTATAAGTATGATTTATTAATGTTTTGCTATGTCCTCTTCGTGCAATCTCATGTCTCTCATCCTCATGGTTTAAATAATAGTCTATCTTTTCAATTAATTCCGTAGGGGATGAGTAGGTTTCAATTTCCTTCCCTATTTCATAATAACGATGTAATTCTTGTCGAACATCCGAAAGCTGAAATGCGCAGCAGGCGGAAATTTCAAAGGTTCGCGGGTTAATTGAAACGGCTGGTAGTTTATTACTGTTACGGTTGAATAACGTACTATCATCGTATGAACGATGGTTGTTAATTACAATTTTAGATTGATTGATAAGGTTAGCCGATTCTTCCGGCGATAGGAATCCAAAACGGATTTTATCGGAGAGTAAGTGATAATTCCGCATTCGATCCCAACGCGATCCAACGATAAGTGTATTTTTATTTGATAGATAGGAAGCTATTTGGTCAAATAAAGTAATTCTGTTGTTCCAACCCGCCCCCATAAAACAAACGTCAATAGAAGTCGAGTTATATTCCTTTTGATAATAAAAATATTTTGTATTGACCGCGAGAGGTAAATAGTGAACTTGAGGGGATCCTAACAATTGATAATAAGATACACAGCTTAACTCTTGGGTAAAAATGTACTGATAATATAGGGCTATCTTTGTTGTGACATCAGTATAGTAAGGGTCATCCGTAAACCAAACAGCTGTTTTGATACCCATTGTCCTAATGGCATTCACTTGATCAATTGGAAATGTATCTCCGAGTAGTACAAGTAAAAGATCTGGCTTAATTTGATTTGCAAGGTTGACCACATCTTGATCCGTTTTGGCTGTATATACTTCACGCACCAAATTTCTAAGCCCCTCAATAATGCCTTGACTGATAACCTTATAGGTCCCTTCATGGTTGGGATGGATATAAAGTACTTTTTTATCCCAGAAATTAAGTCCCACCTCAGTTCCGGTTACATCTTTGGCAATATTACCATCCGATTTAATAAGAAACCCTTCTTCCCCCCCAATAAAAGAACTGTTTTCTGTGTCATTAAGAACGTTTTTATTTTGTGGCAATTCTTTTTTCACAAACGTATTATAGTTCTTATTATCATTTTCTTTGAACACCTCTATTCATCTCCTTTTTCTACTCGAATTTCTTTCTCGTTCTCACTGAAGCTTCCTCCATCAACCAAATTGCTCTCAACTATTTTTGTACTGGGATTCAATTGTCTGTTTCCGCTTATTAAAACGCTGCTGACTCTGTCATTACTATTCATCTCTAAAAAGAGTTTGCTATTTAATAATTTATGTTGAGGTTCCAACAATTGTAACGGCGCAATCCACCTAGTATCCGTTGTTAGTTTTGGGCTACCAGCAGAATAGACAGGGATGGGGACTTTCCAAGATTGGCAACTTTCTCACAAATAAAAAAGCACCTACTCCACGCAACGTGGCGGGAGCAAAAAATGCTGGTGAACTATGGCACGAAGGTACATTGAAACCGATACTAACTAATGAAGTTGCAAAAAAGAAGGGAAACCTTAAAACAAGTGCCCTTCTTTTCCAAACTTAGATATGGCTATCGTTTGAAACATTTGAATTGTTTAAACGTAAGCGTCAAACAGCCCCCACCTTGTTATCAAGTTGAGGGCTAATCTATGTTAATCAAGATTTGAACACACGACAAGTCAATGGCAGTGACGGCGACCAAGGCAGCAAGCTGTCCAGTGCTTCCGGATCTTTCGGATCGGGAAGCTGCGGGAGTTGTTCGAACAGGTACAGCAAGTACTTGAAGGGATTCAGCCCATTCTCTTTTACCGTCTCGATCATACTGTAAATAACACTATTCGCCCTTGCACATCGAGGCGTATTAGCAAATAGCCAGTTCTTCCGACCGATGACAAATGGCTTAATTGCCCGTTCGCTACGGTTGTTGTCGATCTCCAAAAAACGTATTGTTAGATAAGTTTCCGGCAGAATTCCCATTTGCTTCCTTTAAGACGCGATTTATTTCTTTCATCTGTCAATATCATCAAAAGTATGCTCTATGAGTACAGAGTATGACATCTAAAATCCTTCGGAAAATGTAAATAAAATTTATTCTAAAGGACATCAACGATTAGACTTTTCCAACAAGAACACACCAGGAGTAAACACATATTCTGTTAATAAGTGGAAATATGAAAGGAGATGAAAAGTATCTGTATGATTAATATTCCGTTTTTACTGCCCAACTTGGTCAAACAAGACACATTTACTAAATATCTATCCCAAATTGAAAAATCCAGATGGTACAGTAATTACGGTCCATTAAATACGCTTTTCGAGAATCGGGTTCTACACGAGTACTATGAAGGAAACGGAGCGGCATTGACGGTCAACAATGCTACAATCGGACTAATGTTAGCTATAAATCAGATTAAGCGGCCTAAAGGGCGGTTTGCCTTAATGCCCAGCTTTACTTTTTCTGCCACCCCTTTAGCAGCTATGTGGTGTGGTTTGGAACCATATTTTGTAGATGTGAAACAAGACGACTGGTGTATGGACGAAAATCTTCTAGAAGACTTATTAACTAAGTTGGGAGATAAAGTGGCAGTCGTTGTTCCCTATGCTACCTTCGGTACAGACGTAAACCTAGCCTTTTATAAGCAAATTCATGAGTCGGGTGTGCCCGTAGTTTTTGACGCTGCCCCTAGTTTCGGAACATCGGGGCGCAACGGGGCATTTGGTAATAATTTCCCAGGTCTTAGCGTTTTTAGCTTTCATGCTACTAAATCCTTTGGAATTGGCGAAGGCGGTTTAATCTATAGTGGTGACACAGACCTGATCAGTCAAATTCGACGAGCAGGAAATTTTGGGTTCTCGGCTGCTAGGGAAACGATCTCACAAGGTCTTAATAGCAAAATATCAGAATACAGCGCAGCTATTGCTCTTGCAACTCTGGATATCTTTCCCGAAAAAAGGCGACTAAGACAACAAATTTTTCAATGGTACCTTGACAAATTCCAACGAATCCCTGTGTTAAACGAAGAGTGGGAGCTCCAAAAAACAGAAGGTGAAATTGCTTATCAATTTTTGCCTGTTCTCTGTCCTAAAGATCAAAGCAATTTAGATTTTGTGAAACTACTGGCCGACAATCATGTAGAAGCAAGGACCTATTTTTCCCCTACTTGTCATCAACAGAAGTTCTTCTCATCATTCCAACGAACATTAATGCCTAATACTGATCATTTATCTGGACGAATACTGAGTTTACCTATATGGGAGGAAATGAAAGAAAGTGATATTGCCCAAGTAACACAAATTCTCGCCAAAGGATTGAAACCATGAAAAAAATCGTCATCTGGGGATGCGGTGGGCATGCACGCGAGGTAAATCATCTATGTGATAATTCAAATTATGAGGTTGCAGGATTTCTTGATGAAAGATCGGAAATGAAGGGAAAAATGATAGATGGTGTACCGGTTTTAGGAGATCTTCATGATATTTATTCTCTTCGAGACAAGATTAAAATTGTTTGTGCAGGTGTAGGAGACCCCTCTCTAAAAAAAAGGTTTGCCATCAAAACCATGAATGCAGGTTTTGAGATTGCTGATACTTTAGTGCATCCTTCTGTTTATATTTCAAAGCGGAATACACTTGGAATTGGATCGATTATTTGTGAAGGAACCATTTTAACCACAAATGTTCAAGTAGGGAATTTTGTTATCATTAATCGCAGTTCAAACATTAGCCATGATAATATCATCACCAACTATGTAACAATAGGTCCCGGAGTTAATATTGGGGGTAATGTCACAATAGGTGAAGGAGCATACATTGGCATTGGTTCCTCTATCCGTGAAAAAATCAATATTGGAGCATGGTCGGTTATAGGAGGTGGAGCATTTGTAAAAAATGATATTCCTGCGAAGACTATGTATGCGGGGGTACCTGCGCAGTTTAAAAAAAATCTCTAAAAAAGGAGGATGCCGGTTTAGCACCCTTTGGCATCTGGCTAACATCATCCCCTTTCAATTGAATCGACAAACGAAAATAAGCTAAGCCACAATGGTTATAACCATCGATGACTTAACTTATTCCAAGAGACTTTAGTCTACACATTGCTTGAACAGCAGTGCTGGACGACGCAAAAACTCCGGTTACCATAGATAAAAAAACTCCCGATGCTATACCAATTATGATTTTCTTCAAGATCGTCCCCCTTTCAAGGTTCAAAATCTAATTAATAGACATGTAAATTTAGTACAATGTTTCAAATGCTAACATCACTTTTATGTATCTTACCCATTAACGTAGTGAAGACTGCCGGTCCATCTGCCGGCAGCTTCATTTTTATTACTTATTGAACTCCCTCATTCTCCGTTAGTTGAGCCAAGTGATTAGTCTCTTTCCAATCCACAGTAAACACCTCTAATTATAATTACTTAATCAATTCAAGTTAATCACCATACTATCCTGGCACTTGCTAAATTAAAACACCTAGCCATTACATGCTGGTATTTGGTCTAGCGGGGTTACATGCCAATAGAGAACAAGTGCATTTGTTTTTGCCCAAACACTTGACCACATGTAAAGTAATAGTTTTCGGGTTTTAGACTGTTTAATATCCAATCGTCATTATTGCCAGCTAGCGATAGATTTTTTCCATTGTTCACAATGTTCTCAATGTTCGCGCCGTCAGCCATAGAAGCGCCCGATGCATCCAATGACTTGTGGCTGTTAACGTTGAGAATCTTGTAGTAGCCGGTGCCAGTAGATTGCCTCTTTTATTGGAGGAAGGCACTAATGCCTTCCTCCCGTAACATGTTTCTTCTTAGTGATTACCTGATTGATCATGCGGTACAGTGACGGTTGCAGTTGTCACTGTTTTGTTGCCCGCTTTGTCGGTTGCCGTATACGTAATGGTGTAGATGCGCGATTTCTCCGCACGCAAGCTGAAGGAAGTGGCGGCTGTACCGAAAGCGGCCTGAATGTCGCCTTGACCGCTATCCAGCCCATTGCTCGTGATGGACGTTAACACAACAGATTCAATGCCCGATGCAGCATCACTCGAATTCAGTGTGGCTTGAATCGTCACCATCTTATGATCTGCCGGCCAAATCGACGTCTTATCCAATTGGACCGTAAATGATGGCACCATTTTGTCAACCTTAAACTCAACGGTTTTGAGTTGTTCGACATTGCCTGCTTGATCCTTGCTACGGTAACCGAACTTAAAAGTTCCTTCACCGAAGGCAGGAATGGATCCAGTGTAGGTGATCCAAGCACCGTCATTCACTTGATATTCGGTTGTCACTGCTCCTCCGTATACATTGGCGCTTACGGATAAGCTTACCGTAACATATCCGTTGTATACCAGCTGTTCTTCCCGTTAGGCGCAGCCGGACTTAACGTTGCGGCTGTTACAGGGGCAATCTTGTAGATGTTGCTTACTGTACTGCTGGTTACATTGGATACGTTTCCTACGGCATCCGTTCCTCTTGCATACACGGTGTCATTATCGGAAACGACGACTGGTGCTGTGTATGCTGTCCAAGTCCCGCTGTCGCCCACTTGGTATTCTTTCACCGACGCATCAGCCGGATAACTGATCGTTACAGTGACACCTTGGTTGGTCGGCGCTGTGGTATCTACAGCTAAAATTGCATCTACCGGTGCTATATGATCGATATTGCTGACCACATAATGGGTTGCATTGGATACATTGCCCGCTGCATCCGTTCCTCTTGCATACACCGTGTCGTTTGCGGAAACAACCACTGGAGCACCGTATGCTGTCCATGTGCCGTTATCGCCCACTTTGTATTCCTTCACTTCTGCGTCATCCGGATAACTGATCGTTACGGTGACGTCGCTGTTGGTCGGCGATGTCACATCTGCAACAAAGGTAGCATCGGCAGGTGCGGTCGTATCCAGTTTGAATAAGACGTTGCGGGCAAATTCTACGCCGCCCCCGATATCTCTTGATTCATACCAAACCGAATACTTGCCGTCTTGATTGAACGTAATCGGTCCCTCATAGGTTTGCCAAGTTTGCCCTTCATTAAGGGTATAAACGGTGTTTTTCACCGGAAGTACCGAAGGGGATGCCGGTAACGCTAATGAAACCGGATGCACATACCACCCATTTTGCCCGTCGGGTGCCGCGTTTGACAATACGGCTGTTGTAACCGGCGAATCAAGCGGGGTTAAATAATCGAATCTCCCGTAATCGTTAGTTACATTGTCTACATTCGCTTTCAACTGTCCCGTTGCCGAATCGACTGCCACATATTTGCCGTTCAGCATCGACTGCATGACGTTGCCTGAACCATTATTGCTGTAAGCAAACGTTTGTGCAGTTCCGATGGTGTCCGAATTGGCCACTAATGTGCTGTCCGACATCACGGTCAAATATTTGTTGTTGGCGAGCGACCTGTACGCGTAATAATTGCTTGTGCCGAGGTATTCGATAGCATAACGGTACGACATTGCTTCATTCTTGAGGATGAGTGTCGGACGGTTGCCGGCTGTAGTTGCCTCTTTGGTGCTGTAGTCCACTCCATCGCCATTAAGGAGAGATTGAATTCGGACGGAAAGCTTCTTATCCCCAGATCGGGCCAGTTCGGCGTTCAATTGATTCGTCACGTCAAATTGGATAAAGCCTGCTGCCTTCGGCTTTGGCCAAGTGGCAAGAACGGCGCCGGAGGCCGGTTTCGTACTCCAGGTAATGCCGCTCTCGGTCCAACTATCGTCCGCTACATAATCGACCTCCGTATTGCCTACATTGGCACCTACGGATGTGGCATATAGCCTCACGATGGCGGAATCGACCTTGGTTCCCGCGTATCCGCTCAGGTCGAATTTGAGATAGGCTTCCCGCGTGAAATCTGCTGTAGACAGCTTGCTCGTCATCGTTGCGTCCGCGCCATAGTTGATTTTGGAAGACGTGCCTCCGCGTACATTGGCATCCGCCGCAGAGATGAACTGCTGTTCCACGGAAGCCGGTGATTGATCGTTAATGACAACGATAGATTTGCCTGCACCGCGGTTTGTAATCGTGATAGTCTCCGACTTGCCCCACTGATCGGAATGCGGGGTATCTTTGCTGTTGAATAACAGTCCCCCGTATGACGGGAAGTCTAGAGCAAACGCTTGAAACGGTTGTCTCGCTATCACTTGTTTGGTATAGGGCAGCATGGAATCCGACAAACCAATCTCATTAACATAGAGGTTATAGACCTGATGGAATATGGGACTGAATTTACCTCGGCCGATCGGCGAAACCACCATACCGGGGATCCACGAGAAGCCCTTCGACATGTCGTCCAGCGTGTAGCCTATACCCGGGATTGGTGTGTAAGGAACATCGTAGCCCAAATTATATTTGGCCGTATATTCGATGCCTTTGAGCAGCCGGTACGTATTGTTCGGATACGAGTACATATCGCTGCCGCTCGGAACCGCTGCCCTCTGGTTCCAGCCAATCTGCGCCGCTTCGGCCAGACCTGCGAGACCCCCTTGAGTGTGATCTTGGTCACGGCCGCTTTCCTGAACCTGGCCGTCGTCATTTTGGATATAGTGCATGACGGTTCCGTTGCCCGCACCATTCTTATAATAGTCTACGGCTTGATTATAAATTTCTTTATTTCCCGTCCAAATGCCGAAGGAGAGATTGAAGACCGTATCAACGGTGTCCCAGTTTCCGTTAGCCCAACCGCCATTCACCTGACCGTACGTGCTTGTCAGCGGATAGAATACGTTCGTCATCATATCGGTAAATTTACTTATATCCGCAGACGACCACCCCGCATTGCTGTAACGGATGATCTCTGCGGCGTTCAGCAGCTTGTAGCCGTAGATGCTGGCCGCCAATTGGGCGTCATGGCCTTGGATGGAGGTCAAATTGTTGGACCAGCCGTTCAGAATTTGGATCGCATGATCCGCATAGGCTTGGTCTCCGCTAATATACCATTCTAGCGCACTCAGAAGGGCTGCCGATGCGCTGTAATACAGATCGGTATTTCCTTTATTCCCATTCGTAGGATCATTTCTGTAAACAATTGGATGATAGTTGGATGGGGCATAATTCAAAGAAGCTGTTGGATTCGCTTTCAAATTGTTCCATTCGTAAATTGCCGGAACTTGATTGGAAGCAACTTGCTGTTTCATGCGATCCAGATCAGCCTGTGTAAAGATCATGCCGGGATGGATAAAGCTTTCTTCGGCGTCGGCAGCGGCTGCCTGCGGCTGGCCGACGGCTCCCGCGAACAAAGCCAGAGGCAAGGCCAAGCCTAAAATAAGTTTAGAGACAAGTTTTTTTCTCAATCGGTTTATTCGCATGTCAACTCTCCTTCAAGTTATCGTGATTATAAAATGCTTCAATATGGTTCACTATCCATCGCTGAGAAAAGACCCGGAAACACGTTTCTTTGCCGCCTGGTCACCGTATTTCACCACAGCCTAAGGATGTGGGAAAGCGTTTTCACACCTTTTCCATTAGGAGTCATTCTCGATAGTCTCCGTCATTCAGTTATCCTTTCCGAAATCGTTGTGTAAGCAATAAAAGTAGCCTGGCCTTGGGCTCTTTACTAATCATAGTCAAGTCCAAGGCCAGGTCATAGTTCAGGTTTCGATTACAATCAACGATCGGCAACGATTTAACTATTGAGTATCGGATTGATCATGAGGCACTGTGACGGTTACGGAAGTAACCGTTTTGTTGCCCGCTTTATCGGTTGCCGTGTAGGTAATCGTATAGATACGTGATTTTTCCGCACGTAAACTAAATGAAGTGGCGGCTGTACCGAAATTGGCCTGAATGTCGCCTTGGCCGCTATCCGGTTGATTGCTCGTGATGGAGGTTAACACCACAGATTCAACACCTGATGTAGCATCACTCGGATTCAGCGTGGCATTGATCGTCACCATTTTATGTTCCGCCGGCCAAATCGACGTTTTATCCAGCTGCACAGATAGCGCTGGCGCTGTCTTGTCAACTTTAAACTCGACGGTTTTAAGTTCTTCTACATTACCTGCCTGATCCTTGCTCCGGTAACCGAACTTATACGTTCCTTCGCTGAAGACAGGAATGGAACCGGTATAGGCGGTCCAAGCACCGTCATTCACCTGATATTCCGTTGTCACTGCTCCTCCGTAAACATTGGAGGTTACTGATAAGCTTACCGATACAGCTGTCGTGTACCAGCTGTTGTTGCCGTTTGGCGCAGCCGGGCTTAGCGTTGCAGTTGTGACAGGGGCAATCTTGTAAATGTTGCTAACTGTCATGCTCGTTACATTCGACACATTGCCTACAGCATCAATTCCTCTTGCATACACGGTTTCATTATCAGAAACAATGACTGGAGCGGAGTATGCTGTCCATGTGCCGCTTTCGCCAACTTTGTATTCTTTCACCGCTGCGTCTGCCGGGTTGCTGATCGTTACGGTGACACCTTGGTTGGTTGGAGCTGTGGTATCTACAGCTATGATTGCATCTGCCGGTGCTACATGATCGATGTTGTTTACCTCATAACTGGTTACATGACTTACATTACCCGCTGCATCCGTTCCTCTTGCATACACCGTTTCGTTTGCGGAAACAACCACTGGAGCACCGTATGCTGTCCATGTGCCGCTTTCGCCAACTTTGTACTCCATCACAGCGGCATCAGCCGGATAGCCGATCGTAAGAGTAACGTCGCTGTTGGTCGGCGCCGTAACGTCTGGGGCGAAGGTGGCATCGGCGGGAGCCGTCTTGTCAATGTTTACTGCAACCGTATGCGGCTGTTCCACATTCCCTGCCGAGTCCACGCTCCAATACACTAACGTATGCGTTCCTTCGGTAGTCAAGGTAACCGAGTTCCCGGTTTGTTGTGCGCCTCCGTCTACTTTGAAAAAGGTTGAGGCAACGCCGGAATCTGCATCAGTCGCATTGAAGCTTACCTTCGTATCCTTGTTGACCGATCCCTGCGGCGCATCATCCGTTGTAACCGGAGGCGTCAGGTCTGCCGCTTTCACTGCCCCATGCAATCTAAGTTCAGCCATATTACCGAACCACCCCGTCGGATTGTAAATACGGATATAACGGTACGGTACTTTGCTGCTGATCGCAAAGCTTTGCCAATCCGCTGTAGATACCGCTGCTTTTGTAAGCGCTGTCCAAGTCGTATTATCGTTGGATCCCTGGACCACTGCACCATTAATTCTGGTAAATAAATTTTGGTCTTGTCTTCCCAGCAATTCTACACTCGAAAGCATAGCTTGATTGCCTGCTTTAAAGTCAAACGTAATGTAGCTTCCCGTTCCGGAGCTGCTGCCCAAACGGAAATCGGAACTCGTACTTAAATTGCTGTCGAACAGATAATTCACCTGTTGCAATGTGGTTGCTGCCGTTCTTCCTGAAGTAGAATCAATTAAATTGGCGATACTAGCTACATTGCTAATCAAATCTGACTCGTCTGCCAGGAACAGCGTGGTGTTATCCGAAGTAGTCGTGATGGGGAATCCATCCGCTCCATCTTGCTGTTTGTAATTAATGGTGAATTTCACTGGTCCTGCTGCTGCGCCTTGATTCAACGTCGCCACGGCCGTAAAGTTGATATTATCTTGTGTGGTAACCGTTGCATCTTGGCCTTGAATGGCAACCTTGACGTTATTGATCGCTTCTTTTGATTTGATTGTTAATTTGACCGTGTTGCCCGGAACAATCCTTTTATTGAGGTTTTGATCCGAACTCATTGAAGCTGATTCGATTTTGCTTAGGGACTTAACAACACCATGGAATCTCAATTCAGCCATATTTCCAAACCATCCATTTGAATTGAGAATACGGATATAACGGTAAGATTCTGTGCCGCTAATCGCCAGCGTTTGCCAATCTATCGTAGATGTCGCTGCTTTCGAGAGAGTTGTCCAGGTCGCATTATCGTTGGATCCCTGAACCACTGCACCCCTAATTCTGCTGTATAGATTATTATCTTGTCTTGCAAGAAGCTCTACACTCGAAAGCACAGTTTGATTACCTTCCTTGAAGTCAAAGGTAATGTAGCTTCCCGATCCGCCGCCGTTTAAACGATAATCGGAAGACGTACTTAAATCGTTGTCAAACAGATAATTCGTCTGTTTCAAGGTTTCTGCTGCTGTTCTTCCTGAACTTGTAGTAGAATCAATTAAATTAGTGATACTAGCCACATTGCGAATCAAATCCGACTCATCAGCAAGGTAAAGCTTGGAGTTGTCGGTTGTAAAATAGGTTGTGTCTCCATTTGTTCCGTCATTCTTTTTGTAATCGATGGTAAATTTCACTATACCCGTTTGTACATTCTCATTCAAAGTCGCCAGGGCCGTAAAGTTGATATTATCTTGCGTGCTGACCGCTGCATCCTGGCCTTGAATTTTGACACTAACGTTATTGATCGCTTCTTTTGCTTTAATCGTTAATTTTACCGTACTGCCTAAAACTATTCTGCCATTGACGCTCTTATCTGAACCTATCGAAATCGACTCTAGTTTGTTATTAATCTCATGGCGCTCGCCGTAGATTCTTAATTCGGACAATTCAAGTAAGTTCTGAATATTACCGCGAAGAACATCAGGCTGTGGATCAATCATTTCTAACTTGATAAACCGGAATTTCTCATTTTTGTATGCATCTGCTACGTCTAATTTTGAAAAGCCATCCGTAAACGCCGTTTGTTCCGGTGTTATCCGCGTCCAGTTTTCCTTGTCATTGGACCCGAATACCGTCATGCCTGCCATACGATCCACGAAATTCATTCTGCCTTGCATAGCAAAAGCATCAGCTGTTAATTTATAGTCCGGCCCGAAATCCAGGATATGGTACAAATTCGGATACGGCGCCAGCGTATAGACTGGAAAAGTATTATTGTTACCATCCACGAGGAGAGAGATTGAATTGCCAAAGGTGGATGTAATAATATTGGTATAAGCCATACTTCCGTCAGCTTGTAATGAAGGCGTCAACAATTGAAGGCTTTCGACCGCACTCCTCAGAGTTATCAATTGCTGAGAGAAGGCACTGTCTGACGCAGTCTGAATCTGACCAATGGTGTTATTATATACAGTATTAAAATTATTCAGCGATCCTGAAACGTAACTTGTGTTCGGATTATATGGCGCAATTGCCGCTTGTACGGCAGAAGCCCTGTCACCACCTACAACAATATTGGCCTTCTTGGTTGCAATCGTTGTGCCGTCAGAAGCCTCAACGATAAAGGAATACGCTCCGGCTTGCGTCGGCTGCCACGAAAATGCGCCCGTATTCGCATTTAAATCGGCGCCTTCCGGCTTATTGCCACTCTGATAAGCAACCGTATCCGTCGTACCAGAATCCGTAGCGGAGAAATCCAAAGTCAATGGCGACCCGACAAAGGCAAAAATATTCAAATCCGAATTTCCAGCTTTAAATGAAGGAGGTGTCAGCCCAGTGCCTGCCTGAACATTAAAGTGGTCAAAGTCAACCGTCGTTCCGTCCCCTTTTACATTCATATACACGAGGCTGTAATCGCCATCAAGCTGACCATAGGAAACTTGGCTAATCCCCATGTCATAGGTCACATATTTCCACTGACCCTGTGTATCCGGCAGCGCCAATGTATAGTATGGTGCTGCTACACCGTTGCTTAGCTCTAATGTAGCCGGGCCGTTGGTTCTAAATTTTAATCCAATAAGACGGGAATTCGTACGATCAGCGTAGGATAGATTCTGTACGGCAATTTCACTTCCTTGAGCTGTTGCCGTAAACTCCACATAGGAAGTATCTCCCTCTTGTTTGGTAGCCGTATTGTTGTCAAATGCTGTGTAACGGTCTTCTACTTCTACCAGCGCAGCGCTTGTTTGCTCCTTGGGAAGATACTTTGCCCCCTCGGACTCAGCTGCCTTTGGCATATAAAGCCAGAAATCTCCGCCTCCATCCACGCTTTCCCAAGCTTGAGTAAGTGCCCCTTTATAGTAATAATTGGATGGGCTTCTCTTGGTAAATGCATCATATAAGTAAGGCGCTTTCTCTGCTACATTAATCCCTTTCACATACGTATAGTAATAGTACATATCCCAAAATAGAGCGGTATTCGTTCTTCCTCTGTAAGAGTCCGAGAACTTTTGGTAGATGCCTCTTACCGTTCCATCAGGGTAAGTGGAGTATGCAACTGGTACCCACGGCGTGTCATAACCAAGCATGTACTTCCAAAAGAAGTCGGCGGCCGCTAAAAATCTATCATCCAGAAACTCATAATAACCTACTGCATTGGCCTGTGTAGATACAGTGCCTTCCACCGGGTCGACTTTGGTGCCTTGGGCAAGAAACAAACGCGACAGAATGGCCGAATTCGTTAAGTCACCAGCGCCATGAGCTTGGTCTCGGCCCATCTCCACTTGCTGAACGACCGGCTTATCCAATTTCTCGCCTGTTGCTGCATTGGTATCAATCAATCGAAATAATTGCTTAATGGACCCATTGAAGCCCTGATTTACAGCCGTCTTATTAACGGTTGCCCATTCGACAGCCTCATTATATCTCTCTCTGTTTTCGGTAAAGATATAACCTGCCATTGCTCCCAGCAGCGGATAATTATGCTGATTCATGAAATGGTTATTTTCATGCTGAAAGGTTTCGATGACCGGCGTAATCAGATTAGCCGTAAAATCGGCCGTATCTTTATCCGTCCACTTCAGCTCTTCGGTTTGATAACTGGAATACCTTAAGATTTCTGCCGCAGTTACCATCCGGTTGAGAGGTATTCCCGTGTGAATATGCGCATCAGTAAAATATACGTATTTCGTAGGATCCATCTGGGACCAAATGCGGATAATACGCATAGCATTTGCCCGATAAACCTCATCGCCGGTAACATAATACATAAGCGTCTGTGTATAAGCCTTCAAAGCATCTTGTATAAATCTCTGATTAAAGCCCTGACTGTCAAAAGAAGTGACCGCCGGTTTTGTCGGATCTGTGGAGCTTTGGTTGCTCGACGTAATCGTTGTTGAAGAGGTAGAAGATACGGTCATTGCCTTATAATAGGAGTACCAAGGCTCCTTTTGCGCCAGTACCTCCGCTCTCATATTTTCAAGTGTGGCTTTGGTTAAACCGACACCCGGATGTGTAAAACCACTGGTGATCGTTTCATTGATTTCGACTTGATATCCTGTGCTGACGGTTTCGTCCGCAGCCGCAGCCGTGCTAATCGGCATAAGCGTTGCAAGCATGTTCACTACTGCAACTACCGCGAGTAAACGCTTCCAAAGAATTCCTAAATGAAATGAAATCTTACGCATAAAGTCCTCCTTTTAATAAAAATGAGCAATCCTACCCGAACTATCGTCCGTATAACCTGTCTATCTCCTCCTTCTCTTGCTGCGAAGGGCTTGGTGGCAGCCGATCTCATCTCTAACGGATGAGATCGGTTGGCCAACCTGCCTATACTTGTTTACTTGCCGCCCTTGTCAAGGTAAGCTTGAATTTGCTTCTTCGTTTCGGCGTTGACTTTCTCACCGCCAAGCGCATCCACCTCGACCTTCAGCTTGGCCATCTGCGCTTCCCAATCCTTGATTTGACCATCCTTGAGCAATTGGGTGAATGGATCAACTTTGGAAGCAATGTTCGCGGTTTCCGATTTAACAGCGGTGTTGTCGAACTTGAATTTTTTCAGCGTCGGCGTATAATACGTATCCGGTTTCGCTGAATATTCGTAATACTTTTTCGTATTTTCGTCCAGATCGGTGCTCAGTCGGATCATCGAAGGATTCCATGTGAGCTCATAGCCAGGGAAATTGTAATTTTTCGCTTCGTCGAGCAATTTGATCTGATTGTCGCCAACCGCTTCCCAGTGCTTGCCCGGTATGCCGTATTCAAGCAGATCGTGATTTTCTCTGCTGCTGAACACCGCGTCAAAGAACTTCATCGTTCTGTCGATATTTTTGGAAGTGGCCGGGATCGCAACAGAGTTGTTCGATACATAGTCCACACCGATTGCATGCGGCTTCATCTCCCGAACTTTCGTTTTGAGCACGAACATTTCCAAATCCGCTTCAGGGATCGTATCCTTCAGCTTTTTCCTGTCTTTTGCGAAAGCGTTCAAGGTTGAATAATAAGATGCTGCTTTGCCGGACATGAAGTAACCCAAATCATCCTTCTGGCTGACGACGTCCTTTTCCAGGTATTTGCTCCACTCCGCCCACTTATCTAAATGAGGGAATGCAGTCTTAGGTGTATTGTAAGGCGCCGGCAGCTTGGCCCACTCCGATGCTGGATCGCCTACCGAGACAATGGTCTCAACCTTCTTCAAATCATCAGACAATTTTATAATAGATGGAATTCCCCCCGTGCCTACCACCACATTCGGCAGCTCCGGATTTTCTCCTTGAAAAATCTCCTGGAACCCTCTATTACCTCGCAATGCAAGCGGTGTTATACCTTTGTCGTTCTCCAGCACCTTATCATAAAATTTCTGCAGATCGTCGTAGCTGTTGATCGGCGGAAGTCCATATTTCTCGCGCAGGTCTTTGCGCAGGTAGACAACGGGAATATCATAGAAATATTGCGTGAACGGAATCGTGTACAGGTGTCCGTCGAACCGCTTGTTCGATTCTACAAATTCCGGTGGAAACGCTTTCTTGAGACCCGGATACGCGTCATTATTGAAGTATTTATCGAGCTGGGCATAGGCGCCCTGCGGCACAAGCTCCTTCAGACTTATAAAATCGGCCTCGAAAACAAAATCCATCTCTTCACCGGCGGCCATCATCAGCTTAACCTTCTGTTTATGATCGCTGATCGGATTCCATTGAATGTTGAGCTTCGTATTCAGGGTATCCTTCGTCCGCTTCTCAAATTCGTCGAATACCAGCTGTAAGTCCTTCGGCTGATCGCCGAACAACATTCCCTTCAACGTAATCGGCGCCAGCGCCGGTTGCTTTCCGGAGCCGTTCACGGCTGGACTTGCCTGATCCTGCTTACTGTTGCTGCATGCCGTTACTCCGAGTACAGTTAGTGCAAGGAGTGCGACAGAGATTTTTTTCGCTTTCATGTTTGTTATTCCTCCCTTTTTATCTTCGAAAGTCATCTATACTAAACCGCCATATAGGCGGGTTCAGCCTTTAACTGCGCCGACCATTAAGCCTTTGACAAAATATTTCTGAAGAATCGGATACAGGAGAATGATCGGACCGATCGTCACGATCGTCGTTGCCAGCCTAACTGTTATCGCTGGAGGAACGTAATCCGGAATGCTTACGTTGGCGTTCGGAGACACCGAGTTGATATAATCCAAATTGTTCATGATGCGCTGAATCAAATATTGTAGCGGATACTTATGCGCGTCGTTAATGTAGAGAAGCGCGTTAAACCAATTGTTCCAGTACCCTAACGCATAGAACAGGCCAATCGTTGCGATTGCGGGAAGCGAAATCGGCAATATTATGCGGAACAAAATATAGGCATCGTTGGCTCCGTCGATTTTGGCGGATTCCGCGAGCGATTCATCAATGGTAGCAAAGAAGTTCCGCAGTAGAAACATGTTCCACGCGCTAATCATGCCGGGAATAATCAGCACCCAGATCGAATCCTTCATGCCCAAATATTTGGATATGAGCAGATAGGAGGTGACCAAGCCGCCATGGAACAGCATTGTGAAATAGACGTAGAAAGCGATTGCATTACGGTACTTTACCGCTTTCGATGAGACGGCGTAAGACAATGCGCAGGTGAAAAGCATTGACAATGCCGTGCCGACTAATGTAACGAATATTGTCACACCATAAGCTCTGTAGATGGTATTGTCTTGAAAAATCAGCTTATAGGCTTCCAGACTGAATTTCTTGGGCAACAGCATATACCCGTTCCTTACAATTTCAGACTCTAAAGTAAATGAGTTGGCCACAACGGCATAGAACGGAACGAGACAATACGCTGAAAAGACAGCGATGATGATGTAAAATGCCGCTTTGAGCAGCTTATCTGGTAAACTTTCCTTGATCATTCTAAAACTCCCTTCCTGCTAGAAAATGGCGGAATCCGGCGCCGCTTTCTTGGCGACAGCATTGACGGTTATGACAAGTACGAATCCGATGAACGATTGTAAAAAGCCAACGGCGGCCGACATCCCCAAGTCTCCAAGGTCCATCAAGGCGCGGAATACATAAGTATCAATGACGTCCGTTGTTGGATACAGCATCGGGTTGCGTCCGATAATCGCATAAATCAAGCCGAAATCGCCGTTGAATATGCCGCCAACCGCCAGGATGGTCAGCAAGATAATCGTCGGTTTTAATAACGGCAGCGTAATGAAGCGAATTTTCTGCCAGCGGCTGGCACCGTCCATTGAAGCGGATTCGTATATCTCTGGGTTGATTCCTGCAATTGTGGCCATGTAGATGATGGAGCCGAATCCGGCGCCATGCCAAATTTTCAGCAGCACCAGAATGGCAGGCCAATATTGCGGCGACGACAAGAAAGTGATCGGCGCGATACCGAATACCCCGAGAAATTGGTTGATAAAGCCTCCATCCGTCGCGACGAATGCGGTCATAAACATAGCCACAACCGTCCATGACAGAAAGTTCGGGAAGATCATGACCGACTGCGTCACTTTCTTGAACGTATTGCCGCTGATTTCCGTCACCATAATTGCAATGGCTACGGCGGCAATCGTTCCGATTACAATGAATAAAATATTTAGAAACAACGTGTTGCTCACTACCTTGATCCAATCGCTTGATCGAAAGAAAAACTCGAAATTTTTAAATCCGATGAACTTACTGCCCGTTATCCCCTTTACCACTTTGAAGTCCTGGAAAGCAATAACAATGCCTCCCATTGGAAGATAAGCGAATACAAAGAACCATATCATCCCGGGAAGGGCTAAAGCGTACATAAATTTATTGCGGAGCAGTTCATAAAAGAAGCGCCCGATGACTCCGCGATTTTTCTTGATGCGGCTGCCTGTGTATTCAGGGCGTGCCGCTGACATCGTCTCGCTCATCCTGATCCCTCCTCCTTAATCTTATCTTGTCTGCTATTACATCCTTACTATAGAACCATTGTCGGCATGGCGAAAGTTTGGATTTCGGATAAAAGCTTTATTTCCCCATCAAACTCCGGGTGTAAAATCTCACTAGTTTGGTTGAATAGTAACGATTTATCGTTCATTCCGCTGTTTCCTCACGCACGATAACGCCGTTTATAAGCTCTCGGACATGAACGTGAATGCTTTTCCCGTCTCCTTCTAGGCCTCGGATCGACAGCTCTTGCGTCCTTCCGTCGGCGAGACAAACCTTCAGCTCCCCCGGAGCGGAAGCTTCGGCCGAGACAATCGCCGAGTTTCCTTCGTGAGGTTCCAGAATCGTCAGGAAGCACGCTTCTTTGCCGACGCTGCGGACACTAACGGTTTTCCTGCGGGCAGTATCGTCGCCTAGCGGATAATCACCACCGATGATCCCTTCGAAGCTGACGACATCAAGACCGATCAAGTCGAATACTGCTTCGGCCGGCTGCCCGGAATCCAATGGTTCGAACGGCAGCGCCCTTCGGTAGCTCTTCCCTTCAACATGTACGGGACCCCCATAGTAATCGATACCGATGCCGTTCCCGCGATCTACATTGTCGTAACGGACGGGCAATTCGGAGAGGTGAATACGGCGGCCGTCCTTGGTCAGCACAAAGGGATCTCCCCAGAAGACGGTTTTCTTGGCTGCTCTATCCGTATCGACCTGCAGCTTAAACTCCTTCACGCCTGAAAGATCAATCTGTACGCTTCTTTTCCCCAATATCCAGGCGCCGAATCGTCCTTCCGCCAGCGTTACTCCGTCTCCCGACACCTTGTAGCTTATCGTCTTGTTGATCTGGTCGGCCTCGGCATACCAACCGGTCATAACCTCCTGCCGACGCGGCCAAAGCGAATGCACATGGAGATTCATAAGCCCATTTTCGTTGTACATGGCGTGTCGGCCGTCACTATCGTCCTTTACCCGGTCGTATTGGTGAGAAAAACGAATTTGTACGGGAGCTTCACATTCATACCAATCGCAATCGGTAATGAACTGGCCGGAGCCGTAAGGATCGTCGTTCATTTGGCCTGTATGGCGAATGTGCCGCTTCCGCTCTGCCGCAAGCTCTTGAAAACCCTGATAATGATGAAGGCAGTCGAACGTATGCGTTTCTTCCCCCCGCAGGTAGTCCGCCACTACGACGTAATCATCCGTCACCGCGACCAACCTGCGCTGCAGAACCGGCTCGGAATACGTTCCGATATCTCCCTGTTTTCTGGCGATGGCGGGAACCGGAACGTCGCGACCTTCGATTAGACTCCGTTCCTCTGGAAACGTCTCGGGGTACGGTGTCTGGCCTCCGTACGGCGGATCGCTCCACCTTGCTGACGTCTCGACAGCACAAACGTTCAGCATCGGGCCGCTGTAGAACAATAGTCGCTCTGATGGTACCGGCTCCTGCATACTCTCATCGACGACGACCATATTGTGAGACATGGAAGCCTGCACCCACATCTTGAACATAAACGAATGATAGCCGAACCAAGAGGCGAGCGGGCCGTATGCATTTCTGCCATGCCTCATCAAAGCGGTTAGTCCCATTCTGTCGAAATGTCCGTGGTATCCGCCGTGGCTGCCGTATTTCACCACAGCCTGTAGCTGTGAGGAAGGTGCAACATCAGGTTTGCGTGAGCGCAGCAGAGCCAATCCGACGTTGTCGGCATATACGGATCGTTCGTCATGGCTTTCCGGCGGCTCGGGCAGTTCCCCGACGCCGTAGATCAAATCGCGTCTGTCCGCAGTGTGAATTACCGATGTATATTTCGGCTCGCGCCAAACATAATAAGCCAGATCGTACCACTTCACCATATCCTTCGCCGTAGAGTCGTTGGTGCCGAACAGGATGCCGCGGTCGTCGATGAAAGGCAGCATCGCATCCCAGACGTCGCGCACTGATCTGTAATTACGGCAAACTGGGCCAAATTTCTCGAAGGACATGCCGAGAAAAGGCTTTTCCTTCGGCATAGACCAGGGCGAAAGCATCGCATTCCTTAGGTAGGAAGGCGGCACATGCCAGTTTTTCAGATTGAGACCCCAAGGCTCGCAGGCCTGAACTAGGCGCGTAAACATATCGGCGAACAAGATGACATAATTGGTTGCCCCTTCAAAATACCAGCCGTCATCCATGACGCCGGTTGCCACCATGTCAACGAAACCGCCCGGTCCGTGGAGGAAGCGCTGAATGTGGTGCATGTCTTGAATGACTAAGCTGCAAAGGAACGCTCCAACCATGCCTCCTGAAGGAATATTATTCGTATCCCCGTCGGTGATCATCCAATCGACCTTCTCGATAAAGAGTCGGAACGCCACCTCGATCCTGCGGCGGTCTTCTTCCGTCCAGCATTCCGCATCGTAAAGCAAGTCATAGATGGAAGCGATATCCAGCATCAATTCGCCTTCGTGTATGAGCCCGCCGGTACTTACCTTTACAGCCCTGGGAGTCGGCAATGCTCTTTCTTCGCGAGTGGCATAAATGTGTAGAAACGGAGCATCCGTAGTCGGATATCCGGTCTCAGGATCTGCGAATCGCCGCAGAAACAGCACCGCCTTTTCGAGCAAATCCGCGCGTCCTGTCAGCTTCCAGGCCACGCCTGCCGCGTGCAGATGAAACCGCTGCGACAGCTCGAAGGCATGAGGCTTTCCTGCTCCCTGCGTCTCGGGGACAACCCATTCCTCCGCCATTCGGACGTAATTGTCCAACTCTTTCCTCGCCCAGTCGTAGGTCTTGGCGTTTCGCTTGACCTGCTCCCACCCGGCTTCCGTATGAATGATGTAAGGATGGCGGAGCTTTCGTACGGTATACAAGGTCAGTCGTTTGGCATAGTTAGCATTACCATTCGGTATTGCCTTAATCGCATGTTTCTCAAACCCGCCTGGAGCGATTCCATCATGAATCACCGTCCGCAGCGAAGCCTTGCCTGATTGGCCGGGACCGAGCAGAAGCAGCTTCGGTTGGAGCAGCAGCTCCATAGATTCGTACCCGTAATGTTCCAAGCTGAGGGCTACAGCCTGCGTTTCGTCCGTTTCATTGCGGACCGACAGGTCATAGATGACCGTTTCCCCCGGTTCAGCCGATCGGGACAACTGCTGCGCATCAAGGGAAATCCAACCTAGTTTCTTCAGCCGAAGCTTTCTGACCTGCAGCTCCTCCGCTTGTCCGTCGGCAACAAATTGAGCCTTCAAACCCACCCTGCTTACCATGCGCCAAAATGCTGGTACAGCATGGGAATAATCGAATTCAGCGAACGATACTTCTATTGAGGTCCAGCCTTCGCCGCTCACTGCCACGGCAGCCGTCGTAAAAGGAATATATTCCTGTCTGCCAATTGCAAGTGGATAAATACGGAATGTCAGCTGGGCCGTCGTATTCTTTGGAAGGTAAACCTCCAGCGAAAGCGCGTCCCATGGCCGCCAATCCTGCGCCTCCCCGTATTCAAAGATCGCCTCCGCATCGGGTCTTAGAAGAGCATAATCATCAGCTGATCCGCTCATCCCCGTCCACAAGGAGAGATTCTCGATAGTCCTTGTCATTCAATCACGCCTTCCGAATCGTTGTGTTAGCAATAGAAAAAGCCAAGCCTTAGTCTCGACTATAATCATAGTCGAGGCCAAGGCTTGGTCATAGTTCAGGTTTAGATCACATTCAACGATCGGCAACGATTCAAAGCTTTAAAATCCGACCACTTTCATTAAATGGTACTTTCGCTGTCATCAATTATGCTATATTTCGCCTGCTTACGGAAATGGTCCGGGGTTTTGCCGCAGTGCTTCTTGAATGATACATAGAAATAATTCGTGTTCTCGATTCCTACCATTTCTCCGATCCTGTTCGCCGGCAAATCCGTCTGAATCAGCAGGTCCTTCGCTTTCGCGAAACGGTACTCTGTCAAATAGGCGGTCATCGTTTGCCCTACGATATCTTTGAACATTTTGCGCATGTAATTGGTCGATAATCCTCCGACCTCCACAAGCGTATCCACGGTCAAGCTTGGATCGCTGTAGCTTTCATGAATATATCGTAGCACTTTGTCGACAATCCATTTGTTCTTCTGCAGCGACTGTTGATCTCTCTGGCTAATCGACTTCTCACATAAGCCCATGTACCATAGTTCGATCTCTTCTATCGATTCCTTCATATATAACTGTTGATTCAGGCTGCCAATGTACGTTCTGGCATCCTCATGATCGGCGACTCCCATCGTTCTGGCAACACGGACAATCGCGATCAGCATCTGGGCGAATACCAGCATCATTTCATCGAATGAAGTCGAACGCACATAAGCGACGAATTCCCCGACAGCCTCTTTCGTCTTCCCCAAATCCCCCAGCTTCATGCTGTCTGTCACTTGCTTCTCCAGCAGCGTAACATGGCTCTCCTGCAGCGGTTCTCGTGTTTCCGGAAAATCGCGGGTTATCAAACAACCCGCTCCCAGCACGATTCTGTATCGTGAAGCGTCAGATGCGGTGCTCCAGGAATACTTGATCTGCGTCAAACCATGAACAAGTGTACCCATTGCTGCGGAAACGGACAGCTTCAAATATTTGCGGACATTCGTCTGAATGTCAGCAAGTGAATCTGCAAGCCGTTGGTCCGCGTTCGTCATATCCTCCGGGATATTGGCGACGAGCGCAATCGCATCCTCCCCGCAATCAAAGCAGACCATCCGGAACGAGCCTGAGCCAAGCTCAACGGCGATATTGGAAACTGCATATTTGAACAAAGAAACATCCGTTTGCTTATAGGCCTCCTGCAGGCTGCGAAAAGAGTCGATTCGCAGCAAACATACGAGAAAATGAGGATATTCAAATTCGATGCCTACTTGTTTGAGCTTACGGGCGATCTCGGCATCGTCCGTCCAGCCGCCGGCTGTCAGCATCCGTAACACTTCATTGCGTTTCGCAGATTGATAGTCCGTGACGCTGGTTTGCAAATCCTGAATTTTATTCTCCAAATAAGCAAATGTACCGCTCAGCAAGTCCAACTCGGAAACGGGCTGCCGCTGCCTTGAATCGAAGGAAGAATCACGAACGCTTCGGATCAGACGATGAATCGGACCGTAAATGAGGCGGGTAAAGAAGCCGCCGAGACCGAGTACGGTCAATAGCAGGATAGCCGTTACCGATAAAATATATCGCTTCATTTCCTTCACATTGCGGAGCAGACTCTCATAGTCGGTAACGCCTATGAAAGTCCAGCCCAAGCTTTCAGATTTGATATACGAGATGCGGTAACTTCGGCCATCCTGCGTGATCTCCATGGTGCCTCTGGGCTCGCTCGAAGCGCTGATTTTCTGCACATAGCTTTGATCAGACATATTCGTGTTGATCATAGCGCTGTTCGTATGAGAAATGACCGTACCTTGCTTGTTCAAAATCATCGATTGAAAAGAACTGCTGCCCGCCCCGTTCATAACCATCCTCTGCAAGGTTTGCTGATTCAGATTCACTACCATGGCGCCGTTCGCGTTCTTTCCAATGGAGTTCAAATAAACAATGGAGATTAGATCGTTGTCATACTGTTTCGCGTCGATGTCATACCGAATATGGCGAGAAAAAAATATGCCGGACTTAGCAGGCTGTAAGTTACTGAGCAGCTGGATCATCCCTGTATCGTAGAAATCGTCAAAGGTCCGGACAGTGGATAATGAGGAGAATACGAGTCTCTTTTGATAATTGAACAAATAAATCGAGTTTACCAAAGGATTCGTACTGCTGAGCTCGTACAGCTTACCACCTATTCTACCCAATGCGCTCGTATTGAAATCTTCATTATATAAACCATATTGGACATCTGCGCTCTGGAAAGCGATTGCAAAATTTTCAAACATTGATGTCAGCAAAATGTTCGCCGCATTATACGACTGCTCAACGGAGCGATCCGCGGATCGATTGATTTCATTCGTCAAATTCCTTGAAACTTTAGAAGTGATGACAAACGTCAAGACCGCAATGATCAGCAGTCCGACAAGAACATACGACGATACAATCCGGATCAGAAAGTTTTTGTTGCGCATGAAAGACGTGATGTAATGGATCATAGCTTTCCCCCCCGTTTTATTGTAGCATTAGCCGAATTAATGTTAAAGGGAATAGTTTTTTGGGATAAATACATTTTTTTAAGTTGGCTGGATCTGGGAGAAACGGATTGGGTACGTTAGAAGTATCGGGAAGATAGATCCGAGCTTGGATCGACGACGTGTTATCCCATGACACGGAAGACAAGCTTCCGGTGATCGAACCTTTGTATTATTCAGCAAGTTTCGAACGTTCCACAGGGGATGTCATCGTCAAGTTTGTAAATGTGCAGGAGAATAGTGTTCATGCGCAGGTTGTTTTGGAGGATTTGCATACGATTACTATATTTAGAATAAATAAGTGAAAGTGAAGATGTAAGTATTTGAAGCGAAAAATAGAAAAGCTTGAGCCCGGCAATTAGCCGGGCTCAAGCTTTTTAGACGGTCATTTTGATACATATCTGGCATTTTGGGTCATCTTCAAATAATTACTTTTCCTTTATTCTTTTACAGAACCGAGCAGCACGCCTTTAATAAAAAACCTTTGCGCAAAAGGGTATATAATTACCATTGGAATCGACGCCATGACCATCGACGCCAGTTGAAGGGTTCGGGCTGTAACGGTTCCTTGGCCTTGAACTTTGGAGTAGAGATCCGCGATAGCGGGATTGTTGGCATTCACGGTGTTAGCCATCTGTTCAAGCGCATCAGTCGACTGAACCAGCTTTAAGATCAGATACTGCAGCGTCTGTAAATCACTGGATTGGGTGAAATACAGCGTCGCTCCGTAATCATTCCATACGCCAACAGCCGTGAAAACCGAAAGAGCAGCCAAAACCGGCTTTGATAACGGGATAACAACGCGGAAGAATATGGTGAATTCATTCGCCCCATCCATTTTGGCCGATTCAAACAGAGAGATGGGAATCGCTTTGAAATTCGCATTGAAAATAATAACGTTCCAAAATCCGCCAAAAAGGGCAGGAATGATATAAACCAGATAGCTATCATACAAACCAAGCCAATTCATTAACATAAATGAAGGAATCAGCCCGCCGCCAAAATACATGCTTGCAAAGCCTACTCCCGCATAAAACCATTTGCCTTTTAAATAAGGACGGGAAAAGGCGTAAGAAAACATCGCCGTATACAAAATAGAGACAACCGTTACAATAACAGTTCGCGACCCGCTTATCCATGCAGCCTGAAGGATCCCCGGGTCCGACATAACCGTCTGCCAGCTCGCCCATGTAAATTCCCTTGGCCATACAAATATGGGACCACGCACAAGATCGTCGCCTGTATTCAAAGAATTTGCGACAGAAAACCAAAACGGATACACCGTCAATAGCATCACAAACAGCATGATGAGGACATTCGATACAGTAAAAATGCGATCTCCCCAGCTCCTGCCTCCGACCATACCGGACTACCTCCTAAAAGTTATTCGCGCTGCTTCCATGTAGTATCTTCTATGCAAGCGAAAAACTCGCTCCGGAAGCATACGCTTAAAACAAACCTGATTTTGTAAGTCTTTTTGATAGAATGTTCGCTCCAAGCAATAGCGCAAGCGCAAATATCGATTTCATCAAACCGATTGCCGTAGCCGGAGCAAACTGGAACTGTTGAATCCCTGTTCGATACACGTAAGTATCTATAACCTGACTTGCAGGCAAGTTTAATGAGTTTTGCAGGACGTAAATCTGCGTAAAGTTATTGTTCAGCATGCCGCTCACTGCGAATATGATCAGAATCATCACGGTAGGCAAAATGCTAGGCAGCGTGATGTGCATCATCCGTTTGAAACGGCCCGCACCGTCAATTGCAGCAGCCTCATATAAAGACTGGTCGATGCCTGCAATGGCAGCCAAATATAAGATGGCGCCCCAGCCTATTTCCTTCAACAAGGATGTCCCGATAGCAATGCCCCAAAAATAATCGGGATCACCCAGAAATTGAATAGGTCTATCGATCAAGTCCAGTTTCAGGAGCATATAATTCACGATACCGCCATCTGGATTCAGCAGCGTAATAAACAATCCGCCAAAGATAACCCACGATAGAAAATGCGGCAGGTACGTGACGGTCTGAATCCATGATTTAAACTTGGGATTCCGGATCTCGTTTAACAATAAAGCGAACATCAGGGTTACCGGTATCCCTATCAGCGACCCCAAGAGATTGATTCCGAGTGTATTTTTCACCATCGGCCAAAACTCAAAGTTCCGAAAAACAAACATAAAGTTCTCAAAGTTGTTCCATTGACTCGTAAAAATGCCTTTGACTCCAGTAAAGGGATCGTAGGCCTTAAATGCCATCAACAGCCCGTACATCGGGACAAAGTCGAATATGACAATAAGAATAATTGCAGGCCACAGCATGGTCTTGAGCTCCAACTGGGTGCGAAGATCGTGTCCAAGCCTGAATGATTTCTTGCTTTTAGCTTTTGCTAACGGGATGTGTCCCTCATAGGCGCTTTTCGCCATCATTATCCCTCCAGACAAACATTGATAGTGCCAAAGTGCAGCATGCGAAGGCACCCGCACTTTGGCACTATTCATCGGTCAAATCATAAGTTATGAATTAACGCCTTTTACCGTTACGCCCAGTTCTTTGAACCTCTTTTGGACTTCTGCGTCTACCGCTGCATCAAGCTCATCGATCTTCAATTCCTTCAGTTTGGCGATATATTCGTCATAGAGCTTGTTGAACGTTGCCTCGTCCTTCGCCAAAACCATCTTGGAAATCTGAGCTTGGATGTATTGCTGCACTTGATCTTTTATCGTTTTATTTTTGCTTCCGACCGCATAGAAATCGCCAGGCATTACCATTACAGAAGCATTATATCTGACCACTTCCTTTCCTTTCGCGAAAGCGGTCCGTGCCTCCACTTCAGCCAATCCACCGGCGCCAGACCTTTTTGTAGGAGCCGGCATCACGCTTTCAAAGAATGACAAATTGGTGAATTGCCAGAAGATATCTAATGCTGTTTTGGTGCTGTCCTTGGTGTCTTGTATCCCTTTGTCAGTTTGTACGATGAGACCTTTGTCATTTTTCGTATAATGAACGCCTTCAATGCCCCAGTGAGTGAGTGTCATCCCTTCAGGACTGGCCATATAGCTGAGCCATTTCGCCAAGCGTTCCGGTTCCTTGGCTGATTTGGAAATGAAAGTTTGCATCCAGCCTTCCCCTGGTTCAGACCAGTAAGGGAAAGTAGGTTTTGTGCCTTCGTTCGACAAGATCGGGCCAGGAGAAACCCAGAAATCAAGCTTATCAAATTTAGCGCCAGCCATATTGCCGATGAAGCTAAACACACGTCCAGACAAGAAGTTTGCTTCCATGGCTGCATTATCGGTTGTTAACTGCCCAGCATCGAAGTACCCGCCTTGAGCTGCCTTAAACAGAAATTGAATGGCATGCTTGTTTTTCCGGAGTTAAGAGAACATCTCTGGCTTTCCCTTCTTTATCAATCGGCATGGCCCCAAAAGATCGCTGAAGAAGTTGGAGCGACTCGCCCTGATAGTTCTTGCCATTCAACTGGAGCGGAATGACAGCCTGGCCGTCAACAGTCAGCTTCATGTCCTTCACCTTTTTGAGAGCCGCGAGGAAACCATCCTCGGTTTTCAGATCGTCAAGCGTAAGGCCTGCCTGCTTCATGAGATTCTCGTTGATCAAAACACCTTTGTTTTCTGAATACTTTGCCACATCTGCAAAGTAAGTGCTTGACGGAGGAAATGTCTTCTTCGCATCATCACTGCCCATATGACTCGGAATGGCGTACCAGTCGCCATCTCGTTTGATAAGCTGCTTCTTTACATCAGCAGGAAAACTCTTCAGCAAATGGGACTCCGGATCATATTTCTTAAGGAATTCTTCCAATTTCCATACCTTGCCGGATTGAGTCAGCTTCTTAGACATATCCGGGCCTACAGTTGTAATGACGTCCGGGAAAGCATCCGATGATGAAACCATCAGCAGACTCAATTTTGTATCGCCGTCCTGAGCCGGAATATTGTAGCTGAAAGTGAGCCCCGTCTTTTTCGTAAGTTCGCCCGTAACAGTTCCAGGCTCCGTGTTCCATTGAGGCGGGTTCCAGAATCCTGCTGTAGAGAACCAGTTAACATTAACCGGCGCCGCTGGCGTCTCGGTTTTCGCCGCCTTCGTCGGTTCGGCGCCGCTTCCCGATTTGTTGGCGCTGCAGCCCGATAACGCGACTGCCCCTGCCAATGTCAATACTGTAAACAATCTCAACTTCATAATCGACGACACCCCTGCCCACGCATATTTGTTTGGTACTTCTTCATCTTAGCCCGCTTCGCTATCACATCATATGTTTGATTTTTTTTATTTTGGTGTAGGTTTTAGATAGCGATTACATTTTCCGATATTTGCTTGGCGTAATTCCACAATTTTTTTTGAAAAGCTTGTTAAAATGGAAATAGTCCTTATATCCCACACGCTCTACGATTTCATGTATGGACAGCGAAGAGCCAGACAATAGTTCTTTGGCCAGGCCCATTCTCTTGTTAGTTATATAATCCGTATATGTTATTCCCGTTTCCTTCTTAATAAGGGTGCTTAAATAACCGAGACTGATATTAAATTGCTTGGATAAATCGCCGAGTAAAATATCCTCCGTAAAGCTGGCATTGATATGATCGATAATCTTCTTCGCCGTCTCATTGGAAATCAGCAGCTCTTCGCCGGCTTGTTGCTCGAAGATTGCCTTGATCCTTTCGAATAGTTGCTCGATTGAGCTATAATAACGGACAATTTGGTAGTAGTTTAAATATTCGATTTCGTTAATTACATCGCTGTTGCTATAATATTTAAAAATGAGCGAGACGATTTGATTGTAAATCGTGGATATTTGGTCGATCAACATGTGCCGAGCCTTGCATTCCTCACAAAGCTCGTCCAGACCTTTATAAATTTGCTCCTGTTTTTGTTCTTTAATGGCTACTTCGATATGAAGTATCGTTTTCGTCAGAGCTGCGGCAAGTTCAGTCGTTTTATAATCGACCATCTGTCGTCCCTGCCCGAAGAAAGAACTGAACAGGGCAATGTCCGATTCCTGATAAAGCTTGGCAACGGGTGTAGAGAAAACACCTATGCTGCTTATTCCGATACACTCGGTACCGGAAAGGTTTACCGAGATGAAATCCAATAAACCGATCGGATTCTTGCATTCATCGTAGTTTAATAGAATGGAGATTTTATTTTGCCCTGTACGAAAGCGGATACACTTTATCCCGTTACTCGTTATAATTCCATCCCCGGCTTCTGAAAGCGTTGTTTGCGGATATAAACAACTAATGAACCGATAATGAGGAAGTACGAAACCAATTCCTCTATTTGTTAAAAAATTGCTGATTTTAATTTTGTTATCGGGCTCAAATAATTCGAATAGATCATCCAGGAACAAATCCAGTCCTTTGTACGCTTTTTGCTTCTCCGTCAACACGCTTTTTAACCGCAATAAAGTATCGATGAGCTTGTCTTTATCGACCTGCTTCAACAAATAATCAAAGGCGCCGAGTCGGACCGCTTTTTGCGCATACTCAAACTCCGCATAGCCGCTAATAAGAATGACATTGGTATCCAGCTGCTTCTCATTGATTTGCTCCAACAGCTCAATTCCGTTTAAACCCGGCATTCGAATATCGGATATCACGATCTCAGGTTTTTTTTCCAAAATCGTCTCCAGCGCCGTTAACCCGTTATACGCCTCTCCGATCACGGTATAGCCCAAGCTCTCCCAATCAATCAACGCTTTTATCCCGTATGCGACCCACGGCTCATCGTCAACAATCAATACGTTGTACATGGTTATTTGTCCTCCAGTTGTTCGGAATGGTCCTGCGCAGGGAAGGTGATACTGATCGTTGTACCCAAATGTAATTTACTTTGTATGGTCATCTCAGCCTCATCACCGTAAAACAACTTGATTCTCCGATAAATATTGGATAACCCAATTCCTAGTTTAGCATCATTCTTCGAATAGCTAGGTGTGTCAAATTGCCGCAGGCAATTTAGCAGCTCCTCAAGCTGCTTATCTTCCATCCCGTATCCGTTATCTCGGATTACGTATTGAACTTGGTTCTGCGCAATCTTTTGCACCGTAATCAGAACGAGGCCGTTGTCGATTTTTTTCTCTAATCCGTGAAAAACGGCATTTTCCACAATCGGTTGAAGCAGCATTTTAAGCGTCCTCACTTCCAACAGGTCCTCATCCGCTTCGATTGCTACTTGCATTCTTCCCATAAAACGAAACTCGATTATTTTCGCATATTCTTTGACATGCGAGATTTCATCCTGAATGGTTACGAAATCGTTCCCTTTGACCGAGTATCTGAACATATTGGATAAGGATGTCGATATATCAGCAATTTCCTGAACTTTGTAATAAAAAGCGATAGCGCGGATACATTCCAATGTATTGTACAAAAAGTGGGGGTTAATCTGATTACGAAACGCGGATATTTCCATCTGTTTTTTCGTGATTTCGATTTCGTACATCTGCTTTTGCGTAAGCTGAATCTCTTTGCTTAGGGTATCAATTTCATCCAGCATTTTATTCAAATTAACGGCGAGCACGCCAATTTCATTATGATGGACAACGTTGAAGCGGTTTTCTCCACCCTTTTTCGGGTAAGATTTCATAAATTCCATTAAGGCCCTTACCGGCTTTAAAATACGGTTGTAAAAAATAAATAAAAATAGACAGAGTATACTAAACATGATGATATACGTCGCAATGTTGAGTCTTTGAACGACAGCCAATTCCTGCAACAGTTCGTCCTTCGGAATCACGCTGATCAGCTTCCATCCGGTACGGGACAGCATCATCGTCTGTACGATATATCGTTTATCATTTTTCCAATCCTCTATATGGAATATATCGAAATCTGGCGAATTCCCTTCGCTGGCCACGATTTTGTTTTGTTGATCGAGAAGCAACAGCCGAGAATTTTTTGTGATTTTTCCGCTTTTCAATATATTATTATAGTTATTTACATCCATAACAAAAACACTTGTACCTCTGTAATCTCTGGGAATGTTACTTTTCAGATTATAAACCGGAACGGAAATGGTGTAGTAGGGTCCCATGTAGGCTAAATCGGGATTTGTCAAAACCCCTGAATACTCTATGCTTTCCACCTGATATTTAACGGATTCGCCGGTTCCTGCTCCGATATTGGCGATCAACGTCCCTTCCTTGTTGAAAAGCTGGATGCCTCTAATATTTTCTTTCAGAGTAATGGTGTTGCTGAACACCGAAATGATTTCACTGTTCATTAGGATCATCGATAAGGTATCCGTCGAACTCATGTAGGTTTGAACCGTCGGACTGTATAGCAGAGATGTTGAGATTCCCTCCATGTCCGAATAAAAGCTCAACGTTTTTTCTTCAACCTGAAGAAGTATTTTGCTAACGGAGTCCGTGACCTTCCTCTCGATAATGCGCCCTGCAATATTGTTCGAAATGACAAATGAAATCAGAAGTATGATCAGCATGATCAAGATCAAATAAAGGACTTGCCGGATAAGGCTAAGTTTTCCAAATCGGCCCATGAGTCTCATTCCCCACTTTGCTACAATTAGCTTACTGATATTCTTCGAGATAGACAAAGAGACTATCCCTTGCTCTAACGATGGAATAGCCATGTACGGTTAATTTGCCTATTATATCTTTTAGTATTTTCACAGTTAACTCTATCAAAATGAAAACGCTCTATCTATTGCAATATTATTCGATTTCATCAGATTTCTTTAAATCCGCCTGCAATATCCGCAAAAAAAGGGAGGATGGCAGATTTGCCGTCCTCCGATATCCATATTTCTTCCAGAGAGGTTTCTTGTCTTAATGAATTCCTGATTGATACTGAGGCACTGTTACGGAAGCAACCGTATCTAAGGAGCGACTTCAGTGAATGTCGCATCGGCATCAAACGTCGATCCTGATCCGGCCTGAGCATACATCAGATAATTGGAGTGGCGCAGATATTTGGTCGAATCCGTCCACATTTGGTAGGACGATTTTTGAGCGTCCGCCAATCCTGCCACGCGACGGAAGGTTGCATCATTTTTGAAAGTTGTCGTGCTATCGTTCGAATCCAGCCAAACTTCTCCATTGGATCGGACTCGCAGGTAGCTCCCAGGGAAGTTGATGGACTCGAACGAAACTCCCGTCGAATCAGCCAATCCGGTAACCATCTTGAACTGAGAGTCTTGAACCGGAGAAACATTGGCATCTATCTGTGCACGATAGTTACTGTGACGAATGTAACGGTCCGGAAAGTTATACGATTGCAAGCGAACGTTTACGGATATCGGCTCGAGCCTCCACTGCTCGTTATTGCCAAGAACATATCGCCATTGCTGGATAAGGGCTCCATCTGAGGTGGAATTGCCTTCCACGTCTGCTGGTTTGTTGCTATGCACGGGGGTGAGGCGGTGATAGCCGCTGCCTACAGGGAGAAAAGCAAATTTCTGATTGTCTCCGCCAGTGCTGCTCCACAACTCAAATTTGGCGCCATGATCCAGAGACCCACTGGTTATATCCAGATTTTTACCGCTCCGCACATCTTTAACACTATATTGGCCGCCGCCAAGATGGGTAACCACCCATTGTTGATTAGTTCCTCCATTAGGTGTCCATTGCTGTACTGCTGAACCATTTGCTGTTCCGGCTGCATCCAGAGCTTTGCTGGTACTGCGCACGATGATCCGATAAGTGCCGTCAGGAATATTACCACCGGGAAGAGTTGCAGTTCCGCCGCTGCCGGACGGCCGGGTATAGAGAAGTGTACCGAATCCGGGCTGGTCAAATGTCGAGCCATAGGAAGTGTTTGGACCGCCTTCAGGTCTCACGAGTTGGGCGCGGGCGGCAATATTGGGCACCGACAGCCCTTTGCGGTTGGCGTAATGGTTGTATATCATTTCCCATATCGGACGTAATTCATTACGGCTGGCATCGGAAATCACGGTTTGTGTTTGAATGGCGCCGTTGGTGCCGGAGCCCCATTCATAGGTCGCAAACGGTACCTCATTGCCGTTGTTATATTTGGCCACGTATTCGGCAGCGCGCATGAAGCGGTTATTGGCCCACCCATACAAGTCGTCGCCTTGATTCCAAGCCATTTCATTTATCGAAGCCATTAATCCGATCCCCAGCTGTGTGTGCGCCTGGTCGCGTCCAGATTCCTGCCACTGTGCGAGCCCACCCGGGTGCAGGAATGGAATCGCATTATAGATGGAACCGTTTCCAGCGCCGTTTTTAAAATATTCGACTCCTATATCGTAGATATCCCGGCGGTCACAAAAAATCCCAATCGCAACTGTCGCAGCCATATTACTCAGATCCCAGTTCGCAAAGTAATTTTGGATGAACGAGTCGTTGTGATCCCCGCCGTATTCATTACCGATAAGGAAGCGCTCGTTAAGAGGCTTGTAAAATACATTCAATAGCATGTTTTGCATCTGGGTCACGTTGAAACCGGAATAGCCACGCATAATCTCTGACACGTTAGCCAGCTGATATCCGTAAAGTCCGGAAGCCAAATAGCGGTCGGCATTGCCGGAGATCGTCGTAAGTGTGGACGACCAGGCGTTCAGAATGTTGCGCGCCGTATCTCCGTTAGCCGTGTTGCCGTTGATCTTCCATAGTAAGGCATTCTGGTAAGCGCGGGCAATATCGATGTATAACAAGGATACATTGTCGCCATCGCCGCCGCGAATGATCGTATCCGTAGCACGCGGGGTCCAATTGGATGAAGAAAGCGGGCTGCCCACCAGTTGATTATAACCGTCCAGATACGGCTGTGTGCCCGCGTTAACCATCTGCTTCATACGGTCGAAATCTGCCTGTGTATGCAGTATGCCAGGATGTACAAAGGCAGTAGCTGCTTGCCCTTTATTAACATAGCCTATCATGCTCACCAGAAGGCTTAAAATAATTGAAACCGCTAAAATCTTCTTCATCATAAATCATCTCCTTTTTGTATTGAACACTCATAAAGCCTTTTTTTTGCCGCAGCTGCTTTACCTGCAATTCTCCTATCGCATCCCTCCCTTGCAAAATATCAACCTCGCCCTAATACCGGCCTTGCCGAATCAGGGTGTATGAAAAACTCCCTCTCGTGCAATTGGAATGTTTATTTCCATACTGTCTGCACAAGAGGGAGCTGAAAAACAAAAGGCTATTACACTAAGCAAATTTGATACGTCATTTTATGGAGTAAGCAAATACTTGGCATCCCGAAGCAAGTAGCCTGCGGCTTGCACAGAGATATGCTTGCTGCTTTGCGCCCGTACTTCGCTTACGAAATCGGCCAGATTGTTCGCGACCAATTTACTTTGCAAGCTGTTTGCGATGCCAGCGTTATCGATCCATCCGGTAGTCTTAAAGCGTGTGACCAAGGCCTGCAAGGATTGGATACTGGTCGTAGTCTGGAACATGATCGTCTGGCTGCTTGTATTCCCTGCCAGGTCGCTTGCTGTTACGACCAGCGTGTGCGAGCCGAGAGGCAGCGTATAGAGTGGAATAGTCGCTCCTTGCTGTATGCCATACGTATCCAGCGTAACTGTTGTCTTGCTGCCATCAACTCCGGACAAGTTATCGCTCAGCTCAATGATCGGAGTCATATCCCCGGAATCGTTGAACGTTCCGTATACCACGCCGGAAACCGTAATCGCAGGTAGAGTCGCATCCAGATTGAAGCTAATTGTTTTGGCCTCTTCAGCATTGCCGGCATTGTCCGTCGAGCGGTAGCTCATGGTATATTTGTCATCTTTGTCGAACGTTAACTCCGACGCATAAGCCTGCCATGTGCGTCCGCCGTCCAGACTGTACTCGGTTTTGGCTGCGCCCGACAGATTGTCATAAACGCTAAGGACGCTAAGGGTAACAGTTACAGCGTGTACATACCATCCGTTCAGCCCGTCCGGCTGAGCTGGTGAGACAGCAGCCGTCGTCACCGGCGGCAGCGCTTTCAGCGCGGCAATCACATCCGCGGTAGCCGTATCAATGATCTCCTGAGACGCGGCAGCCGGCACAGCATTCATTTTGTCAAGTGCACTCTGTAGGGCTTGCCATTGATCCGCCGGGTACTTCGTGCCGTTCAGCGCATTGGCTTCCGAATTCAAGACATTAATCAGGGTTCGGTCGATCGGCTTCTCGAAGAACTCAAGCTCGGCGACGTTCGAGCTCCCGCTCGGAGAATAGAAGCGCAGATAACGGAAGGCCGTCGTATTCGTAATCGCGCCTGAATTCCATGCCAACGCACCGATGCCGTTAATCGTATAAAGATCGGTCCAGTTCGTTCCATCGCCCGAACCTTGAATGATCGAGCCGTTGATCCGGGGCACAAAATTGCTTCTCGGATAGAACCTGACGCTGCCGATTGATTTGGCATTGCCTTCTCCCAAATCGACGAGAATCCAGCTTGGGTTGGCCGTGGCATCGGTATAGGTGCCCGTATTGCCGTCAAACGCCCGCCATCCGTTCACTGCGGCCGACCCTGCGCTGGCGTTAGGCCAGGCTACAGTGGAAGCAACGACCATCGAAGACGACACGTCAACTTTCGGCGCAGTGAGTGTGATTGTTGACACCAGCGCCGCTTCGGCTTGAGCGAGCTGCGCGACAAGCGCCGCTTTATCGGCACCCGGCAAAGCGAGCGCAGCTTGGATCCGCTCGAATTCCTTCTGATACAGATAGTAGCTGCCCTTGGTATAGCCGTCCGGCTTCAACATGCCGAGATTGACCTTAAATTGGGCCGTTTGGCTGATCTTATACAAGCCGTTGCTCACTATAAAGGTGACAAAGTTGTCGCCGTAATTCGCATGAGCAGGAGTCCATGTGAAGGCGCCCGTGACCGAGTCTAGCGCCGCGCCCGAAGGCAGCTTGGCTGCGCTGTAGGTCAGCGTGGCACCAGTCGGATCCGTTGCTCTTACCTGATACGTAAACGCCTGTTTTGACATAAGCTCCACAGTTTCATTGGAAGCGATGACCGGTTGACCCTTAACGGTGATCTTGACGGTACGGGAAGTTGTCCCTCCGTTCGCTGCAGCAGTTAAGGTTACGGTATAGACGCCTCCTTGCGTTCTGTCCGGTGTCCATACGACGGTCCGCTTATCCGCATCGAAAACCGCTCCTTGCGGCAGTCCGCTGACACTGAATACAGTGCCGGCAACGGAATTCAACGGATGCAGCTTGAAGGTAAGCTGATTACCCGCTATAACGGTTTTGTCCGCTACGGGAGCGATCGCCGGAACGCCCGGCAGATAGATCAGACCTTCGTAGGCCGCCCGTAAACTATCGGCTGCAGCATCAAGCTGAGCCTGGCTTGCGCTAGTATTTGAGGCGACAGCTTGCGCCGCAGGGATAGCCTGCTGCAAAGCTTGCACGCTGTCAGCCGTATAAATGCCGGCATTGCCTGCTGCAGCAGCTCGATCCAACAAGAACGTGAGCAAGCTGTTGTCATACCCAACTCCTGTTTGGGTATACACGGCCCCAATCTCGGCATCACTTAAGACGCGATTGTATACGCGGAATTCGTCGACCATGCCGTTAAACTGCGGATCGGGAAACTGGCTTTTGCCGATGTAGTTCGTGCCAGGCATGAAATCGCTCGGTTTGATCGTGAAGCCGCTTTTGGTCGTCTTCAGTTCGCCGTTCACATACAGCTTCGCCGTACCGCCGCCCAGTGTCACCGCCACATGCGCCCATTGATTGGCCGGCATTTGCGCAGTTTCCACGGATTGTTCGTTGCTGCCGTTCTTGATATCGAAAAGCAGCTTGTTACTGCCCGATCTCGGCGTAAGGAACATGTATTGATTGGTGTTGTTGCCAAAGTCGAAGATCCGCTGCCACTGGCTGCTTCCCTTCCAGTACACCCAGGTTGCCAATGTGATCTCGTTGTAATTGGACATAGGGTGAGAGGCCGGCAGCATAACGTAACTATCCGTTCCGTTCAGGCTGATCGCTTGCCCAACCTTTCCTGCCGCGTAAGCTTCGGTTCCAAAGACAGTTCCGTCAGTGGACGAAGAAAACCCGAACGTATTCTTTGCGTTTCCTTCGAACGAATTCAGCGACGTTGTGTACGGTACCAACAAACTGCGGGCATCATAAATTTCGTTAATCAGCTCTTGCTCGGTATAATCGGGATTGCCGACTGCGTTCTTCACATATTCCAATTCTTTCTGGAACAGATAATAGCTTTGTTTCGTGTAATTTTCGACAGGCAGCTTCGCCGCTTCCACCAGCGCTTCGGCAATAGTGCCCGGAATTTTATCAACCATCTCATGGCGCTCTCCAAAGATTCTGACTTCGGACAATTCAATCATGGTGCTCGACGGTTGAATCATTTGAATTTTCAAGTATCGGAACTCCTGATTTTTGAGATCATCCTGTACCTCAAGTCTTTGCATATCTTCCGTAACCGTTGTCAGGCCGGGCGTTAACCGGGTCCAATTCACTCTATCATTGGATCCAAATATGGCAGTACCGCCGATCCGTTCGGGGAAACTGGCTCTTACCTGGAGCCCGAAGGCATTGGCCGACACTTTGAAGCTAGGCCCGAAATCCATGAAATAACTCAAATTCTGAGCTAAGTAATATCCTGCAAAACTGCCTGCATAATTATCCAGAAGGTTGGGTAATTGAGTTCCAAAGGTTGAACTAACAAACATATTGGCATAGTGCATGCTTCCGTCGCTTAGCAATGGCGTCAATAATTGAAGACCTTCAACTGCATTGTTCAAGTCCGATAATTTCTGATAGAAAACATCATCGGATGCGCTGGAGATCAGATTCATGACGTCAGCATACGCCCGATTATAATTATCAAGGGTTGACGAAATATAACTAATATTGGCATTATACGGAGCGATTACTGCGCTTACTGCCGATTGCCGATCATTGGTTACGACAACTATAACATCTTTCGCTGTAACCGTGGTTCCGTCCGACGCCCCCACTACGAAGGAATAGGTTCCGGCTTGTGTCGGCTTCCACGAAAATGCGCCGGTGCTTTCATTGAACACTACACCCTCAGGTTTATTATCAATCTGATAAGTAACTACATCGGTAGCACTCGCGTCTGTAGCAGAGAAATCGTAATTGATCGTTGCCTGAGACCCGGCATAGGTAAATAAGTGTACAGCTTTATTTCCTGCCGAAAATACCGGAGGCGTCAGCAATGTTCCTGCTTGATAATTAAGGTGGTCAATGTCAACCGTAGTGCCGGCTCCAATTACTTTGAAATACGCAAGGTCACCCAAGCCCTGGAAATCATTCATCTTATAGGTCACATATCTCCACTGCCCCTTCGTATCCGGCAGCGTCAACGTGTCGTTAATACTATAGCTCATTTCCAGTTTGGTTACCCCATTGGTCCGAATCCTGAATCCAATGGTTTTCTCGCCGGTGCCTGCACCTACGAGCGCAATTTTGCTTCCCGCTTCCGTCGCTTTGATCTGGACGAAGGAAGTATCTCCCTCTTGTTTTGTGGTAGAATTACTGTCAAAAGCCGTGTAACGATCTTCAATTTCTCTCAATGGTTCCGTTATTGTTTTTACAAGATACTTTGTACCCTCAGCCTCAGCTGCTTTAGGAATGAAGAGCCAGAAATCTCCTCCTCCATCTACTCCATCCCAAAAGTAAATCACTCGGTCAGCGAACATTTGGGTAAAGTATGGAGCTCTTTCTTCCATATTGATTCCCTTGACATACTTATAGTAATAGAATAGCTCCCACGTATTTTGAGTCAATCTTCCTCTGTATTGCTGTGACAGTTCTTTATAAATGATAGTTGGATTTCCATTGGCATCGGTATGTGCCGCCACAGGAATCCATGGTGTATCATAACCGATCATGAACTTGGCAAAATATTCAGCAGCGTCCAGGATTCGATCATTCAGAAATTCGTAAGGTCCTACAGCATTCGGCGCTGTGGAAATAGTCCCCTCTACCGGATCGACTTTTGTTCCCTGGGCAAGCAATAAACGCGCCAAAATTTCCGCATTGGTGACGTCTCCGGCGCCATGCGCCTGGTCCCGGCCCATTTCGACATGCTGAACTACCGGAGGATTTACCGTCTCACCGGTTAAGTCATTTTTATCCACCAATCTGAATAGTTGCTTGATAGCGCCGTTTTGACCCTGGTCTACAGCGGTCTTGTTTACGGTAAACCACTCAACTCCCTCGTTATACCTGTCTTTGTTGCCGGTAAAAATATAACCTGCCATAGCTCCTATCAGCGGATAAAGATGCTGGTTCATAAAGCGGTAATTCGTATGCTGAAAGGTTTCGATTACCGGAGTGATCAGATTAGTCGTGAAATCGGTCGTATCTTTATCCGTCCACTTCAGTTCTTCTGTTTGAGTGCTTGTATACCTTAAGATTTCCGCAGCGGTAACCATACGGTTGAGAGGGATTCCCGTGTGAATATGCGCATCTGTAAAATATACGTATTTCGCAGGGTCCATCTGCGACCAAATGCGGATCATATGCATGGCATTTGCTCGATAAGTCTCATCACCGGTTACAACATATAAAATAGCCTGGGTATAAGCCTTCAAAGCATCGGCTATAAATTTAGAATCAAAACCCTGGCTATTAAAAGCATCACTAGCTGGTTTCGTAGGATCAGTACCGCTCTGATTGCTGGACGTGACGGTCTTTGCAGCGGCAGAAGATAATAGCATTTGATTAAAATAAGTATTCCAAGGTTCCTTTTGCGCCCTTACCTGTGTCCTCAAATTTTCAAGGATATCCTTGGTAAGTCCGACACCGGGATGTTTGAAACCGCTTGCATCGATGACCTCATTAATCGTTGGTTGATAATCCGTAATCATCGATTGAGTTGTTGTTTCCGCAGCAGCTACTCCCGCCGCTAAAGGCAGAATCATTGCCATTACACAAATGGAAACAAGTAAAGACAACATACTTTTAAGACTATTTCCATATCTAAGCCGTTTCCGAACCTTCATTATGCATTCCTCCATTTAATTAAAAAATCAACCAGAAACAGAAATTCAGTTGCGTTGTGCCGACATTAGCACCTCTCGATTATGGAGGCTTCATGGTAATAGATGCGCACAGAAAGAGAAGATTTATTGAAACCGGGAGGAAGACATGAATGCTTTCCTTCCGGTTTCATGTGATTCTACTTATTAATTGCTGGATTGATCGTGAGGCACGGTGACGGTTACAGATACAGCCGTTTTGTTGCCCGCTTTATCAGTTGCCGTGTACGTGATGGTGTAGATATTCCCTCTTTCCGCACGCACGCTGAATGAAGTGGCGGCTGTACCGAAATTGGCAAGAATATCGCCTTTACCGCTATCCGGTCGATTGCTTGTGATGGAGGTTAACACCACAGATTCAACTCCTGAACCGTCGTCGTTCGAAAGTAGAGTGGCATTGATAGGCACCATGGTATGATTCGGCGGCCAAATCGACGTCTTGTCCAACTGGACAGATAATACAGGGGCTGTCTTGTCCACTTTGAACTCAATCGTTTTGAGTTGTTCTACATTGCTGGCTTCATCCGTACTGCGGTAACCCACCTTATAAGCTCCTTCACCAAAGGCAGGAATGGATCCGGTGTATACCACCCAGTCACCGTCATTGATCTGGTACTCCGTTGTCACAGCTCCTCCATATACACTGGCGTATACCGATAAGCTAACGGTAACATCCGATGTGTACCAGCTGTTCTTGCCGTTTGGCGAAGCAGGGCTTAAAGTTGCGGTGGTAATAGGAGCAATCTTATAAATGTTGCTTACAATTATGCTGGTTACATTCGATACATTGCCTACAGCATCCATTCCTCTTGCATAAACGGTGTCATTGTCTGAGACAACAACGGGATCCGTATAGGCCGTCCACGGGCCGCTTTCACCCACTTTGTACTCCTTCATCGCTGCATCGGACGGATAGGTGGCCGTTACGGTAACACCTTGATTGGTCGGAGCTGTGGTATCTATGACCAAAGTCGCTTCAGATGGTGCAATACGGTCGATATTGCCGACCACATATTGGGAGACGTTTGAGACGTTGCCCGCAGCATCCGTAGCTTTTGCATACACCGTGCTATTTTCGGAGATAAGCACAGGAGCGCCGTACGCGGTCCAAACGCCGTTATCGCCTACCTTGTACTCCTTCACCGCAGCATCGTCCGGATAGGTGACCGTTACAGTCACATCCTGGTTAGTCGGCGCTGTAACGTCGGCGGACAATACGGCGTCCGCAGGCGGCATCCTGTCGATGTTGCTTACGGTATAGTGGGTCACATTCGATACATTGCCCACAATGTCTTTGCTTTGTGCATAGACGCTAACATTGACGGATGTGGTCACAGGCGAAGCATAAGCTGTCCATGTGCCGTTATCTCCTACTTTGTACTCCTTGACCACCACGTTGTCCGGATAGCTGATCGTCAAGGTGACATTGCCATTGGTCGGATCTGTCATGTCAGCTGTGAAGATTGCGTCCGAAGGTGCTGTCTTGTAAATGTTGCTGACCGTGTAGCTCGCCACGTCCGAGACATTGCCTGCAGCATCCGCACTTCTTGCATACACCGTTACGTTGTCGGAAACAGTTACAGGAGCAGTGTACACGGTCCATACGCCGTTATCCCCCACTTTGTACTCCATCACCGCCGCGTCAAGCGGATAGTAGATGGTCACATGAACATCTTTGTTGGTCGGCACTGTAATATCTGCATACAAGCCGGCCACAACAGGCGGAGTAGTATCGGCGATATTTACAGTGACCGTATGCTGCTGCTCCACATTGCCTGCCCAGTCCACGCTCCAATACACGATCGTATGCGTTCCCTCGGTGGTCAACGTAACCGTGTTCCCGGTTTGCTGCGCGCCGCCGTCTACTTTGAAGTAGGTTGCCGCAATACCGGAGCTTGCATCAACGGCATTGAGGCTTACCGTCGAATTATTGTTGACCGATCCCTGCGATGCATTATCGGTTGTTACCGGAGGCGTCACGTCCGCTGCTTTCACAACCCCATGGAATCTCACTTCAGTCATATTCCCGTACCAAGTGTTTCCATTGAAAATCCGGATATAACGGTACGGTACTTTACTGGCAACCGCTAAGGTTTGCCAATCCATCGTTTTTCCCGCTGCTGCTGTGAGCGTCGTCCATGTCGTATTATCGTTGGAGCCTTGGATCACGGTACCACTAATTCTCGTATAATTGGTATCTTGTCTTGCAATCAACTCCACATTCGTCAGCGTAGCTTGATTGCCTGCCTTAAAGTCAAAGATAATGTAACTTCCCGTTCCGGAATTGTTGCTGCCAATACGGAAATCGGATATCGTACCTAAATTGCTGTCAAACAGACTATTCACCTGTGATAAGGTTGTTGCTGCAGATCTGCCTGAAGTAGAATCGATTAAATTCGTGATGCTGGTCACATTTTTAATCGCATCCGACTCGTCAACAAGGTATAGCGAAGTGCCGTCACTTGTAGAAGAGGCCGGGTATCCGTCCTTTCCATTTTGCTGCTTGTAATTAATGGCGAATTTCACGGTTCCCGCTGCTGCGCCTTGAGGTATGGTCGCCGCGGCCGTAAAGTTGATATTATCTGTCGTGCTGACCGTTGCAGCCTGGCCTTGAATCGTGACATTGACGGTATTGATCGCTTCTTTTGCTGTGAAGGCTAATTTGACTGTGTTCCCCGGAACAATCCTCTTATTAAGGTTCTGACTCGAGCTAATTGAAGCCGACTGGATTTTGTTAATGGATTCCTTCACGCCATACAATCTCAGTTCAGCCATATTCCCATACCAATTGTTCCCGTTGGTGATGCGGATATAGCGGTACGATTGTGTGCTGTTGATCGTTAAGGTCTGCCAAACATCTGTCTTACCTGCTGCGTTAGAAATGGTGGTCCAATTCGTATTATCGTTGGAGCCCTGAACCACGGTACCGCTGATTCTGGTGTAGTTACTATCTTGCCTTGAGATTACGTCGACCTTCGAAAGCGTTGCCTGGCCACCTTCCTTAAAGTCGAAGGTGATATAGGCTCCGTATCCGCTGCCATTTAGCCGAAAATCCGTTATAGTGCCTAAATTGTTGTCAAACAATGTACTTGCCGTTGCCAGCAGATCTGTCTGGTTTCTTCCACTGGAATCTATTAATGTGGTAATATCCAGCAGATTGCTGATCAGCCCTGTCTGGTCGGCAATGAATAAGGAAGAGCCGTCAGTTGTGAAAATGGCTGGTTCGGCATCAATACCTGCAGCCGTTTTGTAGTTGAGGTTAAATTTAACTGTACCTGTTGCAACACTGCTATCGACTACCCACGCAGCAGTCCAGTTCAAATTGTCGGCAGTAGTAACCGTTGCAGGTTGCCCTTGAATCGTTACATTCACATTATTAATCGGTTCTGTCGACTGGAAGGACAATTTCACTGTATTGCCTGCAACAATTCGGTTTTTCAAGCTCTGATCCGAGCTGATGGAAACCGACGAAAGCTTGTTTACCGCCTCATGACGTTCTCCAAAGATTCTGAATTCAGCCACTTCAAGCATGGAACTCGATGGTTGAATCATTTGCATTTTCAAGAAGCGGAATTGCTGATTCTTGAGGTCATCTTGCACCTGAAGAGTTTGCATATCTTCCGTAACCGTTGTCAGGCCGGGTGTTAACCGTGTCCAAGTCTCTTTATCATTGGATCCAAACATGGCAACACCGCCGATACGTTCCGGAAAACTGGCTCTTACCTGAAGCTGGAAAGCAGTTGCCGAAACTTTAAAGCTAGGCCCAAAGTCCATGATATGACTCAAATTCTGAGCTACACAATAACATACAAAGCTGTCAGGAGTATTATCCAAAAGGTTTGGCACTGCAGTGCCGAAGGTTGAAGAAACAAACATATTAGAATAATTCATGCTTTCGTCGCTTAACGACGGCGTCAATATTTGAAGCCCTTTAACTGCACTGCTCAAGTTCGCCAGTTTCTGATAGAACACATCATCAGACGCACTTGAGATCACATTCATCACGTCAGCATTCGCTTGATTATAATTACTAACAGTCGAACTAATATAAAGTGTATTGGCATTATACGGAGCGATTACTGCGATTACTGCTGATTGCCGGTCATTGGTTGCTACTACTTTTACGTCCTTCGTTGTAACCGTAGTTCCGTCTGACGCCTCAACTACGAAGGAATAGGTCCCCACTTGTGTCGGCTTCCACGAAAATGCTCCAGTGCTCTCATCGAACACGGCACCCTCAGGCTTATTATCGATCTGATAAGTGACTACATCGGTTGCACCTGTGTCCGTTGCGGAGAAATCATAATTGATCGTGGTAGTAGACCCTACATAGGTAAATACATTCAAATCTGCACTTCCCGCCGTAAATACCGGTGGTGTCAGCAGTGTTCCTGCTTGCACATTAATGTGGTCGATATCAACCGTCGTGCCAGTGCCTTTAATAGTGATATAAAGGAGATCGCCCAAGCCTTGGTAAGCATTAAACGCATAGGTCACATATCTCCACTGCCCCTTGGTATCCGGCAGCGTTAATGTATCACCGAACGCTTCCATTTTAGCTACGCCATTGGTCCGAATCCTGAATCCAATGTTTCTCGTCCCGTTACCGGAACCAACAAGCGCAATTCTGCTCCCCGCTTCCGTTGCGTTGATCTTAACGTAAGAAGTCGCTCCATCTTGCATAGTAGCAGAGTTGCTGTCGAGCGCCGAGTACCGGTCTTCAATTTCCCGATATGGATCTACTATAGGCTTCACAAGATACTTGGTACCCTCAGCCTCGGCTGCCGGGGGGATAAAGAGCCAGAAATCTCCGCCTCCATCTACTCCGTCCCAATTGTAAATCACCCGATCAGAGAACATTTTGGTAAAGTAAGGAGCTCTTTCTTCCATATTGATTCCTCTGACATACTTATAGTAATAGAACAGCTCCCACGTATTTTGTGTCAGCCTTCCTCTATAACCACCTGCCAGTTGTTTATAAATGATGGTTGGATTGCCGTTGGCATCGGTATGTGCCGCAGTAGGAACCCACGGTGTATCGTTACCCAACATGTAGTTGGCAAAAAACTCAGAAGCGTCCAGGATTCGGTCATTCAGAAATTCGTAAGGACCTACAGCATTCGGCGCTGTGGAAAGCGTCCCTTCCACCGGATCTACCTTGGTTCCCTGGGCAAGCAATAAACGCGCCAAAAGTTCCATATTGGTGACGTCTCCGGCGCCGTGCGCTTGGTCGCGGCCCATTTCGACGTGTTGAACTACCGGTGGATCAACCGTCTCACCTGTCAAGTCATTTTTAGTCACCAATCTGAATAATTGCTTAATGGAGCCGTTTTGCCCCTGGTCTACAGCCGTCTTGTTAACGGTAAACCACTCTACGCCCTCATAATATCGGTCTCTGTTGCCGGTAAAGATATAACCCGCCATAGCACCAATTAGCGGATAAAGATGCTGGTTCATAAAATAATTGTTATTATGCTGTAAGGTTTCGATGACCGGCGTAATCAGATTGGTCGTAAAATTAGCCGTATCTTGATCCGTCCACGCAAGTGATGCAGTTTGATAGCTGGAATATCTCAAGATTTCCGCTGCGGTAACCATACGGTTGAGCGGGATTCCCGAGTGAATATGCGCATCGTTATAATACGCGTATTGCCCAGGATCCATCTGGGACCATATCCGGATAATATGCATCGCATTGGCCCGGTAAGTCTCATCACCGGTTACAACATACAAAATCGCCTGGGTATACGCTTTCAAAGCATCTGCAATAAATTTGGATTCAACGCCCTGACTATTAAATGTATAAGTGCCCGGTTTCGTAGAATCGGTGCCGCTCTGATTGCTGGACGTGACGGTCTTAGAAGCGGATGAAGAGGTAAGCATCGCGTTAAAATAGGTATTCCAAGGTTCTTTTTGCGCCCGTACCTCGGTCCTCATATTTTCAAGAACATCCTTGGTAAGTCCGACACCGGGATGTTTGAAACCACTCGCATCGATGGTCTCAGTAATCGTTGGTTGATAATCCGTCATCATCGATTGTGCTGTTGTCTCTGCTGCTGCAGCTACTCCTGCCGATAAAGGAAGGAGTGTGGCCATAAAAGTAATGGAAACAACGATAGACAAAATGCGCTTAAACGCATTTCTGAAAGTAAGCCCTTTCATTTGTACTCCCCCATTCATTCTGCTATGCCTTGGTGTTAACATTCATAAAATCATCGCCCCAAAACTTCAACGTGAAGTCTCGTATTGCCAATACAATTTTATCGAGGTAATCAGCAGTAGATTGATTGCGCTTACTATTTCTATCCCCCTTCAAATTCAAAAACCTCAACCTCTTAGCTTACAACTAGTACGGCCCCTAGATAAGGACAGTGCTCAAACAACACCTCCACAAAACACCTTTTTTTACAACAATCATATAAGCATCTTTCAGCACTTTCACAATGAATCCTATCAAAATGAAAGCGCTCTATCCATTGCAAAATTATTCAATTTCATCAGATTTCTTTCAATTTGACCGATCGCATGCTAAAAGGGGCGCAATATTTCAGGGCTATCCCGTGATCTTGATACCGGGATAGCCTTCTACTATTGAATTGAAATTAGTGAGCCAAACATTATATCGAATCTTTATTTTGAATGATGTTCACATTATGAACATAGGACCCTATGAGGATATCCTCCGAATCTAATTTCAACGGTCGGCCGTTTACAATAACATTCTCAAAGGTTACGCCGTCCACAACCCGGGTTTCATCGAACCCCTCAATGCGGGACGGATTTTCGCAGATACCATTAAAGACGATATCTTTAAAGTGGATATTCTCTACCCGTTTTCCCGGATGTGGATTATATTTCGGATTATGAACGACCCGGATGTTAAAAAGCTCTCCGAGCTCAAATTGCTCGACCCGGATATTTTCATACCTGATGTTTCGGATTGTATTATTGTCCCCTGGATTGATGGCCATACATCCCCAATAATCGCGCTGTGGTTCGTGATGCTCCAAAATATCGATGTTCTCAAACACGATGTTTTCAATGACATTTCCACCGTTTTCGGAATCCCCATGGGTTCCGATATTCATGGGATGGGCAACATCCGCCCAAAGGATCGAGTTTCGAACCGTAACGTGCCGGCTGTCTCCGTCAAACTCCCCGCGGTGTCCGTATATGGCAATACAATCATCGGAAGTTCGCAGAAAGACGTCGTCGATGTCAATATGAGAACAGGACATCATGTCGATGCCGTCCGACCAACCTCGGGTACTGAACGTCTTAAGGTTACGGATTGAGATATGTTCGGATTGTCCGATCAGTACGGTATAGTGTGGTGGATCAACCGTGATAATTCCTTCTATCGTGATGTTCTTTGAGAAGGTAATCTGAACTCCACGATAATAAGTGGTTTTTTCAAAATCCGACATATAGAGCAGCCCCCTGCCCCTTATCGTCACATCATGTACATGCTCGCACACTAACGCCCCTACAACAACGGCACCTCCAGCGATATAAACCGTTTTCCCGGAGGGAATGTGAAATTGGGGCTCCTCCAAAATATGTATACCCGGTCCAAAGTAAATCACATCGGGATCTGCCAGATCGGGAACGTTCTCTTCCAATGGATTTGCAAAAATGTGAAGATTATGGAACCGATCTCCATTCACTTCCAATGATAATTTACGCGGACGATCAAGTATGAACGCCACCCGGTTACCGTTATAGGCACAATCGAGCCCAGAAGATAAGGGGCGAATCACCGCTTCCTTTACAACCCCTATGTTCTTTAACACCTCTACTTCGACGGGTCCGGAGCAATCGAAATAAACCATGGAGGCATTCCGCACGTCATGCATATCGACCTTCACGTTATAACAAAATAACTCCTGCCACTCTCCGTGTAACGTGCGAACCCGTACTGTGAAATCGGAATTCCCCGCCGCTTCTGCCGGTGCAGGATATGTGATCAAATCATTTTGAACCATCTTCAATAGACTCCGCCTCCAAGAACTTTTTCTATTTGTTGAAAATCAAAGCCGGAAAGGCTGGAACATGAATGGCATGTTCCAACCGACCGGCCTAGAGTTAAAGCAGTTCTAATTACTGTTGATTACTTCTTATTCCGCTCTGCATACACCTTAGTGACTTCATCCGTCATTTCTTGACCGCCGGATTTCAGCCAATTCGCCTTGAAATCGTCAAAGGCTTTATCTGTATCCGCTTCGCCAGTGACCGCTTTAATCAAATAGGCGTCCTCGAGCGTCTGCAGATTCGCCCAATATTTCGCTTTGGTGCTCAAAATGGCCACTCCCAAAATGTCCTTCAACGGCTCATAACCGACATTAAGTTTCGCCTTAAGATCCAGCAATTCCTTGTTAGTTGTATATTTCGTCATGGAAGTATCTACGGCGTTGAGCGGATTGTAGAAGCTGCCGGCGCCGGCTTTTGGTGCAATAGCTTCCGGTGTCGTCCGCGCAGTTACAAAGTCGCCGTCCATATCATAGTTAACGTCCTTTTGACCGTAAACAGTCAGCAGCCAGAATTCTGGATTTGTTGCAACGTAATCCAGAATTTGCATAATCTTGGTCCGCTTCTTCTCATCCTTCTCGAGCTGAGCGCCTAACAGGACGGGGGCTTGAAGCGCTCCGTAAGAGAAGCCGTACGATTTGCCGGCCGATCCGATTACCGGCTTTCCGGCAATGATCTGTTGGCCCTTATCCAATCCGGGTTTCGTAATAAATCCGGAAGTCTTGTAGAAGTTACCCCACTTCATGTTGTCGACCATCCCGATCTTTTGGGCGGCGAATTTTTCATTGAGCTGATTGTTGTCTGTCGTAATAAACTCCGGATCGATTAGTCCGCCCTTGTACCACTTGTTTAGCAGCTTAAGTGCTGAACGGGTTTCTTCTGTTACCCCGCCATATACAACTTTGCCGCTTGCGTCTAGCTTGAACTGATATGGCGATACGCCATAAGCCGAAAATACGGAGGTGAACATTTGGATCGGGAGCTTGCCTCGGCCCGACAGCCCGAACGTATCCTTCTTCCCATTGCCGTCCGGATCGTTATTAACGAATTTGGTAAGTACATCCTCCAGCTCCGCGAGCGTCTTCGGAGGCTCGTTGTAACCAACCTTTTTCAGCCAAGTCTCGTTATAACCAGGTATGAAGCCTTCATTTCCGGCCGGCCATACCTTTGGAATCCCCCAGTTCTTGCCTTTGTAGTTGCCGACTCCCCATGCGCTGGAATCAACCGAATCCAGTGCTTTGATATAATTCGGCATCGATTTTTTGATTTCATCTTGGTTAAGACTGGCTATGACACCTTGATCAGCCCACCCAGCCATATCGGTTTCGTTTGCATCGACCGGGAAAATATCGGGAATTTGACCTGAGGCAAGCAGAACGTTGAATTTATCTTTCCAGGACGTGCGTTCCATTTTAACGTTCGTAATCTTGACGTTGAATTTGGCTTCTATTTGCTTCTGCACGTAGTTGCCGTCAACTTCCGGAGCATTAAAGTTATTGGCCCACGTAATCTCAATCGGTTTCTCTGTCTCTCCCGGTTTCGCGGATCCAGCTGGCGTTTGTGTCGCGGATTTTTCTCCGCCGCATCCAGCAGCAATAAGTGACATCGACAAGACGATAGAAGTCATTCCCAACCATTTTTTCATTCTTTTTTTCCTCCCTTTTTTTAAAAAGCAAGTTATATTTAGACGAAACACGCTAAAAGCGATCCGTTTAAATCAGGTGAAATACGTTATCCCTTAAGCGAACCGACTAAGGTTCCCTTAACAAAATACTTCTGCAGAAATGGATAAATAATCAGGATTGGCAATGCAGTAAACATAATGGCTGCAGCTTTGACGGTTTCCTGCGTATCAAACAGTGTTGGAACGGGAAGAAGCGGGTCGCCCTCGGTGGTAATCACGAGCCGTCTCAAGAAAGTTTGAAGCACGTACAGCTTTGGGTCCTGAAGATATATAAGCGCATCGAACCACGCGTTCCAGTGACCGACGGCAGACCAAAGCCCAAGGGTAGCCAAAACCGGCTTCGATAGCGGAAGTACAAGGGTGAACAAAATTCGCAAGTCGCTTGCCCCGTCGATTTTGGCCGAGTCCTCCAGCTCCTCCGGAATGTTCATAAAGAAATTGCGGAGAATAAGCAACGAATATGTGCTGATCAAGCCCGGGACAATCAAGGCCCATCGCGAATCGATCATTCCGAGCGATTTGATCAAGAGATAGGAAGGAATGAGCCCTCCGCTAAAAAACATCGTAATGACGATAAACATCATGTAAAAACTGCGATGCGGAAGATGTTTCTTCGCGAGCGGATAAGCTCCCATCGACATAATAAGGAGCGTTAGAAACGTCCCGACAACGGTACGAAAAACCGTGTTCCCTAAAGCAAGCCATATGTGATTATCTGTCAACACCCGATTCCAGGCGAATAGCGATATCTTCTGCGGGTACCAATGCATACCAGGCCGAAGCGCCTCCGCAGACGTACTGAAGGAAATCGAGAGGATGTGGATAAACGGATAGATCATACAAATGCTGAGCAGAGTGATAAATCCGATCAAGAAAACCTGAAACACCTTTTCTCCGTAGCTAATCTTCATGTTTGTTCATTCCTTTCCGGCCATTACGTTAGGTAATTCCTTCTTGGCCCATTTTTTTCACAATATAATTGGTGAGCAGAACCAACGTCAGCGCGATCACATTCTTGAATAATCCGACAGCCGTCGTCAAGCTGAACTGAGCGTTTTGCAGCCCCACACGGTACACATACGTGTCCAAAATATCGGATACGCCATATACGGCAGGTGAATACAAATTGAGGATTTGGTCGAAACCTGCGTCCAGAACGCCGCCGACCCGCAAGATAAATAAGATGCTGATGACCGGAAGAATAGAGGGAAGCGTAATATGCAAGGTTTGCTTCCAGCGGTTAGCTCCGTCAAGGACAGCAGCTTCGTACATTTGCTGATCCACACCGGCCAATGCGGCCAAATAGATGATCATTCCCCAGCCGACTTCTTTCCAAATGGCAGATACGACCAGCGTAAACCTAAAATAGGTTTCGGATCCCAGAAAATAGACCGGTTCAAACCCGAGCAACTGGATAAAATAATTGATGACCCCGCTATTCGGAGACAGCATCGTAATCATAATGCCCCCGAGTACGATCCATGATAGAAAGTGAGGCAAATACGAAATCGTTTGAGCGATCTTCTTAAATATCGAAAGCCGAATTTCGTTAAACAGCAAAGCCATTATAATCGGGGCCGGAAAGCCGAATAGGATGTGGTAAAAGCTGATCACAACCGTATTCTTCATGATCTTCCAAAAGTCGGGGGACATGACAAACAAATAATGAAAGTGCTTGAAACCCACCCAAGGGCTTTCCCCTATTCCTTTCATGACATAAAAATCTTTAAATGCCAATTGAATGCCATACATGGGACCGTAATGAAAAATGGCATACCAGATCAGCACAGGAGCCAGCAACAGGAACAAATACTTGTTCTTCTTATATTCTCTCCATGTGTGTGACAATCTCGATTCCGTTTTTTTATCAATCTTTTTGCTTACACTGATTTCAGAGGTGTTTGCCGGATTCATGCTCATAAACTCCTTTCATAGATGAGGCTAGTACCTCGATTCATACCTTTACTCTATACAGTTGAAAGCGTTTTTCCTATTGTAATATTGTTCAATTTCCTAAGAATTCTTTCAGTTCGGATTGCATTTTCTTTAATGAACCGCGGTAATCGGGTTCCGCAAAAAAAAATCAGCCTGTATAGGCTGATTGATGAGTAATCCCACTAGATTGCTTTCGCGTCTGCGTGTTTCGCCTGCCGATATTGAACCGGTGTGATGCCGAAGCGGGCTTTAAATTTATTATGAAAATATTGCGGGTTACGATATCCGACGAGAGACGCGATTTCCGTGACGGATAAGCGAACGTCTTCACGCAACAGAGCTGCTGCTTTGTCCAGCCTTGCCCGAGTGACATATTCGGTAAATGATTCCCTCATGACTTCGCCGAACAAGGTTGAAACATAGGCCGGAGCGAGCGAGGCCATTTCAGAAAGAAGATTCAACGAAAGATCTTCGTGCAAATGTTCGTCGATATATGCTTTCAATTTTAATATGACGTCCGCATGAGCATGATTGCCCGATTCGCTTACATGTAAAGCAATCTGCCCCGAGAGGCTGCGAATCGCGTCCATCGTGCCCGATAGCGTTGCTTTTTTCAGTTCGTCAAATAGATTGGAGGAAGGAATCAACTGTTGTAAATCCAGCTCGATCACGACCTGATAAAGCGTGGAAACCAGTTGAAGCAGCGCTAATTCCACCACTTCGAGCTGCAGGCTCTGTTCCTCCAGGATATTGGTGAAATCATCGATAAACTGATTCGATCCGTTTACATTCCCGACCTTCAATGCATTTTTATAGAGATCGAACGAAAACATGTACGGCGTCGGGTTCAATGCAGAAATCTTCGAGTGCTGAACAATCGCTTCCTGACCATAAAAAAAGCAATAGCGATAAGCTTGCTGCGCCAATTGATAAGAGAGTGGGATTTCTTCGAGCGATTGAACTAAAGAGCCGATCGCAGCCCCGAAACGAATCTCGTCTCTAATTACCTCTTTTACTCGAACTAAATCCTCAGCAATCGCTTCATCATCAACCATGTCGAGGGAATCAAAGAAGAAGATGATAGCTGCTTCCCTCAAATTCAAGCAGACAACCTCATTGCGTATGGAGTGGTCGATCTGCTCATAACGCTGCTTGAACTCCTTACTATGGCCTTCCATGAGCGGAATATACGCGACTAGAAATTGGCGGTCCTGAGGCAAGTCGTCCATATTCTCCAAACCAAGGCTGGCGCCCAAAACAAGATTTTTCATTTCGTTCGTTTTCGCCAGGGATTCCAAGGTCTCGATTTTTTGTCCCAAGCTATTCAACGCATTTCTGATGATTGCGTATTCGTTCATTTGGGACTGTGCCGAATTAGGTTGATGCAGGCTGCGGATATGCTGGACAAGCTTTTTCATTGGAATATAAAATCGTTTTGAAATCATGTAGGAAATGACAAACCCCAACAAGAGTACCAAACTGCAGCCTATAAATATTTTTGTTTTGATTTGTTCGGAAGCTAATACAAACGTATTCATAGGACGAACCATCGCATAGGTCCAACCGTTCCCCGACTTCGATTTGTCAAGGTACGACATCACAATTGTGCCGCTCTTGTCGTCAGCGATTTCCCGAACGGTCTGACCGGATCCAATTACGTTCTGAAGAAGGTGAATTTCGTCCGGATTCGAATCCGTTGTTTGAACGATCAAATTCCCGACCGCATCAAATATATAAAGCCTTTCGTTCTGGGAGTTCATAATTTTGGCAGCAGCCTGTTTGACGTACTCCTGCTCGACATCAACAAACAAGTATCCTTTAGGCATGGCGCTTGGGATGTCATACGGAAGCTTAACGACATAAGTCATAACCTGCTTCCCTTCGGCGATACTAGGGCTTGTGTCCGGCAATGTTCGGGTTATCCATCGGTTGGGAACAGTTTGATTTAGCTGACCGATGAAAGCGGCGTCTGTAGAGTTATCCGGCTTCATAAAAAAGGAATTGTTGTCAACGACATAATTTCCCGTACGAAAATAGGCCGTCATTTTAGAAGCACCTTCAATAGCCAATTTATAATTATCGAGATCCTGGCGAAACGACGCAATGCGGCTGAGATTGCCTTCCCAGCCGCTATCCAACAAATAATTCAAATTGGAATTATTCTGAATGAAAATGGTTGATAAAGCCTTATTCTGTAGATTATCTTCGAATCTTCTAAGCAGCGTCTGTTCGACATAATCCTTTGCGGTAACAAGCCGGTTTTGGCTGTCCTTGGCGATTTCGCCAACCATCAATCGATTGGCTTGAGAATATAGGTAACCTCCCGTAAGCCCAATCAGGACGACAGCCAAAATCGTATAAGATAAGATAAGACGGGTAAAATAGGTATCTCTGTACTTGGGCATTACTCTCATAACAAGCCCCCTTTAACTTTCTCGGACCATTCGTCCGGTTCATACGTATGCGTTTTCATTTTATAACATATATTGTACCATGATTGCATGATGCCTTGCACTTAGGTTTTCAAACCGCACTTTTTAAAGAAAAGTTTACCACATATAATGATTTACGGTTCAATCAGAGATATAACGAAGTCTTGAAAAGCAAGAAATCCAGCCCTAAAACGGGTTGGATTTCTTGCTTTATTATTGAAAGTTAACACTGAGTGGATGAGCGATAGTCCGTAGGGCCTCGGCACCCAATAAAATTATTGAATAGTTGTAATTGGTGCCAATTCAGCCGCAACATCTGTCTCTTGTAACATGGAAGTTATTTTTTTGATGTCGTAAGACAGCACTCTATCTTTTTCCAAAAACGGTACCTGTTCGCGGCACTTGGCATAAATCCACTTTGTCCCATTGCCCAGAAGCTCGGGATTACGATAATCGATAGCTTGAGAAGCACATAAAAGCTCAATAGCGATAACTGAGTAAGCATTTTCTACAATTTGCTTCGCTTTTCGAGCTCCGATCGTTCCCATGCTCACGTGATCCTCTTGATTGCCTGAAGATGGAATTGAATCGACACTAGCTGGATGAGCTAAAGATTTATTTTCGGACACCACCGAAGCGGCAGCATATTGGGCAATCATAAACCCGGATTGAAGACCCCCATGTTTCGTCAAAAAGGGAGGTAGATCACCATTTAACTGCGGATTTACTAAGCGCTCGATCCTTCTCTCGGATATGTTGGCCAATTCTGACATACAAATGGATAAAAAGTCCATAGCCAATGCGATCGGTTGCCCATGAAAATTGCCGCCAGAGATTACCCTCTCTTGTTCCTCGAATATAAGTGGATTATCAGTGACTGAATTTATCTCCACCTCAATTTTTTCCACTACATACGAAAGTGCATCACGACTCGCTCCATGCACCTGCGGGATACAGCGAAGAGAGTAGGCATCTTGAACTCTTAATTCCCCTTGATTTGTCATCAACTGGCTTCCCATCGTCAATCTTTTTATATTTTCGGCAACGTGCAGTTGGCCTTTGTGCGGTCTAATTTCATGCGTTTGCGCATCGAAAACGTCCCTAATACCCAATAAGGCCTCGCAACTCAGAGCTCCCGTCGCATCCGCCCAATTCGCCAAATTCAAAGCGTCATAACATGCTATTGCCCCGACAGCGGTCATGACTTGGGTTCCATTAATTAACGCCAACCCCTCTTTAGCTTCTAAAGATACCGGTTGAATACCCGCCAATATCATAGCCATTCCGCCATCCATACGCCGACCTTCATAAACCGCCTCACCTTCTCCAAATATAACTAACGCCACATGCGACAAAGGAGCCAAATCGCCACTGGCACCTAGCGAGCCTTTCTCCGGAACGATCGGAACGACATCTTTATTCAGCATCTCGATCATCGTTTGGACAACCTCAAGCCGGATGCCCGAGTAACCTAACGAAAGCGATTTGATTCGAAGCAGCATAATCGCCCTAACGACTTCTTCTGGCAATGCAAGCCCTATTCCGCAAGCATGACTGCGAATGAGATTCGCCTGAAGCTCTTTTGTATCTTCACTTGAAATATAAGTATCACTGAATTTACCGAATCCTGTAGTAAGTCCATAAACCGTTTTTTTCTCTCGAAGGAGCTTTTCCACATAACTTCTGCTACGATTAATTTTTTCCACGCTCGTATGATTCAAAGCCACCTTGGCCTTGTTTCGAGAGACTTCAATGACATCTTTTAATGTTAGAGTTATTCCACTACCTATTAAGATTTCTGTCTTTAATGTCTGCATCATGGTCTCTCCTCGTATGAAAAAATAAAAGGAGCCAATACCAAATAATGGTATCGGCTCCTAAATCACTAAAATTACTAATAGCCTGTTTTATTATCAAATTCACTTACATCGTTTCATGTGCAAAAAATAGTCATTAGTCACTAAATATCTAAATATGATTAAATCCATATCCAAAGGCTTCATGCTCAAAACCTTTTTTTGGTGCCCCAATGGTTCCGTAAATGGATACAGCGATCCACTCACCGCTTTGCTCAGAAGATTCTCCTAACTTACCGCGAACAATGGAGAATGTCAGCCCTACGGTCCGTAATATATCACCGAACTGTACCATACCTCTGCCAACTCCCTGAAGAGCTTCAATGATAGCGTGGTATAAAGCGTGTACTTCGTGATAAATATCTTTATTGATAATATGATTGTTTTTAGCCGTCGTTTCTATGGCTGCAATAACTTTGTTTAAATCCATCGCTCCAACCTTGCCTATTACATATCGATAGCCTTTTTCTTTCAACTCATTTTCAACCACTTCATTCCATGAATGATCCCTCAAAACAGCTAATAACATAGACAATTTACCGATCGGAAAAGATGTCTTTTCTGGACTCGTCATTGGAACTCCTCCTAAAAATTACCCAAAATAACACCACTACTTTTCTAATGTTAGGGAGCGCTTACATTTGGTGATTAAGCATGGATGACAAACTTGTTCTTTGATTGTCTGTTGCTTTTATTACAATAAAAAAACAAAAAAGATCGCGTTAAAAGTAAATAGATACTTGCGTATCCCAATTACTTTAGCCCCGATCTCCTAAATAACTAATTTCTAAACGATTGAACTGTATAATGAAATATAACATGGTGGTTGGTGGTTGTCAACAATAAGAGAATTCCTTTAACAAAGAGACACTTTTCGCAAAAAGTAATGGTAAAGGAGGTCACTTTTCAACAGGGAACATTCCAGTAGAAATGGCAATACGGTTCCAAGCATTAATCGTATTGATCGCCATGATAAGAACTACATATTCCTTTTCGTCAAAATGCTCCCTCACTTTCTCATAAACGGCTTGTGGTACACCATTCTCCGAGATTCGGGTCACGGTTTCTGTCAACTCTAGCACTGCTCTTTCTTTGTCGGAATAAAAGGGGGCTTCACGCCATGCAGTGAGTAAATTAATCCTTTGCTGGGTTTCTCCCATATTCCGCAAATCTCTTGTATGCATGTCGATGCAATAAGCGCAACCGTTGATTTGTGACGCTCTGATTTTGATAAACTCATATAACTTTGCATCTAAACCGCTTGTTTTAATAAAACCTTCCAACTTCAGCATCGTTTGCAATGCTTCTGGATTTACTTGACTATACGTTAATCTAACTTCCATGTGAATCTCCTCCATAAACGATTAATTTAGGTTTGCCTCTATAAGACAAATAAGTCCGGGGATTTGTGACAATCCAGCATGGAAGAAATGTGTTGAAGTTTATCTGGATTCAAAATCTGAAAAACCTGATTGGCATGCAATTGATTCTCATCCATATCAAAACAAATGACCATATCAGCGATTTGATCTTTTACGAGTACTAGACCGGTTTGACCGTTTATGAGAATTGGAAGCCATTTCCCCTGCAGCGAGCCTTTTGCTGCAATACCTTCAAAGAGGGCTTGAATACGTTGCTTGCCGAATATGGTTTTGAGTGCTGTTCGTCTTTTTCCACCGCCATCTGAAATCAGCACAGCATCATCGGTCAGCAAGGAGACAAAATCTTTAAAGTTCCCCGTATGGACAGCATGCAAAAACTTCTTTACAAGTGGTTCTGATTCCCCGAGTTCCTCAAAATTCCGCTCCTTTCCTTCGTTAACTTTCACTTTTGCTCGACTATAGATTTTACGGCAATTGGTTTCCGTTTTATTTAGCATTTCTGCGACCTCGCCGTACTCATAACCAAGCACTTCTCTTAGCACGAATACAGCTCTCTCCACAGATGATAACTCTTGCAACAGTACAAGGAAAGCATAGGAAATGGTTTCGTCTTGAACAACCTGCCCCGAGGGATCATCGTCGTTTACCTTAATCAGTGGTTCAGGCAGCCAAGCACCAACGTAAATTTCTCTTTGCTTGCTAGCCGATTTCAAGTAATTCAGGCAGCGGTTGGTCATCATTTTGACTAGATAAGATTTCAGGTTGCTGATGTTATCCGTGTCTAACGTTTTTAGGGATGTAAACAGATCCTGCATCATATCTTCCGCGTCAGACACGGAGCCTAGCATCCGATAACCTACAGAGAATAGTAGATGCTTATACGTGCGATAAATCGTATCAAAGTCCATAAGAGCCATATATCTCCAATCTACTATGTGAATGACCTAATCCCGATACCAGGAGAGAAAGCGCTTAGCTCGCTCGATCCGTTTTTGCAGACTCGGAAGAGAGTGCAGATAAATTGAATCCTTTAACGATGAGCCACACCGCGAGGGTCATTTCATTAGCTGCTACTGGCAGCGCCAAAATAGCACCCCAAAAAGAAACTTGTTGAATGACACCGAACATGACTAACAAGGCACAAATAAAAACAAGTGTTGCCCCTGTCATACCCAAGATAGGTATAAACCTGGGTACAAGCTTAGATTTATAAAAGATATAACTGTACAACATCGTGTTGATGCCCAGCATGAAAAGAGGCCCAAGCAGAAAGGTCCAGTCATGTACGGCTTTTAATAATATACCTGAAGCTTGAAAAGAGGCGGTATCCGGAGCCGCTGCTGCAGCAAATTCCCGGCTTAAGGTCAACAGGGACAGTACGCTGATTATACCAATCGTAATAATAATGGCTTCAAGAAACCTGAAGCAAAGATGCCAAAGAGCAATAGTTTCATTATATTTTCTTAAAATTGGAAACATGGTAGTTGCAGTACCAACCGCTGAAACGACAAGCATTAACTCCATAAGCGCTCCCAGTATCACCTGGTTGGCATGTTTGGAACCTTCCATCAGGTAAACCGGACCATTTAGGATAGGATCGTATAATATAAGACCTATTATCGCCGTAACCGCTGCAAGTATAAACAATATTCCAACAATTAATGCACTCTTTTTATTCGTATTCATTAGTTTATCTCCTTATTTTGAATTTATTCCCCCCACATTCGGCTGATCAGAGTCGGCCGTGGGCTGCGCTGTCTATCTTCCCTCAGTGCCACCGATCTCCGCGCTTCTTCACGTAGTGTTCAAACACAAAGCGCCACGGGATGCCGAAAGGAAAAATCACGACTATCAAGCAGGATGAGGCCGTCGCCAAGGTTGACTCGTCCATTTGACCGGAGTACCACAGTGGGAACGCAACGACGATCAGCCAGATCGACTTCCACACCAATTCCCACAGAAGCAAAGGCAGCATCTGCAGCGGATACCGCAACCCCAGAACTGACAGAGCCGAAAAGGCGGCTAACATGCACTGGACCACTCCTTCCATAAGTTCCCATGGCTTTTCGTGGTGGATGACTCCAGGCCATACCACGATACCGAGCCCCACGACGATAAGAAGATACAGCGCCCTCAGAAAATAAAGTCGAAACAACGAGACCTCGTTCATTCTATTAGCTCCTTTTTTTCGGATGTGATGTAAACATACCCAAGCAATTTATTGCCTAACAGTTATGACCACGTTCCCCTTTTTGTGTCTTTTCTCGACATACCTATGAGCCTCAGGAATTTGTTCTAACAGATAGTGTCTATCGATGACCGGTTTTATCTTTCCTCCTTCAATAAGCTCCTTCAGGAAGACTAGATCTTCAACACGATCCTTTCGTGACATATCTACACTCACATACTTTCCATTCGACCGAAGCGCTTTCTTGCATGTTGATTTTGTGACTTTCGATATTTTTTTCCCAACAGCATCAAAGACTAAATCAAAACGTTCTCCACTCGCTGTAAAATCCTGAATCGTATAATCAATTACCCTATCGGCTCCTATCGATTGCACCATTTCAATATTCGTGGTACTGCATACTCCTGTTACATCCGCCCCAAAATATTTGGCAAGCTGTACCGCATAAGTACCTACACTTCCAGAAGCTCCATAAACAAGAACCTTCATTCCACTTTCAATATTTCCTTTTCTAAGAGCATTTAGCGCCGTTAAGCCCCCAATAGGAACAGCGGCGGCCTTGTCATACGTCAGATTGGTCGGTTTTATAGCCACCATGCCATCTTCAGGCAGACATTTGTACTCGGCATATGCACCGAAGCCAATACCACAGAACGCAAAAACTTGGTCACCTTTCTTAAACCGTTTTACATCTTTGCCTACTGCTTCAACTTCCCCGGCTAACTCAAACCCTAATATCGTTACTCTTTTTGGTCTTAGGATTCCATTGTAAAGTCTTGCAACGAACGGGTCAGCCTTTCGCATACGCCAGTCCCCTGCTGTTACCGTTGTCGCATAGTTTTTCACCAGTATTTCATTGTCCTTGGGTGTAGGTTTTTCTAACTCTTTCAAATGAAGAACATCGGGCGGTCCGTATTTCGCGTATACAATTGCTCTCATATCTTCCCCTCCTAATGATTACCAATTGCAATGAGCAGATTAACCCAGATATTCCCGGATTAGACATAATTCTTCTTCATCCAATCCGTGATACCAAGACCCTCTGATTCATGTAATTCATCCACACCAGCCATTCTTAGTAATGATCCGTCTTTGATCGCAATGAAGCAGTCCAGTAATGATTCAATTTCCACAATCTCATGGCTTGTCATGATGAGTGTCTGAAATTCCAAGTCAACATAAGAAATCATTCCTTTAACGATAGATTCTCGCACCATGGGGTCAAGTCCGGACAGTGGTTCATCCATTAGAATGTAGGGTACTTCTCTGGCCAAAGTAAGCATGATTTTTAATCGACCACGATTTCCTTTCGAGAGATCTTTGATTTTCATATGAGGCTCCAACTGCGTAAACTTCATGATTTCTTCCGCTTTAGCCATGTTAAAGTCCGTATATTGGGAAGCCTGAAAATCCATTGCTTCACGTACTGTGAATATAGAATAAAAAGAACCAAGCTCCGATAAATAAGAAACCACTTTGCTGATTCTTCGATTGGCAGTCTCTCCATTTACGGTTACCCTCCCGCTCGTAGGAAGCGATAGTCCGGAAATAAGTCTCAATAGCGTTGACTTCCCGCTGCCATTCTCGCCCACAATGCCAACGATTTTACCTATGGGCAAAGTGAATGAAATGTTAGTGAGTGCGGGCTGTTTAACATATTTTTTAGAAACATTCGTCAATTGAATCAAATTACTCATCTCCTTTATCAAATTTGCTTAAGTGGTTCTGTAGCCCTGATATGATTTCATGAGAGGTGAACCCCATTTCCTGCATGACCTGGACAAACGATTGGATCTGCTCATTTTTTAAATTTTCACGTTGATGTACCAAGCGATCCTCTTGTTCCGTGACAAATGTACCTTGACCTCTTTTCGTTTCCAGGATACCCTCACGCTCCAACTCACTGTAAGTACGCTGAATTGTGTTTGGATTTACACTGTATTTGATCCCCATTTCTCGGACTGAAGGAAGCTTCTCACCTGCTTTCAGTTCTTTGCTTACAATCTGTCGATTGATTCGATCCGCTAATTGCAGATAAATTGGCTTTGAAGCATTAAATTCTTCCATTCTTACACCTCAACTTTATTGTCAACAATCCATGCGCTCAGAAAGAATAATCCAATGATAAAAATGAAGGTATACAAATATTCTCCTGCATATGTTTGTATAGGTTGTATTGAAAAAGAAGGAAAATCATAGGTAATACTTCCCCATTTCGTTACTAAACTATACAGTTTAGTGGATTCGAATAGGGCAGTTATCCAAGTAAGTATGATAACTGCCCCAATAACGACTAACCAGCTCCAACGCCCGATTGCAAATTTAAGGGATTGGTATAGCGCCCAAAGAAATAACACCCAAACACCAATCATTATAGAAATTACAATAAAATATGAGGAAATATGAATAATCCCGATTTCCAAGTATCCGTCCAATACGCTTCAATTAAGTTGAACTTGGGTATGATTAGCAATCCAGACATCACATATAACATCAATAATGAAATAACGAGCATCACTAGCCCATTCACCAGCTTACTAATTAACAATGAAGAAGCCGGCCTAGGATTATGCAGCCATAGATGCAGTTGATTTGCCTCTATTTTCAAACTAATAAATACCATTATCGGAAAATATAAAATATGCAAAACAATAGCAACTACTAAGGGTAAGAAAATAAGTAAGGTATGATCTGATTTCATCCCCATATATAACGTCAACATGACAATCAATAAATTAATGACAAGTCCTACGAAAAATACGGTTCTTGTTAATTTAAAATCTTTTTTAAATAAAGCTACCCACGCCTTCATCCAAATCTCTCCTTCTTAATGAAACTGAAAAATTGAATTATTGTATTAGTGCAATAGTACACTAAGACTTTAAATATGTAAATAGACAATAAAAAAAAGAAGCAAGAAGGAAAACCTTCTTGTTTCCCTCTTTCACCCGTTAGAACGATGTGGTGCCAAGCACACAAAAACGCCACCGTATTATGCGGTGGCGTTTTTGTGTCGGTGTTCGATTAGCTATGCCGAAGTTCGGAGTTCCCACCGACCTCTCTTCTTTTAAGGCTCTATTCTTTGTAGTCTGATCTCATCGTTCGCAGGACGCCGTAAATCCCATTACGCTTATCTTCCGGAACAAACTTAAACTCCACTTGATCTCTCCCGTTAATCATTGCTTCCGGAATGGAATAGTACTTAGTTACGAATTCGCGTCTGGACACCGGCGCCGACCGCTCGCTAGTCAACAGCTCGCCATTTGCATAAATATGCATCACACGGTCATTGTGAATGGATAAGTAAGTCACCTGCAGCAGGTTCTCCATGCCCGGAATTACCTTCAGCTCATAGCTAAACCACCCGCCGGGATTCGCATTCCGTCCATTTTGACCTTCCCATGCCCCGCTGACGGTTCCTTCTCCCTTAACTGCATGCTGCAGTTCATACTGATCGTTGCCTACTTGAACACTGTCGATCGTAGCTTCTTTAACGAGCTGTTCCATGCTGGCTTGCTCCAAGTGCCGCTTCAATTCCTTGGAATCCGATTCGACGATGTTCCAATAGATGCCGTATCGCTCTTCATGCTGCTTGAAATGGGGGGTAAAGATGAGCCGATCATCCTCGTCCGTATTTCGCAGCTTGAATACAAGCTCACTGCCTTCCTTCACAAGATGCCGATCAATCCCTTCCAGCCATTGGTCAGGCAGCATCCCGGTCGGTATCAAGAAATCTTTGATCAGCATTCTGCGGGTAGGCACCTTTACCATAATGCCCGTTTGGGCTTGGTTCAAATCCTCCGTGCCCAGTGCTGCACTCAGCACAACGGGTCCGTATTGAAAACCAACCGCATTCGGATTATCCGGCAGCCGCGAGACGAATACGTTCATTGGGCAGCGTCAATACAAGCATATCGCCATGCTGCCATTTCCGTTCAATCACGATGCGGTGATCAAGTATGTCCAAAGCAATCAGCCCGCCGTTCAATCTGGCCTCGATATTCCCTGTGACCCAATGCGGAACGCGAATATAGAGCTTGAAAGCTTTGGCTTGCTGATCTTCGGTCTCAATCCTAAGCGTCACTTGATCGGAATCAGGGATGCCGGAGCTTTGTGTAAGCTTTACTTGCTTCTGGCGCCAGTCGACGCTCGAGCTGACGAATTGAGTCACATAAAGCTCATCATCTTTATGATAGTAGACACTGTCATTCAGCTTCGTAAAGCTCTCCATCCCCGTGCCTGTGCAGCACCAGAAATGCTCGAAGGGCGAACTGTAGATTTTGAAGTAACCTGTCGCCATCGGTTGGAAATACATCGTCATTCCAGTTTCCGGATGCTGCGAGGAGAGAATTGCGTTGATATACGTTGTCTCGTAGAAGTCCTCGTATTTTTTATCCTTTGTGAGCTTGAATAATTCACGGGTCAGCTTCAGCATGTTGTAGCTGTTGCAGGTTTCGCATGTGATGTCCGTACGTTTCCTATCGAGGATATCCGGTTCTCCGAAATGCTCCGACTCGCTGTTGCCGCCGGTCATATAGCTGTGATGATGGACAACGATATCCCAAAACTTCTTAGCGGCATCAAGGTAGAAGCTTTCGCTCTCACCCAATACCAAATAACGATTCAAGGCTCCGATAAATTTAGGAATCGTCGTATTGGCATGCTTCCCCGCCAGAATATCCCTGCCTTGATGGATCGCTTCAAACAATGGAAGCTCGTCAAATTGATGAGCCGCCTCCAGATGCTTCCAGCTGCCGGAAATCTTGTACAACTCGTAGAGACAGTCATTCATCCCGCCATATTCCACAGCCAGTACGGTAGCTTGAAGCTCATCCGACCATCGCGATGTTCGAGACGCGACCCAGTCGCCTAATTGCACGACAACGTCGAGTGCCGCTTGGGATTGCGTCGCGTGGAAGATAGCGACCAGTCCCGCAATGATTTTATGCATCGTATACCAGGGAACCCATGCCGGCTTCTTGTTCTCAATATTATCAATGAGTGTCTCTGGAAACGCTGAAAGATAACCGCTACTAAATTGGCATTGTGACAATTCAGAAACGATGTATGATAACCTCTCTAGGAATGCCGGATCTTTCGTATGGGAGTATGCCTGCGCTAACGCCGTCATATAATGACCTAGCGTATGGCCCCGAATCTCTGTATTTTCCCAACCGGGGTATTTCTCGGCCTTGGGTACCAGCCCCCTGGTCTCCCGGAATCCGGCCAGCAAGCGATCGACATCGTAGCTGCGTAAGTAAAGAAGTTCTTTTTCAACCGCATTGACATGATACTCGCCGACAAGCTTTACTTGATCCAATCCAAAATCTTGCAATGCGTCCCGCATCAGCGTAGCTTCCATCATTCTAATTCCCGCCCTTTCAACTGACCCTATTTATTAGTGCTCTAATCTTCTTCAGATTACCGTTAAACGAGCGAAAGGGTAAGTGGCAAAACGATCGAATTCGTGTAAAAAAGTCAGATATATGATAATGGAAAAGGCACATCACCAAGGTTGTCATCGTTCGAATACCTTGTTATGCTTAGAACAAGCGCACCTCATCCAGGTGTCAAAAGGTTAGATTGGCGGCGAGCCCCTATGATGATCCATACTTTTCAAGTAGAGAAACCGCTGCAGCTGGTCATGACGGGTAAGTTCGTTGCTCCCTCACCTGATTGGATGCACATGAGAAGAACGCTGATGGAGTACGAACTTTTCGTGCAGACCAAGGGTATTTTGTATATCGCGGATGAACAGGAGATGCACGTCTTGCACGAAGGCGATTATCTGCTCATGCCTCCTCGGACCAAACAATACGGTTACCAGGCCTCCGACTGCAGTTTTTATTGGCTGCATTTCACATCAGATGATCAACTGACCGGGTCTTATCAAGAAGAAGCTTTTGAGTGCCCGGCAGGATCCATCGCGATTCCAAGCAAAGGCACGTTAAGAAGTGCGGATAGGATCATTGTCATGATGAAGCAATTGCAAGATTCTATTCGAAGTTATCAAGATCCAACGTTGAATAACTATTTGGCAACGAGTATTCTGTGTGAGCTATACAATCAAACTTTTAGAAGCAGGAATGCCTCTCAGCCAAAGTTGAAACAGCTGCAGCTATTTAACGACATTGTTGACTATATTAAGTGGAACCGAGGTGAACAGCTTCAGGCCTCACATATTGCGGAGCACTTCGGCTACAATGCAAAATATTTATCGCACCTTTTCTCCAAGATTGCCGGGGTGCCGCTCAAAAGGTTTATTTTGCAGCAGAAGATTGAAGCCGCTTCCTTCCTGTTGACTGACACGAATATGACCATCAATGAAATTGCGCTGGAGCTCGGCTATCATGACAGCCAGCATTTTATGAAATCGTTCAAACAGATGACGAATCTTACGCCGACCAGCTTCCGCAATGCATCTGCCAATCGACTTTTGTTCTATAAGTGAATGTACTTCCTTGAAGTTTTCTTAAAATTTAATATCATAATTTAAATGCTTTATCGGCTGTATATCAACGATTACGCTTCCATATCGCTTCAAAAACGACCACCATCCTGTTTGTGTATATCGAAGCCCTATCTAATCCGATATTCTTCAAAATATTTAGGAAGAATCGTCGTGGAAGCACCTGGCATTTGAGGCAGTACATAATGCCCTTCTTTCACCGTAGCCGGCTCTTCAAAAATATGACGAATCCATGGAATGTACTCCAGCATGATTGCATTTTGTGTAGATGCTACAAGATGCTGATGGATTTGACCCATATCGCCCACGTGCGGACAGATCGGCACATCATAGGAAGCTGCTAAACCTGCCACTTGCAGCCATTCCGTTATACCGCCGACACGAGTTACGTCAACTTGGCAATATTCGATTGCGCCTTGGTGAATATAATCTCTGAACGCATATTTGTTATAAACATGCTCCCCTAAAGCAATCGGAACGTTTAACTCGTCAGCGAGCTTTTTGTGACCCATAATGTCATCAGGATTAAGTGGCTCCTCCAACCAGAACAAATCGAATTCTTCAAGCTTTTTGCCCCAAGTCATAGCTGTATTAATATTCCACTGTTGATTGACGTCAATCATAAAGATGACATCGTTACCAATCGCCTTCCTTACCGCCTTGCAGCGATCATAATCCTCACGCGGATCCGGCTTACCGACTTTGATTTTGACGCCTGTGAAGCCTGACTCTACAATCTCCGTTACATCCTTCAGCAAACGCTCTTTTGACCAGTTGAGCCAGCCGCCGTTCGTATTATAGGCTTTAATCGGTTTGGACTTAGCCCCGCCGAGGTACTGCCAAAGAGGTTTATCCGAGGCTTTCGCCATGATGTCCCATATCGCAATATCCACAGCTGCAAGCGCCATGTGCGTTACACCGGATCTGCCGATCCAGTGCATTTTGCCAAAACGCATGTCATCCCATAATTCTCTTACCATATACGGATCTTTCCCAACCAAAAGTGGAGCATAGTATTTATCAATGGTATCGACGATCATATCATCACCCTGGGCACACGTACCTGTGTAACCGTATCCAACAAAGCCTTCATCTGTATAGATGCGAACACCGGCTAATCCCCAGTGTGTGGCGACGTTGATGGCATCTGTAATTGGCGGTGTAATCGGTACATGCAAAACAAAGCTTTCTACTTTTGTAATTTTCATCGGATACATCTCCCTAGTTTTTATGAGTAAAATCTATTAGTAGCCAAGTGAAGCTCCGCCATCGACCGGAAGAGCAACACCTGTAATGAAACCGGATTGTGTGCTTGCTAGGAACAACGCAGCTTGTGCAACTTCTTCCGAGGTTGCCGGTCGGCCAATTGGATGCATATCATTCAATATCTTTATCGTAGCCATCGGATCATCCTGCTCTTGAATCCAGTGCTGCAGGAGGGGTGTAGAGACACCGGCCGGACATATACAATTCACTCTGACACCATCCGGTGCGTAATCCAATGCCAATGCCTTGGTCATGGCGACAACTCCGCCTTTCGTTGCAGCATAAACGGGATTCATCTTTTGCCCAATCAAACCGTTGAGGGAAGCCATGTTGACGATCGCACCACGCGTTTTTCTTAACTCAGCAATGGCGTGCTTGACCATCAGGAACACACTTTTCAAATTAATATTAAAAAGTCGGTCCCACTCCTCTTCCTCCACTTCTTCCAGAAACTTAGGTAAAATAACCGCTGCATTATTGACTAGTACATCTAACTGTCCAAATCTATGTAGGGTTTCTTGAATAAGCTCCCGGACATCCGAATCTCTTGAAACATCGACTTTTACCTCCACAACTTGATGTCCGGACGATGTTAATTCCTCTGCTAGCCGTGATGCTCCCTGCTCATTCCAGTCGGCTATGATGACAGCAGCGCCTTGGGCAGCAAACAAGCGGACAATCGCTTCGCCGATACCCGATCCGCCCCCCGTTACAATGGCTGTTTTTCCTGCTAGATTCATTAGAGTTACCTCCATTCTTCGATATCATATATCATGTATGATTTTTTCTGAGAAATTAAAGAAAGAAACTTCTAGTCCGAATATGAGAATGTTTTAAATGCTGAAGCAAAGCTTCTTCTGCAGCTTCAAAATTGCCAACAGCCAACTCTTTTACGACAAGCATATGTTCATTCCACTCTTCTTCAATCACTTGCTGATCTATCCCTTTATGGATGAATGTTAAGTATCTCTGAATTTTTTCTATATATAAATGGATAAGTTGGTTTAAAGAATGGTTGTCACAGTGATCCAGAATTAAACCATGCAAGCTTTCGTTCATTTCGGCAATGAAACGAATTTTTTCTTCGCATTCCGCCGGTTTTCTGCTAGACCAGCTTTGCATGGCCCGCTCCAGTTCCGCAATGGAAACACCCGGTATTTGGGGGGCGGCTTTCTTTATAGCCAAGCCTTCCAGTTCCATCCGAATTTCAAACATCTCATCCAGCTCTTGCAGCGACATTTCAGCCACATACATACCTTTAAAAGGCACTGTATTCACCAAGCCTTCTGCTGTTAATCTAGTGAGAGCTTCTCGAATAGGAATGTTACTGACTTCAAGGTCGCGGGCTAGCTGATCAATATTGATTTTTCCACCAGAAGCAATTTCATGGTTAAGGATTCGTTCCTTTAACAATGTATAGATTTCATCGGTTAGTACATAGCGGCTTAGGCTCTTTTTCATTTCAATCACCTCACCTTCTTAATGGGATTTATGTTAAGTAGTTTTCATTATGTTTCACATGATATATCATACACGATTTATTAAACGAAATAAATAGATATTTTAATTCTTACTCTCCTTCTTCATAGTTGTGACTTCTTTCGCGGCATCATTCAATCCTTGTTGCGGAAAAGTATCCCCTACTACGATTTTCTGTAGATAAGCCCCATGGATTGTAGATGAGATTATCGAAAAAGTTAGTTGGGAAATCGCAGTAGGTAGTAAAAAGAAGCGGCCTTTTCTCTTATTCGAGAAGGCCGCTTCTTCTATTGTACCGGTTATAGAATTGGATCTGTTAATTCATATCATTAATTGCCTTTTCTTACCAGAATGTTTCCTGTAAGCCGCGCAGCTTGCATACCGCTTCAGCGAAGTAATAGTCGCCATAGATCATCGGGCACGTTAACTTGCGTTTTCTTAGGATTTTCAAAAAAATTAGCAGTCAAATTTGCTGACTGCTAAAGTTTAACTTAAAGAACTTCTCTTCAAAGAATTACTTCTTCTCTGTGGCGTAATAAAGCAGGGCAATGATCGGAAAAATTATTCCAATCCATAGTGCTGCACTCCACCCCCCTGATGTGTATGCCCATCCACTCAAAGCAGATCCCAAAGCGCCACCAAAAAAGAAAATAGCCATGAATAGCCCGTTCAATCTGCTTCGAATTTCCGGTCCCAACGAGAAGATCGCACGTTGTCCCAGTACAAGATTTGCGGATACTCCAGCGTCCAACAGAATAGCTGATATAACTAAAACTGTTATTCCGATAGGGGAATTGGTTTGGATCATCAGCGGCAACAACACTGAAACGATGACAATACCGAGAGCTATTCCTGTGGCGGGTCTAGTCCAGCCCCGATCAGCTAAGCGGCCAGCCGCAGGCGCAGCTATTGCACCTGCGACTCCAACAAGTGCGTACAAAGCAATCTCCTTCTGAGAAAAATGAAAAACGGGGCCAGATAATAATAACGGAACAGTTGTCCAGAATAAGCTGAAAGTCGCAAACACACACGCATGATAAGCAGCGCGACGGCGTAAGATCGGGGTAGTTCGCAGCAGATGCCACATTGAGACAAGCAGCGCTACATAGTTCGTGCTTGCCGTTGGCCTTCTTGCTGGCAACACTTTTGACAGTAAGATCGCCAAGACAATGACAGCTGTGGCTGATAAGGCGAATATTGCTTGCCAGCTAAAGAAGTCAGCCACCAGACTCGATAACGGACGTGAAAGCATGATGCCAAGTAACAGACCACTCATGACATTGCCAACAACGCGGCCGCGTGTAGATTCTGATGCAAGGTATGATGCAAAAGGTACGAGCACTTGCGTTGCGACCGACCCCAATCCGATAAAAAGGGAAGCCGCTAAGAAAAGCATAGGATTTTTCGTCATTGCTGTTACGATTAAGGCAACTGCTGTGAGAAGTAACGATAATACTACTAGCCTTCGGTTTTCAACAATATCACCCAAAGGTACAATAAATAGCAAGCCGACAACGTATCCAATCTGGGTTAATGTTACGATCAAGCCAGTACTGCTAGCAGACAGCCCGATTGAAGAGCTAATTAACCCCACCAAAGGCTGTGCATAATAAAGATTAGCTACAATGATACCGCACGCAGTCGCAAGAAGCATGGTTAACCATGTTGGAATATTTTTCTCGATTACTTGTTTTTTTGAAGCAATCATAGGTACCACTCCTTATTTGGAAATAATTTTATTTATCAGAAATTGCTTTGTAGTGAATGAATCCATTATTTCACGACATTTTGAATTTATTCAATAAAAAGAAGAAAATGAAAGTCGCTGTCAACAGAAATCATAATCCAACTTGAGATGCAGCTCTCTTTCATTACTTGTTCTTTTGTAGCTCCTCCTCCTCGTGGTTATTTTTCAAGTTACGGAAGCATAAATCACTTTTGATTCCCATCACAAATTAAATACTGAACGTATAGTTCATTAATTATTGATTAAATCATATACTGAACGTATCGTTTTGTAAATAGCCAGTTTTATTTTTACTTTTTGTTTCATATTTGATATACTGAACGTATAGTTTATATTTATCTAGTTTTGATTCGAAAGGGATGATTCCGGTGCAGGTCAAAAGAGGGCGGCCGCGTAATGTTGAAACGCAAAAAGCTATCCTTTCCGCTTCCTATGATTTATTGCTGGAAGATGGCTTTGGATCGGTCACAGTTGAAAAAATTGCTGATCGCGCCAAGGTTAGCAAAGCCACCATTTATAAATGGTGGCCTAATAAGTCTGCCGTGGTGATTGATGGTTTTCTATCTGCCGCATCGGCAAGATTGCCCGTGCCTAACACGGGCTCGGCATTCAATGATGTTCTTATTCACGCCACGAATTTAGCCCGGTTTTTGACAAGTCGGGAGGGTACAATCATTACGGAGTTAATAGGCGAGGGGCAGTTTGACTCAGGATTAGCGGAGGCCTATCGGACCCGATATTTCCATCCACGTCGGCTTGAGGCCAGGAGTCTTCTGGAGCAGGGGGTTCAGCGCGGGGAATTAAAAAAAAATCTCGATATTGAATTAAGCACCGATCTCATTTACGGGCCGATTTTCTATCGCTTGCTGGTGATCGGTGGAAAGTTAGACGATTCCTATGTGCAGCATTTGGTAATGAACGCATTTGAAGGAATCCGCTCAAACTGAAGCCGCTGACGCAAAGTACAACAGCCCCCAACAAGAGAAACAGCGGCTTCATAGTGAGTGTCCTTCTCATTGTGTTCCCCAACAATCTGATACTCGTCAACGAAATAAGGAGCAGTTGCTTTTAACAAACTGCTCCAATATATCAATTTCGTAATAGCAAAATGTAAGCCAACTAATTAGTGATCTTCTTTCGCTTTGTTAACAGCTTGACTTTCCGTGATCAAATCACATACTTCATCCCTTCCGGGGCCTCGACTTTGAGATCAATGCTTCCTATTAAACATGCCACCAAAGTAATAAATATAATGAACGGTATGTCCATACAAAACATTTCTCCTTATAATTCTCAGTTAAGGGTATTATTGCCTGTATCGTAACAAGTATTCTCCATTGCAGGTTACGTCTTGTTGCGCTATTCTATCCTGTAGTTTAGAAGAGGCTGCCGATCTATCTGGTATTCAGCTATCGTTTCTGTTTGAGCAAAGCCGACTGCTAAATATCGCTTGACTTTCTGGAAACAAGCTGATAGCATGAACATTGAAAGCGCTTACTATTCACTCTTTATATGAATACTAATGTGACGGTTGGAGTCCATGAGAAAACCCGAACAATTTGATTCGCTCGCCTGCGAGCCTGTCTTATTGTTCGGGTTTTTATTTTGTTGACCGGGCTCATCCGACAAGGAGGAGGTGCCGCTCGCTGCTTACGGCCAAGTAGCATGGAGCATTGGATCAAGATGGAAAGGATTGGACAACAAAGGAGGTATCAGTATGTTTCAAGTTCAAGCATTGAGCCTTATTAAAAGGCAATTAAAACTACTCACATCTGTTGTTCTCTCAATTCTTATTTCGGGAATGTCTGTTTTGCCCGTATTTGCGGCAACTCCTCAGAAAACTGTAAACGCTTCGGCAACACTCGCATACAATCTCAAAGGACTTAATCACAACGTTGCTGTTCAGAAAGCTTACATCGCTTCAACGTATCTTTACGTAACTCAGCGGTCTGGGGGAACATGCTATCTTTCAAGATTGCTCATAAACGGAAGTGACGCAACATACGTTGATGAAATGACTGTCACCAATGCCGGTCATTGCCAAACACTTGATATGTACACATACAATGGTATAAATTACTTTTATTTCAGTTCGAAAGCGGATCCTTCAACATCGTATTACTGGTCGCTCCAGGTAGCAAGACTTCAATACTCGCCCAGCGCGACATATGATTATACGGATCTTCATCGCTTCACCTATATGAATTATGCCAATGAGACCGGTACAAGTTTAGGTGAGACTTACCGTGTTGATGCCGGCGGCAACAGTACCTATACTATTTTCCGCATACAAACTGCAGAAGGAACTGTAACTTGGTCAATTTATGACACGGTAGCATTGAACCAGCTTCTTGACAGCAATGAACAGGTACGAATGGACAGTGCGGCGGCGGAAAGCGCCTGCGTTACCAGCTTTACGCAGTCGGGCAGTGCTATAGTCAGACCGAACGGATCTTTCCAGGGTGCTGATATGCTCGATAATACGGAAATATATACGTCAGGCGGCGCGGAAGGTGATACTCCGCAGATTGCTATGATGTCAAACACAGGAGCATACAAAACCCTTGTGAATATTACAAATGTGGGAACCCATGAAATCGAGGGAGTACAGACAAAAAACGGTAACGTTTATTTTACTATAGTTACAGACCCAGTAAATAAAACAAATACGCAGAAAGTTTATTACGTGCCTGATAGCATATTTTAATAACCGCCAAACTGGGCATAAAGCGACGGAAATACAAGCTAAAGAATTGCATACTTCAATAGTAAGATATAAAGCTCGGCGTATTGCCGGGCTTTATATCTAAGGATATAGATAAATAATGAAAAAGCAGAAAAAGGCTGGGCATCGGGTTTGCGACCCAGTGCCTCTATTCGGGTGTAACCATGGATGCGTCATTAGGCTTAACTAGTTTTTCGTAGGTGGGAAAGTTGAGTAGTCTATTTATTCTTCAAATTAATTTTAAATACATCCCCCTCATTTCCACCAAAAACGATCATCCCACTTTCAGGCAGCACTACTGAATGATTGTTGCTTGCCTTTGAAAAGTTCATAACCATTCCCTTCGCGTCATAAACGGCAAATCCCCCACTTACCGGAGTCTCAACGTTCATAACTCGATTGGCTGATTTTCCATCAATTTTATACCATACAGCCTGACCATTGGATGGTATGATGCAAAATGAGTCGTTCCCTTCATAAATGGGTTGAATAGCATCTTCACTGATATAGGATTGTCCATCGATCTTTAAATACTCTTCATGGTTCTCGTTATAGAAATTCAAATCAAAAGCATCTCTTCCGTTCATAATAGGAATATCAAATGCATTTACTGCTTTATTCTCGTCAACAATTTTAGTGCCAGATGCGTATCCATGATCAATATCAACGGATATATTCTTGTCCAAAAGCGGGGATAGATAAGAGATTGAAGTTATCTTTTCATCCAAAGAGCTCGAAAGCATATCTTTCGTTCTGTCGATAATACTCTCCTCCGTGATGCCCATTACTTCAATGAGAAAGAGGAGCTGCTTCGCTGCAAGCTCCTCCAATTCGTCTCTGTTTGTTAAGTCAGGAAAACCTGCTTTTAACTTCTTCTAATATTCGATCAACGATGAAATCTGAATGTGTAGAACCTGTACTACTCATTCAGCCGTTGTACCTGGTCTATCCATTGCATAAACGATTGTACATAGCGCTGCAGATATTTGCGGGTCGTTTCATCTATGAGCTTGCGAGTATCTGAATCAATCTTATCCAAAACTTGAGATATATACATTTTTTGAGACGGCATAACATATGACTGGGTGGCATCCAACGTTTGCCTAATTTGCTGCTGCGATAGAATCGTTCCTTTTGCGCCAGGTGTTGAACCTATCACACCTGCAGGCTTATGAATTAGAACGGCTGTTTTGGTTGGTGTCGATGCCCAGTCCAGCGCATTTTTCAGTACACCCGGTATTCCTGAGTTATACTCTGGACTAACGATGATGATGCCATCCGTCTTTTGAATCGCCTCACGATAATGCATAACTGGGTCTGGCCCTTCTCCATGATCCAAATCCGCGTTATACAAGGGAAGATTCTCAATCGATATGTATTCATATTTTGCGGAATCTACGAGTTCAGGGATCGTATTCGCAATCATTTGATTAAACGAATTTTCCCTTAAACTACCAACAATAATCCCTACTCTTTTCAAATCAACCAACCTCCTCATAGAATTTAGAAGCTATTCTCATTCAATCATATAATATTTTCCTCATTTTGTGTGGAATGGCTATAGTTTATTGGTAGCCTAGTGTGATTCATATTATGCAATCGAACCCATTAGTTTAAAAACATTATATATAAAAAATAGCCACTTTAATTTTACCTGATTAAAATTATTCATGAAAATAATACTATTGTTAAAAAATCAAAACCAGTCCATCACTAAGTTACAGTGCCAGACTGGTTTTCCATTTACCACATGCTACTAACTTAAGCTGCTCCACGCAGGCTTCTTCTTACCAGAAAGAAGTAAGCCAGCATCGCTGCGGTGCTCGTCAATAAAATAATTACGCCTAGCGGAACGGCAGTGTCTTCACCTGCGATGCCGACTAGCGGAGAGACGACTGCTCCGAGCAAGAAGGGAATGACACCAAGTAGCGCAGCAGCACTGCCCGCCATATGACCCTGGCTCTCCATTGCAAGCGGGAATGCTGCCGTTGATGTAATGCCGATTGCCGCTACGAAGAAAAACAGCGGAATCACCAATGCGAAAAGCGGTCCATGGACGATGGCCACCACTAAGACAACGACGCTTGCCAAGCAGGCAAGCCATAGGCCGAACAACAGAAAGGCGTGTTCGGATACGCGATGCGCCATCCGCCCGACCAGTTGGGAGCCGATGATCAGGCTGATGCCGTTTGATCCGAACAAAAGAGCGAATACGGTCGGCGAAGCTCCGTAAATATTTTGATAAATAAAGGGCGTTCCCGAAACATACGCGAAGACCCCCGCGATCATAATACCCTGTGCAAGCATGTAGCCGACAAACTGGCGATCTCGCATGAGCGATCCGTAGTTCCGCAGCTGCTGCACGATATTGCTGGGCCTGCGGCGATCTGATGGTAGAGTCTCCTGTAGCCTCCATTTTGTCATCGTCAATAGGTAGATCCCCAGCAGTGCCAGCGCTATAAATACGCCGATCCAAGTAGTGAAAGATAGAATCCCACTACCGGTAACCGGTGCCACGAGCGGACCCAAATTACCGACAAGCAAGAGCAGTGAGAAAAATTTTGTGAGCTCGTGACCGCTGTACAGGTCGCGTGCGATCGCGCGGGAAATGACAATGCCCGCCGAAGCGACAAAACCCTGCACGAACCGGAATGCGATCAACAGCCCGATATTTGGCGAGAATGCGCAAGCTAACGAGGCGACGACATAAACGGCCATGGAGATAAGCAGCGGATTGCGTCTACCGTAGACGTCGCTCAGCGAACCCATGATTACCTGGCCGATGCCGAGTCCGAGTAAACAAGCGGTCAGGCTGAGCTGTACCAGCGAAGCCGTCGTATCGAATTGCTTTACAATCTCCGGGAACGCCGGTAAATACATATCGATAGTAAAAGGCCCGAGTGTCGAAAATAAACCGAGCAGTAATGCTAGTCTAAACACATGCTGATTGTTCTTGTAGGTCATAATACAGAGAATCTCCTATTCTTCATTCCATATCCAAGACTCTTAATCTCTATTTGGTTGCTTTCGAATTTGCACAAGATCCGGAAGCCGGCTTGTACGTTTAGAAGCAGAGAGTCTGTTTTTCATCCTATCACAACTGTACGTATTCCGACAACAAATTAAGTGTGCGAGCTGAATCCTAATATACGTTTATCCGCATCATACATCATCCATTAATCTTTTAAATTTCATACAAAAACCTCCGAATTCATCTATTAGTCCTTTACTTGAATTGGGGGGTTTTAATCTATTTGGTTTTTCACCGTGCTAGCGTTTCCCGATAGTTGAATAACTACTGGCTTCAGATACTAATGAGTTCGAATGAGTTCTTCTTTACTGTTTTGACTAAAATCCTGTTATCTACAAATTTATTTATATAGTAGTTTGGAGTATTCTGCCCGTTTACTTTAATACACAAAGAAGAGCTGCCGCGAAGCCAGCTCCTTCAATTAAGTTTCCGGTTATTTAAATCATATTGGTGATAAAATGGATTCTAAAATAGTTTAATATTATCCAATTATCGCCATTAAATCATCCTTATCATCTTTCATTAACCCTAAACTTCCAATAACTAAGAACTATTATATCATTCACCTTGTAATTCCAATCTTTGATAAGCGTAACTTCATATGTTTGTTTATCAATCATTTCAACATGGGTGGTTAACTTTAAAATGGTTTTATTTCCGTACATTCCACCTATCGGAACCTTCATTGTCTTAGATCCAGTTCGTTTGGGGAAATCCACATTTAAATGAGGTTCGTTTAATTTATGAATCTTTAATAAAGTAATTTTCACAGCATCAGATTCGCTAAATGAGTTACTGCAAGCTGTTAGTATAACGAAGCTAATTGCGATTATGGCGTAAAGTACGATTTTCATTTTTTGATCCTTCCATACAGAGTCTCATTGATTATGTGTATGGAGTGAATACCACTTTTAATACTCATGAATGAATCATGTTGCATTGCTACAAAACAGCTCCTACACTAACGTTCTTCGTCGTAATCTTAGCAGGAAAATAAATCGTTCCTTGTTCGACTAGCTTTAACATTTTTAAGTTGGGCAACGATGATGACGCTAATGATTACCAGAAGAAACCATGAGTTGATCTTGCTGAAACTAACCAGTTGCCAAGTTTGGTGCTGATCAGGATATTTCCAAGCATCAAAAAATGTTGCTATATTTTCTGCTAACCAAATGAAAAAACCTACAATGAAAAAAGCGAGAGTTAAGGGCATTCGATAAGTTATAGTCCGTACCCGATATATGATCCGTGTTTTCCAGAAGATAATAAACACAAGTGCCGTCAACCACCAACGAAAATCGGGAATAAAATGATGTGTGAAAAAGTTGAAATAGATGGCTCCTCCTAACAGCACCGAAGACCTAAGCCCAGGCCAGCCAGTCATGTCCATCCGCAGTCTCCGCCACACCTGACACATAAAGCTTGCTACACTTGCATACATAAATCCGCTATAGAGCGGGACACCGAGCAACTTCGTATACCCAGGCTCAGGATATGACCATGATCCCATCCATACCTTATATAACTCCAGCAACAATCCAATAAAGTGAAATATACAGATTACTTTGATTTCATCACGTGTCTCTAATCCGCTGCGGTACATGAAGTATTGCACTCCAAGCAGTATAAGTAGAATGGCATCATAACGATGAATGAAAGGTACCGCTATTACGCTAGAGAGAGCTAAAGTTCCAAAGATCGCAACAGGAAATATGCAGCTCATCGTCTGATGATAGCCAAAATGCAATAGTTGAATGATTGGTTTCAAATATGCTTATCTCCTCCCCATGTCCATTTAATCGTACGATTCATCAATTTAAATTCTAGTCATCGATATTATCCTATCCATTAGTAGAGAAATCGTGATGTAGAGCGAGTATATGATATACTGGTTACTTATTATTTTTTTTGCTCTTTTGTCTTAAATCAAGAATAAAGGCGAAATCCCTATTTAAAAAGAGAAATTTTCTCGTTTAATATTTCTTATTTTGGGTTACTCCACATAGTCTAGAAAAATCATTTCTTTAAATCCTTAGCATTCTATTTATTTTCTTTGTATCATCTTTGAACAAGTCTTCTCTATCGTAATGAGGGAAAATATAATTTTAATATTTGGTCCAATTAATATTGCACCAGCACTTACCCCAACAATCAAGTAAAAGCCACTTCCTATTCGAAGTGGCTTGGCTTTTAATAGCACTCTATTTATGGTCTTGCTCATTTTTTTAGTACCTCATATAATTCAATTTACGAGAAACAAAAAAATCTGGAGTGGTAAATACTTTTTACTTTTTATTACCGAATAACATTCATTACTTAATACATTGTATTTTACTACAATACTGTTTCAATCCATCCCAATTGCCCCATATGCATCCTCGGCACTTCTTAGGTTGCCTAGGTTTTATTTCAATGCTCATATATTTCCCCCTACCATGATTTCAATTTACAACAAATATTAAATTAACCAACTATTTTATAAATATACATTTCCTCGATCTCCGCACGACTGAATAGTAATGTCAACCGTGATAATATTATACTAGGGGATTACTTGTCACATGTTGAAGATACAGAAATTCGTTCCGTCCTTGAATTTGCGATACAATTATCACGAGCACACGTACAAAAATTAAAATCTTTTTTCATTGAGGAGCAGTACCCTGTTCCAGACGGATTTTCAGAAAAATTAGATGTTAATAAAGAAACTCCACGCTTGTTTCTAGATAATTTTTATCTTTTTTACCTTCAGAATATTGGTAAAGTTGGTCTTGAATTTTATACAATGGCTTTGGCCAATGCTGCTCGCTTGGATTTATGTGAATACTTTACCGAATGATTAAATGAGTCGGCTAGATTGCTCAATAAAGCAAATCATGTTAAAAAAGGAACGTTCATAAGATCTCCCTTTATTCCGATTCCCAAAGAAGTTGAGTACGTTCAAAATCAAAGTTATCTCGCGGGCTTGTTTGGACATGGCAGACCGTTAAATGCAATTGAAATAAACCATATTTATTTTAACCTAATACAAAATCAACTGGGTCGATCACTACTAATTGGATATAGTCAAGTTGCAAAGAATGAGAAAGTTCGCGATTATTTCATAAGGGGCAGGAACATTGCGGATAAACATGTTGAAATATTCGGATCATTACTAAGTAAAGAATATCTTCCTTCTGCCAGTGCATGGGATACATTACCAACAGAATCAACTGTTGCCCCGTTTTCAGATAAACTAATGTTATTCCATGCTGCCACATTAAATTCGGCTGGAATTGCACATTATGGTAGAAGTCTTGGTCAAAGTCCTAGGACTGATTTAGGAGAAATTTACATTCGACTTACTGAATTTTGCAAAAGATGGAACAGATATTTTGATACAAAATGGTTGGTTGGAACAGCCGCCACAAGCAGCTGACAGAGAGAAACTAGCAAAAGCATAGTCCAATACATATGAACATATAGAAATGCGCTTGCTGCAACGGGTGGGGCGCATTTTTTAGCTCTTCCTCAGGCTGACCTGATTCTTTTCACAACGATGATTCATCGCGGGCTTCCGGAACCGCAGTCAAACTGCTCAAAATTCAACAATAGTAGTATTTTGGCTTTAAAGACCTCCTTATTGAAAAGGGTTATTATTTATCGGTACCTTCGTCATTTATTTACTTACCGGGTATACGTCTTTCTACTAAAATATAAGAAGAATCATACCCATATATATGCCTCCCCCAAAACCCCCATTTTAATACGCTCTCATCTTTCACTTCACTACCTAGAGGAACCAAAACCGCTTGAATAAAGGCAAAATTTAATGCGCGACATAAGTAAAAGGGATGATGATCCATTTCACATTTTTCAATGACATCTGCTTTTGTCAATCTAGGTAAGAGTCCAGCTTTAGTTGAACATTACTGCCCTGTAGTTGAACACCTTACTTATCCGAATAAAAAACGAAAACCCGCATTATGCGGGTCATTATCGGAATATTCATTGTATTGCTTCGCGTACGCTATTCCTCTTCATCTTTTTTTCGTTCCCAATAACTTCCCTCACCAAAGTAATCCTGACAAACGTTATCAAGGGTCTTCAACGTATCAATAAATCCTTTTAAATCACACGTATGAAAAGTATCTTTAAGTTCACGATTTTCTTCTGTAACTGAATATACGTGAATTTCTGTACAACCATCCCATCTAACATTAACATCAAGACGCTTATCTTCGGTTTCCAATTCTAGAGCTACCGTCCCACCATCTTCATCTCTTTTATGTTCTGTTTTTATAATCCACAATATAAAACACCACCTTTTGGTATAGGATTGCCAAAAGTGGAACCTTTTAAAAACAATTTTTTACTGCGGCGGCGTCTGTTTCGATTAGAATACCCTCATAGAGCGACGCTTCCGAGCTGTAAATTAAAATATGTTCTATTACTATCACTCCAAAGGATAAAACAGATATCTTTAACTTGCGGGTATTACCGATTAAACCGTTTTGGAATCCTACTTGTTATTTAAATTGTTATATTCTTCATCCGTTACGGGTTCCAACCATTCGGTGTCTCCCTTTTGGACATTAGTACTTATCGCGATATGTGTAAACCAACTATCCGGTGTAGCACCATGCCAATGTTTCACATCTGGACGGATCTTTACTACATCCCCTTCATGCAGCTCCTGTACCGTTTTGCCTTTTTCCTGATAATATCCTTTTCCCCCGGTAACAAGCAGAATCTGGCCACCTCTATCTTCCCAATCCATATTCTTAAATAGATGGAGTGAAATATAATCGGCTTAATAATACCCTTATGCTCAATCTCAGACCCATCATCAAATTCTGATTCCGTTCGGAGTATCCAGGTATTTCCTACACCTAATTCGATATATTTCAACCGAGCCTACCTCTTTCTTCGCAGAAGTCTACCATTTCTTTATTAACACATATTGGAAGTATCCTGCCCGTTCGTATTATGAGTAACGTATTGAGGACTAGGGACTAAGGATTTACATACAGAATAACTCCGTCGGGAATGAGATAATGTTCTTGTCAAATTCCATTCCTGTAGCCCTCAGCGATGCAGCAATATTAAACATAAAACATCGCCTAAAAACCTGACGATGTTTTATGTTTAACGAACTTATTCATTTAGAATTCTAAGCGGCCGCCTCAAGGTAAATCCGAACACAACCAAGGTTTGCAGGCACCGCATTGTTAAGATTAATTCGTTAGGGGCTTTCTTTAACTTGTTATTTTTTCCCATCATGATAGTCTTCCCATAATAGGCTGATGTATTTTTCTAATGTTTTAACAATAACATCTCTTTGGCTCTCTTTGACATTTCCAATGTCATTTGCAATATCATTTCTGACCCGTATGAGCACAAATAAAGGTGGTAAGTCAGTCTCACGGAAAGCCTTAATCATTGATTCTTCTTGTGGTGTAATATCCATAAAGCATTCTCTTCCTTTCCAGTTAGATTATACACATTAAACTTCACACTCTTAGGCCATTATCACGTACCACGAATGGAAATCCTGTTATCCCAGCATTTGCATGCTCGGAGTAAGTTATCTCGGGACACTGGACTGCTGCTCCCGATCAGCTCCACTAATTCCCTAAATATTCAGTTGCATCCTCTCCTTATGCTCGAGATAATCTCATTATAAACCCTGACGTCTGTGTTAGGGTCAAGCGAAAATAAGTGATGACAAATGTTCCATTTCACGGTGCCAAAACTGATCCCATAAAGACAAAAAGCCGCGGTTTCAGCGGAAGAAATCGGAGGCCGAGTCATGACAGCTCTCACGCTATAGTTCACCGTTAGAGCTTAATGGCGGAATGAACTAAACGTCTTTTGGTTGGTTGTAGAGTAGGGGACTGGTTTCCCAGTCCTCCCTCATCAAACCGTACGAGCGGTTTTCCCGCATACGGCTTTCCGATGTTCTTCACCTAGCGCAGTATAGCTGCCCCAAGCACTGACTCGTTTCAGTCCCATACGACCGAATACCTCCGCGACCCTCCTCGGGTCCAGTTGGTTTCGCTTGTGCTTCTTGTTCCAGTACAGTGTCAGTCTTCGAATAATATGCCAGTCCACTTTTGACAGAAATTTGTTCGACATGCCGGGGTCTACGCTCCCATAATAGTTCTTCCATCCCTGTATGATGGGATTGAGCTTGTCCACCATTTGCTTTGGTGACCAGTAAAGTCGCGCGCGAGGCGCTGTTACTTCCTTTACCTTGGCACGCATCTTTTTCATCGCCTTTTTGGATGGAATACTTCGCAAGTCATAAAATTTCCCCGACTTAAACAATTTCGGCATGCGGCGGTGATGGAATCCGAGAAAGTCGAATCCCTCTTTATCCAACCACAGGTTCACAAGCTTAGACTTGTCCGTGTTCATTGTCAATTCCAATTTCCTGAAAACTGCCTTAAGCACCTGAATGGCTTCCATAGCGTGGGGTTTATTTTCACATAAAATAACCAGGTCATCAGCATATCGCACCAATGTGCCAATATGGGAAAATTGCTTTTCCCATAGGGTATCGAGATAGTTCAGGTAGATGTTTGCAAGGAGCGGTGAGATGACTCCACCCTGGGGACTCCCGATCACGGTATTATGAACCTTTCCATCTTCCATGACATCGGCTTTCAGCCACAGTCGAATAAGTTTCAACACTCTTCGATCACTCACCCGTTGTTCCACGAGTTTGAGCAATTTGTCATGCGGGATGTTGTTAAAGTATCCGGCGATGTCTACATCCACCACCCAATACACTCTCCCGTAATTCACCGTCTTGTGTATCCGCTCTATTGCCTGTTTCGCGCTTCGCTTAGGTCGGAACCCAAATGAGCAATCTTTGAAATCCGCCTCGTATATTGCCTCAAGAACGATTTTCGCTGCCATTTGCACCAATCTGTCCTGGATTACGGGTATGCCGAGCGGGCGTGTTTTGCCATCACCCTTCGGTATATCCTTCCTCCGAACGGGCTTGGGGCGGTAGGCGTTTTCCACCAACTGCCGTTGCGTGTCCTTCACGAATTGCTCTTCTCCATACTCCTGAACAATGTGCGTAATTGTCACGCCGTCGATACCGGCGCTACCTCCATTTGCTTTGACCCGTTTCCATGCTTCCCACATGACATCTGTGCTGTATACTTTGTCGTACAGAGCGTGAAACCTGCGCTTGTTATTTGCCTTAGCCGCAAGGTAGAGGGTCCTTTGGAGTTCTTGAACTTTTACTTTGGTGTAGTTAGCAGATTTCACTGCATTCACTCGCTCTTACCTCCATCGCTACCCGTAAACAAAGTAAGGGTGCTTTCCTCCCGCAGGTTATGTTGTCCTACGTTCTCAGGTACTACCACCCTCTCCGACTCCCTTCTCGCCGCTTGCCACTTCACCCTCCAGGCTTATAGGTTTGCGCTTTACGAACCTGTCGTGCGAGGTAGGGTCTCCCTAGTTCCAGACACAACTGTTATTACATGCTGTTCCCCATACACCGGAGGATTCTTCCGCGTTGCTTATCCAAGTTCTTCGCGCGTTCCATGGCCTTCACCGTACAACACGGGGTTCGGCTCCCTCTTGTCCCTTTCGGGTTGTTTATGACGATGCGGCAGGATTCACTTCATGTTACAGCCTGCAATTTTGCTTCACCCCAGTTGGGGTTTTTCACAGGGCTTCATCCTTAGGTTCTCACCACCAGATGCCTGCTAGCTACGAGGCGGCTTGGTCCCTACCTCGGTTGGACTTTCACCAACTAGTTGTGCCTAGCTTTGCTAGGCGCACTATTGAACTAAACTGCCTCTTACTTCAACAGAAACGACAACGGCAACCGATCGTCCGAGCATCAAAAGGCCTTAAAACGCAAATATGAGCCTCTAAGAACTATCCTATTTATTTTATTTCCGCCAAAAAGTTGAACAATCTGCCTTATCCAAAATATTAAACTCGATCATTTTCTCAAGTAATGAGAAATCAACCGGACTATCCCACTGGATACGTACCAACTCCTTGCTGTGATCATAGTTAGCCTGCACAATGTCATCAGAAAAATGATTAATCCCTGCCCTTTCAGGGGCAACAGCCAAATGATGTTTGGCTACGCTAAAGCCAATAATAAATGTGCCGTGATCGGTAAACATAGGCTGATTCCACGCAATTTTTGGCATTAAATCCGGGAATTTCTTAGTTACCCAAGTCAAAACTTCTTCGGTTCGGGCCCGATGTTGCGGGTTATCAATATGAGCTAAATATTCTGCAAAAACTTCAATGTTGTTCCCTCCTACAATAAAAATTATGTCGTTCATCAGTAATGAGCAACCGTAATCCGTTACCTCAATTGTCACAAAATAATTTTCTCACTTCAAGTGTATCCGAAATCTGGAATTATTAATGATTTCCTCAGCAAGTTCATCCGGCTGCCTACGATCGGTATCCAGCAGGAATGTCTCATTGGTTGGCGACGTCATCAACTTGTTCCGAAGGAAGAGCGAACGGTGGATGTATTGTGCATCTCCTCGCTGATGGAGTCGAGCGGTAAGAGTGTTCGGTTCCGCGTGCAGCACAACATAGTGTAGCGTCGCCTCGAAGTCCGATAGTTGGTCAAAGAACCATTGCAGTTCATCTTCGACGACGAAATCGATAACGACGTCTAGCCCGTCCAGGAGAAAATTCCGCGTCACCGCAGCAATATTAAGCCAAGCCAGTCGGAGTCGTTCCTCCCAGGGCGGCTCGGTCTCCCCTCGGTAGACATGGAGAAGGAGATCACCTTCAATCAACGCACATTGGTTCATCGCGTTGGCCAGAGTCTTGGAGACGGTTGATTTCCCTACACCAAGTGGACCAGAGATAAGATAGACGGTTACTGATTTTTTGGTGAAATGCATATGATAATCCCCTCCCCCGTTATCCTACCCGTTCGTAACGAAGCTGCCGATTCACGCCTGCAGCCTCGCTCCAACATTTGTTCAACTATCTTTTCCGTTAGTTGAATTCTTTACTACCTTGAATCATCACGCAATCTACCCAATATCGGAGTGACGCATATCTGAATGCTCTTCTACCTATGGTTACATAAATAGCATTATTAGCACCCTTTGTGATTATTAATGCATAATTTTTCATTCTATATTGCGTCAATTAACGATAAACTTCAACTCTCATTGCGTTCATTTTTACGGAGTGAGATGGAATGCTCTCCTACCTTTACCAATTGAATCAGAATGGGTTCCAAGCTTCTACCAAATTCGGTCAATTCGTATTCAACTTTCGGTGGTATCATTAAGTATGCGGTGCGTTTAACGATACCATCCTCTTCTAGCAAACGAAGCTGTATCGTCATAACATGTCTTGATACACCAGGAATTAGTCGCAAGAGTTCACCAAATCTCCTGGTTTGTTGAAGCAATTCATACATGATTTTCGGCTTCCATTTTCCGCTAATTATTTGAAGCCCCACCTCTACAGGGCAACCAAATGATTCATCTTGATAGGGCATATTTACCTCCATTGGTTAAGTTTTTATGACTATGTAACTATTTTCTGCGTACTTAAATTATTGTGAGAATTCAGATATGCTAACAACTGTATTCATCATACAGAAAGAAGTGATCTTATGAAATCCCCCATTTCAAGAAACTCAGTCATGAATCCGGAAGATATGAATGCTGCATTTGCTCAAGCTTACAATTCCGGCGACATAGACAACCTACTTGCTTTATATGAACCAGGTGGCATTCTGATTAATCTGATCGGTAATAAGGATGAAGGACTTGAACCGATTCGTAAAACCCTTGAGGAACTATTACGATTTAAAGGCAAAATGGTGTCCAAAAATATTTACTGCATACCATTTGAAAACATCGCTTTGCTTCGAGCACACTTTATCCTCGAAACCGTTGGTGAAGATGGAAGCCCGTTACAAATCCAAGGCCATACCTCAGAAATTGTAAGAAAGCAGCTTGATGAAAGTTGGCAATATATTGTGGATCATCCATTCGGTGCAGATCTCCTAAAAGAAACGGAGCGTGCAACCCCCCTACACTTCAATGACCAGCCAAACCTTCAAAGCCGTTAGCATCAATCATGCCATTAATCCTTTTTAAGGTTGCGATTCCAACCTTTTTGACGTTTATTATTAAGAAAAGTTATTACATAAAATGGAGATAACCATGCCAAAAGAACGTCAACTAATAGAGGCTTCCGAGTTTGAAAGGATGAGTGTATCTCAGCAGCCATCTCAGTCTATTTTCGAGGTGAACTTTTAGGCGAGAATGTACTAATTCAATTTCATGATGACGAATTTGTATTAAGCACGATTGGAGAACGATACGTTAAGGCAAATTGTAAATTTCTTAGAAGAAGATAAATCGGTCTTTTTAATTTAGCTACCATTCATAAGATAACAATCAACAAAAGGTCAGTTTGCTAGAGCAAACTGACCTTTTGTTATTCAACTATAGTTCTCCGTCAATTGAACGAACGAAGTAAAAAATTCCACAACTGTCTCTATGGGTATAAAACACCTCCCACAGGTCCTCCTCTGGATCGGTCACCCAAATTTTGTCCTGAACAGCATTGCAGCAGGTCGTGTTCATTTCATCGAAAGAACTGGTTTTGCATTGCACTCGCCATGTTAAATGAAAAAGAGCCCTGCATAGTGGACTCTCCTACATTTTGCTATAATCGATATGCATACTCACCTTTGGTGGAAAATAGGCTCTCGGGAAAGGAATGTGAATACTTTCCAGTCACTCATGGTCATATTTGCGTTTGGAGGGTTTTGACGTGTTCAGTGCAACGGCGGCGCGGACGAGAGCCATTAGAGCCTCCTCGTCAATCTGGTCGCCTTTGTGGAAGTCGATGGCCCGCCTGGTGTTGCCTTCGAGACTTGAGTTGAAGAGCCCTGAAGGATCCTTCAGCGAGGCACCCTTGTAGAAGGTCATCTTCACGACGTTCTTGTACGTTTCACCGGTGCAGATTCCCCCGTCGTGCGACCAGACTGGTGTCCCTCTCCACTTCCACTCCTCGGCAACTTCGGGGTCCGCCTGCTTGATCAGTGCGCGTAGCCGGGAGAGCATCTCGCCCCTCCAGTCGCCTAGCTCCTCGATTTTCGCGTCTATCAGCTCTGATGGCGACTCGAGTTTCATTGACCCGCTCTTCTTCATGCTACCTGGTGCACGACAACCAGAGTCGCTGCAATCAAAGTAATCACAAAGGCCGGTATCGCACTTCCAACAGGATGCTTGACTCTGAAATGTGAAAGGCATGCCACCAGCATCGTAATGCCAATCCAAATGCCTGCCCATACGGCTGCTGCCGGATGCCAGTATCCGATAACAAGTCCGGCTGCCCCGGCTAGTTGAACGAGTCCAGTAACAACTCGAAACCATTGCGGCAGTTTAATCGACTCGAACATTTCAACAAAATTTTTCGCACCAGCCAGCTTGCTTCCGCCGCCAAAGGCCATGGAGACGAGCAGAAAACTTTGTAAAATAACAAAAATGATATTCATCAGGCTCTCCTTCCTTTTACAACTAGGCCAATACCTTTTCAAGCTCGCCGCACCATTTACCCCAGCCATACCTAGCACCTTCGAGACCTTGAGCATTGGCGAATCCGGTTTGTTCGAGATGAAGGTTAACCTTTCCGTCCCCTAAATCCTGCAGCGTCCAGTTGACCGTGTGCTTCTCCCCTCCGCTGGCCCAAGTATAGGACACCCGGTTTGGTGCGTCCACGATAAGCACTTCTCCGTCAATAATGCCATCCCAATATTCGGACGGCTGAGTGCGAAACTGAAAACGGTGTCCTACGACGGGCTTAAAATCATTATCCATCGCCTCACCTGTGTGGATGTTGGCCACCCACTTGGCAAGCTTGCTTGAATCGGTTAAGGCGGACCAAAGCTTCTCGATCGATGTCGTGTACTGAAAATCCAAGGATAATGTTAAACTCATTCTTCTTCCTCCTCTAATAGTTGGTTCAAGCGCAATAAATTCATACTCCAGAACTTGCTGTAGAAAGCCACCCAATCTTGAATTTCTCTGAGTGGAGAGGCGTTTAGCCTAAATCGCGTTTCTCTGCCGACTTTTCGGTCAAGTACCAGTCCGGCATCTTTAAGGATTGTCAAATGCTTGGATACCGCTGTGCGGCCCATTTCAAACTGTGCCGTTAACTCATGAAGCGGTATCTCCTCTGCCTCTGCTAACAGACGAATCAGTCGGCGCCTAGTTGGATCTGCAATCGCGTCAAACACATCCCGTAACTGGTTGTTCTCGCTCACAACAGCCCCTCCAAAATATTATTTTCTGTGGTAGAAATCTATTGATGTACGAAGGGACAGCCGTTAATTTCACCACCTCCTTAAAGTTTGCGGCTCTTCGGACGTAGCGCCCACGAGGCGATATTTAGTGCAGCATATGAAAGCGGAAGGATAATATGAAACCCGTAATCACCATAATCGTTAGCAAACGCATGAGATACAGCCGCACCAGTCATTAAAAAGAAGATACCAGCGTGAACCCATTCTTTAAGCCGAGGAAAACCTGGCACGACAAGAGCGATGGCTCCAAGCACTTTCCAAATCCCGAGAATGGTCAAGACGTATAATGGGTAACCAAGATTCTTCACTAACTCGAGGTTTCCCCCATATTGCATCAGTTGCCCGATACCACTTAACATAACAGCTGCTGCGAGTAGTAATGTGACTGTCCAATAAGCAATCATTTTTCCTCGGAGCTGGGTTTCTACTTTCGCTGTTGTTTCCGCACCGATAATCTTACTCATTTGTTTCCTCCTCATAATTGTTTCAAGTGAAACTTATTCAGGTTCCAAACTTTCCAAATGACTAATTGCTAATTGGACACCATTTAGTGACACTTTGATTATAGGTCACCATTTGGTGTCGTGTCAACAGCATTTTTAAACTCAATATGTTAAAAAGCCTCAGTGCGATAATATCGAAGCTTTATGATCATGACTCAGTTTTGTTGGGATTAATGCTTTTTATTCTCAGTACGGAAAATTCCCTCTAAAAATCTGCCCATAATTTTAATAATAAAGAGGAGCCCCGATAAGCAAGCTCCTCCATTTAACAATCATAATAAAAAAGCACTTATATACCTATAAAGGTTTACAAGTACTTATTAGCGCTGTGACAAATTATTCTGATTAAATACATGTTTCACTTTGTGTGAAGATCCTCGTTTGGATATTAGAATACCATTTTTTGATGCAACAATAATCAAATCTTCAACATCAATTAAAGCAACAGGCACGCTGTCCGAAAGAATCACATTGTTGCTTGTTTGAAATTGAAATATTCCGGGTTTTTCAGAAGACACTACCGCAGATTGCCGGAAATACTCGGCAAGGTCTTCTAAAGTGCATACTAAGGAATAAAGGGAATGTTCAGCAGGACCATTTAGAGTCGGAAGCATGACGGCTTGATCTCCCAGCATAAATGCACGATCATCAGAAGGACCTGCTCCCCCGCGTCTTCCTCCCTCAATTAATCCGGAAGTACGTAAACCTTTATTCTGAAGATCTACTAACCAGCTTGCATCGTCTTGAAAAGATGACGTGTCATCCACACTTTTGATTTGCTTTGTAGGGTTTATTCTACCCCTCCTCTTGATGATGTTACTTTTCATTACATTTGCGTCGACTATACGCGATCGGACTCGTTAAACGGGTCAAAGGGATTGGTACCGTAGTCAGATCGATAATAAAGCAGGAGGTACCTTCAAACGCATTCCAAACTGGGAAGAGTATGTGAAAAGCGGGGTATTTCAATCGAATAATCCTTTGAATCAGCAGATATATAAAATCATCCAATCGGGCGATCATCATATCAACTTTGCCATTGGCGAACTAAGCCCCGATTTGCTCCCGATTCGATTGATGCAAGAAGTTCACAATTCTATGGAATCAGTGAATACTTGGGCTATGAACATATGCAGGGGAATATGAAACTGCGTGAAGCGATCACTTCTCACCTCAAGACCTATCGAAACGTAGAAACGAATGCCTCATCAATATTAATTACCTCCGGTGCCCAACAAGCTCTGCATTTGATTATCCAATGTCTTCTCAAGCCAGGAGATTCCGTTGCTTTATATAAAAAACACAGAATTAAGATGGTCTTCCTAAATCCCATTTTTCAGAATCCAACAGGGACTACGATGTCCTATGAAAGACGGAAAAAGGTATTGGAAATTTCCACCCAATACGGAATTGCGATCGTTGAAGACGATCCCTATAGTGTTACTGGATATGACAATGAGCCCATACGCTCGTTAAAATCCATGGATCAAGACGGTTCAGTTCTCAGGTTGAAACGGAAGCGAGATATAACTTTGCATGCTTTGCAATCTGCATTTAAAGACAATATCGAGTATGGGATTCCAAGCGGCGGGATACATCTCTGGTGCAAGCTGAAGGAGGAATTGAACGAACAGCATTTGTTCAAAGAATGTGTCAAGAACGGAATCGTATTCGCTCCAGGAAGCACGCTTGGTTCAAATGATCGGTACATGAGGTTCACCTACAGTCGAGTTGATGATCACATGATTGAGGAGGGCATTCGAAGATTTGCTGAAGTTATAAAGCCTATCGAATAAAAGAGAATAGAAAAGCCCGGAAAGCGTGATGTTTCCGGGCTTCTTTCTTTATTCAATGAACTCAATCTCACGAGGTGTTGCATGAATGCTAAGATAATACATGGTAATTAAAATCCCATCAATCATAACTGCCCATACCGTTCCGTAAGCTCTTTGATTTTCTCCTGAATCCGTTTCGGTATCTCCTCCAGCAGCTGAGTCCAGGGTACGAACAGCTCCTTATCCAATCGGTATTCCTTATATGCCAAAGCTGGCGTAAACGCGCATGATTTCAAATAGGTTTCGACTATCCTGTTGGTTTCTTCATTCGTCGCAACAATGCCCTCTAGAAAATAAGGGACCGTCAAGCCATCAGCTCCAGCATCCTCATTCACTGCAGTCCAGAAATGCGGAACTAGCTCGAGAAATTCAGCAACTGGGGAAAACGCATGCTTCCCAGGCTGGGAAAACAAACGTACATGCGTCCCATCCAGCACATTACTGCGGTCTTTCAGCAGTCCCTTTAAATACTTGCCGTGAAAGCTCGCCTCACAATCTATGACTTCACCCTCATGGTCAATGAATACCCATACATGCTCCAGTTCGTATAAGTGCTGAATATCGTAATCCCAATAAATCGCATATTCAATAATCTGCTTCAGACGAGGATCGCGAAAAGAAAACGATCTTCGAAACGAAGGAGAGATCTCCTCCTGTTCGAAAACCGTCACCCCAACTCGAACCGGGAAAAAGGGCTCATGCTCGTCAAAGTAAAGATAAGGCGCATAAGCCTGAATGGTCCGCATATCCATAGGAAGGTTCATCCTTTCAATTCTGAGTAGCAATTTTGCTTGTGATGAGGCTATGACTTTGAAAGCCAAGATTACCAATGGCGATGATTCCGCCCATGAAACATATAAGCTCGGTTTTGGAAGGTACTTTCAGCGGACTTTTCCAGGCCCCGCCATTTTGGAAAAATATCAAATGTAGTTTTCATGATAAAATCGAACGAACAACAATACCATGACTGACAACAAATGATTCTTTTATCCCATTTCTCCATTGTGTATTATAAACCCAATTACTACACGTATGTACCCACCTACTCCGTAATTCTCTCGATTTTATGTATCCAATCTAGTTACATTAAATCATTTTTTATTCCATTTGTATTTACTTTTGTAGAAGAAGCACCACCTGTTCGCCGAAAGGCCTGAGATGATGCTTCCAACGCGTTTCCACACAAGCCTTTGATTTGGTTTTAAACCGTTATATATGCTTAGTATATCACCTTCAATTGAAGCTACTCGCGGCTGTTGTTTTCCTAGCCAAGTTGGATTCATGCTCACTTCCACATGATGTATTAACGTGTTTGTCTCTTCATTGACCTCAAATTTCCCTGCATAGGCTAAATATCCGAATGCCGCTTCTGCCATTTCTTCCTTCGTTCCTTCATGCGGATCACCCGATGAATAAGCCGGACGCCCTTGGCGCATGAAATTTGCAGATACATATCCTTCCGGGTGATACATAAGGAAGCCTGTTGCATCCTTACCAAACGGATAAATAACTTTTCCCGTTTCATCTTGTGATTGATATGAAACCAACGACCATACGCCGGTAACCTGTTCCCTTAATGTCATACGTAATCATCTCCTTCTCCCGCAGGGCTTATTTCAGATTAGCCAGATCAAATGCAAAATCTGTTCCCCACGAACTCAAAGCGTCCCAAACTTTAGGTTTCATCGGCAGTTCCTTATGCCAAGGGCGCGGTTCGAAAATACCGAGCTCCGGAATATAAACATCCAGATCGATAAACAGCTCCACTAAGTTCTCGTCCGCGTCGTAATGGTAAGTGGCGATATTGTGTCCGGAAGTATGCCGGGTAGGTCCCCACAATACATCGATTCCATGTCTGGCGAGAATATCCGAGCTTATATTTTGATGAGAGGCATCCTTCAGTTGGAAGGCAATATGGTGCATTTTGTTGGGTCGGTCCGCCCCTACAATATTCAGAACATGGTGATCGTTGTTACAGGTCAAGAAGTTGCAAAGATCTGCTCCGATTTTATCCGTAACTGTGAATCCCAGTACATCTGTATAAAAATCCACTGTTTTGCGAAAATTGTTCGAATGGAAGCCGATGTGTCCCAGCTTTAACGGGACGATGCCCGAAGTGCCAAATCCAATAGCAGGCTGTTCCATTTCATTAAATAAATGAATCACATTGCCGTCCGGGTCTGAAAGCTCCAGAAACTCTTGAATACCCGGCTTAGCGTCAGTCAAAAGGACAGATGAAACGCCTTGCTTACGAAGCTGTTCCTGTACTTCCTTCAAAGAAATTGTTCTATCTAATTGGTACCCGTAAACCCGAACCCCGCTATATCAGAGGGAGTAATAACGATATAATGATGGTCGAATCCATTTGACATGTATGCGCTTCCATCTTCTCCACGATGGGCTAAAGCATACCCCATCGTTCTCGTGTAGTAATCGGCTAATTTACTTACGTCTTTACTTGCGAAATCCGCATACGCCAATTTAAATACTTTTGCCATGTTCATCAAATCCTTTCATTAATGCTATAACGATTTTTATTTTGAAGCAGCTACTACCTTATTCACTTGTTCACCAAGGTTAATGGTTCCATCCGAGCTATATATCGCACAACGAATCGTATCTCCGGACTTCAAATACAACAAAAAAAAATGTGATGTTTCATAAATAAATAGAAAACGGAGCCCGCTAATCCGCATGGCTCCGTTTTTGTTGTTGCAGAATTCGTTGGAATTTGTTGTGCATGACAGCGAATTTGACGATTTGTTGCAAAATTCGTTAGAAAAAAATTTTGGCGAAAAGTGACCTTATGGATAAATATACAGAAAATTGATTTGAAAGAGAAATTCCTGGCGCTATGGTTGCTGAATACACTCTCGACTTGACCGTGCATGACCCCCTTTTAAATAGATCTATTGTAGAACTATATACAGGAATAAAGGTTTACAGAAATAAGGAGGAATGGGTTATGGGAGCCATTATTTCAATCGGTAATCAAAAAGGCGGCGTTGGCAAAACGACAACCACGGCCATCACGGGGTATCTTCTCTCTAAGAAGTACAAGGTTCTCTGTGTCGACTTCGATAGCCAAGGCAATTTGACACAGTTTCTTACTCAACGAGATATACACGATTACTCCAAAATGACTATTTTTGAGGCATGTAAAAACATGAATCCCACCCCCTACATCCGCAAGTTAACCTACAACCTTCACTTCATTCCGGCTGATGAAATGCTTGCAACTCTGCCCATGCTTATCCATCAAAACCCTTCAATGAGTTCGACCATTTTGAGAGATACACTACATAAAGTAAAGGCCAGATACGACTACATACTTATTGATTTACCTCCAAATCTCGGAGAGCACACTATTAATGGTTTAGTGGCTTCCGACTATGCAATCGTCATGCTACAATGCGAACCAATGTGTTATGACGCGCTGGACAGATACATCGCAACAATGATTCACATCAAAGAGGTTAAAAAGCTGGACCTTGTTTTATGCGGCATATTGCCAACAATGATCGATTCTAGAACAATCATTGATAAAACAATCATTGATAGGGTAAGGAGAGAATACGAGGGAGTTGTGTTTCGATCGGAAATAAAGCGAAGAAATAGAATCAAGGAGTTTTCTATTACAGGAATACAGGAATACAGTAATTCGGATACATCGGCACTAAGCAATTATAGAAATTTTGTCGAGGAGCTGGAGCAGCGTGTCCAAGCGTGATGCGATTGAGCAGTTATTAGGAAAACGGCGGAGTCAAGAAATACAGGAAACTGTAAATACAGGTATACAGAAACCTGTAAATAAGAAAAAAGCAACATTTGATTTCGATGATCAATTCCATACTGAGTTAAAGATATTCGCCGCGAAACAGAATAAGAAGATGGTTGATGTTGTGGTAGAGGCCGTAAAAGAGTATATGCGAAGACATAAAAATACCCCACCAGTCGAGTAGGGCCAGTGGGGATTCGTTCATTTTACAGTCTGCCCGACACCAGATACCGGACTGATAATCATTGACCAATTTGCTGTCACAAAGACGATCAAGATAAAATCTAATTATCGCTCGATACCATCTACTTCCATGCCCTAATAATAACTCATTCGACTTCAATATTTTCGATTATGGTTATTATCTTGTTAATGACTCATCCTCAATAATGCTAGAATGACTTCTCAACATATCGACCATTGGCGAAGCGGCAGGCTGAGTATGAACATTTTATATTTAATTTGATCTGGAACAAGAACCCCCTCGAGTTTCAAACGGATTTTAATAAAGGATCTGGTCGCTTTAAGATTCTTAGCAATCTAATTACCTCCTTAAATTCTCTCTCATCGATTTTAATAAATTTCTGTATGGTGTCATAGTTGTTGAGAAAACACCAGTTATAAACGTTGATTTATCAAGTGTCATTTTCAAAATTAATGAGAAAGTAACTTCCGGAGGTAGTTATTTCAATCACACATTTTCATAATTGATGAGAATATCCGCAAAGAGCTAAATGAATTTTCATGCACAACAATACATAATGTCTAAGAACTGTTTTACTTACATCCCTGAACAAAAAAAGTGCTTAAACATTGACGTATCCAAAGTTATTGTTATTGCTCTATCGAATCTAGTAACATTGAGAGAGACTTGATTTTGTCCTTCAGTTGGCATAATGTTCACGCACGTCTTTTCTTATCTTCCAGAGCAATGTCAATGATCTTGTACCAGAAATTAGACTTTACTCTATCATGGAGGTAACCGGGCTGACGAAAGACGAAATTTAAAAATTTAAAATATAGCAACAAGAACTGTTAATTTATAGCAAAAAAAGGGACTATCATCCGGCATCATTTATGCCTGCGGATAGTCCCTTTTTCATGCGTTAATCTGAGATTAATTTGGCGCTCCGTGATAGCAGCCCCACATCAGAACCACTACGGTTTCGCCTGTAAAGCTCTAAGAATGACCGTGACCGCTTCAGCTCGGGTCGTGTTCACTTTCGGTTTCACTGTGCCGTCTCCATAACCGTTGATCAAGCCTTTGGCTGTCGCCGTTGCAATAGCCGTTCGCGCCCAGTCGGATATATCGGCGCTGTCCGGGAAGTTGATGCTCTTATCCATCGCAGCCAACTTGGCGGCGTGAACGACGATCGCTGCCATTTGCTCGCGGGTAATGAGATCGTCCGGTCCGAAGCTGTTGTCGCTATACCCTGCAACAATGCCTGACTCTGCGGCAGTCGCAATAGCGCTCTTGGCCCAGTGGGTTTCCGTATCGACAAAGGTTTTGCCGTCTTGCGCCCCAAGATGGAACGCTTTGACGATGACAGTCACGAATTCCGCTCTTGTGATGTTCGCATTTGGCTTAAACGTGTTGTCCGCATAGCCGTTAATCGCGCCGAGCTTCACCAGTTCCCGCACGTTCGCTTCAGACCAATGTCCTTTGATATCGGCAAAGTCCGCTTCGTTCGTTTGCGGCTGTACGGTCTTCGCTTTATCCGTTACCAGAACGGCAAATTTCGTTAAAATGGCTCACCGATCCAGATGCCGTCCCGTTCGCTTCGTCGACTTTCATGATTTCCAATGGCACCCATTTATGGGTTTGTTCGTTCAGCCAATATACGCCTGCCGTCGACTTCGCAAAGTCCGCCTTCGTCTTGTCGAAAGGTAGTGTAATAACGACCGGCTTGCTAAAGTCGCCATCCTTGTCTTTCTTGATCTCGTACACCTCGCTGATCAATTGCAAAGTGCTGTCTACGGGCAGGATCGAGATGTCGTTCACTTTATCTACCATAACTTGAATGTTGCTAGCCATCGCTCCAGCCGGAACTTCGATGGTAACTCCGTTCAGCGTTGCCGTTCCGCCGCTGGCAGCCGTAATCGTTGCGTAATTGGTTGCGGCACCGCCGCCTCCACCGCTGGTTCCGCTTGTGCTCGTAGTATCGACTTGCGTGTAGCTGACAAATTTGGTAAAGTGTTTCGTCCAAATGACAAGGTCGCTTCCAACCGTCATTTTGGCGTCTCCGCTTGCGGCAATTTCGCTGTCTGCCGCTGCTTGGGTGTCTGCGGATACCGTGCCCGTGATCTCGGTAAATACGCCATTTCGTACAAAACCAACCTGTTTGCCCTTTTGGTTCGGGAAGAGCAAACGCACCGCCTTATCGAACGTTAACGATACATCCGTCGATCCGACTTCAATGACGGCGCTCACGTTGCCGCTATTGACCGTTACGCTGCTGTTGCTTTGCACTTGCGGCAGCTTGATCGCGCCATCCCAATTGGCGGGAGCTGTAATTTTCGTTCCGTCTGGAATCGTTACACTCACATTGCCCAGAGTTGTAGCCGCTTGTACTTCCACTAACGGGAGCGTCGCTTCTTTGTTCGATCCTGCCGTTGTCGTTGCGACCGCAATCTCGGCATTCGTTACACTCTCTGCGACGGTAATGGATACAGGTTTAGTCGTCACCTGAATCGGTGCAGTAGAACTGGCCGTTATCGCTTCGGCTCTAGTCACGATCACGGTGTAGGTCTGCGTGGTCTTTCCATCTTGAGCCGTCACTGCCATGGTGATCGGATTGTTACCCACGTTCAGGCTGATCGCCCCCGACGCTTGACCGCTCGTCACTGCCGTTCCGTTCACTTTCACTGTCGCGTTGCTATCCGATATTGTTGGCGTCACTGTCACCAACGTTACACCATTCCCCACGCTCGCTGTGTAGGAAAATGTCCTCGTATCAAACGATGAACTCAACGTTAGTCCTGATACTGCCATGCTGCTCAGATTCGCATTACTGGATACGCTCGGTATTGCGGCTTGAGGTGTTGCGATGACTTCGTTGGAGTAGCCGCTGTTTCCTCTTGCGTTGCTCGCCTTTACCGCGAAGTAATAGGTCGTGCCGTTCGTCAGGCCCGTTGCCGTGTAGCTGTATGTCACGCCGCTCACTGTCGCTATGGGGGTTAAGCCATAGGAGCCGGAAGCTGTTCCCTTATAGACACTGTAGGTGACTGTTTCAGATACACCGTTCCAAGTTAACGCAACTTGCCCATTCCCAGCTATTGCTGTAAGCCCCGTAGGTGCTGAAGAATTTGCCGCATTTATGGTCAACTTGGCTACGTTGCTTGTTACCGTGGCCGTTTGGCTGCCCGTTGCGCCGCTGTTCGTGTTCGTCACCACGACGTAGTAGTACGTCGTTCCCGTCGCTAACGTCGGCGTTGCATACGATGCGCTCGTTGCTCCGCTGATCGCTACGCCGCCGCTATTGCTGCTGGTCGTGTTGCTGTACCACTGGTAGCTCAGCGTCCCGCTGTCGCTCACCGTCGCTGCTACGCTCAAGCTCGGGCTGCTGTTGCCTTCGTTCACCGTTGCTCCCGTCGGCTGTGTGCCAATGCTCGGCGTGGCCGCGTTGGTCAGCGCGTTCACCGTTACCGTCGCCGCACTGCTCGTCGCCGTGGCCGTTTGGCTGCCAGTCGCGCTGCTGTTCGTATTCGTCACTACGACATAGTAGTATGTCGTTCCCGCTGTTGCTGTTGGTACTGCGTACGATGCGCTTGTTTCACCGCTGATCGCGGTGCCGCCGCTATTGCTGCTGGTCGTGTTGCTGTACCACTGATAGCTTAGCGTTCCGTTGTCGCTTACCGTCGCCGCTACGCTCAAGCTCGGGCTGCTCGCGCCTTCGTTCACCGTTGCTCCCGTCGGCTGCGTGCCGATGATCGGCGTTGCCACGTTGGTCAGCGCGTTCACTGTTACCGTGGCAATACTGCTCGCCACCGTCGCCGTTTGGCTGCCCGTCGCGCTGCTGTTCGTATTCGTCACTACGACATAATAGTATGTCGTTCCCGCAGTTGTCGTCGGCGCTGCATATGTTGCGCTCGTTGCCCCGCTGATCGCTGCGCCGCCGCTATTGCTGCTGGTCGTGTTGCTGTACCACTGGTAGCTCAGCGTTCCGCTGTCGCTCACCGTCGCCGTTACGCTCAAGCTCGGGCTGCTCGCGCCTTCGTTCACTGTTGCTCCCGTCGGCTGCGTGCCGACGATCGGCGTTGCCGCGTTCGTCAGCGCGTTCACCGTTACCGACACCGCACTGCTCGTCGCCGTCGCCGTTTGGCTGCCCGTTGCGCTGCTGTTCGTGTTCGACACCACGACATAATAGTATGTCGTTCCCGCCGCTAACGTCGGCGCTGCATATGATGCGCTCGTTGCGCCGCTAATTGCGGTGCCGCCAGTCGTGCTATTCGCCGCGTTGCTGTACCACTGGTAGCTCAGCGTTCCGCTGTCACTCACCGTCGCCGCTACGCTCAAGCTCGGGCTGCTGGCTCCTTCGTTCGCCGTTGCTCCCGTCGGCTGCGTATCGATGCTTGGCGTTGCCGCGTTGGTCAGCGCGTTCACTGTTACCGACACCGCACTGCTCGTCGCCGTGGCCGTTTGACTGCCCGTCGCGCCGCTGTTCGTGTTCGTCACAACGACATAGTAGTATGTCGTTCCCACCGCTAACGTCGGCGCTGCATACGATGCGCTCGTTGCCCCGCTGATCGCTGTGCCGCCGCTATTGCTGCTGGTCGTGTTGCTGTACCACTGGTAGCTCAGCGTTCCGCTGTCGCTCACCGTCGCCGCTACGCTCAAGGCCGGGCTGCTCGCGCCTTCGTTCACCGTTGCTCCCGTCGGCTGCGTGCCGACGATCGGCGTTGCCGCGTTCGTCAGCGCGTTCACCGTTACCGACACCGCACTGCTCGTCGCCGTCGCCGTTTGGCTGCCCGTTGCGCTGCTGTTCGTGTTCGACACCACGACATAATAGTATGTCGTTCCCGCCGCTAACGTCGGCGCTGCATATGATGCGCTCGTTGCGCCGCTAATTGCGGTGCCGCCAGTCGTGCTATTCGCCGCGTTGCTGTACCACTGGTAGCTCAGCGTTCCGCTGTCACTCACCGTCGCCGCTACGCTCAAGCTCGGGCTGCTGGCTCCTTCGTTCGCCGTTGCTCCCGTCGGCTGCGTATCGATGCTTGGCGTTGCCGCGTTGGTCAGCGCGTTCACTGTTACCGACACCGCACTGCTCGTCGCCGTGGCCGTTTGACTGCCCGTCGCGCCGCTGTTCGTGTTCGTCACAACGACATAGTAGTATGTCGTTCCCACCGCTAACGTCGGCGCTGCATACGATGCGCTCGTTGCCCCGCTGATCGCTGTGCCGCCGCTATTGCTGCTGGTCGTGTTGCTGTACCACTGGTAGCTCAGCGTTCCGCTGTCGCTCACCGTCGCCGCTACGCTCAAGGCCGGGCTGCTCGCGCCTTCGTTTACCGTGTCTCCCGTCGGCTGCGTGCCAATGCTCGGCGTGGCCGCGTTGGTCAGCGCGTTCACCGTTACTGACACCACGCTGCTCGTCGCCGTCGCCGTTTGACTGCCGGTCGCGCTGCTGTTGGTGTTCGTCACCACGACATAGTAGTACATCGTTCCCGCCGCTAACGTCGGCGCAGCATACGATGCGCTCGTTGCCCCGCTGATCCCTGTGCCGCCGCTATTGCTGCTGGTCGTGTTGCTGTACCACTGGTAGCTCAGCGTTCCGCTATCGCTCACCGTTGCTGCTACGCTCAAGACCGGGCTGCTTGCGCCTTCATTCACCGTTGCGCCCGTCGGCTGCGTGCCGATGTTCGGCGTTGCCGCATTCGTCGCCGTCCACTTCGCGTACAGTGTCACGTCGGTTGAACCTATGGTGATCGGGACACCTGCCACGTAATCCGTTCCGGTTCCGTCTGCCTTCGTGTTCCAACCCGCGAATGTGTAACCCGTCTTCACTAGGCCTCCCGTGTTGTCCTGAACCGTGGCCGTATATCCCGACTGATAGATGGTGCTGTCCGTCGGCGCGCTTCCGGACGCAGCGAAGTTGCCGTTATACGTCACCGTGCATGTCATTGTAAACTTCTTGACGGGTACTTTATAGTTGTTACCCCCATCCGAATACACAACATAGGGCGTGCCACTACTGTCGATGGCTATACTTGTAGACTCGGCGCGATCTGCCGAAAAACCGGCGGAGCCTACATTTACCCACGAGCTTCCGTTATATTTCATGACGGTTGCTTTACCATTGTTACCCCAATCCTGATACACAACATAGGGCGTGCCGCTGCTGTCGATGACTATACTAATTTGGTTTGCAGGACCTTCCGAAAAACCGGCGGAGCCTACATTCACCCACGAGCTTCCGTTATATTTCATGACGGTTGCTTTTTCGCTGTTAATATAATCCTTAAACACAACATAGAGTGTGCCGCTGCTGTCGATGGCTATCCTTGTATAATCTGCATTACCTGCCGAAACACCGGCGGAGCCTACATTCACCCACGCGCTTCCGTTATATTTCTTGACGGTTGCTTTATAGCTGTTACCCGCATCCCAATACACAACATAGGGCGTGCCGCTGCTGTCGATGGCCATACTTGTATTACTTGCAACACCAGCCGAAAAACCGGCGGAGCCTACATTCACCCACGAGCTTCCGTCATATTTCATGACGGTTGCTTTATTGCTATTACTCCCATCACTATACACAACATAGGGCGTGCCGCTGCTGTCGATGGCTATACTAGTATAATTTGCAACACCTGCCGAAAAACCGGCGGAGCCTACATTTACCCACGAGCTTCCGTTATATTTCTTGACGGTTGCTTTTTGGCTGTAACCCCCATCCCCAAACGCAACATAGGGCGTACCGCTGCTGTCGATGGCTATACTTATATTAATTGAACCACCAAAACCGAGGGAGCCTACATTCACCCACGCGCTTCCGTTATATTTCTTGACGGCTGGATTACCCCCATTACTAAACGCAACATAGGGCGTGCCGCTGTTATCGATGGTTATCATTGTATTACCTCCACTAGATTGCGTAACACCGGCGGAGCCTACATCGACCCATTGTTCAGCCGTCGCTTGGGCAACCATTGGCGCGCCCATGTAGGGTACGCCTGACAAAAAAATCAGCATTCCCAGTATGATACTTACTAATTTACGATAAGTCTGCTTTGCTTTTCGATTCATTTACAACTCGCTCCCATCAATAATAAATCAAAATTAATTTTTCTTATGTCCAACCTTGCCAAGAGCCGTAAAAAATTGCCTTTGTAACGATATGTACTTGCCGTATTTCGTGACAACCTTCACATGACAAAAAGTTTGAACCCGTTTCGCGGATCTCCTTCTACATGAGCAAACTCGCTTTCACCGCAAAATACACCATAAACCGTAGAACTATAGACTAACATATACGTTTTTGGAATCAGCTTTATCGTTGTTTTACCCCTCTTAGCTTTAATAAATTTCAAATCATCACTTTTATAAGTTTACTAAAGCCAAATAAAAGAATAATGAAAGAAATGTCCATAACTAGAAAAAAAACGCGTAGAATCAAGCCTTCGCGGTTTTTTTAACTGACTAAATTATTTGTTTTCTGTCGGCGAACCCTCTCACCAACGAATCGTATAAGTGAATTAGTTCCTCGGAAGGACGAACGCCGAGCTACCGGCTGAGAAGCCGAACATAACCGGCTATGCAATAGTCAATCCTTTTTTGCCCCCGGTCTGCTCGCTTATCGTCATAAGCAGACGTACAACATTTGCTCCATTTCTTCAGTAGCCCATGCCTTATTTTTCTTATATCAACCCTAAATATTTTAAATGTATATTCATGCATAATTGTATATTTCTCATCAATTTTGAAATTACGTTCTCACAAATTCTGAAAATTTTCTCAATAAATATGACACCACACAATTTCTCAACAATTTTGAAATTGCTCTCTCATCGATTTTAATAAATTTCTCAATAATTCTGACACCACAAAAAAAAAAAAAAAATAAATGTGATGTTTCATAATTAAATGTAAAACGGAGCCCGCAAACCCGCGTGGCTCCGTTTATTTTGTTTCATTATAAATTAAATATTACCGTTAGACCCAGCTAAGCTCCTTAATTGCAATCGGAGTCGTGTAAATCTGACCGTTGTAATTAAATCCCTCACTAGTTATCCTAGCAGTATCCAGCGGTAGTAATTTTTCTAAAATCATTTTTCTTCACCTCTCTATCTTAAATCTATTAATCTATCTTGTAATATTATTGACTCAACCAATAGATTTGATACATATGAATATCATTACAAGTTTTGATATAAAACAACGTATGTCTCTTCTTTTTTTCTTTGTCTACACTTCATATAAGAGGTGTATAAATGTCTGATCACATTTTGAAATATATTGGATCTCGGATAAGGGATTATCGTAAGGAAAAAGGGCTTTTCCAAGAGCAACTAGGTGAAATAGCAGGGTTCCATTTCTCTTATATCGGTGGTATTGAAAGAGCTGAGAAAAATATCTCCATGCTTAATTTAGCAAAGATCGCAGATGCGTTAGATATCGAAGTCCACGAGTTATTCAGTTATTCTAAAAATATCAAAACCAAATTAAGTGAAAAAGAAGAGGAAATTCAGGAAATTGTAGATATCCTCTTGAGGCATAATATACGTGATGTGAAGAAAGCGAAAGTTATTATTAAAGAAGTATTTAAAGATTAATAACCCCATCCTCAAAAAAGAATGGGGTTATTTTTTATTTAGCATTTATTACTTTTACTTTGATGAAATTCAATTCAAATTTATGAGCGCGTTGCTTGTTGTACACAACCTTTTGACGATGTGAACACGAATCAACGTAAATATATCAAGGGTTTCATGCTTGTAAATCTGGGATGCGGTCGGAGGGATTGTATTCATCTTCTCGTCTAGCTTCATAGCACGTGTTACCTTAATGCAATGCTACTACTCCCAACACTCCTATACTGTCGAATTTCGGTATTCTTGCGGGGTCAAGCCATAATGCTTTTTGAACAATTTTATGAAATAATGCGGATTTTGATAGCCCGCTTCAATCGCCACTTCATAAATTTTTTTAGAGCTGTGCTTGAGCAATCGCTGTGAATATTCCATTTTCAACCTTGTGATGTAATCACTCAGATTTTCACCTGTCTCCAATTTATAAATCCGGGATAAATAAGCAGGATGCATCTGCAGATGCTCTGAAATGGTTTGCAAAGAAATATCGCCCGAGAGATGAGACAAAATAAATTTTTGTGCCTCCTTCACGGCAACCATTCTGGCGCTGCGATGTTCATTCACGGCTTGTTGCTTGAATTTCTCGAATACTCTCAAGGTCCAATCGGTTAAATGCTTCACTGTTTTGGCAGGTATTAATTCTTTTCCTCGCACGTAGTCATCATCGATCAAGTCTGCTAGCTTCTTGCCATTCTTGTGAGCAAGATAAGAAAAGGCTGCAAAAAAAGCAAAAAAAGCTTCCAACATGTGCTCCGAAGAATCGCTCCAATCCGCTTCCAGTTCTTCTATAATACTGGAGATCTTTAACGAGGCAACTTCCCAATGTCCGGCTTCCATTAAGTGCAGGAGCGCAGGAGGCTCATAAAGACTTAACAGGGTTCTGACCTCGGGAACCTCTGAATCGTCCATAATATAAACCGGCAGGTCCTTCTCTTGGCCCAGTCTCATACTGAAAATTTGGAGCATGTGGTTATATAATTTGGTGATGTCCTCTGGAAATACACCCCATTGTCCCAGAAGGATGGACACCTTCTTTTTCAAAAAATGCTCAATGTTCCTTTGCAGCTGTTGCGTAAGCCGATTCACATGAGACTGCGGATCATCTGAAGACTTGGGAGTCACGGCCAGCACGAGATATTCATGCACATCCTTGCAGAACCAAACGTTAAAATACTCCTCCAACGTTTCCTGCGCCATATTCACGATCGCGAACTCCATCAAGGACATTTCAAACGGATCTAAGTCAGAGAATTGATCCTTGAACCGGATCATGATCATGACTATACTGTCATTTACCTGAACCGGCACTTCGAGCAAATGAATTTTTTCAACCAACTTTTCTGTAGATACCCGTTTTCCCTGAAGCAGATCGTACAGAAGCTCCCCTCGAAGTCGAGGCAAATGATCGCGCATCGCTTTCATCGCCCGTTGATAGGCGTTATTGCTTTCCCGTTCTGTTCGAATCGTTTGAACAACCGAAGACACTCTCTCAATTAATTCCTTGTCGCTTACCGGCTTTAGCAAATAATCGCAAATGTTGTTCTTGATCGCAGTCTGGGCATATTTGAAGTCCGCATGTGCCGTAAGCAAAATGCATTTGATATGCTTCCAATGCTTATAGATGCTTCTTGTTAGCTCAAGCCCGTCCATTCCAGGCATTCCGATATCGGTTATCGCAATATCAATCGGATGAATATTGACAATGTCGAGCGCTTCCGAAGCCGAATAAGCTTTATGTATCGTTCCAATCCCTATCTCTGCCCAAGGAATGGTGACAGCCAAGGTCTCTACTACACTCATCTCATCGTCTACTAAAAGTAATTCCAGCATGTTGTCAACATCCTCCTCCTTTGGTGCCTACTCTGCTCAAACATTCCACTGGATAGCAACTCTCAGTCCTCCGAGCGTAGAATGCGAAAACATAAGGCCAGATTGTTGATCAAACTGATAGGCAAGCCTTTGGTGAACGTTCCATAACCCGCATCCAGCTTCCTGATCATGCGGACTTGACATCTTTTGTTCCAGCTCAATTAACTGCTGATCAGAAAGCCCTACCCCATTATCATCGATATGGATGCGGCAGACACCTTCGGACCACTCGCCGGAAATAATAATGATTCCGTATTGCTCCTTTTTCTCGATCCCATGGATAATTGTATTTTCAATGATAGGCTGAACCATCAGTCTTGGAATTTGCAGGTCAAGCATTTCCTCCGGAATATCGATTTCGTAATGAAATCGTTCCATACGCAAATTTTGGATCGTTAAATAATTTTCAATCAGCTTCAATTCCTCGCGAAGGGTTGTAAGCGTATGCTCCAGCATCGTGATGTAACGAAAATATTCCGACAAATTCAAAACCATAGAGGTGGCAGCCTGTTTATCGTCGATGGCGATCATATTTTTAATGAAAAACATGCAGTTGGACAAAAAATGCGGATTAATCTGCGATTGTAAATGCTTCAATTTAGCGTCTCGAAACCGGATGTTTTCCACGTATACATTTTCGAGCAGTCGTTGGATTTCCTCCGCCATTTCATTAAATCGGTTAAACAAATAATCAAACTCATTCCTCGGATGATAATTAATTCGATGGGAGAACGATCCCGTCTGCAGCTTCATAACCCCACGCAGCAGCAATTGGATCGGGAGTTGGACCTGCCTGTACAGAAATACGGTAGCCAAGAGGCTGATCAACAGCATCAAGACAATCGTCGCGTAAAACCAATTTCGGCTCTTGGTGATCGGAGCAAGCACTTCTTTAAGCGGCAAATAATCAACGACATGCCAGCCCAGACTTTTCGAACGCACGTAGTACACCATATATTGTTCGTGATTAATTTCAACAATACGATGACCGTCTTCATCAAGCGGTTCCCGGTTTAATATGGCGATGATTTGCTGTGTTACACTGGAATCTCCCGTTTTATCCATAATCGGTTCGAATAGCGGCTTATAAAAAAATGGATTGGACCTACCGTCATATTGATAATCCTTCAGCACCCGAACCAGGTTGCTCTCGGTAAACTGAACCTCAACCACGGATTCGGCTTCCAACAAGCCTTTATTCACAAGAAGCGGACTCATGACCGCCTTAGTGAAGTAGGCATTGCCCCCAGTAGGATCGGGATGGTACTGCCAGAACCTGGTCGATAGATTCTTTACATATTCGTCGTTGTAGACGGTCTTATAATCGTTCGACAGTACCTGCTTGGCCTTCGGCAAGTAGATGATTAACCGATTGTCCCACCTGCTGGAGGCGCTCAGCAAATTTAATTTTTGGACAATTTCCTCTTGCAGTTCCAACTGTTTAAACGCATCGGAGCTGCTTCCAAGAGCCCCCGGCGCATTTATCGAAGCGTCTCTGCTTACAATAATCGATGAAATGGTAAGCTGGTCTACGATATTATCCATCTGGCTTGTTAGGAAGGAAAGCCGCTTCAAGCTCTTCTCAAGTAGTTCTTGTTCGATGACTTTAACGGAAGTATGGTTCGTGTAACTATATATCAACCCGATCGGCATCAATAATAAGACAATCAGCAAAACCATTTTACTAAATGTATTCCACCTGTGCTTCATACCCAACGCTCCTCATTCCTTGTGAATCTATTATACTTGAACAAGTGAAACGATGGGAGCACAATGAGCTTATTTCACGCGGTAAGTCTCGAAGCAATCCAGGACGATCTCTTTGGAGGCGCCTGGCATTAAATTTTCACTATAGCTTCCGTATCGTCTGTAACGTTAACTATCCTTTCACGGCTCCTGCCGATAATCCGCTAACGATATATTTTTGCGCAAATAAGGCGATCACTACGACCGGAAGCGTGATTATGCAAGCCGCTGCCATTAATGCCCCCCAGTTGATGGCGTTGCCGGAGATGAAGTTGAACACGGCAATCGGAAGCGGCTTTGTTTTTTCCCCTGCTAAAATCAGCGAGAACATAAAGTTGTTCCATGAGAAAATGAACGCCAGCAGCGACGATGTCACTATGCCTGGCATGGAAACTGGCAGAACCATCTGGAAAAAGGTGCGGATTTTGGAGTTTCCGTCGATCCACGAGGACTCTTCCACTTCCTTCGGAAACGTCTCAAAAAAAGGAAGCATGACCCACATGATAAAAGGCAGACCGATCACCATATGGCTAAGCACAAGGCCCGTGTACGTATCCACCAGATGGAGCTTATTGAACAGAATATACCAAGGAACCAAGTAGGTAATACCCGGAATAATTTTGGCGATCAGGATGGTCACTGCAAAATATTGCATCCGGTATCTGGCAATGGCGTATGCGGCCGGCAGTCCAAGCAGAAGCGACCCGGCGGTAGAAACGGTGGCTACGGAGAAGCTGTTTATAATGTATTTCAAGTAGTCGTATTCTTTAAATACGGTGATATAGTTTTTAACCGTCGGTGTAAACATAAACAAGTGCTGTGAGGATAACACCTGAACTTGCATTTTAAATGAGGCGGACAGCATCCATAAGAAAGGGAACAGAAAAAACAGAAGTACCAGGATATTCACAAGCGTAAAGTTTATACGCACCACAGTCGATTGCCTCATTGGAGTCCACCCAGCCTTTTCCGAATCGCCATTAGTAACAGGATCATGAGCATGATGAGGAGAAAGAACATAATCAGCAGGGCCGACGCGGAGCCTAACTTAAAATTAACGAACGCCAAATCGAAGATCATCAAGTTAAGTGTCTGCGAAGCAAAATTAGGTCCGCCCTGGGTCGTCGCGTAGATGGTATCGAAGGTTTTAAGCAAGTCAATCATTCGCAGAATGACGGCTGTTAATATGGTCGGCATGAGCAGCGGCAGTGTGATATGAACTAGTTTCTGCAGCGAAGAAGCTCCATCCACATCGGCCGATTCATACGGGTCCGAAGGAAGCGTGGCAAGCCCCGCGATCACAATCAATGCGATCAACGGCGTCCACTCCCAAACGTCAATGACGATGAGCGAAGGGATCACTTGCGTGATCGAGGCAAGCCACTCGTTCGTCGGCAAGCCGACTTTTCGCATCATTTGGTTTGCCAGACCGATAGAAGGCTCATAGATCAGCAGCCAGACCAACCCGATGGATACAGGCGTTGCGACCATGGGAAGCATCATGATCGTCTTGACGACCTTCTGTCCGGCGAAAGATCTGGAGAATAACAAAGCGACGGCTACTCCTAACACCGTTTCCAAAACCATGCTGACGGAGGTGTGATAAAAGGTAAGTCGAACCGAATTCCAAAATTTAGCATTAGCCAAAAGAGACGTATAATTATCGAGTGCCACCCATTTGGGCGGCGAAATGGCTGACATGCTCCATTCATACAAACTGATCTTGACCGTATAAATGATCGGAAAAGCAACCATCAATCCAATAAAAAGAACAGCCGGTAAAGTAAACACCCATCTAAGATGACGATCCAACCAATTCATTAACACCATACCGACTCCTTTTTAATAAAATAGCAAGCCTAAGAGCGATCTAAGGCTTGCCCTCGTTCAATTGATTGGTGGTTACTTCGTTTTATCTTTATCAATAATGGCTTGGAATTCGCGATTCGCTTGATCCGCAGCACCTTTAATATCTTCGCCAAGCATGGCTTTAACCGCTATGCTTCCGATGGCATCCCGCGCTTCACCGACACTAATGACCTGCGGTACGTTATAACCGACGCCGATCTTCATGGTTTCCTGAATGGCTGCAGCCAGATCTGGCGGATAAGTCTCGGTGCCTTCCTTCATCGCCCATACCGAATTCCGGGCTCCCGACACACCGCTGCGTTGGATCTTGAGCACATTCTCTTTACTGCTGGCCCATTCCATAAATGCCCAAGCCGCATCTTTATTTTTCGCTTTCGGATTCATCGCCAGCGACCATGCTGCGATGCTGTAAGGTTTGGCCCCGGCGGATCCCGCTGGAAATACAGCGAAACCGACATTATCTTTGACCAGCGACTTCTCTGGGTCCGTTGTATTTTTGTAAATGGAAGCTGTTTCCGCATAAAATGCCGATTTGCCCTGTGCAAATAACCCTGCTGCTTGAGGCCAGCTCATATTCAGCGTTCCTTGGGGACCATAGTTTTTAAGCAGATTCGCGTAAATCTGGAACCCGCGTATCGCTTCTGGCGTGTTGACAGCTGCCTTATCGCCTTTCATAAAGTCGCCTCCTTCGGAGAAGACGAACGAGGCTACGGCGGTAACCAGGGCGTTGCGTTGCCCCCGGCCGACAATACCGTAGAAATCTTTCCCAGGGTCATGCAGCTTCTTGGCCGCCGCTTCCAATTCAGTCAATGTTTTCGGAATCGGTATATTGTTTTTCTGCAGGATGTCTTTCCGGTAATACAGAACAAACTGATCCGTAAATATAGGGATATACATGAGCTTGCCGTCTATGCTGGATGCATCTATTGCCGCCTTGGAAAAATCGTTGAAATCGTAGCTGGCATTTTTCTTCACGTAACTATCCAGCGGTGTTGTCCAGCCGTTTTTATAGAACAATATTTTGTCCATATAAGGGCGGGACATAAATATGTCAGGTGTTTCCGAATTCGAAGTAAACTGAACCGCAAGCTTTTGCTGCAATTGGTCCTCAGCAAACGCCTGCACGTCTACTTTCATCCCCGTTGACTCTTCAAATTGAGGTAGCGCAGCTTTTATCGAATCCGTCCATTGATGGTTTAGAGCAAAAATAGATAGTTTTTGACCTGCAAAAGGTTTTGATGCTGTTGACGTGGTTGCCTTATTGTCACTCTGACTACATGCTGAGGTGGTCAACGCTACTACAAGCGTCAAGGCCAACAATTCGCTTGTTTTCCGAATGTTCATTGGTAAACCCCTTTCGTCTGCTTCTTTTTTATCCTGTTTACAATTTTCATTTTATAATTGAGTTGGACGGAAGGATATAGCAATAATTTAAGATATATATATCCATTTTTATCCTGCATACCTCCTGTTAAAGTGCCCGCCTGCCCTGAAATGCGATATACCCGTCGAATCTGGGCCGCATGGAGCCCATGTCAAGCGTACGCTGTGTCTGAGCAAAAAAGCCATTGGACATCAGGTTGACCTCTGAATCCAGCCAGACGTTATGGTGCCCTGGCTGCCCCCCATTCAAGAAAAAGGCTGTGCGTTGAAATGCTCTGTCGGCCGATCTCGAGAAATTGTGCCGCCAGGTCGGCATGCCCGGTACCCGCGGATATGGCAAGCCCGACTCCTCCGAGCATGCTCCCTCTTGGGCCTACCTCGCCGATTGAATATCACAGTAGCGAATTGGAGAATGACTCGATCGACTCGATCAATCAATTATATACCGAAACATAATTGACACCATTTTTTACACATAAATAAAACTTTACATATGACGTCATATATGAAAAAACCAGTCAGCAGTAGTTATTGCTAAACTGGTTTTTCGCACAAATTACATGTCGTATAATATGGTAGTGGTGTAAGAATTAATTAAAAAACGATTTCTCTAAATCAATTTCCTTGAGCCAAATTGGGCGATTTTCTTCCATCGACCGATAAGCAGCAAACAACGTCTGCAGCGTCAGCAAATTATCTTGAACACTATTTTCCGGCTCGCGCTCTTCTTCAATGGCACACAATAATTCTCCCATCGTGCCTAAAAATGCATCCGGAAACCATCTGCCTTCAAGTTCCGGTGTAAACCAGTAGGCTGGATCGATCTGTCGAGAAGTAAAGCTCAATGTATCTTTCTGGCCGATTGGGTAATTATACAAAGCCCCATTGGTACCTTTGATCACGCCTTCAGTTCCCTCAAAACGAAAGGTAGCATACCAATCATCTTGTCCAGCAATATTGTTATGATTGTCGTGAATGAGTCCTCTTGTCACGTCACCAGGAAATTTCATATGAATCAACGTGCGGGTTTCACCTTTACATACTTGATCTGGAAATTTGGCTCCGTCAGCGTAAACGTATTCTGGCGTTCCCAATAGGGAGCGAATGGCATCAATATAATGGATGCTGTGATACATCAACTCCGGATGATCAATTTTCGTAATCCATGGCCAAAGTGACCAATCTGTATTCACATTTACTTGAATCGTGGCTTGTGTAACCTGCCCTAACCAACCTCTTTGAATGATTGTACGGCTAGCGCGAATACCCGGTGCCCAGCGCAATTGCTGATTAACGGCTCCTTTAATACCCGCTGACTCGCATGCTTCCACAATACGTTTGGCATCTGCATACGATTCGCTAAGCGGCTTTTGACAAAGTACATGTTTGCCTTTAGCTGCTGCACGCTCTACCACTTCAAGTTGAAATTTAGCAGGGATGGCAATATCAACAATTTCGATTTCGGGATGATCCAATAACTCGTCTAGTGTTCCGAATATGTTTTTGAGTCCAAATTCACCTGCGACTTTTTCTGCATGAGCGCGATTAGTGTCATAAATCCCGACAACGTTCAGACCACCCATCCGATAGGCGGGCAGATGGCAGGCTTGAACAATAGCGCCTGCACCAACAATACCGATTCCCTTGCTTTTATTCCGAGGTACCTTGGGTTTGTAGTCTAAATCTAGATCTAGCAAAGCACTTTGCTTCAGTTCCATAGTGATCACCCCTTCGCCTATTTCTTCTTCACCAACAATAAGTGAGCGCAAGCCAGGACTACTTGATTCTGTTGATTGAGTACTTCTACCTGTTCGGTTACGAGTCCGTAAGCTGGACGCTTCAGATATTCTTCTTTGGTGGAAATTGTAGTGCGAACACGAATCGTATCCCCGATATGCACAGGTTTAACAAACCGAAGCCGATCGTAACCATACGAGAATGCCTCTGGATTCATTACGCCGGCAGACATTCCGATCCCTACACTAAATATGAGAGTGCCATGAGCGATGCGCTCTCCAAAATCCTGCGTTTTACACCATTCGGCATCCATATGATGCGGGAAAAAATCACCCGTTTGACCCGCGTGCATAACAATATCTGTTTCGGTAATCGTTCTACCTAAGGTCATCCGTGAAGAGCCTACTTCATAATCCTCGAAAAATAGAGTCTGGATCATTTTATTATTCTCCATTCATCTTTTATAATCGATAAAATTGTGCAGCTGTATGTCCAAGCACAGCATCAATTTCGGCTTTCGAGCGAACTTCTAGCGCTTTGTTTGTTTCATTCCATACTTTAGCGTAATCACCGGCCAAATTCGCTACAGGCCAATCACTGCCGAACATGAGACGTTCCGCTCCGAATATCTGGAAAGCAAAATCTATATATGGTTTAATATCTGTTGCCGTCCAGTTTTCCCAATCTGCAGCCGTATTAAGCCCAGATAATTTGGCATATACATTCGTGTAAGAAGCCGCTTTCTTCATCTGACTTGCCCAAGGCTCCATCAGCCCATCCTTAATTGGCGGTTTTGCCAAATGATCAATGACGATTTTTAGATTAGGTACTTTTTCAGCAAGTGTCGATACATGCTCTAGATGTCTTGGTAAAACGGCCACGACATCAAAACTCAATCCAAATAATGCCAACACCTTCAATCCCTCAATGACATCATCCTGCACGACCCAATCTGGATCTTGCTCCTCATGAATCAGATGGCGGACGCCTTTAAATAAAGGATTTTTTGTATACAGCTCTAGCTTCTTCGCAGCTTCGTGCGGTTTATTCAGCGGTACCCAGCCTACTACACCCCCTACCCAATCATGCACGGCAGCGGTTTCAAGCATATAATCGGTATCTTCATATGAATCCATCGCTTGTACGAGGACCGTTTTATCGATCCCAGCCGCTTTAATTAGCGGTTCGAGCTCAGCTGCTTCAATTGTGCGATATAAAGGTCCATATGCAGGTACTAGCCACGGGTAGGCAACTTTATCCAAATTCCAAAAATGCTGATGGGCATCGATTCTCATCTCTCATCATCCCTTTTTTTCGATTTGATCTTGCCATTGTTCCGGATTTCGGTACTTTACCGTTTGTAAATGTTCACAATAGAGGACGAGCTCGCCTTCATTTTTATACACTTCGTAACTGACTTTGACTAATCCTAACTCTTTGTACTTAGGACGCTTCTCCAAATGCGTACGCACCGTGTAGATGGTGTCTCCGATAAATACGGGTTTAATGAAACGAAGCTTATCATAACCATAGCTAAAAGTATGAATGTTGTTATGTGCCATCAATCCTAGACCTACGCTGAACACAAAAGCCCCGGCAACTAATCTACGCTGAAAAATGCCTTCTTCTTTGGCAAAGATTTCGTCAGCTACGTACGGGTGCATATCCATCACTAAAGCGTTAAATTGCATACTCTCCCCTTCTGATAGCGTACGGCGCATGGAACGAATCTTTTTACCTACCTCAAACTCCTCATACATCCAATCTTCCGTATTAAACAAAGGGATATCTTGATGTGGACGGTTAACATTTTTAATTTCAGTCATTTCCTACCAGCTCCTTCATGATTGAGTTATTATCCGCACCGAGCTTCGGTGAGCCTATGGATGATGTGAAAATTTGCCCGTCTATTCGGATCGGGCACCTTGTAGTTAAGAGGCTTGTGCCATTATTACGAGTGACCTGTTGTGTCATGTTTAATAATAGGAATCCTTCGTGCAGCAATAACTTATCCCATGACATCACGTCAGCACACCAATAATCTGCGCGTTCAAGGACGGATAGCCATTGCTGTGTTGATTCGTTCTCTAGATGCTCCGCAAGGATTCGCTTAATTTCATCTCGCTTAGTTGCCCATTCATTTGGATCGGTATAGGTCAATAAAGCTTTACATTCAAGCAGCTTACCAAGTTCTAGAACGGACCCCATTGCCAGTGCGACAAAGCCATCTTTGGTCTTGTAGATACCGTAAGGGGCCCTCAAATAAGCATGCGCATTATGAATGCCGCTTCTTTCGGGAAGCTTTCCGCCATCGTTCAAATACGTTGTCAGCACTTCGAATTGAAAATCCAGTGTAGCCTCAAGCAAACTTGCTTGAACGAAAGACCCTTCATTAGTAACTCCACGTCGCACTAAGCAAGCTAAAATACCTTGCACAAGTTGTGCGCCTGCCATCATATCTGCAACAGCTAAACCAAATGGCATAGGGGGCTGGCCTGCATCACCGTTAAGCCATGCGAGACCAGTTAACGATTGTACGAGCAAATCCTGCCCGGGTCTGTCGCGCCATGGACCTTCGTGGCCATAACCTGTAATTTCACCATAGATGAGTGTAGGGTTTATTTCATTAACTCGCTTGTAATCCAGTCCAAGCCGTTCCATAACGCCCGGTCGAAAGTTTTCAATAAGTACATCCGCTTTACGAATTAAGGTTTTAACGATTTCAAGTTCATCCGGATTTTTCAAATCTACCGCGAAGCTTTCTTTATTCCGATTAATGGAATGAAATAACGTGCTATCTCCGTCCAACTCCATATTGGAAATATATAAAGTTCGACATATATCACCTGTTCCGGAACGCTCGATTTTGATCACCCTTGCACCGAGATCGGCTAATCGCAAAGCAGCAGAAGGTCCGGAGAGGAACTGACTGAAGTCCAGTACGAGAATACCATCCAGCGGTTTGTACGTAGTAGTTATTGTCATGCTGTCACTCCCTATAGGCTCAATTCGCTCAGAAGAAATTCTTTATCCAATCTTTCGTTATCTTCACCGATACGCGGGGCCCATTTGTCTGATTCAAGTAGGGCTTCGTTAATCCGAATCGGACATCGTGTCATTCGTAGGCTAGGGGATCCGGGTCTAGTGATTTCCTGAATCATGTTCAGCGTTTTAAATCCATCATGTTCAAGCAATCGATCCCATGTATAAACATCTGCGCACCAATAATCAGCAGGTTCAAGTACCGCAAGCCATGCTTGTGTTGTTCGCGTCTTAAGGTGAGTTACTAAGATACTCTTGATTTCATCTCGGTGCGTGAACCAGGTTTTCGGATCGCTATATGTCACTAATGCATCACATTCCAGGAGTTCCCCAACCCTGATAATCGAGCCCATGGCAAGCGCAAGATACCCATCCGCCGTTTCATAAATTCCGTATGGAGCCCCTAAATAGGCATGCGCGTTATTTAAGGAGCTACGCACAGGAAGTTGTCCGCCATCATTCAGATGCGTGGTCAATACCTCAAACTGAAAATCCAAAATCGATTCGAGCAGACTAACTTCCACCAGCCCGCCAATACCTGTGCTCCCACGACGTACAAGACAAGCAAGAATGCCTTGAACTAAATGTGCACCTGTAAATAAATCTACTGCAGCAAGTGCAAAAGGAACCGGAGGTTGATCCGCATTTCCATTGAGCCAAGCTAAGCCGGATAACGATTGGATTAACAAATCTTGACCTGGCTTTCCTTTCCAAGGTCCTTCTTTCCCATATCCGCTAACACTGCCATAGACTATTTTCGGATTGATTAGTTTCACACTTTCATAATCTAAACCTAGTTTTTCCATCGTTCCTGGGCGGAAATTTTCTATCATTACGTCCGCATGTTCAATTAACTTTTTTATTTTAATGAGATCTTCGGGGTCTTTTAAATTCGCTTGATAGCTTTCCTTATTTCGGTTGATCGTATGGAATAATACGCTATCACCATCCGATAATAAGTTATTTAAGGACAATTGGCGGCAAGAGTCACCGGTTTCAGGCCTTTCTATCTTAACCACTCGCGCGCCAAGATCCGCAAGACGCAGTGCAGCAGATGGTCCAGAAAGATATTGACTGAAATCCAGTACTAAAAGTCCTTCAAGAGGTTTCATCAAAGATTCTCCTTTAGTGATTCACGATATAAAATATCCATCCTTGCCAATACTTCTTTTGGATTACCGCCATGACGAATATAATCTCGGACTAAATCACCTGCATGATCTTGAAAATGAAAATATCCGCTGTAACGAGGACGCATATAAGCGCGGTCCAATGCAGGCAAAGTGTCTTTGTAATAATTTTGTGTTTGACGGTTAACCTCTTCATCCAACCATGCATCTCTGTGTCCTGGCTGACCGCCGCTCTCGAAATAAATTGTTTTTTGGATATCAGCACTAGCTGTAAACATTGCAAAGCTTAATGCATCATCCATTTGCATGCAGTTGACTGAAATAGCGAGCCCCGTTCCGCCTAAGGTTGATCTTAGTTTTCCATGACCCCCGATAGACACCATGTCAGTAGAACGCACCGCATATTTGGAGTAACCTCGTCTGGCATAATTAGAATATCCGTAAGCAAAAGGACAATAATAAAGATCATCACGCGTAGACATTGCTTCCATAACCTTAATTGGATTCCAATCTAACATTTCCTTTGTGCAGTAATTCGTAAGTTCTCGAAGCTGATCCAGCACCTTAAGCCCCATATCTGTACTGACAACGCTTTCTATATTGAAAAATGGCTCTTCGCCTTGCGTGTAACAAAGCATATAAAAATTCATAAGCGTATCAATGGGAATTCCAGCAAAAGCAACCTTACCTCGCTTAGCTAACCCAACTAAGTCTTCCCACGTTGCTGGCAAATTAAGTCCATCATTTGCAAATAAATCCGGTCGATATGATGCTACAGGCGTTGCTGCATCAACAGCTAAAGCACTTTGATAACCGTCAAAATTATAGCTTAGGTGTGATTTACCTACTGAATTTACGGCTTGATCGGCCATAAACTTGCGTGGAAGCACCTGATCCAATGGAACCAAAATGTTTTTATCAGCAGCAAACCCAGCCCATGGATGGTCAATAATTAATAAATCGTATTGCTCGGCTAACATTTGAATCGGATAATCCGCAAAATGCTGTAGTGAACGTTTATCCCACGTAATTTCCACATCTGTATGCAGCTCCATATATCGTTGCGAAGCAGCTACAACTGAAACATAACCTCTTGTATGGTTCCAAGTAATACCACGAAGCTTCTTAGTCATAGTTTAAACCTCTCCATCTTCATTGGTACTACCAGAGTACCATTATCATTACAATATCATAAAACCTTGTTACCCTCAATCATTTTCAGTATAGTTTAACTATTACGAATGATTTAAACATGATTTATTGGAGGTCCTACCGAATGTTAGATATAAAAGCAGTCAAAAAAGTTACCGTTACTGAGCAAATTATGGAGCAAATTGCCGGTATCATTACTTCAGGCCAACTTAAGCCTGGTGATCAACTCCCAAATGAAAGAGATCTTGCTGATAAATTCAAGGTGACTCGGGGCCGCGTTCGTGAAGCACTTCGCGCTTTGTCTCTTGTCGGTTTGCTTACCATAAAAGCAGGTGAAGGCAGCTTCGTAAACGAACAACAAGCCCCTTTTTCACCTGAAACGATTACTTGGATGTTTTATAGCGAAATTCATAACTTGGATGAAGTGTATGCCGCTCGAAAACTAATCGAATCCGAGGTATATCTCCTTGCTGCGGGTAGAGCAACACAAGATGAACAAGATCATCTTCTCCTGATTCTTGATGCGCTTGTCCAAGCAAAAAATGAGCATAATCCAGCTGAGTTTTTAGATCTATTAGATCAGTTTGATATTTACATGGGAGAAATTTGCGGCAATCGCATTTATGCCAAATTGATGCAAACCGTTGTTCATTTACGTAGAGAAACAAGTTTGAAGCTATTGAAGGTACCCGGAGCGATCGAAAGCAGCACTGAAATACGTAGTTCGTTGATGCTTGCTATTCATTCCAAGGATGAGAAACGAATCAAAGATTCAATCCATGCTTTTTTCGAAAATTCGAAACGGTTCTATGACAATATTATTGGCAAAGCATAGTTCACTATAACGGCACAAAAGTGGTTGAATTTTCTTTGAGCTTAACCCGATTGGGGGAACTTTTGTGCTCGATGAAGCTGATCATAATAAAGCGACTCCGCGAGGCGGAGCCGCTTTATTTATTCAGAATTGTCCTCATTTGAGCTAATTGTTCACACTGTACACATGTTGCTTCTTTTTTTAAGGTTTTTAAGGTAATTCTGACTGAACACTTATGTCATCGTAATAAACAGTACCCGACTCACCGTAAACCTGATTTCCGACCGGCCACCCCGACGCGAACACGAGAGTCAAGAGCATAAGTTACAGTAACAATTTGCCAAAAAACCTTCTCGACATAAATTGCCTCCTAATATCGTATTTTTGATTAATACTGCGAATTTATCTATTCAACCCTTCACAGCAGAACTGACCGTCAAAGCGCTTTCTACTTGTTCGGTGAAGATCAGGTATAACACGACCATCGGCAAGCTCGCGATCGTCATGACAGCGCCCATTCCGCCCCAGTCGGTCGCATGAAGGCCTTGAAAATAGATGAGCCCAATCGGCAAGGTCATAAATTGTTCTTTTGTAATCAATATCGACGCCAAAAAAAACTCATTCCACGTCCCCATAAACTGAAGAATAACAATGGTTGCGACTGCCGGAGTGAGGATCGGCAGAATTATGCGAAAGAAAGCGAGATAAATCGAGGCGCCATCCATACAAGCCGATTCTTCCAGCTCTTGCGGAATCCCTCGCAGGAAGCCGTAAAATATCATCGACGCAAAGGGCAGCCCGAACGCCACGTAAGGGATCAATAAAGCGCCGTAAGTATTCGTCAAGTGAAAATCTTTCACGATAATCGCCAAGGGAATGATGATGACTTGAATCGGAATAAACATGCCGATAATCATGTAAATCCGCACCGCTTCTCGAAATTTCCACCGAAGCCTGGCAATTGCATATGCAAACATGACGGCGAAGAGGACAACACCGATCGTCGTAATCGTAGAGACAACCATACTATTGGCGATATAGGTGGGGACACTGAATTTATTCCAGGCATTCACGTAATTCTCGAATCTGAAGTGCGTCGGTATTCCGAAAGGATTGGTTACGAAGATTTCATCGTTGTTTTTCAACGAATAGAAGACCATCCAAATTAACGGATATACGGAAATCACGAAATAAACCCATAAAAAGGACTGCAGGACGATTCCGACGATTTTGTTCATACCATGACTCTCCTTTACCCCTGTTCCAATCCGGTTTCTCTGCTATCAAACACTTTGTTGATGATAATGGTGACGATTAGGCTAATCACTATCAACAATACCGAAATGGCACAAGCATACCCGTATTGATTGCCCGAAAATGCGTTCCGGATGATCATGAACGTAATCGTATAGTTTGTCGTGCCTGGGCCGCCATTCGTCATAATAGCCATTTGCACATAAGCACCTATCCCTGCTGTAATGGCAATAATATAGCAAAACTTGAACGTTTCCTTCATCAGCGGGAGCGTGATGTGCCAATGCGCCTTCCATTTACCCGCCCCGTCGATTCGAGCTGCTTCCGTATAATGCTCAGGAACGGATTTTACGCCAGCATAGAGCAAGGCAAACTGAAACCCCATATATTGCCAAGCGTTGACGAAGGCAATCGCAATAATCGAGACGCTTGGTGAGTTCAGCCATTCTTGGCGGTAATCCATCCCGAGTGCTTGAAACAATTTATTGATGAGTCCGTTAACCGGGTCATACATGGAAAGCCAAAGTTGACACACGACGGTGACCGAAAGCACAACGGGAATAAAATAAGCGGTTTTCAGCACTTTCCGGCCTTTCACCGTCGGGTCCGAGCAAATAAGCGCCAACAACGTGCCTAGACCGATTTGGAAAACGACCAGAACAAGGGCGAATAAAAGTCCATTCCGGAGTGAAGTGGTCAATAAATAATCTTGGGCAAGATCGATATAATTTCTGACGCCAATAAAAGTCGCTTCGCTAAGGCCATCCCATTCAAAGAAGCTGCGGTAAAATGTCTGAAGAATTGGATAAAACACGATTACGCTATATAGAACAATCGCCGGTGTTAAAAAAATTAAGATTGCCCGTTTGTTTCCTAGGTATTGTTTCATCTCCATGCTCCCTTTCTTTAAAAAGACTCACACCAACTTACACGTCGATGTGAGTCATAAGCTACTGTAAGGATTTATTTCTTCAGCGTTTTATTGAGATTTGCTACGAATTGATTCGCCGTAAATCCGGAGACTATCAGGTTCTGCGAGTTGTCGTCAATACTCAGATTTACGTTCGTATCATTCTGCACGGTCGCGAAGCTCGTAATATTCGGGATCACTTCTTTTCCGAGACGAGTCAGCATCGCAGGCACTTGCGCAGTGATTGGCTTATCGACCTTGATCGATACAATCGGCGTGCCCACTTGCGTGTACTTGTACTCAGCATATTTACGTGCCATGAACGCAGCTACTTTAATCGCGACTTCTTTGTTTTTCGTTTTTGCGGAAACTGCGAAGCCTCCTGGACCGCCCGCTCCGTTCATTGCAAACTTTGCTTTTTCATAGGTGGCTTCGTCTTTCGCCGGGAAGTTCATGAAATCTACGTTGTCTCCCAGATTTTTTTGCGAGCTCGGAATTTCCCATTGGCCATTGACGAACATTGCCGCCTTGCCTTGGTAAAATAGCGAAGAGGCTTGATCGTAATTCGTCTGGGTCGCGTTCTTCGCGAATAATCCTGCGGCTTGCAGCTCCTCCACTTGCTTAGCGGCCAGCTTCAGAGCAGCCGGCGTTTCCATTGCGCCATTGAGGGCGCCGTAGCCTTTCGGTTCCTCGCGAGTCATGAATCCTTGCAATAGTGCGTTGCCAATCCATTTTTCTTTTGAGAAGATCGCGAGCGGAATGATTCCCTTCGCATTGAATTTTTTAGCGGCATCCTTCAATTGATCGATCGTTTTGATCGGCGCCTGTACACCTGCTTCCGCAAACAGTTTCTTGTTATAATACAAGATGATAAATTCAGTGCCGGCATACGGATAGCCGTACACGTGGCCGTCCGGCGCAATCAATTTAGCTTCGTTGCCTTTGTTCAAATCTTTCTTGAATTGCGCCGTTTCCGGGGCATCATCTAACGTTAGAATATTGTTCGACTTGCTGCCGATCTGCATGATATCCCAAGAGGTGTCGATGATATCAGGCAAGTCTCCTGTCGCCATTTGCGTTTTGATTTTTTGACCATTATCCTGCAGCCCAGGCACCAAAGTAACTTCAATGTTCGGCATCGCTTTTTTCAGCTCGGCGACCGCGTAATCGTAAGGCTTGGAAGTGTCATCGTCGAAATGATTGGTAAAAATGCTAAGCTTAACAACAGGATCGGCTGGCGCTGCAGGAGTTGTCGCTGCAGGTGCAGTAGGAGTCGCCGCAGCAGATGCGACAGGCGATGCTTTTGAGATTGCGTCATTCTTCGTTTCCGATCCACACGCTGTAAGTGAAACTGTCATGATTGATGCGAGTGCGATGCTGCTCAATTTCGTCCAGTTCTTCACTATAAATACCCCCAATAATTATCAGATTTTTGAAGCGCTTACATGACTGATTCTAGGGGAAAATCGCTTTCGCCATAAGGTACGTTTACGCATTATTGCGTACAAATCCCCCGTTTTTCAGGGGACAATTTTCATTCGGACGGCCATTCTTCCCTGTCGTATTCGGTTTCTTAGGCCTCTTAGCATAAATTTCTATCTTCTTCAGTTAATCCAAAATAATGATTAGATTAAAGGTAAAAAAAAGCCGCAAAAATTCGAGACTTGTAATGAAATGGACAATGAATAAGATGGTCTAGTGATTATGGATGATATCGTTTCGATCTTTCAATCGCGCTTCCTGCGGGCATCCAGCCGGTTCGAAAAATGCGAGAATATGGTGGGTAAAGGCTGCGACTTCATTTATACTTGCTGTCCTTTGTACTGGACGATTGCCTTTGACATTGCTTATCGAGTCTGTCGAATTTAAAAAGAATTAACATACGGTTGAAAAGCTTTTACCATACTTTAATGATTGCTATTACATGCCAAACTATTTTATAATGCAATAAGGACAAGTTGTCCGAATTGCAAATCAAGTTATAACCACCGACATTAAGTCTTTTATGAACAAGTTAATTATAAGATAGGAGTGATCGAAATATATGGAATTAAGGTTTGCCAGAGAATCCAGATGCTTCAAAACGTCAAGAATATTCCCCACAGATGTGAATAATCACAACACGTTGTTTGGAGGCAAGTTAATGTCTTACATTGACGATATTGCTTCAATTGCTGCACACAAACACTGCCGTAGGTCCGTAGTAACAGCCTCTACTGATTCCGTTGATTTTTTGTACCCGATTCATACATCGGATTCCGTTTGTTTGGAATCATTTGTTACATGGGCAGGCACGAGCTCGATGGAGGTTTTTGTAAAGGTTGTAACAGAGGATTTGAAAACCGGAGCTAGAAGAATAGCCGCTACCTCTTTTCTAACATTTGTTGCATTGGATGATAACAAAAAACCAGTGGAAGTTCCCCACGTTGTTCCAGAAACAGAGGAAGAAACTAAATTGCACGAGTCAGCTCCGAAGAGAGCGGAAATACGTCGAATACGCAGAGAAGAAAGCAAGAGACTGGCAAGCTTTTTCACTATGAAATATCCTTGGGAATATTGATTTTTGGATGAATTTAAAGCATTGGGAGAAACCTTTAACCTCATGGTGGACTCGTTGCGTTCGGTCTTGGTTGAAGTGAGCGAATCCTCCAATCGATTGGCGGCTTCTTCCGAAGAGCTGACGGCAAGTGCAGAGCAATCCTCCAAAGTGACCGAACATATTGCGGGTAGCGCCCAAGAAATGTCAGAGGGGGCCAGGCAGCAAGTATTCATAGTAGAAGGAAGCGCCCAGACAATTAATGAACTATCGGCAAAAATACAGAAAATTGCGTTGTTCTGTTAAGGGATTGGCGCAGGTCATTACCCATCTGTCACATACTTCTCAAGAGATCGGTCAAATCACGGGAGTAATAACCCCGATAACCCAGCAGACGAATCTGCTCTCGTTAAATGCTTCAATTGAGGCAGCACGAAGGGTGAACATGGACGCGGATTTGCTATAGTAGCGAATGAAGTAAAGAAGCTGGCGGAACAGTCTTCTAAATCAGCGGAACAGATCACGCAACTGATTGATGCCATCCGTGATGAAATCAACATGGCACAAGGCTCAAAGCTATCGGCGACGAACGAAGTGAGTATAGGAACAGAAGTTGTACAGGCTGCAGGCAGCTTATTTTTTGAGATTGAACAGTTTGTCAAAGAAGTCAGCAACCAGGTGCAAGAGGTTTCAAAATCTGCCCAACAAATTACATATGGAACCACACAAATGGTGTACGCCTTCGAAGGGATTGCTGAGGTTGCAAAAGCTACGGCTTCCGGAACGGAGAATGTGTCTGCTGCTACAGAAGAGCAACTGGCCTCTATGGAGGAAATATCATCTTCTTCATCAGCTCTTACGCATATGGCGGGAGAATTGAAAATTATTAGTTGAGAAATTCAAGCTATAATTTCATAATTTCTAATGCTTGATTCCACATGTTCCTTCATATAACCATCCCATCGAATGCACAAACATATGGGTTTGAAAATCAAAGAACCGTCCAGCGATGTTCCGGACGGTTTTTCTTATCTTGTGGCGGTTATGGCGTTGAAGCGGGCGGCTTGCGATGATGGGTCCCTTGTTCATAGGAATACGCCAACTTGATCAGCGTCGGTTCATCAAACGGCCTGCCCAGGAACTCGATTCCGACAGGGAGTCCGTCCTTGGTGAACCCTGCCGGTACGGATATGGCAGGAAATCCGGAAAACGCACTCAAGCGGTTGTTTCCTCCTGACGGTTGGGGTTGTCCGATCAAGGTGGCCGGCTGCGAATTGGACGGGTAGAGGAAGGCATCCAAATCTTGGTCGGCCATCACCTTAAGCAGAGCCTGCTGCGTCAGCTTTGTCCGGAACAGAACGATATCTTTGTATTCCCCTTCGTTTAACGAATTTCGAGCATCCCTGGCGATCATCGCCTTTTCTTGGGAGGGATCGAATTTGCCGGAATGAATGATTTCCGTCAAGGAATGATAAGGTGCTTTCGGTCCGAGTTCAGTCAGGTAATCATTCAGCTGGAATTTAAACTCCCAACCGCTCAAGCTCGGGTACTTCGTAATTTCATCGAATTCGGGAACGGTTACGTGAATGACTTCCGCCCCAAGCTGCTTCATATCCTGGATGGCGGCGTAAACAGTACTGTTGACCGTTGCAGTCTCAGGCGCGGAACCGAGCAGCTGCGTAATAAAACCGATCCGGGCTCCTTTCAGACCGTCTTTGCGCAGAAATTGCGTGTAGCTGTCCGGAGTCCGCCCGATACTCCATGCCGTCACGACGTCCTCCGGGTCGTATCCCGCCGTTGCATCCAGTATGATTGCCGCATCCATAACCGTGCGCGCCATCGGTCCGCCGACATCCTGAGTAAGAGCCAATGGAATAATGCCATTTCGGCTGGACAATCCGATCGTCGGCCGGATGCCTACCAGACTGTTAAAAGACGATGGGATCCGGATCGATCCTCCGGTGTCGGTCCCCAAGCCAACGACGGCAAAATTGGCCGCGACCGCCGCTCCGGTGCCGCCGCTTGATCCTCCCGGATTGTGATCCAGTGCGTAAGGATTCAACGTTTGGCCGCCCAGGGAGCTTTGAGTTGTAATGCCAAAAGCGAATTCGTGAAGGTTGGCTTTCGCCAGAATGATCGCTCCGGCCTCTTTCAATTTTTTGATTTGAAAAGCATCTTTTGGCGGAACGGAATCCTTCAAGCACACACAGCCGGCGGTGGTAGCCATATCGGCGGTATCGAAATTATCCTTAACGACAACGGGAATCCCGTGCATTGGACCTCTCGGTCCGGATTTCTTCCGTTCGGCATCAAGTTCTGCTGCAATTTCGAGAGCTTTCGGATTGACGGTAATGATGGCCTTCAGTTTCGGGCCTTCCTTGTCATATTTCTCGATCCGAGTGAGATACATTTGAACCAATTGCAGTGAAGTGAGTTTACCGGTTTCCATCGCTTGCTGAATTTCGGGAATTGAAGCTTCCAGGATATAAAATGGTTTTATGTACTGATAAAGCCGTAGCGCAACCGTGGCTGCCTGTCCCCGGGTTAATGTATCCCCATAACCGAACTTTTGTGCGCTATAACCTGTCATGAGCTGAGCTTTTGAGATGGCTCCGATCGCACCCGCATATTCACTGTCTTCCGGAACATCGGCAAACGGTTCGCTTGCCCGGTCTAATTTCAGAACCCCGTTTAATACAACTGCGGCTTCTTCTCTTGTGACGGGGTCCGAACCGTCTAGTTTCACCTGTGACGGTTTGCTCGCCTGCTCGGATGCCCTTCCGATCATCAGGGCGAATTCGGTTTTGGTGACCTCGAGATCGGGCCGGAATGTACCATCCGAAAACCCTTCTACTAGCTTCAGTTCGTAGGATTGGGCGATTTCCTTGGCCAAATCCCCGGAAACATCTCCTAAAGGGGGTGAAGCGGCGTTGGCGACGGGATATATCTGCGATGCTAACAGGATCGCCCCGGCCGTAAGCACGGATAGAGATCTATTAAGTATTGTTCGTTTCATGTTTCTTCTCCTTCTATGTTTTTATTTACAACCCTAACAGCCCGCTTCTTAAATGAGTTGGATAAGTTCTTTAGTCGGTTTGTGCTGTTCTGAAATCTTGAGGTTGTGCCCATACCTAACTCCACTTTACATTTGTCGCTAAATAGTCGCTTTATAAATAAAAAAAGTTATGTTATTTTACATGACATGAAATCGAATATAAATTCCAGCTGCCGGTCTTATTTTTAACCCCATTACCTCGTATTATTTAATATCGTTATATGGTCGCAATATGAAGAAAAAAATATTATGCACTAGATTACGGGTAAACATCGCTCATTCTATATATACTTCATAGAATCCAGTCTTATGAATATTGTCCACATCATCACCTCCAAATTTGCCCCTTAAGATTTGACAGGTCCAATCCTTCATGTCGCATTAATGTCACTATTTATAACATAACTTGATTATTAGTCTATACGATGTTAGCTTACTTTGCAATACAACTCTATAAAATATGATTCTATATACAGAAAACAGCCTACCATTTTGATAGGCTACTCTTAGTAGTTTGTCTTCTCATTTGTCGGTTAATGGGCTAATTTCTTAGCATGATCCAAAGCGATTCGGGTATTTAGTTCTGCCAATTTTTCGCATTGGATAAGAACAGCATGAAGTGGTTCTATATGATCCATAAGAGAAATATTTTACTATAGGATTATTAAAATTCGTCGGATTTCCCTATCCCAAATACAACGTTTCCAGTGTTTGCAAGGAGTGAGGTAAATGCCCATATCCAAGGAGAGTATTCTGAATCTTTTCCGTGAAGAAGTCAAACGGCCAATGGATCCGGCTATGGCGGAAAAATTAGCGAATCTACTCTCCCCAATTATTGACGAACTGAATTCTATTGAACCTGCTATGTTTGTACAGCCAAGTTTGGTATTTCAGTCTACCCATAGTTTCATGGAAGGATGTGAAATATCGAGTGACGGAAAAGATCTTGGCTTTCCTCCCAGTGACAGAACTTGCGCCACTCATACACTCGCGACAGATATCCCCGGTAGAAGTGACACGGCAGGTTTTACAACAAATCGAGGCCATAGAGCCTAAGTTAAACGCTTATATAACCGTTTTGAAGCATCAGGCGCTAACTGACGCCCACGCCGCAGAACGTAATATCCTCGAGGGTAATTATTTAGGACCGTTCCACGGCATTCCGATAGGCCTTAAAGATACGTTGATGACCCGAGGTATTCGTACCACTGCAGGCTCAGCGATGTTCGCTCATAGTATTCCTAATTATGATGCATCCTCTGTCGTTCGGCTCCGTCAAGCCGGTGCTATCATCATTGGTAAGCAGAATTGCCACGAGTTCGCCTATGGATCGACGAACAACAATCTTACATTCGGTCCTACTCGTAATCCTTGGAGGCTAGCATATATTCCCGGTGGATCCAGCGGCGGATCTGCGGCAGCGGTAGCAGCATCCGAATGCATTGCCGCCATTGGTACAGATACTGGCGGCTCAATTCGTAATCCTGCAGCCTGCTGCGGCATAGTGGGACTCAAACCAACTTATGGTAGGGTAAGTACATTTGGAGCGTTTCCCCTCAGCTGGTCGCTGGATACCCTCGGTCCGTTGACAAAGAGAGTGAAGGATGCCGCCATGATGTTACAAATCATCGCAGGGTACGACCCTATGGATTTGACCACCAGTTTACTTCCTGTACCGGATTATACTGCTGGGATTGAGGATGGAATTAAAGGCCTCCGTCTTGGGATACCACGTAACTACTTCTTTGAGCGTATTGATCCCGAAGTGAAAATGCAGGTTGAGAGGGCGATAAAAGCGCTTATTGACTTGGGAGCTGTACCCGTTGAAGTTACGTTACCCTATGTGGAGCTATCACTGCTCTGCACGTACACAATCATTTTTGCAGAGGCGACCAGCTACCATGAGCCATTGCTCCAGAATTGGGCTAACTGGTACTCGCCCGACGTCCGGTTGTACCTGGAAGCAGGTGATGCATTAAGCGCTACCAAATACCTGAAGGCCCAACGACTGCGTACCATTATTAAACAAAGCCTCCATTCAGTCATGGAACATGTGGACGTTATCGCTACTCCGACAGTGCCATCACCGGCAGTGAAGATCGGTCAGAACACCGTAGTGCTAAACGGTCAATTAGAAAGTGTAAACGATGCCATGTTCCGCTATACCTGTCCCTTTAATTTGTCTGGCCAGCCATCAATTGCTGTTCCTTGTGGATTTACTGCTGAGAGGTTACCAATCAGTCTGCAGTTGGTGGGACGCCCCTTTGATGAAGCGACTATTTTTCGAGCTGCAAGAGCATTTGAGGCTGCCACGATATGGCATTCCATACAACCGATGCCCTAGTGAGAGATTTTAATAGATATCATGTGCGCATTATGGAGGGCTAACGGGAAACGAGTTCTAAAAGACAAAGAGCAGTCTCAAAACTTTTTTTAGTTCGACTGCTCTTTATTATTTGTAGGTTTAGTCTAACACTTTTTTAGTCAAAGTAACCATGGGTTTACCGACTCCTTCTGAGCTGGAAATGTCCAGTTTACAAAGAAAATGCCTATAAATATGAATGTTCCCCCGAGATAAACGTACCACTTGACTACTTCTCCTAATAAAATCCAACCAGACAATACGCCAAAGAGCGGAGCCAGAAATAGAAAAGCGCTCGTTTTCCCCGGATCTCCCCGATTCAATAAGTAAAACCATGCTGAATATTGAACAATGGAAGCCATAACCGCCAACCATAGCACAATAAATATCGACATCGCATTCAAGGTCAACACGGGTTTCTCCAATGTAACACTCATGAGAAGCAGTAGCACACCGCCAAACATCATTTGACAAGCCGACAGCACCCAGATATTAAATTGTTTAGCCCATTTTTTCACAATAAGGGTGGCAAGTGCCCAGGATATGGCGGAAGCCAGACCAAGAACCGTACCTATGTTAACTCGCACGTGGAAGCCGAGTGTAATAAAAACACCCGCGAATCCAATAACAACCCCTAGCCACTGCGACCATCGATACCTGTATCCAATCAACAAAGTACCCAATACCACCACCAAAAGAGGATTAATAAAGGTTAATATGGAAATCTCGCCTGCCGAAATCGTCCGCATACTTATGAAGACACAGCCCATGACACCCGCGGTCTGGAAAAATCCCACCAATGCGATTTTCCCCCAATCCATGAGCTTCTCTGGAAGCGGTTTGCGAATAATAAAAAGCACCATAAGGATACCCGCGATGGAAAAGCGAAGACCGGCGAGAAGCAACGGAGATATATATTCCAATCCCATCTTTCCTATTGAAAAGGAAGAACCCATTAGAAATGTCGTCAAGATCACGAGGAACCCGTATAAATAATGTTTCATTAACTATAACACCCTACATTTCTTCCAGTTTCTGATTACAGAACGACCCAACCTCTTTCTTCTTGTGATACTTTCGTTCCATAATCCATTGATAGGTCGCTGAATTTCTTCAGAATTTCTTCCGCCTTGGTACCTTTGGCTAAGTATGGCCGGCCTCTTTTATAAGGTTCCTGACCATGTGTTAGAGCTACTGGAACGATTTCTATTTTGCTTAATTTCCCCGCTTCAAAATGACATATCGGCATGACCGTTTGCCAATAAAGCTCGTCAGCTGGAAATCCTTTTTCACCACCTTTATTGCGTATTCGGAATACTTCGCTAGGTGTAAGCGACGGATCGATTTGAAATCTTTTATAAGTGTCGGCAGGAAGTTTATAGACCGACTCGTTGTGACCGATCAAGTTACCTAGACTGTAGAAAATCGGCTTACCGTTGTACATTTCCATCCCCCGCAACAAGTGCGGACCATGCCCAACAATGATATCTGCACCTTCATCGATGATGCGATGCGCAAATGTTCGAATGAACTCGGCAGGATGTTCGCGAGTCTTCCCCTGTTCATGGGCATGCAAGCTAACGATGACTACATCCGCCCTCGCTTTGGCCTCCTTTACCCATTTGATAATCTCATTGATATCCTGTGCATTTGGCTCTGTTCGAACAGCAGGAGACTCCGCCTCGCGGAAGCTCGCATTTAGGGAACCAGTTACACGACCAAGGTTAACATCAACGAATGGGAATATAGCCGGATTTTTCGGATCAGAAGCGAACCCGAGTTGTACGAACTCCTTTCGCTGTTGTTCTAAACCAAGATCTTGAGCAATCTTTTGTAATTCTTCAAGTTGATCCTTTTTCACTTCATAAGTGGTGTCGTATCGCAAAGGATTGACACCCGGCCTACCTTGTAGATCTGGTCTCTGTTCCCCTGCAGACTGTTCTTCAAAAAATGTCGACGTGCATGCAAGCATTGCGACACTTGCGCCATTAAAATCCATATAGACTGGCATACGTGAATCAGTAAGAGACCGTCCGATTCCAGCATAAGTGATGTCCCTATCTTCTAACTCCTTCATGGTTGCAAGTAGGCCTTCAACGCCGTAGTCCAGAGCGTGATTGTTAGCACAAGAATACAAATTGAAACCCATTTGTTGGAGTTCTTCAAGAACCCATGAGTGAGCAGCAAAGTGGGCACCATCACTGCGGGCAGCAGGGTGACCCTTAAAATTATTGGGGAGCACTTCCAGATTAGTGAAAGCAACGTCTGCTCCTTTGATCAGTTGAATAAGTTCTTTTGTCGGTTGATCCGTATAATTCGAGATACGGCGAGCAATGATGCTGTCACCTGTAAGAGCAATGCGAAATGTTTCAATCTGGTCACTCAACCAATTCTCCTCCTACATACAATTTTGTCGCTATATATTCGTTAATTAACTAAAAAATTATATACTTCTATTAATGTTTATCGTAAGCATTTAATGCGTTGACGCTGTGCGCAAGAGCAGAACCAGCTTTTAGTGCTACTGCCACAAGCACCGCTTCTGCTATTTCTTCTTTACTAGCTCCAACTATTTTAGCTTTAGTGGTATGTGACTCAATACAATAAGCACAGCCAGTAATGTGTGCCGATGCAACAGCAATTAATTCTTTCGTTTTTTCAGATAATAAACCAGGTGCCGTAGCCTTTTTACTAAATTCGCTAAATGCTTTCATCCCTTCGGGCGCAAGCTTATGCATTTCACTCAATCTTTTTAGGTAAGATGATTGATATAAACTTTCTTCTGACATATTGTTTTTCCCCATCTCATCGTTTTTTTATTTCACAAAGTTCAATTAACCATTTCATTACTTATCAATCATTGCATGCCGAGAACAGCTTTCCGAATACGTAACAACCCCTCTTCAAGCAAGGACCTCGGCTCTGCTGTATTCACGCGAATATACCCTTCACCCCCCTGACCAAATTCAAATCCATTATTGATAGCAACCTTTGCTTCTGCTACCATAAATCTTTTAAGTTCTTCATTGCTCATTCCCAGCGACTGGCAGTCAAGCCAAGCAAGATACGTTCCCTCCTGTTCGGTCAGTTTGATCTGAGGTAGTTTGTCAGCCAAGAACTGCCGAATGAAAGCCAAATTGCCGTATATATAATCCAAGCATTGTTCCAGCCACTCTTCACCATAGTTATAAGCATATTCAGATGCTGTTGCGGCAAAAGCATTAATGGCGGACAGGTGCATTCGAAAATAAATATGATTTAACTTCTCACGTAACGCCAAATTAGGAACAATAACAAAAGCGGATTGCAAGCCCGCCAGATTAAACGTTTTACTCGGAGACACACATGTAATGCTGATCTGTGAAAGCTCCTCAGATATGGAGGCGAATGGATGGTGCTTGTAACCTTTAAAAACAAGATCACAGTGAATCTCATCTGAAACGACGATTATATTATGTTTCAAGCAAATTTCGCCCAATTTCTTCAGTTCCTCTGACCTCCATACGCGACCTATCGGATTATGAGGACTGCATAGAATTAGCATTTTAACACTCGAGTCGATCTTGCTGCAAAGATCATCAAAATCCATGACATACCGATTGTTATCCAACCGCAGAGGATTAAGCACCACTTCCCGATCGTTTTCTTTGACTACCTTGTAAAAAGGAGGATATACCGGCGGTTGAACCACAATTTTATCACCCGGATTTGTAAATGCCTGAACGATCAAGCTTAAAGCTGGAAGCACTCCTGGACTATGACAGATCCATTCCTTTTGTACGGACCAGCCATGCCTTCTGTCCATCCAGCCGATAACGGCTTTATACAGAGATTCGGGTAAGGTTGTATAACCAAAAACGCCATGTTCGGCGCGTTTTTGAAGTGCCGTTATAACGGGTTCAGGAACTTTGAATTCCATATCCGCCACCCACATTGGGATCAAGTCTTGTGAACCAAACCTTTTATCCAACATTCCCCACTTGAGCGTAGATGTTTGGCCACGATCAACAGGTACGTCAAAGTCATATTTCATAGTGCCACCTCTACTTCTGTAATTGACTGAAGCCATAGCATGTATTCTTCGTTATTTCCCTTGCTGTTCATTCAGATATTGGCACGCAAGACTAAGTAAGGTTTTTCCGGCAACGAGCATCGCGCGTTCATCGAAGTCAAAGCGTGGATGATGAAGTGGATAGTTGGCTTTGGGATTGGCCTTTCCTGCACCAGTGAAGAAAAACATACCAGGTACTTTCTGAAGGTAATAGGAAAAATCTTCTCCTCCCATTATAGGCGGTATCTCTAAGACCTTATCTGGGCCGAGGTCATTTGCCGCCACTTTATTGAAAAACTCAGTTTCCCCATCATGGTTAATGCACGAAGGATAGCCACGCTGATATTCGATTTCCGCGGTTGCATGATGGGCGGAACACACCCCATCTACAATCGACTTTAACTCTCTTTCCATCAGGTCTCTAATATCCGCATTCAGTGTTCGTATCGTCCCTGTAAAAACGGCTCTTTCCGTAATTACATTTACCGCTTGCCCCGCATGGAAAGTCCCAATGGATAGAACGGCTGACTGAAGCGGATCGACCTTTCGGCTGACCAACAACTGAAGCTGATTGATCACTTGCGTCGCAACGATAATAGAATCGACCGTATGATGAGGAGCAGAAGCATGACCGCCCTTGCCGCAGATCGTCACTTTAAATCTGTCGGAAGCTGCCAACAAATGCCCTTTTCTTGTCCCTACGTACCCTAGCTGCATGGTAGCCATAAGATGTGAACCAAAAATCGCGTCTACTCCTTCTAAACAGCCATCTTCAATCATCGCAGATGCCCCTCCGGGATACAATTCTTCCGCATGCTGGTGGATGAGTACGATATTACCAGTCAATTGCTCACGCATATCACTTAAAACTTTAGCCACGCCTAAAAGGGTAGAAGTATGTCCGTCATGTCCGCAGGCGTGCATGACTCCTGGAACCTTGGATTGGTAAGGGACATCCTTTTCATCCTGAATCGGAAGAGCATCAAAATCTGCCCTCAACGCTACGGTCCTGCCGGGTTTGCTTCCTCGAATCAGTCCGATGACCCCTCTCCCGCCAACTCCGGTGCGTACTTCAATGCCAAAGCTTGTTAAAACCTCAGCAATCTTCTTCGGCGTTTCCACTTCCTCGAAAGAAAGCTCTGGATACTGGTGGAAATGTCTTCTCCATTCCACCATTTGTTCGTACATGTCATCCAGCTTCTGATGTAATCTCGTAATCATGATAACCTCCCATTAAAGAAATTATGTTTACTTAATCATATAAATGGCAAGCTACCAAGTGATGAGAGCCACGATTTTTCAACTGAGGGACTTCCGTCCTACATCGTACTGTCGCGTGAGGGCATCTTGTTTGAAATACACATCCCGAAGGTGGATTCAAAGGAGAAGGGATATCACCTTTAAGGATAATTCTATTTTTTTTGACATTTGGATTCGGTATTGGAACAGCGGATAACAGAGCCTGCGTGTAAGGATGCAACGGCTCAGAGAATAAATCATCTGTAGGCGCCTTTTCCACTATTTTGCCTAAATACATCACTCCGATGCTATCTGCTATATGCCTAACAACACTCAGATCGTGAGCGATAAATATATAAGACAAATCATATTGTTCTTGCAATTCCTGCATCAAATTAATGACTTGCGATTGGATGGAGACATCCAGAGCAGAGACCGGCTCATCGCAAATGACTATTTTCGGATTTACCGCCAAGGCTCTTGCTATACCGATCCTTTGTCTTTGTCCTCCCGAAAATTCATGTGGATATCTGAAATATTGATCTTCTCTCAACCCCACCTTATGAAGCAAATCCATTGCTCGTTCCGTTCGTTCTCTTTTCGTACCCATCTGGTGAATTTTTAACGGTTCTTCGATCGCATGACCAATATACTGCTTCGGATTCAGCGAGGAATGAGGATCCTGAAACACCATTTGAAAATCTTGTCGAATAGCTTGCAGCTCTTGACCTTTCAGTTTAAAAATATCCTTGCCTTTATAAAAAGCCTGTCCATCCGTTGGCTCCGTCAAACGCATGATCGTTCTTCCAGTAGTACTCTTCCCACAGCCGGATTCTCCAACTAGCCCGAGCGTCTCCCGTTCGCTCAGTGTAAATTCAACATCGTCAACAGCCTTTACATACCCTTTCACTCGTCCAAAAGGTGAGCCGGAAACCGCATAATAGGTCTTTAAGTTTTTAACGGTTAATAGTGGAGTATCCTCTTGTACCTTATTGTGCTGCATAAAGTTCGCCTTCCTTCTGCAAAATTGCTTCAAAGTTCCAGCATCGCACTTTATGACCCGTGCCAATTAATTCGGGAGACGATTCCTCGCACGTCTTCGTCGCATAAGCACACCTTGGCGCGAATCGGCAGCCTTGGGGAACCTTGGAGAGATGAGGAACCGTACCTTTAATGACATGCAATTTCTGCGTACGGTCGCCATCCAACTGTGGTACAGACTTCAACAGCCCTCTCGTATACGGATGTAGAGGATTGTCAAACAAGTCGCCCACCAGAGCCTCCTCGATTATTTCTCCCAAATACATGACCACTACTCGCGTACATATTTCGGCAACGACGCCAAGATCATGGGTAATCAGGATGACCCCCATATTCGACTTTTGCTTCAAATCCTGGATCAAGTCCAAAATCTGCGATTGAATGGTTACATCCAATGCCGTTGTCGGTTCGTCCGCAATCAACAGATTCGGCTCACAGGCAAGGGCGATGGCAATCATGACTCTCTGGCGCATTCCCCCTGACAATTCATGAGGGTATTCGTTCACTCTTTTTTCCGGCGAAGGAATGCCCGTTAACCTTAGCATTTCAATCGCTTTAAGATAAGCCTCTTTTTTGGTGAGCTTTTGATGAATGATAATCGATTCGGCAATTTGATCCCCAATAGTATACACCGGATTCAAAGAGGTCATAGGATCCTGAAAAATCATCGATATCTCGTTTCCCCGAATCTTTCTCATCTCTTCTTTAGATAACACCAGCAAGTTGTTGTTTTTATAATTAATTTCTCCTGCGTATCTTGTCGACTTCTCGTTTAACAGCCGAAGTATAGATTCGGAGGTAACGCTTTTGCCGCAGCCGGACTCTCCGACAATGCCAAGTGTTTCCCCTGCGACAACCCCAAAAGATACACCGTTAACTACAGTAAGCGGACCGTTTTCCGTGAGAAATGTTGTTCTCAGATCTTTAAGCTCTAATAAGTATTCATTCTGCATGGATGGCTCCTCCTTCTATTGATAACCTTCCTTATTTACGAGCCTTATTCGTATGGGGATCGAGTAAATCACGCAGTCCGTCACCAAACAGGTTATATCCCAATACGGCTAGCAAAATAAATAGGCCCGGAAAAATCGTCATCCACCAAGCAGAGAAAATCACGACCTTACCGTCATATAAAATGTTTCCTAAACTTGGATTCGGAGGTGCAATCCCTGCCCCAAGAAAGCTGAGTGCCGCTTCAACCAGAATAGATGAAGCAAACGTAAACGTAATCTGTATAATGAGAGGCGATAACGTATTGGGAACGATGTGACGCCAGATGATCCTCAGAGAGCTGGCCCCTTGCGATTTTAACGCTTCAATATATCCCTGTTCTTTCACAACCATCGCGACGGAGCGAACAACACGAGCTTTGGCAGGTATGCTTATTATCGATAATGCGATGATGACATTGATGATATTCGACCCTAAAGCTGCCGTGAGAGCCATTGCCAAAAGAATACCGGGGAACGCCATTAAGCCGTCGCAAATTCGCATGAGGATGTGATCGAGAAGCTTATAATACGATGAATACAAACCAATCAACGCTCCCGCAATCATAGAGAGAAGAGAGACTGAAAAGCCTACGAACAATGATACCCTTGTACCGTATACAACACGGCTGAATACATCTCTGCCAAAATTATCTGTGCCAAAAAGATGTTCCGCGCTCGGTGCTTGAAGACGTTCAGCTGTTTTCATCTCATACGGGGTATGCGAGCTTAGGACAGGCGCAAGCAAGGCAATTAAACAAAGCGATACAATGATGATGCTTCCAATGACTAACAGGCGGTTTGATAAAAAGCGCCGTATCAGCAGAGCTCGCCGCTCTATTTGCAATGTTCTCCTTGCCTCGTGAAAGACCGTTCCATCTAAAACTGTTTTTGTATCCATCCAAACATTCCTTTCTATCCGGCATCATGATTTTCGGCTTAACCGTACTCTTGGATCAACCACGCCATAAAGCAAATCGACTAAAAGGTTTATCAACACGTATGAGGCGGCAATCAAGAGAACAACGCCTTGAATGATGGCAATATCCCGTTGATGCATCGCTTGAACGAGCAATTGACCGATCCCAGGGATGTTAAACACCGTCTCGGTCACAACAGCTCCGGCGATCAAGCCGCCAAAGGTTTGCCCGATGACGGTCAAAATCGGAATAAATGCGTTTCTTAATGCGTGTTTATAAACAAGAACAAACTCTTTAACGCCTTTGGCATATGCAGTTTTCATATAATTCATATTTAATACATCCAGCATGGACGATCTTGTCATCCGGGCTATAAAAGCAGCTTGTATAACCCCTAAGGATATGGCAGGAAGAATGAGATATTTGAAATACATCCACAACCCGCCACTTAGTGATCCGTATCCGGCAACTGGAAGCCAGCCAAGGTTCACGGCAAAGAGCAAGGATAATAGCAAGGCCAAAAGGAAGCTCGGCAAGGAAATACCGAGCAAGCAAATCATCATAAAGACTTGGTCAATGGCTGTCCCTCTCTTTCTGGCCGCTGTAATCCCCATAGGAATCGCAATCAGAATAGAAATACCCTGAGCTAAAATCGCTAAAGAGAGGGTAGGTCCGAGATGATCCACAAACAGCTTCAATACGGGTTGCTTCAAAAAAATAGACATACCTAAATCACCTTTAAATATACCTAAAAACCAGCTGACGAATTGCTCCCATAATGGACGGTCAAAACCAAGATCGTGCCGCAGTTTTTCGACCATGTCAGGGCTCGCATCCTGCCCAAGCATCACAGCAGCGGGATCACCTGGCGTTAAATGGATGATTAAAAAAACTACAACCGCCACGATCAGCATAACCGGTATCAGGGAAAGAAGCCGCCATAAAATATAAATTTTCAAACCAATTCCCTCTTTCTTTTGACCGCCTCCTTCATATCATATCGAGACATGAAGAAGGGCGATCGCTTGATATTATCTTGTGATGGACGTATTCCAGTAGAGAGGGCCGTTAAAATTTTTGTATCCCTTTACTTTATTTGAAATAGCGTCAATCTGCATGGTTTCGCCTATCACGAGAACCGGATATTCATCCCAGAATACTTTTTGCAATTCTGTAAAGGCAACTTTTGCTTCACTTTGTGAAGTCGAGGCTCTAATCTTCGTCAAGAGCTTGTCGATTTCAGGGCTGTTCGTCCAACCTGGATAATTCGCCTTTGAGTCCAGAAACGGAAACTCCACTGGAGTGGATTTTACATTGTATTGCGAAACGAACATTTCCCATTGATCTGGTTTGGCACGACGTTCAAGCCACGTGGAAAAATCAATGACATCAAGCTTGACCTTCATACCAATTTGCTGAAGCTGCTGCTGCGTTGCAACTGATGTATTATATATAACCGGGTATCCAGTAGGCACTATGATTCTTACTTCTTCCCCGTTATACCCGGCTTCCTTCAGCAGTTGTTTCGCTTGCCCGACATCATACTTGCTATAGTTCTCTTTGCCTGAATCCACATACCAAGCGGTTTGATCTTTTCCCATCAAACCGGGATGAAGGCGATAATATTCGGGTTTAGTAAAGGAAGCTGCCATAATTGCCTTCTTGTCGAGCGCCATATTCACCGCTTGCCGCGCTTTGACGTTCGCAAACAATCCTTGTTTATTATTAAATAATAAGTTTGTGTTTCCAGCTGGATATATGACCTGGACTATATTTTTATTATTATCAATTTGAGGAAGGGCATCCAAATTAATATTTTGAACAACGTCGTATTGTCCGCTTACCAAGCCATTAATGGCTGTAGAACTATCCGGGACATTGTAAATATATAATTCATCAACAAGAGCTTCCTTCTTGCCTGATAATCCATCGAGAAAAGTCCCCACTTCTGCAGATGTCGCCGATTGCGGCTGATAATCCTTAAATTTTGTCAGTAGAAGGTACTGGTTCGGCTTTAATTCCTTATATTGGAACGGACCGGTCCCAATGTATTCCTTGACTCCTGTTGCATCCGCACCCTGAACGACCTCCTTCGGCATGATCGCAGCAAATTGTATCATTTCGGCGAGAGAAAACATCAGAACGTACGATGGAGTCTCTACATGAAGCACAACCGTGTAATCGTCTTTCACTTCCCAGGTCGAATTTCCAAGACTGGTCTTCCCAGCAGTGGCTGTTTTCTGCCATTTCTGCATGGAGGCAACAACATCTTCCGCTTTCATTTCTTTGCCGTTATGGAACTTGACTCCTTGCCTTAATATAAAGGTAACGATTTTGCCGTCTTTACTAATTTCATAGGACTTCGCAAGCATAGGTACCACTTCAAATCTGCTGTTGACCGTAACAAGCGCCTCATAAATTTGTCTCGCACTGTACCCTGTGATAGCAGCGGTCGTAGAATGCGGGTCAAGCGTTGCCGGCAATGCGCCCACTGCAATCTTTAACGTTCCGCCGGATGCCGTCGGGGAAGCTTGGACATTGTTGGACGCTGGCGTTTTCGATGGATCATTTGTCTTAGAACTGCAAGCGCTCAAGGCAAACAAAACGATAATTAAAATGACAATTGCAGATTTTGTTTTCAAAGTCATCGCTCCCTTATAATTTTTTTCTAAGTTAAAACCGCAGTTACCATTTATTGGGAGTAAATATTTACAATCATTTCTCCCACCTCCTTCATACTCGATTCGGAATGTCGCCATATAGTCGTTAAATAACCAAAAAAATATTCCATTAAAATTATCAATAAAAATGAGGACGACGATGCTTTAATAGAGGCAATTTGCTTCTTATATCCTTAGTCATTTCAATATCAATTTCAGCAATTAGCAGCGTTTCCTTTTCATCAGTTGTAGCAACTATATTCCCCCATGGATCAACAATCATTGAATGCCCCCACGTCTGATATTCCGCCCCGCTTGTTCGAGCTGGAGCCGCGCCAATTACAAAGGCCTGATTGTCAACTGCTCTCGATCTCATCAATAACTCCCAATGTGCCGAACCGGTAACTATCCCGAACGCCGCCGGAAAGATTAGGACTGTTGCTCCATTTAAAACCATTGACCGAGACAATTCGGGAAAACGAATATCGTAGCAAATCCCTACCCCGAAGTTCAATCCACCAGCATTAACAACCGTTATATCAGCACCAGGCTCCAATGTTGACGACTCTTGAACTGCTGGGCTCCCGTCAACATGTACATCACACAAGTGCATTTTTCTATGCCGACCAACCAAAGTACCTTTTTCATCAAATATAAAACTGGTATTGTAAATCTTATTGTCAGTTGCATGTTCCGGAATTGATCCCCCAACTACCACAATCCCCTCCTGTGCAGCTATTTTGGACAACCAAGCTATAGTTTCTCCATCCGGATAATACTCTGCATACTTTGGAAATAACTCGGTTTGATAGGGGCAATTGAACATTTCAGGTAAAATAACTAGATGACATCCTGCTTGCGATGCCTTCTTCACATAAGCTTCCGCATTAATAATGTTCTGGGGCTTGTCGCTGGATACACGCAATTGACAGATACCGATCTTTTTAATATTAGCCATATTATCACCTCCTGACATTTGAAAGTCTATACTGATGTCATGTTTATGTAACTATTCATTACGCGAATATAGCTTTCACTCTATACCATGTGAGGTTTCAATGCAATATCTTTATTCTTCCATTAAAGCGTATACATCACTTATTTTCTTTGAATTGTATCATTAATCTCGTATTATTGAGATTCTGGGGATAACAATAATATTGCAGAATATATTTGTAAGCGTTTGCAATTTTACGTTAGAAAATAGAATTTCTAGTCCAATTTATAAGGATTACAGTTTCATAGCATTATTCCCCTCCCTTTCTAAATAAATATCATCTATTTACTGCAATTTCGTTATATAGTCGCTTTATATGAATAATATCATTAACTTTTTTTTTCGTCAATATTTATTAACAGCATGATTTCAGGGAAGATGGCAAGCCCCCCCTTGCAGGAGAAAAATTTGATCTGCAGTAACATAGCAAGTAGTATATGCCCCGTGGACTTGTAATCTCGATTACGACCCGGAATACGGAACGGTTCTCTACAGAAATGTAATATTATATATAGACCGCGGTCTTCCTTTTTGATAAGGCTGTTCTTCTCCAATAATCCGAGCAAAATCATTATCCGTAAGTTTTTTTAATATTCTTTCAGCACTTCTTCGACCTACTTGCAGAAAATCTGAAAGGTCACCAGAAGTAAATCCATCAGTGCCTCTTATTTCGAGAAATCCAATAATTTTACTTAAATTAGCAACACTGATCCCTGTTTTCTCTGCAATGGATAATATGTTCTTATCTTCACTTCTAAGACTGTAGCTCTGAAGTTTATCTTGTGGTTCGTCGCCTAATGGGCCGATTACTTCTTTCTCGTTAGTTACAACATAAGCTTGTCCAGTTGATTTTTTAGCGTGAAAGAGGGCAATTTGGGCATTCTGCTCTGCATCATTTACTGTCAATCCAAATCCAAACCCTATACTGACGGTAATATTTAGCTTTTCTCTAATCTCATCTAAAACGTGGATTTTAGCCCCATTATTTGTAATATAATTCACACTTCCTCTAGTTCCGTAAATTAGGAATCTATCCTGGCCCAAATACTGTATAGAAGCATTTATTTTTTTGAAGTACGCAATTAAAATTTGATGTAATTTTAGCACTATTTCTTGTGAAGTAGAATCCATATCACTTACATTACTATCTGTAAATCGGTCAATCGAAACAAGGCCTACAGCAACTTGAGAATTTTTACTAACTAATAACTCTCCTTGTGCAACCGCATTCCGAATAGCACTTTTAATGTTTTTTTCAGGAAATAACATGCGATAAACGTTAACACCTAAATGTAGTAACTTGGAATAAACAGAGGAAACACTAGTTAAGACATAGTCAACTTTCTTTTGCTCCCAAAGATTATAATGAAATTCTACTAGTTTATCCATATCAAATCTCATCCCTGATTGAACCTGCTGAAAATCCGTTACATAAATCGATTCTGTATCAATTTCAAGTTCTTCAAATACTTTGTAAGCATGCTTAGAAAAAGGCAAATCAATTGATAAACGATCAGAGTTTTGATTTAGACCATAACGAACATAATAGAAAGAAAGAATTACCGAGTACTCATTAAAAGGAATAAACACTGCTGGTAAATTTTTATTCTTAATTTCTTCTTTAGAAATAATATACGGAATTAGCCCTGTGAAAAATAATACATCACAAGTTTTTGCATACTTGACAAGCTCTGCACTTTCTTCAGGCTTACTATAAATATACGGTATAATTTGTATGTTCTTAAATTGTTTTTCATACTGAAGTACTTGATGAATTAATTTTTCCGATCCAAAGGCTGCGATACGAATATTCATGATATTTATCCCCCAATATTCAACTTCCTAAATCCATGTTAGCGCTATCAATCAAATACAACCATTATTCAGTTTGTTTCCTCGTCAACATATCAATAATAATTATTTTTAAATATTTCGTTATAATGTCGCTTTATGAAGAAATAGTATCATCCCCCTTTTTTCATGTCAATATTTATGTTGCTGTTGAGTCCAAACGCCACTCTTGTAAAATAGATTTATTTCCCATTGCCCAACATAAAATCAATCATCGTAGCGATCATGTGATCAGGACTAAAAGGTTTTTTTATTGCAATGGAAAGCGATACCAATAAGCCAATAGTTGCTATAACAATATACAAAAAATTTTCTTTTTTAGTGCTCTTTATTCTACTTTTAAAAAGAAATGGGACTAAAATAACTATTATATAAGTAAGAACTAACCAAATCATGAATTCACTTTCCTTTCCTTATAACCCTTAATTCCAGTTACGGTGAGCAGTAGTAGCGGTATGATGACTGCATATAATAATGTATAAATAAACATATATTTTTTGTCCCAATCGAGAACATCAATCAAACTGCTATGATTAGATAAAGCAATCCCTGCAACTACCCAAATTAGGGGTATCGCGATGATTGCTCTATTTTGTATATTGAATATTGTGCATATTCCCAAAACAGCGCAGTAGTAAGAGATGCTGAGTTTTACAAAAACTGTAAACAGCCATGCTATTGAAACTATAGCTTCAACGTGCTCAATAAAAGAGTAAAGACGTAATTCTTGAAATAGAGTGAATAACGGATATGTAAGGTGGGAAGCTCTTGTGACGCCAATAAGTCCAATCATTAAAAATACAATCAAGCTAAACAACAATGCCGCTACCCCAATACCACTAATTAGAGAAGTTTTTAATTTAGATTTAATAAAAGGAAAGATCATGGTAAAACAAATGGTTTCCATGAATGGAAACGCAAGAAAGCTGGATGTTTCTTTCATCGTCTTTATCACGTCTAATCGAAACGACGGTATGAACCGTTCCCAGTTCCACTCTCCAAGCATTACCAAATAAGTAGCCCAAAAGAGCAAAAAGATCAATGGAGTCATAATTTCATTTACTCTTCCAATTGTCACAATGCCTTTAAAGGAAGCATAGCAGACAATAGTCAAAAACATGATATGAAACATGGAAATTGGTGTTTCTGGCATTAGAGTGATATGCATAAAATCGCCCAAATTTCGAGTTATCCAACTAGACAGCTGAATAAAATAACAAATATACACTAGAGCAAAAAAGCCGCCAATTATTTTCCCAAAAACTTTCATGTTGATTTGAATAATATTTAATCCGTTATGCAAGGAATACAAATAAATCCAAAGAGCCACCACCACCATTCCGTAAATCCCAGCAAACAATGGTATCATCCACGCATCCTGACTACCGGATGCAATCAAGCGACCCGGATAGATAATTGATGCTGTACCCAAGGTATACGATAGCACCAATAAAAAGGTTTGCCAGCCTGTAAGACGTGCTTGCTCCACCTTTATTCCTCCTTATTATTCCAGTTATAAGGACTTAACAATGTACCTTCAGTAGATAAAACAGACTTCACATGTATGACAAATCGGGTTTTTTTCCATAACTCCGTATCATCTTGCATAGCAAGCTTCCAATCCTTTTTCTCTTGATAAGAAATACGATCTTTGATCCCCAACAGGTCCCATCCTTTTCGTGTTGCTCCTTCAATAAACTCCCCAGCTTCTTTTTCAGCTGCTTTATTAAATGTTGTCTCGATTTGGTGAAGCTTATCTATTCCCGTCTCTTCAGGAATATTGTCGCTTCGTAATCTTAAATCAGAAGTAATATGGAATGATAAGATAGGAACCCCCTTAGAAATAGTCAAAGATTTTTTCACCTTTGATTTTCCGACCTCAATTTCCACAGAATGACCGCCAACCGTAAGGGATTGAAGAAAGGATTCAACATTACCATTTAGAAAATAATGCCATTTGATTTCGTTTATAGGTATTTTACCGATCATCTTATCGTGCAGAAATACGGCTCCCCCATCTAATACAAAGCTTCGTTGATAAGCATCAATTTTCTCAAAATTTTTAGTTGTATTATCCGAATTCTCATCGTTTAAACGTATGAAATTTACAATCGTAGCCTTCGAACTTTCAATATTCTCAAGTATGTCTTTGAATCTGGAATTTTTGATCGCCCTGGACGACTCCTTTGATTGAATATCTATGATAGATGAGAGCGATTTACCAGGCATTTTTTCAAAGGGGATATACGTATTCATTACCTTGTGCATCGATGAATCGGTAACTACTAATTCTACATTTGCTCGGCGACTGATCTGCAGTTCGTAGGAGTTAAGTAAAACAGATAATCCTTCACGGGCATATTTTTCCGAGACAACCAAAGCTTGGTAGTGATCCGGAAATACTTTGCGTGGAAGTATGTCGGAAACTTCATATCCAAAACTTGCATGAGTACTGCTTCCTGCGACTTTATAAGTATAAACTGGAGAGGTCCCTCCACCACCTTGCTTTACTGCAAGTCCCGAAGGGTTGATGGATTGATAATAAAGTTCCAAACCAGCTTTATCCTTCGTCATGTCAATTCCAAGCATATTAATAATGGCTAATTGATTAATCTCTTTTTGGTCCCAGCAACCGCTAAGCAGAAAGGGACACCCCATAGAAAAAACGGTAATCATTACATTCCGCTTCCAACTGCACATACTATGTCACCTCTTTTTCTGCTTGATATGAAACATCTTTGGAAACTTTCGCATCCACTGTTGAGGTACCCGAAATAAAGTATCTCTCCAATCGGATAGGACTGTCGGTGCAAATGGAGACATATAAGGGATAGAAAATGAATCTAGTGATACTAAATGAATCACCACCAATAAGACACCACAAAATATTCCAAACAATCCCATAAAACCTGCTAGCATCATCAGGTAAAATTGGATTAATCGTTGGGTAATTCCAAAGCTATAAGATGGGGTTACAAAGTTGGCTATAGCCGTTACAGATACAACGATCACCATGGATGCAGAGACTAAACCCGCTTGTACTGCTGCTTCCCCTAGTACCAAAGCACCAACGATCGATATGGCTTGTCCAGAAATTCTAGGCATTCTCAATCCAGCCTCACGTAATATTTCAAATGTAATCTGCATAATCAAGGCTTCGATAAGACCAGGAAAAGGAACCCCTTCTCTTTGTGCCGATAAGCTAATTAGTAGCGAAGTAGGGAGCAGTGCTTGATGGAAAGTAACAACAGAAATATAAACCGCTGGAGTACAACAAGCGATCATAAATGATAAAAATCGCAATAATCGAAGCAGTGAAGCGATTTCTGGTTTTTGGTAATAATCCTCAGGAGAGCTAAATAATTGAGAAAAAGTGATAGGACCTATTAGAGCAATTGGCGTACCATCTGTCAATATGGCTATACGCCCTTCAAGAACGTTGGCAGATACAACATCAGGCCTTTCAGTATTAAGTAATGTTGGAAACGGGTTAAAGATGCGGCCTTGAATCCATTCTTCAATATAAGAACTCTCCAAGATACTGTCTGTTTTTATAGATTGAATTCTTTTCCTAATTTCAACGACAGTTTCATTTGCTGTGAGATCCTGAAGATAAACAATAACCACCTTTGTGCATGTGGTTTCTCCAACTTGAAAAGATTCGACTCGTAAAGACCGATTTTTAATGCGTTTACGTACTAAAGAGATGTTTATCGACAAATCCTCGTTAAATCCTTCCTGAGGACCACGAATCGTTGCTTCCGATGTAGGTTCCGACATACTTCGATGATTCACTTTTTGAACATCTATTAAGAATCCATAGCTCTCCGATTCTTCGAACATCAACAAGCAACGCCCATTAAGTAGTCCCTGTATGCATTCATTGAGATCATTTGCCTCAGTAATACCTGGAACTGGAATTAGCGTCTTGAGCCAATCTGAATGGGGTATCAATACTTCGGCCTTTAACTTATTTATTGAAAGAAGAGGGCGTAGTATAAGGCGTTCAATTTTGTCTCTATCCACTAGGGTTTCAATAAACATACAAGATACATGCATGTTATCCCAAGAGGGCAAATGATCCACAATGAGGTCGATTGGATTACCTAAAGCTTGAACAATTTCTTGGCAATAGTCTTGCATCATGTAACCCCCCTAGGTTAGAAAATGAAAGCATTCCCCGATGTATAAGCTATTATTTCCAATTTTTCATTTTACTATGAGTTTAATGCTAGCCAAATAAAAAAAGCCTGAATTCTCAGGCTTTTCATCGATTACTATATAGGATTTACTCACTCCTCATGATCAATCCATATTTCGGAATTCCCGCGGAATTCGTCGAGCAATACCTGTACGAATGGCTGCCTCAATAACGTTGTCCCGAATTAGCTTGACTACCTCCTGATTAAAGACGCTCGGAATAATGTAGTGCTTGTTACGTTCTTTATCCGATATAACGGATGCAATTGCTTCTGCTGCTGCAAGCTTCATCTCTTCGTTGATCGTTGTCGCCCTACAATCTAGAGCCCCCCGGAAAATGCCAGGGAAACAAAGAACGTTATTAATTTGATTTGGAAAGTCCGAGCGACCGGTCGCAATTACTGAAGCTATGTCCTCAATTTCATCTGGATAAATCTCTGGAACAGGGTTAGCCATAGCAAACACGATCGGCTGAGATGCCATCGTCATCACACCCTCTCGACTTAGAATCCCTCCTGTTGAAAGGCCGATAAACACATCCGCACCCACCAAAGCTTCCTTAAGGGAACCTCGAATTCGGCCCGGATTCGTATTTTGAGCGTACCAATTCCACATCGGGTTCTCGTATGTTTCCTTATCAACAAGGATTCCAACCCGATCCACACCAATAATTTCTTTCACGCCCGCGGCTAGCAAAATTCGACTGCACGAAATTCCTGCCGCTCCTATCCCGCTTACAACTATTTTAATCTGATCAATAGACTTATTCACAAGCTTCAATGCACTGATTAATCCTGCATAAAGGACCACTGCAGTTCCATGCTGATCGTCATGGAAGACAGGAATATCAAGTTCTTTCTTTAGCCGCTCCTCAATTTCAAAGCAGCGTGGTGAAGATATGTCCTCTATGTTAATTCCACCAAAGGCAGGCGCTATTAGTTTGATCGATCGTATGATCTCTTCTGTATTCTGCGAATCGAGACATATAGGAAAGGCGTCAACATCGGCCATCTGCTTAAACAACATCGCTTTTCCCTCCATAACAGGCATAGCTGCATAAGGGCCAATGTTCCCCAATCCGAGTACTGCACTCCCGTCGGATACTACCGCAACAGTATTCCGCTTAATGGTCAGACTGAAAGCTTTACGTTGATCTTCGTGAATGGCCATGCAGACTCGAGCCACGTCTGGCGTATAAACTCTTGATAGATCATCCCGGTTTTGAATCGGCACCTTCAGCTTCATTTCAATCTTTCCCCCTAAATGAAGCAGGAAAGTACGGTCGGAGATGTTAATAAGCTTAACACCTTTCAAAGTCTTGACGGTTTCAACAATTCGATTTGTATCGATGGAATCAGCAATGTTGACCGTAAGATCCCGAACGGAACAATATTTGGTCGTTTGAATCACATCAATCGCGACCAAATCGCCTCCATCTTGAGAAATCGCGATCACGACTTCGCTAAAATTGATCATCTCTGTTTGAATCTCTAATCGCAAGATCATACTTTTGCCAGTTATCATTTTTCCTGACTGCGATTCCATCTATATCCCCCTAGAGCTATCCCACTCAACGATCATTTCAATTTCCACAGGTGCGCCATTAGGCAAAGATGCGACACCTATAGCCGCTCTGGCATGTTTGAAATCGAACAACTCATTCAATAAATCAGAAGCTGCATTTAATATAATCGAGTGATCTGTGAAATCATGGCTGCTAGCCACATATCCGTTAACCTTTACAATTCGTTTTACACTAGCTAAATCGCCGACAAGTTGTTTAAGGTTTGTCAGTAAATTCAATGTGCAAATGATAGCAGACTCTTTAGCCTGCTCCATATTAACATTGACGCCAACAGTTCCTTTGTAAGGTATTTCTCCTTTTATTGTTGGTGTTTGTCCAGACAAATATATTAAATTATCTACTATAATCCCTTTTTCAAACGGAAATTCTTTTGTAGATACTTCAGGAAGCTCAAAATTCAGCTTTTTTAATTTTGTTTCAATATCCATGTGAAATCCTCCTCTAACTTATTTAACACTTGCAAAGAAATCATTTAATGCGCCTGCTATTTCTTGAATGGCTTGTTCCCCTTTATCTAAAACGTTGGCATAGCCAACAAAACCATGTATGGTTCCTTCGTAACAGGAATAAATGACCGGTACACTCGATTCCTTTAAACGATCGGCATAATCTTTCCCTTCATCCCGTAATGGATCAAATTGTGCAGTAATAATCAAAGCTGGCGGTAACCCCGTAAAATCTTTATTTAAGATCGGTGATACCAAAGGATTTAATTTTTCTTCGGGACTGTTTAGATAATGTTCATGGAACCAGAGCAGGAAATCATGTGTAATGTAATATCCATCTGCTAATTGTTTATGGGATTCTGTTCGCATATTAAAATCTGTTGTTGGATATAACAATACTTGATATGAAATTATCGGTGTCGTCTTCTCTTTTGCCATGTGAGTGACAACAGCTGCTAAATTAGCTCCAGCACTATCCCCACCTATAATCAATCGTAATTTATCAAAGCCAAGATGTTCAGCATTTTCAGATACCCACTGCGTAGCCGTATAAGCATCTTCAACTGCAGTTGGAAACTTATACTCAGGAGCAAGATGATAATCAACAGAAACAATGGCGCAATGCGCTGAGTTTACAATTTTCCTGCAAATCATGTCGTATTTTCCATCCACACTCCCAAGAACCCACCCACCACCATGAAAATAAACAAAGACGGGAAAAGGACCATTGCCTTCGGGCTTATAGATACGTAATGGAATTTTTCCATAAGGTCCATCAATGGATATGTTTTCAACTACCCCTACCATCTCTATATCATTTAAAGCTCCCTTTTTTTTCGCTGAATCCCTAAGTTGTACTGGCGTTAAGATTTTATAAGACGGCGCCTTTTTGAGCTGCTCTAATATTACTTCAGTTTGAGAATCAAGTTTCATATAAAAACCTCCCATTAATGTTAGAGTGATGGAATTTGTCGTGCATAATAACTGTTCATTCGCTATAGAAAATCAGGAAACACACGGCATTCTCTTGCCTGATCTCCATCGTGTCCGAAAAAGACAACCGATGGTCGAACTTCTTTTATCAGTTCGTGCATGCGTTTAATCGATTTCGAAGCTAACTCGGAATCGGATGACAGGAACGGGACCCCATTTTCGAAGTTCTCCTTGGTGTAGGCCACATCAATCGTCAACAATACGGGACCTGATTTTTCAGTTGTTATGAGAACTGACTGATGGCCTGGCGAATGACCTGGCGTAAATAGAATTTTAACCCCAGACGTCACTTCATAGTCACCTTCAATAATTTGATACCTTAAATCTGGCAATCTGCATTCTTGCGGAGAATAATCGTCATTCGCCATGGCAGCGTCAAACTCCGCGCGCTGAATGAGGATCGGCGTATTACGGAAATGGCCGTTTCCTCCTGCATGATCGAGGTGCAGGTGGGAGCTGATGAGCGTCTGAATGTCGTCTGCACCATACCCGACACGCTTCAATATGCTTAGAATCCTGTCGTCCTTCGACATATTTGGGATAACTCGACCTTCCCTTTTGGTCCCTTTGTAATAATCGGGATTATTAACAAAGGTGTCAGGCATTCCAGTGTCGATCAATATCGGCCCATCAGTCGTCTCCAACAGAAAAGACCACACTGGCATTTTAACTAATTTGCCCGGTGTAAGGTTACGATTCACTGCAGACTGATCAAGATAACAATGGCCAGCAGGTAAAAAATACAGTTTCTTAACCGTCATAGGTCATCACTCTTTTCATAGTTATTAACAATGGGATTAAAGCAAATTAATTGCCCACGCCATACAAGCTCTTCTAAACGAAAACTTCGTTTATTTCCCGACGTAAAGTCTTTTCTTGTAAGTAGGAGGCAGGAGCGGTTCAATACCCATCAGATCCAGTTCCTTCAAGCTTGCGATCGTGGGCATAAACTGCTCATACGCTTTGTTCGTGTCTCTCGCCGTATCTGTTCCAGCATCGGTCAATAGTTCCGTGTTAACTTCTGAGTTGGGTTGCTTTTGTTCCATGTGATACCCTCCATCAAATTTAGTTAGGCGAAGCATCGGCACCGCTGTGTCTTCCATTTAATTTGGTTTACAAATCAGGATGTCTTTTGTGCCAGTCGGTATTAGACTCATAAGCATAGCCGATGCTGAGTACTGTCGCTTCCTCGAAGGGACGGCCAATCAATTGCATATTTATCGGCATTCCGGAAGGTGAGAAGCCGCAAGGCATGCATAGACTAGGCATGCCCGTCAAATTGGTCGGAATTGTAAACGTTGTCAAACGGAATGCACCCGCATAATCATCTGCGTGTGGTGCGGTTATCGGCGTTGCCGGCGTTAACAGGATGTCGATCCCGGACATTGCGTTCAGGAAGTCGTCGACAATCAGTTGCCGGGCACGCTGAGACTGTAGATAAACGGATGCTGGGATGTCTCTACTGCTCTCAAGAAACATTCGCACGTCTGGACCATAATCTTCCGGATTTGTATCGAGCCATTTCTCATGGAACGCGAACATCTCCGCCATCATAATGGCCATCGTAGCGCTTTGGACATGTCTAATCATTGGCAGGGCGACTTCGATGATTTCCGCTCCTAGCTCACGGAATTTATTGATAGCCGCTTGCATCGAAGCTTCCACCTCTGGCTCCAAATCCTCGTAATAATAGTTAGATGGTAATCCAATGCGTACACCCTTAAGGCCATTCGGATACCTCCTGATACCGGGTGCAGGCAGATCGACCGTCGATTCATCCTTCGGATCGAAGCCAGACATCACATCCAGGCACAGGGACGCATCCATGACGCTCCGGGTCAATGGACCGGAGTGGTCAAGTGACCAAGCCATTGGAATGATGCCGTACCGGCTGACCCGACCGTACGTCGGCTTCATCCCGACGACGCCACAGCAAGCGGCGGGCATGCGGATCGAACCTCCGGTATCCGAGCCTGTACCCAGATATGCAAGTCCAGCAGCCAGGGCAGAAGCAGAGCCGCCGCTTGAACCTCCCGGTACAAGTTCGAGGTTCCACGGGTTGCGGCAAGGGCCGAAATGGGGGCTGCTTGTTGTCATTCCCGCAGCGAACTCGTGAGTCTGAACTTTGCCAAGTAAAACGGTTCCGGCCTCATGCAGTTTGGTTACGACAGTCGAGTCGTAATCGGGAACGAAGTCCTTCAATATTTTCGAACTGGCGGTTGTACGGATACCTTTTGTGTAATATAGATCCTTATGCACGATGGGAATGCCATGAAGAGGCCCTTTGTACCGACCCAGCATGATATCGTGTTCCGCCTGCTTAGCCTGTTCAATCGCCAGTTCAGCTGTTTGGGTAACGAAAGCGTTAAGCTTTGGGTTCAATCGTTCAATGCGCTCAAGTGCAAGCTCGGTAATCTCGACCGGGGACACTTCGCGTGTCCGAATCCTTTCTGCCAGCTCATGGATAGTGGCAAAGGACATCTGGGAATTCAATTCTCTCATCTGGATCGGTCTCCTTAAATGCTTTGCTTTTTACATGCATTTTTTTTATAATATTATTAAAAGGACAAGTTGTCCGATGTAAAATAATATAACGAACAATATGTCCGTTTGTCAAATGAGAATACTTACATCCATCATTTTAAAGGAAAGTTCAATGAATAATAAATCAAAACTTGGATCTTCGAAGATCCCTATGTATGAACTAAACGGAGACAAATTTGCGAGTCACCCTCCTCCCCCGATTCACATATATATTTTGCAGCTTGCCTCTTAATCAATCCTCTCTCTTCATAACAAAAAAAGACAAGCACTGTAGGCTCGCCTTTACTTGAAATGTCGTATGTATGTGTTCAAACTCATTAACTACCTAATTCCCAATCACGCGGGGAAGTAAGTGGTGAGCCTACTCGAATCCGTCCTAACTCAGATCAACGAATAGATCTAGTTCATTGGCGACTGCAAACAAGCTTGCCCTATTTTCAAATTCATGTCTTGTTTCAGGTAAAGGCAACTGCTTGTGATATTCTCTAATGCCATGCAGGCTTTTGTGAAGATACCCCGCTAGACTAGGCGTTTGCCCGGGATTTCTCAGATGACCGCTTAATTCTAATACGAATTCACCAATCCTAATTCCTTGCTCCATCTGGACGGTAATTCGGGAAACATGTGGCAGCATTCGCTCTAGCGAGTAGTACTGCTGCTGCTTCCTTTCAAAATATGAATAATACGAGCCAACCTTCTGTTGAATGCTATTTTCTATATCCAGCAGAGCCAACGCTTTCGCCTTCTTCAAGGCATTGGAGAGCTGTAACAGCTCTTTTCCGTCCCAAAGTGTGTAGCCATCCTTTAGATAAGCGGCGATCTCATTCAATATGGTGCAGATCAGCCAGTCGATCTCGGTCTTACAAGCATTTAACTGCTTATCAGCACTCGGCATATAGGCATTAATCAGAAGCGCTACGCCTAATCCGATCAACACCACTAAAAACTCATTTATAAAAAATGAAAGTCCAACCTTCTCCTGCAAATAAGCATGCATGACAATAACAGAACTGCTAGCAATCCCCTCTTGAATTCGCAACCGAACACAAAAGGGGATGAACAAAAGAAGCAGCACCAGAAAGGAATAAGGAAAATAACCTATTATTGAAAACACCGCGCTAGAGAAAAACATGCCCAGCATACATGCACAAAACCTAGTTAACGCGGCTTGCAGCGACTGCTTACGTGATTTCTGAATACAAAGCAAAGTAAGAATACCCGCCGAAGAAAAATATTGCAAATGCAATGTTTCGGCTAGTAAAATCGCAATACTAACGCCTATCGCCGTTTTGATGGTACGAAAGCCAATCTTCATTGCCGTCACCCTCTCACATATATAGCCCATAGATAGTCGCAAAGAACCGCTGGGAATTCAATTCTTTCATCTGGATCGGCTTCCTTAAATGATTTGCTTTGACATGAAAAACTTATTATAATGTTAATAGGACAAGTTGTCCACTATAAGCGAATAATTTCGAACAAGCTATCCGTTCATAGAATAAAATATACAAATTTATCATTCTAAGGAGAAATGTTCCAATGAATAATGAAATAACAACTGGATCCTCTAAGATTCCTAGGGAGGAAGTAAATCGGAGACGAATTTTGGAATCGGCAAGGGCGCTTTTCATCGAACAAGGCGTTGAGAGCGTGAATATGCATCAGATCGCGAAGGCTGCCGGAGTCGGACAGGCAAGCTTATACCGCCGATACACGGAAAAGGGCGACATCTGCTTGGAGATCGTCCGCGAAGAGTGCCAGCCCTTATTTGACGAAGTCCAAGCGTATCTTAATCAATCTCAAGAAACCATACCTTTGGACCGACTCTATCAAGTGATCGTGAGATACGTTTCGTTCTTGGAGTCAAAAGTTCCCTGGCTTTGTGCGGTCAGTCGAGCATCAACAGGGCATCGTCCGCTTCACTCCCCACTATGTCAGTGGATGCGCAATACTTGCAGAAATTTATTCGACGAGGCTGTTGTAAGGGGAGAAGTTTCAGAGGTTGACATTCCGTACACCGTTGAAGCTTTGTTGGCAGCACTCCACAATATCGATTTTCATATACATGATGAAGGACTTATGACAAAACAAATTCTACAAGGAATTCGCAGAATTTTCATTGATGGATTGAAAGCTGACAAAAGTCAATCAACCCATTATCATGCAGCAAAATGATCGGTAAGTGAATTTTTTACAACGTTTTGTTGGTTTTCCCCATTTTAATATACAAATAAGCGCCGCGTACTTCGGCGCTTATTTACTCGGACTTTAAGCTGTTTTTCAAAGCAAACCTTTGTCGATTGCAAGTCTTACAATACATCTTTCATTTCGTAATACGTTTATTTTCGAGTGAGTTTATTCCTGGCTTGACAAACATCATTGCGCCCATTCCTACAATAACTGCTACAACTGCTGCAGCAAACATCGAAGTATAACCAAATTTGGATACCAGAACGCCAGTTAGAGTCGGAGCAACGATGGATGCGACATTTGCAATAAAGTGTGTGATCCCTGTAAACGTACCCGCTTTACGGGGCTCGGTATCGAGAATAACAGAGAAATAAACTGAAGCAGGCAAAAAGTTGAATGCGTTTCCAATAGCCATCAACGTCATAACCCCAACGATGCTGTCTGCAGTTGGAATGAGTAGAAAACAAACAGCAGTTAGTAAAAGAGAAACTACCGCCAAACCTGAACGGGCAATTCGCAAGTTCCCGGTTCGTCGCCGTAAAGCGTCTGAAATTTTACCTCCCAAAAGGAGTGTAAAACAAGCCCCAATCCATGGAATCATCCCAAGATACCAAAGCGAGCTAAGTTTAAAATGAAATACATCTTGAAGATATTTGGGCGTCCAGGTTAAAAGCAGAAAGTTTACGTACATATAACCGAAATACCCAATCGCGTTAAAAACCAAAGTTCGGTTTTTAAAAAAATGGTACCATTTTATTTTCATCTCTTCTCTTTCGGCTATATTCTCGTTCTCTAATAAATCAGTTTTGGACCTGATTACAGCCAATTCTTCTTTGGAAACCTTAGGATGATTCTCAGGCAAGTTAGTGAAGACTTTAGAGAAAATTATACACCAAATAATTCCGATGGCCCCAAGAATGATAAACATCATTTTCCAACTGGTTATAGATAATAGTCCGACTGCCACAGGAGCGGTCAACATGGCACCAAAAGGTGCACCTACACTTCCTAACCCAATAAAGAATCCACGGTCTTTCGCTGGTACCCAATTCGCATTTGTGCGATTCATCGTGGAAAAAACTGGTCCTTCCGCCAAACCAAACATTATACGCAGCATAGCAAACCCCGCCAATGCTGAACCCCCAAACAATGCCATTCCAATTTCCCCTGCAAATACAGTGGTAATTTCAAAAATGGACCATAAAAGCCCGGCAAGAATCCAGACAAACTTAGGACCTTTGCGATCCGCTAGAACTCCCCCGAATAAAGCTCCGAACATATAACCATAGCCAAAATAGCCGAGTACTGCCCCCCATGCTGCGGTATTAAATCCGAATGCTTGAATAATGTCTTTTTGTGCGTAGGCAATCGCCCCGCGGTCAATATAATTAATAACCATAATAAAGACAACCATACCGAATATAAAATTGCGATAATTTTTCATTTTTCTCCCCCCTTTACTCCGACTGTTCAATCAAATGACCAAATACTGCTCCAGCCGTTTTTTCGTTGATTCGTCAACATGTTGAACTTCGATAATTTGTCCTTGGTTGATGACGGCGCACACATGGGCTATCTGTACAGCGAAGTTAATATTTTGCTCAACCATGAGCACGGTCGTTCCCAACTGGTTTAACCTTTTGAGCGCAGCTGAAATTTTCTCGATGATGGAGGGCTGAACACCTTCGGTTATTTCATCCAACACGAGTAATTTAGGCTTTTGAATAATAGCCCGCGCCATCATCAACATCTTCTTCTCACCACCGCTCAGCGTCCCGGCGCGCTGACTCAGCCGTTCACCGAGGACCGGGAAGCTTAAAAACACTTCTATACAGGCCTCTTCAAACGAGCTTTTCGGCAGATTACAACCCACCTTCAAATTCTGCAATACGGTAAGATCGAAGAAGATCCCCTTCTCCTGTGGAGCGTACGCAACGCCTTTTCCTGCGATTTGATAAGGCTTGAGGTCGTGGATCGGTTGGTCCTCCAGACTAATTTCACCTTCGGTCAAAACAATTTCGCCGATTATAGTTTTGAGCAATGTCGTCTTGCCGACGCCGTTTCTGCCGATCAGACAGACGATCTCGCCTCTACCGATCTCCAGCTCAATATTGCGTAATATCAATGTTTTGCCATATCCAGAAGTCACATTCCGCATTCGTAAGAAGCTCATCCTAATGACCTCCCAGATAAACATTTTTGACCAATTGTCCGATAGTCAATTAAAAAAAACAAAATACTGTTCACCTCATGCCAAAAGAAACGGTTTAATCCAGATAACTATCAGGGATCAGGGAGATCAGCTAAATTTGTTTACACAAGGATGCTCGAAGGGACGGTAAATATCTATTCATGCACTGGTCTCTAAGCTATAATCACACGTAATCTGAAGTAGGACACAAGTATGCAGGTCGAAAAAGAGCCAACAAAGATGCAGGTCGAAATTTGGTCGGATATCGTCTGTGTATGGTGCACGATTGGAAGAGAGAAATTAGAAACAGCTCTATCTTCCTTTGAGCATCGTGATAAGGTAGAAATCAAATGGCGGAGTTTCGAGCTATTCCCAGATGCCTCCCGTCTCATCGAGGGAGACTGCGGAGCGTACCACGCAGTCTATAAAGGTATACGAAGAGAAGATTTTGTTGCGATTCAAGATCGTGCGGTCGCCCTTGCTGCCCAAGTAGGCTTGGAATTTCATATGGAGAAAGTGAGATAAGGAAATACCTTTGATGCCCATCGTCTGCTGTATTCAGCAGTCGAATACGGGATGTAAGACGCACTCAAGAAGAGATTCTTCCAAGGCCCTCATTAGTGAAGGGGCTGCCATCGGAGATGTGGCAGAGCTTGAACGATTAGCTGTTGAAGTTGGGGCTTCCTCCTGAAGAGGTTCGCGATGTTTTGAAAACCGATCGCTATACCCAGGAGGTCCTTGCCGACAAGCAAACCGCCGTAACGTTGGGGATACAAGGCGTTCCCTTCATGGCGTTCAATCGGACCTACGGAATCTCTGGCTTACAAACCTCGTATTCTCTAAATTGATATCAAGTGGTTTCGTATTCAATTCGGCAGTCTAAAACAAACATATTTTCTTAGACTGCCATAATTATTAGAATAACTACATCACTCGGTTTGGTTAATCAATTACACCTACTGGAGGAGTTTTATATATGTTTCAGTCCATTCTATAATATGTTTTCTTAAATTGTAGTGCCTCTGCCATTGTAAGGTTCTCATTATTAGCATAACCTAAAACAGTACTACCATTTTCCCCATCAGAATTATGTTTATCCAACAGATATTGAATCGCTTCATTCCCCAAAATAATTGCCCCCATCTATTCCTGCGATTATTTATGCAACCCTCAAACGATCAAATAAAGGAGTCATTCGCACTCAGATCATCGGATATTGCAAAGTTATATTCTTTTGCAAACCCATAATAATTGTCAGATCAATGATCGGAAGTTATTTGATTGAGATCTTATATGATCTAAGCAACATGATAATAAATTCAGCTTCGTTTACAAACTGATTCTGCTTGAAGGTTCCATCCTAGTATCCATCAATGATGCCATTTGAAGTTCCCACTTTTGTTGAACCTGCCCAATGATCTTTTATTGCATTAAAGTTTTCAAATATGAAGCACCTTATTTACTTACAGTATGAGCGGGGGATTCGTTTAGCGTTGCGAGTTATTCCTCTCATAAAGTACAGCACCCTGTTAACATCGATTTTAATAACATCATAAGCCAATGTTTGTGTCGCGGCTCCATGACATAAGAGTTGGTGTTTAATCATTTCGCGATATAATGGGACCTATTTCAGTAATATTAGCAGTGTATAAGGTTAGTAGTTTCTGTACACTCTATTCATATCACGTGAGTAGAAAGCACCAGTACATGTTTGGGATGTACCCAATGATTAAATGAATGATTGACATATCGGGAATTATCGATATAATAAAGTCTATGAAACCAATTGACATCTTTAAAGCTCTATCCAATGAATCACGACTGCAAATTTTACAATGGCTCAAGGAGCCTGAACTCCATTTTATGCCCCATGAAGGGATTGATATGAATGAAACTGGGGTATGTGTAAGTCAATTTACACAAAGATTGAACATGACACAGTCGACCGCTTCTCAATATCTAGCTATGCTGCAACGAGCTGGTCTAATCAAGACAGATCGTATAGGTAAGTTTACTTATTATAAAAGAGATGAGGAGGGCATACGTGCAATTATTGATTTCTTGAAGCAAGAAATATAAAAAATGAAACTGAATTAACGACCAGGGAATTCAGTTTCAGTTTCACTTTCACCATTACAATTCGACACATAGCGATATGTAAATGTTTTTTTTGGTTTTATATATCTATATATCGCGATATGTCTTTGAGTATATTAAGAATAAAAGGAGTAAATAAAAGGAGTGAATAAATTGGCAAACACATGGAAAGTATACGTTTTGGCCCTTGTCAGTTTTTTAGTAGGAACATCAGAATATATTATATCCGGAATCTTGGATAAAATTGCAGATACAATGGGGATTACTTTGGGTTCTGCTGGCCAGCTCATTACGATTTTCTCACTAGTATATGCAATTGGTACACCAATACTCATGGCTTTGACAGCAAGCATGGATAGACGCAGGTTAATCATTTATTCTCTCGGTATATTTGTATTGGGAAATATTCTTTCATTTGCATTGCCTGGCTATGGACTGTTTGTTGCTGCACGAGTCATCATGGCGCTTGGTGCAGGGATGGTTGTCGTTACTGCACTGAATATTGCGGCTAAGATCGCACCCCCGGGTAAGCAAGCCAGCTCCATCGCAACCGTAGTCATGGGATTTACAGCATCATTGATTATCGGTGTCCCTCTCGGGAGAATTTTAGCGGATGCATTTGGTTGGAAATCGGTTTTTGGCTGGATTGCTTTAGTAGGATTGATCGCAATTGTTGTCATATTTTTTGCTATTCCAAACATGAAGGGGGATAAACCAGTACCCTTGCTTCAACAGCTCGCGCTTTTGAAGAAACCAAAAGTGGCTCTTGGGTTATCAATCACCTTCTTTTGGCTAGGCGGTTATTCGATAGCTTATACCTACCTGTCTCCTTACTTGCTCACCGTGTCAGGAATAAGCGACAATTTGATCAGTGGAGCTTTGCTAATATTCGGTATCGCTAGCCTGGTTGGGTCAAAGTTTGGAGGCTACAGTACGGATCGTTGGGGTGTACACCCGACACTAATTGGCGGTATGATTCTGCATATCCTTATGCTTATTCTGTTGTCATTAGTAACAAACTCATTAGTCGGAGTGCTTGCAATTCTTATCTTTTGGTCGTTTGCGGCCTGGTCATCCGGACCGACACAACAGTATTATTTGACAACAATTGAGCCAGATTCATCGGGTGTTATGCTTGGTCTCAATCAATCCATGATGCAATTAGCCATGGCTGCTGGTGCAGGAATAGGAGGGGTAGTCGTCGAGCGAGTATCGCTCACCTCGATTACCTGGATGGGGGCTTTGGGAGTATCAATCGCCGTTGTTGCAGCTTTGGCATTATCACGTTTATGGTCAGGTAGGAAGGCAGCGGGCCCTGTGAAGGTATAAACGTAAATTAAATCTAGAAGACCAAACAAGCCTTCGATTTCTCCAATTGGGGAGATTGAGGGCATTGTTATTAGAAATGCTTGAGGAATCAGGCTATTAATTTGTACAGATCAAACACATAGTAATATGTAAATCTAGAAATAATAGATATATGTTGAAGCTTATGTTGGGGTTGGCAAATTAACGCGTAATGTTATGATTTCAAGGGAAGAAAACGAATCATATTGGTAGACTTATTCGAGATATCATTGCTTTATCATGCTGAGTATCGGACTAAAAAATAAAAAAAACACCGCCTTTCGTGTATTATGACTAATACTCCCTAATTATTGATACTAACTTCCCCATATTATCGAGTTGCTTATTTTATATCATGGGAAATTCATCAATAATGATCATGCTTATTCTTGCCCTTCCTAGCCTAGAGCGGCATTGGTCCTGTCGGCCCGCGCCAATAATCGCTACATGATACGTTGTTCCATAATAATACGATTTTCCCGGATCTTTAATGTCCATAATAAAAGTGCAAGAAGTTCATCACTTCTTGTTTACATCATCGTTGCAAGCAAAGGAAGCAGCGTCCAGCACCGACTGGATCGTATGCTGCTGCAAGTATTGATTCAATTGCTGTTCAGCGCCGTTCATCACCTTTTTAACCATACATTCTTTGTCGTCTGGATGGTCAGGGATATCAGCTTCCAATGCTTCCGCTTCAAAAAAAAACTGATGACGTTGCTCGTTCAAATTTGAGCACTCGTACAAATGCTGCCGTCCTTCGACTACCTGAATTACGTCAAGAAACGTAATTTGATCGGCTGGTCTTGCAAGTTCATATCCGCCGCTCGCTCCCGTCACAGCACGAACGATTCCATCCTGCCGCAGCTTGGACATGATTTTGGACAAATAGCTTTCCGGAACACCCTGTGACGCAGATAATTCCTTGATTCCTATGTTGTGACCACGATTCGCATGTGCTAAGTGAATTAATGCATGCAGCGCATAACTCGTGCTTTTGGAAAATTGCATAAGTAACGCCTCCTTTCGACACGAGGATTTTTATGGTTTTTATTATTATAGACCTGTAATATCTAATAATAGAGAAAAAAAATCCATAATTCAACCGGTGGAAATTGTATCAAAAACTTAACTATTGTATTTTCATGAAAAAAATGCAGGTTTATAATACTTCCGGAAAATCTCATTCATGTCACAGAAGTTTGAGCGAATTGATGATTCAATCATGAACTTGCTCCTCCACTACTTCAATGCTATTGCCAAAAACGCTTCTCCAAAATAAACGTTACACTCATCGACTGCCGCATATATGATTCCCCTTCCATAGAAGTTTCCGTCTGCTGTCGGCAATCATACTCGGGGAAAAATCTCTTCACAGCTATCACTGTATTCACCATTATGATGTTCCATTTCTCTCCGTTCAAAAAATCGGAAGTCTTAGGATCGCCACCTATGTTATGTTTACTTCACCGAATCCCGAAATTCGATTGGAAAATTCCTCTTGGATAACGAGAACGAGACTAAGGTAGCTCCTAAACCAAGCGCTGCTATACCACTTGCAACCCACGGGTTAAAAAGAACAGAGGAAACTGAATTTACGACCGCCCCTCCCACTCCAGCTCCCATCGCCAGTCCCAAGTGAACTACCGACAAGTTTAGCCCGAGAACCAAATTGCTTGACTGCGGAGCTTGCTGAATAAAATACGTTTGCAATGCCGGATTGCTCATAAAGAACGAAAAAAACCAGAGAGTGATAAATGCCAATCCTACGGCCAACGGCACGTTAAATATAGGAAGTAAAGTAAGGGAGCCTACAGAAACCGCTATAGCAAAAGTAATCGTTCGAGAGCTTCCCCATTTATCGGAGCTAAAACCGCCAAGACGCGAACCGATTGCGCCAACGACACCCAAAGCAAAGATCATGATCCCGATGCGAGACTCCTCCAAATGAAGAATCGATTCCAAATAAGGTGCCAAATAAGTCAACATCACCGAATTACTCGTGTACAACAAGAGGGAGACTACCAAGCCGGTCAATATCACAGGATTGCCAAGTACCATGAATTGTTGTGTAAAAGGCACCGGGGTGTCACCTTCAACTTGCGGTAGCAGCCTGATCAACCCCAGCATAATCAACGAGCTGACAATGGCCAAAAAAACGAAGATGACTTGCCAACTCCACCAATGGGCAATCGCGATTCCTATCGGCACGCCCAGTGCCATTGCACTGCCAAATCCAAGCGCGATCATGCCGATCGCGCTGCCCATTTTGTCGGCGGGAACCAGTTTTACAGCTGAGCTGAGAGCTGAAACCGTGTATACGCCTGCACTTAACCCCAAAATTACTCGGGAAACCATCAGGATCGCGTAATTTGGACTAATAAAAGAAACTAGAGAACCAATGATAAATATGATTAATGAAAGCACCAACAATGTTTTGCGCCCCATTCTTGAGGTTAATGCCACTAAAATTGGTGTTCCAATGGCAAAGGCAAGGGAGTAAGCAGTGACCAATTGCCCTGTAAGGCCGATGGATATTTGTAAATCATCGGCAATCAATTGGAGAATTCCGGCCACTACTAACTCCGCGGTTCCTACGACAAAGCCCCCGAATGCGAGAAAGTAGATGTTCATACGGTTCATTTTCGTCATACGAAATCCTCCTCGGTCAAATCTATATTTACCCGCATAGCGATTCGATTGCCATCGGCTGCGGCAAAAATCAAGTGGGAAGGCATGAAGTACGACGAATCCCCCGCGGCATATAATCCGGGTATCGTGGTTATTCCAAATTCATCCTTCTTTAACCCATCCAATTTCGGCAGTTCACAGTCTAAACCTTCTCCGAATGCATTCAACTCGGCTGGTCCGTCGCCAATAATAGCACTATCATAAAGCATAACGTTCATCCCTTCTTCATTAGATATAATAGTTTCATGGCAGCTTAATCTTCCTTTGTAAAGCTAGCTCTTGCTACTCCAAGCTGCTGCCAGTAACTCGTTATTGATGCCTACGCCGGCCAAAGCTCCCAAAGAAGCGGCTGTAATCGCCTGATAAAGTTCCGTTGCTGCATCTCCGGCACTATAGATGCCCGGAACGTTAGTTTTGCCAAAAGCATCGACGATGACGGTTCCTGCTTCCGTGATCTTGCAGCCCAATGCTTGCGGCAAGTCTGATCCGGCAGCAAGCTTCGGCGTAAAGAATATCCCGGTACATGGAATGCGTGATCCGTCCTCCAGTACAACTAGCTGTACCATACCGTCGCTCGATTCAATACGTCGGATCGGGGAGTCCAATGTAGGAACGTTATGCTGCTTAAGTTCCTCGCGTTCTTCATCGGTCCATTCATCAGGGCCATCGGTGCATATTGTAAACTGCTTTGTCCATCCGGACAGTATTTTGGCCATGTGTAGCGCTCTCGCACCTTTAGCTATTAAGACGAGAGACTGGTCTCTTAATTCCCAGCCGTCGCAATAGGGGCAGACAAAGCCGCTTTTGCCATACACGTCTGCCAATCCGTTAATGTCGAGAGGGAGATCCTTCATTCCTACTGCAAAAAGCAGTTTTTTGCTACGATAGGTAGTTCCCTGTGCTGTCGTAACATGAAAGTTACCATCTGTTCCCGTTATCGATACAGCAGCATCAGTAACAAAACGAACAGAGGGATAAGCGCTAATTTGCTCCCTTGCAACATGCCGAAATTCACTCGGGCTTATGCCATCTCTGGTCAGAAAACCGTGAGTTTCACGAGTAACCCGATTACGCGGGCGCCCTTCATCAATAACGACAACGCTTTTTCTTGCTCTGCCCAGCACTAGAGCGGCATTCATTCCTGCCGGGCCGCCGCCAATAATCGCTACATCGATAAGTTGTTCCACAATTATCATCCTCCTAGAGTTCTAATGTCCATAATAAAGTCGTAAAAAAATGCTTCCGCTTCAAAAAACTGATGGTGATAAATACAATCATTATAGACCTTTAATATCCATTATAGACAAAATAAATCCACAAATCAACTGGTTGAATTAGAATCAAAAACTGACCATTGTATTTTAATTCAAAAAAATAAAAATAAAATAAGAAATTTCTCACTTCATTAATAGTTAAATTCTCTATTTTTTCTAATGGAGTGTCATTCTTTTCCCCAACATACAAAACATTGAAATAGTCATGACAATAATTCAGTATGTAGTTGGAGATAATTTTCTTTTCTACGCCTATACAATGACTAATCCGAAGTTCGGATTTAGCTCCTACATGCATGCACATAAAATAACAGATCAATAAGAATAACAAGTGGTATCATCTTCGTTATTTTAAAGACATGTTCTAACACAAGCGTAAATACATATTGTACAGGCTCTTTGAGTTTACTTATCATATTTCAAGGTTGATCCTTTCATTTAGGTGCACATCAGATCAACATTCCTACAGCCGGTTATCCTGTCATTAGGAAGTTATGGCCTAAGGATATTAAGTGATGGTGAAACTTAATTTGTTCATAGTTTTTTATGTTTTGGGAAACCTTCCTGCTGGCAGCGTTCCGTATGACACGCAAAAAACCAGCAAACTCAAGGTTTGCTGGTCTTTTAACCGATCAATTAATTCTAGTAAATATGATATTGTCATTAGCCAGGCCATAACCAGCACTGCTTGGATTCTTACCGGTTACTTGAAATCTTACATTCTTGTTTCCGGGAGTGCCGAACGTGACATTCCCCATACCAACAACTTCGTATTCCGCTGTACTCTGATACTGATCAACCGGAAAACCTTGAGCAACTCCGTCAATCGTTAATTGTGCTGTTGCCCTGCTTGGATGCTTCTTGACCCTTGCGCTTACGTTATATGTTCCGGCAGTGGGAATATTAACTGTATATTGGATCCAGTCACCAACTCCCGTAAAATTGCCATAGCTCAATGCACCGTTGCTTGCACCTGAATCGGATCCATTGGAATAGGTAGCTCCTGATGAAACACTCGCTGCTAGATTCTCGAACTCATAGATAAGCGGCTGCTTCGTAATGGAAATATAGTCCGTTGCAAGCGTATAAACGCTGCTGTTCACATTCTTTCCTGTTACCTGGAATTTGAACTGCTTGCTGCCGGATGCGTTAAACGTTACATTGCCTAAATCCACAAGCTCATAAGCCTGAACGCTCTGGTATTCATCAATAGGTGAACCTTGTGGAGTCCCGTCAATATATAACTGCGCGATTCCCCTGTTCGGATGCTTCTTGACCTGTACCTTGACGTTATAAGTACCTGATTCAGGTACATTTAGTGTATATTGCACCCAACCTCCTACTCCGGTAGGCGTCGCATAGCTTAGTGCATTATTGCTTGCCGTAGAATCGCTTGTATTCGAAAAAGTCGTACCGGACGAAACCGATGACGCAAGACTCTCTGCTTCAAATTTCATCGCTTCCGGTACAGCTGGCGGCAGAATAATATCAGGAGATTTATAAGTAAGCCTGATAACATCGGTTGCTAACGTGTACGATCCGCTGCTTGTATTTTTTCCAGTTGACTGGAATTTAAATTGTTTATTCCCTGATGTTGTAAACGTCATATTGCCAAGATCCACCTCTACATAACCTTGAGCACTTTGATATTCGTCTATAGGGGAGCCTTGCGTAACACCGTCAATATACAACTGCCCAATGCCTCTGTTCGGGTGCTTCTTGACTTGAACTTTTACGTTATAAGTGCCAGGGCTAGGTACGTTCAATGTGTATTGAACCCAATCACCCACACCAGTCAGATTGCCGTAATTTAAAGAACCGTTGCTCGCGCTAGAATCAGCAGAATCTCCTTCAGTAGCTCCCGGTGAAATGGTCGTTGTAAGGCTCTCGGCCTCATACCAAGTACCTGAGTTGATCGTAACGCTGCCTGTTCCCCCAGCACCGATAGTTACGTTAGCGGAAATCGTATTATTGGCCGTTTTGTCAAAGACGATGACATTGGCGGTGGAATTAGCTGCTCCAGTGACATTCAAAGTAAGGCTTGAGTTTCCTGGAGTTTGCGTAAAGGAAGTGATTTTTTCATCTGCGTAAAGGACTTGCATAGCAGCAGAAGTATCCTCTTGTATCCAGAACGCCTTACCTTTGGAAGTATTTTCAGCCAGGTTTACAGGTAGACCTGGTGCTTTCAATTGGGCGCCGGTAAATCTTCCTTTAAACTTATAGGTACTCGTTCCGTTGTCATCCATCGTAATGTCTTCGACTAGATACGTTTTAGTATCACTAAGCCATCTGAGATTGAGCGTGATATCCGTCGCCGCGCCAATTACGTTGGCTGCCGTAGCGATGACAAGAGCTTTGCTCTTATCTTCCGTCGTATACATCCAAGCGTAGGGACCCGACGTGTCAAAGTTCGGACCAGCATGCAGAGATCGGAACGTCTGTTCTGTCATCGCTTCAATTCTTGGATTTTTGCGCCAGTCATTAAACTTTTTCAAGGAATCTATACCTGCCGTGGTCCAAGTGCTTGGATCCGTATTAAATTTGATAAACCTTGCCAACATATAGGAATAGTAATTTTCAAATTTACCCGTAGGCGAACCGCCGTAATAGACGGAATTCATAGGCAAATACCCGAAGCTGTCCATACCGATCTTCATACCTGAGCCGACACCGCCATTAGATGATAAGAAGCCGTTGTCGGATATATGTAGGAGTCCGTTATTGCGGTCGCCCTGCGTTGGATAAATATCAACTTCGCTGGTTAGTTTGCCAATGAAATCGGGATGTCTGGTCACCAGATCATTCATGTAATCTCGGACGAGTACATTTTTACGGTACACACTATCGCTCGGATGCGAGGTTGACGTAGCTGCTGTATTGGGCCAGAATTCCGTTAAATCTATCATTTGGTGAGAAAGATGATACTGAGGAATCAAGATATCCTCGACTTGGCTTCGCTTAAATTCAATGTTGGCTGGATCAGCTAAATCCCTGCCCAAATTGTGGTTATCGCCCGTCATGCTAAACCATAAACCAAATCGTAAGCCTTGCGACACAACAAAGTCAGTCAGTGACGCTAAATTCGTTGTAAAGCTACTCACTGCCGTCGTTGAATCTCTCGTTGTATTCCAGAAATCGTCGATCATAACCATATCTAGACCAGCCTGCGCCGCTTTAGGAATAACCGTATTTCTAAAAAATGCATCCGTACGTTTATCTTTATAGTCCCAGTCATTCGTACTGAATATAGAGCTAACATCATGATATTTGAACCTTTTCCTAAAATGCTCCTCTACCGCCATTTTCCCATCGATAATATCGCCCTTGAAGACCGTCATATTCACAGAGATGTACTCAAAATCTTCATTAGGGAACAAGACTAACTGCAAAGCTTCATTGTTTGTTGATATTTTGACATTGGATATACCGCTCCATGCATTGATACTGGCAAAAGGCAGCCGGTTCGGTGCTCCTTGCGTTTTCCAGTTCATCTCTGGCTGGAGGCCCCATCCATCGCCTGTATTGTATACCGTTATCGCATTTTTCCCTGCATTTGGAGCTAATTCACCGGCTGTACTAAACCATTCCATATTGGGAACATAATACAACGTATGAGCATCATTAGGGAGGTTAAGGGATATAACATCAGAGTTTGTAATCGTTTTTTGAGTCGTATCGTTATTTTTGATGACATTACTATATTTCATGCCAGAGTTGCCGTTATAGATTTCGAACCTCAGATTGACGGTTATTTTTTGAGGCGTCGTCCGGGTCACCGGAATGGTAAGCAGCTTGCCCCAGTTGGTGCCAAATTTCGTAATGTCGGTTATCGTAGCCGTACCTAACGTCCATCCGCCATCATTCGCATAGAGATTGCTTCCACCATAATTGTAGTAAAACAAATATTGGCTTCCAGTTCCGGTCAGATACTCCTTTCCGGCCTCTTTGTTGTAATAACTTGTCATTTGAATGCTTCCGCTTGCAAATGAAACAACGGACCTCATGACATCATTTTCCAGTGTCCAGACATTTCCAACTTGTGTTATCGTTGAATTTGCTGCATGGGCTTTCTGAATCTCTCCGTTTGGAATAAAAGGCAACCCGGTAAATAACATGCTGAATACCATGAGGTAACACAAAACAATACGCAGTGACTTATACTTGTTACGCATCCGTCATATTCCTCCTTTTTCATGAAAGCGATTGTAATAAATTTCGATCGTGTCTCCGTTTGGATTAGTAATCAAATACGTATGTATTTGATTACTTCGATAGACACAACCGGATTAAATCATCAACGTGGGCAGTCGCCAAGCATTCCACCGTATCGGCCGCTCCATAGTATATTTTCACCTCCCCACTATCCTCCAAGATCATTCCCCCTGGAAAAATTACATCATTGCGAAATCCGCCTTCCGTCTCATAGCTTACCTCGGGTGCCAGCAAGGGTTCTTTGCTCATACCGATGATCTTATACGGATTTTCCAAATCCAATAGCATGATTCCAGCTGAATAGCGCTTTTTCCAGTATGGCTCCCAACCGTTTTTACCCCGAGATGCATCGATATCCACCGAATGGAAAGTTGTGAGCCAGCCTTTGGAGGTTTTTACCGGAGGCGCAGCCGGTCCAAGCTTATCATTGGCAAATGGTACATGTTCCAAGCCGAGTAGCAATTCCGTGTTCCCCCAATATTTCAGATCAGGAGAATCCGAAATCCAGATATCAAAGCTGTCTTTGCCTCCCTTGCCATAGACGGGAAATGGTCGTTCCAAACGAATATATTTGCCACCAATCCGTTCAGGGAATAAAACCATATTCCGATTATCAGGCGCAGACATACTCAGAATATCAAAGTTGACAAAATCGTCCGTAACCGCAACGCCACCGCGTACGCCATGCTTCGTATCTACAGCAAAACAGAGATAGCAGCGACCATCGATAACCGTCAACCGCGGGTCATACGTTCTAAGAATTTCTTCATTTTCAATGCCGAAGCAAGGCTTATCCTGAACGTTCCAATGGACACCGTCATCACTGTACGCAAGCCCAAGATTCGTTGTACTGATTGGAAGTAACGTTTCATTCTTGATGTCGCCGTAGTCATTTCGGAACATCATGACATACTTTCCTTCATATTTCGTGACGCCTGCATTAAAAACAAGAGCCGGTTCATAAGGAACCTCTGCGGCAGTCAAAATGGGATTTAGGGGATGACGCGTGATGAATGTACTAGAAGTAAGAGCTCCACCGATAGACATAGATAATTTCCTCCGTGATATGAAATGTGTGATTTTCCTTATGCCGTTACATGGAAAGTGGAGAACTTGCAGTCTGTGTTGCAAGCAAATTCTCCACTTATGATCTGCTTATTTCTTTGAAGTCGCGTACCATTCGTTGACTTCTTTGACGCTTGCATCTCCGCCGGAAGTTTTGAATTTCTGTTGGAACGCTTCCAAACCACTAATGGCTTCTGCTCCGAAAATCAACTTCGTCGTATAGTCTCCCACCATCGTATTCAACTGTTGGAAGTTTTTCGAAAACTCTGGCAAGTAAGGAGCGAAGCCCAATGGATCAAGCACTCTTACATTCGTTTCCGTCACATTCATAAACTTCCAAGCTTCAAACAAGCGTAAATCCTTACGTACACGTGCTTGCCAATAAGTCGGATAATTTTTATCATCAGAGCCCATTAAGAAATTATTCGCTCTATTGCGCTCATCTGTAAAGATAGGTTGAATCGGAGTATAATTGCCATCCTTGAATGTATAGTGCTTATTCTCTTCACCAATTGCCATACTCTTAAACGTTTCCTTTTCAAGTTTAGCATTCATCCATTTGATGGCATCCTCAGGGTGCTTGGATGCTTTAGGAATGAAGGAAATACGGTCAAATCCTTGGTTTGCAGATAGGCCTATTTTGCCATCCTTGCCTTTTAATGCTGGAAGATAGTTCGCCTTAGCAGTAGGTACGTTTTTTACTAATGCATCTGTAATAACAGGCACATCAGACCAGTTCAGCATAATGATGCCTGCTCTTCCGCTTGTGAATTTTTCTTTAGAGGTAGCATCTTTATTAGCGGCAAACTCTTTATCAATCAAGCCTTGTTTAAAGAGATCTCCTACAAAGTTTACGTAATCTTTGTAACCAGGATCTTGAATCCGTGGGGTCAGCTTACCATTCACATTATTCCAGAAGTTCGGCATACCGAAGGCTCCGACAATGTTATCAATGAACGGCGCATCTCCTCTCGCAGTTAATGGAATATTTTTATCTCCATTTCCACCTGGATCCTTCTCTTTGAAAGCTTTAAGAACGGCAACCAACTCATCTAGCGTTGTTGGCGCTTTCATTCCAACTTTGTCAAGCCAATCCTGGCGAATGTATAAGCTGCTAGAGGAGGTCGGGATACTTTTGGTAGGGATTGCGAACAATTTCCCATCCACTTTAGCGGCTTCCAGAGCCTGAGGGTCTACAACCGCTTTAATATTGGTTCCAAATTTATCGATCAGTGGCCCTAAATCTACTAAAGCGCCCTTTTTCGCATAATCAGCATATAATGCTTTGAATTCAGTCCCGCCGAGTGAAGTGATCACATCATAAGGCTCTCCCGAGGCAATAAGAATGTTCATTTTATCTTGGGACTTATCTTGTGGAAGCATATCATATTTCACTTTGTAGCCTGTTTTCTCTTCTAGGAACTTAGCTACCGGATACGTATTGTAATCCTCTTGCTGCCAAATCTGAAGCGATCTTAACTCTGGCTTCGGTCCAGCAGTTGTCACAACTGCCGTTGTTGCCGCTGCTGTACTAGCTGGGGATGCACTGCCGCCTGTGGTCGTGTTTTTGGAAGCGCAGGCGGCAAGAGACGAAACGGACAAACATGCTACGTTAGAAGCATGGCTTTGTTGTGCTTTTTGAGCATGGGTAGACCTCCCTAAATGTATGTTTTTACTATATCATTAAACCCTGGATGCTGAAATCCAGAGCGTTAATGCACAATTACCCTTTCACAGAGCCAATGAGTACGCCTTTGACAAAATGCTTTTGCAAATAAGGATATACGAGCAGCATCGGAATAATGGAGGCAATGACGGTTGCGGAACGAACCCCCTCCGGTGATGTATTCATCAAGTCGTCCGTACTTTTGTTCAACGCATTGGAACTGTCAGCATTCAAAACAATGTCGCGCAAGTACAACTGTAAAGGCTTAAGGCCTGCGTCATTAATGTAGAGCATGGGGTGAAAATAATCGTTCCAAAAGTAGACGGCATAGAAAAGAGCAATCGTTGCAATCACCGGTACGCTTAAAGGAAGTATGATGCGAAAAAGAATCGTAAAGTTACGAGCGCCATCCATTTTGGCGGATTCTTCAAGAGCCTCAGGCAAGGATTCATAATAACTTTTGATAACCAGCATATTGAACACACTAATGAGGGCTGGAAGCATTAGCGACCATAAGCTATTAATTAAATGCAGCTGTTTCATTAGCAGGTAATTTGGAATAATACCGCCATTAAACATCATCGTGAAAATAAACAGCAGCATAATCATCGAAATGCCTGGAAGATGCCTTTTGGACAATGGATAAGCGGTTATTGCAGTTACCAGAATCGCTAGCACTGTACCTACAACTGTAATGAGCAGCGAAATCCCTATCGAGTGAAGAAATTGACTGGAGGACACCACATATTTCATCGTATCTAGCTGGAAGCCTACTGGAAAAATGCCTACTTTACCAGAAACCACAGACGATTCATCACTGACGGCTTTGGATAAAATATTGGCTAGTGGCAGCAGTGTAGCTAAGCCGCAAAGCAGCAATACAAGATAAATACAGAAGTCTAATGACCAATCACTAAGCGTTTTCTTATGCATGTTTTCCACCCCCTACCATATGCTTCGCTTGATCAGCTTTTTGCTAAGCTCATTACCAGCTACGATTAGAATGAACCCAAACAACCCGACCGCTGTACTAAAGCTATAGTCCTGTTGACCAAGACCTTGACGATACACGAACGTACCGATGACATCGCCGGACTGATACACGACCGAATTGTACATGGTCAAAATTTGCTCCGTACCCGCTTCTAAATACCACTACACTTCGGAAGAATTGGTTGTCCAGAAAGAAGGAAATCGGCGTCCCGCCGAACCACTGAATCACATTATTCACTAGACCGCCTGATGGGGACAGGATATTAATAAACAACCCAGAAATGATCACCCACGATAAGAAATGCGGTAGAAATATAATGGTTTGAATCGTCTTCTTGAAAAAAGCCTTCCGAACCTCATTCAAGAAAAGAGCGATGATGATCGGTATCGGAAAAAGAAGCACAATCTTGTAAACGCTGATCAATAAGGTATTCATGAAAACCTGATAAAACTCTTCGGAATGTACGAGCTTCTCAAATTGGTCCAGCCCCACCCATTTACTTCCGGCAAAACCATCAAAAATGTTGAAGTCTTGAAAAGCGATAATAATCCCATACATAGGCGCATATTTGAATAAAAACAGAACGAGTAATCCCGGCACTAATAATAGGTATAAATCATAATTGGTTAGAATTAGCTTCCAACGGCCACTACCTTTTGTTTTGGGCTTGGCGTGAGCTTTTTTCGTTCAAGCTCTGTTAGCGTAACATTCATGAATGGCTCACCTCCGTGTCTTATAGGTTAATTATATAGGTGCCCTGAAACGACTTGTAGATGGTAATATTTCTGTTTCTGGTGCAATTTTATGGTATTTAAGCAAACAAAAAGCCGACCTCTGTCTTATAGAAGCGGCATATCAGATGAATATTTAATTGTCAAATCTGCATCCCTCCATTTAACATTGTCAGACAATATTCGATTCCTTCGTTGAAAACACCTCTAACGATCTCTTTTATTCAGCATTATGCTGACTATCGTTTCCGTTATCAATGATAATTGTCAGCAGAAAATAAAGTATTAGACTGGATCTCTTTATTCCACTCGGCTTTTCGAATCGCCATACCGTCAGACTCCATAAAATAAGTATTAGACTGACCCTAGAAATTGAAACAGCGACAGCCTAGGACGAGAAAATAAAGTCCTAGACTGTCGCTGTTTCATTGAACTATCGTATCCATTAGAATTCCTGTAGATGGATTATTTTCGGCTTTGTAAAAAAACGAGCGCCTCAGTACGATGGAAGTACACAACGGGTCAAAAGCCCTTTAATACCATCGTCCTGGAGGTCGCTCTACTATGAATTTTAAATCCCATTCTAAGCAAAATCAACTCATTGAAAACATTACCTCATAGCATCTTGTTGTAGGTGTGGACATCGCACAAGAAGAAGTACATGTGGCTCGTGCAATGAACTTTCGCGGTGTTGTCGTCGGTGAACCACTCTCTTTCTTTAATAACGAGGAAGGATTTAACTGTCTTTTACATTGGATTCAGAAGTTACAGGCATCCTATCAATTTAGCGAAGCCATTATCGGTATGGAGCCGACCAGACATTACTGGTTAGCCTTATCACGCTGGCTATTCAACAATAAGTTCCAAGCAGTGCTAGTAAACCCATATCTGGTTAAAAAAAAACAAAGAAAACCGAGATAATACCCGTTCCAAAAGTGATATAAAAGATGCCTTAGTCATCGCAGATATGATCAAAAATGGGTACTACTCATGGATTCGTACCACAGCCGAAGAATTCGAGGAGCTGCGTGTTCTCTTGTCTAACCGTGATGCCATCGTTAAGCGTTTGGTTAGCACCGTAAATCAGTTACACCGCTGGGTCGATCTTGTTTTCCCAGAAATGCGACAAGTATATAAACACCTTACCTGCACGGGAGCTATAGCAACACTTCGCCTGTTTCCAACGCCATCCGAGCTTCGTAACATGCAGCCACAAGATGTCATTGACGGTTGGCGGACGCTAATGAAACGGCATTCTGGAAAGCGAAGAGCACATATGCTTGTGGCTCTAGCAAGTTCCTCGGTAGGCTCTTCTCAGGCTCATAAAGCCTATAAATTGCATTTGAAGCAACTGCTCTAAGAATACGACTTAGCTACTATTCAGCTGCAAGCCGTGGAACAAGAAGTCATTGCTGTGCTTCATCGCATTCCTTATGCCAAGCAGATGCTTGCCATTAAAGGGATTAACGCCATTTCATTAGCTGGTATTTTAGGAGAATCCGGGGATTTAAGCGGCTTTGCTCATGGTAACGCCTTGCTTCGTCATGCAGGGCTTAACCTTACGGAAGCTAGTTCGGGGAAGTGGCGAGGACAAATCGTTCTTTCAAAGCGCGGTAGATCTCGGCTCCGAAGGTTCTTGTTTATGGCAACCATGAGTTTGTTGATGAACAACAGTGAGTTTAAAACGATGCATAAACATAATGTCAGCATGAAGAAGATGAAAAAGATGAAATCTGACATGAAACTCTGTGGTAAACTTGCACGCATTTTAGTTGGAATGGCACGAAACGGATCCACCTATATTGCTCAAAAAACATTGCCATTAACACAAGCTGCGTAAGATTGTAGTCACCGTCATGCACGTAAATTGGCTTATTCGCAGGATTTCAAAGAAAGCACGGAGTACCGGATGCATTAAGCAAAAGGGCTTTGCCCCGTTCCGTTAGAAAGACCGGCCTCCACCCCTTGGATAGGTGTGACGAAGGAATGAGAGGGCTTAGACCCGTTGAGATATGGGAGCGAAAACCTCCAAGGGCGGCGTGGAGAATGCGTGCAGTAGATGGAATAAATTGGGGCAGCTATCTCCCCCTCTATTCCCGCATGCCTTCATGTAGCCGAAGTCAATCTAACGTCCCCTTCTCTTCTAGACTCCTCCCACAATGGGATGAAATCCTGCGAATAAGCGAGTATTCGCGAGAAAATTAAATCGTACCGAGGGAGCATAATGAGTGTAGAACTTGAATGGCTGACTGTTCATCTTCAAGAAAGAAAACCTGTTCCCCTTTGTTGCATTCGCAAATAAAATCCTTAAGACTCTTATACACTTCCAAATTGCCTACAACCGCCAACTTTATATGATAGTTCACGTATTTCTGTAGAATATCACCCGCTAATCTTGTCTTTAATTCGAAAAAATCCTCCGTAATGTTGGATTGGCGAATAACGATCTTATAGCTATCATGATTAAATTTAATGGACGCCATTAAGTCCAAAGCATCCTGGACATTTCGGATTAATATATCGAAACTTTCTACAATGGCTACCTTAGAATCATTTTGCTGATCAACCCTTATATTCATTATACGTCTCCCCTATACTATCGTAGATTTCTGTCCCATTGCTTTCAGCTTCACGGACATCGGTTCGATAAGGTCTGTAGTCAAGACTAAGTCACGTACCGTGGATACGATCTGCAGAAGCCACACGGCTATAGTCGTACGCCTGTGACCGTTCATGTTCAGCAGCCGCTAGTGACTTTTCAGCTTCGGCTATTTTGGCGTTCAGTTTCTTCTTCTCAGTGGTCGGATCTGTCTTCGAAGGGATGATAAAACCATATTAAAAAAAGAGCCTCTAGAATCGCTTCTAGGGCTCGTTTCGCATTTGGGTTTTTCCAAAATCAATACTTTTGCAGCGGTCTCCATAAAAGGGGCTTGTTTGGATAGTTCTCTATTTTTAAACCTAACCTCGCAGCTTCAAAATGAATTAACCTTGAGCAAAATTCTTCCTCGGCCATGTCTTGATTCACTTTTCTCATGAGCCTTCTTCGTTTCGCTTAATGGAAATATTGAATCAATCTCTGCTTTTAATGTTCCGTTGGCAAGTAATTGAGCAATGACTTGCAAATCCTCGGAGGTTGGAAACTTCGAATTAAACTTAGCTGTGACTCCATACTGTTCGGCCTTTTCAGCAGATGGGGGCTGCGTCAAGGAGACCAGTTTTCCGCCACGTTTCAGAACAGACCATGATCGATCCTCGTTATTTCCCCCAACCGATTCGATGACTAAATCTACGTCCTTGACTTTCTCCTCAAACGGTGTGGTCGTGTAATCAATGACCAGGTCCGCACCCAATGACTTTACAAAATCCAGATTGGCGGTTGAGGCAGTAGCAATAACCTTAGCGCCTTTCCACTTAGCCAACTGTACAGCAAATTGTCCTACTCCGCCAGCGGCAGCGTGAATGAGTACCGTTTGACCGGCTTCTAATTCGCCTTCCGAAAATAATACCTTCCAAGCCGATTCTGCACCGCCTTTAATAGTTGCCGCATCCTCAAAGTTCAAGTTTTCCGGCATGTGAACCAAATCATTTGCCGGGGCAATGCCATATTCTGAGTAGCCTCCATTTACATTTCCAAAAACGCGATCGCCTTGCTGAAAACCGGTTACACCTTCGCCGACGGCTTCGACGATACCCGAAACAGCTGTTCCAGGAGTATAAGGCAATGTTTTAATAAATATCTCTTTCAGCCAACCGTTACGGATCTTCCAGTCTAGAGGAATGGCTGCAGCGTAAGCAACTTTGACAAGAACTTCTCCAGCAAGCGGTTGAGGGCGTTTAATTTCTTCGAGTTTCAAAACATCCGGTCCGCCGTACTTACCGACTTGAATTGCTTTCATTAAGGATTCAGTCATTTGTATCTCTCCCAAAGATTATTTTAAAGCAGTGTCTATTTGAGCAGCTACTTTTCTTGATAAATTTATTAATAGTTCTTTTTCTTGTTCTGAAAGGTTCTCTATCGTGACTCTCTCCAGTATACTCCAAGCTTCTAGAACTTTAGATTCAAATCCACGACCAGCCTCGGTAAGGGACACAATGGTAACCCGGCCATCTTCGTCTGAACGGTTGCGGGTAATCAATCCCGCCTCTTCCAGCCTGCGGACAGATTTTGCAATGGTTGAGTGATCCAGACGCAAGGTCCTGCCAAGGGAGTTCTGCGACTGGCCGTCCTGCTGGAACAGCTGCATGAGAATGATTTCTTGTCCCGGAAAGAGGCCTGTCTCGCGAATCAATTGGGAAGCCAGTGCGCGATGCGAACGCCCAAGAGCAAAGATCGAGAAGCTGATCGGAAATTGCTTCTCTGCGCCAAACTCTACTTCGGGTAATTCATTATCGGGAAGTTTCTTTTCTTGTTTCATAGATATCCACAACTTTCTTAAGCTTTATCCTGTTCAGCAAGCGTCGGATAGTCGGTGTACCCTAGGCTGCCTCCTGCATAGAGCGTAGCACGATCCGGTTCATTTAGCGAGGCACCGGCTTTAAATCGTTCAATGAAATCAGGATTAGCCAAAGCCCAAGACCCGATAGGCGCAATATCAGCAAGTCCTTCGTCGATGTCGATTGTAATATTTTCAAGCGGTCTGCCAGCACGGTTTACCAACAGAGCCGTTGCCCATGCCGATCGGATTTTGCGCAAAAGATCTTCGTTTCCGACATGTACGATGTGAAGATATGCTAGATTTAGCTTTGCCAATTCAGATACCAGGTATTCATATAACTCATTACCATTCGGACCTTCATCAAGACCACCCAAAGGTACGCCAGGAGAGATGCGGAACCCTGCACGGTCTGCGCCAATTTCTTCCACCACTGCTTTTGCCACCTCTATGGCAAAACGGGCACGGTTTTCAATGGACCCTCCGTATGCATCAGTCCGTATGTTTGCATTCTCCGCAAAAAATTGTTGAATGAGGTATCCGTTCGCCCCATGAATCTCTACTCCGTCAGCACCCGCCTGAATGGCTGCGGCAGCTGCTTTGCGAAAATCCTCGACGGTCGCTTTGATTTCTTCAACGCTCAACTCACGAGGAACTGGAATTTCCTGCAATCCTGCAAAAGTATACATTTGAACATCAGGTGCAGGAGCGATTGCAGAAGGAGCAACCGGCTGGCGATGATGAGGGGTGTTATCCGGGTGTGACATACGGCCCACATGCATCAATTGAATGAATAGGTGACCGCCTGCATCATGTACTTGATTAGCGACTTCACGCCACCCGGCAATGTGTGCATCTGTGTAAATACCAGGAGTAAACAAATACCCTTGCCCATCATCAGACGGCTGTGTACCTTCGCTGATTAACAAACCCAATGAGGCGCGCTGCTTGTAATAAAGAGGGGTGAACTCGCCTGGTGTCCCGTCAGGCAGAGCCCGTCCCCGAGTCATTGGTGCCATTGCTAGACGATGAGAAAGCTCCATTCGTCCAATTTTAATAGGATTCCATATTTTTTCCATTGTTAACACTCCTTGTAGATAATGTATTGCCGGCAACATAAATATATCATGGATTTATGTGGTTGGCAACATATAATTGGATGTTAAGCGAATAATCTTATCGCTTCGGGGGAAAATTAATTCCGGTCATTGCGAGAACCGTTAACGCCAATACCCTAATTAGCCGTCCGATATCTCAATAAACGGCTCACGAAGACTGTGAATATGAGCAAGGAGATCGCTACTGAAGCGGCAGCGACAAGGAACAAGACCTGATACCCCGTGTATTGAGACACCCATCCGAGCATGATCGCGCCAAGCCCGATTCCGAGGTCAAATGCGGTCATGAAAGAAGCATTTGCTGCCCCTGCCCGGTTAGGACGTACAAGGCTCAAGGTTGCTGATTGAAGAGCTGGTTGTGCTGAGCCGATTCCAATTCCAAATAAAACCGATGAGGCAATCATGCCGTATAAACCATTTGACAAGCTTAATACCAGCAAGGCTGCAATTGTAACCGTAAGAGCCGGTACAACCACAAATACCTCGCCATAGCGATCTGAAAGTTTTCCCGTAATCGGCCGGATTATAGTAAGCGTTGCTGCGTACACCAAAAAGAAAGTGCCTGGATTAACCTTGACCGATTCCGCAAAGAGCGGCAAAAATGTAATAATTCCGCCATAAGCGACGGCCATAAAAAAGATCGCAGCCATGATGGATAAAACCGATTTTTCAATAAAATCGATTCGCCCTGCGGCAGCTTTCGGTTGAAACGGCGTTTTTGTCATAAGTGCCAAAAGCATTGCTGCCGCAGAAAGGATCGTACCGAAAAGGAACAGGCCGTTGAAAGAATAGTTCCACAGGACCCAGATTCCCAGCAATGGACCAATCGCCATCGCCACGGTCATCGCCATACCAAACCAACCCAAGCCTTCTCCACGGCGCGAGGGCGGAATAATGTCCGTAATCGCCGTTCCTACAGCTGTTGTGGAGAAAGCCCAGCTTGCTCCATGAAGCACCCGTAATGCCATCAAAACCACGATGCCGCCTACCCAGCCATATAAATACATCGACAAACCAAAGAATAGCAGCCCCGAGACAATAAACGGACGCCTGCCGTACCGATCCAGCAATCCTCCGACAATCGGACGAAAAATAACGGCAGACAGCGTAAACATTCCCACGGCCAGTCCAATCTGCGATTCGCTGCCGCCTAACTGTTTAATAAAAAGAGGCAGTGTCGGAACCAGCAAATAAAAACTGGTAAACAGAAAAAGCATTCCTATAGTCATAAGAAAAAATGGCTTTGTCCACAAGCGGTCCATAATTACCTCCCCCCGCTGATCGTACCTGATTTCGAGGCTGCTGCATTTAAATCCGACAAGAAAGCGACGATTATCGCTTGACTTAATGTTCTCATTATGGGCATTTCAAGTTCTGTAACCGTAAAAGCATCCCCTTTCTGAAGGGTAGTATTACCCACTTGAACCGTTCCGTTCATCACGTATACAAAGGGGCTCATACCTTCAGCAACGGGTACTTCAAGTTCTGCTCCTGCATCCGCGTGGATATCGAATACCAGGACTTGATTGCGAAATTTAAGAGGGGCATCGGAAGCTTCCGGTCCAGCCACCAGCTGCCATGTGCCATTGGTATAATCAACCGGACGATCGTAGAATTGAACACCCGGCGGTAAATCCTTATCTCTAGGCCTGACAAAAATTTGCAAACCTTCAAGGTCTTCGCCCGAATTCGTTTCTTCGTGGGAAAAGCCGCTTCCGGCATTCATCAACATTAAGCGTCTGCGTGTAATGTTCTCCGTAACACCGATTGAATCTTCATGAGTGACCTTGCCGCTGATAAGATAGGTCAGGATTTCATCGTTGAGGTGTTCATGCATAGGGACCATGTTATTTGCTCTAAGAGTGGCATGGTCAATAACGCTAAGCGGCCCGAAAGCAGGATCAAATGCCGGTACCCCATATACCTTGCCTGGTCTCATACGTCTAATTTGAAAGGGGCCGCCTCTTCCCATTGTTGGACTTTGATGAGATTTTAATATTTTAATCATAACTGTCCGCTCCTTCATGATTCTAATTGGAATTCAGTCCTAACAACCATATTTTGTTGCCAGCCACGTAAATATAGCATAAATCAATGTGGTCGACAACATAAATTAACGTAAGTCATGCGCCCCATTCACATCACCACGTACTTCAGTGATGTTTAGAAGATCATTTCGTCTGTCCTATCTGCTGTTGAATGGCTCAATATAATATTTGGTATAGTGGCATAGTTAAATCACAATTTCTCGATATTTGCTATCCATTTATATTCTTGCACCACAACCATTTTGTTTCTGTTTCATCTTATGCTTCATACTGAGTGCCTCTTTTCGTATGTGGGTTTAGTTCTTGCCGGAACGTTTCCCAGTATACTAGAGGCGCTTTTTTCTTTAAAAGCTCAAATTACTTCATTAAAGGAATGGCTCCTTTATAGTAATGTAAGTGCAAGCTGGAATAGCTAAATATCTTCACTATTTTCTCTGAACACCACGAACCGTTCATTGAAAATAAAATAAACCGGAACCCCCTATTTGGAGTTCCGGTCTCATAAACACTAAACAACTTCATTCAACCGCCCATCCCGAAACCGCACAATCCGCTTCGCCTGCTGCGCAATCAATAAGTCATGCGTAATCAAAATAATCGTCCGACCTTGTTCATTTAATCTCTTTAAAATGTTTAAGATCTCCACACCCGTCTTCGAATCTAATGCTCCCGTAGGCTCATCCGCCAAAATGATCGGAGGATCTCCTGCCAACGTTCTCGCAATCGCAACACGCTGCTGCTGTCCGCCAGATAACTCTGATGGAAAATGCTTCTTACGATCCAGCAAGTCCACCGCTTCCAGTGCATGTAAAACGAGCGGCTCTCTTTCCTTTTTGCTCATTCCCCGATAGATCAAAGGCAACTCCACATTCTCATAGGCACTTAATCTAGGCAGCAAGTTGAAGCTTTGAAAAACGAAACCAATCTTCTGATTACGAATCTCAGCAAGCTGAGAATCCTTAAGCACGTTTATTGCTTGACCATCCAGGTCATAAATTCCTTTATCTACAACATCCAAACACCCGATGATGTTCATCAGCGTGGATTTGCCGGAACCTGATGGTCCCATGATGGCCACGAACTCTCCATGATCAATATCTAACGAGACATCATCTAATGCTTTAATCGTTTCCTCGCCCATCGTATAATACTTACTGGCATTTTCGATATGAATTAACGTCATAATCTTCACCTCCATTACTTGCACAATGTCCAAATAAATGAAGTATCTGATTCATAACCCTTACCGTTTCGCCTTATAAAACTCATGATACAGCTTCATCAGCGCCCGCTTCTCAATCCTCGACACATAGGACCGGCTGATGCCGAGCTCCTTAGCAATCTCCCGCTGCGTCCGCTCTTCCCCGCCAAGCTCCAGCCCAAACCGCCCAACGACGACTTCCTTCTCCCGATCATCCAATATCTCCAGATTACGGTAGATTTTGCTCTTCTCTATCTTGAGCTGCACCTTATCCACGACATCATCGGCTTCCGTGCCGAGAATGTCGATGAGCGTAATTTCATTCCCCTCTTTGTCCGTTCCGATGGGATCATGCAAGGACACATCTTTGCGTGTTTTCTTTAACGAGCGAAGATGCATAAGTATTTCATTTTCTATACAGCGTGCTGCGAAGGTTGCCAGCTTCGTCCCTTTGTTGGGAGAGAACGACTCGATGGCTTTGATCAATCCGATCGTCCCGATCGAAATCAAATCCTCTAAATCTTCTCCTGTATTGTCGAATTTTTTGAGGTTGTGAACACGAAGCAACGTAATTCCCTCTAAAATGGAACAAAGAGCTGCAGAGTGGCAGCTCTTTCTAAGTTCAACTATCGTTTCCCGTTAGCCGTCCATGCATCCCTTGCTCTGCACCACAGAGCATGAAAGTTAGTCCGTTCTTTCATGGTAGTTTCCTGTATATAGATTGTTTTCGGCTTTGTAAAAAAACGAGCCCCTCAGTACGATGGAAGTACGCTACGGGTCAAAAGCCCTTTAATTCCATCATCCAGGAGGACGCTCAACTATGAAGTTGTAGTTTAAGTCACAAGCAAAATCAACTCATTGAAAACATACAGTTAATCATATTGTTGTTGGTATAGACATTGCTCAGGAGGCCCACGTTGCTAGAGCAGTTAACTTCCGCGGAGTCGCGCTCGGTAATCCTTTAGAGTTTAGTAATGAAGGAGATGGTTTCAAATCCCTCGACCGTTGGATTCGCGATAAGGTGAAAAAGGTTCATTGATACATGAATAATATAGATATATTTAATAAATTTGTTATACATTTGTTAAACCTATATACAATATTTGAAATAGAAAAAATGTTAAAAAATAGTCGGTACCATTCCCCCATCCATACGGATTGGAGAACCTTTAAATGCGGATGCATAAGGACTACATACAAATGTAGTTAGTCTACCTATTTCAATAGGCTTGATAAATCGCTGTATTTCAGATTGAGGTAGGTTTGTAGTCATAAATTCTTTCTCTTTTTCTGAAAAAGTCATATCTTCATTAGGGTACATACCCTCAATTATTTGATGCACATTTTCAGAGAGTGTTGGTCCTGGCATGATCGTATTGACTGTAACTTCTGTTCCTTTTGTTAATTTAGATAAGCTTTTTGACAATGATAATAGCATTGACTTTGTCATACAGTACTGCGGCATTAGTCCTGAAGGCATAATTGCCTCTTCACTCGCAATAAAGATAATGCGGCCATAATCATTTTTCAACATTTTAGGCAAATAAAATTTAGATAATCCATTTGCAGCAAGAACATTAGTACGGAAGTATTTTTCCCATACTTCATCGTCAACGTCCTCATATCGCATAATTTCATAAATACCCATATTGTTAACTAAAATATCAATATTTGGGTATTTTTTAAATAAAGCTTCTCTTTGCCCAATATCCACAATATCGGCTGTAGCATTTTGAGGAGAGGTAGCCGGGAATTCCGACTTAATTTCATTTACTGTTCGTTCTACCTCTTCATAATTTCGTCCATTAATTAGTACATTAACACCTTCTTTGGCAAGTTCAATGGCAATTGCTTTACCTATACCTTTCGTAGATCCTGTAACTAAAGCTGTTTTATTGTTTAATCCCATATCCAAAATACATTTCTCCTTTTAATTTAGCTGATTAGTAGTCATTTTTAAAACAGTCTTGTGCTCCGGATAGTGATTATATTACCTTGTCTGGAATGTTCAGTAACTAGCATATTACGCCAAATTTCTTGTTTAACACGCCAAATGTTAAAACTCAGTATATACTAGCTCTCTGTAGAAATGGTTAGGTTGGGAATTCTATTAATGAATAGTCGGCATTCCTAGCCGTCCTTCTGATATCGAGTTTGTACCTAAATGTTCAGTACGCCAATTTGAAGGAGTATCACCTTCCCAAAGGCGGAAGGCGCGGTAGAACGAGTTCTGGTCTTCATATCCAATCAAGAAAGCCACTTCTTTAATATCGAGCGAGGGGTCTGCCAAGTACTCTCGTGCCTGCTCATGTCTAGCTTGTGTCAACAGATGCTTGAAGCTCGTGTTTTCGTCAGTAAGCCGGCGCTGCAAGGTACGATCGCTCATACCCAATTCCTTTGCGACAGCCTGAATGTCGGGGCGCCCTCCTGTGAGGCTACGTTTCATGATCCATTTGACCATCTCGGTAATTGAGCGGCTGCGCTGCTGTTCATTGAGCGATCGGTCCAGAACGGGAGTAAGGATTTCCATCAACTCTTCGTTGTACGAGACAAAGGGGCGGTCCAGATCTCTTCGATGTAGCGTCAACCGGTTACATTTTGCACCAATCTGGATACGGCAGCCGAAGTAAGCTTCAAGGGCCTGTACATCGCCCATTGAGTGCGAAAATTCGACGAACCGCGCCGTCAACGGTTGACCTGTGCCCCGGCGCCCAAGCTCCAGAAGAAATGCCAGCGTGATACCAACCAGCATCGGCGGACAGGGTTGCTCGGTATACAGCCATTCCAGTTCGATTGTACAGTGCTCACCCTCTTCGGTGACACGTAAGCTTTCAGGGGGGCACAGTTGTTTGTACCGGGCCATTCGGTTAAGAGCGTCGCGGTAGTCACGAGCGTGGTAAGTCGCTAAGACGGTCGGTGGGTACTGTGCTGTTTCAAAGACGGTCGCAAGCTTGATGATTCCTTCGGCTGTGTCACCAATGAGATCGGAATAAGCCTGCCAGATCGCGAAATATTGGGCGGTGGTGACTACACCTGGTTCAGTAATAATGGTGAGCGGCAGTCGTGCTTTGCGAACTACGTCGTAGGCGACAATCCCTAATTGACGTAATCCTGCCCAAAATCCTGGCGGGATTTTAATACGGTCAGAGGTATAAGACGTCATACACATGGGCCTCCTTTAGCTACTTACACATTCATTAGTTTTCGTTGTGATTGGCGTCCTGCCTTGTTGACGGGACAGCTATTAACGCCGGTCACCTGCTTAAGGTCACCGGCGTTTTTTTACACCCCGTATAATCTCATATCTGTCATTCAAATCAAAATCGTTGCTTAGAAGGAAAAATTCGTGGGTTAAACTCATACAAATCACCTGGGTTAGCCCGTGTTAATTTATTGGTCTTACATAAACTATATTCACACATATTGGAACTAACCTGCCCTTGTGCCGGCTGCCTTCATGTCGTGATTGAACTATAGTTCCCCGAGGGAGCGGAACAACACCTTTAAAGTTAATGCCTCGATATTTTTTGGGGCTGCTAATTGAAATTCTAATGAGATAGCTTCGAGGAGCAGCATTTGTCGACCCTACAATTCGTTAAACGCAACGTTAATTCAAATTTCTCAGCCATACGTATCGCCACTGAGCTACATTAACAATCAGTGCAGAAATAACAGGACCCAAAGCACTACCAAGAGCTAAGCCTGTAGCCATCATTCCCAATGCTTTTCCTCTACGTTCTGGAGCGAAATAGCGCACTGGGATTAGTACCGCTGTTGCGGGTATAGCACCAGCTCCGACTACTTGCAGACACCTTCCCATCAGTGCCATCCAGAAGGTTTGGGAAACAAGGCCGATCAAGGGAACCAATCGTAAAAATGACCAATCCAAACGTCAGTAAATTTTTGAGCTTGTATCGATCTGCTAGCTTCCCATACGTTACCGTTCCGATCGCATAAATCAGACCGTAAGAGGAAGAGAGCCAGCTTACCTCTGCAATCGTAAGGTGAAACTCTTTACTAATGTCGGGAAGTACATAGTACACTCATCGATGAGAGGGTAACTGTAAACATCACGATACGCATTAATGTTTCTCCTGTTTGCTCTGTCCCTTTTGTTTCCATGATCGTGTAAACCCCGTTATCCATAATGTCTAGATTCTATTTCAACCTTTTCAACCAAGAAGCAAGGGCTTTCCCAACCTCATCAGGGGCATCTTCCATTGGATAATGAATTCCCGGCACCGAGACTTCTGTCTGCTCTGGCCAACTGCGGCAAAAATCTAAGTGAGATTCTGGAGCTCTTCCATTTTTGGTATGAATGAATAGTTTTGGAATGGGACTTTGTGCTAACCAATCTCCATTAGCTGTGATAATTTCGGCCACCGCTGAATCGCTATCAAAAGGAAGTTGTCGTGCCCAAGATAACATCGGACGACGCCCCTCGCCTGGTTCGATAAAGGGACGGTGATACTGCGCCACCTCTTCCTCCGTCAACTCACGTAAAATACTAATGGGAAGATTGACATTGAGAAAAGAGTTTTGTTCCAGTATCATCTTTTCTCCTTCTGAAGATTGCAATGCCTGAAAAATTTTACGCCCTTGTTCTGAAATCTCGCTCCAGCTACCCGGTTTGAAAAATGCTTCCGTATAAACAATGCCGTCCACAGCGCTAGGATGCCGCCGTGCCCAATCAAATCCCAAAACCGAACCCCAATCGTGTACTACGAAAGTGATATTTTTATGGATTCCAAGTTTGTCGAGAAGCTCATCGAGATATTTCCGATGCTCAAAAAAGCTGTAGGAGTCAGGACCGCTAACTGGTAATTTATCAGAATCTCCCATCCCAATTAAATCAGGGGCAATGCAACGCCCATATTCTTGTGCATAAGGAATAATGTTACGCCAGAGATAGGAGGATGTTGGATTACCATGCAAGAAAACGATTGGATCACCACTACCAACCTCTACATATGCCATCTCTAAATCGAATACTTGATTTCGCTTTTTCTCATAGGGGAATTCCTCGTTAATCATTTTTCATCTCACCCTTCAATTTTATTTGATCATATTTAGAACGCGCGATTTCAATGGCACAAGCAATATCTTGCTCGGTATTCAAATAAACGGATACCCAGCCTGAATCGGGATACATATGATGTGGACTTGCCTTCCCTTCTTCAATCCACCGATCGCGTTCGGATTTCGACAAAAGCAGGTCGAACAAGCGGTTGCCGTGAAGATGCCCGATTTCCGTTTCGTTTAGCTGAATTTCCACCCCTCCGAACCGATGAGGATGCTTTGTAACGCCAGCCCAAGTCAACAGCTCTTCTGTCAAGTCTGTTCTCCCGTACCTGCTCATCTTACGTCTCCTCCTGCTCGGTCAGATTGCGAAGCACGATTTTCAGCAAGCTTACTAACAAGTCATACTCTGCATCGGTAATACCTTTCCGCGTTTTGTTCTTAACGCGGGCCAGCGCTTCCTGCACCTTAGGTATCACCTCACGTCCCGAGTCCGTCAAATAGAGTAGATGATAGCGGTTGTCGGCGGGATCGACTTCCCTCCGTACGTAACCTTCTGCTTCCAGCTTGGTAATCGCTTTGGCAGTAGTCGTTTTGTCAATGAGCAGTTTCTTACTTAGCTCCTTCTGAGTGATTGGTTGCCGAAACGCAATCGCCATCAGAAAAATATACTGTCCGCTTCCGATTCTATATGGTGCCAACTCGGCTGAGATCAGTACCTGCATGTGTCGGTAGATGGCTGAGATGTATTGACCGTGCGATTCCGCTGCGCCCTTGTCATTCTGCCTCCAATGCTCGCTCACATTATCCCCCCTTTAATAGGATGTTATTGCAACTAATTTCATGATACACCGAATAGGATGTTATTGCAACTATTTTATTTTGTAAGACCTACCCAGATAGCCGAAAAATATGTTATCGCTTTGTTAAATCAAAATTCCGTATACGTGGTTCGTTACTTTGAATACCTACCCTTTTGGGTACAAATAGCGTGCTGGTTTCGTTACACAAATCTGCCCGTCCCTCGGTTTAATAAACAAAAGAGGAGCTGCGTCGAAGCAAGCCCCTAAAATATAGTTCTCCATTGTAAACAAAGAATGAAATACTTCGTTAAGATCCCTGCTTTTGTTGTTCTTTTAATCGATCCTCAATTATTTTACTCATATCAGTTTGAATCCATCGTTTTAAATCTGGCGATTTTGATCGAAAGATTTTATTATCATATGAAATGGTCACCTGATCGCTTACTGAAACTCCAGTAGCCATCCACCCGCTTGAGATAACGATTGATATGGGATCAATTGCATCGAAGATTCTTATTAATTTTCCATCTTTGGTCTTCATCACAAACTCATTCGGTCCACCGCCATGTGATATAAATTGGTTACGGGTAGGACCTATATATTCAGCATGTGAAAGCCAATATATAATTTTGGCGACTGTTATCTTTTGCATGTTATTATTTAAGTCCATTTGAATTGGCTGATTATTCGAATCTGGTGGTCCGTGTCCGCCAATATCTATTGCAGCTGAAACCACATCTTCAATGGCAGGAAACTCAACCATGTATTCCTTCTTTTTTTGACTATCTTGATATACCGCTAACCCAAAAGTTAAAGCTAAAAATATTACGAACGAGATTGAACCGATTTTATATTTCATTGTTATCCGCTCCCCTTAAATTTTTGACAGATAAAACATGGATATGTTTCACATTAGCCTTGCATCAAAGACGCGATGCTGGTTAGATTCTAGAAAATTAAATATTTAGGTATTTATTGAATTTATTCACAATCGGCATTTTGGTGTAAGCGCCAAAAAAGTGATATTCATATAAGGTGACGCATTTTACCATTTAATTGGTAATTAAGTGTATTGTTTTCCGAGTTTTAAAGTAATATAATCCGCTGCGGTAACTTGCATGAAGGTCCAAATCCATTTACCTTCTGCCTGCCTCGGGATTTCCGAGTGGGCGGACGAAATACCGCGTTCTCCAGTTCTTCCCACATCTTATACATGTAGGTCCTTACTAGTTTCAGTACTTGCCACTGTGTTTTTGGGGTCTGTAGATTAAGCTTTAGTAATAAGCTTACTGCAAAAGCAATCAGCGACAGAAACAGTTGGTTCCATACTCCGTCAGGATGGGATCCGTGCAGCTTTACAAGTTTCAGATGCTGCTTGACCCATTTAAAGAATAATTCTATCCGCCAACGGTTCTTGTAGATCAGCGCAATCTCATCGGCCGTTAAGTCCCATCGACTTGTTAGCACGCGGTATTGCCGTCCTGTTTCATCTGCAAAGGCAACCAAACGCGCAGGCTTCGTCGTTTTGTTCGTAAGGACGTCAACATCTTGTAGAATTCGAGTTTGGGCAGATTCTGACGATGGAATCGTTCGTTCCGTACCTGGTACCGGATGGAGTTGTAAGAGGTCGCGGACCCGAACAACAAACTGAATCCCGTCTGTTAGCCATTTCTCAACATGCTCACTCTTTTCATAGCCCCGATCCATCACATAAGTAACGTCATCTTCAAGGGTTAGTTCGAGTGATACCTTTGCTTCCCGAACATTTACCGTAGAGGCGATTACTTTATCAGGAAAGACGGTATCCGGGTCAGCTACTACCAGGCGGACATGCAGTCGAACACCCGTTTTTCGTGAGCCGCACCTTGCCCAGCTTCCAAGAAAATCCGGAAGTCTAATATCTGTGGCATCAATCAGATGTAATCTCCCGATGGAAGGAGAGAAACCATTACCATCCTTGGTTCTTTCTTGGATTTGGCCAATCAAATGGTAGAACAAGTCCTGTAGAGTGTCTGTGCACAGTGCCTTCGTTTCCCGGGATAATTGAGGACCGCTAACCGATGTCATACCAAAGATTTGACCTAGCTCAGGATGAGCTTGCAGTTGCTCCGTAATATCTTCATAGGACTTTAATTGCAGCAATTGTGCAAGAACGTGTAGCCCAATGGCTCTACCCGAGTACAATTTGTGAGTCCGATGATCGTCCCAGAAGAATCGCTGTTTGGGCAGGTTTAATACATATAAGCATTGACAAATGACTCGAATATTTTTATTGTTATCCATGGTGGGCTCCTTTTGTGGAGAATGATGGATAACGCGTCATTCTTAACAATAGGAGCTTTTTTCATAGACGTCCACGAAAATAAAACATAATATTCCTTATTTAGGAAATATTTTAAGCGAAATTTTCATGTCAGGTTTGATGCATGCGTAGTGTATGTTTCATTGTTATTACCTAATTACTTATTTTGTTATACTGCCCTTAACACAAAAGGCTGCACGCGGCAGCCTTTTGTGGTTTGTTCAACTATAGTTTCCGTTAGCTTAATGATATATCTTACCGAAAAGCCTGCCTAGAATTGTCTCCCAAACTGTTCCTTAAATAAGGCTCTGATTGGTTCTACGAAATCTTTATTGGTCTTGTAATATACATTGTTTACATTCCCTGATAGAAACCCAAATTTTTTAACTTCGCCTTCATATAAAGTAATTCCAAATACGTCCCCAGCCCTTACACCTTGATCCTTTTCAGGTATTAATTTAATATCTTTAATTTGGTTAAGCCAGTTTTGAATTATTGTCCGATCTGCTACTATTTTTCTTTCCCCTGAAGAACCATCAAACAATTCGACTCTATTTACATTTGTTAAATTCCCAGGATAAGCATCTGTTAATGTAATTGATATTAATTGAGTAGGTTTAGTTTGTTCAGAATATTTTTGTTGAGATGAACATGCACTCAGCAAAAACAAGCTTAAAATCGCAACGATTAAAAATTTTCTCATGAAATCCCCTCTTCCTTAATAACTACTAATCATTTAGACGTTCAGCATCCATAAAAGTTTCCATCATTTTACAGTATTTCTATCTTGGTTATTCCACTCTACTGCCCGTCCCTCGGTTTTAAGGGTTTATCTTACATTTACTCACTCATTCGCAGGATTTCGTCGCCATGTATAACAGCTGTGCTCCAGAAAGTAAGCTTATTAGACACCGTCGTTCCATGTTTGGATATGCGGGAACAGAAGAAACGTGTGGAACATTTCTCCAAGTGCTATTCTTCTGCACGCATACTCCACTTTCTCCTTGGTGTTCACCATCCCATGGCTCAACGGGTCTATGCCCTTACATTCCTTCGTTACACCTGACCAAGGCGTGGAGACCGATAGCGTTTAGCGGACGGGTCTGAAGCCCTTGCCGGGCAGTAGCTCGGTTCTCCGTGCTTTCTTTTTTGAAATCCTGCGAATGAGTCAATCTATGTGATCATTAAGTTCGTTTTAAGCAGCTTGCGTAAACGTTGGAGCAGCTATCTCAGGAGAAAAAGTTTCTCCTTTTTGAACAATACTAATGATGATTCGTGCCAGTTTTCCAAGCAGTTTAAATACAGACTGTTGCTTCTTCATATGCTTGATTTGAACATTATTCTCATGTAACTGTCGGAACACAGGATTATTCCCTACGAGCTGGATCGTGGCTAGATATAGATATTTTCGCAGCGTAGCATCGCCTCTTTTAGAAAGCACGATCTGTCCTTTACGTTTTCCCGACGTGCTTTCGGCTAGGTTCAAGCCGGCTTTACGTAATAATTGGCGCCCATGCGCATACTGTCTAAGGTCACCAGCACCTGAAAGAATAGCTGCCGTACAGATTGAGCCTAGTCCTTTGATAGATCGAAGCTGATCGGCCATAGGAATTTCACTGAGCAATTTTTGGATATCTTTTTCAATTTCATTTAGTATTTCAACAATCCGTTCGAACTCTTGCAAGAGTCGGTGTAAATCCTGATTCGCTTCATTGGGAGCAGTCTTGTCGCCTACACTTCGCTTAGCTAGAGAGATAAGTTGCGCAGCTTTCTGCATGCCAGTGGAACCACCGGCTCGCTGCATATGCGCTCTCCAAGCAGTGATCACATCAGATACGGACAGAGACTCTATATCCTGCGGAAATGGGAATTCCTTAAGCGTAGCCAAGGAACGTTTGCAGGTCCAATCTTTAAACACAGAAAAATATTCAGGGAAGCGAATGTCTATCCAGCGGATGATTCGGTTCTGCAGCCGTACACTATTTGTCACCCAATATTCCCGATCACTCATCATTGTTCTCAACCTTTGAAAGACTGCAGCTTGTCGAGAGTATTCATAGTAAAATCCTCGGCTGACCACGTCGGCAATGACAAGCGCATCCTTCGGATCATTCTTAGATGGACTATTGTCGTGATTCTCCTTGTTTCTTTTGGTGGTGGCCGGATTATTAGTTTCACCGTTGAAAGTTTTACTTTTGTTATTTACAAACTCATACAGATTATCTACAAAACTTTCCAGAATAAAGATCCTATGACCTTTTTTAACTAAGTGATCTATTGCTATTTTTGTCATTGTTGTATTGAATCTCTTTGCAGCTTCTCTCACTGTAATAAACCCTAATTCTTTTACTGTTTCATCTACGATCTGGTTTCTATTATTTTTTGCGGCTAATTCTCTTTGCTTTTTATAGTTCTCTAAAGAGGGTTTTTCGATTAGTATTAAGTTTTTAGAAGGTCTAATAACAATTATACCTTCCAGTAAACCTTCATTAATTAGTGCTGAAAAATTAATAGATTTCGTACCCAGGAGTTTACTCGCCTGAATTGCACTAATATATTTGCTGTTTAAGGTCGCATTTAAGAATTTCGGACCATTTCCTCCATCCCAAATATTTTGTATATACTTCATATATTCTTCGGTAAAAAATCTAAAACTAGGGGTTAGAGATAGTTTCTTCATTTCAACATGAAAACGTCCATAATCTCTTTTTAATCCCGTTAGAAGATGATATTTTTTAGGTATCTTTTTGAATTCATTCAAAAAATCATAAAATGATTGCGGCCAGTTAATAAAAATACCGAAAGCTTCGTTAACGATTTTATCATTAAATTGAACATCACTAGATTCAGTGAATGCAATTCTTCTCTGATAAAAACCATTTGAAATTTTTATAGATAAGAATATTATTAGGTACAATATTAAATCAATCTCTAACTTTTCAAATCCCTCTGAAATTTTTGGGGTTATCTGATTTTTATTTTTATTATTTTTTTTTGATATTAGTTGTCCTAAATCAGAATTTTCACACCCTATAATCAAATTGTTCGATATCATGTATCCACATTTGCATAAATCACTTAAAATATCTTGATTTGTCATATATCTATTACAATTTATGCATCTACACATTAATAAACAATTATGAATATGACATCTTGTATAAATATTTATATCCCAAATTTTCCTATAATAAATACTTTCTTTTAAACATAACGGACAGAACTGTTTTTTTACATTTCTAATAGCAAATCGCTCAATTGTATTTTGAATTACTGAATTTGAATTTTTAATATTCAAAGATAAGTCGTCAAATACAACTTGATTAATTCCAGTAATTTCAGCGAGAATGGATGTATCTATTTTTTCATTTCCCAGTTGAAATCCATGGGTACGTATTTTACTAAGATCTATTCCTAGCACCTCAAATATCCAAGCTTTATCATAGTTATTTACATTAGCTAATCGATAAATATAGCTAACTAAACTTTCATCTTCATAAACTTTGGGGACAAATAGCAATTTCTTAGTATTCATAATTCCTCAGCTCCATTAATTCTACGATTATTATGAAAATGGGCAAACGAAAAATATTATCGTTTGCCCTGTTGTATATTTATTCATTATTTCGTATAAAAACAATTTCTAAGGAATATTGCAACAAATCGTTGTGATGTTTCATAAATAAATATAAAACGGAGTCCGCAAACCCGCGCGGCTCCGTTTATTTTGTTTCATAATTATTTAGATTTTGCCTCTAGGTATATCCAGTCAACACTTCTGTTTCAAAATTAATTGCAATAGAGATTATACAATTATGCAATTTATGCATAATTATTCATGAAATTAATTAACCTTGAAAGTTGCCCATTTGAGGGACCAAATTTGAAATGGCAAAGTGTGAAAACCAATTGAAAAATGAGGATTTATAATAATGCAAAAAAGCACATTAGACTTGCACGCACTGCAACAAGTGCAAGTCTAAAAACCGCAACTGGATTAGCAAAAATTTAAGCTCATTGAAAGAGATTCCTTAACTTTCATTGTACCAATGATAATAAACATCAAATACAGCATCTAGCAGTAGCCTGTTATACCAAGTGGGAGGAGTCCAGTAATACCCTTAAATATAATCTTCTCTCTTCCCATCATAAACAGCCCCACTCCAATAGAGTAAGGGCTGTATCCATTATTCAAATAGATTTGCTATACCGAGAATGCATTATCCTCATTCGCAACAGGGAGATTTTTACTTTTCGAGTTATCAAACTGATTCTCGCTTTTCGAAATCACAACCGTCGCGACGGCGTTGCCGATCATGTTGGTGATCGCCCGTGCTTCAGACATAAATCGGTCGACACCGAGGAGCAGAGCCATACCTTCGATTGGAATAATATGACCCGGAAGGGCAGTCAATAAAGATGCTGTAGCAACGAAAGCAGTACCGGAGACACCAGCGGCTCCCTTAGAGATAAGCATCGCTACACCAAGCATTGTCAGTAACTGAGCCCAGTTCAGATGTACGTCGAAAGCCTGAGCGATGAACAATGGCGCCATAACCATATAGAGTGAGCTTCCATCAGGGTTAAAGGAGTATCCCGTTGGAACGACGAGGCCAACAACAGATTTAGAGCAGCCATATTGTTCAAGTCGTTTCATTAAACTTGGCAATGCGGATTCAGAAGAAGATGTTCCTAAGACAAGCAATATTTCTCCTTTAATGAATTTAAGCAAGTTAAAAATGTTAAACCCGAAGTATCGCGCGATCAGCCCTAGAACGATTACGATAAATAAGAACATAGTGATATAGACACAAGCCATCATCTTCCCTAACGAGAAGAGAGAACCGATTCCGAACTTACCGATCGTGAAAGCCATTGCGCCGCCTGCTGCTAAAGGCGATACGCGCATGATGATGCCAACAATTTTAAAGAAGACCTCATTGAGTCTTTCGAGAAGATCTGTTAACGGTTTTGACCTTTCCTTCAATGGCAGAAGGGCAAAAGCGAACAGAAGTGCGAAAAATAATACAGGAAGCATGTCGCCTTTAGCAAACGCGCCAATAACATTATCAGGAACAATATTCACGAGGAAATCAATCCAGCCTTGCGAGGCATCATTTGCTTGCTTCGTAATCTTGGCTACATCCGCAGCAGCTTTGCCTAACTGGCTGGTATCCATACCTTTGCCAGGCTGAACGAAGTACATCACGGAGACGCCAATAATCATGGCAAGTGTTGTTACAAGCTCAAAATAGAGCAGTGCCTTTCCACCGATGCGGCCGACCTTTTTTAAGCTGCCCATGTTGTTTATGCCTATGACAATAGTTAGGAATACAATGGGGACGATAACCATTTTAATTAATTTAATGAACACATCGGCTAGCACTTTCAGTTGTACACCAAATGTAGGGAAAATCTGTCCAATAAAAACACCGATAATAATAGCAATAATTACTTGTACCGTTAAGTTTTTAAGATTGACCCTCATGCTAATCCCTCTTTTCTTATTTTGTAAGTGTTTCACATCATTTCACATCAAAATGAATCCGCTTACATTAATAATTCATAAAAAAGAGGGCATTATGTTCACTCTAAAGTAAACCGATGCCCTCCCATGCTGCTCCTCAGGTTGTTCCTAGTCTAATCCAGCGTCCGATTCGAGTGATTTAATTAGGGCTGCCCATTCCAGATCCCCCCAGCCGCGTGAGATTCCCTCCAAAAAGTGGTTTCGTACTAAGTCAGCAATTGGCAGTGGCGTAGACACAGCCTCCGCCGCTTGCAGCATAAGCTTTACGTCCTTCAGACCTAGTTTCATTTTGAACCCGGCCGGTTCAAAGAGACGTTCATTGATAATTCTTCCGTAATTTTGATAAATCGGGGAACGGAAAAACGAATTTGCAACCTCTAAGAACTGCCCAGAATCTACGCCATGCTTACGCACGAGCACCAGAGCTTCTGATAGTGCCTCAAGCATGGCGATAATGAGGAAGTTGTTCGCGAGCTTGACGACGTTGGCCATTTGAACCTCATCTCCGACTACGAAGATATTTTTTCCTAAAGCCTCCAAAACCGGCCAAACTTTCTCACGCGCTTCTGCCGGACCGGCTACCATGACGCGAAGTTCAGCCGCTTCCGCTGCATCCGGACGGCCCAAAACGTTAGCGGAAACGCACTGTTGACCGTGAGCTTGGTGAGCATCGGCCATCCGCTTCGCTAGATCAATGCTGATCGTGCTTGTAGATACATGGATCCCCCCTGATGGCAGTCCTTCCAAAATCCCGTTTGTGCCAAAAACAACTTCTTCCGCAGCGGCATCGTCCGCTAGCATACTAAGAACAATACCTGCCTCACGAGCCACTTCAGCAGGCGTCGCGCAAAACTTAGCACCTTGCAAGATCAATGGATCAGCCTTGGAAGCTGTGCGATTATAAACCACCAATTCATGTCCTGCTTTAAGAATGTTTTGAGCCATGGGAAACCCCATGTTACCTAGACCTACGAATCCTACTTTCATTTTCTTCACTCCCTCAATAAATTTTGATATAGAAATATTAAATAACTGTATTAATCAACCTGCACATAACCAGCTTTCTTTAAAGAAGGAGCACCGCCATAGAGCCATACGGTTTCCATTTCTTCTGTCGGATGTGTATTTTTGAAATAATGTCTTTCTCCTTTTGGAACAAACAGCAGGTCTCCTGGACCAATTTCAAATTGCTCGTCACCGCTGATCGCGATGCCATGTCCGCGAATAACATACAGAATCTCTTCCGCGTTCGGATGAGCATGGAGCTCATGAGCACCTCCTCCAGGACCGAATATGGTGTGTCCGAAAGTGGTATATTGAGATCCCATCGTATCTTCGGTACATACCCACTTAACTTCCATCCGGACCCAGCCCTCTTCACTTTTAAGCGTCTGGTCACTGCTAACTTCGCTGATATTAATTTTACGAACTGTCATTATGTTCATCCTACCTTTCTCTAAACCCTAATTTGATCAGCTTAACTAATTTCCATCCTATTTAGCACGATTTCGGAATCGGTCAATGAGAACGGCAATAATAATGATTGCACCAATGACTACCTGCTTCCAAAATGAAGATACATCCAGTAAATTTAAACCGTTGCTTATTATACCAATCAGTAAGGCACCATATAAAGTTCCCCATACCCCACCGACCCCACCCATTAGACTTGCCCCGCCGATGACGGCAGCTGCAATCGCATTTAACTCATAGCCTTCAGCTGCAGTTGGCAGAGCGGTATATAATTTGGATGTTAGTAAAATAGCTGTAAGTCCTGCAAAGGCACCAGCTACTGTGTAAACAACCCATTGAACCCGATCTACTCGAATTCCAGACAATCGCGAAGTTTCCTCACCTCCCCCAATTGCGTATAAATATCTGCCCATCCAAGTTTTCTTAAGAATGAAATGTACGATGATCAACAAAACCAACATGATTAAAACCGGCGTCGGTATCCCCAGTACATTTCCGCTTCCTATAAATTGATAGGAAGTATTACTAATCGCAATCGAATTTCCGGATGTAATAACCAAGGCTAACCCTTTGGCAATACCCATCATTCCTAATGTTGCGATAAATGGAGATAATCTGGTCTTAGCGACCAACAAGCCGTTCACCGCGCCACAAGCTGCGCCCGTAACTATTCCTACAAGAATGGCTATAAAGAAATTACCGCCATTAACAAGATAAAGTGCGGTGACAATACCGGCCAATCCGACAATAGAACCCGCCGATAAATCGATTCCCCCAGTGATGATGACCAATAACGCTGCCAGTGCTAATATAAAGTTCTCTGAAATTTGTTGGGCAACGTTTAATAAATTGGAAATCGTCAAAAAGTTAGGTGTCATTAAGCTGATAACCGTACAGAACAACACTAAAGCAACAAACACAGAGTACTTCCGCAAAATTTGCAGTAAGAGGCTGGACTTAAGCCATCGCCGATTCGCTACTTTTTGAAAATGGGGCTTAGAAATGTTCAATTCTTATACCTCCCCATCATACAGCTTAAAATTTTTTCAGAATCTGCTTCATCCTTCTCAAAAATTGCTGTCACTTTCCCCTGGTGCATAACAAGAATCCGATCGCTCATTCCCATAATCTCAGGCAATTCGGAAGAAATCATGATAATAGAAACTCCTTGTTTCGTTAGTTCGATCATGTTTTGGTACACTTCCGTTTTGGCGCCCACATCTATGCCGCGTGTGGGTTCGTCGAAAATGAACACTTTAGCTTTCGCACATAACCATTTGGCCAAAACTACTTTTTGTTGATTTCCGCCACTCAGATTTATCGTCTTAAAGTGCACATCAGGTGTTTTGATTTGCAGTCTTGTCTTAAATTCTTCCGCCAATCGCTTTTCCTCGGTTTTATCAATAACTCCAATTGGGGATATGTATTTTAAGATAGGCAACGTAATATTTTCCTTGATGCCCATTCCAAGTAGAAGCCCCTGCCCTTTTCTATCCTCCGGAATTAACGCAATGCCATGGTGTATGGCCTCACTAGGATGACGAATCCTGGTTTTTTTTCCGTTCAAGTAAATCTCTCCGGAATCAATCGGATCCGCTCCATAAATAGCCCGCACAAGCTCCGTTCTTCCCGCTCCAACTAAGCCTGCGATGCCGAGTATTTCTCCTTTCTTCAAGGAAAAAGTGATATCATGTAGCTTTCCTTGGCGCGAAAGATTTCGGACATTAAGCACCTCCTGCCCCTTTTCACTAGAATTGCCCGGGAATCTTTCTTTGATTTCTTTACCAACCATTGCTTTAATCAGCATATTTTCATCCACATTTTGCAATGCGTTTTCGAGAACTACCCGGCCTCCCCGGAGGATCGTAATCCGGTCCCCGATCTTCCAAAGCTCTTCGATCCGATGCGATATGAAAATAATTCCTTTACCCTTACTCTTTAATTTCCGTATGACAGAAAATAATCTTTCAACTTCCTGCTTGGATAACGAAGATGTCGGCTCATCCATCACCAGGATATCCGGATCTGCTAATAATGCCTTCGCAATTTCAATCATTTGTCGATCCGCGATTGGCAAATCCTGTACTTTAGCATCGGGATTCACATGAATCCCCAGGTCTTCTAAAATACTTTTGGTTTTCAGAACCATTTCCCTGAATCGAACAGTTCCCAAAAACCGATTAGCCAGAGGCATTTTCCCCAAGAATACGTTCTCTGTCACAGTTAAGTTCGGCAGTAAATTTAGCTCCTGATAGATCGTGAAAATACCTAGTTTTCCTGCTTTAATGGGATTTAACCCAGTGACTTCCCTGCCTTTAACCCATATTTTGCCGTTGGTGCACTGGTATGCCCCCGAGAGGATTTTCAATAACGTGGACTTGCCGGCTCCATTTTCCCCCATCAACACATGCACTTCACCAGTGCGGACAGTAAAGTTGACATCCTCCAACGCTTTTACTCCAGGGAATTCCTTCGAAATGCCTGCCATACGCAGTAGGACTGTAGACATCGAACCACCTCTGTGTGAAAATGTTTAGTCCCGGTGATTATTTCAAAAATTCATCCACATTTTTAGCTGTTACAATTTCCGTGGTCACCATTTGAGTCGCTTCCACCGCATTTCCCTTCACTGCTTCAAGAGCTGTTTTGACGCTGTTATAGCCTTCTTTATCAGGATGATTGCTGATGGTAGCCAGCATTTCGCCTTTTTTAACGGCTTGCAGTGCGAGTGGCGTAGCATTAAACCCAACAACCCGAATTTTCTCTGACTTTCCGGCGTTCTGTATGGCTCGTATAGCCCCTAAAGCCATTTCGTCGTTAGATCCGATAATAAAGTCAATGTCAGGGTGCGCCTGAATCATATTTTGGGTCACGGTAAATCCTTGATCCTGAGAATAGTTGGCGGTCTGGGATGCTACCACTTTAATACCCGGTTCTTTATCGAGACTCTTGTGATATCCCTGAAGTCTTTCTTCTGTGGTTGACTGCCCACGTGATCCTTCAAGAATGCCTACTTCTCCTTTGCCAAGAAGAGCATCTACCACAAATTTGCCCATATCAGCAGCTGTGCTCAGATTCTCATACCCGATAAAAGAAACGATCTTACCTCCGCTCGCGCGCGTATCGACGATCACAACCGGAATTCCGTTTGCATTGGCTTTATCAATCGCGGGTACAATGGCTTCCGGTCCGATCGGTGCGATAACAATTGCGCTCACATGCTGCTGGATCAAGTCCTGTACGATGTTGAGCTGAGCCGCAACATCCGTAGAATTTTGTCCCGCCTTCCAAACAAGCTTCACGCCCAGTTCATCTGCCGCTTTTTGAGCCCCTTTATTCATGAGCTGGAAGTAAGGATTATCCATCGTTTTTACAACAAAACCGATCGTAATCTCTTTGGATGCCGCTTTGGGTGATTCTTTAGCTTGACTTATTACAGAAGTCGTTTGATTGCTCCCACATCCTGCAAAAATCAATGTACTCGTTAGAACAAAAAGTAAAGCTGCGTATTTATTGCGGTTCAAAGCACTTTTTTTCAATTGCCATCCCCCCGCTCACTATTTACAAACCAATTGAAACATACTTGGTCTCTAAAAATGCTTCCAAGCCTTCGATCCCGCCTTCACGTCCTAAACCACTCTCCTTCATCCCGCCAAAAGGTGCTTGCGCTGCCGAAGGAAGTCCATCATTCCAACCGATAATTCCAAAATCCAACTGATGAATGACATTCATACCCAGACTATGACTCTCGGTAAAAACATAGGCAGCTAAGCCGTACGGAGTTAGATTTGCATATGCTATGGCCTCTTCGACAGTTGAAACTTTTTGGATTGGAAGAACGGGACCGAAAGTTTCTTCATTCATGATCAGCATTTCCTGGGTCACATCAGACAAGACGGTAGGCGTATAATAATAAGCATCTTCTTGTACTTCTTTCCTGCTCCCGCCAACCCAGCATTTAGCACCTAAACTTGTTGCATTATGTACGTGCTCTTCGACCTTCAGGAAGCCATTCTTATCGATAAGCGGGCCAATATCTACCCCATCGTCCATGCCGTTTCCAACCTTAAGCTGCTGCGTTTCATGGACCAATTTCTCAAGAAATTGATTATAAATGCCATCCTGCACATAGACACGGTTTCCGCAAATACAAGTTTGACCGCCGTTACGGAATTTGGAAGCGATTACACACTTAACCGCTTTATCAACATTCGCATCATCGAGGATCAGAATCGGGGCGTGGCCACCGAGCTCCAAAGAAAGATTTTTTACATGCTGTGCCGCTTGGATCATCAATTCCTTCCCAATCTCAGTAGAGCCGGTAAATGTGACTTTACGAACTTTGGGATTGCTTAAAAATTCCCCGCCAATTTCAGCAGCATTTCCGGTTACGAGATTGACAACCCCCTTCGGAATCCCTGCCTGTTCCGCCAACTTGACCAGCATAATCGCAGTAAGCGGTGTTTGCTTAGCCGGTTTCAAAACAATTGTGCATCCAGCTGCAAGCGCAGGACCCATTTTCCGCGTAATCATAGCTGCTGGGAAATTCCATGGGGTGATTGCAGCAACTACGCCAACGGGTGCTTTCAATACAAGCATTTCTTTGCCATCAACATGAGAGGGAATCGTTCTGCCGTAAACGCGCTTGCCTTCTTCAGCAAACCATTTAATGAAAGAAGCGGAATACCGGACTTCTCCCTTCGCTTCCGCCAGCGGTTTTCCCATTTCCAACGTCAAAATACTGGCAATTTCATTCATATTGTCAATAATTAGATGATAGTATTTCTCTAAGTAGTCTGAGCGTTCATAGGCTGTCAAACGGGACCAGGAAGCAAAGGCTGAATGAGCAGCATCGATTGCGTCACGCGTCTCCTTTTTCCCAGCTTTAGGAACCGTCCCTATGATTTGACTTGTAGCCGGGTTTTGGACTGGGATTTTATCTAAGCTTGCCCCTGTCCACTGTCCATTGATATAGATAAGCTGGTCCAAGTTCAATTCCTCCATTCAGTAACAGTTGAAAATTTCGAAACGCGACCTTACATATGAATCCCGATACCCAAGTGAGCATTGGCTCCCTCAAACAGTCCCTCCGAGAGGGTAGGATGAGGATGAATCATCTTGGCTAGTTCATCAACTGTGCCCTCCAAATAAATAAAAGCAGATGCTTCTGAAATCATTTCCGTCGCGTGAGCGCCTACAATGACGACGCCTAGGAGCTGACCGTAAGTTTTGTCGGCAATTATCTTCATGAAACCTTCCGATTCACCTGAAGCCATCGCTTTCCCCGAGTGATTTAGCGGGTAGATCGTTTTTTGTACGGAGTAGCCTAATCTCTCCGCTTCACTTTCACTGAGCCCGACACTTGCTATTTCGGGAAATGTGTAGATGCAGCGAGGAACGACCTGATAATTGACAGCTTCCCCAGCATTTAAAATGGCATTGGAGGCAGCAACCAATCCTTCCGCACTGGCAACATGTGCCAGCTGAAAGCCCCCAATGACATCGCCTACCGCGTAAACATTAGGAATATTCGTCTCCATACATTCATTTACAGATAAGAATGGGCCATTCAGCTTTAACCCCAAATCCGTGATCCCGCTCATGTTGGGTTTTCTTCCAGCAGCCATAAGCACTTCATCAAAGAGGTGTTTTTCAATCTTTCCTTCCGGCGTACGAATGGTGATTTCTTTTTTCCCTTGATTAGGCCCAAAGGATTCCACTTGATGACTTGTCAGCAGTCGAACACTTTTCTGTTTCAATGATTTGTGAAGAGCTGCCGATGCATCTGGATCCTCACTGGATATAATTCGATCGGCCATTTCAATAATGGTAACTTCCGTTTGCAGATTAGCAAAGATACAAGCCAACTCCACACCGATCACTCCACCGCCAATAATAGCCAGTGATTTGGGGATTTCCGCAATGTCAAATATGGTATCCGTTGTATGAATAAAGATTTGATCTGTTCCAGGTATATTCGGAAGAAACGTTCTGGACCCTGTCGCTAAAATGACTTTATCGGCTTGAATCCGCTCTTGATGTTCTCCTGATTGTATGAGAATGGATAAGTTCGGATCTACGCTGCCCATGCCTCGAAAAAGCTGAATATGATTTTCTTTCAACAAATAGGAAATACCATTGCGGAGCTTTTGGATGATTTGTGTTTTTCTCGCTAACATTTTGTTCAAAGAAAACGTCAGGCTGCCTGTCTCGATGCCCCAATCCTTCGCCTTTTTGATATGTTCAATGATTTCAGAATGACGAAGCAGCGTCTTTGAGGGGATGCAGCCCCTGTTCAAACAAGTGCCACCAAGTTCATCGGCTTCAATTAAGGCTACAGATGCACCTGCCTTTGCAGCACGAATGGCCGCAACATAACCTCCAGGTCCGCCTCCAAGGACAGCTATATCAAATTGCTTCATGCTTTTCATCCCCTTAAAGTAGCAATTCTAAGGGGTTTTCCAAAATCCCCTTAATTTCGGTAAGAAACGCTGCCGCCGGTGCACCATCGATTACCCGATGGTCAAAGGACAGACTAAGGGTCATCATCGGACGCAATTCTATAGAACCGCCAACCCCTACCGCTTTATCATGAATTCGTCCCGCACCTAAAATCGCCGATTCAGGCTGGTTAATAATAGGTGTGAAGGAGTCTACGGCATACATGCCTAAATTACTAATTGTAAACGTTCCGCCCGTCATCTGATCTAGACCCAGCTTTTGTTCACGAGCAAGTTTCCCTAATGTTTTGGACTCTTCCGTCAAAGCAGCCAGCCCTTTTTTATCCACATCGCGTATGACTGGTACCAGCAAACCATTCGGAACAGCAACTGCGAGTCCAATATGGACATCTCGGTTCAGCATGATATAGTCACCCTGCAAGGAGGCATTAACCATAGGATGGTTGCGCAGCGCATGGGCAACTGCCTTCATGATCATCTCCGTATAAGAAAGCCTGAATCCTGTCCGTTTTTCAATGGAAGGAAGCAGTTGTTCCCGAAGCTTCATCACTTGCGACATATCCGCCTCAGAAACGAGTGTAACGTGCGGCGCAACGAAAGCGCTTTCAACCATTCTTCGGCCAACGACCTTACGAATGCCCTCAACACGGACCCTCTCTGCCAATCCTTCGATAGGTTTCATTTCAATGGACTCCGATAATTCCGGCAATTTCTGCTGCAGGTGAGACTGCACATCTTGGCTCGTAATCTTGCCACGGATGCCAAATCCTTTGATATCATCTACTACCAGCTGCTGGTCTTCTGCCATTTTTCTCGCCAATGGAGTAACTACGATCTTATCCGCCTTGCGGGCGACAAAATTTTCCACATCAGATCGATGAATCCGGCCTAGTGGTCCAGAACCTGTAACTTGCCGTAGATCCACGTTTCGGTCACTGGCCAATTTCCTTGCCGCTGGCGTCCTGCGTAATTTTCCTACAGCAGATGGGACCTGTTCTCTGGCTTCCATAACCGATTGTGCTGCAGGTCCCGGAATCGCCTCGCCTTCGTTCCCGATGTATGCAATGACTTGCATGACAGGAACATCCTCATCCTGCTTATATAGGGTTTTCAGTAAAATGCCGGACACTTCCGCTTCCACTTCAATATTCACTTTATCTGTCATAACTTCGAGAAGTATTTCTCCACTGATTATCGAATCACCTTCTTTTTTGTGCCACATCAAAATCTTGCCATTTTCCATAGTTGCGCCTAATTTAGGCATCAGGACTTCTGTAGCCACGTTATTCACTTCCTTCTTACACTCTCAATAAAGTGGATTTTACAGCTTGGATAATATCCCCTACTTGAGGCACAGCAAGTTTTTCAAGCTCAACATTGTAAGGTATAGGAATCGGAAGGCCAGCAACGCGCTGAATAGGCGCATCTAGATAATCGAAGGCTTCACTTTCCTGAATCATGCTGACAATCTCGGCACCATAACCTCCTCTTTTTACCGCTTCGTGTACGACAACGGCACGCCCGGTCTTTTTCACAGATTCAATAATGGTTTCTTCATCCAAAGGCACTAAAGTTCGCGGATCCACAACCTCTACACTAATTCCTTCCAGCTCCAACTGCTTCGCCGCCTCCAACGCTTTGTGCACCATAATGGAAGTGGCGATAATCGTAACGTCCGTTCCTTCCCGTTTGATATCAGCTTTACCTAGTGGAATTGTGTAAGGCTCTTCCGGAACATCACCTTTCATCCCATACAACAGTTTATGTTCATAAAATATGACAGGGTTATCATCATCCATAGCCGCTTTCAACAAGCCTTTAGCATCGTATGGGGTTGACGGTTGAATAACCTTTAAACCGGGGATATGGGTCATCCATGCCTCTAGGCTCTGTGAGTGCTGAGCAGCTAATCCAGCTCCGGAACCCCCAGGGGTTCTAACAACTATGGGCACATTTCCTTTTCCACCAAACATATAGCGCAGCTTCGCAGCTTGGTTGACAATCTGATCTGTAGCAATTGTAATAAAATCAGAGAATTGAATTTCCAAGATTGGACGCATACCAGTCATTGCAGCACCAATGGCACAGCCTGTAATGGCAGATTCCGAAATCGGAGTGACACGAACACGCTCGCTTCCAAATTCTTCAATCATTCCGTTCGTTACACCGAAGGCTCCGCCATATACACCGATGTCCTCTCCCAAAATAAAAACAAGTTCATTCGTGCGCATTTCCTGGCTCATAGCTTCCCTAATTGCTTCTTGATATGTCGCTAGTCTCATCCAAATTCCCTTCGCTTTCCAATAAGGTTAGGTTAAGCGTATACATCTTCTTTAAGCGTATCGATATCGGGTGGCGGGCTGCTTTCCGCGAAATAAACGGCTGCATCTACTTCAGCTAGCACACTATCCCGCATGGTTAGATCCTGTTCATCAGTTAACAAACCTTCCTCAATCAACTGCTTCTTGAATAGTAAAATAGGGTCTCTCTGGTTGATCCATTCAAGTTCTTCTTCCCGGGCTCTATATTTCCGTGCATCGCTTTTGGAATGCCCTTTCCAACGATACGTCTTTGCTTCGATCAAAGTAGGACCAAACCCAGTACGGGCCCTCTTCACTGCTTCATTGGTGACATCCATAATTTCTATTACATTGGAACCGTCCACAACTACGCCAGGGATGCCGTAAGATACAGCACGATCGGCAAGATTCTCGATGTTGACCATCTCCTTGATTGGACCGGACATCGCGTATCCGTTATTTTCGCAGAAAAAGATAACTGGTAGTTTCCAAATAGACGCTAGATTCAAAGACTCGTGAAAATTCCCTTCGTTGGTTGCTCCATCTCCAAAGAAGCAAAGGACCACATAGCCCAGATCCCTCATCTGAGAAGTAAGAGCCGCTCCTACAGCTAAGGAATGTCCTCCGGCAACAATCCCATTCGCCCCTAAATTGCCAGTCTCCAAGTCAGCGATATGCATGGAACCTCCTTTCCCTTTGCAATACCCCGTTGACTTACCTAATATTTCTGCCATCATCCGGTTGATATCGGTTCCTTTGGCAATACAATGTCCATGTCCCCGATGCGTGCTGGTAATTTTATCAGCAGGCTCCAACATCGCACATGCGCCTACAGCGGTTCCCTCCTGTCCAATGCATAAGTGCATTGTCCCGTGGATTTTGCCCCGCATAAACAATTGTTCGACCTTTTCTTCGAAAATACGTACGGTATACATCTTGTATAAAATATCCAGCAGCAATTCTTTTTCGTAAGCTAGAAGTTTTTGTTTCGTTGTCCCTGGCAGCATGAGTAGAACCTCCTTGTTGAGGAATAATCAATAATCGATTATTTTATGGCAAAAGAATGATCTAATAAGGCTACGATTTCATCTCCAACTTCTGTCGTAGTAGCCGTTCCTCCCATGTCCTGTGTGAGAACCGCACCACGAACAATCAGTTCTTCCATGGTCTTAATCAATTTATTGCCCCAATCCGAATGACCGAGAAAATCTAGCATTTGGCTTGCGGACCAGACCGAAGCGAGTGGATTGGCCGTTTGCTTCCCTGCATGGCGCGGAGCTGATCCATGGATCGGCTCGAACATCGAAGGATATTTCCGCTCAGGATTAATGTTAGCGCCTGCAGCCAGACCAAGTCCCCCTGCGATAGCCGCTCCCAAATCGGTTAAAATATCGCCGAATAAATTAGAAGCTACAACAACTTCAAATCTCTTTGGATCTTTAATGAAATACATACTAGCCGCATCAACGAGGTAGGAACTGGTTTTTACATCGGGATATTCCTTGCCCACTTCATCAAACACCTGATCCCAAAATACCATTGAATAATTCAAGGCATTGCCTTTACTAATGCTGGTTAACGTTTTTCCATGCTTGCGTGCTAGTTCATAAGCATAACGAATGATTCTTTCCGTACCTTTCCGCGAGAAAACACCGGTCTGTAGGACGACCTCTTGCGGGGAATCTTTCATTAACCATTCACCGGCTCCCGCGTACTCCCCTTCGCTATTTTCACGGATAACTAACATATCTACTTGCTCCGATAGGATATTCTTCAGGGGGCACCGCACACCGTCAAGCAATTTAATAGGTCGTAAATTGACATATTGATCAAAACCTTTTCTTATTTTAAGAAGCAGTCCCCAAAGAGAAATGTGGTCTGGAACTCCCGGATAACCAACCGCCCCTAAATAAATCGCGTCAAAAGCTTTTAGTTGCTCCAGACCGTCGTCATCCATCATTTTCCCATGCCCCAGATAATACTCGCAACCCCATGGAAAATAGGTAAAATCAAACTGAAAACTCCCGTCCAGTTCGGCTGCTTTATTCAAGACCTTTACACCTTCAGTGATAACTTCCGGACCTATTCCATCACCTGGAATCACTGCGATTCTATACGTTTTTTTCATATCCATCCCTCCCTCTTAAACTAGTAATTCCAAGTTGATAGCAGTTCATTGGCAGGGAAGGTAGTAATTACTTTACAGCCATCCTTGGTAATAACAACCTGCTCTTCAATACGAGCAGCATCGCCTTCTTCACCATAATAGGTTTCAAGAGCAATGTGCATACCTTCTTGAAGCACTTCAGGCATATCAATTGAATTTTGATGGCTAATTATAGGTTTTGCCCAGTGAGAAACACCTACGCCATGACCGATAAATAATGCCAATGTTTCGTATTCATTATCATAACCCAGTTGTTTATAATCCGGCCAAAGTTTGGCGATTTCATCTGTGCGGACGCCTGGTTTAATCATTTTGATTGCATCGTATAACCAATCGTATGCTTTCTTATAAACACGTTTTTGTCTTTCGGTTGGACGACCGCATACGAATGTGCGATAGTAGCACGTTTTGTAGCCGTTAAAATCATTCACAACATCCAAGAAGACCATGTCGCCCGGACGAATGATTCGATCGGAGAAATCGTGCGGATGCGGATTAGCACGATCACCACTGATGACATTAACGTTGTGAACATTTTCTGCTCCGAGCTCATATAAACGCTTTCTCATCATGGCATAAACTTCGTTTTCACGAATTCCCGGCTTAATCATGTTGAAAACATCCCAGTAAGCACCATCAACCATTGCCGCGGAAATTTCGAGACACTGGATTTCTTCTTTCGTTTTAATGGTTTGAGCATTCAACATCGTTTGCTGACCGTCTACTAAAACCAAACCATTTTTTTGAAGAGCTTGAACGATTGGCACAGTCAAGACATCTACGCCAATAGGCTCTTTTTCCAAGCCATATTCTTTTAAAATGGAAGCGATTTCATTTATGCTATATTCAATAGTACCAAGCTCAGGCGGCATCGTACCTCTCATATCCGTTTTAGCTGGACGAATATCTTTTAACCAAGGGCATAGCGCTTTTCTCGAAGGAACAGCACTGCCGATTTCAAACAAAATCGGATCTTTCCCCTTTGGTAATAAAGCATATCGTCCTAACTTATTATTGGACCATTCACCCAGTTTGGTACTTGTGATATAACGAATATTGTCCGGATCATAAACTAGTAAAGCTCCAAGACCATCTTTTTCCATTTGATCCCTTGTTTTTTGCAATCTGTCTTTGCGAAGTTTATCGTAATTAATTCTCATTTCGTGATCGACTGCCATAGTTCCATATGTCATTGAAAATCCTCCTTTTATATGTGTTTAAATAATAAACTTTTTTTGTCCCATTTCTTATTTTCGTTTTCGGCCTACATATAACATCCCCCCTCTCAATAACCTTTAGGGTATGACCTGACTTCTTGTTCATTTATATTTCCAAAATCTCAATTAACTCGGTAAAATGGGCATGCATGACCGCCGAAGCCTCTTCCTCACTTCTTTTCTGAAGCGCTTCCAAAATCGGAAGGTGCCGTTCAACGATCTCCCGTCCGCTCAAAGATTTTAAAACACGTCCACCAAAATACGTCCATTCCGCTACACTCGCTGCTTTCCACGCTTTTACGAGGATAGCGTTACCGGAGGACTCGATAATGAAGGAATGAAATTCATTATCTAATAAACTTCTCGCTCTGATATCTCCCGCTTCTTCCGAGGCTAGCATCTTACGATACAGGTCTTCCAATGCTTCCAAATCATTGTCAGTCAACCGTTTGATTGCTCCACGAATCCCAAATGATTCTAGCTCAGCACGTACCAGATAGGCGTGCTTTAAATCCTCTAGAGTGAAGCTGCGGATAAACGTGCCACGGTAAGGGATGGTTTCCAATAAGCCTAACTGCTCAAGATCCCGAATTGCCTCACGCACAGGAGCTTGGCTGACACCTAAATCTTTGGCAATTTGCGTCTCCACAAGACGTTCGCCAGTTTTAAATTGTCCACTTATGATTAAATCCGTTAAATAATTTTTAATATCCTCGCGTAGAACCTGCCTTTTGAGCAGTGGATTTTGAACTGATTTTTGCAATGTATTAACCTCCACAAGATGAATAATAAATAATCGATTATCGTTTATAAGCTTATTTTATATTCTTTAACTAAAATTTGCAATACTTTTCCTTTAAATTTTATAAAGATTTTTCAAAGCTTGTCCAAGTATGGACCGCGCCAAGAAACTTCGGAAAGCTGTCTACAAGATTGACGAAACATGAAAAATAAGTTTCCAGCCAGATAGCTGTTTTAAATAGTTTTGAACGGGGCCGACGAATTTTCCGTATTTTTTGCCGGCAACTTTCAAGTTCAGTCTTAAATTGTAGTTAACGAAGCTGCTATCGCTTTGTTCCACTCGGATTGCTTTAACGTTGATTTCATCTTTTATGATATCCTCGAATGGGTTCAGATTAAATTCGCGGTCTATCGAGACGATCAGTTCGGATAAAGGCTGGCGAGTCTTGATCCCCATTTCATTCCGGACGCTGCGTGCCAGCTCGACAATTTGTCGTACGGTTTCCATGTCACTTTCCAGCTCCCCATCAATAACGTGTCCCATTACCAACGGATAATCAGTTAGATGGACGCTGCCTTCGCCGCCAAGGTTGCTGAAAATATCTTCGGCAATGAGAGGGATATATGGTGCAATCATCTGAGCCAGTGTTAACAAAACTTTGCGCAGTGTTTGGTACGCAAATACCTTGTCTTCTGTCATTTGGCTGCCCCAGAAACGGTCACGTGAGCGACGAATATACCAATTGCTAAGCTCGTCGACGAACGTTTCTATATGCTTTGCCGGGTTCAAAAAGTCGTAAACCTCAAGCCCCTTCACTACGTTTTGCAAGGTGGTATTTAATCTCGATAGCACCCAACAGTCTAATTCGTTCTTAGAAGTTTGCTGTGGATAGTCTTCGGGATTATATTGATCGTATCACACTTTAGACTTTGCCTCGGCTACAATCTGCTTCGAAAACCTCTTGCTGTACCACGGTGCTATATCCGATGAACCATCCCATAAAATGATTGTTTCTGCCTCATCATTCTCAATAAAATCAGCTATAATATCCAGTTCACTGATAAAACAAACCACCATACTCAATCCTCTTGGGACCATGAAAACTTGGTTAAAGATCAAATTTCATCAATCCCTTAAACTCAATATCATTTACATATTGGTTGGTTTCTTCAAAGAGCTCTCTAATAACACACTCCCTAGCAGTTTCCCCTTATTCAATAACACCTCCAGGTAGTTCCCAACTCTTTCTCCATTTGTTGAGCATTAATAGGTATTTAGCTTGGTACTTTATCACAATTAATGAATGGGTTAATGGTGCGCTAACTGTATTCTATCAAGTTCTTCCTCCTGCACTTTCTTAAATTCCAATAATATATTTCCTTTTGCATCAGTAACAATCGCCATATTCATTTCCTCCTGTTTGAGCTAAATTAATTTATGGAACAAAAAACGCTCCTCCCTAATAATTAATATAATGAACACCAATGGAGGGTGGAAACTTGATGGAGAACAAGAAAACAACTTTCCGAGAGGCAGAAACAATCGCAAAAGTAATAGCTGAATCACTGCGAGATCAAAGATTCCTCACAATAAGCTATTTCAATAACATCAAAGACCAAGAAATAACGGGTATTATCACAAAGATTGACCAGTCAATGAGTAGTAGTTTAAAAATAAGTCATAGTGAAGGATTCGAGTGGATTCTAATGGACGACATTATAAGTGTTTGCTATGAAATTGAAATCGAGATGAATTAAAGAAGGAAGGAACTTGCCACGGCAAGATCCTTCCTTCTTTTTCGAACATGTACACAAAAGTGGGTGTTTTGTTCAGGTGTCCCAAAAAAGAAGCCCACAACTTGATCTTCTTGTGCGGGCTACTTTTTGATTTTGGATGTTTTATTAAAAACGCTTTGCAACCTCTTGCGCTTGTGCGATCGCCTTTTCTTTAATCGATAGAGCTTTGTCTGGCATAGCTGCCATGCCTTCTACAAATATTCCCTCAAAAGATGGAACTCCATGAAATTGCATAATTTTCTTTAGGTAACTATGACCACTTTCGAAATCAGCAGCAGGACCCTCCGTGTACACTCCACCACTTGCTTGAATATGAATGGCTTTTTTATCTGTTAATAAACCAACTGGTCCATTTTCGGTATATTTAAATGTTTTACCCGCAATGCAAATTGCATCAATGTAAGCCTTGAGAAGCGGTGGGAAAGAAAAATTCCACATTGGGGAAACAAAAACATACTTATCAGCCGCCACATATTGCTCAACGATCTCATTTAGGCGACCAACTTTTGACTTTTCAGCATCGGAGAGTTGTTCAAAAGAAGTTCCTGATCGAAGTTTCCCCCAACCACTAAATACGTCACCATCTATATGAGGCATATTGGTCTTGTACAAATCTAGATAAATTACTTCATCTGTTGGATTTGCTTTATGGTAGGTTTCAATAAATTCTTTCCCTACTGCCATACTAAACGAGGTTTGATGGTCGTGCGGATGTGCAGTGATGTAGAGTATAGTTGCCATTATCTGAAAACTTCCCTTCTGTTATATTTTTTTTATCAGCTAACTAAAAATGTAATTAAATTATCGCCTTTACTATGATTTGAAAAAAAATGATTCAATATTCATCACCTAGAAAAAATCCTAGTATCAGATAAAGAGATCCTTCCTTATCCCCTTTTGTTGGCAGGGGGATGCAGAGTGTTATGGTGATGAAGCTAAAGCGGTATTAATAAGGGTTAAAACCCTTCGTGAACAGCTATATTCACTACCTCACATTCGGGAAATTCTAATGAATAAGGGTTATCCGAAATTCGAGAATTATAAACAGTTAAATTGAAGGGGAAAAGAGCAATGATTTTTTTTGCTATTTTGTTTTTTTAATATTTCGAAAATATGCATCGAACTTGTTGAACATACCTCCCTCTATGAACAAAAGCATATCTCTGTTTTTCTCTCGTTTCTTAGATTTTCATGGACTTCAAATTTTTCAGAACACTTACAACTGGGATGTTATTGAATTACAGGATATATTTTTGTATTTCGGGGTTAATTGTCCTTTTCACTTGATTCCGGCCTACTCACTTCCTGTCTCCGCTTCGTCGTACACGTTACCATGCACTACGCAAGACTCTGTGCAGAACTGCTGGTTAGGCTTTATCCTGATCTCCTTCTCAGGCAACACGTGTTTCTTGAGCTTTCAAGGCTCAACCTGCTCCACACGATTACGGTATGAAACCACTAGATGATCTGGATTTTATGCAGGATTAAATAACTTCTCCTCACTTAAATTGTAATGGAAAAATTTCCTTCGGATAACGCCACCTCTCTTGAATCATCTTAATGATGGAGGTGTTTATTAAATGAAAAAAAGATTATACTCAATTGCTGGTCTAATGTTATTCTCTGCTTTGACAGGATGTACCACTAAGGGTCCGAATGAAACAAATGTTCAAACAAAGGGTTTTCAGGTTAATGCATTGAATGATGGGCAAGTCGCTCCCAATTATGTTGCTCAAACTGCCACTGATAATTCTCGAGCAAATTCAGTCGGGTCTTCACAAGCAGAATTTAACTCGCTTGCTACTAAGGTTTCGGAAGGAGCACAGATTCAAGCGACTGCAACTAATGCTTCACCACGTTTGTTAAGTCCAACCGATCATTCCCTCATGCTAGTTGACCATCAACCACAAATGGCTTTCGCAACGAAATCGCATAGTTTGGAAACCATCCGAAATAATGTAGCAGGAGTTGCAAAATCCGCGAAATTGTTCGGTGTGCCTACGTTACTTACTACAGTGGCTTCGAAAACTTTTAGCGGTCCTATCTTTCCGGAAATTAAAGCTGTTTTTCCTGATCAAGCACCAATCGATCGTACAACTATGAATGCGTGGGAAGACCAGCGCGTCGTAGATAAAGTAAAAAGCTTCGGTAAAAAGAAACTTGTAATTGCTGGCCTCTGGACTGAAGTTTGCGTTGTCGATCCAGTTCTTTCAGCAATTGACGCGGGATATAAAGTATACTTTATTTCGGATGCTTGTGGAGGCGTAAGTCTAGAGGCGCATGAAATGGCTGTTCAACGAATGATCCAGGCTGGTGCTGTACCTATTACGTGGTTGCAATATTTGCTTGAGATGCAGCGTGATTGGGCTAATCAAAAAACTTACAATGATGTTCTGACTATAGCAAAAGATCACGGCGGCGCTTATGGACTTGGTGTCATTTACGCAAATGAGATGTTTGGAGGAAAAGAAGGGCATTAAACAAAAGTATGCTATTCGGTGACACTGCAATAGGAAAATCTGGATGTAATCCATTCCCGAAAAAATGGTATTGCAACCAAGCAGCCGCTAGTATACATATGTCGCAGTTACTATATTCACCAACAACAAAAAAACAAAATGTGATGTTTCATAATATTGGAAAAATGAGCCCCAAATTCGCGAAGCCACTGAAAAAGTCCCTATTTAATGTAAAAAGGTACAAAACCTCAAATTATTGAGGATCTGTACCTTTTTTCTGTATAATTGAAGTATAAAATCGAGTAGGTGAATGAGAGTGAATGAGGGATGCCATGCCTTCTACAAATATTCCCTCAAAAGATGGAACTCCATGAAATTGGATAATTTTCTTTAGGTAACTATGACCACTTTCGAAATCAGCAGCAGGACCCTCCGTGTACTCTCCACCACTTGCTTGAATAATGAATGGCTTTTTTATCAACTTTTGACTTTTCAGCATCGGAGAGTTGTTCAAAAGAAGTTCCTGATCGAAGTTTCCCCCAACCACTAAATACGTCACCATCTATATGAGGCATTTTTGTCTTGTACAAATCTAGATAAATTACTTCATCTGTTGGATTTGCTTTATGGTAGGTTTCAATAAATTCTTTCCCTACTACCATACTAAACGAGGTTTGAAGGTCATGGGGATGATATCTTTTTTATTAACAAACTAAAAATGTAATTAAATTATCGCCTTTACTATAATTTCAAAAAAAATGATTAAATATTCATCACCTAGAAAAAATTCAGTATCAGATAAAGAAGAACAACTAGTAAATATAAATGTTTAGTATGTAGTTCTTCAATGGATAATGAGGAAAATGATCGTCCAAAGGATATTTACTGTTTAATAGGTAAAATAAAAGGAAATTCTATTGCATTAATATCATAAAACTTACTTTTTATAGTCAACGTATTTTCGATAGTCAATATTAATAAAGCCTCATTGAAGGCGATGTTGTAAACTTGCAGACATGTAACAACGCTCCATTCCACGAGCATCAAAAGATATCATTTAGATCGCGAGCACCAATCCATATTACAACAGGTTCTTCTTAAACCAAACCGAGGCTGCATCCACTTCGCTAGTTGTTAATTGATGACCAAAATGCTCCCAATGAACTTCAACTGTTGCTCCAGCTTCACGAAGTAGTTTTTGTAGCTCTTCGGTTTCTTGCGCAGTGCAGATTGGATCATTAGTACCTGCACCTATAAAGATAGGGATATCAGATAAATTCGGTAGCTTAATGCCTCTTCTTGGAACCATTGGATGATGAAGAATAGCGCCACTAAATGCATTTTGATAATGGAATAGAAGGCTGCCTGCTATATTGGCTCCGTTAGAATAACCAATGGCCACTAGGTTGTCTCGGACAAACCCAACTAATACCGGATCATCCACTCTAGTACCTTTTTCAAAAATATGTTTCATTACTGTTTCCCTACCAGTTCTCTTACTTGAATAGGGATCAGGTTCTCTTCAATTTTTGCACGATTTTTCTCATACCACTCAGGCAAGCATTAATTTCTCACCTAATGATTCAGCAGGCTCATCTTTTGAAAAACCTGGAGGATCTGTAGCAATTTCGAAAAGAATTCCACCGTATTCACGGAAATAAATGGCATTGAAGTATTGACGGTCAAGAATTTGAGTTGGTCGATATCCCTTGCGCATTACTTCTTTATGCCATTCTACATGATCATCAAAATCGTTTGCACGCCAAGCAATATGATGAACTATTCCAGCTCCCCCTACACCCCAATCCATGTTGGTTAGAAGAACGTCAATGATGTTGGCTATCTCTCCTGTTGCTTGAAAACGTGCGTAATTGTCATCTTCTGCAACTTTTGTCAAACCAAGTACGTTTTGCAGCGTATCCATAGTGCTCTCTGCATTGGTGCTGAATAGCACAGCTCCTCCGAAACCTTTAATCGCCTTGTCTGCTGGAACCCCATTAAATGCCCACTTGCTGTTTTTCCCCTCATTTCGTTCAACTAATTCAAGACCCATTCCCTCGGTGTCTGTGAATTGAATATAATCTTCTTTGAAACGGCTCACTTTCTTAACTGAGATTCCAAAGTTAATAAGACGCTTCTCCCAGAAGTCTAGCGAACCATGAGGTACGATATAGGTAGTAATACCGACTTGGCCACCTCCTATCTTGCCTTTTGGTGTTCCAGGTGTTGGGAAGAACGTAATGATCGTGCCTGGACTCCCTGCTTCATTACCAAAATATAAGTGATATACATCAGGAGCATCAAAGTTAATTGTTTTCTTTACCAGGCGAAGGCCGAGGATTCCGGCATAAAAATCGACGTTTGCTTGAGGATCACCTGCAAATGCAGTTATGTGATGGATACCAGTTGTTTGTTTTGACATGAAAATGCCTCCTTAAACTTCTTTATTATAGTTTTCCCTACATATTGATAAAACATCAATTAATTTAATGATAAAAGAGTGCATTGTACATTTGTATTACCTCTTGGAAGGCAAATTAAGTTATATATTTTTTAATTCCCTAACCTTTCTTCCAATTTCCTTGCCCAAACTCATGAACCCATCGCATAATGATTGTAAGAGCCATCCCAAGACCTCGTTCTTCCATCATCTCCACTAGATCACGATAACTTAGGCTATATTTCAAATTCTATCTTACTGTTAGCAAGATGATTCATACTGCTTCCGCTTAAACAAATCTAATCCCGTTTTCAACGTTTGCCCCATCCCATAAATTCATTTCAATTATGTTATTATGTACTAGGACTATGCACCACAAGCTACCTCCCAATTGAGCAAGCTTCTCGGAAGCAAGGCGCTCCGTAAACTTCGCGATTGAAGTATGGCTCGGAATGCGCAAGAAAAGGGAGGCCGTCGAAGACCAAAGCGTTTCATACAGCATGGCCCGGATCTTCCCGTGGTTCATACTGTGGTTTATGGTAGCCTCTATATTTAATACTCTAGGTTTGTTCAGTAATGAAATAAAGCATTATATAGGTGATCTGGCTAAGTTTATGATTGTGATGGCATTAACAGGAATCGGTTTAAGCGCGGATTTTCGTAAAATGATGAAAATGGGGGTTCGGCCGATCCTATTCGGGCTTCTCGTATGGTTCACCGTTTCTCTCACCAGTTTGGTGTTCCAATGGTTTACGAATCATATTTAAGGAAGTAGGTTTAACCGTTAGGTACTCACTTGAGCTATATTTTGTAATGGACATAAAAAAGATGACTCCCGACCAATTTCCAATTTAGGAGCCATCTTTAGGCAGCGTAGCATTTAATAATTTTATTCGGAGTCCTCAAATAGTGAAAATCATTTATTTTGTAGCTATTTTAACCTTTTCTTTTTTTAATCTTTCTGGAGTAACATTATCACCGTTCGGATCAACAATTGTAGAATTCAAGAGCATACTATCTATAGAACCACGAAATATTTGAAGATATTCTTTTCGTAGATTTGCTTGTTCTGTTTTTTCAATGTCAGTTAATCCAATTTCTTTTTCTTTTCTTGAAAGCTCATTAATTTTATTTAAAATGGCACGCACAATGATCCACTCCTTTTTTTGATTCAAGCAAAATTGTTGGATTTTCATTCAGGTGTTTCTAAAATATCATGATCAATGTATGACTTTTTTTTCCTTTACTGCGCGCCAAATTAGCTGCCTGTTATTCCCAATTCCTAGAAGATCAGAGCTTGATTTTTTTTCAATACAATAAAAATTTACAAGCCACGCCCTTTTTGTCAAGCTTTTTTATCAGCTTTTTTTACACATTCCCTTTTACATGTTATTTAATATCGTTTCATTTAAACAGTCGATCCTAGAGTCATATAGTTTGTAACTGCCGAGTTCAGAGCCCCTTATTACCATTACATTTTATGTTGATGGTTCGGTTGGGCTCCGTTTGGAGACTCGCTAGGCTGCTGAATGATTGTACTGCCATTGCTAGGGAATGACCACGTGCCAGAAACTGCGTTGTACACGCCACCGATAGATTGACCCCATTCCATGTTTTGTTCGTTGATCTTTGCTCTTCGTTCCGGGGAAGCACTGAGCCATTCTTCACTGTTGTAGGTCATTTTCTCTTTGATGAACAAAGGATCGCCATTTGTTGTCAGCACATGATCGTCAGAAGCATGAATGTGGCCTTCAACTGGCATTAACGACGGATTTGCTTCTGGGTTGAACTTGTCATCGCCAGAACCGCGTATATGCATCAGCATGCCGCCTGGGTACACGCCGTCATCCGTCGCGGCTAAGGAGTTATGGTCGTGCCATGGCCATACGCCGTCCCGGCCTTTTACGAGAACATCGTAGGTTTCACCAGGAGCGATATTTACCGTGTCCATATTGTAAGGCTGCGGCACTTTGTAACCGTCCTTCGCAATAACGACGAAGTGCGTTCCATGAAGATGCTCAGAATGGGATTCAAAGCCTGCGTTGATCAAACGAACGCGGGCGATCTCACCTTCTTTAATCATCATATCAGGAATGGAATTACCCGATTTGCCGTTAACTGAGTAGTAATTGTAAGTTGGTTTTGCAGTTGCATTTGACGGGTCACGGTGGGTGTCCCACTCGTCTAGCATCATGGTAAATTCTTTGTCCCAACTTGGTTTCTCCGTATCTTCAATGATCAAAGATCCATACATCCCCATATCCTGGTGCAGAGATGTTTGCACATGGCAGTGATACCAGTGGGTACCTGCTTCTTTGGCTACAAACTCATAGGTGTAAGATTTCTTTGGCATAATGTAGTTCCCTGTGATGTGCGCAACGCCGTCATTCAGCATATCCACGCTGGTAATGCCGTGAGGGTGCAAAGAATGCGGCTGTGTCGAATTGTTTTTGATCACAATGCGGACCAGATCACCTTTTTTGACGCGAATTTGAGGGCCTGGAACAGTGGCAGGCTGCCCTTCCAAACCGTATGCCCATGCTTTAATCTTAACCCCATCGGTCAATTCATGCTCGATCTCTTCAATGTGCATATTAAACTCTCGAACTTGTCCGGTCATTTCTTCCTTTTTCACTGTTCCGCCGATCCAATCCCTATGCATCTGTTCGACAACATCGTCGAACGTCCAGTTTGGCTCAAGCTGACCGGCCGCCACAACTGGAACCGGTAAGCGGAGGTATGAACTTCCTATCAGGACGGAGACTAATAAAGCGGCTGCTGCAATTTTCAGTGTTTTTTTCATAGATTCCTCTCTCACTTAACAGTTACCGTGGTAGTCATAAAAGGATGAAAGGAACAGTAGACTTTGTATACACCTGGTTTATCAAAGGTGTAGCTATAGCTTTCGCCTTTTTTTATTCCAGCACTGTTTTCCTTACGAGAGTCGAATAGTCCATCGCTAACGATAGTGTGCGGAACATCTTCTTCGTTCATGATAGTTACTTTCGTGCCAGCTTTCACAGTCAAGGCTTTTTTACAGAATGCAAAGTCCATAATGTGAATCATTTGTTCTCCGGTTGGCATCAAGTGTTGCTTCACCTCATAAGCGCCAAGCAAGAGTAGATCGCGAGTCGCGTTGGATATACCACCGAAACTACCTTCAGCAGCTGGAAACAGTTTTAATTCAAGAGAAAGCGCTACATAGCCTTGTGCCCAGTCAGAAACGGTTTTGTCCGTGTAAGTTTTGCCTTTGGCATCAGCATCTTTGCCCAGTACCCGAACAAGGAAAGCAGCCAGTTGTTCTTTGGTTACTTTACCCGCTGGGTTATATATGCCTTCCCCATAACCGTCGGTCACGCCAGCAGCTTTCAAAGCTTCGATGTAAGGGAGCGCATAGCCGTTAGCTCTGTCGCCCATACTAACGTCAGTGAAACTTGATGTATTTAAGTTTTTATTAATTTCCAGATTCATGATCAATGCTGCTACTTTCGCGAACTGAGCACGGTTCATTTCATCATGAAGACCAAATGTTGTATCGCTTACGCCATTAAATATACCGGCGTTAATCATCGTTTCGAATTTCGCTTTTGTCACTGTATCCAGATCTTTCAGATCCGTGAAGTCGGCTGAAGTTTTACTTAACGCGACGGAAGAAAACATCGACAGAACAATTGTTGCAGAAAATAAAACAGATAAGCTCTTCTTCATATGATTATTTCCTCCTAGTATTAGAGTTTAATGCTAACTAGCCTTAGCTTGAGACCATCCATTTGAAATTGATGAAAAAATTCACGAAGCACATTTTGCTTCGTGAATTTTCAAACAGCAATCGATTAATGTCCTTCTTTACCGCCAAACATTTCTTGCGAGTAGATAATGCCTAATCCGTATGCGCCACCATGTTCTTTGGCAATATCGGTAGTGGCTTTATAAGTTTCAGAACGAGCCCAGTCACGTTGCAGCTCTAGTAAGTATTGCTCCCAAGTGATTGGCGTCGCGCCGGCTTGAATCATGCGCTCAATCGCCATATCGTGCGCTTCTTTCGATACGCCGCCTGAAGTATCGGTTACGATGTACACTTCATATCCTTGATCGATCGCGGAGAGAACGGCTGACAAGTCGCATACCTCAGTCCATAGACCAGAAACAACTAGTTTCTTTTTAGCGTAGCTGTTAACTTTATCTACCACTCTTTGATCTTCCCAGGCGTTCATCGTCGTACGGTCGATTGGCTGTTGATCAGGGAATACGGCTTGGATTTCAGGGAAAATCGGTCCGCTAAACGACTTCGCAGCTACCGTCGTCAGAACAGTTGGAACTTTGAAAGCTTTCGCTGCTTTGGCAAGCCCAGTCACGTTATTGCGCAGCGTCTGGATGTCAATGGATGAAGTACCAAAAGCCATTTGCGGCTGGTGATCGATCATAAGCAACGTATGGTTCGTCGGTGTTAATAATCTTGGAGATGGAACAGCTTTTGCATGAATGGCTGTTGTACCTTGGCTAGTTGCAGCAGGTGTATCCGCTTTTGCAACCATCATAGATCCGAATGCGCTTGTCGATACGACGGCAGTTAAAAGTGCTAGTGTTGTTACTGTACGGCCTGTAAGATATTTTTTCATGGTTGTTAGCTCCTTTTATTATAAATTTATCTTAAAATTAATTATCTTACTTTAAAGATATAAAACATTTAAATGTCCTACCATCATTTTATCGCGTATCTTTTCAATTATTGATTAATGTCCTTCTTTACCGCCAAACATTTCTTGCGAATAGATAATGCCTAATCCGTATGCGCCGCCGTGTTCTTTAGCAATATCGGTAGTCGCTTTATAAGTTTCGGAACGAGCCCAGTCACGTTGCAGCTCTAGTAAGTATTGCTCCCAAGTGATTGGCGTCGCGCCGGCTTGAATCATGCGCTCAATCGCCATATCGTGCGCTTCTTTCGATACGCCACCTGAAGTATCGGTTACGATGTACACTTCATATCCTTGATCGATCGCGGAGAGAACGGCGGACAAGTCGCAAACCTCAGTCCATAGACCAGAAACAACTAGTTTCTTTTTAGCGTAGCTGTTAACTTTATCTACCACTCTTTGATCTTCCCAAGCGTTCATCGTCGTACGGTCGATTGGCTGTTGATCAGGGAATACGGCTTGGATTTCAGGGAAAATCGGTCCGCTAAACGACTTCGCAGCTACCGTCGTCAGAACAGTTGGAACTTTGAAAGCTTTCGCTGCTTTGGCAAGCCCAGTCACGTTATTGCGCAGCGTCTGGATGTCAATGGATGAAGTACCAAAAGCCATTTGCGGCTGGTGATCGATCATAAGCAACGTATGGTTCGTCGGTGTTAATAATCTTGGAGATGGAACAGCTTTTGCATGAATGGCTGTTGTACCTTGGCTAGTTGCAGCAGGTGTATCCGCTTTTGCAACCATCATAGATCCGAATGCGCTTGTCGATACGACGGCAGTTAAAAGTGCTAGTGTTGTTACTGTACGGCCTGTAAGATATTTTTTCATGGTTGTTAGCTCCTTTTATTATAAATTTATCTTAAAATTAATTATCTTACTTTAAAGATATAAAACATTTAAATGTCCTACCATCATTTTATCGCGTATCTTTTCAATTATTGATTAATGTCCTTCTTTACCGCCAAACATTTCTTGCGAATAGATAATGCCTAATCCGTATGCGCCGCCGTATTCTTTGGCAATATCGGTAGTGGCTTTATAAGTTTCAGAACGAGCCCAGTCACGTTGCAACTCTAGTAAGTATTGCTCCCAAGTGATTGGCGTCGCGCCGGCTTGAATCATGCGCTCAATCGCCATATCGTGCGCCTCTTTCGATACGCCACCTGAAGTATCGGTTACGATGTACACTTCATATCCTTGATCGATCGCGGAGAGAACGGCGGACAAGTCGCAAACCTCAGTCCATAGACCAGAAACAACTAGTTTCTTTTTAGCGTAGCTGTTAACTTTATCTACCACTCTTTGATCTTCCCAAGCGTTCATCGTCGTACGGTCGATTGGCTGTTGATCAGGGAATACGGCTTGGATTTCAGGGAAAATCGGTCCGCTAAACGACTTCGCAGCTACCGTCGTCAGAACAGTTGGAACTTTGAAAGCTTTCGCTGCTTTGGCAAGCCCAGTCACGTTATTGCGCAGCGTCTGGATGTCAATGGATGAAGTACCAAAAGCCATTTGCGGCTGGTGATCGATCATAAGCAACGTATGGTTCGTCGGTGTTAATAATCTTGGAGATGGAACAGCTTTTGCATAAATGGCTGTTGTACCTTGGCTAGTTGCAGCAGGTGTATCCGCTTTTGCAACCATCATAGATCCGAATGCGCTTGTCGATACGACGGCAGTTAAAAGTGCTAGTGTTGTTACTGTACGGCCTGTAAGATATTTTTTCATGGTTGTTAGCTCCTTTTTAAGTAATATCTCAAATTTGTTATTCTTAAATTTAAGAAATATGGCATTAAGATATTTACCGAAAGTATATTTTCTAAAAACATATTGTAGTGCATCAAACATATTGAACTTACTAGTAATTATCTTCAATTTATCCCTAGTGCATTTCGACCGACTATGCCCCCTTCACTTTACTTTGTTTATTTGAAACGGTGTAAGTAATTCCAATTACTTTTATTATAATATATACTTACATTTAATAAGTCAACACATATTTAGTTAGTTAATCACTTTAAATGTTTGACATTCTATATTTCCTTCTTGCTCTTGCCTCTTTTGGGGCTATCTCAGTTCATACACCCTAACTCTGAAAGGCTGTATTTATTAATTACATTCCTTTTCCTAGTTTCTTAAGAAGTTTTATAATGTCTTGTTTTTCATCTAGAGAAAGACCTTGAGTGATGGAATGGATCGTTTCTGCATGACCTGGAAAAGTTAGATCGAATAATTCATACCCCACCGGTGTAATTTCAGCATAAATAACTCTTCGATCTTCTTCACAATGCACACGTTTTATTAGACCTTTTTTCTCCAGCTTATCGATATTATAGGTAATACTTCCACTGGTTATTAAAATCTTTTCACCAATTTGCTGCAGTGGTATTCTTCCCTTCGTATATAACAATTCCAAAATCGTAAACTCCGAAGGTGATAGACCGTTTTGCTTCATATCTTTAACCGCACGGTCCATGAGTGTTTTGTAGGCTTTTGAAAGGACAACAAAGGTCTTAAGCGAAGTAGATTGATCATCTTCTAGTTGGAATGACATAGAGGTTCACCTCCTCTCAATATCTTAGATTTAACTATCTTAAATTAAAGGTAATTCTTTTTTATAATAATAACAATGGTAATCATTTCTGCAATACATTTCGTGAATCATCCATGAACATACGTTTCTTGTACATGTGCAGACGAGAGATATATCTTTTTAAATTTGTTAATATTTTCGTCGTTTCATCCAAATAAGCCTTGTCTCCAAACAACTCATAAAGCAGCAAATAATCATTATACTCATCCAGCCATTCATCTACCTGAACTGGTGTCATTTCCGCATTCCTCCCATAATTTTTTCTTCACGCCTACCGCGCTCCATGTTACAGAATTAATTTTAATTTGACGATTACCTTATTACAGTTGGGATGGGCGCCACATGGTCAACACTATTTACTTATTTAGCTATTAATCTGACTATCTTTTTTATTTTTTGGCTGCTAGCCAGCTTGCCAACGTTTCAATTTCTTGCTTGTTCAGTTTATCTTTGAAAGGTGGCATTGTGTTCCCATTAGTGATTTGGTTAATGATTTTTTCTTTGCTTAAACGCGCACCTACTTTTTGCAAATTGGGACCAATCATTCTCCCTTCCAACTCTGCACCATGACAGGCTATACAATTTTGTTTGAAGATGATTGACGCATCAAGCGCTGCCGTTGTTGGAGCTGCCGTTATGCTTTCACTAGGACTGGGATTTGCCTGATTTGCTTGGCCAACATTTTCCGGCGAGCTTGTTGGAACAGATGGCTCAGAAGGCCTAGAATCCGCGGATGGATTTAGGCTTTCTGAAGGCGTCTCATCCGTTTTTTTACATGCGGCTAACGATACGGAAATGGCAAGCGCTAACAGCAGAACTGGCGTCTTCTTAAACATAAATCTGATAGACCCCCTCTTTTAAAAATTTTGATTTTCTTCGATTAATGTCCTTCTTTTCCACCAAACATTTCTTGCGAGTAAATAATGCCTAATCCGTATGCTCCGCCGTGTTCTTTGGCAATATCCGTTGTGGCTTTGTAAGTTTCGGAACGAGCCCAGTCACGTTGCAATTCTAGTAAATACTGCTCCCAGGTGATTGGGGTAGCGCCGGCTTGAATCATGCGCTTAATAGCCATATCGTGAGCTTCTTTGGATACACCGCCTGAAGTATCGGTAACGATATACACCTCATATCCTTGATCGATCGCGGAAAGTACGGCTGTCAAGTCGCATACCTCAGTCCAAAGACCAGAAACCACGAGTTTATTATTGCCATAACTGTTCAATTTATCGACGACTCTTTGATCTTCCATAGCATTCATTGTGTACGGTCAATTGGCTGCTGATCAGGGAATACCGCTTGGATTTCCGGGAAAATCGGTCCGCTGAAAGACTTCGAAGCTACCGTCGTCAGAACGGTTGGAACGTTGAAAGCTTTCGCTGCTTTGGCAAGTCCAGTCACGTTATTGCGCAGCGTCGCGATGTCTATAGACGAAGTACCAAAAGCCATTTGCGGTTGGTGGTCGATCATGAGTAACGTATGGTTCGTCGGTGTTAACAATCTTGGTGATGGAACAGCCTTTGAATGAAGTGCTGTATGAGCTTGGCTAGTCGCGGCAGCAGGTGTATTCGCTTTTGATCCGATCATAGAGCCACATGCGCTTGTGGATACTACGACAGTTAAAAATGCTAGCGTTGTTACTGTGCGTCCTGTAAGAAATTTTTTCATGGTTGTTAGCTCCTTTTCGTTTTTTGTGAAAAAAATCTTTAATTTAAGTATCTTTATTTTGAGATATTTGACATTCAGTTAATAACAAAAAAACATATTGTGTATTAAACGCGAACAAACTTTGTCCCCCTATAAACCCTCACCTCTCAACTATTTTAATTGATACATTGTGTCAGGAATCTAGTTTACATTTATTATAATATATACTTACATTAAATTAGTCAATATATTTTAATTAGTTAATTGCTATCTATTTAATGGGTACAAAAGCCCTGCTTAAGCACCCTCTGAGTACATGGATTTTAAATCGTTAATCCAAACATGAACTCCATTTGATGTGGAGCGATCCCATCCGACTATATCTGGTTGAGGTTGTGGTCAACATGCAGCATAACTTCCCTCTAAAGCGAATAAAGCTGCCAAGTGACAGCCCTCTCCGCCTGTGTCAATTACCTTATGTCCCCCTTGGGACTAGAAATTAATCTCTCTGCAACCTTCTGATTTACTTGGAGAAATCTCATCATCTCCTCCTTAGTCATATAAGTTTCCCTTTTATTTTGATATCGCTCTACGGATTCCCTTCTAACTAATACAGTTTTATTCTTATTAGTGAAACTTACAATCCCTTCAAGATCTCCATCTTCAATAAGAGAAACAATACCTGCTAATGTCATTCTAAGAATTTTAGCAGCATGACTCCCAGTCAAAATAATGCTGGTATTATTGCCAGATATTTTAGTTAGAGTATTATATGGCATTAAGCCCTCTTTCCAATTATCAACTATATAGGTTTCGAACTCCTTTGTTCCCTTTTTTACACAATTGTATTTTTATGTAGAAGAATGCATAAGTGGTTTTTTGAAACAAAAACTACAATAAATTTTGAAACATTTACAATAAATTATGAAAAATCACAAAAAACCAGGGCTTCCGCCCTGGCTCAATCCTAAGAACACCTGCTATACCCGCAGTTGATACAATTCTTGCACCCTTCGCTGTTCACCAGCGAAGCCGATCCACACGACGGGCACAGGTCCTTCGGCGCGGCGTTAGCCTCGCTACTGCCATGACCCGTGTGCCCCACTTCCACTACCGGTGCTGGCGCATCCAGCACTTCACTCGTCGCGGTCACGTAGTTCCGCGCGTCGTCTTGCTCGTTCATCACTTCGTCGTGCTGCTCGAGCGCTTTGGCTACCGCGTCCGCGATGGACTCGACTCGGTTGTTGCCGAAGCCAATGGCGCCAGACCCGCCAATGCCTTTCAAGTGCTTCACGAGCAGCTTCACTTTATCGCCATGATCCCCATAGCGCAAGAACAAGGAGCACACACGACCGAGTGCTTCAGACATCGCAAACACGTCGGATCCTGCTTTTCCTACGTTGAGGAAGATTTCACTCGGCGTACCGTTCATATCGTTAATAGTGATGTACGCCATCCCGAATGGTGTATTCACTTTATACGTTGCACCGCGTAGAATTTGTGGACGGCGTTTATATTGTTTATCGAATACTTGCTCTGTCTTCGCATCCACATCTACAGCAAGCTTGCCTGAGAGATTAGTAAAGCTATCTGCATCTTTCACGGCTTCCGCGGCAACAGCCACAGGTGCAGTTTCTTCTTTCTTATCTTCCTTTTTATCTGCGCTAGTACTCAATACTTGCACATCACGGCTACCATCACGGTAGATGGTTACACCCTTACAACCTAGATCAAAAGCCAATTCATACAAGCGTTTCGTTTCTTCCACGGTGAAGTCTGCAGGACAATTCGCTGTTTTTGAGATCGAGCTGTCTACCCATGTTTGAATCGCAGCTTGCGCTCGGATATGATCTTCTGCAGTCAACGTCATGGAGGTTACGAAGTAGTCAGGCAGTTCTTGACCTGGATTTGCATCTTTCCACTCCTGTGCGATCGGCACATATTGTTTATCAAAGCCAAGACGGCTTTGACGATAATATTCAAAAGCAAAGTAAGGCTCAATGCCTGTCGATGTACCCACCATCGTCCCCGTACTTCCAGTAGGTGCTTGGGTAATCACAGTCACATTTCGCATGCCATTTTGCTTAATCGCTTTGCCAATTTCAGGGAATACTTTTGTCATGTTTTTCATAAAGCCGCTCTCAAGGAACTTATCTTCAATAAATTCTTTGAAAGACCCTTTTTCACCAGCTATTTCAGCCGATGCCAGATAGGCTTCTCTAGCCATAAAACCGTAGATTTCGTCCAAAAACACCAGGGATTCCGGACTTCCATACCGAATTTTCAATTTAATCATCAGTTCTGCTAAGCCCATAGTACCTAAACCTACGCGGCGCTCGCCTTGTTGATTCGTACGATTTTCTTCAAAATGATAAGGCGTCTTATCGATAACGTTATCGAGAAAGCGAGTCGAATAACGGACCACTTTGGCCAAATCTGCCCAATCCACGTCATGCTTTTCCGCATCATAAAACTTCGATAGATTAATAGCAGATAAGTTGCAGACACCCCAAGCCGGAAGCCCCTGCTCCCCGCATGGATTCGTACAAATAATCGGATTAAAGTACCAGCTGTTGGACATTTGGTTGTAGTATTCCAGGAATACGACACCTGGCTCAGCTGATTTCCAAGCAGACTCAATGATTGTATGCCAAACTTCACGTGCCCGTACAGTACGATAAGGCTTGACGGCTTTACCTAGTTTTTTCCAAGCATCTAAGTTCCCATCCCATTTATCGTTGTATTCAGGGTCAGTTGTATCTGGGAAAACAAGCTCCCACTCAAGATCTTCTTTAACGGCTTTCATAAATGCGTTACTTACACAAACGGATAAATTCGCGTTCGTAATTTGACCCATCGTTGATTTCACCGTGATGAAATCCTCAAGATCAGGGTGCCAGTCGTTGATCATGAGCATAAGTGCTCCGCGACGGCTGCCTCCTTGTTCGATTAATCCTGTTGTATAGCTAAACAGACCTCCCCAAGAAACAGCCCCGCTGGATGAACCATTAACACCTTTCACTACGGAACGGCGTGGACGAAGCGAAGACAGGTTGATACCAACTCCACCGCCGCGTGACATAATTTCTGTCATTTCAGAGAGTGTGCTCATAATTCCGCCTCTGCTATCGTGTGGAGACGGAATAACATAGCAGTTAAATAGGGTCAATTCATCACTTGCATCCGCACCTGCTGCGATTCGTCCACCTGGTACAAGCTTCCAATCATCAAGGATGTATCTGAATTTATCTGTCCATTCTTTTCGTTTCTCAGGGGTTGCTTCTACGGATGCCATTGCACCGGCCAAGCGGTTCCACATTTCTTCCGGTGTCTTCTCAATATTTAAAGTGAGCTTTTCCACTGCGGATTCAACAGTCTCACCACTTCGTGTTTTTACTTTGACAGTATCGCCATTACGGCTGACAATTTCGCCAACTTCTTTGGCTGGGAATTTAGGGTCATCCTTCGTCAAAACGAGAACAGTATCGCCCACCTTGGCAACACTTGTATCCGCATTTTTGAGTGCATAACGATCCAAAAATATTTTCTCACTTAATCCATCCAGCTTCTTATTAGACTGTACAATCCCCATCCATAATTCCCTCCCAATAAGCTACATACTCAGCTACAACTAAAATAAAAGTCACTTTATGAAGTTTATGTAAAATTACAATATGTGGTGTGCGAAATTCATTATACCTCACTATATATTGATCTTCTAATAGCTAAAGAACCAAATTTCGTTATTAAGACAACCCTTAATCATTTTAGCTAATCCTTACTTACTAATTCTCTCTTTTTCGCGGCCAGAATAACCATATTTAATCATTCAACCAAGCAAGATGAGATAGGCTATACAGCTCGTTTTGACGTTCGCTAATTCCTCTGCTAACCTATAACTTATAATAACACATTTCATTACTTTTCAGAACATTTGTTCGATGATATTTTATGGAAATCTAGGATTTACTTAGGAGATGTTGATATGTATTTTTTTAAAAATGAGTTCGTCAACAAGGAGGACGTTCTTCTTTCACCGGATGATCGTGGTTACTATTTTGGAGATGGGATATATGAGGTATTCCGTGTGTATCATGGGAAAATTTACGAGCAAGCTGCTCACATGCAGAGGCTCCAAAGAACCGCAAGTGATGTGCGGATAGAACTACCTTTTTCAATTGAAAAAATCGGTCATATTCTCACGCAGCTTATTGAAAAGAATGGTCTAAATGAAGGCACTGTTTATATGCAAATCACCAGAGGCGAAGCTCCCAGAGCACATCCATTCCCTGCTCAAGTTGAGCCTATTCTGCTAGCCTACTGCACAGAGGTAAGGAGACCCATCGCTACAATACATAATGGTATTAATGCAATCACTTTAGAGGATATCCGCTGGCTGAGGTGTGATCTCAAAACGCTTAATCTTCTCCCAAATATTATGGCCAAACAAGCAGCGCTCGATCACGGCGTGCAAGAAGTCGTACTGCATCGCAGCGGCACTGTTACAGAATGCAGCGCTTCTAACTTGATGATGATCAAAGATGGCGTACTTTACACGCACCCAGCTAACCATTTGATCCTTCATGGTATCACCCGGGCTGTCGTTTTGAGACTAGCTCACTCACAAAAAATCACAGTTAAAGAAGAGTCCTTTACGACGGAGCAGCTTATGCTGGCAGATGAAGCTTTTATCACAGGAACTACCGTGGAAATTACGCCTATCTTACAGATTGATGGCAAAGCAATTGGAACCGGCGCGCCAGGTCCGATTACTCGCAGTCTGCATAGTGAGTTTGAACGTACTTTTGTACAATAAAGTTCAATAGATATATGATGTCACAAAACTCCAAACAAACAAAAGCACGAACCTTTCTTAGAAAGGTTCGTGCTTCTTTGCACTTTCGCACGCGCTTTCGCTTAACGACGCAAATTCCACTCATCCGTGCCATATTTCTCGCGCACAAGCCGCTCAGAAAGCTCAATTTCATAAGGTGTCAATGATTCCTCTACTAGCTCCACACCAAGCCCCAGCGCGATCTCACGACGAAACGCTTCCTCCACCTGACTAAGCGTCACCGCCTCTTTCCCTTGCGCCCGAAGCAGCTCATTAATCGCCACAGCTTTCTTCGAAAAGCTCATCTTCATCCGTTCCGCAACCTTCTCGTTTGAGAAACGCAGCATGCGGAATAGTTGATCGGTATCCATGTCGAGCAGGATGGAGCCGTGCTGCAGCACGACATTCTTTTGCCGAACCTGCGCACTGCCGGCGACTTTGCGTCCCTCAACAACCAGCTCATACCAGGAGGGGGAATCGAAGCAAGCCGCTGATCCAGCGGATGCGTACTTCTCCTTCTCCTCATCACTCGCAAGCTGCACCATTTCTGCACCTAGTCCAAGCGCCCGAAATCCTTGTAAAAGCCCCTCACTCAGCACGCGATAGGCTTCTGTCACATTACGCGGAATGCCCGGATAGTCCTCTGCAACGATAATGCTATACGTCAACTCCTTATCGTGTAGAACCGCTCTCCCCCCGGTTGGACGCCGTACGAAGCCAATTCCCTCACTTACTACTGCTTCCTGATCGACTTCCGATGCCTTTTGGAAATAGCCGATCGACAGCGTTGCCGGATTCCATCCATAGAAACGCACCGTTGGAGGAACGATTCCTTCACTGTGGGCGGTCAATATTGCTTCATCTAATGCCATATTTTCAGCAGGAGAACGATCTCCTGTATGTATGAATCGCCATGTCGTCATCTCTTTCTGCACCCTTTCCCACTTTGCTATCCGAAGACAACCTATATCATATCATAAAATCGTACATACTTACGATGTTAGTGTCGCGCGCCACTTAGTGGACTTTTTATCCTAAACAGTTTCACGTCAACTTCAATGGATAAGTTATGAAAGCACCTCTTCTGGACATACTAACACGTATTCGACGTAAAACTGGTCAGCTTGGAGCCAACTTCCGGCTCTGAAACCCAGTTCTGTTTCACTCTCAATATCTCATGAAAGCTCAGCTCATGCCTGCAAAGTCATTTTTATACGAACTCAGCTCACGCTTACGAAGACAGTTTTGCTACGCAAAACCTTAAGGAGGGCACATCGATGCGTCAACATGAACAGCAAGAGAACATTCGCCCCATTCATAATCAGCTTGATATGCACTTTGAGAGGGACTGGTTTACTGAGCTGGATAATCGTGTGCGCGGCGGTGGTCCTTGGGACGACTGGACGCTGTACCAGCTAGCCTACGAATCGGAAGAATCGGGGCTTATTTCGACGTTTGACGAGATGCAGTGCCTCGTTCATTTAGGGCAGCTTGAACCTATGGCTCATCAGATTGATACGGCGAAACGTGTGCTTAATGAGATGCGTGGCCGGGCTATTTTGGCCGATGAGGTTGGGCTTGGGAAAACGATTGAGGCTGGTTTGATTTTAAAAGAATACATGATCCGCGGCTTGGTCCGCAAAACACTCATCCTCGTACCCGCTTCTCTTGTGCTGCAATGGGTCCGGGAATTGAATAGCAAATTCGGCATTCCAGCTGTTGCTCATAAAAAAGCCTATATGTGGAAGCAAAGCGATGTCATTGTTGCCTCCATGGACACCGCCAAACGTGATCCGCATCGCGAAATTGTCATGGGTCTTGAATATGACATGTTGATTGTCGACGAGGCCCACAAGCTCAAAAATAAGAAAACGACCAATTACACCTTCGTGAACGAGCTGCGTAAAAAGTATTGCCTACTGCTCACCGCCACGCCGGTGCAGAACGACCTGAAAGAGCTTTTCAATCTCATCACCCTGCTCAAGCCAGGTCAACTTGGGATTCATAGCAGCTTCAAAACCAATTATGTGGTTGGGAAAAGGACACCGAAAAACGAGGGCCAGCTTCAACAGGAGCTATCCAAGGTTATGATTCGTAATCGTCGCGGCGACGGCGGTGTTCATTATACGAAAAGGGTTGTTAGGAACATTCCTCTCACACTCTCGAATGATGAACAGGCACTCTACGATGGGGTAACGAATTTCGTTCGAACCAGGTACCAAGAGAGCGCCGGTGATCTCAGCAGTATGCTTTCACTTATCACTCTCCAGCGCGAAGTTTGCAGTTCCCGGGACGCCGTATTCATTACGCTCGTCAATTTGTTCAAGAAAACAGCCGAAGACTCACCGCAACGCGCCAAGATATGGGAGCTTGTTGAGCTAATTCGCAGTATCAAAGCAAACACCAAAGCAGAGACCACGATGAAGCTCGTACAAGATATTAATGATAAAGTCATCATTTTCACCGAATACCGCGCCTCCCAAGAGTATCTTCTCAATTATTTGAAGGAACATAAAATAACAGCTGTCCCTTATAGAGGCGGTATGAATCGCGGTAAAAAAGATTGGATGATGGATTTATTCCGCAATCGTGTACAAGTTCTTGTTGCAACAGAAGCTGGCGGCGAGGGAATTAATCTACAGTTTTGCCACAACATGATTAATTTCGATTTGCCATGGAACCCAATGCGTGTTGAACAGCGAATTGGCCGTGTACATCGACTCGGACAAACGCATGATGTCAACATCTATAACCTTTCAACCAGAAACACGATTGAAGAGCATATTCTTTCTTTGCTGCATGAGAAAATCAATATGTTTGAGCTGGTTATCGGACAACTCGATACCATTCTCGAGAAGATCGAAAAGAAAGGCTCACTCGAAACATCGTTGTTCCGCATGGTCATGGAGGCAGGTTCAAGCGAAGATATACGCAGAAAGATCGATGAGCTAGGTCATTCGTTTACTGAGGTCAAATCGGAAATTGAACAGAACCCACAATATGGAGCAGCCTTTCAAAGCATTCTTGATGCCGTTGGCAGTACGCATAACATCGAGGTAAGGCCATGAACAAACGCAACATTCACACGTTCGTCATGCGCTTTCTTGAAGCTTATAACTGCACAATTCTAGAGAAATCACCAGCTTACGTCACTGCAAAGCTCTCTCCTGAAGCAGACAGAGAGATGACAGGACGCCCTTACTATTGGAGCTTCGTCGAACGTACAGGGGCTGCAGCCGAAACGATGACCTATAAGTTCATCTTCGATCCTGAGCAGATGAAGCTAGAGACTAAAACGAAGGCCACCGCAACAACTGTCAAAAGCCCACCTAACGTGGGAGGGCCCAGCCAGAGCCAAGGTCATGGCCAGGGACTAGCTCCCCAGCCACCTGACGGAAACTCAGACAGCATTCTTGGCCGCTATTTCGGCTTCGTACCTACGACAGTCATCTCCCAACGGCTTCCGCAGGACGAAGTGACCTTCGGCAGTAGGCGTCTGGAACAAATGTTCACTATTGTCCGTGAACGCGGACGCTTCGTACATTTGTTTGAGGAACCATTCCCGATGAGTGCTACTTATCATGCCGCACTTGTCTATGACACCTGGTTCTGCGTGAATTACAAGGTAGAGCTTGCTTGCGACCGCAAACGAAGCGAGATTCACTCACTCGCGATACAACTGAATAGCGGTGAAATTCGGGAACATTTTCATAAACATATGCTTACCAAGAGCCTATCTCCGAAGCTTCCTGCGAATAGTCATATTTTACCTGATACAATTTCACTGCCGAAAGCCATTAATTTTCTTGAAATGATGCTCGAGCGTAAAGTCAGTGCGTATGATCATACTTGGGCCGATGAAGCTAACGAACAGCACCGCAGCGAAATTGATCGTGTGGAAGCTTATTACAACGGTCTCCTGCTGAGCGCTGAGCCTGACAAAAGAAACGAAATCGAAACGCAATGCCGCAACCGTCTGCAAGAAATCGACTGGCAGCACAAGCCTCGTATTGTCGTATCTGTCATCAATTGCGGATTGTTTCATTTGAATGCTGGGCGAACACCCAGGAACTGACGTCAGTCGCTAAAACATCGCAAAATTAACACTACAGGTTCTAACAATCTTTTTAAGGCATAAGAATTACAATAGGTTAATAGGTTCATACCACTAGAGGTTAACGATAGGTAGGTGAACGAGGATGAAGCTGTGGACAACATGGACGGCGGCTTGCTTCATTAGTGTGGGCAGTTTATTATTCATACCGCTCCAAACCTCTGCAGGCGACTCCGTAGAACGGACAAGCTATACGCAGACGGCAAGGGAAACGATAGCTAGTAACATAGAGACGAAGCCATTACCAGAATTGCGGAGCGAATCCTCTTTGACCGCTACGATCAACACTTGGCGAACAACTCTCGCTCGAGAATCCGGGTTTGAAAGCTGGCAGACGGCAGTCTGGAACAGTTATCCTCTCGGGCCAGGCACACATGGCTGGGTGGTTATCCTCACCGATCATGGACAGGATGTTGGCTACATGATCGTACATGCCACTGACAACGGGTCTTTCCGATTAACCGAATACGGAACTGGTAACAATCCGCTATTCAGCTTGACCACGCTGTATCGTTCTCTGGTACAGCAGGAACTCATTCCTACTGCTACTTCTTACACTGATTTTGTTCAAAATGAAACGATTATTTTAGACCGACTTTACATGGACCAATTAACCGCTGTGTGGAAAATAATTTTTCAAGACCAAACGTACTATTTGGATGCCAAATCCGGAGAGCTGCTTCCGCTCAAAGAGGACCCTACCCCGAGGATAAAAGAGGACTTGCCAGAAGCAACCGATCTGTCGAGCAAAGCTCAAACGGCGTTATATCCTGCCTTTGATCCTTATGATCGACTCCCATGGGTCCAGGGAAAACCGCTTCCGGTGACCAAACTAAGTGAACTTCAAAAGGTTTTAAACCCTCATGCTAAGTTAACCTATGTCACCGAGCTCTATGATGGTCAAGTCACGCTGCCGCTCGCCATTCTGGGTTATCAACAATGGGTAGATGGGGATTCCTACCTGACTTTAGACCATGTTGGACCACGTTACGTACTGCTGGAGAATGCTTTAAAGCTAGGACATATTTTCCCATAAAAAAAGCCTTAGACCGCTATATCCACAGTTGTCTAAGGCTTTCTGCTTACTTCCAAGTAAAATCAATCGCATTAAGAAATGCTTTAGCTAAAATGGTATGTCCTACGTTGTTCGGATGTACACGATCCCAAGCGATGTATGCAGGGTAGTACGCCTGAAGAACAGGTTCGAAAGCAGCTTGCGTATCCACGAAAATGGAGCCCGTTTCTTCGGCTATCTGTTTCACGACTGCCCCGTATTGATCCATTTTGGAACGCATGTCATCTTGCGGATTCGGCTCTATGTAAAAGGGTGTCATCATTACAAGACCTTTGACAAGAGGACGTGTCTGTTCGACTAGCTCTCTTAACGTCTTTTCATAAGTCTCAATGCCCACTTGCTTTTCCTTTTGATGCGGTACGTCAAAATGCCTCCATACGTCATTAATACCGATCATGATAGATAACCAGTCTGGCTTCAAATCGATGACATCCGTTTGCCATCTGGCTTTGAGATCAAGTACCGTATTGCCGCTGGTACCCACATTGACGGTACGAATTTGAAGCTCTGGATACGTTGTATTGATCAGCCCGTCCACGATAGAAACATAGCCTTTACCTAAAGCTCCGAATAATCCTTCGCCAATCGGTCTTGATCGTTCGCAATCCGTAACGGAATCACCAATCATGACAAGCTTATTGTTTTTTTCAAGTTTCATTATGACTTCTTCCCCCAATTTTTGGTAGTACGTTCGTCCTGACTATATTCGATATATAAACAAAAAAACCTCTCGCACCAATCATCAGGATGAAGTATCTCCCGATTATAGGTGAAGAGGCTTTGTTATTTTATCTTTTTGGGTTTTGCCTGATCAATCAGCATCCTTGTGGCCAGCGGCAGCATGCCGAACCAGCGTGTTTGCCAGCTTTCCCGCTGTTCCTTGCTTATGGCTTTGACCTGCTGACGAACTTCCCTTGGTGTTTCTATATACGTAACGACTTGCTGTGTTATGTACTTAACCAGATCATCGCTTTTTGCCATATGTCCACCTGCCTTCTATCCCTATTTTAACCACAGAGACAGGAGCTTAAACTAGCCAAAGACAGGTGGATATAGGGTATTAACCGAGTTTGCCGCCACTCTCCGCAATGATTTTGTCTGCAAAAGATTTAATCGTGCTGCAGCCTAACAGCATCGGTTTATTATCACACTGCAATAACAAGGTATGAGCGTTGGTATCCCACGCATATTGAAATCCGACATTCATGCCAACCACCGTAATCATGAACTTGCCTTGTGCTGCATTAGGAATCGTAAAGCCCTGCTTTCTGCCGACTTGTTGTAAGGCTTTGAATACCGAAGACGAAATCCCTCTATACGTCCATGTGCTGCAAGCCGCCATAGGTCATCTCCTCTCTCCCCTTATAGGATCATTAAATTGTATGAACAGAAAAAGCAAATCGTGCTTGTTTCTTTTAAAATCCATTGATCATAGCTTAGTCTTACACTTCTATTCACGTTAACCAAGCATACACTAGAGCAAGTAGAGAGAGAGAGGTGTTGGCTTGTATGTGGAAACAGATGCTGCTAACGGAGCAGCTAGAGATTCAAATGGATGAATCCAATCATCTACTCGAGGTCAAATTGATCAGAACCGAGCAGGAGGAAACAGCGACCGTTCGATTGAAACATGCTGAACTCATCCAAATCCTGCATACCCTGCTCGAAATTAATCGAAGCTTCCGCGGAGATATTTCCTATTTTCATTCCGTTCAAGTTCAGGTCAAGCCTAAGCTCGATCTCCTAAGATAGCTTAAAATTAAAAAAAGCACCTTCGATTCCCACCCTACGGTGAGATACGAAAGTGCTTTTTGGTGTTTCTGACGATCTGTTTAATCCCTGTTTAATCCAACAATTGAGGCTAAGAACTTCAAGATATACAAGAAGAGATTAATGAAATCGAGATAAATATTTAATGCTGCGAGTGGAACCTCTTCCGCGGATACACCGTTTCGGTATTGAGCCACATCATAGAGAACCCAACCACTGAAAATCAAGATGCCGATCATCGACCATACTAGGTTCATCGCAGAACCAAAGTTAACGAACATACCGACCACACTCATGAGCACGAGCCCAATCGTTCCTGCAAACAAGAAGCCGCCTAGAAAGCTGAAATCACGCTGCGAACGATGAGCATAGAAGGCAAGTCCGCCGAAAATTGCTGCAGTCGCGAAGAATGCGCCAGATACGACGTTTGCCCCCAGCATACCGCCATACGCCATAATGACTGGGTACAGAGTAACCCCTGAAATCGCAGTAAATGCATAAAGAAAGCCGTAGCCGATATGTTTGCCGCGAACACGAATGATGATTGCTGCCACCAACATGACTACCTCAGCAATGATGAAAAGCATAATCATCGATGGTGGAACGACAATTGCACCGATCAATGTCCCTAGGAAGGAAACCAACAGGGAAATAGCAAACGTTTGAAGCACATGAGCAAAACTTCCAGAATGCGTAACCGTAATCGTTCTATCCATGAAACATCAGCCCCTTTGTAATGATGTACAATCTATACTATGTATTATACCTAGTTTTCATGAAAGTCGCTATATTATTGAAAAAGATGAACAGCGTTTCATAAAACAAAACAACCCCTTCAGACGTATCTGAAAGGGTTGTTGCTTGGTATGCGATCAAGAGGACTCGAACCTCCACGGGGGTAAGCCCACACGGACCTGAACCGTGCGCGTCTGCCAATTCCGCCATGATCGCGTATGCGGCTGCTCTATGAATAAAGTCATAATAGCTGCGACAAAACTTAATATAACACGGGAAATGAGAGCTAGTCAACGATACTTTTTACAATTCGTGAATAATTCATCCCTTCACTCCTAACCCTATTCGCAAAGGAGGAATGACTCATGAATGAGGAAGAAATCAACGCCTTGGAACCGAAATATACAGGCAACCAAAGGGATCTTACAGAAGGTGAAGCTGAAGCCATTGTGCATGATCCTAACTACAAAAGTGAAGATGAGGATGAATCTGGACTAGGCGCGATAGCAACTGCTGCTGCCTACGGAGTTTTCCGTAGAACATAAATAACTAAGCTTGAATCATTTATGAAAATGGTAGACCCAGCCCAATTAAACATGCCCTACTTATCCACACGGATTAGTAGGGCGTTTGTTCATATAATTGACCTGAATGTATGATGGCTTCGTATACCGTTCTTCCGATCAAGTAACCAAGCGCGGTCGCTGTACCCGCGTAACCATAGGTCTGGCCTCGGCATGTTGCAGCAATAAGTACGGCATCGGTAGTCGTTCCTGTCGCTGGCTGGCCCTCAACGAGGATGCCTAATGCTTGAAGAGCCGCTGCTTTAGCCTCGGTTGCCGTAATGACAGCATTAACCATGGCTGCGTCGGTTAAGCAACCGTTGATAACGACAATTGTGTTAATTGTTCCAGGGTAAAGGGAAGCGGAAGGGAGCTCAGCTCCTGCTCTTGCTTTATTCCCCAGCCCCACCGTAACCCACGAGCAAACATGAAGTGACTCCTGCTCTGGCTTCATCGCAAGTTTCTGACCGAATTCGCTGATATCATCGTCTTCGCCCGTTTCCCAGGTAACGCTGCTGTAGCCAACGTCCTTTACCTTCGCCGCGGTTAGCATCCCTGCTGTCTCTTGAGGATTCAAACCCTCACGCTGGATGAATTCATCCATCTCACGAAGCGGATCAGCCTCATTATATAGCTTGTCCACTTGCCGATTCATCATCACCTTATGCGTGCCGAATCCACCGCCCCATGGCGAAGAATTCAGCGTTCGCAGCGGATGTTCACTGCAAATCTGCAAGTAAGCACCTTGGGGAGAACTAACCAAGTCCATGCGAATCCCAGAGATAGGAACCTCCATTGATTCTATCCATGAATCCTTATTCGTCATCAGAAACGCCATCTGGTTCGATGGGATCCTGCGGAAGCATGAATTCAGGAGGTCTTTCGTTCTCGTATGGTTGATAGATATAATTGCGTGCGAGCTTGACTACTTTGCGGTTTTTCTTGCGAATTAACACACTCTCATCATCCCAAGCAACTACACTTCCACGCACATCATTCGTTGGGCTGACATCCCGAATAACACGCAATAATGTGCTTTCAACTCTATATTGATCAAGCTGTTCTTCAGATATCATCATCTTACCTCCAACATTTCATATGTACTTCTTAAGCATACACCAATTCGCATTTAGTTCAAACTTTACATAAAACCGCTTTACTGAGGTTAACTTAACTAATGACGAAACAAAGTTAACGCAAATCGCAAACTTACTCCATGGGAGGTTCTATAGTGGATAAAAAAACGTACTACATCAACGTTGGCACGGGGGAAGTTCTGGAAGACAAAGATGCACTTAATTTCGAATTCGAGATCTCGGCAACCGAAGAAGAAATTGATAAGCTTCAAGAGCTTTTCGAGGAAACCGATAACTCCTCACAAGGCAGCTATGCAACTTCATGGCTTCCTTGGAAAGTCTATTACGCCAATGAGGCCAATCAGGAATACGATTATTATTTAACTGAAGTGTATCGAACCCTTCACAAGCTTGGTTCCGAACAAACGAAAAGGCATATTGAAAGCATGAACATTTTACAAAATGGAGTCTAAGTCTAAATCTTGAGTCTAAGCATGTGTCTGACTCCATTTTTCCCTTCAATCCGAAAATGACTGCCTCTGGTTCTTTGAAGGAGCGTCGATTCTTATTTCAACGCTAACGTTGCACGAAAGCTGATAAAGCCTTCGATGTGAAAAATATAAATTGAATACAATATTTAGATATTTGTTTTTTAGGCAGTGAGCATAACAGTTGATCTCTAATCAAAAGTAGGTCACTTTTCCAAAAAAATTGGTGTCTATTTGGTTATATTACCCTTTATTACGCTTAGACTTTTTTACATAGACGCCTTCTGACGGTGCAACTTCTACTGGTTTAGCTGGTTCGTGTTTCTTCTGCCAACCTTTCCTCAGGAAAAAGGATTTAAGCGCAGGAACCTCATGCTTTACATAGATCTCAGGCTAGCTGAGAGCGCCTTTTGAGCGCTTTCGGGCGGCGTAAGGTTTATTGTAGAGCTGAGAGCGCCGAAACGGCGCTTAAAGTTTTAAGTTTGGAGTTTTTGCGTACCTTAGGAGCAGAAAAGCGGGCTGAGAGCACCTTTTTGGCGCTCTCAGGCGGCGTAGAGGTTTGTTTTAAAGCTGAGAGCGCGGAAACGGCGCTTAAAGTTGTAGGTTTGGAGTTTTTATGCATGTTAGCAGGTTTATATCATAGAAAAAGGCCAACGAATCCTCTTCGGATCCATTGGCCTCTTTCTTATATGGGCATAAATTAACTAACATGTTCCTTCGAATCATTCGTCTCGTACCAGAAATCAAGGACTTTGCTAGACATTACGCGCTTCTGAATATACTCCACTTGTGCGGCAGAGAAATGTTGTTCCCACTCGATAGTCAGTTCGGTGCAGAGCTTTACGATCGTTAACAACTCGGACCATGCTACATATCGTTTGTACCAGAAAAATTGAGGGTGTTCGATCATATACGGATACAGGTCATCAAACTCTGTATGCTTACAATCAAGCGCACGTTCAAAATGTGTTTTGGCTTCCCCAAGCTTTGTCATAAAATATTCAATGGAACCATTTTCGATACCCATAGATGTCAGCCTCCTCTCATACCATGTAATCATTATAAAGGATAAATCGGTTTGAGGGAAGACTTGAACAAATTGTAAAATCAGTCAAAAGTGATTTGACCATTCGCCAGTGAGGAAATCCGAGCTAAGGATTCCACACGAATTCCACGCTCTCGAATGGAGCTTCCACCAGCTTGGAAGGATTTTTCTACCGCAATCCCTACACCAACAAGCTCAGCTTCCGCTTTTTCAATGATGCGAATTAATCCGCGTGCTGCATCTCCATTAGCGATAAAATCATCGATCAGCAGAACTCGCTCGCCTTTGTGAAGCAAATGAGAGGATACCATAATGTCCGTAACAATCCCTTTGGTAAAGGAAGGCACACGCTCACTATATGTATCTTGATCCATAGTCAACGTCTTCTTCCGACGTGCAAATACCATGGGAACCTCAAGATGTAAAGCTGTCGTATAGGCGATCGGAATACCGGACGATTCTACGGTAAGCACCTTGTCAGGCTTCGTTTCTCTAAACAATCTTGCAAATTCTTTCCCCATCTCCATGATGAGCACAGGATCAACCTGATGATTAAGTATGGCATCCAGCTTGAGTACTTGATCCGATACGACTACACCGACCTCTAGGATCCGCTGTTTTAACAATTCCATGATTCTAGCCCCCTAAACCTGTCTATTATGAGTAAGTTACCATATTGATGAAGTAGGTTTCAAGTCCCAATTTGTGATTATCCCTCTTTTGAAGTGAAACTTTTACTCTGTATAAGGTGTCTATATGTATGTAGGGTTCAGCATTTTGAAATTTGTCTACAATTGCTCACATTTGGGTAACTTGATGCATTGAAATAGAACCAGAAAACAGTATGATTAGTAATGTTGTATTATTCACACCAATTATTCGGCAGAAAGGATAGATGGCGATGAACAACCTGCTTAGACCTATCATGCTTGGCTTTGTGCCAGTAGCATTTGCTTCAATACTGTTAGCTGGATGCCAAGAGTCATCTGCTCCTTCCGGACAGCCTACTATAGATCCAACTAACCATGTACAAAATAGCTCGAGTCCAGTTAGCACACCCCCTGCGATCGTAGTAGCAACAGCAACGGCAGCACCTTCATCAACACCGGAAGACACGGCCAAACACGAGGCACAAGTCGCAGGCACGTCCAAAACGGATTTAACGGACATCCCGCAATTATCTGCGAGTGCGAAGCCAACTGCCAAGCCGAAGATTAAAGCAGAGGATGCGTATCAACAAGAGAAACCAACGTTGATGGGCTTGAAGCTCGGAACGAGTAAAGACGTAGTGCTCGAACGTTTTGGGAAGGCGAAGAAACAATTCGTGATGGATGCAGATGAGGACGCCATTCAAGTCTATGACTTCACGGATTTCTCCGTAGGCTTCAATAAGAAGGATGTCCTTGAGTTCGTTGATGTACATTCCACGGAGATTGATCCTGGACTTCGCGGATTGCGCCTTGGTCAGAAAGTCCAAGACGCTATTGCCATTCTAGGCAAACCGGACACCAACTCAACCTATGTTCTCTCCTACAAGTCGCAAGGAACACTACTTAAGCTCGACATTGATCCAAATGAGAGCACCATCCAATCGATTAAGCTTTTCGCTAACCATTAATCCGCAAAGAATACAAAATAAGACCATGATTGCTCCTCTTATAGGATGACACTCATGGTCTTATTTCATGTGTATGGGAATCAGACCGCTCTCCGCTTCCGGAATCGGAAGTAAATGGCCGTTCCAATAATGGCTATAACCGCTATAGTCACTAAGCTTATTCCCATATATTTATGAATTAATTGAAATAAACCCTCCAAATTGCTGCCAATAAAATGCCCTAATGTTAAAAAGGTTGTACACCACAGCAGCGCTCCTGTACCCGCAAAGAACAAATACTTATAAAACTTGACCCCGCTTACACCTGACAAATAACAGGTGAAATGACGAACCCCCGGCACGAAATACCCAAAGAAAACAGTCCAGAGCCCATACTTCTTAAACCAACCCTCGGCCCGTTCAATCCGGTTCGGTGTTAGTTTGAACCATTTGCCATACCGATAAAGAAACGGTTTACCCACACGATGACCGATTAAATAACTGACAATCATCCCTGTCATCGTGCCTGCGTATATCACCATTAACGTTGTTCCAAAATCAAAGGGACCTCCAAGTGCCGTTAACGAACCCACGAAAGCCATCAGGGTTTCATCTGGTACGGGTACCCCAACGATTCCGGCAGATAGCAAAAGGTATAAAGCAATATATCCATAATGACTTATGAAATCATATAGAAATTCCTTCACAAAAGACTCACTCCCGCATTGTACTTCTTCTTATTCATTCCCATTTTAGCAGAAACGAGAGCTTGCCCCAAGTTCCAGTCATGCACATGGGATCACGAACATACCTTGTACTATATCAAACGAAAGAAAGCGGGGCAATCTATGCGAACAGGTTCACAGATCGTCCGTGTTGCCTTTACCTACATTGGAACGGTTGTTGGAGCAGGGTTCGCTTCTGGACAGGAGATCCTGCAGTTCTTCACACGTTACGGCTGGCTAGCCACATTGACGATTGCTTTATCCAGCATCCTTTTCATCTGGATTGGCATTAAACTCATGCTGATGGCTCATGATCTGAAGGCAGCATCTTATGAGGATTTGAATCGGGCCATTTTTGGCCATAGAATTGGTAATGCCATTAGCTTGTTTATGATGATTGTCCTTTTTGGGATTACAACCGTCATGCTCGCCGGGGGCGGAACGGTCTTTGAAGAACAGCTGCACCTCTCTTACCAAACAGGACTATTCGTGACATTAGTTCTCGCCTATTTCGTATTGTCCCGCGGAATTGGCGCTATTATGACAGTGAATTCAATCGTCGTTCCCATCATGCTGCTATTCAGCTTGGTCATCGTCGTTTATACGTGGCATTCGCCATCTTCAGGAAACTGGCTGCGCATTACAAGCGATGATCCGTTAGAAAAAATATGGTTCGCACCTTTCCTCTATACCGCCTTTAACTTGGCGATGGCCCAAGCCGTACTCGTTCCAATGGGAGCATCCATCCGCAACAGATCTGTTCTATACTGGGGCGGACTCCTTGGCGGTACAGGCATTGGTCTGCTTCTGTTATCTGCACATTACGCACTCTCTGCGCAAATGCCAGGTATCGCACAATTCGAGATCCCAATGGGAAATATTATTACCCGACTAGGGTCCGTGCCGCAAGTTGCTTATTTACTCGTTATATACGGTGAAATTTTCACAACCTTTATTGCTGACGCTTACGGCTTGTCCCAGCAGCTTCAGCAGCGCGTGAAACTAAACCCTAAGGTAATCCTCGTCAGTATCCTTGGGCTAAGCTATTTAATCAGTCAAATAGGATTCAAAATATTACTTTCCGCATTGTATCCCCTATTTGGCTTTATCAGTGTTATCTGGCTCGTTCTGATGATCTGGCGAAACCGTAACCGTGCGATGTAGGGCTCCTGACTGAATAAAACCAAGTACGACAACCAATCGTACAAACAACAGAAGCATGCCCATAGCAGAAATAATGATTCCTGTGAGCAGGTAGGAGAAATAGAAATTGGCAATAACCGTTTGATCTCGCCAAACCGCAAATAACTCGGCTAACAACAGTAAAAGACCGATGATAAATAATAAGATTACTGCGTAATCAATGACCGTCCATTTTGAAAAGTATTTGACGGCAATTTCCACCTGACCTGCTGGTTTTGGTGCTGCTCCCTGCTGCTTCCAAAGCTGATGAACCATCCAAGCTGTATATATGCCAACCCCTGTTACAAAAAGGCCCAGCAGGCCACCTATAATGGCTAATATCATGTTCATAAAGCTGATCCCCCCTCTTTATTCAACCCTTATTTGCTGCTAGCCATGACGCAACCCATAAATGAGAACAAGCGTTAATAGGAAACAGAAGACTGGAAGCGAATAAAGTAAGGGGAGAAGCAGCCAGCTTGGAAGACTCATGGCTGGAAGCCAAAACAGCTGGAGACGCTTTTCTCCAACATGACACTCAACTTCCAAGGATGATTTGACCGCTAAAGCTTCCGATGCCCCTTCATTCCATTCGATCTTCCCCTTCTTCCATCCGACCTGATAGGTAATTTCCCGATGGTCTTTCCTCTTATCGTTTCCTGATTCCACTTTCGATTCCTCCATTGTTAACGCTTCTACAAACGAATTAAGCGATTTCCGGGAATAACTCTTGCTGCCGCATCTCGCACGTGGCCGTGACAGGTAAAGAGCAGAACTTGATGCCTGCTGCTTAAGTCTGCAAGGACACGCAAACAGTTCTCCATCCGTTCCTCATCGAAATTGACGAGAATATCGTCCATCACAAGCGGTAAAATAGCCTTTCCAGCATACTCCTCGACGAGTGCAAAGCGCATGGATAAGTAGAGCTGCTCTGCCGTTCCCCGACTAAGCTGACTCGTATCAAGCGACTCTCCATTCGTTCGTATTGCGACTAGACGCTGCTCTCCGAATGGCGCTTTGACATGGGTGAAGGCACCGTTCGTCATCTTCGCAAAGTAATCCGATGCTCGCAGAAGAACGCCGGGCTGCCGTTCATGCTCATAAACATCGCGGGCTTTCTTCATTAGCAGTGAAGCGAATGAAGCTACAGCATATTGATCAACTTGCTGTCGAATGGTCGCTCTATAAGCTTCGGCTTGAAGAAGATGGTCTGCATGTTCTGAGCCTGTCTCCAGCTTCTCAATTTGTCCTGATAGCTTACCAACAACCTCTCGAAGTTCATTCGTTTCATGGGCAGTAGCGGTTAATTGGTCTTGGAGGGATGCCATTTGAAGTGCGATATCATCTTCTCCATGGGTTTCCAATAGCTCGGTGTAGCTGGCAAGTAATGAGCGGCTGAGTAACGTTTCGAGCGAGGATTCCAGCAATGTTTGTTCTTCCGTCAGTTTCCTTCGTTCTTCCTGCTCTCTCTGATGAATACGAAGTTCTTCACCGTCACTTGCAGAGGCTTCCTGTAAAAGTTGTTCCAACCGAGCTTGTGTACGCTGCTCGTTTGACTGTAGAAGCTGCAGCTCTTGCTCGGTTTCCAAATAAAGCTGTTCGCCATGCTTCTTCTCCGCAAGCAGCTTCAGTTGTTCTTGCTCCTGCTCTTTCCAGCGTTTGAGCGCGAATACGGGTTCTTGACGTACCTCTGGTGAAAACCGAAGAAGTGAACCGACTGTTTTTTCATAGTGATCGATGTTCGTTACTAATGTCTCAAGCTTGGACTCCAGCTTATGAAGCTGACGAAGACTTTCCTGCCCTTGCTCAATCGTCTGGAATGTTTCTAGCAGAGCGTCCACTGATAACTGCGAACTTAGTCCAAGCGATTGCAGCCAATGACTCCAATCCGATTGGAGCTGATCTGACTCCATCACAAGCTGCTCGAAATAGCCACTGCGCTGATCTTCTTGCTGCCGAAGAGATTGCAGCATCTCCTTCGTATCCTGCAGCTTCTCTAGTTTACGAAGCAGCTCACTGCGTTGTTGTTTATTTTGGTCAGCTTCTCGCATCCATGCATCCAGTTGAGGCTGGAGCACCTCAAGAGGGATTGATGCGGAACGGCCCACCGAAGTAGCAGTTGATGCTGCCGCAGCTTCAACATAGCCCGTTTGCTGCTGGGCAAAAGTCTGGATTTGTTCTTGCAGGCGGCGCTCCAGCAAGCGAAGTTCATCGCTCAGACTTTCATCCCTGATCGGGGATGAAGTCATCGCTCGGGAAGAGCGATTCTCTGTCGCTGCACGATCAGAAACAAGCATATAGAGTGCAGTACCAGCAAATAAAAGAAAAGCGCAGAGAGCTGCCACCCAGCTGCTCTGCCATAACAGCAATAATGGCGCCAACACGGCCAATAGGCCGGATATGAATATGAAGCGCTGACGAAGTCTCCTCGAGGCCGTTTTGCCAGCTTTCGCTGCTTCTTCCAGAGTAAACTGAAACTGGTTTTCCACAGCATCGCGTTCTTTTTGATGTGCAAGCTCTCTCACAAGCTGCTGCCAGCGCGCATAATCTCTCGCTATAAGTTGCAAAGCAGAAGATGGGTCTGCTCCTCCCCAACCGGGAGAGGCTGAACTATCTGTTCTTACCCCGCTTTTATGTAAATCGGATTCCAAGCTCCTTACCGTATCTTGGTCGCGTTTGACCTGCTGCTGCAGACTCTCCAGCTCTGTTCTGACGCGCAGCTCACTGTCCTTGCACTTATGAAACTGTGCTTTGTAAGCTCGTACCTGTTCACGCAGGGAAATCGTTACCGAGAAAGAGGCTAAATCTGTCTCCTCCCAGTGAACATCTATTTGTTTAAGCAGCCTGTCTACCTGCGCACGTTGGTGCTCCTGCTCCACGCGCATTTGATCCACGCTGCGTTTATTCTCTTCATATATGGCTGTTTGCTCCAGCCAATGATTCAGCTCGATCTGATGCTCGAGCAGATCAGGCACAAGCTCTATGGCGCGTAGCTGGCTCGTTAGGCTTTCCTGCCGCAGTAGGAGCCGAGTGCGCTCCGCATGGATGCGCTCCAGCTCTGCCTCGAGCGCGTCAAGCCTTGCCGAGGCATGCTCGGGGAAGCCCGCCAGCGCAGGCAGCGCCGCCAGCTCCTGGCCGATCTGACGCAAGCGGATCCATCCGCTGCGCGCCTTGCCGGCCAGGCCAAGCTTGTGCAGCTCCGCGCGCAGCGACTCCTGCTGCCCCTCCAAGGCAGCAATGCGCTCCTCCGCGGAGCGGCGCTCCGCCAACAGCCGATCGTAGTCGGCTGCGGGGTCCCGGCTGCGGCGCAGCGACTGCTCCAGACCCTCAAGCTCCTTCAGGAGACGGTTCATCTCCTGATTGCGCCCGCGGGGTCTGTACAGGCTGTCGGCCTGCGCCGTCAGCTTGCGCTCGGCCTCCATAATGGCCGAGCCGCTCACACCAAGCCCAGCGCTATATAGATAGCCGCTGAGCTCGTCTATCTGCAGGGTGCGCAGCTCCTGCAGCTCGGTTAAACCGAAAGCGAACAAGCTGCGGAAGAGGTCGGCCGATAGGCCGCCCAGCAGCGTGTTCAGCAGGTCTTCACCCCCGGTGGTGCCATCACCGAGGGTGACCTTGACGAGCCCCGCAGAGGCTCGTCTGCCGCCTGCGGCGGGCGCATCGTAGCGCTCGACACGAATGAGCTGACCCTGCTCATCGAGCAGGGTTAGCGCTCCTCCATGGGCGCCGCCGCCCAGCGGCTCGTATCGTTCCAACCGGCTCTGACGAGTTGGAAAGCCGAACAGCACCGCGCGGACGAAGCCCATGAGCGTGCTCTTGCCCGCTTCGTTGGCGCCATAAAACAGCACCAGCGGGCTATCGGTATCAAGCTGCCGCTCGCGCAGGCTGCCGAAACCTTGAACCTGCATGGATACGATTCTCATCCATGTCACCCCCCATCCGCGGACAACAGGTCCGCGGCTAATTCTTGTGCGGCGCGCAGCCACTCGAGCAGCCGTTCAGGCTCAGCCGCAGCCGGATCACCGGCTGCTTGCGGCAAGCTCTGCAGCGCGGCCAGCGCCTCGCTTGCAAACAAAGCAAGCGCTTCGTCGTCGCCTTGCAGCGCAGCCGAATACCGCAGGAGGTCGCCAAGGAAGCTCTTCTCCTGCTGTAAGGCCTCGAGGTCGAGTTCACTTGCCGTTCGGTCCTCAATGGATTCCACCCAGACGAAGCGGCTCCGCTCATCTTCTTCCTCACGCAGTTCGGCGGTCAGCTCCTGCAGAGCCCGCCCTTTGCGCAGCAAGCTATGCACCGCGCTGCGCCCTTCCAGAACAAGTCGGACGACGGCATCTCTGCCGTCCGCCTCTGCTCTAATCCGCTCAAGCTGCTCACCGAGCCGGTCTTTCAATTCCTGCTCTGTCTGTATGCCTGCCACAGACAGCCGCTCTAGGAACCAACGAACCTGATCCAACGCATGAAAGGTGAGCTCAGCTCGTCCATACTCAGTCATATCGACAATGTAACACCCACGTGGTCCTGTTTCCCGAATACTTCGGCCCTGCAGGTTCCCTGGGTAAACAATCGCCGGCTGTTGATGAAGCACGTTCCTCGTATGTACATGGCCTAACGCCCAGTAGTTCATACCTGCTTCAAGCAAATCCTGCTTGCTGCAAGGGGCATAATTGTCATGACCGGGATCACCGTCGACATTCGTATGTAATAGGCCGATCTGACATACCTTTTCTCGGCCGACTTTAAATTTAACAGCTAAATTATCCGTTACCCCAGCGCTTCGATACGAAATGCCATGAATCTGGGCAATGACGCCGCGATGCGGCTTTTCCACGTTAATCGTCTCCACTTGATCGCACGCAAAAAAATGGACTGCTGCCGGCCAATCCAGCTTCGCGGCACGTCCATCCTCCGGGTCATGATTACCATGAATAATGTAAGTAGGAATTCCTTGCTCTTCTAATTGCTCCAATGCTTTCTGGAAGCGAATTTGAGCGCGCAAGGAGCGATCGGATAAATCATATACATCCCCACTAATGAGTACAAAATCTACCTGCTCTTGTATCGCTAAAGCCACGAGTTCCTTGAGCGCTTCAAACGTTGATTCTCGTATTCGCTCACGAACCCGTTCAGGCAGCGCCGACATGCCTTTGAACGGACTGTCCAGATGCAGGTCGGCGGCATGCATAAACCGCAGTCGTTTCATCGCTCTAACGCCTTCCTATTCAGCTTTTTTAACTATCCGCACTATCATCGTCATTTGGTTGTACAGCGGCTTGATAACTTTCATACACACTTTTCAGCTGCCGAAGCACTCGGTTCAATGAGTAGGTTTTCTTCGCCTTCTCCCAAGCAGTTCGTGCTAAATTGTAGCGGAAAGTAGGATCAATGACGACTTTTTCCAGAGCATGGCTAAGCGCCATCGCATCACCAACCGGCACAAGCAAGCCGTTATGTCCATGTTCGATTTGCTCAGCAATCCCTCCGACGTCGGTTCCAATCAACGCTAACCAGCATAGTGCTGCCTCCGCAAATACAGACCCGAATGCCTCCGCGCGCGATGGCAGAACGAATACATCAAAGAACGGCATAAATTCTTCTGGATGCAGCATATAGCCGTAGAAAATTGTTTCTTCGTAAATATTATGCTGAATCGCCAGTTTCTCAAGTTCTTCTCGGCTTGGTCCATCACCAATAATATGTAAAACGAAGGGATGACCGCGTTTTTTCAACTCTCCGCAAGCAATCAACAGTGTATCGAGCCCTTTGGCAGGCACTAAACGGCAAACGGTTATGAACTGCGTAACTGGATTTTCATGTGAAATCGGACGAAAACGCTTTTCATCAAAACCATTTGGAATAACGCCTATCCGTTCACTATCCTGCATATATTCCGCCATATATTGCTTGAACGAGTTAGAGACCGTGATCATCTGATCGACTCTCGCTTCAAGCTCTCCGTAAATTTGAGTAAGGAATTGATGCTCCACGCCATTCTCCTGAATACGTCCATTCAAAATAAGTTCTCTCTCAAAACTGGAGTGAATGGTCAAGATGACGGGTGTTTCCGGATAAATCTGCTTCATGGCAAGTGCCGCAATCGGATGATGGGCATGGATAATATCATACTTTTTGGAAATTCTCAACTTCGTCCACCAAACATAATCCTTGTACGTCTGAATGTATTTATCAACGATCGGGTTTCCGGCATACTTCCGCCAATCAAAAGTGGCGAACTCCACTTCCTCAGTACCCTTGCCACGAATCCGCTTAGGTAGCGAAAATAATTCCATTTCCCAGCCTTTTTTATTAAAACGGTCCAATATATAGGGAACCATGGATGACACCCCACCCGGCTGTTCCGGGGGGAAAAACAATGCTTGCAATATGTTCATTGCATGAGCCCCTCTCCCAAATCCTTGAGCTTACCTTCTTATTGTAACTTGTGTGCGCCGAATAGAAAAGAGAACACCTGTCGAGCCCTTACAATCGTTTCTATCCCTCTCTCGCATTTTCCTTTATAATAGATTCATTACATGTCGAAAAACAGGGGATTTTGGAGGAAAGTATGAAAGTTGTTGATCTGCTTTTCGGTGATTTAGCTTCATTATTATCGAATGCCATTATCGTTGTCATTGTTGCCCTTATGTTCGTGATCTCTCTTCGATTATTTCTAGACCGTCGCAAAAAAGGCTACATGTCGATGACCATTTCACTAGTTATTGTAGGCATTCATTACCTTCTCCAGTTATATTTAACACTTAGCGATATGGATACAAGTTTAACCGCCTATATGCGGCTAATGCTTAAAATAATATCGTTCATCCTTATTAACATGGGGATCTATCAATTATACAATCGCACGAATCGTAAACAGTACATATTCTTCTATGGCTTAATGATTATGGGTTTTGTCGTTTCAATTCTTCATTTCAGTGTGCCAAATATGTATAGCGGCACGCAAGAGCAAGTTAGATTGCTTCAGGATATTGGTCTTGAGCTCTATGTATTTGTGCTGATCTTCCTATGTTTCTACACGATCCCACCGTACATCGGACAACAGGTCAAATACCAACTGGCACTGACGGTTTACTTTTTCATTCAATCTGTCCACCTTGTAAATGCCTATATGTATGGAAACGTTCAACCTGTGTTATCCATTGCAGCCAATGTCTTACCGATTATTTATTATTTTCTATTGTTTATGCTGCTATTTGAACGTGTCGTAGAGCTTATGCAGGCCATTTATAATTCATCCATAACGGACGGGCTTACACGTCTATATAATCGCAAATTTTTCTATAACCGCGTTGCGCAATATGTTGGACGGCATTTGCCTGTGTACATTTTGTTTAGCGACATTGATAATTTCAAGAAGCTAAATGATACCCAAGGTCATCAGATGGGGGACGATGTGCTCAAGCAGGTTGCGCTGATTATGAAAGAAGAAGCCGAAGAATGCGGCATTGCCGGCCGATACGGTGGCGAAGAGATGGTCGTCATGGTGACTGATCCTAGTGTCAAAATGGATGCATTTGCAGAACGCGTTCGCAGTCGAATTGAGAAGGAAACGATTGTAACCGCAAGTATCGGCTACAGCAAGTATAAGAATGGCCTAAGCGCCGAGGCGCTCATCAAACAGGCTGATGAAGCCATGTATCGAGCAAAAACAAGTGGCAAAAATAAGGTAGTGAAGTATGCCTAAATTGGCTAAATAAATAAAGGAAGTCCCAAGTAGCTATAGGGACTTCCCTTATTTATTGCGATAAAACCTTACTTATGTATGTCTGTAAATGACTGTTTACTTATGTAGTATTGTGATCTTACAGAAGGACAAAAAGAAGAGCAATGACCGCAGGCAAACCCTGTACCAGTAAAATCGACTTTTTTGCAGTTGCCCCGCCATACAAGGCAGCAATAATGACACAGATTAAGAAGAAGATCTCAATGGAACGACCCATGGATGCATCAGGGTGAACGAGTCCCCATACAAGACCAGCCGCAAGAAATCCATTGTATAAGCCTTGATTAGCAGCAAGTGATTTGGTTTCCGTGGCTTGTTCCTTCGTCAAGCCGAAGGCTTTCAAACCACGAGGTGTTGTCCATAAAAACATTTCCAAAATTAGAATGTAGATATGCTCTATGGCTACGATGCCAACAAATAGGGAAGCTAACATGAATATCTCCTCCTTTCACAGTCATTTTACTTGAAAAGCTATCTCTTGGCTACAGAGCAGATAGCCTTCATCCCCCTTGATGATCACGATATGTACTTACCTTGAAGTATGCCTCGTACCTCCAGGTAACTTAATCACCTATTTGTCAGTTCTTACATAAACCAGGGAATATCTTTATACTATAGATAGTTCTTATCCCATATTGCACTAGGAGGTTAACAAACATGCAATATCGCAAACTCGGTAACAGCGGTCTCAAAGTCAGTGAAATCAGTCTAGGCAGTTGGCTCACATACGGTGGTTATGTCGGGGAAGATCCTGCCGTCCGTTCTATTGAACAAGCTTATGATTTGGGTGTTAATTTCTTTGATACAGCTAACGTATACGAACGTGGTGAAGCAGAAAAAGTGATGGGCAAAGCACTCTCCTCCTATCCACGGGAATCCTATGTTCTAGCTACAAAAGTTTTTAATACGATGGGCGATGGTCCTAATGATCGCGGTTTATCCCGCAAGCATATTAAAGAACAGGCCGAATCCAGTCTACGTCGACTGAATGCGGATTACATTGATATCTACTATTGCCACCGTTATGACCCTGAAACTCCGCTAGAAGAAACTTTGCGTGCATTGGACGATTTGGTTACACAAGGCAAGGTACTCTACATTGGTGTGAGCGAATGGACACCTGCTCAGATTGTCGAAGCATATGCAATTGCTGACAAGCTTCTATTAGATAAGCTGATTGTTAATCAACCGATCTACAACCTTTTCAATCGTTACATTGAAAAAGAAATTATCCCACTTGGCGAGGCCAAGGGATTCGGTCAGGTTGTCTTTTCGCCGCTTGCACAGGGGCTTCTTACAGGCAAATATCGTGCAGGACAACCCATCGCAGCCGATAGCCGAGCAAGCAGCAAGAATTGGAGCGATAAGCAATTAAACGAAGCATTATTGAATAAAGTGTCACAATTATCCGGAATCGCCGATGAGCTTGGCATTAAGGTCTCTCAGCTGGCTATCGCTTGGATTCTCAGAAAAAACAATGTAGCAAGTGCCCTCGTTGGCGCTAGCCGCCCTGAGCAAGTCGTTGAAAATTGCGCAGCTAGCGGCATCCGCTTGACGGAAGATGTGTTACAAAAGGTGGAAGACATCCTTCAAGGATGAGAAGATTAGCTTGATGAAAATCCCTTACTGCGTGAGGGATTTTTCTTTTATTGATTATTTAAAAAGCCATCCAAGATGCTCGCATCTCGAATGGCTGTTCACTTATTTATTCATTTCCTTCATGAACGTGCTCTTTGCAAAACGCTTCTACTGCGGCAACTTCATCATCCTCTAAATCAAAATCCAAATAGAGTTGTGTCGTTTTCTCGTAAAGCTCATACTTCATAATCCCAGACTTTTCTTCTTCCACGCTATAGATCGCTCTAATATATAATCCGCTTTCGGAGTAAAGCTCATCATCTTCCTCAACTTCAATATCAATGAGAAATTCATATCGCTGCCCGGTCAAAATCCCAAATGGATCTTTCACTAATTCCACAGTGTAACTTGTCATTGTAAACATTGGACCACCCCTTCTTCATCTGCAGGTTATAGTATACCTGAAAATAAGAAAATAACTAAATTTTTCTGGAAGTACCTTTTCTTTTATTCTCCATCGTTACTCGATTTTTTCTGTTTTCGCGACCAGTTTTTAGGATTTAAGTACCGTCTATATTTTCTCGCCACTTCTTTACCAAGAATGATGCCGCCTGTCCAGAACGCAATCTCGCTAACGATAAGAAGACCAGCGATCCAACCAGCCATCCCACTTCCGGTATGAACGAAGAATGGAATCGTAAATGCCGACAAAAGAGCAATCGCAGAGACGATCAGCATCACAATACCCAGTTTTTTCAAATCAAATAACCCCCTACTTTCATCTCCTACGTTTCAACTCTACTTGCCTTGTCCCACTTTATCAAGTTTTATTATGAAAAAAGACCGCACAGCCTAAGGCTGTTGCGATCTTTTTTAAGCCATCTCGGTAACTATCTATTTGTTACTTAAGGCGCATTCGGTCCTACCTCTGTTACCACCAACGGATGTTTCCCGAAGGATGTGCTTGAAGAGCGTTCATCTGCTCCAATATCAGTGGCGGAGCGTGTTTCCCCATCTATATCCTCAGTCACAAAGGTGTAGGTTCCCAATGCAGCGTTTATCGCTGGACTGCTGGTTGACAATTTTTGCAACCCATTTACAGTTGTGAGCAAAGGATTTATTCCCCAAATTTGGGCAGCCGTCCTCGAACTATTATTGCTTACAGTGCTGCCAAAACCCATATTCCCTTCGAATAGGGTGTTGGTGGTCACAACTTCATCATAGAGGGTTCCCGTGGAATTTCTAACGATATTATTAGCCACTCTGCTGTCCTGAGTAGCATACGTTTTACTAGAACCAACAATAATTCCCGTCGTGCTGTTAACAATCGTATTGTTGACGACCTGCGCTCGGTAAATTTTCCACTGCGCTCTCAAGTCATCCGCCGTTGGATTTGAGGGGTACCCACTCGTACCTCCGTCATAATTACCATTGTCTAGAATAATGGCGTTAGCAGTAAGATTTTCCATGTAATTGTTGTATATCTTATGGTCGTTTCCATAAATACGGATTCCCGCTTCTTCCGTCTCTACACCATCGCCAAGGAAAAAGTTTCCATAAAATGAGTTGTTATGACCATGTCTTGAGGTGAGTCCTCCTTTGGAGGTCTTGAAAGTATTGTAGCGAACTGTGTTATTACTGCTTTTTACAGAAACGATTTCGGGTTCGCCATCGCAGTTCTCAAATAGATTGTACTGGATGGTATTAAACCCATTGGACAAGGAGATTCCCGATAATCCGAGGCGTATCGTTTCTTTGCCATTAGCAACCCATGGACCCACATCATGAAAGTAATTATATTCGATGACGTCATACTGAGAGATGTTCCCGTTACCATCGCCTTGATAAGCAATTAGAGGGTCCGTGTCGCTCTTGGGACCGAAGTCATTATGGTCGATTCGATTATGATGACTATTGACTCCGCTAACCTGAAGCCAGATTAGGTTTCCTCCAGTTGCTTGTAGTGCGAATTGATTTCGAGTAACTCGAATGTTATTGGATCCATCTAAGAGAAGGGCTGTATTTCCGGTATTTGTAAATTTAAGCCCCTCGATAACGACATTGGACGAGTTTTGAATTTGGAGAGAAGCCCCGCCAGAAATAATCGCCTGCCCTGGATTAGCGGCCTTGATCGTGATAGGGCTGCCTGCTGTGCCGTTTTTGTTGCTCAAGACGAAGGGGCCAGTTTGTGTGTAAGTCCCATTCGCAAGTACGATCGTGGTACCGGCACTTGCACTGCTTAAGGCCGAAGTTAACTCCCCTGATGTGGATACAGGAACACCTGGAGTAACAGGAGCAACACCATAGATTTCTACCTCATTATAACTGTTCCATGCGTTGACGGAGTTACCATGTCCAACAATACGCACATAACGGACTGGCGTTACATCAGGGAAGTCAAAAGTCTGTAAGCTTGTATTCAAACTGCTGGTCACGTTAGCCTGAACTGTTGTAAAATTCACGTTATCGGTGGAAGTTTGAATATCAAAACTGGAAGTTCTTGTATCCCCGCTTAAAAATGCAATCTTAATGAAGGAGACCTTGACACTCGAACCCAAATCGTACTTGATCCATTGCCCGTCACCACTTGCAGACCAGCGGGTCGTTAAGTTTCCATCCACCGTATTGGCAGCTACGTTCCCATCATCCGCACTCGCAGTCACGCCTGATGTCGCAACCGACAATTTAGCGTCCGCCGCATAACCTGAAAAAGGGATCATGGCAAGAAACAAACTAACCAATAACATAACAATGCCTGCTTTTTTTCCTTTTCCCATTCATACATCTCCCTTGATTTCATTTTCACATCAACCAATCCCTATTAACCTTTAAGCTCCTTTCATTGTCTTCGAGTGCGCACTCTCCCTCAATTTTATATAAATCATGGAGATAATAAATCTTCATAATCGTAAATTCATCTTTAAAATCGAAACTCCACACCCTCATTACCTAATCTGGCTATTCAAATATGGATGTAAACGTCAAAAAGGGAGTGTCCTCAGTTACCAGACATCCCTTCGCGGCCTTGCCTCCACATTCTTATAACCAAAGCAGTGGTTGTCGGATGGCCATATTTCGACGCACCTCTGAACTCGCCGGGCTTTTATCCAGCTCGTGCCACAGCTTCAGCAAATCATCAGATTCGTAAGCAAGCCCTGCGAGTAATAGAAACGATATCCCTACAGGCCACTCTTCAAAGCACTCCACATCATGTCTGTAAGGCCATGCAGCTTTATTCATCAAATATAGCGTCAAAAAATCGATTCCCTTCCGGATTCCCCTTCCATCGGGTAATTGATAATCCCATAGGTTATCGTTCGGAGTCGATAGGATATGACAAAGAGTGACCAGATTATCCAATGCGAAGATGGAATAGGCGTAAGGCTTAGTTCGCGCCAATTCCATCGGCAAGCTGCCGTTCTGATCCATTTGTTCAGCCAGCAGACGAGTCTTGAATTGTTCCCGGCAAAAGACAAGCATTTGTTGATTTCCAGTCATCCGTCCAAATGCCGCTGCTTGCACGAACCAGCAGATCCCATGATTATTGGACGCGTCCCTTTCCTCCATACCTTGATGGTGCGTGCTCATCCAATTCAAGTAATTGGAGAACCAGTCCACTATGCCCAACCTTGTAGATTCCTCCAAACTCAATGCTCTTTGTAGAACTTCAACGGCAACCGTAACATCGATCAAATGAAGTGTATCGATAATCCCGATTCCCCTTCCCTCACATACGCCAGGAATCGCTTGGGCATACAGCAGATGCGGATTCATTCGGGTCTGTTCATCCAAGAAAAACCCCTTCAAAAGCTGTATCGCTTTTGCCGCATACCGTTCGTCCTCCGTAATCCGATAGGCCGAAGCCAGCCTAACCACATGCGACCTCATAAGCCGCAGCGTGCTCCGGTGATGATCGAAATTGCCAGGATTACTTTCACCATCGCGGCGAATATACGGCAGCCCATCCTTCGTATCCGGATTAGGCCACCAGTAGTCTCCATTCGAATAATAATCATGCAAACCTCCTGGACTTCCAAAAGCAATATGATCTGTTAAATGGATCATCGGGGCGTGAAGCGATTCCTCCGCATCATGGAGAATTCTGTCCATATCAAAGTAATCTTTCCATTGTTCCTTCTTTAACTTTAAGATCCCCATCATCAGGTTCCTCCCCTGCGGCTACTATCCTTCTACGCCTTACACATGTAAAAGCAATTGACCTGTGACCTGCTAATTCCATCATGAAATCAGCAGGTCACAGGCCTGTTTTCTAGAAAATTCGATTCTTCCAGCCTAGCAGCTTTGCAATAGCCTCAACGTAATAATAGTCTCCATAGATCAAGGAAACATCAATGTTCTGCCCAGCGGGTAAATTGCCAGTTCCGCCAAGCAGGATTGCCTCATGCTCCGGTTGATCCCATGTCGCATAGTTCTGGGTCAAGGAAAGCAGGATCCGTTCTGCTGCCCGTCGATAGAGCGCGCCCTCTACGGATGGGAGTGCATCAGCCAGCTCAAGCAAACCAGACGCAGCGCAGGTTGCCGCAGACGTGTCGCGCGGGAGACCCTCTAATGATTCGGCTGCGCGGAAATCCCAATGCGCTACATAATCCTCAGGCAAGCAAGCTAGAAAATAGTGCGCTACGCGTCTAGCCGCATGGAGATATTTGGCATCGCCTGTGTAACGGTATGTATTGGCCATACCATGAAGCGCCCATGCTTGCCCACGGCTCCAAGAAGAGTGAGGTCCTGCCCCCTGCCCGCCAAGAGATTCGATGAGTTCACCCGACCTAGGGTCAAAGCTAAGAATGTGATTCACAGATCCGTCTTCTCGGATAAAGTGATCCACCACCGTATCAGCATGCGCCTTGCCTACATGCTCAAACCGTGGATCAGCCGACTCTTGAGCAGCCCAAAACAAGATGGAAAGGTTCATAGACGAATCTACGATAGACCAACCGATTTTTTCTTGATTCCAAGCTCTCAGAAACTGACCAGCCAGATTGAAGCGTCCCGTTAAGAAGTTTGCCGCGAACAGCCCCCGGCGCTTACCGTCCTGATCACCTGTCAGCTTGTATTTGATAATTGCCGTCGGCAAGAATTGAAAGCCTACATCATGATGGTAGTTGTTAGCCTCGATCATCTTCTTTTCAAACTTCTCGTCCCAGCTCCATGCCGCTTTTTTGTAATGCTCCATGCCGGTCATTTCGTGCATAATCCATAGGATGCCTGGCCAAAAACCGGATGTCCACCAATCGTGCCGCATGTCATCGTAGATACCGTCTGCCTTAGCCACATGCGGAGATTTATCCCCGAACTGCTCGATCATTCTATCTACTTTAACCTGCAGCGCTTCCCATACGAGGGGCAGTGCTTCCTTCATGCTTGCCGCGTTCTTCCACTTGTCAGCTTGAATCGTTGTCTTGTTCTCCATTCGATTCGCTCCTTTGGTTTTATTATAAAGTGATAAAAGCAGTAGCCATGCCTTCACACTTCGCGCTGACTACCGAAGTCGGTAGATGAGCTACCTTGCCTGTTTTGACCGCAGCCATGGCTGGTCCCCCCGCAGAAATGAACGCAGTCTCACCGATGGCAGCTGCACTTCCACCTAGTGGATCGATATAAATCCTCGCACGTCCAGTTGCCAGCTGTACAAGCCTCGAGCCATGGATCGTACCAAGACCATCAAGCAGCTTGCCATCGCCGCTAAGTCCAAAACGAATGAAATGAGAAGCATCCGGACAAAAAACACCCTTCTCGTCAAACATACACGCTTCCACATAGATACGACCATCATCCTGCTTTACTGACGTAAGCTGAAGCTCCGTCGGCTCTCCCCATGTCTCTGTCTGGTAATTGAAGGTCAGCTCATCTTTCACGATGACGCCTTCCTTCTCAGCGATGACCTGCACATGGTTCACGCCAGGATTGAAGGTAGTGTTCCAGCGTAGTCCCGCACATGGAAAGTCTTTGGAGTCACGCTTTTTCACGCCTAAACTGACCCCATTAAGGAAAAGCTCCGCCTTAGAGCAGTTGGAATAAACCTTTAGACACTTCTGCTCATCCTCTTCACCCCAACGGACTGGCATCGTGTGACCGTAGATACGTACCATAGGTTCTTTAGACCAATAGGATTGGAAGACATAAAAAGCCTTCCTTCTTCGTCAAATCACGTTCAACGATTCCCTTCATATTCAGATATGGAATCGGTGAATCCGGACGGACTGGCGTGGCGAAATCCTTGAAGGACCATTGTGCCGCGCCTGTCAGCCAATCCATCCCCTCTTGACATTTTAAATACCAATCGATCATTTCACAGAAGTAGGTCTCCGACCAGTCACCGTCCCGAGAGACACGCGTTTCGCCTCCAGTAAGTAAGTAATCCCCATCTCGCTCTTCTGTAGCTCCGCTTCCGCGAGGTATATATTCGAAACCGGTGTATGTTTTCTCCACATGCCGAGTTGGCAAATTATCAGCCCCCCATTCCATATGGAAAAAGGAGTCTACTTGTTCAAAGGCCAACCTGGAGCTTTTCTCATAGTCTGTGTATATGCCTCGATACCACCCCGCCCAAATCGAAGGCGAGTAGACATCAATAATATCTTTGCAAAACTCACATCGCCGTATCGCGGTCAGACGCCCTGCATCCAACTGGTGTGACAGGTCATGAAGCTCTTTCATAAAGCCGCGGATTTCTTCCTGATCAAAATAATCAAAATCGCATTCCCAATCATTTTCATTGCCCAAGCCCCAGAGAATCACGGATGGATGGTTGTAATGCTGAGAGATCATCGCGCTTAGCATATCGCGACATTGCTGCCGGTAAGCTTCGCCCCCTAAACCTCCACGGCACCAAGGGATTTCCTCCCAAACTAATATGCCAAGCTCATCGCAAAGATTCAGTACAATTCTCGATTGTTGGTAATGCCCCAGCCGAATAAAGTTAGCACCCATGCTCTTAATCAATCGCATTTCTTCACGAATCATCTCTTCTGTCATCGCAGGCCCAACACCGGCATGATCCTCATGTCGATGTGTACCGCGAAGCAATAACCGCTCACCATTAAGCTTGAAAGGACCTTGCTTCATAAACTCAAAGAAACGAACCCCGAATTTCTCGTTAACCGTAGTCTCTCCATGGACACTTGAAAGTGTCACATTACAACCATACAAGACAGGTTGATCCGTCGACCAGAGCTGAGGTGTATCAAGCTCGAACACTGTTAGCTCCTTATCGCCTTCCCATGGCATTGAGCTCACATTTGAAACCGCTATCACTTTGCCTGTTGGGTCCGTTAATTGGATCGTCAGTTGCAGGTTTTCACTCAAGCTCTTCGGATTATATAACGCAGCGCGAACTTTCACCGTACAGGAGGATATCGAACCGGAGCCGGATACCATCGACTTTTGCAAGGCTAGTGTATCCGTCTCGATATGTACTTTCTCCAGTGACATCGCTGGCACATAAACCAGATTAAGATAGCGATACACACCGCCATATAGGTGGAAATCACTGGCATCTGATGGAATCGTCTCAAGCTCACGGCTGTTATCGCACATGACAGCTACGGCGACTTTACCCTCATAGCGTTCAATTTCCCGCGCTCGTTCGGCTGCTTCCGTAATATCAACCGTGAATTCATCATACCCACCAAGGTGTTCTCCTACCTGCTCGGTATAAACAAATACGTTAGAACGCTGTCCAGCTCCTTCGAAGTGCAGCAGCGTTCTCCCATTCGGATACGGATTGTTCACCTCCAACTTTGTGCGATACCAGCCCTGCCCTTGATAGTACTTACTGTCTGGATCCATCGTACCCAAAGCATTGTAAGAATGCGGAAGCTTTACTTGCTTCCATGGCACATTATAGTGATTTTGGAGCTTATCGCCCCGCCATACTTCCCACACACCTCCTAGACTTCCACAGTAATGCTCCCAATTCTGAGTCAACCGTTGACCAAGCAATCTCTATCACTCCCACCGAAATTCTTGCCCTCAGTATAGCAAAAATCAATCGAACAGAGTGTAGTGCTCTTATGATAAAATGTTGTTGTATTATGATTTTACATACTAGAGAAGATGGGAGTCATTCGGACCATGAAGGTAATGAATTACTTGAACCTTAATCAACACCCGGCACATCTTCAATTTTATCGAAATCGGACAAATGCATTTGCTGAAATCTATCATGCACATCAAGGTATGGAAATCCTTATTGTCCACGAAGGTACTGGAACCGTCATTGTGGAGCAACAAATTTTCGACCTGGCTCCGGGTATTCTGTTTTACTTCAGACCTTTCCAGCTTCATCGGATACGTATGAACGAAGCAGCCCATCAAGCGTACATCCGATCTTTTTTCGTATTTGAACCTGCACTGCTTGATGGCTGTTTGGCGGCGTTCCCTTCCACACGCGAATTTTTCCAGAAGCTTTGGAAAGACCCCCTATCTATTCAAATGATAAGCGGACTAGACACGGAGGCTTTGCATAACTTGCTCCAAGCTCACCAGTATACAATTGAGCAGGCCAAACCAGAACAATTGCTCGAAGAACAATTATTCTTCTTGACCAACTTGATGCATCATTTGAAAACTTCCTATCCATTAACCGGTTACAACCTATCCACAGAACGCAATTCCAAAGTAAAGTCCTCATCCATTGCTGTGAAGGTCATGGAATGGATCGAAATTCACTACATGGAGCCATTTGAACTTAATCAACTCGCACAGGCCATTCATTTATCGCCCAATCACATATCCGCGGTCTTTAAGCAAATCGTAGGCAGCAGCATTACCGAATATTTGACCGCTAGACGCATTCGTCAAGCCTGTCTATTGCTTAAAACAAGTGACATATCTATACAGGAAATCGGGCTGGCTGTGGGTCTGGGGAACTTCTCTTATTTTTGCCAAATGTTCAAGAAACACGTGGGATTGACCCCTTATCAGTTTAAAAGGACGTCAGACCAGCCATAAATCCTTTAAAAACACAATCTTTCAAAGTTAAACGTCCATACCATTATCTGAAAGATTCACAAGAGGTTCCTGAATTCTAGATGAAAATTGGCATGAAGAGATAGAGGACTATCCCATAGCCCTCTATCTCTTCATCATTGCGCAACGGCTTCTTTCTGATCTTGATGATAATATTTAAATAATCTTAGGTTTTTCAAGCTATTTGGTAAAGCTACATTTTTTGATTCTAGAACTTCTGCCGGCAATTTGAACAATCTTGAAAGGTTTTTGGGGAGTGTTTGGTTGGGGACAGGAACTTTCTTTCTGCCTGGGATAAAGTTTTTAAACGAAGCGATCTGGAAGCCCCAATCTCCGAAAGAAGGGACATAAACATAGTAGCTTTTCGTCTTCATTCCTATGCTTTTCAACGTATTATGAATGCTCCAATAGACTCGCGGCATATCTTCTGTTGAATTGGATTGGATGACAATAATACCGCCTGGAGCAAGCGATTTTACTACACGTCGAAAAAATTCTTTTGTGTACAGCTTACTAATCACTTTATCTGATGGATCGGGAAAATCCACGATAATCACATGATAGGATTTAGAAGTTGGGAAAAATAATTTGGCATCCATTTGATGAACCTTCACACGTTTATTAAATAATGATCGATGATTTAATGTAGATATGGGCTTTTCTTTTAGCTATTTGGATGATTTTGGGATCCAACTCAACCAGATCAACCGTTTCTACATCCTTGTATTTAAGCACTTCTCGTACTGCGAATCCATCGCCACCGCCTAATATCAAAACATTACGGCGACTAGGTGACATCGTCATTGCCGGGTGAACAAGTGCCTCATGATAAAAGCGTTCATCCAATGAACTGAATTGCAGCTGCTTATCCAAATACATCCGTACATCTTTCGCTTCGAGCAAGACAATATTTTGAAACCGACTTTTACCTTTATATATGATTTTAGGCTTCCTTTGCATTAAATGCTTTAGTGTGTGTTGATCCCATATATCCCCTCGCATTTGAATAGAGTTTGGTTTTTTAGGTATCACCTTTTTAATCTTACTTGGCGTCTTTGTCATTTTTTGCAATGATTTCACCTCGCATAATAATTACAGTTTCCTTGAATTTTCCAAACAAATTAAAATTATGATATGCCATAATTTTCGAGAAAGTGTGGGCTGCGGTTCTCCTCGAATTTCCTTTCGCCAGTACGGTGCAGCCGTTCTGAAACATGCCTATTAATGAATATCTATGGAAGGAAGTATCTTTGCTCTGCTGGGGGGACTAAATTTCATATGTTTATTTACACCGTAAAAAATGGAGATTCTCTTTTTTCTATTGCTTCAAAATTTCAATTTCCCCTCGATAAAATTCGTGAAGTAAACGGCTTGATTGATCCAACGCTGGTTCCCGGTCAAGCTTTGATTGTTCCATCAACTTATTATATTGTTCAACCCGGAGATTCGTTATATATGATATCACAGATGAGTTTGGTACCCGTGGATACCCTGCGTTCGGCTAACGGGCTTCAAAGCGATGTATTATCTGTAGGCATGAAGCTGTATCTGCCGGTGAGAACCAAATACCCGGAAGAAGGTTTAAGTTATTTCATTCCTGCTACACCTGAACAAATTGAAATGACTACCCGTAACTTTTCTCCTTACAATGCCTACTTTGGCATTTTTGAATATCACATTACCGAAGAAGGGAACTTGAGCACGTTAAAGAACGATGAACTCGCCGTAAGAGCTTCAAGGAATCAGCGAGTTGCTCCTCTTGCGACGATTACGAATTTAACGCCGGAAGGGTTCAGCCCTGAAATGACAAGGCAAGTCCTTAACTCTCCTGAAATAAGGAATCGACTCATTAATAACATCTATACATTGATAAAAACAAAAAATTATGCTGGTGTAAATGTTGATTTTGAGCAAGTGCAGGCAGGGGAAAGAGACTTGTATACCGGCTTTTTACGTTCGTTAAATGATCGTTTGAATCCGGAGGGATACTTAACATCGGTCGCCCTTCATGTAAAAAAAAGCGATAGCGATTATCCAGGTTATGATTACGGCGGGATCGGTGCTGTCGTGGATTTCGCTTTCATAATGGCCTACGATTGGCATGAAAAGCATTCCGGTCCCGGACCTGTCGCCCCAATCGATGAGATACGTAAAACCCTCGATTATGCCGTGCAGCGCATGCCTCGGAACAAGATTATTCTTGGGGTACCCAGGTATGGGTATGACTGGACGATGGACAATGGAACCGTAATCAGCGCTAAAGCTGTTTCCGTTACAACGGCTACCGAAACAGCTTTGAGGTATGAAGTACCGATTCAATATTCTATACAGTACCAACAACCTTATTTCTCATATTGGGACGAAAACGGTAGAAGACATAGTGTGTGGTTTGAAGATGCGCGAGCCCGTGCAGCAAAATTTCAAACTGTCGTCGATTACCATCTTAGAGGCGTTGGGGCATGGCAGCTCGGATTGAATTTCCCGCAATCTGTTTTCTTAGTGAAACATTTTTTTTATCAGAAAAGAGTGATTTGAATCTATCGTACCGTTGGTCGGCTAGATCATTGGATCCAAAGAATTAATGGGGTGCAGGATCCCCTTATAGGCAAAGGAAGCATTGCCGGTTTCCTCTGAAACGACGAGTACAAGAGCATCGGTTCGCTCTGTCAAACCTATTGCAGCACGGTGTCTTGTCCCCAGTTTTTTTTCAACCGTAATATTAGATACTGGCAAAACATTCGCAGCCGAGACGATTCGGTCAGATTGAATCAATAGGGCTCCATCATGCAGCGGGTTGCCAGGGTAAAAGATGGCTTCCAATAACGAGTACGTCAACGTTGCTTCCAACATAATGCCAGAGTGCATAAACATATCCAGCAGATCGTTCCTCTGGATCACGATCAAAGCACCATGTCGGCGTTCCGACAGATGCTGAATGCAAATGGACAAGTCTAAATAATGGGTCGTGAAAGATGATAAATAACATTGCAAATAGAAGGAAGCTGCTATGGATTCGACTTGTTTGAAGGCTTCGCGAATTTCGTCAAATCGACTTAAAAGACAGTTATTTTCGTCATTATCTAAGGTATCCAAACTGCACTCTATTTCAGCGGAAATGTGGCGCAATTGTTGCTTCAACTGTTCTTTCATCGGGGATATGTCACAATTTTCTTGCTGCACTCGTCACACCTCAGAACTTCATTATTATATTCACGAATAAGTTGATCAACCTTCCGTATTCCTATAAATTAATATGTACATCCTTCCTTGTATGTATTACTTTAAATGTAATCGTCCAAAAAAAGGACCCACAACAAGAGGCCGCGGGTCTTAGTTTACATATATTTTTCTTCAAAATCATTTCAATTCAGACTACATCTCAATTAGAAACAACTCTTCCAAATCCTTATCTAGCAAATCACTCAATTTCTTAGCCGTGGATGGACCCACTGATTTAATCGATCGTTCAAGCAGACTGATATAAGCATGACTTAAACCCGAGTGCTTCGCCAACTCTCGCTGGGAGTAACCTTTAATGACTCTCGCTTTAATAAAAACATCGGTCTTCGCCAAGATCTTTATATTCATTCTGCCATAGACCCCCGTTCTCATTTTGTTCCCCTTGCAAACATTATACCATTAAATTTTACTTATGCAACCATTTTTGTTTACATAAGTAACCTGAAATGGATCAATTTTACCCGTAACTTCGATTGTAATTACTTTAGTAAACTGCTACTATTATATCGTTTACTAATGTTTACTTTTGTTAGCGAGGGTGAGTGAGAGTCTATGTATTTCTACGATAAATTAAAAGATATGCGCAAATTAAAAGGCTTCACCATCCGTGAGCTTGCCGACCGTTCAGGAGTCTCAGCAGCTTATATTTCCCAACTAGAGAACGGTAACCGCGGCATTCCTTCACCGGAAGTATTAATGAAGCTGTCAGAAGGGCTTAACACTTCCTATTCCGAACTGATGGATATCGCTGGATATCTGGAGTCTTCTCCGTCTGAACAGCAATTTCAAAGCAATCCCGTTAATTTGCGGCGTTTTCTCCGAGAGAATGAGCTCATGTTTGATGGTTTTGTACTTACGACAGAAGATAAAGAATGGGTCGAGCGTATGCTGACCGTCTTATTTTGGAAAGACCGCCAAACGAATAATACAGAGGCTCAATAATTCTTTCTTATTTCACAAGACCGTTTCGAACAATTTTCGTCATCATTTCTGCATTCGGGTAATGGACTTCTTCATATTGCTTGACTACGTCCTCAATTCGAAATGGAACACGTTCAATCGATGTTCGGATTTGTCCATTTTCAATTTCAACAATGGCATAGGCAGCTTTAGACATACCGTCAAAAGGTAGACCTACACTTCCGGTATTCAACAGTATTTTACCTTCCATATAACGGATGAATGGTCTGTGGATATGAGCATAAATGAAAATATCCGCATCCGACGCGGACATAAGCTTTGACTTCAGCACCTCATCGCCAACGCCAGGAAGTACGATTTCGAACAAGCTATCTGGCGTCGCATGGAACGCATGAATAGAGATCCCCTCTATCTCAAGCTTCATTTCAGTAGGCAGACTCACCAAGTATGCGATATCCTGCTCGTCCAATTGCGCAACGGTCCACTCCCGTTCTCTCTTCATCATGTCAATGACCTGCTCCGGGACTTCTCCTTGATTTACGCCGCGCACAACCCATTCATCTGCGTTTCCTTTAATGACCTGAGTATTTAAAGAACGGACCAAAGAAAGAGATCGTTTGGGATCTGGTCCACGGTAGCAAAGATCACCCAGTACATAAATACGGTCTATCTCATGCTTAGCCATATCTTGCAAAACTGCTTCGAGAGCGATTGCATTCCCATGTATATCCGAAATAAAGGCTAATTTCACTCGGCTTTCCCCCTGTTTATCACTCACTTCACAATTGGGTAGTCAATCACTATGACATTCTCAATAATTCCTTCTAATGATTTCACGAATTGCTGGTGCGCAGGATGCGGTCCATATTGTCGTAAAGATTCTTGATCTTCAAAAGTCACACGAAGTCCTAACGTGTATCCTTGCACATTATCTGTTTCTTCTGTCACATTTACGCCTGCCGATAAATCGACGATCCCAGAGATCTTATTTTTTAATGACAATAAGGTTTCAAGCAATTCCTTTTCCTTCTGTGGATCTAAATTCTCTTTAAATCTGAACGAAACCAGGTGCTCAAACATCATGGCTAAGAAAGCCTCCTTCGGTTTAATTTAGAATGCTAGACTTTGACCAGGTTCCAAGACAAATCCCTTAATTCCCTCAGAAGCCAGACTATCAACAAAAGCCTTGGGATCCTGCTTAATGAGTGGAAATGTGTTGTAGTGCATCGGAACGACCATTTTTGCTTGTAAGAATTGTGCGGCGATTACGGCATCGCGTGGGCCCATGGTATAGTTGTCACCAATTGGAAGGAAGGCAAGATCAATAGCATTTAATTTGCCCAGCAATTGCATATCTCCAAAAAGGCCCGTGTCCCCTGCATGGTAGATCGTTTTCCCCTCTGCCGTAATTAAGAAACCACTAGCCATCCCTGTATAAATATTTTCTTTGGTTCCTGGTGGGTTATAGGAAGAATCGTGCAGCGCTAGTGTCATTTTCACTTTACCAAAGGGAAACTGATATTCCCCGCCGATCCCCATTCCGTGGGTTTTTGCCCCTTGGAAAGACAAGTACCTCCCCAAATCATTGGGGGCAATAATAGTGGCTTCGTTGCTCTTTGCAATCTCTAGTGAATCACCTAAATGATCAGCATGACCATGTGTGACAAGTATGTAATCAGCCTTAATATCTTCCGGTTTTGCAGCGGCTAGAGGGTTATGGTTCAAGAAAGGATCAATAATGAGCGAATGCTCCTTTAATCGAATCTCAACACAGCTTTGTCCATGAAAAGTAATGTTCATAAAATCGCTCCTTTGTAATTAGCTGATTTCAATTAAGTTTTCTTGGTCGGGCCTAAGCCTATTTTAGCATACTTTATTTACCACTTGCTTCTTCAAGATTCCCAATTACATTCCTCAGGCTTCTTATCCGGCAAAAAACCACGAAACACCGTGGTCCTTAATTGATGCGTGTCTGTTCGCTCCAAATAGTCAATCCGGCAGCACAAGCGTGGTTCAATCCACTGTGTTTTCTCATCCCTGACCGAGTTCAATTGCTTAGCTATTACCAAAAACATTTGCTTATCTTCTTGCTGAAAACCAAACTCAACCACTCCAACTGGCTTATTCTTCACCGTTCTGAAATTCAAGCCGATTACAAGGCCAAATGGATTCGTTCTATACCCCAATATGACCACATCAATCGATTTAAAATATTTCACTTTCAGCCAATCGTCACTTTTGGTATCCAGTTGATATTTGGAGTTCTTTCGCTTCGCTACAATGCCTTCCATATTTCGTTCTTTCATTAACTCAAATAACGCCCTACCTTGTCCTCCTACGAACATGGTAGGCATGATAACGGGGGTAGAATCGACGATCTCGCCAAGCCGCTGTTTTCGCTGCGTCAACGATTCATCCAAATGATCTCTATCTGTGTAAAGGGCATCAAATACAACAAATGTTACGGGATGTGTGTTTACAGCGCGATTAATCTTCGCAGAATTACTCAACCGGCCACGATAAGAAAAATCATCAAATACCGGTCTGCCACCGCGCAAAACAATTCCCTCACAGTCAAGAATCGCCGTTTGAGCCTTGATGGCCGCTGCTGCCTCCTTTAATTCCGGAAATTTACTGGAAATCAACATGCCGTTACGTGTAAAAGCTTCAATGCGATTCCCCTGCTTATGTAGGAGGATTCGCCATCCGTCCCATTTGGGTTCAAATATATATCTCTCGTCATCAAAAGCTTCTTTACCGATACTGACAATCATTGGTTTTATTGGCTCAAAGAGCATTTCTAACCACCCCATAACACCAGTGTGGCACTTTCGCAAGCGATCTAAACAGTTCTCATTTTCACATCCAACCGCTGGAATGCTTTCTTAAGCTCATCTGTGGGTATATTCTCAAAGCGATCACCGATATTTACTTCATAACAACATGTTGTCTCGCTGCTCTCTTTTACATAGGGGGTTAATCCTATACCTGTCTCCTCATACAAGGCTACTAATAGAGGTTCAAGCTTCTCTTTCGGCAGATCAACATGCACATGAAACATGTTAGTCACGGGTTCTAATGGTTTTGTCACAACGCCATGGCATTGATTATAGTATTCAGCAAGCACTTTGGCTTCTTCATAATACTGATTCATTTTAGGCAATCTCTGTTTGAAATAATAGCCGCTACTTAGGATATACGGATAAAGGCTAATTAAATCACCTCCGTATCGTCTTTTCCATACTTTGGACTCTTTTGTAAAAGCTTCACTACCGGCAAGTATGGCTCCTGCGATCCCGCCAACCCCTTTATAGAAAGAAATATACACACTATCAAAAAGCTCACAAACTTCTGCTGCTGTTTTTTGATAATAAGGTAGAATCTCGTATAGTCTGGCTCCGTCTAGATGCAATTTAATTCCTTTCTCACGACAGTAAGTACAAATAGCAACAAGCTCCTCGTAGTCCGGCAGCTGTCCGCCAATTTCACGTTGCGGTAATTCTATTAATAAACAAGCAATATCATCTTGCATATGGAGAACATCTTCCAGTCGAATCAGTCTGTCCTTATCCCCAAGCAAAATAGTTTCAATTTGATGCAATTCTTTTAACCCGTCTTCTTCATGAATTTCTAAATGACTCAAAGGATGATAAGCCACTTTCTTAATAGCTTTCTTGTCAGACCAGATTCTTAAGGCAATTTGTTGTGCCATGGTTCCACTAGGGAAAAATACGGCTGTTTCTTTACCCAAGAACGTCGCCATTTCTTCTTGAAAACTTTCGATAAGTTTACCTGAACCATACATATCACTGTCCAGATTCCCATCTATATCATTCAATACCTCTTTCAAAACCTGAATGTTTCTTTTACTATGGCCACTTACTGGGTAACTTGCTTGATTAAATGCTTCTAATAATGGGTTGTTCTTGCTCATTTGTATGATCCTCCATTGTCATTTTTTCATTTGGTGAAACAACAGCCGTGACTTATAATCAAACTAACCTGGTTGAAAAGGAGTATAACGATGAAAGAAATCATACTCGGAACAAAGGATCAATTCACATCATTTCCGGCAGAGGTTCAAGTAGAGGATAACCTGTACTTCCTTACGGAGATAGATGGAATATACACCCTACTGTCTAGTGTTTGCCCTCATGCCGGTTACACCGTTGACCTTGAAGACGGAGAGCTCGTGTGTCCGCTGCATGGATGGACGTATGAAGTACATACTGGGCGTTGCCATAATGTGCCTAGTGCTAGACTCCACTCCTATGAGGTCATTCTAAGAGACGGCACTCTATTAGCTCTGATGGATTAATTACTAAGTATATTTTACCAATGGACAAGCTATACTAACAGCTGTTATTTCGAGACGAACGGCATTAGGAGGCTATATGTCCACAAAAGCAAAGAGTGATAAGTCAGGACAGATGAAGTGGTGGCAGCTGTCATTGCTAGGAGTTGCCTGCACGATTGGTACGGGTTACTTCTTAGGCTCCGGGATTGGGATCAAAATGGGTGGAGGATCCGTCATTTTCATGTTTATTCTGGCAGCCATAGGCACTTATATTGTCTTTGATGTCTTGGCCCGAATGACGGGAGCGGATCCGCAGCAAGGATCTTTTCGGGCATATGCCAAAAAAGCATTTGGACGCTGGGCAGGCTTCAGCAGTGGATGGGTCTATTGGAGTTCAGAGCTCTTAATTATGGGGAGTCAATTAACAGCTTTGTCCCTTTTTACCCGATTCTGGTTTCCAGCGGTACCCATGTGGATTTTTGCTACGTTTTACGCCTTGATAGGTTTGGGTGTTATCTTGCTCGGGACTAAAGCATTCGAGCGCACTGAACATGTTTTTGCCATTATCAAAGTATCCACCATCGTTATGTTTCTCCTTATTGCAGGAGCCGCAGTCTTTGGATTTATCACAGGTGGAGCTCATCAACCTAGATTCCGGGCGGCCAAAGAAACCTTTTTGCCAGCTGGGTTAATGGGATCTTGGTCCTCTTTTATTTATGCTTTTTACGCCTTTGGCGGTATTGAAATCATGGGCTTAATGGCCACAAGATTGAAGCGACCCGAAGAGGCACCTAAAGCAGGGAACATCATGATCCTTCTTTTAACGACGATCTATATCGCATCTCTTATTCTTGCTTTAACCTTGATCCCCTTGAATGCTTTACAGGGAAAGGAAAGCCCGTTTCAGGTTGCTTTGGGAAGTTACAATCTCCCTTTTGTCCCGCATGCGTTTAACGCTATTCTAATTATTGCTGGATTTTCTACAATGGTTGCTTCTTTATTTGCGGTGACAACGATCCTTATAACGTTAGCCAAAGATCACGATGCCCCTTCGATCTTTGCCAAAAAAACAACAGGGAAAAGACAAATGCCTTTATTCGCCATCGGTTTTACGACTGGAGGTATAGCTGTAGCAGTGCTGATGGCTCTCTTGTTGCCTGAGGAGCTTTATGAATATGTAACAACAGCCGCGGGGATTATGCTGCTCTTGAACTGGCTCTTCATCCTACTATCTTCAGGACGCTTACTACAACTATCCGTTTGGGGAAAGATCAAACGATATCTGGGCATGGCTCTAATCCTTACTGCTATCACGGGTACAGTCTTTCATGGAACGAGCCGACCAGGATTCTGGATAAGCCTCCTATTTATCGTGATCATAGGCTTGGTTACATGGGGCATGAGCTTCAAATGGAAAAAGAGCGCCCGCGCAGCATCTTACAGAGCCAAAGAACTGCCAAATCCTAAACATGATAATCGTGAAGGAGCGACCTAGCGTTATCCAAAGAGGGCGTGGAAGGCTTTTATCCCAAAATGCAACCCAAAGCCAATCAGGGATAGTCCTGATGCGATGGATATGAACGAGAGAGCGCGAGTCGTGAGAAATCTTCGAAACGTACTGGCTAACGACGCCATAAAAACATCCCACATGCAAATACCGGTGAACATAACCCCCGTATACAATAATACGTGGTTTCTATCGAAATCAGCAATGGTTTCAGCTAAAACCGATCCATAGATACCAAGCCAAAAGAGGATGGACAAGGGACTAGTTATAGACATGAAAAAACCGGAGAAAAACGATTTCGAAAGCGTAACTTCGTTTCTATATGCTTCTCCCTTTATTTTCCCCGCATCAATCAAACTTTCGATACCGGAGTAGAGCAATATAAAGCAGCCAAATAACCAAAGAAACGTTTTCATAAAAGGCGTTGTTAGAAAATGCACGAGTCCGAAATAAATGAGGATCATTAACAGTGCATCAGCAATCAGTGCTCCAATACCCACTACCCAAGCATGAAAAAAACCCTTCTTAATTCCTCTGTCTAACACAGCTGCATTAATCGGACCAATAGGTGCTGCCAGCGATAAACCCAGGAGAAAAAAGCTAAGAATCGTATACAACTGAATCACCCATTCATTCTATTGATTTGTACATGCTTTAAGGCTCGTATCATCCTATTCCTAGAGTAAGACTTGTATTACTTGTAGAATTAAATTTCAAAAAAGCATTTGACATTCACGCTACGTAAAGCAGTACAGTTATGTTGTCAGGAGGTGAACAGATGGAATACACCGTGCAGCATCTGGGCAAATTGGCTGGGGTCAGCACCAGAACGCTTCGATATTATGATGAGATTGAACTTCTTAAGCCGGCAAGAATCAATTCGTCAGGATACCGAATCTATGGTCAAGCGGAAGTGGATAGGTTACAACAAATACTGTTCTACAGAGAACTAGGGGTCAGTCTAGACAGTATTAAAGAAATTGTTACCGCCCCTTCCTTCAATGGCGCCAATGCCCTGAAAGAACACCATGAACAACTCCTCGACAAAAGAATACAATTAGATTTACTAATTGCAAATGTAGAAAAAACGATTGCCGTAACCGAAGGGAGAATAACCATGACGGATAAAGAGAAATTTGAAGGCTTCAAGCAAAAGATGATCGATGATAACGAGGAAAAATACGGGAAAGAAATTCGCGAGAAGTATGGCGATGAAGCCGTAAATAAGTCCAACCAAAAAATCAAAAACATGACACAGGAACAGCAGGACGAGGTAACGCGATTGGCGAATGAAGTATTAGCTACATTGGCGGAAGCTTTCCAAAATGGGGACCCTGCCAGCGAACTGGCTCAAGCAGCCGCGGATTTGCATAAGATGTGGTTAAGCTATTACTGGAGTGAGTACAGTAAAGAAGCGCATGCTGGTCTAGCCCAAATGTATGTGGATGACGAACGGTTTAAGGCTTACTATGATGAAAAACAGCCCGGTACGGCTGAGTTTCTGAGAGATGCCATCCATATCTACACGGGTGTTAAGAAGTAATTCTATTGAATGGGACACTAGCACTATTTCTATTATCTCCGTTAAACATCCAATTCTTTTACAAGAAACTGAATATACTAGTATTGCACCAGTCACCAGCAGCGACCGTGCATGTCACTCCAACGAAAGAAGCACAGAACCCTCAAGGGTCCTGTGCTTCTTTACATTTTTTTCGCATGCTACTTGGCGACTGTTCCTACATTTGGCTTCACGAGCGCCTTACTTTGCCATACGCGGCTCTTCCACCGCAGATACATGAGCAGGCCTCTCACCCATTCATCTGCCGCAAATGCGACCCACACGCCAAGCAGGCCCATTTCCATCACAATGCCAAGCCAATACGCAAGCGGCACTGCGATCCCCCACATGGATAGAATCCCCATTAAGACGGGAAATCTCGCATCTCCAGCAGCACGAAGGGAGTTAATGACAACTAGATTGAATGTCCTGCCTGGCTCTAAGAGAACGGAGAGTATTAAAATACTAGAACCCATTGCAATAATTTCCGGATTGTCGGTGAATAGCCCTATTAGATCCTTGCGGAAAATAGAAGCAATTCCCACAACCACGAAGGTCACAAGAAGACTAATCCGCAAGCTGCGAATTAACTTATGATAGGCTGCCTTGAATGCCCCAGCACCCACCATATGGCCAACAATGATTTCCGTCCCCATACCTATTGCCATAGCTAGCGCCATGAAATAGTTGGTTATATTCATCATGTAGATATGCGTACTCAAAGCCGCTTGACCGATGATATTAATAAAACTGACGATCATCATATGCTGAGACTGCCAAGACAGGTGCTCGCCTGCTGACGGTATGCCAATGCTCATGATTTGCTTCACAATACGGCTATCGAATGTCACATAGTGCTTCAGACGAATCGGTACCGGAATACGGCGATATAAGATAACAATCAGAACGATAAGCCCAATAAGACGGCTTACCACAGTGGATACTGCAGCTCCAGTTACTCCCCACTCGGGAAAACCAAGGTTACCAAAGATAAGAAGGCTGTTACCGGCTACGTGGATCAGGTTCACTCCCAACGTAACAAACATGACGTCTCTCGTTTGACCATTGGAACGAAGAACAGATGAGATCGCATAGGACAAAGCCTCAATCCATATAAAAGCGCCAATGATGTTTAAATACGTTTTGGCAATCTCAACCTGCTCCGGCGCCAAATTCATTAGCCGCATCAGCGATTCACCAAAGACAACCAATAAGATGCTAACCAAAATTCCAAATATCAAATTTATCGTAATCGCTAGAGCTGAAATGCGGCTGGCTTCTTTCGCTCTACCTGCACCAAGATTTTGTGCGACTGCTACACTCGTTCCAAGCCCAACGAAGCCAAACATTAGAATGCAAAAAACTATAATTTCGTTTGCTAAGCCTACTGCTCCAGTCACTTGATCCGAGATCAGACTGAGCATAAACACATCTGCCGTTCCCAGCATCATGCGCAGGACGGAATCAACGAATATCGGCCATGTGACCGCGAAAAGACCAAGCTTTTTCCAAGATGCTATCGATTCCATGTCCATCAATCCCTACACTTTCTCCGTTCAAATGCTATTAGTGTAGGATACGTAAGCGATTGCAGTCAAATGCTACTAATATCCATTAAATTAAACTTTGTCACGTGATACTTTAAAGTTGAAGTAAACATGAATAATAAGACTGAGACTGCTCACAATAATGAAGGTTTGAAATATATCTAAGGATGTGGGCTAATGTCGAACAAACAAAAAAATCAATCCAATCAACAAAAAGGTCAAAAAGCAAGTGAAGATAACAAAAACAATAATAGCAGCAATAATGGCATTGATGATGCAAATAAACATCCAGGCAAATAATAAACTTACAGAAAACCTTGGAAATCATAATAATTTCCAAGGTTTTTCATACACACCAACCTATTTCACCTTAACCCATGTACCACGGTTGTCCGCAGATTCGATTTCAGCCACAGCAATTTCAATGCTGCCCATCGTACTGGAGGGAGTCGCAATTGAAACACTTTCACCTGAAAGTAATGTTTCAATAAAATATTTAAGTTCGTTATAATAGCCCATTTCCGCGGAAAGTTCAGGACTGAAACCTTTTCCTTCATTCACATTTACTTGTAAGGAATCACCTTTGAAAACGACATTGCCTTTTTCAAAATTAACCCGGAACTGCATATCGAAGCCATAATCACCTTCAAGAGTCCAGTCTGCTTGGGCATTGATGACTTTGCCATCTTCATACAGATAGTTGGCAGAAACCACATCATAACCGCTGCCGGGAACGACATTTCGTGCCAAACACGATACGGATTCAGGCTTACCGAACAACCAATGAATCATATCAATATCATGAACGTGCATATCTAGCAAGGCTCCGCCGCTTTTCTCCTTCTGTGTAAGCCATGGTCCCCAGGTCGGAGTTGCTCCCCCTCGGTAGAAATAACCACCCAGTGCCTGACCAAACGTTTTCTCTTCAACAACCTGCTTCAGGTATACATAGGCCGGCCAAAATCTCAAACATTGACCTATCATCAGCTGCTTTCCATTCGCCTCGGCTGCCTGAATCATATCTTTACATTCCGCAGCATTCAGCGCCATCGGTTTTTCACACAAGACATGAAGACCATGATTCAAACATTGAACCGCTATGTCTCTGTGTAGAAAAGTAGGCAGTGCAATATCTACGTAATCAAGCTGTTCCTTCTCAAGCATTTCGGCCACACTTGTATATTTATTGTAGCGACCGAAGTCAATGCCAGATGAACCCGTATCGATGTTGCCCGCAGCCGCGCGACCTTCGAGCTTCTCATTATCAATATCGCACAAAGCCACAACTTGAATGGGAACTCCTTCTGACTCCAGGCGAACGTAATTCTCCAGATGAGTCCTACCCATAAACCCTAAACCAATTAATCCGATTCTTAGCATGTTGATTACTTCCTCCCTAAGATGGCGTTCATAGCACCTGATGTATTATAAATAAGCTGTTCGCCATGATGCGTATAACCCGGAATCATTTCGGCAATGACATAATCGTCATACCCGATAGCTTGAAGGGCTTTCATAACCTCTGGATAATTAACATCACCGGCTAGAAGATTAACAAAACCATGCAAGCCTCCTGCGGCGCGGCGGTAATCTTTGAAATGCACTTTTTTGATTCGTTTATTTAAAATGGAAATCCAATGCTCCGGATAACCGGCATATAAGACATTCCCTACGTCAAAATAAGCGCCGACATATAGCGAATTGATTTTATCGATAAAGTCTCTCATTTCAAGCGGGGATAGTAAGAATTTGTTCCATACGTTTTCTATACCAATGGAAACCTTCAATGATTGGGCAACATCGGAAAGCTTACTTATAGCTTCCAAAGCGTAGTCATAGGCTTGATCATATGGAACCACTTCAGAATCCGGAATGAAATCAACGCCAACAGCACCTGGCACAACCAATATCGTATCTACACCTAAAATAGCTGCGTTCTCCAATTGTTTCTTGACGATATCTTTCGCTTTTTGACGCGTTTGTGCATGTCCACTTGTTAAAGAATATGTCCAGTATAATCCACTGGCTAAACTCGAAAGCGCAATACCCTGATCTTCGGCAATCTTACGGTATTCCTTGATTTCGCTTTCTTTACTTTCCAAGCTTAATTGGCCAGTCTCGTTTAAAGCCAGCTCAATCCCGTCGAATCCGGCTTCCTTAGCAACAGCTATACATTGTTCTACCTTCATGGAGCCTGGAAATGACCAAATATTGATCCCTTTTTTCATTGTTATCTCCTCCGTCTCTTCCCTTTATTATAAAAGAGCCACGTTCGATATGATTTATCCAAAAAGCCGATTTATTTGCACTTTTACAAATACGAATATGGTAAAATGAGATTAAAAATGAGTTTGGAACAAGAACCACCCTGAGAGAGGACGAGCAGCATGGATTTCCCAAGTATACAACTACAGGAATCACTTACCATTCAAACCCTCTTTTCTTTTCATTATTTCGAGTATGCAAAGGGATTTGTATTTGACGGAGAACAGCATGACTTCTGGGAGATTCTTTACGTGGACAAAGGGGAAGTTGAGATTCGAGCCGATGATCACATTCATACCCTTCATCAAGGAAATATAATCTTTCACAAACCCGAGGAATTCCATACGGTTAGCGTTAAGCACGAGCATACGCCGCCAAACCTTATCGTCATATGCTTCGAATGCACGTCCCCAGCTATGACTATTTTCGAGAAAAAGATTCTGGCATTAGGAGACCGGGAAAGAAATATCCTATCCCTCATTATCCAAGAAGGGTTTCATGCTTTCTTGCCCCCTTTTGACAAACCAACCGTTCATCACTTGGAAAGAAACCCGGATGCTCCTTTTGCCAGCGAACAAATGATCAAATCCTATTTAGAGGTTTTGTTAATCACACTCATTCGGAATCAAGAGCAGGCCTCCACTCCAGATTCTATGAAATACAAACAATCGTCCCTTCAAAAAGAAAAAGCCGAACAACGAATCGTTCAGCAAATCATGGAATACTTGAAAGCCAATCTTTCTCAATCCTTTACGCAAGACCATTTATGCCAAACGTTTCACTTGGGCAAAAGCCGATTAAAGGAACTTTTCCAATCCCAGATGCAGACAGGCGTCTTGGAAGCCTTCAAGTCCCTCAAAATTGAACAAGCCAAAACATATATTAGAGATGGCCGATATAATTTCACAGAGATTGCAGCCATGTTAGGGTACGCCAGCATTCACTATTTTTCAAGAGATTTCAAGAAAACCGTTGGCATGCCGCCTTCTGACTATGCTAAGTCTGTTAAAGCTCGTCTGTAGCGATGAATAGAGGCAGTTCCTAGGTGAGACTTTCCCTAGCAATCGACAGAAAACAAAAAAAAGAGAGGCAAGAATAACTACACTGGTACCCATAGTCTGGACACTTTGAAAAAGTGTTCAGGCTGTGGGTATCTTTTTTTGTATAATAGAGTAAGCACCGGAGGGGATTACATCATGTCTAAGACAATCTTTAGCGAAAAAAACCGAGAGCATTTATCAACGAATAAATACGTTGTCAAGATAAGCGAGAAATCAATAACCTATGCCGATGAATTTAAGCGGTTGTTCATCGACCTTTACATGTCAGGAAAGACTCCTAGAGAAATCTTTAAAGCTCATGGATTTGATGTCAGCGTAATTGGAATGAAGCGAGTTGAACAAAGCGCAAACCGTTGGAAAAAAGCTTACGGGAAAGACGGAATCATTGGACTAGCTGACTCCCGTAAGGAAGCTTCTGGACGTCCCCTGAAGCGTGAACTAACGCTGGATGAAGTGATTGCAAGACAGGAAGCAAGAATTAGACTCCTTGAATCTCAGGTAGAATTGTTAAAAAAGCTAGACACGAAAGAAAGGTTGCTGGTAGCAAGCGGAAAGAATCTAAGCAAGAATAAGTTATTTGAACTGATTAAAGAAACTGTAGGTCAGGGTTTAAGACGTTCAACTCGCTACCTCTGCGATTTACTTCACGTATCTCGCTCAGGCTACTACAACTACATCCAGGCCGTAGAAACCCGTAAAGAGCGGTCTCTTTCGGATGTCAAAGCTGGAAAACTGATCAAGAAAGCCTTCCATAGAAAGGGCTTTAAAAAGGGTTCTCGCTCTATTAAGATGACGCTTGAAAACGAGTTTGGCGTGATCTACAACCTGAAGAGAATCCGCAGGCTTATGAAGAAATTTGGCCTCGAATGTCCACATCGAAAACCTAATCCATACAAGCGTATGGCAAAGGCAACTCAGGAACACCGAACACTTCCCAACAGCTTAAAGAGGGATTTCCGGAAAGGTATTCCTGGGCTCGCACTGCTCACCGACATTACCTACCTCCCATATGGCCGCTCAGAGACGGCATATTTGTCGACTATACTAGATGCTTCAACAGGAGAGATCCTCTCGTACAACCTATCCAATAGCCTTACATTGGACATTGCTACAGACACAATTGACGCACTCGTAAAGCAAAAAAGGCTGAAGCTATACAAAGATGCATTTATCCATTCGGATCAAGGAAGTCATTATACAAGTCCGAAATACCAAGAACTTTTAAAGCAAAAAGGATTAGGTCAATCCATCTCTAGACGAGGCAATTGCTGGGACAATGCGCCACAGGAGTCGTTTTTCGGTCATATGAAGGACCATGTTGACCATCGTAGCTGCCCAACATTAGCAGAACTACAACGTAAGATTGACGGTTACATCCGCTACTACAACAATAATCGATATCAATGGGGTTTAAAAAAGATGACCCCTGTGCAATACAGGAATCATCTATTGTTGTTGGCCTCATAGACCTAAACCACTCTTTTTTTCAAGTATCCTTGACAGAGGGTCCAGATCACCGCTACCTGCTTTTTTTTCTACGAAATCTAAATCCCCCATAATCAATGACTACGATCTGTTTACTCCGCTTTAAACGCAAGTGCTGCTTTAAACGCAGGTTAAGGGCATACGGTTTATAATATTGGCCTGTACCCTTGGATGGAATGATTCCATTGTCCAAAAATTTCTTCACTAATTTCATAAGCAATCGTCTATTTATTGGGGAATTCCGGAATTTCCGATCATATTTTTTCATAGTTACCCAGCGATAATCCGTGTCGTAATCGATAATTTGCGCAAAATATTTTCTTATCGGTTTCAAAGATGATTTATACATGTCTACTTCCCTCTTGTTGCATTTGATCCCTTTTTTTGATTTTGCTATCTTCATAACATAGCCGTTACCTAAATCGTATACAACTCGCGTTACACCAGACCCAATGAATTTCTTCCCTTTTATTTTCCTTTTCATGTACGGATTCATCTTAATCAAGACAGCTCCCCCTCATTCTCAATAATGTAATGCCCTCCAACTGCGCCATTTACGGATTTAATTATAAATTTAGTATATGTCGAGAACCTCGACCCGAACTGGTTGTACATATAGTTTGTAAAAAAATGGTCTTTACGTGACACATTTCCACAGAAAAAAAGTAGAACATGTTGTACACTGGTACCCATAGTCTGGACACTTTGAAAAAGTGTTCAGGCTGTGTGTTTATCTTTTTTTGTATAATGAGTAAGCACCGGAGGGGATTACATCATGTCTAAGACAATCTTTAGCGAAAAAAACCGAGAGCATTTATCAACGAATAAATACGTTGTCAAGATAAGCGAGAAATCAATAACCTATGCCGATGAATTTAAGCGGTTGTTCGACAGGAAGCAAGAATTAGACTCCTTGAATCTCAGGTAGAATTGTTAAAAAAGCTAGACACGAAAGAAAGGTTGCTGGTAGCAAGCGGAAAGAATCTAAGCAAGAATAAGTTATTTGAACTGATTAAAGAAACTGTAGGTCAGGGTTTAAGACGTTCAACTCGCTACCTCTGCGATTTACTTCACGTATCTCGCTCAGGCTACTACAACTACATCCAGGCCGTAGAAACCCGTAAAGAGCGGTCTCTTTCGGATGTCAAAGCTGGAAAACTGATCAAGAAAGCCTTCCATAGAAAGGGCTTTAAAAAGGGTTCTCGCTCTATTAAGATGACGCTTGAAAACGAGTTTGGCGTGATCTACAACCTGAAGAGAATCCGCAGGATTATGAAGAAATTTGGCCTCGAATGTCCACATCGAAAACCTAATCCATACAAGCGTATGGCAAAGGCAACTCAGGAACACCGAACACTTCCCAACAGCTTAAAGAGGGATTTCCGGAAAGGTATTCCTGGGCTCGCACTGCTCACCGGCATTACCTACCTCCCATATGGCCGCTCAGAGACGGCATATTTGTCGACTATACTAGATGCTTCAACAGGAGAGATCCTCTCGTACAACCTATCCAATAGCCTTACATTGGACATTGCTACAGACACAATTGACGCACTCGTAAAGCAAAAAAGGCTGAAGCTACACAAAGATGCATTTATCCATTCGGATCAAGGAAGTCATTATACAAGTCCGAAATACCAAGAACTTTTAAAGCAAAAAGGATTAGGTCAATCCATGTCTAGACGAGGAAATTGCTGGGACAATGCGCCACAGGAGTCGTTTTTCGGTCATATGAAAGACCATGTTGACCATCGTAGCTGCCCAACATTAGCAGAACTACAACGTAAGATTGACGGTTACATCCGCTACTACAACAATAATCGATATCAATGGGGATTAAAAAAGATGACCCCTGTGCAATACAGGAATCATCTATTGTTGTTGGCCTCATAGACCTAAACCACTCTTTTTTTCAAGTGTCCTTGACAGAGGGTCCAGATCAAACCTTGCCTTCTCTTTTTTGGTTTATTCAACTGGCATTTATTTGATAACTTTCAATAAGCGCTTTGCCGTTCCATTTTGCGTTTCGATTGTTTCATACACATTGACAGTGAAAGGATAGCTGAATTGATCGGTTGTAATATTCGTGGCATCCAGCATTTGTTTCCCACTGATTAATTTATTTACACCTGTGAAGGAAGCGTCCTTAGAACCAACAACACGTCCGGCGTTATCAACAATTTCAAATTTCAATTTCGAGAAGTTGTTGTCAACCACGACATTTTCTTTCTGTTTAATATCCAGATCAAGTCGGAACTTGTACGTATACGTCAATTGAGCAGTCGTCTGTGTGCTCACTGTTACATCATTGAACGTCAGATCAAATGGATATAAGGAGATGGTTGAATCCGTACCTTCCTTCTGTACATCCGTTTGCAGAGCGGCAATCGTTGTTGTAAAAGGTGCAGCAGCCACTGAATCGAGCAGCTTTAACGAGAAGCTGGTGCTCTCTTCGGTTTGCGGCACAATGTAAGAGTAGCTTACCACGTAGCTTAATCCGGGATTTAGCATCGTCGTTACATTCGTTTGACGGGACCCTTGATAAGTAACACCCTGTGCATTGACCAATTCCGATAGGAAAGCAGGAGTAGCAGTAGGCGTTGTACTCGTATTCGTTAATTTGAACTTAGCTACCGCAGTTTGGTAGCCTTCCCCTGGATTCTCATGCAAATGAAGCTCCATAAGCGATACTTCTGTAGACTTATCAACAACTTTGGTCAAAGCATCAAATGTGATCGGCTGACCAATTGTGTAAGGCGCTGCAGTAGAATTCCCTTGCTCTTTCGGCCATGCGATAGCTAGTTTACCTGTTACTAGCGTGGTAGCTTTATCTCCACCTTTGGGTACAAACGAATCCGTCGATAAGACAAAAAGGTTAGACAACGTCACACCATTTTCAACTGGAATCGCAAAATGAATGTATTTCTTTTCGCCAGCCTCCAAAGTCACCGGGTCTACTTCGGAGCGTTTGCCTTCATAGCTCTTTTGCTCTGACTGTGCGTCCATTCGGAAAGCAGGAACTGTTTCCCGCCCCGCTCCAGGATTACTAGCCAATACCGTCACAACAGCCACACGGCCTGACGTCGTATTTTGCATAGAAACTTCAACTGGTGAATACGTCAGTCCCGAATTAATCCCAGGAATGGTGAATGCTTGGCCCCATGCTAAGCTTTCGAGGCTCTGCAAAGCCGTACTTCCCGTACCGCCATACCACACGGATTTAGTTGGCATAGTAAGTAATGTAGTTTCCACCTTTGGATAGGAATAGATATCCACATTGACGAAGGATAACTGCTCAATTTGACCAATCTCCTTGCTATCAACAGAAGTCATGTACACAAGCTCGCCTATTTCTTTGGGCTGTAAAGCTTCTTTATTGCTCGCACTTGGTTTCAATGTATATGAAACGCCACTAGCGGTTTGAACACGAAGCTCGTGTTCGGGAACTCTGTTCAGTACGGCGCCTCCGTTATATAAGCGAACAGTAACCGCAAGTTGTGAACCTGACGCCGTTGGCGTCACGGCTGCACTTTTAATCGCGGCTCGTATATCTGGTGTCAATCCGTAATTGACAGTTGGTGCAGAGACAATAGGCGTCGTCAAGTCGGCCGCCCATACGGCCGTGCCTCCTTGAACGATCATTGCTCCTAGCATGATGGCTGTCAGACTAGATTTCCATGGTTTGTTTTTCATGTAAGTACTCTCCTTATTGTGAAATTTCGCTGATGTCTATTTGGCTGTTGGTGTTGTTGTCGGCTGCGGTTGTACGCTAGCACTAGCACTGTCTACTTTTTGTCCGTCTTTCAGAGTGTTCTGTCCGGCAGTAACCAATTTCTCGCCGTCTTTGACTCCTTCAATCACTTCTTGATACTCCCCGTTAATGCGTCCCAATTTCACTTTCCGTTTCTGATATTGGTCACCTTCCTGAACAAAGACGAAGGTATCCGACTCTTCACGAATGATGCTTAATGTAGGAATCGCAACCACTTGTTCTTCCGTTTCAGTCGTCAGCTGTACCATGAATCGATTACCAGGCTGCAGCAGATGATCGCTATTGGGAACTTCCAGTTCTAACGTGTACGTTTTTGTCGCCGCACTCATAATAGGTGCCAAGTAGCTCATTTTAGCTGTTCCTTTTTTATCAGGCGAATCCGGATTATAGTAAATGAGTTCTTGCTTTCCTTTAACAAGCAGGAAATTCGTTTCCGTAAGCTCGGTTTTGATTTTAATCGGATCTATCTGTTGGACTTGACCAACTTTCCCTGCCGCGGCAGCTACTGTTTGCCCAACCACTACGTTGAAATCGGTAAGAATGCCGCTACCTGGTGCCTTAACTTGATAGTTCTCTAAAGAACGAGTCGCATCTTCTAAAGATAGACTTGCTGATTCTGCCTGCGTTTGAATAGCTGAAATCGAATCCGAGTTATCAAAAGCTGAAAGCTTGCTCTGTGCAGCATCTAGATTCATCTGGGCGCTATCCATCGCTTGTTTGGATTGATCCACCTGATGCTGAACGGCAATGCCTGCATCATATTCATTACGAACTTTGTTGTATTCTTGCGCAGCATTCTTGAGGGCAGTTTGCGATCTAGTTACATTGTCCAACAGATCTTTTCGGTTATTTACTTTATTATCCCTTGCTTGCTGCAAGGATTCTTGAGCACTTCTTACAGAAAGCTCACTTTTCCTTTTGGCAGATAAGGCATCTTTATTATCAACAACGAAGAGTACTTCACCCTTCTCAACATACTCTCCTCGTTTTTTCAGCACTTCCGTTACTTCACCGTTGGCTTTCGAGACAACATCAAGCGTCGTTCCTGCCGCTACATCAGCAACCTGTTCGATCGGATTGCTAATTTTCTGCTTCTTTATGACATCTGTTTTAATCGCCCTTGGTGCTAACTGCACCGTTGCAGCCCCTTTAGCACCTGGAGCTGAACAGGCTGACGCCAAGACCGCTGCTGCGGTCAATAACACGATCACCCCCATCGAACGGGATTTGAATTTACGTTTCCGCGAACTATCGTTAATCATCTATGTGCCTCCTTATACCTCTAACATCGTTTTTTCGTTTACATTCTTACGATTGAATAGACGACCTATACGGTTCTTTATACTTTCAATCAATTCGTACACAATTGGTACGACAACTAGTGTCAATAGCGTAGAGGTAATCAAACCACCGATAACGACTACACCCAGTCCTTTACCGATTAATCCGCCTTCTCCAGAAATACCGAGCGCAAGAGGAACCAATGCCATAATGGTAGCTCCAGCAGTCATAATAATGGGACGAAGTCTTACTTTCCCCGCTTCAATTAGAGCATGACGTACCGTGTATCCTTCTTCGCGCAGCTGCTGAGCACGATCGATTAATACAATCGCATTCGTCACTACGATCCCAATAAGCATCAGGAAACCAATCATAGAGGTTACCGTTAACGGTTCTCTCGCTATGACAAGTCCGAGAAGACCCCCAATAACAGCAAGTGGTAAAGAGAACAAGATGGCGAATGGTGCACTAGCGTTTCCAAATGCCAAAACCATAATCAAGTAAACCACGAATATGGCGGCAGCCATCGCGATGAACAGCTGCATGAAGCTTTCATTCACATCATCCGAAACGCCAGTTATTTTGGGTGTCACGCCTTCAGGCAATTCGATATCTTTCATTGCGGCGCTGATTTTGGCACTCACACCAGTTTTGTCAGCTGAATTGATTTTTGCAGTTACTTTCACTAGCTGCTGCTGATCCTCACGTGCAAGCGAAGCAGCGCCTTTCGTTTCATTGACCTTAGCTACTTCCTTCAATAAAACCTTTGAACCATTTGATCCCGTCAATGGGATATTACCTAGTTTTTCTAACGTATCTTTGTCCGATTTGTCTAACGATACCGTTGTCGTATAAACGATATTATCGAATTTCATATCTCCTAGATTTTGCTTTTGAATCCAGGCACGTGCGGTATCACGAACAGTTGATGAGCTTAATCCGTATGCTCTCGCTTTTTTCTGATCCACAGTAATTTCTATTTCTGTTTTGGCATCACTCAGGTTATCTTCAATTTCACTAAGCTCCGTGAATGTATTTAGCTTCTCTTTAACCAAACCGGCTGCTTTCTCTAATTGAAGCTGATCCTCACCCTGCAGGGTATAGGCAAAGTCAGTCGATGATACACCGAAGTCACCTTCCATGGATTTAGGCTCTACTTCAGATCCGCTCGGCAGTTCAGAGAGAATATAATCTTTCATTTGGTCTTTCACTTGATTCGGATCAACCTTATCATTTACTTGAACAAAAATCTGTGAAGCATAAGGCGTTCGCTCATCGTCTTTGCCTGCATAACCGACTAACGCTTCAACGAATTTGAACACGGGCTCGCCATTGGAATCTTTCGTATCTAGCAAGACGGTTTCAATTTCTTTCGTTTTCATATCCGTAGCCTCAAAAGAAGTTGCATACGGCATTTTTAACTGGAAGTACATCGTTGTCGCTGGCTTCGAGCTAGGCAAGAACGAAACCGATAGGAAAGGTACTGTCGCCGCAATGGTGACTACAAGCATAAGTCCTGAAATTAACAATGTTTTAATCCGATTTTTCAAACTCCACGTCAATGCCTTTTCGTAAAATGCTGTTAATTTGGTTGGCTTTGATTCATCATGGTGACCTTTACCCGGCTTGCTGCGAAGAACGAGCAATTTAGCAAGCATCGGAATAACCGTTAAAGCTACAATTAAGGAAGATAAAAGTGCGCAAGCAATGGTTAAGGCAAAAGGTCTAAAGAACCCTCCCACAACACCCGTTACCAAAGCAAGTGGAGCAAAAACCCCTACGGTTGCCAGAGTTGAGGACGTAATAGCCATCGAAACCTGCTTTGTTGCCAAGGCAATGACGGATTCTTTGCGTTCCTGCGCTTTTTCCAATGAAGCATATATGTTCTCGATAACAACGATGGAATCATCGACTACACGACCTACTGCGATAAAAATACCACCGAGTGTCATCGTATTAAGCGTTAAGTCTAATGTCGACATTAATAACAATGTGATCAAAATGGAAAGTGGAATCGAGACGAGAACAATGAGTGTCATCCGAATGTTCCTCAAGAAAATGAGAATCATTAAGGAAGCCAATATCGCCCCTACAACTCCTTCACGTACAAGTCCTGTGATGGACTCTTTAATTTGATCTGCACTATCATAAGTGTTTTTGAAAGTAATGTTCGGTAGGGTCGTTTCCCACTCATGAATCAGCTTCTCGATGGATCCTGAGAAATCAACCGCATTTGCACTACCTGCTTTGTACAAAATCATACCAATAGCTGGCTTACCATCCAGTCTGCCGTTGAAGTCAGATTCCGTTATCGCCTTTACCTTGGAGACTTGATCCAGTGTTACAATATCTCCTTTAGGTGTAGTGATTTCGACCTGCTCCAAATCGTACAAGCTTGATAAATTACCAGTGACACGAGTCATCTTATTATTGCCGCTAATTTCTACATTACCGATCGGACTCTTCGTTGCGGCGGAATTAATCGCATTGCTCACTAGAGCCGGTGACAATCCATACACATCAAGCGCAGCAGCATCTAGCTCAATATCGAGCGATGTGCTTCTGGCCCCAATAACGTCCATATGGTCGATCCCTTTAATCCCTTCAAGACCCGGCTTGATTTTATCTTTAAAAGACTTGTCGAGCTCTGTTTGGCTTACCCCGTCCTTTGCATAAGCGACTAAGTAATTCGAAGGGAAGGATGCCGCACCAAAGGTGGAGGCTTTAGGCGCACCTGCCGTTGCTGGAAGAGAAACTTCAGCCAGCATATCTTGCACGGCCTGTTTTTTCTTATCAATATCTACATTTTGTTTGAACATAATGATAATCATGGAGAAATTATCACTCGAAGTTGAAGTTATGGAATCCAGATCTTCAATGTTCGCTAGCTTCTCTTCAATCGGAGCCGTAATTTCATCCATGACATCCTTGGGCGCTCCAGTATAGGTAGTTGTTACAGCAACTACTGGAAACGAAACGTTTGGCATGTTCTCTACTTTAAGCTGCGAAGATGAATATAAACCGCCTACAAAAAGCATGATCATGATAATGAATAATGCCGAGACATTCTTCATGGAAAACTGTGTTAATCGATTCATTCCTGTACTCCCCTCATCAACTGATTACGTTTAAGATACATTCTGAATATGAACCCAATATGAACAAACAAAAAAACTTGGCATGAGGCATCCAAGTTTTTCATTCATTTTTATATTTTTTGGAGTAAATAGGTCAATATCGGTAGAGTGACCAAGAATAAAGTTCCTTTACCTTGTTCGCTTTGAACCTCAACCGAACCTTCGTGCATATCGATAATTTTCCTGGCGATAGCAAGCCCGAGCCCGCTTCCACCATCACGCTGCCTAGACTGATCTACTTTGTAGAATCGATCAAATATTCGTCCTTGATCTTCTTCTGGAATCCCAATCCCATTATCTTGAATCCATACCTGTACACGATCTCTTAGAGGAACAAGTTTCACGTAAATGTGTCCATTTGGAGGCGTAAATTTGACTGCGTTTCCAATTAAATTCATCCAAACCTGATTTAATTGATCCGCATCCGCCGATATTTTCACTCTTGGTAAAGACAAATCCATATCAAGCTGTTTCTCTGACCACTGGGGTTCATAAAAAACAACAATTCTACGCAGCTGTTCATCTAGATCGTATGTGGTGGGGTGAAAAGGATGATGTTCCGATTCCAGAGAGGCTAGCTTCAATAAATTATCACTGAGGCGAGATAACCGCTCACTCTCACGTTCAATGATTTCCAAGTAACGTCCACGCTCTGACTCGTCAATTTCTGAACCCCTTAGTGCCTTGGAAAAGCCTCGAATCGACGTTAGAGGGGACTGGATTTCATGGGAAACATTCGAAACAAAGTCTTGCCGCATCTGCTCCAGCTGTTTCAGTTCGCCAGCCATATGATTAAAGCTTTGAGCTAGCTGCCCTAGTTCATCCTTTTGCTTCACAGAAACATGCACATTGAAATTGCCTCGAGCTAACCGTTCCGTAGCCAATGTCAACTTCTTTAGTGGATTTACCAGATAGCGAGATGCGATGAGAATGAGCAAGCTGCCGACAATAAGTACGATGAGAAGTACAGTAATGACAGCTGTCTGCACTTGACGACGAGCTGCCTCGGAGAAGTTTGGATGAATGAAAAGGGCAAAAGTTTTGCCATCAACTTGGAGAGGCAGTCCTACCTTAACCCGATTGAATGGATCTTTGGGCATCCCATAGTCCAGGCTTTTATAAACGCTGCCATTTAGAACATAGGCCACTTCCGACGCTTCAATAAGAGGATTCCCTTTTTTGTCAAAAGAAATCGCCGTCGCCGGCTCACCGTTTTCGTAAAATAAAGTCAAGATGTAGTTATCATTCAATCGGTTGCTACCTGTCACAAAAGAATCAAGATTTTTCGGCTGAATGTCTTCACTCAACGTGACTAGCTGCCGGCCTATCGCGAGCATATCTGCTTGAAATTCCGTGGTAATCAGATTTCTGAAAAAGACCGTTGCCAGCGGAAAGGCGACTGACACACTAACCACAACAATGGTCAGAAATGTCAGCACAACGCGCAGATAAAGCGACCTAATCTTAATCATGGCTTCACCTCGAGCCTGTATCCAAGTCCGCGAATAGTCGTAATACGAAATTCTTCCGTCAGTGATTCAAACCGCTCGCGCAAACGTTTAACATGCACATCAACCGTTCGGTCATCACCTTCATAATCCATACCCCAGATCTGCTCAATAAGCTGCGTACGTGTGAAGATTTGGGCAGGATAACTGGCAAGCTTATAGAGAAGCTCGAACTCTTTTAAAGGAAGAGCCAATCGTTGATCCTGTAAACGGACTTCAAATGCTGTACGATCAATAATCACATTACCAAGTGTGATCGTTTGAGAAGCGTTGATCCGATAACGTTTAAGCAAAGCTTTTACACGCATCACCAACTCCACGGGGTCAAAAGGCTTCACAAGATAGTCATCCGTGCCAAGCTGAAAGCCCTTCACCTTGTGGACAGACTCGCTTTTGGCTGTCACCATTAGGAGAGGCAAATCTGCATATTGCGCCCTTAATTCGCGACAAAGTTCCCAACCGTCCATCAAAGGCATCATGACATCCAATACGACTAAATCCGCCGGTGTTGTTTCAAGCATGCTGAGCGCTTCTTGTCCATTGCTTGCCTGCATGACCGTTAAGCCTTCTCCAGCCAAATAAACGCGAATCAGCTCTCTGATATCTGCGTCATCATCCACCACCATGATTCTGGTCACGAAACGCTCCGCCTTTCTTCAAGCAGGAAACTTTTATGATAGATACGGGATTGGATCTTTTGAACCCGCCTCTTCAAAACCTTTCAACCGTAAACGGCAGCTGTCACAAACACCGCAAGCTTCCGCTTTTCCATTGTAACAAGACGTAGTTAACTCGTAAGGAACGCCGATCTTCAAGCCTTCTTGCACAATTCGAGCCTTGGTCCAATCAATGAGCGGGGTTTCAATCGTGATCCCTTTTCCTTCAACACCGACCTTGGTCGCAAGGGCAATCACTTCTTCAACTTTATGAATAAATTCCGGACGACAATCCGGATATCCACTGTAGTCGAGGGCATTCACTCCGATATAGATGGCTTCTGATCCCGTTACTTCTGCATAAGAGGTAGCAATGGAAAGGAATAGCAAATTGCGTCCAGGTACATACGTCACTGGGATTTCAGATTCCTCTGACCCTTCCGTTAATCCATCCACAACATTAGGAACATCAATGTTATCATCCGTTAATGCGCTGCCGCCGAAATCGCGCAAGAAATCTAGCTTGATGATCTTATGACGACCACTGACCCCATAATGCTCAGCGACTTGCTTGGCATTCTCGATTTCGATTTTATGACGCTGACCATAGTCAAAAGAAATCGGATATAGCTCGTATCCTGCTTCTTTGGCAAGTCCCATGCACGTTGTACTATCTAATCCGCCACTTAGAATGATGACGGCTCTTTTCTTATTTTCGTTGCTTACGTTCATCATAGACACCTCTTTTTCTTCATGTGAAAAATGGATAAATCAGTAGATACGCGCTCTAAACGCCGCGCATCGCTGGATCCCAAATGATCTTATGCAGCTGCAAGTTCAGCTTCACCTTGGACAACCCTGCGTCAAGCATATGCTCGACGAGCTTGCGCGGCGGCATGGTCTCCCACACCGGGCTGAACATCGGCAGCGCCTTCGTCGGATGCTGCTCAAGCACTTCCACCGCGGTGCGGAAGTCGTGTTCGCTGCCGATGACGAACTTCAACTCGTCCTGCTCGCGCAGCAGGGCGAAATTGCTCATGATCATCTGCCCCATCTCGCCTGAGTCGGGCAGCTTAAAGTCCATGATGTATCGCACCTTCGGCGATGCGACACGCTCTACAAACAGTGCGAGATCGATCGCGCCGTTCGTCTCGATATGCAGGTCATCGACCTGCTCCAGCTCTGCGAGCGCGTCGATTAACGCGAGCGACTTCTCGCCGTACAGGAGCGGCTCGCCGCCGGTAAGGCAAATATGCCGGGAGCGGTACGTCTGGACCTTGCTGACAATTTCAGCAATGGTCATGACGTTCTCCGCTTCCGCGGGCGGGTAGCTGTACTTGGTGTCACACCAGGTACAGCGCAGGTTGCAACCAAAAAGACGGACGAAGACCGTCGGGAACCCGGCACGGGTCCCTTCGCCTTCAACCGTCTCGAAGATCTCGACCATCGGAATGCGGATATCTCGCATTACACATCCTCCTCCATCATCGAGCGTGTGATGGCCGCATAACTAGTCGGCGTTTCCCACAGCCGGATTTCTTCCAGCATGATCGCTGGATAAAGTTGTTCCTCAAGCAAAGCTTGATGAATTTCCTCATACATCCAGACGACCATATTTTCAGCGGTTGTATTCATAGCAGGCAGCACATCATTCAAATATTTATGGTCCAATCGGTCAACGACACGTTCTTTTGCAATACGTTTAATATCACCAAAATCTATAGCGATCCCCCGGCTATCCACTTTTCCGCGCATAATAACTTGCAGCTTATAGGTATGTCCGTGCAGATTTTTACATTTCCCTTCATAACAATGCAAATGATGCGCACTGTCAAACGTAAATTCTTTGGAAATCAAAACGGATTTATGATGATATTTTAATTGGTTCTCTTGGATGTCACGCCCCAACATTTGCACATCTCTGGGGATATCATAGCTCATATCTATCACCTCATAATTATGAAAAAAACAGTACTCTACATTCTATCACGAAGAGACCGTTTTTCACAATCAATCTTGCTGTTTTCGTCTTCCCTTTTGAGACCAGTCCAAATGACCGCGAATCTCCTGAATCCGTTCATTCTCATTACGTAAATCCGATTCAATTAGAGCTGTAAGACTTTCAATTTGATCAACCACAGTATCGGGAAGCTCAACCTCTTCAACTGATTTTACAATATAAAGCAAACATTGCAGCGTCTCATCCATAAGGCTCTTCTTCTTGCCGGTGAGGACAACTTCTGATAAAAATATAAGGTGACTCAGCTCTTTTTGCGTCATTTTCAAGAGGAACATCCCCTTTCTTGCTTCCATTATCCAACATTTTCCGACATCGCGAAAGACTCTCTTGACAACTTAAACTATAACATTTATGATTACAGTAATTGTTATTTGTTGGTTAACTGATTGATTTTTTTTCAAATGCTAAAAACGAATGCTTTTAAGCAACGGAAACACACTAAAAAGAATTTATAACCTTGGAGGGAAACCTAATGAGTACAGAAGTTAAATCCGAAGTTTTGAAAGTTTTAGAAGACCGTCATTCCGTAAAGCAATATCAAGCTGGACACAAAATGCCGAAAGCCGATCTAGAACAGCTGCTGACGTCTACGTCGCAAGCACCATCTTCATGGAACCTTCAACACTGGAAGCTTCTCGTTATTGAAGATCAAGCTCAAAAAGAGAAATTGCACCCTATCGCATATGGACAAAAGCAAATCGTGGAAAGCTCCGTTGTTATCGCTATTCTGGGCGACCTTGAAGCTAATAAAAATACTGAACTGGTTTTCGGCCCGGCTGTGGAAGCTGGTCACATGTCAAAAGAATTGTATGACACTCTTGCCGCTCAAATCGAAGGCGCATATCAATACCCACAAGTTGCTCGTGACGAAGCTATTCGTAACGCATCCTTAGCTGCTATGCAGCTTATGATTGCTGCTAAAGCACTTGGCTATGACACATGCCCAATGGGTGGTTATGATGCTGCTAAATTCGTTGAAGCTTTCAACGTTCCAGCACGTTATGTACCTGTTATGCTGATTAGCGTAGGTTTGGCTGCTACTCCAGCAAGATCCGCAGGACGCTTTTCCTTAGATCAAATCACTGTTTCCAACACTTTTTAATTAAACAGAAAGGCATGACTTCCATCTATTATGGAAGTTCATGCCTTTTTTTTCATTTGGTGCTAGCTCAATGATACTGATCCGTTTCGAACCAAATTTCATCAATTAGCTTATTTCTATACAGCATGGATACATTGAACGTTTCATACTCTTTTTCTTTATCCAACTCTTCAAGCAATAATGTCGCAATGAGCTCTCGATCATCCGAATCTCCTGGCTCGCGGAAATCAATGAATCCTGTTAGCTGACGAGAACTAATGTCCACCGTTGCAGTACCAATAGGCAAACCACCATAGGATTGCTGATAAATTTCATATGTGAGTGTATCGCCATCATCTCTAGCCAAATGAATCGTGTAATCCTCTGGAGAAAGAGACATTGTATCTTCTTCTACGTCATCAACCAAATCTAATAAATCAATGTGCGTTAATTCCACCGTATCTACGGTTTCCCCATTATAGATCATGTTTAAAATAAACGAATCCGTTTCATCCTCATTGAAATCTTCGACGATGAGCTCCGAAACCCTATCCATTTCCTCATCAAAAGGATCGAATCTCCATGTTATATCTCCAATCACATCAGTACCATACATATGAAGAGTAATTTCAGCAATAAGCTCCGAGTCGTTATCATAAACATGATAATCCACACGGTTTCTACTTTCACCTACAATAACAAGTTCATAGTCCTGTTGATTCTTGCGTTCCTGAATCATATCCATTTTATCCGGAGCATTCTCTGAATCGATGTCATCGAATCTGGTTTCGTCCCTTACCCATTCATAATCCACTTCATCGTCATGTTCGTGACGGGTGTACGAATGCGAGTCACCTTCAAGCATGGTAGGCTCTAAGGCATGATCTGACGCGATAACGAAATCATAATCACTATAACTAACTAAAACCTCACACTCTTCAATAGCCAGTGCATCAATGACATTCTGAATGTACGACTGAACGAATTCATACACCTTCTGTTTGTCCATGATCGTAATGGACTGCTGCTCCAGATGAATCGAGCCTTTGAGTCGATCCGATTCCCTGTAGACTAGCGTTAACGTACCGACAAACTTCCCATTGTACATAATATCGCAGACTTCTCCGCCTGCCGTTTTCAGGTCGGGTCTAAGCATAATATCGGCCACGACTTTACTCGCCTCCTCTACAGATCTTATGATTCTTCTGTAGATTGTCCCAACATCGTCCAAATTATGAGTATTCAGGATAAACTAAAAAGGACAGTTCCCCGCGTCATGGTACATGACATGGAACCATCCTTTTTCTATTAATTGTGATCATTTAAGCGTAGGCGTTCGGCTTCAATGGTTGCGAGTCGTTGAACAATGACGTGTAACAGGCGCGGATATTGCCTTAACACATTTGAATATACTGTCCTCGCTACAGAAAACTTCTGTGCGACAGACATATATTACGCACTGTATAATGAATCTAAATCGATATATTTGGTTCCGTTTAATGGTATAACAATCGTCGTTATTTTTTCTACTGGAGTTGCTGGAATTGCTGGAGTAGCTGAAGGAGTTACATAAGGTGTTTCAATGTTTGCATACCCCTGTTGAGCAGGAGCCACCATAAAAGGTACAGCCATAATCGCCGTACTAGCAATTGCCCCTATTAATTTCTCCCTTTTACTATAAGCTTTCTTCGCTTTCCCCATCTTTACACCACCGATATCAATTTTTCTTTCTCTTATTCTACCATGCGTCATAATATGGAAGAACCCCATAAACGACAAAAACCCTCGAAAACCGAGGATTTTGTCGAATTTTTATATTATAAACAGTATTTCAAGATAGCCTCACGTACACCCTCGTCGTTATTAGAGGAGGTTACCGCATCCGCTGCTTCTTTCACGCCCTCAGGCGAATTCTCCACAGCAATGCCGAGTCCGGCAAATGCCATCATTTCCAGGTCATTGTAATAATTCCCGATAGCCATGATCTCACTAGGATCAATCTCTAATGAAGCAGCCAAAGCTTTCAAAGCATTGCCCTTATTGGCCTTTGCACTCATCACATCAATAAAGAGGTCGCCACTGCGAATCATCCGTAAATGACCGTATAGCTTCTGTTCTTCCCATTCCTCTTGAACGCGATCCAACTCATTTTGGCTAAAAAGTGTAAATTTCACAATCGGCAGCCCCAGCTCCGAGACATCTGTTACGAGTTTGGGGTTGATCAGAAACTTTTGGTACATCTGTTTTTCATACTCACTGATCCGTTCAATATACATGTTAAAAGAGGTACATACATCGAAATGAATACCTTTTCTCCGCACATAATCCAACATAGGCTCAATTTCAGGAAGCGTAAAAGCAAACTCATTCACCAACGTCTGACCCCGTTCATCCGCGTGAACTGTCGCCGCGCCATTATGCGTAATCATCGTTCCCTCAAGCCCGAGCTGCCCAAGAATTGGCAGCGTGCTAGCTGGAGCTCTTCCCGTACATAGCACAATGTGACACCCTTGATCATGTACCTCCTGAATCGTTTCAATCGTGCGTTCTGTTAATTCATGCTCATCATTTAAAAGAGTTCCGTCTACATCAAGTGCAATTAATCGATATCTCAAGATTTTCGCTCTCCCTTATGCTTCGCCTTTTTATCGACCTATTGTACCATAGGAAGACATTGGATTCATCGAATTTACATAAAAAAGACAGCTATCCGAAGATAACTGCCTCCAATTATTGAACCCTATGAACTCCGACTGATTTATTGACATTGCCAATGATTTGGACAGGAATGTCCTCTGTTTTCACAACACCGTTGTGGTATCGAATTTGAAAATGAATGGTTTGCAGTCCTTGAGGCAAGCCCTCAGCAAATGACTGGAATTTCGCATCAAATAGTTCTCCGCTAAAAGAGGTCGCATCCCCTCCTGATGCAACTAAACGCTCAGACACATAAAGCGCATGCCCATCTAACCCTGTCGTATCAATCCAAGCTGTCACTTCGTCTACAGGAGCAGGTGAACTCTTGCTAGAAACTATGAAAATTTCCCCAGAGTAGAAATCCTTAGGTGCCGAAACCGTTTGGTGACCGCTCTTTTCATGCAAAATCAGCCAGTTGTCTGTATAAGTTACATCCGAATGAATCGTCAAGGGCATCGCAGCAATCATTTTGATTAAGGTATTAGAAAGACGTCCATCTGATACGGTTAACGACACCTTATACATACCAGGCTTTAGGAAGCGATGAGAAATATCCTTAGTAGAAAAAGTGAAAGTAACCCCGTCAGGCTGCTCTAAGTTCCACGCATAGGTTAGAACATCACCATCTAGGTCGAAAGAGGTATTCATACTTGTCACTATATCCCCTTCCCAAACCGGCTTTGGATTCCAGTCAAATTCGGCTACAGGCGCTCGATTGATATAAAACCATGTTTGCGCTGAATAATCAGACCAAGTAACCCCATCAAATACTCTAACTCTGACGCGGAGTTTTTGACCAGCTGGAAGTTCCTGATTAACCATCCAACTCCCCACGTTAGAAACCGTTCCTTGGTAGAACTGCCCTGAGTCCAGCAACAGTACATCGTTAACCTCATTGGTAATTTGCATTTGGAAATAAGTGAAGGTTGTACCCGGATCAGGATCGGTTTGGCTCCACTCAAAGGTAGGCCGCAGCTCAGAGAAAATGGTAGGAGCAGCTTGCGTCCCGCTTGGAATCGTCATGCTGGCTACTGGCGGTCTATTCGTTGTGAACCAACCAGAGTTTGACCATTCTGACCAATATCTTTCATCATGAACTCTTACTTGAACTTGGAAAGGGCCATTTTGATCTTGGATGTACGGAAGATAAAACCACTCTGTAGCATGAGTATTCCAAGTAGTAGCGCTTGTATAGTAATCACAGTCGTTCCAAGAGTTACTTTCGCTATCATAACTACAGAAGTGTGCATAGTTACCGTACCTTTGAGCATCGTACACATAACCATATTGAGTATACTGAATTTGAACACCATTAGCGTCTAAAATACGGTATTGGAATGTACGGTATTCCGTAGGAACATCTGCATCACTCTGATTCCAAGAAGGTTTCAAAATTCCAGAAGTGATAGGAGTAGGACTAGACTGCGTGCCATTCGGATAAGTCAGAGTTGCGGTTGGAGGGAAGCCTTTTGCGAAATATCTCTCAGACCAACCTGACCATTCACCCTTTTCATCCTGAACTCTAATTCTCACCTTATATGTTTGATTAGGCTGTACGGTCATCGGGTAGGAATAATTCAACGAAACAACGTTACCATCACTAAGCGAATTATGCGTTCTAGCAACAACAGGGTTATTCTGACTAACCCATTGATATTGCGGGTTATTGTAGTAGTTGTAATAGTAGTATTGCACTTCTATTTCCGAACGTACAATTCGGCTATCAGCATCGTAATCTACCGCATTCCAAGTAAATAAAGGATTATTCCCTGCTGATCCAGACGGATTATTCATATCCGTACTCGTATGGCTTGTGATATCAACGAAAGGCGCATGATTCGCAGGTGGTGCGTCTAGCCACAATATAGCTTCTGCCCAATCAGACCACGCACCGTATTCATCTTTTACAGCTACCCTAAACGTATAAGCCCCCATTTCTTTTACTCTCGTTAATTTTCCATTTACAGTTGTACCACCTGGCTTTATGTATTCGTATCTTCGCTCAATAATTCCTCGAGAAGCCGAATAATCAATGCCAGTTGGTTCCGTAGAGTAAGTCCAGTTGTTTAACCAACGATCAGGATCATAGCTCTGATCATCGTAAGTAACGTTATAATAAATATCTTGATTTACATTCAAAACCCCTATAGGTCTTCGATGGATCAATACATTTCTAGAATACGGGTCAGATTCAGACAGGTACTCAGCAAAGGCTGAATTCGGATATTTAAAGCCAACAGGTGTAGGATCATCTGCACCAATAAAGGTTAATTTATAAACCCCTACCTTATCCAGTGTTTTTATCGGATCTCCATTAATTGTTTGATTATTGTAAGCAGAAATTCCACTTTTACCATCCCCCGAATCTAAAAATTTCGTAGAGTTCGTATGCTCGTACTTCCATTTATCCTTACTAATCAAATGATCATCACTTTCAGGATCCATAAACTCCGTAGAGTACGTCAGTTCTTCTCCCGCAATGCCGGTATCGCTAATTTTATTGTTATCTACAATTGGTACTTTGACATAGAAGTTACGGAAGTGAGAACCATATCCGCCAATGAAAAACCCATAAGTACCTTCTGTTAATGCAAGATCGGTTATTTCCATAATAGGAACTGTACCCATCCTCACCTTTATTTTTCCACCTCTAACACTAACCTTCATGTTGTTAAAAGATGTCGTAGACAACCAGACTGGCGTTGACCGTAACTCGGTACGCATACCACCAACGAGCTTCGATAAGCTTATTTTGTTTGTTGTAAACTCTAATCGATACATCGTATTGTTATCCGCTGCCCTGAAGATTAAACCAGAAGGAGCATTCACATTCGTATTCACACTTGACTGTAAGAAATCGAACACGTAATCTGCGTCTGCAACACTCGTATCCTTCTTCATGGTTTGACCAATTTCCGCTAAAGCGTAGCTAGAAGGACTAGTCGTTCCACCATTTATCTTATAGTAGTAGAATTTACGTTCAGATTGACTATCATCTTCATCATAGTGAGAAATATAGCTGCCTACACTACAAGGAGCGCAAGACGTCCACTGGAAGTTCCATCTTCTCAACTTGTAATGCTCTTCTTGAAGAACGACTTGAAACTCTCCATCTGCACTTAATCCTGCCGAGGATACCGTATATCTAAACCTCTCTTGAAGAGTTTGTTCGTGTGAGAAGGTATTAGTTGGTCTTGTTCCTTTGGTCGTATATGAAGCGAGTTGGTTTGCATATTTATCGGCAACTACGATTTTGTTCATCCCATCAACGATATAGACATATCCATCAGCCGATACAGAATAATTCACATCTATTAAAGTTGAACTATCGCTATCTGAACCGTCCCCTCGTATTACGCTTCCATCCTCACTCCTTGAACGATTATTGAAGTAGATATCCTTGTATATTTCTATCTTTTTAGTAACACCCGTTTGTTTATTGTAAGATACAAAGTATTCACTAACTGTTCCTGCTCGGTTACTGCTAGAACCCCAACTCCCAGAACTATATGTATCCGTAGTTAAATTCATTGGTTGTTCTCGATATAGATATACTTCTGAGTCCTCATAAATGCCTGTTAGAGTAGGTGCAGGAGTTATAGTATTAGCAGGTACTTCTAATCCAGTCTCTACGTCAAGCCAAGTAGTCACTACACACCAACATCCATAGGAATAGGTGCCTCCAAGTGATACCTTAGTTCCATCATTGTTTAATTTCAAGTTAGCGTGAGGTGATCTTACGCCACTTTCACTAGATGAACAGTCGCCAGAACAACCATCATAATTGTATTGACCAGAACGACTCCAAGATACTGCACCATCAGCAGTTTTACGATAAATAGTCCACGTCTCACTATAATCATTATCATTATAATATCCGGAATTGAAGTCTACCGAATACGCTCCACCTTTAGCATCATAAGCTAGGAACTTTCCTGGGTTATCAGGTGTAGGTTTATTAGGGATATACTTTTGTTGACTATAATCGTATGTGTTTCCCAACCCTCCATCTATCCTAGTATTAGTCCCGTCAAAAAATGGAATGGAACCAATAGAACCAACTCCATATCTGTTACCCAAAAATTGTGTATTAAATAACTGAGGAACTGGGAAGGTATGCCAAGCGTTATAGGTTGTTTTTTGGTACTGTTCAGGAGTAATCGTTAATCCAGTGGCAGGGCCATTGAAAGGCTGTTTACCATAATGAGCTGTTAATCCACTAGAAGCAGTATTGTAAGTAAATCCAATATCCTTCACTTTATTCAAATTAGGATTAGTTAAAGATGAACCTTGCCACTGACCCCCATATGCCATTAGCATTTCATTTTCCGATGTTGTATGAAACATAGGAGGTTCTGGATTCGCGCTTGTGACAGTAAATGAAACTTCGGGAGAATCATTTTTGATATCAACCACATAGCTTCTGGTATTCGTTAAACCCCAATCCTCCTTTGTTTTTACCGTTAATTTATACTTGCCTACCTTAGGAGTTGTAAGAATAGCCGGCCCACCAACGGATATCGGTATATTTAACGGCATATGATCATTGAATATTCCATCATCATTGCTATCGTAAACATATGTAATAGACGTTTCTACGATTACATCTCCGTCAGGACTATACGACATATCCCTAAACGGGACAATTCCTCTTACCGCAAAGATAGGTAGGTTGATAACGGCTACTGGGGGCTTATCCTCGACTACATTAATATTTTTAATAGCCATGTTTTCAGGCAAGCTGCGTACCCCGTAATTATCCTTGACTTCCAGGGATACCGTCTCTATACCAACATTCGGATAAACGGGGAGATTATTCGTCCAGAAATACTCCGTTATCGTTCTGTTTCTAGCTGGTTTGCTGCACGCTCCATTAATCGCGTTAGCTGGTAGAGGACGGTTTTGTACGACACGGTTTGGCACGTTAATACAGGGAATTGGCTCCGGGCGCATGACTGTTATTGTTGCATCCTTTTGCGTACAAGCTCCCTTATCATCACACATTTTCGCTGTTATCGTATGGTCTCCGGCTGTTGATGCCGTCAGCCACGTAAGTTTATCCTCTCCCTTTAGATAACCCATAGAAGGAAAACTCTTAATCCAAGTACTTGAGCTGCTTGGAAACAACCACTCAAAAGTTACGATATCATCGTCAGGATCGTAGTGATTAGGAGCAATTTCTGGCAACAACCTTACATTTAATTTATCACCAACAACAACCTCTGCAATTGGTGTGCGGCTGTAGTAATCATTATCGGGAAACCAACCGATTTCGAACTGAGGAGGTCTATTTGGAGGTTTAGGACCAACCGTAAACTTACCTTCGTAGAAATATGAAGTTCCTCCACAACTATCCTCAAGCTTGTATTCAATAGCCACTTCACCGCTTGTAATATTGCCTGGATAACCCGTAAAGCCCATCATCCCATAGGCAAAAATGGACATATCACTCACAGAAGTACTACTTAACGAACTCCAACCGTATTGAATATATGCACCTGTAGTTTGGGATAAAATGAACCTTCCTTGAACAGGGGTGCAGCCAGAAGGAATCGTCCAGTCTGCTTTAATGAGGTTGGAATCTTTCCAAGGAATTGAGGGCTTGTCGGCTGAGGTAGTTCCGTTAAAGTTTCCACCGCTTGGTGTACAGCTGGCTTGGAGAGTAATGATCTGAGTAAGTATGTTATTGCTGGAACTCGCTTCGGGGATATCATCATTGGAATCTAGATTCATGGTGATGCTCTTCATGCTACTGAATGTATACGGCACTGATTCGGTTATCGTCTGACCTGCACCTAATCCAGAGGAATAAGTGAATGTCTTGAACACAGTACCATCCGCTGCAAGAGTCATGCTGAAGGAATCACCATTTGGAATTGCAACGCCAATATTTTTAAATTTGATTGTAATATTTACTCTTACGTTTTGTGGCACACAGGCTCCGGCATCAATTGATACGTAAGCTAGATCTGCTTTTACTGGGGCAGTATAAGAAACGTCTATAGACATTTGATACTTATACGTTGTGCCGCTCCAAAGTCCGATAGCGAACATTTCATAGTTACGCGACAAACCACCAGAGCCATCAGAGTCGGGACTATCATGAATCTGGTTAGCGGGTACAGTGCCGTCTAAAAGCATCATAGTGCGGATCATACCAGTTCCAGCAAAATCACCTTTACCATAAGCTAAGGGTGTTGCACCATACCCCGCACTCGGCTTTTCAGCACCAATTATGGAAATACTATTTTGATCTAACTTATCCGGATCAGTTATATCTGCATCAAGACCACTCAAACTAACTGAAGATTGATTTAAGTACCATTTAGTGGCCCGAGACACTTCATATGCTGTGGTAACAGCATAGCCCTCTTTACCGTAATCAGCTTCTTTATCGCCACTAGCACCATTAGTCCTGTATAGGGGTGACTGAAAGGAGTAACGTAAGTCAGGTCCAAAAGTGCTAGAGTCACCATAATTAAAATTGTCAACTAATGTGTATCTTTTTCGCCCCCACAATGGGATAGCTCCCGGATACGGGGAAGGGTTTCCACTAGCACCATCGAACTCAACTGGAATAGTCTTCGAGCCCTTGTGTTCCCATATTTTACCGGACGGTTGACGATAAATTTGATGCATTGGATTTGTCTCAGACTTGCCATAAACAGTGCTGCTCCCACCAGCTAAACTGGTCAAAGTTATAGTGGTTGCTGTAAATGAAGCATTACCACCAGAACCACCTTGATTATTTAAAGTAACCCCAGTGATCGTCCCACCAACAAGTGAAGTGACATCCTTAGTGAATGTCTTAGTTCCGGACGAAGAAAACTGGGCAGCAACAGATGATGCGCTATAAATTCCTTGTTCGAAATTATAATACAATGTAATAGATGAGGCGGCGGCTTTGGCACCTCCTGGGTCAAAGATTGGCAATAATAACTCAATAAATATTAGAAACAACATTGCCCTGTGAAGAAATTTACGGAACATGTTCACACCCCTACTTAATTGCTAAGATTGTATCAGTATTTAAAATATTAAACACAATTCCAAGATTAGCAATTCGATTAGGAAGTGCGTAGGCTACATAACCCTCGTTAGTCTGAGGTTTATTAAATTTCATCCACCGAGTCAATGCCTGTTCGGACATCAAAAGATAATTTGAAGTGTCCAACTGTTTTAATACTTGAGAAGGAAACATATCTGGCGCTCCCACACCAGCTTCAGTAACAAATACAGTGAAGTTTGCTAAAATAACTTTGTTGTCAGTTTTACTGGTTGTTGGCTCCCAAGTACGCATATCGATTAGCTTCATGTAAGGATCATCTGGATCAGCAGGATCGGCTACGATAAGTTTATTCAACCTTACAGTAACTCCCTCAGCATAATTCCAAGTAGTTCCAATCTCCTTCGCTTTCAAACTAAGCATTGTACCTACATTGCTGCCTGTCGCAGCTATCTCAGCAGAACTTGCAGCATACTTATCTACCGGTAATTTCTCACCCTTTTTAGCTGACAAGATACGTTCAATTATCGTAATCGCCTGTGCTCGAGTACTAGTACCATAAGGCGCTAAATCTGTCGTACTAACACCATGAATCAACCCTAATTTAACAGAATCAAGCATTGACCCCTTCAGAGACTTATCCACACTCCGAGCACTTAACATAGCCATTTCAAAGCGTTGAAGTGGCTCATTATATCTTTCCGGAAATTCCACTGGGATAACATTTAACTCCTTCAGCTTGTTAACATAAGGAACGTACCAATCATTCCCCTCAACCTTTTCTACTTTTTCACCTGCTGCAGAAGATAACATTTTGATAAACTCTGCTCGGCTAATCGGTAAATCCGGTTTAAAACTTCCATCATCATAGCCATCCACGTATTTCTTTTCAACGGCTGTTTGAATAGACAGCTCTGCCCAATGCTGAGATGTATCCATGAACTTGATGGGGCTTTGTGCTGAGGAGTTAATCGCATCATACCCGATGGATGCTGTGCATAGTACCGTACATAAAATAATTGAAAACCTTTTTCTCATAATAATCCCCTTTTTCTATTGGTCATCAGTAGTATCGCATAACATAAAAAACCGCCCAGCAATCGCCTAGCACACAGCGACACATGGGCGGTTCTTCCGCACGCATTCCATATTCTTCTTGTTTGAAAATACCATAAACTAGTAGTTTTGTAAATCTCTAATTTTAAGATGTTACTTTTCCGCTTCGTTATCCCCCTCCTTGAACTTAAAGTTTTTTTGGATAATTGTTACAAATGCATTGACATTATAAATGAGAATGGTTATCATTCGAAATAGTAAATGAAAATGAAAATCATTATCAATATAGCTTGATTCAGATTGGAGTGTGTTAGAACGTGGGACTTTTGTTTGAAATGGTTAAAAAAAGTGAAAGTCACCGAGATCAAAAGTGGACATATTCTCAAGAGATTACGAAATCCATGAATGTACAAGAACTATCGACATTATTTGATTTAGTAACCGTAGAACTTCGTAAGCCGGAGGATGAAATCATAAAACTTAGGGGGAATTAGGATGAGTAAAAAAATAATTATAGTGTTTGCAAGCATGACAGGTAATACGGAGAGATGGCTGATGCGATAGCAGAAGGATTGAAAGAAGCAGGCGTTGAGCCTGTTGTGAAGAACGTTATCGATACGAACGCTGAGGAGATTACCCACTATGACGGTATCCTACTTGGCAGTTACACATGGGGAGACGGAGATTTAGCAGACGACTTCCTCGACTTTTATGATGAGATGGATGACATTCAGTTAGATGGGAAAAAGGCGGCAGTGTTCGGATCATGTGATTCTTCCTATTCCGAATATGGGGCTGCCGTTGATACATTAGTGACGAAGCTGAAGGAACTTGGAGCAGAAGTAACTCTAGAAGGATTAAAGATTGAACTGTCTCCTTCAAAGAATGACAAAGCACTATGCCGACAATTTGGCAAACAGTTCGTGCAATCGTTGGGCGTATAGTATAGGGGGCCTGTGAGCCTGCTTGTTTCTTGTTTGAAACGGCAGATCGCAGGCTCTTTTTGCCATAACGATTGTCATATGTGTGCTAGATTTAGAATAAGTAGTAATAGAGAAGAAAAGGAGGACCGCTTGTATGCTAACTTTAAAATCATGGACTAGTTTTTTTAACAGGGAAACACCCGAATTTTATAAAACCGTTAAAGTTCGTGCACCTCGCGATTTTTTTAACCGGGCAGAAGTTTTTATTGAAGATATCCAGTACACAACAAATGAAGAACTGCTTGGTATGAATATAACGTTTCTCGTTAAACTATTATTTGATAATTTTCTTGATCACGTACGCCAAGATAAAGATTTGTACGATTACGTGCTGGATTTGAGAGAAAACTACAGTCATTTTTTAAACACGAATACCAACGTAATAGGTAATAATCTGCGAGATATAAATAGAGTTGAGAAGTTTCAATGGAGTTTGTCTAACATATCTAGTATGACCAGTGCAAGAGATTATTTGACCCTTAACATAGATATCCATCCAAGAGAAGTCAACCGAATAGCCGTATTTTTCGATGATTGGGATTGTAAGTACGAGATTCCATTGGATATGGACCTGAATGAGCTTCTGTCGTTGCTTTTTATTGAATTCATCACAGAACTAAGGAACGGACTTGCTGAGGAGACAAAAAAGGAGATTATTGCATCCATCTTAAAGAAATGGGAAGAGCGTTAGCAAGATTAAAAATAAAACACGCACAATCCGTTTCATTCAAACCGTGAATGTGCGTGTTATCGTAATTGACATTAAGTTGCATTCTGCAAAGCAAGAAGTTCATCTTTACTCAACTCTCTCACTTGACCCAATTCTAAACTTGGATCTAACGCAAGTGGCCCCATCGAAATTCGTTTCAAGTATACGACTTTTTTGCCTACGGCTTGAAACATCCGTTTCACTTGATGGAATTTGCCCTCCATGATCGTTAGCTCGATTTCCGAGGGCTCATCTTCAGACTCTTTGCCGGTCTTCAAAATTCTCAAAATACCCGGAAGTGTTTCATAACCATCGTCCAAAGTAACACCTTCGGAGAATGCTTCGCGGTCCGATTCGCTTACCTCCCACTCCACTTTCGCGAAGTAGGTTTTGGGTACATGTTTGCGTGGAGAAAGAAGATTATGGGCCAATTTTCCATCATTCGTTAGCAAAAGGAAGCCTTCTGTATCCTTGTCCAGACGTCCAACAGGAAAAACCTCGAATGGCGTATATGCCTTATCCAAAAGATCCACAACCGTGCGGTCGCGATTGTCTTCTGTGGCAGAGACGACCCCCTGCGGTTTATTCATCATGAGGTAAACGAACTCACGATATAACACCGGTTCACCGTTTACAGTGATGATATCGGTATCGGGGTTCACCTGCATTCCGCTGTCTTTGACTTTCGCACCGTTGACGAAAATCGCGCCTTCTTTGGCGAGGCGTTTGAGTTCAGAGCGTGTGCCAATGCCCACATGGGCGAGTATTTTATCGAGCCTTTGTGTTTGTTTCATGACCGATTAGGTCCACCTCCAGCCGGGCGGGTATTCGTTCTTCAGCATCCCGTCGTGCCATTTGCCCCAGCCGACGGGATGGTCTTCAATGCAGACCAGGCAGTAGCCTTTTGCTGCCTTGGTCACTTCCGGGTCGCGGATAATCTCGCTCTCCGCGACTTCGAGCGTCTCACCCTTCAGGTACCGAAGGGCTCGCTCGTCGCTCGAAGCCAAGCTCAGCGCTCGCTTGGCTTCGCGCATGCGCAGTCCCATGGCTAGCGCATGGGACGGTTCGAATCGGCCGCGGTGCAGCGAGCCGATGTACCAGCCCGGCCGCACGACTTTCAGTCCGTGCAGCTCGGGCAAACCTGCCGGCGACGCATACGCGTGCTCGCCGTAACACACGAGCCGCTCCGCGGCGAAGGGCTCGCTGCGCAGCAGCTCGCCCGAGAACGCCAGCAGCGGCTCCAAGCTCACAGCCGCGCGAGTCGACGTCTCCGCGCGACCCTTCCTCAGCGCCTCACGGCCGCTGCGCTTCCCCGATGCAGACACAACGTCGACAGCTCTCCCTGCATCTCGTGCATCTCCTGCATTTCCTGCACTCCCTGCATCTCCCTCAACAGTAGCCCCGTCCCGCCGCAACACAGCAACAAAATGCCCCTCGCCCCGCAAACGATGCGGCCAAAGCCTTGCCGTCCCCGCCACAGCCTCACGAGCATGGTCAGAAAACTCCTCCTCACACCAAGGCGCCCGCAGCCAATCCGGCCTTCCAGCACCAAAACCCTCTACCGGTACCACATCAAACGCCGGATGCTTGTCCAAAAACTCCGCGATCTGCGCTTCATTCTCCTCCGGTGAGAACGTACAGGTCGAATATACAATCATGCCTCCGGGCGCTAACATTTGGGCAGCCTGACCAAGCAGTTCTCTCTGCATACTAGCAAATTCCTGCACCGAATGACGCTCCCACTGCTGCATCATCTCTTCTTCTTTACGGAACATCCCTTCACCCGAACAAGGCGCATCAATTAGTATTTTATCAAAATAGCCGTGGAAGACCTTCAACATCCGCTCCGGCTTCTCATTCAAAACAATAGCGTTTCTAACACCCAGAAGCTCAAGGTTTTTCACTAGTGCCTTCACACGATCGGAATGAATGTCATTAACAACAAGAACCCCTTCGCCTTGAAGCTTAGCGGCTATTTGCGTTGATTTCCCACCAGGTGCGGCACATAAATCAAGTACACGTTCTCCTGGGCGTACTTGCAACAATTCTACAGGCGCCATCGCACTTGGCTCTTGAATATAGTAAAGCCCAGCATGATAATATGGATGCTTCCCCGGACGTTCACCTTCTTCATAATAAAACCCCTCGGAAGCCCAAGGCACTGCGCTTAGCGTAAACGGACTCTTCGCCAAAAAATCCGCCTTTTCCACCTTCACCGTGTTCACCCTTAAACCAAACGATCTCGGTTGGTCATACGATTCCAGAAATTTCTCAAATTCATTTTCACCCAATAAATCAATCATTTTTTCTCTAAATAGGGCAGGCAGCTGCTTCGTCATCCGGACATCTTCTCTTTCATCTTTTAATATCGGTATTATAGCTGACTTGTCACCAAACAGCCAATTATTTTCAAAATACCAACAGGATATGCTATACTTTTTATAGAAGATAGTAGAGAGTAAACATTATAAAGAGGTGCATACATTGAAGAAGTTGCTTATTTATCTAGGCATTGTTCTTGTTTTATTTGGAGGCTTATATTTCGTTAATCAGCAGTCTACCAAATCTTCGGACAAAGCTAATGCAGGCAATCCTTATGGCGTTGCCGCATCCAAATTAAATCCGGAAACAGTGAAACAATTAACGGATCCGAATTACCAGAACCTCATTCTACCGAAGGATTTGGATCAAAGATTGAAGAACAAAGAAACATTTTTCCAATATTATTACGCTTCGACCTGTCCACATTGTAAAGTAACGACCCCAGTTCTTGTTCCGATACAAAAAGAGCTAGGTATTGATGTTAAACAGTTCAACTTGGAGGAATTCAAGGATGGCTGGCAGAAATATAAAATCGAATCTACACCTACTCTCGTCTACTACAAAAATGGTGTAGAAGTTGAAAGAATTGTTGGCGGTGTTCCGGAATCCGGTTCAACCGGTGGTAATACTCCTGAAACATTCAAAGCCTTTTTCCAAAAGTATAAAGGTTAATCCTACGATAAAAGCAGCGGAGATTCCGCTGCTTTTCTATTTACCTAATGGTTTGCGTTTTTTTCTTAGAATAGCCAAAACAAGTAATAACGAAGGGATGAGAAACCCAAATGTCCCCGAATAGAAGACCCATATTTTGGTTGCAAACTGAATAAAATATGCCGTGTTAGGGTAAGCAATGACCGAAAGCACGACTAATATCATGCCCAAGGGTAGATAAAGCTGCCGAACATCCCTCAGATTAAATACTTCACCGAAAATCATAGTGGCCGCATAGAAGCACAAAGTAAGCTTGAAGTAGATGGTGATAAACCAGATCCCTGCCATGAATACCTCTAAACGTTCCAGGAAGGAACCAATACTAATTCTTTTCGCTAAGCTATAGCTCGGATACATTTGGACGGCAGTTAAATCATCTCCTAATACGAGAATAGATAAGAGCGATATGACAACCAACAAACCTCCCCCAATAGAAACCCCGACAAGGAATGCCTTCCCCAGTTTTTTAGTTTGATTCACCAAAGGAATAATCATTAAGAAGACAACAAGCTCCAAATAAGGTGTTCCAATAATTGAGACGGATGCACGAACGATTGGCTTCAATCCATACCCAAAGATGGGCTGTAGATAGCTCATTTTCATTTGGGAGGGGAGTAGAATAAACATGAGGAAGAAGAAAACTAATACCCATGGCAGGAAAATTTCCGAAGTCCGAGTGAATGTCTCGATGCCATTTCGAATGCCAAGAATGATAACGCCTAAGAAGAAGATATGAGTGAATTGCAGTGGGGTATCCACCAATACCTGTGTCGTAATAAAATCACCTAAATTGCGAAGAACAAGTGCCGCAAGAATGAAAAAAAAGCAAAAATAAAGGAAGGACACCGCTTTTCCGAGCCATTTCCCCATGAGTTCCTCACTATAGGCAACCAATGTTTTTTGGGGGAAGCGACTTCCAAGAGCTTGATACAGCATAATTAGCAGTAAACCGACAAGGAGACCCAAGACTGCAGCAATCCATGCATCTTGCTTGGCCGCGAAAGCAAGTCCCGAAGGAGCTATGAGAATGGAACTGCCAATTGTAAAAAGAATGGTTAATATGGTAAATTGATGGACGCCAATCTTACCCTGCTCGATCATTGGACACACCTCTACTTTAGGATACCGAAAACGAAATCACTGACAGGCTTATAGACGAAGGTAATCAAGTCAAGTGGGTTTGGAAGATTTACACGAAGATTTGATAGGATACTAAGAAGGGTCCCAGCTAGCAGAAGAGCAAAGAAAACCCAGCTTTCTAAGAATAGCTTTTTACGCCTTAAAGCGGGGGCTTCCAAGAAACCGATGATAGAAGCACCAATAATAATCAAGAGATTTGTCAGCAATTCGAGATCATTCCTCCTTTGGCCGCACGATGATCGAATTATTCGTTGTTCCCAAACGGCGAATGTGTATATCAGTATCGATATTCACTTTTAACTCGGAGAATTCGTTCTCCCAATCGGATTTCACTTTCAACCAAGTCTTGGGGGAGACATCTTCTATAGCATCTCCAAAGCCGAAAATATCAGCTTTGTTCTGTTTGGCCTTTTTAATTGTGGAAGTCATAATCTGTTTTAGTTTAGTTGCGGCGATTTGTTCTAATTCAGGGACAGTGTTTGGATCCAACAAGTCAATCTGGCACTGAACTTCACTTACATTTTGCTCCAAAAGTACGTTAATATTAATTTCGGGCTTGCCGTTTACAACATGAGCTTTAACTTTGATTTTTTCTCGGATAATTTCAAAGGATATTGTTCCGCCTTTGGGACAGGTGATATGTCCCATTGTGCTTTTAACATTACCCATGATGTAGTTATATCCCTTGCTTTCATCATCGTTTAGCCAATCGACCAGCTTATCCTTCTTAAATAAAGCTATTCCTGAATATTCCAAAAACGTGCGAGGCGTAGTTTCTGCTAAAACGGATTTGGATTTTCCTTTCTCTAAATCTCCATTTATTCGAATTCCGGTAAGTACCGAGTCTCTGGTAGGTTTAGCAAGGTTGGTTATAAAGCGATCAAGTTGAATGCTAACGGTGGGTGCCCAAGCTTTCTCTGACGTTTCTAATGTCTTAAACATTTTATTAGCTGGTATTCTCTCTATTGGGGTTAATATTTGAAGAACCTTTGCAGCCGTCGTTCCTTTGGCAACAATGATATAGAAATCGGATCGAACTTCATGGTCTCTGGAAATGCCATCCAATACCTTGGAAACACCCTCACGGGCAAGCTCTTCGCTAATCACGAGAATACGTAAATGAGAAGCGAATATTTTTCTAGGGGTCACTGTCGTTAACTTTCGTGCTGCCTCTAACGTTGAAACCCCCGCCGCTGAAAAGGTTGTAATTGGGGTGCTATAGCCACTCCCTTTTTTAGATGCAACTTCGTTCGGATTCACAATTTGAGTTGTAACTAAATACTCTTTGCCACTTTTATCGAACCCTACACCAACCGTAATGGCCAGATCATTTAATTCATGTCGATCCCAACACCCGGAGAGCACGACGCCAAGTAAGATAAGTGTACAAAGAATACAACCTAATCTTTTCATCAGGCAGAGCCCTCCTCCCTTTTACTTCCGTGTTGGTTTCGTTGTTGGGGTATTATTTTCCCGAATTTTATTTTTTTGACTGATGAAACGTGGTCTAGAGAATAGCCCCCATTGAGGGAATCTAAGAATGGTATCTTTCTGGTCATCAAGGACAAAAGGCGCCATAGGAGCCATATACGGCACCCCGAATGAACGCAAGCTGCATAAATGTTGGACCATCGCAATTAAGCCAACGGTGATCCCGAATAAACCAAACGTTGCGGCAAAAATCATCAGAATAAACCGAATGATGCGGATTGGAATGCCCATGCTAAAAGCCGGGATTACAAAGTTGGAAATCGCCGTAATGGCAACGACAATTACCATAGCCGGTGAAACTAGCCCTGCATCAACAGCACCCTGTCCAATAACCAAGGCACCTACGATAGATACAGCTTGCCCTACTGTCTTGGGGAGACGGACGCCGGCTTCTCGCAAGATTTCAAAAGTAACCTCCATAAGAAGCGCCTCAACAAAAGCCGGAAAAGGTATACCTTCTCGCTGCGCTGCCAAGTTAAACAGCAGAGAGCTGGGCACCAGCTCTTGATGAAACGTTGTCATAGCGATATAGAACGAAGGAGCCATCAAAGAGATAAAGAAGCAAATATATCGCAATATGCGGATAAGTGTGGCAAATTCAGCCCGTTGGTAATAATCTTCAGCAGATTGGAAAAACTGGGTGAACAGTGCTGGTGCTTCAAGTACGAATGGTGTTCCATCTACTAGGATGGCCACGCGACCCTCAAGCAATCCTGACGCGATAACATCGGGACGTTCTGTATTGTACAGTGTTGGAAACGGCGTGAAGGTTTCATCCTGTATAAGTTCCTCGATATTGCCACTTTCCAAGATCCCATCAATATCAATTCGTGCAAGCCGGAGACGTATCTCTTCAACAATTTTGTCATTTACGATTCCATTTATGTACATAATTGACACTGTGGTTTGAGTGACTCTGCCAATCGCCATGGTTTCTAACCATAAATTGGGACTCTTTATTCGTTTGCGAATGAGGGATATATTCGTGCCGATCGATTCCGTGAATCCATCACGAGGACCTCTTACTACGGATTGCGTTGAAGGTTCTTCCACAGAACGCATATCTCCGCCAGCTGTATTCACAGAAAGTGCAAGTGCATAGCCATCGATTAGAATAACAGTCTCACCAGATAACATATTCTGGCACAACACTTGAAAATCTTCGATCGTTTTGACTTCCCCACAGGCATGAATGTTGTTCCTAATCAAATCCGGTGAATGATAGAAACCGGTATTTATGGCTTCGATGAGTTGGGCTGATCCTGCAAGTAAAGCATTCGTCACATCTTGAAATAATGATTTATTAACCAATTGTTCTAAGTATACATAGCCAATCTTATTGTTAGTTTCGGCATCCAGGCACAACTCTCCAGTTATTATATCGGAGCTATGTCCAAAAGTCGTTTTGATTTGAGCGAGATTCAGTCCAATATCAAGAAAAAGGCTTTGCGGTAATACGGACTGCTCCAACTTCAGCTTCGGCTCCCGATCCTTTGAAAGGGGGATCTTTGTTTTCTCTCGGTTAAAAAGTTGATGTAGCGTTTTCGTCCAAGATTTCATGAGCTCGCCACCACCAAATTCATAGGAATAACTATGTCTTATGGAAAAGTTTTCCCACTTCCCGTAAATTTATGTATGAAATGCGGGATAACTCACTCCACACAAAAAAGGACTTCTCACACCGCAAGGTGAGAAGCCCTTCTCTATTTTCGCCTCCGAAACTCAACTGCTCGCACTGGTATAATGGCGTAAGGCAATCTTCCATAATACCCTCGTCAATCCGAAACAAACTATCGCAATCCCAACACTCCAAGCAACTTGCCATCCACTGATTCGACCAATGAGCGCTGCAGCCGGGAATGTCGTTATGAAAGCAATCGGAAATATATAGGTTAAGGAGAACCGTAATAACCCTTTATAGACCGAAACTGGAAACCGTGCCGTTTCAAAAAACGAACTAAATAAATAAGACAAGTTATCTACTTTAACAGCCCAGAACGAGAACATCATCATGCCCATCCAAAGCGAATAGACCACAACCAACGATGCAAGGAAAACAATGACAAAGCGAATAAGCTCCACAAAACTAGGAACAGCGTCCAGCTCCAAGAGTGCGTAAGCCGTCAAGCCAAAACCAAGAATGATATCGGCTAATCGCCAGAAAACCAGATGTCTAAAGCTAATGTAAAATTGGCTGTCAACTGGTTTCGTCAGGATGAAATCCAATGTCCCTTTACGGATATGACTGACTAGACGAGACATATTCGGCTGTAGGATAAATTCAATAAAACCGTGTACAGCGTTAAAAATACCTAGAAGGACAAGCACCTCATAGAAACCCCAGCCGCCAATCTCCTGTGTACGATAAAAGTATACTTGAACTGTTAAGATCGCCATGAACAGCCAAAATAACGTGGATAGGAGATTTGCAGCAAAATTAGCTCTATACTCGAACTCTTCGACTAAACATGCCCGCATAAACTCTCTAAAAAGTCGTATGTATTTGATCACTGTCACACCGCACCTTCCTCATCCGCCCACAGCGCCATACTTTTTCATGCCTTGCCTCCACATCAACCGAAACGTTACAAGAAGGACAATAAGCCAAATAAGTTGGATCGCAAAGTTGTGAATTATCGCGGATGATCCAAGCGTAAGCTTGCCTGTCAGCAGCTCAACTGGAAAGCCGACGGTTCCATAGAAAGGCAGCCAGGCTGCCATTTTTTCAACCCAAGCAGGAAACATACTCAGCGGGGCTAACCGACCAGCAAGAAACAAATGAACACCCTCATATAAACTATAGATCGCAGTCGCCCTATTCGTCCAAAAAGCCATCAGACCAAACTCGAAACCGATTAGAAAACGGATTGCAGAGGAAAGCACAATAGCGAAGAACGAGAGTACAATTATTTCCAAGGAAATAGTCAACCTGAGCATAGGGACAAACGCAGCAGCTACCGCCCATGCGGGTATTAGCAAAACAGCAAAAAACAACTTATATACGAGATTTTGAGAAATACTCCAGTGAACCGGATGGAAGGGGCGTACGATCTTGGTGGAGAGCGACCCGTCCTGAATGCTGGCATCAAGCTCCCACACATCCCATGTACTCGTCAATCGATCTACAAGAAGTACGCCCAGGAAATACACCATATAATCATGTGCGGTATATCCACCAATGGAATTGTTATCACTTATCGAGAGCCAAACAGCCATACTGACCAGCGGTTGAATGAATGCTCCTATCATCCATATGAGTGATTCACTCCGATAGGCAAACATAACCGCCCATTCAACTCGAAGCAGCTTACGATATTTTTGCCAAAATAAAGCTAACGCCTTCATGCTCCTTAACTTCCCCCTTCGGTCCCCGCTTCAAACGCTTGTGCGATCACCGATTCCATGGAAGGATCTTCAATGGTCAAATCCAATACCGTCAAATGGGTTAATAATCGGGCTGAAAGTTCAGAAACTTGCTCTCTCGGCACGTCCAATTCCACATTTGGAAACTCATAATGAAATAACATCCCTAACCCTTGGGATACGTCGATTAGCTCTGACTCCTTGACCCGTTCAGCCAATTGAAGTCGAATACGCTTATTAGGCGCATACTTATCAACCAGTTGGGAAATAGCACCATCGTAAAGGAGACGGCCTTTTCCAATCACCAGCACTCTCTCACATAACGCCGTAACATCCGCCATATAGTGACTCGTCAGTAAAATGGTCGCCTTATATTTACGGCTGTAATCCTGAATGAATCGGCGCATCACTTCCTGCATATTCACATCGAGGCCAATCGTCGGCTCATCTAGAAATACTATGCGCGGGCGATGCAGCAGCGCAGCTGCCAGCTCACACTTCATCCGCTCCCCCAGAGAAAGCTGTCTAACCGGTTTGCGGATAACTTCTTCCAACTGGAGCAGCTGCACCAAGTCTCCTAAGGTTTCTTCATATTCCCGATCTGGTATCTCATAAATGACTTTATTAACCAGAAACGTTTCCGCTGCGGGAATGTCCCAGATAAGCTGGCTTTTCTGTCCCATGACGAGCGAAATCTGCTTCTTAAATTCTTTTTTTTGTTGAAAAGGAACAAAACCGCCCACCTTCACTTCACCACCTGAAGGATGCAGCAGTCCAGTTAATACTTTCATCGTAGTCGTCTTGCCAGCCCCATTGGGACCAAGAAAAGCCACAATTTCACCTTCAGGTATGGAAAAGGAAATATCGTCCACAGCTTTAACTGTACGGAACTTCCGGTGAAACAAGCTTTTCAAAGATGCCATGAATCCAGGCTCTCGCTCATGTACTTGATAATATTTGCTCAGCTGACGAACCTCAATCATGGCCTTCCTCCTCTTCATGTTGAGGGGGATTTAGCTTTAATTTCGCAATTTGTTCATTCAATTCATCATCTAGGATATGAATGTCCAAATCATAGGGGGGAAACGGCTCATTCTCGATTTGCTGCAGCTTAGTTAAATACGTCTCGCTATCTCGGATCAATCTTTCCAAATCAATGCCGAGCGTATGTGCAGGATATGGCGCTAGCTTATCCAGTCCTGCGCTAAAGAGCTTAATGGAACCGCTTACGTTTCCATTGGCATGATGATAAAGGCCCACTGCAACCTGCAGTAGACCTTGGTATAAGGGGCTTCGGCCTTCCTCCAGCCAAAGCTCCTCCATCACTTCATGACATTCGAAATAGTCTCGCTGATCATTGAAATAGTACAAGTAAGCCACATATAAACGATCGTAGGTACTCATAGATCAGTTACTGTCTCCTTTTTTCGCTCTGGCGATTGCAGCCTCAATATCGGACGACAGATCACTCAAACCTTCTTCCGTCTCCCATATTTCGTTAAATCTCAGCTGAAATTGAGCGGCTTCCCGAACTCTATGATAGAAATAAAGCTCCTGAATGTTATTGAGTACGATGTTTACCAAATTCGAGTTATCCTCAAACATCTTCTGAGACGCAACAATCTCACCACGAATGCTGGACATTTCCTGATCCAACAGATAAGCAGCCTCCGCTGCTTTACTAAGGCGTGCTCTAACCTCAGATGGCAATTGTTCTTTATATTTATAATTCAAAGAATGCTCGATCGTCGCCCAGAAATTCATGGCGAGCGTCCGAATTTGCACCTCAGCTAATATTCGTTTCATACCTAAAGCGGTTTGAACGGGATATTCAATAATAATATGAAAGCTGCGATAGCCACTCGGTTTCTTATTGGCAATATAATCTTTTTCGTAGACTACATTCATATCCTGTCTGCTGCGAATCAGCTCGGCCAAACGATCAATGTCTTCTACAAACTGACACATAATCCGAATCCCAGCGATATCCTCGATACCGGACTCTAATTGATCCATCGGAACGCTCAAGCGTTTCGCTTTCTCCAGTACACTTGATATCTTTTTGACACGTCCCGTTACGAACTCAATAGGTGCATACTCTTCTCTACTCTTGAGTTCGCCACGCAGTGTCTTGAATTTTACTTTTAGCTCCTCCACCGCTTGTTCGTAAGGCAGGAGAAATTTCTTCCAATCTCGTCCATCCATCCATTTATCCTCCATTCTGAATGAAGTCAGTGCTGATCTGCGCCGATTGCCTGGGAAATATGTGTATATCCATCTCTCTTCAGCAAATCTTGAAGACCTTTATTCAAGCTTGTAAGCATCCCGGGTCCTTCATAAATAAAACCCGTATACACTTCAACTAAGCTTGCTCCAGCCCGTATTTTGTCATAGGCATCCTGCGCAGTAAATATCCCCCCGGACCCAATGATCGGCAGCTTGCCTTCCGTAAGTTGATAGACACGTCTAATGACCTCCGTTGTTCGCTGTGTTAGAGGCTTTCCGCTAAGTCCGCCTGCTTGCTCGCGATTCTGATGTACCAGCCCTTGTCTACTTAGCGTTGTGTTCGTGGCAATAATCCCAGAAATACCGCTATCCTTAATCGTATGCACGGTTAATTCAAGCTCTTCATCCGTGAGATCCGGCGCAATTTTAACCAAAACAGGTTTACCCGAATGACCATTCTTCTTCTCTTGAAGCTGCATTTCCGTTGTAACTGCATCAAGCAATCGCTTCAAATCGTTCCCATGCTGTAAATTACGCAAATCTGGTGTATTTGGTGAGCTAATATTCACAACAAAGAAATCACCATATGTATATAACTCCCGAATACAAGCTCGATAATCCTCTTCGGCCTGTTCGTTCGGTGTCGTCTTATTTTTACCTATGTTAATAGCTACGGGTATGTCACGTTTACCTGTCTTCATCAAGTTTTTTGCCATCACGTCTGTTCCTACATTATTAAAGCCCATTCGGTTGATAAGCGCCTTGTCTTCCGGAAGACGAAATAGCCGCGGCAGCTCATTGCCCGGTTGTGGCTTTGGTGTAATTGTGCCTACTTCCATGAAACCAAAGCCTAGTTGCGAGAATCCCTTAACAGCCTTCGCATTTTTATCTAAACCAGCTGCCAGACCTATTGGATTTGCGAATTGTAGTCCCCATAATTGTTGGGCCAAGAGTGGTGAAGAGGGCACTCCATACATGGATTTAAGTAGTTGTTTCCCACCTGGGAAGCTCACTACAGCACTTAGCCCGTCAATCGTAAGATGATGTGCCTTCTCCGGATCCATTCGGAACAAGATTGGTTTTCCTAACTTCTTATACAGCATGTCCTATGCACTCCGTTCTCTAATGACTCTAACAGTCAGTTTAGCTGACAACGTGCAAATATGCAATCCACTGAAAGGCATTTCGCCTCTATTTCAAACAAAAAATCCCTGCTCCATGAAGGTTGCAAGGAATCAAGATTAGCTATTTAACAACCTAGGCTTCTGTTCGTTGAAGCAGTCGTTCCAGATGCATCGTCAAGTAACCCGTTTCATCATCAGGCACTTCTAATTGAAGAGAATCACTCAGCATGAGAGATAATACCTTCGCTTTCACATAGGTATCTCCATACTCCTCTTTAATCTTTTCAAGCAGTGAGTTCTGGAGTGTCTTTTTTTGTTTGACCCGTTCAATGACACCTTTCAAGTGACTAATGAACCGCAGCGTTGAGAACGAATCATCGAAATTAAAGCCTAATTCTTTGGCAGATTCGATCGTCTGCGACACTACTCTAACTACCGCTAAGGAATCAGAAGCTTGCTCTTTTTTACGAGCGCCATTGAAATGCATAGCCAAGAAGGCAACTTCATCTTCCGGCAATTTCACATCCAAATGATCATTGAGGAAATCTACGGACTTCTTGGCTACTTTGTATTCCTCAGGATACATATACCCAATTTCATAAGCGAATGGATTCGTGATGAAAATACCACGTTTTTGTCGTTCGACAGCAAAGTTAATATGATCGACCAGCGAGGCGTGAATCGTTTCGGAGAAGTCGCCTTCCAGCATGCTTTGCGCATAAGCGATGACTTCCTCCGTAATCCCGATAATTTTCAAATCAACCGCATTCAATATTTGTTCGTAGTTTTTAAGTACCTCAGATGTATGCAGGAGAAATTCTTGTGTAATATCGCCTTCGCTAATGAGCATGCCAGGCGTTTTTTTGAATCCAATTCCTTTACCAAAAGCAATTGAATTTTTCCCTGATGTCAAATGTGCCATCACCACATTATGTGACAGTACATGAATGATCGTCCGTTCAATCATAAGACACCTCCGCGTTCTTAGGCTTGTCCTGATTTGTCTTTTTGCAGGTGAAGCAAGGGTTTAATACTTTCTCGAATTTGTTCTGATTCTGTACCAAAAACAACGTGTACATTTCCTTTACCAAGTCTGATAACCCCAATAGCGCCAAGGTTTTTAAGCTCGCTGTCCATAACTAAATTTTCTTCACTCACCAAGAGGCGTAGTCGTGTAATGCAAGCATCGATCGAGATAATGTTAGAAGGTCCGCCAATATGCCTTAGGATGCTGGTTGGACGGTCTTCTTTCGTTTCTTCGATAACCTCCAAGGCATCTTCTGTTTCAAGCTGAGCAGCTTCGTCCTGAGCGGGCACTTTGAATGGAAAGAAATGAAGATAGGTCCGAAATACGACATAATATAGGAAGAAGTACCCTATCCCAACTAGGACAATCAAATAAGGATTCGTAGATTGATGCCAGCTAAGAACGAAATCAATAAATCCGGCTGAGAAACCAAATCCCATTTTCACCTGGAGCATATTCATTATCACCATGGAAAAGCCAGTTAAGACAGCATGTATCAGATATAAACCTGGTGCTAAGAACATAAAAGCAAACTCTATTGGCTCTGTTATGCCTGTAAGGAAACTGGTTAATGCAGCACTAAGCATCACTGGAACAACAAACTGACTGTTCGAAGATGAGCTTCTAATTAAAGCTAAGGCTGCAGCAGGAAGCCCAAACATAATCACGGGATAAAAACCTGTCATGAATAGTCCCGCTTCTGGATCTCCAGCAAAAAATCGTGAGATATCGCCATGAAGCATTTTACCGGTTGGTGTGATATAATCTCCGATTTGAAACCAAGCTATATTATTAATAATATGATGCAAACCCGTTGGGATCAGAAGCCGGTTCATCATTCCGTAGATAAATACGCCAATGTTCCCATTATCAACGATCCATAACCCGATAACACTTATGCCCCTTTGAACGGGAGGCCAGATGAAACCCATTAATACCCCTAGGAAAACCATGACCAGAGATGTAACTAACGGAACGAATCGCTTACCACCGAAAAATCCGAGCGCCTTGGGCAGCTGGGTATGTTGGAACTTGTTAAAGAACGTGGCAGATAGCATGCCAACGAGCATACCGCCTAGAACACCCATATCCAGCCGTTCCGCGGAGTCAGTCCCCACTTGAAAATGCTTCAAGACATTGTCGAACACCAAATATCCAACTGCAGCAGCAAGCGCCGCTATCCCGTCTCCGGACGTTAGTCCAATGGCTATACCAATTGCAAATATGAATGGCAAATTATCAAAAATCGCACTTCCGCCTAACTCAAAAATCTGAGCCACCTGCATAAGAAATGGATCACTAAACGTCATTTTCCCAATACGTAAAAGAATGGATGCCGCCGGCAGCACCGCAATCGGAATCATCAATGAACGTCCTATTTTCTGCAATATATACATAGCTCTCATGTCATGTTCCCCTATAAAAGCCTACAAGTTTGGCCGTTTCTTGTTTGCTCTTGCCCTATCCCAATTATAGTAGAAAGAACACCCTCCCGAAAGGATAAAATCCTCTAGGATAAGGTGTTTTTTCTATGCAACCAATTATACAGTTATTTCACGGCACCTGCAGTAATTCCACTAGCGATTTGACGTTGAAAGATCATATACACAATCAACGTTGGAAGTGTCGTTATTAGCAGGCCTGCGAACAACGGTCCCCACTCAACTCGATACTGCATCTCTGCCTGCATAACAGAAAGACCGATGGGAAGCGTGTACTTGGTTGGTTCATTGGTCAAGACAACCCCCAGGAAGTACTCGTTCCAGTTGTTCAGCATGTTTGTAATCATCACCGTGATTAGACCCGGTTGGGATAAAGGCAGCATAACTCGGAAGAACGTACCGTAATGGGAGGTCCCGTCAATAATTGCCGCTTCTTCAATTTCCTTTGGCAGCGATTTGTAGAACCCTACAAGCAAGAAAATTCCAAAAGGAAGATTAAGCGCCGCATAGACCAGAATTAATCCTAACCACGTATTGATTAAGTGCAAATCATTCAATAAGAAGAACAATGGAATCAGTGCTAGCGCGAACGGTATCATCATGGACGAGATATAGATCGTAAAAAGGATTTTGTTCCCTTTAAAATCATACCTAGCCAGGATATAAGCTGTCATTGCAGCAAGTATCATACCCAGAAGGGTACTTCCAACCGTAACAACAATGGAGTTCATGAAATAGGTGCTAAAATTATATTTGCTCCAAACATAGGAGAAGTTTGACCAAAGCAGCGGGAATTTAGGCAATGCCCACGGGGCATTTAAGAAAAATTGCTCATTATTTTTGAGCGCATCAAGCAGTGTCCAGATCAATGGATACAAGACGGCGACGCTCCAAATAAGAAGAATGATCCAGACAAACATTTTGGCTAACGGGTTTTTGATGATCATACGATGGTTCCCCCTCCTTCAGTATCTTATTCTAGGATGACTCTAATGCATTTCGATTGTTTCTTGGCGCATGATACGCTGCAGGACAAGGGTAGTAATCAGTGAAACGATTAGGATCATGACACCGATGGCTGCTCCATAACCGAAATGATATTGTTGAAAAGCCATCCGATACAGATAAGATCCCATAACTTGGGTCGTATTATCAGGCTGTCCGCCGTTTGTCATTAATTGAACAATGACGAATGATCCATTGAGTGTCGTAATGACAATGTTAACAATGGAAACCTTAATTTGCTCCCAGATGAGCGGCATGGTAATGTGGCGGAATTGCGACCATTGACCAGCTCCGTCTATATTAGCTGCTTCATAGTAGGAAGCAGGAATATTCACGATTGCAGCAATCATCAAGATCATATAGAAGCCGATACCTGCCCAAATCGTTGGGGGTAATAGCATCCAGATCGTATGCTGTGGAAATCCTAACCAAGTAATATCGACTTTATTTCCTGTGAATAGTGACAAGAACGCATTCAGGAATCCAATTTGTGGATTGTAGATGAAGTTCCAGAGCACACCAATAACAACAACGGAGATCACATTCGGGATAAAGAATATGGCACGGAAGAAGCCAGAGCCTCTCAGCTTGAAACGAGTTAAAGCAACAGCGAAGAACGTCGCCAGAATCATAATGCCAATGACTTTACCTACGACTAAAAAATAATCATTCCCAATGGCTCTAAGTACAATGGGATCCTTAAGTAATTCGACGAAATTATCAAACCCAATAAACGTGCTATTCTCTGACATTCCTGACCAATCATAGAATGACTTCTGCAAAGCCTGTATAACAGGGTAGATCGTAAACACACAGAAGAAAAGAAAAGTCGGAATGATGAATGAAGCGATGAACAAATTCCGTTTCCACATCTTCGAGTTGGTCTTCATTCTATCCTCACCGTCCTATCATTAAAATGGCGGAGAACTCCTAAGGCTAATGCCTCCTTAGTTCTCCGCACTGCTTCATTCAATTCCTATTTCTTTTGTTTCGCTACGACATCAGATACACGTTTTACCCACTCTTCAGGAGTAATTTTACTAATCGTCAATGCCACTGTTGCATCCTGCATCGCTTTGTCAACGTCAGCTGCGAAGGAGACTGTTGGCACTACAACTGTTTCAGGAGATGACAAGAATTTCGCCGCATCTTTAACAAAGTTAGGTGCTTTCGAGGAGGAGATATCACCTTTTACGTTAGAAGGAGCACCACTCAACTCAGCCCACTGGGAAGCTTGTGTTTTAGAGAATACGAATTGCATAAACGCTTTTGCTGCGTCTTTGTTTTTCGCTTTTTTCGCAATTGCAAAAGTAGAAGTGGACGTATTAGCTACAACTTTTCCACCTTTATCTTGTGTGATGGAAGGAATGAATCCGAAATCAAAGGACGCTGGAACGTCTTTGGCCATTTCGTTTGGCAGCCATAGACCGTTCGGGATAAAAGCATCTTTGTGCTGCAGGAACAAGGATTGGGAATCCGTGTGGTTGATTTGTACGGATGCTTTGTCGATGTAACCTTTGTCACGAAGCTGAACAATTTTATTAAGACCTTTAATGATAGCTGGGTTTTTCCAAGCTTCTAGATTATTTGTAGACATATCTTGCAGTAACTTGTAGTCATTATTGTTGGCAGATACGATAGCTGGAAGCAATACGCCACCGTTGATGTAGTATGGATATTTACCCGTGTGGATGAATGGATTAATTCCAGCACCTTTAATTTTCTCACTTACCGCTAAGAACTCTTCGAAATCTTTTGGCTCTGCCCAACCTTTATCTTTGAACAATGCTTTATCGTAGAAAATACCCCATGAACTCATTACGAAAGGAACATTGTAGATTTTGCCATCAAACTCTTGAGGTTTTTGAGCAAGTAAATCAATGATTTTCTCGCCGTCAACGTTTTTAGCATCTTTGATCCACTCAGTCAAATCTTCAAGCTGCCCGTCTGTAACCATTTGACGATCGAACAATTCAGGTCCGTCGATGTATACGAAATCAGGTGGGGTACCAGCGATCCAACGGGGTTTCATTTGTTCGTTGATTTTCGGTCCCGCACTTTCTTTAATTTTCAGATCAGGGTTTGCTGCTTGGAAATCAGCAATAACTTTTTTCCACCATTTGTCGCCATAACCGCCAACAAAGTACTGGATTTCAAAATCACCGGTTAATTTCTTGGGACCAGCAGCTGTTGGAGCCGCTGTAGCAGCTGTAGTCGGCGCCGCCGATGCAGCTGGTTTTGTTGTTTCAACTGGTGTAGATTTACCACAGCCTGCTGCTACAAGTACCATGGACGCAGCCAAGCCCATTGTTGACCATTTTTTCATATTCATGTGTTCATCTTCTCCCTTTTTTAATAAGTCTGATGGTTATTTATGAAATAGCGTTTTCCAAAATTTAACTTTCCTTGTAGTTTGCGCTACCAACCCCCTTCAGGATTCATCATTTTGGCAAAAATAAAAAGGGCATAGTTATAGAAGAAGACTTACATTCTTCAATAACTAATGCCCTTACGGTAACATGTTATTAAAACTGACATATTCAATTATTATTGGTGTTTCGTGTGATTAAATCTTACAATAAAATGACATGGCCGTCAATGCTTGATTTTAAAATTCATTTAAACATTCATATTCTATGAACGACCCTACTTATGCTATGATAGAACCATATTCTTTTAATCCCCAAGAAAAAGGTGATCTCTATGTCCAAACGTAAACCGATCATGTCCAATCGCAGAGCCAAAGAAGAAGTCAATAAGAAAGCGATCATTTGGACAGGATCCATTTTGCTTGTTGTCATCATTACTATGACGTTACTGATGATTTTGGACAAATGATTAGGAAAGAAGTGATTGAAATCATCACATTTTGAATTGTAATCGCTTTCTACATGGTTGTCAAGAGAAAACCTTGGGAACGCTAGTACATCACGACAAAAACCGTCCGAAGCACATTCAGACGGTTTTTGTTATGTTCCAATGGGTTAATCAAGCCATTTATATGTCTTACTTGGATTGCTGTCATTGGTCTGCAATGGGAGGCCAAAGGATTGATCTGGCTTCCCTCCCCCGGCTCCGAGTCCCGGGCTTCCGCCGCCATTTCCACCATCCGGATTTGAAGAAGGAGGTAATAACCCTTTGCCAATCGTCACTTTCGTTTCATGAGCTACCATGTTATAGAGCTCTTCAACGTCATCTTGAAGCATGCGAACACAGCCATGTGATTCATCTTTCCCGATGCTCGAAGGCTTATTCGTACCATGAATCGCATAAAGTGTATCCGACAAAGTCATTCCCCGACTGCCAAACTCTCCATTCGATTTGCCATTCGGATTGCGCACCTTTTCACTAATGAAAAACTCCCCCTGCGGCGTCTTCTCGCCTCCTAAGCCAACTGGATAACTTCGAATGATGAAATCTCCACTAACGAGAGCCAAACGATGCTTATCGGTATCAATAACAATCCTAAGCGGTTCCAGCAGTGGTTCTGCGGAAGCTTTCGGTTGCGAGCTAGATGGCGCTGCCTGTTCTCTGAGCTCTTGTTTCGGCTGCTCGGTTTTATCCGCCGTTTGTAATGGATCCTGCCCTTTTCCCGCTTTTGCGCTTTCATTAACCTTACTTACAGCTTGAGGGAACGCCTCCTGCATTTCGGGAGAGAGTCCTGGCAAGAGATTATTTGGGTAGGGTTTCGTAAGCTGTTCAGGTTTCTCCGGCAGCGTTCCTGTCTTTTTTTGGTAGGCCTGGATTGCGCTTTGTAAGACAATAGCTTGCTCACGCTCATGCATCCAATTAGCAATGACGGGAACAAGCGCGGAGCTATCTGCGACCTCGCAGGAACAAGTCTGAGACTGGAAATACTTTAATGCTGCTGAACCCCCACCTCCCCCTTTACTCTCCACGCTGATCAATGGCTTCACCGACTTGTTCCACTCGCTCCATTTACCGTCTGAACTCCGGGGAGCTTCCATGATCACAGATTCCCCGGCTCCTGATCCTGAAGATGACAGTACTTGCTGAAGCTTCTTACCCCAATCCCCATTAGAGAAATAGAGCTTTAATCCAGAAGACACTTCCTGCTTAGGAGGTGCAGGTGAATTCGCTGCCGCTGGAGCTGTAACAACAGTCTCATTCGGTATGTCCCCCGCATCATTCTTCGCTAAATCCATGGCAGCCGGAACAGCTAGCAGGAGTAGAATGACCATTAACGGCATCCATTTCCCTTTACCGCTGGACTTACTCTTAACAGATGTCACGGTGGTTCCTTTATGTAAGGCTGAAGAAGGTGAAGAAGGTGAAGAAGGTAAAGCACCCTCTATCGTTATTTTCTGGTGTTCGAAAGCCTCATAGATCTCTCCAGACTGTGCGAAACAATACGCTGCTTTGCCTTCTTTTCCTTGCGCTGCGTATTCTCTGCCTAATAAGTACCAAGCCATTTTATGATCAGGATGTTCTTTCACATATTTTTTGAGATAAAGAGGATCTTCGATCGGATTATGTTGGAAAAATCGTTCCAACTGATCATTGCGATTCTTGTCCTTCAATCTAGAAACCTCCTATCGACTACTTAGTAACTCTCCTTCATTTATCGGCAAAAATTACCTAGAGATGAAGCCATGAAAAAAAAGAGCCTGGACAAGGGTTTCCCCCTGCCAAGCTCGTCTTGCAGATTGCTTATTTCACATATGATTTCGTGCGTAAAATCGCTGTTTGGCGTGCCGCATCCCACTGTACATCCAAGCCGATTTGCTCTGCGAAGAAACGCACGGGCACATACGTACGGTCTTGTTTCACATAAGGAGAAACATCCGTCACTTGTTTGATATCTGATTGGCCCATTTGTTTACGCACAACGCCTGTTTCACCAATCGTTAGCTCAACCGTAACATCACCTTTGATAAGCTGAACGACTGATTTCCCAGCTTGCTCGACATATTTGACTTCATAGCCAAATGCTTCACTTATGGCACGAACTGGAACCATTGTACGTCCACCCTGAATCTCAGGCTCTGCATCGAATGAAATCACTTTATCACCATTTACCACTTTTACTTGGTTATTGTTTGCTAGATTTCCAGGCAATTGGTAAGGAGTTATTTTACGAATTTTATTATTTGAGGAGTCTGCTACCACAATATTACCTTGAGCAGTTACAAGAACGTCGCTCGGATTGTAAAATTCAGCTGCTTGTTCCACCCCGTCCGCTTCACCAGTTTGGACCGTCCCAGCAATTGTCGAAACTTTTCCATTCAGCAAATAACGAATCACATGATTCAGACTATCTGAGATTAAAACTCCGCCCTCAGAAGTTACAGCAAGCCCTTTAGGGAAGTCGAACTTTGCTTTGAGTGCATCTCCATCTGCAAAGTCTCCACCTGCATATAACTCATTTTTATCATAGATTGTATGATTGCTTAATTCGGGTGTCGATCCAGCCACCGTAGTCACTGTTCCTACTTGGAGGTCGATGTAACGTATACGTTGGTTGCCTGTGTCACTTACAAACAAATTGCCTTTGCTATCTAGAACCAATCCAGCGGGTTCATTGAACTTCGCTGTGGCTAAGTTGCCATCTTGAAATTCACCGGCAAAAAAAGCTTCACCTGGACGGATTTGAATAGCTCGAGTCGCAGCCGCATTCAAAGTAGAAACACTGCCGTCAACGGCTATTTTACGGATAACATGATTAAGCGAATCCGCGACATACACGGTCCCATCTGCAGCTACCGCAACATCACTTGGGTGATTAAAGTTTGCCTCAGCACCTTTACCATCCTTACTGCCAGGAACGCCATTTCCAGCCAACGTGGAAACTTGTCCATTCGCATCTACTTTCCGAATTGCGTTATTTGCTGAATCAGCTACATACACATTCCCTTTGGCATCTAGAGCTAATCCTGTCGGCTCATTGAAAAAGGCTTCCGACGATTTCCCATTAACAAGCCCTCCCGTAGGAAAGCCTTGATTATTCTTCGTCACGACAACTTCTGGGCCTGCGAAAGTGGTCACCTTTCCACCTGAAATTTTACGAATGAGATGATTCCGTGTATCCGCGACAAGAATACTGCCATCTGAAAGTTGAACAACACTGCCCGGAGCACGGAATGCCGCACTTAGCGCATCCCCGCTCTTATCTTCAAATTCGCCGATTCCCGCGAAGGTCGACACGTCTGAAAGGATCTGTCCATTGCTGGATAGCAGAGCATCCGTCGATAATCCTGCTGCCCATGCGGATGAACCTCCCAGAAAGGTTGCGGCCAATAGGGATGAAACGAATATATGTTTTAAAGGTTTCATTGGTTTCTCCTTTTGCTTTAATAATCTGTTAATATCCAACGCCAGGAAGTTCAGGGAATTCAGTAGTTATAGTAACAGGCGGAATACTAGCTAATGGTATTTCAATATTTTGTACTGTTGAACCATTCTTACGAACAACAACAATTTTATCAACACTAATCGTTTGTTCTCCAAATCCATGCAATGGAATTGTCACTAACTTCTGAGCACCTGTAACAGCAATATTCCCTGAAGTACTTCCAAAATTGGTTACTGCGTACACAAGTTCTTTTCCAGTGGAACCATGGTATTCCTTTATATGATCTGCACTATTTTGTGGTTTAAAGATATTCCCATTAATAATTGGTGCATTAGGATTATCGTAATAATAGGTATTTTCATCATAAAGCAGATGAATTTCTACGCCGTAAATATCATTAACACCAACAAAATTACTTAAATTGATATCCAAAGTAAATTCGCCGTTTGAACTCTCAGGAATCGCAGTTGCTGCCAACCTAACCGACGGAACTAGAACTGGATCAGGGTCAGAACCCCCTGAATTCCCCGAATTACCTCCTGATCCCGGTACTGATGTATTCGTCCCATTCTTCTTATCATCAAAATCCTTCTTCTCTTTATCTGTGTAGCTTTCTTTCAATTTCGCTTCAGCATCTGCTTTAGCCTTTTCCTCCGCTACTTTCACGGCTTCAAGAATCTTTATCTTTTGTTCTTCCAAAGCTTTAAGCGCAGCGGCCAGCTGTTTTTTTAGCTCTTCTTGCTTCTTCGCTTCTTCAAGTTGCTTTTTGAGCTTCTCTGCTTCAAGTTTTTGAAGCATCTCTTTCTTTATTTTTTCTTTTTCTGCATCGACACCTGCCGTTTTATCTAATTCTTTAACATTGTTTAAATCTAATTTTTTTTCTTGTTTATCGATTTTTGCATTTGCTTGTTCAATGATGTTATTCAAAGACTCTTTATCAACCTTATTTTCTGCGAGAGCCTTCTTGGCAATATTACCAATTAAGTTATCTAAGTTTTGTTTCACTTTATCTAATTCAGCCTGATCCTTCACAGACAAAGAAGTCTTATCATCCACGAGTTTGCCATCTTCGATTTCTTTCTTTTTCTTAGCAATAAACTCATCATTTTCTTTGTCTATTTCGGCTTTGTTCAGGATAATCTCTTTAATAATTTCCGGTGATGCATCCTTTATGAAATCATCTAAATCAAGGAAATCTACTTTCAGAGACAGATCATCCGTCTCATCCCTAGCATCCAAAGAAATTTGTTGCGTCGGATACAAGTATGTAATAGTAGTCTTTTGAGTGGAGTCAGCTCCATTCGTTACCGTCGATGCGGAGACTTTCCCTGCTCCAACCGCCATCTTAATTGCGCCTGTTTTCGGATCAACGCTAACAAAGAACTGCGTTCCACGAACACCCATAACGGCTGTTGGCGTCTCAACTTCAAATTCATCATCTGATCCAGCTAATGATTTCACCTTGACCCACATGGAACCGGCCCATACTTTAAGCTTAGATTTCTTATTTCCATCTGAGGTATTTAAGTCTGACACGTTAATCTCAGCATTTTCGCCTAATGTTACGTCTGCATCCCCATTGCTCAAATTAAGCGTGACAGATGAGCCAGCTCCTGTGTAAACCGTATCGCCTTGATTTAAACTCATACTTTCATAGGCATCGTACGATTTGGAGCCTCCGCCTTTCTTGATCGTTACATCACCGGATATTGCCGCAACGACAGCTACTCGAACGGTTTTTGCTTCTACAGGTTTTATAAGCAGCGATGAGACCAAACTAAATACTAAACAAAAACTTAAGAATAATGCCACAAATGACTTCTTAGTTACTCCCACATTGAATTCCTCCCCAGCATTCATTTATTAGAGATTCCCGATAACTTCATATACAGCCACGGGCTTTTCTTTTCCTTTGACCTTAATTTCACCAATGGATTCTATCTCAAAAAGGTCTTTGACCCTCGCATAGGTCTGTTCACTGATAAGGATTTGACCTGGTTTCGCGTTCGCTTCTAATCGAGCTGACAAGTTAACCGTATCTCCGATAGCCGTATAATCAAGCCTTAGATCCTCGGAACCAATGTTTCCGACAACCGCAGGTCCGCTGTTAATACCTAGACCGAATTTCACTCCGATACCGTACTTTTCAATCAATCTCTGCTCAAGAACAGTAGCCTGCGACTTCATCTCAATAGCTGCTCGCACAGCCATCTCCGGGTGATTGTCATATTCAATTGGAGCGCCAAACATCGCCATGACACCATCACCAATAAATTTGTCAAGCGTCCCATTAAATTTGAAAATAGCTTTCGTACATACATCCAGATACTCATTCAATACCTGAATAACTTGCTCTGGCTCTAGTCGTTCCGACATAGGGGTAAACCCACGAATATCTACGAAAATAAGCGAGATATCTTTACGGCTGCCGCCAAGTTTAACATCTTCACCTGACTGCAGCAGCTCGTCTACAACCGTTTTGGAAACGAACCTTCCGAAGATACCGGTTACGCGGTTGCGCTCCTTCCGTTCTTCCAGGTAATGACTCACTAAAGACCAAATATAGATCGTAACCAAAGCAAATTGCGGGTATACAAGAGGAGCGAAGGTTGATCCAGCAATGTAGAAGGTTAACCATACGCCACCATACATTACGAACATTCCTAGAAAAATAAATAGAGCAGTTTTGCCTTTACATCTTTGAAATAAGAAAATGGCAAGCAAAGAAATAAGTAAGATAATACCTACGCCAAAAGGCTTACTTGTATCTTTATAAAATTTGCTTTCTAATAAAGTTTGAATCATATTCGCATGTATTTCGATCCCAAACATCTTAACTGAGCTGATCGGTGTTGGATATTCATCCTGCATGGCCGCTACGAACGGCCCTACCAGAACAATGCTGCCTTGTAAGGGTAAGGGATTTTTACTATTCATAACATCAATGAAAGAGAGTGATTCATAGCCTGTTGTTGCATCCACTTTCTGCCTCGGCAGTGTGAAGAATTCTGTCGTAACTTGATTTCTTTCGTTCGTTGGCATTACGATATTGCCGCGCTTCCATTGTCCAGTTGCTTCATCTCGCTTCACTTTGTCCTTATCATCAAGAACTAGATTGGCAAGCGCAACACTGAACGCAGGTATGTATGCTCCATTCTCATCCGGCAGCCCAACTGGCAGCTTCCGAGCCTTACCGTCCTTATCGACAAACACATTAATATGTGCCATTTGCTGCCTACTGGTTGTTAGTGTTGGAGTGGGATAGTCGATTTTCTCAGGCACAAGATCGCCTGCTTGTTCTTGCTTGGAGGGATAGTTAATTTGGACGGGCAGGATGACATTATGATACTTGGCCAGAACATCAGCCAATGCTTTATCGTCAGCGGGGTTTTTCGAAGGTTCAGCTAACACCACGTCTATACCAATTGCTGCTGCGCCTGACTGCTCTAGCTTCTCTATCAATTGCGCATAGGTAGTTCGATCCCATGGAAACTTCCCGATTGCTTTAAGTGATTTCTCATCAATCTTAACAATTTTAATGCGATCCTCTGGCTGACGTTCATCCACAGATTTAGCTTTCCGCAAAACATCTTGGAGGGGCCCCTCAACAAAATAAAACAAGCCGCTGGAGTTAACTGTGTAGCAATATGTCGAAAATAACATCAACACAAGTCCTACCGCTAAAGTTTGAATCCATTTCTTCTTACCCATAAGATCCTCCCCATGTTTACTAGCTTCATTGTAAGATGGCACGTAGAAAATGGCAATAAATAGTTACATGTAAATACAATTTGGATCAAAAAAAGAGCTCAATTCCTTTGCAGGAACTGAGCTCTTTCGACATTCTGCGAATCTCTTCACAAAATTATGTTTATACTGATTAGCTAAAAGGTGTATCCGCAACTTTAATGGAATCCGTTGGGCAGCCATCTTGTGCATCCTGTAGATCATCAAACAGATCTTCTGGGATTTCAGTTACCCCTTTGTTGCCATCTCCATCAAAAATCACTTCAGCCAAACCTTCATCATCGTAATCATAGATGTCTGGAGCTGTAGCTCCGCAAGCGCCACAAGCGATGCAAGTATCTTTATCAACAAATGTATACTTTGCCATGATTTCTAACTCCTCCTCAAATTATCCTCAATGTAAAATATAATATAAATACGGACAAAGTTCAAACCTTAAAATTAATTACTCTCAAAATATTGTTCGATAAAGTCAGCTATACTAGGGATATTGTTCAAATCGAAGGAAGGAAAAGCTGTTAGATGAAAGTTGAAATCGTCCATATCCGTTGCAATAGCAATGGGCTCAGGCTCAAGTATCTGAATAATTTCACTTTGCTCTATTGTACGAAAAACAGCAATCTTTGGATGCTTTTCCTTCTTGAAGCCTTCGATAAAAACATAGTCTAGATGTGCATATGCACTTAACTGTTCTTCTAGGCCTGGATTCCGCTTCTGCTCGAATACATGAATCCCATCTGGTGATAGGGTTATAACCGCTTCTGCACCTGACTCTACAAAAGTCGTGGAGTCCGTCCCCGCTGCTTCTTTATAATGTCCATGCGCATCATGTTTCATTACGGCTATCCGATAGCCGCGCTGCTTCATTTCTACGATTAGCTTGGCCACTAAGGTCGTTTTTCCGCTGTCCGAATAGCCGGCAAATCCAATACAATGTGCCATCTTCGTCACTTCTCCTCTTCTTTATGAAGGGGATTGTTCCTCAAATGGTCCATTTGCAGGGAAGTCCCTCTCGCTTTATGATTTCTAATCAACGTTGCAGGATTATCGCCCATCATCCCCGCAGTTAGAATCGCATTTTCTCCGAATTTATCACGAAGTCCGTCCATAATGCGGTTCAAATTTTCTCGTTTAGGCTGCTTTTCATAATCGAATAGATCCAACTGAACGAAAGTTTCTTCCTTTATCGTTAGATTTTGCAGCGTAATCCCAAGCAGCCGAACAGGGTTGCCTTCCTCCCATTGATGATCATATAACTGGCACGAGGTTCGATAAATATCGTCCATATGCTCGGTTGGCGTAGGCAAGGTTACGGATCTTGTAATCGTCCTCATCTCCGGATCACGAATCGTGATTTGGATCGTGGATGCCATTAGCTCCTGCTTGCGAAGTCTTCTTGCGACTTGATCCGCCAGATTTAAGAATACTCGGTGAATTTCTTTGGTATCGGTAAAATCCTGTGGCAGCGTCGTAGTATGCCCAATTGACTTGCTCTGTTCTTGTTCGGGGTTTACGAGTGATTGGTCAATCCCATTAGCCGAACGTTTCAGATGTGCACCTAAGATCCCAAAATGTTTACTTAGCAGCAACTCGTCCCCTACTGCTAGTTGACCTAGCGTATGGATACCAAGTCTAGTCAGCTTATCCGCCGTCTTTTTGCCAATCCCATATAAATAATTGCACGGTTTGTCCCACAATACAGTGGGTACATCCCTTAGACGAAGCACAGATATCCCATTCGGCTTTTTCATATCGGAGCCCATCTTGGCAAGCAGTTTATTGGGGGCAACACCGATCGAACAGGGCAGCTTTAGTTCCTTCATGATCTTTTGCTGAATGTTATTCGCTATCTCAAGTGGGGTCCCAAATTGTTTGGACCCTGTTATATCGACGAAACACTCATCGATTGACATGGATTCCACCATAGGTGAATAACTATAAGCAATCTGCATAAACCGTCTTGAGAAACTGCGATATAATTCGAAATCAGGTCTTATTAGTATCAAATCTGGACACAACTTCATCGCTTGTCTAACTTGCATGCCTGTCTTGACCCCAATAGCGCGCGCAGCATAAGATGAAGTAACAATAATCCCTTTACGAAGCTCAACACTACCAGCAACAGCCAGAGGCTTTCCTTTATATAAATCAGGCTCAACAGCCTCATGAACAGAGCAATAGAATGCATTCATATCTATATGCAAAATGACTCTACCTTGCTTGGGATAATGATGCTGAGTTGTCACCATTTATATTCCCTCCCATTGATAAACGACCAACTATTAGAGCCAATTTCAGCATACAAAAAATTATTCTTTCAAGCAAACGTATTTTTGCGTTATGATGTCTTTACCCCTACTATTATGGTATAATCGTTAATTATACATTAGCGCTTTAAAGCAAGCACAAGCACCTACACATCAAGCACCGAAGTCACCTTGCTAGCTTTTGAAGGAGGAACCTATGCCAACATCAGTCAAAATCTTCGACACCACACTACGAGACGGAACGCAAGGAGAAGGCATCAGCTTATCCGTCGAGGATAAAATTAAAATTGCCCGCAAGCTCGATGAGCTTGGGGTTCATTATATTGAAGGCGGATGGCCGGGCAGCAACAGCAAAGATATTGAATTCTTTGAACGCGCCCGCGACATGAAGTTTACAAATGCGAAGATTACTGCATTCGGCAGCACAAGGCGTAAAGATTCCATTGCTGCGGATGACATTAATCTGAACAGACTCGTGGAGTCAGGCGCTCAGGTAGCAACCATCTTCGGTAAGTCCTGGGACTTCCATGTCACAACAGCCATTCAAACCACACTTGAAGAAAATCTTGCCATGATCTTTGACTCCGTTCTTTATTTAAAAAGCAGCGGTCTTGAAGTCATCTACGATGCAGAGCATTTCTTCGACGGTTACAAGAATAATCCCGAGTACGCCTTGCAGACGATCAAAAAAGCACAGGACGCTGGAGCTGATTGGATTGTCCTTTGTGACACCAACGGCGGCTCATTACCTGGAGAAATTACTTCTATTGTCACCATCGTTAAACAGAATGTCACCACCCCTGTAGGCATTCACGCTCATAATGATTGTGAATTGGGTGTGGCAAACAGCCTTGCTGCTGTACAAGCAGGAGCAGGACAAGTCCAAGGAACCATCAATGGTTATGGAGAACGCTGCGGTAATGCTAACCTTAGCTCCATTATCCCTAACCTTCAGTTGAAACTTGGCTATTCGGTTATTTCCGAGGAGCAACTGAAATCGTTAACGCCTGTTTCGAGATACATTAGCGAGATCGCTAACATGCATATGCCTGTTAATCAGCCTTATGTCGGGAATGCGGCATTTGCGCATAAAGGCGGTATTCACGTTTCAGCCATTCTCAAGGATGCTAGTACGTATGAGCATACGAAGCCTGAACTCGTCGGCAACAAACAACGTGTACTTGTTTCAGAGCTTGCGGGACAAAGCAATGTGCTCGTGAAAGCCCAAGAACTGAATCTAGACTTTAATAAAGAACATCAGAAAACCAAAGAAGTTATTGAGAAAATTAAAGATCTCGAGCATCAAGGCTATCAATTCGAAGGAGCAGATGCCACACTTGAGCTTTTGCTGCGCGAAGCATTCGAAGGCCTAGAAGAGATTTTCACATTAGAATCGTTCAAGATGCTTGTTGAGAAGTCCGCAAATCAATCGGTCGTTTCCGAAGCCATCGTTAAAGTGAAGGTTCATGGCGAAACGATTTACACCGCGGCTGAAGGCAACGGTCCTGTTAATGCTCTTGACAATGCCTTACGTAAAGCGCTGATCCAATATTACCCTGATATTAAGAACGTTCATCTCTCCGACTATAAGGTACGTGTCCTTGATGTGAAAGGGGCTACTGCCGGTAAGGTTCGCGTTCTGATGGAATCGACTGACTTCAATACAACCTGGAACACGCTTGGTGTGTCTAGTAACATCATTGAAGCCAGCTGGTATGCACTCGTAGATAGTTTGCGCTATGCATTAATCGGAAGAAAACGCGTAGAGCCTGTAAACAAAGATCAACAAGAGCGCCTAGGTTTAGTGAACCATTAATGAGTAAACCTCTATCGAGACCACTCAAGGTTGAGTGACTGCGTTTAGAGGTAAGTTTTTTCTAATAGGACATACAAGAAAAGCTGCGAAGAGTACGCCAGCCATTGGCGGTCTCTAGCAGCTTTTTTTATTCTTTTATAAGACCTGCAATTTTCTTATCCAAATCTCTAGGAGAGAGTACATGAACGATCTCGCGAATTACCCCATTTTTATCAATTAAGAAACTTGTTGGAATGGCGACTACCCGATAGGTATCGGCGTTCGTTCCTTGCTTATCTAATAACACCGGGAATGGGTATTTGTAGGTTTCCACAAACTTCGTAATGTTCTCCATTTTATCACCAGGTGTCACATTGACCGCATATAAATCAAACTGCCCTTGATATTTATTATACACATTCACCAAATCTGGTGCCTCTTCCTCGCAAGGACCACACCATGAAGCCCAGAAATTAACGAACAAAGGCTTCTCACGCGGCCCACCAATCGAGTAATCTTTCCCATCAAGCCCTTTTAACGTAAACGAGGGGGCCAAGAAATTCACTTTTGGCGCTTGTTCAGTAGGCATAAGCGTCTCTTTATTCTGGCGCTGGGCGTTTTGATAAATAGCAAAACCAGCTAATATAACAACCAAGGCTATCACTAGCACATTTTTTTTCATAGCATTTCCACCTCCACTCTGTCTATATTATCTCCAAATTCACCAAAATTCCAACATCAATGAAAATCCAAAGAATACTTTTCACTTAAATGGGAAAAGTAAACATACAACATGTTCTGAAAGGACTCTCATTATAATGAATACAAAAGCAGCCGAAGGCAAAAAATTTTCTAAAAATATATTTGAAGACAAATCTGAAAATAAATCCGAAAACAAGTCCAAAAACAAAAAAGGTCACATCTGGGAATACGTCGCCATTGCAACGATCCCTTTAGTTCTCGTTCTAGGCAATTCCATGCTAGTTCCTATCTTGCCTGATATGCAGGAAAAAATGGGCATATCCCGTTTCCAGAGTTCACTCGTCATCACCCTATTTTCCATCACAGCCGGACTCGTCATCCCTGTATCAGGTTATTTATCAGACCGTTTCACACGCAAAGCTGTCATCATCCCTTCCTTAATCATTTACGGTTCAGCGGGCGTTCTAGCAGGCTTTGCAGCCGTTTGGAATTCCTATCCCATAATGATAGCTGCACGAGCGATACAAGGCTTAGGTGCCGCAGGTACGGCCCCTATCGCAATGGCGCTTGTTGGTGATTTATACAAGGGTGGGGAAGCAAGTAAAGCACTTGGACTCATCGAGGCATCTAACGGTACAGGCAAAGTTGTGAGTCCTATATTGGGCTCATTATTAGCCTTAATCATTTGGTTTGCCCCGTTTTTCGCCTTTCCTATATTCTGTGTGTTGGCGCTGCTCGCTGTTATCTTTCTGATTAAGGAACCACCCAAAGAGAAGGAAGCTGAGCCTCTTAAGCAATACTTGAAGCAAATTAAAGATATACTTCGAAAAAAAGGCCATTGGCTCATTCCAGCTTTTTTCGCTGGCTCCGTCACGCTTTTTATATTGTTCGGCGTTCTCTTTTACTTATCACAAATACTAGAAGAAGAACCTTATAGCATTGAAGGTATACGAAAGGGCCTTATTCTTGCTATCCCCTTGCTCGGTATGGTCATCACCTCTTACACGACCGGCGCCTTAATCAAACAAAACGGCACACTCATGCGCTGGTTAATGAACATTGGTCTTATGCTGATGACAGTTTCGTTAGCTTTAGCCATCTTTCTAAACGTCAATCTCTACATATTCATCGGTTTACTTACACTCAGTGGTATTGGCACAGGCCTCCTGCTGCCTTGTTTAAATACACTGATTACTGGCTCGGTAGAGCGTGACCAGCGCGGCATGATAACTTCGTTGTACAACAGTCTTCGTTTCATTGGTGTAGCTTTCGGCCCACCACTTTTCGGATGGCTCATGAACATATCGCACAAAACCATATTCATCACGGTATCTTCAATGGCGCTTCTAATGCTTGCACTCGTGTTCTTCTTTATTAAGCCAAAAGGGGAATTGAACAAAAAAGCATGATATACTAACCTCATTCTTATTGATCTTTTTTTGGGGGAGTACGAGTGAGGGTACATATAAATGAAGAGCTCTACAATAATCTTATCAACCATAGTTTGAAACGACTCCCTGAAGAAGCATGCGGCTTCATTCTCGGTGGACAAGCCCCTGGCAAGAATGAAGAACTGCAAGCGAGTACCTTCATTCCTTTACGTAATATCGCAAGTAACCCACGGAATCGTTTTGAAATAAGTCCCGTGGAAATGCTCCCTTATCTAATGGACAGCAATAACCCTGTGATCGGCCTTTTCCATTCACACCCTACGGCTCCTCCAGTTCCTTCGGAACAGGATCTACAAACCCTCTGGCATTCGATTCCTACCTATTGGATCTTATCTTTACAACAACCGCAACACCCCGAACTACAGCTTTTCCAAATAAAAAAAGCCCCCCAGACCACTTATCACAAACTTGCGTTTGTCATTAGGTCAGTGATGGCTTAATAAGGCGTACAAATCACCTAAGGTATCTACATTTCTTGATTTTATTTCCTCCATGAATCTAGACCACAGCTGCGCAGTCATGAGGGAATCCTCCAGCGCATGATGACGATTCGTTACCGGAATATCATAGGCATGAAGCAGAGAGTCCAAGCTCAAATTTTTCCTTTTCGGCATTAGCCATTTGGCAATCATCATAATATCGAGAACACGATGTGATAAGCTCACTTTGGACGTACGCCACAGGGCCGAATTCAAGAAATTTTTATCATGCCCGGTTGCATGCGCAACCAGTATTCTTTGCCCAACAAACTCCAAGAAGTCACTTAACACCCCGATTAATTCAGGCGCGTCAGCAGCCATTTCGTTCGTAATACCCGTTAGCTCCACAATCTCATCCGGAATTTTACGCTTTGGATTTACCGTACTATAGAATGTATGATTACTTTGCACTTCACCGCCAATGACAGAGACGCCTCCGAATGAAATAATTTCATCACCGTTATAAGGAGAGAAGCCCGTCGTTTCCAAATCAAAAACAACAATTTCCATCGAGTGAAGCGGTATCTCAAACAGGGAATCTTTCCTTTGCTCCTTCAACATGGAACGAATAAAAGCCATCTGTTGAGCACTCTGTACATCAAACATGGACGTAAGAGCCGGAGTAAGACCACCCATTTTGTACAAATGCCACATTCGCCCAGCCGGACGCATATCTTTCATCTCGAATCACTCTCCCTACCCAATGAAGCATAAATTTTGTTATTTCTAACCTTTTTCTGTCTCTATGTGTGAAACGATTGATTTTCTAACATATTTTTGTAACTCGATCCCTGTACGTAAGCAATGTTTTAATTCTTGCTTTATCTCTTTGGTCATCTGATAAGCGTTTAGTTTACCTCTTGTTGTATACATCTCATTATCAAGCTGATACGGTGTCAAATCTCTAAGCTTAAGCGCAACTCCAAAAGCAGCCTGCCATTCAACGGCTAATTGCTTAGGAATAAAGGAATTTTCCTGCAGCAATCTAATTCTTTCTAACGTAGATGAGTGCATGATCCCTGCTTGAATAGCAAGTAGTCGAATACCATTTACTATTGGAATATAGGCGCCATATTTAATATCAAACCCTCCTGCATCCTCCCCATATCTCTCCCTAATCAGATGCCCGAATACGCCCAATGTTATTTTGTGATGGAGTGTATTGGATAACAAATACTTTAAGATACTCGGATGCTCCTGAACATAAGCAAGAAACTCGCTTTTGAGCCGATCTACCAAAGCTTTAGAACCGAAGATACAGCGCATATCAGCAAGGATGAGCAAATAACGAACATTTTCCCAATCCGGTTCCATAAACCATCTTGTCATCATTTCAATATACGAGGATAACGGCTTACGCCATTGCTTGTTGCTCGAGATCACCTCGCCTTCACAAGGCGGATAACCTAAAATATCAAGACCACGAAGGATACAATCTACAAGTTTGATAAAATAGTCATCTAATTCTTCCTCTGTGTGATCTTCACTTTCTTCATAAATGAGTCCGTTATCTTGATCACTCCAAAGCGTTTGTTCACGTCTTCCTCCACTACCCAGCAATATAAATGCATAAGGAACAGGCGGTTTCCCGAACCCTTCATCCTCCAACATATGTTCAGCCAGTTCTATCGTTCTGTGAATGAAGGCATCGTGTATTTGATTTATTTTTCGCCCAATTTCAGGTGAATGAGAGAAAAGGAGATGCTCCCGAAACATCTCATGCACCTGATCTCTGGTTATTCGCATCTCATCGAACTGTTCCGATTGATAGATGCGTTCCAGGATCTGTTCCATTGAGAGATGATTCATGTTGCATCCCCTTTGCTCTAGCAGAAAGTGTATGTGGTATTAAACGGACGCGCCGTTTTGAGCTGCTTTTTTCATTTGTTCTGGATATCCGTAAGAACCATGTTCAGACAAATCCAGACCGATAATTTCTTCTTCTTCTGTAACACGAAGACCAATCGTAGCTTTCAGTATTCCTAAGATAATGAAGGAAAGAACTAGAACGAAGACAAATGCTCCAGCTAAACCTAGTGCTTGAATGCCCAATTGGTGTAAACCACCGCCGTAGAACAATCCTGCACCACCAACACCAACCTTCGCTGAAAGCTCAGGTGTAGCGAATAAACCAGTGGAAAGAGTACCCCAAATACCTGCAATACCATGAACAGAGAAAGCATAGATCGGATCATCGATTCCAGCTCTTTCAAACCATTGTGCTGTGAAGAATGTAACAATACCAGCTACCGCACCGATTACGATGGCAGCCCAAGTATCTACGAACGCACAAGCTGCGGTAATCGCAACAAGCGCTGCAAGAACACCGTTTAACATACTAGGAATATCTGCTTTACCGAAGTACATCCAAGAAATGATTAGAGCCGCAACCCCACCTGCCGCAGCAGCCATGTTCGTTGTCAACGCAATATAACCAAAGAACCCATCACCCATTGCACTTAGTGTACTACCTGGGTTAAAACCGAACCAACCGATCCAAAGAATGATAACACCGAGGACAGACAACACTTGGTTGTGACCAGGAATCAAGTTTGGTGTTTTATCTTTATTATATTTGCCAATACGAGGTTTTAACAAGATGGTAGCTACAAGCGCTGCTGTTGCACCTTGTAAATGAACAACCGTGGAACCTGCGAAATCTTGCATACCGAGCTTGCTCAACCAGCCGCCGCCCCATACCCAGTGAGCAACAATTGGATAAATCAAGACAGTGAATAAAATTCCGAAGATGAAGTAAACAGGAAGCTTTGCTCTTTCTGCAAATCCGCCCCATGCAATCGCCAAGGAAACACCCGCGAAAGCTAGTTGGAACAAGAATTTAATACCGATTGGCACATCAGAATAAGAAAGGGAAGCGAATGCCGCTGTTGCTTGATCTTCTAAGCCTGTAACGAAGAAGCCTGTTGTTCCGAAGAACGCATTTCCGTCACCGAAGGCGAAACCAAAACCTACAGCCCAGAAAGCAATGGCACATAAACCGAAAGTTAAAATTGTTTTACCGGCTACGTGACCGGCATTTTTCATTCTAGTAGACCCCGCTTCTAATAAAGCAAAACCAGCTTGCATGAAGATGACCAAAATAGCAGCCAACATAATCCAAACGGCATCGATTGCACTTTGAAGTTGGGGTACTGTCGCTTCATCTGCAGCAAATGCAAGAGTAGGGAATAATAATGCCATAACGCCGAATGCTAACAACAACTTCTTAACCATACGACCACTTCCTTTTAATGTTATATTAAGTAACATGTAATGAAACTCTTAATGTCATTATATACAGGTTAAATGGGTTTGACAATAGGATTTTCTTTGAAAAATTGAAAAAAGCGAAAAATAACCTCACATCGAACAGGCATAATTCGTGTTTTCGTTCATAGATCGAGCAAAATGTTACAATTCCTATCCTAAAATCAATGTCAGCTTTAAAAAGTATTACGTTTGACTGTACGGTTTGTAATCAGGTATCATTACTATATAGAAGAATTCCTACATAACATTGGAGTAGAGGTGAACTTATTATGGGAAAAGAGAAGCTCTATAAAATCGGAGAACTTGCCAAACTTGCCGATGTTAGTTCTCGAACCATTGATTACTACACCAAGTTGAGCTTGATCGAACCCGAGAAGAGATCAGATACGAACTACCGCCTTTATAGTGATGAAACTTTGACTCGGCTTAAACGTATTGAATCTATGAAGAACGAGAAATATACCTTAGAGGAAATCAAAGCGAATTTACAACAATGGAGCAAAGTATCCCCAGATGATACTGTGAGAGATAAACTAACATCTATCCAACTTCATCTAGAGCAGTTAATGAAAGAAGCTAAAGAGCTGGGACCCATTATCCAACAGTTGAAACCAAATCAAATGAAGAAGCTTTCCCGTATACTTACTCAGCCAACCGCAGCCTGTATTGAAGCGCTAATCGTTCTTCTAGGTAAAAATCCGTTCTCATAACGAAATACGGAGGAATGTCAAATGTTCTTTTTTCATCCCATGGATTTTCTCATTATTATTGCATTCGGACTTTCGTTGTGGGCCTCGTTTCGAGTTCGGGGAACATTCAACAAATGGTCCAAAGTTCCGATTTACTCAGGAATGTCGGGAGCTCAAGCAGCAAGGCGCATGCTTGATGCCAACGGACTGTATGATGTCCCGGTTGAAGCTGTACCCGGAACCCTATCAGATCACTATGATCCGATAGCCAGAGTAGTACGTTTATCTGAACCGGTCTACTACCAAAGCTCCATCTCAGCTGTCGCTGTCGCCTGTCATGAGGTAGGCCATGCCATTCAACACCAAGTTCACTATCCGATGCTTGTCGCAAGACATCGCATGTTCCCGGTTGTTAATTTCGCTTCTGGTGTAGCTCCCTTGCTCATACTAGCCGGCTTCTTCTTTCAACAGATCCCATGGCTACTCGGTCTGGGCATTATCTTTTTCGCAGCAGCCGTTGCTTTTCAATTAGTTACACTGCCAGTAGAATTTAACGCCAGCTCAAGAGCCCGGGATTTAATGATCGCCGAAGGTTTCATCTCTAATGAAGAAGAACGCGGGGTAGCCAAGGTATTAAATGCAGCCGCTCTTACGTATGTGGCAGCCGCCTTAATCTCCGTTCTTGAACTTCTGAAATATATCATGATATTTAATGGCCGTAATAGTGACGACTAAAACATAAAAGCTCATCTTGTAAGGTGTCATTCACACATACAAGATGAGCTTTTTTTTCATTGAAAATAATCACTGAGAAACCGCCTGAATACTTCAGCCACCAAAGGCAACTTTTCACCTTTTCGGCAAATTAAACCGACAGTTCTAGTGACCACAGGATCGGTCACACGAATTTTGACCGGCTGCATTTGACCACTTTCCATTAAAGCCATGGAAGGAAGCAAGCTGACCCCCATACCCGCGGCTACAAGCCCACGTATGGTATCTGTTTCTTCACCTTCGAACTCAATCTTCGGAACGAAGCCCGCTTTCAAGCAAGCCTCCATCACAATCGTACGCAGCGTATATTCTTCACTAAACATAACGAATGGCTCATTCTTTAACTGCTCCAATCGTATGGATGTGTAATCCGCAAGGATATGGTTGGAGGGAATAATCGCGTACAGCTCTTCGGTTAACAAAATTTCACCCGAAACATGTTCATGAGATTCTGGAAATGGCGAAATGAAAGCCAGATCTATCTCTCCCTTAGAGACATCTCGGATTAAGGACGTATAAGTCCCTTGACGCAGCCTGAATTTAACGTTAGGGTGATCTTTTTTAAAGGCTGCAACGACAGCAGGGAGCAAATTGATGACCAAGCTATGTGGAAACCCAATGCGAATTTCCCCAGCTTCCGGGTCAAGAAATTCATGTATTTCGCCTACAGCACGTTCCAAGTCCGTCAATATCCCCTCGACCCGGCTCAAGAATAAATGACCTACTGAGGTAAGATGAAGATTACGACCTTTTTGCACAAACAAATTAATGCCCAGCTCTTCTTCTAAAAGATGAATCTGCCGGCTAACGGCTGACTGCGCCACATGCATTTCTTCCGCTGCTTGGGTCACATGCTGCTTTCTTGCTACTTTTACAAAGTACTGCAATTGTCTTAATTCCACTTGTATAAATCCCCCGACTTTTCTTACGTGATTACGAGCTTATACGATCTTTAAACATTATAAATTATAGCCTTACAGTAACGATTGGACAACCTAAGTTCAAAAAGCTTATAATAAATAGGTTGTTATTTAGCATGGAAAATAAAGGAGGAAACAGTTCATATGGCACAAGAACGTACTGGTGTTGCTACCATTAAAGGCAACCCGATTACTTTGGTAGGACCTGAAATTAAAGTGGGTGACAAAGCACCTAACTTCACGGTTAACAAAGATTTGATGACTCAAGTTTCCCTCGCAGATTATGCAGGTAAAGTAAAGCTGATCAGCGTTGTTCCTTCTTTGGATACAGGCGTTTGTGACGCACAAACTCGCCGCTTCAATGAAGAAGCAGCAGGTCTAGGCGACAATGTTGCCGTACTGACGATCAGTGTTGATCTTCCTTTCGCACAATCCCGCTGGTGTGGTGCGGCAGGTATTGACAAAGTGATCACTTTGTCCGATTACAAAACAAAATCCTTCGGCGAAGCTTATGGCGTATTGATCAAAGAGCTTCAACTTGATATGCGTTCCATCTTCGTTATCGATGCGAATGATACCGTTCAATACGTTGAGTACCTTGGTGAAATGAGCGGCTCACCCTAATTATGAAACAGCTGTAGAAGCTGTCAAAAAATTAGTTTAATACGCACAAAATAAAACAGCAAGGAGGCCTAGCTTCCCTGCTGTTTTTGTTTCCACAATTGATTGGCCTCGATAAGAGTTTTCTCATCCTTCAATCTTATATGGAGCAAGCTTTCTGTCTAATTGTTTATAAATATCTATAATAGTACGGTAATTGGAACCCAAATCCCCCATTGAGCCTCGGGATGCTGAATAAATGTCTACCGCGGTTTTCACGGGATTAATCCCAAATAACGTCAACGTAACATCCTGTGTTCGTCCAGTCATTGTTTTACGTTCCGCGAGAATTTCACCTACATTTTGAACTTCGTGGAGAAGTTTATAGCCCGGCGTTTTTTTCAGAACGGCAGTGACTTCTTCCCATACTTGGTCTTTAGGAAGCTTGTAATATCTTGTTTTAAGCAAAGGATCTTTGGCTTTATCTCCGGTCGTTTCATGACTGCGAAGTAATCCGATTAAAGTTCTCTTAAGCAAAAGCCTTTTCCCCCTTCAATGAAGTACATATAGACCACTTGCCATTTCTACACTGCTCTCTATCTTACCATTGTTTAGGCTTAAGAAAAAGAGGGGAAATAAAAATCGGAGGATTGCTCCTCCGATTTTCCATTTTTATTCCATATTTTATTTACCCAAAAAAAGTGGTGTAAAGTAAGTAAGCATTCAAGCCTGCAATCAAAATAGCGACAAACCAACTTAGTAAAATCATCCACTTTGGTGTTACAAGCTCCCCCATCTTCTTGCGGTCCGAAGTAAACGTAACAAGTGGAATAACAGCAAAGGAAAGCTGCAAGGATAAAATCACCTGACTAAGAACGAGTAAATCTGTAGCGCCGCTCTCTCCATAAATACCTATGACAATGACCGCGGGCACGATCGCGATCAACCGTGTAATTAATCGGCGCAGCCAAGGAGTGAGTCTAATATTAAGAAAGCCCTCCATCACAATCTGACCGGCCAAAGTACCTGTAAGTGTAGAATTTTGCCCTGAAGCTAACAGCGCAACTGCAAATAGAATACTCGCGGCACCTGTGCCCAGCATAGGCCCCAAAAGGTGATAAGCATCTTGTATTTCTGCTACTTCTTTACCTGCCGAATGAAAGGCTGCTGCAGAAAGAATGAGTATTGCAGCATTGACGAACAAAGCCAGCATTAAAGCTACAGTCGAATCTATTGTGGCGAATTTAATTGCTTCACGTTTACCTTCTACCGTCGGCTCGATTTTACGCGTTTGTACAATAGAAGAATGCAAATATAAATTGTGGGGCATGACAGTTGCTCCCAGAATACCAAGGGCGATATATAACATTGCTGGGTTCGTTACAATTTCCGTTCTAGGAATAAAACCAATGGCAACAGCAGCAAAATCAGGTCTTGAGAAAATAAGTTCCATCACGAAGCAAACCGTAATTAGAGCGATTAGACTAATAACCATGGCTTCGATGTATCGGAAGCCCTTTTTTTGCAGCATAAGAACCAAAAGAACGTCTAACGAAGTCAGGATGACTCCATAAATAAGCGGTAGACCGAACAATAGCTGTAAGGCAATTGCAGCGCCAATGACTTCAGCCAAGTCACATGCTGCAATAGCTAGCTCACATAATACCCATAGTCCGAATGAAACAGGTTTACTATAATGATCACGACAAGCTTGAGCTAAGTCTCGACCTGTTACAATTCCTAGGCGGCCAGACAAAGCTTGCAGCAGAATCGCCATTAAATTTGATATTAAAATAACAGAAAGCAATGTATATCCGAATTGAGAGCCACCTGCTAAATCAGTCGCCCAATTTCCCGGATCCATATATCCTACGGCTACGAGATAGCCCGGACCCACAAAAGCAAGTAGTTTACGGAAAAAACCCGCTTTCTTTGGCACGCGCATACTATGATGGACTTCAGGCAGACTAGGCATTGGTGAGCTGCCTTTCCATCCATTGGACTCTTGTTCTGGTTTTTTATATGCTATACCCATCTGATTACCTCTTCTTTCGCAAGACCAATAATGTTGTTCAAAGGAAACTTTATTCATCATTATACTATATGACCCCATCTTATGCTATAGGTAAACAATCATGTGCATACAAAAAATATTTTCCCTGAGGAAAGTTTTAACAAGGAGGTATTCAACGATTATGCTAATTCGCCCAGTTGAAAACGATAAAGATATTAGGAAGGCTTATGAGATCGAGACTGTTGTTTTCTCAAAGGAGGCGGCTGCCACATTTGAAGCTTTTCAGATGAGAAAGCATGTGTTTGGCTCCTATTTTCTTGTGGCAGAAAATGAGCTAGACCATCAAATCATCGGCGTAACCAATAGCGTAAAGATACATAATAACGAATTAACAGATGATAGTATCAAGCAGGAGACCCAGCATGCTGAGGAAGGACAATATCTCTGTGTGTTGACCATCGCCGTGCACCCGTCCTACCAACGACGCGGGGTTGCCACTGAACTTCTGCAACGTATCATCGAAATAGCCAGAAAAGATGATTTGAAGGGCATTGTTTTAATGTGTGAAGAGCATTTAATTTCATTCTACGAAAAAAATGGATTTCTTTATGCAGCTCCATCCACTTCTCAGCATGCTGGCATCCACTGGCATGAAATGAATTTAATATGGAAATAAATAAATATCGCTGTAAGCAGGATTTCCGTTCTTTCGTGCGAATATAATAACTAATAATCTTTGTATATTTATTAAACAAACAAAGAATATAGAGGAAACTACTAAATTACAATAATTTAACCAACAAAGGGTGAATCTTCGTGTCGTATTTCATGGGCTTAGATTTAGGAACTTCTGCAGTTAAATGCATTCTTGTGGATGACTCCGGTCAGGTGATCGGCAGCCATAGCGTTGAATATCCGCTTCAGCAGCCCTATCCGGGATGGGCAGAGCAGCATCCTGAGGATTGGTGGAATGCCACAGTCAAGGGCATCCGCGCTCTTTTAGAGAAAACAAGCGTCGCAGGCGAAGCCGTCGCTGGTATTGGCTTCTCCGGCCAGATGCACGGGTCGGTATTCCTGGATGAGGCGCAGCAGGTCATCCGGCCTGCACTGCTTTGGTGTGACCAGCGCACCGCGGAGCAGTGCGCCTACATCGAGTCGACCGTCGGCGAAGCCGAGCTCGGCCGACTTACGGGCAATCGGGCGCTGACCGGCTTCACCGCACCCAAGGTCATTTGGCTCCGGCAGCATGAGCCGGAGCACTACGCGCGCGTTCGGCATCTGCTGCTGCCGAAGGACTACGTCAGGCTGCGCCTGACGGGAGCGTTCGGCATGGACATGGCCGACGCAAGCGGCACGCTGCTGCTGGACGTCGCCCACCGCAGATGGTCCCAGACCGTCACTGAGCGGCTGGACATTCCTATGGAATGGCTGCCGCCGCTCTATGAGTCCGGCGACGTGGCTGGACACCTGCTGCCGGAAGCGGCCAGCCTAACCGGCCTAGCCGCAGGCACCAAGGTCGTCGCTGGCGGCGGCGACCAAGCTTGCGGCGCCGTAGGTGTTGGCGTCGTACGCCAAGGCATCGCCTCTGTGGCGCTCGGCACATCCGGTGTCGTCTTCGTTCACGACGACACTTACCAAGTAGATGAAGCTTATCGGCTTCATTCCTTCTGTCACGGTGTGCCTGGCAAGTGGCACCGCATGGGGGTCATGCTGGCCGCTGGCGGCTCGTTCCAGTGGTGGCGCAACCACTTCGCACACGAGGAGCTTGAGCGTGCGCAGCAGGAAGGCAAAGACGTCTACGAGATCTTGACGTCTGAAGCGGCTACAGCTCCCCTTGGGAGCGAAGGCTTGTTGTTCCTGCCTTACCTATCTGGTGAGCGGACACCGCACCCCGATCCGAAGGCTCGAGGCGCCTTCATCGGTCTAAACCTACGGCACGAGAAAGCACATCTCACACGTGCCGTACTCGAAGGCATTACCTTCGGGCTCCGCGACTCGCTGCAACTAATCCGCGAGTCCGGCATTGAAGTCACCGAACTTCGAGTGAATGGCGGCGGTGCCAGAAGTCCGTTCTGGCGTCAAATGATTGCTGATATCTTCGGTATCCCTGTGGTCACGGTTAATTCCACAGACGGCCCTGCGTACGGCGCTGCTATTATGGCTGCTTCCGGCGTACTGCAAGAGGATATTACTACACTCTGTGAGAAATGGATTCATGTCACCGATCGCGTAGAACCAAATGTTAATAATCAAAAACAGTATGAAGCCTACTATCAAATATATCGTGGTCTTTACGGAACTCTTCAGAACACCTTCCATCAGCTAAGTGATTTGGCTGGTCATTGAAAATACATTAAAAAGAGGTTGAACAGGAATCTACCTGATCAACCTCTTTTTAATACAAAAAAACCCGCCTATGCCGTCCGGTTTTGGTGCTTCAAACCCGCTCTCGCAGGTGGGTGTCCGCAGAGGTGTATTTGAGGTCCCCTTTCGAGGGCATGTCAGCCACACTTCAATGTAGGTCTCCCTAGAAACAGTCATTGGTTTAAAACAACTTAAAACCGTTACGTACATCGCAGGATTCTTTTGTAGTTCTTATTATAGTGCCGTACCGGTTGATTATCAACTGGTAGGTTTAGTCTTTAGTCTTTTCATTCTCATCTTTTTTATGCAAGCTAATTTCTGTCTTACTTTTTTCTTCTTCACCTTCAGTTAAAACCTCAGTGTCACTTTGTGCTTCCTCTTCTTGCGCTTCAGCCAACCTCTGTTGTTCCTTCTCTTCTAGTTCTTGCTGCTTCGTTTGGAGTTTGGTGAAGCTGCGGTTAAACTGCCAGAACGAGAAGGTAGCCATAATACTTCCCATGAAGAAAACGACAAGGAAGAAATTAAATTTGGTCAAACAAATGTAAAGGATGGCTCCGTTGCAAAGCAGCAGAACTATCGAATTGATTGGATTGCCAATGGTAATCAATACAGCATTCTTCAAAATTTGTAAAACCTTCATATGCAAATGAACCATAATCGAGAAGAAATTGAACATAGAAATGATAATAATGACCGTGAAAGCTATAAATAATACGGCCAATAGTTTCAGCGAACTCCCCTGTTTCAAATAAAAGAAGTAGTTCACCGCAATGATAACAAAAATGATTACGAAGAAAATGCCACCTACCATACTCTGTAGATAGTTTTCTTTATATCCACGGAAATATGTTTTCAAAAGTGGTACATCTTCTTCTCCTGTAACCCATTTCCGAGCTACAGCAAACATCGCGGAAGTTGCAGGGAATAAAGTAAACGGTGCCAAAATGGCGATAATGGGCAGTGATGCCTTCAATGCATCAACGGATGGACTCACCAAGCCCATAAAAGCAAAAAAGAAAACCGGAATCGAACATAGCATCCAAAGCAGATTAATGACCGACAAACGCATAATCCACTCCGATATTCTGTACAGTCCTCCCATAACTCCTCTAAACTCCAAAACTGCTTCCTCCTTAGCGTTTCCTTTCGGAAACTTTCTACGTTGATTGTTAAAACGCATACATCTTAAGTTGTCTTACTTTTTCATTGATTTAATTATAGCCTATTTTTGAGCATATAGGTAGACGTCTAGTCGTTCTAGGTTCTTTTACATAATATAGTATTGTCAATAAGAACTACCCCCAAATATTTTTCAGGAGGTTGATACTATGTCTCATCCAGTTGGAACATCCGCAGGTGCCATTTTGGTTCTCTTCATCTTGCTCGTTATAATCACTAGCTCTTTCGTACTCTAAACCATATACTCATGGTAAAAAGGCGAAGATCCTTCTGGATCTCCGCCTTTCTTTTTTGGGGTTATTACCCTTATTTATTCACTAATGTATCTTCGCTCTTGCGAGGAGCTCTGGAGCGATCGCGGTTTCCGGAGTTGTTGCTTCCGTATTCACGGTTTCTGGAGGAAGAACTGCTTCCACCTTCTCTGTTTGAACCATAATCTCTACTATCTTTACGCGGGTAACGGGAGTTCGAGCTGCTGCTGGAACCAGCACCGGAGCTGTATCCGCCGCCTTGACGACGATCTCCTGATCCTGAACTTGAGCCATAGCCGCCGCCAACTCGTCTACCTGAGCTGCGAACATCGAATTTTTTCTTTCTTGCACGAATCGGATCTTCTGGTGTTAACTCAATATTCGTTTCCTTTTTATCGCCTGTCAGAAGCTTCATAGCTGCAGCAAGGAGATTTACGGAATCATATTGCTCTAACATTTGAATAGCTAGGCCTTTGAATTCTGCTTGTGTATCATTTTGAAGCACATCAAGAATACGCTCAGCTGTCATTTTTTGTTTACCTTCAATGGCTTCAGCCAAGCTAGGTAGTGGTTTTTTGGTAATTTTGTGGCGTGTAACTTTTTCGATAAAGTGCAGGTGATCGATTTCTCTAGGTGTTACGAAAGTCCAAGCTGTACCTTCTTTACCAGCGCGGCCTGTACGACCGATACGGTGAACATAGCTTTCCGGATCTTGCGGAAGGTCAAAGTTAATTACATGAGTAACGCCGGATACATCTAGACCACGCGCAGCAACGTCTGTTGCTACAAGTACATCAATGCTGCCGTCACGGAATTTTCTCATGACATTATCACGTTGATTTTGGGACAAGTCACCATGAAGACCTTCAGCTGCATAGCCTCTTTTTTGAAGAGCTTCTGCTAATTCATCAACCCGGCGTTTTGTACGACCGAAGATGATTGCAAGATCTGGAGCTTCCATGTCGATCAAACGGCTAAGTGCTTCGAATTTTTGTTTTTCGTGCAATTCGATATAAGCTTGGTCAATCAATGGTGCACTAACTTGTTTCGGGATAACCGATACATGCTCAGGGTTACGAAGAAACTGTTGTGCCAATTTTTGAATATTGGTTGGCATTGTTGCCGAGAACAACATCGTGTGACGCTCTTCTGGTACCAATTTCAAAATGGACTGGATATCATCCATGAAGCCCATGTCAAGCATTTCATCCGCTTCATCCAAAACCACTGTTTGCACATCGTCTAATTTGATTGTTTTACGGTTAATATGGTCAAGTAGACGTCCCGGTGTACCGATAATGATTTGCGGTTTTTTCTTCAATGCACGAATTTGTTTAACGATATCCTGTCCACCATAGATGGGCAAAGAACGAATGCCTTTGAAACGACCGAGTTTCTCAATCTCTTCCGCAACCTGGATGGCAAGTTCCCGTGTAGGACACATGATAAGAGCAGAAATGCGCTCTTCTTTCATATTGATTTTGTGAATAAGCGGAATACCGAAAGCAGCTGTTTTACCCGTTCCTGTTTGCGCTTGCCCGATTAAATCCCGGCCTTCCATAGCCAAAGGAATCGTTTTTTCTTGGATCGGTGTGGACTCTTCAAAGCCCATCTCGGTAATAGCGCGTAAAATTGTTGGCTCTAAACCAAACTCTTGAAATGTTTTCAAATATATTCAATCTCCTTTTGTACAGGGCAGGCTAATGCCTTGTATCTTTTTTACCCTTAAGTACGACTTCCTATCCGTGTCTATAGTTTTATTGGTGGAATACACTTTCGATTTATCATCTTCCATGATCCAACTGGCCGCCCTTAAGAACATCTAAAATATTATAGCACAAGTCATACACACATTTCCAGTAGCGTCTTACATAATGAGAACGAAACCTTACGCATAAGCTAAACGTATTACAAGGTAGAACAATAAACGGAATAGAGGAGAGTTTTCAATGTCCATATTTAAACGAGTCAGCAGCATCCTACGTAGTCAAAAACAAGAACCAACAACAACACCTATAGGTAATCCACTTGAAGACGCCCGAGTTGGGGATATTGTCAATGTAGACTTAGAGGAGTATGTTGTTTCCGGCAAGGTCATTTATTTTGACCGCGGGTTTGCTCCACATCGTTACGCTTATTATTTACAAAGCGGCAAAAATATTCAGTGTTTGATTGTGGAAAAAGGGCGAACCTATGATTGTTTCCTTTGCAGCTTTGTCGAAGGTGCGCTAGATGATCCGAATGATGTCCCTACTCGTTTGGAGCTTGATGAAGATGTTACCTTTGAATTGGAGTTTCATCGCAATGATGTCACTCGGACTGAAGGAAACACCGACTTCCGCAGCGGAGACGACATCATCTTTTGGAGATATTTTGGACCGGACCGTAGATTCTTCTTCCTCCAATGGCAGGACGGCAAATTTATTGCTCTTGAAGGAGAGCGCACACCGGGCAATCAGATTAAATTTTTGAAATCGACGCCCTAGACAACATATGTTATCATTAGAAATGTTTGGAAAGGAGGGATTACTGAAAAGTGAAAAGATGGACTTCATGGGTTTCTTTCTTATTGATCATCGCCCTTCTTACCGCGTGTGGCGCTGATGCCGGACGTTATATCAAAGATCAGTATCCGTTAGTTAGTGTTGACGGCAAAGGGAGCAATCTCTCCAAGGTTTATTTAGTCGAAAACAAAAGCGTCCCTGCTGTAGCAACTGAACTAGCAGCGAAAGAGTCACCGAAGGAAAAGAGCAAGGAATCTGACGATCAAATGTTCCTTGTATATAATGATAAGGTTATTAACGTTCAAAAGGATCCTAGTGATAGTAAAAACACGCTTGTTCAAATCGATAGTATTGAATATGCCAAATCACATTACGACTCCTCATTCTTACAAGGTTATTTGACAGCCACACTGCTTCAATCCTTATTCGGTGGAGGATGGTTCAACAGCAAACGCCCTTACGACTATAGAGGCTATACCCGGACACCCGCTTATAACACAGGCGGCGGTAAGGCAACTACGCCAACTACGGATGTATCAAAGGATAAGAAACCAACAACTTCTGATCGAACAGGCACCTTCAAGGGCGGTACAGGCACCCCAAGTTCTGGAAGCGACTCTACAACACGTCGAAACGATGGTTCAACACCCAATAAGGTAACTAAACCATCCGTTAGTAAGCCAAGTACATCTAAGAAGACAGGTTCCTTCAAGAGACGTTAATCAATACTTCTATAAAAGCTGTTGTCCATGAATTGGATACAGCTTTTTTTCATCATAAGTAAAGGCTTATTTTATTTCCATAAAATTTCATTTAATTGAACTAAGGTAAATTATGATTGAAGTTTTAGAAGAATGAATTATACTTGCTTTATGCTGCATACTATTTTAGAGGTGATTTTTTTTGAAAAAAGCGCTAGATGCTTTCATTATTCTAGTTGGCGCACTGCTTGTCGCTGTCGGTTTCAACATGTTCCTCATTCCTCACCAACTGCTTAGCGGCGGGGTTTCTGGATTTGCCATGATTATTGGTTATTTTACGAATTTTAACATTGGCTTCTTGTATTTATTGTTTAATCTGCCATTGATGATTTGGGGATTGGTTTCAATTGGCCGTAGATTTATTATGATCAGTGTTGCATCAGTCATATTAACTGCATGGTTGATGCAAATCATACCTACAAGCTATGTCGCACAGGAACCCATTCTTGGTGCAGTCTTTGGGGGAGTACTCATAGGTATAGGAAGCGGTATCACTTTAAGAATAGGTGGCTCAAGTGGAGGATTTGATATTGTCGGCTTGATTTTGACCCGAAAATTCGATTTCCCTCTCGGTACCCTTCTTTCATCCATGAACGGTGTTGTCATTGTTGCACTTGGCTATTTCAAGCAAAATTGGGACCTTGCACTTTACTCGATGCTTGCCATCTATATTAGTGGCAAAGTTGTAGATTCTATACATATTCGCCATGTCAAAGTGACAGCGTTCATTGTAACAAAACAAAAGGAAGAGTTGCTTAACGAACTGCTTCTGCTGCCTAGAGGCGTTACTTTAGTTAAGACGGAAGGCGCATATACGAAACAGCAGCATGATATGTTAATGACCGTCACTACACGCTATGAACTCGTAGAATTAAAGCGAATTATTAAGAAGATAGACCCGAAAGCATTCGTGAATATCGTGGAAACCGTTGGTGTTGTCGGCGAATTCCGCAAGCTTAAGTAACTAATCGTGCAATCCGCCTCTTTATTCCAAGTTGAATTGTGTTATAATGATAATAATTTCATATAGTTCTGGCTTCATCGTGAGTGGTTCAGGCGTAGTTCTTATTCTAATCTTTTGATTGGAAGGGTGATGCTTGTGGAGACAGTCAAATTATCCAGGATTGTAATGAAATTAACACCCGAGTTGTACCCCTTCTTAACCAGCTATGAGCTGGACTCCGAGATCGTCCTCCGGTTTGGCATTGAGGCGCTCGAAGCAGAAGATGTCATGGAAATTATTCAGTTCAGCATTACGGAACATCATAAAGACGCCCTTTATCATTAAGGGGCGTCTTTTTCTGGCCAACTAACACTTTATTCATACAATGTTATTGAGTTTGTAATAATTAGGGTATATAGGTTATGATAAGAACATGATATAATCGTACTAAGATAAACTAATGGAGGTGTCTGGAATGGGAGCATTATCTCCTTGGCACATCATCTTAATTGCAATTGTTGCCCTTCTTTTGTTTGGGCCTAATAAACTGCCTGAACTTGGCAGAGGTTTTGGCAAAATGTTTCGTGAATTTAAAGATGCAACGAATGGAAATGGCGGTAATACAGCTACTGATGATCAGCCTGTACCGGTCCGTAAAGAGATTAATCCTGCAGAGGTCACGAATACCGAATCAGGACAAGTTCAGAAATAAGTCCAAACACCCGGCTAATTTTGCTGCCGGGTGTTTTTATTTACGATTAGCTTCTTCTACGCATTACTGCTTGTGTACCGAAAAACATACCTGCCGCTATTGCCGACATAACTGACGCAAACACATACATGCTTGCGCCTCCCCATTGCTCACTCAACCATCCGCCTACTGAACCACCGATAATTCCGGCAAGTCCCATGAACACCATCGCAAGAATGGATTGACCCGTTGAGCCAAATTGCTCGGGAAGCAGACGCACAACATACTGAACCGCAACGATCCACAGAACAGCAAAAGTGAGCATATGTGTTGTCTGCAAACCAATTAGCACCCAAGGATCGCTGAATAACGTGTAGAGTAACCAACGTATCGTATATAAGACCGAAACAAGACCTAAGATGGTCAGTTCGTGATAGCGATGTATGTACCGATTGATATAGGCAAATACCGGAATTTCGGTGCATGCCGCAATTGCCCATGCCCAGCTGACCATTGAGTCCGTAGCACCTAATTTATTCAGATATAAACCTAATAGTGCATCGTTCATTCGATGTGGAATTGATATCATCAGAACCATGACCATAAACCATAAGAAGTTTTTATTTTTGAAAATTGTACCGATCGCACTTAATGTTATTCGCTGTCCGCTGCCCTTCTCGTCTTTAATAAAAGCAAGCAGTAGAAATGGGAAGATCCACAACGCCCAATAAAAATAAGGGATGTTGGCTACCCCACCTAATTCTTCGAGGAAAAGACCCGAAATTAGAGCAACACCCGAGAATCCGATAGAACCCCATAATCGGACGGATCCATAAGACATTCCACGCTGCGCCGTTGATTTAACAACCAAATTATCGATGAGCGGAACGGATGGCAGCAAGAAGAAATAAAGCAGTAAAATAAATCCAAGTGTAAGACCGAAGCCTTTTGTTAAAAACAAGCCAAAACTTCCTAGTAAGGAAAGGCTCCAAAGTAAAAACACGATATTCTTCACCGAGTTGAATCGGTCGCTGACATATCCCCAGAATGGCTGTGCGAATATAGAGATGAACGGACCAATCATCATTAAGAGTCCAATCTCGCTAGCTGAATAGCCCTTGCTTTGCAAATATAAAGGTAAATAGGGCAATAAAATGGCACTCGAAGCATAGTAAAAAAAATTAACGCCAGATAACGAAATAATTTGTTTATCAAGTCTCAACAATGGCTACCTTCTTTCTACAAACCTCTACAAATTTCCTCTGTGCGTAGTTTCGTGCTTGCTTTATAATAAAAGCTAGAAACAAAGATTGGAGAGGACTTATACATCATGGAAATATTACTTGCTTCACTTGCCCTAATCTGGGGTAATGTAACGGCCGCTAACCCGGATGCCAGCTTCGAACAGCTTGTGCAAGCTTCTCTGAATGCGAAGAATGCAGTTGCGATTGTTCAACCTACACCATCCCAAGAAACAGATCCTTTAGCACCTGTAAACAAATTGGATCCGCAGAAGGACGCACCGGTCATTAAAGGTGTTTACGCCACGGCTCATAGTGCGGGAGGATCTCGGCTCAATACACTTGTGAAGCTGCTCGACGACACGGAACTGAACTCACTGGTCATTGATGTCAAAGATGATTGGGGCTACATCACATGGGAAACAGGGAACGCCGAGCTTGATGCAATGGGAACGACTCAGAAAATTATTGGTAATATGCCAGGTTTAATGACCACCTTGAACGAACATAAGATTTATCCAATTGGTCGTATTGTTGTATTCAAAGACACGATTCTTGCCAAGAAGAAACCAGAATGGTCTTTCGTCAATCCAGATGGAACTCTGTGGGGGAACGGTAAAAACCCACCGGACAGCTTCGTAAATCCATATAACAAAGAAGTATGGGATTACAATATCGCAGTAGCAAAAGAAGCCGTAAAAGCTGGATTTAAAGAAATTCAATTCGACTACGTCCGATTCCCGGAAGGTTTCGAGAAAAGAGCTGACATTCTCAAATATACAAAGGATGAACGTTCACGTATTGATGCTGTCGCTTCCTTCGTCAAATATGCCAAAGAACAATTGCAGCCACTTGGTGTTCGTGTATCTGTCGACATATTTGGTTATGCGGCCTCTGTTCCAGCAGCGGAAGGCATTGGTCAAGATTTCGAGAAAATCTCTCAAAATGTCGATGTTATCGCTCCCATGATTTATCCAAGTCATTACAGCACAGGCTGGTTTGGCTCCAAAGTGCCGGATGCAGCACCTTTTGTCACTATCGATGGAGCATCCAAGGATACAACCAAGAAGCTGGAAGCCATTGATAAGAAAGGTTGGAAACCGATTGTTCGGCCTTGGATTCAAGATTTCACCGCTTCTTGGGTACCTGGTTATATCAAGTATGGTAAACATGAAGTGGAAGAACAAATACGTGCTTTGAAAGAAAACGGCGTGAATGAGTTCCTCCTATGGAACGCCAATAACAACTACACACCTGATGTGAAATACTAACATGGAGACACCCTGAGGGCACTAAGAGCACTCGGGGTGTTTACTTTCGTTTTCGGTTTGATTTATCATGTAATTAAAGGAGTTGAAATGCAATGAATATTGTCGCCATTACTGGGATGGATTTGACTTCCATGCAAAATCAGATGCCGCAAGACTTGAAGGAACGCTGCCAATTTCATTGGTTTAAATCTTCAAGTGAAGCCGGGGAACACATTGCTGATGCAGATGTCATTATCACGGCTGGTCGCCTAAATCCGGACACCCTCAAGCAAGCTACCAAGCTGAAATGGATGCAAACCATATCCGCCGGCGTTGATAAACTTCCTCTCCAAGAATTAGCCAGGCGTAATGTCATACTATCCAATGCCCGTGGGGTACATACGATCCAGATGAGTGAATTTACGCTAAGTCTCATGCTGCAATGGGTTCGTAAAGCGAATCTTCTTCATGAGCGTCAGCAAAGTAAAGTATGGGATAATCAAGTCAGTTTTGGTGAGCTTTATGGTAAAACGATTGGCATTATTGGTGCAGGTGCAATCGGCGAAGCTGTTGCTCGCAAAGCTAAGGCCTTTGATATGACGGTCATTGGGTTGAATCGTTCCGGATCGCCTGGGCCTGCCTTCGATTCGACGGTCAGCGGAGAAGAAGGATTAACAACTTTGCTTACACAAAGTGATTTCGTCGTTCTTCTACTTCCTAGTACAGCTAAAACGCGAGGTTTCTTGACCAAAGAACATCTGCGCTTAATGAAACCAAGTGCTTTCTTAATCAATCTGGCTCGCGGTGATGTCATTGAAGAAGAGGATTTGATCCATGCGCTGCAAGAAGGCCAGCTGGCAGGCGCAGCACTCGATGTTTTTGAGCAGGAGCCATTACCGTCAACTTCTCCCTTATGGAACATGGATAATGTTATCCTTACTCCGCATATCGCTGGATCTTCCGCTCACTACACAGAGCGAGTTTCCACCATTTTCTATCATAATCTAAGAGCTATATTAGATGGCACCGAGATGATGAATGTCGTAGATTTAACAGAAGGTTATTAACATACGATAACGTACCACAGCCCAAAGTGGATCTCCTAGGGATGTGGTACGTTATTTTATTTGCTCGGTATAACTGTGAGCCCTCTCATATAAGGTCTCAGAGCTGGTGGCAGATAGATTGAGCCATCTGCTTGCTGATGGTTTTCAAGTAAAGGAATAAGAATTCTTGGCGAGGCGACAGCCGTATTATTAAGGGTATAGCAATAACGCAGCTCACCGCTCTTATCCCTATAACGTAAGCCACTGCGGCGAGCTTGAAAGTCCAGAAGGCTTGACGACGAGTGCGTTTCTCCATAGCTATTCCGGCTAGGCATCCACGTCTCAATGTCATACTGCTTGTAGTTTTTGGCGCCCATATCTCCTGTACATACAGCAACAACATGATAAGGAAGCTCAAGTAATTCTAAAATATCTTCGGCATTCCGTGTGATTTGATCTAACATTTGATCAGCAATGGCGGGATCATTCTCACAAAGAATCACTTGCTCAACTTTGGCAAATTGATGAACACGATATAATCCGCGTACATCTCTACCTGCCGAACCCGCTTCTTTACGGAAACAATTCGATACAGCTGCCAGTTGTATCGGCCCCTTTGATAAATCTATCATTTCATCCGCATAATACGAAACCAACGGACCTTCCGATGTGCCTACTAACCATTTATTCTCATCCTGTAATTCATAGGTCTGGACCTTCCCAGCCGGGAAAAAGCCCGCATTCTGCAGCGTCTCTTCCCGCACCATCAAAGGGACATCCATCACCGTGAACCCTCGATCTGATAGCAGATCAAGAGCAAGCTGTTGAACAGCTCTGTGTAAATAAAGCCCCATCCCTTTGAGGTAGTAATTCCGGCTTCCAGCCACTTTCACTCCGCGGGGGAAATCGAATAAATCTAACTCCTCACCGATTTGCATATGATCACGAGGCACAAATTCAAACGAGGTAGGCTGACCCACTACTTTCCGTACAACATTATCTTGATCGGTAGCCCCGATTGGAGTTTCAGGTGAAACCAGATTCGGTACGGTAAGCATTAACTCCTTGAAACGCTTCTCCAGTTTCGCAAGCCCCTCTTCGTATTCCGTTAATGTTCGGTTCCAGCCGCGGACCTGATCTTTCAGAGCCTCAGCTTCTCCCTTTTTCTGCTCAGCCATACACTGAGCAATCTGAGCAGATGCACGATTGCGTTCTGTGCGCAGCTGATCCACTTGTTGATGCAGAAGCCTTTTCTTCTCATCTACCTCAAGCAGCTCATCAAGGGGACATTCTACCCCTTTATTTTGTGCCGCTTCCTTCACTTGATCCTGATGCATCCGAATCCATTTGATATCCAACATACCACTCACCGCTTCCTTTTCTATTATGGGAAAAAGACAAAGAACGCCCCTGTCCGATTGGGACGAGGAGCGTTCTGCTCGCGGTGCCACCCAACTTGATGATAACATTAACATGTCATCATCCGCTTGGTTCCGCGATAACGGGCGGTGCCGGTTTATTTAGAGTAAGGCGATGTATTCTGCGCCTTACCGATCATGAACGTCTCCGAGTTGGATGCTCTTCACAGACCTAATGTCGCTTTGTATGTTGTTCGATATTATAAACGAAGTTATGATACAGGTCAATAAGCGTTTGTTCCAATGTAGACCTACTGGGATAAACGACTTGCCAATTCATAAAGTTCTGTATTAAAAGGACGCTTTGTATTGACAACTAAATCAATGTCAGTAGCTACTAACTCCCCTTTGATCACACCGCATGCTTTGGAAGAATCGCCTTCCATAAGCTTACGTACAGCGAAATCACCGAGACGGCTTGCCAAGATTCGGTCATTGTGTGTAGGAGCTCCGCCGCGTTGAATATGGCCAAGAACAGTTACACGAGGCTCAATCCCAACAGACTCATTAATCTGCTTAGCAATCCCATCACCGGTTCCCGCTCCTTCAGCAACGAGAATGATACTATGGCGTTTACCATGAGAGAAATTATCCTTCATGCGGTTAGCCACTTCATTAATGTCGACTTCAACCTCAGGGACGATAATCGTTTCCGCACCGCTTGCTAGTCCAGCATAGAGTGCGATCTCACCGCAATGACGCCCCATGACTTCTACAACGGATGAACGTTCATGCGAAGTCATCGTATCACGAAGCTTGTTGATCGCATCCACCACAATGCTTACTGCTGTATCAAAACCGATCGTAAAGTCAGTGAATGGGATGTCATTGTCAATTGTACCAGGCAGACCCATCGTTTTGATGCCCAACTTGCTTAGCTTATTGGCACCTTGATAAGATCCATCTCCACCAATTACGACCAATCCATCGATGCCGCGTTTACGCAAGTTTTCTGCACCAATCTGTTGGCCTTCTGGCGTTAAAAACTCTTTGCAACGAGCCGTTTGTAAAATGGTTCCCCCACGTTGAATGATATCCCCAACGCTGCGCAAATCCATTTGGCGAATATCATCGTTAATTAAACCATGGTATCCACGTTGTACCGCATAGACTTCGAGACCATGGAATAATGCGCTTCTTACAACCGCACGGACGGCCGCGTTCATTCCCTGAGAGTCTCCGCCGCTTGTTAGAACGGCAATTGATTTTACTGCTGACATTTCATTTCCTCCTAATATAGGGATCTTTGGGCGTAGCTCAAAGTCTCCCTGCTTTAATTCTTCTGAATGTCATTCATGATGACGTACGGATGTACATGCTATTTAGCCAGAAAAATAACCGGGTTAATGGACTATTTTTCATAAGACGCTTCGATATCTTCTTCACTTGCTGTTGGCCGTTGACCTTTGGATCCGACAAATAGAGCGCAAGCAAACCTTCGATTATCATACGATGAAATCGCGGATGTTCCAAGAACAAAATTTTGCTACGAGCCTCTTGCACGATAAAGGCAATTCTCTCAACGGTTGCTTCCATAGATTCATAATAACTGCAAAAGTTCAGGTCTCCACCCAAGATATCTTCTTCCTGATCGATTAAATAATCAAGTAAAATATGCAGACCGCACACATAGGGGAAATAAGCCTCCCGTATAGAATCGACCTGTTTTTCACTCAAATGAGGATCACAAGCTGCAAGGAAAAGCATAAACATGCCTAACGTTGAACCTGTGGCTGCTGCAAATTCATTCCAAGAAATTTGGCTATACCTATGATGATGCTGATCCCACCACTGATGAAGCTCAGGCTCCCGCATATCCTTGCGAATATGCTTGTACACTTGTAAGTCGCAGTATAAGGCTACGAAATCTCGCACCTGATCGGCTACTTGTGTATATGACGGAAGCAGACTAATACAAGACTGACACTTTTGGACGAGTTCTGTTAAATAGTTTCCGTCCTCTTTCTCTTGTCTGTATGCATAGTAATCGTTCAAAGGCTGAGAAGGATCAACAGCATCCAACATCGATTGGTGCAATTGACGGAAATCCTGGGGATCCAAAGATGTGCTGCGATCACACAGATTATCTAAATAATCGCTAATCGTTTGAAACGCAACAATGAGCGGGATAAGTACATGACGCATCGACAAATTAGCAGCCGCATAAACAGCGCCACCTTGACAATGAAATTGTTTCGTAGCGATACTGGCTAATGCTTGAGTACGCAGCTCGCTATCTGGGATATTTTCCGCCTTTAATTTCCATATGGAAAGCTGATCGCTTACGTCTGGTAAAATATAACGGTACACCCTGACCATTAATCTTATTGGGCCTTGTGGAACCTTTGTGCTACTTCTGTCCAATTGCTTCAAGCAGACTTCCTCCACAACTTTGTTCATAGCAATACTGCAACAATAACTGCATTTCATATCGTTGAATATGCCGCAACCATTGATCAACAATAGGATTTTGAACCAGGGATACTTGTAACTCTACGATATCTATGAATACACAAGGGACCCATTCCGGAGAAGTAATAAGCACTTCAAGCTTCTGACGAAGGGCTTCATTGTCCAAATCCGCCAGGTCTTTTACAGTCAAATAATCGCTCACACGTTGTAGTAAGTTAGAGAAAATAGGATGATGACCGACATCGTTGAACCAATACTTCGCATTGCTGTAGTCCCCCTCCATCCGATGCATCAGAGCATGCCAGTAGCTGCCTGTTGCATTCGTGATTTCCTGGGCAATATCATGGGATTTATCTAAACTCTCATTCAGTAAAAAAAGACCCGCTTTAATCGCCAATCCATAAGACTCTTGCCCCGGACTGCCTTGGGTCATCATAGCTGGGACAAGCGCTTCAATGCGTGCATCGATACTTCCATCCCATTCTTCAATCGGATATAAAGCAGGTAGATGCTCCAAGAGCGGCTTTGCAATAGCTTCCAGCCAGTTATCCCCATCCTTATTGCTATGCATGCAGTCATTCTCCCTTCATTGACAACCATTATTGGTGGGTTTTCGATTCCAATTCCTGATTCGCCCGGAACCAAAGATGAAGATCATTTATGATAGAAGCTAAGTCAGCAATTTCGGAATTCAAACGGCATGATGTGGGAAAATCGTCTTCCTTGTCCAGCTGATTTTGTTTGTAAATAATCGTCGCCTCTAGCTTCATAATGCGGTCAGGAATTGCACCGCGAACTTGTTCCCAATGTAATAAAATATCAACACGCACACTGGGTGGATAATTCTCCCATTCCACTTCTAACACGGGAATCTCAATTCCGAGTCTGGCATCGTACTGGAAATAGCAGCTCATTCTTCTGTTAAACCTCCTTGCAGTAAAAACTGGCTGCGACTTGTTCAAGAAACATTCTACCTTTAAATGTATCACTTCAAACCTTGGGTTTCCAGTTAAAATTGTATGTCAACCTGATTTCATTTTCTGGTATACTTAAATAACGTTTTTAAAAGGGAATTTTTAGTAAGAGTTAATCTTACGAAGCTAGTTTTGCTAAAGCAAAACACTAAGGAGTGCGATTTAGATGACCGCTAAGACAATAAAAGAAAACATCACATGGAAACAGCTCATCTCCTTTTTCCTCCCCCTCGGCCTTTCAGCAACACTAGTTACCCTCTCGCATGTTATTATCAATAGCACCTTGGCCAGGGCCGATAATCCGGAAGTTGTCATTGCCAGCTATGCTTTGCCTTTAAGCTTACTTGGCCTAACCGAAAAACCCGTTGTATTGCTGCGACAAGCTTGCTCAGCCCTTGTAAGAGACCGCATCTCCTTTCGAGCCATGGCAGCAGTTAGTTCTTATGTATTCGCGTGCATCATTCTCATTGGTCTCATTTTATGTTATACACCTGTTGGAGAATGGGTATTTCTTTATTTTTTTGGGGTTGAACGTGAATTATTAGACACTACGCTTAGTGTATATCGCATCTTGATGTACGTGAGCATATTCTCAGGACTACGTTGCTTATTTCACGGTATCATTATTTTTAATATGCGGACCAAATGGTTGACCATAGGAATGTGCGTGCGAATCATCGCCATGTATTTGTTATCTTTATATTTTATTACAACGGATAATGTATCTAGTGGCCGTGTTGGCGCCATTATTTTCTTAGTGGGAATGATTATTGAAGCTATGGTTGCTGTATGGGAAGGAACTAACTTACTTCGAACCGTCATACCAGAGAAGGCGCCTGATCATCCGATTGAAACCAAACAACAAATTTTCAGCTTCTATAAGCCCCTTCTGTATTCTTCGATCATTGCCGTCGTCATTGGACCCGCCATAAATGCCATATTAGGTAAAACAACGCATATTCATTTAGCGATCTCCTCATATGCAATTGCCGGCTCCTTGACTCAATTGGTTTTGAGTTTCTTTTCTTATATTCATCAAATTGTTTTGAATTTCTATCGCAAAGATGCTAGAACTGTTGTCCGTTTTGTACTCCTTCTTAGCTTTATTCCAGGAGCACTCATCGCTATTCTTGCCTATACAGCTATCGGACCCTGGTTTATGACACATGTCATGGGTGTTAATTCCGAACTGATGCATGCAAGCTTGCTTGCCATGCGTATATTTATGATCATGACGATTGTATTTCCGTGGCTTGATTACATGAACGGTATTATTATGTTGAGGGGCCAAACGAAAATCATGGTTTTCTCTCAAACTGCGAATGCTATCGTTACCGTGTTAACCTTATTCATCGCCATATCAAATGCACCCGGTTGGAATGGCTTGATCGGTGCCCTCGCGCAATCTGTTGGTATGCTAGCTGAGCTTCTTGTCGTACTCTATGTACTCAAACGAACGTCCGAAAACGAGCCAACGAATTTTTCTACAGAAAATTTGTAAAGAAATCGAGTGATAACTACTGATGAAAACGTCTATTCCTACAAAGCCACAAGACCATCTACTCAAATTGTTCACGTTTTCCTTTTTTATGACGATGGGGATTGTAGTTACTTTTTTTCCGCTTTACTTTGATTACAAAGGATACTCCAAGATTCAAATCGGTTTACTGTATGCCATTGGACCCCTGATTGGGATAGCGACCAACTTGCTGTGGGGATTCCTTAGTGATCGCTTCCAAACGGTTAAGAAAATCATGATTATTCTGATTATTGGTCAGCTGGTCACTGCCATCCTGGTATTTACCGCGGGTTGGTTCTCCTTACTGTACATATGTTTAGCGATGTTTTTCTTCTTCCAGCAGCCCGTAAATTCATTGAATGACAGCCAGTTAATGCTAAGTATTCGAGATAGCGGCAAGAGCTATGCCTCCTTCCGCGTCTGGGGTTCCATCGGTTTCGCCGTATCTGCCGGAGGTTTCGGGTTACTTCTTAGATACTATGGTACAGGGCTCACGCCAATACTATGCCTACTTACGATTAGTTGCACTTTAGTCATTGTCTTTTTGCTAAAAGATGCGCGTCAAGGTGGTAAGAAGATGGCATTCGGGGGCATGCTCGATATTATTCGTTCTAAGAAGTTCATCTGGTTCTTAGTGTTAGTCATTATTATGTCCGTTTCACATCGTTTCAACGATGGATTCCTGGCCTTGTACATGCGCCAGCTTGGGGCTTCTGATTCCCTAATTGGCTATGCTTGGATGACTTCGGCTCTTAGTGAAATTCCGGTGTTTTTCTTTCTTAGCAAGCATGGACATAGGTTCAAAGAATTACCCCTGCTTGCCTTTGCCGGAATCATATATGCCGTGCGTTTCTTCATTATGGGTTCTATTCAAGATCCCACTTGGGTCATTGGGGTTCAATTGTTACACAGTTTAACATTCGGTATCTTCTTATTCACGGCTAATCGCTATATTAGCCAAATCATTCCTGATGAGTATCGCTCCTCTGGGCAAGCCATCTTCGCTGTTGCTTGGTCTAGTATTGCAGGACTAATAAGCGGCACGTTAGGCGGTTGGATTTTTGATTTAGCTGGTGGAAGCACAGTCTATGTCATTGCAGCTTGCTTATCGATCGTCGCGGCCATTGGGTTCCTGGGCACGCATATATTTCAAAACGATGAAAGTGAAAGTATGCCTAGTGGTCGATGAGTTTTAAAATGAAGGGGTTGATCACGTGTTAGCCATTGAACGGTTATCTCACAGTTTCCGCACAGGCCAAGAAGAAACTCCCGTTCTTCATGAGCTTAATTTCCGAGTAGAGCAAGGAGAAATGGTTGCTCTGCTCGGTAGTTCAGGCTCAGGGAAATCAACTCTGCTTAATTTAATGAAGCCCACCCGTGGCAGTATTTTAATCGCTGGACAGGCCATTGAGAAAATGAGCGAAAACCGCTTGGCGGAATTTCGGCGGACTCATATCGGATTCATCTTCCAATCTTATGAATTAATACCACATTTAACCGTTCGCGAGAATGTAGAACTGCCACTTGTATTCCAAAGTGTCGCAAGTCAAGAACGTAAACAAAGAGCAATCGCTCTCTTACAGCAAGTCGGTATCGGGGATAAGTCTGATATGTTTCCGTCACAGTTATCTGGAGGACAACAACAACGTGTCAGTATTGACCGCTCCTTGATAACGAAGCCCGCTATCGTCTTTGCCGACGAACCGACAGGCAATCTGGATACGAAGACGGAGAAAGAGATCATCGATCTACTCATTGACTTGAACCAGAATGGCATCACGTTCGTTATTGTTACCCATGAGCATGAAGTTGCACGCAGAACGCAGCGTATTTTGCTGCTTCGCGATGGTTATTTACTGGAAGGAAACGATCAGGAAGGTGAGGCCGGATGAAACTTAAGGATTATCTTCGTCTTGGCTGGGACCAGCTGCAGCGACGCAAGGTTGTGACAGCACTTTGTACCGTCGGAATTGCCATTGGCTCGGCTTCCATTATGGTTGCTCTTGGCTTTGGCGAATCTATTCAACATTACAGTCAGAAGCAAATGAGCTTCTATCTCAAAACCGATGAAATCACAATCGTTGACCAAAACAGCGATCCTAACAGTCCTTCTAAAGTTACGTCAAGTAAGCTCGATCTCATTCGTACCTTTCCTCATGTTAAATCGGTTGCTAGTTTTCAAGATTTAGGACAATTCAGCTTCACTGTCGATGACGGCAAACAAAGCTACCTTAATCTCAAGGCAACGGAGTTGAGTACTTTAGAGGACTTTGACTCCAAGTTCCAACAAGGAGGGGCTAGTGATCAGGTTAATAATATCGTCCTCAATTACGGGGCTACACTTGGTGTCTTGGATGTAAAGACGCAGGAAGTACGTAATAAACTTATGCAGCAAAATCCTAGCAAGGAACAGTCCGAAACCTATCGTCAAATGGGTGCTATTCCTTACCCTCTATATCAAAAGCAAATATCATTGAAATCGAATAATAACCAAGAGCAGTCAGGTAACCAGTCAGGGACTACAACCCAACCAAATGAGGTGACAGTTCGCGTCATTGGAGTACTGAAGAAGCCCGATGGATTGCCAGAATCCATGCTGCAAGGGAACAAAGCTGCCTATGTATCCCCTGAAACAGGTCTCAAAATTCTACAAGCCCAAAATAAGTCCTCAACAAATAGACATGTTCAATATTCAGAAGTTAGAGTCAAAGTAGATAGCAGTATGAATGTGAAACAAGTAGATGAAATGATTAAAAAACTTCAACTCACAACGCAGACTAATTTGTATCAAGAAGATCGTATGAAAGGCGAGTTTGCCATTGGCGTAGAACGACGTGATATTGAGATTGGGTTGGAAACCCCTGAGAAAACCGAAGTGCTAAAAGGTCTGAATGAAGGCGACACGGTTGTGCTGCAGTAGCAACTGCTTTATAATAAGGATAAAGTCTTAGTACCAAGTAACAAAATGTGCACAATTCAAGCAGCAAAGGCAGGTAGTTGTTTTTTATGAATTATGAAGATTTCAAGACGATTGTACTAGAGCGCCGCAGTGTTCGAAACTTTACAGAGCAAGAAGTTGCCACGGAAGATATTCGTGAAATTATCGACTGCGCCAGATATGCACCCAGCGATACAAATTCCCAGACATGGAAGTTTATTGCGATAAGAAATACAGAGAAAATCAAACATATCGAACAATTGACCTGGGACCAACTCCATCTCCGTGCGGCGGCTGCCGAGGAAAAGGGACTTTCTAGAGAAGCCCGCTTGTTGGTGAAGTCATTCGGTCCCTATGCTACAGCATTCTCCGATGCTCCTGTACTTATCATTTGCTTAGCAACTCCTTACGAATCGAAGTTCCGTGATCGTATTTTTGATCCGATTCAGCTCGTTGAAGACACCGTATGGGCCGAAGAAGGCATTAAGAGCTCCTGCTTAGCCTCTCAGAACCTGATGCTCGCTGCGCACGCTAGAGGCTTGGCAACCTGCCCGATGACGGGCCCTGTGCTGCTGGCCCAAGATCAGATTCGAACTTATCTCGACATTCCAGAAGAATGTCAGATTAATATGGTCATCTCCCTCGGTTATCCGAAGGATCGTCCAGGCAAACTGGCACGCAAAGAAGTCGATGATATTCTTCAAATCATCGACTAATACGATTGAAAGGAGCTGCCGCATTCGCGGACAGCTCCTTTTGTTTAGGCGTCAAATTCCATTGCTTATTTCATGGCAAAATTTAATTAATTAAACATTATAACGTTATATTTACTTCGTTAATTTTCTGTGCTATTGTAACATTATAACGTTATACTCTTTACATTATAGTCACAAACTTCTCCTACATATGTAAGGAGAAATCTAGGCAATCTTAAATGTAAGTGTTAATAAATTGAGTTGCAGAAAAAGGTGACAAGCATGCAAGAGAGATTCGTATTGCACAACGTAAAGCACGTGAATGGAGAATGTCTCGATATTGTAATTGAAGACGGAAAGATCGCTGATTTGACCAGCGTTGGTAGTGGACATGGGAAGCATATTTTTGATTATTCTGGTGTTTATGTCTCGAGCGGCTGGATCGATCTACACACCCATGCCTTTCCTGAGTTTGATCCTTATGGCGATGAAATCGATGAGATTGGAATCAAACAAGGTGTAACTACTATTATAGACGCTGGAAGCTGCGGTGCTGACCGAATTGCAGACTTAGTTGCAAGTAAAGAACGAGCCCAAACGAACTTGTTTGCCTTTTTGAACATTTCACGAATTGGTTTAAAAAGAGTCGATGAATTATCCAACATGGCATGGATAGATCATGAAAAGGCTGTACAGGCCGTAAATCAATATAAGGATGTCATTGTTGGATTAAAGGCAAGAATAAGCAAAAGTGTTGTTCGTGACTGCGGCATTGAACCTTTGCTCGCTGCACGTGCACTTTCTCTTGAAACTTCTCTCCCCTTGATGATCCACATCGGTTCTGGACCGCCTAGTATTGAAGACATCCTTTCACTATTAGAGAAAAAAGATATCATTACCCATTATCTGAATGGAAAAGCTAATAATCTTTTTGAAGAGGATGGAAAACCGTTACAGGCGTTTACGAAAGCTATTGAAAGAGGCGTGCATCTGGATGTTGGACATGGCACTGCAAGCTTTTCTTTTAAGGTTGCGGAAGCAGCAAAACAACATCATATCGGTTTAGATACCATCAGTACAGACATCTACCGCGGCAACCGATTGAACGGCCCTGTATACAGTATGTCCCATGTACTCTCAAAATTTCTTTACTTAGGCTACTCGCTTGAAGAGGTCATCGCAGCAGTCACCGCACATGCAGCACACTGGCTTGATAAACCAGAGCTTGGTCGAATTCAAATTGGTGACGTTGCCAATCTAACCCTGTTTACGGTTCAAAATGAACAGACTACACTTGTTGATTCAGAAGGTGACAAACGTATAGCAGATCAAATCATACAAGCCAAAGGAGTGGTTGTGAATGGCTCTCTCGTTAAATGCTAAATATGGTTTAAAACGTGTCATCAATGCAAGTGGACGAATGAGCATTCTAGGTGTATCTGCTCCGACAGATACGGTCATGGAAGCCATGAAGCATGGCGGGCAAAATTACGTTGAGATTGCGGATCTCGTTGATAAAGCAGGCGACTATGTTGCCAATATCCTAGGTTCCGAAGCTGCGGTTGTCGTCAATTCGGCCTCAAGCGGTATCGCTCTCTCTGTCGCGGCTGTTGTGACTGAAGGGAATCGCCGCAGAAGTGAACGACTGCATCAAGAGCCTATTGCTAAAAGCGAAATCATCATGCTCAAAGGTCACAATGTCCAATACGGAGCACCCGTTGAAACAATGATCTACTTGGGAGGCGGTAAGCTTATTGAAGTTGGCTACGCCAATGAGGGTAAAGCTGAGCATATTGAAGATGCGATTACTGAACATACAGCTGCTATTCTTTACGTGAAATCCCATCATACCGTCCAAAAAAATATGATTAATGTTGAAGAAGCATGGGAGATTGCACAGCGTAATGGTGTTCCGCTTATCGTTGATGCTGCTGCAGAAGAAGATATTCAAAAGTATGTAAAATACTCAGATCTTGCCATCTACAGTGGTTCAAAAGCCATTGAAGGTCCAACCTCAGGGATTATTGGCGGGAAACGAAGCTTTATCGAGTGGGTAAAAGTACAACTTCATGGTATTGGACGAAGTATGAAAGTTGGCAAAGAAACCACTTTCGGCTTACTTCAAGCGCTTGATGAATATGGCGTCAAAGAAGATAAAAGCGAACAAGAAAAAGCAGCTTTGCAAGTGTTAATGCCTCTCAGTGAAATGACAGGTTTAAAAGTAAACATTGTACAGGATGAAGCAGGTCGTGCGATTTTCCGCGCGCGCATTCAAATTGATCCTGAGCAAACTGGCACTACGGCCAAGGAAGTTGTAACAGGACTGCAGAGCGGTGAGATTGCTATCTACACACGTGATTATGGCGTGAGACAGGGCTATTTCGATATCGATCCACGTCCGCTTCAAGGCGATGATATTGAGGTTATCGCAGCTCAAATACGTAAATTAGTAGGAGGCAAATAATATGTCCAACATCGCAAAACGTTTCTATAAAGGCCGCGCGGCATTGAATGTATTGGCTAATAGTGTAGAGAATGCTCAAGAGATATTCGAAGCAGCGGAAGGTTATGTACTTGTAGGCGTTCTTTCCAAAGACTATCCAACGGTTGAATTAGCTGTAGAAGAAATGAAAGAATATGGAAAAGCCATTGACGAAGCTGTCTCAATCGGACTTGGCGCTGGCGATAATCGTCAAGCTGCAGTTGTAGTAGCCATTGCGAAGCACTATCCGGGCAGCCACATTAACCAAGTATTCCCTGCCGTAGGTGCAACGCGCGCCAATCTTGGCGACCAAGATAGCTGGATTAACAGTTTGGTGTCCCCTACTGGACGCATCGGCTATGTCAATATCTCAACAGGTCCAGTGAGCGCTGCGCAATCCGAGCATGCGATTGTACCTGTTAAAACAGCGATCGCGCTTGTCCGCGACATGGGCGGCAATGCCTTGAAATATTTCCCGATGAATGGCTTAAGCTGTGAAGACGAATTGCGCGCTGTTGCACAAGCATGCGGAGAAGAAGGTTTTGCGTTAGAACCAACTGGCGGCATCGACATGGATAATTTCGAAACGATCCTGCGTATCGCGCTGGAAGCTAAGGTTCCACAAGTCATCCCTCACGTGTATTCATCGATCATCGATAAAGATACTGGAAAGACGAGAGCCCAAGATGTTCGTGAATTACTGGCGATCATGAAGAAACTGGTTGATCATCATGGCTAAACGAATTGCTGCTTTTGGAGAAGTCATGATGCGCTTGCAGGTGCTGGGGTATGAACTCTTATCCCAAGCTAGCAGTTTGAATTATTCTTTCTCCGGTACAGGCGTGAATGTAAGCTCAGCTTTGGCGCGCTTAGGGCATACCGGGTACCTGATTTCCAGATTGCCGGCTAATGCCGTGGGTGATGCTGCTGAATCATATTTGCGAAAATTAGGTATCACACAATCATTCATTGTTCGAGGCGGCAGCTACTTGGGCATGTATTTTTTAGAAAATGGATTCGGTGCGCGGCCCAGCCGCGTGACATATTCTAATCGCCAGGAGAGCAGCTTCAACACAGCCCCTGAACACACTTATCCTATTACTGAAATCGCCAAAAATATTGATATCATACATTTCTGCGGTATTACGCTGGCCATGAATGATGGGGTACGTAAGCAAATGAAAGATTTGGCTAGAGCGGTCAAAGCGCAGGGCGGCACCGTTGTCTTCGATTGTAACTATCGTCTTGCCCATTGGGGCGAAGACGGTTATGCAAAGGCTAAACCGCACTATGAGGAAATGCTAGAGCTGGCTGACATTGTCATGATGAACGAAAAAGACGCGATGTTTACCCTCGGCATGCATACGGATCAGATCGAAAGCCAAGAACAATTGACGGATCTGATTCCAGCCGTCGCGGGGCAATATCAGATCTCTGTCATAGCAGGCACACACCGTAACATTAACGGTGACAACACGCATTCCTTGCGCGGATTTATCTATAAGGACCAAAGCTTCACCTTTTCTAAACTGCTCACGTTTTCTATCTATGATAGAATTGGTGCAGGAGATGCCTACACGAGCGGTATCGTACACGGAGAAATTCAGGGATTTTCACCGGAGAAAACAGTCGGATTTGCAGCGGCCGCTGGCATGCTTGCACATACCATTGTAGGCGATACTCCGATGTCATCAGAAAGCGAAATTCTTCGTGCGATGACGGAAGCAGTAGGCGATGTAGAAAGGTAGTGATTGGATTGGTGAATTTATCCCGCAATAAAAGACCTTTATATTTACAAATCATGAATATCCTGAAGGATCGCATCTTACACGGTGTGTATCCCTTAGGAACGAATATACCGTCAGAGCCACAGCTAGAGCAGGAATTCGATGTAAGCAAGATCACCATTCGCAATGCCATCAAAGAACTTGCGCAAGAGGGATATTTGGAAAAGAGCAGCGGCAAAGGGACCAAGGTTATACGAAATGCTTCTACGTCCAAGCTTTCCAAATGGAAGCGTTTTACAGAAGTTCTAGTTGAAGAAGGCCATCAAATTCACAAGCAATTGTTGCGAGCCGAAGTTGTAACGAATGATGTAGGCACAGAACCTTATCAATTATTTGGGGAGCGCTGCTTGTTCATCGAGCGTCTTTATCACTTGAATGACACACCCTATATTCACTACTCTCACTATCTATCCATGCAAATGTCAAATATCGAACTCTCGGATTTGAATGATCAGTCCTTGTATGAATTGCTTGAGGAGCACGGAATTGCCTTAGAAAAGTATCGAGATGAGTTTGCTGCTGCCACTGCACCTTCTCATGTGGAAGAAATCTTGCATGTAAAAGAAGGAACCCCTCTATTGAAGAGATTACGTTATTCGTATGATGAAAGTGGCGATCTGATCGAATTCAGTAAAGGGTATTACAGCACGGTCATGCACAACTATGTAGTCAATTATGACAGTTAAGATACGCGAAAAAGCACAGTTCCTTTTCTCGTCCACACGATGATAACGCTTACTACAACATGGAGAAGAGGGATTATATATGAATATGTATCTATTAATGGTTACATTATTAGCGATTGTGATTGTCATTTTAGGAGTAGCCTGGTGGAAATGGCATGCATTTATTAGTTTAACCGTTGCCAGTTTGTTCTTAGCGATTATGGCTGGGTTATCCATGGATAAAATTGTTGGTGCCTATGAAACCGGAGTTGGAAACGTTTTAGGCCATCTAGTTGGCATATTGGCTTTAGGTACGATTTTAGGAAAAATGATGTCAGATTCAGGCGCAGGCACACAAGTGGCCAATTTCTTCATACGGGTTTTTGGTGAAAAAAGATTGCCTTGGGCCATGCTGCTCTCCAGTTTTATTATAGGGATCCCTGTATTTTTTGACGTAGGGATTGTCATGCTGCTGCCTTTGGTCATCTCCATTCATAAATCAACGAAACAAAATATTTTGTTAATCGGCCTGCCCGTCATTGCCGGATTATCCATTGTTCATGGTCTTGTGCCACCGCATCCGGGGGCAATGACAGCCATCGGTATCTACAAAGCTGATATCGGAAAAGTGCTTATCTACTCTCTCATCATTGCAATCCCAGCGGCGATCATTGCAGGTCCTTTGTTTGCTAAATGGGTGCATAAGCGAGTGATACCAGAGAATGAACCAGAGCTGCTCAGCGCAAGCACAGAGCCTGAGAAACTGCCAGGTGCCGGCATCTCGTTCTTTATTATCTTATTGCCTGTATTATTGATGGTCTTGTCGGTTGTTGCACCCTATCTGTCACTTCCTGTCGGATTTATGAAGTTCCTAGTCTTTATTGGGAACTCGGTGATTGCGCTTCTAATTTCATGTTTTGCAGCCTTCTACTTCTTAGGCATCCGCCAAGGCATGAATAAAAATTATATCAGCAAGCTATCCCATGAATGCCTATTACCAGTAGGTTCGATTATTTTGATTATCGGTGCTGGCGGCGGGTTTAAACAGATCCTTATCGCAAGCGGCGTCGGTACATCCATTGCTCAAATGGCCGAGAATATCTCCCTTTCTCCTATTGTTCTAGCTTTCATGGTTGCTGGATTAATCCGTGTCGCGACAGGTTCGGCAACAGTCGCATTAACGACAGCGGCAGGTATTGTTTCGCCGATTGTTGAGCATATGTCAGGCGTGAATTTGGAGCTGCTCGTTATCGCCACAGGCGCAGGGTCTCTCATGCTCTCCCACGTCAATGACGCCGGTTTCTGGATGGTCAAAGAATATCTCGGGTTAACGGTCAAGGAAACGTTTAAAACGTGGACGGTACTTGAGACACTGCTCTCGTTTATTGCATTCGGAACTGTGCTGCTCGTAGATATATTCGTATAACATTTGGCTGCTCTTCAAAAATAAATAAGCCTATACATTTCCTCAAGGGAAGTGTACAGGCTATTTTCAATCGTCTTAACCGATACGTTGCATTTCTTCTTCACTAATCTCGAAATTAGCAAATACGTCCTGCACATCATCATTATCATCAAAGGCATCCATCATTTTAAGTAGTTTCTCAGCGTTTTCGCCATCCACATTAACCGTATTCTGTGGAATCCAACGAACTGCTGCAGAGCTGAAACGGAAGCCTTCCTTCTCAAGCGCATTTTTGACGCTTTCGATTTCATGCGGATGTGTAATAATTTCAAAGCACTCTTCCGAAGTCGTCAAATCTTCTGCGCCTGCATCCAGAACTTGCAGCATTAGCTCGTCCTCTTCGACTTCAAACTCCTCACGGTTCAGTACAAGAACACCTTTCTCATCAAACATATACGCTACACAGCCAGATTCACCCATGTTACCTCCGCGTTTATTAAACACAGAACGAACATCCGCAGCTGAACGATTGCGATTATCCGTTAGGCATTTGACCATGATGGCTACTCCTCCTGGGCCATATCCCTCATAGAAAATTTCTTCGTATTCAACGTTATCGCCGTCACCAGTGGCTTTCTTAATGGCACGTTCGATATTATCATTAGGCATTTGAACCTGGCGTGCATTCATAATGGCTGTTTTCAAAGCATAGTTAGCATCCGGATTGGATCCGCCTTTGCGGGCAGCAACATAAATCTCACGACCCAATTTAACAAACTGATTATTTTTGGCCTGATCGGCTTTTCCTTTGCGGTCTTTAAACAATTTGAATTTCATCGGTTTAAACGCTCCCCTTATCATTTTGCCACTCTAGCTTACCATCCAGCCCCTTTGCGGTCAAAGAAGAATCGCAAAAAAGACAGCCCCGAGTGGATTCGGGCACTGTCTTTTGTTGTTTTGTGCTATGACACTCTATTTATAAGTGGGAAGTCCCAGTTTCTTATAATTTGGTGACGTTAGCTGCTTGAGGACCACGGTTACCTTGAGTAATATCAAACTCAACGGATTGGCCTTCTTCTAATGTTTTGAATCCTTCGCCCTGAATTGCGGAGAAGTGAACGAATACATCGTCGCCTCCATCAACAGAAATGAAACCGTAGCCTTTTTCTGCGTTAAACCATTTAACTGTACCCTTCAAATGAACAACCTCCTAAAAATATCGCCATCTATGACGAATAAGGAAATTATACCATTATCAAGGGGATAAATCAACGAAAAAAACAGTGTGGATAAGCTAATATTTGTTGATGTACCAACGATTTCCACTATGCAGAGGGGTGTTTAATTATGCTTAAATATTGATGAGAATTTGGCAAAAAAGGCAGTCTAGCTTCCCTTTTTCGTACCAAATATCCTTCATTTGTGAGCTCATTTATTAATTTTGAAAGCTTGCTATATTCGGCTTGCCGAAAATTCAATAACGGATAAATACGCACTTCGCCACCAGGCTTACAAGCACGAAGCAGTTCCTTAACAGCTGCCCGATGAAAAGCGTAGTCGAATTGTTCTTCATATAGAAAGAGAAAATGACTGCATAAAACGAGATCAAAGCTCGCTTCGGCAAATGGAAGTGAAGGAAGACAACCAGCATGATACCTGGAAGCTGTATCTTTACTCGAGAAATCATTTACAAACTGCTTGAGGCCTTTAATGCGTCCAGCTTTGTGTTTGTCAACAGAACCATAATACGTCCAATCATACACATCTACTAATTTTTCCATTTTGGCTGCAACAAGCTCGATTTCTTGCAATCCATGCTCTGCAATCGCATCTGCACACTTCTCATACAGAGGATCAACCGCTTCTGAGAATATACCTAGCTGCTGCGCTTCTACCGTAAAGGAAGATGCACCGCCGGCAACATCTAAGACTCGCTTACCAATTAAATTTTCCGTCTGCAAAATAAACATTTTCTCATATTCTGCGTACGATCTTGAGGTCATCGCAACCCCAACTTGCTCATAAATACGCTTTTGTTCCATGCTCATCTCTCCTCTGCTCAACTCTTTGGCCCTGCCTAACTGCCTCATAACCCATTCCCTATGGAAAGGATTAGGAGGATTTTATCATAGGACCATGATTGGAGGCAACAAGAAATTGACAGCTGCTTGTTTGGAAATCGCCACTTTTTGTGGTACGATTGCTTATATCTTTGAGCTCAATGCAGAAACGAGGAAAACAAGTGTCAAATCAACCTTTCAAGAAACACGTTATTTACAAAAAAGATAAATGGAACATGCTGAATGTCGAGGTACAAGGCAGCAAAATCGTACTGACCGAAATAACCGATCAATGGGGCGAAGAGTGCCACACCTTCATCGGACGACCAGCTATGTTACACTGGGCCAGTGAGCGGTTTGCCAAAGACAAATTCCAAGGCACAGATGAAGAATGGCAAGCCATCATGGATGCTTTCAAAGAAGTTTAAATCTTTGGTCCAAATGCCTTGACTTTCACATCCACCCTTCTTATAATTAACTTATAAGTTCATACGTATCACTCCAAAGGGGAGTAGCTGATACAGTAAAGTCGTCAATTCGGATCCTCATCAGGTCCCGGCTTTATTGGCAACGACAACGTTGTTAGCAAGACCTTTGCCATGTTTATTGGTGAAGGTCTTTTTTGATGAATTAGAGCCTTCACCGGTCACCGGTGCTAGGCTCTATTTTTTTCAAAAATACGCTAAAGGGAGTGTTCGCTCATGGATTGGTTATCAACAGGTTTCTTCGTCTCACTGCTCAGCATTATTCTCATTGATTTGGTACTTGCGGGAGATAACGCGATCGTTATCGGTATGGCTGCTCGTAATTTGAAAAAAGAAACACAAAAACAAGTCATTCTATTGGGTACGATAGGCGCCATCATCATTCGTGCTCTAGCAACAATGGCTGTCGTTACTCTTCTGAAAATTCCTGGTCTTCTACTGGCCGGCGGTATTCTTCTCCTCTGGATTTCGTATAAACTGCTTAGTGAAAAGAAGAATCACGGAGACATTAAGGCCAAGGATGGCATCTGGGCAGCTATTCGCACAATTATTGTGGCTGATGCCGTGATGGGTCTTGATAATGTCATCGCAGTAGCTGGCGCTGCTCACGGTAACTTCGTACTTGTCATTATCGGGCTACTGGTTAGTGTACCTATCGTTGTTTGGGGCAGTACGCTGTTCATCAAATGGATTGAGAAGTATCCGTCGATCCTATACATCGGTGCAGGTGTGCTCGTATTAACCGCTGGAAAAATGATTACTGGCGAGAAGTTCCTTGCCCCTTATTTCAACTCAAATCCGCTTGGCAAATGGTTATTTATTGGTTTGCTCATCGTAGTTGTGCTTGCAGCAGGCAAATGGTCGAAAATGATTGGCTACCAGGTCGAAGTTGGGGACAGCGGTCAGCTTACACTTCCTAAGGAATTAAGCGATGAAGCACAGATTGCTGCCGAAGATCGGTTTACCGTCAAAATGGATTCTCGCGGCAAATTCATATTGGTCAAAGCGGAGGATGATGAAGATCCTGATGAAACGATGCAGCATGCTGGCTGATAAAGGAGTTTTGATTTGCACAGCGAAAGTTACTATCATGCGTTAGTTAGCAATTGTCATACTCTATAGGGATAAGGATGATTCAACAATGACCGATTCTGGATCTATCATCACATTTGTACTCGTATCCTTCTGCCTAGCCATCATTTTGATTATGAAAAAAGACAGCCTTCCGGCACAAATGAAACGGTACCTAGCCTTACTGGCGATTATCATGGTCTCGTTATCGTTTGTACTTATCTTAATTAGCTTCTTTGGAGCCGGAATGTAAATTTACTTCCTTCCAGCTTTTTCATATAATCATAAATGAATGGGTTAACGGTCATACTAGGTGAAAACCATGTTATGGGATTTTATCAAGCACATCCCATGTGGGAATATGCCGGGAGCGTGACCGTAATGCGCTGGATCTATGTGACTGCGGCAATGGGACTTCTTCTAAGCTCGATCCCAGCAGCCGAATTACATGCCAAAGATAACCGATTACCCCAATCTCAAAACAAGGACAGGAGGGCTCCGATGACTCAAATATTGGAACGCAAGCAAGTACCGGCCGAGCACCGATGGAATCTAGAGGATTTATTTGCCGATCAGAAGGCTTGGGAACAGGAATTTCAGAATGTGAAAAACTCGCTTGGCAAAATCAGCGCCTTCCAAGGAAAACTAAGCGATCCCGCTACGGTAAAGCAGTGTTTCCAGTTGGAAGATGAAGTCTCTGTGAAAACAGAAAAACTGTATGTTTATGCCAACATGAAGCACCATGAAGATACAGCAGAACCAACCTACCAGGCCTTATCTGATAAAGCAAAAAAAATTAGTGTCGAAGTAGGAGAAGCGCTCTCCTTTGTTTCACCAGAAATTCTCAGTTTATCGGATGAAAAGCTTAAGCAGCTGGTGGAAGATCCTTCTTTATCTTTCTATAAGGACACACTCGAAGAAATGATTCGCCAGAAGCCGCATACGCTGTCCAAGGATCAGGAAGCTCTGCTTGCTCAAGCGGGTAACATGGCCGGAGCGCCAAGCACCATCTTCGGTATGCTGAACAATGCCGATTTGAAATTCCCAAAAATTAAGAACGAAAAAGGTGAAGAAGTCGAACTTACTCATGGAAGTTACATTCAATTCCTAGAGAGCCGCAACGCCGAAGTTCGAAAAAATGCCTTCCATGCTGTCTACGAAACTTATCGCAACAATAAGAATACAATTGGTGCAACGCTTAGCGCAAATATTAATAAGAATATCTTCTATGCTAAAGCTCGTAAATACCCTTCCGTTCTTGAATCTACCCTATTTGGGGACAATATTAAGAAAGAAGTGTATACGAACTTAATTTCCACTATTCACGATTCTTTGCCGCAGCTGCAGCGTTACCTGAAGCTCCGCAAGAAGCTGCTTAAAGTCGATGAATTACATATGTACGACCTTTTTGCCCCGCTGGTTGAAGAGTTCAAGATGGACATCACCTACCAGCAAGCTAAAGAAGAAATCAAGAAAAGCTTAGCCCCATTGGGCGAAAACTACTTGAAAATTCTTCAAGATGGCTTCGATAACCATTGGATCGATGTGTATGAGAACAAAAATAAGCGGAACGGCGCTTATAGCTGGGGTGCCTATGGCACACATCCTTACGTGCTTCTGAATCATAAGGACAATTTGAACAGCATGTTCACATTGACACACGAAATGGGTCACGCCATTCATTCGTATTTGTCTGATGAGAACCAAGAATACCGCTATGCGCAGTATACGATTTTCCTTGCGGAAGTCGCTTCTACACTTAATGAGGCACTGCTCATGGACTATTTATTGAAACGCGTAACGGATCCGAAAGAAAAGCTTTACTTGCTTACTTACTACGCGGATCAGTTCAGAACAAACGGTATTCCGTCAGACGATGTTTGCCGAATTCGAAATGATTACACATGAGAAATCAGAAAATGGAGATTCCCTGACACCACAGGAATTCAGTGAAATCTACTATGGCTTGAATAAGCTGTACCATGGGAATGACATGGTCGTGGATCAGGATATCGAGATGGAATGGGCTCGAATTCCTCACTTCTACAACAGCTTCTATGTGTACAAATATGCAACTGGCTTCTCGGCTGCAACCAGTTTTGCGAAACAAATTCTGGATGAAGGCCAGCCTGCCGTAGACCGTTACTTGGGCTTCTTAAAAAGCGGCGGCAGTGACTACTCATTGAACATCTTGAAAAAAGCCGGTGTAGACATGTCCACACCGGAACCAATCAAGCAAGCGATGAGTGTCTTCAGCTCCCTGCTTGATCAAATGGAAGAGTTAACGAAGTAATTGTTCTAATAAGGTTGAGGGCGTATGCCTTCAACCTTTTCTCAGGTGAAAGGATGAATGATGGATGAAGATGCAATGGATTCTTATATCTGCTTTAGTATTCGCCCTCATAACGGCTGTCTTTGCCGTCATTAACGTCGAACCGGTTCAAGTAAATTTCATGTTTGCTCAGACATCCACACCCCTGATCCTTGTCATTTTAACATCAACCTTGTTAGGCGGTCTGATTGTCGGCCTCTTCGGGATGGTGCGTCAGTACAAGCTGCAGCGCAAAGTTCGACATTTGGAAAAGCAGCTGCAGGATGCCTTGTTCCCCCCTGCTCCCCCGCAACCGGCGCATAATAAAGAGCAAACCGAACCAAGTGGTTCAACGGTTCATTAAGCATACAAAAACAACCCTGCTGCACAGATTGGGGCTGTTGACAAAATGGGTTGAGGATCTTGTCCTCAACCCATTTTGCTGTATTATAGAGTTTTTGTTGAATGGAAGAGCAACATTTCCATCTACACTGTCGCCTTAATCATTCGTTTTATGTTTAGCGCCAACGCCGAAAAGAGGCAGTGTTCCGTAGCGTTACGGATGCCCCGTTTATAGGTTCTGCTTAGATTGTGAGATTGTTTCATGATTCCGAATGTGCCTTCGCACCAAATACTCCGAAGACGCTTGAAGTTCCGATACTCTTCGCTCTTAGCCCGTTCCTTGTTGCGTTCTGTTGCTTCATGGAAAAGAGTTCGCCGAATGACTCGATATTTCTTCGACTTTCCAAAACATTGTTCACGCAGCGGGCATGCTTTGCAATCTTTGGTCTTTGCCGCATACACACTTCGATAAGGGGTCTTCATTCCATCACCCTCGACATGCGTAAACTTCAATGTCTTTCCTTCAGGACACAAGTAAGTGTCTAATTCTTCATCATATTGGAATGGTTTACCTCCAATGGCCTCAATACTGCTTTCTTTTACGATTGGTGAGATGTACCCTTCAATGTTTTGCTTTTCTAAAGCGTGATGCACCACTGCGCAGTCGTATCCTTTGTCAGCACAAACCTTTTTAATTTCAAGATTAAACCTTTCTTGCTGAGCAGCTAATCGCCCAGCGTAGGGTTCGTGGTCATTCACATTACCTGGAGTTACATGGATATCCGTGATAATACCGTAGGTCGTGTCGATACTGGTATGGCTAAGAAAATGGAATCCGATCGGCTTTTTGGGCCGATTCATCAGACCAGTCTCAGGATCCGTCAGGCTTTGAGTAACTTCTGTTTGGATAGTGGTAGTCATGCGATCCTGTTTGACTCTCCCGCACTTCTTCTTTCCTCCGGCATCGCGCTCTACTTGCCGCTGACTCTCAAGCCGCCGCGCCTCTTTTTCTAATTCCTCCAAGTATTCCGATGGTTTCTTGTCCACCTTTACTTTTTCAGAATGGCTTAGCGATGCACTCGCTTTAACATGAGTCGAATCCGTTACAATAACATCGCCTGTTACAATTCCCTTTTGTATGCATAATGTCACAATGTGATCAAATATCTCTTGAAAGATAGAGCTGTTTTTAAACCGGCGTCGACGATTCTGACTAAGAGTAGAATGATCCAGAACGGATTCCATGAGATCTAGTCCTAAAAACCAGCGATACGCCAGATTCATTTTCACTTCTTCTTCCAACTTGCGTTCAGAGGAAATTCCGTATAAATACCCGATGAGCATCATTTTCATGAGAAGCACAGGATCAATAGATTTTCGACCAACGAGGGAATATAGATGCTTCACTTTGTCGTAAATAAAAGTGACGTCCACTTCTCGTTGAATAATTCGCAGCAAGTGATCTTTTGGCACATAATCCTCCAAGTTTAAAAAAATAAACTGGTGCTGCTTATCTCCGTTAACCCCCATCATGATCGGTATCCCTCCAAATAGAAAAACTGCATAGAATTAAATTCTACGCAGTCTCTACAAAAACCTCTCAATATTGTGTTTGTCAACAGCCCCAGATTGCAGAAGGGTTGTTTTGTAGTTATTTTAAAATATCAAAACACTGAATGCTAAGCACACAATGCCTCCGACTAGCGAGGACACTGCATTGACATTGTCATTTGTCATCCATCTCATACCGCGAATCTGTGTGGCTTTATGGTCACAATGAAGCTGTTTCTCGATGGTTTTCCCGCAAACGTTACACCGATACATCACTTGAAACGTCGCCCCGAGCCAAGAATCAGCCAAAGAACCAATCAAGCCAGAAACTGCACCCAGTATGATTAGCGCTGCAAGTGTCCCTACCTTATATCCCGAGCCGCCTATCTGATTAAACCACCCACTTACCAAACCAATGAATGCTCCTCCCAGTAATGAAGCCAGCAGTCCTAATCCCGTTACACCACCCGATGTGCCAGCCGGAACACGCATGCCGTTAATAATTGAACGCGGTGTAGATACACTCATTCCACCGATTTCCGTAGCCCAAGTGTCTGCATTGACGGTTGCCATAACCCCAATAAATACAATCCACCAAGCTGGATCGTGCCAAACCGCATTCCCTATACATAGCATTAAACCAAGACCGCCATTTGCTGCAACTTGTCCGGCATCGCGTCTTCCACCTTTGGCATAACCGCTTTCTGCTGCGGATTTACGTTGATGCTTGAGTTTAGACAATAAGGTAGAAGATACGAAGAAGGCGATAAGTGTCCCAAACCAAGCTAAGTTTCCCAGTGCAAACATCGACGTACCGAGCAGCACAGCAGCAGCCAAGCCCGATAAGGATAAGGATCCCTTCCAATAGGCCGCTCCTGCGATTATCAAGCTTCCCGCTAAACCCCAAATCCACTCCACATATAGCACTCCTATCTTCTTCCCTGCCTTTTTAAACGTTCAAAAATCTCTCTTATTGTATCATAGTCGTATTCTAGTCTTCATGTTTACTATACATTTATTAAGCATCGACAAATTCATCTAAAAATTCGGTTAATTCAGTAGGATGTTACCCAATTTCTAAGAAATTTATGGTAAACTAAGTTCGGTGAAGTTAGGAGGCTGACATGTTGAACGAACAAATCGATATAACGTCCCAGTTAAAAAGTGACCTGGATCCTCAGGAGATGCTGCGCGTCATTTTTAACTATGCAGCCAAAATTGCGAACGAACGAATCCTAGACAATGTACTTATGCTGATGGCGGATATGGGACGAGAAATGATTGTCTCTGATCGATGTACGGTTTGGTTGCTTGATACGAACAAAAATGAGTTATGGTCCAAAGTCGCTCATGGCCTCGACGAAATTCGCATTCCTAGTACGGCTGGTCTTGTCGGCTATGCGGTAACGAATGATAAAGCCGTATTTATTCATGATGCCTATACGAATGAAGAATATAAGTCCTATCTCGTGAATGGGGCTTTGAAAATGGATCAACACACAGGATACCACACAAAAGCTATGATGGTTATTCCATTCCGAAATAGCCAAGGTCAAATTATGGGTGCATACCAAGCCATTAATAAGTTGACGGCAAGCGAACAATTTTCAGATAAAGACATGGAATATCTAACGTTAGCTTCCTCCTATGCGGGTAAGTCCCTAGAATCTGCTTTGCTTACGAACGAGATCGAGGAAACGCAGAAGGAAATTATTTTTAGAATGGGGGAAATTGGTGAGAGCAGGTCCAAGGAGACAGGAAATCACGTGAAGCGTGTTGCGGAATATTCATATCTCCTTGCCTTAGGATTAGGTATGAGTCAAGAAGAAGCTGAATTGTTGAAAATGGCTTCGCCCATGCATGATATCGGTAAGGTGGCTATCCCTGATAGTGTCTTAAACAAACCAGGGAAATTAACGGATGAAGAATTCAAATTGATGCAGAATCATACGCTAATTGGCTATAACCTGCTCAAGAACTCCAATCGCCATATTCTGAAAACGGCTGCTGTTGTCGCTTATGAGCATCATGAGAAATGGAACGGGCGCGGATACCCACGCGGAATCAAAGGCGAGGACATCCACATCTATGGCCGAATTACAGCGATTGCTGACGTATTCGATGCACTCGGCAGTGAGCGTGTTTACAAAAAAGCTTGGGAGCTCGATCGGATTTTGACTTTGTTTAAAGAGGAGCAGGGCGAGCATTTTGACCCGAAAGTGGTTGATGCATTTTTTCAACAATGGCCGGCCATCCTTCGAGTTCGTGAGCAATATTCGGATGCTGCTTTAGAGGATCCAACAGAAGTTTAATCAAGGATAAATAAAGGGCAGTTCTCTCAGGTCATAATTGACCTTAAGAGACTGCCCTTTGATCTGTTAAATGTTAATCGTAACAGCTCCGAATACTTCTTCTCCCCATTCTAGCTCCAAGCGATCACCATGATGCACAGGACCTACCCCTTCCGGAGTCCCCGTATAGATGATATCGCCAGCACCTAAACCATAATGCATTGCAATGTAATCAATGATGGTTTGAAGATCGAAGATCATATTACTGATATTGCCGTTCTGCACAACCTGTCCATTCTGACGAAGCTGGAAGTTCGCTTCCGCCAGCTTTGAAGCGCCTGGGAATGGTCGGAATGTACTGATTGGTGCAGACTTCAGAAAACCTTTGGCAGGCAGCCATGGCTGCCCCTTCTTCTTAATGACGTTCTGAACATCCCGAAGCGTGAAGTCAATGCCGAGTGCATACTTGTCGACAATCTCATCCACTTGGATGCCTTCTATATAAGGCTTAGCGATATGTAGGACAAGCTCGGCTTCATAGTGAATCTCACCTTGATCACCGGGAAGAGTCAACTCTCCCCCATTAATTGGGGCGAGTGCATGTGTCGGCTTGGTAAAAATCATGGGTTGATCGGGAATATCATTCCCCAGTTCGGCGGCATGTGCCCGGTAGTTGCGACCTACGCAGTAAATATTGCGAACAGCTTCTGTCATGTTGATTGCTCCTCCTCTTATTTCTTGCTAACATTTCCTTGAGCGTCCACTTGAGCACCTATCGAGATTTTACTCAAACGCTGAAAGAGCTTTGCGCCATCTTCCGTACTCATGGGTGTAGGCAATGCTGCTTTGGTCAAAATAGGCACAAGGTGGATATCGCATTGTTTATCCTTAGAGCATGCAGCCTCTAGAATAACCGTCTCCCAAGTCTTCGGGGTATCATTGGTTGTAAAAATGAAATTGCCTAGACTATAAGCAATCCATTTGCCTTTGTATTGCTCAAAGCCTTGTAAAACATGTGGATGACCACCCACGACCAGATCAGCACCGGCATCGATGTAGCGATGGGCCAGGTCTTTCTGATACTTATCCGGATTATCGCTTCTTTCTACTCCCCAATGGGCAACGACAACGACCAGATCAGCACTTTCTCTTGCTTTTTGTATGGCTTCGACCGGCAGCGTGTAGCTATACGTTTCAGCTACACCCGGATGGCCAGGACCTGCTTTCCATGAAGCCTCAGGAACGACACGGCTGAAGCCGAAGAAGGCAATCTTCACACCCTCTTTTTCCACGATGACCGGTCGGTAAGCTTCTTCTAAATCTTTGCCCGCTCCAACTCGCTTAACGTCCTCTTGATCAAGGGCATCCAACGTGTCTAGCAAACCTTCCGTACCATAATCCATTACATGGTTGTTCGCTAGATTAACGAGATCAATACCGGAAGCTTTCAAAGCAGGTAATGCCATCGGTGAAGAACGATAGACGTAATCCTTACTTTGAACTGTACCTCTAGTCGTTATAGGTGTTTCTAAATTAGCAATCGTATAATCAGGCTTGGTTAGAAAGTCTTTAACATTCGTGTAGGGGTAATCATAGCCTTTTTGCTTTAAAATATCTTCCACTTTGGAGGCCATCAACACATCACCCACAAAAGTTAACTTCACTTGCCCGCCACTAATTGTGGGCTTATTCGTTGCGCTAGGAGCAGGAGTCGAGATAACGGCTTTTGCCGTAGACTCTGGGCTAGGCTTTGCGCTTGGCTCCGCACTAGCTGTGCTCGCTGTATTCGTTGGTTTGGTTGGAACAGGCGAAACACTAGCCACTGGTGATGATGCTGAATCTTGCTCTTCTGCTGATTTACTGTTCGATGTCCAATAGGAAGCGCCTATGCCAATAGCAAAACAAGCTGCTGCGGCAAGCGTGAGTCCCCCAATTACTTTGAGCGGGGTCTTCTTGGTCGTAGAGCGTTCTTTTTTCGGTTTACGGTGACGATCTTGTCTGGATTCCAATCAAAACATTCCCCTTTCCCCCTACAAATTATAGCAGAAGAATCCCTCGTTGGGTAATAGTAAGAGACTCTCATTTTCAGATTCATAATCCTTGTGGTATAACTGAAGCATAACGAAGGTCATTTGAGTTTATCAGAGAAAGGGAACGAAAACGTTGGAGAAAATCGCAATCATATCGGATATTCATGGTAATTTACCCGCACTGGAAGCTGTGCTTTTAGATATTGAACGTCGAGGAATTAAACGCATTATATGTTTGGGCGACCTTGTGGGTAAAGGGCCTGATTCCGCTTCTGTCGTTGACCGTATCAAGGAGGTATGTGAATCTGTTGTTCAAGGAAACTGGGATTTGGGGATTACCCTTCCGCAGGAGCAGCCCGCAGGATTGTGGCATCAGCAGCAGCTTGGTGAGGATAGGCTCGCTTATTTGGAACAGCTGCCTTTCTCCGTTGATTTGAATGTAAGCGGCAAATTGTTCCGACTGTTCCACGCTTCTGCGCAAAGTGTTTATCATAGAGTGAAACGTAAAGCATCCAAGGAAGAACGTCTCGCAATGTTTCAAAATACGGAGATGACAGGTGAGTCGACAGATGGGAAACAGCCTGATATTGTCGGCTACGGAGACATTCATATTCCCTATCTCATAACGATCAAAAACCCATCGGAGAAACGCTCTGTGAAGCACGCGAGCAGCGGACTGATGCTCTTCAATGTTGGTAGTGTGGGAACGCCCTATGACGGCATTCCACAAGCCTGCTACTGCGTTTTGGAGGGGGAAACCGAAGGCAATGTTCAAGCTGGGTTTGCGATTCAATTCGTGCGTGTTCCTTATGATATTGAATGTGCTGTTCGCTTGGCTTACGCCGCACAAATGCCGGAATGTCAACGTTATGAACTAGAGATTACTACAGGTCTGGTTCATAAATGAAGAGTGAAAATAATCATGGGAATTCCTTCCACAATATGATAATATAGGCGTATCATTGAAAGTGAGGATGCCATCCATGAGCCTGAACTGGCGTAAAATTGTTTTGATCGTCGTATGTGCAGAGTTATTATTTATCTATTGGAACGGCATCAGTGCTATTTCTTTCAAGAAGCAAGAAGTCACTCACCCTAGGACCACATCACAACCAGTGCCTCCGTTAACGCAAATCAAACCAATTACTCCTGGCAAATTAAGCGAGTCTGACTTCCATATACCAGATCAAAAAGCATCTTAAAGTTAAATAAGGGGTAAGCTTCGCTCACCCAATACCACAGAACATTATTTGTCAATGAAAAACGCTCTAAGCTATTGCTAGCTTAGAGCATTTTTCCGTACAAAGAGGAAGTTCTAAAGATTATACGCTGTGATGTTGTACAAACCGTGTTACTTCACTCGCGCTAAAGCCAAGCCATCATAAGCTGGCAGGATGGTGCTTTCCAAACGCGGATCGGAGGCGATCAGCTGGTTGAAGGTACGCATAGCTTGGACCGAGGCTTTGGTTTGGTTCGCGTCGACGACTTTTCCTCGCATCAGCGTGTTATCCCCTGCAATTATGGCACCAGGATTCGCCAGTTTAATTGCGAGCTCCAAATAATTCGGATAATTCACCTTGTCCGCATCGATAAAAAAGAAATCAAATCGCTCTCCCTGCTCAAGAAGCCCATTCAGGTGAACGAGTGCTTCGCCAATCCGATACTCAACGAGCTCGCCAAGGCCCGCTTCAGTTAAATTTTGCTTGGCTACATCAGCAAATTCTTGTTTTAACTCAAGCGAAATCAGCTTGCCGCCTTCTTTCAAGCCTCTCGCCAAACAAATCCCGCTATAACCGCCCAAAGCACCTATTTCCAACACCTTTGTCGCGCCAATCATCGTGACCATCATAGTGAGCAATCTGCCATATCCAGGTGCAATCGATATTTCGGGCATATTATGGGTGCGTATGACTTCCTTTACTCGCTCTAGAACTGTATCTTCTTCGTATAAACCTTCCATATAGCTCTCGGCTGTTATGGTTTCCATGTTTTTTCCTCCTTAGAAAAGCATCAATGCCTCCACTTTGCGTGTATCGTTTGTAACTGTAACCTATTTGTCCTATACTTGTTAATTGTATGAGTTTTATGAGCGATGCACAACCCGGATGGAAGGAATCTAAACATGCCACAACAAATTGAACTAATCGCAACTTGCCCAATGGGACTTGAGGCCATCGTTGCTCGCGAAATCCGTGATCTTGGCTACAACGAGGTGACTATCGAGAATGGTCGTGTCCGTTTTCTTGGAGACGAGCTGGCCATCTGCCGCACCAATCTTTGGCTCAGAACCGCTGATCGCATCTTGGTACACATGGGCCAATTCAATGCCGTGACTTTCGATGAGCTTTTCGAAGGCACCAAAGCGCTTGCTTGGCCGGACTGGATTCCGAACGATGCCGAATTCCCTGTGGAAGGGCGTTCCCATAAGTCACAATTATCTAGCGTTCCCGCTTGCCAAGGAATCGTGAAGAAAGCCGTCGTGGAGAAGCTGAAGCTTCGCTACGGAACGGAGTGGTTCCCTGAGAACGGGGCTCGCTACGTCATCGAAGTCGCACTCCTGAACGATATTGCAACGCTGACGATCGACACAACCGGCGCCAGCCTGCACAAGCGCGGCTACCGTAAGCTCGTGACCGAAGCGCCGCTCAAGGAGACCATGGCGGCTGCGATGATCCTCCTGAGCCGCTGGAAGGTCGACAGACCGCTCTACGACCCGTTCTGCGGGTCGGGAACGATTCCGATCGAGGCAGCTATGATCGGATGGAACATCGCGCCAGGACTGCGGCGCAGCTTCCCTAGCGAGGCGTGGGGCAATATCCCACGCAAGCTGTGGGACAAGGCTCGCGACGAAGCCTTCGACGCTGTTAAAGATGATGTTCCGCTGAACATCATCGGCAGTGACATCGATCCCTCTGCCATCGAAGTGGCAGAGGCTGCCGCGAAGGCCGCCGGCTTGACGAAGCAGTTCAAGCTGCTCGTGGAACCAGTAGCCAAAGCCCGACCGCGCGGCGACTACGGCTGCTTGATCACCAACCCTCCCTATGGAGAGCGGCTTGGTGAAGCGCAAGATGTAGAGGTGGCGCTGCGCCAACTCGGTGCACTCACTGCTCCCATGCCGTCATGGAGCATGTTTATCCTAAGCCCGAGCACACAGCTCGAGCACTATATGAACCGCCGCGCGGATAAGAAGCGTAAACTATTTAATGGACGGATCGAATGCAACCTATTCCAGTATCTTGGACCATTGCCACCGCGCAGACAAACGGACAAGTAAAATAAAAATCCCTCAACGGCTCATCCGACCTAACTGCATGCATGCAGTGGGTCAGACCAAGCTAGTGAGGGATTTTATTTTATAAACAAAAACCAAATCAACAACGCCCATAGGGGAATGGACACAAGAAAACTCCATAGGCAGCCTTTGGCAAACCGCAGCTTCGGCTCCTGTTCTGTCCTTTCTTGGTGATCATTTCGCATGTTCCACCAACTCCAAGGGCAGTCCATCCGGATCTGCAAAAAAAGTATATTGGTCACCGGTAATAGGGTCAATCCGCACCGGTTCTACCGCAATCCCCTTGCTCTCAAGTTCCTTAACGCTTTGTACCATATTCGGCACAACAAAAGCCAGATGCCTAAGACCCCTTGCCTCAGGCTGGTTAACTCGCAGCGGAGGGTTCGGAAATGAAAACAACTCGATCTGCTGTTCGGTCTTCCCGATGCGTAAATCCAACTTATAGGAGTCACGTTCTGCACGATACGTTTCGTGTATGACCGTTAATCCAAGTAATTCGACATAGAAGTGTTTCGATCGCTCATAATTGGAGCTAATGATCGCCACATGATGAATTTGTTCTAACTCCACTCCATTCCCCCCTGTCCCCATTTAGTGAAAAATCGCATTCCGGGAACTCCCCCTCCTGCGGTCCGTTTCACTTATTTTATCCGTCAGTTCTCATTGTTTCAACAATTTTCTTCAAAACTTCCTCAGCGTGCACATAGTCAACTTGGGTCGCGCCACACGCTCTTTCACATCCGGCAATTCCATAATCTCATGAACGGACATCGTTGCACAGTGCTGCACAAGATCTTCCATCAATTGATAATTACTAATCCGATAATCGCGATATCGCCCTAAACCCGTTCGAGCATCCATGATAAAAGATAATAAATCCCATCCACTCGGATTCAAAATATCTTCTTTGCTGAACTGCGCCGAATCCGCTTTATCTACCCCGCGCATAATATCATCGGTATCGCCGAAGGTCTCACGCCCTCCATAGTAATCATAAACAACACGTGCCGCACTTGGCGCAATTCGGGTTCCCCTTTAAATTCAACCTTTTCACCCATCCGCTCAAGTTCACTGGAATGATGATCGAACCACAAGCCACAACCTGCTACATAAGGGACATTGGCCAAAATAATGCTATGTATCCCCCTAATAACAGTTCCAAAGCACTACTAAAACATTTGACATTCATTACATCAGCTCGTGTCAATTTGTGACAATGATTTTGTCTTTACAATTCCCTTACAGCTGGCAATAAAAAAAACGGTACGCCTAGATAGGCTGTACCGTTCTTAATTTGGATGATAAACATTGATAAAGCCTTGTCAAAAATGCTTCAATTTGCGACATCGGCGGCATTTTTACAGAAAGCTTAACTTCGCCCTTCCAGTAGAAAATCAAGATGCTATTGTTTCTCCCGTGAAACATTTCAACATCCCAACAAGCCTCATTTAACGCGTATTCTTCCCGATTGATCATGAGCTTTGGTCCATCCGAGGAAGGCACCAAACGGGCAACATGATTACCACATAGCGAAGTCACTTTTTGTTCTTCTTGTAGTATTCCTTCAGACTGCATGCTGCTGGATCCTCCTTTTATTTTTACATAAATTTGTTATGACAGAGAAAAAACCCCACCATAGTGAACCGATCGGAGGGGTTCGGATGTTGATACCCAATCGTTCGGCGGCTGGCTGGCTGCGAGTCCGGTTTGCAGGACAAGTAAGCCCCTTTAGCTTTGCGTCACTGGCTTTCGCCAGCTTTGCCTTTGTCGAGATGTCTTACTAAATATCTGAAGAGTTAAGAGTAATAAATATCTACACTCTCAAGGATACGGGAACTCGATTTGAAATCGAATAGTTCCAAAGAACTAATTTTGCAATATTTTTCAAAAATTTTCTTTTTTCGACGTATTTTTCGCCGTAATTTGACGAATCGTGCCTCTCCAATAGAAAATGGATCCCGTAATTGTAAGAACAGCCATAAGAACATACAACGTATTCCCACCATAAGAAACGAGCAAAAACCCACCTAACCAAGGCCCAATAAAGTGGCCTATGTTCGTTAATGTTTGAGCGCCAAAATAAGTGCCACGCATTTGCTCGGGAGCTAATTTGTCAATCAACATATTAGCAGCAGGGTAATTTAGAATCTCACCAAGGGTGAAAATACCCATCGAAATAATAAGCCATACCAGCGAGTGGGAGAATGCAAAGCCAACATCCCCTAACGCAAACATTAGGTTGCCAAATATAATCGCAGCGAGGGGCGTGTACTTTTCTGCCAAACGAGTAAGTGGAATCTGCATGGCAATAACCACGATCGCATTTACACTCATTAAGATCGCAAACATTTTCACACCGTCTACAAAGTTCTGCTCCAAATATTGCGAAAGTGTCACCATCACCTGTGAGTAACCGATAGCTCCAATAATACCGCCAAGGATATACAAGCGAAAAGTCAAATCACTGCGAATCACTCGCAAAGCAGAACCAAAGGTAACCGAAGATTTCTTCTCACCCTCGATTTTCTTGATGCCAAACGCGATGAGCAGTGCGTAAAGGGTGACCGCATAAATAAAATAAATGATTCCAGTGATGAGAAAAGGCAGCGCACCGTTCATCGTAGCGAAAAAAGCACCCAAAAGTGGCCCAACAGCAACACCAACATTAATCGCCATGTACCGCATCGAAAATACTTTAAGTCTCTTCTCAGGTTCTGTGAGGTCTGCCATCAAAGCCTGCGACACGGGCTCATAAAAAGATCGGCACAAGCCGTTCAGCATATTGAGCAGCATAAACAGGATTGGTAGTTTAACCATACCGAAACCTAAGAACACGAACGCCCAGCCGAAAAGAGCAGCCAGCATGATAATACGTCTTCCGAATCGGTCCGATAAGGTGCCCCCTATAAAACCGCCTACGGTTCCAGCCAAAGAACCCATCCCGATGACAATTCCGATCATCACCGCACTCATCGACGTATGCCTGGCTAAATAAATCGCGAGAAAAGGCAAACTCATGGAGGACGCAGCCCTAGCCATTACGGTTCCAAGAATTAACGTATGTACAATGGGATGATAAGAACTTAGAAAACCACGTAACCGATTCATTTGAAAGGACTCCTATCGCCGCTTAATTTACCGTAGGTCAAAGAAATCGACACCGAATTCCAATTATACACGAAAAATGACGATATGTGTCTCCAATTTGTTCTAATTTCGAATCTGTGGACTTGGGGCTACGGGTTCGTGACAGGATGGTTGGGGATGGGTTTCCCCATTTTAGTCTCGGTCTCCTTGTATGCTCCAAACAAAAAACACTCTCAGGCAGAGAGTGCAAAAAGTGTTTATAATGTCCATTCGCTTCCCCGCATGAAGCCTTGTCAGAGTCATCCGATTCCACGAACGGAATACTGCTTTCACAACTTAACCTAACTTCCCCCGCAACCAGACCCGCAGCTCGACCCTGACGAGCATGAAGAGCCCGATCCGGAGCTGCAGCTGCTGCCGCCGCCTTGATCTCCAGAACTATCGCCACTGCCTCCAGAACCTCCACAACCCGATGAAGAGCAGTTACTTTGCTTGTTATTTGGGTTATTGGTTTCATTCGCAGGCCACTGAGCGTTCATCCCGCTTGTATAGTTATTATTATCCTGAATGGAGAAGAACATCATGGCTCCTGCCATATACACCATGTTGTTCGGATTTGTTATCGAATCCTTCCATCCTGTATCCTCAAACCTGCGGCTGTTCGTTGATTGTCTGGCTTCGTTAATCGCCTGCGTGATTAGTATGCGGATCGTCTCTGCAACTTCTGGATACCGCTTCGCCTGCTCCATATCGAACCATTGCTCGGCGATTTCTTCATCATTCGCTTTGCGAAGCAAATCTGTTCGCTGCTCATCCAGCGGATTGCGGAAAAATCCGTTCCAGCACCGCGAACTCGTTGGAGCGAACTCGAACAAGTGCGCATATACCCAATCGAACCAAGCACGTTCACCCGGCATTTGCTTCGGTTCGCGTTCAGGTGAATGATGAATAGCGCCACCTGCGAATTGATCCCCGAACCGCTGATATTCTCTCGTAAACATTAGCATCTCATGCCAAATCTCATCGATTTCGCTGCTAAACATCGGGGTTCTTTTTAAAATGAGATTCATCAGGAAAAATCGTTTTAATTCAAACCATTTACAGGCAAACTCGTCATCGGACATGGAAGAATTCCCAGCTTTTACGCGATATTGGAGTCTTTCTACATAATCAAGTGGAAGAGCACTATTCAGCTTAGTAACGATTCGTTCTAACGGAACACCTTCTAGCAAACCAAGCCCTTGGGGTAAATCTGAAGCTCGAAAGCTCGGTTTGGATTTCCCTATGCGGCTTCTCTTGGACGGTTTGGGTGATTTTCGGAATAAAAAACGAAACATTTGGCATCCCTCCCTATTTCCAATATAACACAGTAATGTAAAGAGAAGAATAACATCAGTTGGAAAACATTGTATATAGGCCCTATAATAAAAGAAAGGAGGTGCTGAAGGATGAAAATAGCAGTAACCGGTGGCAGCGGGTTTATTGGTAAACGATTGATTTCTCATTTGCAGAAGCAAGGTCATGAAGTCATCAATATTTCACGTTCACCCAGAGCTGTTGTAGAGCATGTACGCACCGTTACTTGGGATCAACTAAAGACGGATTCAAGCGCATTCGCAGGACTGGATGCCATAGTGAATTTGGCTGGAGAGTCGATTAATCAGCGTTGGACAGCTGCGGCCAAGGAACGAATCGTTGGTTCTCGGCTAAAGGCAGCTGAACAAGTGGCTCAGCTTGTAGAACACATGGAAGTGAAACCGAAAGTCGTCGTTAATGCTTCAGGAATGTCCGTTTATGGTACATCAGAAACCGAAACCTTTGACGAACGAAGTCCGCACCGTCCTGTCGATTTCTTATCGAGGATAGTCGAACAGTGGGAAGACGCGGCTGATCAGATACAGGGAACACGCATCGTAAAAGTCCGCGTTGGACTTGTTCTAGACGACAAGGAAGGCGCATTCCCAAAAATGGCATTGCCTTATAAGCTTGGTGTTGGCGGTCCCATAGGCAGCGGCAAGCAATGGCTCTCCTGGATTCACATTGATGATATGGTGAGGCTTATTGATTTTTGCATTCAGAACGAAGCGATTATAGGTCCTGTTAATGCGACAGCGCCGAATCCTGTCACGAACAGGGAGTTTGGACGGGCATTAGGGAAAGCGATGCGAAGACCAAATCTATTCCCGCTTCCTGCTTTTATTTTAAAAATGATGTTCGGTGAGTTATCTACGCTGCTTTTGGAAGGTCAGAAGGTACTCCCTCGCGTATTATTAGAGCATGGCTTTACGTTTAAGTATTCTTTCGTAGACAAAGCCCTCGCTGATATTGTTTAAATAATAAAACCCAGACCACCGAGTGCGCCTCGATGAGCTGGGTTTTCGTTTACTTATTATTTCGTGGATAAGTCGTCAGAAACTTGAATAAGTTGTAATTGAGTTGGCGCGCTTGTTAGTGTTAATACGCCTTTATCATCATAGCTAATACCGAAGTCATTGTCGTTTACAATCGCAATCGTATTTTTGTCAACAACCGTCAAGCCTTCAATCTTCTCATACGGGTATCCTAGTTTAGCAATATCGACAATTAATTCCTTGCTAACTGGTTGAATACCTTGATCTTTGAGCTGCTGAACGGATAGGCTTTCCAGGTTTTTGCTTGTATCTTTTCCTAAAATATTCGTAGCCTTAGAGAAATCCGATTTGTAAATTCGTTTCAGCTGTGCGTCAGCGCCCGCATTCTTATCCCGCTCATCTACAAGCAGTACATTACTGGATAGTGCGGAGAGATCACTGATCACGATATCTTTTTGGTTCACTTTGACGAACATGCCAGCTTGCTCAGCGACATAAACATACTCGCCCACGATTTGCTTTGTGGCTAAGTCCATTTTGAGGATACGCAGATTTCTCGAAGACTCCCCTGTTTTCTTATCTGGATTTGCCATTGGACTTTGAATGGATGTGTACAAGAATTTACCATCTGGAGAAATAGTCACACCTTCAAATCCACGGTTGGAAATACGTGTATTGTATACCTCAGGCAGTGTATCAAAAATTGGCGTTTGAGCACCAGCTTGAACGAGCTTGTCTTTAGCGCCTTTAGGGACATAACGTCCTAGTATCGTGCCATCGCGTTTCACTTGAAGAATGGATGGGCGATATTCATCTGAAACCCAAAATGTATCGTCAGTTGGGCTATAAGCGATACCTTCCAAATCAAGACCATCCGGATCATAAGCCAGCTTCGTAACACCTTTCTCATCATACGGCACTTCATCGATTCCAATCAAGTTCGGCAGTCCTGTTATGTATTTGCTATTGCTTACTTTATCTAATTTGCCATCTGGAAGCGATAGTTTGATCGTCTCCAAGATTTCAATGTTTCCGTTCGTAATTTTGAATTTATAAATACGTGGAATGTAGTTGTCGATCGGGAATGTGCGAAGTTTATCTTTACCTACTTCACCGTTGGGTCCACGATCCGCCAACGTATAGAACGTATCTGCAGCATCTTTAGGTAAGTGAACAAGACCTGAGAACCCGCCTTCTTGGATACCTTTTTCAAGCACAGGAGCATTTTTCCACTCAAATTTACCAGTCACTTTAGGAATATCTTTGAGCGAGATGGATTGATTCCATTCATTCCATTCGAGCTGTTTACCAAGTGCTTCACCAATGGTGCGAAGAGGAACATATGTGCTTCCGTTAATGACAACGGGATCTTTATCAAGGGTAAGCGTTTTCCCACCGGAAGTTAGTTGAAACTTCACAGCAATAGCCTCTAACGTAGCTTGTCCTGCGGATACGACAGTTGTTGTAGAAACGGCACAAATGGCCGCAAGTACAATAAGCAGTCGCTTTCTTCTCAGTAATCTTTTCATATGAACCCTCCATCATCTAATAAACTATCACTGTGATAAGCATAATGTTTATATATTCGTGGAATATCAGAGGGATATGAAAAAATTGTAAATTAAAAATAGCTGTTCAAACTTTTTAAAATTGTGTAAAATTAATTTGTGTAAAATAAAACAAAGGAGGCGGCCCTTTTGAATGTTCATCAATTTACAGTTCGCACGATCCGCGGTGAAGAAAAGTCTCTTGCTGATTACCAAGGTCAAGTGCTGCTTATTGTGAATACCGCTACGAAGTGCGGCTTTGCTCCTCAATTCGAAGGACTTCAAGAGCTCCATGACACATATAAGGAACAAGGTTTTAGCGTCTTAGGATTTCCGTGCAATCAATTTAAGGACCAGGAACCCGGCGACGATGCTCAAGTCGAGCAAGCTTGCCAAATTAATTTCGGTGTTAACTTTCCGTTGTTCTCCAAAATCAATGTTAACGGCGCAGACGCCCATCCGCTTTACCAACACCTGAAAAAGCAGGCTTCTGGTCTTCTCGGCTCAAGCATCAAGTGGAATTTCACAAAGTTTTTAGTTGATCAGCAAGGCAATGTGATTAAACGCTTCTCCCCTACCACTTCACCAAGCAAAATAGACAGCCAAATTCGCAAGCTGTTAGAGAAATCAGCTGTTCATGCCTAATTTTGTTTGAATGTAAAAAAGCATCCAACCCCAAAGTGGGCGGATGCTTTTTCTCATTTTACATACTTTTTTGCCTTTTCAATCGCTTCGTCTTCTGTTGGTGCTGTCACATAGCGTCCATTAATAAATATAAATGCAAACCGGGAACACGGACCGCAATATGATTTGCAGGCAACTTTGACTTCAGCATCGGGTGCAATGACACTTATCTTAGAAAGGGCGGTCTTCACTTTCATGTGTTTGCATTTATCACAAATGCGAATATCATTGCGCATTAGTGATCTCCGTGATTCCCCTTGCTTGGGTTCGTAATCATGAAGCCTTCTTCTGGTGTGTAGAAGTAATCAATACGGATACCATCCAGCAAAGGTTCATTTTTATCTAGAATAACGTCAATACCTTTATCTGTGCTTACAAGGACGTCATTTTCTGATTTATCGTCAAGACCCAAACCATAGTGAGCATGGTCACCGTGCGAATGAGTCACTTGAACGCGAACCAATAATCCTTTGTTTTCTTCTTTATCAAGCTCCAATTGAAGTACTTTTGCAGCATTACGCGAAATTTTGACGTTCATATGTACACATCTCCTGAAACATTAATTTTTATTTCTTATTGTAAAGAATCTAAGGCACGAAATCAACCTTTGTCCCAAGTCATCCCTTACTTCTTGCTAATTCACTAAACGAACTTTAAAATACATAGTAGTGAGCACAAAGAGCACTAATTACACGGAAGTAACTAACTTACATAAAAGTTAGTTCCATACATTCAATTCGAAAGGAAGCGGTCTTATGTCAACCCTAGAGAATGAAAAAGTCGCTCCACTCAGCAACTATGTTCCTAAAGTACCCAAAGAAATCGAATGCTCGGTTGAAAGAACACTTGAAGTTATTGGTGGAAAATGGGCTTTTCTCGTGCTTCGCGAATTATTTTGCGGAACGAAACGTTTCGGCGAGCTGCAGCGCCAGATAACTGGAGTCAGCCCTAAATCATTAACGGATATCCTTCGTCACCTCGAGGAACATGGGGTTTTGGAACGAATGGCTTACCCTACGGTTCCTGTTACGGTCGAGTATACCTTGACACCGAAAGGCCAGGATTTGCATCAAATAATAAAAGAAATGAAGTTATGGTCAGCAAAGTGGACATAATGAATAATTAGGGACTATCACCAGAGGAGTGGAGCTTGATGATCACCATCAAATCTAAAGAACAAATTGAAAAGATGGGCAGAGCGGGTCGCATCCTTGCTGATTGCCATAAAGAAATTGCCAAAATGATTCGACCTGGTATAACCTCCTGGGAAATCGACCAATTCGTAGAGGGCTTTCTGACTAAGCACGGGGCCACTCCCGAGCAAAAAGGTTATCACGGTTATCAATATGCCACTTGCGCATCCGTAAACGATGTGATCTGTCACGGTTTTCCTAAGAAAGAGCCTCTGAATGACGGCGATATTGTAACCATCGACATGGTTGTACGTATAGATGGTTGGTTGGCAGACTCCGCGTGGTCTTATGCGGTGGGTAACATTTCTCCGGTTGCCGAGAAATTGCTGAAAGTAACGAAAGAATCTCTATACAAAGGAATTGAGCAAGCCGTTCCCGGCAACCGTATCGGCGATGTGTCGCATGCCATCCAAGTGTATGCTGAATCTCATGGTTTTTCCGTTGTAAGAGATTTTATCGGACACGGGATTGGTTCCGAAATGCATGAAGAGCCGCAAGTGCCTCATTATGGACCAGCTGGCAAAGGGCCGCGGATTAAAGAAGGCATGGTCTTCACGATTGAACCGATGCTGAATGTAGGTAAATACCATTCCAAAGTAGATCAAGATGGATGGACAGCAAGAACTTATGACGGCAGCTTGTCCGCTCAATATGAACATACAATTGCCATTACCAGTCAAGGACCGATTATTTTAACCGAACAATAATGATACCGGAGGAACATGCATGATTTCTTTTTACAAGAAATATTGGAGAACAGCCTTTGACATTGCTCTCATTGTTCTAACCGTCTATTTATTCATGCTGTTATTTAGTTACCTGTATCGCATTGCTACCCCAATCTTCCTGGCTCTGATCATTTTCATGATGATCGAGCCTTTTGCTCGGTTTTTGAACCGCAAAGGTATACGTAAGTCAATCGCTTCGGCGATTTCGACCTTAGTATTCGTCCTTATTATCCTTGGCGCACTAACCGGTGCCGCTGTCATATTCACCAGCCAGATCATGAGTCTTGTCGATAAAGTGGATGAATATCAAGCGGTGTTCAACGATCAAATTGTGCAAAAAATTAGCGAATTGAATGACCAATTCCAAGCGCTGCCAACTGACGTTATTGTGAAAGCCAAAGATTATGCCGGGCAAATCGCAGGTAATGCCTCCAAGTTTATCATTGCTTTCTTATCTGGATTGGTAGCCTCGCTGACATCCTTCTCAACCTTCATGTTCAACTTCATCGTCGGGATTATCTTAGCCTACTTCCTTAGCATTGAAATTGATTCTTGGAAACGCCTTGCAGGTGAAAAAACACCAAAAACCTTCAAATCCGTCTTCTTTTTTCTCAAAGAAAATGTGGTGAAGGGAATCGTCTCCTACATAAAAGCGCAAGCCAAACTAATCTCTTTGACGTTCGTTGTCGTATTTTTCGCCTTGCTCCTGCTCGGCGTTAATAATGCTTTCTCCATCGCGCTGTTGTCAGGCATCTTTGATGTACTGCCACTACTCGGCGTATCAACTTTGTTCATTCCATGGATCATCTACCTGTTTATTGTTGGTCAAACGACATTAGCGATCTGGCTCAGTTCCTTACTCTTGGTCGTCATCCTCGTCAGACAAATTATGGAGCCAAAGATCACTGGGGAATCACTCGGAGTATCGGCCTTTACGACCTTAGCCTTCATGATCGTATCCCTTTCTCTCTTTGGATTTGCTGGTGTAATCCTTTCGCCAGTGTTGATCATTCTGATCAAAGCTCTGTACACGCAAGGCTACCTTCAACGCTGGATTCGTAAGCCTGAAGATGAGTATGTTCAAGGTAAATTACCTTATAGTGGACCTTAATGATTGAAAATACGGATTACACCGTTGAAAAATGCCCCAACTTCCTCATAAAGGAAAAGTTGGGGCATTTTTTATACGCGATGCCTGCTTCGGTATATTGATGGAGCTATGCCCATTTTTTGCGTAAAAACGCGACTCAAATAAAAGCCGTTTTCGAATCCGCATTTCCCGGCAATCGCATCCAAGGTAAGCGTTGATCCCTCTAACAAATGCCGAGCTCTTGTGAGACGCATCTCATTCAAAAACTCAGAAGGAGTTTGTCCGAACACCTTGCGAAACTTACGGGTGAATTGTACGGGGGTGAGTCCAAGAGAGACAGCCAAATCCAACAGGGATAAACTTGCATAAGCATATTCCGTCATGTACCTTCGGGCTTTCTCCATCAACAAATCGACTTCTGTGGAAGGGTCATCTTTGCGATCTCGCTCCATTTTGACTAAACGTAATAAATCGTTCACCATGTGCTGCTTGTGCAGCGTGCTCTCTTCATCCCAGCCGGGAAGCTGTCTCAAATAATGATAATTGGAAGATAAACGATCTGTATCGTTAATCGTCAATTTTCCTTTCCAGAAGGCTTCATCGCCAAAACTAGGTTCAGATAACCATACAAACTGCAGGAAGTGAAAGGACAGGGGTTCGAGTGTTTTCCTCTGAAACACGGTGTGGGGTGGACAAATAACAAAGTCTCCGAACCCCGCTTCCCCTTTCCGCTCCCCAACACGATAGAAGAATCTGCCATCTTCTACGGCAAATATCGTCCAACATGGATACTCGTCTTCCTCTAGCATAAACGTCACCTTATGGTGCCAATAGACATGGGAGATGAGCTTAATAGTCACATCACGGAAAGCCACGCTCTCACCTCTTCAATAATGAAATAAAGTATATGCCTATTGTAACTGTCTGCATGTTCAATGGGAATAGGATATTTTACAATGAAATTAAAGATATTCTATGAATTAGTGAGGTGCTAAGTTATGAAGCATGAAATTGTTTTATCAGACATAACCGTAATCGGTGGAGGATTAGCAGGTGTTTGCGCGGCAATCGCTGCAGCTCGGTTAGGCCAATCTGTCTCGCTCGTCCAAAATCGTCCTGTCCTTGGCGGCAATGCCAGCAGCGAAGTTCGCGTCTGGGTATGCGGCGCTACTTCCCACGGTGCTCATCGAAATGCCAGAGAAACTGGCATCATGGGTGAACTATTCGTAGAGAACCAGTACCGTAATATCGACGGAAATCCTTATATCTGGGACCTGATCGTACTTGAAAAAGTCAAAGCAGAGAAGAATATTACGTTGTTCTTAAACACGGATGTCCATGAGGCCCATGCCGAGGGTGACGAGACTATTCGAACGATTCGTTCTGTCACAGGTTGGATGATGGGATCTGAACGACGTATTCGTTTCGATAGTCGTGTTTACCTCGATTGTACGGGCGACGGGTTAGTCGGTTTCCTCGCAGGTGCGAAATATCGCATTGGCCGTGAAGCACAAGAGGAGTTCAATGAGGAATGGGCACCACTCGTCGCGGACGATATTACACTTGGGAGTACCCTACTATTCTATACGAAAGATGCAGGCCGTCCGGTCAAATATATCGCACCAAGCTTCGCGAAAGACATCACACAAACCTCCATCCCCATGAAACGCGTCATTCGCAGCGGAGATAATGGATGCGCTTATTGGTGGATTGAATGGGGCGGTGAGCATGATGTTGTTCATGAAAATGAGCGAATCCGGGATGAGCTGTCCTCTGTTATCTACGGCATTTGGGATTATATCAAAAATTCCGGTAAATTCGAGAGTGAAAACCTGACGCTCGAATGGATCGGCTCTATTCCAGGGAAAAGGGAATATCGTCGTTTCGTTGGGGACTACGTGCTGAATCAGAACGATATCATCGCACAGGAGCTATTTGAAGACCGGGTCGCCTTCGGCGGCTGGTCCATTGACTTACATCCGCCACAAGGGATGTATGCCACAGCTAAAGGCTCCAAACATATGCATATGGATGGCAGTTACCATATCCCGTTCCGTTCTCTCTACTCCGTCAACGTGACGAATATGTTGATGGCGGGACGCAACATCAGCGCGTCCCACGTGGCTTTTGGCACGACGCGCGTCATGGCGACTTGTGCCGTCATAGGCGAAGCCGCGGGCACAGGAGCCGCGCTCTGCACGGCAAAGGGCATCTCCCCCCGCGAGCTGCACAGCAGCCACTTGAGCGAGCTTCAGCAGACGCTGCTTCGACAGGATGCAGCCGTCCTTGGTCTGAAGAACGCGGATGCGGCAGACCTCGTGCTCCGCGCTGAGATGACAGCGTCCAGCACCTTGACGCGACTTGCTCTCGAGCAATCTGCGTCGGTGCTGCCGCTGATCGCGCATGTGGCGCTTCTCGTGCCCGCAGATCCGTTCATTGAAGGCATCGAGCTGCTGTTAGACGCTTCGGAAGCTACGGAGCTGACAGTCGAGCTCTGGAGCACTGGGAAGCCGCAGAACTACGTCCCACACACACAGGTGACGTCCATTCAAGTAGCTGTGGCTAAGGGTTCTCAGCAGTGGGTAAAGGCTGCGCTTTCTTGGCACCCTGAAACCGCTCAGAATGCTTTTATCATACTCAGAAGCAACCCGGCGCTTTCCGTCCATCTATCCGGCAGACCACAAACGGGCGTGTTGTCCTTCAAACATGATGCTGCATCAGAAGACACCGTAGATTTCGGTGATATGTATCATCATCAGCCGGTCATTGATTGGAGCGCGAAAGCATTCATCCGGAAGCCAATCTGCTTCCGTCTGCTCGCTCCCACATCCGCATTCGCAGCCGATAAAGCCGCCGATGGGTATAAGCGTCCTTACGGAGGCCCTCATCTGTGGTCGTCGGCTGGCTTGGATGCCCCCCAGCCAGAGTGGCTTGAAGCCAGTTGGCCGGAGGCTGTGCGGATTCGCAGCGTACATCTCACTTTCAATGATGACGTGAACGAAGATTTAATTAATTTGCATCATCATCGGACGGAATTCGAGATCATTCCTGAACTGGTCAAAGACTATAAACTTCAAGCCTTCATCGGCGGTGACTGGACCACAGTGGCTGAAGGGCTCGATAATCATACGCGCAATCATGTTCATCTTTTGCCGGAAGCTGTGACGACTGATCGACTTCGTGTGGTCGTTGAAGCGACAAACGGGACGGAACGGGCAGAGATTGTAGAAATCCGTTGTTATGGTTGATCGAAGGCAAACAACAACACGCATAAATCATTTTAAGAGTTGCGCATTCCATAACCTGCCATTATGATTAGATCAATTAAAAGTTGATGTGTGACTGGCGAAGCATGGATACCCATGAGGAAGCACATTGATGTTACAGTCGTACGCCTGGGCAGAGGTAAGGGGGATTGATCCCCCTTACCTCTTTGTGTTTTTATAAACAATGAAGGGTTGAGGGTAAAATGAGTTCAGAAAAATTAATTTTGGATGGTAAACTTGTTGCGAAAAGCAGCGCATGTAAGCGGCTAGGCATTGATTCCAGAAGAATCGCTATTCTCGATTATTATCAGATTCCAATTGAAGGCAGCACGCGGTAATCGTTGGTCGGAGTCTAATTCTAGGTAAACCCGTATCGCTTATGCTGCTGAATAGAAACGCAACCGTGACCATTTGCCATTCAAAAACAAATAATCTCCCTCTAATCATCGGATTAGCTGATATTGTCGTTGCAGCAGTTGGTAAACCTGCCTTTATTCAAGGAACATGGATGAAAGAAGGTGCTGTCGTTTTAGATGCTGGATATAACGCTGGTAACATTGGCGATGTCAATTTCGATGGTTGTCACAAAAAGGCCAGCGCAATTACTCCTGTGCCTGCTGGAATAGGCCCAGTGACCATCGCAATGCTGCTCAAACACACCGTCCTTGCTGCCGAAAAAAGCAAAATGATAACCTGAGTTTCCGACATTCTTTTTTCTAAAATAGGTCTTAATAACCCTTGTTTAACCTTACATGGTGTGTTATATTAAAAGTGCGTCAAATCAAGGTTTCCACTTCAAAAAGTTGACATAGGAGTGATACAAATGGGCAACAATTCCGTGCAAATCCCGCAAGGTGAAGAATTGATTCGTGTGGAAATGACGGTTAAGGAAGCGCTTGCATTGACAGGCACTAAATTTAACCAAAACCACAAATTAGAGACAGATGCAATCAAGAAGGTTAAACAATCCTTAGAAGATAAATTGCTGACACCGAACCATTAATCCATATCCACGCTCACCGCACATAGTCCTGACGAACGATTTCTAATCGCTCGCGGGGCTTTTTTCATTAGATCCCACATCCTTCAATGGCCTCGATCGAGGTTTTCTTATTTTTTATCGTATCAAATTCAGCCGAATGCTTATAATAATCTCGCACCGCCCAAAATCCTACATTTTAAGGAGTGAACAACCAAATGTCAGAAGATCATAAGCAGCAAGGGCACGCCAGACAAAATACAACGACACGAACAACAGATCAAAAAAGCAACAAGAAAGGTAAGAAATAACGATATTCCACTTCAGGAGGCCGATATATGCTCGATCAGTTAGAAAGCAATTATGACTGTGCGAATGCGGGCTCTGACCTGCATAGCTTAAAACAAGAACTTGAACAATTCCAAGGACAAGCAGCCTCTTCCGACAAAGAACAAGAAGAGCATCGGAATCGACTTGAGAATCAAATTCGTTTTATAGAAAATAAGTGTTCCATCCCAAGCGAACATATCCCGCAATAAAGAAAGTCCACGCCTTAAATAACAAGGGCGTGGACTTTTGCATTAAGTGACTTTTCTTCTTGTCAAAATACACGGAACACCTTTACCAACGGCTCCTGGCTCAGACATCATGGCCAAATACCGAAGCCCTCTTGTGCACGGTGTCTTACAAACCGCACATGTGGACGACTCCACAAGCCTCATCGTGTATTGCACTCTGGATGAAAGTTCTTTCTTCTTGGATGCCTTGCCCTTCCCTTTAGGTGGTGCCATATCCACGCCTCCCAACAGTTTCCTTCCTTCAGTATATGAAGTCTGGGCGGAACGGTTCTTGGGAAGCATGCTCAAGTTCGTTATACTTGTCTATCGCAAATTTTAAAATTCCATCGCCGTCAATAGGATCGGAACTAATTCCTCATAGAGTGCTGCGAAAGATTCCACTGGCAGGGGGTTTACCCCAAATCCTACTTCAACGGTAAAGCCGGGTCTACGAAATTGTTGGATGAACCAGTCTTTGTAACCAGCGTCACTGTCTGTCAGTTTAACTGCCTGATAGCTGCTGGCTAAGGCTAATCGCTCGGCAAATGCCTCAGATTCCAGTGGCTCATAGTCGCGATAATTCCAATAAATCTCCCTACCTTGGGTATGCAGTGCCACAACAAGCTCAAAGTCATGGCATTCTGTAAATTGAGCTAAAGCTGCTGCCTCCGGCTCCGTTAACGGTGCCTCTCCACCGTAATCGCGCTCACCAGGTCGGACCTTCTCTCTACGTATTGCCTCTTCTTCCCAGTGTGCAGGGAACTGGTCATTGAGATCAACACCACGAATATTGGCCTTCCAATTCCTGAAATCCAGCGATCCTCCGTTCCAATTCAATAGGGGCTCTTGGTAGGGATGTTCCTCGGTAACACCAGACAGAACAAGTTCCACACCATCGGGATTCACCATTGGTACAACCCAAAGCGAATACTCCGATAAGAGCCGTCTAATATTGCTGCCATGCCATGCCGTCCCTCTTGCATAGGAGCAAGCAAGGTCTTCCACGAATTGCATGAGTAATGGTGTCGTTATCCATTCATTCGCATGCAGCGCTGCGTTGAAATGAATCTCTTTCGTACCTTGACCAATTCGCAGAGCTGGTATGCTTTTCCCCATCACACTTGCGCCTATCTCTTCTACATGAAGAAAAGGATATATCTTGCAGAGCCGATTCAGTTCTTCACAAAGTGTCCAATACCCGTATCCTAACACACGACCACCTCACAGCCCATTTACTTAGTTCGTATGGCTATGATTATGCCCGCCCGCTTAGAATCATGCGGATTCATGCGGAGATACCTTTATCATGCTATTCAACTTAGTTTCCTCTAGAAATAAAAAATAGACCCCCACTAGGGTCTATTCACATCACTTATAAAATATTTGGCACCTGCCAAACGACAGGCGTTATAGAAATTTGCTCTTTCAGCCAATTTTGCGCAATTTTCTTAAATAATTCTGGCTCACCGCTGCAAAAAAATTGATGGATTGGAAGTTTCCCCGATGATGCCAGTATGTTGCGGTGGTAAAGGATTGTGCTGATCTCTCTTGCCGTTTCGTCTGCCGAAGAAATCAACGTCACATCCGGTCCCATGACACGAGAGATGGCTTCCACTAGGAAGGGGTAATGGGTGCAGCCTAGGATTAAGCAATCTATCGGCTTGCCGATTAGCTGTCTGAGTGATTGCTCGACAACCTCGTTTGCACGATCCGCACCGAAAAGCCCTTTTTCTACGAACGGCGCTAACAGCGGGCAAGCTTCGCTATACACTTGGATGTTCGGCGAAATCAACCTTAATGCATAATCATAGGCATTGCTGCGAATCGTCCCATCCGTACCGATAACTCCGATAACGCCGCTTCGTGTAGTTTTGATCGCGGCTCTCGCTCCTGGCGAAATAACGCCAATCACGGGAATAGATACCCGTTCACGAATATCTTCTATAGCCACTGCGGTTGCTGTATTACAAGCGATTACGATCATTTTAGGATTAAATTGAATTAAGTACTCGACGATTTGCCGAGTGAAAGTTCTTACTTCTCCAGCAGAGCGGGGACCATACGGACTTCGAGCTGTATCTCCGAAATAAATCACTTTTTCCTGCGGAAGCTGTCTCATTAGTTCTTTTACTACAGTTAATCCTCCGACTCCGGAGTCCAGTACGGCTATCGCTTGCTGCACACCTATCCGCTTCCTTTGCCGGTTAATGAATTACGTAACCACATGGATAGGATATGAGCGAACAAGCTGAAAGGTACCTAGGTGAAAGTATCAGATTTCTGGTCTGACACCTAATTTTTAGGAATGGAGTTCACTCACAATCCCGAATTCATAGCCTTTTTTCTTGATCTCTTTGCAAATACGAGCCAGTGCCTGCATATTTTCTAAAGATCCTTGATGCATCAAAATCACATTGCCATCATGCAAATTATTCATAATGTCATTGTATGGATCCTCGGCTCCGTTGGCTCTCGGTTCCCAATCCCGCATAGCCGTAGACCAGAACACAGAAGTGTAGCCCATGCTGGATACTAAATTCAAGTTATGTAGATTGTAATGCCCATACGGAAAGCGGAAATATTTCTCGACTTCTTTACCAGTAAGTTTTTTATATAAGGCTTCGAAATCCGTAATCTCTTTGCGAATCTGATCATCGGTCATCTCATTAAAGTCGTTATGCGTCATCGTATGGTTGGCAACGAAATGACCATCAGCTACAACCTTTTTCAAATACTCCGGATTTTTCTTAATGTTATTGCCCGAAATAAAGAAGTTTGCTTTCACATCGTTTTCTTTCAGCGATTTAAGCATGAGATCAACTTCAATCAAGGGACCTCCAGCATCGATCGTTAAATAAACCTTTTTGCCGGTCCCGACCCAAACCGCTTTCTGGTCCTCCGTGAAGGATTTTGTTTCCTTTGGAAAATCAGGAACTTGCCCCGTTTTCTTTTTCATGTAATACCAAGAATACGGTACGCGATCGCCAGTCACTGACTTGGTTTTAGAAAAGTTGCCTACCACTGCTGGCTTTGGTGTTGCGGTTGGCTCTGGAGCCGTTGTTGGCTTCGGTGTCGCACTAGGAACAGGTGTGGATTGAGGTTTAGGTATGGGTTTAACTGTTGATTTAGGAGTTGGAGTTGCCACTGCACTTGTTGTTGCTTGTGGCGTATTATTTTGGGATTGACTCAAGTCTGGGGATAACAGGCTTTTGTCTGCACAACCGATCAATGATGCGCTTAGAACGATCAGTAGTGCAGCACTCTTGGTAATTGATGTCATTGTAGCACCTCGTTTTGGAATGAATACTCACATATTCATTTCGACAGCGCTAGACAAATTCCCTGCCTATTTTAGGTGAAAGGTGTTTATTTCGTAGCTCGATACGTCATAAATTGAAGAATCGTGATGAGAATAAAGGCAGTTCCAGCAAGCATAGGAATCGTGATGAAGCCCAACCAGTTTAAGTAATCGACATCACATGGAATAGGGCCGCAGCCTGTTGCTGATTCATGAAATACACCCGATTGCAGCAGAACATGGTAGATTGAAATACAAGCTCCCCAGATGGTCAGCGGCAGCACATAAATGGTTAATTTGTAGTCTCTGCGCACGGCTGCAATCCCTAATAGGACAACTAATGGATACATAAGAATACGTTGATACCAACATAATTTACAAGGAATAAAGTTCATAATCTCTGAGAAATACAGGCTTCCCAATGTGGCTAATAACGCTAGAAGCCATGATAAGTGCATGCCATTATCTCTTAACCATTTGTTTGACATCAAATCTCGTCCTCCCCTTCCTCCTTATTATAAAAAAATTGTGAAAGGAAGTCTAACAAGAGCGAAAAGTGGCCAAGCAGGCATCAACAAGCCTGCTTGGCCACTTCCATTTAAACGGAGAAACTATATACCACTTCATTCGTTTGTTTCACGAGATCATCCCACTGTTCCACGGGAACAATATCCACAACGGCTTTGATCGATATGTTGTTAAAATCCAGCTTTGGCACGTCTTCCAAAGTCATCCGATTCGTAACCAGGCGGTCGAGCCAGCCTGGAAACTGCTTCTCCATTTGCTGTAAGCGGTAAATGGCGGTCTCGAAATCTTTGCGCGAAGCGTTGACCGAGCCGATCACGCACTTATTCTCCAGCACCATGCTCTGGTTGAGCATGTCGGATGAGATCTCCAGCTTACGGTCCGCTGGAGTGACCCCCAGCAGCGCCAACACACCGTTTGGCGCTAGAACAGACATGGCCTCGAAGGCTAACGGGCTGTAGCCCGTGCATTCGAGGATCAGATCTATCGGCTTGCCGAGACCCTCGGCATAAGCCGTCATAGTCGCCGCGCTGCCGCTGTCATCGCCGGCCTCCTTAAACACACCTCCGCTGTCCTTCACAAGCTGCGCTTGTAGACTGTCCTGCGGAGATTTGGACCAAACATACGCTTCCAGCCCCAGCAGGCGGCAGGTCATCGCAGCAAGCAAACCAAGCGGTCCAGACCCGAGTATGAGCGCAGTTCTCGGCTCCCAGATTAACCGCTGCTGGACACGCAGCACTTGGTCCCAAACTTTCTCTACGATGCTCTGCGGCTCAACTAGCACCCCATGCCTCAGCAGTTCCTTCGGCACCTGAACCAAATATCGACCTTCCTCTTTGTAATACTCGGAGAGGAAGCCGTGAGCCCCTTTAATGCCCCGTTCTACAAACTCACCAGTCTGACAAAAATCCGAATGACCATTGCGGCAATTCACACAGCTTTGATTTCTGCATGGCCGTCTTACAATGGCGGTTACGAGATCCCCTAGCTGGAATCCACTCTCCGCCCCAGCTTCGGTCACAACCCCTAGCGACTCATGCCCCGTGGTCAAATCATCTTCACCTCCGGGAGGAACGCCGTATTTCTCCTGTAGAATTTCCTTGTCTGTGCCGTCCAGTCCAACTGCAATTACCTTTACAATAACTTCTTGCGGCCCTGAAATCACGGGGTTCTTCACATCTTCAAGCTGAATAGTCGGATTCCCCTGTCGAAGTTGCTTGACGCGAATTGCCTTCATTACTTCCTCTCCTTCCAACTAATGAACGACGGGCTCCAGCACTTTATCCTCACTCGCATCAACAGCTTGCTTCGTTCCCTTCGAGGTCAATAATTTTAATTTCGACAAATATTCTTGCGTCACTTTAATAAAGGAAGCATGTGACCAAGTCAGTGGTGAAACGGACATAGGCTCTCCTGTGAAAGGATGTACTTGCTCAGCCATCACCCCTGAAGGCGCAGCATGAAGAATAGCCCAGCGCATCAATTTCTCCGCTTCCAACAAGTCCTGAACGGTTTTGGCAGACGCCACTAGCCATTCAGCGTACCAAAGGGTACATATAAACCAAGGATTGCCCGGTACCTTAGCTACGTCATTGGTGACTTGATGATAATAGTCGTTCTCATAACGAGCGATACCGCCGATATCTGTTTGTACCCACAATTTCTCTTTCAGAATCTTCATCGTTGCCACAATCCGCGGATCTTCAAGCTCAAACAAGCCGAAGTCAAATAGTGCATACATACTCATATCGAGCGTGTAGTCCGGCACATACGTATTTTGTTCATAATTCCAATATAAAGCCCGCAAAAAGCGATTCTGATCGGGAGCATACAGATGCTGTTCAGCTGCTTTCTTTACTTGTCCTGCGATATCTGCATAATAAATGGAGCGCACTTTATCCTGATGATATTCGGCAAAACGTGCTGCAGCTATAAGACCGGCATATACCGATGACACTGTGAATGCTAATACACCATAACGCTCTTCCCAGAGATCATAGGAAGGCAAAGGAAGTCCGGATGCATCCCGGTAACGAACGAGAAAGTCCGCTGCGGGCTTCACAAATTTCTCATAATCCTCACGTGAGCTCTCTATTGTTCCAGCCAGCTTATGGTGATGCCATAACGTATACAGCACAAGAGCTGTCTCATCCTCTTGAATCGCAAGCTGCTTATTCCCTCGACTATCCACCCAGGGATGCCAGCTCGAGCCCACTGAACTGTCAGGGTTATATTTGTGCATGAGATAACCTTCAGGAGTAAGTACCTTCTTACAGAAGTCAAAAAATTTCCTGGATAATTCATAATATCCCGCCCGATCAAGCGCATGAGATACCAAAGCGCCATCACGCGGCCACATATACGAGTAAGTATCCTTGGCAAATTTCAAAATATCTGAATCATTCGCTGCAATGATGGCCCCTCGATTGTCGACGTTTGTTCTGGTAATCAACAAGCATCGCTTATAAAATGATTCCAAATCAGGCTTCAACAGTGAGAGCTGGTGGGCATCCTGATTCACCCATTTCACCCAATGATCGTGAGTTCTTTGTAATAATGCTTGCGGGGTTGCTGTGCGAAGTAATCGCTCTAAACGCTCTACCTCCTGCTTCGTACGTCCAAAACAGACCCAGAACCAAGCTTCTTTCACGCTTTTTGGCGGTAGTTTCATCGTCAATTCAATCACACCATCAACAGATCCCTGCGCGATGGCATTTCCCCCTAGATGACCATCCTCAGCATCTCTCCATGTTCCTTCCAAACCGTGAATCCCTTTTTGTCCTGTTGCATAACCGCTAGGTATTGCTTTCTCAGCGTCTGGAGACAAGCAAGATAGTGACATATAACGATGACCCTTATAAAATAAAAGTGAATTCAACTCAGGATCATAATAAATCGTGTCTCCGACGCCATTTCCATAGATTTGGAGATCCAAATGAAAATACAATTTAATTTCTCTTTCCACATCAAAGCGGTTTTCTACCTTCACCTTGCGTAAAAACACATTCTGCTGAACATCGACCCCATCACGAATAACGAAGCTGAGACCTAACCTTTCATGGGCGCAATCCGCGTTAGTAACAAGCGAATCTTCCAAATAATTGAGCTTTTTTGAAACCTCTGGATCGTCAATCCAGAAGAATCCTTCCGGACACCAAATGCCAAAATGTGAAAGATGATCACTAGATTGATTCTCTTGACCTACTAAAGGGTAATACATGTCACGAATATTATAAGCAGCGTCGAAATTAATGAGTACATTCCCGTTTCCTATGGGTAAATCTCTTGCCATTCCATCAGCCTCTTTCCAAGATATTGCTACTAATTTACCAAATTGAGTGCTTAAATATTCACGCAGCGGTTCTTGGCTGGATTTTGAGGTAATTGGCACCAATTCGCGCCTTAAATATGTTCATTTCATTCGAATTCATTTACAATTAAAACATATGGAGGGATACGTTATTATGAAACAATTTGAAGGATTCGGTAAATTTTTGGAAAGCTTGCGGGGCAAGATGTCTTTGCGTGAAGCGGCTCATAAAAGCGGGCTATCGCATGCCTACATCAGAGACCTTGAACTAGAGCGTAATCGTTCGACCAATGAGAAAATCAAACCCTCTCCTGTCACGCTGAAAAAGCTGTCGGATGCCTACAACTTTTCATATACAGAACTTATGGAGAAAGCCGGGTATCTCGAAAAAGAGGACGTCCATGCAATCAATGAGCAAGAGCTAGTCCCTGTGTCGGATACACTGTTTATCGAAGTCAGTACGAAGGAAATTACTTACCATACACGAATTGGCAAAGTTAGCCGAAGTGTGAATTCATTACTGGATTTCAGTCATTTTCTAGATAAGCTTGAAGAACAAGGATTTAAGAAGATGGATACAGACTTATTCGTCAACCTCAATCATGTTCAGAAGTACATCGAAAAAGAAGGAAAACTCTATTTTGACCCTCTAGGTGTCAGCAAGTTTGTCGTTATCGCTGCGATTCGTCAGAAGAAATACCATGATTTAATCGTCCGCAGTGTAGCAAGTAACACAGGAATGGGATTGGAGTTTCAATACGACCGTAACTCCGTATCGGATTCACTTTTCCAGACTTTAAAGCGGCCTATTTAGGAACAACTTACAAAAAAAGGAGAAAAGTTTAGTCATTTATGAAACTTTTTCTCCTTTCTTTTCGTTTATTTATATGGAAGGTTAGATGATTTTTTGGCAGAGAGGATAGGTAAAGAATACATGGCTGTACAACAAACCACTTCCCAGCAGTCTTCTAGTCTAACGAGAGTTAAACGCAAAAGGTCTGTGGGAATGAGCTTTATCGTGTATGGGGTACTTGGGTTTACCTTACTTTCTGTAATGTCCTTATGTTGGTTTTTCCTTACTTCCTCTGGTTCAAATGTAAGATTAATGATGGCTGACACCTTGATTACAACCCAACACCGGGAGTGGGCCAAATATTTGATAGGATCTACAGAGTTGCAGAAGCGCGTGGAAGCCTATTGGAAGCAATTCGACGAAATGGGCGATGAGAAAGATAAAGGATTCGTTGAAATTGAACCTAACTCCCCTCTTGCCCCAGTTGTTGCCAAGAAAGATTTGGTCACCATTGAGCCGATTTCGGGGTCAAATTTCAAAGGACAGCTCGTCACGATTTCGGATCCAAAAAAGCTTAGAATTGCCGTACCTGAGAAAGTGGGTAAAGGGGAGAAGGTTTCCTCTATGGTCAAAAGAACCGGAGCTATTCTCGGTGTTAATGGCGGAGGATTCATCGATCCCAATTGGGAAGGAAACGGCTTCCAGCCTGAAGGAATTGTCATCTCCGGAGGCAAAATCTTTTATAATGACAAAGGCATGAACGGTACTGTGCAGGTTGTTGGTATCGATAAAGAAGGCCGCATGATTGCAGGCAAGTACAAGGTTTCCGAGCTTGTGGACATGGGCGTACAGGAAGCTGTTTCGTTCAGCCCTCGGTTCATTGTGAATGGGGTTGGGCAGATTAAGAGCCAAGCCGATGGCTGGGGAATTGCTCCGCGGACCAGTATGGCGCAGACGAAGGACGGCTCCATTCTATTCGCCATCATCGATGGCAGACAGAAGCATAGCATTGGAGCGACGCTGTATGATGTACAGCAGATTTTCCTAGAGCATGGCGCTGTAACGGCTGCGAATTTAGACGGCGGAGCCTCAACGGTGCTCGTTCATAAGAATGAGATCATCAACAAGCCATCAAGTGAATACGGGGAACGTTACCTCCCTACAGCGTGGCTTCTCTTCGATCATCCGGAAACTGCGAACATCAAGAACGTTTGGGAAGGTTTAGATATTCGCAAAATCGATCCTTCCAAGTGGTAAAAGAAAAAGCAGAAAGCTCTATTCTCGGAGCTTTCTGCTTTTTTTGTTTTTAACGATTTCCTAGAATGACCAAATCTTCCGCAGCCTCGCTTACTTCTTCAACCGGGGCGTCCAGCTCTTCGTCACTTTTGGTCTCTTTCCAGGAACGGACGGTATCCACAACGTTTACGGCTGTGTCTTTTGCTTTTCCATACAGATCAGATGTTGTTGTGCTCACGGTTTTCGCAACTTCTTGCGTTTTTTGACTTACGTTGTTTGCGATTTGCACGGTTTTATCACTAACCACTTGAGCTTGCTCCGCAATGTCACTTCTCAATTCACGGCCGGATTTCGGTGCAAATAGAAGCGCAGTTGCCGCTCCGAGTAAGCCTCCAACAACCGCACCGATGAGAAGATCTTTACCTTTTTTTTCATTGGACATGAGAAATCCACTCCTTAATTGTCTGATTTGGCATTCCGAAGCGCTTGCCATCTTTGCCACAGCTCAAAACCCGTCGTTGCCCACTCCATGGCGTCTTGGATTCGCTTCTGGTGGGTATGTACAACCTTTTCCGCACCATGAATCGATTCGTTCATCACTCGTGAGGCTTTGCGAAGTGCAGAAGCGACATCCCCTATAGCAGCTCCTGCCTTCTCCACAGATTGGATACTCGGCTCTAATGTAAGTATCTGCATATGCACCTCTTCGGTGAGCAGCCCTACCTTCGTCATTAACTGCTCCGCTTGCTCTGCTGTCTCAGCTACGTTCATCTTAGCTTGAACAACCGTATCGCCCAACTTGCCTAGTATCTGCACAATGGTAATCAACATGCGAATGGCAAAGCCGACGAGCACGATAAAGGCAACTGCTGAACTGACGATACTTATCTCTATCCATGTCATGACGGGCACCTCCTGGACCTTACAGCTGTGAGGGTGGATGACGGCTTCTAGACGAATGCCTATGATTTACTACAGTATAGGTAGGAGCAGCTTGTTTTGACACAAAAAAGCTGGAAAAATTTCTGAGACCTGTCATAATAAAAACAAATCAAACTAGAACACTTGGAGGACTAAGATGAACAGAGAGCAAGGACTTATAGAAATCGAACGCACCCGTATCATTGCCATCGTTCGAGGTGTGCAAGAAAACCACATTCTCTCTTTAGCTGACGCACTTCTTAAAGGCGGCATTACCGTAATGGAGGTCACACTCAATACACCAGGGGCTCTGCGAATGATTAGCGAGCTGCAGGATAAATCGGGTCAGAACATGTTTATTGGCGCTGGTACTGTACTAGATCTAGAAGATGCTAAGAAAGCAGTCCATGCTGGTGCTTCATTCTTGGTAACTCCGAATATGGATGAGGAAGTTATCCTTTGGGCTAGTACGAAGGGGATTCCGATTTTCCCAGGCGCAATGACACCAACAGAAATCGTTAAAGCATGGAAGGCAGGCGCTACAGCTGTTAAAGTATTTCCGAGTGCGAGCTTAGGTCTCACTTATATCAAAGAATTGATGGGTCCTCTTGACCAAATTCCTTTGATAGCCGTCGGCGGGGTTACGGAAGAGAATATCAAACAATTCCTAAACATTGGTTGTTACGGACTAGGAATCGGTGGTTCCTTAATTAATCTAAAAGAAATCGAAGCAGGCCGCTTCGAGTGGATTACAGATAAAGCTGCCAGTCTTCTTGCTGCTTCGCGTTAGGGCACACAAAAAAACCATCTTCCTCCGTATGCGAGGTTGATGGTTATTTATTTTGACTTATGATATAGACACACTTGCTAGCACCCTTCGCTAAACACTCGGTTCGCTCCACGTTCGCGTCAAGCAAATTCCGAAACAAGGCTAACTCACACTGGCAAGCTTGCGTGAATGTATTCGCCACCTGCGTAATCGGACAGTTATGTTCACTAAACATATACGCGTCCTCTCCAAGCTGTGACCAGTCCACCATGTATCCATTCTCGTTCTGAATAAGCGCTAACTCAGCTACCCGCTCTTCCAAGCTTTTCTCGTTCATGCGCGGCTGATACCGGGATTCAAGCTTAGCTTGCCTGCCTTCAAAAAGACGTTCGATCTTCTCCTGACCTTCGCCTTCTAATAATTCATCTAGCAAATCGAGCGTCAATTGCATGTATTTCTTGGGAAACAATTCATCTGCTTGCGGAGCTAGCGTGTACACGTTAGACGGTCTTCCCATGGCTTGCCTAACCAGCTTCGTTTCAAGCAGATCATCCTTCTCCAAGGAATGGATATGACGCCTGACAGCCATTTCCGTAATTCCGAGCTGTTTGGAAATATCATGGACACTTAGCGGTCCCTGAGTTTTGAGCATAGAAAGAATCACTTTACGCGTGGATGTCTCAAGTGCATGATTCACTCTCTCACCTACCTCGGAACTGTCATTTAAGTCTCATTTTACAGCATTGTTAACCATAAGTAAATTAAGAAACAACTATGTATGTTATTCCAATTCGCTCTTAATAAAAGCTCGAACACTACCTGCAAATTCTTCAAAAGCAGCTGGAAGTTTCGGGATTAACGGGTTTAATTCCTGGCGGTTCCAGTCAACATAATCCTGGACAAGAGGTTTTCTGAGCTTCACGAGCTGAAGCAGCGTCTCTTTCAATGTTTCTGAATAGGCGCCTTCTCCATGTACAATTTCCACGATATCCTCATAACTGCTAGCGTCTCTTAGTATAAAAGCATCAATCAGCAAGCTCCCAATATCTGTCACTGTTTCGATCGCTAAATGCAGCACACGTTCCTGCGCAAGCTGCCATACAAGATCATTGGTGCCTTTCGCCCACTGCTCTTCTAATTGCTTGCTTGCATCAGCTAATGAAGTCAGAAACTGAATTCTTTGATTGATCTGTTCATGGTTAATAAAATACATGGGGCTATCTCCGTCCTCTTTTTCGCCATTTCGTCCAAATCATCATTGCAAAAAAAGTAATAATAACCAGAAATACTAACAATACAGCCTGCATGACGTATTCATAACTCACGTTCATTCACCCTCTTGACTCTCACTTGGTTCATTCTACTCTCAGTTTATCGTGGGTACGGGGGAGCGTCAAGCCGAGCAAGATTCTCTTGGAAACCGTATTGTTCTCTCATTTCTTTCATGATAGAGTGAAAAAAGTGAAAAAAGGAGAGTCATAGACATGTTATCAAGGCCCAAACTTACCGAAATCGACATCGTGCGTGCTATAGCGATCATCGCAGTTCTCGTCATTCATGGTACTTCAGGCGCGACTCAGCTACCGTTAGGAACTGGGTCTCATGCCGTATTTTTCATCCTCAACAAGGCCAGTTTATTCACGGTTCCACTCTTTATTTGGATCAGTGGTGTTGTCCTATTTTATACGTATTACGACCGCTGGGAGCTGGGAATGTCGCGGGTTTTCTGGATAAAACGGCTGCGAAAAATTCTGATTCCCTATGTCCTTTGGTCACTTTTTTACTACCTATTCAATCAATTCATATTTCATGGCAACATTGGTTTTGACGTTATACACGTAATCAAATTGCTCATGTCGGGAAATGCCAGCTATCATCTCTATTATATGGTCATTATTGTTCAGTTCTATCTCTTATTCCCCCTGATGATGACGGCTGCTAGACGGTCGCATCGGTTTCGTCAAGGACTTATTCCTATTGGTATCGGGATTCAAGCAGCTGCCTATTGCTTTCATCATTGGGTGTATCCTCTTCCAGAATACGCTTCACTGTTTCTAAGCTATTCAGCCCTATTTGCTTTCGGCGCTTTCATGGGCATTCATTATGCGGCGATTGTTGCTTGGTCTATAAGGTATGCAAGTTGGATTTGGAGCATCATGCTTCTTGCAGGTGTCGCTTTTGTCGGGATGCTATTGCTCCATGAATACGGGCTCGCATCTATCGAAAATTCATGGTTCGAGCTAGCACTTCTCCTTTATTGTATGGCGATCCCGCTATGCTGCATCCAATGGGGTCGTAAGCGGCTGGAAAGCGGCTCACCGTTTGGCACCGCGTTATCTGCCTTAGGCGGAGCTTCTTTCGGTATCTATCTCGTGCATCCCGTGCTGCTAACGCTCTGGGATCGCATCGCGCCAGCGCAGGAGCAGCTATGGCTGTACGATCTCCACACAGTCGCGTCGATTCTCATCGGACTGTTTGGCTCTTGGCTGCTCGTGCGGCTGTATGCGAGCGCACAAAGAAAAGGTTCCGCCAACTGAGCGGAACCTTCTTTCATTTGAAGCGAGCTAATAGCGCCCATCGCCGCTGCTGTCTGCGGCTGTAACGCGGCAAGCCGCGGTGAATATCCAGCGCTTCGCGGTAAGCGCGCTTAGCGTCCTCTGCGCGGCCGAGCTGCTGGTACAGCTGGCCAAGACGGTAGTAAGCTTCAACCGACGAAGAGTGCAGGTCTCGGAATTGCTCGATGAATTCCGCCGCTCTCTTTGGGGATGATGGAGCTAAAGCTTCACCAAGTCGTAAATAAGCTTCACCAAATTTGACTCGTGGATTTAATTCTACCGCTTTGAGCATATAGCTTTCACCTTTGATGAGATCCCCTAGCTTAAGGAGGCAAAGGCCAATCTCATAGTGGACATCTGCGGATTCTTCCATAATAGACAGGGTTTGTTCCAAGTAGGGGAGCGCTTCGCTGAACTTTTTACGCTCGATTAGAATCCTTGCCAACTCCAATTTAGCTGACGTATTATGCGGATTAGCGTGCAAGTCACTTCGCAATCTAGATGCTCTGCGGCTTAATTGAAATGGCTTGAATATGTTTGGTGTTAACCCGACAAATCTTCTGTCCAACACGTACAGAATGACTAATAAAATAAGAAGAGCAAGAAACGGATTACCAACAAGGCGCCATAATAAACCGAAAACAAGTAATTTGATAAGCACGATAAACCCTCCTTTCGACTTCCTTATCCTACCATAATCTTCCTTGTTTGGTCATCCCTATTCAAAGAAAAAAGCACCCAGCCTTCGGCCAAGTGCTTCTACAAGTTACTATATTTGAAAGATGGATCACTCATTCGAGATTTTTTTGAAGCGGTGCTATAATGAAAAGAAAAAGGGAGTTTATCTATGAGCGATCCACGTAAAGAAGTTTGGCACAAAAGAAAACAACTGGGAAGATCCAAGTATTTAATTCTGTTCGGCCTGCTCCCTTGGGGCATCGGACTCACGTTATTGTTTAGTGTCATCGAATTTCTTAGTTTTCAGGAGCTCAAATGGGTTTGGCTACCGATTCGTCTTCTCGTCTTCGTCTTCATCGGATTCTTCGTGGCTAACGCACGCTGGCACGCCATGGAAAGCCGCTACGAACCCTATTCTAGACGACCTTAAGGGTCGTTTATTTTTTTATTAATGTAAAAAGGTCTGATCATCCACATCGTCTGTATGAAAAAGCGAAGCTGTGTGAGTACGTTGAAAATGCTCTTCCAGCTCTTTACGAATCGAACCGAACGACAGGATCTCTTCTATGAACGCCTCGCGCTTGCCCCACTCCTTATCAAGTCCGTTGTTGTTGAACAATTCCTCAGAAACATCTTTAAACGCCTCATGTAAATTGTTATCATACCAGTCGATTTCATTCGATGCGTCTTTGCGGTACACATGTCTCATGTCAAAGTCGTTATCTTTCAAGGCTGTGAATTCAGTTAATAAAATCCCTTTTATGCCATTGGCTTTAACTTCAACATCGGCGCACCGAATATCATTACGTTCCGTGAAGCGAACAATGTTTGCCTGCTTAATTCTCATGTCATACCCTCCTAATGTTACCTATCATAAAGAAGAGTATTTCCAGTTTTATAGGATTTATCAAACGCTAGGAGTGAACCATATTTTCCGAAAATCAACCCAACCCAAATCGTTAATACTCACTCCCTTGATCGAATCATGATACGTGGTTTGCTGAGAACGATGAAGCACAAAGAGAAACGATTTCTCCTCTTGCAGCACTTCAATCAACTCGTTTAGCTTGCATATACGCGTTTCTTGACTTGCATTTTGGAGAATTTGATCGATTTCTGCATCAACCCAGGCCTTTTGTTCGCTATTTAAATGGGCGCGGACGTAGCTGTTGCTTTGCTTAAGCGTCTGAATAATATGAAGGTCATAATCGCTTTCCATACAAATGTGATAGAATATGAGATCCGCTTCCTGAATCGTGTCCAGCCCCATCATATCTGACTTACTCTGGGTTGTCAGTACAATCCTAATTCCAACTTTGGAACACTGCTCAACGATCCATAGCGCATCTTCGTTGTTGTTACTATAGATGTACATGTGAAGGGACTCACCGTTATACCCCATTTCATCAAGAAGGCGCTTAGCCTCAACGAAATCAGTATGATAACCGGAGACAGCTCCTTTGCGATCCAACGTTGGTAAAAAACTGCTGGCTGGTGCTTCTCTGAAGCCTCCAAGCTCCTCAATCATTCGATCACGATCGATAATCAGGTCAATCGCTTTGCGGAAACGAGTATCCTGCTGAGGCCCTTTTTTATTCCGATTAAAAGTAAGCAGGCTGCAGCCGAGAATCGACTGCTCAATCTGATGCCATTCCGTATCTTTACCGACAGCACCTACAGGTTTCCGGGAATTCGTATGGTCGCAAAGCACTTGCACCATATCCCAACTAGGGCCAACCTCGGATAAATCCTGAGGCAAAAGCCAGATTTCCACTTGATCCAGATGAGGCCTAACCCCAAAATAATCATCGAAAGCACGAAGTTTACAGATATAATCATCGTTTCGTTCAAGCCTGAAAGGCCCTGTCCCAATGGGCATACGTCCAAAGATTCCCTCGTTATCCCGACAAATATCCTCCGGCAGGATGGCCATCGAGGAATGCGATAACTGCTGCAAAAAGAGCACATTCGGCTGCATCAACTCGATAGCAATCGCACTTCGATTCAGTACCGTCATATTCTCAATACTTTCGGTCATCCAACCTTGACACGCCGATAGGCCAAGCTCCTTCAATCTCGAAAATGTGTAAAAAACATCATGCGCCGTCATCTCTCTGCCATGATGAAACAGCACGCCTTTTCGCAAATAGAACGTGTAATGTAAGCCATCCTCGCTAACTTCCCAATAATGGGCCAAATGGGGCTCAAAGACCGTTGTTTGCGGATTGTACACAATCAGCGTGTCAAAGATTTGATTAATGAGATGGCAGTCGAATGCATAAAAAGAGTGCGCCGGATCCAATGTCACCAGCCATTTGTAGACCGGAAACCGCAGTGTGTCCTTATAACGCTCCTCAAGTTCGACTGCACGATAACCAAAAAAACTGAACAACCAATCGATGAAAGAGTCCTGCAGCGCCTCTCCTCTACCCAATTGGTGAATCAGTTCAATCGTTCCTTTATAATCGCCTCGGCCCGCCAACTCCATCGCCTGCTTCGAAATCATATCCTCCGAGGAGACAAGAAATGTAATCTCGGAGACATTACCTCTTCCTCTTCCAGGCTTCCAGTATACCCAGCCTTGCTCCATCATTTTTTTAAGCAAAATCTTTACATTACGTGTTGTACAATACAATCTATCTGCCAATTCATCTAACGTTATAGGCTGTGGTTCATGTTCTACCCCATGTTCAAAACTAGCTCGAAGCTCTAAGAAATGGGTCAAAAGCTGCATACTCAACATCCTTTCCATAAAAGGGGAAATAGTTAAAGAGAATTATACTCTTTTTGTTCCCCTTATTCTAGATGTAAACTAGATCTAACAGGAAAAGAAAGGAAGGTGAACCGTATGCAACCTACAGATCTATACGTATCCGAGAAGCTGATGCAATGGCAGCAGCAAGATTTGGAAAACGAAGCTCGCGAGCATTGGAAATGGAAATCGATTAAAAAAAGAAAAGTCTACATGCTTCTAACTAACTTATTCTTCTTCGTTTAATCCTAGTTCTTATCCAAAGAACCATTAGGACAAAGAGAACTGCCAGAAGTATACCCATGGCATCGACCGCAACATCAATCCCATGCCCCGTTCGACCCTTTACAAAAGTTTGATGCCATTCATCGGAAGCCGCATAAACTAACGAAATGATGGAGGAGGTGAGCAGTGCCATGACGACTTTTACAGGCTTCGCCAGCAGTGCTAAGGACCAGAGCAGGGCAAGGATAGCGAACTCGCTAACATGCCCTGCTTTTCTTATGAAGAACTCGATGACACCGATAGGGTCTTGCCATGAGATCTTTTGGTGGTCATAGGAGAACTCCCAATGTGGGAATATGTTCATCAGTTGAACGCCCGCAAGCTTGGATTCCAACAGCGGCCGCAAGCTCTGCTGCTGATACGATTCTGCCGACTTTAAAAAAATAAACGCCATCCAAAGGACGGCAGCAGTCAAGAAAAAATAATAATAAAATTTCGAATATGATTTCGACATGAGTGAATCATTCCCCTTAAGGATTCATTTTCTTACGAATGCTGAATAAAGCAAAAAATTCAATAACCATCAGATTTACTGCGGATACCCCATAAAAGGCCATCCCAAACATCATGCGGAACGGATCATCCGTCACAGACTTCCACCAAAACGCAGCAGCCAACGTCATAACCATATTCAAAGCTGTCGTTATCCAGAAAGAGAATCCTAATCGATTCGTTTTCCGCATTAACCACACACCGATAACAAACGGAATTACAAAAGCTGCACCTAAGAAAACCCAATACAACACCGCATTCGACACTCTCCGTCACTCCCACACGATCAACTAGTTTATTCTAATAGGTTAGCATGAATAACCGGCTGAAAACAACGTTTGCCGCCCTTTGCAACAGAAACGTCAAATGGTTATGCATGGAAGAAAAACTATAGAAAAATTCTCCGACGCAGGGCTTGCTTGAGCTGGATAATTCATGTATAATACGAAAAGTCGACATTAATTGAACGACATTAAGGGGTCATAGCTCAGCTGGGAGAGCGCTTCGCTGGCAGCGAAGAGGTCAGGGGTTCGATCCCCCTTGATTCCATACTAGAAAAACGCGGTCCCTCGGGATCGCGTTTTTTTGTGTGGAGTCGGGGGAGAGAACCCCGCAGGTTCGCCCGCGCGGACGGAACGTCAGTGTAGGAGCACGGCGTTTATATCTACCACTGAGTTCGTATGCGTCGAATTTTCTTCGTCAGCCGTTTAAATCTAAATTCATACATCCCCTTTGATTCCATTGAGAATAAATAAAGCACATGGCCATTAGGTCATGTGCTTTATAGTGTCTCATAGTCCATTCAAATCACTATTACGACTCTCCTCTTATTAAATTACTTCTTAATAGTTTCAGTAGGCACTGGAGTTTTGCTTGGTAACATGTTAATCAAAGAACCGTTACCCCAAGCGTCAGGCACATCGCCTTTCCAAGACTCAAGGAATTTATAATCTACCAAGTCAGCAGTAATTGACTTTGCAAGCTCTATGTTACCCTTTGCTTTTTGTTGCGCAACATATAGATCAGCATCCGCTTTAGCTTTCGCCGCTGTAGCATCTGCTTCCGCTTTTACTACATTTTGTTGAGCATCGATCTTAGCTTTATCTAGATCGTTCTGAGCTTTCATTGCATTTTGTGCCGCAATTTGTTTCTGCTCAATAGACTGATTAAATGCATCGGAGAATGTAAAGTTAACAATAGAGATATCCCCTACTTGGATGTTGTATGCCTCTAGAGCTTTCTTTAATAATTCGTTTGTTTCTAATGCTACTCGTTCACGTTTAGAAATTAACTCCTCTGCACTGTACTTAGCTGTAACTTCTTTAAAGATCTCCTGTACGTGAGGATTAATGACTTTGGTGTCGAAATCTAAACCAACGTCATGAAGTAACTTATAAGCTACTCCTTTAGGAATTGTATAGTTAACAGCAACATGACTATGTACGGGTTGTAAGTCTTTAGAAGACGCTGCTGCGTCAGCTTCCGATTTTGCTACTTGCGTATTGACTTCTACAATGCTTGAGATGAACGGCCACTTCCAATGCGGACCCGGCTCAAGCACTGTCGGGTTAACACTACCTAGGGTTTTTCTGAACCCAACATGACCGTTCTCTACTGTACTAAACGCAGTCAAAATCAAAAGAAGTATCGCAACTCCACCGACTCCATATTTGATCCCTTTGGTTAAAGTCGATCCTTTTCTTGCATTCATACCTGTTTCCATAGTTACACTCTCCTGAATAGTGAATTAGCTTATTAGTACCGTAATCTCTTTACTTCAAAATCTATTCATCTAACTCCCCTTTAATCCATCTTTCAAAGCCCAAATTGCCACTTTCTAGCGATTTACAGATACAGAACACATATTCCATTCGACTGCACAACCCATCATGTGCCTTCTCTGCTTCTCTGCTTCTCTGCTGCTCTTAGCTGCTTAGGCTTCTTCTTCTCGCGCTTCGGTTTGTTCAATGCAACCACTTCATGGAGAGTTATTAACCGCACTTAAAAAGTGAAACGATAAGTACTATCCGTTGGGATCTTTCCAGACCGCTCCCACCCGCTGTATCCTCGACCTCTGCGTAAAAGGATCATTTCACCATTTAAATGCGGTTTGATTGGCAAAAAAAAAGGCACTCGTGTGGAGTGCTAAAGAACTTAATCGTGGATTATCATAGCTGAGTAAGTTACTGTAAATTCGTGAATTGATTCTGCATCTGGTGCTTTTGCAGTACCGTTTACTCTTTTTCAAATGTTTTACTAACTTCCTTGACATTTTATAGCGATTTCCTAGTTTATCAATTGCCACCATTGTTTTTACAGAATCATCGATACTACCGAATTCAGTAAAAGTCACTTGGAATCTATCGCCCAGCTCTAGCTTTTGGGGAGCCCTGGAACATTTACTATGAATTGGCTATAGCCTTTACTATATTGACCTCTTTTAAAGATGGCCAATCAGATTCATACATCCCCCTTGATTCCACACTAGTAAAAACACAGTCCTTCCTTTTGCGTCAACTCCTATCAAAGCACCTAGTGTCTTCCATGCTTGAATTGTCTTGAACGTTTGCTGTTTAGCCTCTCTGAGCCCCACTAAAAGCTGCTTATGTTCCTTTTGGATGCCCAAATCGATATAGTCAAGCATCCAGTTATTACTTTTCTACATAGGTTGGTGTATCAAAATTTTGGAGGAGATTGAATAATGAGTTACAACCAAGGTCATTATGTTAATCCGCATCATCCACATCATCCACATCATCCACATCACCCGTATCACCCTCATCACCACTATCATCCGCATATGCATCATCATCCAGTGATCATTTATCCTGTTCCATATCCGCATCATCCTCACCATCCACATCACTATCCAATGCCTTATCATGGTATGCACAGTGGACAGTGGACCGGCCAACAGGGTGGATGGCAAGGGCAACATCAAGATCATCAAGGTAATTGGCAAGGTGGGCACAGAGGAGAACAAACTCACAAATAAATTGGTAACAGAGTCGGGCGAATTTCCCGTGCGGCTCTGTTCTCTTTCCATTAGGTTGCTTATCAAATGTATGGTTATCCATAAACATTAAAAAAATCCCTATTCACCTCTAACCAATTGTGATAGATTGATTTTATAACCAGTTGGAGGTATATCATTTTGAATCCTATCAGCGAGAATTTCGTTAAGAAACATCAAACATATTTGTCCGATAACCCCAACGAACTAGAGAATTTCGGCTCGATCTATGAACATATGCTATTTTACTTAACCAGTATTCTGGGTATTGATGAGAAGCAAGCTTTGCAATGTATCCTTGATCTCAAAGCGGATATATCTTGTGATCTTCTTCCTTACATAGTTAAAAGTGAAATAATTTGAAAGCGGTTTAATTACCGATTCAATGTTAAAAGTTTTCAGGATGAAATGTTTAATTACTATTAGATTCCCGTTAGATGTTTAACAAGCATTCCGTAAATTGTAAGGATGCGTGTGGTAGGTTAAAAATCATTCGGGACGATAACTTTGAATCTTCTTCTCCATCCTAAAACTGACGAAGGCAGCCGCCAACCCGAGCGCTACAATGATACTTGCCATCCATGGATGATAGAAGACAGTCGAAGTCGCGTTCGCCATCACTCCCCCCGCTCCAGCTCCCACAGCTAATCCCAAATGAATGATGGATGTATTCAAACTGAGAACGAGATTGGATGACAGCGGCGCTTGTTGAATAAAATACGTTTGGATAGCTGGACCGGTCACGAACATGGAGAACACCATAAGGGCGATTAACACTAAACTGATAACTAATGATTCTATAAAAAAAGGCAGTAGAGCTAGAGCTGCTACATGAACGATAATACTCAGCGTAATGACGCGAGCCGCTCCCCATCTATCAACGCCATAACCGCCTAAACGAGAACCGATGGCTCCGAAAATACCGAAAACAAGCATAATGATACTTATGTTGGAGGCTTTCACATGAAGGACGTCTTGTATAAATGGCGTCAGATAAGTAAATAAAATCGAGTTACCTGATTCCCTAAAGAAAGTGAGGAACAAACCGCTTACGATGATGAGACTTCCCAACACTTTAAATTGCTGCCCGAATGGAACCGGTGCGTCCCCCTCGATTTCTGGTAGAAGGCGGAAGATTACGAAAGTAATTAACAGGCTGAATAATCCTAAAATAATGAAAATGGCTTGCCAACTCCACCAGTTGGTAATGGCAATTCCAATTGGGACCCCTAAGATCATAGCGCTGCTAAACCCAAGAACGATCGTGCCGATCGCACTTCCTAGTTTCTCAGCAGGCACTAATTTGGCAACCGCGCCAAACACTACAACAAGATAGACGCCTGCGCTTACCCCAAGAATAATACGAGAAACCATGAAGACCGAAATCTCTGAACTCCCAAAAGAAGCCAGGCAGCCTAAGATAAATACAGCCAGTGAGCCGAGCAGCACTTTCCTGCGCCCCATCCTGGAAGTAAGTGACACCACGATGGGGGTTCCAATCGCAAACGCAAGAGAATAGGCTGTGATTAGCTGCCCCGCAAGAGCGATAGAAATGTTTAAGTCTTCAGCGATGACGTGAAGAATTCCGGCAACAACCAACTCCGAGGTCGCCGTTAGAAATACCCCCAGGGCAAGGATGTAGATAGACAGTCGATTCATTCGATTCATTCCTTTCTGCTATTCCGTGATCGTTTAATTGAAGTATAATAATGTTACGATCTTAATGTAAGAAGGCAAATTATTTGGACATTATCCAAGAATTTTGACTAACTAACTATAAGTAAGAAGGTGAAGCTACGTGGAACCTCTGCAAGAAGAAGGGCATGACTTCTCTAACATCTGTTCCGTATTGACCATACTTGGTGCGAAATGGGCGTTTCTAGTGATCGCGGAGCTATCTAAAGGCCCGAAACGATTTAAACAGCTTCATAGAGATTTAGCGATCGTCAAGACACAATCCTTAACGGATGTGCTGCGGCATTTAGAGCAGAACGGGATAGTTCTACGTCAAGTAACTCCAACTGTACCCATCATGGTAGAGTATTCATTAACGGAAAAAGGAATTGATTTTCAGACCGCTCTCAAAGAAATGGATAAATGGGCCAAGAGATGGGAAAGCAAATAACCATTAACGTAATTTCGATACAATTGAAGTGAAAGGTGTGATAGATTGAACGTCCTTCTTTTCGGAGCTACGGGCATGGTCGGACAGAGCGTGCTGCGCGAATGCCTCCTCGATCCTCAAATTCAAAGTGTGCTAACTGTAGGTAGAAACACCACCGGTCAGAATCATCCCAAATTGCACGAACAGGTACATGCTAATCTTCTGGATCTAACTGACATTGAGCATAAACTATCGGGCTTCGATGCTTGTTTTTTCTGCCTTGGTGTCTCTTCCGCGGGTATGACCGAAGACCGCTATCGGGCTATAACCTATGATATTACGATGCATGTTGCCCAGACATTAGTGAGATTGAACCCAAACATGTCGTTCTTCTATGTAACAGGAATGGGAACCGATAGTACGGAAAAGGGTCGCAGTATGTGGGCGCGAGTTAAGGGAAAAACGGAGAATGATTTGCTTAAACTGCCTTTTAAGGCAGCTTACATGTTCCGTCCAGGAGGTATTCTTCCATTGCACGGCGTCAAGTCCAAGACTAAACTGTACCAGAGCATTTACACCATATCGAAACCTCTCTACCCTTTGTTAGAAAAATGGTTCCCGAATTCGATTACGACTTCAGAAAAGATCGGACGCGCAATGATAAAAATTGCCAAGCAAGGTTTTCCAAAATCAATCATCGAGAGCAGTGATATCAATCTCATTTGAGAAGAATTCGGGGAGACAATTATGGTTACTGCTGATGAAATTAGAAGCATCGCGTTGTCATTTCCGGAGACGGAAGAACATGACCATTGGGACAAACCTTCCTTTCATGTACGCAGCAAAATTTTTGCGGTCATCCAACCGGATGGTGTATCACTCGTAATTAAAACGACCAAAGAGGATCGAGTTGCTTACACCACGATGGATCCTGATGTTTATCAGATGCCGGAAAGCTTCCAAAACTTAGCGTTCATGATTGTTCGAATGGATCGTATCCAGCGAGATGAATGTCGTAATATGTTTATGCTTGCCTGGAGCCTTGTAGCTCCTAAGAAGGTCTTTAAAGCTTTTAATGAAACTTTGGGTTTTAAATAGCAATAAAATAAAGATTGCCCCTATCCGGTCTTTCACGACCAGGTGGTTGGCAATCTTTTTTCATGTTCATATATCGAATGAAATATTGACAATAAAATTAAGGAGTGTTATAAAAGTAAGGAATGGCACTCAGCAACTGAGAGTGCTAATAATCATCTCTGACTAATTTCTACATATTTGAAAGGAGATCTCCCATTGGAAAAGAAACAGTTTCAAGCTGAATCCAAGCGCTTATTGGAAATGATGATCAATTCGATTTATACGCAAAGAGAGATATTTCTAAGAGAGCTTATCTCCAATGCCAGCGATGCTATCGACAAAATTTACTACAAAGCTTTAACCGATGATACGTTGGTTTTTGACAAAGATAGTTATTTTATTAAAGTGATTGCCGACAAAACGAATCGCACACTCACACTGCGTGATACTGGTATTGGTATGACGAAGGAAGATTTGGAGAATAACCTGGGGATCATTGCGAAGAGCGGATCTTTGGCCTTTAAAAAAGAAAATGAAGCAAAAGACGGCCACAATATCATCGGCCAGTTCGGTGTTGGCTTCTATTCAGCGTTCATGGTTGCAGATGTTGTTACGGTAATTAGTAGAGCTTTAGGCAGTGATGTTGCTTACAAGTGGGAGTCCACTGGCGCTGACGGCTACACGATCGAAACGGCGGAGAAAGATGCAGTGGGCACGGAAATCATCCTGAAAATTAAGGATAATACGGAAGATGAGAACTTCGACGAGTTTTTAGACGAGTATCGTTTAAAAGCGATCATCAAAAAGTACTCCGATTTCATCCGTTACCCTATTAAAATGGACATTACCGGGAAAAGGCTGAAAGAAGGCAGCGAAAGCGACTTCGAGGATTACCAAGAAGAGCAGCATGTCAACAGCATGGTTCCAATTTGGAGAAAAAACAAAAGTGAACTGACTCCGGAAGATTACGAGAAGTTCTATCACGAGAAACATTACGGCTTCGACAAGCCGCTCAAACATATTCACGTCAGCGCAGATGGAGCTGTAGTCTATCAAGCTATCCTCTTTGTCCCGGAAAATATACCTTTTGACTATTATTCCAAAGAGTATGAAAAAGGCTTGGAACTCTATGCTAATGGCGTATTGATCATGAACAAATGTGCGGACCTGCTTCCTGACTATTTCAGCTTCGTTAAAGGAATGGTTGATTCAGAAAGCCTATCGCTCAATATTTCCAGAGAAATGCTGCAGCATGACCGTCAATTGAAGCTGATTGCCAAAAACATTTCGAGCAAGATCAAAGGCCAGCTGCAAAGCCTGCTGAAGGACGAAAGAGAGAAATATGAGCAATTCTACAAATCCTTCGGCCGACAGCTCAAATTCGGTGTCTACAGCGATTACGGAAGCCATAAGGACCTCTTGCAGGATCTATTGATGTTCCATTCCTCCAAGGAGAAAAAGCTGGTTACGCTGGACGAATATGTGGCAAGAATGCCGGAAGATCAGAAGTACATTTACTACGCTTCTGGAGAATCGATGGAAAGAATCGATAAGCTTCCACAAACAGAGTTAGTCACTGATAAAGGCTATGAGATTTTGTATTTCACTGATGATATCGATGAGTTCGCGATCAAAATGATCATGACCTACAAAGAAAAAGAGTTTAAATCCGTTTCAAGCGGTGATCTTGGTATTGAAGTGGATGACAACCAAACGGAAACCGAGGCTGACAAAAATGACAACAAAGAGCTTTTCGATTATATGAAAGACCTGTTGTCGGGTAAGGTTACAAACGTAAAAGCATCCAAGCGTCTTAAAAAGCATCCTGTGTGCTTATCAACGGACGGCGATGTGACGATCGAAATGGAAAAAATCTTAAATGCGATGCCGAATAATCCTAACGTGAAGGCTGAAAAGGTACTGGAAATCAACATCAATCACGAAGTATTCGCATCCTTAAAAGACGCTTTTGACAAAGACAAAGAAAAGCTGAATCTTTATACGGCCCTGCTGTACAATCAAGCGCTCTTAATCGAAGGATTGCCCCTACAAGATCCGGTTGAATTTACGAACGATATCTGCAAAATCATGGTTTAATACGATTAAAGCACTACAACCATTATGTTGTAGTGCTTTTTTTTATACAATCAGCCACTTTTATAGTCGGGAAAGGTTTCCTTTACCTCATATTGTTTCTTCGAGTCCGAGTTTGCATACACATAAGCCAATAAGCGATCTTGATCAATTCCGAGAGAGCTAGCAACTTTTACGATATCTAATTCATAAGAAATGCTTGGAATTTGATTGGACTTGACGGACATATGCTTCAACCATCCTTCGAATAATGTAATTAATGGAAACTCAATCCGTAAATATGATATAGTTTTCTTACAAACATAAATCGGTACGATAAAGGCAAAACCACTGAAAGGTGGTGACGCAAAGCTAAAGGGACTAAAATGGCATTCTATGAATGTCCAAAATGTCAGCCAGCTACCGCCTCCGTCCGATTCATGTAGTAAGACTAGGAGGGAACAAAGATGATGGAAAAAATTACGATGGATGGTAAAATGAGTTTGGATGTACAGCAATTGATTGATAACTTGCATCTTCCAGAAAGTGATCTTTTGGACATGTTCTCCTTTAAGTTTGATAACAACGTTTTAACCCAAGATGAAGCTATTCGGTTTATTCATTTTCTCAGAAGTGAACTGGACAAACGCACTCAATAAAGGAATTATGCACGAAAGCATACAAAAATACAGTCGGTTGATGTCTAAAGATTTATTTTTTTCAAATAAATTTTAATCGCATGATTGTTGATTTCATGGGAAAAAATGAGAAAAGACAACGGGAATCCCGATGTCTTTTTCTTATTTTTTGTCATATTTAGAGATGAAATTATTAATTTTAGCATTATTTATCCCGGAGCAGTCCGGTGTCATGCTTTCCCAATATTTGTGTTAGCTCCTTCAGGAACATATTAATGTCCTTAAACTGACGGTATACGGAGGCGAAGCGAATGTACGCCACTTCATCGACGGGGTACAGCTGTTCCATGACGATTTCGCCAATGCTTAAACTATCCACTTCAGCATGAGCCGTGGTGCGAAGCTGCATTTCCACTTCAGATACCATCATCTCAAGCCTCTCCATCGATACCGGCCGCTTCTCACATGCTCGAATCAAGCCTCTTAATATTTTCTCTCGACTAAATTCTTCCCTACTTCCATCTTTCTTAATCACGATTAACGGAGTTTCTTCCACCATCTCAAATGTGGTGAATCTTCTCGCGCATTTCTCACATTCTCGACGACGACGAATCGATTTGTTTTCATTGGCTGAACGTGAATCAAGAACTTTCGTACCGGAATAGTCACAGAACGGACACTTCATTCGCTATCTCTCCTTTCTCTTCTTTCTCTTCTTTGATCTATTACCATATGTTACATGTCATGAACTTAGGAGATATGCACACAATACTATTACCAAACGACAAGGAGGTGAACAGACATGGGCGCAGGACAAAACCGTAACAGCAATACTTTAGTTGTTCCTCAAGCTAACGCAGCCTTGGATCAGTTAAAATACGAAGTAGCTCAAGAGCTAGGTATCTCCATCCCACAAGATGGTTATATGGGTAATATGGCTACTCGTGATGCTGGTGCCATTGGTGGTAACATCACTCGTCGCTTAGTACAAATCGCTGAGCAATCCTTGGCTGGTCAATTCAAGTAATCTTGAATCCTAGCTACTGAAGCTCAAAAACAGGAAGTATTGGACTCTAAGCCCCCAAAAGGAGCTAGTCCAATGCTTCTTTGTTTATGGAGAGAAGAAAACCTAATCTTTCTTTCCCCATTGCTGAGAATATAGCTTCGTGTATTTCTCATAATAATAGAGCACCCGCTGTACATAATGACGTGTTTCTCCGAATGGAATTTGATTAATATGCTCTTGCGAACCATCCCAAACGTCATTTTGCTTCCATTTATTCACATTCCCTTGACCTGCATTATAAGCTGCAATCGCATAAATTAAATTACCATTATAATGCTTCTTTAGCCAGCTCAAATACCAAGAACCAAGATTAATATTTACGTCCACTTTTAATAATTCGTCCTGCACATGAGGCCCTAAATTCGTGGATTCTACAATCCACTCTGCCGTGTCAGGCATAAGCTGCATAAGACCTAATGCGCCTTTGCTTGACTCCAAATGATATTTGTAATTCGTCTCCACCCTAATAATCGCAGCAATTAAAAATGGATCTATATTGTGTTTCGCCGCGCTCTGCCTAATTTCCTGCTCAAAGTAGATTGGGTACAGCTTTCTTCCGATAAAATCGCTATTCATAAAGAGAACTAGAACAAAACAAACAAGAAGCAGGGCAAAAACTCGTTTTTTACGTAAAAAGGTCATGAAAGCCCCTTCCCTAGCCAAAACTGCTCCACTTCAGCGTTAGTTTCTTCCCATGTACCGCTGTTGTCAATGACAACATCTGCGAAATTACGTTTCTCCTCAATGGACATCTGAGCATCTATGCGATTATTCGCCGCACTTTCCGTCAGTCCATCTCGTTGCATAAGCCGCTTCAACTGTACCGCACGTGGCACATATACAACCATAACTTCTTGAAACATGAAGGATAAATTAGATTCGATTAATAAAGGGACATCGACCACAACAAGCTTGCCCGGAAATTGCCTTTCAAAGGCTTCCATCTGTTCACGCATTTGTGCACGAATTGGCGGATGCAGAATACTTTCCAGCTGCTTGCGTGCCTCGGTATTACCAAAAATGATCTCGCCAAGCTTCTTGCGATGAAGCGAGCCGTCTGCCTGAAGAACAGCTTGTCCAAATTGTGCAGCAACCTGTTCAAGAACAGGGCTGCCGGGCTCGACGACATCGCGTGCTATGGTGTCCGCATCTACTAATAGGGCGCCGCGGCTAACCAGCATGGCGCTAACCGTGCTTTTGCCGCAGGCGATTCCTCCTGTTAACCCGATATTCATGGGCATATCTCTCCTAATCGTTTTCCACTTGGAAAACTTTCTCATATCCCAAGGATTACGAAATGAATGTCTTCCTAGTACAAGGGCGTGCTATAACATTTTCAAAAGACCCATGATAATGAGTACACATCCCGGAAGTACAGACAGTTTCTTCATCCAATTCATCTCCGCATACCGTAAACCAAACCGCAAACCTAATGCAATAAATGAACCACTTGAAATCGAAATGACGGAAGCCGTTAACAGTGGAACGAAACCAATTAATGCTGCGCCAATGCCTGCACCGAACGCATCTAAAGATAGCGCCAAACCAAGCAATGTAGCCTCTGAAGCTGAAATATTACCCGATTTGTCAACGTCAGCAATGGATGGTGTTCGCAAAATTTGAATAACCAGTCCGAAGCGTTTCAGCTCGATATTCAGTATTTCCTTCGTTCGCTGCAAAGTATCAAACGTGAGAATCTCTCCAGAACCCGGATGCCCGCCCTCTGGGGAGGGAAGGACACTGCTCACCGATGCTTGATCTAATGAGGAGACGCCTGGCTCCTGATGATCCTGAGACTTCTGTTGTCTCGTTTGTGCCAGTGCCCAGATGCCAATCCCAATCAAGATGAGAGCACCGATACGCTTAGCTACCAAGGGAGACATGAAGGAAGACATCAGTACACCGATCTGCATCGAGCTGTAGATAATGATACCAGACCAAAGCGATATAATCCCAATGGATAGGAGCGGAATTCGTATTTTACGTAATCCATACATCACACCGACGCCGAAGCCATCCAAAGAAACTGCGAAAGCAAGAATAAGCAGTGAAACTACAGGAAGCATAATACCCCTCCTAAGAGTTTTACCTAGAAACTAGCTTATAAGCCGTTTATCTAGGCTAAGTACTCCATATCATATGGGAAGGGGTGGCTTCACGTGCCTATTTCTCTGACTTCTTTCGGATTCTAGTCTGCTTTAACGGTTGACAGGTTGGGCAAATATGCGTTCCTCTGCCGCCAACGACGGTTTTGTAGATCTCGCTCCCGCATGTTTTACAGGGCTCGGACTGTCTGCCATAAATGTTCAGTTGATGCTGGAACAAGCCAATTTCGCCTTGTCCATTCACATACGATTTGATGGAGGATCCTCCAACTTCAACCGATTCACTAAGTGTACGAATGATGGCTGAGTGAAGGAGTACGAGCTCCTTCTTGCTTAGCGAGGAGGCTTCACGCTCTGGATGGATGCCAGCCAAGAAAAGGGACTCGTCTACATAAATATTCCCAATACCCACGATATATTCTTGATTCAACAGCAGTGGTTTTATCTTCGTCGAACGATGAGCGATCCGGTCTTGAAAAGCCTCGAAGGTGAAGGCTTCATCTAGCGGTTCAAGTCCGAGCTTATGCAGCGGAGGCTGCGTAAGCTCTTCGCCCTTAGGGAACAGATGCATCGTTCCAAATTGTCTAACGTCCTTATAGCGGAGCTCGCTGCCGTCGGTGAAGCGGAACAACACATGGGTGTGCAGCTCCAACGGATCTTCACCGTCATACAGACCGTACCGTCCTTCCATCCGCAGATGCGAAACCATGACGTAATCGGTAAATATGAAGCGCAGAAATTTCCCTCTGCGTTCTATCGTCTCAACCGTTTGACCTTGCAGCAGAACCTCAAACATATGAATATCGTCCGGCTTTTGGATGATGCGAGGCAGTCTGACCTGAACATGCTCAATCGTTTTACCGGTGATTAAATTGTTCAGCGTACGTCTGACCGTTTCGACTTCAGGTAGTTCAGGCACTGATGTTCACCTCTTTTGTGTGTTGTTGATTGTCCGAGCGGGAGATGGAGAGGCCGATAGTGCCAGATTGGCTCGCTTAGCGGCTACATCCACCGGGTTGACCGATTTTAGGTGCTGAGAGGACCGAAATGTTCCTCTCAGCAACCCGCAGCCTCGCCGATGGCGCTGAGAGCGCAGATTTGGACCGCTCAGCGGTAAAATCCAACGGGTTCACCGATTTCAGTATGCTGAGAGGACCGAAATGTTCCTCTCAGCAACCCGCAGCCTCGCCGATGGCGCTGAGAGCGCAGATTTGGACCGCTTAGCGGTAAAATCCAACGGGTTCACCGATTCTCGGTGCTGAGAGTTTCCGTTAACGCTGTTATTCAACGTTATCATACCTAATCTAGCAAAAATATAGGAATTAGCGCTGAAAAACATGTTTAATCTTAATCGGGGGCCACAGTTTTAAGTACAAGTGCATTACTTACTTAGCATCGTACCATGTAAGGCCGAAGTCAACATCTGCGCTCAGCGGGACATCCAGCTGAAGGGCTGCAGCCATGACTTCCGGTACGACGCGGCGCATGGTCTCAAGTTCCTCTTCTGGGACTTCAAAGACGAGCTCATCGTGTACTTGAAGCAGCATGCGGCTTTTAAGTCCATCTTGTTTCAAACGGTCAGCCATCTGGACCATGGCTAGTTTAATGATATCTGCAGCCGTACCCTGTATTGGCGTATTCATGGCTGTTCGTTCAGCAAAAGAACGCAGATTAAAGTTCGATGCCGTGATTTCGGGAAGATAGCGGCGGCGCTGCAGCAAGGTCGTGACATAACCGTCCCTGCGAGCATCCTTCACGATCTCATCCATATATTTGCGAACCCCCTGGAATACAGCAAAGTACTGTTCAATGAACTGAGCTGCATCCCTGCGGGTAATGTCTAAGTTCTGGGACAAGCCGTAGTCGCTGATTCCGTAAACGATCCCGAAGTTGACGGCTTTGGCCTGGCGGCGCATGTTCGCGTCGACGGCGCTCTCTTCCACCCCGAAGACGTCCATGGCCGTCTTCGTGTGGATGTCCATATTCTGAAGGAACGCTTCCTTCAGATTGTCATCCTGCGAGATGTGCGCAAGCACGCGCAGCTCGATCTGCGAGTAATCCGCAGCAAGAATGTACCATCCAGGCTCGGATGGAACGAATACCTTGCGGATCTTACGACCTTCCTCCAGACGAATAGGAATATTCTGGAGGTTCGGGAACTGGCTGCTGAGCCGGCCCGTAGCGGCAATGGTCTGCCGGTAATAGGTGTGCACCTTACCGGTCTCAGGCCGCACCTCTTTAAGCAGCCCCTCGACATACGTCGATTGCAGCTTCGCGAGCGAACGGTAGTTCAAAATCTCCCCTACGACTTCGTGGTAGGGCGCAAGGCGCTCAAGCACCTCGGCATCCGTCGAGTAGCCGGTTTTGGTCTTCTTCCAAGCTGGCAGCCCCAGCTTCTCAAACAAGATCTCGCCAAGCTGCTTCGGCGAGTTGATGTTGAACTCTACGCCGGCGAGTGTATAGATGCGGGTCATGATCGCATCCAGCTTGCCTGCAAGCTCCACGCCGAACGCTTTGAGCCCCTCGGCATCCAAAGCAATGCCGCGCAGCTCCATCTCCGCGAGTACGCCAGCGAGAGGCAGCTCAAGCTCGTAGAAGAGGCTATGCATCTCGCTCTTCTCCAGCTCTTCGCGCAGCACCGGCACGATGCGCGCAATAGCCATCGCTTTGCGACCCAAGTGGTCGCTTAGCGCAGCAAGCTCAGGCAAGCGAAACTTCGCCCCCTTGCCGAACACTTCCTCGTCGGTCTTAACGCCCGGCAGGCTGTATTTGCCCGTCAAGCCGCTCAAGCTAAGATTCGACTCTGTCGGATCGAGTAAGTAAGCGGCCAACAGAGCATCGAAATCCACACCTTTGAGGTGGATGCCTTGCCAAGCCAGCACCAGCTGGGCACGGTGCTGGTCGAAAAGCTGCTTCTTCTTGGAATCATCGCTAAGCCAAGTACGCAGCAGCTCGCCAGCTTCACTCTTCAGCAGCGCTAAGGGCACGAAGTAAGATGTATTCATTTCCCCATCATACGTAAACCAGACAACGCCTACACCCGCAGCTTGATGCGGATTTTCCCCTACAGCCTCAACATGGATCGCGGCGCTATCGCCTATTTTGCCGATCAGCTCGCCCATGTTGACTTCCGTCACAACAACCGCTTCCAAACTCTCAACAACCTGATCCTCTGCCTCGCTGCTTGGACCGAAATCCATCTTTTCAAGTAGGGATTTGAATTCCAGCTTGCGGAACATACTGGATAAAGCTTGTCCATCAAAGCCATCGTAGCGGAAAACATCCCACTCGGTTTCCATCGGCACTTCGCGGAAAATTGTCGCAAGTTCCTTACTCATGATGGCGTCCTTCGCATGCTCCTCCACTTTTTCTTTCATCTTGCCTTTGAGGCTGGCCGAATTGGCCAGTACTTCTTCCACGGAGCCAAACTCATGTAACATCTTGAGAGCCGTTTTTTCTCCAACACCCGGAATGCCAGGAATATTATCTGACGTATCGCCCATCAACCCTTTGAGGTCGATAATTTGCGCAGGCGAGAGGCCGTATCTCTCTTTTATTTCAGCAGGATTATAAAGATCAACTTCGCTAATTCCTTTACGTGTGATCGCAACGGTCACATGCTCGGAAGCCAGCTGCAGCATATCCTTATCTCCCGAAACGAGAAGCACCTTCTCGCCTCTTTCATCAGCTGCCTTAGTCAAGGTTCCAATAATATCGTCAGCCTCATAGCCTGTCAGCTCAAACTGTGGAATCTTGAAAGCTTTAAGCAGGTCTTTGATCAGCGGAAACTGCTCGGACAGCTCAGACGGCGTTTTGGCACGTCCACCTTTATATTCCGTATATTCTTTGTGTCTAAACGTTATTTTCCCAGCATCGAATGCAACGAGAAAATGCGTAGGCTTTTCTTCTTCTATTAATTTCAGCAGCATCGTTGTAAATCCATAAACCGCATTCGTGTGTAAACCACTAGAATTACTGAGCAAAGGTAAAGCATAAAAAGCTCGATTCGCGATAGAGTTACCATCAATAATAATAAGCTTATCCATAAGTTCGCACCCCGATTTTTGACATACTTCCTTCATCATAGCATACGAAATTAAAATAAAAAAACGGTTCCGCACATAAACATGTATGGAATCCATTATTCAATGGGCCGGTCTTCAGAAGGAGGTTCTCCATATGAGCCCTTTTTTCTCACCAATACGCAAAAAGGTTATTTTTTTCGATATGAATAATACGATCCTGGATCGCAGACAATGCTTTGATTCGGCATTCCTTGAAGTCATGAACGACTTTACAGCGAGGTGGGATCCGGGCGAAATGCTTTTTACAGCCCAAGAAGCCCTACAAAGCTATAAGATGGAGTGGAGCCGTCACCGAAAGGCACCGATACGGAGTCCCATATCCCCTGATGAGCTGCGCCACATTTGTTTGCGTAAAGCTCTTCAGCCAATGCCAGTGAACGTCAGTCCTGCTTTTACACGGTCTTTTTTCGAACAAGTGGAAGAACAGGAAGATAACTTTGTTGCTCTCTTTCCCGGTGTTGAAGACACACTTGAGGCGTTGTCACAAAACTATAAACTGGCTATCATTAGTAACGGTAATCGGAAAAGGTTGCAGAGCAATTTGGAGAAAATGAAACTCACCAGGTGGATCGATCAAGATCGTTTATTTAGTTCAGAGAAGGATGGACCGCGAAAGCCGCACCCCGCTATCTTTGAGAGAGCCCTAAAGACGATGAGCACGGCTTCAAACCAAAGTGTTATGGTCGGAAATTCGTGGCGTAATGATGTGGTGGGGGCCGCGTCAAGCGGCATGGATGCGATTTGGATACATCCGGGGAATATCAAGAAAATATCCGAGCGCCGAATCGGCAGACAGAAAGTCATTATTATCCGTTCTTTTAAACAATTGTTATACACTTTCTAATTCAAGTCCATTTAAGCCAATTTTTTCGAAATAATAAATACTTCCTTGATGCGCTTTTGCTTTCTTTTTGAGTAAGGCGGCAGTTTGGGAAATGTGTTCGAGTGAAATGGGAGATTCGCAGACACAGACGACTAAAGAGAGCGAAAGCGTAACTCCCTCGCTCTTTATCTTGTTGCCGCTCCGATCCCATACATACTCCCAATCCTCATCCTCATAAAACATCTGCACACCTTGTTCGAAGCGGCGAATGATTTCCTGACACAGTTGTTTGGGAGATAACGTGGCAGAAATCGCGATAAAATCATCGCCTCCCACATGCCCGACAAAATCATGCGGTGTCCCACAAACCGCTATGGATTGCTGCATAACATCCGCTGTATATTGAATCAGTTGGTCCCCTTTTTGAAATCCAAACCGATCATTGAACCATTTGAAGTAATCCAGATCCGCATAAACCACATGAAACGGTTTGTTCTCACTAATCCTCTTGTTCAATTCGCGATTGATTTGCAAATTCCCTGGCAGCCCTGTTAGTGGATTGGCCACACGCGCAGATTCCATTCGTACATTCGTTATACTCTCAAGAATCGTTCTGATGGATGCTACTCCTCCCATCTTCCCATTGCTTGTAACGATGACTAGGTCGTATAAATGGTTTATTGCGCGTGAGGTAGCCATCTGTGATACTTCTTCAACAGGTATAAACTCGTCCACGATTAGCGGCGATTCATCCATAATGCTGTCAATAGTTCGATTCCAGAATAAGGAGAAGGCGTATTGACCGGTTAACTGTTGAAATAACCGATCTCTCATCATGAGGCCAACCGGCACTTCTTCATCCACGATGACAGCACCCACTGCCTCTTGATTTTTTTTGAAGTAATCAGCCACTTCCGAAATCAGTTTTTTCTTGTCAAACACTTTCACAGGAGTTTTCAGGTCGCCAATGCTCCAAATCATACTGCCTCCTTGTACTTTACGATGCTGCCAAATCAACATTTTATGGATGTCCTGCACTTTCGCGGGAGATTCATTTGGCTTTCCAAGCAAATAGCCTTGGGCATAATGAACGCCGAGCCGTGTTAATTTGGTTAGTTCATCCGCATGTTCAATGCCTTCAGCAATAAGGGAAATATTCATTTTATGAGCAAAAGTAACAAACGTTTCAAGGATATATTCTTTTACTTTGTTTTTATGTATATTTTCTATGAGTGAACGATCAATTTTAATAAAATCAGGTTGAAGTTCCGCAATCGCTTGTAGGGAGGAATACCCCGCACCAGCATCATCTATGGCAATTCGATAGCCTTGTTTACGGTAATGCTCCAGAATTTTTTGAGCTAAGGAGAAATCCTCAATCGAACTTCTTTCCGTAATTTCAAAAACGACATTGCTTGGGCGGAGTCCGTATTTCTGCAAAATCTCAAGCGTTTTACCAGGAACAAACCCAGGATCGTAAAGCACTTGGGATGAAATATTGATAAAAAGCAACTGCTGCGGATGCTCTAAAATGGATCCTTTAATCGCTTTTTCACGAGCAAGCTGCTCAAGCATATAGAGCTCACCTTGCTGTTCTGCGAATTGAAACATAGCCAAAGGTGAATGAAAGGGACTATCTTTGGGGCCTCGCGTTAACGCTTCATACCCCATTACATGACCATCCTGCAGCGAGATAATAGGTTGATATACGGAATATATGTACTCTTTATCTATCATTTTAAAGAATTGTTCCAACATTTCTGACTGAGTATTCATGTCCATCATCCCTTACCTGAATATACTTATTACACTAGTCTATCAAACCAAATGACTGGCTTTATTATCCATATGTAAAATGTATGTAAAGACTTCAAAAAAAAAAGAGGGAATTCAATCTTTTTCCCGAAAAAGAGAGAGATGGATTGTTAGGTGCGTACAAGCTTGTACAAGCACGGAAAGGATTTGAAATGGAACAACAAGTAAAAATCTTGGCGGTAGATGACCGCTACGAGAACTTGCTGGCTCTGAATAGCATTCTGGCCTCTTCCAACTATGACGTTATTTCTTTGCAATCTGGGGAGGAAGTTCTGAGATATTTATTGAAAGAACCCGCTGATCACATCGCTGTAATCTTGATGGATGTGCAAATGCCTGGACTTAGTGGCTTCGAGACGGCGGAACTGATCAAGCAGCGGAAAGCTTGTCAGGATATTCCCATCATCTTCCTAACGGCTCTCAGCACCTCTATCGAGCATGTTTTGAAGGGCTATCATGTGGGCTCTATTGATTATTTATTCAAACCTATTCATCCTAAAATGCTGCGTATGAAAGTCGACGGCTTCGTTAACATGCACCTCAATCATCAAAAAATCAAATATCAAAGTGAACTGCTGCATAAGCGAACGTTAGATCTCGAAGAGACGAATCGCAAGTTAGCTGAAGCGGAAGAGAAATTAAAGCAGCAAAATTTTCTTTTGGAACAATGGGTGGAAGAGCGAACCTCCGAATTAGTGGATGCCCATGAAAAGCTGATAAAATCACAAGAACATTTCAAGAAAATGTTCATGCTCTCTCCTTCTTTGATGGCCATCCGCCGTCTATCTGACCTCACCTATCTCGAAATTAATGAAAGTTGGAAACAATATACAGGCTATGGCGATGAAATCATTGGAACTACACTAGATCTCTTACGAGCTGAAGTGGGTGATTCAGGCAAGTTTAATGATGTCATCCATAATTGCAAGGTCAAGTACGAAACCAAGTCCAAGGAAATTCGAACAGCCCTGCTTTCAACGGAAATCATCGATATTGAAAATGAAAGCTGCTTACTCGAAGTTGCCGTCGATATCACGGAAAGCTTGCGATTTGAATCGGAAATGGCTCGTCTAGCTCAACTCAATCTAGTTGGGGAAATGGCCGCCGGTATTGCCCATGAGATTCGCAACCCGATGACGACCATTCGTGGCTTCCTCCAATTATTTCGCGAGAACGATCGTCATATGCAAAAAGAATACATCCCCATCATGCTGGAAGAGTTGGACCGAGCGAACGAAATTATTACTGAATACTTATCCCTAGCCAAAAATAAGCAGTCCCACCAAAAGCCCGAACATATCAACCGTATTATCGAAATGCTCCTTCCCCTCATCCAAGCAGAAGCCGTCATGTCCGGAAAGCATGTTCATTTCCAATTCAAGGATTGTCCTGTCATTCAACTCGACGATAAAGAAATGCGTCAACTTATACTGAATATGTGTATGAATGGTCTGGAAGCCATGAGCCTCGGCGGTAAACTGAGAATTGAAACATACACCGAGACAGAACACGTCGTTCTACTTATTGCTGATGAAGGTATAGGAATTAATGAGGAACATTTGGAGAAGCTAGGAAGACCTTTTTTCACGACCAAAGATGAAGGTACAGGGCTCGGTTTAGCTATTTGTTACAGCATAGCTGCCAGGCATCATGCTTCGATTGAAGTTCAGTCAAGTGAGAAAGGAACAACATTCCTCATTCGCTTTCCGATTACAGCCTCACGCACATGAAAAAGGGACGCTCACAAGTCATGATGACTTAGGAGCGTCCCTTCTGTATTGGATTAACTTACACATTCAAATCTTTGCGTTTCCCTGTAACCATATAAATAACACCTTCACCGATATTCGTTGTGTGATCAGCTACACGCTCTAAGAAATGGGCAACAAACAATAAATGGGTCAACTGGCGGTTACGATTGTAATCCGAACCCATCATCCCCATCAATTCCTGCATTACTGAGCTATATAGCTTATCCACGCGGTCATCTTTCTCGGCAAGCGATGCAGCCCTGTGAACATCGCGTTCTGTATAAGAAAGGAGGCTCTCATGCAGCATCTCAATGGCAATATCGGCCATTTCAGGAATGACTTCGAGCGGCTTAACAAGCTCTTCTCCAGCGAGACGGATCGTAATCTTTGCAATATCTACGGCATGATCAGCAATTCGTTCCAAGTCTGTAGCGATTTTCATTGCCGTTCCAATGATTCGCAGATCACTTGCCATTGGTTGTTGTAAAGCAATTAATCGAAGGCAAAGCTCATCGATTGTCGTTAAATAATCATCAATGAGATCATCATTCTTAATGACTTGCCGTGCAGCATTCTCATCAAACTTGGCCAACGACTCCACGGACTTAAGAATCAAATCCTTAACGCTTTCCCCCATATCCTGCAATTCACTTTGCAAAACTGACAATGATTGATGAAACCCAGGTCTTGCGTCCATATTACGTCTCTCCCCTCAGTTGTAGTTAACCGAATCTTCCCGTAATGTAATCTTCCGTACGTTGATTATTCGGATTGGTGAAAATTTTATCCGTCTTGTCCGTTTCCACTAAGTATCCATTTAGGAAGAAGGAGGTCATATCCGAAATCCTTGCCGCCTGCTGCATGTTGTGCGTAACGATAATGATGGTGTATTTCTCTTTCAATGTTTGTGTCAACTCTTCAACTTTGAGCGTTGAGATTGGATCTAGCGCCGATGTAGGCTCATCCATAAGAAGTACGTCGGGCTCTACAGCTAGTAACCGTGCGATGCATAAACGCTGTTGTTGTCCGCCGGACAGGCCTAGAGCAGATTTATGCAAACGATCCTTTACTTCATCCCACAAGGCGGCTTGTACAAGACTGCGTTCTACGATTTCGTCTAGGACCGCTTTCTTCTTCGTACCATGGATGCGAGGGCCATAGGCAATGTTGTCATAAATACTCATCGGAAATGGATTTGGACGTTGAAATACCATCCCTACGCGCTTACGCAGTGAAACAACATCGGAATCGGAATCATAGATATTGTGACCATCCACGGCTACATTTCCAGTAATTCGCACACTATCAATGAGATCATTCATACGGTTCAAAGTGCGCAGAAAGGTGGATTTTCCACAGCCAGAAGGACCGATCAAAGCGGCGATTGTTCCCGTTTGTATGGCCAATTCAATATCGTGGAGAGCATGATTATCTCCGTAAAATAAATTTAATTTGTCCGCTTTAATCTTATGCTTGGTCGACACGATTTATTTCCCCCCGGAAAGTCTTTTTTGTAAAATTCGGCTTGGTATACTGACAAGTAGGTTAAAGATGAGTACGACGATCAGGAGCAGCGCGGCACTTCCTTTAGCGATTTCCTTGGCATCCGGAACTAACGCTTCAGCGCCAATATACCAGAGATGAACGGATAGCGTCTCCCCCATCTTCAGTGGATTGAAATCCGGAAAGAAGCGAGAAACCGATAAGCCGGCCGTGTAAATTAGAATGGCAGATTCGCCTAACGCACGTCCTGCAATCAACGTAATCCCCGTAATTAAGCTTGGTAGCGATGCAGGTATGAGCACTTTGCGAATGGCTTGCCATCTTGTTGAGCCAAGTGCAAGGCTTGCCTCCCAATAAGATTCAGGAACCGTACGTATAGCTACCTCTGTGACCCTTACCATAACAGGTAAGTTAAGCAGAGCAACCGTCGCGGCCCCACCAATAATTGAAAACTTCAGACCTAGCAAATTAGCAAAAAGTAAGAAACCGAACAATCCAAATACGATAGAAGGAACAGAAGCAAGAGCTTCAACCGAGATACGAACGAGATCCGTAAACCAATTTTTTTGTGCGTATATCGCCAAGTATATCCCCGAGAATAAACCGATTGGAATGGATATCAGCAAGGATAAGAATAGGACATAGAAGGAGTTGAACAATTGCGGACCTACACCGCCGCCAGCTTTGATCTCCTCAGACTTCCCGAAGATGAAATTCCAAGATAAATGTGGAACACCATCACCTAATATTCGAAATAGAAACCAAGCCAGAATCAATATAATAACAATGCCCGATGCCCAGAAATACAACGTGGCCAAACGATCCGTTGTTTTGCTCTTCATTTAAGTTCACTCCTTTTGGCTACGATACGGATAATAAGAATTAAGGATAACGAGATCACCAGTAAAAGAAGCGCCATCAAATAGAGCGCATTATTCCAAGTGCTTCCGTAATTCGTATTCCCCATATCCTTCACAATCGCGGTCGTTAATACCGTGGTTGAGTCAAGGAGTGATTTCGGCATTTGCGGCGAGTTACCAATAACCATGAATACAGCCATGGTTTCACCAATTGCACGCCCCATGCCAAGGATAATTGCTGTTAGAATACCGGGTCTAGCTGCAGGCAAAAGGACACGCCACATGGTTTGCCAACGTGTTGCACCTAATGCGAGTGATGCTTCTTCCAGACGACTCGGCAATGCACGGATAGCATCTTCTGAGATCGAGAGAATGGTTGGTAAAATCATGATAGCGAGAATGATGGAAGCTGGTAAAATACCGTATCCAACCCCGCCTGTTATTTTACCGAGTGCAGGGACGATGACCGTTAAGCCGATTAGGCCATAAACAACCGAAGGAATACCTACGAACAGATCCGTCGCAGGACGCATGATTTCACGCATCCATCTCGGAGCAATTTTAGCCATGAATAATGCCCCTGACAAAGCAAGCGGCACTGAAAACACAACTGAAACCAAAGTCATGAGCAGCGTGCTGTATAGAAAAGGAAGGGCTCCGAATTTTTTTTGACCTGGCGTCCAATCTGTAGAGAAGAAAAATTCAAAAGGACTGACTCCCTGAAAAGTCTTAATCCCTTGCATCCCCACGAAAACAATGATAGAAAAAATGATGGCAGACACTAAGGCAGCACTTCCAACAAACACCCACCTCATGATGTTATCTTGTCTATGTTGTCCTTGGGTCCATTTCGTGACGATTGGACGACTTTCGTCTGATTTCGCGTTCGTTAGTTTATCTGCTACGGAATTCAATGGGTAATTCCCCTTTCTCTTAAATCACATTACTTTTATGATAGAGCATGATTGTAATTGGATCGTCAATAAATTGTTAAGGGAATGTAAAAGTTTCATGTTTCAAAGTAAAAAAAGAGCGCGGCATATAATGCCAGCGCTCTTAGTTTGTTCTATTTATTATTTTTTAAGCAAATCTGCAGGCAAGAATTTCAAGTCACGAACTTGTTTACCTTGGAATTCTTTGCTTGTGATGTAAGCGATGAATGCTTTAGTAGGATCTTTCGCTTCACCTTTTGTGTACATATGCTCAACACCAAACAATTTGTAAGTACCGTTCTTAATGTTTTCCTCAGAGAACGCTACATTATCAATTTTCAATGCTTTTACTGAGTCATCAACGTAAGGTGTGTCTACATATCCAATGGAGCTGGACTGACCAGCAACAGCTGTTTTCATTGCACCGCTGTTTTCTTGTGTAATACCGTCTTTCGTGAATTCTTTGCCATCAAGAATGATTTGTTTAACTAACGTACGGGAACCTGAGCTATCTGGACGGTGAACAAGAACGATTTTCGCGTCATTGCCGCCAACTTCTTTCCAGTTCGTAACTTTACCCATGTAAATGTCTGCCGCTTGTTGTTTTGTAACATTATCTACTTTTACATCTTTGTTTACGATCAATGCGAATGGAGCAATCGCAACTTGGTGGTCAACAAGACCTTTATCTTTATATTCAGCAGCTGGCTCGACATCGGAGTTACCGATGTCTGAAGTACCGTCTGCTACGTTTTTAATTCCTGTACCTGAACCGCCTGCTGTAACGTTGATTGTTACTTTCGGATTTTTTTCCATAAACTCAGTAGCTGCTTGTTTAACTAATGGAAGAAGTGCGCTTGAACCGGAAGCTGTAACCGTACCGCTTAGCTCTGCTTTTGGAGCAGCAGATGCCGCTGCACTAGCAGCAGGTGTTGCAGAAGCAGCGTTTTTAGTATCTGTTTTAGCGCCGCAACCAACCAATGACCCCATCATTAATACCGCGGAAAGTGTGAATGTAATTCCTTTTTTCGACATGAACTTAAACATAGTTAGCATGTCCTCCTTTGAGTTTATGTTACTAATTCGGTTAGTATCGATCCCTTTTGAATGTCCGTCGAACTAACTTACTTAAACATCGTAACAATTGAATGTAAAATCCAAACCCTCGAAACGTAAACGTAATGTAAAACTTTTATTTCTTCTTTCATTCGTTAAAAGATTGGTTAAATTTACATATCATTAACAAACTTAGATGCTTTAGTTAATAGAAGTACCCTATATTAATAAGTATCAACACGAAAACAGTCGAATATTGTCAAGTAATATATAGGAGGAATGACTTATGAAGAGGATAAAAATCAATATGACCATGCGATTAAAATTAATTGCCAGTTTCAGCGGAGTACTTCTCATTTTCCTTGCCGTTGCTTTGTTTAATCTGAACCAAGTGAATCAAATCAAGAAGCATATGACGGATCAGAACGATAAAGTCGAACTAAAGGTGCTAGCGCTCGAGCTTAAAAATATGGTTCAGGAAATGAATATCATTGCTTCAGGCTTGGAGATTTCGAAGAAATCGGAATACATCGAAAAATACAATGCAAAACGAAAGCCTTATAACGATTTCATTCAGAAAATTGGTGATACAGCTTCAACAGCTGATCAAAAGAAGTGGCGAAGCCAATTAATTCAATACTCCGTTGATTACATAAATAACTTCGACTCTGCGGCCAAAATGGTCCAAGATCCTAACTTGAAACCGACGGATCTGCAAATTAACCTCCTTTACCTATATAATGAATCTCAGGAATTGAAGGATAAGATTTTTGCACTTGTTGATAAATTCTATGTTACTTATGCAGAGGCTGCCGAACATGCAATTTCCAACTCAACGAAGGCACTTAATGAAAGCAGCAGGGTGATGTTGATTGCCTTTGCTATCGTCGTTATTGTAACCATTATTATTGCCTTTCTAATCATCAGCTCCTTCACACATCCAATTAAAATTTTACAAAATGCTGTATCTCATATTGCCGCAGGGGATTTGTCCCATACAATCAATTCAAAATCCAATGATGAGTTAGGTAAGCTAAGCAACAGCTTCGACCATATGATCATTCAAGTTCGTCAAATGCTTCATGCTACGCTGCAGATTGCTTCTTCCTTATCCGAGCACTCCCATGAGTTTCATCGCTTTTCTCTACTAACAGCATCGGCAAATACAGATATCTTGAAGGCAATTACAGAGATATCGACTGGTGCTGACGAGCAAGCCATGAAAACGGAGCAAAGCTCGATGATCATTGCAGAGCTGGAAGCGGAGATTCGTGACATTACTGCTTATACGTATGAAATGAAGCGTACAAGTGAAGAGGCTGCTTCTGGTACACTACAAGGGACAGCATCTGTAAGGGCGCTGAAATCATCGTCAGACGAATCCCAGGCTGTCCTACAGAAGGTCGATGCTGCCATGATGACCTTGTCTGACAGCTCCAAACAAATTGGCGCTATTATTCACTCGATCACGGAAATTTCTACGCAGACAAACGTGCTTGCCTTGAACGCTGCGATTGAAGCGGCCAGAGCCGGCGAACACGGCCGCGGCTTCTCTGTGATTGCGGATGAAGTTCGTCAGCTTTCTCAGCAGACGAATGATTCCTCCAAGACAATCGGCGGCATCATTCAATCGCTTCAGAAGCAAATCAAAGAATTACAGAGCTCACTGATCGAAGCTCGCGATTCTGCGGTTGCACAAAACCATCGGGTAGCAGACACGCTCGGTTCTTTCGAGGGCATCGAACAATCGATGAAAAGAATAATCGGGCAAATTGAACAAATCCATGTGAAAATTGAATACGTACAATCCAAGAATGACAGATTAGTAAATTCCGTTCAGTTCGTAGCGGCCATTGCGCAAGAAACAGCTGCCGGGGTCGAGGAAGTAAGCTCAACCTCGATTCAGCAAGATGCATCCATCCGCCGAATTGCCGAAGAGTCGGATGATATCCTTGAACTTGCTCAACAGTTATTTGCAGAGATCAGCAAATTCCAGATTAGTGAGACTGCTGCGAAGAATCATCAGGAGATTATTGATCTTCAATCTGAGACAATTCATGTCATGAATGAGGTGCACTTCGAGGTTTTTGATGATAATCAAATGGATTTGTTTCAAAAGGAACAAGATAACTCAACAGCGGAAACACCACAGGATGACCTGAACAAAGGTGAATCTAGGAAAGAGAACAAAATGCTTGTTCTCGTAGGAAAATAATAGCTAGCACAAAAATCCCTCTACTCCTAATTGGAAGCGTAGAGGGATTTAATTTCTAATGTACGCTAAGACGACACTGGTGTAACCGTTAGCCGCAACAAGATGATTTTACCACTGCCTCCGGTTTCGTTACCGGTGAACAACAAGCACTAATTTCTTCTGTTTTGCTTACTAGCTTTTGACTATCTTCAGGACCGCAGCATTCTTTGCTCCCGATACCGCAAACTCCCGTTTCCGGCAGCTCCAGCTCAACTCGTTCAGCTGCTGCCTGATCTCCTACAAGCGCTGCTACGACGGATCTCACTTGTTCATAACCTGTTGCCATTAAGAATGTTGGTGCTCTTCCATAACTTTTGGAACCAACAATATAGAAATTCTTTTCTGGTTGGCGCAGCTCCTTCTCGCCATGCGGTCTAACCGTACCGCAGCTATGAATATTCGGATCGATCAGTGGCACTAACGCCAAAACGCTCTCCAATGTTGGGTCGGCAATTACTCTAACTTCTCGTAAAAAGGATAGATCCGGGCGAGAACCCGTATTCGACACGATTTCATCGACAGCATCTAGATGAACCAATGATCCGTTTAAAGAGCCAATCACAACCATTTTATCTTCTTTTTGTTTCAATTCTTGAATGTGGAATGGCGTCAGAACCTTAACTTTTCCTGAATCAACTAGCTTTTGAATACGTGTACCAAGTTCTCCTCTTGCAGGAAGTTGATCCTGCTCCTGACCACCATAAACATCAGCTAGCCTAGATTTTCTTAAAATCCAAATAATTTCTGTGCTCTGAACTTGATCCTTCAGATTTCCTAATTCTAGCAAGGTATTTATTGCAGAGTGACCACTCCCGACAACAAGAACTTTTTTGCCGCTATATCGTTCCTTATGCTTACCCGAAATATCAGGTATCCCATAATAAATTTGCTTGTTTAAAGACTGCTCTTCTGTCGTCCAAACCCCTTCTGATATAATGGGATTCGGATTCAACCAGGTACCGGATGCATCAATAACAGCCTTAGCCTCAATAAGGATTCGTTCCCCATTTATCTCCACATGCAGGACAAACGGAAGAACTTCACGGCCTTGTGTTTTAACTTTGCTCAGACCTTTACGGCTAACAGCTATAACTTTCGTATTTAGGTTTAAATAAGGTTTGATTTCAGGCAATTCAACAAAAGGTTTGAAGTATTTGTCAACCATCTCTTGTCCTGAAGGGATTTCTAAAGGATTAGGGGCTTGCCAACCATGAGAAATAAGCAATTGCTTAGCAGCTTTGTCGATATTGTATTCCCAAGAGGAAAACATTCGAACATGGGCCCAATTGCGTACATTTGATCCCACTTCCTCACCCGCCTCAAACAAAACAAAAGGCTCCCCTCTCATAACTAACTGTGCTGCCGCGGCAAGACCAACAGGCCCAGCACCAATAATAGCCACCGGTAACTTAATATCATTCATCTTATATACCTCCCTCTCAATGTAAAACGTTTAATAGAAATACGGCGCAAAATTACTTAATCAAATAATTTTGATTAATAGATCAAAAAAAATTGATATTAAGATTAAAAAAATTAAGAACGAGTAGGTCTAAATATGCAGCAAAGATCTGCTGAAAGCAATCCGTTTACTTCAGAATTGTTTATCTCGTAGTAGCTCCAAGTACCAATCATCTCTTTGGTGATTAATTTCGCCTCCAATAGGATTTTCAAGTGATAAGACAGTTTTGACTGGGCCATATCAAAGATATCACAAAGGTCACATACGCAAGTTTTTCCCCGCTGTGTTAACTCATACATGATCTGTAGTCTTTTGTGATCAGCTAGTGCTTTAAATTTTGCTTCATACGTTTCAAAAAAAGAATCGTCTGGTGTGGATTTTGTATATATCGTTTGTAATGGAATTATTGTTTTCACTGATCTCACCCGCTTCATTAATCAAATATTTTTGATTTAATAACAATATATAGCATTACCCGCTAAATAGCAATCCATTAATCAATTTATTTTGATTAATTATATAAATGGCAAGGATAGCCCTCTTCTGGAGGACCATCCAATCATTACTGCTAATGCACAAACCGACCTTCCTTAGGAATCGCTAATTCTTCAAAATCCTCCGCCAGACGGCCTAGTTCGCGACTTAGTTCTTCGCCGTTCATCGGTTTTCCATGTCCCGTTATCGCTAAAGATGGATGTAAATCTCGAAGCTTTCTAACCGAATCACCGGCTGCTTGCCAATCTGTCGTGAAATACTTGGGCGGTCCGCTTATTTCTTGTTCTTGCGTGAACACCTTGTAAAGAGATTCTTGCTTGACGGTAACGAAGGCATCTCCGGCTATTAATGAACCATCTTTGGCGCGAAAAAGAGAAATGTGTCCTGGTGTGTGTCCCGGCGTATGAATCCATTGCCATCCCGTCAGTCCAGGAACGATACCATTAGCAGGCAAAGGATGTACATGATTACCTATGTCAATGCCGTGGTTTGGAAAAAGGGGTGATAACTCGCTTACAAGCCCGCCATTTACCGTAGAATCTCCTTTAGGATAATTGGATTTTCCCGTCAAATAAGGGACTTCCAACTCATGTGCATATACCGGAACATCCCAGTATTCCAAAAGACTCTCTATGGCCCCGACATGGTCGAAATGTCCATGCGTCAAAATGATCGCCCTAGGCTTCTTATGTGCTCCAAAACGCTCCTCTGCAACACGAATGATCTCATCTGCCGATTGCGGCATACCTGCGTCAATTAAAAACCATTCTTTATCTTTGCTTGTTGGGTTGCCAATGAAACAAATATTCACGATCTGAATGCAGTAACCATATATATCAATGGCTATTTCCTTGCCTTCACCGCTGGATAATGTCGTTAGCGGGATATACGTATGCTCATATGTATGCTCTGTATGCTCCATGTAAACTTCTCCTCATCATTGCAAATTCCACATTACTATCCCCATTTTGCTGTTAAATTACTCCGTATTTCTCGATACGAAATGTGTTGTTAAACTAAAAAAAGGCCAGAGTCTAGCGACTCTTAGCCTATCTTTCATAATAAGTCTTATGCGTAATTGCACTTATTTCGCAATCTCATCCGTCGCTTTAATGTTACGCAAGATGCTCACTTCAACACGGCGGTTCTTCGCTCTACCTTCTGTTGTGTCATTTTCTGCAATCGGCCGGTATTCACCGAATCCGACCGAAGAGTAGGAAGCAGGATCAATTTTACTGTTATTCAGAAGTATTTTCATAAAATTGACCGCACGCTTTGCGCTTAAATCCCAGTTCGTTTCAAAGTCTGCTCGACGAATCGGGATATTATCCGTATGACCTGCTACTTCAACCTCATATCCTGGATAGCTGCCCAGCAAATTAGACATCGAAACCGCCAGCTTTTGTGATTCTTGTTTAATTGTAGCCGACCCTGAATCAAACAGCGCACGGTCACTAATCGTAATGGTCAGCTTCTCATTATCCAGCTTCGTGGTCAGCTGCTCACTCATGTTGTTTTCTTTAATGTAAGCATCCATGCTTTGCTTTAACTCTTTGAGATCCTTCTCTTCCTTCTGCAGCTTGGCAGCCAGCTGACTATCGGTTTTACTCTCATCCTTCGGCGGAGGATTTTGGCTCTTATTATTGTTTTTCGTAGAATTCCCCGCATCATTTATTGGAACCATATTCGACATCGCGAAGGGTGCTTCTCCCCCCGTGAAGGCATTGTTCAAGGACCGCATAATCGAGTCGTATTTCTTGGAATCCACCTGACTAGATGCAAACAAAATGATAAAGAGAGCTAGAAGCAAGGTAAGCAAATCCGCATAGGGAATGAGCCAGGTTTCATCAATATGTTCTTCATGATCCTCATGCTTCTTTTTTTTACTCACTGTGGAGCAGCCTCCCTCGAGTCTTCGTCATACGCCGCACGTTCATTGTTGGCAACGAAGATCATCATTTTTTGCTTCACGGAATTGGCAGATACACCGGATTGAATGGAGAGCAACCCTTCTACAATCATAAGCTTAATTTCAACTTCTTTCTTAGACTTCTGCTTCAGCTTATTTGCAAATGGGTGAAAAATAACGTAACCAAGGAAAATCCCGAACATCGTTGCAACGAATGCCGCTGAAATCAGATGACCTAGTTTATCTACTTCACTCAAATTACCAAGAGCAGCGATGAGTCCAACGACGGCACCAAGTACGCCGAGTGTCGGTGCATATGTACCAGCTTGCGTAAAAATGCTTGCATATTTCTTATGTCTTGATTCCATTTCAGCAATATCTTCGAGCAATACATCGCGTACAAAATCTGCATCGTTTCCATCAATAATGAGGCGCATGCCGCTTTTCATAAATGGGTCTGACAGCTCTTCTGCTTGCTTCTCCAAGGAAAGTAAGCCTTCACGGCGTGTAATGGATACCCAGTCGATGAACGTCTCGATCAGTTCTTTTTTAGGCATTAATTTCTGTTCGGTAAAAATAATTTTCATTAAGGTCGGAATCTTCTTCATTTCTGCCATTGAAAAAGCGATAAATAAGGCCGATGCTGTACCACCAAAAATAATTAAGGCAGCTGCAGGATTCAGCAGTGCTACCAGGCTTGCCCCTTTCAATACCATACCCACACCAATGGATATAAAAGCTAAAACGATTCCGATTAGTGATGACTTCTCCATATTCAAGGCACCTCTCCCTATGATCTAATTTTCATGAGTTGTCATGCTTCCTAATGATCTCAACAAGCTTGCCAACGTTTCCTGATCTTCCCCCAGTTTAGAAAAAAAACGGCGATCGGCTTGCTCGACAATGTCTATTGCCTTGTTTATCAACCTCTCTCCAGCTGGAGTTAAAGAGATTGATTTGGCTCGCGTATCCGTCGGATGTTCCTTGCGAATGAGGAACCCTTTCTTTTCCAAGTTACGAAGTACTTGTGATGCCATCATGGGATCAATATGCGCATGCATGGCAATTTGAACCTGTGTCACATCCCCAAGAGGGGATTGAGAATTTAACCACTCTGTGGTTGCCAGCAAAATAAATTGAACATGCGTGAGATCCAAATCATGCAGGGCATGACGAAGATTTTTTTGCCATAGATTCGTAACCTGCCAAAGATGAAATCCTTGGCTGTCATAAGGCTTACCTTGTTCAATTGTCATTGACCCTCCGATAATTCAACAAAAAAGTTGTATATGTACATATAATAAGTTTATTTATTATTTAATACAATCATCTTTTGTCGAAAAGTAGGACTAAAGTCATGTATTTTTTGTGAATATGCAAATAATTTGACGAATGCTAGCGTCCTTCACTTACTTATTTTATACTTGAGAAGAGCCAATTCCTGCTTGAACCGATATCAGTGTGAAGAAAACATACGAGGAGTGAATCATGTGGAGAAACGTTCGTTTGGTTCGACCGGACAGCAATTTCCTATTCTGAGCTTTGGTGCTCAGCGCATTGTCGACGAACACCAATGTACGGAAGAAGAAGCGATTCAAATTGTGAATCGTGCGATTGACGAAGGGATCACCTATTTCGATACAGCACCTAGCTACTCGGATGGGCAATCCGAGGATCGACTTGGTAAAGCATTAGCACGCGATGGACGAAGGAATGACGTATGGATTGCTACCAAAACGCATGATCGGACAAGAGACGGTTCTCTGAAGCTGCTGGAAGCAAGTCTGAAGCGTCTGCAAACGGATCACATCGAAGAATGGCGATTACATAATATTATGACAATGGAAGAGCTCGATCAGTGTTTCGCCAAAGGCGGAGCGCTAGAAGCGCTTCTTGAGGCCAAGGAACAAGGGATTATCAAGCATATCTCGATCAGCGGCCACACGAATCCTAGAGTTCAGTTGAAAGCGATTGAACGCTGTGACTCATTCGACAGCGCGCTTGTTGCCTTATCCGCAGCGGATCATCTCATCTACAGCTTCGCTCATGAGTTTTTGCCTAAAGCGGTTGAGAAAGGTGTCGCTATCATCGGCATGAAAGTTATGGCGCTCGGTAAGCTGGCACCCTGGTACGAGAAAGCACTCCAATATACGTTCTCGCTGCCGATATCTACAGCGATTGTCGGGATGGAGTCCATGGCGCAGCTGGAACAAAATCTGGCCATTGCTAAGAGCTTCAAGCCGATGACTGAGCTGGAGCAGCTCGAGTTCCTCAAAGAAATTGCCCATCTTGCCACCCCCGATGTACTGCGTTGGAAAACAACCGATTGGGTATCTGGTGAATGGTACGTTCGTAACTAATCAAAAAGCCAGCAGTTAAGTGCCCCTGAGTATCGGCACTAACTTGCTGGCTTTATAAGTTTGGCTGGTTATCTGATCCGATCCATTTCCGCGAAGCTGTTGCAAACGAGGCTATAAATTTCTTTCCTGTTCTTTGCTTGAATCAGCTGATTTACAAATTCAACATTATCAATCATTAAAGCTATATGAGAAACAAGCTCAAGCTTTTCAGAATGATGCCCTACGACAGCAATGAGCAGATACGCTATATCCCCGTCCCCAAAATCGATTCCCTCAGGATACTGGGCAATCGCAATGCCAGATTTCAGGATATGTTTGCTATCTCCATCCATTCCGTGCGGAATAGCGATACCATTTCCGATATATGTGGATAGCATTTGCTCTCTTAGATGCATCTCTTGAATAAACTCTTCCTCGACATGACCCGTACGAATTAGAATCTCTCCAACTTGACTGATCGCTTCCCATTTATCTATCGCATCCAATTGAATCATAATATGCTCTGGTGTAAAGACGGTCATGTCCACCAAAACGGTCGTTTCTTCATGAAAGGAACTGCCTAGCTCTTGTTTTAGACAAACAACCAGTTCCTCATAAAAAGCTTGATCCAAAAATGAATTTATCGAAAAGTGTCGCGCATGCGGAGCTGAAGCCTTGGCCCGTTCCGTTAAATGGATGTGTGAAATAACAATATCCGCATCATCCGAGAGATCATCCACCGAACAGTTATCAACAACAAAATGTAAATCAGCCTGCTTTAGTTTCTTTCGCAGCAAAGCGGCACCCATTGCACTTGAACCCATCCCGGCATCACAGGCAAAGATAACTTTTTGCTCAAGTTTAACGGGCTTCTTTTCTGTTATTGACTGGATCTGTTGTTTGACAGGCATCTTATTATTATCCTTTGAATCGTTTGATTCCGTTACGGCCCTAGACAGCACATAGATACTCCCAAAAAAACTAACACAAGCTGAAGCGCTAAAGCCTAATAATACAGAGATATGCATGCCTTTAGGCGCCAACAGCAGCTGAGTCAAAATACTCCCTGGAGAGGGGGTAGCCACAAGTCCAGCATGTAAAACACTGAATACAAAGTCCCCTGCCATACCACCCAAAATCAATGGAAGGATCAACAACGGCTTTCTTAATGCATAAGGAAAGTAGACCTCATGTATGCCGCCAATAAGTTGAATAGCAACCGCTGACCTAGCATTTCCTTTTTCTTTCCCTATGGACCGAATAAAATAAGCCATTAACAAACCAAAACCAGGACCCGGGTTGGTCTCAAGCAGAAAAAAGATAGACTTCCCGAATTCCTTTGTTTGATTGATACCCAAAGGCTCCAGAATCCCATGATTGATCACATTGTTAAAAAACAGTATTTTCGCCGGTTCGATGACAAGCGCGATGAGCCATAGATATCCCGATGATACCAGCTTACCCGAACCCGTTACGATAACATGTAATCCCTGCACAAAAGCTGGAGAAATATAATAATAAGCCATCAAAACAAAAAATACGCCAATTAAGCCGGCGATTGTGCTGTAATACAACAATTCAAGTCCTAAAGGGATGCGACTCACAAGCCATTTATCTGTTTTTTTAATGATAAACCCCATTGTCGGACCAATGATCATTGCAGGCAAAATCATCGTATATTCAGATGGATTTCCGGCCACTAAGCCGATGATAACAAAAGCAGCAATAACTCCCCCTCTGTGATTGCCGATCATTTTACCACCTGTATAGCCAAAAAGAATCGGTATTAAATATTGGGTCATCGGTGTGATTAAACCATTCAACGCTGGAAGAGGCCACCATCCGTTTGATCCAAATAAAACCCTTAGCATCCCAAGAGCTATCAATCCTGCTATATTTTGAAATACCATCGTACTTAAAAAACGGCCAACACGATCAAGCGTTTTCATCATGACCCCCGAAACACTGAAGTAGTTTTATCCCTATAACCTTTACCCAAAACGGCTTTGATCTTATATTTAACGGTCGAATCATCACCCATTATCAAAGTTTTTATGAATTCCTCTTCTATTAATGCCGCGCTAATTTCACTGATCATTTCGATATGCTCCTTGGGAACGCTGCGCGGCGCAAGCAGCAAAAGTATGGTTCTAACCGGTGTATGACATTCCAAGTTATTCCATTGTACTTCGTCGACCAACCGAAAGAGGCAAATACATACGGAAGGGATGGCCTCGCTGCGGCAATGAAGCATCGAGAACTGTTCCTTTTCAAAAACCAATCCTCCAAGCTTTTCCCTTTTCCGCAATTCGTCTTCTAATAATCGAACATCCACACTTTGAAGCTGAGTGCCCACAAATGCGGAAGCTTGAAGAATCACATCATCCTTTGAGAATGCGGTTAATTCCGAAACGATGAACGTGTGATTCATCAACAATAGGATAGCTTCGCCATACCGATTAATTTTCATCACGGTATCCTCGATTTCCTCGTCTACTTCTGTCTGTGGTTTTTCAGAAATCGGCAAATTTTTCAAATATTGCTCAATCAATTCAATATCCGTTACATGCAAAAATGAATTCACCACGATAACCTTATAGTTTTCATTTTCAAACGGAACCGTGGAAATGATTAAATCGACTGGAAGTTTTTTACGCAGCCATTTCTCCAAATTAAGCAGCGATACAATATCAACGATTCGGATATGCGGTAAATTCTTTTCGATTTGCGCCGCAAGCAGCCGCGATGTTCCCATACCGCTGGCACAAGCAAGCAAAATACGGTAGCCGCGAAGCGATTTCCCTGTTTTTCTGACGATAGAAGCGCCAAAGTGCATAGCCAAGTAGCCAATTTCTTCATCTGGAACAGGGCAATTCAGTTGTCTTTCTAAGTAAAGCGCTGCCTTGGATGTCGCGATGAATACATCGGGGTATTCCGTACGAATACGATCAAGAAGCGGATTACGTATATCCATTTTCAGAAGAAGTCGGTGAATGGCTGATTCCAAATGAGTGCTTAAGGATTCAAAGAGAGAGACGTCATTACCTAATTCATGCTTTAGTTCATTTTCCACAATTCGAATCATTTGCTGAACGAAATGTTCTACACGGAGATCTTCTTGCCTGATCGGCAAAGAAAAAACTCGTTTTCCCTTGGCTCCCAGTAAATGCATGGTGATATAGCCTACTTCGCTCTCAGGAATCTCAATTTCAAGTAAAGCATCCAATTTCCTTGCCATTTGCAGCGCCCACTCAAATTCATCTGTTTTTTTTAATTTTTGCAGCGACTCCGCATCAATTGAAATATTCTCCCCATTTTTCAAACGTTGAACGGCCAGAGCAATGTGTATAACAAATCCAACATAAGCACTGTCTGTCATTTCATATCCGTGCAATTTTTTTGTTAATTTTACAACGTTCTCAATTTGATCGATCGTTTTCGGCTCTATAAAATGAAGAAGGTGGTTGCTTATCGATAGTTCCAATTTAACTTTATCCGAAAAGCTATACGAATAGGATGATAAGATATCCATCAACTGTTCCTGCGTAAAATGCTTGTACAACAGGTCAACAATAGCTTCCCGGATGTTCTTTTCATTACCTTCAATAAACACGCCTAATCCTTGCTTGCGAACTAATTGGATATGATGCTTGGCAAACCAAGGCTCCAACTTATCCAAATCGTTGCTTATCGTCGCTTCTGTCACGTCCAGTTTGCTGCTGAAATAGTACAACTTCGTCGGTTCGCGAAGGGATAGCAGCATCTGCATCAAAATATACTGTCTTTCTTCAGGAGAAAAAATCTTTGTCCCATGCATAACGGATAGTTGGTGAAAAAGCTGCTTTTTTGCATTTTCCGTTCCTTTTAAGCTAAGTCCGACTCCAGGCTTTTGAACTAGCATCAGCTCGTAAGTCTTTACCAACAGACCCAGTCCATCCAGTTCCCTTTGGATGGTTCGAATACTAATTTTCAGCTCATTGGAAATCTCCCTCAACGTAACTGGGGCCTTAGCGTCAAGCAGCAGCATCAGAATTTGATGATGTCTTGAATTCATAGAAATACCCGTATGCTTCAATATCAGCTTCCCCTTTGCATCTGTATCTAGTCCTATCATTATAGCGGTTACATAGACGCTTTTGCTTGTCAGGTCCAAATCTACGGGTCCAAACGAACCAACGCCAAGCGCCGCTATATGCTTTCCGCTAAAAAAATTTATCACACGCCCTATTGTTTCGCTTGGGGTTGTCGTTGGAAAACTGGTCCGTTCCAAGATTTCTCCGTCGTCCCTGCCAATCGCACATAATATATGCACCTTATATCCAGAAGACATACCGTAAAAACTAGGCATCATTAGACTTTTGGGAAGACATCCTCCTTCAAAATTCAAAATAAAAAAGAGCCGCAAGAGAATTCATTCTCTCACAGCTCTTTGGTTACTCAATAATAAGTGCATAAACGATGCCGGGTCCATGGACACCAATGGTCAAATCATTCTCGATGTCGGCCGAGCGGCTCGGACCTGAGATGAAATGAATGCCAGCCGGTCTATCTTTGGCCGCAAGTTCATCGAATGGGCGCAATACTTCACCCAGCTTTGTTTTTATACGATCCACCGGGATAATGGCAATGAACGTGGTTGGCAGCAAGCTGACACTTCTGCCTCTCGTCGCATCGGAAGTGACCACTAGTGAACCAGTGTACGCGACAGCGTGTTCGACGGCAACGATGCCGATGTCCGCTCCAGCCGCCTTAGCGACAAGCTCATCTTTGGCTGCAGCATCAGCACCTTCTGCGTTCCACACCGTGATGTCTATTTCCGTGCCTGCAAGCGAATCACGAAGAGACTCCAGCTCAGGTTGATCCTGAATGATCAAGTGTTTTGCCTGTGTCTCTGCGATGAAGTTCGCAATGAATTCCTCTGCTTCAGCCATACTCGCAAGACGCCTCGTATGGCCTCCAGCCTTCTGCCAGTTCGACATGAACAACTGAATGCGCTGTTCGAGCGGGAGATCCACCTGCTCCCAAAATTCAGGAGCCCCCTTCGTGTTATGCGAAGGAGCTGTTTGTAATGGCTTAGCTCTGCCTAGTCGATTCGAAATATTAGCAAAAAAGGCCTCCTGATCCTTCAGGGCTTCTTGGTGAAGCTTCTGGAGAAATGCTGCATCTGATTTAGCCATGATGATGTCCTCCTCCGCCGTCTTTGCGATCAGCCACAAGCTTCTCCATGCGGGCTTTCATCACGGAATCTAGTTCAGGGAAGGTGCCTTCTAGTCCCTGCTCAATGTCTTTCCACGATTCACGGAATGTCTTCTTCGCCATGCTTGGCGCATAACGATACGAATTCCAACCTTTTAACGGACCTATCTTCGCTTTGATATGACCATCGCGAACTAATAATTTCTGCCCAATACGGCCGAGTTTGATTAACGCTTTAACCCGCTTTGCATCGGACATCAAGAAATTAAAGCCCTTCATGCCGACTTTCTCAACAAAATCCGTCGCCCCGCGTTCCACTTTGCGTTGACGGAGATAAATCAGCATATCATGCAGTGGAATCTTCACCGGACATGCCTCATAACAGGCGCCGCACAGGCTAGAAGCACTAGCAATATCGTCCCATTGGTCGACGTTTTTGTTAAGTGCCGGCGTAAGAACAGCACCGATCGGACCACTATATACACCGCCATAAGCGTGGCCGCCGATGTGACGGTAAACCGGGCAAGCGTTTAAGCATGCCCCACAGCGAATACAGTTCAGCAATTCCTGGAATTGCGGATCTCCAAGCTGCAACGAACGTCCATTATCCAAAATAATGACGTGCATTTCTTCCGGTCCATCGCCGTCCTGTTGACGCTGCGGCCCTGAAATCACAGACATATACACCGTGAGTTTCTGTCCAGTAGCCGAACGCGGCAGCAGGGTCGCCATCACTTCGAGATCGTCCAATGTAGGAATGATTCGCTCCATGCCCATGAATGTAATTTGAGTCTTAGGGATGGTACTAACCATCCGCGCATTGCCTTCATTTTCGAAAAGAACGATAGACCCCGTCTCCGCAATAGCAAAATTACAGCCCGTCATCCCAATGTCGGCTTCAAGGAACTTCTCACGTAGTTTTCTTCTAACATAGCCAGCTAATATCCCCGTATCCGGCTCAAGCTTCTCGCCTGCATCCTCAGAAAGCAGGTCGGCGATCTGATAGCGATTTTTGTGAATCGCCGGAATAATAATATGCGAAGGCGTCTCGCCTGCCAGCTGAATAATATATTCGCCAAGGTCCGTTTCAATCGCCTCGACACCGATTTGCTCAAGCGCATGGTTGATATGCAATTCTTCGGAAACCATCGACTTGGACTTTACTACACTTTTCGCCTTCTTGTGCTCGGCGATTTGCATCGTCAAACGAACAGCGTCTGCTGCATCGGCTGCGAAGTGAACGTGCACGCCCTGCGCTCTCGCATTTTCAACGAATTTGCCAAGATAGTAGTCCAAGTGCGCAATCGTATGCAGACGAATTTGCCTGCCTCGCTCACGCCACTCTTCCCAGTTCCCAAGCTCTTCGGAGGCGCCCAGTTTACCGTTTTTGAGCCGTTCGGTCGTGAACTTAACCGCATTGCGAAGAAAGTCATTGTTCAGCGCGACTTTGGATCTTTCCTTGACGGTCCCACTAGGTTTATGATCGCTCATGCGCCAGCTTCACTCCCTCGGCCAGTAATTCCGCTAGATGCATGACCTTCACAGGTTTTCCACGGTAGGATAAATTGCCTGCAATATTCATTAAACATCCCATATCTAGTCCGACTAGCACTTCTGCTTCTGTTTCCAGCACGTGATCTGATTTCTCGGATACCATGGCTCCAGATATATCGCACATTTTCACCGCAAAAGTCCCACCAAATCCACAACAATCCTCCGCATGAGGAAGGGGTACAAGCTCCAAATCACGGATATTTTTCATCAGCTGCATCGGTTCCTCTTTGACACCTAAAAGTCGACTGCCGTGGCAAGATGGATGATAGGTCACTTTATGCGGGAACACGGCTCCCAAATCCGTAACACCCAATACTTGCACGAGGAACTGCGTGAATTCATATGTTTTTTCTACTAAGCGATTAGCTCTTGCTAGATTGATAGGGTCATTTTCAAACAGCTTCGGATAATAATGATGAATCATACTTGTGCATGAACCCGAAGGTGATATCACAAAATCACTGTCTTCAAACGCTTGAAGCAGTGTCATCGCGGAACCTCGCGCCTCGTCCCAATAGCCGCTGTTGAAGGCAGGTTGACCGCAGCAAGTCTGAGTCGCAGGGAAATCTAGCTTGACTCCGTATTTTGCAAGTAAGTGAACCATAGACTCACCAACCTTGGGGTAAACAAGATCGCTCAAGCAAGTAATGAATAAGGATACTTTCATGATTGCAGCTAACTCCCTTCCTTAATCGTTCCCTCCTCAGAGACCAAAAAACCATCCACAGTACGAGAGAGAACATACTGGTGATGGGAGGAACAATGATTTTAACCTTTATCTAATTGGAGGACGTGCACACCTTTATCGCGAATCTGGTCCACATCCTCCTTGTTTGTTTGCCCGTCTGTAATCAAGTGCTTGATCTCAGGCCAGCCGGCTACTTGCGTCAAAGACTGCATGCCGAATTTACTATGGTCAGCAAGCAGGTACGTTTCATCAGCGATACTGATCATTTTGCGTTTAATGAGCGCTTGCAGCTCATTGGATTCGCTAATTCCACGCTGGATATGAACCCCTTTGCATGACAAGAACAGCTTATGAACGTGATACATGTCCAAGGATCTTTCCGCGAGTGGTCCTACATAGGACAACGATTTTGGCGAAAGGAGTCCACCTGTGGATATGACCTGAATTTTCTCCTTACCGCTCACCTCAAGCGCAACCTTCATCGAGTTCGTGATGATCGTCAGCGGCATATCGGGAATAATTTTGGCCATATACCAAGCCGTTGTACTTGCATCTAAAATGATCCGATCATGCTCCCGAATATGCGATACCGCTTCTTTCGCTATGCTGTTCTTGAAATCCGACTGCGCCGTTTCCCTTTCCATGAAAGGGACTTCGGACTGCGCTTCCTTCACACTGACAGCGCCGCCATGGCTGCGCATCAGCTTGCCTTCGCTTTCTAACCGGTCCAAATCACGTCGTATCGTTTCTTCTGTTACTTGACACAGCTCGCTGAGTTCCGTTACGCGAATACTTCCTCTTTCATTCACCAACTGAACGATTCTCTGCCATCTTTCCGCTACCAGCATCGTACTTCCCTCATTTCACCGTCGATCGGGACGCCACCTGACAAAATGTTGCATACGCTTCCTGCCAACCCGCTCCATCTTGAGGGAGATAAGTTTTGACCGGGAACGAATTCCGAATCAGCTTTCTGGCTTCGCGCAAATTCGCGATATACCCTAGTGATATCCATTGTACTACAAGGTTACCTAAGGCACTACCCTCAACAGGACCGGCCCAAACCTCGCGCTGTATAGCATTTGACGTGAATTGACAAAGCAGCTCGTTCTGGATGCCGCCACCAACAATGTGAAGACCTTGATATTTCTTCCCCGTTAGCTGTTCCGTTCTTTCTAAAATAAACCGATACTTCAAAGCCAGGCTTTCCAACATACAACGAACAATTTCACCTTCTGTTTGCGGTACAACCTGTTCCGTATCCCGGCAGTATTGCTGAATTTGCTTCGGCATATGCTCAGGATTCAAGAACATGTCATCATCCGGATCGATGAAGCATTGGAAAGGCTTCACTTGCTCGGCAAGCTTGACTAACTCAGCAAAGCTGATGTTCTTGCCTTCTTTGTCCCATGTACGCTTACATTCCTGAATTAACCATAAGCCCATGATGTTTTTAAGCAATCGGTTCGTACCATAAACGCCGCCTTCATTGGTGAAATTCCAAGCTAATGCCTCTTCACTTAGCACCGGCGCCAACGTCTCAGTCCCGAGCAGTGACCAAGTACCGCAGCTTAAAAAAGCGAAATCTTCTTCTAAAGCGGGAACCGCGACAACAGCAGATGCTGTATCATGCTCGCCTACGGCAATGACAGGAATCGAAGGAACATTAAGTTCATCACAAATCTCTTTGATTAAGGCGCCAACTCTAGTCCCTGACGCAACCGGTTTCAGTAATAGTTCACCAGGAAGGCCAAGCTGATCTATGAGCTCCGTGTCCCACGTCAGCGTTGTTGCATTAAAAAGCTGCGTCGTTGTGGAATTGGTGTACTCGCTGTGTTTTTCTCCGGTTAAAAAGTATCTGAGCAAGTCAGGAATCATCAAGAACGTTTCTGCACGCTGCAGAAGCTCTGGATTTCTTTCTTTTAACGCATATAGTTGAAAAATCGAATTAAATTGAAGGAACTGAAGACCTGTTTTGGCATACAGCTTTTCACGGCCAACAAGATCAATGACCTTATCCATGACATGGTCCGTTTGATGGTCCCGATAGTGGTAGGGATTACCGAGAAGCTCACCATTTGCCGCGAGCAGCCCGAAATCCACCGCCCATGAATCTATGGCCAGGCTTTCGATATCCGTATAACCCAGATGCTTCATCTGTAAAATACCTTGTTTCAATTCATGGAACAATCTCAAAATATCCCAATGAAGGTGGTTACCCACCTTCACCGGATCATTCGAGAAGCGGTGAATTTCCTCGATCGTCACTTGGCCCGCTTCGGAGTCAAGTCGTCCGACGATCGCTCTGCCGCTACTTGCTCCCAAATCAAAGGCCAGTACGCAGGAGGGCTTACTCACCAGCTGGCACCGCCTTTGCCACGAGCATTAATGCTTTCGTCGTAGCCGCTTTCTAGGTAAGCTTTCATCGGATCTACGGGTACACCGATCTCTTCACGAACAGCTTGCAGAAGCGGAGTAACGTCGAATTCGAATGCCTTACGCACAGCGTCTTCTGCACCTAGAACGTCCTGACGTTCTTGTGCGTCTCTAACTTCATCGAGGTTGATCAGCAATGCTTTTGCATACTGTGTTTGAACGTTTAGCACGGAACGCAGCATCGCTGGAATTTTACGCTCGATATTGTGACTTTGATCGATCATATAGGCAATATTGTCAGCAGCCTGACGGATTTGTGGATTTTTATCGTTCGCTGCATCAATGATTTGGTAGAAAATCAGGAACAACTCATACGGATTAACCGAGCCAACGATCAGATCATCATCTCCATATTTGCGGGAGTTGAAGTGGAAGCCGCCTAATTTATTTTCATCTAACAAGTAAGTCACGATATGTTCAATGTTCGTTCCTTGCGGGTGATGACCCGTATCCACTAGCACTTCAGCTTGAGGCCCCAATTTGTTCGCCAAATTAAATGCCATTCCCCAGTCCGCTAGATCCGTGTGATAAAACGCAGGCTCATAGAACTTGTATTCAATCAGCATACGCATGTTTGGTGTCATTGCTCCGTACATTTCTTTAAGCGCTTCATACATCCATGTTTTACGAGCTCGAATATCGACTTGACCAGGGTAGTTGGAACCGTCTGCGAACCATAGGCTCAACACATCAGAACCTACAGTCTTAGCAATATCCACACACTCTAGCAAATGATCCGTCGCTTTGCGGCGAATAGCTTCGTTTGAATTCGTCACACTACCAAAGATGTAATCATCTTCTTGAAAAAGGTTAGGGTTAACAGCTCCGATAGAAACACCGAGATCACTTGCGTGCTGTTTCAGCTTTGCGTAATCGTCCACTTTGTCCCAAGGAATATGGATAGCAACCGACGGGCAAACACCCGTCAGTTTATGAACTTGTGCAGCATCTTCGAATTTCTCGAAGGGATTCCGCGGAACACCGTTTTGCTTATAGACTTTGAAGCGAGTTCCTGAATCCCCGTAGCCCCATGAAGGGGTTTCTACTTTAAGGGCTTTTAGCTTAGCTTTAACAGCTGCTAGATCAATACCTCTATTCGCTTGCAGCTCTTCGAACAAGGCGTATGCTTTATCGCTCATCGGATTATATCTCCTTTTGAATGTGGAAGTAATTAGCGAGTGAAGGCAGCCGGAACACCGCCGTCAACTGTGATCATACAACCTGTCGTTTTGTCTGCTTTGGAAGAAGCGAAATATACGATAGCTTCCGCGACGTCTTTCGGGAAAATGTTTACGAGCAGCGTCGTTCTTTTACGGTAGTGCTCTTCCAGTTGATCCGGTTCAATACCGTAAGCTGCAGCCCGTTCATTGCGCCAGCCGGAATTCCAAATCGCGGAGCCTTGAAGAATCGCATCTGGCAATACCGAGTTCACACGAATGCCGAACTCCCCGCCCTCAGCAGCGATACAGCGTGCTAAGTGAATTTCAGCCGCTTTGGCTGTCGAGTAGGCGGAGGCATTTTTACCTGCGAATACCGAGTTCTTGGAGCCGACGAATACCATGCTGCCGCCGATGCTTTGCTTTTTCATAATTTTAAAAGCTTCTCTAGCTACAAGGAAATAACCTGTGCTGAGCACGTTCATGTTCAGGTTCCACTCTTTGAGTGATGTTTCGTCAAAAGGACTGGAAGTCGCAAGACCTGCGTTATTCACGATAATATCGATACCGCCATAGCTAAGAATCGAATCTCGGTACGCGGCTTCCACTTCCTCTTCTTTCGTTACATCCATTTTAACGGCAATGGCTCTGTTTTCGCCATACTGCCCGTTCAGTTCGTCTGCTAATTTTTGTGCGCCTTCAAGGTTCAGATCAGCTAGAACGACGTGCGCACCTTCTTTTAAAAATTGACGAGCCGTTACGCTTCCGATTCCACCTGCGCCGCCTGTGATGAAAGCAATTTTGCGGGAAAACTCCGCTTCAGCCGGAGCCAGAGTTAATTTATAAAGTTCAAGAGGCCAGTACTCGACATTAAAGGATTCATTTTCGCTTAAGGAAACGAACGTTCCGAGAGCCGTTGCCCCTCTCATTACGGCAATCGCACGGTGATAGAGCGCTCCGCTTACTTGTGCATTGGACCAGCTTTTGCCAGTGTTGATCATCCCGATACCAGGGATTAGGATAACGCGAGGTGCCGCTTCGTTCATGACGTCGCCTTCATTTTTGTTACGGTCAAAATAAGCCTTGTACTCTTCTTTGTAAGCCGCGATTCCAGCGTTTAAAGCTTCAATTAAGGAAGCCACGTCACGGGAGTTGGGATTCCAATCGATATAAAGAGGCTTCATTTTCGTATGAACCAAGTGATCCGGGCAAGCAGCACCTACTTGGGATAGCACAGCAGCATCTTTACTGTTAACGAACTTCAGAACATCATCCGCGCTGTCAGTGGTCAGGATCATTTTCTTCTCATTGCTCACTGCTCCGCGAACGATAGGCAGGACTTGTGCCAAAATATCTTTTTGCTCTGACTCAGAGAGGGACTCGTACTTTGCTCCGCCATAAAGGCTGCTCTCGTTCACACGAGCTTCAATGAAGCTTTCTGCTTCTTGAATGATAGCCAACGTTTTGAGGTAGCTCTCTTCTGACGTTTCGCCCCAAGTAACTAGACCATGCTTCTCCATCAATACAAGCTCAGCCTTTGGATTGTTTCTAACGCCTTCCGCGATCATTTTGGAAAGTGTAAAACCAGGCCGTACATAAGGTACCCACACGAAACGGTCCCCGTAAATTTCTTTGGCCAACTCACGTCCGTTGTGTGCACAGCAGAGACCGATAATCGCATCAGGATGCGTGTGGTCAACGTTTTTGAAAGGTAAAAATGCATGTAAAAGCGTCTCAATGGACGCACGCGGATGTTTGCTGTCGATCATACAATTCACAAGGTAAGCAACCATTTCTTCGTCAGACATTTCATCTCTCTCGAACAAAGGACGAATATCTTCCATGCGAAGACCTGTGAAATTCTTTGCTTTCATTGTAGCAAGGTCAGAACCGCTGCCCTTTACCCACATCACTTCTACATCACGACCGCGGAAATCCTTCTCGATTGTTTTGTACGAAGTGTTACCGCCGCCCCAGTTGGCAACTGCACGGTCTGTCCCTAATAAATTGGAACGGTACACCAGTTCCTCTACGCCTTTTGATACTGCATTCGCTTTTTCCGCTTCCCACAAATTCGCAACCATACGTATCCTCCTAATATAGGGATCTTTGAGTGTAGCTCAAAGTCTCTCCGCTTTGGGATCTTTGAGTGTAGCTCAAAGTCTCTCCGCTTTGGGATCTTTGAGTGTAGCTCAAAGTCTCCGTTTTACATCCCATGAGTATGTGTTTGTTCTTGATGGATCCATCCTAACATATCTTTGTTTATTTTTGAATACTTATTTTTATTTTTGTTTCAAAGAATTTAATACACAAATGTGATGTAACACAGTTATAATTAGAAAAGAAAGTGGAAACAAAAATGAAACGGGTATAAAACAAACATAATGAGAACAGAAGAAAATGCTGCTCTCCGCGTTTTTGGCTGCTCGCAATTGTGCTGGAAGACACCCGTGATACATGAACTGCATTTTGTGCAGTTCATATGCATCCTCAGTGGCTTTTGGGGGATTTTGCTGCAAAAAGTGCAGTTAAATCCAGCCAAAAAGCTCAAATCCTACCTTTCTGGCACATTTAAATGTAGGAAATGCAGCTAATTTGCTGAAAAGCGCCATTGGTGCGAAATTAGGTGCACATTTTACAGCTAAAGATGTTCTCGCGTAATTATCGCGGTACGCTTATCGCCCTAGAAAATAAAAAAATCCCCTACTAGCAGCGTGATTAAATTCATGGAATCATGAATCTTCACACATTCTGCTAGCAGGGGATTTACATATATGATATATCGAGTCTTTTACGCTGTTGCTTCGACTTCCTCATGCACGGTTTTGATTTGAATCATAACCGTATTCGGATCCGTCAACACTTCAATGCCATCCTTGAAAATCAGGTCAGAAACAAGAAGCTTGTCGCCAGTATCAAGACCGCTGATATCCACTTCCATGGAAGTCGGCAAATCACCAGGCATACAACGGACTTCTACTTGATAAATTTCGATCTGCAGAACCCCACCGGATTTCACACCGATTGCCTCTCCAGAAAACTGGATGGTAACTTTGCTGTCCATGATTTCAGTCATGTTCACATGATGAAAGTCGATATGCAGCAGATTGCCGGACATAGCATCCCTTTGGACACTCTGAACAATAACCGGAATTACTTTTTCATCGGATGTATTGCCTTGCAGGATAGCTCGTGGATTTTTTTTCAAAATATCCAGCATTTCTTTTTCATTTACTTCTAATGATAAAGTATCTTTACCAATCCCATACAACACAACCGGGATGCGTCCCTGTTTTCTTGCTTGATTCATGTGGGACTTTGTTTCACCAGTGCGCTTGTTCAATTGAATAAATTTACTCATTTGTTTGTTCCTGCTCTCTTTGACCATAAATTCTTGTCAAACCGATTATAACATGACCATAAAATCTAGTCAAACTTTGATGATAACCCACTCGTTCTATTCATACTCCATAAATGGATCAGGAATCTCAATCTGATAAGCCTCTGCATCACTAACGCCAACAGAAAGGATAGCTCGACCATTGCCTGACCGTATAAGCCCACCGCTAAAAATAACATCTTCAAGATCAGGACGTTTGCCAGGGCCTCTTGGAAAATCACTTCTTGCCGCAATAATTTTCATGGGTGTTTTCTCACAGGTCTCAGGGTTTATCGAAAAGACCATGGAATAATAATGCTTGTTTCCTACGGAATCAAAGCAGGCTATATGTCCTAGAACGCCTACATGACCATTCTTGAGTAAATGTGCTTCATTCGCACCGCCCCATTCTTCGGAGACAAATTGCTCTCTAAGAATTTCCGCATTGATGAAGGTTTGCACATTGAGCTCCTCCAGCGAGTTAATGATTGTAAATCCGATTTGCCCTCTTCCACCTCTTGCTCCTTGCGGTCTAGTAAAAACACCTACTCTACCATCGTTAAGCTCAATTAAACGAATATCTTTCATCGTACCGGGTCCAGATGAGAAGTGACATAATGAATCGATTTTAAACCCGCGATAAAATTGAGTGACCCATGACACAATTTTGCTCGGATTATTGGCAGCAGTGATGACTTCAACTCCGCCAACAATTAATTCGCCCTTGATGATAGTTATACATGGATCCTGTAAATTATAAGTGTGTGTATGTACACGGGGACTCCAAACCTGATTCTTGCATGTAAAAAAGAAGACTTGAGAGAACTCGCTATCCCGTTCCTCAACTCTTCCTAAGATGACTTCCTCCCCGTCGTATTGAAACGGGGCCGTTATATTATACACATCACGATTTCCAACCCCAGAGAAAGTTAGTTTCTGCACTTTTGTAATTCTGGGGTTTGCATAAAAGGTTTCCAGAAGCTGTTTACAGCTTTCTGTTGTTATCGATTTCCTTGTCATTTACGTCCTCCTGATAATCCATCGATGCATCTATCGTCCAATCACTTTCTTCATCCATTTCGATGCCAATGAGCTGTCCAGGCTGGACATTAAAATACAGACAAAGCTTCAGCAATAAATCCCTAGGATACTGTACCATCTCATCCTTATACATACGCCGAACGGAGTCAAAGTGGTAGTTAATCTCTTTAGCGAGCTTACGTATCGATAATTTGGGGTCGTGATTTTCCATGACTTCTTTTAGTTTACTGCGTATGACTGACACACATACACCTCCTTCATAAATATATAGGGTATACGGTGGAGAGTCAATGAATTGACAAGAAAAAATGGTCATGTTATAGTGAAAACAGGAAATAATTTGGAATTTTCTGAAAATAAAATACCCCTTCCCCCAAAAGAATTAAAGACCTATCTTTAGATTCTTTTTTTTGTGTTCCAAAAATCGCGAACCAACATGGAGGCTTATTATATGAAGTATACAAGCAGCAATCGGAATATCGTTTTTCTAGGCACTAGCCTGCCGAGAGAATGCGGCATAGCTACATTTACACAAGATTTATTAGATGAACTCCAGCACATCAAAGGCTTTAACAAGCCTCGTATCATTGCAATCAATAACAACGAAACTTACGACTATCAAGAGCAAGTGATGAGGGAAATTGACCAACATAAGCTATCAGATTATACAGAAATGGCCGATTATCTTAGCTCGTCAGACGTTGATCTTCTCGTTATCCAGCATGAATTCGGAATTTACGGCGGAGTAAGCGGTGAATACTTGATTCCATTCGTCGAGAGACTGACGATTCCGTATGTCGTCATTTTTCATACCGTGTTAACGAAACCTTCTGCCAAGCAGCGTCATATCATGAATCGAGTTGCAGAGCTAAGTGTTAAAGTTGTCACGATGGCGCAGTCTACTGTAACTGATTTGATCTCCATTTACGGCGTTGATGCCGCCAAAATCGCTTTCATTCACCATGGCGTACCCCATGTCCAAACTGGATCAAGATCAGAGCTTAAAGAGCAATATGGCTTTGCAGATCGAAAAATTTTATCCACTTTTGGCTTTTTAAGTCCTGGCAAAGGAATTGAATACAGCATTGAGGCTATGCGCGGTGTGGTCAAACAGCACCCGGATTCTCTCTATATCATTTGGGGGAAAACACATCCGGTCGTTAAACAAGAAACAGGCGAGGTATACAGACAAAAGCTGATGGGTCTTGTGGAAGAATTTGATTTAACGCATAACGTTCGCTTCGTCGACAAGCTTTTGACGCAGGATGAAGTCATTCAATCTCTGGTCATGTCAGACATTTATATGACTCCTTATTTAGGCAAGGATCAGGCTGTTAGCGGAACTTTGGCATATGGAGTCGGTTATGGAAGGGTTATTGTTTCCACACCTTACCGCTATGCCGAGGAAATGCTAGCAGAGGGCCGAGGCTTACTGGCGAACTTCCGCGATTCAGCCTCCTTGGAAGCTTGCATCCTTCAATTACTAAACGACCCTACTAAAATAACAGAGATGGAACATCGTACACTCGAACTCGGAAGAACCATGCTGTGGAACGAAATTGCCAAAACCTATGCCGCCGTCTTCCAAGAAAAAATACTAGATTCAGAGTCAACAAAAGTAAAGGCTTACGATGCCAGTTTTGCTAAAGTAAAACACTTAGGAGTGATTTAATGCAAGTACAAACGATACTGCAGTTTAAGTCCGATTATATGCGCAGGATAACAGACGATACAGGCATTTTTCAACATACCAAGTTTGGAGTACCCGACCGTTCGAAAGGTTATACGACGGATGATAACGCACGGGCATTAATCGCAGCCGTTTTATTGTACAGCAGCCAAAAAGATTCCAGCACGTTAGATCTCATTCACACTTATGTTTCCTTCATTCACCACGCACAGAATGAAGATGGTAATTTTAGAAACTTTATGGATTATAACCGTTCATTCATAGAGGATAGCGGCTCTGAGGATTGTCAAGGACGCACACTATGGGCATTAGGATTCGCTCTCGCTCATTCCTCCTTGCTGCCCGATAATGTACTTAATACCTGTCGTTATTTAATCAATCAGGCATTACCGCATATCGATAAACTAGGTTCTCCTCGTGCTGCAGCCTATGCGATAATCGGTCTAAGTTATTTAATAGAAACCCCTAATGCTTTAACTTACTCCTTCCCCTATCTCCATACGCCAAGCACCACAGAAGAAAAGGCTTTTCTACCAAGAGCATTCATCATCAATCTGATCGAAAAAATAGCGGTCCGACTGCACAATCAATATGCTCGCAATAAGGGAAACGGTTGGAATTGGTTTGAAGACAGCCTTACTTACGGAAACTCCATGCTGCCATGGGCACTTTTAAAAGCAACAAATATTTCAGATAACATTGGTTTGAAGGAAACCGCTAAGGAAAGCTTGGATTTTCTAGTATCCAAAACCTTTGCTAAAGAAGGATATTATAAGCCGATTGGCAGCCATGGCTGGCAGTTGCGAGACGAAAAGGCCGCTCTTTACGACGAACAGCCGATTGAAGCCTGTGAAATGCTTCTTGCATGCAAAGAAGCCGCGATCGTTCTCCAAGACCCAGCTTATCTGAAGATAGCAGCCTTATGCTATGAATGGTATTTAGGCCATAATTCATTACAAATCTCTCTCATTGATCCTCAAACAGGTGCTTGTTATGATGGCATCCATGCCACAGGGCTGAACCTTAATCAAGGCTCTGAGAGTATCATTTCCTTCTCCATTGCCCATTTGGTGATGCATCATGAATAAATTTGCTACCATTCTTGCAGGCGGGGGCGGAACCCGCTTCTGGCCATTGTCTAGACAAGAGATTCCAAAGCAGCTTCTAAATATTAGCGGAAATGATATTATGCTAAACGATACGATCGAACGATTCAAAGGCATTATCCCACAAGAAAATACCGTTATTGTTACGAATCGTTCTCAAGCGGTTCTGCTGGAGAGCATCATGCACAGCAGTGTATCGAAAAGCAACATTTTGATCGAGCCCGTTGCCAGAAACACGGCTGCAAGCATCCTTTTCGCGGCGTTATCTATAGAAAAATCACACGGTGATTCCTTAATGGTTGTATTGCCTTCCGATCATTATATAACCGATGAAGAACAATTTCGGCTTACGTTAGACGAAGCCTGTACGGTCGCGATGAAGACGGACAAAATCGTTACCATCGGTATTAAACCGACATTTCCATCGACCGGGTACGGTTATATCGCCTTTGACAAGGAACCCATTTCTTCAAATCCTGTTGCCGTATACGAAGTAGCTGAATTTGTAGAAAAACCTAACTTTCAGAAAGCGCAAGGCTATCTGTCATCAGGTAATTATTTATGGAATAGCGGCATATTCATTTGGAAAACATCCGTCATTATTGATAATTTCAAGCGTTACCTGCCTCGGCTGTATAAGACAATGCTTCCAATCAGCGATTATCTGGGCACGGATCAGGCAGAGGAAATCATTAATAACATCTATCCGACGCTTCAAAACATTTCGATTGATTACGGGATCCTTGAGCGCTCCGATGAAGTCGTTGTTCTGTCTGGTCAATTTGGCTGGAATGATATCGGCAGCTGGGATGCGCTCGGCGCGATCTTCCCTCCGGATCCATCGGGAAACATTATTAAAGCAAATCATATGGGCATAGATACACGAAATTCGATCATCTACGGAAATGGCAGACTAATCACAACAATTGGCGTAGACGGCTTCATTATTGCGGATACTGGGGATGCACTTTTGATATGTCCAAAAGACAAAGCACAATCTGTTAAAGATATTGTCGACCTGTTGAAGGAAAAAGGAATGACTGAGTATATTTAGGTCTGCCCTTACTCCGGTGATGATGAAACAGCCGCCACTTTGGGACCGCGATATTTGAAGAAGAAGGCCACACAAATAAGCGCCAAGCCGTTGATGACAAAAACGAGCGGAATACCGATCCAGCCGCCCAAAAAGCCACCGATAATCGGACCACTCATGGTTCCAAGCTGCGTAGCGGATTGATTTAAGCTAAACGCTCGGCCTCTAAAGCTGGAATCCGTAAATTTCACGATGAGCGCGTTTAACGCCGGGTAGACGGCAGCAAAAAACAGCCCATAGCTGAACCTCAAAATGCCAAAGGCCAGCAGGTGGTGAGTACCCAATTGAAGCAGATTCCCTATTCCTCCGCCAATTAGGCCGATGAACAGTGTTTTCGAGTAGGTGATTTTCTGGCCGAGTTTCCCCCATCTCGGTGCTGCAATGACGGTTGCGATGCCCACCGCAGAGAAAATAATGCCTGAACTCAGCGAAGCTGAGCTTTGGCTGCCGCCCATTTGCAGCACATAGATGGTAAGCAGCGGCTCTACAATCATGACCGAAGTTGCTACCAACATGGTGACACCTAGAATCATCATGAAAGGCCGATTATGAGCAGCCGACTTCAAATCATCCAGAACACCCGACCTCGCAGCCGAGCGATTAAAGTTCGTTTCCTTAGCCCCAAACAGCCCGATAAAGGCTGCGACTAAGACGACACACCCCGAGACTAGGAACGATTCTCGATTTCCCACCCAGTGGCTGACGAATCCGCCTACCAGAGGACCGATGACACTTCCGGCGGCTCCTGCCGTTGACATAACCCCCAACGCATAACCCACTTCTTTTTCAGGCGTGTTCGTGGCCACTAAGGCAATGGAAGCAGGAACAAAACCGGCAAGCAGCCCCTGAAGAATCCGAACAACAAGAAATAAGTAAGGATCATGGACGAAAAAGGTCGCAAAATAAAGAACGCTTAGGCTGAAGCCTGAGCGAATAAGCATCGGTTTGCGGCCATACTTGTCCGCCAAAGAGCCCCAAAAAGGCGCGATTAAAGCGCTAGCCAAAAAGGTGATGCCAAACGTAATACCTGACCATGCTTCCAGTCCTTTATCAATGCCGAGCTCCGTGTGCAGAAAGATAGGTAAGAAAGGAATAGAAATCGTATACGCCATGCCGCAGAAAAATACACCGATCCATAAAGTGATGAGATTACGTTTCCAGGAAAATGCCATGTGTTTACCCCCTGATGCTTGATGACTGAACGACCAAATACAAAGTTCTCCCGACAACCGTGCTATGATATGTATATTTTATCATATTGCTTGAAGATTAGAAATTACATCATGAGATGCCGTGAGTCAAAGACTTCTTTTAAAAAGTAAGCTATACACCATTATCAATAAATAGCCGTCTCCCAAGGTCTATAACCTTTTGAGACGGCTATTTATTGTTTATATTTCTTCAAAATCCGTATGGTTACTAGCGTCGGCGAAATCGAAGTCTCCAGCCAGATCTCCCGACTGGTCACCCTGTTCATCTTCGGCGATATTTTGCAAATCATAGGCATTAATCGTGATAATCGGGTAGGCATGATTCGCAGCAATCTGCGCTGCCTGCTGTTTCATAAACTTGGGTGATCCCTCTGTATCTTCATCATAAACAAGAATGATGCCGTCCGAATTACGGAGCAGAAACTTGTCTCGTTCCTTGAACTGCCAAGGTCCTTCATATTTGGTTTTTGTCACGCTGTTCACGTAATTTGCACGTTCCATGACGCTATTATAGCTATTTTTCTTATCATCGCTCCATTTTTCTTCTTGCTCAAGAAAAGGGGTAACGACAGCTAATTTCAGCTCTGGGTAGGCGCCTCCTCTAAGGTCAAGCACAGCCTCAGCCGCCCACAATTCGACCCCCCATTGTCCACTCACAACGACCCATTCTAAACCTTCATCCATAAGTGCGATAAGTCTCTTTTTGATCGCTTTTTTGATAATCGGAATGCCTGGGTGCTTTAATGAAAAAATGCCCAGCTCTGATGCTTTATAACCCGTTATTAAGACTCGTTTCAAAAGAGGTACACCACCTTGTTAACTCTATCTATCAGGTTAACATAGATATGCCTCGATATAAAGAAAGCGGTTATAAAATGCAAATTTGAATCATTTAATGTCACTTATATGTCCGTATATGTAACATTAAAATGTGGACTTTGATCAAAAACCCCAAAATAATGATTGAATTTGTAGGAATAATGAACTACACTGTATTCAACAGAGAAACATACGTTAGATAATATAACATAAGATGGAGGGTGGAGAGTTAATGAATATCGCATTGGTCGCTCATGATGTCCATAAAAACTTAATTGTAGACTTTGTTATTGCTTATAGGCATATTTTTCAGAAGCATCGGCTTTTTGCAACAGGGACAACAGGAAGAAGGATAAGTGAGGAAGCTAAACTCGAGGTGATCCGATTGCGCTCAGGCCCGTTCGGCGGGGACCAACAAATCGGTGCTATGATTGCCATGGACGACATTGATATGCTAATATTCTTTCGCGATCCGATAACAGCGTTAGGGCATGAACCCGATATTACGGCATTGCTTCGCCTATGTGATGTTCAGAAAATTCCACTCGCTACAAACGTAGCGACTGCTGAAATGTTGATTAAGGCCATGGAGAGCGGATTTCTCGCTTGGCGTGAAGAGATCCGTAAATATGATACATTGAGAATGAACGGGACGGAATAAATGATCGCGGATGTTAGACAAGATCAGCAAAAAGAAGAGCCGCAGCTCTTCTTTTTCTATACCATTAAGATTCTAAAGCCTCAACCAGCCAAGGGTACGCCTGACTCCCATTCACTTCATGAACACCTTCAAAGAGATGAACCCCCAGCATTTCACCCGCCCCTGCTTCAGCGTACACCTGCCGCAAATACCGAATCGCCGTTTCCACTGTTTTTATCGGAAAAATAGGATCCTGCTGGCCTGATTCAATGAACAGTGGACGAGGAACAAGTAACCCGAGTAATTCGGGGAGCTCCGAATATTCCAAAACACTTGGCAAGTAATTGTCGATGCAATGACGGATCTGCATAATGCTTCCTTTGAATGTATTCACAAAGGCACACAGTACCGTGGCTTTGATTCGTTCATCTATCGCTGCGGTATATGCGGCGACAAGTCCGCCACCCGAGAAACCGAAGCATCCCACTCTTGCTGGATCCACATCCTCGCGTGACAACACATAATCGAGTGCCCGCCGCGCCTCTTGCACGCGCAATCCTGCCAATGAGATGCCATATAAAAGCAGATGTGAAGCAAGTGTTTGACAGGAAGAATTTCCGACTTGGCCATCCTTCTGATCCGCAGCCAGTCTTCGATCACCGAATCCGATGATCTCAGGTACGACCACTATGAAGCCGCGCTTTACTAATTCCAAGGCATAATTGCCATGAAGATCCGGCTTACCTGTGTTTTCAGTCCCATCGGGATGGAGTCCAACAATCTGCCGGCTACCGTAACCATGTCCGTGCAGAGCCAGCACCGCTGCTCTTCGTTCAGTCAAGCCTTTAGGCAAAAGCACAAAGGCTGGAACTCGAAATCCCCAGACCGTACCGAATTCGATACGCTCCCGAAAATGATCTTCGAGCTCAGTGCGCTCCAGGAGAACAGGACGAAGCTCATCTTGTTCTTCCAAAGCTATATCTAGAGACTTGACCAGGTGCCGCTTCAACCTAATCTTCGTCTGTTCGACATTCTCGTCTCGCTTTTGCTGCAGACGTTTATTTTCGTAGGATTGATAGAGATTTTCCATGATTGAATCTGGATTCCACAAGCATCCCCACCTCCGTCTACCTTTTAAAAAGTAACAAGCTTATCCACCGCAACCGGTTGCCCCGTACGCAGGGAAATATTCCCGGCAATACCGGTCAAAATCGACATCGCCCCATCAACATGAGAAGCAGCTCGCTCGAAGCGATCATCGGATGGCTTATCAAAAATGTCTTTCAAGAGAACAGGATCGCCGCCGCCATGACCGCCGACACCTTCTTCAATTTCTACTTTGTAAGGAGCCGCGAACATCGGAAATACCCTGATCGTCTTTTCCTTCAATGCACCTTCATCCTCTTTAAGACCACCGGAATTTACGTATGATTTCTCAACAACTTTCATTTCAATTCGACCCTTGCTGCCATTGATTTGTACACTAAAGCCTTCCCAAGGCATATAAGCATTAAGCGAGTAGGTGAGAATGGCTTTGTTTTTATATCGGACCATAACTCCCATTGTATCTTCAATACTAATTCCATCGCCGAAAACACTCTGATCGCGTTGGTAGCCATCTTCGTGTTCCGCATCTAAATATAGACCTTTGAGGTTTTTATTTTTATCTAAATGAAGAGCAAAAGGATCACCCTTCGCGTTTTCATTCCCAGTCGCACGCTGATAAAAGTTGGTCACGCCGCGCTTTTCGGCATTTTCTCTACCATAGAACATCAAGCCGCCCATCGCAAATACCGTCTCCGGACGCGTCCCTAACCAGAAGTTCACGAGATCAAAATGATGTGTTGATTTGTGTACAAGTAAGCCTCCGCCATTACGTTTATCGCGATGCCATCTGCGGAAATAGTCTGCCCCATGCTCAGTATTCAGCAGCCACTCGAAATGAACAGAATGAACATCACCTATCGTGCCATCCATGATTAACTCACGAATTTTCGTATTGTGCGGAGCGTAACGGTAATTGAATGTCACACGAAGCTGCCGCCCTGTGCGTTTAATGGTATCGAGAATTTTCTTGACATTTCTCTTCATCCACAGTCATCGGCTTTTCCGAAATGACATCGCAGCCAAGCTCCATCGCTTTAATTATATAGGTATGATGCGTGCGATCAACGGAGGTAACAATGACATAATCAGGCTTTTCTTTGCGAATCATTTCCTCGAACTGATCCGCTTTATACGTGGGAACAGCGTTATATTCATATTTATTGACGAGTAAGCCATTTGTAAAATTCATTCTCGTTTGATTTATATCGCAAATCGCAACTAGCTCTGACGTTTCTTGAAAATCCTTCACAATGGCGCCATAGAAAAATTCCGCTCTTCCTCCGGTACCGACTAGTGCATAACGCTTTTTCATAAAAAGTGAACCCCTCTCGAGTTTGGATATGTCTTCATGTTCGAATGTCCTATCTCAAGATTAATACAATATTTGTTGTGTTTCTAATCAAATATTGCCTAATAGCTTTTATTCCTTGCATATTTTGCTATATAATAAGACATAAAAGACCGAACGAAGAGGTGTCCACTTTGGTACTCTACGAAATTGAAAGACTGCGCAGAGATCACCCCTACTCCATGACAGTGAATCATTTCCATGATCACTATGAAATTTATTATTTACTCAGCGGGAAACGCTACTATTTCATACAGGACCGCTCTTACCTGATTCAAGAGGGCGACCTCGTTTTTATCGATAAAAATGAGCTTCATAAAACACGAAATGCGGATGTCCACCATCATGAGCGGATTCTACTCAGCTTTGATGATAGTTGGATACGCTCTATTGATGAGGACGCATCGACACATTTACTCGTTCCTTTTCAACAAAAACAGCATATCTTTTCCCTAACAGGTACGAATCGCACTCTAGTTGAGAACCTTCTATTCAGTTTATTGCGCGAGCAGCAGCAGACTCTAGACGGCTGGCAGCTAAACAGCAAAGCCCTGCTCACGCAATTACTTATTCTCTGCTCACGTCTCACAGATAAGTTAAGCTCCGCTCAGGAACACCCGCAAGCACACAATCCCAAAATATTCGAGATCGTCGCTTATATCAACGAACAGTATAGAAACCGTTTGACGTTAGCTTCGATCTCCGAAACCTTTTATATCAGTCCAAGCTACTTTTGCCGTTCTTTCAAAGAAACGACCGGCTTTTCGTTCATCGAATACTTGAACAACGTTCGAATTCGCGAGGCTCAGCGGCTGCTGCGGGAAACGAAGTTGAAAGTCATCCATATTGCCGAGCAATCCGGCTTCGATAGTGTCGCTCACTTCGGCCGCGTATTCAAACAAGTGACCTCACAGACGCCGCTGGAATGCCGCAAATTGATGCGCCATAGCGTGTAAAAGGGCTGAGATGCCTACACCCACTACTCGCCGCTGCCGTAAGCTCGGTTTCCGAGCTTACACACCTACGCCCACTACTCACCACTATCGTAAGCTCGGAAATCGTCTTCTCAGCCTGAAGATTCCAACTCCCCCGTGGTTGTCGCCTACTTTAGGCTCGATTTTCGAGCCTATCTCACGCCCAGCTATATACCTCTCTGCAGCCAACATGGTTTCCCCCACAACAAATAAGCGCGAAAAACGCGCTTATTCAGGAGCGCCCGAACTATTAAGCGCGAAAAACGCGCTTTCAGTGAGAGCTCGCCGAGCCGACAGATTCTGAGAAGCTGAAAATCCACTTCTCAGCAGACCATCCTGCGCGTCCGCTCTGAATAAACGCGGAAACCGCGCTTATCCAGGAGCGCCCGAACTATTAAGCGCGAAAAACGATCTTTCAGTGAGAGCTCGCCGAGCCGACAGAGTCTGAGAAGTTGAAAATCGACTTCTCAGCAGACCATCCTGCGCGTCCGCTCTGAATAAGCACAGAAAACGCGCTTATCCAGGAGCGCCCGAGCTATTAAGCGCGAAAAACGCGCTTTCAGTGGGAGCTCGCCGAGCCGACAGAGTCTGAGAAGCTGAAAATCCACTTCTCAGCAGACCATCCTGCGCGTCCGCTCTGAATAAGCGCGAAAAACGCGCTTATCCAGGAGCGCCCGAACTATTAAGCGCGAAAAACGCGCTTTCAGTGAGAGCTCGCCGAGCCGACAGAGTCTGAGAAGCTGAAAATCCACTTCTCAGCAGACCATCCTGCGCGTCCGCTCTGAATAAACGCGGAAACCGCGCTTATCCAGGAGCGCCCGAACTATTAAGCGCGAAAAACGATCTTAATCTGGAGCGCCCGAACAAATAAGGGTAAGCTTTGCATACCCCAAACCCAAACATATAAATTCTTACACAACAAAAAAAACCTTCGCGCAGGTAATAACCCGCACGAAGGTTTCTATTTTAAAAGCCGAAATATTGCTTAGCATTATTATAGGATATCCCTTGAACCAGCTGTTTCAGCAGCTGTTCGTCGTTCGGGAATTCTCCCGCTTCGACCCATTCGCCTAACATATTACAGAGGATTCTGCGGAAGTAATCATGTCTTGTGTAGGACAAGAAGCTTCTGGAATCAGTCAACATACCTACGAATCGGCCAAGCAGTCCAAAATTCGCTAGCGATTTCATCTGTGAAACCATACCATCTTTGGTATCGTTGAACCACCAAGCGGATCCTAATTGAATTTTGCCGGGAATACCATCGCCTTGGAAGCTGCCCATAAGGGAAGCGAGAATTTCATTGTCGCGTGCATTCAAGGAGTACAGAATCGTTCTAGGCAGCGAATCAGCAACAGCAAGAGAAGATAACAAACCTGTTAAGGCGCTCGCTACCGGGCTATCATTAACAGAATCGAATCCGGTGTCCGGGCCCAGCTTCGCGAAAGCTCGTCCGTTATTGTTGCGGGAAGCATTGATGTGATACTGCATTGCCCAATCCAGCTTCTTGTACACGCCCCCTAAAAACAGCAATGTGTACGCTTTATACTTCTTCTCGTCTTCTAAACTAACCGCGTTACCAGCCAGAGCCGTTTTAAAAATCTGATCCACTTCTTCTTTGGTTGCAGCCGCATACGGCACATAATCCAAGGCGTGGTCAGAAACTTTACAACCAACTGAATCAAAAAACTGCGCTCTGCTCTCCAATCCTGCCAGCAGGTTATCGTAGGAGCTGATCGTGATGCCAGAGGATTGCTCCAATTGACCGATCCATGGTAGGAAAGTCGCGCGATTAATTTCAAGTGCTTTGTCAGGACGGTAAGAAGGTAAGACTTGTGTGTTAAAATCTTTAATCTCTTTAATTTTAATATGATACTCTAATGAATCCACCGGATCGTCCGTCGTGCAAATGACGGTTACTTTGGAATTCGTAATGAGATCTCTGGCGCGTGAACCGCCCTCTGCCAGCTTAACATTCGCTTTTTCCCAGATGGCAGGCGCGTTCTGTTCGTTAATAATGTCATGAACACCGAAATATGTTCGAAGCTCCATATGAGACCAGTGGTACAGCGGGTTGCCTATAGCCATAGGAACCGTTCCAGCCCATGCCAAGAAACGATCGTAATCGCTAGCTTCACCAGTGACTTTCGCTTCCTCCACACCGTTGGCACGCATCATTCTCCACTTATAATGGTCGCCGTACAGCCAAGCTTCCGTTATGTTATTGAATTGTTTATTTTCATAAATTTCCTTAGGACTCAGATGGCAGTGATAATCAATAATCGGCAGATCTTTGGCAAATTCGTGGAATAGATGAACCGCGGTATCGTTGGTAAGCATAAAATTCTCATCTAAAAATGTTTTCATAAAGCTAAATTCCACCCTTCTCAAGCTGAATGATCTGCCCTCTATTCTAGCGAAAGGTGACCCGAAAATCTTGTGATTTTTTGCTTTCATTTTGTAAAATATGCATATATTGACCTCATCTCAGCCATAACTCAGTCTCAAACAAACAAAAAGCCCCATACACCAACAATCACGTTGGAACGGAGCTTATCATTTACGGAACAGGCTGACCTACGTTTGTCCCCGCTTGTATTTCCTCAGGCAGATTATCAGATGCACTTGGAACATGCCGCGGCTTATAGTTAATGACATCAGAGGACGAAATAGTAACGAAGACCCGGCCAGGTAATGCCTGAGCCCTTATCAAGATAGGTTGATTGTAGTTGTTCTTAAAGGTGAAGTCAGGACCTCCCCAATTTACAGTAGCATCCCTGCCCGGCGGAACATAGGGGACAGATCTGCTGTGCGAATATCTTTCTACGATTTTGAGACCCGCGCGATCCACCGCGTTATACAGCGTAGAGGAAATTTGGCAAATGCCTCCGCCAATCCCTTCAGAGAATTCCCCCCTTACAATGATCTTTGCCGGCATATACCCCTTTCCTCGCGTCCGAACGCCAACAACACGGTTGAAAGAGAACGTTTCATTCGGTTGAACAACATAATTATTAATCGCTTGAGCGGCAAGCTTGATGTTCGTATATCTAAATTTATTATTCGAATTAAAATAGGTTACATAATAACCAATAGGACGCACACGAATATTCGCTAGCAGCTCACTGTCTACTTTGGGATATACAGATAACTGGGGCACTTCAAATTGCATCGGACCCTCACGATAATAATGCTCATAAAATTGCTCAACAAAAGCTTGACGATTCAACCTTGAACCTGCAATCTCCTTCACGATTGCCCCCTCAGCATTAATGGTTGCATTGATCGGTTTACGATACATGTTCTTATCGAGTTCATTCGTAAGCTGATCTAATCGTCCATTATCAATGATTGGCATATCCAGAAGATTGATTGTATACGATTCCCTCTGTACATTCGCTAAGCTATGACCCATATTGTCATTCGTTATTCGAAATGGCACTTCATTCTGCTGCGCAAGAAGCAACAAACCCAGTATCCAACTATAACTCATGAACGCCATCACCCCCTCCTCTAGTGTAAACAATTGAAATGATTCCATACTATGTAAAAAAAGGACCGACCAACATCCGTGGATGTCAGATCGATCCCTTATGGCTAGATGAAAGATTAGTGAGGATATACCGCTTGGAATTCTTCGCCGCATGGCCCCCCATTAGGGTTGACCTCTAAATCAACAGTCTCTCCATTCTGCCGATACAAAGGACGATAATGATCGCTAATATGGGTTGCCGATTGGTTCGCATAATGACAAATGAACGCTCGACGGAATCGGTCCTTCGTTTTGTTTCGATAAGAGCCATGGATAAGATTCCCGTTAAAAAAGAGAACGTCGCCTCGCTGCATGATGACAGGCATCGCTTTTTCATCTTTCGGCGGCTTCACGTAGTGAGTCGTAAATGATTCTTTGGCATCCGCGATATCCGGGCAAGCGATTTCGAATGCATTCGTTTTGGGTACAACGAGTAAGCCGCCATTCTCCTCATCTGCAGCATCAATGGCCGTCCACGCTGCTATGCAATTACCCGGTTCGACCTGCAGATAGAAATTATCCTGGTGAAGCGCTTGGCCGCGAGAGCCCGGTGGCTTGTAATAAAACATGCTTTGCGCGGCTAGCGATTCTTCATCATACAAATCTGCTAATACATCCATAACTGGCTGGTGCAGCATATATTTCTTTGCCGTCTCATTAAAGCGGTGTGGATGCATGACTCGCGGATATCTTTTTAACGGATCGGATCCATCCGCTTGTAAATCCGGTTCAAATAAACCCGGTACCGTATGGCGGCTAATCCCCTCAAAAGTATCATCAATTTCGGCCAAATTTTGCTCCGAAAACAATCCTTTTACGATTAAATAACCTTCCGATTCGAATTGCTGTTTTTGTTCAATTGAAAGCTTAAGCATTGTCCATGTTGGTCCCCTCCATGAGTAAGTTAGGATTGTGTTCCCTTATGACATAATCATATCGAAAGCTCCGCAGACATTGAAGTAAGGATGATGCTAACTACTCATACAATCCTGCTATTTCCTGATATACTTGTAGTAAATTTATGCAAATGACGAAAGGGACCATGCGATATGAAATTCGATGATAATTCCTTCTTAGCCGGACAATACCTAGAGCAAGATACGTATGTAACAAAGCGGCCCCAGGGACGAAGCGATTGGCTCCTTACTTTCACACTTGAAGGTGAAGGTTACATTAACCATTCAGGCAATGAACGAAACTGCAGGCCGGGAGACCTCACATTGCTGAAACCAGGAATACCGCAGCACTACGGAACGAAAAAAGATCATACCTGGCATTTTGCCTGGGTACACTTCCCTTCGATCTTCACAGAAACCAATCTGCTGCCGGATGAAGAGCCGCTTATCCTTACCATCGAAAGTGAGTCGATTCGCGAACGCATCCACCAAGCTTTCACACGCATACTGGAGGATTCCCGAGAGCGCGGTGAATATTGGTTCGAACTATGCTGCAGCTCTTTACGGGAAATTCTCCTTATCATGGCTCAGAAAACAAATAAAAAAATTGATGCACGAATCGAGGAGGTTCTCCACCTGCTGTCCCAACAGATGCGTCAACCTATTCGGATTGAAGATTTGGCTCAGACTGTCGGGCTCTCCCCTTCGAGACTGTCCCATCTTTTCAAAACCAGCACAGGGTATTCCATTATTGATACGCTCAATCGGATGCGGATACAACAAGCCGTGCTAATGCTAGAACATACCGGACGGAGCGCTTCGGAGGTTTGTTATGATGTGGGGTTTCAAAACTATAATCACTTCACCAATCAATTCCGCAAATGGCATGGCATGAACCCAAGTACATTCATGAAAGAACGACGGTAAAATTTATTTGACAGTTGACTCTTGGCAGGATAAACTGCAAGCAAGATTAGAAAAAAGAGGAGGATTCCTATGTCTTTTGAAAGTAATCTTGATAAATATGCGGAGCTAACCGTCCGCGTCGCCTTGAACATTCAATCCGGCCAAGCGCTTTGGATTAATGCCCCCATTCATCATCCCGAATTCGTTCGACTCATTGCCCGTAAAGCTTATCAAGCTGGAGCCAAACATGTACATATTGAATGGCAGGATGAAATCTGCACACAAATCAAATATACCTACGCGCCTGATGAAGCATTTCATGAGTATCCATCATGGAGAGCGCAAGCGCTGGAAGAGCTAGTCGATCATAACGGCGCCTATTTATGGATCGATGCTGATGATCCTGAATTGCTGAAGGATATCGATCCAGGTCGCATTTCTGCAAATTCCAAAGCCGCAGGCGCGAAATTAGTTAAATGGAGAGAAAGCATGTCCTCCTATCAGATGACATGGTCGATCATCGCCGCGCCTTCTTCTGCTTGGGCGAAGAAAGTGTTTCCTCATTTGGAAGAGGAAGCCGCGATCAGTGCTCTATGGGACGCGATTTTCCAAGCCACTCGCGTAGATCAAGAAAATCCGGTGCAAACTTGGATCGAGCACAATGCGATCCTTCGGAGCAAAAGAGAACAGCTTAACGAGAAACAGTTTCGTAAGATCCATTACCAGGCCCCAGGCACAGAGCTAACGGTCGAGCTGCCTGCTAATCATATATGGCGAGGCGGTTCCGCCACGAATGGGACGGGAGGCTTCGATTTCAACCCGAATATCCCAACGGAGGAAGTCTTTATTTCCCCTCATCGAATGGGTACTCAGGGTACTGTGCGCAGCACGAAACCATTGAGCTATCAAGGTAATTTGATCAACAATTTCACAGTCACCTTCGATAACGGACGTGTTGTTGACTACACGGCAGAACAAGGCTTCGAGTCGCTTCAAGCGATGATTGAAATGGATGAAGGAGCACATTATCTGGGTGAAATCGCACTCGTGCCGCATATTTCACCTATTTCGAACTCCAACTTGATCTTCTTTAATACTCTGTATGATGAGAATGCCTCTAATCACTTGGCCCTTGGCAGAGCCTTCCCTACATGCATCGAAGGCGGAACTTCGCTATCCAAGGAAGAGCAAGAGAAAGCTGGCCTTAACAACAGTCTGATTCACGTTGACTTCATGATCGGCTCTGCCGAAATGGATATTGACGGCGAACATGCAGATGGCACGATTGAACCCATTTTCCGTAAGGGGAATTGGGCATTCTAGAAATTAAAAAAGGGTAGTACCGGGAGTCATGTTAACCATGTCTCCAGGTACTACCCCTTTTTCAGTTACTCTATAAGCAGGCGGAAATTGTTGTCCCCAATCAAGATGGATTCCATTTTTTCTTCTTTCGCATATCGTACACTGGCAAGCAGTACATTCTCTAGCAGAACATGATTAAAACGCTCCAACGCTTCTTTCAACGCCAGATTGACATCGAGAACAAGATCGACTCGCTTATCAATAGGCAGCTCCAGCTTTTTACGGTAATCCTGAATGGCACGTATGATTTCCCGTACAAGACCTTCCTGTTCCAATTCTGCAGTTATGGATGTGTTTAAGGCTACCGTGATCTGGTTACTGGAAGCAGAAGCAAACCCTTCCTTGGCTTGTTTTTCCACAAGCATCTCATCAATTGTGATATGGAATTCCTCTCCGTCGATCATTACTTTAAGAAAACCGTTATCGACCGCTTGTTTGGTTTCCGAGGCAGACAATTGCTTCAAGTGGTTCTGCAGAGGGCCAACGAATTTGCCATACTTTTTCCCGGCCACCTTAAGATTCAGCTTCACGTTGAAGTCAATAATGCCGCTGTCACTTTGTTCTACGCGGATCTCTTTGATGTTTATTTCATCTTTAATGATTTCCTCGAAACGACTTAGATCGAAATTGCTATCAAGCGAAACGATCAACTCCGAGAGAGGCTGCCGGGTCTTGATACCTGTATCATTCCGAATATTTCGAGCCAACTCAACGATCTGCCGTGCGGTTTCCATTTCACCTTCGAGCTTTGTATCGATTGCTGAATGGATCTCTCTCGGATAGTCCGCCAAATGCACGCTGCCTTCGCCGCCGAGGTTACCGAATATGTCCTCGGCAATGAGTGGTGCATATGGTGCTATCATCCGCGAAAGTGTTAGCAGCACTTCACGCAGTGTTTGATACGCTGACACTTTATCAACTGTCATTTCACTGCCCCAGAAACGGTCGCGAGAGCGGCGGATGTACCAATTGCTCAGCTCGTCCACAAACATTTCGATTTGCTTCGCCGGATTTAAGAAGTCGTTAATCTCCAGGCCCTTACATACATTTTGCAATGTGCTGTTTAGTCTTGATAATATCCAACGATCCAATTCATTCGCGTGCTTTTGAGCTGGATGATCTTCGCGTTTATATTGGTCAATCGTTGCATATAACACATAAAAAGCATGTGTGTTATTAATCGTATCGACCACTTTAGATTTCGCTTCGGCAACAATTTGCTTAGAGAAACGTTTGCTGTTCCAAGGTGCGCTGTCTGACAGCAGGGCCCATCGAAATGCATCCGTACCAAACTCATCTATGATTTCCCATGGATCGATGCCGTTACCTTTGCTTTTAGACATTTTTTGTCCGTTCTCGTCCAGTACATGTCCGGTAGAAAGAACGGCTTTGTAAGGCGATTTGCCATTATACAACGTTGAAACAGCAAGTAGACTGAAGAACCAGCCCCTTGTTTGGTCAATCCCTTCGCAGATCATATCCGCAGGGTATTGCTCATTGAACAACGTCTCATCTCCGAATGGATGATGGTACTGCGCAAAAGGCATAGATCCGCTATCGAACCAAACGTCGATCACTTCAGGAGTTCTTTCCATAACGCCTCCACATGAGCAGCGCAGTTTCACTTCATCGATGTAGGGCTTATGCAGCTCCAAGCTTTCGTCAATTGGCTTTACTGATTTTTCCCGCAAATCTTTGTGGCTTCCCGGTGCATATTCCGCTCCGCAATCCCCACATAACCAAACGTTAAGCGGAGTACCCCAATAACGATTACGGCTGATGTTCCAATCAACCAGCTCTTCAAGGAACTTGCCGAAGCGCCCTTCGCGGATGTGGGAAGGATACCAGTCGATTTTACTGTTGTTTTCGATCAATTGCTCTTTAATTGCGGTCGTTTTGATAAACCAGCTCTCCATCGCATAATAGAGCAGCGGGGATTTACAGCGCCAGCAGAAAGGGTAACTATGCTCATAGCGCTCCTTGGAAAATAGCAAGCTGCGTTCAGACAAGTTTTTCACGATATCGACGTCACAATCCTTGACGAAGCGTCCAGCGAAGTCAGTGATCTGATCATTGTAACGTCCTGCCAAGTTCACTACATTCACAAAATCTAGTTCGTGTCGGCGGGCAGTTCGGTAATCATCTTCACCATGCGCAGGAGCTATATGGACGATACCCGTACCACTCGTATCCATAACATAGTCAGCGTCTACAACAATATGTCCTTTGGTTGGGCTAATATAGCCAAAAGGAGGCTCGTAGGCGGTGCCGACGAATTCCAATCCTTTATGCACTGATAATATTTCGTAGTCTTGTTTGAATACTTTTTCTGCAAGATTTCTCGCGACGATGTACACTTCACCATTTTGTTTCACTTTGACATAATCCATGTCTTTATTTACGGCCAACGCTACGTTTGCAGGTAGTGTCCATGGAGTCGTCGTCCAAGCCAGAAAGATTTCCTGTCCGTTTTTACTCCTGAATTTCACAGTGGCACTTAAATCTTTCACGTCTTCATAGCCTTGCGCAACCTCGTGAGAACTGAGCGTTGTTTGGCAGTCTGGACAATAAGGGCTTACACGGTGCCCCTTGTATAACAGTCCTTTGTTATGGATTTCGGATAAAATATGCCAAACACTCTCGATATAGTCGTTATCCAACGTAACATAGGGGTTATCCATATCCGTCCAGTATGCGATTGCTTCGGTCAGTTCACGCCATTGCTTTTCATATTCAAATACGCTGCTTTTGCATTTCTCAACAAATTCGGCTACTCCATATTTTTCAATCTCTTGTTTTCCCGAGATACCAAGCTGCTTCTGCACGCCAAGCTCGACGGGCAAGCCATGCGTGTCCCAACCAGCTTTGCGGATGACTTGGTACCCAGACATTGTTTTATAGCGGCAGATGAAATCTTTCACAACACGCCCAAGCACGTGTCCGATATGGGGTGATCCGTTTGCCGTCGGCGGTCCTTCGTAAAAAACGAAGTTCGCTTTGCCTTTGCGATTTTCGATCGACTTGCGGAATGTACTATTCATTCTCCATTGTTCAAGAACGCGCAGTTCGCGGGTTCTCGCTTTTTCTTTCACATCAATTTTTCTCATGTGTAACACACACTCCTCTAATAAAATGATTGCGGCTAATCGTGAAACGTTGTAAAAAACAAAAAAATCCCGTCCCGTAAGGGACGAGATTACATCTCGCGATACCACCCTAGTTCCGTAATGATCATAAGGATATGATCATTATAGCTCTCGTTCTACGTACTATCATACGCGGCCCTTGTAACGGCGGGATCCCGGGTCAGCTTACTAATCTTCCTTCAGCTTACCTTCTCGGAGGGGATTTTCGGCTAAGTCTTGAATGTTGGCTTTCAGCTCTAGACCAACTCTCTGGAAATCAAGGGGATTAGCGTACTCGTACTCGTCAATGAATTTACATTAATTAAGAACATCAATTAATACATTTTTACATCAACTTCATTGAATGTCAAGTTTACTTAAACATGTTTTTTCGTGATGCCGCAATCTTCGTTCAACAACCCATTTTCGTGTAATATCGTCAATAATTTCATTGTTTTACAACGAAATCAGCATATACACAAGCTGTATCCTGCTTGTACTCATACAATGTTGTATTCTACTAAAAAGGAGGTATCTATTAATGACACAATTATTGGATGCTAGAACATCTCAAAATAAAAGTTACAGCGACCTCGAATCAACGACAATATTACCAGCTAATACACCGACGCCTATCGGGGTAGTTGGCTTAAATGTCAGCGGGGCAAGTGGAGTCATCCGAGTACAATTCACAGGAATTGCTGAACTTAAACTCCCAGAGCCATTAACAATAGATACGGTAATGGTTATTATTATTGTTCGCGGAACAGATTTGACTGGCGTGCCAGTCGCTAATGCTATTTATGGTACTGGAAACACTGTTTCTCCTATTCAAGTCGTCACAATCAATGCTTCCGATTACAATGTTCCTTACCCTCCAACAAATGAACTCATATATACCTTGTTTCTATTCTGTACAATAGAAGCCACTCGTATTGGAATCGAAAGTTTCAATGCAATTGCATTCTCGGATTAAGCCAATGATATAATACCTAAATGAATAAAGCAGGTCGCCGCGGCGCCTGCTTTATTTGACATACCTACTATATCTTCCTTGGACACCATTTGCCAGCCTTCACAGCACTGATCCCCTTCGCTTCTTCATAGACAAGATTCCCTCTGCTCCAGGTAGCCCGCACTTTGCACCCCAATTCCTTCCCTACATAAGGACTATGCTTATGGCGATACAATAAGTGTTCCGTTTGCAGCACATATGGGGTATTCAGTGAAATCATCACAAGATCTGCATCGGCGCCTAGACGGATCTCTCCTTTGTTAGGAAGAAGACCGAATCGCTCAGCCGGCGCGTAGGACAGCATATGACTTAACTGACTAAGCCCGATCCCCCGCTTCAAGTGTCCTTCATCAATCATAAGTTCTAGTGAGCTTTGCGCTCCCGATATGCCACCCCATGCTTCAAAGTAATTGCTAGATTCCTTCAATGTACTTGGACAAGGGGAATGATCCGATGAAATCATATCAATATAACCCCGGCGCAAAGCTTCCCACAACCGTTCCTTTTCCTCTTCACTACGCAGTGGAGGCGCGCATTTGGCCGTAGGCCCTATTCGTTCTAAGTCATCCTCCGTTAGGATTAAATAGTGCGGACAAGTCTCCAGCGTCACGTTAACCCCACGCCTCTTCGCCTCCATAATGATCTTCACAGCAGCCTCGCTGCTGATATGAACGAAATGCAGGGGACACCCTGTCTGCTCTGCATAAAAGAGTGCTCGATTCACTGCTTCGAGCTCAGCAAGAATCGGGCGTGTGGACGTATAGTCTTTGGCCGTGACTTTGCCTTCTTCTTGCTTCTCCCGCCCTAAGCGTGAAACAAGTGACTCGCTTTCAGCATGAAGCGCCAGCACTTGGTTCATTCGCGCAATGCGCTTCATCCCTTCCCACAAGGTGAGGTCATCTACCTCACGAAATGCATCCTCGTCCGGGTCACCCGGCGAAGACATGAAAGCTTTGAAGCCAATGACACCAGCTTCACTCATGGCCTCCAAATCACCCAGATGCCCCGGCACCAGTCCACCCCATATGGCGTAATCGACCGATGATTGTTCGCGAGCAGCTTCCAGCTTCATCTCCATCGCGGAGACGGTAACTGTTGGCGGAACGCCGTTAAGCGGCATGTCGATGTATGTGGTACATCCGCCTGCGGCTAATGCGGCAGAACCCGTGGCGAATCCTTCCCAGTCCCCCATTCCGGGTTCATTCAAGTGGACATGGACATCAATCATACCAGCCATGATGACCATGCCGGAAGCATCAACAACTTGCTCTGCTTCCAGCGTAATCCGCTCATCTAATTGCGAAATCTTGCCATTCTTAATACCTATATCCAAAAAACGGACTTCATCTCGCAAAACAACGGAGCCGTTTCGAATGATCACATCTAATAATTCGCTCACCCTGTTCACCTCGACTGTACTTACATTCATAATCTTCAGGACCGAAACAAGCATGCTGTCTCGGCCCTGAACATGAACTTACTTATTTGAATTCAACTTTAACAAGTGATGAATCTACAGCTTTCAACAAGCTCAAATCATGGTAAGTATCTGGTTTCGGAATGGTTTTAATATTACCTACAGTTTTTAGATATTCACCTACGGCCGCACCGTTACTGCCATTTACGTAAGTGTCATCTACTTCCATCGAGTATACATTTCGGCTCATAATTTGCGTCAGCTCTTCAACACTTAAGTGAAGCTCAGGAGCAAGAATCTTGATCGCTTCATCGCGGTTCTTGTTAATATAATCCGTCGCCTTTTTGAGACCAGCAAGCACAGCTTTAATCGTATTCGGATTTTTCTTAATAAAATCGTCAGAAACCTGCATCGTTGTATGAACGCTCATCCATTTCACGTCGCCTTTTTTGTCAGGCAGCTCACTCTTTGTTCCGCTGAACAAGAACTTGCCTCCACCTTGAATCGCTTTGGTAATGAACGGTTCCCAACAAGCCAGGGCATCAATATCACCTTTTTGCAAAGCAATTACCGCATCACTTGGCGCTATATTGACGTATTTTATTTTGCTTACATCTACACCAAGCTCTTTACCCATATTATCAATTGCGATCTTCACGTCTGCTCCGTTGGGGATCCCAATCGTCTTGCCTTCTAAGTCTTTGGATGTCTTCAGTTCTAATTTCTTGGAACCGACGACAGCTTGCGTACCCGCAATTTGCGCTAGGGGTGTAACAATTTTCACAGGAACGTTCGATGATTTTAGAATAATGTCCATAAAATTCGTTTGAATCGAGAGTGGCGCGCTGCCGCCGGCAACCATCGGTCCGATATCCGGTCCGCTTTCAATCAGTTGACTGGTCACATTTAATCCAGTTTCTTTGAAATAGCCAAGCTTATCTGCAATAATTTGTTGAGAGGAAATCTGTGCATCACGTACGCCGACTAACGTAATATCTTTCATTTCCGGAACTGCCGCCGCGGCAGCCGTAGCTGCAGGTGTTGTTGTTGTCGCTGCAACAGCTGTTGTTGCTGCGGGAGCCGTTGTACTTGTCGTCGTTGGTTTGGAACTACATGCTGTCACTACCATAGCTGCCGTAACGAATACCAAGAAAGATTGAGCCCATATTCTTTTGTTTTTCATGTGTTTCCCTCCACTTTTCTTCTCTTTTTTTGGGTCATCATTTGCTTCTATTTCTCAATAGCATCTCTCATGCCACCCTTACGCCACGCCAAGACCCTCCTTTCCAAAATTTTCACTAAGCCTGAAAACAAACTGTATGACAAGCCAATTAAAATAATGGCGACAAACATGTTGGAAATTTTGAAATAATTTCTGGCATCCACGATGATATAACCAAGCCCTGATTTCGCGCCCATCATTTCAGAGACAATTAAAGCCGAGAAAGACAGACCCAGACTGACCCGCGCACCTACAATAAAATTCGGAATCGCCGATGGAATCATAACCCGGGTAAAGATTTGCCGCTCTGAAGCGCCTAAACTAAGGGCAGATCGAATGAGTGTAGATGGCACTGACTTAAAACCGTCAACCGTATAAACAAGTACAGGAACGAATGTTGTCCAAGCTATTAGCAGAACTTTGGGAAACTCTCCGATACCGAACCAGATGATGAATAGCGGCAGCAAAGCCAAGGCTGGAATCGGACTTACGAGATTGAGAATTGGCGACATCCAGCGTTCAAACGTTCGGAATTTGCTCATTAACACTCCGAACAATACAGCGAATAAGCAGCCAATGACGAATCCCAAAGCAATACGAATAGAACTGGAAACTAAACTTTCTAACACGATCCCCGTCTTCGCCAGTACCCAGGCATCCGATACAATCAGGGTTGGTGGAGGTAGGAATATCGGATTAAACCAAGCAAATCTACCATTTAACTGAGAAAACACTTCCCAAAGAACGAAAAAGGTAACGAACGGCATGATGTTCCATCTCTGCATAAAACTTTCTTTGAACCCTTTGCGCTTCTTCAGCTGCTCTACATGCTTAGTCCCAGTTGGAAGCAAATCACTGTCAGCAACGACCGTTACCGATGTTTCACTCATCAGATTGCCTCCTCTGTTTCATCTTCCATCAAAATCCGCTCGATGCTGCGCATCGCTTTACTAAATCCAGGAGATTCAAACGTGCGTGGATGCTCAATTTCGATGGAAAACGTCTCTGCAATTTCGCCATCCTTCATCACAACCACCCGATCAGCTAGATAGACTGCTTCGCTAATACTGTGTGTAACGAATAGGATAGTCGGTCTAAGCTTTGCACATATGCGCCTAAGCTCTCTACGCATCATGTCCCTGGTCAAAATATCGAGAGCACCGAATGGTTCATCCATCAATAAAATTTCTGGTGAGCTCGCAAGTGCTCTAGCAATTCCTACTCGCTGCTTCATACCGCCAGATAATTCGGCTGGATAATGATTCGCATAGGCTTCAAGTCCAACCAGACTCAGGAATTCCTTGCCGATTTCTTTGGCTTTTGCCTTGGACGCGCCTTGTACTTCAGGCCCAAATGAAATATTTTCGAGAACATTGTACCAAGGGAACAAAGCATGATCCTGAAAGACCATTCCCCTTGATTTCGATGGGCCTTTTATCATCTCACCATCGACCTTTATTTCACCTTCATCAGGGAGCAAATATCCGGCCACCATATTGAGAAGTGTTGATTTACCGCAACCGCTATGCCCTAAGATACAAATAAATTCATGAGAATTCACCGTTAAATCAACTTGTTTAAGCACGACGCGATCTCCAAAGCTCTTCCCCACTTGCTTCGCCGTTAATTTCATTCCATCGCCCCTTCCATAGCTCTCAACTTTGTTCGAAGCATTCGCATGTTGTATGCAATTAACGCTCAAAATCACACACAAAATTGTATACAATCTTCCTTAAAAAAAGGTTACAACTCATTTATCTTTTGACGGCTGCATAACTTCTGGACTTAAAAATATCTGTAAGTGAATGCGGCTTCGCACCATGTTCTTCGAAATCCAAAGATGCTTCAATCTCGCTTAAATGTTCAACCATCAATCGTTCAGCTAAATCCGCATCCCCTAGCTTAATGGCCGCTAAAATTTGCTCATGATCATGGCAATACCTATTTTTCTTCATCCCATAAAAGGCGATAATCACATAAGTGAGTGCAATCAATTCTTCCAAATAATGATAGTAGTAATAATTGCTCGCTAATTCAGCAATGCGGAGGTGGAAATCACCCGTAATTCGTAGAGCTCCCAGTAGATCACCCTGCTTATGCGCTTCATGCTCATCATCCAGCATTATTTTTAATTGTTGAAACTGATCGTCTGTCAACGTACCGCACACTTTGCGGATCGCCGCCGCTTCAATCACTCTGCGCATTTCGAACACTTCTTTAGCCTCATGTGTGGATGGGCAAGCAACAAAAGTACCTTTGTAAGGAATGACGGTTACTAACTTCTCACTCGCCAGTCGGCGGAGTACATTGCGTACAGGTGTGCGGCTCACTCCAAAAGATTCTGCCAGCACTTCTTCGACTAACTGCATATTGGGACGAAGCTTTTGTTCGATAATGGCATCCTTAATTGCGGTATACATGTCTAGTTCATTTGCTTGTAACATAAGGACCTGTTCTCCAATCCCCTGATGAATTGTTTAATTCACCATGATCGTAATGAAAATAAGATTTAATGTCAATATACATAACACTAAAAGCCTCATCTTTTAGAATAACAAACAATATATCACGTTAACTTTGTTTTTGATGATAAAAAATGGCTATTTACACTTGCATTTATTATATTTTTGCTCATATGATGTTATATTTTCTAACATATCTTTTTATAAAAGAGTTAAGCTGTTGCTTACGGCAGCAATTGCCACAGGAACCAAATTAAAATCTCCAATTATGAGCTGGGTTATGATAATCTAATTACAAACGAAGCTTTATCTGAAGCCCGAACAAGAGGAGCTGATCGCATGAGTATCAAGCCGACAATTGCTGCGATTACTGTGCCATTTGATCTTGGAGCAGGTCGACGCGGAGCCAGTAAAGGACCGAAAGCCATTTTACAAGCAGGTTTAATACGAGGTCTACAGCAAATGGATATCACAATCGATCATATTGCTGATATCCGTCTGCCGGACGATAAAGCGACTCCTTTGGCAGCTGAAGTTGATCAAACCAACCTCAAGTATTTGGCGGAGGTAGTCGAGGTAAACACTCTTCTTGCTGAGCAAGTCTCTCAGGTTGTGGAGCAAGGACGCTTTCCTCTCGTCATTGGCGGCGATCATAGCATAGCTATCGGGACATTAGCTGGATTATCCAGCCATTATCAAAACTTGGGCGTCATCTGGATCGATGCTCATTCCGACCTAAATTCAGCCGATACAAGTCCATCCGGTAATATTCATGGGATGTCATTGGCCGTCAGTCTAGGGATGGGGCATCCCTTATTAACCAGCATTATGGGCAATCATGACAAAGTGAAAGCAGAGAATATCGTCCTTATTGCAGCACGTTCCCTCGATGAGGGCGAGAAGAAACTCATTCGCTCTTTGGGGATCAAATGCTATACCATGTATGACATTGATCGCAAAGGAATGGCTTACATTATGCAAGATGCCATTGACTATATAAGCAGGAAAACAGACGGCGTGCATGTTAGTTTTGACGTCGATTCTCTGGATCCGATTGAAGCACCTGGAACAGGCACGATTGTAAAAGGTGGACTTCATTACCGCGAAGCTCATCTGGCCGTAGAGATGCTGCATGAAGCAGGCATTGTGACCTCAGCCGAATTCGTTGAGGTGAATCCTCTTCTCGACGATAATAACAAAACATCCCACTTAGCCGTCGGCTTAATCAGCTCCTTGTTGGGCAAGCAGATTCTATAAGTTGAAACAATTGACAGATGATTTCGCGAGGCTCACCACACGTCGAATGAAATAAACCCGTTACTCTCCGCTAATTGCGAGGATAACGGGTTATTTGCTTGTTACAGGTAGTAAATAAATGTAAGATATAGACATAATCTTGGGTGGGGTGGCATCACTCATTGCCAAATACATAGACCAAGTGTGGAGCCTACAATGAAAACCTTGAATCACTGGTACTTGCATCTCTTTCTGATCTTGCTCTCGCTTTCCACAATCGGGGTCTACTTTTTGTTCAAAAACCAAACCTACTTTGAATTTCTAATTTGGAATTTATTCCTTGCTTGGATTCCGTACATTCTTTCAGCGGCAGCCTATTTTATACATACTCGAAAACCTACGATCTTGAAAAAGTTCATTTTGATCATGATCGGTTTAGCCTGGTTGTTATTCCTGCCTAACTCTCCGTATGTCATTACGGATTTCATTCATTTAACGATTTTGAAGGACTCTTATGTACAAAAAGGAACGCTCTCCTTTAAATATTGGTATGATTTTTTTATCATCTTCTTATTTGCATGGAATGGCCTATTGCTAGGATGCAGCTCCATGTACATGATTCAAGAAATATGGAAAGAGCGATTCAATCACTTTGTTTCATGGCTCATCATCGCATTGACCGCGCTTCTATCCGGGTACGGCATACTTTTGGGAAGAGAATATCGCTTAAACAGTTGGGACGCTTTACTCAAAAGCGGAATACTGGATATCCTACGAAATACTCTGCATCTAGAAGCCTTCGTTTTCTGCTTATTAGTCGGATTTGTTATCATGACGGTTTACGTAACCTTTTATGTACTCGTAAATGCCATAGGCGGCTCAAGACATTCAGGTCCTTACACAAACGAAAAAATAAGGATATGATTGTTATAACAACTATTAAAGGAGTCACGCCCATTTTTAGAATGTTCGATGAGAATAAGGCAAAGGAATTCTACATCGATTACTTGGGTTTTCGTTAGCGTGGGAGCATCGCTTTGAGAGTGAGATGCCGCTTTACATGGAGGTCAGTTTAGGCGAATGTAAATTACACTTGTCTGAGCATTATGGGGATTGCAGCCCGGGTGCAGCGGTTCGGATAGAAATCGTGGACATAGTAGCTTTTCATACTGGTTTATTGAAAAAGAAATATAAGTATTCTCGCCCCGGTATTGAAAAGAGCCCAAGGTATACCAGAGAAGTCTGCATCACGGATCCGTTTGGGAATAAGCTTAAAAAAGGTACATATTTAAATAAATAAGGCATCGTCGTTCCTCTTGATTCATATGGCCGCGCAGACGTTCCCTAGACGATTCTTTTTGAAATCCCAAAAAACGCCCTCGACTCAAAAAGTCGGGGCGTTTTTCTATACAAACCGAGACTTCCTTCACCCAGCCCTAGTCGGCAGGCTGCAGCAATCTCTCGCCTGCGATGCCCGGCGTGGTCATCTGAATTGGATTGAGGATCTCTTCAATCTCCTCAGGTGTGAGCAGCCCGCGCTCTAGGATGAGCTCTTTGAGCGTCATGCCAGTGCGCACAGCTTCTTTCACTAATTGCGCGGCGACTTCGTAGCCGAGATGCGGGTTCAAGGCTGTGACGATGCCAAAGCTTTGCTCGACGTAAGTCGCGCAGCGCTCGCGGTCGGCTTCCAAGCCCTCAATCGCAAAGCGCTCGAACACGTCAGCCGCGTTCCGCAGTATTTTCAGCGATTGTAGAAGGTTAAACGCAAGTACGGGCCCCATTACGTTAAGTTCGAATTGACCTGCTTCGCAGGCCAAGCAGATGGTATGATCGTTGCCAATGACTTGGAACGCCACTTGGTTCACAACCTCTGGCATAACAGGGTTGACTTTACCTGGCATAATGGAAGATCCGGGTTGTCTCGGCGGCAGTTTCAGCTCCCCTAAGCCGACGCGTGGACCTGAAGCCATTAATCGAATATCATTGCATATTTTTGAAAGGTTTACGGCGCATACTTTCAAGGAAGCGGAGAGTTCCGTGTAGGCATCCATGTTTTGGGTACCGTCGACCAAATGCTCGGCTAGTTCAATGGGTATTCCCACCTGCCCTTTTAGATGAAACATAACGCGTTCCACATACTCAGGCTTCGCATTAAGCCCCGTTCCTACAGCAGTAGCCCCCATATTAACGGTCAAAAGCCCCTTAGAAGCATGGCGAATACGGTTGATATCACGCTGGAGGACACGTGCATAAGCGCCGAATTCTTGGCCCATACGAATAGGAACTGCATCCTGTAGATGCGTTCGCCCCATTTTAATAACATCATCAAATTCCGTTTCCTTACGGGCAAAAGCACTCTGAAGTGAAGTCATAGTCTCTATCAATTGCTCAGATAAACGGTAAGCGGCAATCTTGATGGCGGTAGGGATAACGTCGTTTGTGGATTGCGACATGTTGACATGATTGTTCGGATTGCAATGGAAATAATTTCCCTTTTCCTCCCCAAGCAGCTCCAACGTCCTGTTAGCAAGCACTTCGTTCATGTTCATATTGATGGAGGTTCCGGCTCCACCTTGAATAGAATCAACAATAAACTCCTCAAGTAACTGACCTTGTCTCACTTCTTCGGCTGCTTTGACTAATTGTTCGCCGATTTTTTTGGGCAGCATATGTGTTTCCATATTCGCTATTGCAGCTGCCCTTTTTACTTCTGCCAAAGCTGTAATGAGCTCCGCGTGAATTTTAACTCCCGTAATTGGAAAATTCTCTAATGCGCGCATCGTTTGAATGCCGTAATATGCTTGGGATGGAACTTGTTTTTCACCTATAAAGTCTTTTTCAATGCGATGAGTCATCGTACACACCATTCCTTTTTTCTACAAAGTATATTGCTCGACGTTGCGAAGTAGGTGTTCCGAGAATCCTTCTAACTTTCTGCCGCTAGACCAACTGAACGCAATGTATGGCATTCATAAGCGCTCAACTGAAGAATTCGCGACCGCTTTCAAGAATCCTGCACATATCTGACATGTTCTGTAATAAATTTTTGACCACTGATCAATTTAGCCCGCTTCTAATAATATTTCCTATTTTGACATTTCAAGTCTTCTCATAATCGCAACAATTCATAAGGATTTGCACATAATGATTGAACTTGGCCAATTTCGTGAAGACTTGTATCACTGTCTAAAGCTATGTATTTATATATGCTAAGAGAAGCACAAACGCATAGGGGATTTACCTCATAGGATTTATATTGCAACGTTCATGAGTTGACGAATACAATGGATTAAACAAGCTCGCTATGTGAGACAATTAGAAAGATACAGAGAATGCCGGCGAGTTTGGCTTACAAGCTGCACGTCAGGGAGGAATACTTATGGATACGACGAGTTCGATGATTATTGAAAAAACGGAAAAATACGGGGCACGCAATTACCATCCGCTGCCTATCGTGATATCGAGAGCGGAAGGCGTATGGGTCGAGGATCCGGAAGGCAACCGCTACATGGATATGCTTAGCGCTTACTCCGCCTTAAATCAAGGACATCGTCATCCTCACATTCTGAGAGCGCTTCATGAGCAAGCCGAGAAGGTTACACTGACATCTAGAGCTTTCCATAGCGAGACATTAGGTTCGTTTTATGAAAAATTAGCGAGTTACACCGGTAAGCCGATGATTTTACCGATGAATACTGGGGCCGAAGCGGTCGAAACCGCTGTAAAAGCCGTTCGTCGGTGGGGCTACGAAGTGAAAGGAATCCCCGCCGATCAAGCAGAAATTATCGTCTGTGAAGGGAATTTCCACGGACGGACAGTGACGATCACTTCCTTCTCCTCGTCGCCGGAATATCAACGCGACTTTGGGCCTTTTACGCCGGGTTTCCGCATTATTCCCTACGGGGATGCGGCGGCGCTGCGTGAGGCCATCGGGCCGAACACGGCGGGTTTCCTGTTCGAGCCTATTCAAGGCGAGGCTGGTATTGTGATTCCGCAGGCCGGTTACCTGCGGGAATGTTATGAGCTATGTCAGGCGAATAACGTATTGTTCGTCGCGGACGAAATCCAGACGGGATTCGGCCGTACGGGTCGCCGCTTCGCCTGCGACTGGGAAGGCGTAACGCCGAACCTGTACATCATGGGCAAAGCCCTTGGCGGCGGCGTGTTCCCGATCTCGGCGGTCGCCGGTGATCGAGAGGTTCTTGATGTTTTCGAGCCGGGCTCCCACGGCTCGACGTTCGGGGGTAATCCGCTCGGCTGCGCCGTCGCCATCGCGGCGCTGGAGGTCACCCTTAACGAGCGGCTCGCAGAGCGCTCGGATGAGCTTGGCGCTTATTTCCTGAAGCGGCTTCAAGAAATTCAATCTCCGCAGATTACGGAGATTCGCGGCCGGGGGCTGTTCATTGGCATTGACCTTAAGGTTTCAGCGCGTCCGTTCTGTGAAGAGCTGAAAGCGAAGGGTCTACTGTGCAAAGAAACACACGAGCACATTATTCGCTTGGCTCCGCCTCTTACGATTACGAAGGAAGAGCTCGATTGGGCTTGGCAGCAGGTAAATGATGTGCTGAAAGAAGCTTAGCAATCAAGTATAAAAAGCCCTTTAGCTTTTGTGAAGCTGGAGGGCTTTGTTTTAAGAATGCTTTTCATCGTTATTGAGCCACTTTTGCGCGCCTATGCCACTTTAACGATGAAAAACATCGTTTCAGCCCATATTTCTGAGGGCATCGGCTTTTCCTTCTACTTTAAGAATGCTTTTCATCGTTATTGAGCCACTTTTGCGCACTTCTGCCACTCCAGCGATGAAAAACATCGTTACAGCACCCAACTATTCTACTCTATCTATTCTTTCACAAAAACAAGTGTCCCAAATCGGTGCGGCATATGGAAATCGACTTTACCTGTAGGTGACCATGCCCAATAATGTCGATTCCCTTCTACATCATCATCGATTCTATATAAATTCCAGCGCCACTCAGCACCATGATGGGGTGTAAAGTTTTGCCCCCGCTCCCAATCCAAATCAGCAAAAGGAATCCGCAGATCGTAAGTCCTCCACCCATCGGCCCCTTCCGAAACTTGGGTATATATTCCCTTCGCATCCCATGCAACATCAACTTCTTTATCCCCACCGTTATAGTGGATCAATGCATCAAATACGACATTGCGCGGACTCACTTCGAACTCGTAATACACCGCTCCAGTACCGCTTTTATCAATAAATACCTCAACCACATCTTCCAAATAAATAGGATCATCTCGACGTTCCATCGTTGCCACGACATGATCATCCTCACATTCGAATCGTATATGCAGTGCATCAGCTGTCCAACACGCGCGAAAACGAGTCTTGAGCCGCGGCTTCTCTCCCGTTACAACATCCCTTAAATAAGGGTCCTCAACCTCAATATCTTCCCACTTCAATATTCCGTTCTCTGCATCTACATATCGACATTCATATCTCATTCGGTCCGTCATCCTCGCTCCCTATTAACTCTTATATACAATATTAATATCATATTCGTTATGTAGAAAGCTAGAAATTTGATCCCGAGATTCCGACTTCACGTCCTTTAACCAGGAAGCATCCAACTTCTCAATGACTTCCATTCTTAAATTCTCATATTTCGTCTTCGCTTTTTCAATCCTAGTCACGCGATTTCTTGTAAATAAGAACAATGATATACAAGCCAGAAGCGAGCCCGATAGAAGCTTATTAGAAATAAGCAAATCTAGAATGGCTAACGCATTGCCGCCTGAAACTATCATTACCTTTCGATAGAAAGAGATAATGAAATAGAGAATCAATCCACCTGTTAGAATGGCGAATAAAGGTTGCGTATCTTTGAGCTTATCCCATTCCTGCTTTCTATCCCGAAGTTTGTAAAGTATCTTGATCGCATCGTCACTTAGATTAAGTTCAGGCCATTGCATTAGGCACTCCCCCTCTCTATTAACGTATGCTTGGACACTGCTATTCTTTCCAAAAAAAAGACCAAGAGCATCTCTCTTCACGCTAGGGCGAAGATGCTATTGGTCTTTTGAATTTTACTAGAATCGTTTTTTCCCAACTAAAAACTTTTTATTTCCTTTTTTAACTGTCACAGGCACATGCTTATAGCTGCGCACCATCTGATTTTTACATAATGGACAAGTCGGTAAAGCTTCCGTAACGAATTCTTTGCGAACCCATGCTTTACAATCTGTCTCTTTACATTTCCAAATTTCAATCTGTTCGACTTCCGGCTTTTGTTCTTCCGTAACGGTACTCGTTGGTGTAGACATTCAATTATGTGCTCCCTGCTTCGTAGATTAGACTACTTATTATTATACAGATCAGATCGAATATCAAGTCTTTCTCGTATTCAAAATTATTTACCGGTGGTAGAATAGAAAAGGTGGTTGCAATTTAGACACAGAATACAAAGGCAGGAATAATTAATGACAAACTTACTACGTGAATGGAAGTCACAATTCCATGGCTACAGCCGAAATATTTTGCTGTTTTTTTGGTTTAATTTTGTATGGAACTTAGGTTTAGGTATGTTTGGTCTCGTCTATAACCTTTATGTCAGAAGTCTCGGCTATGACCAAACGGCTGTTGGCAGCATGGTTGGTATGGCGTCACTGGCAGCGGCCATTATTCTCATTCCCGCGGGTTTAATGAATGATCGTTTCGGACCTAAGCGTGTCATTACATTTGGTCTTATTCTTACCATCGTAACTTTGACTGCTCGCTCCCTTATTGAAGCCAAAGAGGGTATGCTGATCTCGTCATTCTTGGGCGGTATGGCTCTTGCTGTTGTTTCAGCAACCATTCTACCGTTTATGGCCAACAACTCCACCCCACAGCAGCGAGTTCACCTGTTCAGCTTTAACATGGCTCTTGTCATGCTTGCGAATGTCGTTGGTATTGCACTGGGGGGCGTTCTTTGTGATCTTTTTCAATTCATTATCGGTTTAGACGAAATTCGAAGCTTGAGATTTACCTTATTAATTGGAGTCGGTATTGCAGCACTTGGTTTTATACCTATGGCTTTTTTCAAGAAAAGTGAGCAAGAAATACAGCCGCGTAGCGAATCACTAAAGTGGAAGCAAGTGTGGAGCGTACATAAACCTTCCTTACAGGTTATTGGTATTTTTTGTTTATTAGGCTTGTTGTCATCCATGGGTGGGGGCATGATTGTCCCCTATTTAAATGTGTATTTTGAAGATCGTTTTGACGCTTCGAAATCCGCAATTGGTATCGTTGTAGCTTTAGGTCAAGCCGCAACAGCGATTGCTTTTCTCATTGGACCCATGATTGCAAAGAGATTCGGAGAAGTTAAATCTGTCGTATACCTGCAGTTATGTTCAATTCCATTTCTCCTCCTAACCGCTTTTTCTGCTAATTTTTACTTATCTTCGGGTGGATACTTGTTCCGGCAAGCCTTAATGAACGCCGCTAATCCTTTTTATAATTCGATCAAAATGAGCTACGTGAGCCGATCACTCCGGGGATTAGCGTCCAGTTCAGGGGAAGCCGTTTTTCATCTAGGCTGGTTCCTTGCTTCTCCAATAAGTACGGGCCTTGTTTTCCGTTATGGTTCTTACTACGGCTACGCGTATGCTTTCTGCATCACAGCTGTAGTCTATACAGTAATCTCCTATTTATTCTACTTCTTTTTCGGGAAAAATCGGTTTAAACCCGTTGATGAATCCGCATGAGATAAACCTTTATCGAGGTCTTTCGAAGATGAGCGACCGCGCTTAGAGAGGAGAGACTTTGGTCTACGACCAAAGATCCCTATATTAGGTTTATTCGCCAATAAGAATTTCGTTCTCCGATTAAATCGGAAACTTATAAATTCTTATGTGGTAAAAAATGGGTTCTTTCTATCGTTGACTTGAACGATGGAAAGGAAATACAATAAATGAGAGCGCATTCATTTCAAGATCCTGGTGCTCATTATCGATGATCGATTGTGAGGGGATTTGCTTATGCGGAATAAAATCTTCATTAATGGACAAAGTATCGTCTTAACGTGGATGATCTCCTATATCGTCATTCTACTTTTACCCGTGGCAATCGGCTTATTGTTGTATATGGAATCCAGTAAAACACTGAAAGAAGAAATTCAGCAAGCCAATGATTCTCTTTTAAAACAAGTTCGGGAAATTATGGATAATCAGTTTAAAACCATGGAACAGCTGAATTTCGAGATTACTTGGAATGTAAGCGTTCAGGAGTTGCTCTATTCGAATAAATATGACGCATTTCCCAAAGAATATAGATATGATGCTTATCAAATCGCACGTATACTATCTATGTACAAAACCTCCTACCCGCTGATCGATTCTTTCTATATTTATTTGAATAAAGATCAATCTGCTATTCTTCCTACCACCGTTAGAACAAATAGCTTTGCCTATGAAACTTTACATATGAGCGATGCTTTCTCGTTCTCATCATGGCAAGCCATTGTGACCCGCAGCAATTTCAAAGGATTTATTCCCATGTACCGGATTGGCGACGATAATAAGCTGCGAAAAACGGTAGCCTACATCAGCACATACCCCGAAGAGCATAATAAACCGCTAGCTACTAACGTCATTATGGTCGATCAATCTCGTATTATTGGCGCCATTCAAAATATGGAAATTTTCAACAAAGGTCACGTACTCATCCTAAATAATGAAAATCAAATTTTGGCTTCCAACTCCACAGATTCGCTTCCAACCGATTTTCCTTTTGATCAATTAGATAGCTCGTCTAACTTCTATTACACCGACTCTAGTGGCGAGAAATATGAAGTTTTCAACATTCAGTCACCACGTTCCAAACTAAAATATGTGTCTATGATGCCCAGCACCGTATATTGGAAAAAAGCCGCTCACATTCGTAACCTAACTTATTTGAGCATGGCGATCAGTTTGCTTGGCGGAGGTATCCTGACTTATGTGTTTCTAAGAAGAAATTACAACCCCGTTCGTCGGTTGGTACATGCATTTTCCAAAAAACAGACTTTACAATCTAGTAAACGATACAATGAATTTCATTTCTTACAAGAAGCCGTGGACAGTACATTAATCGAAATTGCTGATTTCAAAAATAAAATGGAGCAGCAGCGGCACATTGTCCGCTCCCACTTTATCGAAAAGCTGCTGAAAGGAAAACTGGACAGCCAGATTCCTATCGATGAGGCCTTAACGACCTTTGAAATGAAGCTAGACCGTCAGGATTTTGCCGTCATGCTATTTGTTGTCGATAAGAGTGAACCCTTCTTTGAACGAATTAACCATACGCCTGAAGGGGATAAATGGAAGCTTCTTCAATTTATTATTATGAATGTCGTGGAGGAACTATTATCTGAAAGGCACCGTGGGTATGCTGCTGAGATTGATGATACCCTCGCCTGTTTAGTCAATTTAACCATGGAAGATGGATATAGCTCCAAGCTGGAGTTACTTAGAATCGCAGACAAAGCGCAAACTTTCCTCTCATCCACTTACGATATCAACTTAACAATTTCTATAAGCAGTATCCATGAACGTATCGCTGATGTACCTCAAGCTTTCTTAGAAGCTCTAGATTCCATGGCCTTTAAGCTTGTTATGGGTGGACCAGAGATTCTATCGTATGACGATTTGCAAGCAAATGTCACCTGCGAGTCTAATTCCGGCTATTATTATCCGGCGCAGATTGAGCAGCAATTCATGTATGCTGTGAAGCTAGGGGAGCTTGAAGAAGCGCAGATGATTCTTACTGAGATTATGAGTAAAAACTTTGATAATCCTGGCATTTCGGTTTCCTTAACGAAGTGTCTTATGCTCAATCTGGTAACCACCATGATGAAAAGCATTAGCGAAACCGGAGATATCCAGGAAAGCTTCTTTATACGCAACCCAAAACTTCTCGACCGCCTTCTATGCAGTAAAACCGTTCAAGATATGCAGCTCCAGCTCAGTGATATGCTCGAGCAAGTGTGTGTCTTCACGTCAGCCAAACGGCAGCATACGATTTCACTTACACGACAGAAAGCCCTTCAGCAATTGGTAAATGAAGTGACGGCCTATATCGAACATAATTACACAGATGCTAATCTGAATGTCACGATGATTGGCAGCCACTTTAACCGCAAAGCCACCTACCTATCGAAGCTATTCAAGGATTATGTGGGAGAGGGGCTGCTCGATCGCATTAATAAAGTCAGAATTGAGAAATCCAAGCTGCTGCTAGGGCGGCAAGAGCAATCGGTCGGCGATGCGGCTTACGGGGTGGGCTTCAATGATATTAATGCTTTTATTCGTGTTTTCAAAAAGGTGGAGGGCATCACACCGGGGAAATACAAAGAGCTGATTGAAAAATAAATGGGGTGAGGCAATCACCTCATTTATTTTTGGGCTGCAAGCGAATATTGGCTAAATTGATGAAGCAATTGGATATTTTGTAGAGTCTACGCACAGAATTCGAGAACCAATTGGATATTTTGCAGATAGTCAAAATGGAAGCGCTGTCATATAGTTAGGTTAGACATACCGCTACTCACCTCACACAATCTTAAACAGTTTTCCAGGGAAACTCAGTATCGCTTCGATAGCCGTTTTCTAAACTCGGCAATGCTTACAATTCCAGTTTTCTGGCGAAAAACTCAGTATCGCTTTCGTTGCCAGTTTTTCTGGCGAAAAACTTTTAGGAGGTCAACCTATGAAAAAGAACAGAAAAAAAATGTTCACCATGCTGGTTACAACATCATTGATGGGGAGCTTAGTCGTTGCATGTTCATCCAACACCCCGACTACAGTCAACAGCGCTAGTCCCAAAGCAACTGCCGGTGGAACGACCGCTCCTAGTGCCGCCGCTGTCACTTATCCTCTAAAAGTGGACAAAACACTAACTTACTGGGGCGAGCTTTCAGGTAACCTAACGGGAGTAAAAGCAGCCCACGCAGATGTACCATTTTTCCAAGATTGGCAGAAGAAGACGGGTGTTAATCTGAAGTTCAGCGCTCCTCCCACAAACCAAGCAGATCAAGCTATTAATGTCCTATTAGCTACAGGTGATTTACCTGATATGATCGAGTATGATTGGCAGGGGAAATTCCCAGGTGGTCCTGAAAAAGCGATCAAAGACGGATACATTCTAAAATTAAATGATACGATCGATAAATTTGCACCGAATTTGAAGAAGTTCCTCAAAGAGCATCCAGAAGTTGATAAACAAGTAAAAACCGACAATGGCAGCTATTACGTCTTCCCTTTCATCCGCGGCGATGATTACCTGCGTGTCTTCCAAGGTCCTATCATTCGGAAGGATTGGCTGGATGATCTGGGTCTACCTGTTCCTCAAACCATCGATGAGTGGTACACAACACTCAAAGCCTTTAAGGAGAAAAAAGGCGCAACGGCGGCCTTCTCCGTCGTGAGTGTTCCCAGACCTTTCAACGAGTTAGCAAACGGCGCTTTTGCAGGTGCCTTCGGTGTGACGCGTGATTTCTTCATCGACAATGGCACAATTAAGTTTGGCCCAGCTGAAAAGGGCTACAAAGATTTCCTGGCTACCTTCCACAAATGGTACGAAGAAGGGCTGATTGATAAAAACTTCGCAACAGCAGATGGCAAATCCTTAGACGCCAACATGGCTTCCGGCGCGACAGGTGTGACCGTACAGAATGCCGGTGGAGGCATCGGTAAATGGCAGCCGCTAATTACAGCTAAAGATCCTAAAGGCGTTCTCATCGGGGCTCCATATCCGGTTCTCAAGAAAGGCGACATCGCGATGTACGGCCAGAAGGATCCAGCTAATGCGCCCGGAGGTATGGTGGCCATCACTGCGTCTTCCAAAAATATTGAAACCGCAGCGAAGCTTCTTGACTATGGCTACTCCGAAGAAGGTCATACGTTCTTCAATTTCGGAACGGAAGGCGTTGCTCATAAATTAGAGAACGGCTACCCGAAATATACGGACCTTCTCATGAAAAACCCGGATAAATTGGCACCGGCACAAGCTCTGTCACTGTACATCCGCGGTAACTATAATGGTCCTTTCGTTCAGGATAAACGTTATATCGAGCAGTATCTGGCTTTGCAAACACAACGCGATGCCGTTTCCACTTGGCAGAAAACGGATGTTGATAAACACAAACTGCCTCCTATTACAGCTACACCGGAAGAAAGCACAGAGCTTGCCAAAATCATGACTGACCTCAATACACTAGTCGATGAAATGACGCTCAAAATTATTTTGGGAACAGAGCCAGTGGATAGCTTTGATAAATACATGGAAAAATTCAAATCCGTTAAGCTAAGCCGTGCTCTCGAAATTAAAAAGGCATCCTTAGATCGTTATAACAAAAGGTAGATGACAGGCCAGGGGGAGGGCAGCGGCTCTCCCCACTTTACTAGAATCCCGCGGCGAAAGGAGAGATATCATGCGTAAAGCAGGGGAAGCAACCTTCCAAATACGCTTCAAGCGCGATTTTCTGCTGAATAAATATTTATACCTGATGATGGTTCCCGTTCTGGCTTATTACTTTATCTTCCATTATGCGCCGATGTATGGAGCCTTGATTGCGTTTAAAGAGTACACCCCCAATAAAGGCATTCTGGGCAGTGAGTGGGTTGGCTTCCAACACTTTAATGATTTCTTCAGCAGTTATTATTTCTGGCGAATTCTCAAGAATACCGTCATTATTTCCCTTTACTCGCTATGTTTTGAATTCCCAGCTCCGATTATTTTGGCGATTCTTATTAATGAGCTTACGAATAAAAAGTTTCAACGCTTCGTTCAGACGGTCACCTACATGCCGTATTTTATTTCGCTCATCGTTATTGTCGGAATGATCAAAGATTTTACGAATAACGGCGGTTTAATTAATAACTTTCTGACTTATTTTGGCTTCAATGATACGGCTATGCTGCAGAAACCGGAATTATTCCGAACAATCTATATTTTATCTGAAATATGGCAAAAAATCGGATGGGAATCCATTATTTATCTTGCCGCACTCATGGGCATTGACCAGGAGCAGTACGAAGCGGCGAAAATGGACGGTGCCAACAGAATCAAGCAAATTTGGCATATTACCTTACCTGGTATTCTCCCAACCATTGCGATCATGTTCATTTTACGTATGGGGAATTTATTGAACGTTGGCTTTGAGAAAATTATTTTGCTCTATAACCCCAGCACCTACGATACGGCGGACGTCATCTCTTCTTTCGTTTATCGCAAAGGGCTCATAGAATTTGGTTGGAGCTACAGCTCTGCGGTTGGTTTGTTCAATTCTGTGATTAATCTAGCCTTACTCATTGCAGCAAACAAAATAAGTAAAAAGATAAGTGAAAACAGCTTATGGTGATGGAGGTGGTGTTGAAATGAAAACGAGCTATTCGGACAGAGTATTCGTCACTTTAATCCATGTCTTTTTACTCATGCTTGTCGTCGTTACCCTGTATCCACTTCTCTATGTCACATTTGCCTCGTTTAGCGATGCCGGCCAATTGATCACGCATAAAGGGTTCCTGATTAAGCCTCTGGGTTTCAGTTTAGAAGCTTACAAAAGTGTTTTTAATAACCCTGCTATTCTAAAAGGCTACCGAAATACGTTGTTTATCCTCTTTTTCGGTGTCATTACGAACCTTATTGTTACTGCTTTAGGCGCTTATGTGCTCTCCCGTAAAAATGTCATGTGGAACCGCGTATTCATCTTCGTTGTCGTATTAACGATGTTTTTCCACGGTGGCCTTATACCGCTTTATCTCGTTGTAAAAGGCGTCGGTTTAATCGACTCCCTATGGGCGACCATTTTGCCCTTTGCCATCAACACATTTAATCTGATCATCATGCGCACAGCTTTCATGGCGGTCCCAGAAAGCTTGGAGGAATCTGCTAAAATGGATGGGGCCAATCATTTTGTGATTCTTTTTCGTATCATTATCCCGCTTTCCATGCCCGTTATTGCCGTAATGATCTTGTACTATGCCGTTGAGAAATGGAATGGTTGGTTCTATGCGTCCATCTTCCTAAAGGATCGTGACCTCTACCCGCTCCAGCTCACTTTGCGAGAAATATTAATAGCGAATAATACCGATTCCATGTCATCAGGGGCTAATGCGGCCGAGCAATTTCAAATAGGGGAAACGATCAAATATGCAACTATCATGGTAGCTTCGGTGCCTATTCTTATTTTGTATCCATTCGTGCAAAAGTATTTCGTCAAAGGCGTCATGATTGGCGCTGTCAAAGGGTAAAACAAATCGCCGTTCGCCTCTTCAACGAGGTGACGACGATACGTCTTTTTCCGCTGAGCGGTCGTTTGAGGACCTCTCAGTACAGCCTCCGAACATTCTGGCGGCCTCTTCCAGCTGAGCGGTCACTTTCGGCTCGCTCAGCTTGCTGGGGGCCGTCGTATCTGAGAATCCTCCAATGCGATTGAGCTTCTAGCCCCTTCCAGACAGGGAAAAACAAGCCACACCCTGCGCAATTTTACACGGGGAACTGCGGCTGTTTTGGGAATCCAGGAGGTCCTTGCCGGAGTGTCGTTCTTTTTCTTCTTTTATACATCCATACACCGGCAAGTGCCGTTAAGACAATGGCGATGATTCCTTCCGGACTGGGCATAGCCAAATAACTAAATTCCGTTTTCACGAGAACGAACTTTTTCAGAATCAATGTATCAATGAAGGCATTTCCAGCCATGTGCATGAAGACGGCTGGCCAAACGCTTCGAGTCATCAGCAGAATCTCACCGTACAGAACCGCCATGACGATCACGCCAAGCATCATGCGAGGGATATAGGTGATCATGCTTTCCGTGGTCTCCACGAACAGAAATAAATAAGGAAAGTGCCACACGCCCCAAATTAACCCCACGGCAATATGAACGATAAAACGATGATAACCAAGCGTATAAAGCTTTGGAGCCAAATAGCCTCTCCATGCAAATTCCTCAAATATGTTTTTGATGAGGCTTGGCACAAGAGCTAAACCGACTGCCGTCAAATAGTGAGAAGACATTGGGGACATATTCGTCCACCCCAAGCTTGAACTGATTCCGACAATCACCATGGTCATTAAGGGAAAGAATAACAGGCTGAATAAATAGAGAAATGCGTTTCCTTTGACTCGAGGTTTGATGCTGAAATCTTTCCACCCATCTCCCATCCAACTGCGCAAAATGACCATCGTCAGGAGGGGAGACACAATCCAAATCAATTGCCCCAGACTGCCATTCTCATCCGTTCCGGCCTGCAAATCAACCAGTCGTCCGATCCAGCCGCAGCTTAACGCAACAAGCGAGAAAATAATCACGTTGCGTAGCGTTTTGTTATCCTTCATTTTCAAGCTCCCAGCTCCTCTTTTATTTTCTGAACATACTTCTCGTACCACGCTTTCAAGAAATCATAATAATCACTTCCGAATTCCAAAGTATCCAGCCTGCTTCTCACCTTCGGGTTGTTGAGAAGCTCTTGGTTTTTCCCGAGCTGTTCCCGATTCATTTGCTGAAACATCTTCAAAGTAGACCGGACCGTTTCGATCTCATTCAAGTACGTTTCAATGAGTTCAAGTTTTCTGGGATCTTCGACGTAGTTGAAGAAGAACATTTTGACGAGTGCCGGATCCCTTGGTTTGTCTAATGCGATCGGCTCACTGGCCCAACTCAAGAATTCCTTTTCTCCATCTTCGGTGATCGAGTAAACCTTCTTGTTCCTCCCCCCCTGACGCACTTCCGTTAAATGAACATGCCCATTCTGAACGAGTTTCTTTAAGGCTGGCTGTATGCTACCTTGACTGGAATTATAGAAAAATCCGGTGCTTGCCTCCATGCTTTTCTTAAGATCATAGGACGACTTATCCCCGTCCAGCAGCAAACCCAGAATGATTTTGTCCTGCATGATGGACACCTCCATTTATGTCTATTAGATATGTCCATTAGACATATACAACTAAATTCTATTTCCTTTATTTTCCTCTGTCAACATGATTAAAATTCCCTCCATACAACATCTCACAAGCAAGGGGCTGTCCTCAAGTAGATTTTACCTACTTTTAGGACAGCCCCATCTTAATCCGTGTAAGCCAGATTACTTACGATCATTAATTGCTTTAATGATTTCTACTGGAATTTTCGGCTTTCTGTCATATGTTAGAAGGCCGTTAATTTCCTGCTCGACGTCGGTTAACTGCGTGTAACAGTAACCCTGTACAACGCCGGAGTTTAGCAGAGGACGTATGACGGCGCGCAGCTTTTTCTCATAATCCTCGTCATTATCCGCCCCGGAATATCCCCAACCTTCCCATTCGCTTTTCTTGTAAGCAATACCGCCAAATTCGGTAACTAGAATCGGCTGATCTTCATAAGGGAAGCCTTCAACAAATAAGCGGCGATTCGCTGGCATCGCATGAACAGCTTTATCGCTAGAACTGTAGCGCTCTTCCAGCACATCTTCACGCCATTCATAGTCATGAATGGTGAACAGATCCGTTTTCACAAGCTCCCAACCATCGTTAGACACAACAGGACGCATCGGATCAAGCGATTTAGTCAAATGATACATGGTCAGAGCATGCTGCTGCTGCAATTTATCGATTTGAATATTAGGCACTCCCCAGCTCTCATTCAAGGGAACCCAAGCAATAATGGAAGGATGATTGTAATCGCGATCGATAGAAGCAATCCACTCATTCGTAAAACGACTAACATACTTCTCCGTATATTCATAAGCGTTAGCCGCCTCACTCCAAACGACTAATCCGAGCTTATCGCACCAGTAAAGAAATCTTGGATCCTCCAGCTTTTGATGTTTGCGCGCGCCGTTAAATCCCATTGCCTTCGTTAACTCGACATCTTGCTTGATCGCTTCATCACTTGGCGGCGTCAAATTGCCATCTGGGAAATATCCCTGATCCAGAACCATTTTCAAAAAATAAGGGCGGTTGTTCAAGCATAATTTACCGTCCTCGATGGATACCTTACGCATCCCGAAATAACTAGTTACCACATCTACAGCTTTATTATCAACCAGCAGCGTGAACGTGACATCATATAAATTCGGATGCTCCGGTGTCCACCATGCACCGAGTCCATGATCGTTGAAATCATTCAGACGAATTTTTCTCGCCCCGGAGCTGCTGCGCATCCCATACGTATCTTCCGAAACGAGTTCTCCATTAAATGAAATCTCTACTTTCAGCTGCTGCTTGGCGTTTGAGTCAAAACCCTGGAGAAAGAATTGGAATTCCACTTGTTTCTCATCGATATCCGGGGTAATTTTTACTTTGTCCAAGTAGCCGTCGGCAGATACCGCTTCCATCCATACGGTTTGCCAAATGCCTGTCGTTCTCGTATAGAAAATACTTGCGGAATCCGTATGCCAATATTGCTTACCTCTCGGCAGCGTAACATCTTTACTGTAATCGACCGCTTTGACAACCAGTTTATTCGTCCCAACCCGAAGCGCATCCGTGATATCTGCATGGAAAGGGGTATGTCCACCTTCGTGCTTAGCAACTAGCACCCCATTCACCCAAACCGAAGCTTCGTAATCCACCGCTCCAAAATGAAGCAGAATCCGCTTATTCTGAAAAGCTTCGGGTAAAGTTAGATCTCGGCGGTACCATACAACATCGTGAAACTCATTGCTCCCAATGCCGCTCAATTTACTTTGGAAAGCGAATGGCACTTGAATGGTTTTGGATAACTTTCTATCCCCCAAATGCCACTTCTCTTTACTTCCCACACGATCATCATCAAATTCAAATTCCCATTCGCCATTCAGGGTGATCCAGCTATCTCTTACAAATTGAGGTCTAGGGTACTCAGCTCGTGGTTGGTTGGCCATCAGTAATCGTTGCCTCCATATAATTAATTTAAAAGTTAACTAAATAACATAAATAACTCTTAATTATTATCATATCAAGCTCCCATAATGTCAATATGCGTTATTTAATTAACTTAAAAGTAACGCAAAAACACCTCTTCTCAGAGGTGTCCATTTCCTTTTTACCACATATTTAATCGATGTATCCGGCAAATCCCTTTTTCATTAAATAGTCCATCTCAGCTTCCAAAATGGTATCTACCGCCAGTTCTGTCAATTTCACATCGGGTCTGCCCAGAATATGATCGATCAGTTCATCGCTGTCAATATCAACTTCCCCTTTGGCATTTTCTTCCGCTTTGACAATATAATCCTTCTCATACTTCAATACCAGCTGAATTTGCTCAGGATCGGCCTTCGATTTGTCTACTATGAATTGTATTAGCTCTTGTTCGTTTAATTGCTCCGTCATGTGATGTCATCTCCTAATGGTTGTTTAAGACTATTGTAGCATAGTGTTGTCCGTGATTAAATTATACTCTCTTTCGAAAGAGAGCTACACCAATCATGCATACAGGCAGCAGAAATCCAAATGTGAATGCGTAGGTGAACCATATTTTGGAAACGAAATTTAGGAAATAGCTTGTATTTGGGTATGAAACAATGGATAAAACAATCAGAATCATCCCTAAAGGGAGAAGCAGGGGACGAATTACTTTCATTTTCATGATTTGAGCGAAACTAAGGGCTGAAGCATAAAAACAAATCGTAAGCTTAAAGAAGATCGTGATAAACCAGATCCCCGCCATAATGACTTCCAATCTTTCCAGAAATCCTCCGATGCTGATCTTTTTCGCTAAGTTATAGCTTGGATACATTTGCCTTGCGGTCATAGCTGCACCAAGAACCAGAATCGATATCAGGGTTATGATTATCAATATGAATCCAGCGATCGCCGTTCCCACAAGAAAAGCTTTAATAGCTTTTTTATCGCAATTTACAAAAGGAATAACCATCAATAATACGATAAGTTCCATAAAGGGCGTTCCGATTAAAGTTAAGCTCGCTCTGATAACAGGCATGATGCCTTCGCCAAGATAAGGTTTAAGCTGAATGAGCCGGATTTGCGGCAGCAGGAAAATGACCATAGCAAAAAAGAATAGCATAACCCAAGGGAAAAAAATCTCCCCGGCACGTGCAATGGTTTCAAGACCGAGCCAGTTTGCCATAATAACAGCAGCGAGAAAGATTATGATAATAAACTGAAGCGGCGTATCTGGGAGAACCTGGGTTGTCATAAAGTCACCGATGTTCCGCAATACAAGCGCAGCGAGGAGGAGGAAGAAGCTGAAATAAAGTAAAGAAACTATTTTACCTATCCAAATGCCGAATATTCCCTCGCACATCTCCACTAAAGTTTGGTTAGGAAATTGCCTTACCAATGCATGATATAAATAGACCGTTAGCAAACCAAGACATACTGCCAGAATGGCGGATATCCATGCATCTTGCTTTGCTTCCGCGGCGAGGCCGGCGGGGGTTATTAATATCGAGCTTCCTACCGTAAATAGCGTAACGAGAATGGTGAATTGTCGGATACCAATAATACCATTTTCCATCTCCTTGCTACGCCCTCCTCTCGTTCTATCTCATTTTATTTCAAAAGCCCAAGTAAGAACTTGCTGAAAGGTTGAAAAACAAAGGTGATGAAATCTAACGGGTTGGGCAGTTTCATTTGCAAACTTTGGGCAATGCTCAGTATTGTACCCAGCAACAATAAACAGCAGAAAATAACAAATTCTTTATGCAGCCTTTTCTTTATAAGCGCTGGAATCTCTAGTATCGCGATAGCTGTAGAGGCCAAAAGTATCGCAGCAATTGTCCACATTTTTTATCATTCCTTTGTTTTTTGTAACAGAGAATCACTTACAGTGCCCAAACGACGAATCTTGACTTCTGCTTTCACATGTACGGGTAAATCAACAAATTGCTCCTTCCAGTTACTTTTGTTTTTATTCCAATACTTGGGGTCGGCACGATAAATCGCTTCACCAAAGCCGAAAATATCTACATCGTATTTTTTTGCTTTTTGAATAGCGGCTTCCATAATGCTTTGCACCTCTTTTTCCGCTGCTTTCTCCAGTTCCTCTATGCTTTGAGGATCGATGAGATCGATCTTACATTGCACTTCACCCACATCCTCCTCAAGATAAACATCAGCAAAGATTTGCGGTTTGCCGTTCTCCACTTTTCCTCTCATTCTCGTTTTAGTTCGCACCACTTCTACTGCTAAAATGCCGCCTGTGGGGCAAGGTATATGTCCGATCGTGCTTTTAACGTTATCTATAATATAATTGTAGCCTTTACTTTCCTTTTCATTTAGCCAACCGATAAGTTTGTCTTTTTTAAAAATCGCTACACCCGAATATTGTAAATAGGAAGAAGGGGCTATTCGATCCAAATTACTCATATCACTACCTTTTCTTGGATCACCTTTAATTTGTATGCCTGTTAATACGGGATCTTTTCCCTCTGTTTGCAGATCAGAAACTAAAGTATCTAATTTTACTTTTACCGTAGGTGCCCAAACCTTTTCAGATAACTCTAAAGTGGTATACAATTTATTTGAGGGAATTTTCTCGATAGGCGTAAGAATTTTCAATACATTCTCAGCCGTTGTTCCTTTGGCAACAACGATATAGAAATCAGTTCGCATCTCATGATTTCTTGAAATCCCATCCAAAATCGGCGTAATCCCTTCTCTGGCCAATTCTTCACTGATCACAAGAATCCGAAGATGGGAAGAGTACACTCTTCTTGGACTTTGTTTGGAAATTTTTCTTAAAGCTTCAAAAATAGTTTGGGATGTTGCTTGAAATGTGCTTACAGGTGTAGTCATTCCAGTCCCTCCTCTTTTTGAAGCCACTTCACCGGGGTTAACAATTTGAATCGTCACCTGCACTTGATCATCTTTTTTATCAAAACCCATACCAATCGATATGGCGAGATCATTAAGCTCGCGTCGACTCCAGCATCCCGTGAGTAATCCAATTATGATGAACAAGGCGACGAGCAGCATTCCATATCTTCGCATTACGATTGACTCCTTTATCTAGGGCTTGGTTTCAGGCTTATTCGAAGAAGCATTGTTCTCTCGAATGTTATTTTTTTGACTGATAAGCCGAGGCCTTGCATATAAAGCCCATTGCGGGAAGCGAAAAATCGTATCTTTCTGATCCGCTAATATGAACGGCGCCATTGGAGACATGTAAGGAATTCCGAAGGACCTTAAACTGCACAAATGAAGAACGATCGCGATAAGCCCAACTGTAACGCCAAATAAACCAAAAGAAGCCGCGATAAGCATTAAAAGAAATCTCAAAATCCGAATCGTAATCCCCATATTGAAGGAAGGAATGACAAAATTGGAGATGGCAGTGATAGCCACTATAATAACCATCGCAGGAGACACCAAACCTGCTTCTACTGCTGCTTGACCGATGACTAGTGCCCCTACAATTGAAACGGCTTGTCCGACAGTCTTCGGCAGCCTCACACCGGCTTCTCGAAGGATTTCAAAGGTTATTTCCATGACGACAGCTTCGATAAAAGCAGGGAAAGGGATCCCTTCTCTTTGAGCAGCTAAACTGATCAGAAGAGACGCGGGCAGCAGTTCTTGGTGAAAGGTGGTTATGGCAATATATAGGGACGGAGCCAACAAAGATATGAAAAAACATACGTAACGAAGTAAACGAAGTAGTGTTGCAAAATCCGCTCGTTGGTAGTAATCCTCTGCAGATTGATAAAATTGAGTGAATAAAGCAGGTGCCATAAGCACAAAGGGAGTGCCATCGACAAGAATAGCGATACGCCCTTCCATTATGCCTGCAGCAATAACATCGGGACGTTCCGTATTGTACAAGGTTGGGAACGGGGTGAATGTTTCGTCTTGGATCAACTCTTCGATATTGCCGCTTTCAAAAACCGCATCAATATCGATGCGCCCGAGCCGAATTCTTGCTTCCTCCACCAACTTCTCATTCACAATTCCATTCAAATACATGATGGCGACTTCCGTTTTGCTCACACGACCGATTGTCATGGATTCCATCCATAGGTTGGGATCTTTTATTTTTCGTCTGATGAGTGAGGTGTTTGTGCTTATTAGCTCTGTAAACCCTTCACGGGGGCCCCTTACAACTGATTGAGTCGTTGGTTCTTCAACGGAACGATACTCCCCGCCTTGTGTATTCGCCGCCAACCCTTGTACATATCCATTCATTAAAATAACCGTTAATCCCGATAAAATAGATTGATATAAGGTTTCAAAATCGGTAATTTCGCGAACTTGACCAAGTATGCTCATTGAATTTCTTAATGCATTAAACGGGAACTCACTTGAATCAACTTTTAAATTTTCGCTTAGCATGGTTTGAATAGAACTTGGACTAATCAGTCCATTGATATAAATGACTCCAATTTGTATTGGATCTGCTTCATTCAGTTGTATAGTCTGAGTGATGATATCATTACTGTTTCCAAAGGCTTTTTTGACTTTGTCAAAGTTAAGATCTAGTGACTCCTCAAGAGCTTCCTTTGGGATCAATAAGCCAGTCTGATTGGGCCGTGCGTCTGTTACGCTGTTATAATTATTCCGAAGAATTTTTTTGATGAACTTCATGGTATTACCACCTTTTCAAGTGATCTTAGTTCTTCATCATTGACTTTCGGATCGCGGCAACCCCTATTATGAGGATCGGATACAGCAGTCCAATGGTTAAAGCGTAGGGGATATAAGCTTTGGTATCAAATTCCGCCATATAAGCAACATTCGGATATACAACAAGCGAAAAAACAACCAGAATCATCCCTAAGGGCCAAACGAGCGGGCGATAATCTTCTATCTTCAAAATTTGAGCTAGTCCCGTAACGAAACCATAAAAATAAAAGGTTGTCTTGAAGTAAACCGTTAGAAACCATATCCCTGCTATAAGAATTTCAACACGTTCCAAAAAATTACCAATGTTAATCTGTTTGGCTAAAACATAGCTTGGAAACATATGTCTTTCCGTCATTTTAGTTCCCAATACCGATATGCATAAAAAGGTGATAATTACGAAACAAGCTCCGCCTATTAGGGTAGCAATCAGGAAAGCTTTTTTTGCCTTTTGAAAATGATTGACATGAGCAGGGAACACCATGAAGAGCACGATAAAAGGAAGTGAAGAAGTACCGGCAACGGATAAAGCCGCTTTTATCAGAGGTTTACTGCCAACTGAGAACATGGGCTGCAACTTTTCAACTTGAATCTCAGGTAAAAGACAAGCGACCAAAATAATAAATAGCATAATGATCCACGGGAAAAAAATCTCTGCCGCACGGACTAAGGTTTCTAGTCCAAGACGCACACCCATGACAACAACGATGGCAAATATACTATTGACGGCTTGAATGGGCGTTTCCGGCATGACGTGTGTGTTTATAAAATTTGCCATATAAAACAAGACAGTGGCTGCTCCGATAAAAGAAAAGAAAAGAAATACGAGTGAGAGCATCTTCCCTGGCCATTTTCCAAATAATTTTTCATTATATTCAACCAGGGTCAAGTTTGGAAAATAATCACCAACCTTGTTGTATAAGCATACGACTAACAAATTTAAGCCAACTCCAATTATAGCTGCGAGCCAGGCATCTTGTTTGGCATCAACAGCAAGCCCCGATGGAATAACCAAGATTGTAGTCCCAATTGTGTATATAATCACAAGTACAGCAAATTGACGCACGGATATTTTAATGTCTTTCAACATAATTCCCTCACCTAGTGATTCCATTTAATGATACTATTCCCATATTTCCATAAACCATTAACAAGATATGGATTCTAAATTGTTTCACATCATGATTAGGTTTAAAGTATAGTTAACATATAGGTGATGGAAAAACATTCCTAGGATTTTTTAAATAAAAGGGGGTGCTTGTATGAATTTGGATTTACGTGTGGATGCGTTGGAAATGAGGGTCAAAGAACTCGAAGAACAACTGAGCATCCTGCTTGAAAGAGAAACCAAATCACAAGCTCAGAAAGTACTTACGACACAACCAATATCAGATCAAAAACTACAATCGACGCAGCAGCCTCTTCAACATGAGGTAACAATACCGGTTCAGCAACCGGCGCCTCCAAGAGATTGGGAGCATTTGATCGCTCGCGTTTGGCTGCCGCGGATTTTCATCGTCGTCTTCCTGTTAGGTGTCCTATGGGGCTTTACAGCAGCCGTTAATGCGGGGATTATCACCGAACCTGTTCGCTGCATACTGGGCGTTATCGTCGCTGGCTTCATGTATTGGCAAGGAGAAATCCAAATTCGCCGGAAACGCATGGCTCTGGGGCAAGTGCTGCTTGGCGGATCCAGCGGGGTCCTTATTCTATCTCTTTTCGCAGCACATATGCTATTCGCATTGATTCCATCCACACTTTCGTTCGTTCTATACGTCGTTTCTATTGCTATAAGTGTATTTACGGCGGTCCGTCACCGGTCCCAGGCACTTATGATCATTACGCTACTCGCTGGTTATCTAGTGCCTTTCCTAGTCGACTCAGCCAAACCAAATATTTGGGTATTTGCAGGCTATGAAGGGTTATTTTCAATGGTCATGATCTTGTTATCGTTGCGTTATTCCTTTCGCGGCGCTTATTTTACTGCGTTTGGAGTTCTACATCTTCCATTAGTCTTTTCAACTCTGTTCGTAGATGACATAGGCAGCCGACCAGCGATCCTTACTGTCGTTATTTTGCAGCATTTGCTCCTCTTTGCGATATCTATTCTCCGTTCCAAAGACAGCCTGATTGGGCAGCGAATCACCTTATTCCTAAGCTTCGGCCTGCTCGCGGCGTGGACGTACGGCCTATATGGCGGTTCCAAAGATCGTGTCTTCTATGAATGGATGCTAGCGATATGGTCGCTTCTCTATAGCGGTACTTCTTTCTGGCTTTATCGTCAAAAGAGAGCTTTTTCCGTTCAGCTATCCATTGCAACGTTCAGCGTTTTCCTTTGGCTCATTTACGTGCTGCACGCGGATCAAGCCGGCTCCGCCATTCTTGTAGAGGGTGCAATTGCGCTATGTTTAGGTGCTAAATTCAAAAGCAAACTGCAACAAATCAGCGGGGCTATCACTTATTTCATAGGGATGTTATTCGTCCTAACTCATCCGATACGTGATATACTATCAGCCGAATCCTTTGCGTGGCTTGTACTCTTGGCAACTATTGGCGGTCTGTATGCTTTCTACCGTTCCATAATTGAAGAAGGCCGCGCTCGAACAGAAATTAGTCTCATCCTGCTATGGATGGAGTTAATTCTCTTACTTGTTTATCTCACACAACTGACCAATTCCCTGACGCGAACGATCATATACGATTACCAGCATTTGATACTTTCAGCAGTGTGGGTTGTTTATGCCATTCTACTCATTGTCTTTGGACTCATTGTCCATAAGCCTAAAGCAAGGCTAGTGGGCATCATTTTCTTATTTGTTACCTTACTCAAAATTATTTTCATCGATTTACCTGATGTATCTACAGCTGTTCGCGCTATCCTGTTTATCGGACTTGGAGCCATTGGTGTTGGTATTTCTAGATTATTTTATAAGCGGAAGGAATAGATTCCTCGCTGTAAGCGCGAAAACCGTGCTTACAGCGAGAGCTATGCGAGCCGAAGCTCGCCCACAGAATCCGAGAAGCCGGAAATCGACTTCTCGGCAGACTGTCCCGCGCATCCATCCAGATTAAGTTCGGAAAATGCGCTTAACCTGCTTCTCCGTGTATGGGCTAAAACGGTTACCAATGTTGTAATTACTACAACAATTCACACGCCTAAAGGCTATTTTGCAAGTTGAAGTTGAAGTCCGTACAACATTTCGAGCCCATTGATTGCAATATCGCCTTTATCGGGCCCAATTGTTGTACAATATGCAACAATGAAGGGGGAGAGGCGGGATATTGGCAGAAATTGTTGTACATTCTACAACATCACTTCAACCGAAAATATAGATTCATTCATCTTGCAACCTCAAGAGAGCATGTATGACGATGTATACCGATAAGAATAAGACACCTCATTGGCCGAATAATTCGACGGTCTTGAAAATACAACAATTCAAGCCTAAGGCAGCTCTACAGCCTAAAAACTGGCTAAATTGTTGTATAACATATTATGCATATCCACTATCTCACTTAGCCTTGCAAAAATCGCGAAAAAGCCGTCCCGAGTCAATACTCGAGGCGGCTTTTCAATCTAACTATGAAAGATCAAATGCCATTAAATCTCTAGCCATCGTGATTCTACCCGAGTAGATATCTCGCATGCCTTCCGTGTAATCGGCCTCAGCCTCATCATTAGCTGCAGGCGCAGGTATATGGTGGGTGAGCACCAGATGGGCAACCCCTGCTGCTCGTGCGATTTCGGCGACTTCCAGCGTAGTTGAATGATACTTTGCAGGATTGGATAAGCCAATAGTCTGCTCTGGAAATTTGGCAATAAGCGCGTCTAGCCATGTTTTATTGTAAGATTCATGCACAAGTAAATCGACACCTTGACTTTGTTTAACCATATTTTCAACAGGGATCGTATCCCCCGAAATGACAACCGATTTGCCGTTGTATTCGAATTTATAAGCAATAGCTGGATAAACAGGCTTATGATCCACTTCGAAAGCGGTGATTTTAACACCACCCTGGTCGTAAACAATACCTTCGTTGCTTTCAAAATATTGAATGTCCGCCCCTGCCCCAGCTGAGAAATTAACATTCACCCGAAGATTCACGTCGAAATCAAAAGACTCTCTCATTTTACTAATAATCGCTTTCGTCGTCGTTGGCCCGTACACATTCATTGGACCTTTCCGCCCCTCAAATACCCGATCCGCGATCACATGTGTACGCCAGCTCGTAATGAATACATCGAAAAATCCGGAATTATGATCGCTATGATGATGGGTGAAAAAGATAGCCGAAATCCGCTGCGGCATGATCCCCGCCTTAATTAGTTGATCAACGGTCGCGCCACCGCAGTCGAACAGAAAGGTTTTATCCCCTGCGAGAATGGCGACGCCTGCTTTGGCTCTACCATAAAAGGCCCTCGGTGTACCTGTACCTAGTATCACTACTTTGATATGCTCATGAAAATCCGGCAATAGGTTTTCCTGCGGTTGTATGTGCAAATGAATGACCTCCTAAGTAAGCTAGCTTATTTTTCTTTTTTCACTTCATTCAAAAGCGTTAAATCCAGGAATTTAGTGAAGTCTAGTTCTTCCGCTTTCACTTTTAAATATCCAGCCTCAAATGAGGCTTTAGCCTGCTCGTTAATATCATCTAAGGTGATATCTTCCGTTAATTTCAAATGATCGATGGCCGCTTTAATGAGCGCCGGATCCATCCCTTTGCCGGTTAACTGCTTTAATTCTTCGCTAATCAGACCATAGGCTTTGCTCGGGTTTTGCTGAATGAATTCGATGGCTTGTTTGTTTGCTTTCACGGCTTTTTTGGCCAAATCACGGTGCTCTTTGAGAAATTTATCGCTCGCTACGAGAATTGTTAATGGATAATTCCCGTCTTTTGGCGGAATTTTATTCCAATCTACTAGAATCGTTCCAGAACCTTCTTGAATGATTTGTGTCCCCCAAGGTTCTGCAATTAATGTAGCATCCACTTCTTTCTGCCTTATCGCAACCAAGGTATCTGCCGGAGCACGTGTAACAATTTGTACACCGGAAGTATCTGTGGATACTTTTAATCCTTCCTGTTTCAGCAGCAGGCGAAGTGATAGATCAGGCGTCCCACCTTTGGCAGCAACGGCCACGGTTTTACCTACGAGATCCTTAACAGATTGGATGCCAGCATCCTTACGTGCCACCAATACCGCTCCACCGTTATTTGCTCCAGAGATCACCTTGATATTTTTACTTTTCAAATATTGATTGATGACCGGTCCCGGACCTACATAACCAAGATCAATCTGATCTGTCGCAATCGCCGTTGCGAAGTCCGCTCCGTTGTCAAAAGCCGTGACTTCAATCTTGGCATTTTGGCCAAAGCCTTGCTGGAAGTAGTTATTTTGCAGTGCTACAAATCCCGGAGCGTGGGTAACATTTTTCAAAATACCAATTTTCACCGTCGTACTAGCAGCACTTGAAGGTGCTTCTTTACTCTGTCCGCAAGCTGATAATAGCAGTGATCCGGTTAACACCAAACCCATGACCCAACCTAATTTTTTCAAAATAATCCCCCCTTATTTGTTCTATGAAACGCTATTTATTTCTTAAGCTGAAAGCGAAGCACGATTTTATCCTCTAGCTGTTTGAAACAGAAATGATCCGAAATTGTACCTATAACGGCGATAATAATGACCACGCACAGAATGGATGCCGTATCTCCAAGGCCGCGTCCATCCTGCAGCATTTGCCCGAGACCCACTCCCTTAGCAATAAGCTCCCCTGCTACAAGTGCCCGCCAAGCAAAGGCCCAAGCTACTCGGATTCCTGTTATCCAATGGGGAAATGCCGCCGGCAGCTGCACTTGAAAGAACAATCGGTAACCGCTGCCTGTTCCAAGCATTTGCGCAGCTCTCAGATGAATCGGTGAAATATTTAAAATCCCCGTCCTGCTCGCCATGGACATCGTCCATGTCGCACCTATCGTTGTTATGAAAATCACGGAAGTGTCATTAAGTCCAAACCAAATAATCGCGAAAGGAAGCCACGCTATACTCGGTACTGTCTGAAGGGCAACAACCACAAAGCCGAAAGTTTCGTCAAAATACCGATAACGTGCAAATAAATATCCCAAAATCGTCCCAAGCCCAATTGAAATCGCGAATGAAATGAGTAAACGACGAAGACTAGCTATAATTGCGTTAAGGAGATGCCCTTGCGTAAAGCCATCATAGAAGGCTTGGAAGGTTTGCAGCGGTGAAGGAAACTTCCACCCCCACTGAAAAACCCTAAATCCCAACTCCCATATGATCAGCAGAAGAATTAGAAATGCTGTTCTTCTTAAGGCTGTATTCATGGCCGAGCTCCTCTCTGACTACCTTCTCGAGCTCATCCGTCAGAGCTTCCATTATTTTATTTTCCAATGCGTGGATGAGCGGATCGCCACTTTGATGAGGCCTTGCTGCTTGTACGGCAAATTCCTTCTTGACCCTACCTGGCTGCGTCGCCATAACGATAACCCGATCTGACAAAATGACGGCTTCGCGAATGTTATGTGTAATAAACAAAATCGTTTTACCTGTTTTAAGCCAAATTTCTTCTAAATCCTTCAGTAAAATAAATCGCGTTTGTTCATCCAATGCCGCAAAAGGTTCATCCATCAACAGAATGTCGGGATCCATAACGAGCGCCCTGGCAATGGCTACTCTTTGTTTCATTCCCCCGGATAGCTCGTGTGGATAACGATCGAAAAACTTGCTCAAGTGAACGGCTTTAATCTGCTCAAAAGCGAGTGCATAGCGTTCTTTCTTCGATAGCCCCTTTTGCTTCAAACCGAATGCCACATTATCAAGAACCGTAAGCCAAGGAAACAGGCCGTGCTCTTGGAAAACAACGATCCGATCAGCCCCCGGAGCCGTAACCTTTTGCCCACCCACGGTAATCGTTCCGCTGCTCACTTTTTCAAACCCTGCTATCAGGTTCAAAAGCGTTGACTTCCCACAGCCTGAAGGGCCTACCACGGAGACGAACTCCCCTTTCTTAATCGTGAGAGAAACTTGATCCAACGCCGTATAGGAATTGCCTTTCCGCTGTGAAAAAGATTTATTCACATTGTTTATCGTAATCATTTGAATGCCCTCCAGGCCAATCTCCGTCATATGTCTGTGAAAAAACGGTTCGGATGATAAACTACGATCTTCTTTTTGGCGTAGTCGATGAGCCCTTTATCGCGCCATTTATTGAGTGTTTCTGTGACGGTTTGTCTGCTGCAGCCAATGACATAAGAGATTTCTTCATGACTGAGCGGCACCTGAACCTCAAGCTTAACGTCCGTCGGTTTGCCAAGCTGCATGAGGAACCAAGCTAGCCTCCAAGCGACAGGGCGGGAAATGAGCGTTTCAACCATCTTCTGTGTTTGCAGAAGTCTGCGAGCTCCGAGAACGGCAACAGAATAAGAAAACTCGGCATTCTCCTTGGCCAATTCGATAAATTTCCGCCCATCTAGCGTAATGATTTGGCTGTCTACCAAACACTTGGCATAACGTTTCCGACGAATGTTCGTCAAAATTTCCGCATTACCGAATATTTCGCCCTCATAGCGTAGAAATAAGGTAATCCCTTGCCCCTCCTCAGAGGATTGGGAAATCTTAATTAATCCCGAGTCGACATAATAAGCACCGCTGGGTTGATCATTCTCCTGAAAAACAAACTCGTTTTTCCTGTAGGTCTGGATAGCCCCATGTTTACGAAATGCCTCAATCATGACTTCCTTGGTAGGGTCCTTCTCCTGAAGATCGGCAAGTTCATTCAATTGGTCCATAAGTGAAAACCCCTTTGCCAAGTTCCTATGACGCTATGTTTTAATGTTGAGTATTCCGATGTGTTATAGTTATATTACCACATGATAACGTGATAGAATGTCGGATTCCCGACAAATACAAAAAAAATAGTTCAGGACAAAAAAAAGAGACCCACAGCAACGGGCCGCGGGTCTTAAAGTATATATATTTTAAAGGGGGTCGAGTTCTATTATAAGCCTGTTTCATTAAGCCCAGATGAATAACACATTTCTTTTTGATTACAAATTATACTTTTATGATAAAAGGGACAATGAACACTTCATTATGATGCTGAAATTGACCCCAGATTTTGTAGATGCCACTTTTGGGAAAGTGGATAGTGAACGCTGCATCAGGTCCAGAAGCTTTCGAATCATTCGGATGCACATGGACGAACTCCTTGGCATCTGAACTTATAGCCACCACATGACCTAGACTGCCTAGATAAGGCTGCAAATCAGTTACAGGCTCTTTCGTTACAGCATTTCTAATGATAAAGTTCATTTTTAAATCCATACCAGCCATCAAATGGTCGAAGGAAAGATTTACTTCTTTGTCGCCGACTCTTTTCGTAAGATTCGTATCAGGTAGAAGCTTTTCTTCTTTTTTTTGCTGCCCGTTAATCGTTACCCAGTGCGTTTGAATCGTCTCACCCATGCCTTGCGGCGTGAAGTCGGCGATCAGCTGATAGTGGCCACCTGCCGGGAACTTTGTCTTGATTTCAAATCGACCTTCACCGACGTATTCGGGATGAAGATGGTCAAAATAGGTAAGATCTTTACTGACAACGATCAGGTGCAGCAGCTTTTCATGCATGATGTCGAATTTATCAATCGGTTTATTCCATTTATTTTGGATGAGAATCGTCACAGTTGCATCCTCATTAGGCAAATATTGCTTTGACGCGACTGAAAAATGAGCAATCGCGTCATTTTGGTGGACATGTGTTGAAGGAGAAGAAGTCGCAATCGGCATCCCCATCATGTCATGTTTTGTGGGTTGCGTAGCGCAAGCCGTTAAAAGGAGTATCATACCTATATGGATAATTACCGTTTTTTTCATCATTTTCTTCTTTGCACAATTGGAGCCGCGAGAATGCTTAACCCCAGTGAACAGAGCCCACAGATGAACATCGTTCCTCCCCAAAGCTCCGGCGCCCAATCCAATGTATGATAAATGCTCAAATCTGCAAAATATAAGCCCCAGATTAAAACAGGAATAACAAAGAAAACAACCTTATATCGCCAATCGCTCGCTTCCCTCTGTTTAATAGACCTAAACATCAAATCAGCAGCAATCCCGCTAATCAGTAGAATCACAATAGATCCGTAATGAGTAAAGCCATCAAGTATCGCCATAAGAACCGCCTGGAAAACAAAGAAATAAGTGGCGGTACCGAATGGGATCTTCCATCTCCTTAAAATCAGCATGACTGGTAGGACTAACAGCATCGTTGTAATCAGGAAATCCACGACGGCTCTTGCGACCGCATCTTCTTCCCTCGCCATCCATAGATTTTGACGGAATGACCAAGCATACATGAGAAAGAAGGCCATGACAGCAAAAGTTAATGCAACCGAGGTCAAAGCAGGTAGCAATAGGCGAAAAGCAGGTGATACCTCATCTTCAACGTGACTAATCGCACGGTACGGACTTGTCAGGATCATAAGTGCACCTGTCAATAAGATCAAATGGGTGGGGCTCAGAAGAGCATCGATATTCTTCTCAATTCCAAACACCGTATGCCAATACATATCACCAAGACCGCCTAAGAAAAAGACAATCACCCCTGCCACGCCAAGCTTGTAACCTGTCGGGATTGCCTGCACCCAAGTTGCATGATTGGCCCTAGATTTGTTCTGATAAGTCAAATAGAAAATCCACACCGCACATGCCAGATACCCCGAATACAAAATGGCATGCCAAGGCGTAAAAAAAGTTTCAACCGCACCGTGGTTATGAGCAAAGCCATCAATAAACAAACCAATGATAAGCCACATCCCCATCAACATCGTGATCGTATGCTTGAAATTACCGATATTCGTTTTCGATTGCGGCATTGGTACCAGGACTGACAAACCCATCATCTCCTCAAATTTGTCTCTATACATATATTATATGTCATAGCTAATGACATAGACAGAATAATGGATATGACATCCAACAAGGCTTGTTTTAGTTGTTTGTTTACAATTATTTAAATGATTTCCCCTTACTTTACGATTGACTTCCTTTTATTTATGGAGCAAATTAAATATAGGGCATAGGGGAGGTTTATTGGCAATGAAACCTATCAAAGCGATTATTTTTGATTTAGACAATACGTTACTGTGGGATGAAAAAAGTATTAATGAAGCCTTTCAGGTAACCTGCCAAGCAGCCTCTGAGTCAGCCAACGTTGATCCTAAAGCACTTGAAAGTGCAGTACGTGAATCATCTGAGCACCTATTTCGTACAATGGCCTGTTATGAATTTGCCAAAATGATTGAGGTTACTCACTTAGAAGCACTCTGGGGACGCTTCGATTCGAAAGAGCATCCATCCTTTCTGGAGCTGGAACAGTTTGCCCCTATCTATCAAAAGAACTCATGGACACAAGGCTTACTCAACTTAGGCATCGATGATCCCTTATTAGGTGAGAAGCTTGCCAAGCGATTTGCTCGTGAGCGAAGAGAGCGTCCCTTGGTTTATGAGACAACGTTCGAGGTCTTGAATGCTTTGCATCACAATTATCAATTACTGCTAATGACGAATGGCGCTCCAGACTTGCAGCAGGAAAAAGTAGACAGCATTCCTGCTTTAGCAGCTTACTTTGATCATATTCTTATATCCGGCTCCTTCGGCAAAGGGAAACCTGATCCATCTATTTTTGAGCATGCTTTGAATCTGCTTGGTACCACTGTGGAAGAAACCATCATGGTTGGCGATAATTTAGATACGGATATTAGAGGGGCGTTAGGGGTTGGCATGCGGAATGTTTGGATCAATCATCATAACCGCACGGCGCCGATTCACAATCGCCCAAGTTATGAGATCGCTACATTACCTGAATTGCTGGGTGTTTTGAAGGGTGATATTTAGTTTGTTTGCACAATATCCAATGGAATCTGCTTAATAAAAATAAAAGAGCCTATCGATTTCATCGACAGGCTCCTTTTTGCTATTTCCCTCACAAGTATCCCTGTTTAGACATAAGGCAAATTCAACTCCGCGCTGCTGCTTATCCCATCATGCAACGCCTGTTGTCGAATGACCAAGTAAAGCTCCGCTTTGGTTGAGTTATAGTAAGGCAGTACGAATAAAACGCCTATTCCCAGCGCCAAAGTTCCTAGAATAAACCAACCAATAAAGGAAAGATCCAACACAAACATTTTCCACTTCTGCCCGCGTGTCATTTGATTGCTTAGATCAACAGCTCGCTTCATCCCAATCCCAGGATTGTCCGCCAAAATAAAAGGCGTCATGCTGTATGCATACGACTTCACGATACCTGGAATAATGAGCAGTAAAAACCATAAAAAATTAAGTAGGCCGCTCCAAAACATACCTTTAACAATAGCTAGGTAATTGCCTTTCGTAAACGAATAAACGAGATAGTTCATGTTTACATCATCTTGTGCAGCCTGTTTAAAATATTGCTGTACGCTCACTTTTAGCGGAGACACAACGAAGATATTAAAAGCTAACGCCACGAGTCCAATCACGACTGCCAAGAAAGCAAAGATAAGGATAATAGCAAGACCCGCTCCGTCGGAGATATCGCCCATTCCGCCGCTAAACCCAGGAAGACTCATCGAAGTACTTCCACCCGAATTAAATGAGCAGCTTGATACCCCGCCACTAACTACGGCCAATACCAAACTAACCAGAAAAGCTTTCCAATACGATGTCCGCAGAACATTTTTAGCTCTGATTTTTAAATCTCTACGCGTCCAATACAAGCTATCTCCCCCTATGCTTACTTTATTTACCACCTATCGTACCGCAGAAACTAGAATAGCGGAATACCCACAGGAGACTTAGCCTTTTATCTTTATTTCAGCAGCTTTTGGGCGACTATATAACCCGATCCTCCATTGATCCCGTGCCCTGGCCAGGTGGCCGCACCCAACATATACAAGTTCGGAATTTCCGTTTGATGGCTCGGCTGCCCCGGTAGTGGCCGAAACAGGTAACTTTGCGCCAAATCATGTGCACCGCCATATGGATCACCTGGACCGGAATTAGGATTGAATCTGGCAATCGTGTCTGGCGTGACAACGGCATGGCCAATAATGGCACTCGGGATATTAGGGATATGCTTTCCTACAATCGTAAGTACTCGATCAGTGAAACGCTCTGTAAGCTCCGGCGTCCAACTGCCATCACCGACATCGATAAGACCAGCCGCATCGCCGCGAGGACGGCAAGGTACTTCGAGCACCTGAATACGCATGATAGCCTTTCCTTCAGGCGCGCGAGACGGATCCAGATTCGTGGAACAATCCACAGTGAAAGTTGGCTTTGCTGGAAGCAAATCCGCCATTCCTTGTGCAATGGCCTGGGTGAATCCATCGAGCCCATCAGTTAAATGCGGCTGACCGACCTTGGCAAAGCGAGCATCTGGCCATTGCGGCGGTTCACTCAGAGAAAGATGGATCTGTACACAGCCCCTACCATAGCGGAACCGCTTCGCTTGTTCGAGCAGCGGAGGACTAATCTCAGCATCAGCCAAAAGTGAGAGATATAGCCGATCTGGACTTGTTGACGCAACGACTGCTTGCTTCGCCCGATACTCCTCTCCCTTCGAAGTCCGTACACCAACGGCGCGTCCGTTTTTCACTACAATTCGCTCCGCTTCCTGTTCCGTGAGGATGATACCACCTTGGTCCTGAATAAGCTGGGCCAGTGCTTGGGCAAGCTTTTCGCTTCCACCTTCGGGAATTGGCATTCCTCCTCCCATTAATGCCATTGCAGTGAGAGGCACCCAAATCCCGCTGCCGACTTCATCAGGCGTACGCCCAAGATGAGATACCCACGGCGCCAACATAGCTCGGAGTACAGGTGATTGAAAGGAACTTACGGTATTACGTGCGGTCGAGAAGATCGATACCGCAAATTCGGAGTATCCTTTACTTCCCTTATTATGTAATAGTTTCTCGATGATCGTTGAGGCTTTGGAGCGTGATAGATCCAAATTAAATAAAGCAAAAACATCCGCTGCATAAGGATTAAATGCCTCGAACATAGCCGCTAAAGCAGCTCCATCGCCAGGAGCAAGCCGTTCGGCCTCTGCAATTAACGCCTCGAACGATCGCGAGAATACAGCCGTTTGCCCGTCCTCCATGGAGACTCCAGTTGGCAGATCCGTGTTTAAATAGCGTAACCCGCGAGCCTCTAGAGCTTCACCAAGATCGGCATAAGCCGGACCTGTCAATAGCAGAGGATGTGCCGCAGCATAGACATCATGCTTGAACCCCGGTAAAGTAAGCTCCTCCGTACGAAGGAATCCTCCTGGGCGATCATTTTTCTCCAGAACGAGTACGCTCCTTCCAGCACGTGTTAAATAGGCAGCCGTAATTAAAGCATTGTGGCCACTCCCAATAAGGATGACATCAAACGTTTTCAACTCCCATTCCCTCCTCACAGTGACTTCCATCATGGATAATACTACCCTAATGGCTGTGAGAGGTTTGCCTCTTCTTGTCGACAGATCCAATCCTATTTAAATTCGTCATTTTAATAGGTTATAATAGACTTATCTTAAAATAAGAGGGACAGATATGACGGATTCACAACGTATTAACTGCATGAAATGCCAACATTTCTACATTACATGGGATGCCAATTTCCCAAGAGGCTGCAAAGCATACAGCTTCAAAACACAGACAATGCCCAGTCTTAGTGTACTTTCATCTTCTGGCAAGCCCTGTATGAACTTTGAACCAAAAACAGATTCCAAACAGAAGCAATGAGAAAAAAAGAGGCCACCCTAGGGCGCCTTCTACTTCCTTCTATTAGATGATTTTATAATCAGGTTTCACCTTTGTGAAATTCGGATTCTTCCCGCTAACCATAAGACCCATGCCCCAGTCAAAATGTGTATTTTCGGTCGGAAAATCACTGGCGTCGCGGTATTGGAACAATACATTCCTTCTTGTTCTAGAGCTCTTATTCGACTCTGAGCCGTGAATTGTCAAGTAATTGAAGAACAGAACATCACCCGCTTCAGCCACGCAAGGCGTCCCCTCTTTAATCGGATATTCCTTATGATTCAAATAATAAGAGCCAACATGTGGCAAAGAGCCGGTGCGATGCGAACCTGGAATGACACGCAGGCAACCGTTCTCCTCATCTGCATGATCCAGATGCACACTTGCAGCTAACATGGTGTGCTTTTCGTGCGGAAAATAAGGATAGTCTTGATGCATCGGGAAAGCTGCGCCATTCTCTGGCGGTTTAACAAGCATTTTGGAATGATGCAGCTGCACGTTAGGACCAATAATCTGCGTCAGCACAGCAGCCATATTTGGATGAATCACTGCTCGCATAAATGCGGCATCGTGATAATGAACATCATGAAAACCTTTTAAGACGAGCTTTTTCAGCTCCTCTGCCGGAAGAAAGTCGCCCTGCCATGCTGAATTATGATCAGCCTTTGATTGTGCAGCACGGCTAATGATCCCCTCTACGCCTTGTCTCATTTCTTCAACTTCCTGTTGATTGAAAACTCCCTTAACCAGTAAATACCCATATTCTTTATAAAAATCTACATCTTTTTGTTCGATCACAGGCCATTCCTCCATTTATCCAGTTGTTATTTAATCGCTTTCTTACTTATAATTATAGGAAAGTGAATGGATTCTGTCTTTTTCTCCAAAGGACACTTTTTTGCAGAATAAGGACATTTCAATATCAAGGATGAAGCCTATGTATCTATGTAAAGAAACCGATTCTATGCTTAATGAAGTCCTGAACGTCATTCATGGACCCGCTGCTTGCTTCAAAATTCAATATTGGGGAGTTAACCCTTGCCTGTTTGACAATCAGCCCCATAAGCATTCTTTCTTTGAGGTTTGCTTTATCATTGATGGTGAGGGTGAGTATACGGAAAAAGGGGTTCTCTACCCACTCAAGGCAGGTACACACTTTTGTTCGAGACCGGGAATTAATCATCAAATCCGTACGAAAGAGGGTTTATTTATCGTTTTTGTCGCATTCGAATTAGATGAATCACAAAGCGACGACACCATGCGTGAAGCCTTCAGCGATTTAGCTGAGCATGCCGAGGTTTGCATTCATGAAGCCGATCATCACCCTACTGCCCACTTGTGGAAGTCACTCTTGATTCGAGAAGGGAAGGGGAGCTTGCCGCCTGCTGCGATTCCCTCGCTTGCCTACACACTTCTAGTATCCTTTCTTTCGTTATTCGGAAAAGACATGACTAAACCTTACTTTCACCGTAAAAATACACATATTCTGCTGCAGCGCGCCAAGCTTTATATCCGTGATAACTTATCCCAGCCGCTTCATCTTGGACATGTTGCTGGTTATCTCAACGTCTCAGAACGTCATCTATCACGCTTGTTCTCTGAGGGCATACACGAGACTTTTACCGACTTCATTCGAAGCGAACGCATACGCCAAGCGGCCCACTTGCTTCTGACAAGCGAGCTTTCAATTAAAGAAATTGCCGAAGTGACCGGCTTTTCTTCTGTCCATTATTTTTCTCGTACCTTTATGGAAGAGAAGAAGGTACCACCAGGCAAGTTCCGACAGCAGGAAAAGAATCGTTTGTAAGTTTTTACTCACAATAACACTCCTCCCCTGTGAATTGTAGCTTGTTTTGTCGTTTTTTTGCCCTTATTTTAGTGATATTGCAACTTGTTTTTGGCGCCTTCTGTATTATGTTTTGTCGTTTCGCATAGTTATTGTAAGATGAATTGTCGCAAAACTATGTTTTTCAACACAAAAAAACACGATACCAAATTGGCACGTGTTTAAATTTTCAACAACTATGCACCTAAGATAGCAAGAAATGATTTTTACATAATTTACGCGAACTTAATAGATTTTCTGAATTATCAATTACTAGATACTTACAATTTGATTCCTTGGAGGTTGGCCGGCAAGCTGCCGGACCTGCTGCTCGCGATCAGCAAATATCGGCCGAACTGGAAATACAATTCAACCAACCCCGGGTCGTCATCCCCCCGCTTCACCAGTTCCAATCTCTCAGGCGTTGAAAGGGCTGACTTCTCCTTCCTGTGCTCATCCCGCAATTGAAGCATAACCCGCTGGAGCAACTTCCGATGATCGGCCGTATGACGGGCTAACAATTCCGAATAGGGAACTTGCGATACGGCGTCCAACAAGTCCAGGCAGGCCTGCTCGGCATCGGGATATCGAAACGTTGTAGCAATCGAGACCCTAAATTCAACGGTTCCGGCACCTTTTACGACGATATGCTCACCGACGGTTCTTATCGTCCCTGTCTCCGAAACAGCTCTAACCATGACGGCATAGTCGGTTCCGCCCGTTCCGTAACAGCTGTTTCGCATCACGAGTCCGGTGTCCCCTCGCTTGCCCGTATAGTCAACATATTTCCCCTTCTTTCGGTCGAAACGGGCACGCAGTCTCATTCCTGCCGGGCAATCAGTCTCGAGCCGGTAGACAAGCACATGGTCCGGGTAACTGACGAACGCCTCTCGCCGATAACGATGCTATCCTCCCGACGCAAAGCTTTAACCAAGAATCTTGTTTGCTATGAGCGCAAGGTCGACGATATCGATCACGCCATCGTTATTCAGATCCGCTTTCTTGTACAAGTTCCAATTCGTATCGCCGGATGTTTTGCCATAGTAGGCGGCCATTATTCCCAAGTCACCGATACTGACCTTATCGTCGCCGTTAACATCTCCTGGAATACGTGTATTCACGGAGGCACGGAAGCCTTCCAAGGCCGTATTCAATACAGTCACCGTCTGATCGACTTGCGATTGCGTAACCGCAGTATCGCCAGCAATTTGGCTAGCCGTTTGAATAGCAGCTAGCAGAATCGCTTTGGAGCCAGCAGGATATTGACCGATGCCAGTGCCTTCTACTGCAGCGTCATGCGCCGATTGCGCTTGTGCGATCAAAGCGTTAAGCGCCTTTTTGTCCACCGTGCTGATGATGGAGTTCTTGAACGTTAGCAGCGCTGTATTCAGCTGAATGCCCGCCGAGTCAACTTCATTCTGCGTGGCTTGCGTGCTGTCAGCTACGGCTTTAGCAGCATTGATAGCCGTTTGCAGCGCTGCTTTCGAACCTGCCGGATACTGGCCGTATTTGCTGCCTTCAACTGCCGTATCATGAAAAGCTTGTGCTTCGGCAATCAAGCTGTTGAGCGCCGTTTTATCTACGCTTGAAAAACGTATCGTTTTCGAAGCGCCCGGCAATTCCGCCTCCACACCTTCTCCGTCCGCCACAACAACATGGTGAACGGCTATTGTGCCGGTTGCTCCAAGCTCAGCTGCTTTAGCTTGAAAATGAAGCTTCAACAAGGCTCCATTCGGATTCGAAGCGCTCGGTCCTACATGAACCGCAAGAATTCGGATTTGGCCTGGCGTTGCCTTTTTATCCACAATAACAAAGTCGTTATCTTTCAAGGATTCCCCGGATTGCCAGTCAAATTTGTCGGCATCATACGTAACGGTGATATCCTGGCCATATACACTTTGAGTCACACTACCCAGTCCATAGATCAAATCAAAGGTTTGGCCCGCCACAACAGTCGAGCTTCCTGATACTACTGCACCAGGCTCGCTTTGAGCGTGTTCGATCGCGATATCATCGAAAAGTCCGCGTGAATATCCAGTTTTCCCTGTACCGTTGAAGGAAATGAGGATTTTATCCACCCTTTTCCCAGCTGCCACTGCTCCGATGTTGGATGAAACGAAATTCCATTGATCGGCAATCAGCTTACCGCCATTTCCTTGAGCCAGTGGATTGAGGCCGATGCCATTCTGATCGGTGGCACCCAAATTGTGCAAATAAGTGCCGTCAGTGAAGAGCAGGTCAACCGCATAATGTTGGCTCGTTGTTCTTACATTGCCGGGAAGCACAGTTGCGGCACTGCCTTCCGGATAGATCCAGTATGAAAGCACGGTGGAAGGCTTGATGTCGAACTCAGCATCAAACATCTGACTGTATGCATAGTTCTCAGCCGCATTCGTCGCATTGCCTGAATACAGAATCGCCGTTGAGCTGCTATTGCGGCCTGGTGTGCCGGCCTTCGTTTCCATGCCTCCGATACCACAGCAGAATTCACTGATGTTCTTGGAATCAATTGTATGGTTTTCCCAAGTCGGCATAACATCACCTGGTTCCAGTCCCGTCTTGAAATCAATGCCGGCGCCATAATGCAGATCTGCTGCAGTGATCGCAAGCACTGTAATGTTTATTGTTTTCGTTGCATGTGCGCTTCCTCTTTGCACCGTTGCCGTCAACGTTAGGCTCTCGTTCGGCTGTCCTAAATCCGGGCGTTTCAAAATTTTCCCTTCCTTACTCACGACTGACGGTTTGGAGCTTTCCCAAGTAATTGTCGTACCGTACTCGATGTTTTCGTTAGGCAGGCTCAACTTTTTGGTGACTGCGCTCGTGTCGCCCAAATCCAGGCTTTGCAGGGTTTCCGCTACGGCGACTTCATCGCTTGCAGCAGGTACCGGGTAGCCAAGGAGCTCGATTTCAGCGAACGAAGTGGTAGCAGCGCCGGAGTTTGTGCTAACCTCTAAACGGTAATAAGCGTATTTATCCGGATGCTGTATCGTAAATGGACGAGTAAATGAACGCGAAGCAAAGGTTTCGTTCGTTCTTTCATCCAATACGCTCCAGTTTTGTCCGTCATTCGAGCCATTCAGCGTCCAGCTTTTTGCATCTCCTTCGGTATTGCCGGAAGTGAGCGTATACATCTTAGCCAGCTTTTTCGAGCCGATGAATTGATATTGAATCCATGGCGTTTGACTGTTGAACGTAACACGGGTAGAAGAATTATTGTCGAACAGATTGCCAATTGTGGAGCTGTTTGCACTATCCGCTACTTTGGCAAATCCTTGAGAAACCATTTTATCCGTCATATCTTTTAGCGGAGTTGGAACGACCGAGCCTTGAGTAATGGAGGCAGGCACGTCGTTTTCGCCGCTTCCCCATGCGGATGGTGCCGGCCCCATGTCAAAATCCAGCGTTGCGCCGGCTGCAAGGACTGCATGCGGCAGAGATGTTTTCAAATACGCATCGCCATTCACCTTCAAGCTTTGAACGTATTTGTTAGATTTGCTATTATTCGGTGCGTTGATAACGAGTTTACTGCCGTTTTCGAGATTGATCGTCGCTTTTTTGAATAATGGTGCGCCGATCGCATATTCCGGGCTTCCCATTTTGAGCGGATAGAAGCCTAAGGATCCGAAAATGTACCACGCGGACATTTCACCGTTATCTTCATCGCCCGCATAGCCTTGGCCGATCTCGCTGCCCAGATACAGACGGTCAAGCGCTTCGCGAACCTTTTCCTGTGTTTTCCACGGCTTTCCAGCGTAATCATACATGTAAATAATGTGATGCGACGGCTGATTACTGTGTCCATACTGTCCCATTCTTACATCTCTGGCTTCTGTCATCTCGTGAATCACACCGCCATATGAACCCGCATTATCCGTGGAAGCAGGCTCCGGTATGCTGAAGAATTGATCCAGCTTTTCGGCCAGCTTCTCTCTTCCGCCATACAAATTAGCCAAACCTTGGCCGTCTTGCGGTGCGTGGAAAGCCATATTCCAAGCATTCGTTTCCGTGTAATCATTACCCCAATCTCTAGGGTCGAAATCTTCAGGTGTTGAACGCCAAGCTCCGCTTGCAGTCCTTCCGTTAAAAAATTTCAAATTCGGGTTAAACATATTGACATAATTTTGCGCCCGGTTGATGTAATATTGTTGATCGTCCTTGTAGTGCGTGTTGTATGGATCGCTTGAGTCGTTTTTCTTAGCCAACGCATCAGCCAGATTCGCGATGCCGTAATCGTTGATATATCCATCCATCGCCCACGCCAGTCCTTCTCCAGTACCTGTGTTGGTATATCCATCGAACACGGAAGTGGACATTCCTTTTCTTCCGACATTCGAATTAGGCGGTGTGACGGCTGCGTCTTTCAACGCAGATTGATAGAAGCTTTGAACGTCGAAGTTCGTGACACCCTTCAGGTAAGCATCTGCAAAAGCCACATTCGCGCTAGTTCCTACCATCAAATCGGCATAGCCTGGCGAAGACCATCTGGAGATCCAACCTCCATCCCGATAATGCTGAACGAATCCATCGATAAATTCTCCGGCTTTCGTAGGCGACAATAAACTGTATGCTGGCCAAGCTGTTCGATACGTATCCCAGAAACCATTATTAGCATAAATTTTACCGTCTGCAATTTTAGTGCATGTATTCGTTGCCGTACTCGTCGAACAGGTTGTAACAGGTGTTTGATCGGCATGTTTGTATACCGGCGCTTCCTTGGTGCCGACATTTTCAAACGCTGAGTTTGGATAAAGAAATAAGCGGTACATGTTCGAGTACAAGGTAACTAGCTGGTCTTCTGTAGCACCTTCCACTTGAATAACACCCATTTGCTGATCCCACTGCGTTTGTGCCCTCTCTTTGATCGTTTCGATCGTATCCGCAGGGTTGATTTCAAGTTCCAGGTTTCTCTTCGCTTGATCTAAGCTGATCAGAGAAGTAGCGATCTTCATCGTCACTACTTTATCGGTCGTAGTATCGAATTTGTAGTAAGCCTGCACATTCGTTCCACCGCCGCCGCTGCCAGTAAGCTTGCCGCTTGCAGTGACCGGTTTATCGAAAGTCGCATAGATGAAGATGCGTGTTGCGCCCGTGGAAAGCCCGCTTTTTTGATCCGAATAGCCTGAGATGGTTTGGTTGGCAGCATCGAGTGTAATCCCACCGCTATTGCTCTGATTATCAAAAATCAGGTTAGACGAATTTCCTGCAAACGTGAATCGGAACATGGCGGCATGATCTGTTGACGTGAATTCCGTTTTGAGACCATTTTCAAAGGTGACACCGTAATAGTGGGGTTTCGCGATCTCATTTGCATGCTTGAACGGTAGTGCCCGTGTTGTACGGCTGATACTTGGAGTTCCTGCTATGTCGGAAGGCATGATATGGAATGTTTGGCGGTCGCCCATCCAAGGGCTCGGCTCATGGCTTAAAGCAAAAGCCTGTATCGTCGGGAGGTTATTCGCGTTATTACCTTGGTTGTAGTTATAAGCCCAGTCCGAGCCTGCATTTGTTTTCGGTATCCAAAAATTAAAACCATGAGGTACGGCAACGGCAGGGATCGTATTCCCTCTGGAAAAAGAACCGTTTGATTGCGTGCCCCTCAGGATGTTTGCATATTCTGAAAGCCGGCTGTACGTTTTAGGAACGGGATTACCTTCGATTTTCAAATCGTCGATAGTTCCTTTAAATCCTGCTTCAGCTGCGGCCGTAGGGTTATCGTAAGACATGAGGATGCGCTTAATGGTTTTACCTGCTGCAACTGTGCCAATACTCGTTTTTTTGAAATTCCATTGGTTGTTATACAGCGTTTTGGAATTTCCTTGATCCTGAGGGTTCAGCTTAACGCCGTGCTGGTCGACTGCGCCGAGATCATGCAAATACGTGCCGTCTGAGAATGCAAGATCAACCGCTGCATAGGTACTGGCGTAATCCATCTTCGCTGTATCCGTAAACTCGGGAGCAATATAATAAGACAACTCGGTATTTGGCGTCACGAGAATATCAACATCATAAACCTTATTGTAGGAGTATGCTCTACCGTCAACCTTGTGGATACCTGAATAGATGAATCCTTTTAACCCGGTCCAGCCTACATTTGACTTCGCGTTATAAAGCCCTGAAGGACCTTTGGAAACATTCGACTTCATTTCCGATGGAGGTGGCGGCGGGAGCACAATGCCATTGGAAAGTTGGAACTCTGCCAATTGGATAATGGAATCACCGCTGTTTGCGGTAATGTTAAAGCGATAGTATAAGTAAGGGGTTTCATTTACGAAGTCATATTCATGGGTCTGAAAACGCTCACTGAACGATTGGTTCGTTCTCGTATCCAGCGTCGTCCAGGTGCTGCCGTCACTGGAGCCTTCAAGCGTCCAGTTTTTAGGGTCCCTCCCTGGAGCATCGTTGGCAGAGGTTAAGGCATACTTTACGACCGCAGTTGGTTCGGAAAGCTTGAATCTTAACCAGCTTGTCGACTCAAAATCCAGCCATTTGGAATTCGAGTTTGCGTCAATCAGATTGATGGGCACTTCACCGGCACCGGCGTTTTCTCCTTTTGCCGTCACTTCAACGACTTTATTTGTAATGCTGCCTGGTATCCCGGTAAAGGGAGTATTTCCGTCGATACCCGACATCAGACGGTTTCCATCTGCGTCTGTTTCAACGGTATTCTCCCAGGTCACACTGGGATCACTTGCCTCAAATGACGAGAAAAAATCAGCTGCTTTACCAGCTGCTGACGCCCTTTGATTTGAAGGAATGTAAAAAGCCCCTGTTAGAATCGTAAAGCTTGTTGCGATTGCCAGAAACTTCCTAGCTTTCCGGTTACTCATTCCAGAAAACCTCCTATTTGTTTTGTTTTCAATTCCGAAAAAGTATCACATTCACCCATTTGAGCCTTTAACGAAGAAGTAATCCGGCAATGACAGCACAATCTTCAATATCCACCTTACCGTCGTGATTGACATCTGCTCTTACATACTTCGCCCATTCTGGATCGTTCGAAGTTCTGCTGTAAGCCGACGCAATGATCGCCAGCTCGCTTACAGAGATCTTGTTGTCGCCTAATGGCATACACACTATCCGTAACCGAACCGATCTCACGGCCCTCCTGGTAAACTTTAAAGCCAGTTACACCGGACGAATCAACAGCTCCAGACCAGGTTAATGTCATTCCGGAATACGTAACGTTAGTTACCGTCAAACGTTTTTCCGAGGTCCAAACCGGTTTATTCGGCGCAGTCGTATCTCGATCAAAAATCGCTCTTGCTATGATCACAAGATCTTCAATCAGCACCTTGCCGTCATGATTAACATCTGCTCTCCGGTACTGCGACCAATCCGGGTCTTCCGAGGTTTTACCGTAAGCTCTAGCAGCAATGGCCAAATCACCTATGGTGAACTGGTTATCGCCGTTCAGATCACCGGGCTTACCCACAGTGATTTGAATCGTATGCGAAGCGCCGCCCCCGGTTAGTTCCACACCTTCGGCATTAGATATCACGAGATTAGTGATCGAAACCATAGCTGCGGATGGACTGGCAAGCTGCTTGGCAGCCCAATGCAGAGTCAGCAAATCTTCGTCGCTCTTGACGGTATGCGCTTCGCCTTGACTGATCGCAATGAACCGGACTTGGTCCGCTCAGCCAAAGCAATCGGCGGTTCCGCAAATAGATTGATAAACAAAAGCATGAGGATGGAAAGTACAATGAACTCACTTTTCCTTCTGCTCATTCTCATTGCCTGTCTTCCTCTCTCACGAAATAAATTAGTATATATAACTAACTTCTAATCAATGCTTCTGAGCAAGCATAGACAGGATGATCGTGACTGCTTCTGCCCTGGTCGCATTTTCATTAGGTACGAAAAGGTTATCCCCTTTGCCTTGGATAATACCCAACCCAGCTGCAGTCGAAACGAAAGCCTGCGCCCAATCCGGAATTTGATCGACATCGGCAAAGGTCGATACGCTTGCTGAATTCACGTTAGTGCCGAGGGCGCGAACAATCATCGTCGTAATTTCGGCGCGTGAGATCATTTGATTCGCACGGAAGGTATGATCTTCATAACCCGTCACAATGTCTGCCGTCGTAACTGCTGAGATGCTTGATCTCGCCCAGTCTGGGATTTGCTCCAGATCTGCAAAAGCAAGCTGTCCGTTCCCGTTAATCGGCAAATGAAGTGCCTTCGCCAGCATCGCTGCAAACTCGGCGCGTGTGACGAGTCCTTGCGGATGGAAGGTGCCGTCCTCGTATCCGCTTACAAATCCGAGTTTAGCTGCTTTATCTATCGATTCTCTAGCCCAATGACCGTAAATATCGCTAAACGGTGCCAAATCACCGTGGATTTCTGCTGCAATCTGCACACCGGCGTTCTGCTTAGTGGAGACCATACTGCTGCTAACGAGCTTCACATCCGTGAGCTTAACGATGGCTTGCCCTTTTCCAATAACCGTGAAGGTCAGTGTACACAAGGTTACATCTCCGCCTTCCCCGGATTCCTTGCCAATTTTAGTGTTCGCAAATTGAATCCGGTTATTTTTTACGATGGGTGGAATAGAAAATCCCTTTATAGCACTTTTCGCATCCTTGAACTTCAGCTGACTAGGATCATAGTCCAAATTGACTTCATAAGCGTATACATCCTCGAGATGCTGTCCCTTTACAATGATCTGAACCTCATGACCTACCTCTGGTTTATCATTAGAAATGGTCAGCGTGTAAGAAGCCTGGCTTGCTGCCCATGCAGATATGGGAAGCAGAAGTATACAAATCGTTAAGGCCAAGTTCATCGTCAAAAGTTTGCGCAGCATGTATGCTCTTCCTTCCCAATAAATTCATTTACTGAAGTGGGCTATAACTTTTTCGTTAGCGTTATCCTTTAATTGAACCTGCGAGTAGGCCACGGATAAAGTATCGGCTCAAGAAAATATAGACGAGAAGTGTAGGTAAAGCTGCTAGTATGGCCCCTGCCATCTGCACGTTCCACTGTACGATTTGACTGCCGGACAAGTTCTGCAGGGCAACCATGATCGGCTGCTGCTTCTGTGTCGTAAGTGTAACTGCAAACAGGAATTCATTCCATACACTGGTGAACTGCCAGATACCAACAACCACAAACCCAGTTAAGGAAAGAGGGATGATGATGTATCGATAAATACCAAAAAATCCATTTCCATCGATTTTGGCAGACTCTAGCACTTCCGTAGGAACCCCTATGTAAAAGTTACGAAACATCAAGGTGCAGATCGGAAGTCCGTACACGACGTGAACGAGAATTAACCCGGGAATCGAGTTGTACAGTTTAATGGATTGCAAGAATTGAATGAGCGGGATGAGAATACTTTGGTACGGAATGAACATCCCGAATAGCATGAGCGTAAATAGAACGTCTGCGCCTTTAAACTTCCATTTGGATAAGATGTACCCGTTTAAAGATCCAAACAAAGCTGATAACAACGTAGCGGGGATGGCCAACAAAAAGCTGTTTGTCAAGTTGGGGATCAGCTTCTTGAACGCCTCTTGATAGCCCTTCAGGTTAAAACTTTCGGGCAGCGCCCACATTCTATCCAATGTGATTTCGTCTAGGCCTTTGACGCTCGTAATGATCATCACGTAAACCGGGATCAGATAAGCAATCGCCAAAACGATCAGGGCCACATACAGCAGAGTACGATTTATGCGCTCCAGCGGCATCTTAACTCTCCTCCTTGCGCATGTTTAAGATCAAGTAAGGGACAATGAGCAAGGAAACGAGAAGCAGCATGATCATTGCAATACCGGCACCCTGCGCATAATGGTTCCCACGGAACGTCGTTTCGAACATATAAACGCCCGGTACATCTGTCACAAACATGGCTCCCGGTCCTGTCATTGCATAGACCAGATCGAAAATCTTTAGCGAAATATGTGCCAAAATAATGATTAGGCTCATCGTGATCGGTTTCAACTGCGGCAGGATGACCTTGCGCAGCACCTGCCATTCGGTCGCGCCGTCTACGCGCGCAGCCTCCCGCAGATCCTCAGATATACCCCGCAATCCGGCCAGGTACATCGCCATTGCGAATCCGGACATTTGCCAGATGGCGGCAATTGCCACGGCAATGATAGCTACAGGGATACCCATATCAATTTGACCGAAATGAATCTTCGGTACAATCTCTGTGCTTACAAACCAGCTCGGTACGTTAGAAACTCCAAGTGACTTCAGCAGCAGGTTGATCCCTGTCGTCGGGTTCAGAATCCATTGCCACACAACACCTGTTACGATGAACGAAAGCGCCATAGGAAAGACAAAAATATTACGAAAAAAAGCTTCTCCGCGCACCTTCCTGTCTACCATAACCGCCAGAAACAAGCCGATAATCATACCTCCAGCTATGAAAAGAGCCGTAAATACAATCGTATTTCTAAAATCCGATTGAAACCGGAAATCATTGAACAGAAACTGATAATTGCTGAATCCTGCAAATGTAAGGTTTTTGACAAGGGTGTTCCATTGGGTTAATGAAACGTATCCGGTCCAGGCGATAAATCCATACACAAAAATGGCAATCGCCGCTAATGATGGCAGCAGCATGAGGATGGGGACATACTTCTCTGACTTCCATACGCGGCGCCGGCGTAACTCAGTGTTGGTGTTGGATTGCGCAGTACCCAGTCGAGCGCTTGAACGGAATGAATTCATGTATTCACACTCCAGAGAAACAGGGTCAGATGCCTTACCTGCCATCTGGCCCTGCCGATTTTTCCTTATTTCTTCATACCGTTGGCATCCTGCGCCGCTTTGAGCGCTTTAGCCGCTTGCTCAACATTGCCTTGTGTAACGAAGATGTTGATCGCTTGGTTAGCCTGAGTTGTAAAACCTTCCGGTGCCGCAGAACCGTGTGCCATACTTGGCGTCAGCTTGCTCTTTTTGAAGTCCTCAATCGTCGTTTTCCCGTAAATATCGTATTTGGAAGCATCCGCATCAACCCTTGCCGGAATAGATCCTTTCAGCGGGTTAAACACGTCCTGACCTTCCACGGAGCCAAGAACCTTCAAGAATTCTTTGGCTGTCGCTTGATCCTTAGAATCTTTCGGAAGCGCGAAGGTATCCGTCACGACCATGAAAGTTCCGTTTGTATTCGGGGATGCCGCCCAACCGAAATCTTCATTCGCTTTCAATTTCAGATCGGTCGTGAAGTAGCCTTTAGCCCAGTCACCCATGTTGTTCATGGCCGCTTCGCCTTTGGCAACCAATTGCGCAGCATCTTGCCAGTTACGGGCAGCGTGATCCTTATTCACATAAGTCAGCATCTTTTTAAAGGTTTCGAGCGATTTTTTCACGCGCGCATCGTCGAATGGAATCTCGCCAGTCCACAATTTTTTATAGTCGTCCGCGCCAAGCTCACCCAGCAAAACGTTTTCAAACAGCATCGTCGCCGTCCAAGGCTCTTTGTCGCCGAGCGCCAGCGGAGTAATTCCTTTGGCTTTCAAAGCATCCGCTACCTTGATGAACTCATCAAATGTAGTAGGCGCTTTCAAACCGTTTTGATCAAAAATTTTCTTGTTGTAAAATATCACATTTCCACGGTGGATATTGACCGGTACAGAGTAAATGTTGCCATCCTTACTAACCATGTCGATTAGGTCCTTCGGAAACTTATCCTTCCAGCCTTCCTTATCGTACAGATCATTTAAGGGGCTGACCTTGCCGGCAGCAACCCAACCGGTATTTAACTCGGCCCCGCCATGAACTTGGAAAGCGGATGGCGGATCGCCGCCCTGCATGCGGCTTGCGAGTACTGCTTTTGCATTTGTACCGGCTCCCCCAGCTACGGCAGCATTAATAACTTCGATATCAGCGTATTTGCCTTTGAACAATTTAATAAGTCCTTGGAGTCCCGCTTCTTCACCGGCACCCGTCCACCAGCTAAAGATTTCCACCTGCTTTTTGGTCGCCGCCGGTGCCGAAGTCGCCGATGCAGCTGCTGTAGCCGCTGGCGTATTTGCAGCCGCACTCGGAGCCGGGCTGTTGTTTGTCGCCTCCTTTGTGCTCGTGCCGCAAGCAGTAAGAAGCGATCCCGTTACGGTTACCGTCGTAAGAATGATAGATAATTTGCGTTTCACAGTACTTCCCCTTTCAGTCACTATGTTTGAAACCGCTTTACATCTATCATTTTACTTATTATTGGAAATTCATTTAATGAGGTAAATCTATCTTTTCTTCCGTTTTTTTGCACAAACACCGTTGGGCTTATTAATTAGGAAAGTCGGGAACGGTAGTCGCCAGGTGACATTCCCATCTGTTTTTGAAACCACTCGCTGAAATACCGGGGATTGGGGTAGCCCACGGCCTCGCCGATCTGATAAATTTTGAGGGTGCTGCCTGCCAGCAGCTCGCAGGCCTTCTCGATGCGCAGGTACGATAAATAATCACTAAACGATTTGCCTGTTTCCTGACGAAACAACCTGCTTAAATAATTGGAGGTAACAAACAATTCCTCGGCAATTAGATTGAGTTGAATATCCTCCGTAAATCTTGCGTTCATGATATGCAGCGCTTTTTTAATCAAGTACGAACTGGGCTCCTCGAATACTATTGGTTCGACAGGTTGTTTGTTGGTTTGCATGGCTTCTTTGGCGCACATCTGCTTAGCTTTTTGTAATGCATCTTCAATATCTTCGACTTCCGTAGGCTTAAGCAGATAATTTACCGCGCCTAACCGAAGCGCTTCTTGCGCATATTTAAAATCACCATACCCGCTCAGGAATATGACCTTGATGTTTGATAGCAAGTGATTTTCATTTTCCAATTCGCGTAATCTTGCAACTAACTCTAATCCGGTCATATTGGGCATACGAATATCCGACAAAATGATGTCGACGGGATGATTTTGTATATAATCTATTGCTTCAAGACCGTCTTGAAATACTCGCACAAGCTCTATTCCTATTAACTCCCAATTGATATGCATGCTTAAGCCTTCCCGAATCCAGGCTTCGTCATCAATAATAACGGCACGGTAAATGGAAGCAGTCATCGATTTATCCTCCATCCTATTGAGAATTCATATTCATTTTTTGAGACAGATGGCGCAACTCAATTGCTGCTTCTCTTAAGGCTTCTTGCGGCTTGTCAGATGACGTAATGATTTTAGCTAAAGCCCTTTCTTCAATATCGACCATATCCGGATAATAGCTAATGGAAGGTTCATTTTTGGCGATATCCATACTCTTCAAAATTAAAGCAAAATCCGGTCTTGTTGCTAAAAAGGACGGATCGTCCAAAATCGAACGTCTTGCCGGCACACCACCTTGCTGTGCATAGATCATCCCGCCCTTCTTGCCAGTCGCATACTCGAGAAACTTCCAGGCATCAACTGAATTTCTGGAGCTCGCATTAATGGCGAGAGTCCAGCCATGCTGAAACGGGACGCGCTGTATTTGTCCATTCTGATCTTTGGTGCCTGGAATTAATGCAATTTTAATCGATTCTTTATTGGGGTCACTATTTTGCTTGATCATCGGGTAAGCCGCATTCCAATAAGGAGCCGCCATGGCGATCTCCCCCGCAATTAACGCGTCACGGGTTCTCGCAAAATCCCAGCTCAGTAAATCCTGTGGCACCACCTTCTCTTGTACCAATTTCTCCAAGTATTGACCGGCTTGAATCGACTCTTTATTATCCAAAAATACTTTCCCGTCTTCTTCATTCAGAATGTCACCCCCAAATGACCATAGCAGCGAGGCAAAGATTTTGGATCTTTCCTCCGGCACGACAGCTGGCATCCCCAATCCCCAAGTGGTTGGGGATGCTGGGTTTTTACTTTTCGAAAACTTTTTGGAAGCCTCGAACAACTCATCCCAAGTCTCAGGCGGACTTGGGATTAAATCGCTCCTGTAGTAAAGAAAGTGGGTGCTGATATCGGTTGGCAGCGCATATGTCGCCCCGTGGTACCGGTAGATGGAAAAAAAATCGTCTACATCAAACGATTGCAAATCGGTTATATTCGTATCCTTCATGAAGCCGTCCAACGGAAGAATCGCATGAACAGAGGCAAATTGAGCAATCGATGTGTTGGGAATGGAAACGATGTCAAATGTATCGGTCCCTGCCAGCAGTTGTGTACCTACAGCAGTAAAGTACACGTCCCTTCCTAATTCAATAAATTCAACTTGAATTCCAGTGTTTTTCTCAAATGTCTGCGAAATTTGACGCATAGCTGAGGATTCCGTTCCTGTTCGAATTAGCACTTTAATTTTTTTCGAACTTGCCATTGCTTTGGGCGGATCAATCGTCACCCGCTCCAATAAAATTAAACTGCTGAGCGCCCAGACCAGAAGCAGGACGACCGAAATAATCATCAGCCCATTGTATTTTAAGTAGTTCATGGTTAGCCCCCCGCCTCCTCTTGGACCTGATCCGACATTGATAACCGATAAGGGATCGTCACTTTGACCAGCGCTCCTTGCTCCATACCTGCCACAAGCTCGATGCCGTATTCGGGACCGAAAGCCGTCTGTATTCGCTGTTGGACGTTTCGAAGTCCGACATGGTCGGAGGAATCATCCTGCAACAGAAGGCGAACACGATCAAGATCGATTTGCTTACCCGTATTCGATATGAAGATATAAACTCGTTCTTCGAATCTATGGGCATTGATCTGCACGGTACCGCCTTCCGGACTTTTCGATATTCCATGTTCCAAAGCATTTTCAATGAGCGGCTGCAGGATAAGCGGCATCACAATGACCGATGAAATGTCGGGATCTACATTGATTTCATAATAGAGCTTGTCCCTGTAGCGAAAGGACTGAATTTGCAAATAGTTTTCAACGTGTTCAAGCTCTTTTCCAAGCGTTGTCCATTCCTGTCCTGCATTTAAGGTAAACCGGAAGAACCGTCCCAGCGCAGTAACAAGCTTACTGATCGAATCAGCGTTGTGCTTCTTGGCCATCCAATAAATCATGTCGAGCGTGTTGTATAGAAAATGAGGATGAATTTGCATTTGCAGAGCTTGAAGCAGTGCTTCCCGTTTCTCTTTCTGCTGCCTCTCATTCTCTTGGATCAGTGTTTGAATGCGATCCATCATGCGGTTGAAGCTAACTTGTAAAAGGCTGATTTCTTGAATATGTCCTAGTGTTTCACGGACATGAAGATTGTCTTGCGCAGCGAAAACCATTAACCTAGCCAAGTTCATAACCGGTTTAGAGATAGCAGTAGCCAGCAGAAACGAGACAATGACCGAGATAAGAGCTCCAATTGCCGCCATTATGAGCAGGTAGCGTAGTATTTTTTGATTGGAACCAATTAGTTCATCAATCGGGACTACCGCAGTCATTTTCCAACCGCTAATTTGGGAGGTATCCGAGGCAAGAATCCATTTTCCGTCAACGATCTTAAGCCCTTGCCCTTGAGAGGGCAGTGTCTTTATCGCAGCGCTTATTTTGTTGTTTTGCGCCAGCTGCGGATCTTGCTGATAAATCACATCTCCCGACGCGTCCGAGACCAATAAGGAACCTGTTGAACCAATTTGAACTTCCCGGAGATAATCGCTAATAAATTGATCGTTGAAATGAATAAACAAATATCCTCGAAGCTTTGCTGTATTATTGTCAATGAGACGTCTTGATGCTGTAACCGAAGCGCGAACTGGGGATTCGTAGCTATTTTTTGGACGGTATATCGCTCTATTGTCGCTGAACCAGCTCATCTTTAAGGGCTGCTTCTCCAGTTGATCCGTCATGAATTGATAATTCACTCGATTAACTTGCTCAAATGAATAAAATAAATTTTCTGTCGAAAGAACATCTTTACTCGATGTAACGAAATAAATCGCGCGAATGTGCTCCAGCCTGCCCCGAAACAGATTGGAATACACCATGCTTTTAAATTTTTGATTCGCATCAAATAATCGATACGGGGAATCCAAGGGACCGTTAATAAAATCAAGCGACTGCTCATATAACAATGTCCATGTGAGCCGATCAATCTCTGACAGATTGGCATCCAGTGCCCTCTGAGTTTGCGCAACCGTTTGCAACAAATACTGGCTCATCTGTGTTTGAAATAATTTATTTTCCTTTTTGTATGTAATATAGGTAATTACGACCAAAGGGGAAATCATAAACAGAAGTAAAACAGATAGCAGAATAGTTCGAATGGAAATCAGTTTGCTGACGCTAGTGAATGCGCTCACCCTTTCTATGATTTAATACACGAATAATCTATCACTTGTATTTTAAAATGTTTGTCGAATTAACTGAAATTAGGAATTAATTATGACGTGAAGAAAGTTAATTCTACAAAAACATTGAGCCCCCCTATAGCACAACTGAGGCATACAGAAAAACCGTTCTTTCTCAGGGGAGAAAGTTCCCTAGTCAGAAAGAACGGTTATTGTGGTTTTTAGTCGACAGGTTTCCTTGCGCCGCAGTCTATTTCAGCTGAACCAACGCCGCCAAATTGACGGGAGACATCAAATCGCTGTTGAAGCGATCCAGCACCATGGCTCGAACCGTGTACAGACTGGAGTCAAAATCTGCCGTGTTGAAGAAGGCAGTAAAGGCTTTGGAGGCTTCGATTCTGTCGGATTGCACAGCCACGATCCCTACAGGCGTGTTGCCCTTCATCAGTTGAAAGACGATGACCTGTTCATCCGGACCTTTCACCGCATCCGGAGTCGGCTGCACACTAACCTGGGCCTCGATGCCACCTTGGCGCTTGAGAACGCCTGTGGTCGTAAGTGTATATGGCGCCAGTCCGCTGGCCTGCGGGACGAGAACGGAAATCGCCTCGGTCGTAGCTTTGCTGCCGTCCGACAAGTCGGTGATCTCCAGAACCACCTGTACAGTCGTTCGCGCCTTTGGCGCCCGAATCGTTCCGTCCAGCGCAATGATGCTAGGATCGCTGGAACTTTGAATCGCGATGCGGAATCCATTCGGTACGATTGGCAGCTTAAGCCGAGTGTCGATTGGTGAAGGATTTGCGATCTGCTTGATGCTCGCCGCCAATTCTCGTGCCGTCATGGCCGTTGTCAAGAAACCGGCGTTCAGCCAATCGCCGTGGTCAAAGTTTTTGCCGCCCGCATCGTTCAGCGATAGGAGAATCTGCTTGGCTCCGTCCGGCAGCGTGACGTTGAAGTTCCACAACATGCCTTTGCCGATGAGCGGCGAGGCGGCAGCAAGCTTCCCATCCACATACACGCTGAACAGCATGCTTGCGTATCCGCCTTCTTCCTTCACCTCGTCGTCCCCAGCGGCAATAGCGACAAATCTTTTGGCCCCATTGGGAATCGTGTATACGATATCGGAATTGGCGTGAGTCCCCAAACCGCGCTCATACGTTTTACCGCCCGCTCTCAGTGGATTGCCGTCAATCGATAGCTTCTTCTTCGGTATGTTGTTCCAGCCGGACGTCGCGCTGACCCAATTCAGTTCGTCCAGGTAAACCGACGGAAGAGGAGGCACAGGGCCATTATGCTCCAAGGTGTACAGCGTTTTCGATACGGCGTTTGAGCCCGGTTGTCCTTTCACAAAAAGCTTGGCTTTCAATTTAGCCGTGCTTACAGGGAGAGCAAAAGGTCCCGTATACAGCAGCGAGTATTGGCTCGGTTCGCTATCGTCCAGCGTATAGCGAATTTCGAAGTCGCTTCCCTCCGCATTGGTCTGTATCCTTACTTTCCCGCCTGGATTGACCCAGTTCCGATCCCCGTCGTACAGGATCTTTATGATAGGCAAGGTCTTGTTGAATCGGGCCGTGACGGTGCTGCCGGCTCCTTCCCCGCTCGTGATGACCGCACGAAGGACGACGGAATCGGTGATCACGATTTCCTTCTCGTATCTCGGAGAGCTAGCCTTCGGTTCGGAACCGTCCAGCGTATAATGAATCTCGCTCGAGCTGTCCGATGTTTTCAAATGAACCGTACGTTGATCCAGAAATCCCCCGCCGAACGGCTCCATGTCAAGCTGGCTGAATTTGGCAACATAGCCTCCGCTGCCTCGCATCTTCATGGTTAGCACGGCGCCTGAAGATACAATCTGCTTATCAAGACTGTAAGTGTTGGGCTTCGTAAAATCGTCTGCATAGATGCTGGCATTGTACTTCCCGCTGCCGAGGAACGACAGGTTCAGACCCATCGTGCGCTCCTCCAGTCCGTTCATGACAGCCACATACCAGGTCGTACCGGAGCGGCGGGCCATCGCCGAAACCTCTCCGATTTCGCTGCCGGGCAATACAATCGTCTCATCCCAGGCCGTCGGCATGCTTTTGAACAGCTCTACTGCCGGATTCAGCAGCATGTTCTCCGGATGCTCCCCGAAGGAAAGAATCGGCGAGGTAAGGCTTAGCGCCGTGGCCACCTGATGGCTCCAGGAGCTTTTGCCCATCCGGTTGCTGAGCGACATTGGCGTATAGTCTCCATGACCTGCCAGGTAGCGGGTGAACGGCAAGGTGGCGTTATGATCGGCCGGCGGCGCGCCTTGCTCCAGACCGTGCACGGCCTCGCGGGACAATTCATTGGGATAAGTCCGCGACATGCCCGTCGGTTTATTGGCCCCATGGAAATTGACCATCAGGTGATATTTTGCGGCGTCCTCCAGCGTGTCTTTATAGAAATTCATCTTGAACAGCTCTTCGCCGTCGATGAAATCGATCTTGACCCCGATTACCCCTGCCGCTTTGGCCTTTTCGAAGAAGGCGAGCCGATCCTCGCGGTTGAAGAGGCCTTTGATGCCGAAGCGATCGGAAGCGGATTTCCATAGCCAGCTTTCGACATGCTTGGATTTGCCGTAGTCCACGACTTCTTTGACAGCGGCCCAATACTCTTCAGGCGTTGATGCCCAGTCCGTCCATCCTTCGTCAATCAGATTGTACGGAATGCCCATTTCGGCGGCGTAGTCGATATAGAGCAGCATGTTGCGTTTGCTGACATCGCCGTCCACAACCCAGGACCAGGTGGAAGAGCCGGGCTTAATCCAATCGGTGTTGTTGTCAAAGATCGGCGCTTGCGGCGGGCTCACATTGGTCATGATGTCGTTGTTCACGAGACCGTTCAAGTCACGGGCTACGGTTACGATTCTCCAGGGCGTCGAAACCTCGCCGGACAAGGTCCAGTTGCCGCTGTTGATGAAATTGGCTTTGAAGTTGGCGCCGCCTTCGGCATTCAAGGTCATGCCGACATATTGAACGAGCGCTCCCTCGGTAATTGCGGCATACCCGGCGCTGCCCGGCAGCTTAATCGTCATCGGTGGGCCGATTTTCGTATTCACAGGAACAGATTGGGCGCCCTGCTTCGTGAAGCGACCTTCATAATTGGTTGTATTTTGCTGATACCACACGGTACTGTCCGCGGGGAGCCGGAAGCTGGTGCTCTCGCCCGAGAACACGCGGTCCGAGGTTCCCGGCGGAATCACATATCGAAAAGCGATTCCATCGTCAAACAGTTTGACTTGGAGCTTGTAGGTCATGCCGCTGTTCACGTCCGTAATCGGAATCGTTGTGAGTGTGTGATGATCCCTGGCTGTGGAATGGTTGCCGGTTATTGGATAAGTGAAAGCGTCCGGAGAAACACTAACCGCCTGAGTCCGGTCCCAGAGCACCCGCTCGCCGATATCGTGGCCGTCCACAATGACGCCGAGCACCGACTTTTCAACGACAGGTGCACCGTTAAACTTCATGGAATAGGTCAAGCGTCCGTCAATCTGCTCAATCGTACTCATGACTTGGCCTCCGGGGCTGGCGATAGCGACAGGCTCGGAAGGCGACCAGCCGCCATTTCCGTCGGTCAACAGGAACCGGGCGTCCAGCCAATCCGTATGGTCACAAGTCGGGTCGCCCAAGTCATCGGTGATCAGGGTCAGTGTCTTGGCCCCGGCCGGAATCGTGACCTGGAATGTATAAGTTTCGTTAAATTTCAATTCCGGCGAACTGGCGATGACCTTATCGTCCGCCTTGACGTGAAATTTGGTCTTGGCCTTGACATGATCCGGGTTCGATTTGACCTCGTCGTCAATCCCGGCAACCGCCGTAAAGCGCTTGTAGGCTGGGTCGAGATTGTACACGATTTTGGAATTTGCATGCGCCCCGATGCCCTTATTGTACGTTTTCCCCGCCGAGGTCAGCGTGTTGCCGTCCAGCGACTTATCTTTTTTGGCGCCGCTCCAGTACGATTCCATGCTGACCCAGTTCAGGTCGGACGCGTATACTACATCGCTCACAACGAGGGCGGTTGAGCTTTCGTTATAGGTCGCCACGGTCACCGATGCATTCGTTGCCGTCGTACCAGTTCCTTCATCGAATGTCTTGTGCGTGAATGGAAGCTGCACGGAATTGGCCACGACAGTTCCCGGCAATCCGAAAGGCAAGCTGCCAAACAGCAAGCAAACCATCAAAAACAACTTGGCCGCAATTGGCCGCAAATAGCGTCTATTATGCAAGCGTACTCTCCTCCTGATTCATGGTTTGGCCCAACTGCTGTTAGGGCAAAAGGTTTTGCATCAAATTGTAGATCGCTTGAGCATTCTGTGAACGCGTAGCTGCGGATTGAGCATCAAATGTGCCCTCACCGATGCCCTGCATCAGCTTCGCGGTCCATGCTTGGTTCACAGCTTCCCGGGCCCATCCGGAAATCTGATCCTGATCCTTGAAGACCGGCAGCGAAGACTGCCCCGCATGAATGCTCCCGCGTTTGGCCTCATAAGCCTTCACGAGCAGCAAAGCCATCTGTTCGCGGGTAATGGCGGCATCGGGACGGAACTCGGCATCCGTTAGCCCAGAGATCAACCCGGCCGCATAGGCTCTCTGGATGGGATCGGCGTACCAAGCATCAGCGCTTACGTCCGAGAAGGGAGTGCTTCCTTTGCCGGTCGGCAGCTCCAATACGCGCACGAGCATCGCCGTGAATTCCGCCCGCGTCGTATGGTCGTCAGGCTGGAACAAGTTTTCGGTTTTGCCCGATACGATATGCCGCGCAGCCAGCAATTCCAGCGTTCGGTTTGCCCAATGGCTGGATGGGACGTCATCGAATGATTTTTTATACGCGATAGCCGCATAAGAACTCAGATGTTTAAGCTTGACTTGTATCCGCTCCGAGTTCTTATCCACCGTGCCGCCAATGTATTCCCATTGCTTAGTGTCATCGTTGCGGTAGTAGATACCAAGTAAGCGTTCATCGGCCTTCGGATCGTAAGGCAGAGACAGCTCCATGTCCCCTGCAAGCTGAACGGCCCAAATTTCAGTGCCGTCCTTCGAAATCAGCGACACCTTGACATCAAAAATCTCGCCGGCCATTTGCAATTGAGCACCGTTCTGGCGGGTCAGACGCCCCATTTCCGTGCTTGTGGTAGCTTCCGCTTTGACTTGCAATACCGCCCCCTCCGAGTTGGCTGTCCGCTTGAGTAAGGCCTGCACTTCGGACATCCCTACCGTGAGGTAAATGTCGCGAAATCGCACCTTCAGCGGCATATTCGCAAAATCCTCAACAGCTATCAGCGCTGTGTTTTGGCCCGCCTCCGGCTGAACCGATGCGATGCCGTTCTGTATGACAGGCTTAAGCGTTGGCGACTGGTTAGCCGGCGCAGGAACCGTTCCCCCGCCCGAGCTCCCGCCGTCTTCTCCACGGCTCGGCGCGATAACTTGGAATTTCTTAACATCCTGCACGGCGCCGCTTCCGGCAATTACGGTATAGGTGCCCGGTACGGAATCATCCGGCAAGGTGAACGAGTCGCTGAATTCCCCTCCATTTAAAACGTTCACATAAAGGATGCTTAGATTCGGTCTTAAGACTTTGACCGTGATCGTCTCCAGATCGGTGCGTCCTGAAATTTCGACGGTATCCCGGGCTCTGCTATCCTTGATTTCCTGAAGAGTTACCGAGGAAGCCGAGAAAGCGTTTCCAGCATAGGACGTCCAGAAGATGCCTGCAAGAATAAGCAGGACGATAAGCTTTTTCATAACCCACCCCTATTCAATGAATTCGCCGCTGGCGCCATCCAGTGTAGCCCCTATCTAATCACGCTTGACCCCTCTTCTATGTATAAATGTAGGTCGACCTGCGGTCGACCTACCTATTTTTACGGTTAGCCCTCTTTCCTTTTCTGCCAAGTATCAATGAGGAATTGAGCATCCGTATTCAGAATCGCCTTTGCACGAGCTTGTACGTTGCCGCTTAAAGCTTCATTATTCAAGTGCTTGATAAAATCTTGAATATGCTTTACCGCTTGATCCTGCTTGCCTTTGTCAAGCTGATGCTGAACCTGCTTAAGAGAGTTGGTCAGCTGAGGGACGATCGCTCCGCTCAGCTCTCCCGAATTCGTGAAGCGGGTTATTAAATGCTGCATGGCATAGACGCTGGTCGTCACGCTGACGTTCCTTGTGTTCTCCAGCCTGTTTCCAGAAGCGTCCTCAATGGTGATAGCGGCCTTTTTCATTCCTAGATTTCCGGCCATATCGATGTCAATGCTTTGCTGCGTCGTCGGATCAATCGTATATTCCTTACCGTCAATTGCGACTTTTGCTGTCGTGATCGCCGATAAGTTATCCCATACTTTGAAGTTCAGAGCGGTATCGTCTTCAAAAGAATCACCGTCATTTATAATAATTCCGTTAGCGGTTAGAGCAAAGGAAGGCAAATCTTTGCTGTCTACGGTGATTCCTTTCGATACGTTCCCCGATTTATCCACGTTCTTGATTAAAATCGTGTAGTTATGGCTCTTGTCAAGTCCCGGTAAAACGGCGGTTTGTATGCCTCGACCGACGTCGATTGCGTTTCCGACCGGTTGGCCGTTGCTGAATACCGCGATTTGTGATTTTTGACCGTCGATGTCATAAGGGCCGTCCCAATACAATGTCATGGCATCGTTGCCGCGAATCGCTTGCACGTTCTCTACCTCTCCCGGAGGTACATGATCAGGCAAAGTCACAGGCGGCGGAGTCGGTGCCGTAAGCACGGCCGGGTCACCGAACGTAAATTTATCGAAGTTGTATAACCAATCGTTGCCTTTGAACAGCATGAACACGATATGTTTTCCGTTCACAGGAGTGGTGACGTCCGCCGAGGTAACCTTGAAATCTTGCCATCCGCCGGTTCCTGAAACCGAACTGGTTGCGATAACCGGGCCGCTCACGCTATCGACTCTAACTTCTATCGTTCCTCCGCCGGTTGCACTTGCCGCATTAACATAAAATTTAGACGGACTCTGAGTTCCAAAGTCAATGTAATTGTACATGGCATTCGGCTTATTGGGACCGTATATTCCCGCCAAGTACGTTTGACCGCCGCCGTTTTCCGTACCGAAGCCTACGCCGCTGGTATAATTCTCAGCCTCCAGCTTGCCATAAGCATCCCTTGCTTTCCCTTTCACTGTCGTAAAGGTGAACCAATCCAAATTGCAGGGCGCATCGCTTCCGTTTGTGCCATGGAATACGAGATACACATCGTGAACGCCAACTGCCTTGGTGTCGTCAATGTTGGCCATCAAGTCCACCCAATTATTCCAGTTTCCCAAAGCCGGAATTCCGATCACACCTGCGGTTGGCCCGTCCAGGCTATCTAGCTTCACCTCAATCGTGCCGCCTTGATTGCCGCTGGTCACATGAACGGTAACGCCGGCCGCACCATATCCAAAGTCAATGCCTTTATATGAGGCGTAAGCGTTATTTTTAATGCCGTCCAGGAAGCCCCAATCTGCATTTTTGCTTAGACCCGAGCTGCTGTCGAAATGACCGGCCTTCAGCCTTGCGTATGCGTCCGACTTGGTCGGATCCGTTGTTGTGAATTTAAACCAGTTCAAATTAAACAAATATTGATCGTTCGTCTTCGTAAAGACAAGATAGACGTTATGTACGCCGGTTACTTTGCTCGGGTTCCCTTGATCGTCTTTAAGGACGGTCACGGCATCCGTAAAATTGTTCCATCCTCCTGTCCCCTCAACGTTTAAGGTTCCGACTTTTGTACCGTTCAAGGAGTCGAGTCTTATTTCGATGTTCCCTCCACGAGTTCCGCTTGCCGCTCTGGCTATAAAGCCAATGGCACCCTCAGATCCGAAGTCGACATTTTTATACGCCGCATAGTATCCGGGCTGTATGCCGCCGAGCTGCAGCGAGCCATCCGTGCTACCTTCCATAACAAATCCGGTACCGACGTTATAGCTTTCCGCTTCTACCTTATTAAAAGGATTTTTGGAGGCATACCCGCCGAGTGCGACGTCCTGCGATTGCAAAACGGACAATGCTTCTACTGCGCCGGATGATGCCCAAGCCTCAAAAGTTCCGGAAAGCAGCTGCCCTGACCAGTTGCCGTCGACGATGTTGTCGGCGTTTCGATTGTTCCATGCCGTTTGGGCGTTGAAAGCCACCCAGTAATTAAAGTCCGCAGCGAATTGCTTGTAGGTGCTTTCGCTTCGCTCGTTGACGGTCTTTTGCAGATAGGCAAGATTGCGAAGCAGGATCGTTTTGCCGCCTTTTAGGTCGTGGTTCGGTCCTTCATAGCGCAACAAGCGGTTTTCATCGACTAAATGATCTTTGGTAAAGCTCGCCGCTTTCACAGCATCGTCAAGATACACGGTATTTCCGGTTATTTGATACAATCCTACCGCTGCGCCGATGAAAGTGCCCTGATTGTAATGAGTCGCATCGGGGACGGCGCCTTTCTCCATCTCGATGCGGTCAAACACTTTCCCGTTACCGTCCGTAAGCATCGTCTTGCTCCATCGGTAAATGCGGGTGGCCGCATCCAAATAATGATCGTCCTTCGTGATGTTATACAGATAAACGGCCGCTTCGGCTGCGGGGAAGTTAATACAGGCATTCTTCGTAGAGTGATCCGTATTCATCCACCAGATGCCGCCGTTCGCAAAGCTGTCATCCCATTGCGTATTGTAAACAAAGTCGAAATAATACTTGGCTTTATCCAAATATTTTTGATTCTTCGTTATTTCGTAGGCTCTTGCTGAACCCATCGCCCACCACATGATGTCGTCATTGAAATGATTGTTCGTCCAATCCTCCCCGTATTTCGCTACCGTACCGTCAAAAATGTCGTCAATCTGAGTTCGAAGCTGCGCTTTCAAGCCGGCATCGGAAGTATGAAGATAGGCGTCCATGACCATTTCCCAAAGCTCCGCTTCTATCCAAAAGTCCATATAGTTGCTGCCGCGATTCGAATTTTTCCAAAATAACTTTGCGCTGCTGTCCCAAAATTTCGCGTTAAATGCTTGTATGGCCGTATCTCCGTCCGACGAAGTAAATGCATTCGCTTTTGGGCTTCCCAGGGCAGAATATGATGTGAAAGTTAATGCAAACGCCGTTGTCAACAGTAAAAGTTTAGAGCGGCTCCTTTTTGTCAGTACCATTACATTACCTCCCTGGATTATTTGGATGACGCTATCACTTTGTTCACCTTGTCGGCCGTATCCTTCAGCTCGGCTTCGCCGGCTTTGCCGCTCAAGACATTATTCCAGACGGCGTCGATGAACGGGCCTGCTTTCCCGGACCAGGTCGTAAGGAACCGTACCGGCTGAATGTTCGGTGATTTTAGAATATAATCGATACCGTCCGCCAAATCCGGATGCCCCGCTTTCTTGAGCGTGTCGAAATAAGCGCCTGCGGCCGATTTGTAAGCGGCGGGAGCGACCGGTGTGGACGGCAGCACTTCCTGATACATTGACGAATCAAGATACATCAGCACTTTCCAGACCGCATCCGGATTCTTGATAGTGGCCGGGCTGCACCAACCGACGGCGTCATAAATCTCCGATTGCGTCTTCACGACAGGCTGAGGAGCATATCCCCATTCCAGGTTCGGCGCATTGCGGATCAGGTCGTCTGCCACCCACTGCCCTTGCATCGTCATCGCAACTTTGCCGTCCTTAAATGACGCCATAACGCCCGATTGGTCGAACGTCGGCGGAATCATGGATTTGTCGGCAATCGCCTTCTGATACTTCTTCACGCCCTCGATAAATTGCGGGCTCACTTCCACCTTCGTCGGGTTTACGATCGAATCCGTAAAAGGAGCGCCTCCGGCCGATACCGAGTACAGCGATACGTTAAATGCATCAGGTCGGCCATAATATCCATACTGCTGAATGCCGCCTTTATTAGATGTCAATTTGGCCATGGCGCCAAAAAACTCATCATACGTCCAACCCTGCTTCGGCTCTGGAAGCCCGGCATCTTTGAACAGCTTTTTGTTGTAGAAAACACCATACGTATTTAGAAGGCCCGGCAACCCGTAAAGCTTGTTATTTGATTTCCAACTGTCGACGACACCCGGATAAAATCCATTCATATACTCCTGATCCGAACTTGCTTTGGCCGACCAGTCGTAAAGAAGGCCTTTCGCGCCGTTTTGCAGCGTCATGTCGTTGCCGGTCATGAAAATATCAGGAGCCTGTTTGGCTGCCATCATCCCGTTGATTTTGATGCCGTAATCTTGAAGCGGTGCCGGAAGCAGCTTAACGGTGATGCCCGGATTCTGCTCCTCGAACTTCTTCATCGAAGCCATGATCTTATCATTCATCGCTTGGGATTCCCAAGTCATCAGCGTGACCTCCGTGGACGTCGCTTTACTGCTGTTGCCGGATGTAGCTGCCGGCGCGGTCGCACCTCCGCCTGAGCTCGTGCTTTCCGAACAACCTACCACCGTCCCCAATGCCAGAGTTAACGCTCCTGCCAGACTCACCAATTTAATCGCTTTCATTTCTATGGACCTCCTTGAATTATTTATTTCAAGCCGGCGGAATTGACCGACCCGAGACCCTGCATAAAATACTTTTGGCCAAGGAAAAAGATGATGATCATGGGCAGCATATAGATTAAATCTGCGGCCATGAAGTAGTTCCATTGCGTCGTCCAATTCGATGCATAGGAGGCAAGAGCTACCGATAGCGTCCATTTGCTTTGATCCGCAATATAGATGAGTGGCTCCAGGTATTGGTTCCATGCTCCGTTAAAGGCGAAGATAATCATGGTGACGATGACTGGCAGCGACATGGGAACAAGCACATACCAAAGGATTTGGAAGTCTCCGGCCCCGTCGATCTTGGATGCCTCGTCGAACGATTTCGGAATCGTGCTCGTGAATTGGATGAACAAGAACGTAAAGGTGGCATTGCCGAGAAATGCCGGTACAATCAGCGGAAGATAAGTATTGTACCAGCCGAGCGAGGTGAACAGATGAAAGATCGGAACGAGCCCTACGAAGCCCGGCAGCATCAGGCTGCCAACGAAGAACGAAAACCACATTTTACGTCCCGGAAAACGAAGCCTGCCGATTCCGTATCCGACGAGGACCGAGCTGACGACTTGCCCAATCGTGCTGGCGACGGCGATGAACATCGAGTTGCCGAACGTCCTCCAGAAGTTGATAGTCTGCGTTCCCTTGACGAAGTTTTCCAGATGAAACTCCTTCGGGTACCAATCGGGCGGTATCTTGAATATTTCTTCATTCCCTTTCAGCGCTATCGTAATCATCCAGAGGAGCGGATACAGCATGGCGATGGAGCCGACGAGAAGAATCAAGAAACGAACCGTATCTTTCAACGGATATTTGGATACACGGTCGGCTGTCCGGGAATTTTCTATTACCGCAGACTGGGACATAGCCATTCGTTTCACCCCCTATTGTCATTTTCGTAATACACGAATCGATTGGAATACCTGTAAGTAAGCAGAGTGAAGAACATGATGATGAGGAACAGAACCCAAACCTCAGCGATACCGTATCCGAACATTTTACCGTTAAACACATCTCCATAAATCTTATAATTGAGCAGCATCGTCGAGAAGTTGGGACCGCCGTGAGTTAAGACAACAATTTGGGTGAAGGCCTGAAAGGAGCCGATAATACCCAAAATGAGCTGCAGAAAAAGAATCGGTGTGATCATCGGCAGCGTCACACGGGAGAACGTCGTCCATCCGCTGGCCCCGTCCACCTCCGCAGCTTCATACAAATCCTGCGGTACGGATTGCAGTCCGCTTAAGAAGATGATCATCCCCGAACCGACCTGCCACAAGCCGGACAGGATGATGGATAGAAGAGCCGTATTCTCGCTCGTGAGCCAAGGAGCGGCCGGCAGGCCGAACAATCTGAGCACCTGATTGGCCAATCCATACTGCGGATGATACATGAAAAGCCATAGGGTCAAGGTTGCCACCGCTGGGATAACCGTCGGCAAGTAAAAGGCAGTCCGGAAAAACTTGATGCCCGGCAGCTTGCGGTTGAGAAGCATGGCCAGTACTAGGCCGAATATGAGTGATGAAGGCACATTGAGCAGAACGAAATAGAAGGTCACTCGGAGCGACTTCCAGAAAGCCGGATCGACTGTAAACATATAAGTGAAGTTATCGAATCCGACAAACTTAGGCTTGTTGATGCCGTCCCACTCCGTAAGCGCATAATAAAGAGAAGAGATTAACGGATAGGCGACGAATACGCTGAAACCGATAATCGAGGGGAGGATGAACAAATAACCCTTGATCCATTGGCGGTAAACCCTCTTGCGGGATGCTGCAATCAAAAGTTCCGACCACCTTTCTTTATTCGGGTTTCTGTTCGAGCCATCGGCAAATAAACTCGCCGAACAAACTGTTCGCCCAAGCGAACCATTCTCTTGTGAACGTATCCGGTCTGTCGGTATGGAAGCTTTCGTGCATAAAGCCTGTGCCTGCGGTAGTGGAAACTAACATCCGTACCAGATCGTCCCGCTCAATAGGATCGATCGAGGTCAGCCCTTGGATGATGAGTCCGATCGGCCAAATGTGACCGGGCGGCGTATGCGGGCTGCCGACGCCTTGGGCGAAGAGGCCCGACGAGTAATACGGGTTATCCGGGCTTAGAACGAACTTTCTTGTATTCCTATAGACCGGGTCGTTCGCGTCTCGGTAACCAAGGTAAGGAATCGAAAGCAGGCTCGGAACGTTGGCGTCATCCATCAGATTGTAGTTGCCGAAGCCGTCGGTTTCGTAAGCGTACATCCATCCGTGCTCAGGATGCTTGACCTTGCCGTATGTCTCGATACCGAATTCGATTTCTACAGATAATTTGTAAGCGCTTTCACATAAGCCGTGGTCATGATACATCTCCTTGGCCAACTGTCCAATATAACGAAGGATGATGACGGCGAACATATTCGAAGGGATCAGGAATCCGAACTTGCAGGCATCGTCGCTCGGTCGGAAGCCCGACCAGATCATGCCGGTATAATTGGTTCGGGTGCCTCTTCCGCTGAAAGGCAGCGTGTCTGAAGGAGGGCAGCCCGTTCTTTCGAAAGCGTACTCGGAATCTCGGTCGTGCCGCTGTTCTACGCGCATGATTTCAACAATCCGATGAAACATCGTATGTACCGTTTCACTGAATACCATTCTGTCTTGAGTAGCTTCCCAATAGTCCCAGCACAGTTGAACAGGATAACACAGTGAATCCAATTCGTACTTCCGTTCCCAAACCCAAGGTCCTTTGACCGTTAGGTCTCCCGAATGCCCTTTCCCATTCGGCTCCTTATTGAATGCGTTTGCGTATGGATCGAGCATCAGGTATCGGGCCTGCCGTTCGATTACCCCGCGTATCATCCGCTGTACATCCGGATCGTCGCCTGCCTGCTGAATATAAGGCCGAACCTGGGCGGACGAATCTCTGAGCCACATCGCCGGGATATCTCCGGTAATGACGAAGGACGTCCCGTCGTCCAACAGTTCTACGGTCGTTTCCAACGTATTCGGATAGCATTTCTGAAAGATTTCAGAAAGTCCCGGGTCGATCCGCTGAAGTCGAACCGCTGTTTCTTCAATTTTCCGATAAACCGAACTATACATAACCACTCTCCTATTCAGATTGTAATCGCTTCCTTTCATGGTATCAATATAACATCTCGAATAATATAATGTCAATATACTATTTATATACCAAGTTTAATCTTATTATATCAACTCTTTATTTTGCCGCCGAATCAACTTGTGCTCAACCAGGTGGTTTTCCGGGGTCACTTCACCTGCCCATTTGGCTGCTAGCAAGTCCAACGCACGTTGTCCGATACTCCATTCGTCCTGCCGAATATGCGTGAACTCCGGCGGGCCAAACGAATCTTCAGGGTAATCGAAACAGACTATTTCATAATTATCCGGAACCCGCTTGCCCATCCTGTTCAGCCACTCGGATATGCGCATAGCCATCAGATATTCGCAAGCCAGGAAGGCCGTCGTGCCCGGATGCCTTTCGATAAAAGATTGCAGCGTTCCATAATCGTTCGAGATGTATTCTTTCGTCCCGCCGACCGGCAGCGTGCTGTAAAGGTTCGTCACGATCATGTCCGGATTTGCCGGAATCCCGCGCTGTGTAAATGCCGACAAGTACCCTTGAATGCGGTCCTCAATCGTCGAGGTGTTTTCGGACGGCGGCGAAACGAAGGCGATTTCCCGATGACCTTGATCGAGAAGATACTCGGTCAGTTCCTGCGCGGCTTTGCGATTATCCGTATACACGGCCGTTGCGGCAATCCCGCGCAAATAGCGGTCCACCAGCACGACCGGAAACCCGTTAAGAACAAGACGCAATAGTTCGGCGTTATAGTGCTCTCCGTGTACCGGAAAAACAATCAAACCCGAAGCACCCTGCCGAATCGATGCACGGATCGCCTCCTCCTCCACGTTTTGTTTATCATAAGTCAGCTTCAGCATAAGCGGGATACCATAGCTCGAGCACCGCTCTTCAATTCCGCGTACCATCTTAAGTCCAAAGGAATGATCAAAGTCGGGTAAGATGAGGCTGACGATCCTCGGGCCCGCAGCGTGATCGCGTTCCCCCCAGCCGGAAGGAACCGCTTCCTGCTGTTCGTGGTAATTGAGAATTTTCTGGGCGACGTACGATCCCTTTCCCTGCAACCTCTCGATCCAGTCGTGCTGTGCAAGCATCTCCAACGCCTTTTTCGACGTAATGCGGCTAACGCTGAACTGAGTAGACAATTCGTTTTCCGAAGGAATGCGATCGCCAGGTTTGAGCCTACCTGCCTTGATTTCATCCAGCAAATGACTATATATCTTCTCGTATAACGACATGACCTATCAATCCTTCACCTGTAATATTGTTGATATATCAAGTATAACATTATCAAATTCTTGATACAACAAACATATTTATTGTTGACGGATTTGTAAGTACGGTTGTATATTGGGTGGTAAATATTAACAATATCGATCTCGCTATCTACGGTTCCAAACAACAGGTTATAGGTTTTTGTTTCAGTTATTTCCTAAGTGGCAAAAAATTATTGGTTTGTTGAGATACTTTTCCCTAAATTTTTGCCAGCATATGATGCCTCTCATGGTCAAATTTATGTAGTAAAGGATAAAGAAAAAGGATGGTTCGCTTGGTTTAGATTTCACTAATAAACTTTCAAATGTTGCGTTAAAATGCCCTTTAGTTTAATAGCAAAAAGAGACCCACAGCAACGGGCTGAGGGTCTAAGTTTATATTTTAAAGGGGGGTCGACTTTTATTATAGGCTTGATTCATTAATGCCACATGAAAATAAGATTTCAATCATGTTACATTTACTTAACACTTGTTCTCCGTTAGCGGAATGAGCTTATGTAATTGTTTACTCAGCACTTGCTTCTCGTTAAGCATAGTGACAGTATTTTATTTAGTCATTCTTACTTGGATCGTATTCATCTTCAACTACTGGTATATATGGTGATAGGTAGTTGTCTTTCTCTTGAGTTAAATTACCCCTTGCTAATTTCCAGACTATAAAATTGTTACTGTTATCGTCTTTACCCTTGAAATCCTCATCGTTATGAACATATAACAATCCATACGAACCAGGTAAATTTTCCGACACCCATTTATATATATCTAGAACATATTTTGAAAAGTGGTTATGTAAGCCAGAAATGGTCCATGAGTACAGCCCGTTCCTTCTCCGTATACTTGAGATTTTTTCCCTATTGAAATCTGCATGAGAGAAACTTTTCATGCCGATTCAGGGTATGCTTTAGTTAACTTAAACATCCCTGGTACACGATAAAAAAAACCTCTTGTACATTTATGGAAGTTTATCTACATTCCGTTTGCACAAGAGGGGCTGATCTACAATAGGCTATTAAATTATGCAGCTTTGATACGTCAGTTAACGGAAGCAGGCAATACCCTCTTACTATTTGGACAACAAATACTGGGCATCCCGAAGCAAGTAGCCTGCGGCTTGCGCAGAAATATGCTTGCCGCTTTGGGCCTGCACTTCGCTCACGAAAGTATCTAGGTTGTTCTTGGCCAATTTGCTCTGCAAGCTGTTGGCAATGCCCGCGTTATCGATCCATCCGGTATTCATAAAGCGTGTGACCAATGCCTGCAAGGATTGGACGCTTGTCGTAGTTTGGAACAATACGGTTTGACTACTCGTATTCCCTGCCAAGTCACTTGCCGTTACGATAAATGTGTGCGAACCAAGCGGCAGCGTATATAGCGGAATAGTGGCTCCTTGCTGCACGGTTTGGGGTTCACCATTTGTACTTATCGTGACCGTTGTCTTGCTGCTGTCGACTCCGGACAAGTTATCGCTGAACGTAAGGATCGGCGTAATATCCATAGAATCGCTGTACGTGCCGTACACAAGTCCGGTAACCGTAATTGTAGGTAGCGTCGAATCCAGATTGAAGCCGATCGTTTTCACCGCTTCTGCATTGCCGGCGTTGTCCGTCGAACGGTAGCTCACGGTATATTTGTCATCTTTGTCGAACATTAACGCCGATGTATAAGCCTGCCATGTGTGTCCGTCATCCAAACTGTACTCTGTTTTGGCTACGCCCGACAGATTGTCATAAGCGTTAAAGTTAACTGTTACAGCGTGTCCATACCACCCATTAAGCCCGTCCGGCTGAGCTGGTGAGACAGCAGCCGTCGTCACCGGCGGCTTCTTGTCGATTGAGATGGAGAAGGTAGCGCTGACGGTGGCCTTTTTGACGGATGTTGCCTTGATGACGCCGGCGATCTCATAAAGGTCAGGCATCTCCCTCAATTTCAGCTTCAGCATCGTGTCGCTGATGATCTCGTAATCGATGTATGGCTTCAGCGACTCCGGAATATCCCAGTTTACGCGCTTGATGCCGGAATCCGTCTGCACATTGGCCGTTAGGACGATTTCATCGCCTACGGAGCTCAACGCGTTTTTGTTGGCGCTCAAAGTCATTGCAACATCGTAAGGCTTATCTGTGAAAATCATCGCACCGTAATAGTTAGCCTTCCGGCCGGCTTCGTTATTTATTGAGCCCGTACGCAGACGCATCTTCGCCGCTTCATAAATTAAATCCGTTTCTCCCTCAGCGGCCACGTCCGCGACCTGGTTGAGATAGTGGTTGCCGACGATCTCGTATCCGATGGCCTCAATACCGCTTTGCGTTCTGTTCTTGTCGGAAATGAACGTAGCCGATTCCACTTCCTCGCCGACTGCATATCTCGCGCTGTACACCGTGCCTTTAAGCTGGCGGTTATCATAGGCCCCGTAAAGATCGATACCCTGGTTCCAGGCGATATCCGCCTGAGAAGCAAGACCCGTAATGCCCATCCTGGCGTGTGTCTGATCGCGGCTGCTTTCCTGCTGCTCGCCGGACGGGTAAATATAGCTGGGCAGGCTTCCCATGGACACAGTGTTGCCTTCCCTGTAAGTGCCGAGATACCGCTGCTTCAGCGCATCGTTAAATAAGCCAACATCCTCCAAATAGACCGCTGTGGCCATGTTGAAGTCGCCGAGAATAGCATCCCAGTTGCCATTGGCCTGGGGATAAAAATCGTAGGTCTTGGACAGCAGCAAGTGCAGGAAAGTCTCAAATTCGGCCATGCTTGCCTTCTGCCATTTGTCCGTCGGCGCAACGGAGGGATCGTTATTGTAGACTTGCCTTATGATCTCGGCGGCGTTCACGAAATCCGGCCCCACGATGGCGATGCGCAGCTTCAAGTCGTTTCCGAGCCCGAGGGTCTTCAGAGTGTTGGCCCACCCATTGAGGACGTCTCTCGCTTTTTTCCCGTAGGCTACGTCTCCGTCCAAATAGTACCGTAAAGCGTAATAGAGCGCCTTGCTGCCGCCGCGGGTAAATTCGGTACCTCCGATATTGGGGCTGTTGTAAGGACCCACATCGAGCACAGGCGCCAGATTAACCTTATTGTTATCGAACCAGGTAGTGGCGCTTACGAGTTCCTGATATCCCTTTCCATATACTGTATCCAAGTTGTTTTTATTTGCCTTGATGTTATCAAGGTCCTCCAGTGTGAAATAGACGCCCGGATGTTGGAAGACGAAATCGTCGCTCAGATAGGGGATCGTGTCCTTGCTGACATATTGGTCTCCAATATAGGTCACATCGAAATAATCCAAATTGGGTCCGTCGTAAACCGCCTGTCCCGGAGGCGCCTCCATTCCCAAAGTAACGGTATTTTCACCCTTCTCCAGCCAGACGTTCATATAGTTGTTATTCCAAGCCGTATTGCCTTTTACGTTTGCATAGTCATTGTCCGTCTGCGGAGTCAGGGATGTGTTGGTCTCCGGATTATAACTGTCAATGTATCCGGACATATTGAAAATCATCCAGCCCGCCCAATGCGGATCCATAGTATTCGTAAAATCCGGTTCATCATCGTTGATAATAATGCGGCTATTCCTCTCGTCGCGGACATTTCGGTAACCGCCCACCTTTGTGGCTGGGTTGTTATATTTAAAAGCTAATTCATAAACGCCCGCCGCAGGTACAATCACCCTCCAGCTGGCCTTGTCCTGCCCCGATGGAATGGTGTTATTATTAGAGCCGCTGCCCGTTTTATAGTTGGCGACAGGGTCGCTGAAATCCACAAATTTGCCGCCCGAGGCGCCTGTTAAAACGACATCATCCGCGGCGGCAGATCCCGGTACCGTATTTCCGTTGTCCCTTATATAGATATTGCCTGTATGTTTATAAAAATCTTCCGCCTCTATCCTTGTGGTAAAGCCTTTGGGACCGGTAGACACAATAGGATCACCCAGTGTGACGTTCTCAGCCGCGGCAGCAACATTCGCTGTTGATCCCAGGACAAGCGTCGGCATACATATTATTGGTACACATAACAATAACGATAAGACCTGTTTCAAATGCTTTTTCATAATCGCTCTCCTTTCTTAAATAACGCAATTCTGTGACTTATTTCCAATGTAAGTCAAAATGCCTCCGTCTACATACAGGATGTAACCGCTAACAAAATCGGATGCGGGCGAGGCCAGAAACACGGCTGGACCTTGCAAATCGTCCGGCGTGCCCCAACGGGCCGCGGGCATCTTGCTGATGATAAACTGGTTGAAGGGGGGCGGCTGCCGCATAGGCACTGACTGTCTCGCGGCCCAGCTCACTCAACCTCGAACAGATGCTGATGATCTTGCCGCCGCCTTTCTTTATCATCGACTGTTTGAAAGCGTTTGCCACGATGAACGGCGCGTTTAAGTCAACGTCGATGACCTGACGGAAGTCCTTTGCGCTCATCTCGGTCATTGGGATTCGCTTGATGATGCCCGCGAGTTGACAGAATGTCAATAACGCTCACTGCGCCTCGAGCGCGCTGACGGTACCCTCGTCTATAACGTTGCAGACAGATGTCGGACATCAGGTGTGTTGATTATCCATTAACAGGGAATAAAATATGAAAAGAGACTTTGCGTTTAGTAGAATCGGTAATCATGACACCACGAATCGAAAAGATGACCTCTCATGAAAAGATTGCCCCATTTACGAACTTCGTGCAAACGTTGCTTAGCGAAGAAGAAGTGAAAGAAGTGGTGCAAGCCATCGGTTATCACGATAAAGGAAAGAAATCGCCCATGGCCCATATAAACGAATTATCGCCGTCGCGCAGCCCGAATGGATGCTCCAACTCGGGGAAATTTCCCAATCCCCTTGTTCCGCCTGCCTGCAAAGTGATGTCCGACGACATCTCCTTTCCACCGTTTATTTAGGCAGACGCAAAACGCATCGTTTTCGGGCAAGCACAGTCCGCCCGTGGCTTATGTGTTCAGCGACACCTCGACAAACTTCATAGTAACAAAGTGAGGAAGCAAGTCATATGCTGTTTTTTAAGAATAAAGTGAGTATTCTTAAGAATTGAACCTCCAAGGCGTTTGCGAATATAGGCCACCGGTCCCATGACGCGATACCCTCGAATAAACCGACATCAAACACAATGCTCTCGCGTGTCAGACCGGACGACCCGACCATTTCGATGGTCTTTTCCATTCCTCTTATTTTTAGAATAACTGCAGGACTCGCAGAACATAACATAGGCGCATAGAAAGCCCATGAGGGGCTGAAGGTGATCGACTCTACCATTTAATAACCTTTCGGAATTAGAAGGCAGCTGAAGGAATGAAAAAGGGAACAGAGAACTGTATGATCTGGAAATGGTAGTAAATGAAAACTAGTTTCAAAAAAGGGCAGTTAGAATGGAGAGAAGGCGCGTCGTCCAACCTGCCCGTTCGTATTATGAGGTCACCAGATATTTCTGGTCGACCTCATTTTTTTGAGGCCGTAAGATAACGGTAGCCGGGGATCGAACGATTCTGCCCGTGGGACTTGGATCCCGAGAGCTATTCAGTTCATCCCCCCTACTTGTTCAACCATGGTTAGGCTGGTTGGGACATGAATCCCGTATCACATGCGATAGTGTGGAAGACAAGAAGGTTAGGGGTTGCCGGTGAAAATACTACAGGAGTGAAGTTATGAATTCCAGTCATTGGTTTGGATGTATCAAAGGGAGAGAGCCATGCACAAGCTTCTTTAGACCGTGGAGTACCTCATGGGAAGATCTTTGGTTTAATCATGATCTTGAAGGGTTAGCATCTTTTCTAAATTATATGAGAGGAGTGGAATCAGCTGCAGGGATGCGTCCCTCCATTGTTATGGAAGCAACAGGCCATTATCTAGCCCCGTTGTTCAGTTTCTGGATGAGCACCAGTATTTGAACATCGTCATTAATCCTTTAATCTCACATAACGCCAAGAAAACCAATTTGCGACGGTTGAAGACGGATGCCGCTGATGCCCATCTATTAGGGACGCTGTTCTATAAAGAAGAGTTTGAACCTTACAAAAAGCGGGGTCAGCATCTCATGAATTTACGCTATCTAACACGCCAACATGAATCTTTAACGGGTATGTATGTCCAAGCAAAACTACAGTTTCAGGCTATTCTGGATCAAGTTTTCCAGAATATCATGGCGTGTTTGGTGACCTTTATTCAAAGGTTTCCCTTCGATTTCTGGCTTTACACCCAACGTCTAAAGAAGTCCTAGAAATGTCCGAGTTGGAGATTACAACTGCAATCGGGCGTCTTACTGGACGCGGCAGATCCGTCTCATGGTGCTTGGAACGCGCTCAAATCCTAGGGGCTGCAGCAAAGCGAAACCCCTTTAAGGAAACGGCTTTTTCAAGCCATTTGATCTCCATGCAGCTGCTCATCAAATTGCTTCTTCAATACCAGGACCATCTAGCAGACCTTAATAAATCGATAGAGGCCCTAGCTGAAGCGTTACTTGAATATGATTTAATCCAATCGATACCCGGGATTGGCACTAAAATTGCTGCAACAATTTTAGCTGAGATCGGGGAAATCGATCGGTTCAATCACGCAAAGAAACTTGTTGCCTTTGCTGGTATAGATCCGAGTGTTTTTTCTTCAGGCAAGTTTACAGCAACCATAAATAAAATAACTAAGCACGGTTCCAGGAGGCTTCGTACTGCCCTATATCAAGCTGTACGATGTGGTATTCGTAGTAATAGAAATAAAAAACTAAGAGCTTATTATGATAAGAAGCGTGCTGAAGGAAAGCTGTTCAAAGTAGCGATAATTGCTTGTGTGAATAAACTCATCCACTGGATTTTTGCCATCTTGACTACTAAGGAATCGTTCCGTTTAGAGTAAGTAGCAAGAAATAGAAATATATGGAATGTCTTTCCGTGCTTTATGGGACGGTTCTTTCCCATGCACTTTTTTAAGTATACCACCTCATGAATCCGCCATTAATAATAAAATATTGACAAGCTATTAGCTGGAATAGCTGAATGGCAAAGGATTTCACTAAGCGTACAGTGTACCTCCGTCGGGAATAAGTTACTGTTCTTGTCACCCTATAATAGTAGTGTTCATTGCACTATAAATTAGAAAAAAGACTGCCTTTCGGCAGTCCTTCATACCAATCCTTCACACTTATATAAAGCCTGAATAGTTAAGATACTGATGTGACAAAACCCTACTCAATTAAACGGAAGCTCAAATAAATCCAATTCATTTTCAACAATATTAATTGCACCAGCAACAACAATATATCGGATATTATTTGATTTTATGATATATATATATATCTTCCTTAGCAACATTTTTAGTAAGTTTATCACATACATAGCTGATATCATCTTCATTAACTACTTCTATTTTTATATTAGGTAAAAACCTAGGTACTTCTATATACTTAACATCAAAAAACATGATATCGATATTCTTATAATTTTTATCATTCTTTGGGCTTCTGATAAGTAATTCACCATGACTAACTTTATAATGCCAAAGTTGAAACTTTCTCCCCTCAAAATCTCTACTCATTCCCATTCACCTTCTTCTTTACGTATTCGACAATACGCGAGGCAACGCCATTAGTAAGACTATACATATCATTATTAGAAGGAATCCATCCCCCATACTTTTAATTCTATCACGATGCATCATTCGTGTAATCTACCCGTTACTTCAGCGTAACTCTAATTCCCATCGATTTATCCTGAGAAGATGGAGAGGAATCCCTTACATTGAATTAGCGTCTAGAAGTCTAAAAGTCGCGCTACCCTCATCGCCAGTGTTAACAAACTGCATCACTGGATTTATGCCCTGCTAATGAAGCAAGAAAGGTTTGTCTACCTAGCTTGAAAAACCCTCTAAACACGGCAAAACAGCAGCCATCAAGGACTGCTGTTCTCCCTTTCTATTCATCTTTTAGAATTTTGATCATAGCAGAGACGACACCTATATGAGTGGCTAAATGCTCAGATGTTGAGAGAATTAGCTCTCCAATATTGTCCGCCTTCAGAAAGTTCTCTTTTACAGGTACTTCCAGTTTATCTTTCAACTCATGTATCAGGTAACGTTGTTCTTTCAGTTGAGCAATTATTAGCTCCCAGGTTGGCGGTTCTTCTGTCCAATCTGAAGTTTTGGTACGGTATGCAAACAAGTTTTGATAGTTTTCCGGAAGAACTCGAGGCAAGTCTGCAAGACAAAACACATGGAATTCAGTAACGACAAGCACATGCCCGACATGCCATAGAAGGTTAGTTTCAAAGCCTGTCGGCACAACATTACGTTTGTCAATGGGACATTTGTTAACTAAGTCAATAAATGCGTCTTGTTGTTTGTTAAAAGAATGGAATACAAATTCTTCTCTCATTTATAATCCTCCTCATCAAATAGCTTGACATACGAACCGTAACCTCTCTCTTCAAGTTCATGCAGGGGTATAAATTGTAAAGCTGCAGAATTAATGCAGTAACGAACTCCCGTTGGTGAGGGGCCGCTCTTGAACTTATGACCTAGAAAGGAATCGGCATTCTTACTTTTAACCACGGGAGCTACCGACACAAAACCAGGGCTATTTTTCTCAATCAGATTATTTGGCTCCAAGGGTTTGGTGAAATTAGGCCAGCCTACACCTGCATCAAATTTGTCCTTTGAGCTGTACAGCGGCTCGCCGGAAACGATATCCACGTAAATGCCTGGCTCATTGTTATCCCAGTATTCGTTGTTAAACGGCTCTTCATCCACCCCATGTTGAGTGACCTCATATTGGAGCTTGGTCAGCGTTTTCAGCTTTGCTTCCTTATCAAAACCTTTTTGAATGTTCACGTTTCTGTCACTCCCCCAGATTCTATCTAAGCTTGCATCGCGGCCGGAGCCGAGCAAATTGATTTTGAAACTGATCGGGTTATTCTTGAAAAAGTTTTGATGCTCTTCTTCCGCCTTGTAAAACGTCGAAGCAGATTCAATCTTCGTGATAATCGGTTTTTTGAACCTTCCTGAAGCTGCTAAAGCTTCTCTGGACGCCTCAGCCAACTCTTTTTGTTCATTGTTTTTATAAAATATGGCGGTTTGATATTCGCTGCCGCGATTAGCAAATTGCCCCTCTGCATCCGTTGGATCAACGTTTCGCCAGAAAACCTGCAGAAGGTTATCATACGAAATCTGATTCGGGTTATATCGAACTTCCACCGATTCGAGATGTCCGGTCGTTTGAGAACCTACTTCTTCATAAGTAGGATTTTCCTTATGGCCTCCCGTATAGCCGCTTTCAACGCCTGACACACCATCAAGCTTCTCAAATACCTCTTCCATCAACCAGAAGCAGCCGCCTGCAAAAATAGCAGTTTCGTAGGACGTGTTCGAAACTTCATTCGCTGTTGTCATCGCAGCTTGAGCATTCACGATTTCTTTTTTGTGATTAGAACTGAAAAAGGAGTAAACCATAAAGACAAGCAGCGCTATAGGCAGTAACAATAATTTGCGGTTTATTATCTTCAAGTTACCTTTCACCTCCGCGGTACATCTTGGGATGGCACGAACACTAGCTCTTAATAGTTCAGAAAACAATTTACTTCATACAAAGTTCCAACCACTAATGTAATAACAACAACAAGGATGAAACGCACCGTCAAAGCAAATTTTTTCACGTCTATCCTCCTCCTTTTTTCGTTACTTGGATTTTAACAAGAATTACGCGCAAGCAAACCTGTGGAAAGTCATGTGTTTACACCAAAAAAGGCACAACATTTGATCAATAAAGCATGGTAAAATTCATGCTCTATGCCAAAAGTCATGCCCTTTTAATTATAAAAGATGACGAACTGAAAATAGCGCAGCTTGCGTTCTGTCGCGCAGCCCAAGCTTGGCGATAAGATTCGAAACATGATTTTTCACAGTGCCTTCCGTAACAAAAAGCAAGCCCGCAATTTCTTTATTATTTAGGCCTTGACCCAATTGAGCTAATACCTCTTTCTCCCTATCCGTTAAAAGCGCCAGCTCGTCAGGCTCAGTACGTTGAACGGAATCTACCTTGTTCAGATGCTCTACCGTCATTTTTTTAATTTCTTTCAGCAGCACTGCCGTGATCTCGTGTTGAAAAACAGTCCCGCCATTGTAAACCGTTTGAATGGCGCTTACGATCGCCTCCGAAGGCATATCTTTTAATAAGTAGCCATGGACGCCTTTCTCCAGAACCTTCATGATTAGCTCCGCATCATCAAATGTGGTCAGAATCAATACTTTCGTTACCGGAAAGTGCTTGAGGATTAATTCCGATCCTTCAATACCATCCATTCCAGGCATTCGAATGTCCATCAGCACCACATCCGGCCGCCATTCGGCTGCTTTGGTGTAGGCGTCTCTCCCATCCACGGCCATTCCCACCACTTCCATATCTGGTTCCAAACCGATGATGGTCGCAAGTCCTTCTCTCATTAGCCGTTGATCGTCAACTATTAAAATTTTCAATGAATCCTCGCTCCATTTCTGTTACAGAATAAGGGAATTGCACCTCAACAGCGAAGCCGGTTCTCTGATCCATCCGGAAATGCACATCGCCATGCCATTCCCGCACTCTTTCCTGCAGATTCATTAAACCAAATCCCGGTTTCAGTTCGTGAGGCAGCTCACCGTCATTCCGAATGCATAAAGTAAATCCTTCACCAGAGTAGGTCAACACGATGAATGCATGTTTCGCTTGTCCATGTTTTTGGGCATTCGTGAGGGACTCTTGTACAATTCGATAAGCAGTTAATTGAAGATCGCCTGGGAGTGTGACAGGTCTCCCTTCCACTTCCAAGACGGTCTGCACCTTTGCAAATTTGATAAACTCCTCCGCGAGCGCTTGAAGACGTTCTTCTAAAGAAGTAGATTGTATAGGTTCATCTCGTATGGCCCTTACTGAAAGACGTAACTCTTGTAAGGAGGACCTTATCAATTCCTCACACTCCAGATAGGCTTGTTCGCTTCGTTGTGGGTCCACTCGGCTTAGCTTGCGAGCCGCTTGCATTTGAACCAGCAAAGCCGTTAATTTATGACCTACCGTGTCATGAATATCGCGTGCAATTCTCACACGTTCCCTCGCGGCGGCCCACTCTTCCGTCTTGAGGGCGAATTTCTGCAGCTGCTCATGGGATTGCTTCAATTGTTCATACAACTGCACCGTATCCTTGCGTGCGCGTTGATAAAAATTAATTAAAGAACTCACGATACCTGCGAAAACAATAAATGAACAGGTAATAAAATAGCTGGTCTTATCCAATTGCTGATATAGATACCAATCAATGCTGCCCATCGTAATAAGATAGATGATGAGTAACATGATACAAGCTATGATGAGCATGCGGATCTTTTTTAAAAACATTAAAATGGCCAACGCCGTAATGCCAACAAATAGGTGATTGGGGAAATCCCCGCTAATATAGACATAACCATACGAAGCTGACACTAAGAAATCAATGATGAGTAGATGAAAAAGCCAATTTTTCCTCTTGTTCAATTTCGAGTAGAATTGGTTAACTACCAGAAAAACAACCAATGAAAAGACTAAAAAACTTAATCTCCAAAAAATCGTAATCGAATTTTCATAATAAAAAAAACCGGTCAGTGCTAAATCAAATACAAGCTTTAACCCAAAAAACAGTCTCCATGAGAGCGGCGCCTTTTGCATAATATCTGTTTCTTGGAGCATGATCGCCTCTCCTCTCCATATTCGAGTGATAACCATTATTCCAACAGTCTCATTTTACCACAAATGAGCGTTGAACTAAGCTGCCCAATAGCTTAATGACAAAAGGAGCAGCTGCCAAGGCAATCTGATCCCAGTGTTTGAACTATCGGTTGCAATAGGTAAGCATTTGATGTAATCTCCAGCTTTTCCTCCGGGTAGAGAGACCACCCAACTGGTGGCCCGAACCCCCACAGAACCCGGCGTGCGGATTTCCCGCACCGGGCTCTTCAGAAATGGCTTTACAGCATGGCGTAAGCTTTTATCCGATCAGACGGGATAAAAATCTTCGGTCGCAACAGTGGAAACTTCAACTTTAGTTGATCGAATTTCTCCCAAGATACATAACTTTTCTGGCTTCGACTGCTTAGCATTCGTCTCCAGTAGTTATCAGCTGCTTGGTACACTTTGATAAGGCACCTTATGTTGCCTGTCATACCGTAATAGGCATAATGTCCTCGCAATATTTGGTTAACCTTGGCTGCTTGGGTCTTCATAGGTTCATGACGAATTGACCTCATTGTTTCCTGCACTTTCCCAATACTTCGCTTCAATCGCTTCTTCTCCGTTTTACGTCCCACCATAAAATTGCCTTTCTGGTTTCGCGTGCAATAATGCGTAAATCCTAGAAAGTAAAGCGTTTCTGGCTTTCTCTTACTCCTTTCCTTAGCATGTCTGCTTGCAAACCGCCCAAATTCAATTAGCCTGGTTTTGCTCGGTTCTAGTTGGAGTTTGAATTTGCAGAGCCTTCTCTCAAGTGCTTCCTGAAATCGGATAGCGTCTCTTCGGTATTGGAAACAGACAATGAAGTCATCAATATATCGTATAAGATAGGCTTCACCTTTTAAGCGGGGTTTTATCGCTTTCTCAAACCAAAGATCCAGCACGTAGTGTAGATATAGGTTACTTAATAGAACACTGATCGAGCCTCCCTGTGGAGTTCCTTCTTCGCTAGTATGAATGACTCCGTCTTCTAAAACACCGACTTTAAGCCAACGCTGAATGAGACGGAGGATTCGCGGATCACCGATCCGATGTTCCACGAATTTCATCATCCATTCATGATCTAAGCTTCCGAAGAAGTTCTTAAGGTCTGCCTCGAGTACCCACCCTACTTTCTTTCCGCTTATGATCTCGTTTAACGTCGCGAGAGCGTTGTGTTGTCCTCTCCCCGGTCTACCTCCGAAGGAACAATTCAAGAAGTCCTGTTCATAGATGGCAGATAGTACCTCGGCTGTGCATCGCTGTAATGCGCGATCAGCTACAGCCGGTACACCTAACGGCCGCTTCTCCTTTTTTCCCGGTTTCGGTATCCAAACTCTACGTACAGCAGGTGGGCGGTAGCCCTTTCGATGGATGGTTGTGAGCATTTCATCTCCCCAGACCTCAAAGGTTTTCATAGCTTCCTCTTGAGTAATTCCATCTACTCCCGGTGCTGTTCGTTTGGGAATGTGTCGTAAGCAGTCCCAGATTCGTTCTTTAGAAATATGGTGAGTAAGAGAAGTAAATTGAAGTGACGCATTTTCTCGTGCTTTTGCTGTTATTCTTTCCAATCCCGTTGTCATGACTAGGTATTCCCTTCCGTTGTATGAAGGCCTGAGTCCTCCCTTTATATGGAGCCCATGTTGCCTTAGAAAGATTCCATTTCTGCTGACCGCTTCCCCATGTAGTAGGCTCTCCCTACCTCGGAGTACTATCAGTCAGTAAGACTTCCGGCAAGTCATCAAGTATCCCTCGCTTTGTAGGCTTGTTCAACCCTATCCGCACATTGGTACGGAAACCGCCGGACCTCCCTTGTTCCCAAGAAACCCGTTGGTAGCATGCCGTAGGTACGAACCCCGGAAGCAACAACATTTCCTCACCATTAACGGAAATGTTGTTTCTGCCTTCTCCAAAGCAGGATAAGATCGGCTGCTTCGATTTCGTGTATTTCGGGGCTAATTGTCCTCTTCACTTGATTCCGGCCTACTCACTTCCTGTCTACGCTTCGTCGTACATGTTACCATGCACCACGCAAGACTCGGTGCAGAACTGCTGGTTAGGCTTTATTCTGGTTGCCTTCTCAGGCAACACGTGTTTCTTGAGCTTTCAAGGCGCAACCTGCTCCACACGGAGCGTACTGTAGAGTAGGAAGCCAGCGAGTTACCACCCGAAGATAGCACTTTTCCAACATCCCCTCCCAGAACGGAGCATGCAAGTTTCCTATGCACTCCGCTCGCCAGTAATTATAAATCAGCGATTTTCTTTCCTTGGTATTTACCTGAATGGATTAAAATGTGGCATGTACCACAAACTGCTAGTGTTTTCCGACTCATAGCAATCATACGTTTCATCCATTCTGGTTTATCTTTTCTACCATTTTGGGCTAGGTCTTTTAGTTTTCGAATATGATGTATCTCAATGTTTCCTTTCGAACTGCAAAGTTCGCAAGTGTCATTAAGAAGTCGCTGCACTAACTGGCTTCTCTTCACAAAGATTTTGCCAATCAATGGGGCATCTTCAATACGAATGTCTTTCTGGTAACCTAACCTGATGCCTCCAAAGTATGCTTCTAATGGCTTCTTCCCTTCACGGTCAACAACAACCTGTAGCACTTTGTATTCACCATCTTTGGTCTTGCGATATTTTCCATACTTAGCAAAGACTTTATTAATAGTGGTTCTATGCTTGTTAGCTAACGTGTAAGCAAGAGAAAGTTCCATCGTCCGTTTTAACTTCGCGAGTTTATGGGCATTGTACGCCAAGAGGTAATATTGAACGAAACCGCGGAATTCAGATTGGTATTGACTGATAATGTCGAAATCCCCGTTAATAGTTCGTTCTTTGCGGTGTGTTGCTCTCCCATTGGACATATAATTCTTAGCCTTGTTTCTAATCTTTTCATCTGGAATACTTAAGCCAATAGCGCCGTTTATACTACGCTGTCCACGATCGTCATGTTTTGCATCACAATGCAATACGTGTACGTCATATCCAAGGAATCTAGCCTTTTCAGTCTTAGCGTGGGTGATCAAAGTTTTCTCCTCGCTAAGGGATAGTTTCAAGTTTTTAATAAGGAATTCACGAATTCGCTCTTTTATCATTATCGCTTCTTCCTTACTTCCTGAAATTCCTAATAACCAGTCGTCAGCATACCGTACGTAGTAAAGTCGCTTAAAGTACGGATCGTTCGGATCTTTGGAAGGCATAGCCTGAAACTGTTTCCTTATGTGCTTTACCATTTGCCAATCTTTATGTCTTTGAAATTTCCTGATTTGGTTTTTCAGTCGTACGTACTCTTTGTTCTCAGTACGTTTAACACCAACTGTAAACTCAGGCATTAGCGTAGTTTCAACAAATTGGTCTAAGCGATCCATATAGATGTTAGATAGTAATGGACTAAGAATGCCCCCCTGCGGTGCGCCACTCAAAGTGGTATGGTGTTTAAATTCCTCTATGTATCCGCTTTTCAATAGGTTGTTGATTAATCTAAGGAATCGATTATCTAGAATCTTTCCGCCAATGATCTGAATGAGGATATCATGATCTATGCTCCCGAAACAGTCACTAATATCCTCCTTCTACAAACCATTTAACACTTTTCCAACCGTTAGTTCGAATTGTTTCGAGTGCGGTTTGGCAACCTCGGTTTTTACGAAAACCATGCGACCTGTCGCTGAATTGAGGATCATAATAAGCATCGAGAATCAATCGAATAACTTCTTGTAAAAGCTTATCTGACCATGATGGCATACCTAGCGGACGCATTTTTCCGTTCTTCTTTGGAATAAAAACTCTTCTAACTGGCATCCATTTGTACGTTTCCATTTGGAGTCTTGATATAATGTCATCTATTTTCTTTAGTGACATTCCATCAACGGTCTCACTGTTGACTCCTTTGGTCATCGCACCATTATTTGAATAGATGTTATGGTATGCAATTAGATAAAGTTCTCGATTAAAAAGCATGCGGTAGATTCTTTCAAGTGGAAGGTTCCTTTTACCTCTGTCGCTGATGATATTCAAAACTTTTTCGGCTTCCTGCATTTCGCATACCTCCAAGAATTGATATCATAATTACCTGTCTCCCTTCCCCTACTCAGTAATTGAGTCAATGGCACATATTACAGTCCATCTGTGCAGAATCCATTACAGACCTACATTGGGTACTACGGAAACTCCGTTCCCATAGGAGTCGCCTCCCTTAGGGAATCCCATGTTCTTCCTATCCGAAACGTTAGTACAACTTAGGTTCTTCACTCATTACCTTAATTGAGCTCATTGCTCAACGTCCCTCAATCTTGGATTTCCTCAAACGAAACTAGTATTTGAGTATATTGGGGCAGGGAGTATTTAAGCTGTGTATCCCTGAATGTACTGTTCCATCACTGGTGATTGAAGTTCAAGCAATTTAGCTTTAACCATATTGTACAGAACTAGCAAAGCAATACCTTAAACAGCTTTCAAATATTCTCTGCGTTCCCTCCATGCTCTTGTCCCCTCGCCCTTTCGAGTCTAGGTAAGGAGGTTGTTCTCAAAGCACTTCCAAGAGCTTTGATCCGATATTCGAATAATTCCAGGTCAGGAATGACATGGCGCACGGTTTCCCAGTACTCCGCGTTCCCTCTAAATGAATTTACTAGATCATAAGTTCCTCGTTACTCATTGATTTGGGATATGTTAAACTGGTTCTAAAGCATATTTTTCACGGTATTTGTTGATCTGGTTCATCATCAATTCCGTTAAACCCAGTTTATTCTTGAGTACGTCAATCGTCTCTTTTTCAATCGTCTCTTTTTGTGTTTGAGGAATAAGTTGCCCGACCTCTTTATGGAGGATACGCAAATTAGTAAACTTGTCATTTCCACCTAAGTGCAAGGGGATATAGTGGTGGCAGTAAACATCGGATGCGAAGATATACATGCCTGTAATTTCGCATTTCCCCATTTTCATGATGTACCGACTAATCCGATTATCCAAATATTCAACACTCTTATTCGGGATGCTAGATTTTGTTAGTAAGTAAATTTCCTGACGTAAATCCGGTCGAAGCTTTTTGTGTATTTGTTCTCTGCCTGCTGTGGTAAAGAGCGAAAGCCCTGTACTGAAGCCCATCGTATTCTTTGTTTTCACATTCGCTAGAGGATATAAATAGACATCTGCTACTTTAAAAGTCCTGTAACCCAAGCTGTAAAATTTACTGTACGTTGGCGGTGGGTTTGCAGGATGCTCGTATTTCCCGATTTGTTTGAGACGATTGTACATGAAAGCTCGCAGATCGTAGGCAAGACGTGAGAACGCAACACTAACATGTGTTGCCCGATTGAAGTAGTTGTGAATTCCTAAAACGAAGCTGTTGAACCGAGCAGCATTTAGAGCCGTTGGCGAAGTCCTCATTCTGAGAATGTGTTTCTTGGCTTCGCTTCTGATTTTCCGCCTTTTGCCTGCTTTAATGCCCGTATGCGCCACTCGCTTTTGACCCTTTTTGTTTGCTCGGATTGTAAAACCAAGAAATTCTGACTCTCTTTTTCGCAGATTGATAATTTGCGATTTCTCTGGTGAGACGTCGAGTTTCAGACGGTCTTTGAGATACAAAACTACCGCATGGTACCACCTCTGGGCGGACTTCCAATCGCGACAAATGATTTTGAAGTCATCGGCGTAGCGCACCAGATAGCCTTCTTTCAGGCTAGACCGTATTTTCGCAGCCCTTTCGCCAGTTCTTGATTTGAAAGGTTTTGTCAGCGGAAAGAGTTCCCATTGACCAGCCACCCAGTGATCGAGGTCATTCAGTACAATGTTCGAGAGCAGTGTTGATAGCAAGCCCCCTTGAGGCACGCCTTTTGAAGGTATTCCTTCCCCGTCGATTTCAGCTTTTAGCATTTTAGAGATGCATGCTAGAACCTTTCTATCTTGAATGCCCAAATTCCAAAGTTGCTTCACGAGCAAGGTATGGTTGACGTTGTCGAAAAACCCCAATATGTCGATGTCGACTACAAAATGCATCGACGCCTGATTAATGAGAAATTGAATTCTTGCCATGGCATGGTGTGTCGATCGAAGGGGTCTGAAACCATAGCTATGGTTGTAAAATTGGGCTTCAGCTATGGGCTCAAGGACTTGCTTGAAGCACTGTTGAATGATGCGATCGAGGATGCATGGGATGCCAAGCGGTCTCATTTTACCGTTATCTTTTTCGATAAGCTTCCGTCTGACTTTCTTGGGGCGGTAGTTTTCAAGTACGCTTTGGATTTCACTCACTAGTTCTTGTTCGGGTCGTTGTTCGATGTCTTTGATGGTTTGTCCATCTGTTCCTGGTGTCTTTGATCCTTTATTGGACTTCATCGTGCGGTAAGCAAGCAAAATATTTTCTCTGGATGTGACGATCTCATAGAGATGTGAAAAAGTTTCCTTGTTTACCGCTCTAGCGTACAAGTCCGTAAAAGATTCCGTCATGCCGTAATACTCCCAATTTCGTAAAGTTTGCACTGTGGCACCCCTCCTTGACGAAGCGATGTCCCCACATTCCTACCTGATCGGTGCAATTCACGTATGGAAAATAATCGTTCTTTTCAATTAGACTTGGGGCTGTTCCTCCACCTCCATTACAGAGGCTTCATCAGTCGTGCCCCTGCCCTCACAAGGATAAATCCATTTCGGCAAGTGCCTTATTGCAACCGTTTCGGGTAACAGCCCTTCCTGCAACGTCCCTTGTTTTCCAAGTCCCTTGCAACCTAGCTATCCGTTCTGAACTTAGGTGCTTCCTCTAAGCCTGTGAGAATGATGCCACCATAGTTCGGCATAGCGTATTTCATAGCAGAAAGTTTACTTTACGCCACTCACCCCATCGTCTGATGGTACATACGTTTCCGCATGCTCTAACTTTAGACCTGTACATTCGGAAGTTCGTCAGATCGTTTCTGTACGAGCATTCTCACCATATTCAGTTTTTCAGCCACGCGACATATCCGTTGGCATACCTTTTTCTATTAGAATGGCTTCAGCCTTCGTTTTGCCGAATCTACCTGTACTTCACACCTCATGTTCTGTTAAATATGACGCGTGCAGGAGTATTGGCGGGATGGTTTCGGGATACATGGATCCGTCATTCCCATCCTTGGTTGTAAAGTTAAGATTACTTGTTGTAATCTCCTGCTTTTCACACTGTTTGGTGCTTATGGCAGAACTTGTCGTACTTCTGCGTTAGTTCAACAAATCGTTCCTAATAAGTTAATTGCCCACCGTGAAAAATTTTCAGAATAAATTCCCGTTCAGGAACTTGCAACTGAATATAAGATTGCAGAAACTCCTTATTGTCGTAGGGCACTTCAATTAACTCTTCGCTGATTGCTTTCTCCGTTAACGAAACAATGCCGTATCTAGCGCGCGGTTTATCGTGACAACCTAATGCACCAGGATTAAAATAAGTTCTTTTGCTAGAAACAAAATGGTGAATCATATGATGATGACCAAAGCATACCATCTTATACTTGGTTTCTTTGTAGAGTTGATCTAAATTCTCCGTTGACGGGTTCTTTTCAATAGACAAAAACCAGCCTTCTTGATTGAGATGATAATGAGTGAATAGCAGTTCTTTATTGAAATGATTGACGATTAATTGTTTTGGCCATTTACTCATCGCTTCGATGTACTCGGGGTTAATTCTATCTGCCAACCATTGGTGATGGTGCCGTTCATTTTGATGTCCTTTCGGAGCGTCATCTCCATAAAAAGCGGCCATTACCGCTACGTCATGATTACCCACGACGAATGAAACATCAGTTCGTGACAATAGTAATTCAAGAACTTCGTTGGAATCGGGTCCAATACCAACTACATCCCCCAAACAATAAATGTGATCAACACTCTTGGAAGTGATATCCTGAAGCACCGCCATTAATGCAGGGCTATTTCCGTGAATATCGGTTATTACTGCTATTTTTTTCATTAACATACTCCCATTCCAAGAGATATTTTGTTCTATATACATATTATCCATATAATTACTTTATCCTGTTATTACTTAAATGAAAAAGAGAAGCTGCATTTTACACAGCTCCTCAACTCTCGTTTTCCTTTAGCTTAATAATTACCTGTGTAATTCTAATGATGTCCCCCATGTAATCTTGATTGTCGGTTTGGTTTGTAATTCCAATAGAACAACAAAATTCTCATTGTCAAATTAAAGAATTAGGCTTTCGTAATCTTTTAACAAGATACATTCTTAACCCCCACATCGACTTGCAACACTCGTATATTGCCAAGGTACCCCTTCATCAACATATTTTGCATCACACTCAAAAAAGTACTCTAATTCATAAAGTTCAGGCGTTCTAATTGTTACCACCACCGCTCCAAACAATTTCACTATTTCCCATGTTGTAACGTGATTTAGAACTAAATAAATGAAAATATCAAAAGCCGCGAAAAATGACTTTTTTACAACATCCTTATTTAGGTACAACAAGATATTCCCTATCTTTGATTATAGGGGAAAGATGCCAATTACCATCTTCATCTGAAATGACTTTTTGTTTAATTTCAACAGTTATATTCATACTTTCTTTATTGGTAGTTTCACTATTTATTAGCTTTGGTTGACTAACCCAAAAATCTAAAGTGTAATCAACAATAGCTACCTTCCCCTTGTTCTCAAATGAGACTCCTTTTACCTCATATCCGTTGCACTTTGTGCCATTACTTCTTGTAATTGCACCTACGAAATCGTGAGTACTATTTGAAAAAGCATAACCCTCAATTAATCTATTAATTTTCAGCTCCGGTGCTTCGTTTCTATCTGCTTTTATATTTATTTGATGTTTATCTTGATCCCAAGTCACAACAGCACCTGATGCTTCTGCAATAAATCTGAGGGGTACAACAGTAGAACCGTCAATGATTTGCGGTAACTTATCAAGAATATAGGAAATGTTATTTGCAGAAGCCGTGATACCTCCAATGACCATAATAATCTTATTCCCATGACGTTGAGCGGTGATTCTTTTAGTTGTTTCTTCCCATTCAACTGAGTATCCGAGTTTTTCGAATATAAGTCGGAATTGAACTAAGGTGTTCCCATCAACTAGAACTGGATCTTGATCAAATTTTATTTGCTCATCATTTAAAAAAACGGTAATCACTGGCTGGGAACCCTCCGCATATACGTTCGGAACTAACAAGAAGAGAAGTAAATTAAATATACATATGAATTTACGAGCAGATGTTTTCAAAAATTTAAACTCCTTTCGCCTTTTAAATTTATCCAATTTCTATATTACCATATTTCGGAAATCGGAGTCTTGGCTATTGAAAATCCAATACTAATATCAATACAAGTTACTTTAGTATCCTGCCGGATAGCTTAATGAAATCATAAAAAGGAGCCGCATTAATGCAGCTCCTGAACTATAGTTCGCCGTTAGGTTAATGACTTAAGACGAGAGCCTTACAATTGTTTAATTCCAACATACTTGCCATACAACCTAAAAACACAGTACCCGAGTTGGCCTCCAGAGGTATTCAGGATCAGATCATCCACATCAAAATTTCCAATGGAAAAAAAGACCTGCAAGCATTCCAAGAGTATGCTCATTCCCAGTGATTGGATAAATACTCCAAAAAGCGAAATCGTTTTGCTTTTAGACAATAATAAAAGGAAAATTCCATACGGCATGAATGCCAAGATATTCCCGACCAAATTGATTACTTCATGACTTGACGGACTTAGAACGGTATCGGAAATTGTTTTAAGCGGAATAAAATTACCATACTGCATTCGGTGCATACTATACTCAGGATTTTCCAGATTTTTCTGCAGTCGATGCCAAAGAAAGTCTATATCAATCGAGCCGTACTTAAATAAAATGACTCTAAATAATGTAAGCAAGTATAAGGCAAACAGTCCTGGCACCACAAGGCGATTCATTAGTTTCGTTAGATTCATTGTTCTCGTCTTCACTCCTCCTTACCTCTTCTAATAAGGGTAAGGAAAACTGTTTAATAAAAAGTGGGGTATTTATAAAATTTTTCTTAAATTTCATACTTCTGAATCAAGAATGTACCCAGTACGCGATTTTAGGAACTTTTGGTACACTAAACTGCCCATTATTTCAATGAAAAAGAGCAGCTGCCGGCGCGGCAAACTGCTCCATTATTTTTCAACTAACGTTTCCCGAGGGACCGTAATGAAGTGAGAAATTCTAAAGCACGATATCTTGGAAACCTACTTCTGACAGATTTTCATTTTCGAATTTTACCGCTACTCCAAGTGAGGATTCTCATTTTGAATCAAATAACAACCCAACAGTCCTTCTATTTCTTGGGAACATACGAATCACTACATGGGTTAACGATACTAAATCTTCTAGTTGAGATTTTTCAAAAATTATTGGAGCAAGGACATTCGCTTGCCCAGCTCCAAATCGCTCCCTGTATTCCGTACATACGCTTTGATAATAGGAATACATTTCATCTTCAGCCACGGATATAAATCTATCCTTTTCATTTATAAAATTCAAATAGGCATCAAACTGATCGTTAGTGAAATCCCCTTCTTCTGTTCCATCGATGCTCAATATCACATTTTTTTCAACCCCAAAAATGGTTATATCAATTTTTCTATGCCAATGAAGGTCGAATTCTATTTCTCCAAAAACTTCATGGTTTATCATTGCTTCGCCACCCTATCAAAAGTAAATAATTAGCTATTATCACAAATGCTGCCCGTTAGCATAGAAACACAGCCAATCGTAAATGGTCGGCTGTCGCGGTGTAAGCTATAGTTTCCCGTTAACGTAATGAGTGTTCAGACACAAATAGGTTTATATGTGATGATTGCCTCGATGATAGTAGATTTTTGTTTTTGTTATATGTTCAATTGCACTTATATACTTAGTTATGAGTTTATTTATTACAAAGTCGTGATGGTACTTATGAGGATCATAATTGAAATTACTATCATTACTCATGAGAGATATGCCAAAGTTGCAACCTCTCGGTACAGTAGAATCCCATTCATATAATTTATCTTCCTCAAATGGCTTAGACACATTGATTTCTATACGATCTTCATCATACGTCCATCCCCAATTATTTTCATTTTCATAATCAAATTGAAATTCATCTAAACTTAAGGATTTTCTAAGCAATTGGATAAAATCCACTAATGTAAAATCTGAATTAAAAGAAAGATGTTCATTTATTTCCATGGAATAACCCATCCTTTTAGGTCTGCTAAATTTATGGTTACATTATATCACGGAATAAAAATATTGAACTACGCTGCCCAATAGCCCGAAAAACCCACTTTTGCCTCCACGCAATCCTGCCCTTTAGCTTAATGATAAATCAACATCGAGTTTCAACAGAGCCAAAATCAAAAAAAGCCTTGCAGGGATGCTTGGTCAAGACCCCGTTTAGTGGACATTGGAAAAAGCCCTATGCAACAAGCTGGCGCCGGTATTCAACCGGTGTCAGCTTGTTTAGTTTTCGTTGAGCACGATCTTCATTGTAAAATTGGATAAATTCCTCGATTCGCCTTTGTGCCTCATCAATAGATCGTATATCATAGGGATAGAGTGCTTCGACTTTAAGATGAGAGAAGAAGCTTTCTATCGAGGCGTTGTCATAACAATTTCCTCGGCGTGACATGCTGATTTGGGCTCCAACCTGTGGCAGCATGTCGTGATAAGCATGAGACGTGTACTGGCTTCCTTGATCACTGTGAATGATCAATCCAGTCACGTCTTTATGTTTTTTGAATGCCTTCTTAAAGGTCTCTAGAACAAGTGGATTGTCGTTGTTCCTACTTATATGGTAGGCAATGATTTCGTTATTCCAGAGATCCTTAACGGCTGACAGATAGATTCTTTCATCCAATACCCGATACTGGGTTACGTCGGTTACCCATTTTAGATTGGGGGCGTCTGCATTGAAATTCCGTTGTAACAGATTCTCTGCGATTCGGCCATCCTCTACGGCTGCTTGCTGACTTGTACGGTGAACATATTTGCGGCGGATAACAGCCTGAATGCCCAGCTCCTGCATTAAACGCAATACCTTCTTGTGATTAACCACAAGGCCATGCTGGCGGTACAACTCATCCTGTACGCGTCGGTAGCCGACAGTCTTGTTACGCCGTTCGAATATGGCTGTAATTTGCAGTTTCAGATCTTCGTCAGGATCATGGTTGCTTCTTTTCAGATAGCTATAGTATCCACTACGACTGATGCCAAGGTATTGGCATAATCCTTTTATGCTTTGTCTGTTCTTCATTTGGTCGACAACGATGTGCTTACAGTATGCACCTCCTGATTCAAGATTTGTAACCACTTTTTTAGCACGTCTACCTCCAATTGTAGCCTACGGAGTTCGCGCTCTTGTTCGGTCTCCGTTCGTTTTGGATCTCCCCGACCATCCTTAAATGCGGTGTCTCCAACTTCCCGATACTTCCTCACCCATACCTTAATTCGATCTTTATCCTGAACTCCCAAATGAATAGCAATGGACCTCTGACTCCAGCCCTCCACCGTGTGAAGACGAATTGCCTCCATCTTAAGTGATTCAGGATAATGCTTAAACTTTTGCCCTTTCAAAGCCATAAAAAAACACCCCCTAGAATTTCATCGGTTTAACCCTAGGGTTTTTCCAATGTCTATTCTAAAGGGTGCACTTCAGCTTTCCCATACAAGGCTTGTTCGACGTTATCGAACTGTTAAGGTATTAAAGATATCCGATACTCCTCTCGTCTTCAACATACATATCTACGTATCAAATAATCAAATTGTGTGTGGTTATACTAACTTTAGCCTTAGGAGGCGATTAACTATGATAAGAGTGCTCAATGTGGATGGCCAAAAACTAACCCCATGTTTACTTCACCGGGCTTGGAGGGAAGTTAATCGAGCCCGTGCCGTCTGGATCGACGAGCAGACAATCCAATTACTTTACAACCCATTCTCATTTCGAGAGTATAGAAAAGCTGCATTAAAACGGGATCATTACACTTGTTTGTGGTGTGGACGTCCCGCAACGACTGTAGATCATATTGTCCCTTCAAGCAAAGGAGGCTCAGATCTTCCCCAAAATTTACTCGCTTCTTGCATTGAATGCAACACGAAACGAGGAAATAGTTCAGCGTTCTCCTATCTTTTAGAAAAAGCACTTTCCGTTCCGAATCCTTTAAAGCTCTGTTACCGCATCATTAAAGCTAAACATAACCATCGTCGAGCGAACTGATGTAAGTATTCTTCGCCGCCTTGAGGCGTTTTTTATTCTTTGCCTGTTTTCGAGGAATTTATTGTTTAGCAGATCGAGACCTACCTTTAAATTCAAGGTTTTGTTATTCTATAAATTTGGTTTTCAACAAAAAAACCGCCTCTTGAAAAAAGGCGGTTAATTGAACTATCGTTCCTCGTTAGCGTAGTCCGTTGTTCGGTTAATCATCAGCAATGAATACAAAATTCAGATCTTTTACTGGTATATACATGGTTTCAAACTCACTGCCACTTTTGCTACCTGTTTCCTCTCTCACAATTTCAATTTCTGCATAATTAAAATGGACTTGTGCTGCTTGTTCCTTCTTAATGCCGCCAGTTAAAAAGTTGACACCGTCACCGAATGATTTTAAAATTAAGAGCTTCCCTTCAAAATCTCCCTTACTTACACTCACCCACTCAAGATTAGTGAAGACTGCTAAAGATTCCTTGATCGGAAAGCACTCAATATGGCATTTTCCATGATATGAGGAAAGAGTAAATTCATACGCATGTACATCTTTTGGAGTCAATGTTATGCCGTATTTATAGGAAAAAGACTGATAAACCATCTCATAAAATAATGGGACTACAATGTCATCCCACGCATCGTAGGCAAATGCATTAACGTGAATTAAATAGGGGTACAAGCTAGTTAGCGCATTACTGAAATTAATGAGTATTTCAGGTCATCTTCAACTTCATGATTAAAAAGCTTCCTTTTCCTTCGATCGATCATTATGTCCTCCCGGTACATTAATAAACAAAAGAGGAGCTGCCGCGAAACAAGCCTCTCAACTATCGTTCACCGTTAGCTCAACACTGACTTATTTATTTGAGTGTTCCGCTGGTGAATAGAAGACCAGAGGAGTCTGTGCTGACTAGATTCTACCTAATGCTCTATCAGCTTCTATTTGAAGTTGTATCGTTTTAGTTCCCATGTATTTCTGTGCAGTCCCTAGAATCGCTCTATCGTTCCCAAGTATTTCCAACACCGTAATTGAAAAAGTGTTCTTTATGTGAGCATCTTCGTCATTAGATACTTCTTCAAAATATTTAAAAATACTTTTTAACAAATCGATGTTTCTTTCCTCACTTAATAGTTTAATTATTTCAGGCATGAAGATGTCCTCAATTATCACAGTTTCTAGCACCTCACCGTTATCCGCGATTGATTTTCTATACGCATCATCAGTTGACGGTAAGAAATCTAACATTATTCTCAAGAATTCTTCCGATTTTTTATTCATAACCACCAACTCCTTAAACAGTCTTATTGCATTCTCTAAATCATCTCTTAAAGCATTTATCACTTTAATAGTTCGATTATTAGGGTCGCCCTTTAGCTTAACGAGACTACCGAACATCGCCGCAGCAACCCCCGTATCGAGAACACCCTGATAGATGTAAAGGATTATTTCTTAACCTCAAAACTAGCTTTTATCTGTTCAACATCTTGTTCCAACAAGGTGTATTGTTCTTTATCTTTCTGGTTGTTGGGATCGTATTGCACGTCCGTTGGGGTGTCAAATGCATAAACTGCATCACCTAGCTCACCAATTTTAGAAATGTGAATAATTTTAGCTAATTCGATCCCTTTAGTTTCCCATTGATCCTTAGGCCAAACCTCAACTCTAAATAATTCGCCCTTTCCAACTTTTGTGGTAAATCTGAAGGCCATGATATCTTCATGCTTGAGTTCAACAACATCATAATTATTGCGCCATTTGGATGGTAACATAAGGATAAATTTATACTCCTCATTCTCATACTTAATACTTTTTGTGGTTGCAGTCGTATCTTTTGAACAAGCGCTTAAAATCTGGACTGAGATAAACAGTAACAATACTGCACGAACAAACTTTACCATTGATGATCCCTCCTTTACACTTGAAGAAAATGATTCCTCATTTTAAGAAAAGTCAGCCGATCCACTTAGACTGGCTGTCTATTCCTGTTGTTAGTGAGCTCTCCTTTCCCATTCAATTGAATCATTTTAATACGCCAGATTCATACGTAAACTGCTCCGGTATATGGGTGTCTTTAAAACACGCATTAAACAACCTTTATCAAAGTCTTCTTTGAAATGTTCTCTATTTTCTCGCATCCAAGCAGAACACTGCCACACTATATACTCTTTTTCAATTCGTATTATTGTTTTTTAACTTTATGTCCTTAAATTTTTCTTCATTAGCTTTATCGGTAAATTTTATCTGGTCAAAAGCAATAGTTTGTAGAGGCTTATCACCATCCAAAGTTACAATCTTCAGGATAATTCCAGCTTGGTTATCAAACCAAATAGTTAGCTTATTTCCTAGTTTCCCCTCTTTACGGTTTATAACTATAACTGTAGAATCACGATCAAGGAACTTTTCTCCGCCCTTTAACATCGTTTGACCACTATTAATGGCATCGTAAATAAACATTCCTGGATTCAGTAATTCGTTTACACCACCAATAGGTAGAAGTGTTCCATTATTTGCTGGGTTTAATTGAAGTATTTTAGCATCAGGTCCTTTAATTTGAACATTTGTTCCATCATTTATTGACTCCTCAAATCGACCCGGTGTTTTAGAATCAAATATGTGCTTCACGTAGAATCGGCTAGGCTCTTCGATAACAAGTTCAACTAGTTCCTTTTCTCCAGTAGCCTCAAATGTTATTACGATCTTTCCTTCTAAAGCTGAGTATCTATGATTCACATCCAGGAGTTTATTGATAATTGCTGAGATATCACTAACTTGTTCTTTTGTTTCACCAATTTGACCCGAATTATTGGGTTCAGTAGGAGTAGTCAATAAATTTAGATTTGACTCTTCTATTAAAGGTCCGTCTTGTGTAGCTGTACTATAATTCCTTACGTCGCAACCTACCACCATTAAAAAAATTACTATTGTGAGCAAAGACCATTTATGCTTCAATTGAACTTCCCTCCCCATATCACTATGTAACAATCTGATCTTCTCAGCATCCTCACTGTCCTTGAGTAGTGTCATTTATCCCCGCCCCATTCATTAAATTAGACAGAGAAATTCGTAAAAGGTTTCCTTTTACTGGGAAAAATGATTATTGTTTCAAATTTATGTCCAATAAAATAAGCTTTCTAGCGAATAATATAACCCAATTTACTGTAAACTGCCCCTAAGGCAATATGTTTAACATTTTGTATCCTGCCCGTTACTTGAATGAAAGCCAAAAAGAAGCCACCTCAAGGCAGCTCCACTTCCACTATCGTTTCCGTTAGTTCAATTCCAAAAATAAACAAAACAGGTATGATACTAGTTATAAAATACAGACAACTGCTTCAGAAGGTATCTCATTTGAAGAAATGGATGTTTGTCAGCGGTTGTTTTTTGATACTGGTAGGTATGCACTTTTCTAGATCGTGATCCATCATTGTAACAAATCGCTTATAGATACTTACTGTCCTCCAGTATAGGTATAGTCGATTACTGAGTTATTGATGGTGAGATTTGCTCGAAAAAAAAAGCTCCCCTGTGTATTTGCTGATGTATTCTGAATTAAAAATATCGAGTGCGACAAAAGGGTTGTGAAGACGAATACTCCATTGTGACAGGTTCCGCAGTTCCTTAGGTTTGAAATAGGGGGTGCCGTCTAGCCGAATAAAGCTCGTTTTACCACGGTTCTCGACGAGAGCAGCATCTCCGATAAATCCAAGGGCGGTATCGAATTTCGGTTCAATGACGATCTCGCCCTTGGTATTCATGTACCCATACTTCTTTTTGGGGCCAGGGATTGGCATGAGCCCGCTGTTGAAGCCTTGAGAAAGCAACATGATTGGCATATTTTCCAGGACGATGTCGCCATTCAGATCCATGAAAGAGAAATAATGCCGGTCTCCTTCTGACCGCACAGGGGCGAGTCCCTCGGAGAAGCCGCCGGCTATTGTGTAGCCCTTCGGCGCCTCCATCCGCGTACCGTCTGTCCGCCAAAGAAACGAAGGCATCCCCTTCTGTTGTACGACTGCGAAACCGTTGCACACCTGTCTAATTGCTGAAAAAACCGGGTCTAACGCAAACGATCCGTTCCGGTCCAGCAGACCATACTGACCATTAACTGTGACGATTGCATGCCCTTCAACGAAGCAGTTAAGAAATGGTTTCTCTTCGAATACATTCTCATATTTCTGTAGAACTTGACCGCTGTGATCTATGAGCAGGCTATTTTGTTCCGTGCTGACTAGTGCGACTCCTTCTGAGAAGAAACCGATTCGGTCGAAGGACGGCCTAATTACTTCGGCACCTTCTTCGTCGATAAATCCCCATCGGTTGTCACGCTTGAACGCGGCTAACCCATCAGTGAAATATTGGACTTGTTGAAAAACAGGAAGAATAGCGACCTCCCCGAGTGAATCGAAAAAACCAGAAAGCCCTTTGGATTGAAACGGCGTCAAGCCACTTTTATCGTTTGGCCCGTAAACAGGTGTGTCTTTTGAGCTTCTGAAAAGCTTGTCCGAAGGAGGGTTAGGTGAACTAAGTGGCGGTTCGTGAAGCACCTCTATTTCACTATCATCATCCTCAATGTCTCCCACAGCATAATCATAAGAAAGCCATGACATCTCTGGGAAACCCATTGCAAGCTTGAAGCGCTCAACATCCGCTCGATTGAGGGAATTCGCTATTTCCAGCAACTCTTGGGCAGTGAAACCGAAAGAATTGAATAATTTCGGTGGGATCTTTTGCAAGTTCCCATCGATTTCTTCGTAGGATATATCAAACTTATGGTAAGTTTGGCCGTCTTGATAGACAGTAAATCCCCAACCGTGATCCTCGAAATTATAGAAGGCGAGCAGTGGGAAGGACAGAGAGCATACCAGGTGAAATTGTTCAACATAAGGAATTGAAATTTGCTCGCGATAAAAAAAGACTGCCCAATTACTATTCAACACTTGAATGATACAGTTCATATCCAATTGACGTCGAAGACGTAAAATGTCCGAAACATGCCCAATTTTTAACAAAGTGCCTTGCGTAAATTCACTCATAAGAGGGTCTTCCCCTTCCTCGTCATTCAACTATCGTTCCTCGTTAGCTTAAGTAACCGTGACATTTAAAGTTATAGTTGGGATTTTTCATAACCTCTTCTTTCTGAAGTTCATACATGGCTATTTTATAGTTTATTTCTTCCAAGTGTTTTAGACTTTCGTCAATTTTCTTCTGCACTTCCAATTTATGCTGCATCAACATTTCTTCTCTTTGCAAGAAGGTAGGACTTCCTAATTCATAAAGTTCCTTGTAATCCTTGATTTTTGAAAGAGGCATTCCTGTCTCTTTGAGACAACGAATAAAAGAAATCCAGTCTATTTGTTGTTTGTTATAAACTCTACGGCCTTTTTCGTCACGAGATATATTTGGTAATATCCCTTGCTCTTCATAAAATCTAAGTGTCTTTGCAGATACATTTAAATTCTCCACTACATATGTCATTGAATACAACATCTACTTGTCCCACCTTTAGTTACAGTTACTGTAACTAAATATATATCATATGGAGAATGATAAGACAACTATTCTATTTGTAATCATATAAAAATAAATCCTTTACTTACTGTAACGGTAACCAATTACACTGAAATAGAAAAGAAAATATGATAGCGAGGTTAAAGAAATGAATCAAAAATACAGTAGGTTATTTGAATCCTTCACATTCAGAAGTGGAATAACAATAAAGAATAGTATCGTTATGGCACCTATGACAACCTGGTCAAGTAATGACGATCTTACCATTTCGGATGACGAAGTAAAGTATTACAAACAAAGAGTGAACGGGGTAGGACTCGTAATTACAGGGTGTACTCATGTTACACCTAATGGGCAGGGTTTTACGAATGAATTCGCTGGGTACAATGATGAATTTACTCCAAGTTTACGAAAATTAGCTGAGGCAGCGAAAAGTGGAGGCTCTCCTGCGATCCTACAGATTTTCCATGCTGGCAATAAAGCCTTGCCTGGATTGGATGCAGTTAGTGCGAGTGCATTGCAATCTGAGGCTACTGCTCTTGGCCCAACTGTAGAAACAAGAGAGCTATCACATGAGGAAATCCTGTCGATTATACATGCTTTTGGAGACACAACGAGAAGAGCGATTGAAGCAGGATTTGATGGCATCGAAATTCATGGGGCTCATGGATTTTTAATTCAAAACTTCTGGTCGCCAGCGACAAATCAACGGACGGACCAATGGGGAGGATCACTTGAAAATCGCTTGCGTTTTCCATTGGCGATTATTGAAGAAATCAAAAATGTCATTGAAAAACATGCTACAAAACCATTCATTTTAGGATTCCGATTTTCCCCTGAAGAGTCCTCCAAAGTGGACGGATTACGCATGAAAGATACGTATGAATTAATTGATATCCTTGTTGAACAAGATTTAGATTATATACATGCTTCATTAGATAATGTGTCTTCAAAGCCAGTAGATAGTCAAGATGAAAAAACACGGCTTGAATTGATTCTTGAAAGAGCAAACGGTAAGGTACCTGTGATGGCTGCTGGTTCCATAATAACACCGGATGATGCTCTTAAAGCTGTGGAATTAGGATTGCCGCTAGTCGCCATTGGGCATGCGTTAATTATGGATCCTAATTGGGTTGAAAAGGTCGCAAATGGACGTGAAGCCGAGGTAGATTCTGAGTTGAACGTTTTAAAACTCGACCAGCTTAATATTCCAGAAAAACTTTGGAATGTAATTCAAGCCATGCCGGGTTGGTTTAATATTAGTAACTAAAAAGTAGTCCTAAAGGCTACTCAGATTGACGAGAACCCCAAGTCTTTTATGAGACTTCGGGTTTCTTTTGCTAACTCTAAGGTGCTCCGTCCATCCGTAGTTCGGTAGGGCAATTCTTGCTGCTGCGGACACACATACCGCGTGTATTTCGATCTTGAAGGTCTTTGCAAATTAGGGGCGTTAAATAACCTGAATCTAAGGCTACTGCTCCAGAATACTGTTGCGTTAATCTGCCCGTCCACACATGCAGCGCAAGCGCCGCACCACAGATGATGAATGTAGGTTTCCTTATCGGTCTTTCTTACAGCGGCTAAGACTTAATTTCCATGGGAGCTTAATGCCGCGGTGGCAGTCTAATACTTTATTTTCTCAGTCTACAACTATATTAACCTAGTTAACACTTTATTTTTCAGTCAAATACTTTATTTTCATTGAACATCTGTTGTTACTTCCCCTTCATGCCCTAGTGAAAATAGCCGTTTGCCACCACGCTCTACTGCCCGTTAGCTTAGAAAACAAAAGCGGCTGCCGAAGCAACCGCTATTTCACTAACGTTCTCAGTTAGCGGAATGACTTAAATTTATTCCAATATCTCAATAATTTTTTTAGCATTTAATAAGCATTCACACTTATTTAATTTTCGCGAAGGATCCAAATGTCGAAGCATAGATTCAATATAACCAGCTATTTGCTCAGGATCCCTAGACCCGCTATAGTGAATGCATTTTAGTATTTCATAACTTTCGATACCGTAGATCTTTAAATCAAATGGATCCCATGCTGCAATGATTTTATGTATTTTGTCTCCTAGAGAATTAATAACATTTCCTCCTCTACGTAACATTTTACAAATAATATCTGTCTACAGGTCTCATTTGACTACCATTATACTTTGTATTTTGGAAAGTAGTGGATTATCAATATGCTCTCACCGAAAAAAAACGTAATCTACTATCCGGACGAAGTAATAAAATAGTTGACCGTGTTTGATATTCTTTTCAATAAGTATGTAAAAAGACGCTGCCTTGATCATAGGCAACGTCTTTATAATGTCTATTCCACCGCTTTTGGTATGAAGCTACTCCTTTTCTCCCTGATTCAGCCGCTCGAGCAATGAATCAAGAGACTCAACCGTAAGTCCGCCTCCGCTGAATGCAACTAAACCTCGAAGCGGCAAATATTTCAGGAACGCGGTCATCAGCTCGGACATCCCTTCCCCTTCTCCGTTAGAAGAGCCGAATGGCGAATGCTTTAGCAAATCCGTTACGATCGTAGCGGCTCGCGGGTTCTCCATCAGATCGCCAACAGTCGAATTACGAGTATACGTCTTCGCTATCGATACCGTCGAATTCACTCGAATGGTCCTCTTAAGAACGATCTCCGCTGAAGACTTTCCGACCAGAATTTCGAACTCACCTGTCTCAACATGCCAATCGTTCATTTCCACATCGAAATATGCAAAGGATCTCTTGTCAAGCATAAAGGTGACGGTTTTCGCTTCTCCAGGCTCCAGCGCTACTTTGACGAATCCCTTCAGCTCCTTCTCCGGGCGAGACACGCTGCTGCGCACATCCCGCACATACAGTTGCACGATCTCTTTGCCAACTCTGCTGCCGGTATTCTTTATATTGACTGAGACGTGCACCGAATCGCTGTCGTTCATCGTATCTTTGTCCACCACAAGTCCGCCGTATTCGAAAGTTGTATAACTAAGCCCATGACCGAATGGGAACAGTGGCCGTAGCTTTTTCTTGTCATAATAGCGGTAACCGACGTAAATCCCTTCCTTATATTCCACAAGGTCTCCATCACCCGGGAAATTTAAATAAGATGGATTGTCGCTCAACTGAACAGGGAACGTCTCGGCCAGCTTGCCGCAAGGATTGGCATCACCGAACAGTATATCGGCAATCGCACCGCCTAGCGCTTGGCCGCCTAAATAAGCCTCGAGCACAGCCTTTACATTGCCAATCCAAGGCATTTCCACCGGGGCCCCATTGCTAAGCACAATTACTATCTGTTTTTTCGCCGCGGTCACCGCTTCAATCAGCTCCGATTGATTGAGCGGGAGGTTCATATGCTCGCGGTCAAATCCTTCCGATTCATATCGATCAGGCAAACCGACGAAGAGAATAACAACCGATGCATCTTCTGCGAGCTTGAGCGCTTCCTTCAAAAGCTGTGGATCCGTTTGGTCTCCGTTCAAATCATAGCCCTGGGCGTACTCAATCTCCGTGCCGCTTCCCGCCGATTTGGCAAGCTCCTCGCTGATATCCTCAAGCTTGGTCGGCTTGATATGCGAGCTGCCTCCGCCTTGATATCTCGGCTGCTTGGCAAGTTGCCCGATGACGGCAATTTTACCTGACTTCGGCAATGGCAAGATGCCGTCCTCGTTTTTGAGCAGCACCATGCTTTCACGCGCGACTTCTCGTGCCAGCTGATGATGGGCCTCCGGATCATAGGAAGCCTCTGGCTTCTTGCTGTCGACCGCCTTGAAGACGATGCTCAGTATCCGTTCAACAGCCGCGTCCAGCTTATTCTCGGACAACTTGCCGTTTTTCACCGCTTCGACGATTTTACGGTCACCCGCGCCTCCAGAAGACGGCATTTCCAGCTCAAGTCCTGCCGCCAAACCGTCTGTACGCTCGTTCACTGCGCCCCAGTCGGAAACGACAAAGCCCTCATGTCCCCACTCGTCCTTCAATATTTCTGTAAGTAGACGCTCATTTTCCCCACAGTACTCGCCGTTAAGCTGGTTATAGGCGCACATGACCGTCCACGGTTGCCCCTTTTTTACCGCTCCTTCGAAACTAGCCAAATAAATCTCCCGCAGTGTACGCTCATCCACAACCGCATTAGTCGTCATCCGGCGGTGTTCCTGATTATTAACCGCGAAATGCTTCAACGATGTGCCGACGCCTTGACTCTGTACCCCTTGGATATGTGCGGCTGCCATTTCGGAAGACAAGTAGGGATCTTCCGAGAAGTATTCGAAATTGCGCCCGCACAGCGGCGATCTCTTGATATTGGCGCCTGGTCCTAGCAGAATTGCGACATCTTCAGCCTGGCACTCTTCCCCAAGCGCGATTCCGACCTTGCCAATCAGCTCGAGGTCCCACGAAGACGCAAGACCCGCAGCTGACGGGAAACATGTTGCCGGCACGCTATCGAAGAAGCCGAGGTTATCGGCGGATGCTCTTTGTTTTCGCAGTCCATGTGGCCCATCCGTCATCATGACGGATGGGATGGCGAGCCGCTCAATCCCTTTCGTTTGCCAAAAGTCAAGTCCCGAGCAGAGAGATGCTTTCTCTTCCAAAGTCATTTGTGAAATCAATTCTTGAATATTTCTTTTCATGGTTATCCTCCTAATGTAATGTAATCAACCTTTAACAGCACCAATGGTCATACCTTTAACGAAGTATTTCTGGAAGAACGGATATGCGATCAGAACCGGGATCACGGCAATAACCGCAATCGCCATACGAAATGTTTCGCTAGGCAGCTGCGCAATGCTCTCCCCAGCTTGCGAGCCGATCTCGCTGTTACTAGCCAAGAACTGGATGTCGCTCATAATCCGGTTGAGTACGTTCTGTAGACTGAACAATTTGGGGTTGGTCACATAAATTAATCCGTTATTCCAGTCGTTCCAGTAAGCCAATCCTTGAAACAAGCCGACGGTGGCCAGAATCGGCAGCGAAAGTGGCAGCACAATTTTGTAATACATTTTAAATTCGCTTGCACCGTCTATGCTGGCCGATTCCAATACCGGAACCGGAACTGTCGTCATAAAGAACGTTCGCATGAGAAGCACGTTAAAGCCATTCATTAAAAGTCCCGGAATAATCAAAGCCCACAGCGTATTCTTGATATGGAATAATTGTGTATAAATCAAGTAGGTTGGAACAAGGCCGCCATTGAACAACAAAGTGAAAAACAGCAGAAAGGCGAAGAATGTTCCGCCCGGCAAATCGCGGCGCGATAAAGGATAAGCGAGCAGCGATGTGATTAATAGACTTATCGTTGTCCCTATTATGGTTATGAGAATTGTAATCCCGTAAGCGTTAAAAACGAGCGAAGATTGCTGCCACAAATATTCGTATGCGGTTAAACTGAACTGTTTTGGAAACAAAGAATACCCATTCTGCAGGATTGTCTTTTCGTCTGTTATGGACGACATTGTCAAAAGAACAAACGGAAGCAGGCAACTGATTGAAAACAAGATCATCACAAGATGTGCGGCCCACTGCCAAACACGATTTTCATTATTCATGTATATCCCCCTTAGAACAGCGCATTTTCTTTGTTGACTTTTCGAACCACATAGTTGGAGACGATAACCAGCACGAATCCGACTATCGATTGGTAGAAGCCAGCGGCTGATGACATGCCTATGTTACCAAGCTGCAATAGACCGCGGAACACATACGTATCGATGACGTTCGTAGTACTGAAGAGGGCTCCTGCATTCATCGGGACTTGATAGAACAGGCCGAAGTCGGAGTAGAAAATGCGCCCGATCGCCAGGAGCGTCAGCATGATGATTACGGGAGTGATCAGCGGTATTGTAATCGTGCGGATTTGCTGCCACTTGGATGCCCCGTCCAGCTTCGCCGCTTCGTAATATTCCGGATCAATGCCGATAATTGCAGCCAGGTAAATGATACATGCGTACCCTGCGCCCTTCCAAGTATGAACCAAGGTCAGAATGACCGGCCAGTATTTCGGCTCGTTGTACCAAGAAATCGGCTCGATGCCCAGCGCCGGCAGGATCGTCTTATTCATGAATCCGGTCTCGATGCTCAGCATCGAAAATGCGAGATAACTGACCAATACCATCGAAATCAGAAATGGTAGAATGATAATGCTTTGATACAGACGGGACGCAAACTTGCTCTTGATTTCGTTCAGCAGAATGGCGAAGCCAACCGCAACGACGAGGCCGATCACAATGAAAGCTGCGTTATAAAGAATCGTATTGCGGGTAATCAAGTAAGCGTCAGATGTTTGGAACAGAAACTTGAAATTCTGAAAACCAACCCAATCGGACCCCCATATTCCTTTAGCGAAATTGATGTCCTTGAAAGCAATCGTGAGACCGAACATTGGTAAATAATTATTGATGATCAAGTATGCAATTCCTGGAAGCATCATTAGATAGAGCGGGCTGTATTTCCAAATTCTCTTCCTGGCATTGCTATGCGTACGTTTTGTCATTCCGAAAGTTCCCCTTTCCATTATCGCGGTGTATGGTATCTTGCTGTACTCTCATAGTAATGAAATTCCGTTCGTCCCACTACCGTTTCTACGACTTCTAGTTTGCACTTTGCCGACTAGCCTTCCACCTCTAATTCAAAAAATTGTCCCTGTCAACAGGCAAAGTTGACAGGGACAATACAGTAATCATTTTTTTATCGCATTCAGTTCTTTGTTAATGACTGCCAACAATTCCGGGACAATATTAAATTGCACCAGTTGGGACATTTTCTGAATGGACATAACCCCTCTCATCACCTCAAAGAACGGATTATTGGCCATATCTCCAAAGTATTTAAGATATACCGCTTTCGTTTCTTCATTGCTATAGAGGTCTTCAATCGTGTCAAATGTAGAATAGTATCCGTCTTTTAATTCGATGGGCTCAGCATTGGATAGATCAAATTTTTCGAACCAGTTGACGACATATTTTGCTTTTTCCGGTTTAACATGGATATAACTAGGGTCAATTTCCGCTGCATGATGAAGCACAATCTCATCCGTATGGATGACGCCAAATTCATCCGCAGCTTCGACTTTTACATAATTCTCCCCTGCGATCAATGGTACATCCTTTATGATTTTCATCGGTGCGCCGCTCTTAATTTCGGTAAGAAGGGTATGATTTAAATAAACTTTAACATCGTGCAAATTAGACAGGATCACAATATCATTGAGCTCTTGGTGCCTATTCACAAATCGTCGGCCGGCTAAATGAACGAAAGGAACCTTAGACCAGTTAGCTTTATAAAGATAAAAGGCGTCCTTCTTGAGTTTCCGGTCAATGGTAACAAGTCCCTTCAAGTTCTTTCCTGTTTCACCGCCTTCATTTCTGTTTGCGCTGCCGAAATCAAACATGTTCCATACATAACCGCCTAATACAAACGATCGCTTATCGAAGGTTTCCAGGGCATTGTGATGGAATAAAAGCTGGTATTCCTCCGTATAATCTTGAACCCCAGGCCTATAAGAATGGTACTTGGGATTCGTATCCACCCCGTATTCGGATACGATTATTGGAATTTGAGGTTGAACTTGATGAAACTCATCTAGGCGTACTTGCAAGTCTTTGATTTCACCATAATACCAGCCGTAGTATAAATTGTATCCGATCAGGTCAGTAAAGCTATTTATTATACTGTCATTCTCAACACCGTTAATATTGGCTTGAACAGTTAAGCGGCTAGGGTCTAATTGTTTGGCCAAAGCTTCCAGTTTTTTGATGGTTGTATAAGTTTGCTCCGTTTCTACGGCAATCGTAATCTCGTTTTGTATACCCCAACAATAGATAGAGGAGTGATTGTAAGCCTGTTTAATGAGCTTTTCCAGCTGTTCTTCCGCATTGCGGTTTTCCGGATCTTGGGTGGAAGGAATGCTGATAAACGGAATCTCGGCCCATACCAGTAAACCGTGACGGTCGCACAAGCTGTAAAAATAGTCATCATGCTGGTAATGGGCAAGACGAAGGCTGTTCGCTCCGATTTCCCGGATCAAGGCCATATCTTCATCCATATGCTTTTTCGTAATGGCATTACCCACACCAGCGAAGTCCTGATGTCGGCATACGCCGTTAATCTTGACTGGTTTGCCATTCAAGAGCAAGCCTTGCTCCGTTGTCGCTTCAACCGTCCTAAATCCTAACGTGATTTGCCGAGAATCGCAGACTTGTCCCTCGATGACCACGGATACCTCTACCGTATACAGATAGGGTTGATCTAAGCCGTCCCAAAGAATCGGATTTACGATTTCACTTCTTATCCTGAATTTTGCTTCATTTCCAAGAGCAAGTTCTGAACTTTCCTCCATGACTGTTTTTCCAAATTCATCCTTAAGCTGTATCTGAAGGATTCCTTCTTTGGAAATTGAGGATTCATTCACGATTTGACCATGTACGGCCAATTCAAACGTTTCTGGTGCGATTTTCCGTTGCGTCAAATAGACACCATCCCGTCCATTGTCCATGACGTCAAAGTGGATATCGTCCATAACAAGAAGTTTCACTTCCCTGTACAATCCGCCATAGAAGGTAAAATCGGCCATTAGGGGGAACACTGAGTTGTCGTAGCTGTTGTCAACCATAATGGCGATAAGATTTTCTCCCTCCTTCAAGTATGGGGTTAAAGGGACTCTAAACATGGCATATCCGCACCGGCTGTCCCCGACCAAGCTGCCGTTGACATAAACATGACCCATATTCCCGGCGGCGCCGATTTCCAGATAGATGCGTTTTGTCAAATCCTCTTGGGTAATATCCAAAATCCGCTGATACCAGCATTGCCCCCGGTAGTACTGTTCGCTACCACCCTGACCGTCGGTATCGTTCCAGGAATGAGGCAGTGTGACAGACTGGCCGTCTTGTATGGACTCAAGTATGTAGGCGGGATTATTATTTTTCGTGAATGTCCATTGATCGTTTAATGGCATGATATTTAGCATCTATATATACCCCTTTTCGGTGTCGATTGAAATGACAGAATCCCTGTCAAAAAATTCCCCGACCAACTGAGATGTTGATCGGGGCAAATGAATTGGAGCCGAAATGAATTATTTACTGCTTTTCGCCCATTCGTCGAGCTGTTTTTGTTTCTCTGTGATAATTTTATCAATTCCGGCGGATTTCAGCTTGGAGATAAACTCTGGCAAGACTTTCTCCGGATCGACGCTTCCCGTCTCAAGCGGAAGCTTATACTGCGTAACCACGTTGGTTACCGCGGCATATTCAGCCTTAACCGGATTTGCGTCGAACGTAAAGCCGAGCGCCTTGGATTTCAACGCCGATTTGTTGAATTGGTCCATTTTCTCCCATATTTTCGGATCGTCTCCTTTAAATACATAGGAGAGGAATTGATTTCCAAACAACCATCCCGTATTCGGGTTGTATCCGGAGGATTTAGTGTCAACGCCTTGAGGATAGTCGATAACATCACCCGATTTGACATAGTGTTTCCCTTCCACACCCCAATCGAACAGGTTGACGATATCTTTGTCTGAATACATAAGGTTCAGGAAATCCATCGCTTTTTCCGGTGTCTTGGAGTTAATTGGTATCCCCCACATGACACCTGTGACGTTAGTAGTTGTAGAAACAGGCTGAAGCAAGTTTGCCGTGACCACAGGCACACCGCTGCTCTTCGATTCTTGCTGCTCAAACCCTGGCTTCATATTGGAGAAATAGGCAAAACCGCGGTTCGACTTGATCAAATCAAACTGAGAAGTTTTATTAGTTGCGGCGTCTTTCAGAATCAAGCCAGATGTATACCAGTTTCTCATCTTTTTGGTAAACTGAGCATATTCCTCCGTTTCGTACAAATTGACTACTTTGAGATTATTGTCAAAATTCGGAAGAACACCAAGTGAATCCCCAAGCATGTCAAACGTACGGTACGAATCGAGTATCGTTCTACCGATATTGCCTGGAATCAATGGCGTCACATTTGGCTCTTTCTCCTTGATCGTTTTCAATGTGGCCTCTACATCGTCTAGCGTACGAATTTTACTAACATCGATTTGATACTTGTCGACCAAATCCTTCCGCATTGTCAGACCATTATACGCGGCAAAGTCGCGGATGGTAGGAATAGCGTAGATTGATCCAGCAATTTTGGCTGCATTGAGATAGGACGAATCCATCGCTTTTGCAATCCCTTGGCCGTGCTGTTCGAGAAGTTTGCTAAGCGCAACAATTTGACCTTTTGAAACATAGCTGCTGTAGTTGTTGCCTCCTACATACATTAAATCCAGCTTTTCGCTGCTGCTCAGCATCAGGTTAATTTGCTGATCCCAGTTCCCAAAGCTGATCGGCGTCAACTTCACAGTAGCATTGATCTTCTTCTGTGCGATTTGATTAATGGAATCCTGCACCAAGGACAAATCCTTAGGCACTGCACCGAAAATCGGGAAAGCAACAGTCAGTTCCGTCGGTTTTTCCTCCGGCTTAACTTCTTTATCCCCGGCTGGTGCCGCTCCTCCGCTATTGCCGCCGCACGCGGATAGTAAGAGCATTGACCCGATGATGAGTGCGCTTGCCAACATGAATCTTTTCTTCATGGTACTCCCCCATTTACAATTTGGCGTTTGCCTACTGAGACTGTTTGCGATACTCGGAAATCTTCAGCAAGCATATCTTTATTTTACTTTTACTGCAGATTCGGCTCTGCTCCGCTCACGACTTTTCGCTGTGCATTTGCCGACTACCTTTCACTTTGAACTGGTTGATGAAGTTGGCGGTATTCAATCGGATTCAGGTCGGTATGCTTCTTGAACATCCGGGAGAAATGGGAGAAATTCGCATACCCGATATGCGATGCCACGGCGCTGATCTGCATATCGGTTTTCGCGAGCAGTTCCTGGGCAAGCTTGAGCCGTTCGTGAAACAGATAATCCGATACGGCCATGCCCGTTTCCTTTTTAAAGATCCGCGTCAAATAGTCCGGATTCAAAAACACGTGATTCGCGATCTCTTCCCTCGACAAGTCTTCTGCAATATGCTGCTTAATATAACTAATAACTCTTTGGACAACACTGAAGGATTGTTCAACTGTATTCACATACTCCATCGCTTTGCTTACAACGTGGTTCATCCATGCGATCAGATCGGTTACTGAGCGGGTCGCGTTTGCGGAAAACTCCAGCGAGATGGTATCGCTAAACAATTGGTGAGCTTGAATACCTTTCATCTGGAGCATATAATACATCGCTTGCTGAAAATCCTGGTAAAATTGGCGGAGCAGGTTTGCATCCAAGCCATTCTGCCGCAACAACAGCTCTAAAAAAGAGGTTGCTTCTTCCAATACTTTAGCGAACTCCCCCTCCTTCAGCATAATCGACCATGTGCTCATGTCGGGGAGCTGTCTACTAACAGGTTGTAATTGATCCCCGGAAAGCAGGAAAATCTTATTGTTATAGGCCACGTTGTTTTTCTCATTTTCACCAAGTCGTTTTACCATCCCAAACATTTCGTGACCGTGTACTTTTTCACCAATATAACAGGAAAGATCGCAGTAAAAATACTTCCTGCAGGCGTCAATGTAACGTTCGCAAGATTGTTTCAACAACAGCTCGATGTCGGAATAACTTTCGGCAGATATGATAGCTAGTAATCTTCCGCTGTTTAACGTTATTATTTGTCCGTTTTTTTTGTTCCCCAGAATGATTTCCTCAGCCGTATTTGTTAGCGCATATTCCAATATCTTCTCTTCGCGCATCGTCACATGCTTGTGCCATCTCTGCACGCTAATTAGTACCGGGACAAATGTCATTTTATCGGCATAAGGAATGTTGCGATCCGCCGCGGCTCGACTTACCGACTCCGCTCTGGGCGGTATCGTCTGGTTGATGATATCCAGCCAGAACCGCTCAATCAGCATTGGTTGATGTTGGAACCAGAATTGGCCATATTGGCGGAATTCAACTAATTCCGAATCTTTATTGATTTTCTCAACCGCTTTGAGGATCGTTTTTTCCAACTCCTCATAAGGAATCGGCTTGAGAATGTAGTCCAGACTCCCTAACTGGAGAGCTTGTTGGGCATATTTGAAATCAGCATGACAGGTCAAGAAAATCATCGCCGTCCTCGGATATCGTTCCATAACCCATTCCGCCAGTTCCAGTCCCGATACTTGCGGCATCTCGATATCGCAGAGCATAATATCGATTCGCTCATTTTCGAACAGCTCTTTCGCTTGTTTTACGGTAAAAGCCGAGAATACTGAGGTTATACCAATCTTCTGCCAATCGACTCCCGACCGGACTCCTTCAACAGCATGAATTTCATCGTCTACAATCAATAATTGAAGCATACTAGGAATCCCCTTTCCTATCTTTCCGATTGATATGGAAGCTTGATTTCTATAACAGCGCCGCTAGGGAAACCATTGTAACAGGATATGGCCGCATGCTCTCCATATAACAGTTGCAATCGCTTACGAACATTCCAAATACCAATATGCTCGCCTTGTTCGTCGACCACGCGGTTTCCAGAACGAATCTCGGCTAATACATCCTCCGAAAATCCTTTGCCAGTATCGCGAATGACGATTTCGATATAGGGCTCCAGTCCGGTTTCCATCAAATCGATGGCAACGGAAATATGCACGGATTCGTCCAGCGTGACACTGTGCTTGATGGAATTTTCCAAAAAGGTTTGAATCACCAGGGGGGGGATCGGAATATTTTCCAGGAAATCGGGTGAATCAATCGTACAAGTTAAGCTGTTTGGAAACCGGAGCTCCTGAATCCGAATATAGTTTCGGACATGCTGCAATTCTTCCCGCAACATAACAAACGTCAAATTACTTCGAAACATGAATCTGAAATACTGGACAAGACATAACGTCATTTCCTGAATTAATTCGTAGTTTTTCACTTGAGCCAGATTAAACAGGATGTTCAAAGAATTCATGAAAAAATGCGGGTTAATCTGCAGCTGCAAGTGCTGAAGCTCCGCTTTGTGCTTACTAAGCTGTTCTTCGTACACATTGATTTTCAACTCTTCGATTTGCGACATCATGCGGTTAAAGGTTTGGTTGACCAAAAGAAATTCATCAGAAGCCGGATAAGACTCGATTCGAACATTCACGTTTCCATTATTGATCCTTCTCATAACTGCAATCATCCGTTTAAGCGGAACGAGCAGAATGTGGCGGAGAAAAAAAAGACTTATCGGTATAAGCACAATGGAGGCAAGTGAAATCACCTCTATGATACGCGTCAGACTAGGCAAATTTTGTAAAATTTGTTTGTCCGGAATAACCGCTACCAGGTTAAAGTCACCTTTTTGCGAGGGCTCCCCGACAATAAGCAAGTTATTCTTGCTTCCCGATATATAAAACTGCTGAAAGCTTTTCGAGAAATCAATGTTTTCATCAACCAATGGATTGGTGCTAACCATCAACTCCCCTTGATTTGTTACAAAAAGAGCGCTCCCTTCGTTGCCCAAATTAATTAGATTCAACGGTATGAGCAGCGTCTTAGCGTTGACCCATGCCCCGATATAGAGATCACCCGATTGAATGACGCGCAGCATGTAATAGTCTTGTCCGATTTTCTGAACGAACCAGCTGCCGCGAATCTCCGCGAGGTTAGGATGTTCGCTCAGCAAACGTTGTAAATATTGCTCAACCTGATCCCTCTCCGGAAATGTAACCGATGCTTTGAAAACGTCCAACAAATCCTGTCTTGACTGTGAATACACATAAAAAGCATCGACCGATTTGTAAAGAACAATATCGCTTGATAGTTTAACTGAAACGCTATGCTTGGCCAGCTGATATTCGTCCTCTGAATTAGGAGTATTCATCGAACGGATATCATAATCCGAAGTTACTAAGCTGAGCAAATTTCGATCCGCATCTTGCAGTTGGGTATCAATTTGCCCCTCATACAAAGAGATTAAATTTTTAATTGACGACGCCACCTGATTGTGTACGACATGAATGCTGTAGAAATTATTGTAGATCAGCAGCGTGATGAGAGGAACTGTCACAATGAGCAGCCCGGCTACCAGCTTGAACCGAATGGAATTCCAAGATATATGCGGAAGCCGCAGTCCCATCCAATGTCTCTCCCTTCTGGAAATCTAAAAGGACTGCCAAGATTCCTCTCAGCAGTCCGACTTTATTCATTAGTATGCCATCATAATCATATGGGATTCCTAGATATATTCGCTACTGTTTTGACGACATATCCCTATGCATATAACGACTTTAGCCGTCTTTCGCTTCTATGATTAATACCACATATCATAGTAAACTGCCCTTTCATTAAAAAAAACACCACTGCCTTCAAAACTTTATTGTCTACTTCAAAACTTATTTGTTTTGTAACCCGATAATTGATTGATGTTGTTGTTGGGTGACAAATAAAGTTTTGAAGTGGTTGTGGTGTTCAAAAAACTAAAAAACAATTAAGTTTTGAAGTACCTCTGACACAAATAAAAGCAGACAGTTCATTCAACGGTTCTGGTGCAAGGATTTAAAAAAGTTCGCAGTTACCTGACAAACTATACTTTGTCTATGCCACTAAACCAAATATCTTATTTAGCCATTCAACAGCAGTGAGGACAGTCGAATTATCATCGGCCTGCCCTTTCCTTATCATATGTAAAGCCTCAATTCCCTTTAACGTCTGATCCGCTGTAAGAAACGATTTGAAACCAAGCATTGGTTTTGTGATTTTCTTTATGAACCGGTGATCTTGCTCCACAATATTGTTTAGATACTTTGTCTGTCTAATCAAGGTTTCTTTTGCTAAGGATTTCTCATTTATTAATTCTTGTATGGCAGGTGGATAGGCTGGATTTTTATCCAAAGTGATTACACGTGGGATTTGAGTATGTGGAGAGGACAAAGCCTTTGTAAAGAAGCGCTTAGCTGCCTGCATATCCCGATTTTCAGATAACATAAAATCAATGGTTTTCCCAATAGAATCAACGGCTCTGTATAAATACTTCCACTGACCTTTAACTTTGATGTAGGTTTCGTCAGTCCTCCACGAGTCGTTTGTAGGCTTCAAAAAAGGGCGGATTCGTTTGTCGATTTCGGGTCCAAATTCATGCACCCATCTCATGATCGTCGTATGGGAAATCCTTCGATCACTCATCATTTCAACTATATCTCGATAGCTTAAACTATATTTCAAATACCATCTCACCGTTAGTAAAATGATTGCAGATTCATATTGCTTCCATTTAAATATATCCAATTTCGTTTCCAAAGCAAGTTGCTCCATCCCATGACTTCAATATCAACTACGTTATCATGAATTAGAGCTTTGCACCACAACCATACTTTTTAATATGTTGTTATAAAAACCTTTATACGTAAATGGCACAGGTAATGTCATATACAATACAGGCCTCGTATCGATTTCAGTTCCTTCTTCATCTATTTTTATGATAATCGGATTGCGACGTAAATATTTTTTTATGAGCTGTGTTTTACCAGCACCTGGTTTACCTTCAATAAATAAATGAATTGGTGAATCGTCACTGTCAGCCCCCATTCGCATAAGCCATCTATTCCTATCCAATCGTTTCCAAATACGAACTACCTCAGGATGCTCAACATACAAGTTCATTACACGTTCTTGAAAGCTTTTTAAACCGTTTTCATTCTCTTCCATTAGCTAACGCTCCTTCTCAATTATTAATGCACATCGTTGAGATTTAAAATGTTACTAGCCGTTTTTTTTCTTTTCGTTGTTCAAATTAGCAAGTAGCTGTTGCCTTCTACTTAAAGGAGGCTTTGTGGTATCAATATGTGACGTTGGTACATTTACAGTGAGATTTAATCCAGAATTTAAAGCCAATCTTCTTATTGGCATATTAGTCTTTACCATGGCGTCATATTTTGCTGCCAATAGTTCTTTACCCTTAATAATATTGGCCGATCCTGGTATTTGTTGTTTTGTTATTTCACCTTTTTCAATAAGTAGTTTCCTAATGATCTGGTATAGTTTCCTACTCATTCCAGCAATCTCATCTGCTGGTGGATATATTGAGGGTACTTCAATATAAGACTTGGATTCAGGATCTAATAAATAAATCCTAGAAATATCCTCAATATCAAATTTTATCTTGCAATTTTTTTCCTCTTATTACTAATAAATCTAGTAGTTTCAGGTGAAGCATATTTCACATTTTCTTCCCGTATTCCATCGTTTTTATACGATTTCATATCTGAAGGAAGCAATTGTATCTTGTAGTATGGCTCATCCTCTTCTTTAATAAAGGGAGGATTACCCATAATTTCTATGGCCTGATAATATCTTGCACACGGTGTATTACATTCCAGCGGAAGTCCTTTATGCACATCGTGGTGGTAGATATCGGTGATATAGTGAACAAGTAATTCACGAAGATTGTTTAAGGTCAAAATAGCATCCTTAGCAGCTTCTTTACGATCATTTTTATCAGGATTTGTCTTATAACGAAAACCAAGTAAATCCTCCAAGAACTCTTGATTTATTGTTCTAAAGTATCTCTCAATGATTCCGCCATATCGAGGTGTAGCGATCGGCCGATAACGAACTTCTGAATGTAAAACATCTTCAATCATGCTTTTAACATAAGTACTAGTAAAATCTGAACCGTTATCCATGTGAAAAACCGTCGGTATTCCATGAAAATCCCAATCATTTATAGTTCCATACTTCTCCTTTGTCCTTTTCATACATATCCCATTAAATATACAATTCATTACTTTAAACCCGGATGGATCATGCAGAGATAAATCCATTCCCCATACCTTTCTAGTGTACACGTCAATTGCTAGAGTAAGCCAAGGTTCACCGACACTATATCCAGTATTTTCGTCAATAACAGTAATAGGTAATCGTACATGGTCAATCTCTATTACTTGTAGGGGTACTTTTGCAAAGCTTTGATTTGCATTTGTGTTCATAATTTTGGGATCTGTACCCCCATCTCCATAAGCTAATTTCTCAAGAACATATGGATTGATACGGTTGACAATCTTGTAGACTGTATCATATTCTAGCGGCTCTATTTTTTCATTTATACACTTAAGCTGAATTATTGTATGAAGCTTTGAAACATTTTTTCGCCGCTTACCTAAGTAGTAATCTTCAATTGCTGTTTTAAGAATTGGTATATAGTCTTTATGAAGACGAACAAAAATGGTATCAAGTATTAGCTCTTTCTTCTTAGGATGGCAAAGTTCTAGTGGTAAGTCATCACTTCGAACATGGGAATTTAAATGAGCTTTTGACACTAAACCTTCGACCCCATGATTATCCCGTTGACTTTCACTTTCAAGATAAGCAGCCAGATATCTTTCAAGTTGACGAGTAGATTTACCACAATCTTTATCCTCAGAGATCCGCTTAAGTAACTCTTTTTTACTTAATGTTTGTACGGTCTCTCCTTCTTTTAGATACTTTTTATAGTGCTCGTTAAAAGCAATAACAGCATACATATCCCCACTCTTGGCACTTTCAAAAGTTAAAATTGGTTTAATCCAGTTTAATTTTTTAGTCGCCAACTTTTGTCGATCCTCTGGTAAAGTATCTAAGAGTGATCGCTGATTTGATTCTATTTTCGCGATATTCTTTTCCACTTTCTTATGACTTTCAGAAATTATTTCAAAGGTATCATCATTAATTAATGAGTAATAATTAACTTTACTAATTTTCCTTTCCCCATCTTCTTTGAATATTAAAATATTGGGAGGTTCGATGTTATGCACGATAAACTTTGTTCCACACCACAAAAAGGAATCATCAATTCTAAGACTACATAGACGCAACAAATGGACCACCCTCCAAATGGAAATAAGTAATTAAATCTTTAGATAGATCTCCGAGCTCCAGAACACTACAATTATTTACTGGAATAAAAATATCAGTGCGTAAGTCCCCTCTAAAGATGAGGTGATAAATAATTGGTAGGATATCTCGATGATCTATTTTTGCACTAAAACTTTTTGCTAAATGCTCAACAGTTGGATTTTTTAGATATAACATTTTATTCAAAATTTCTTGAATCCAAGCATCGTGATATTCGCGCGGCTTCATATAGTTCATTAAGAGAATAAGATTTGATTGAACTTTTGAAGGTATGAGTTTAGGATAAATAACTGAGTAACTCCACCCATGCTCTTGAGCGTATTTAGATGAAGCTTTAAACAAGTGAGGTTTTTGCTCAACAAAGTTATTTCCTCCTTTCACCTGAAACAGATGAGGACGATAGTTCTGACGGAACACCAAAGTATCAGGAACATGTTCTTTTTCTACAAGTGCATATTGAGCATTCATCTCCGTATAAATTACTTCTACTGGTTGCTCATAGTACCTTACTGTAAGCGGATCAATTTCAAGTAAGTAATAAAACAAGCACTCTCCCCAGAATGACTCATAACCAATACTCCGATTCATTTTTAGACTAGGAATCGAACCAATAATGTGTTCATGCTCCCTACTACCTTTGTTATTTACTTTTCGTTTGGGTGAGTACATTGAATCCTCTTGAACCCATGAATTCTTACTTTTCCAATCCAAGTAACTTCCTCCTTATAAGCGCCATTTTATTATCAATATTTGATTAACCTTCTCTCCTCAATTATTCCACGAAGTGAAAAAGTTTAAACCTAAGGTAAATCATTAATAATAGGCAAAAAAGCCTGAACCACGTAGGTTCAGGCTTTCTTAAACACGACATTTCATGTTACAAGTACATGCCATTTTATCTTCCAACTACCGACATAACTAATTACAATTAACACCTCCAAAATAAAGATGGACTGACTCTGCATCATGTGGTATCTTATTGGTATTAAATAGTTTCAAATTTGGTATTGAATGGTGGTCCTGCTTGCATGGAAAAATCTCCGCTTGTCAAAGAAAAACTGATCGAACAGCTGCGGAATCAAATTCAATCTTTACAAACCGATCAACTTGTTAAGATACCTTCTGAGCGTGATTTGGCCGAAAGCTTTGATGCTAGCCGAGTCAGCGTACGTGCTGCGATTAAAATTCTCGTCAACGAGGGTCTCTTAGTCCAGCTGCGCGGCAAAGGAACATATATTGTCCCTTCTGTCCTTTTAGACACGTTGTATGTATTATGCTCTCAGGATATTAAAGGAAATGACCCCTTTTATACGAATTTCCTTGTTGAAATCACCAACTTGGCAGCCAAACAAGCCATTAAGATCTCTATGGTGAACCCAGAGCATCCTATGGAGTCTTCTATTCCTAGTCCGCTTGTCATCATTGGTCAGATCGATGATGAGACATTAGATGAGCTCAAGGCATCATCCGGCCAGTTATTTTCCATTCAACGTTATGCGCATCGCGATGATATTATCCAAATTTACTTTGATGACTATCGCATCGGCAGCAAAGCAGCCAAAACGCTTTACGATAGTGGTCACCGTACCTTCACTCTTCTCGGAGGTCCAGATAAATACGACTCGTCGCGTTTAAGAAAACAAGGCTTTCTAGAGTATTGCCAGCAGCAAGGTGTCCATGTGCAGGTCATTACCGAGAAAATGAATTGGGAAGGCGGGCGGCGAGCAGCCGACACTTTGCTCTCAGTCGGACTTACAGATGCCATTTTTGCCGTCAACGATTGGATGGCTGCTGGATTTATACAAGGCTTGCGCGAAAATGGTTATCAAGTCCCGGCGGATGTTTCCGTTATCGGATGCGATGATATTCCACTTGCCGCTCAAATTTCTCCACGACTTGCGACTTTTAGTTTAGATGCTAAGCATTTAGTTGAGGAGCTGCTTTCAGCGATTCATCGGAACCTTTCCAATCAGACTGATTCTAGGGAACAAATCGTACTTTCGGCTGCTTACATTAGTCGCGAGTCGGTTGCCAATATCAAACTATTAAAGGAGTAGATACTCACTATGGCTAAGCTGATAATAAACGCAGATTCACCGAAAGGCACGATCGATCGCAATATTTATGGTCATTTCTCTGAACACCTGGGACGCTGTATTTATGAGGGAATCTGGGTTGGTCTGGATTCTCCGATTCCTAACACGGAAGGTATGCGGAACGATGTGATCGAAGCTTTGAAAAAACTTCAAATTCCTGTTTTGCGGTGGCCAGGAGGATGTTTTGCCGATGAGTATCATTGGAAAGACGGCGTAGGACCTGCTGAGAAACGCAAGCGGATGATCAACACGCACTGGGGCGGTGTCTTGGAAAACAACCATTTCGGGACACATGAATTCTTACGTTTGTGCGAGCTGATTGAAGCGGAGCCTTACATTAGCGGAAATGTTGGAAGCGGTACCGTAGCTGAAATGTCCGAATGGGTCGAGTATATGACCTTCGATGGCGAGTCACCCATGGCGAACTGGCGTCAGGAAAATGGGCGTGAAAAACCGTGGAAGCTTACCTATTTTGGTGTAGGGAATGAAAACTGGGGCTGCGGCGGTGACATGCGTCCTGAATACTACGCTGATCTTTACCGCAGATATGCGTGTTACGTACGGAATTATGGGGATAACCGTATTTTCAAAATCGCTTGTGGTGCAAACAGTGCCGACTACAACTGGACGGAAGTATTAATGAGAGAAGCCGCCAAGTATATGGATGGATTAAGTCTTCATTACTACACCATTCCTACAGGGAATTGGAAGGATAAAGGGTCGGCTACAGACTTTAGTGAGCAGGACTGGTTCCAAACCCTTGAGAAAACCTTATTTATGGACGAACTCATCACACGCCATGATACCATTATGACCAAATATGATCCTGAGAAACGAGTTGCCCTCATAGTCGATGAATGGGGAACATGGTTCAATGTAGAGCCCGGAACGAATCCTGGTTTCTTATATCAACAAAATACGATGCGTGATGCGCTCGTCGCCGGAATTAATTTGAACATTTTCCATAAGCATAGTGATCGTGTTCGCATGGCCAACATTGCTCAGGTCGTAAATGTCTTGCAATCCGTCATTTTAACCGAAGGCGCCGACATGCTTCTTACACCTACTTATCATGTCTTTGACATGTACAAGGTTCATCAAGGTGCTAGCCTCATTAGCACTCATGCAGAAAGCCCTTCTTATGAGATGGATGGTAAAAAAATCGATCAACTCAGCGTATCCGCATCTTTAGATACGGCTAACCAATTGCATATTTCCCTATGTAATTTGCACCATTCGGACCATATTGAAGTAAACTGTGACGTTCGTGGGCGTCAGGTGAGATCAGTCGAGGGCCGTATTCTAACCTCAGACACCATTCAATCACATAACACATTCGATGAACCTGAAACAGTAAAACTAACGGATTTTACCAACTACAGGTTTGAAAATGACCAGCTCATCGTTACACTTCCTGCCAAATCTGTTGTCACGCTTCGTCTTTCTTAAGGAGCATGTCCGATATGCAAAGCCCGGATAGCAAAATGGAAGCTATGCCTGCATGCAAAGGTTGTTCAGCAACGGTACATGTGACGCCTGAAGAAATAACCAAGCTTTTCGGCGAAACGCTCAAAGTACGTAATCTTAAGCTGACTACGGAAGAGGAGTATGATCGGCGGATCACGATATGCGAGGGCTGCAATGACTATCAATTTGGAACAACATGCCGTTGGTGCGGTTGTCTCATGGCCATCAAGGCCAAACTGACCGCTGCCCGTTGCCCAGCTCCGCAAGGGAGCAGATGGTGACTTCGTCTATATAAAAGCTCGCTCCCCTTTTCATAAATATGAGGGGGAGCGAGCTTTTTTAATCTGCGGAACGGCTGTAAACCAATGGATTTAACGCAGTTACCGCCAAATCGCCTGCTTGAATACCGGGAAACCACGCTTTCAAATCATTCACACGCACTTTACTATCTGGCTCGGCTACTCGCGTTCCATCGGCATAATAAATCACGGTCATCACTTTACGCATGGTGTCCGTAGGGTTTCCAGGCGCGCTGTGCAGTGTCCACCCGGAGTGGAACGTTGCATCACCTGCCTCCATGGCGCCATGAGACACCGTTTCGAAGCCTTTGCCTTCAATGTATCCGGCAAGCGTTCGGTGGGATTCGTCGGATATGACCATTTTATTAATGTAGCCCAGAAGATGGGACTCCGATGCAAATGTCATTGATCCCACCTCTTGAGAAATGGGAACTAACGGCATCCACATGGTGATCGTCTTGTCTGTATCGAGCGGCCAATAGATTTGATCTTGATGCCACGGGGTATGACCTCCGTGAGGTTCTTTAAACAGGGCTTGATCATGATAAATTCGCACCCCATCTACCCCCATTAAATCAGCCGCGATTTTGGCAAACCGTTTAGCTAGCACGAATCGCTGGATCGCTTCACTTTTCTCCCACAGATTTGAAATTTGGATAAAGGCCTTACCATACGTATCTCGCTGTTCAAGTGGCTTGTCTTGCTTATTCAACTCCTTCACCCAGTGGCTAATAACGGGCTCATAGGAAGAGATTTCTGACTTGCTTGCCACCTGCCTAAGAACAATGTGTCCTTTTTTCTGATAGCTTTCTTTCTGCTGTGCAGACAATTCATAGTTGTCTTCCATAGAGGGTAACTCATTAACATTACATGATTCCTGAATGCTCATACTCTGCTCACCTCTTTTGTATAATTACAGCTTTATTATAGGTGCCAAATAGTTCGAAATCTTTGTCAAACAAGCTTTTATTATTGTCAAAAACAACTGGATTATCTGTTCAATGAAGTACTACAATAAGACATAAGAAAAAATTACTGGTAAGTGAAAGGATTCGGCATGCTCACCGAATTATTGAAACAACATTCGATTGTTCCTTTTGTTAGGCAAAGTGAGTTTGCTGTTCGTAAGCCGTGGATATATCCGGAGCGTAGGTTGCTTGATTACCTATTCGTTTATATTCAAGAAGGCACTTGCTGTTTTTGGGTAGATCATAAGAAGTATATGTTTCAAGCGGGTCAATTCTGCCTCGTACAACCGGGAAGTTTGCTAACACTCGAAGGGCTGACTAACACAGTTACGCCTTATATTCATTTTGATTTATGTTATAATTCCGAACGTGAAAACAGCTTCCCTACCCGACCCGGTCAGATTGATTTATCGGCTTATATGAACCTGATGCAGCCAACAATCAATGATCTATATGGGATTCAAATGCCGGTTCATGTTCATCCCTCTAACCCAACTAAATTGAAAGAAACGCTTTTTCAGGTTATTGAGTATGCCCAGCAGCAGGATCCGCTCATACAGTTGAAAACCCAATATTTCGTTACGGAAATTATCATTTCTTTACTAGAGACTTACTTCCAGGCGACACGGACACCTGTACATTCGTTCAACTGGATTACTTCTTACTTTTCCAATCATCTAAGCGAACCCATTTCATTAGAGGACATGGCGAATCGAGCCAGCCTATCCGTTTCCAGATTCAACTTCATGTTCAAACAGCGATACGGTATCTCGCCTCACCAGTATTTAATCAACATGCGGGTTAATCACGCCAAGGAATTGCTCACAAACACAGATCTTAGTCTCGAATCTATAGCGCTCTATTGCGGTTTTGCTGATTTACACCATTTCTCCAAAATGTTCAAAAAAAGAACGGGCTCTACACCTGGTGAACATCGCAAAGCTAGCAAGAGCGTTATATAGCACAAATAATCCCTTCCTCCGATAATCATATCGAAGAAAGGGATTTTTCATTTCCCAGGAAATAGTCGAAACTAGTCGAAATAAACGGCTTTTCCTGTTTTTGCTGACTCATAAATAGCTTCTAAGATTTCGGACACGACACAAGCTTGCTCAGGGGTTACAACTGGATCTGTATCATTCTCGATCGCTTGAATCCATAGGCGCATTTCTAAATCCGGTGCACTTTCTGTTTCACCATCGTAGAAGGCTACGCCGCCTGCATTCAGTTCAACTTCTGTCGTGTATAGACGGCTGTGCTTCTCACCATTAATGCGAAGACCGCCTTTCATATCAGCGCCGCCCTCAGTTCCGCTTAGTGTACACTTCGCTTCATCCACTTCAAGTGTATTCAGCGCCCAGCTCGATTCAAGAATAATCGTAGCTCCATTTTTCATTGTAATCATACCAAATGCGGAATCTTCAACGGTGAACTTGGATGGATCCCAAGGTCCCCAAGCATTAGCTGCATTTTCTCGTTGGGATAATTTATGATAAGAAGTACCCAGTACGACCTTCGGCTCATAGTTGTTCATCATCCACATGGTTAAATCAAGTGCATGCGTACCAATATCGATCAGCGGGCCTCCGCCTTGCTTCTCTTCATCAAGGAAAACGCCCCAAGTAGGTACCGCGCGGCGACGAATCGCATGAGCCTTAGCGAAATAAATCTCACCTAGCTCACCTTCCGAGCATAACTGGTGCAAATGTTGGCTATCGCCACGGAAGCGATTATTGTAACCAACTGTCAGCTTCTTACCTGTGCGCTTAGCTGCTTCCACCATGCGGCGTGCATCTGCAGCTGTTTTGGCCATCGGCTTTTCTGACATGACGTGCTTGCCTGCTTCTAATGCAGCAATCGTGATTTCCGCATGTGAATCATTTGGCGTACAGACATGAACGATGTCAATGGAACTGTCTCTCAGGACCTCGCGGTAATCTTCATAGACACGAGCGTCTTCTTTGCCATACTTAGCAGCAGCTTCCTGCGCTTTTTCAGAAATGATGTCACAGAAAGCAACCATTTCTACATTCTTTAATTTGTTTAAACTTGGCATGTGCTTGCCATTGGCAATACCTCCACATCCAATAATTGCTATACGATACGTTTTTGACATGATGATCCTCCTTAGATATGTATAACCGTTAGGCTTCTCACAATTGCTCATAGCTAGTACTATATAAGAGTATAACAAAAACCTACAAAAATAAAATTTCTGATCTGGCGAAAATTGTATGCAATTGTGCCATGATGGAGGATCATACATGCTTATTAACGAAATTTCCCGCAAACTCGGCATCACGGCCAGAGCCATTCGCTTCTATGAGCAGAAAGGACTGTTAAAGCCTGCGAAGCAGAAAGAGAATGGCTATCGAACCTATACGGAACAAGATGCGTGGAGATTACAAACCATTATTTCTCTGCGGGAAGTCGGAATGACACTTGAAGATATTCGTCAAACCTTAGCCCAAACCGATTTAAATCAACAAGAGGAAGTGCTAAGCGCTCTGCAGATGCAGCGTTCAATGCTGTTTGAACAGTGGACAGAAATGAAACAAATCATTGGAACAATGGATCAGATGATCCAAGCCGCACAAGGAAGCAGCATACTGCCGACTGAACTGCTTTACGAGTTAGCCCAGCAAAGCAAGGAGCTGCGTGACCTAAGGGGAAGCTGGCGCGATCACTGGGATTTCGATCGAAAGGCCCAACAGTTTGATGAACTGCTGCAGCCTGCTTCCTCGTTTGTAGATATCACAGAAAACGGCCCGCTGAACGACATCGATATGAGCAGCCCTCCCGTATATACAAGCTACGAGGCAGCTTTAGACAAAATCGCAGAGCTTATCTCCCCCGCTCATGGCCTTAAGGGGCTTGATGTAGGAACAGGCACCGGCAACTTAGCCGGCAAGCTGCAGCATATCGGCCTAACTATGTCCGCCATCGACCAATCCAAGCAAATGCTCAAGCTTTGCGCAGCCAAATATGCTGACATCGAACTCAAGCTCGGTAATGTACTGGCCATTCCGTTCATGGATGGAACGTTTGATTATGTTGTCAGTTCGTTTGCCCTTCATCATTTGACAGAAGCGCAAAGGGAGCTCGCCTGGGGTGAAATGCTGCGGGTCTTGAAGCCGGGAGGAGTCGTATGTTTAGCCGATTATATGATGCAAGATCGAAATGAAGCAGATGCATTTCTAGCCAACCTCATCTCGTCTAAGTCTACTAAGCTGCCTATGATGCATGAGCAGGTCGATCTCTACATGACGCATACCCATCTAACAGAGTGGTTACTTTCTCACACAAGTCAAGTTAAATCGGAGCCATTGGGGAACAGCATTTACGTTGTTTACGCACAAAAATGAGCCTGGGCCGCTGTTAACCAGCACCCAAGGCTCATTATTTTTTGACCATACTTGCTACCAGTTTGTAGCCAACGCCACGGATTGAATCGATTTGAACAGATTGTTGATTCATTTCCAGCTTCTTACGAAGCGAGCTCACATGAACATCTACGGTTCTCTGACCGCCAATATAGTCGAATCCCCAAACGATATTCATAAGGTCGTCTCTTGTAACGACAACGCCTGGGCGCTGTACGAGATAAAGCAGAACCTCAAACTCCTTCGGTCTTAACGGAATGGAATCTCCATTCAGAACGACTTCATATTTCTCCGGATAAATGTACAATTCACCCGCCTGAATCACTTTCTCATTGCTTTTAAGTTTGTCCGCTGCCACGTCCTCCGATTGTGTTCTTCGTAGAACGGCAGAGACGCGGGCAAGCAATTCCGCTACCCCAAAGGGCTTCGTTATATAATCATCAGCACCGTGCTTAAGACCTTGCACCACTTCATCCTCGGCATTACGTGCCGTTAAAATAATTACAGGTGTGCTGTTTCCTTTCTGCCTTAGCTTCGCCAATACCTCGAATCCATTCAGTCCAGGCAGCATAATATCCAGTATAATTAAGTCGTAAGTCTGCTGCAACGCCTCTTGAAGCCCATCGCCACCATGATCGACAACCTTCGTATCATACCCGTCTTGAGATAAGTTGTACGACAGCAATCGAGCTAGAGTTGGCTCGTCTTCAATAACTAGTATTTTTTGTGCCATGGGATCCCCCGCGTTTACAGTATATTTACATTGCACAACCTCATTTTACCACATGATTGTAAAAACAATGTAAATGTTTCATCATCGCTGTGTAAATTAGTGTATGACAGGTAATTCAATCGTGAACCTCGTACCGACGCCAACCTCACTATCGACCCGAATCGTTCCTTTATGTAGCTCAACTAAATGCTTCACTATCGATAATCCTAATCCTGTTCCGCCTGAGCTTCTGGAGCGTGCTTTATCTACGCGATAGAACCTCTCGAAAATTCGAGGTAAATCCTTCTTAGGTATCCCCATCCCCGTATCCGAAACAATTAGCCGCAGCCGTTCATAATCCCCATCAGCATTCATATCAAGTGGTTCTACCCGCACTTTTACCTTGCCTCCATCATGCGTATACGCAATACCATTGGAAAGCAGATTGATGATAATTTGCCGTAATCGATCTTCATCCGCCTCGATATAAATATCGTCATCGACCAGCATACTCAGTTCAATATGCTTCTTCTCCGCTTCTTTTCGCAACACACTTAACGATCTCTCCAGAAATTCAGGCAAGTAGATCGGCGAAAAATTCATCGGAATCCGCTTCGATTCAATTTTGGATAACTCCAGAATATCCCCAATCAATCGATTCAACCGCTCACTCTCATCAAAAATGATTTGTAAGAATGACACTGCCGTTTCCTTATCGTTTAGAGCACCAGCCAGCAGCGTTTCGGCAAAGCCTTTAACGGCGGCAATTGGCGTTTTCAATTCATGCGATACATTCGCGACGAATTCACTGCGCATCCGTTCAAGTCTGCGTACAGCCGTAATATCGTGAATAACGATAAGAACACCCGACCATTCCTCATCTTCATGGGCAATTGGACTCAAATGAATATCGAGAATTCGCTCTGCCGGATAATAGAAAACCATCTCATCGCGAATTGGATCTTGTGTCTCTATGCATTCTTGTATTAACTTTGTAAACTCATATTGCTGCTTGGCTTCATTATATTTCTTCCCCAGAAGCTCCTGTGAGGAGAAACCTAAGATGTATTCCGCAGCAGGGTTTAAAAGCATAATCCGCTCTTCACGGTCAATCATCATAATTCCGCTCATCATATTTTCCATAACGCCTTGAAGCCTGCGTTCATTTTCCTGAATTCGTGCCATTTGCTGCTGCAAACTTTCGGACATGCGATTAATCGCCTGACCCAGCTGTCCAACCTCATCATTACTGTAAGCCGGAACGCGAGATTCGTAGTTCATATTCGTAATTTGCTGGGCTACTTTCGTCATCTTCTCAATAGGATGAGTGATCCCTTTCGCAATCCGATAACTAACGATTCCTGCAATCAGGAACAAAATGATTAACCCAGAAATCAGGAAATACCATAAGCTGCGGATCGACTTCCCTACCTGTTCCAAGCTCATGGATATACGTAAAAACCCTGTTGTCTCCTGTGCTTCATTCTTCACTGGAATAGCGGCATACAGCATATTTTCCTTCAACGTATCGCTGTAACGCGTAATGTAGCCGATTCCATTCGCTGCTGCCGACACAATCTCCGGTCGATTCAAGTGATTGTCCATCTGTTCGGGTCTTTGATCGGAGTCCCCTAGTACTTTCCCATCCGCTCGAACATACGTCAATCTCTCATTCGTTGCTTCTTTAAGGCGTTTGGCTTGAACAGAATAGTAAGATATCAACTCTGCATCGGTACCTTTTCGGTTCCAATCACCAGTTGCCGTAATAACTTGGAGCTCTCGTTCCATATTGTCTTGTAAAGACTTTATGTGAGAATTCTCAAGCACCTTTGCCATGAAAATGCCCGCAATCAGCATCGAACAACCAATCAATAAAATCAAAATAAAAGTTAGTTTGGCACGGAATTTGGTCATCTGATTCTAAGCCTCCGATGGTTTCAGTCTGTCCATTTTCATGATTAAAAACAAAAAGAAAAGAGCTACTCTACATAGTAACCCTTTCTTCCGTGCCTAATCCAGTATTTTTTTAGTAAAGATGAAGGTTAAGTGCATGCCTAGAAAATTATTTGAAAACAGGCTCTTTCAGAGCTGCCAGCTTCTCGAGTGAATTCTTCTCTACGTCAGCATGCAAGCTGTTGCCATGTGAATCCATCGTTACGATTGCAGCGAATCCTTCTGTTTCCAAGTGCCACATCGCTTCCGGAATTCCGAATTCCATGTAGTCAACGCCTTCAACCTTCTTAAAGCACTGTGCGTAGTATTGCGCAGCACCACCGATAGCGTTCAAATAGACGCCGCCATGATCTTTCAAAGCTGCTAACGTTTTCGGTCCCATTCCGCCTTTACCGATGACTGCGCGAATACCGAATTTCTTGATAATATCACCTTGGTAAGGCTCCTCGCGAATGCTTGTCGTCGGTCCTGCCGCTTTAACGTGCCATTCGCCAGCTTCATCCTTACTCATCACCGGTCCGCAATGATAAATAGCAGCCCCATTCAGATCTACCGGCGCATCATGATCCATCAAATATTTATGCAGCGCATCGCGTCCTGTGTGCATCGTACCATTAATGACGACGACATCACCGACTTTGAGGCTGCGGATTTGCTCTTCCGATATTGGCGTTGTCAATACGATCTCACGGCGCTCTTCTTTTGGTGTATTCTTAGCTTCTTCAGCACTTGCTTCAAAAGCCTCTTGGAAAGAAACCTCTGTCCCTCTTGGGTAGGACCACCCATTAATTTCGCCAGTCTCAGCATTCAAGACCACGCCTTGACGACGGAACGCCCAACAATTGTAAGCAACGGAAACGAAGAAGCTTGCTGGCAAACGGTTCATTACGCCAACTTTACAGCCAAGTAATGTCACTTGACCGCCGAAGCCCATTGTTCCAATACCAAGCGTATTGGCATGCTCCATGACGTACTCTTCAACCTTGCGCAGCTCTGGATTTGGATTCACATCGTCAACATGACGGAATAATTGGTGCTTTGCCAGCTCGTACCCGCTTGTACGGTCGCCTCCAATACCTACGCCGATGAAACCCGCGCTGCATCCTTGACCTTGCGCTTGGTAAACCGCATGCATCACACATTTGCGAATACCGTCAAGATCACGTCCTGCTTTACCTACACCTTCAAGATCAGCAGGCAAACTGTATTGAATATTTTTGTTCTCACAGCCGCCGCCTTTTAGAATCAACTTCACTTCAATATCGTTACGCTCCCATTGTTCAAAATGAACAACTGGCGTACCAGGGCCTAGATTATCTCCGCTATTGGCACCTGTAAGTGAATCTACTGAGTTTGTACGAAGCTTGCTAGCTTTCGTAGCATTAGCAACAGCTTCTAGGATTTGCTTCTTCATGATAATTTGGTTTGCCCCAACCGGACAGTGTATAATAAACGTTGGCATACCCGTATCCTGACAAATTGGGGATACATTGCATTCCGCCATATGGATGTTATCCGCAATGCGAGATAGAGATAACGCAGAACGCGTGCCTTTGTCCTCGTTTTCCTGAGCGGCTTGTACCGCACGGCGCACATCACCGGGAAGGTTTGTGGAAGTTTCGACAATCAAATCGTAGACGCTTTGATAAAAATGCTGCATGACTAGGTCTGGCTCCTCTCTCAAATACACACATAATAATAATTACAAACTATTATAACATACCTCCCATGAAGAGTTCGATGGTTCTTGTGAGGAAAACAAGGAGATTCGCTGACATGTACAAAAGAATCGCTATTTCGATTCTAGTTAGTCTGATTGGGCTCACCCTTTTGCTTACGCCACTGCAGGCTAAGCGCTCCGGGGATATTTACTACCAGGACCAAGTGGCCGTTCTTATGTATCATCATGTGCATGAAAAGGACACCAGCTCTAGCACAATTACAAGCTCGCTTTTTCAAAATCAGCTTCAATCCCTACTAAGCAAAGGCTATCATTTCATTTCCTTAGAAGAGTTCAAACAGTATATGGAGGGCGCTACCGTTCCATCCAATGCCGTGCTGGTTACGTTTGATGATGGCTATCAAAGCTTCTACACAGCGGCCTATCCGATTTTGAAAAGCTTGCGAATTCCCGCTGTGAACTTCGTTATTACCAATGACTTAACGAATCCGCTAGGGTCCTACATCCCTTCCATGTCGAAGGAGCAAATCAGTGAGATGACGCATGCCACGAACTTCATTGATATCGGCTGCCATACCAACAATCTTCACCACAAGCTTCCAAGTGGTGAAGCAGCGCTGGTAGGAAAATTAGATGCGGAGAGCGATGATGCTTATACGCAGCGCGTTTACAAAGATACGCAAGCTTGCATCGGCAAGCTTGCAGGCTTATCCGATGCGCCGCTCGACACGATGGCGTACCCATTCGGCATCACGTCGCCGGCGGCGACAGAGCAAGTAGCGAAGGCGGGCATCCGCTACGCCTTCACGATTTCACCGGAGATGGCGACGCGAAGCGCCGATCACCTGTTGATCCCGCGGATCAACGCGGGCAGCCCCGGCATCACGCCGGAGCTGCTGCACCGCTCGATCCAGCGCCGGGTCTTGGCGCAGCCGGGCAGCGCCCCGCTGCGCGTGGACGCGGCTGCTGCCGCAGCGCAGCTCGGCGGCAGCGCTGATGTGGATGGCGGAGTGCTTCGCCTCCGCCTCGGGCAAGAGGCATTCACCCTGCAGGTGAATGCGAAAGCAGCGACGCGCGGGAATGCGCGCGTCACGCTGCGGCAGCCCGTGCTGCGCGAGCACGGGCTGGTCACAATCGCGCTGGATGATCTTAGCGCGATGATCGGGCAACCGCTCGTCTACACTCCAGCCACCGGGAAGGTGGCTTTGAGGGTAACACCGAGCGTCAAATAAGCCGTTTTATTTACTTTTAAGGATTAGAACGAAGAGGAGTTAACCCGATGAATCATCACTTTTTCGCTTACTTATATCGACTTAAATATATTGATCGATGGAGTCTCATGTGGAACATGCGCAGAGAAAACGTAGCAGAGCATTCTTTCTATGTCTCTACGATTGCGCATATGTTATGCACCATTGCCAACGAAGTATATGGACGCAACGTGCCAACGGATCGCGTGGTATCCATTGCATTGTTCCACGACGCTTCCGAAGTACTAACAGGGGACATTCCTCAGCCTGTGAAGCATAACAATGAGCAAATACTGCGAAACTTCCGTGAGATCGAAGATGTCGCAGTCGAACGACTTATTCAAACTATTCCACCTGAAATCAGCGGCATCTACCGCAATTTAATTCAAGATCCTGACCCCGAGCTCTACCGTTGGGTGAAAGCCGCCGACTTGCTCGAAGCTTATATCAAATGCTTAACCGAGCTCTCCACAGGCAATCGTGAATTCGTCGTCGCGAAGCAGCAAGTTCTGAAAAGCTTACAGAAAATGAACATGCCTGAAGTTGATTATTTCCTCGAGCATATGAGTGCATCGTTCGAGAAAACATTAGATGAAATCACATTGGATGAATCGACGTAAAAAAGAGCATGCCATCATCAATGATGAGCATGCTCTTTCAATTTCCAATAATTACGACAGTAGCTGCGGATTCGTCATAATCAATACGGCCACGATAACAGCGACGGCTGCGATCCAGCTGAATGTTTTAATTTTGGCAGCATCAGAAGCCGTGCTTTTACCTGCTTTGCTATTCGCAATCAGCTTTTTAATTCTACCACCGATCATACCCGTGATTGCTCCTACGATCAGAAGAAGAACAACGGAAGAGATCATCCATAGGACGGAAGGCATCGGATCTACTTGACTTACCATTGCGCCACCTGTAAGGAAGGTCACAATCAATGAAAATTGGCCGATGCGATTGATCGTAGCAATCACCCCGACAAAACTCTCTTGGGCAGCTCCAGACAAAGTTGCAACTCGTCCAACTAAGAATGGGAACATGACATACGCACCAAGCAGTAAAGCACTAACGACATGTAAAAATATCATAACTGGATACATTTGGACAACCTCCGCAATTTTATGTAATGGTTTTCCTAAGTATAACCGAACTGGAACAGTCCCGACAAGAAAGCGATCCCATACATTCGATCAGTTCACCATTTCTACAAATGTAAGCGGTTGAAAGCTGCATGATCCTAATTACTTACCAGATTGGTTATAAGGAACCTTAACGATTGCTGATCTGGTCGTATTATTACCTACTTGATCTATAGCCGTATAGGTGATGGTGTAAATGCGTCCACTACCTTTACCAGATCTTTCAGCACGAAGCATAAATTCAGTATCCAATGTACCGATTTGCGCTCCCTGAATGTCACTTTCCGTATCTCCATCACCTAACCCATTGTCCGGTTCATTGCTGGTAATGGATGTTAGAACGACGGACGCAATTCCGGAAAGGCTATCATCAGCATTGACAGCAGCATGCACTGTAATCCATTGGTGGTTTGGCGGCCCCAAAGTTGTTTTATCCAAATCAACTTTAAGCGTTGGATCCGTCTTGTCAATTTGCACAAACACTGTATGTGGAGATTCAACGTTACCTGCCTTGTCAACGCTCCAGTAGGAGATCGTATGCTTGCCCTCTGTCGTGATAACAACGGAAGTGCCTTGTTCCTGGGTCCCGCCGTCTACCGTGTAGTAGGTTTCAGCTGCACCGGATCCGCTATCGGTGGCGGTGAACGTGACTGTAACGTCATTGTTTACCCAGCCAGCAGGAGCATTATCCATAGTCGTAGGTACCGTATTGTCAATTGGGGGCAACGTTACCGTATTTTCTGCACCGGCACTAGACAATACAACACTAGGTACAGATCTTGTCGGATCCATCGTTTTAAACAATGTAGGTGTCCAACTAACAGGGCTAATACTCATATTTAGTCCAATATTCACATCAACACCATTGAGAACAGATCCAATATCGGTGAAAGTCGTTCCTCCTGTAAATACGCCTATTAAAGCAGATTCTTTTGTACCTGGATCTACTTTGAAGTAGTTGTTTTGCGCATAAATTTGCGAGGAGTACCCTACACCCATGGTGTAAAGGAATGGATAACTCGCATGATTGACAGTACCTTCATAGTAGTTATTATACATATGCACTTCACCATACCTTACACGTGGTGCGCGCTGTACAATATTTTTATAATAGTTATGGTGGAACGTAATTCTTTCTTTTCCGATATCGCCGGTAAACCCGTCACTTCCACCAATAAGAGTTGTCTTGTCATGATCATGGTAGTAGTTATAGGAGACGGTGACTAAATCAGATGCATTCGTTATATCCATAGCTCCGTCATGCTGCTGGTAGTGACGTCCGAAGTATTTAATGCTGTAGTCATCCGGGTTGCTTCCATCACTAAACGTATTATGATCAATCCAAATATGCGTAGCGCTTTTAACCGTAATATTGTCAAAAGCAGAGTTCCAGTTGCCGACATCTCCGTCTGTTGGATCCCACTGCGGGAAATAGTCAAACGCGTTTTGGAAATCAATATTCCGAATAATGACATTATCCACGTTTTGAACCATCAGGTTACCGCTGAGAATTTTGGCATTAGAACCAGGTAACCCTACTATCGTCGTATTAGCCCCGACATTAATTTTGATTTGGTTACCCTGCTTTGTCTCTGAAGCCGCACGAGCCGTCTCCAATGGACCGGAAGGTACTGTTGTTTTACCCCATACAGCAGGGTCGTACGCTGCCAGGTAGGCATTGAAATCATAAGCCGGATCTTTGTAATAATCGAATCCTACCGGATTGTCATCATTGTCCACGTTCATATCGATCGTACCTTTTACGTAAATAATCTTCGGTGTGGAATTCGCAGCATTCTTGCTGTTATCTCCGCCGAGCGCTTGAATCAATTCACTGCGCTTAGTCACTGTATATATATTCGACGGTGCAGCAGCAGATCCGCCTTTGGTTCCCGTTGTAAAGGAAGCCCAGCCATCATTAACCGCAAGTACCTGTTTACCAATATCCGATCCGTCTGAATTGATGATGTAGACAGTTAATGGTACTGAGATGGAACCGAAGTTGAAGCTTAGCGTTGTTGTACCTTCTGGCAACCCAGCGAGGTAAGCTTTGGTAAGAACAACAACGTTGCCCGAAGCGGAATAATCTGACGAGCCAAGAGTTTCTGCACCGTTCTTAATAGTGGTCAAAGCGTACCCTTTATTTTGTACTGTCATATTCATATCTGCTTGCTTCGTACTATTTTTATCAAAGGTGGAAGACGTGACGGATATGGTTGGCAAATAATTGATTTTTGGCATCATGACCGGAATGGAAGGATCCCATGTTCGATCCGCGACTACTGTATTTGTAGGGTCGCTAAAAATTTGCGGAATCGTCAGGCTTGCTTCCGAACCTGTCAGCTGTGTAGCTATTTGCCGTTCAGATGGGTTCGCTCCCGGACCGTAGCTGTTATACTCTGCAAACGAGTAAGAGAGGCAACTTCCTGCACAAGCAGCAACCCAGCCGCTGGGAAGGAATTTCTCAGAGTCGATCATGGTGTTGATAAAGCGAATCTTGGCATTATCTTTCCATGGACGTCCCAAGTCATAGGTTCCAAGCGCAGAAGGATCATCAATGACTTGAGAATTCAGGAACACATAACCCATGTCGGTACTATTTTTTTGCGCTCCTGCCGTGATATGTCCACCACCGCCAGAATTGCTGACAAGAACCATCTGCACATTATCAAATACAACAGCTGGTGCTTCTCCGAAAATGAAATCGACATCACCTTGAATGATGCTGTTATGAAAATAATGACGACCTTTACTAGCACTGTTCAAACCGGTATACAAAGTATCCTGATAGCCTACTAATTTGACCGACTCAAAGACAGCCTTATCGCTTTTGAGTGACAGAGCTACCGCCTGCGCAACAGCAGATCGTGGAGATGAGCTGTTCTCGATCGTCAAATTAGAAGCAGTAAAATAATCTGCATTAACTTCGACCGTTTGACTTAGAAACGTGTTTCCCGTGTGGCCTGGCTGACCGGTCGTTGCTGAGGTTCCGGCATAATCACCATACACGATCTTGGTCTCATTCATTCCCGCCCCAATCAAGCTAACGTATTTGCGGTTAATTGTAAGCTTTTCTGTATATGTTCCAGAAGTGATATAAATGATCGTTCTCGCTGTATTGTTTGCCGGAATCGCATTGACAGCGCTTTGTATGGTGTTGAATACTGTTGTACCATTCGCAGTGGCATTCTTATCAACGGTAAGTACTTTTGCCGGAAGCACAATAATTTCATCCGTAATCGGACTCTCGCCACTCGCATTTACAGCGGAAACAACATAATAGTATGTGGTTCCATTTGTTACATTCGTATCTTCATAGGATGCTGAACTGCTTGAAGATAACAGATCATATGGACCTCCGATAGCAGTCGATCTTTTCACATGATAAGCAGTTGCGTCAGATACCGTGTTCCAGGAAAGGCTTACGCTGCCTTCGTTAGCAATCGCATTTAAGCCTGATGGTTTATTGGGTGCACCGGGTACAGGAGTATAAGGCGCCGCCTTCAACTGATTGGAGATCATGCTTTCCTGGGGCGCATTGGCTGCGGAAACTACATAATAATAAGTCGTTCCGTTGACCGTTTCCGTATCCGAAAAACTGGTTCCGGTAACTTCTTTTATTTTCGTATAAGCTTCACCGTTCACCGTGCTTCTTTTTACAGTGTAAGTGGTTGCCTTCGCAACCGAAGACCAACTCAAGTCAACCATGTTATTGCCAGCTGTTGCTTTCAATAACGTCGGCGTTCCTAGCGGCTCGGCAGGAGCTACTTTAAGAAGCTCGGAGCCCGGACTTAGCCCGCCCATATTTCCGGCGGTTACTTGATAATAATACTCCGTATCGTTAGTCAAGTTTTTATCCATATACGTAGTGCCGGTAAGCTTCTGGGCTACTGTTTCAAAAGGTCCACTCGGTGTCGTGCTTCTAACAAGCGTATAGTAAGAAGGAACGGCGCTGCCATCTTCGTCTTTGCCTAACACAGAGGTCCAGTTCAAGGTAAGCTGGCTGTCTCTGATATCCATTTGCTGGAATGCTGGTGCTATTGCAGGCGCACTCACGTTATTCGGATAGCCAAGAGCTTCGTTAGAGAAATCACTCTCTCCATTAGCATTCACGCCTGTGACCACATAATAGTAATTTTTCTTATTCACCAGACCCGTATCCGTATATATAGGCGAGGTTACATTGGTAATGAAAGCATAGGGACCACCGGTTGTTTCGCTTCGATATACGTTATATGAATCTGCTCCGCTTGCCGCGTTCCAATTCAACACAGTGGTATTGTTTGCGCCGTCGGTCGTCAGTTTTTGCGGTGTTGTCACGATTTGCTTGTATACCTTAACATTATCAACATACATACTGCCTGTGGACGAACCGGCTGTTCTTGCCTGAATTTTGGAGATGTTGGTGTCTGTTATACTGAACTTGAAGTTCCCTTTATATACTCCGTTAATATAAACTTCCGCAGAATTCGTGCCTGTATCAGCAACAAATTTCAAATTATACCAGGTTCCTGCATTGATAGTCGCAAGCGTTTTGAGATTAGTAACACTAAATGAAAGTACCGGCGTATTACTCGTGCTATTGAGCAATTCTAGCGGATAGGAATCGCCGATAATAACCGGCTGCATAAAATCCAGTTGGGCAGTTACACCGTTATTGCCCGATACCGAAGCAAAGGCATTCGTATAGCCGCCTCTGCGACTAGCATTTGCATTGTCATTAATCCATAATACATTGGTCGAATTTCCCGGAATCGCAGGTGAAATATTCTTTGCAGGTGAAACTTCTGTTGGCGAGTAATATTTGTTTGTCAGATTGCTATTGTTAATAACCGTCACATTATTAATATTCGCATCACTTGCATTGGCAATCGGCGTATATCCTGCCGGCACATCGCCGAGCGTACTGTTTTCAAAGTTGTCATTGATCAGGAAAACACCCGGTTTGCTTGAAACCTCGCTGGAGTTAGCACCTTCTCCAACCGAGTTAATGGCACTCACCACATAATAATAGGTGGTTCCGTTGGTTAATCCGGTGTTAGTGAAGCTGGTTCCTGACACGTTAGCGTCAATCATCTCGTACGGGCCGCCTGCTGTCAGGCTTCGTTTTACTTTATAAGAAGTGGCCCCGGACACGCTGCTCCAAGAAAGTTTGACTTGAGAGTCTCCAGCCGAAGCAGCCAAAATTGGCGTAGATGGAAATACTGGAGCTATAGGTGCAGCAGTTACTTGATTCGAGTATCCGCTCTCTTTCGTCGTATTCGCTGCTGTTACCACATAGTAGTACGTATTGCCGTTCACAGCGGTTGTATCGGTAAAACGGGTACCTATCACATTCGCATTATTCACTTTCGTGTAAGGTCCGCTGTTTGTTTGGCTTCGATATATATTATAATAAGCAGCATCAGTTAAGCTGTCCCATGTCAAATCAACCTGATTATTACCAGACAATGAACTTAAATTGGTTGGGAAAGATAATGCCGCCGGTGCCAAGGGTTTTCCTACGGCCTCATTTGAAACCGTACTTTCACCATCGGCATTAGCTGCTGTCACGACATAATAGTAAGTATGGCTATTTGCAGCAGTCGTGTCAGTGAAGTTAGTGTCGGTAATATTCGAAGTATTGAGCTGATAATATGATCCCCCGCTAATTTCACTTCGCTTTACATTATAATAAGTAGCTTCTGATACCGAGCCCCAGGTAAGGCTCACCTGCGCATCTCCGCTGACTGTATTCAAACCCGAAGGCGAGGAAGGTGATACCGGCAATGATTGAGTTAAAGACGAAATACTTGTGGTAGAAGCATTGTTATTCGATTTGAGAATTGTCATTTTATCAAATGAAGCTGTTCCTATTCCACCTACAATCAATCCAAGATAAACTGTGTTCAAAAGTCCAGGGAATTGATCTGCTTTGGGTTCTGTCCAAGTTATTATATCTCCACTAGGAGTACCGTAGGCCATATAGATATCAGATCTGATTGGAGTTACATCCGTTCTTATTTGTCTTCGAATTCTTATATATTGTGGGGCGCTGAAACCAGATGACGCAAGTGTTGAGGTCCCGGCGCTAGCACCATCACTCTTTCTAGCATTAAAGTATAATGCTCCGCTTGATGTCAGTAGACCTGCCAGATAAGGGCTAGCGGTATCTAGATCTTTACGAATCCTTATACCCGCTTGTAGAGTTCCGCTTGCTGCAGTCAATGAGGAAATACGTGCGATCATCGTAAAGTCACCGCTGACTTCTGTATAAGCGTATTGCATTTGTGGTGTACCGACTCCTGCTATTCCGTTACCTGTACCTGTTATAGTTAAGGTTCCTGTCGATTTATCATAAGAACTTGAACCAGCAGAAGACGGGCTTCCCATATCAACATTTGACCAGCCAATAGGCAAAGCAGTGGCCGCCTCAACATTCTCCGTACCGCTAAACGGTACAAGCGTTGTGAACAACATCATGCGGATTAGCAGCTTGGCCAAATTATTTCGAATAAGTTTCTTGTTCATGTACTACCATCAACCTCCTGAGTAATCATTCTTTCTGCAATTTTGCTTCCCACCATCGAAAATGGTGACGCTTTCAATATACGCTTTTAACCCCCTCCTTTTATGGGAGATTCTTCGTCATAGCACTTTCAAATCATAACTTGATCATAAGGACTGAAGGACTATTATGTAAATAATCACTGTCTCTGATGCTGTGTCAATAATGACGTAATTCAAAAAATGTGTTGCAATGATTATCATGATTAGGCTTCTCGATATGCTGCTTATCCACATAAGCATTTTATAACGTTCGGCGATAATCATTATCTCAGTTACTTAATGAAAAGTGCCTTTTAGCACTGAATCTAAGCCACTGATTATTGATGAATGTTTTTCTCTAAGCTACGATAACAAATGAAATGGTCATGGTTTAAAAACGCATGGCCATTATGTAAGCGCATCCATTACTTGGTCGAAAACACCAATTCCAGGATAGTTAAGGGCTTCTTGCCCTTTCTATATATCAACTCAGAGGAGGTTTTCCGCAGTAACAGTGATATTGAATTGTCCAACCAGAATGGAATTGGCAATCTTTCGATTTTAAAAGGAGGGTTTACATGAGGAATTCACTAAAGAAGCGGATAAGTACGATTTTGGTGTATGCGTTGATTCTCGCTCTATTTCCAAATGTTTTTATACACCAAATTGCAGCTGCAGCGGGTATGCTGCCGGATGGAACACTACCCGCCGGATGGAAAGCGGCGGATGTTTCCGCTTCAAGCTCACTAGGCACCATCAGTTACGGTTTCAGCAACGGTAAATTTGCGCTTTCCGCCACAGGTGGTAAAATACAGAGCTCCGACGATAACGCACTTTATACTTATTATCCTGTAAGTGCGGGGGACTTTTCCATAACGGCAAAAGTGACTTCCACTGCAATTAACACAAGCAATAACCGGGCCTTACTGATGGTCAAGAAGGATCCAATTAACAACGGAGCGACATCCCCTGGATATAATTTGGGCTACAATAGCTCCGCCAATACCCTGATTTCCTATCGGCGGTTGTCGACAACCGGCTCCAGTTCTTTTACGGTTCCGGATCCAAATGCCGCTCTCTACATGAAATTGGAACGGTCAGGATCAGACTTTAAAACATATTATTCGAAAGACGGAATTAATTTTGGAAATGGCACGACGACAAACCCTCTCAAGACGGACTCCGACACTGCAGGTTTGTTATCCGGAAGCGTTTATGTCGGGTTAGCGGTTGCGGCAGCCAGCGCCGAATTCACCGACGTCAAAATTTATCAAAACGGACTTGTTTACGACTCCAACGCCGGCGTCCAAGCTCCGAGCGTTCCGACGAATTTGTTGGCATCTTCCGGCGCAGGTGGCGTGACCCTGCAATGGACGGCCGCAAGCGGTGCGAGCAGCTACAACATTTACCGCAGCACGGCATCCGGCAGCGGGTATTCCAAAATCGCCACAAGCATGATTAACAGCTACACCGATTCGAATGCTGCCGGAAATACACCATATTTTTACACAGTCAGCGCTCAGGCCGGCAGCATAGAGAGCGGGATGTCTGTGGAAGCTGCCGCGACTACGCCTCTGTCAGCGCCGACCGGATTGTTCGCCGCTGCAGGGGATAGTAAAGTCGACTTGACCTGGACAGCCGTAAGTGGCGCAACCCACTATAATGTGAAGCGCGGTACAGACGGAATATCGTTTGCGAACATACAAACGGGTTTAACGTCGACCTCTTTTACGGACAATGGATTAACCAACGAGACAAAGTATTATTACGTTGTTTCCGCAATGAATGAAGCCGGAGAGAGTACGAACTCGAATGTAGTAAACGCAACACCGACCGCTGTATCATCAACCCCGGAGGAAGGCGTCATCTATGTTGCTCCGGGTGGTTTGGACAGCAATCCGGGAACGATTGGCAGTCCGACCACACTTGAATCTGCTATAACGAATGTGGCCCCGGGCGAAATCATTTATTTGCGTGGAGGGACTTACTCTTATTCTGCTCAAATTACAATTGACCGCAATAACAGCGGTACGCCTACTGCAAAAAAACAAATTTTTGCTTTTGGTTCCGAAAAACCGGTGCTTGATTTCTCGTCTCAAACCTACGACGCAGCCAATGTCGGAAGCAACGCGAGAGGTCTGCAAATCAACGGGAACTACTGGTATGTGAAAGAATTAGAAGTAAAAGGGTCGGCTGATAACGGAATTTATGTTGCAGGCAATTATAACCGTATAGAAAATTCGGAGGTTCACCACAACCGGGACACAGGCTTGCAAATAGGCAGATATGCTTCAACCGCTCCACAAAGCGAGTGGCCCAGCTACAACGAAATAGTCAACGTATATTCCCGCGATAACTTTGATCCTGACAACGGTGAAGATGCCGATGGTTTTGCGGCCAAACTGACTGTAGGTCCGGGAAATGTGTTTGATGGATGCATTTCGGCCTATAACGTCGATGACGGGTGGGATCTCTACAGCAAAACCGAAACCGGCCCGATTAGTCCTGTAACCATCCGAAACAGTATTGCCCACCATAATGGTCAAACATCGGAAGGAAGCTCGACAACAAACAGCGACGGCAACGGCTTCAAGCTTGGCGGGGAACAAATTGCCGTAAATCACATTGTGATCAATTCGGTCGCTTACCAAAACAAAAAGCATGGATTTACCTACAACAGCAATCCAGGCACCATAACCATTACAAACAATACATCCTATAGTAACGGACAAAGCAACTTTGCTTTTGACATCGGGACTCATATTTTTACAAATAATTTATCTTATAAGGGAGCCTCTAGTGACAAAACAAACGGTACGGATGTTCAAAGCACAAACGTTTGGTGGAAAAACAATAAAAGCACCAATGCAAATGGCTTGCTTGCCGACGATACGGATTTTGTAAATCTGAGTCCCGCAGTAAGCCGCAACGCGGACGGTTCCCCTAATTTAGGCAATTTTCTGGTACTTACAGTAAGCAGTGATTTAAAGGCGGCCGGCACGCCTAGCGGTATGGACATCGGTGCTTTAATCGGATCTTCCGGAACGAACCCTGTGCCTACGCCAACGCCGGAACCCACACCCACACCCACACCGACACCGGACCCAACGCCGTCACCTGATCCTACACCGTCCCCCTTACCGGCAGGTTCCTACAACGAATATAACTTAACGGGCTTCTCCTACGGAAACACTGGCGGAGGTACTATTCCCGAGACTGACCCTCGTTACAAAAAAGTGTATACCGCAACAGATTTCGCCGATGCCATCAACAGGAAAAAAGGCTATAAAGTAATTGAGATCATGAATGATTTGAATCTTGGCTGGAATGAACTTTCAGCGGAAGCGAAAACAACGGCGGGATCTTTGATGGTCGCACACAACGCACCGAAAACTCATCCTGTTCTGCTTCAAACCGGTGTGAGTAAAGTGTATCTCGATACGCTTAACGGTGTGACCATTTTTTCAGCGAACGGTTCCAAACTAAAACATGCTTCGCTTATTTTGAAGCATAGCACTAACACTATCCTTCGCAACTTGGAGTTTGATGAATTGTGGGAATGGGATGAAGCTACCAAAGGAGATTACGACAAAAACGATTGGGATTTCTTAACCGTTGAGGATGATTCGAAGGTTTGGATCGATCATTGTACCTTCAATAAGTCCTATGATGGCGGTGTTGATATTAAAAAAGGTTCTTCCGGCGTAACCATCTCGTGGTCCTTTTTTAAAGGGGATGACCTAAGTCCAAACAGCTGGGTCACCCAGCAAATTAACGCTTTGGAAAATAATCGCTCGGCTTATGCCATGTACAATTATCTTCGTAGTCAAGGTTTGAGTACGGATGATATTATTGCGGTGTCTGCCGGACAAAAGAAACAGCATCTTGTCGGTGCCACCGAATTCGCATCAGATAATGCAAATCTGCAGGTGACTCTGCATCATAACTACTATAAAGATATGCAGGATCGTTTACCTCGTCTTCGGGGCGGAAATGCCCATGCTTACAATATTGTGATGGACAGTTCGGGCAATTGGGGAGCAAAGAAACTTATCTCCGATAGTCTTGCAGCTGCGATAAGCGCCAAGGGTTATCATTTCGGAGTAACCAGCAATGGGGCAATTTCAACCGAGGGCGGAGCCGTCCTTATTGAAAAATCCCTGATTATCGATATTTATTATCCATTGCGGAACAACCAAGCCGATCCCAATAATCCGGCATATACGGGCAAAATTTTTGCGCTGGATACGATGTACTCGTTAGATGGAACTTCGTTTAGAGGTAACAGTAATGAATCGAATAGTCCGCTTTCGCCGGTTCCGGCACCGATAATTCCTTTCGCTTGGAACGGGTTTACGACTTTGCCATACAGCTATGCCAACGATGACCCGTCGGTTCTGAGAAGCCGGCTTTTGGCTAATAACGGCGCCGGAGCAGGAAAGCTGAACTGGTCGAAGGAAAAATGGCTGTTGACTGAGCTTCCAATCGAGTCTGCGCCTCCAGCGGCAGTAACCGGGTTGTCGGCTAGTACTTCTACTGACAACAGCGGTCAAGTTTCTTTAACTTGGAACACAGTGGATGGAGCGAATTACTACAACGTTTACCGCAGCATCAGTCATGATGGCCCGTATGCGGCAATCGCGGATCATATTACTGCAAACACGTTTATTGACTTGGCATTAAATGGAGGAACAACTTACTACTATGTGATAACCGCGTCCAACGCTTACGGGGAAAGCGCCAAATCCGTTGAAGCAAGCGTGTCCATTCCCTTACCGAATACAGCACCGACGACTGTGATCACTTCTTACTCCAACGGCCGGTATTTAAATGTGAATACGCCGATAATGACATGGGCTTTTAACGATCCGGATGCTGGTGACATCCAAACCGCCTTTCAGATTCAAGCTTCTTCCGATAATTGGACCACGATTTCAGCAGACAACGGAGAAATTGCAGATGCTTCCGAATTGTATACAATGCGGGCTTTAACCGACGGGGAATGGGCGTTGAGAGTTCGAACCAAAGACAGACACGGAGCATGGTCGGAATGGGCCTATCGAAGCCTTATCATTGACACCGTTGCACCAACCGCAACCGTCAGCTATAGCGCTCTCAATCCGACCTACCAAGATGTGGTCGTGACGGTTATCCCAAGTGAATCTGTTTTAGTAACGAACAATAACGGGCTTACTCAGTATACATTTAGTCAAAATGGAAGCTTTACCTTTACGTTTGAAGACGCTGCCGGGAATACAGGCAGTATAATGGCAGCCGTCAATAACATTGATAAAACGGCACCGATCACAATCGACGATGCTCCGAAAGGCTGGGTAAACAAGGATATAACGGTGAGCTTTCTTGCCGCCGACATGGGCTCAGGTGTGGCCGCAACCTATTACGAAATCGATGGCAGTACTCCACAAACCGGCAATACGGTTACCATCTCTTCTGAGGGGATTCATACTCTTGTGTATTGGAGTGTGGATCATGCCGGTAATGCGGAGGAGAAGAAAAGCCTCTCCCTTCATCTGGATAAAACGGCACCATCGATTCAGCTCATACTGGATAAAACGACACCGTGGCCCGCCAACAATAAACCTGTCACTGTAACGGCAACCGTTTATTCGAGCGATAATCTGTCGCAGATCGATTCGATCGTACTGACTTCAATTACGCCGAGCGTTCCTGATGACGGAACCGGACAGATCATTGGAGAGGCTCAATATGGAACTCTGGATACTTCATTCACTTTACTGGCGAAAAAAGCGAGTGGGAAAACGGACCTTGTCTATATGGTCAAATATACAGCTGCTGATAAGGCAGGAAACAAGACAGATGCAATTGCTTCAGTAACAGTACCCCATGATCAGTCAGGAAAATAATAAAAAAGCGATGAGGCTATCACATAAGTAGATATTTTCTATGAAGAATCAGCTTATTCTTTCAAAAAACCGCAAAAAAGCAGCTGCAAAATAGAAGTACCCCAACGAACTCATATTATTATGAGTTCGTTGGGGTACTTCACTTCGTTCAGTAAATGGAGTCAAACCGGATTAACTGTCCTCATAACGTTTTAAGGCAGTGGCTCAGCCGGAACGTTAGCGATCGTAACCGCCTCTGTAAATTTGGCAGTCGTGTTCTGTCTCAATCGCATATTAGCAGAACCGGAGATACTCGGATTAATTTGAATACTCACAATCTTCTCCGCATGACCGCTTGCATCAGCTGTTAATGAGAAGCTCGTGCTGTAACCGTAGGTGGATGGCCATGTACCATTGCTATTTTGAACCTTAGCGACCTGGGTACCTGAACTATTATATATGCCAATATTATAGCCGGTTGTTGTTGAATTTGCTGTTAAGCCATTTAGAATAATCTTCACTTGAAAAACGGCCTGATTAGGCAGTTGCGCTTGATGGACAAAAGCAAACGGATCTGTCGTATTCGTGGCGGTACTATATCCGTAAGATCCTACTTTAAATGTTGATGGATCCCACCACTTATAACCAGCTGCAGGTGCTGCCCAAGGCTCGGCCTGCGGCTCTGTTGTATTAGCCGGCTGCTCCCATGAGTAGAGTGTAGTTGCTGAATCCAATGTAAGGCCTGTCACCTGCGTTAAACTTGTATAACTTTCTTTGGTTGCCAACCAGTTCACCATATTTACTAAAAGAGAAGCGTCATTCTGCTCTTGGAATCCCGCATACGTAGTTTTCGTACCGCCTGTCTCTTCCCTCTTATACTTTGGCGTCGCATCTTCAACTGGTGAGGAATCGCCAATGAAACCGGCTTTGCCTGCACTAACTTTGGAAACAGCAACATAAGGACCTTCTGCTACACCTCCGCCGTTGTATACCCCTTGATCCACAGCACTAGCCCATTTGGTCGTCGTCGCTGGCAGGTAAACAATACCTTTGGCTTTGTTCGGGTCTGTAACCGCTAAAGTCGAGCCTGCATGCATAGCGACCGTGGAGACACCACTCGTAATGTTAAAAGCCTGAGAGGGGCTCACGATATTATTCGCTGTAATATCACCTAATGCGTTATAACGGAACTTCACACCGAAATTGGCCGACAACCAATCAGAGCTTGCAACACCCTGCATCGCTGCCGAAGCTGCTTCTGCTGTGCTCATACCTGAAGCTGGATTCGTCCACGCGCCGCGGCGATAGCCATTGAACACTTCCGAGGCGTCCCAACGATTTTTATTACGATCTGCATTATAATGATCGCCAATAAAGAAGATACTGCCGCCGCCTTGCACATACTCAAGCATGGCGCTTTGCTCAGATGTCTTGTATGGAATGTTAGCCTCACCAATAACGAACACATCATACGCTGTTAAATCGGAGAGTGTAATCGCTGTACTCTTACGCAGTTCTTTTACAAAATAGCCTGCATTTCCTAATGCGCTAGCAAAATCAGAGAAACCGCCGTCAATAACCCAATCAGCCGCACCTGCCGTTTGACCGTGCGTATTGTCAAACAGCACCTTTTTGCCATTCGCCGTTGTCGGCGTTATCGATGGCGCGGGGTCATTCGGACCTTCCGCAAAAGCTTGTGGAACAATGCCTAACAATGATACGGATAATGCTGCGGTTAAACAGAATCTTCTCCAGTTTCTTGTTCCTAGCAAGCTATTCTTCAACATCAAATCCCACCATCCCATGGATTTTTTAGCCAATTGTGCTGGCCTATGCCTATCGTAGCATAGACCATTAACTGGGAATAGTAGTTGGAAAACAATTTACAAAATTAACAAAAAATTGTGCATCGCCACAATAAAATGAACAAAAAAAAGAACCAACCACTATTCGCATAGGTAGTTGATCCTTCATCTTAAAGCGTATTAACCCGTTACAACTTTGATTACGTTGCGAACAGAGTTTGCTGTTTTGTCCAAAGCTGTTTTCTCTTCCTCAGTCAGCTCGATGTCAAGAATCTTCTCGATACCGTTAGCACCAAGTACAGTTAGAACGCCCATGAACAGATTGTCGTAGCCATATTCGCCTTCAAGAAGAGCGATAGTTGGGATGATACGTTTTTTATCTTTAAGGATTGCTTCTGTCATTTGCACAAGGGAAGCCGCTGGTGCGTAGTATGCACTACCGTTACCAAGCAGGTTAACGATTTCGCCGCCGCCAGTACGTGTACGTTGAACGATCGCTTCAATACGGTCAGCTGGGATCAGCTTCTCGATTGGCACGCCGCCAGCGTATGTGTAACGAACGAGTGGAACCATGTCATCGCCGTGTCCACCGATAACAACACCTTTAACATCCTCAACAGATACATTCAACTCTTGGGAGATGAACGTCAGGTAACGAGCTGTATCGAGTACACCGGATTGACCGATTACGCGATTTTTTGGGAAGCCAAGTGCTTGGAATGCTACGTAAGTCATCGCGTCAACAGGGTTACTCAAGATGATAACGATGGAATCAGGAGCTACTTCTCTCACGTTCTCACATACGGATTTCACGATTCCTGCATTCGTGTTTACCAAATCGTCGCGGCTCATACCCGGTTTACGAGCGATACCTGCTGTGATGATAACGATATCGGAACCAGCAGCATCCACATAGTTGGAAGTACCCGTGATTTGGCTATCGTACCCTTGAACTGGACCTGCTTCGAGCATGTCAAGCGCTTTCCCTTTTGTAGGGTTTTCCAGTTGTGGAATGTCGAGAAGAACAACGTCACCAAGTTCTTTTTGAGCTAACATAAGAGCAGTTGTTGCTCCCGTGAAACCTGCGCCGACAACGGTAATTTTATTACGACGAATTGCCATTTGAGATGTACCTCCTAATAGTTTTTAGTAGATCCACTTTTTCGCAAAAAATTAAGCCATGTTTTTGATGATTTCGTTCGCGAACTCGGAACATTTGATTTCTTTCGCGCCTTCCATCAAACGAGCAAAGTCATAAGTTACGGTTTTGTTGTTGATGGATGTTTCCAAACCTTTGTAGATCAATTCAGCCGCTTCCAACCAGCCAAGGTGCTCAAGCAGCATAACGCCAGATAGGATTACAGAACCTGGGTTAACTACGTCAAGACCAGCGTATTTAGGAGCTGTACCATGCGTAGCTTCGAAGATTGCGTGACCAGTCAAGTAGTTGATGTTTGCTCCTGGAGCGATACCGATACCGCCAACTTGTGCAGCAAGTGCATCAGACAGGTAGTCACCGTTCAAGTTCAATGTTGCGATAACGTCGAAGTCAGTCGGACGAGTCAATACTTGTTGCAAAGCGATGTCAGCGATAGCATCTTTTACGATGATTTTGCCAGCTGCTTCAGCGTCTTTTTGAGCTTTGTTAGCTGCTTCAGCGCCTTCAGCTTCTTTAATGCGATCGTATTGTGCCCAAGTAAATGTTTTGTCAGCATATTCACGCTCAGCAAGCTCATAACCCCAGTTTTTGAACGCGCCTTCTGTGAACTTCATGATGTTACCTTTGTGTACCAAAGTTAGCGTTTTACGGCCGTGTTTGATCGCGTACTCGATTGCAGCGCGTACCAAACGCTCAGTACCTTCGGAGGATACTGGCTTAACGCCGATTCCTGAAGTTTCTGGGAAGCGAATTTTGTTAACGCCCATTTCGTCTTGAAGGAATTTAATAACTTTCTTAACTGCGTCGGAACCAGCTTCCCACTCAATTCCAGCGTAGATATCTTCTGTGTTTTCACGGAAAATAACCATGTCAACCAGCTCAGGACGTTTAACTGGTGAAGGAACGCCATCGAAATAACGAACTGGACGGGAACAAACGTAAAGATCTAATTCTTGACGAAGTGCAACGTTCAGGGAACGAATACCGCCACCGATTGGCGTCGTAAGAGGTCCTTTGATGGACACGATGTATTCGCGCATAGCTGTTAATGTATCGTTAGGCAGCCAGTTGCTGTATTTGTTAAAAGCTTTCTCGCCGGCAAAAACTTCATACCATGCGATTTTTTTCTCGCCTTTGTATGCTTTCTCAACTGCAGCATCCAGAACGCGTACGGAAGCAGCCCAGATATCAGGACCTGTACCGTCACCTTCGATGTAAGGGATGATTGGGTTGTTAGGTACTTGCAGAACACCATTCTCGATGGTGATTTTTTGACCTTCTTTTGGAAGTTCGTAGGATTCGAATTGTGGCATGATTAGTTCCTCCTTAGATTTGTTTAAAATGATTCGTGAGAACATGTAGTGCATTACGTTGCGTGCTTTTGGCAATGCCTTCCGACCGCTGTTATCATCCTGTCCAATTGAATTGATTTTATGGTATGGACACGATTCTAAAGGCGGGCACTACGTTTCTCCAGGCACTGCCAAGCACTCCACTTAGCTACTTAGGTGTAACGAGGTACATTTAAAAGCAAATTTAACTCGTCACCGTAGATGTAAGTAGGTAAACACACAAAAAGTGACGGGAGTTGCGGTACTCCCCCGGAGTTAGCCGAGGACGGGTACCGAACTGCCCGCACATGGAGTTAAAGTGACAATTAGCGTGCGCTAATTGGAATGTATTTTTGGTTAACCGGACCTGTGTACTCAGCGCGTGGGCGGATCAAACGGTTGTTTTCGTACTGCTCCAAGATGTGGGCAGCCCAACCGGATGTACGGCTGATCGCGAAGATCGGCGTGAACAGGTCGCGTGGGATTTCCAACGTTGTGTAAACGGAAGCTGAGTAGAAATCAACGTTTGGTTTCAAGCCTTTGAGGCTAGTGACCAATTCGTCTGCTTTAATGGACATTTCGTACCATTTGAGGTTGCCAGTTAGTTTACCAAGCTCATGGGACATTTTTTGCAAGTGCTTCGCACGCGGATCTCCGTTTTTGTAAACACGGTGTCCAAAGCCCATGATTTTGTCTTTACGCTCTAATTTATCGTTGATGTAAGGAACAACGTTCTCTACAGTACCGATCTCTTCCAGCATCGCCATAACAGCTTCGTTCGCGCCGCCGTGAAGAGGTCCTTTGAGCGTGCCGATCGCTGAAGTAATACCGGAGTAGATGTCTGTTAATGTTGCAACAGTAACACGTGCAGCGAATGTGGATGCATTCAGCTCATGGTCAGCGTGTAAAACCAATGCTTTGTCCAAAGCTTCGATAGCGATTTTATCCGGTTCGTTACCTGTTAGTTGGTACAAGAAATTAGCAGCAACAGAAGCATATCCTGGGGATGCTAAAGGTTCTTTACCTTCACGGATACGAGCGAAAGCTGCGATAATGCCAGGAATTTGTGCTTGCAGCTTGATTGCTTTACGCACATTGGATTCAGGGCTCAAATCGTTCGCTTCTTCATCATACAGTGCAAGAGCCGATACTGCTGTACGAAGAGCAGCCATGGAATTAACATCTTTAGGGAATGCTTTAATCTGGTTGATAACCGCATCAGGCACCTTGCTGTAAGCGTTCAGGTCGCTTTGCAGTTTCTCAAGCTCAGTTTGATTAGGCAACTTGCCGAACCAAAGCAAATAAATAACTTCTTCAAATGTCGCATTTTCTGCGAGGTCATCAATATCAATCCCGCGATACGTTAGCACACCATCTACAATGGAGCTGATCGACGAGGTCGTGGCTACAATTCCTTCTAAACCTTTGGTTGCAGACATGGGAATCTCTCCTTAGCTACTCTATTAGCAAAAAATTGCTTTTTTCCTAACTTAATAATAAAGTATTTTGCTTAGTAAGTGAACAAAAGCAGACATAAAACTTCATTATCACTATCATAAAGAATCTTTTTGGCGGAAATCGTCACTGTTTATTTGAGCCATCTCTTCTAAACACACGATACAAGTTTTTGTTAATTCCCCCGAATTATGCACCCCAGCAGGAAAAGTTTGTCGAGTCGTGTTGAGATTGATACAATGTAGGCAAAGTAAAAGTGATTTCTCTCTGAAAAAGGAGCAAATACATGAGCAGCAGCAAAAGTATCGGCATCATTGATATCGGATCCAACTCGATTCGACTTGTTATCTACGAAATTAATGCCCATGGGGCATATCGCGTTGTCAGTGAGCATAAGGATTCCGCTAGGCTCAGCGAGCGCATCGGTTCCGATGGCATTTTATATAGCAAAGATATTATTTCTATTGTCCCCATTCTATCCCACTACGCTCTGTTATGCAAAGTTCATGAGGTTCAGACAATAAGGGCCGTAGCAACGGCAGCCATACGTAACGCGGCCAATTCAGCTGAAATTGTGCGAATTCTCCAAGAACAGACTGGACTTCGTATTGAAGTTCTGAGCGGTACCGAAGAAGCCCGTTATGGCTACTTAGGTGTAATCAATACAATCGATATCCGGGACGGCCTGATCATTGATATTGGCGGAGGGAGCACGGAAGTCACATTGCTTCGTAACCGGAAATTGCTGCACAGCGTTTCCTTTCCATTCGGTGCAGTGAACACCACACGCCAATTTATGAAAAACGGGAATCTGACCGAGCAGGAAATGGGCGATATTCGTCGGATGGTTGAAGATGCGATTTTGGCTCATCCTTGGATTGCCGGTTCTCCCAATCTGCCTATGATTGGTCTAGGCGGAACGATTCGAACCCTTGGGAAAATAAGCCAAAAACGCAGCAAATACTCGCTTCAGCTTGCCCACAACTACACGTTGAAGCCTGGGGAGCTTCGTGATTTCCTCCTATTGTTATTCTCCATGCCATTGGAAAAACGAAAAAAAATAGATGGTCTCTCCAAAGAGCGCGCAGATATTATGGTTCCGGGACTGATCATTATGGACACCATATTCGAAGCAGCGGGTTCATCGGCGTGCATTATCAGCGGATCAGGGCTTCGTGATGGCCTCTTCTACGAAACATTTGATCCTAAACACCCAATCAAGGAGGATGTTCTTGAAGCAAGTATCCATAATTTGCTTTTGCTCCATCCGAACGCCGCTGTGAAACATGTCTCTCATGTAGATAAATTTGCCATGCAGCTTTATCATACACTCACCGCTCCGCCCGAATCGGAAGATCGAAGCCAAAGATACTTGCATACCGCTGCCCTCTTGCATCGAATTGGAGCCAGTGTCCATTATTACCATTACCTCAAACATACAGAATATATGATGACAGGGGCGCATATCGACGGTCTCAGTCATCGAGAAATTGTTATTTGCTCTTTCATTGCTTCTTACAAAACAAAAAGCCGGACCCACCAACAAGTCCTAGCTTACAAGGACCTTTTGATGGAATCCGACGCGGCATTAATTATAAAGTTAGGTACGCTGCTTAAATTAGCAATAGCTTTGGATCATAGTGAGACACAGCCAGTTCAAGAGCTGCAAACAACGCAAACCGAATCGACCTTAACTCTCAAGCTATTATGTATCCACAACCCAATTATGGAGCTAAAGGAACTCGCGGCTATAAGCAAAGATTTCGAAAAAATCTGGGGGCTGAAGCTTAAGACTCAAGCCGGAGTTTTTTCCATGAAGTAATTTTCATCGCCTCGAACTGGCTCCGATAAGGGGTCAGTTCATTTTTTATGCGACTGTACATCCCGTTGGGCATCAATTCTCTTGCTTTGACGTTATCATGCAGAGTGACATTCAGAATTTGAATCATCACTTTCTTCATTTCCCGATCAAGAACAGGGCACATCAGCTCAATACGACGTGTCAAGTTACGTGTCATCCAGTCAGCTGAAGATAAATATACATCAACTAATCCGCCATTTTCGAAATAATAAATGCGGGAATGCTCCAAGAAACGATCTACAATACTCCGAACCGTAATATTCTCGCTAATCCCAGGCACCCCTGGGCGCAAGCAGCATACGCCGCGAATAATTAATTCAATCTTCACACCTGCTTGCGACGCCGCATACAAGGCATCTACCATCTCTTGATTGGATAATGAGTTCATTTTTGCAATAATTCGGGCTGGTCTGCCCGCTCTAGCATGTTCAGCTTCACGTTCGATAAGCTCGAATAGCTTATCCTTCAAATCCGTAGGAGCCACAGCGAAAGACTGCCAATCATGAGGCGCGGAATAGCCAGTAATTTCATTGAAAAGCGCAGAGGCATCCTCTCCAATCACACTATTTGAAGTGAATAGCCCTACGTCTGTGTAAAGACGGGCTGTGCTGTCGTTATAATTCCCCGTTCCCACATGAACATATCGGCGGAGTGTCTGCTCTTCTTGTCTAACGACGAGTGTTATCTTGGCATGCGTTTTGAGCCCAACAAGTCCATAAACCACATGACAGCCTGACTTTTCAAGCATTCTTGCCCATGCAATATTTCGCTCTTCATCAAATCTAGCTTTCAGTTCAACTACAACCGTGACCTGCTTCCCGGACTCCGCGGCTCTGGCTAACGCTTGAATAATTGGCGAGTTTCCGCTCGCTCTATACAGTGTCATTTTGATCGCGAGCACTTTCGGATCATAGGCAGCATGGATGATGAAGTCTGTTACTGCGTCGAACGTTTCATAGGGATGATGCACCAATACATCCTTTTGCTTTAGAACCTCAAAGAAGTCAGTCGTATCCTCAAATTCTATGGGATATTTGGCAGCAATACGCGGATAGCGAAGATTTTCATAGCCATTCAACGTACCGGCCAGCTTCATGAAATATGTGATGTCCAGCGGTCCGTCAATTTCAAAAATTTGTTCTTCAATCTCGAACTCATCCTGAAGTTGTGCAAGCGCATAAGGATGAATGCCCTCTTGTACTTCAAGTCGAACAGGAGAGCCCCAGCGTCTGCGTCTAAGCTCCTTCTCGATCTCCTCTAGCAGATCTTCCGCCCCTTCCTCATTGAGCGTTAAATCCGCGTTTCGAGTCACCCTGAACCCATGCACGGAAATCGGGATGTATCCACTGAACAGCGATTCTATATGATGCTCGATCAATTCTTCAAGAAGAATAAATTCTGTTTTTTTACTATTTGGCCGTGTTGGCACAGGAATATAACGGGATAAATTGCTAGGTACTTGAACGATGGCGAAATAAGGCTCATCATCCAGATCATCCCCTTCCCGCACAAGCAAGACAGCTAAATAAACAGATTGATTATGTACAAGTGGAAATGGACGACTTTGATCCACGGCCATCGGCGTTAATACGGGAAAAATAATATCATGATAATAAGCATCCATGGCTTTTTTCTGTGTCGTATTCAAATCTTCAAATTCCGTAAACACAATGCCTTCTTTGGTTAACAGTCTCGTTACTTCACGATACGTTTTGTACTGTTCTGTTACCATTTTGGCTGTGCGCTTCATAATCCGTTTAATAAGGCCGGCAGGGGTGTAGCCTGTGAAGTCTTTCTTGGTATACCCAGCCTTGATTTGATCCTTCAGTCCTGCGACACGAACACTCATGAACTCATCGAGATTACTGGATACAATTGACAGAAACTTCACACGCTCAAGCAGCGGAGTGCTCGCATCTTGCGCTTCCTCTAGAACACGCCAATTGAACTCGATCCAGCTTAAATCCCTGTTTAAGTACTTGGTCGAAATCTCTTTGACTTCCTTGACTTCTTTGAGCTCTTTAACTTCTTTCAAATCAGGTTCGCGCGCAATACTCATAAAGCCTCCACTTATATTTTCTTATGTTTTCTATCTGTGCCATATATCATCATTGTACTATGCGTGCTCTACACCGACAATGCAGAATCCCCTGTTTTAATATATGAAGATTTTGTAAAGGTGATGTTATTTCCGTATTTATCCATGATCATGTTACAATGAAAAGACTTGAAACAAGGAGAGAAAAAACCATGGGTATCCTGAATCCGCGTTTAGTTCACCAGATTTTCAGGGGCATTTGGGTGGCGCTAATTATTGTTCTAATCGGACTCGCTTTCTACTATGTAATCCCACTGATTTACCCATTTATTTTCGGCTGGATTCTAGCTCTTATGCTCAATCCTCTTGTGAACTTCTTCCAATTCAAAGTGAAATTGCCGCGCTGGCTTGCCGTTACCTTATCCATGTTGTTATTTCTAGGTGCCATGGTTACGGCCATAACCTTGCTAGTCGCGAATATAGTCGTAGAATTAGGTTCACTTGCGGATACCTTACAGATTCAAATTAACCTTTGGGTGGAGCAATTCAATGTTTTCATTAATTCTACAGCTTTCCAAGATTGGATTGAACGTATTAATCAGTTTTTTGAAAATAACCCGAAATATCAAGAAACCGTCAACAACAATTTATCTTCGACAGCAGGCTCCATTGCAGACGTGAGTAAGTTCATTATTGGCTATGTATTTGATACTTTGAAAAGATTTCTAACTTCTTTGCCGAATATCGCAACCATCACCATTATTGTAATGCTGGCCACCTTTTTCATTAGTAAAGATTGGTATCAGCTTATCAAACGGTATAAAGGAATCTTCTCCGACATGATTGTGAAGACAACCCAATTGATTCGGACGGATTTGCAAAAAGCACTTTTCGGCTACATACGCGCCCAACTGATTCTTGTTTCGCTGACCGCTCTAGTGGTCATCATTGGCTTGCTGGTCTTGCGCGTTGACTATGCCATAACCATTGGTTTATTAACAGGCTTAGCAGACCTAATGCCGTATTTGGGGACAGGTGCAGTCATGGTGCCTTGGATTTTGTATGTTTTCTTTGCGCAAGGAGACTTTTTTCTCGGAATCGGCCTCAGTGTACTGTATGGCGTCATCGTGATTGCCAGACAGATCATGGAACCTAAGGTGCTCGCTTCCTCAGTAGGATTAGACCCTCTGGCTACGTTAATCGCCATGTTCGTTGGATTGAAACTATTCGGACTCCTCGGGCTTATTGTGGGTCCTGTGACTCTCATTCTGATTGCAGCGTTCTATCGCGCAAGAATTTTTCATGATATGGCGGCTTACATACAAAAAGGCTCGGTTCCTCCCAAATAAGCGGAGTGAACGAGCCTTTGTTCTTTATCTACGTTTTATGATATTAATTCCGCCTCTGCCGATTTGCTTTTGAATCAGTGCAAGCAGCATAACCTTGAAAATCGGTCTCGTGTAAGGAAATACAAGTAGAAATCCGAAAATATCCGTGATGAACCCCGGTGTAATTAATAAAATGCCTCCGATGAAAATACAGATTCCATCCAACAAATGCTGTGTAGGCAGTTGGCCCTGAGACCACTCAAACTTGGCATACTCCAGCACTTTGCGTCCTTCCCGCTTGGCGAAATAAGCACCAAGGAAGCCGCTTATAATAATAAGCGCGAAAGTTGTCCAGCCCCCTACAAAATGCCCAAGTGTGATGAGAAGCGTAACTTCTATGGCAGGCACTAGAATAAAAATGGCAAGAATGATACGAAACATAAGCTCAGCCCCTTTTATGAATACTTAGCTAACAGCTGCCATAATTCTGGCGCTTCCTTCTCTATACGTATTGGCTTCCAAGAAGGATTCACCCAAACGTGATGTGTTGCTCCAGTCACAAGTAATTCCCCGGTAGGTTGTGCAGCAGAATCTGCGGTTAGAGCCATCATTTCTTCCGAAACTTTACGGATTTCATAGGCAAAATGGAGCCGAATACTGCTCCTGTCAATCACACGCGTGTTCACGCATACCAAGTCATCATAACGAGCAGGCTTCTTGAACTTAATCTCTGCTTCAACAAGCGGCAGCAATAGCCCTTTCTCCTCAATTCGCCGGTAAGGGTAACCAAGCTCCCTGATAAGTTCGGTCCGCCCAATCTCGAACCACGTCAAATAGTTGGCATGGTACACAACCCCCATTTGATCCGTTTCTTCATATCTCACACGAAACTGATGCTGATGCCAGCGCTCCTGAGTCATGATGATGTATTCCTCCAGTAACAAGTCTTAGAACAATTATAGCACAGCTAGGATTAGGGATGGGTAATGCTGAAGGTGTACTCAGTGCGGGTTTGAGTGCGTAAGTTCCGTTCGGTGCTAGTTTAAAATAAAAAAGAGTGAAGCGAGAATAATCTCGCTACACTCTTTGCTATACCTACAGAACGCTCGCTTGACCAGAGTAGATAACGCCAACTTCTGGATAAATCGAAACTTCTGTGCCGTCTTTGATTAATTCCACTGCGTTCTCAACGCCTACAATGACTGGAATTCCAAGGCTTAAAGCGACTACTGCCGCATGGGAAGTGATTCCGCCAACTTCGGTAATCAACGCTGAAGCTTTTTGTACAGCTGGCATATATTCTTTGTCCGTCGTTACGGTTACAAGTACAGCACCGTCAACCATTTTCGCATTGGCTTCTTCAGGTGTACGAGCCGTTACTACGATACCGCTTGCCGTTTGCATGCCGATACCTGTTCCTTTGGCAATCATCTCGCCTACTTGATGAACCTTGATCAAGTTCGTAGTTCCGGAGCGTCCAACGGGAACGCCTGCTGTAATAACGACGATATCCCCAAGAGACACGATACCTGTTTTAATGCTGCTATCTACCGCAAGGTTGAACAGCTCGTCCGTCGTTTTCGCTTGCACACCCATTACCGGAATAACACCCCATACAAGAGACAAGCGGCGAATCACTTGCTCACTAGGAGTAACCGCGATGATCGGCGATTTCGGACGGTATTTGGATACCATTCTTGCCGTGTATCCACTTTCCGTTGCCGTAAGAATCGCTTTTGCACCTAACTCCAACGCAGAGTTAGCGACAGCTTGAGAAATCGCTTCTGTTACTGTAACTTGCTGTGCTTGAGCTTGACGAAGGAAAATTTCTTTATATTCCAATGCCTCTTCCGCACGTTCAGCGATACGGGCCATCGTTTGAACGGACTCAACCGGATATTTACCTGCAGCTGTTTCACCGGACAACATAACTGCATCCGTTCCGTCGAATACCGCATTGGCTACGTCACTTGCTTCTGCACGCGTTGGACGCGGGTTACGCTGCATGGAGTCGAGCATCATCGTTGCCGTAATAACCGGCTTACCTACGATGTTACATTTTTTGATCATCTGTTTTTGGACAACAGGAACATCTTCAGCTGGAATTTCAACCCCTAGATCCCCACGAGCAACCATCAGACCATCGGATACCTCAAGGATTTCGTCTAAGTTGTCAACGCCCTCTTGGTTTTCGATTTTACTAATGATTTGAATGTGTGAAGCATTGTGTCTTTCCAACAATTCACGAATTTCCATAACGTCACTTGCTTTACGAACGAAAGAAGCCGCGATGAAATCTACGCCTTGCTCGATACCGAAGACGATATCGTTGGCATCCTTTTCCGTGATACCCGGAAGACTGATTTTCACTCCTGGCACGTTAACGCCTTTTTTACTTTTAATCGTTCCGCCATTAACAATGCGGCACTCGATTTCTGTTCCACGAACATCAACAACCGCAAGACCAATTAAACCATCATCGATTAAAATGGTAGATCCAACAGCAACGTCACGCGGCAGATTCGAATACGTAACCGAGATACGGTCAGCATCGCCCAAAATTTCTTCTGTCGTCAAAATGATGTGCTTGTCCTGAACAAGCTCAATCGGCTCTTCTTTCAATTTTCCCGTACGAATTTCCGGTCCTTTGGTATCAAGCAAAATAGCAGCTACTTTGCCTGTCTCAGCGGATGCAGCGCGAAGGTTGCGGATACGTGCGCCATGCTCCTCAAAATCTCCGTGGGAGAAGTTAAGACGGGCAACATTCATTCCCGCTTCTAGAAGCTTTTTCAAATTCTCTTGTGATTCGCTTGCAGGTCCAATGGTACAGACAATTTTCGTTTTACGCATGGTTTCCCTCCTGAGTGAATGTGAACCGGCCGATCTCTCTAAATTTGCGGTAACGGTCCTCGAGTAGCTCCTGTTCGTTCATACTTAGCAAATGCTGAAGCTGTTCCCAGATAGCTGTTTTGATCAATTCTGCTTGTGCTGCTAAATCCCGGTGTGCGCCACCTTTAGGCTCTGGAATAATACCGTCGATCACCTTAAGCTCCAAGATATGATCCGCAGTAATTTTCATTGCTTCTGCCGCGTGTAAAGCTTTGGAAGCATCTTTATATAAGATGGAAGCCGCGCCTTCGGGACTAATAACCGAATAGATAGCATTCTCCAACATTAACACCTTGTTACCTACACCTAAGCCGAGTGCGCCGCCACTGCCGCCTTCCCCAATAACAATACAGATGATCGGCACACGAAAAGAGGCCATTTCCAGTAAATTTCTGGCAATCGCTTCTCCTTGGCCGCGCTCTTCTGCAGCATTCCCAGGGAATGCCCCCTTGGTATCAATAAACGTCACAATAGGACGCTTGAACTTGTTCGCTTGACGCATCAAACGCAGCGCTTTACGGAACCCTTCCGGATGCGGACAACCGAAGTTACGAGCAATATTGTCCTTCGTGTCTTTCCCTTTTTGATGACCGACAACCGTAACTGGAATGCCGTTCAACTTGGCTAATCCACCTACAATCGCAAGGTCATCTCCATAAAGGCGATCACCATGAAACTCTATGAAATCTGTGAAAATGGTGCCAATATAATCAATCGTTGTCGGCCTTTGCGGATGGCGGGCCAACTGCATTTTCTCAGCAGAAGACATATTCGCATAAAGCTCAACTTCGAGTTCAACGTATCTTTCTTCCAAACGGCGGATTTCCTCTGAAAAGTCAATTTTCTTCTCAGCGCCAAAAGTACGCAGTTCCGCAATCTTCTTCTTTAGTTCCGCCAGCGGCTGTTCAAACGGCATTTCACCCGCCATAAGTCGCCTCCCCCTTCACTCCGTGCATGTCTAACAGCTTGATTAACGTAGGACGTATATCCTTACGGCTTACGACCTTATCGAGCTGACCATGCTCGAGATTGAATTCAGATGTCTGGAAATTGTCCGGCAGTTTCTGTTTAATCGTTTGTTCAATAACACGACGCCCCGTAAATCCAAATGGAGCAGCCGGTTCAGCAATAATAATATCGCCTAGCATAGCAAAACTCGCAGAAACACCGCCGAAAGTCGGATCTGTAATAATAGAAATAAACAATCCGCCTTCCGCGCCGAGCTTGGACAAAGCAGCGCTTGTCTTCGCCATTTGCATCAAGCTTAGAATGCTTTCTTGCATACGAGCTCCACCTGATGTTGAATAAATGATAATTGGTACTTTCTTTTGAATTGCAGCTTCGATCGCTCTGGTTATTTTCTCCCCAACAACGGAGCCTAGTGATCCACCCATGAAGTCAAAACTCATAGCCGCAACAATAACCGGATAGCCACCAATCGTACCTTCCCCGGTCATAATTGCATCTTGTAATTTCGTTGTACTCTTCGCTTTATCTAATTTCTCTACGTAATCAGGGAACTCCAAAGGATCCTCGGAGATCATGTCTGCGTCGTATTCCAAAAACTGACCTTCATCGAGCGTTAATTGGATACGTTCGGGCGCGCTTAATCGATAATGATAGCCACAAGCTGTACAAACTTTTAGATTTTTCTCAAGCTCTTTGCTCGTTTGGATCGTACCGCATTTCGGGCATTTATTCATTAAACCTTCGGGAATATCCCGTTTTGTTTTCTCAGAAGGAATCGTTGCATATTTACGCTTTTGAAATAAATCCTTTAGCACATTTCCACCTCTACTTGGCTATTATCTTGAACTTCTGACAAGCCACGTTACTTACTTCTACTTTTCATTATCTATGTAAAATAGAATTGAGCACTTCCTGTACTTCCTCTACTTCGCCTTCTGGTACGACGATTTCGAACTGATTTTTGGATAAGGAGATACCCCGAACTTGTACGAGAAATCCTTCTTCCGTCAGCCTCTGTTTAATCCGCTCTGCAATCTTCGCGGTAGGAGCTATGTATATCACCGTCCACATGAAAAAAAAACCTCCTATGACGTGCAACTACATGGATTAGGGCAAGTTAGTAACGATGATCATTAACATCCTACATAAGCATAGGCGCACACAATGGAATAATGATATCATAATTTCTCTTTTGCCCGCAACAGAGCACGATCATTAAAAAAAGTGAAGTCTGAACTATTTGAGCTAGTCCAGACGTAATTTACTGCTATAATCAGGCGCATGCTCATTCTGATGAGCGATTCTGGCAGAAGCGGCTGCTGCTAAACCACAGATCAAATCATCCAGAAAAACATGCACAGAACTTCGATCATCATTCAATGTTCGGATAATACCCATTTTTTCCTTATCTAAATAGCCAAAGCTAGTTAAGCCAATCATCCCATATACATGAACAATGCCTAGGGCCAGAGTTTCATCGACGCCGAACAGAGGTTCATCCGCTTCAAGAATCGATTGCAAAGGCTCGGGTAACAGCTTTTTCTCTGCCAATTCATCAAGAGCAATGCCCGTATAAAGCGTATACTGCACTTCCCGCTTGGCGAGAACAGCCAGCACACTTTCGATACACTCTTCTTGCGAAAGTTGATCATTATAGGGCTTTTGCAGCTTGAACACAATTTCAGAGATTTGCTCTACCGTTACACCACGTCTTTGCAGCAACTGGATCATATGTTGTTCGGTCATAAGTCTCCTCCTACGCATGTAATAAGCCCCTGAAATGCCGGGTTCCTATTCATATGCGGAGGATGCAATCTTTATTTCACTCTGACCGAATCTTTACCCATGATGGTCTCAATCATACGGAACAAATCCTTCGAAGGATCGACCAAATATTGGTCGCTCAGGGCCAAGAGCTTGTTGCTGCTTTCGTAGAAAAGCGCAACCGCAAGCCCTCCCTTATGCAGCTTCAGCAGCGCCTTCAGCTGCAGCAGCTTATCCGGCTGCTCGCAGTCAGCCGAGATCTTGACGAACACCCGCTGCGCCTTCGGCTCCGCAGCGTTCCCGCGCGCCGGCTGCGCCGCAGCGCGGGACTCCTGGCGGCCCGTCACAGGGGGCGCCTGTGTTACAGCGGCGGCCCTGCGTGCGCCGCCTGAGACGGCAGCCGTGCGCGCAGGCGGATCGCTGACTACGTCAGCTGATCGCCTATGCGCCCCTGGCTGCCGGCGGAGCCGCTGGACGCCCGCAGGGTCGTCCAGCGCGACAAGCTGCTCCGCGAGCAGCTTGGGCGGGTCCTCGTCCTGAAGCTGCAGCTTCGCCCGGACGAGGACGAGTCTGCCCTTCTGCACGAGGGGAGCCGTATTCTTCCAGGTCTCGGGGAACAAGACTACCTCGACCTTATCGATGCGATCCTCCAGCTCCATGAACGCCATGGGCTGCCCCTTCTTGGTGACGATTGTCTTATTTGAGAGAATCATCCCCGCTACAAGAACCTCACTGTTATCTGGCAGCTCGGCTAACTGATGAAGCATAGCCGCTTCCATCTCCGCTAGTTGCTCCGTATAGGCATCAAGCGGATGTCCGGATATATACATGCCAAGAAGTTCCTTCTCGAGCTCCAATTGTTTACTTTGCGGCATCGGAGGAATGTTCGGAACCTCAACCTCCCAGTTCGGTTCTTCAACGAAGCCGAAGAGGTGAAGCTGCAGATCATCCCGTTCCTTGCGCCATTTGGTTGCAGAGGCGATGGTTTCATCGAGAATAGCCATCAGCTGAGCTCGATGCCCGCCTAGTGTGTCAAAAGCTCCACCTTGAATGAGCGATTCAATTACTCGCTTATTACATACGCGTAAATCAACACGTCTGCAGAAATCAAGCAAGCTCTCGAATGGTGACTGCTTCCGTTCATTAAGAATAGCATCAATCGCTTGAGTGCCTACATTTTTGATCGCAGCAAGTCCGAAACGAATCGCCCCGGCCGCAGGATCCGGTGTAAATACCGTTCCGCTGCCATTGACATCAGGCGGCAGCACAGCCAATTTCACCCGCCGGCATTCATCCACATATTCGGCTACCTTCCGATGATTCCCCATGACAGCCGTTAACATAGAGGCCATAAAATATATCGGATAGTGCGCTTTTAAATAAGCTGTTTGGAATGCCAGCACCCCATAAGCCGTTGCATGCGCACGCGGGAAACCATAGTCAGCAAAACGCACAATCATATCATACACATGATTAGCCTCATCGGCGTTAAAACCTTGACGCAAGCTGCCCGAAACGAAATGTGCCCGTTCTTCATCCAGCACTTCCCGCTTCTTCTTGGACACCGCTCGTCTTAACAAATCTGCTTCGCCTAAGCTGAAACCTGCCATTGATGAGGCAATTTGCATAATTTGCTCTTGGTAGACGATAATGCCGTACGTATCTCGAAGGATAGGTTCTAACGTGGGGTGCGGATAGACGACCTCCATCTGTCCGTGCTTTCCAAAAATATATTTAGGTATAAACTCCATCGGACCTGGACGGTACAAGGCCAGAACGGAAATAATATCTTCAAACACAGAGGGCTTCAAATCCTTCAAAACCTTGCGAACACCAGATGATTCCAGTTGGAAGACGCCCGTCGTTTCTCCCTTGCTAAGCATACCGTAGGTCAAGGCATCCTCATCCATGTCCAGTAAATCAAAGTTGAGGCGCACATCTTCCATTTGTGCAATCCAATCAACCGTACGTTCTATAATAGACAGCGTCCGCAAGCCAAGAAAATCCATTTTCAACAGTCCGATGGCCTCCAAATGCTCCATCGTATACTGGGTAAGAGCTGTCTGAGCCGTGCCTTCTTGGAGAGGGACATACTGCGTTAACGGTTCTCTCGAAATGACAACCCCTGCTGCATGCGTTGAAGCATGGCGCGGCATTCCTTCAACACGCATCGCCATTTCAAGCAATTCTGCCGTCTTAGGCTGTCTTGCGACCAGCCCCTTTAAATCAGAGCTAACCTGAAGTGCTTCCGATAAGGTCATACCTAGTTGATTCGGAATCGCCTTGGCCGCACGGTCAACATCCCCATAGGGTACATTTAATACGCGTCCGACATCCCTTACCGCGGCTTTGGCCGCCATCGTTCCGAAGGTAATAATTTGCGCGACATGCTCGTGACCATATTTGGCAACCACGTAGTCAATCACTTCATCCCGGCGTTCATCGCTAAAATCGATATCAATATCCGGCATCGTAATCCGCTCAGGGTTAAGAAAACGTTCAAACAGCAGCTTATATTTCAGTGGATCCACATTCGTAATGCGCAGTACATAAGCAACTAGACTTCCGGCAGAAGATCCCCTGCCCGGCCCGGTCATGATACTCTTTTCGTGCGCAAAACGAATAAAATCCCATACGATCAAGAAGTAATCGGAAAAACCCATTTTCTCAATGACGCTGAGCTCATAAGATAGACGATCTTCTGCTTGTTTCCGCAGCGGTGAATCCGCTGTATGCCACTCTGCTTTAGCAGAATAACGCTGCTCCAGCCCCTGCACACAGAGCTCTCGCAAATAATCTCCAGCTGTGAGGTGATTTGGAATCGGACGAAAGCTAGGCAAAATCGATTTACCGAACTCCAGTTCGAGTTCACAGCGTGAAGCTACAACGCTCGTATTCGTAAGCGCTTCGGGGACATGGACGAATAAACGTCTCATCTCCTCCTCGCTTTTCAAATACATCTGACTCGTCCCCATCTTAAGCCGATCTGTGTCCTCAACCGTTTTGCCAGTTCCAATGCAAATGAGAATGTCTTGCATCACGTGATCTGGTTCAGTCACATAGTGCACATCATTCGTGGCAATAAGCGGTATTCCGATTTCTTTGCTCAGCTCGATCATCGAAATCATCACTTTTTTCTGCTCAATCATCCCATGATCTTGAATTTCCAGAAAGAAGTCATCGCCGAAAATATCACGATAGCGCTCCGCCGCTTTTTTGGCCTCATCATGACGATTGTGAAGCAAATGCTGGGAAACCTCGCTGCCTAAGCAGGAGCTCAAACAAATAAGTCCCTCTGAATGCTTGGCTAAATGTTCCAAATCGATACGGGGTTTATAATGAAAGCCCTGTAAATGTCCGATTGAACAGAGCTTCATTAAATTTTGATAGCCTTGAAAATTTTTGGCAAGCAGGATGAGGTGATAAATCGGCTGTTCTTGTCTAGTCCCTTTATCGCGAATAGATCCCGCTGTGAAGTAGACTTCACAACCAATAATTGGTTTAATGCCTCGCTGTTTGCAGGCTTTGTAGAAGGCAATGGCCCCGTACATGACACCGTGATCCGTCAATGCCAGAGAGGTCATGCCAAGATTAGCTGCTTGCGAAACAAGCTCCTCCATACGTGCCGCACCGTCTAATAAACTGTATTCACTATGAACATGCAAGTGTACAAACGAACTCATCAGCATGTCCTCCCTTCTTTCATTTTATTCCTTATATTTTATCATATTGGTGCTAGGCATTCCCATACATTAAGTATAGAGAGTTTGTCCTCTTTAACTTAGCTGGAAAGGAAGCGATAAGGACATGTATGTCTTTTGGGCAAATATTATCGTGTATTTCTGTATTGCATTCGGGGTCGTATTTGGAGGCAGCATGTTAAGTGGAATAGCAGCCGTGCTCACGCTTCAATCACCGACGGAAAAAATGCTGACCATTTCAGAAAACATTAAAATCTGGGCCATGGTAGCTGCTGTTGGCGGCACGATTGACCCGATACGCTATATTGAAAGCCATGTAGCTATAGGGCATTTGAATCCTGCTATTAAGCAAATCGTGCTGATTATTGTTGCCTTTATAGGAGCTCAGATGGGCACTTCACTTATTCAAATGATCTGCAAAGGGGGCAATCAGCCTTGAGGATCCCTCCTTTTGCCCGATATCAACGTCTGCTTTCGAGCTTAGGACTGATGCTTTCGGGAGCTATCATTGGGAGCGCGGTCTATATGAGCATTCATCAATATAACTACACGCAACTATATGTGGAGATGCATAAATATTTGCAAGAAAATCGTGATTTACGTGCCGATATCGACAACTTAAACAAGACCAAAAATAAGCAATCCTTAATTAATATCGTCAACGTACATTTAGTTCCGAAAAATCAGGAAGAACTCATTAGTGAAGATATTCAGAAAGAAATCGAGAGCGATATTAAAAGCGAGCTCAAGCTCGTCATCGGTCAAAAAGCTACTTACGTAAAAGACGCTCAGCCTCTCTATGAGAAACTGATCACCCAAAAGACCTACATTCTGCATGATAAAAAATATATCGTTGAAGTGAAATCGATCGTGTTAATTCAGACTGAATTAACTGTATGGATTACAGCCCAGGAAAAACGAACATGAGGACTTGGCAAGATTTAAGCGAGATGTGATTGCAATCTCCTCCTAAAATCGCTAAAGTTAACAGTAAACTTGCTTAAAAGGACGGATTAACCACATGTTCGCGATTCAAATCACTTTATTCTCTCTTATTTGCCTGCTGCTTGCCTTATCCGTGTATTTCAGCTTTCGGGCACGCCGTGAAAAGGAGCCCGCCAAACGCGGTCTCTACTCGGCCCGCATGAATATTTGCATGGGTTTGATGCTCGTTCTGATTGCCATCACCCAAATCTTCTTCTTTAGTGAATCCAGCTTTCGCCGTATCTTCGGCACCGTGCTGGTCTTGCTAGGTCTGTTCAACTTATTCGCCGGCATTCGCAATCACGGGCACTTCGATCGCATGCTGCGTTAAATGACTTGAGCGGTTAGCATCGCTTTGGAAACCAAAGTCCCAGCATGATAAATTTCTACATCAATTTTGCCAAACTTACGGCTCACCTCAATGATGGTGGGTCGTATTTCTATTTTGGAGTCAATTTGCAGCGGTTTTAAGAAATAGGTCGACATATTGTCCATGACGAGATCCCCCTTCTTATGTTCCTGCACGATGCGATAGGCCGCTTGGGTCATCAGTGTTGTAAGAACACCTTCCGATACCGTCCCCAAATGATTCGTCATCTGTGGGGTAATAACGCCATGAAACTGAAGTGTCCCCTTCTCATCTCTGACTTCTTCCAGTCCGGACCAGATTAAATCCTCGAACGTTTCACCATTCTGCGGCTGCTTCTGAATATACTGCATGGCTTTCAGCACATCGCTGCGATTAAGCACGCCAAGTATTTTGCGGTTTGTATCTACGACTGGCAGCAGTTCAATGCCTTCCCACACCATCATGTGGGCCGCTGATGCTACCGAAGTTTGGGGCGTAACAGTAAGCGGACTGCGCGTCATAAGCTTATCTACCGTTTGTAGAGAATTAGCGCCCACCATATCCTTCGAGGTCACAACTCCAATAATTCGGTTCCACTCGTCTACGACAGGAAAACGGCTGTACCCTGTATCCTCTGACATGCGCTGCCAGTCCTTCAGTGTACTATTTGCCTTGAGGGCATATAGGGAAGCACCTGATGCCAGGATGTCCTCGACAAGCATAATCTTCTTCTTGATCAATCGATCGTATATGGCTCTATTAATCATGGAGGCAACTGTAAATGTATCGTAGCTGCTCGAAATAATCGGTAGTTCCAGTTCATCTGCAAGGACTTTCACCTCTGTACTGGTGTTAAATCCCCCCGTAATGAGCACTCCTGCGCCTTGTTCCAAAGCACAGATATGGGCACGGTTGCGGTTACCAACGATAAGAAGGCTGCCCGCCTCAATGTAGCGCATCATGGCATCCTGTTCCATCGCGCCGATAACGAACTTGTGCAGCGTCTTGTGGAGTCCCCGTGAGCCACCGAGAACTTGCCCATCGACCATGTTCACGACTTCAGCAAATGTGAGCTTATCAATGTTCTGCCGCAGTTTTTTCTCGACTCTTACGGTCCCGATTCGCTCTTTGGTCGAGACCAGACCTTGATTCTCGGCCTCCTTAATAGCTCGGTAAGCCGTTCCTTCACTGACTTCCATGTTCTTGGCAATTTTGCGAACGGAGATCCGGCTGCCAAGCTTCAAGCTTTCAATATAGCGCAAAATCTGTTCATGCTTCGTTAACGTATCCACGGATTGTGTGTCCAACTGTTACACCTCATTCGCTTGTTCCTGTATTACTCTGTACTACTAGTATAATCGTTCCAAAGCGCAAGAACAATGAAATCAGCTTTTTCTAAATAAAAAATCCAACCCTATTGGATTGGATACTTTATTTGTATTATAGCAAACATACGTTCGTTGTCAAAATGAAATCTCTTCTTCGCTACTTGCGAAACTGCAGAAGTTTCCGGCGACCTTGAACAAGCTGCTCCAACTGCCATTTTTTCATCCGATTGATGCGGCTCATCTCTTTGCGTTTCTCTTCATCCACACCAAGTATTTGATGCAAATGAGAGGCTGTCACAAGCAGGGCCATCACGATCCAGACGACGCTGAACACCATAGGCAGCGACCCTGCATCTCGGAACTCCAATTGGGGAATGGAGTAAAATAGCATGCCTAAAGTTAAGCTCATGTAGACGACATTTTTAAAGCCTTTCAAAATGATCACTCCTTTCGCTTTAGATAAACAAGAACCTATCTCATACTAATGTCATTGTATGAGACAAGTTCTTGTTATATGTTCAAAGCGAAAGATTAAGGCTTACTCAATCTCGAAACCCTGGGTGCTTAGGAAGGGTTTCATATGCTCTCGCGGCCGCTGTGCTTTGGCGGCCATATCCTTGGACCAGGTCGTATCGACTTTGCCGCCGGATCGAACCTTCATATAGTCGCGGATGCTCTCGTCGTACACGTCGACCGCTCCTTCGTTATCCGTATACCGATTCTCATGGTATACGGCTTCTCTCGGGAGCCGCGGCCGCTGCAGCGGCTCTTGATCCGGCATGCCGATGCACATGCCGAAGACCGGGTACACCAGCTGCGGTAAGCCCAGCAGCTGGGACACCTCAGCGGGCTTATTGCGCAGCCCGCCAATATACACTACGCCGAGTCCGAGTGATTCGGCGGCAATCGCTGCATTTTGTGCAGCTAATGCAGCATCTACCGTGGCAACGATGAAATTCTCAGCGTTGCCAGTTACCGGGGTGTCCCCGTGACGGTGGACAGCCTGCGCGTAGCGGTGCAAATCCGCGCACCACACTAGGAACAGCGGACACTCGCTGACGTAAGCTTGATTGCCGGCTAGTGCGGCAAGCTGGTTCTTCAGCCCGTCATCCGTAACGTGGATAACGCTATACGCTTGCATATTGCTGGATGTAGATGCCGCTTGAGCGGCTGCCAGAATAGCGTCCAGCTGTTCCGAGCTTACTGGCTCATTCGTAAACTTACGAATGGAGCGATGATTTTGCAATAAAGAAATGATTTCGTTCATTCTTCAACAACCTCTCTTCTATATGTAGAATATATTTAGAAAGTCTCCACCGATATGGTCGACAAACTGTCATAATCTGAGCAACCTCGACTTCACTGAACCAGACTGTCCAACAATCCGTCTCTGCAATTATCCTATACCCGGGAGGAATGTTCAAATAAATAACCGCTATTGCTTGCCAAAAGTGCGCATTTTCAGCTGAAAGCTCCGAAATCGACTTCTCAGCCTACCTACTCCAACTTCAACGCTCTTCCCGCTAACTTTAAGCTCTGTTACCGACCTTATCTCGATCTTCACTCGCCGAAAGCGCGTTTTCTGAGCCTATTCTCCTTCCCTGCATTTCTCTCCCCAGACGGCAACTAGAATGATATCAGGAGTATTTAACTCGTAGGAATCGTGCGACTATGAAGTAAATCAAAAAAAGACCTCTCAGCTGCCGACTACAGCGTGTGAGGTCTGGGTTGAAGGCTGAGAAGGACGTTTTCGACTTCTCAGCTGGTTTTCGATGGCGCGTGCTTCGCCAGATCGTTAAAAAAGGGGTAAGCTTCGCTTACCCCTTACCCAAAACATATAAATTCTTATCTATTTTTTTAAAAAAAAGACCCAACCAACTGGGTCCTCATCTCTATCATATCGACAACACTTTTCTTACTTTTCTATATAACAGCGTGAGTACCCACGGTATCGCAACAATCAGCACTAAAACGATCCCATTATACACGTTAAAAAGTAAAATCGAGCCAGGCATATTTACTTTATATTTCCATAGTGATAACAACGCTGGATGCATCAAGTAGACACCAAATGACACCGAGCCTAGCGAGACGAAGAAGCTTGCCACTCTGCTTGATTTTTGGAGAAGCCATTTCGCGATCCAGATAAAGCTTACACCAATGCTAATGCTATAGAGCAGCCATAAAATTTCGTACCACGTATTTTCAAACTTATATCCTTTTAGTCCCAATAAGTAAAGCATCACATAGGCCAAACCACTGAGGAGTGCAGCTGGCAGCACCCAACCTTTGTTCCGCTCCATCCAAGAACGAAAGACTCCATAGTTCATGCCAATTGCACCACCCACAAGGAAATAGCCGAAGTACGTTATGCACAGCTCTGGTTTATGACTAATCGTACCGAACCAGTGGCTGTAAATGTAAACGCCCGCTTGAATGGCTAGTCCCCAAAGTGCCAGCGTACGGCGAAACCATGGCGCATTTCTAACAGCCCAAACTAGCAGCGGAAACAGCAAGTAGAACTGTACGATAATAATCATGAAATATAAGTGATAACCGGAATCTGCCCATTTTAACTGTTCCAGAAAAACACGTAGATCAACCTTAATGGGGTGCCCCGGCGTCCAAAGCCAAGGATTATATATATAGTAGAAGAAGGACCAAACGATATAAGGAACTAACACTTGACGGACACGTTTCCAGTAGAAAATGCCAGCCTGTTTCGCACTCCAATTATCCGTATAAATATAGAACAATACAATGCCACTCATGAAAATAAAAACTGGAACGGCGAAATAGCTTATTTTGTTTAAAAATAAAATGATTAGCTCTGTGCTGCTCCCTTTCAAAGCCGGATCCACTGTCCAGTCCGCGGTAACATGAATCAGAACGACTGCAAGGATTGCGAAGGCTCTAACGATATCGAGCTCCGTGATTTTTGCTTTTGCCATAACGGTTTCAAGTCCTCTTTTCCTAATAAATACCCTTTTACTATAGACAGTTTCGAGATTTTTCGCAACATTGAGCCTAGCAAAAAGTTATTCTCCTCTTAGATTGTTTACTAAAAAAAGAGTGTAGCCCAGGAGTAGACTTCTAGACGAATAGACCACTAGACTTCTCTACGAGGGATACACTCTTTTTTATTTCAACATGGCTTCTAACGGCTCAGCAATAATCCGCTGCACATCTTCCAGTACGATCGACAATCGGCGCTCCGCGTCGAATAATTGGCTAATACGTGGATTGAGCGCGAGCTCCTCATATAACTTCTGCAATTGTTCCATATCCTCTTGCGGCGGCATGTCGCCTCCTGCCATTTTCTGCTGCAGCTCATTTTGACGATTGCGAAAAGCTTCCAACAAGCTCTTACTGGATGCATCGCCGTTAATGATGGAGCGGAACTCCTTCATATCCTTATATTCGCTGCTTTCCTTAATTGCTTTTGCCAATTCGTAAGCCTTATCATGTACATTCATTTTATTTCCTCCTCATTTTTCATTTGTTACGGCCTATGTACTTTCTCAACGAATAAAAGGGCACTTTCGGACAGATGCCTAGGCACCAAGGGAAATATGTCCTCATATGATGGAGTAGTTTACTTTGCTTAAGCAGCAATGCCATTTTTGACCACATAAGAAAGATTAAGTTTTCGGTTAACGAAAACAGCTTTCTTATTGGCGATAAAAACTACCTTTAAACGCGGTCGATCATCCATGAATGGCCTCGATAGGGGTTTTCTCATGCTGGAAGGAGTGTTCGCTATTGACCCGGACGAAAGTTGGAATATCCATTCAAGGCACCAGCATCTATTTGGATGATCGGACCGTTGTTCTAAGTGAAGCCATTGCAAAAAAATGGAAAGTTCCGTCCAATCAAACGATTACTATGCGATTTGGCTCTGCCCAGCAGGATGTCAAAGTTGTTACCGCCTCAACGTCGAACAGTTTACGTGTAAACCCTGCTCTCGCTTCCAAAATCGGTCTTCATCATGGGGCTCAACTCAATCTCCATTATAGGCAAAACACAAGCACCTTGTCGATCGGACCCTTGATTGGTGTAATGATTAGCCGGGTTTATGCTGGCTCAAATGATCGTCCATTCGGTGCTATCACCGCTTTTTGTAAAGAAATGACGGATGCGTGTGACCTTTTTGGGGCTATTGTGTGCTTTTTTCCTCCTGATGAAATGCGTGCCAATGCCCAAACTCTATCCGCGTATTCGTATTCCAATGGTTCCTGGAGCAAAAAAACGTTTCCGATTCCCAATGTCATCTATAATCGACTTACCTCGCGCAAATACGAAAACATGACCAATGTTCAACAATTCATGAAAGACGTCAAAGCTCGCCATGCCACTGACATCTTTAATGAGAAATATTTGAACAAAACGGAAGTATTCGAGGCCTTGCGCAAAGATAACACTCTCCATGGATATTTACCCGAATCCTACCTCTTCAAAAACTATCAGATGTTGAAATCCATGGCCGCACGCCATCCGGTCTTATTCCTTAAACCGATTACCGGAAGTTTAGGTAAAGGAATCATTCGCATTCGCAAGGAAGCAGGAGATGGCTTTACCTGTCATTTTACGAACCTCGCTGGGGCTCGCAAACAATCTTTCTCCTCGCTAACCGCTGTGTTCCAGACCTTATCCGGCAAGCTCAAGACACAACGTTATCAATTACAACAAGGACTCGATCTCATTACTTCAGACGGTAACCCCGTTGATTTCCGAGCGCTTGTACAGCGGGGAGCCCAAGGGCAATGGGCCATAACGTCGATTGTTGGCCGAATTGCAGGAACGCAGCATTTTGTCTCTAACCTGGCTCGTGGCGGCAGTCTTACGACCGCGGCTGGAGCACTTGCTAAGTCTTCATTTTCGTCAGCTACACGTGTCTCAGTCTTGGGACGATTGCGCAAGGCTTCTCTAGACATCGCCAAAGGGATCGAAACACAAATCCCAAATCATTTTGGAGAGTTAGGAATCGACCTTGCTGTAGATAAAATGGGCAAAGTTTGGTTGCTCGAAGTGAACTCCAAACCGTCCAAGGATGATAATACCCCTCTTAACATTGAAAAGAAAATTAGACCGTCTGTGAAACAAATCGTGCAATATTCGCGCTTTTTAGCGAAGTTCTGAGGTGAAAACATGCGGTTAAGCGCAACTCGTCCCTTGTTAGGGATAATGGTTACGGAACAGAATCGAAGGCTGCCTTTTGCAAGTTCGGACTTTTATGAGCATCTCATTTCTTATGGTGATAGCGAGGGCCTAGATGTGTTCGTGTTCTCACCGAATCGTATCGATTGGAAGCAGAATATGGTGAGAGGTTACAGCTACCTGAGTCAGACGCAAGAGTGGGTCATGAAGCTCTTCCCTCTGCCTTCACTGATCTATGATCGATGCTTCTTTAGCAGTAAACACAGCTATAGGCAGTACCGTTACCATGTTGGCAAGCTGCGTGCGAAACCCCATATTCGTTTTCTCGGTTATGGTTTGAGCGGAAAGTGGGAAGTGGGTCAGATCCTACAGAAAGACAGCGCTTTGCACCTTTATTTGCCTGAAACGAGCATGCTATCAAGTGGCACCGAACTGAGAAAATGGCTTCGTACTAGGAGCGACGTTTTCCTCAAACCACAGGGTGGCAGCCAGGGCAGGGGTGCATTGCACATTCACAAGCTAAGCACAATGGACGATAACAACTCTTTTCATATAAAAGGGCGCGATGCCCATAATCACCCCATAGAGCGTGATTTTAAAGACTTTGATTCGTGCTGGGTTTGGCTTCGCAACCTGATTGGTATGCGACCCTATCTGATACAAGAATACCTAACTCTACATTCAACCGAGGGAATGGCATACGATGTGCGCTCCCTCGTGCAAAAAAACGGCCGTGGGTTATGGGAGAGTACCGGCATGGCCGTACGTATTGGCAAACCTGGAAGCATCACCTCTAATCTACATGGCGGAGGCACTGCTAAAGAGGTGACCTCGTTCCTTACCAAGGAGTTTGGTGACTCGAAGGCAAATGAGCTTATAGCCACACTCGCCATGCTTTCAAGCCGAATTCCTCCTTTTCTGGAAGCTCATCACGGGCGGCTGGCTGAGCTTGGTATTGATCTAGGGATTGATACCTGTGGTCGCGTGTGGATTCTTGAAGTGAACTCGAAGCCGGGCAGGACGATTTTCGCACGAATGCGTAACGAGAAAGCACGCACGAAATCCATTGCAAACCCCATACATTATGCTGGATTCTTACTCCACAAAAAGCTGAGTTAAGCTTGGCTTTGCTGGTATGTGCCAAAGTAGGCAGATGGTCATATCTGCTTGTTTTGACACGGAAAGCCCCGTAGGGCAACAAGTTTAGGAGGGTAACCTAATGAGTTTGACAACGTGTATGCTCCACGCCGTACAACGAACAGATAGATCGGTCTACTTAACAAGTGAACTCGTCAAAGCTTTACGGTTAACCGGCAATAAATCGATAACTGTAAAGGTTGGCAGTAAAAAAGCGACCCTACCGATCCGTCTGATCAAAAAAAGTGGTCAGCATATGTACATTCCGTTTTCCCTGATGGCCTCCTTGCGCATTCCTCGAACAGGGAGTGTGTTCGTAGCCAATAGCAATAATAAAGAACTTCGCATCGGCCCACTCATTGGTATCTTAACCAACGTAGTGAGTGGTACATCTCCATTTGGTACAAAAACTGGATTCATTCGCCAAATTATGAGTACAGCCTCAACGAAGTCTTTCGCTTTCGCATTCAGCCCCAGCAGCGTAAATTGGGTTCAAGAAACGGTTACAGGCATTATTCCGAAAGAAGGCGGAGGCTGGGTACGCAAAACATTCCCATTGCCTGATGTAGTCTATAATCGGCTGTCCAGCCGCAAAGCGGAGAAATCAGCAGGTATGGAAGGCTTTAAGGACCGTTTTGTTCGAAGAGGGATTCCCCTCTTTAACTGGAGCTTCTTTGATAAATGGGACGTTTACAAAATGTTAGATGGCGATGATGCTTTCCGCTTCGTCCCAGAATCCCGGATCAATCCTTCTGCGGATCAAATTAAGGAAATGCTTGATAAACACAAATTCATTTACTTAAAACCAACGGCAGGCTCCCTAGGCATCGGTATTTTCCGTGTGACTTATAACCCTAAGCGTGGTTACTTCGTTCGCTATCGCAAAGCTGGTAAAAATGTTCTCATTCGTTATGGGAAATTCGATGGTTTGATGCAAATGCTTGGAACTGGGCGTGGTCGCCTAACGAACTACGTAGCACAGCAAGGGATCCGTCTCATTGAAATCGATAGCTGTCCGATAGATTTCCGCTTCCATTTGACGAAGAATGGTAATAACAATTGGGTTGTAGCTGCGATCGGGGCGAAAAAATCTGGTAAAGGCAGTGTTACCACCCATATCCGCAATGGCGGTCAATTGATGACACCAGAACAGGTACTACGTCAAATCTACGGCTCTCGCGCGGAGCAAGTGCTCACCAATGCCAAAGAAACGGCTATTAAGCTCGCCGAGGGCATCGAGAATAACTATAACCATTTACTTGGAGAACTCGGATTTGATATCGGTATTGATCAAAGTGAGAAAATCTGGATGTTCGAAGCAAATGCCAAACCGGGGAGATCCATTTTCAAGCATCCCTCTTTGAAAGAAGGCGACGTCGCTACTTTACAAAATATTTACGAGCACTGCCTCTTTTTGAGTCGCTTCCGCTCTAGGAGGGAAAGCTAATGGGCTTCTTCCTGCATGAGATAAGACAAAAGCCTACTCTTGCCATTCTCACCGTTAAGGATAGTAAGCGTGTATTTCGCGGCAATCTGGATAATTTCAGGGATTTAATTCAAACTGGCGAACGACTTGGTGTTGATGTATACATCGTAACTACGAAGGACTTCACCTTATCCAGCCCCGAAATATATGGCTTTCGCTTTAATACCGAAACCAAAAAATGGAGCAGGGAACTCGTTCCCGCTCCACAAGTCGTATACAATCGTATTCCCTATCGTAAGATGGAAATGAAGCCAGAGGTCCAGCAAACCATTCAAGCATGCAATCGCAGCGCCAGCATTCATTTATTCAATCCTTCCTTCTTCAACAAATGGACCTTGTTCGGATGGTTAAATAGTGCCAAAGAAAGTAAACCTTATATGCCCGATACACAGCAATTAAACTCGGCAAATGATTTAACTCAGCTATTGCGTAAACATGCCGTTCTCTACTTAAAACCAGTAAAAGGTAAAGCTGGGAGAGGCATTATGCGCATTGATCGATTAACGACTGCAAATGGCCGTCGTAATTATCGGCTGAGCCGCCAAGAAGATAAGAAGATGGCTTATAGTTACCACAATTCCACTGATGAGCTGTGGAATGAATGGAATAAACATCGTGGTACCCATGACTATATCGTGCAGCAAGGTATCGCTTTAACGAGATACAAAGAGCGCGCTTACGATTTACGTGCTTTAGTCCAGAAGACGTCCAAAGGTGCCTGGAGTGTATCCGGTATTGGAGCTCGTGTAGCGGGTAGAGCTAGCATCACGACACATGTACCTCGCGGCGGATCAATTGACGAGCCACGCAAACTGCTTACATCTGCGTTTGGTGCCACGAAAGCCAAAAATATTTTGGCGCGAGTTCGCAAAGCTGCTGTTACCCTCGCTGCGCAAATTGAGAGGTCATCCGGCAATCAACTTGGCGAAATGTCTATGGATATTGGTGTCGATACCGGAGGACACATCTGGTTCTTCGAAGCTAATTCGAAACCAATGAAATTCGATGAACCCAAAATTCGTCAAAAATCACTTGAACGCATTATCCTTTACAGCCTTTACTTGATCAATAATGGGAGAAGAAGGTGATTATGCTTGTCTTCGAAACGACTAGGCGTACTCGCTATCTATTTAAGTAAAACTCGACTCGAAGAGCTTTCTTACTTTCAGCGGCTAAGCAGGGAAGGAAAGAAACTTGGTGTTCAAGTTGAGGTATTTACCCCGGATGACGTCGAAGGTGACAACGCCGTTCGCACGCTGACGTATGATTCCGGTCTGGGGAAATGGATTCGCAGGCGGACTTCCTTTCCCCCTATTATTTATGATCGCTGCCGATATAAAGCTGCGGCAAATTATCAGATGCTCAAAGCATTTCGTAATCAACATGCCAAGCTTACCTATTTAAGTAAACCTTTAGCTAACAAATGGTCGATGCATCAAACCCTTTCAGAGAATGAGAGCATTCGCCCCTATTTGCCTGCTACAGTACGATATAGCTCCGTGCAGGAGCTGCTGAAGGTTCTAAAGAAGCATAAGCTAATCTATGTCAAACCGAAGAATGGCACGGGTGGAAGAGGAATATTACGAATTGAACAGCTAGGTTCTGATCTTTATCTATTACAAGGAAGGAATCAACAGCGAACCATCATCGCTCCATTCCGCGCCACGGAAAAACAGCTTGCCATTAAACTGCATACCCTGAAATTGAGCCCAGATTATGTGATACAGCAAGGAATCCAGTTAACACTGAGGGATGGCCGTGTGCATGATTATCGTTTGCTAATTCAGAAAAATGGCCGTGGTGAGTGGGAAGTAACCGGTTGTGCGGGCCGAATTGGTCCTCAACGCAGCATCACTTCGAATCTTCATGGCGGCGGTAGTGCAGTAACTCAGGATAAATTGTTAGCCTACCGTTTTTCTTCCGAAGAAAAAATGGAGGCAATTAAGAAAGAGATGAACAGCTTCGCATATAAGCTCGCTGACTATTTGGAAAGTAAATTCGGGAAGTTGTGCGAGTTGGGCATGGATATTGCGGTAGATCCCAAAGGAAATGTTTGGCTGCTTGAAGTCAATCCTAAGCCATCACGAGAAGTTTTTCGCAAAATTGGCCAACATTCGATCTATCAGAAGGCGGTTACAAGGCCACTTGAATATGCTGTCTATATGATGAAACAAAAGAAAATAAAAATAGAAGAACAGAAAACGGAAGACAAAAAGATCGAATCATAATGCAAGCAATCGGAAGCGTCAGCTAAAGACTAGCCAGCTTCCGGCCTACATATGCTGAAGATGTCCCAATGTTTGAACAAAAATTTGCTCAATATGGTCATCGTCTAGCGAATAAAAGACCGTTTTCCCCACTTTACGTCTTTTGACAATGTGCAAATCCCGCAAGTAGCGGAGCTGATGTGAAACGGCCGACTGCCCCATCGCAAGAAGCGTTGCAAGATCATGCACGCATAGCTCCCTATGCTGCAAGTAATAGATCATTTTAACCCTTGTCGGATCGCCTAAGGCTTTGAATACCTCCGCAATCCCTACCGCCTGCTCCTCCGTTATTTGAGGTTCCTGCATAAGCTGTTCCGAACCAACACCTGTACAAGTACATGTGTCCTCACCTTCACTTGCTTCTATCCCTATTTTTTCCATGATCATCCCTCCTTAGAATTTTACTTTAGCTATACTTTTAGTTCCGGATGGGCGTTAGTCGAGTTTTCAATTTGAATAGTAGCATGAGTGATTTGAAATCTTTCCTCTATTTGATGAATAGCTTTTTGGAGGACTACCTGACTATCACGATCATCGGCAATGAGTAAATGGCAGCTCAGAGAATCGAGGCCTGAAGTAATCGTCCAAATATGTAAATCATGTACATTGATAACACCATCTATGCTCTCCAGCACGTGTTTGACATCCCCATAAGAAACAGAGGCAGGAGTTCCCTCCATCAATATATGAATCGTCGATTTCAGGACGGTCCAAGCCCCCTTAAGAATAAGTAAAGACACAATAATACTAATGATTGGATCAGCCGCATACCAACCGAAGACCAGCATAGCCCCACCGGCTAAGATTGCTCCCACAGACCCCAAAGCATCACCTAGAATATGCAGATAAGCGCTGCGCAGATTGAGATTGCCATGCACATCCCCTTTACGCATAAGTGCCCAAGCACTAAGTAAATTCGCCATTAAACCGACGCATGCAATGAGCATCATCGAACCACTGGCGACAGTAGGAGGATTCATAAATCGCCCAACTGCTTCCCAGATAATGAGCCCTGCTATCACAAATAGTGTGACAGCGTTGAATAGAGCCGCTAGGATTTCAATTCTATGAAAGCCATAGGATTTATGAGCTGATGATGGCTTGGCTGCGAACCAAAGGGCGGTGAGACTTAAAACAAGAGAGCCTGCATCGCTTAACATATGGCCTGAATCCGAGAGCAGCGCCAGACTATTGGTCCATAGTCCACCTACAAACTCTAAAATCATGATGCTCGCTGTTATACATAGCGCAATAAGGAGTCCCTGTTTATTTCCGCTGTGGCCATGGTGGTGATGTCCATGATGATGTCCATGGTGAGCGTGATCGTGTCCTTGATGACCCACATGACCGCTGCAATTAGAGTGATCTTTGTGTTGATGTGACTGTACTTCAGACTCATGATGCTGCATGGAATTCCCTCCCTGACTCTAAATCCTTTTGAATGGAGTGCTGCCATTTGCTTTATATATGGCTTCACTATATATGAGCATATACTCATATATACATAATAGTAAGTTAAACAGACTGATGTCAATATCGTTTCTTCCAAAAAAAGAAAGATCGATTCATTTGCTCACTTTCACATGAGCCTGAATCGATCTAACCAAATATTGGAACCGTTATGTCCCTGATGCTGTTTTGTTCGCTCCCGCCTCTATCCCATCCGGGTCAAACGTGATCGTCGCACTAAACAGCGTATTGGATACCCCGAAATCTCCCGTAATTGCACCGCCGCTGCCAGCATACGATTTGGATGCACTTGTCGGAGCAATCACACAAGTATCGCCGTTCACCAGACTTCCTTCATTCCTGATAATATTGAATATTCCTATAAAAGAAGGCATTCTGATCATCACCTTTACCTATCAAAGTTCTACAGTGTATGCCCATCTAGCCGTGTTTGCGACAGCTTACCCTTAATTACAAATATTCAAGCAATTCGACGAAGCTGCGGATTCGTATATGCGCACCATCTAGCTCTCCCGACTCACGAAAGCCTGCATAATCACAAGCGGCTACGGTTAGGTTATTCTGAAGTCCTGCCTCTACATCGGAGGAGCGATCGCCAACCATCCACGCTGATTGGATATGATGTGTTTCCAGAAGTATTTTTACTAAATCCACCTTGGATCTCGTTCGATATTGCCCTGCACTGTACAAACCTTCGAATAAATGCGCTAAACCTTTGGCTTCAATAACATGCCGCACATAATCTTCGAGTCCATTGCTTGCGACAAATAAACGAATTCCTTTGCTATGTAAAACTTGTAAGGTTTCAGCTACTCCTTTATAAAGATCGCCTTGCCCCTTCTGTAGTCCCTCCATTTGATACTTGATCAACAGCTTATCTGCTTCCTGACGAGTTCGCATCTGTGAATCCGGTAATACCCGCTCCCAAATGTGCTCAAGAAGCATGCCTAGCGCCCCCAAGATTCGCTCTTCTGGTGGAGTCTCACCGGCAAAAAGACCTTTAGCTCTAAGCTCATCAAACGTCTTATGGTAAGCAGGCAGAAGTAAGGTCTCCGTCTGAAATAATGTTCCATCCAAGTCAAAAAGCATTGCTTCAGGTTGGTTTCTCTGATTACTCATTATCAAGCTCCTTCTTATGCTAAGTTTCGAAAATAATTGTTATGATCTTAGATAAGAATGGCAAACATACCCATGTAAGTCAATATTCATATTTAGGAAAAAGCCTGTTGCCGATAAGAAAAAATTCAGTTATGATTGAAATGAGAGTAATTTGTTTTGAAAATGATATTTTCATGCAAAATCCTATCATAATTAATCAAAATAGGTATTACATCTTGCAAACATCCCTATTGGATAACTTATCTTTGAAAGTGAGGAAGACGATCATGAACCTTCATATTTTTCAAAATCAACAAGAGCTAAATGAAGCAGGAGCTGGCATTATTACCTCGCTTGTCCAAATGCAGCCTAAAGCGGTATTAGGTCTAGCCACAGGTGGAACACCTGTAGGCATTTATGAGGAGCTTGTTAAGGCTTACGATAAAGGACGAGTTAGCTTTAAATCTGTCTCAACCTTTAATTTAGATGAATATGTCGGCTTACCGGTAGATCACCCAGAGAGCTATCACGCTTATATGCAGCAGCATTTGTTTGCACATATTGATTTACCTGCTGCTGGGGCCCATATCCCCAACGGAAATTCAACAGATTTAGATGCGGAATGCGAGCGTTACAACCAACTTTTGGAAGAAGCGAAACAGATCGATTTGCAAATTCTAGGCCTAGGCCATAACGGGCATATTGGTTTTAATGAACCCGATCATTCCTTGATCAGCGGTACACACCGTGTAGAATTAAAAGCGGAGACTCGCGAAGCGAATGCACGTTACTTTAACTCCATTGATGAAGTTCCGACGCATGCCTTAACCATGGGTGTAGGCACCATTTTGAAAGCCAAAACGATCCTGCTGATCGTTCGTGGAGCCGATAAAGCCGAGATCGTACATCGCGCTCTTACAGGTCCGATTACAACGGAAATTCCGGCGACCCTTTTGCAAACTCACCCACACCTTGTCGTTCTTCTTGATGCTGAGGCGGGGAGGCTTTTTGAATGAGTGAACTTGTGATTTCGGGGGCTAAAATCGTTACGGAGCAGGGAATCATCGAGCGAGGCATCCTTCATGTGAAGGATGGCTTCATCGTTTTTGTTGGCGATATGTCCGACTGGGACCCATCAGCTGCCGGTTCTGCCGCTAGGTCAGTCGATGCCCATGGAAGCTGGTTGTTACCAGGATTCATCGATGTTCACGTACATGGTGGATACGGCGCCGATTTCATGGATTCGAATCCAGAGACACTTGACATTATTACTCGGTTTCATGCCTTACACGGCACAACCTCCATGCTAGCTACGACGATGACAGCGACTCGAGAGGCGATTGATCGGGTGCTTAGTGAAGTAGACCGCTATAAGCGCCAAGAGATGCCATACGCTCAGCTTCTTGGCGTACATCTGGAGGGTCCTTTCATCTCACCCAAATGGGCAGGCGCACAAGATCCGAACCTTATGGTGCCGCCACAGCTTTCATGGATCGAAGACTGGCATGAGCGCTATCCTCAGCTCATGAAGCAGTTAACCCTGGCCCCCGAACGCGAGGGGGGCCTTGAGATGATCGCGTGGCTGCGCGATCATGGCATCGTTGCCGCCTGCGGCCACACTGACGCGACCTATGCCGACATTCAGTCGGCGGTTCGCGAAGGGCTTACGCATGCGGTGCACACCTACAACGCGATGAAGCCTCTGCATCATCGCGAACCCGGAACCGTCGGTGCGATACTCACCGACGAACGCATCAGCGGCGAAGTGATCGCTGATGGGCACCACGTGCACCCAGCAGCGATTCGCCTGCTGGCGATGGTGAAGCAGCCGCATGGCTTGCTGCTGATCACGGACGCCATGTCAGCCGCGGGACTCGGCGACGGGCAGTACGAGCTGGGCGGGCAAGCCGTGACCGTACAGTTGGGCGTAGCCCGGCTGACGGAAGGCGGCGCGCTCGCCGGCAGTACGCTGACGATGATCGAGGCGCTCCGGTTTATGGTGCGCGAGGTCGGAGTCAGCGTCGAAGACGCGAGCCGCTTCGCAAGCGGCAACCCTGCGAGGCTGCTGCGCCTCGAGGCGTCGCACGGCTCGATTGCGAAGGGCAAGCTGGCTGACTTGCTGCTCGTCAGCCCTGAATTAGAGCTCGAACATGTATGGGTTCGCGGCAAAGAAATTATAGATTAAGTTGGCTTGACGCACATATTCGTTGATACTAGCCCCGACTTCGTTCTAATCGCGAAGCCGGGGCTTTTTTCATCTGGCCTCTTTGAAGCTCTTGTAAATTTGCAGGAAAATACCAACTTTTGTCGAAAACCCCTAACACCATACTTGAGCTCACACAAGAAAGGGTTTGAAGCCTGATATGATTTATTTGATAAAAATCGCTTACACCCTATTATTCCCTCCTGGAATTATCATACTTCTCCTTTTGGCTATAGCTCTATGGCTAAAGCAAAAAAAGGAGTACCTCGGCACACTTCTTGTAGGCCTAGCCGCACTTCTTCTAGGCATATCCTCCATGCCTTATTTCGGCAATTCATTACTAAATTCCATCGAAAGAAGGTACACACCACCAGTTCAAGTGTCCGGCGACGTGCTAGTTCTACTAACTGGAGGCGCAACCTTGGATAATCCAGACCCTCTTACCAAAGGGGAAGGATATCTGACAGGAAACACGGCCGCGCGTGTATTAACGGTTGCTGAACTATATCGAAGTACAAAACTGCCCATCCTTTTGTCTGGCGGTCAAGTGTTTCGTGACTCGGGCAATGAATCTCAGATCGCCAAACGGCACCTTCTCGCGCTTGGTGTTCCCGAATCGTCCATCTCCATGGACGATAAGAGTCGCAATACCGAGGAAAATGCCGTGAATACACAAGCTATTCTCTCAGAAAAAGGCTGGAAAGCTCCAATACTCATCACATCTGCCTTCCACATGCCCCGATCTGTCAAGCAATTCCAAAAGCTCAAAATAGACGTAGTCCCGTACCCTACCGACTATATTTCTCAGCAGAAGCAGTACCTCAGTATCAACAAATTCATTCCTTCTTCCAGCGGTTTATCCACCACAACGATTGCGCTGAAGGAATTCTTAGGCTTGTTTGCAGCCAGGAACAATTAGTGGCTGGCGGCTTATTGCGCACAAGTAATAGATGGCTTTCTTTTGCACCAATGCATCATTTTACATTCTTCTTTTGCATTCTTTTACATCCTTACATCCTTTGCTTCCGTTGCTGCTGAGGTTTTCAATTTTTCTCCCCTCCCCACTCTCTCTTGTACTGCCTGGCGAATAGGCTCCGATACCGATCTTTCATCTAGTCGCGCTTGAGATAAGCGCGGTTTCGGAGCCTAAAAGTAAGCGAGAGCAGCGATCAAGTAAGTGGATGTCGGCTGAGAAGTCGGTTTCGGAGCTTACAGAAGAGGATGAAACGCAGAATTGGCAAATAGGCTCAGAAAAACGCTCTTTCGACCAGTGGTGCTTGTGATAAGCTCGGTTTCCGATCCTAAAGTAAGCGAGGTAAGCGAGGTAAGCTCGGAAATTCACTGAGACAAGCTCAGAATGCGAGCTTATCTCTACTGTCGACTAAGATAGCATCCGTCAGCAATAATAAACATCGTCTGATTAACAGCAAAAAGCAGGCCCACGGCCCGCTTTTTTTATCCCTAATCCTAGCTACCTCGTCCTAGCCCTCACCTCCTGCTTAAAAAACCTTCTGTGCTTCCCGATCATCCTTCAAAATTTCAACAGCTTCTCTAAATCGCAGGGAATGCACAATCTCCCGCTCGCGGAGGAACTTTAGACTGTCCTGCAGGTCAACGTCATCGGTTACATCAATCAACCATTGATAGGTGGCTCTTGCTTTCTCTTCTGCGGCAATATCCTCATAGAGGTCCGCTATGGGGTCTCCTTTGGCTTGTATGTAGGCGGCCGTCCAAGGTACACCGGATGCATTCTGATAGAAGAGCGCTTTGTCGTGGCTCACATAGTGATCGTCCAGACCAGCGGCCTTCAGTTGATCGATGGTTGCGTCTTTTGTAAGCTTATACACCATCGTTGCAATCATTTCTAAATGGGCAAACTCCTCCGTCCCAATGTCCGTTAGCAGCCCCACCACCTTGTCTGGGATCGAATAGCGTTGATTCAAGTATCGTAGTGCCGCAGCAAGCTCCCCATCAGCGCCACCATATTGCTCGAGCAGAAGTTTTGCCATCCGAGGGTCGCATTTACTGACTCTGACCGGATACTGCAGCTTTTTTTCATAAATCCACATGCGCTCTCCTCCTTCTCAGACTTGCCATGGCCATGGAGGTTCACACCACTGCCAAGGTTGTTTTGTGTAACTATGACCGTATTGCATCAAAGGGCCAAATTCCATCTCAAATTGCCCGGCAATTTGTTTCCTCTTTTGTGCGAATTGATTGTATTGTTGAATGGCACCCAGGTCATCAGGATGAGTATCTAAATACAGCGTCAGCTCAACTAAGACGAAATCTACGGCTTGCAGATCGTGAAGCTGTCTGTAATACAAGTCTGGCAACATGGGTTCACTCATGTCAATGGGCCTCCTTCTACCGCTTTAGACTCATAAGGGCCGTAAAGCGCCGGCCAGAGCGTTCCTTTCTTCAGTGCTTCATAGGGGCTAAACTGTGGCAAACCGGGTGGTTGAAAGTGGATATATAATTGTGGCGGCGTGTTGTAAAACTTCACTCGAATGGGTGGACAAGGATCAAATGGACCGATAAATGGGAAATATTTTTTAAATTGCGAATGCGAATGCATATGCATATCTCTCCTCCTCTTCTGTCTTGGGAGTAAATGAAATCAGGCGTAGCAACAGTGGCCTATATGCTCGTTATATGCGGCATGACTTGGCCAAAATCACATGTTTTCCAACATTTCCATATTGTATGGGTTAATCGTTGACAGCTACAATGAGATCAATCGTTGTCAGATGACGATTTGTAAGAATCTACGTATATACTATGGAGGGAACTACGATGACTACACCAAAGCTGTTTCTCGCAACTGCCGCAATATTCGTAACAACCTCCGTAAGCAGCATATTTCCCTTATCTCCTGTTTCTGCCGCTACTGCTACCTCAACAACCAGCAGCACTACTTTGACACAAGGAATGACGAGTTCCTCTGTAACAGGGCTGCAGAGAAACTTGAAGTTCCTCGGTTTTTTTACATATCCAACTGTAACCGGTTACTTTGGAACAATAACCACACAAGCAGTGAAAGATTACCAGAAAGCTTATCTTCTTCCTCCTACGGGTATCGTAGATGCCTCAACTAGGCTCAGCATCGCCCATGCAATAACCAAACGTGTGATGTTGGAAGACGCCATGAACTACATTCGGGTACCTTATCTTTGGGGAGGTGTGACCCCGCAAGGCTTTGATTGCTCTGGCTTTGTATACTTCATGTTCAACAAGCATGGGATACCCGCTGTGCGGACAACGTCTAAAAGCCTTTTTGATTCAGGAATCTCTGTAAATCAACCTAATTTGCAGCCAGGCGACTTGGTTTTCTTTGCAATTGCAGCTCCGGGAGTGGTAGACCATGTAGGCTTCTACTTAGGGAATGGGCAGTTCTTATCAGCTACTAGGTCAGCTGGCATTTACCCTCAGAGTATGATGAATTCGTATTGGGGACCTAAATATTTAGGAGCCAAGCGCGTATATTGAAAAAAAGTCCCTGCCGCGTTGCCATTTGGCAATGAAGCAGGGACTTTTTTAAGTAAGCAGCATTTGAGGGAGCATTAATTTAGAAAATCAATAAGTTCATGAAGCTGACTAACGATCGCGAGCGGTTTCTTATCGGAGTCGGAGGCAGGAGGTGTTTTACCATATTTATTGAGCCAAACTGCCTTCATGCCTATTTGCAGCGGACCAGCTACATCCGCTTCCCAGGAGTCACCTACGAATAAGGTGTCCTCTGGCAGCACATTGAAATAATCAAGAGCCAGTTGATAAATACGCGGATCAGGCTTGGCCATTCCAACGACATTAGAGATCCACACCTGCTCGGGAGGAAACAATTCCTTCAGACCTAGACGCACTATTTTACCCTCTTGCATATCGTGAGGTCCATTCGTAATGATTCCTAGCTGATAACGTTCCTTGAGCTTCAGCAGCAGCTCCAACACGTGAGGATCGGGCGCTAAGCTATTTTCATATAGTTGGATGTATTGTAAGTTGAAAGCTTCTGCCTCATCTTCCGACATCGTGTACTGATGGTCAGCTAATGTTTCGATCAGCCTTCGGTTGCGGTACGCTTCAACAGTGCAAATGCGCTGCTCATATAGGTAATATAGCTCGTCGCTTTTCTTTTGAAATGCAGAAAAGAACGCCTCGTTGTCATACTCCTTTGTCACTTCATGTTCCGCAAACATCTTTTTCATCACGACATTCCACGTACTTGAGAAGTCAAACAGCGTATCATCCAAATCAAATAAAATTAACTTCATTCCTACCACCCTGTTCATATACTGCGGCTCAATCCAGCTTAATATTTAAGTTCAACAAGCCAGCTTTACGCATAGCTTGATAAATAATAACAACCAACGGCCCTAGAAAGAGACCTGTTATTCCTAATAATTCAAAACCAACGTACAAACTGATCAAAGCAGCAAGCGCATTAATTCCAACAGCATCACTGAGTACTTTAGGCTCTACAATGCGGCGGAATATCGTCAAAACAAGGAATAGGATTAACAATCCCACACCCATTCCCGTGTGTCCAATCAGCAGTTGATAGACGAGCCAAGGAATAAACACAAGCCCAGTACCAATCACGGGAACGAATTCCATAACCATCACCAATAAGGAAATGGCTAGCGGATATTCAGCTCGTAAGACCAGTAAGCCTATAAAAGTGACCAAATAAGTTAATACGGCCATGATGAGCTGAGCTCGAATGAAGCCAAAGATAGCTTCCCGCAGGTAAGTCAGCACGTTCTCCATCTTTCCTTTGGAATGCTCTTCGAACATGGACAGAAAAGACATCCTAAGCTTTGGTAAACTAAACATAAACAAGTATAAAGCAATGACGTACATGAGCATTAAAATAAATAAATTTGGAATTTTTCCAGCCATATTTAAAAAGAAGCCAGAAATGCCGCTTAATACATTGGTTAACGCCCCTGTTAAGGTTTCTGTACTGCTTTCCAGCCAAGTTTGCACTTGAGCCGCCATGTCTGGTGACAAGGAATCATAGAACAATTGTGTGCGGTTGACAGCTTGATCCATATACTTATTCACTTCATCCATATAATTTGGCGCTTTGCGGCCAAGGTCAATGAGCTCTGTGACGACATTTAACCCAATGAAATAAAATAAGGTCAGCGTCAGCAGCGTAAAGAGGGTACAAATGATCGTAGCTGCAATCAATCGGTTCACCCTTGCAGCACGCATGAGAAGCACGGTTAAAGGGTCCAAGAAAATAGCTGTCACGAGCGCGAGTAAGAATGGCAAGCCTATGGTAAACAATCCGTACAATAGCAGCAATCCAAGCACCATGATTATGATTGTCTTAGGCGACATCAGGTCTCCTCCGCTTATTCATCTACAGGTCTGACAGCGTTGATTTTCGTTATGTGAATGCGCACGATACGCAGTCGATCTACTTCGGATACTTCAAACACGTGGTTGCCGAAAGCTACTCTTTTGCCTTTTACAGGCGCACCTTCAAGCTTCTTAAACAACCAACCCCCGATAGAGTCCACATCATCGTCATCGATGTCCAGATCCAGCATGTCGTTCAAGTCTTCAATCAGGACACGGCCGTCTACGGACGTATACTTATCTTTCACCTCAACACCTGGCCGCTCATCGATATCGAACTCATCGTGCATCTCGCCAACAATCTCCTCCAGAATGTCCCCTAGTGCTAGAAGTCCTGCAGTACCACCGTATTCATCAATAACGATAGCAAGTTGGGAATGTTTTTTCTGCATTAATTTCAATACACGACTGACTTCCATCGACTCTGGAACATTGAGAATTGGACGAATAAAGTTTTTAATTTCCTGCTCTTCATCCGGATCAGCTGTCAGTAAATCAGCAATGTGAACGAAACCAACTATGTTGTCCTTATCCTGATCAGCTACAGGGTAACGTGTATGCTTCGTCTCATGGACCATACGTAAATTATCAATGAAGCTTAGCTCTAGGAATAGACAATCCATATCCGTCCGCGGCAGCATAACCTCACGAGCAATACGTTCTGAGAATTCAAAAATATTATCGAAAAGCACCATTTCATCTTGATCGATATGGCCGCTTTTGACACTCTCATCCATCAGGATACGAATCTCTTCCTCTGTATGGGCGGCCTCATGCTCGCTTGCTGGTTCTACACCAATCCATGATAGAAATTTATTTGCTGTACCATTCAGCAGCCAGATAATCGGGCGAAACAGCCTGTAGAAGAATAACAGCGGAGCTGAAAGCCATAACGAGGTTAATTCCGCTTTTTGAATCGCGAACGATTTCGGAGCTAGTTCACCGAGCACAATGTGCAGGAACGTAATAAATCCAAATGAAACAATGAAAGACAAGGTCGTCGTATACACCGAAGTCTCTACTTGAAGTTTATGTAAGAGGGGCTCCATGATCAACTCCGAGATGGCAGGCTCACCAACCCAGCCTAGTCCCAAAGAGGCAAGTGTAATCCCCAATTGTGTTGCTGATAAATAAGTATCTAGCTGCGACGTTACCTTGATGGCATACTTTGCTTTGCCGCTGCCTTCATTGACTAACTGTTGAATGCGGGATTGTCGAACCTTCACAAGCGCAAATTCAGCAGCAACGAAGAAACCATTGAGCAGGACTAATATAATGACTACTATCAGGTTAAGAACAATGGAACCGAAATCAAACGAAGTATGTGGCAAGCGTATATCTCCTTCAGTAATATGATTAGATGATAGCTTTGCGGCTTTTGAAATCAACAGAACGGTAATACGATTCGGCTACCAGCAGGTTAGGGCCACAACAAGCAGCACTGCTGCAGAAGCAGTTTACACGCTGATTCAGCGGATTATTCTCCCAACGGGCAAAAATGGTATCTAACTGGTCATCATGTATATTACCTAAAGGTGGTTCATTTGCAAAATCCGTGACGAACACTTCTCCAGTAAAAGTGCTCACATTCAAGCGATTGCGTCCATCCGGATCATTACGTACAGTTACATTAGGCTCCTCGCGAAGCCTTTTAACCAATATTCTGTCCTCTTGAAGATCGTTGCAAGCAAAGAATGGCAGTGTGCCAAACAGCATCCACATGTCACGATTCCGGCTGTCTAACAACCGATGAATGCTCGTTCTTAACTCGTCCAGAGATACCATAGGAAGATGAGAAGCAAAGGAACTGGCATACATCGGGTGAACCTCATGGCGCTTGCAGCCCATTTCCCCAATCAGCTTATGAATCTGCGGTAATTTCTCATGTGTGCGTGTATTAATCATTGATTCCGCTGAGACATAAAGTCCACCTTTGCTAAGCGCGATCGTGTTATCAACCATGCGTTCATACATTCGCGCCGCGGTATCATAACCAACAGGATGCCCGCTATTCACAAAGCCGACTTGATGGAAATCGTCAGCATTCAAGTAATTGAAAGAAATATGCATGACATCCAGATAAGGAGCGAGAAGTTCATACCTGGCTAAGTCAAGCGTTAAATTAGAATTGATTTGTGTGCGAATACCGCGCTCTCGTGCATATTTAAGGATTGGCAGCATATAGTCTTTGACGATCTTGATGTGATACGAAGGCTCTCCTCCGGTCAAACTGATCGTTTCTAAATGCTCAACCTGGTCCAGCTGCTTCAAAATGATCGGCAAGGGAATACGCGGCCCTTCCGACATGGTTAACGAATCCCCAACCGCACAATGCTCACATCGCATATTGCACAAATTCGTTATTGTAAGCTCTACACTTGTTAGTACTTGTTTCCCGTATTTGCGATAAGACCGAATAGGGTCCCATGGATCGTAAGCGGGGGTTAGCTCCGGTAGGATGGAGCTTGTTCCATTCATATTCATGCTGTTTACACCTGACCTATCATTTCCTATTCACAAGCTAATTGTTCCTATCATGCCTATACCTATGCCCTTTATTGTAACTTATGATTCGTAAAAAAGGAAACGGCGGCAAGTTATTGTGAAGCCCCGCTAGTGTTTCTCTGCTTTCGGTTGCAAATTCATTCGCAGCCACTTAGGTGCCCACCAGTTCGCATCCCCAAGCAGTTTCATGAGTGCAGGAACGAGCATCACTCGAACTATGGTCGCATCGATCAGAACAGCGAGACCTAGACCGAGCCCCAACGCCTTCATGATTTCGATATCTGTAAAAATAAATGATCCTACAACTACAACTAATATGAAAGCAGCGCTTGTTATTAAGCTTCCCGTTTTCTTAAGCCCTTCAGCCGTACTCTTATCATTGTCACCGCTTGCCTCATACTCCTCCATAATGCGAGAAATCAGGAATACTTCATAATCCATGGATATGCCAAACACTACACAAAAAATGATAACTGGCAGCGTTGCACTGACATAACCAATGGACGTTATGTGCAGCAAATCAGCCATGTAGCCATGCTGGAATACTAACACAACAACACCGAGACTCGCGCCAAGACTGAGCATGTTCATTAATACAGCCTTGAGCGGCAGCAAAACGGACCTAAAGGCAAGCAACAGTACGATGTAGGTAATCCCCATCACAAACGTTAATACTTCCGGAATTTCATTCTGAATGCGATCTATAATATCCAGCCTATAAGCCGGTCCGCCAGTGACTGCAATATCAAGTCCGTCCTTACTTAAGCTGCGAAGTTCTCGGACAAGGCCATCCGTCGTAGGATCATCGGTATCTTTCTCAGGCACTACAACCATCAGAGCCGTGTTTCCTTTTGCAAATTTATTGCTTTCTATTTGTGCTTTGACACTTGAATCCCTTAGCATGACTGCTAACTCGGCATCCGAATGTTGACCTAGTGAACTGATAAAACTTTGTACTTCTTTTACACCGGATATCCCTTTAACCTGTTCACTATAAGCTCGAATTTGACGAATCGAAGCCTCTTTCCAAACTTCTCCTTCCGTATGAATAACAATTTGGATAGGTCCCATCATACGTGGATCATAGGCGGCTTTCAATAATTCCGAGCCATATCGGGATTCGTAGCTGGGAGGCAGCACCTCAGCATTCGGTACATTTAACTTTATATGACCCATCGGGGTCATGGTGTAGATTAGGGCACCGCCGACGATGACAACTAATAGAACGGGCCTTTTCATTACAGCATAAGCGATTCGTTCCCAAAAGCGGGACGTTTCTTGCTTGCGAAATCGTTTAGGAACGACCTGCAAAGAGTTAATTCGCTCACCAAGTATACCGAGAAGCGACAGCAGCATCGTATTCGCGACTATAACGGATATCGAAACGACAATTACACCGCCCAAACACAAGGAGCGGAAAAAGGTGAGATCTACAAACAGCATGCCAAGCAGCCCAATCAGCACTGCTATACCGGAAAAAAAGATCGATTTACCCGCAGTCTGACAAGTCATGGCCACAGCTTCAGCCACATTCTTCTGTACCTTGAGTTCCTCTCGAAAGCGACTGACGAGAAACAAAGCGTAATCAATTCCTACGGCAAGACCGAGCATCGTCACCATATTCGGAAGGAAATTCGATAAGGATTGGTGCTGCGCGATAAAATAGGTAATCCCTAATGTAAGGGTAACGCTCATAAGCCCAACGATCATAGGCAATAGCGCGGCGACTAGGGTGCCAAACACGATTAATAATACAATCAGCGCAATCGGCAAACCAATCGCTTCTGATTTGGCAATGTCATGTTTACTCGCTTCCTGCATATCATGCAAAATAGCAGGTCCACCAGTCACATAGACATTCATGCCATTGGGCGGGTGCACGCGTTCCTTAAGCTCCGGATACTTCTCCAGAGCAGGGTCGGTATCAAGATTAAGAGACACAGTTACGGCCAGTACATCCCGATGACCCTCGTTACGAGGTGTCGCGACGAATTTCACACTTTCAACATAGGGCAGCTTCGTAAGTTCACTAAGCGAATCCATAATGGCTTGTTGATGGACTTTGTCCGTCATATCGAGCCCTTCCCCCGTATAAACCAGGTTCAGCATCGTAAGTGGGACACCAAGCTCATCCCGCAGTTGAATTAGGCCACGATCGGACTCACTACCTTTAGGCGTAAAGCCGTTGTCTTTGAGCATACCCGGTGTTTTCTGAGCAAAAATAGCAAAGCTGAGAAGCAGAAGCACGCCAATAATAAGCACGAGCCAGCGGAAACGATGCATCGCATATCCCCATCTCCAAAACTTCCCTTTCACAGCTGTTTCTCTCACATGCATCCCCCTAATTTGCAAAAAGAACCTGGATTCCCAGGTTCTTCAGGCTTGTTATCTATATTTTATCTTAAAATATGGTCGGCATACTTTCATCCGGATCAAATTCGCCTACTTTAATTTCCCCAATTTCTGAAATTAATGTAGAAAGCTTCGTTGACAGATCAATTTCGTATGGTTCCTTTAGCTCTTGACCGGATTGATCCTCAAGCACGCGAACGATCGGCCTATGAGGTACGGTTACGTTTAACTTAGATACGATGCCAAACTCCCCAGTATTCAATCGAACGGTTATGCCTAATGGGTAAATCGCGATTTTATCACGGAATAAGGCAATCTGACTTTGATCATACATCGTGCCTGAGCCCGCGAACAGTTGCTCCATAGCTTCATGCGGCAGTAAAGGTCTTCTATATACTCTTGTTGTCGTCATAGCATCATAAGAATCGACTAACCCAACCCATTTGGCAAATTCGTTGATTTCTGTACCTTGAATCCCACGCGGATAACCGCTTCCGTTAATTCGCTCATGGTGCTGAAGAGCACAATGTGCAGACAAAAGAGGAATGTTCGGTTCGTCTTTCAAAATGTTAAAACCGTATGTCGTATGATTCTTCATCTCGGTAAACTCTTGCTCGGTCAGTTGCGAAGGCTTGCGAAGAATACCAAGTGGTACTTTCGTCTTACCAATATCGTGAAGCAAAGCGCCTAATCCGAGTGTTTCAAGGTTCTCACGACTGTACCCAAAGCTAATTCCCAGCATGATGGCATAAATACTTACATTCACAGAATGCTGAAATAAGTAATTATCCTTCACATTCATATTATTGAGCATAACCATAGCCCCTTGATGAGCGCTTAGATCGTCAATAATCATTTTCATCACATCACGGAAATTACGTCCGATATCATAATAATGAACGGCTCCGCGTTTGTTCGAGTCTTCCATAACCTTCTTAAAGGTGTTACGGATTTCGAGAACAGCCTTCGTTCTCGTTTCATCTTGAATGACATCCTCTTGAATGATGTCATTGGTCCGAGAATCTTGAATATATATGTAGTCGATTCCGTATGTAAAAAGTCGATCAATGAGTCTCTGAGAAAGCTCAACATTAACGGCCAGCAGGACCATACCATCGTCGTTGTAAATATTCTTGGCCAACCTCATTCCAGGATGACACATGTTGATCGGCATTAACAGCATTTCAGGACCCCCGAATAGGTGAGCGTTACTTTCTATCTAAATGTAATAGATTTCACAAAAAAGTTCAATAAAAAAAACCGCATCATTCGACGCGGTTCGATAAATGAAACAGTAATTATTACTTTAAGAACATATAAAGAGCGAAAATAATGGCTACCGCAAACCGATAGTAAGCAAAATACGTTAATTTCATATTTTGAACAAACTTGATGAAAGAAACAACAGCCAACAAAGCAACGATGAATGCAACGACAAAACCGACTATAAAGAAACCTAAGTCATTCGAAGAAAGTGCTTCGTAGTTTTTAAGAAAGTAGACACCTGAAGCTCCAAACATAATTGGAATCGCCATAATAAAAGTGAAGTCGGCAGAAGCAGCGCGGCTTACGCCGGACAGCATTCCACCCGCGATTGTCGATCCAGACCGGGAGAATCCTGGCCAAATGGAAACTAATTGCCACAAACCGATGAAGAACGCTTGACGATAAGTCAAATCATCCAAAACTACAGCACTCGGCTGTTCCTTCTTCTTCTCTGCAATGATTAACAGGATACCTCCAAGAACAAGCCCAATCAACACGGTAGTTGCGTTAAAAAGCTTCTCGTCGACGATATCATTAAACAAGACGCCGATGATCCCTGCTGGAACGATCCCAATAAGAATATGCAGCAAGTTTAGTTTCTTTCCTGTCTTACTCTCGCTTTTCCTTTTCGCTAACCCGAATAAAGATAAAATCCGTTTCCAATAAATGAGGACGACGGCCATAATGGCGCCAAGTTGGATGACAAAATCAAAGGTTTTCATTACTTCATCATTTTGGGTGTTTAATAAGCTTTGTGCTAGAATCATATGCCCCGTAGAAGAAACCGGTAAAAACTCGGTCAATCCCTCTACGATCCCAATGATGATCGCTTCAAAAATAGTATGCATGGTTTCCCCCTATGAGTTGAGAGTTTATAGATGTACTCCTGTCCAATTATCTATTCTACCTGTAACTTGGTAGATCTGACAACTCCTTCGACAAAGGTCGTGGTTGTTCGACTTATTCATTATTAGTAGGAGGTCTTCTATCCGTAAATCGTAGGAAATGACTGCTTACTATCGCATCTTCATCACGAAGCTCAGAAGCTAGTACATCACGGATAAATTCAGGCAGCATATACGTCACCTGCTTACCGCGGCCGAGTGATAAGTAACCTGAGCCGAAAGTAAACATGTCGATCGTACCAACGACATAGTCACGGCTAAGGTCTAAAGGCTCATCGCCCACGTTCACAGCGATGATGCGTTCGTAAGGTGCTTGGGTGCTGTCGGTCATGACGGTCAATCCGTCGACACACAGCACGCCCAGCACCTCGCCACGGAAGCCGAAGCCGCGGATCGGCTTCTCCATGAACTCGCCAAGCAGCGACTCTTCGAGCGCTTGGAGCAGGTCTGCCCCGCTGAGCAGCATGCGGCAGGGGTTGATCGGCCCCGGGCAGATTTCCAGCAATCTGCCTCGTGTCAGGCGCCCCTCCTTCAGTCCCTGAAGGAGTTGGCCGCTATTGACCAGCCCGATCTCGGCGCTGGTCCAGCGGCGAATCCCTGCGGCAAGCAAGTTGCCTAGCGGGGATTCACCGTACCAATCAAGGCGCAGCGGTTCCCGCAGCTGCGCCACCTCCGCATCCAGCGCCGCTGCGCTGGCGATGCGGTAGTGCTCCAGCAGCGTGGTAACACTGCTGTCTTCTTCACTTGCGTCCGTCATAGGGACGACGCGCCCTTGGAGCTCCACGATCCGGCGCTGCGCCGGATCGTAGGCAAGTTCAATATGGCCGGCGTACTGACCGAACTTGCCGGCGGCGCAAATATAGGTGCCGCCGAGCAGGAGCGGCTCCTCAAGTACATGATGCGTATGGCCGCCGAGGATCACATCGATGCCTTCCAGCTCCTCAGCCATGCGTTGATCCGAGCGCAATCCCAAGTGGGACATGACAATAATGATATCCACCCTTGGGCGCAGAAGCCTAGTATAAACCTTTACAGCTTCGATTGGGTCCGTTACATACCATCCAAGCAATTCATAGTACGCTTGGTAAGCAGCTGTTACCCCAATGATGCCAATGCTGAGACCCGATTTCTCAATCGTAAGTGTAGAAAGCATCCAATCCGGCGTCTTATTCGTCGCCACTTCTACAATATTGCTTCCTATAATTGGGAATTTGGCATGCTCCTTCACAACCGTTCTTAACAATTCCGGTGTGAACGTTAGCCCTTCATTATTACCCATGACCATCGCTTCGTAGCCGGTCGCGTTCATAATTTCCAAGTTGGCAGAAGCATTCGTGCCTTCCGTTTCAGGGCGCATCCTGTCCATATGATCGCCAATATCAAGTGTCAATACCTGATCAGCTGGCCACAGCCGACGTACGCGATCAAAGTATGCGCTAATTTTGGGCATCTGTTCAAAATGACTATGAATGTCATTCGTATGTAAAATAACGAGTCGTTGCAAGGGCTCAGACACTCCGTTCACCTCTTTTCTTTGTAAGTCAGATCCGAAGCATGTCTAATCTTATGCAGCAGAATCTCCTCTCATTTCTTGAATTTTAGCTCATCAAGTGCCACTCTGTTTTTGAAGCCGAAAGTCGCTTCTTCCCCGAGCGCCTGATCATGAAGAAACCATATTTTGACAACACTTTTGACATTGAGACATTCACTGCTGCCATCTGGCACATAAAGACGAATCGGATAACCTTTCTTGAGCGCCTGTCCATCTTGCGCGTATAGAATTAAAGCAGAATCTAATTGTGACCAAGGCATTAGTGCTTCAAATTCGTCTACTGCCTCCACTTTCAGATGCGTAGGTTCTTCAGCATGCCCCTCATTACGGCTTCTTTTCCAGCTCCGATACCACGATTTCAAATCAAAGGCATCTCCCTGCACATTCGGTACACGGTCCTGGAGTGATAACTGCTGCTCAGCAAGAGCAACCATCTCGGATATCGTGAATGCTTCATTTTTTATATGTTGGTCTGACACTTGTATGCGTAAATCTTCTTGCATGAATACATTTCCCCTTTCATCCCTAAACGCCATTTGTGATCCAAATGCTCTACCCATTATACCATTTTCAGGTCAAAATATGATATGCTGTAAGGGATTCCAACAACTAAGCCATTAGGAGCAGAGCCGTGAACATACACATCCAACTCTTTGCAGGATTGGTAGACCTATTCGGGACTTCCGTCCTAATTATAGATATCGAACAAGAATCCATTTCTATTGAGCAGCTCAAACAGCAGATTACAGCAGCCTATCCGGCAGCTTCCACTCCACTTGCGACCTGTTTTTTTGCTAAAAATCAAGCCTATGCCGGAGATCAGGACATCGTCACCGCTGCAGATGAAATTGCACTGATTCCCCCTGTGTCAGGCGGTCAACCATCTAAGTATGAAATCACCCACGATACGATTGATCCAGCCGAGGTAGCTTCTAAAGTCAACCACCCTAATCACGGCGCTTCGCTTGCCTTCATAGGGACAACAAGAGAGATGACCTATGGGCAGCGGACCGTCCTTTTGGAATATGAAGCTTATATACCGATGGCACTCAAAACCATGGAAACCATCGGTGAAGAGATAGAAAATCAGTGGCCAGGCACGCTTTGTGCAATTACACACCGTTTGGGCAAGGTCGCTATTGCCGAAGCTAGCGTCGTTATTGCCGTTTCATCCCCGCATCGAGTCCATTGTTATGAAGCGAGTCGGTATGCGATTGAACGCCTGAAACAAATCGTACCCATTTGGAAAAAAGAAATATGGGAAGATGGTTCGGAGTGGAAAGGTAGCCAAACAGGTCCCTGGAACCCGCTCCAAACGCCGCAATTCGAATAAACCAGACTGGAGATGACCACACTTGGACACACATCTACATATAGATCAAAATGATGGCGTTGATACGCGCTATTCCAGACAAGTCCTGTTTTCCCCCATTGGCAAAGAAGGACAGCGCAAACTCGGGGGAAGTCGAGTTGCTATCGTAGGAATGGGTGCTCTAGGCACCGTTCTTGCCAACCATATGGTTCGCGCAGGGGTCGGTTACGTCCGATTGATCGATCGTGATTTTGTCGATACTAGCAACTTACAACGGCAAATGCTATACGATGAAGAGGATGCAGCTAGCACTACACCCAAAGCGATTGCTGCAGCAAAACGGTTACAACTCGTGAATTCACAGGTAACGATTGAACCTCATGTAACCGATCTGAATTCCTTGAATGCTGAACAGCTGTTAAGTGATGTAGATTTAATTCTAGATGGAACCGATAACTTCTCGGTTCGCTTCCTCATTAACGATGTGAGTATCAAACTAGGAATTCCTTGGATTTATGGCGGTGCGGTCGCCTCTAGAGGAGTCTCTTTGACGATCATCCCGGGACAAACACCTTGCCTTCGCTGCCTTTTCTCACAAGCACCCGCCGCAGGCACAACTGAAACCTGCGATACTGCTGGCGTTATTGGCGGAATCATTCATGTTGTAGCTTCCTTTCAAGCAACGGAAGCTCTTAAATTGCTTGTTGGCGCGAACGAACAGCTTAATCTTAGAATGCAGCAATGGGACTTATGGTTCAATCAGAATTCGGCGATTAGTGTAGCAGGTGCGCTTAAATCAGACTGTCCCGCCTGCGCAATGAAGCAGTACGATTACTTAGAAATCGGTGTGGAAAGTGACACGATTCAATCCTTATGCGGTCGTAATTCCGTCCAGATTCACCCGGTAATTCCTTCCGATAAACCGCTTGAATATTGGGAAGAGCGATTAAAACCACTTGGTCCTGTAGAGAAAAATCGCTTCCTTTTAAAATTCCAAGCAGCCCCGGATTTGCACATGATCATCTTTCCAGATGGCCGTGTTCTCATCCAAGGAACCGAAAATTTAATTCAGGCTAAAAGTCTTTACAGCCGATATATTGGGATGTAGTATAACTATATACCTACGGATTATAGGACTAGGAGAGGAGCTTCTATGCGTATACATGTACTTCAACTTATTGTTGGTGATAAACTTATTTCTGATTCCTACAATATGGTAGGACTTCATCTTCTTTCATCAGGCACTGTCGTCGATGCGGGAGATATTTTGATGCTCAATCGCCACAGTGTAGAGTATGTAGACATACACCCTAGAGGGAATGAAGCCGTAAATAAGCTTGAAGAGCCAACAGTCCGCCAAGCAAATAGCAAGCAATTACACTCTTTTAACGATGCAATCACCGGTATAAAAGATTTATTTGCTGCCGTCGAAAACGGGGAATCTATTGATAATGAACTTATAGAATCCGCTTTCAATCCGATGATAGAAAGCTTTCAAGAAGAGAAAGACGTTGTTTCGTTACTGCTTTCTTTGAACAGCAACGATGATTATACGTACCAACACAGTGTGCAAGTAGGTATGTTATCCTACTATATTGCCAAGTGGATGAATAAAAGCGAGAAGGAAGCCCTTCATGTTGGAAAAGCAGGCTATCTCCACGATATTGGCAAAAGCAAAATCCATTCGGACATTCTACATAAGCCTGCAAAGCTAACCAACGATGAGTACAATGAAATTCAGAAACATACGATATATGGTTATGATATCATCAAAAAATCCTTTAATGACAATACCCTTGCTCTCGTTGCTCTAGAGCACCATGAACGTATGGATGGTACAGGCTATCCTTTACGCAAAAAAAGTACAGAAATCCATTCGTACTCACTTATAATTTCGGTTGCAGACGTTTACAGTGCTATGATCTGCAACCGGGTTTACCAGCAAAAACGTGATCTTTTGATCGTACTAAAGGAACTGCACCGCATGAGTTTTGGTCAGCTTGATCCGAAAATAACGCAAGTATTTATCCGCAACATGATTCCTAATTTTATCGGTAAGAAAGTGTCACTCAGTGACGGACGCGTCGGTACGATCGTCATGACAAATCCAACTGATATCTTCCGACCGCTCATTAACATTAATAATCAATTCTTGGATCTATCACTGCTTGGCGACGTAGAAATAACGAAAATCGCGATCTAATTAAATAATAAGACTGCTAACTGCAATTGCGATTCCAATATAGACAGCAGCTAGCAGCGTGCCAACCGCTACATTCCCTTGCTTTAGTTGATCAGATAGCTTCACACCAGGTGTAAGCCAATCAAAGATCCAATACGAAGCAACCAAACATACATACCCTACCGCGAACCATAAGCTCATATGCCAAATCGATGAATTTGTGTAAGCTGCAATAGCTAAAACAATCGCCGTAGCTACAAATTTACCACCCATGGTAATGCCGACAGCTACATTGCCGTTGTTTATTTCCTCCATATCGCGGTAGGGCGTCATTAAACTAAACACATACATACCTGCGAATTGCAGCAGCACAATCACAAATAAACTAATTACAATATCCAAAACAATCATTCTGCCCACCCCCGAAATTTCGCCATGGATTGATCAAAATTGCTGTAATCGTGTACTTCCTCTAGAATAACCTGTACTTCCTTCTTGTTTTTAAAGCTTACATAGCGTTCCTCAGGAATGGGCTGCTTCACTTTCTGTCCTGTTGGTAGATCAGTAACCGCGAAATAGCGGAATTTGCCATCCTGCTCCGTTTTGTAAACCCCAACTAATTTCACATCCGTCTTTATTTCTATTTTTAACTCCGCCAAATCTTTTTCAGCTTCTTCTTTCGTTTTAAATGTCTTAATTGGCTTCCATTGCGAAAGTGTCACATCGTTCTTTCCTTGATTATCCGTTTTCATTGTTGCCTGCATATAGCTCAGTACCCACACTTGGTCCCCTGTAGCAAAATTTTGATCGTTTGAAATCCGTTCATTATTCGGCAGCAGAACCATATCTCCATCCAATAAATCCCCTACTTTTGCCTGCTGTACTTGGTAATCCCACGGTACTTCACCATTCCTATCGCTTGTGCTTGCCGGACTTCCCACCGTCGCCTTACTCAGGACAGCTGGCTTCTTATGAAAAGCACTGCTAATGCCCCAAATGATTAGGATGCATACAACGAAGCCCGCTGCCATTAGCCAAAATCGTCCTTGTTTCAAGACTCTTTCACTCCTATCGCTACAAATTGACTAGCATTTCCTGTAATCATCCCACCCGCTCTACCTAATAATCCACACGGTGTTCCATTAAGGACAAAGAGACCTGTTAATAAATGTTTATTTCCATGAGCAAAAGTTAGCTCGGGCAAATCGGCTCGCTGCTGATACACACGTTTGAAAAACACACTCGTATCAAAGCCAACTTCATCTTTGACCTCTAATTCACCCTGCGTGTTATATAACTCAACCGAGCCGCCTTCTCTACCGAACATGGATTTGGACACGTAATCACCTGTAAGATCAGGCGTCATATAAGTAGGCAGCATATAGGTCCTTATTGCCTCATGTTCATCTGAGGTGAACAATACTGCGCCTTCCTCATGCAAGCCCCATATGATGGCTTGCAACCCTTTAGACTGCAAGATGACCGCGTGCAATGGATTGAAAAGTTGTATGAGTTGTTCTTCAATCGCATAGGAGAAGGCCTCTCCTCCATCATCAATGCCCATCCACTCCTTCGGATATAGCGCAAACATTTTGCTGATGATTTGGTTCTCTCCGACCTTAACGACGCCTTCGTCGATCCATAAATCCAAGCAATCGACACAGGTCACCCTTCTTCCGCTATGCGCTACAAGTGCATCTATGGTTCCTGTATCTTCAACATGCTTTCCATATGCGATGCAGGCAGCAAAGTCAGGCGCTTCGATCTCCCACGCTGAGCGGATTAGTTCTTTCATAGCACGGTTCGGTGATTCTATTCCCATTTGATCACATAACCAGGGTGTAGCGATCGCTGCTTCTACATACCCCGTAGGTGTATCTGCGTTCAGCTCTAAAAGCTTAATTTCACCTTGCTGATTCACGGTAAAATCAAATCTTGCATATCGACTAATGAAGCCCGCGGCATCGGGCTCGAGCCGATCTAACCCATCCCACAGCACTTCAGGAATAGATAAGAGCTCATATAAATCCCTCTTCCCTTTTACATAACGAACCGTCTTATCAAACACGCGCCACAAAACTCCAGCTGCATTAATAAGTTCTACGTATGCATGTCGCTGCATGACCACAAGTTGGTCAATCCAGTACGCTTCATCTTCCATATCTGCCCATGTAAAACCAAGGCTCGCCAGCTGCAGCACCCTATGATCTCTGTCGGCAGAAGGTGTTCCTATGACTTCATATATCACAGAAATTAACCTCCTGAACTGGAGCTTGACGAAGAGCTGAAACCACTTGATTTACCGCCAATACTACCGGAAGAGGTTGAGGTTGATTTGGTACTTGACGATGACTTATTATTGGATGTAAACGTGCCAGTTCCACTTGAGGTTGTTGGTGTCTTCGTTGTGGATCGATTCGAGAACGAACTCGGTTGATAGGTTTTCGTCACATATGGTGTATTGGAACGATAATGATAGGAGCGGTGATTGCTTCCCCAACTACTCGATGAGTAAGGACTTACCGTATTAAAGATCAAATGGTACAGTAATAGATCATCCCAGCCAAAACCACCACCACCGGATACCTGATTCACAATGATTGGGGTTGTACTTCCTCCTGAGCCCGTTGAGCTCCCCCCTGCTACAGGCGTAGGAGACGGAGAAGGCGACGTCGTTTTATTATCCGATAGCACAGGCACGGGCAAACTCCAGTCAACTGAAGGGTCGTAATAAGCTTTGACGTCTTCTGAAGACCATTCAACCAGCTTAGATGATCCTGCTCCAGCAGCACTCGGGTTAGGAGACTCCGCGGCATGCGCTGATAGCAGCAGCAAATGACTAACGAGCATGATGCCTATAGAGGTTGAAAGCACTTTAAGCGGTCGTTTCACTGCCTTTTCCCTCCCCCTTCTGAGCCTACTGTAACCAACAAAAGCTCAAAAACATTAAGATCTAAGTTCAGTCTTCCTTCGATCATTTCATATTCCTTACCGCCAATAAGAACAAAGTTAGCTACATTTAAGGCCTGAATGAGTTGTTCATCCCATGGGCGTTCACTAATTTTTTGCAGTTGTCCGTCCACTAATTTTTCGAAGAGCGTAATATTCATCGTTTCATCTTCCTCCATTCAAGACTTCATACTAGATAAAACGCACGAACAGAACTTTTGTTTCAGTTCAATGAAAAATAAAAGAAGTCTACCCCTAAGGATAGACTTCAACGGACTAATAAGCTACACGTTTTGCTCGTAGAAACGTTGATTTCCAATACGCTTTATTGATATTAGTAATCTGAACGCCATCCTTTGGTTTAGGTGAAGCATGAAGCATTTGCATGTTGCCTATATAAATACCAACATGTCCAATTGTTTTATTGGTTTTGAATCGACCTGGTACATAGAAAAACATCAAATCACCTTTGCGTAAGGACTTTCGGCTAACCAAATTTCCTTGCGCCGCTTGTTGACGAGCAAGCCTTGGTAGCTTTACACCATATTTTCCAAAAACATATTGAGTAAATGTCGAGCAATCAAATTTTCCTGTTTGCGGATAAGGTCCTGTGCCGAATAAATATTTCACACCTAAATATTGCTTGCCTTTGTTAATCATTGAATTAATATCAATGTTCTTTAGAACCGGAATTACTTCTTCATGATTATTAGGTGACCACACCTCAAGGTCATCCTCATCCTGTAGCATTGATGCCGGGTTCGCTCCCGTACCTTCACCTTTGAAAGGATCCGTTGGATCATCGCCAAACTCAAGCTCCGCTGTGTTACCGCGGGGGTCAGTGTCATCTTCACGCTCAATTGGAGCAACCGGAGCAGCATGAATCAACAATTGGCCATTCTGTACTTCATATGACATATCTTCTTGAAACAAATCTGCCAAAGCGGAGACTGGCAAGTAAGCCGAATCACCTTCCTTGATAAAGGGTTGGCTAACTCGGATTTCTGCACCATCTTTCATGGCTTTCGTCGAATTCATCGTCACTTCGAAGTTTGCGTCATTATCGCCAATTAACAGCTTCTGATTTCCTTCTTCCCAGTTTGACTGGAACTTTAGGGTTTGGATGAGTTCACGTGCAGCTACATAATTTACATTGTTAATCACTTTAATGGGTACAACAGCGTCATCATTACCTAATGTCGTTCCTTGTCCTGCTTGTGACAAGCTTTGAGACTGCATATTGCCTGTTCCTGACTGTGCGGTAGGATTCTGCGTTGGTGCTGCATTATTGGGTCTGACATTATTCCTCCCACAAGCGGTTGTAGTTGCCATCATGACTACTATGCTACCAATTGCTGCTACTTTCAGTTTTTTCCACATCGCTTCTATTCTCCTTTAGGAACACATAATTATCCTCTATAGAGTGAGACAAGTGGCTTATAAATATGCATAAAAGGCCATTTGAACGGCTTGGATCATCTTGGGAATATATTGAATGAAAGAGTGATTGATATGGCAGGTTTTCTGATCAGAGAGACTTATTTGCTAGACAAGTATTCACTTTAAAAAAAGCGTGCCCGAGGATCTCGGGCACGCTTTAAGTTGTACATATCGATTAACCGATGGAACCTTCCATCTCAAATTTAATGAGACGATTCATTTCTACGGCATATTCCATCGGAAGTTCTTTCGTGAACGGCTCGATGAAGCCCATAACGATCATTTGCGTCGCTTCAGCCTCAGTAAGACCGCGGCTCATGAGGTAGAACAATTGGTCCTCAGATACCTTGGATACTGTTGCTTCATGCTCAAGCGTAATGTTGTCGTTCATGATTTCGTTATAAGGAATCGTATCTGACGTTGACTCGTTATCGAGAATCAAGGTATCACATTTGATGTTCGCTTTGGAACCTTGTGAGTTGCGTCCAAAGGAAGCTAGACCACGGTACGTTACTTTACCACCGTGCTTGGAGATCGATTTGGATACGATCGTTGAAGTTGTATCAGGCGCCAGATGCGTCATTTTCGCGCCAGCATCTTGGTGTTGTCCTTTACCAGCTACAGCGATGGAAAGAACCATCCCTTTAGCGCCGCGGCCTTTCAGCACAACAGCAGGGTACTTCATCGTAAGCTTGGATCCAATGTTACCATCGACCCATTCCATTGTAGCGCCTTCTTCTGCAACCGCACGTTTGGTAACGAGGTTGTAGATGTTCGGTGCCCAGTTTTGAATCGTTGTGTAACGCGCACGGGAGTTTTTGAGACATACGATTTCAACTACCGCACTATGAAGGGAGTTTGTGCTGTAAATAGGAGCTGTACAGCCCTCTACATAATGTACAAAACTTTCTTCATCCGTAATGATCAATGTACGCTCGAATTGCCCCATGTTCTCGGAGTTAATACGGAAGTACGCTTGTAAAGGAACTTCACATTTCACGCCTTTAGGGACATAAATGAACGAACCGCCGGACCATACCGCACTATTCAACGCAGCGAATTTATTGTCGCTCGGTGGAATAATAGTTCCGAAATATTGTCTGAACAGCTCTGGGTATTCCCGAAGAGCCGAATCCGTATCCGTAAAGATAACGCCTTGGTCTTCAAGTTCCTTTTGCATGCTGTGGTAAACAACTTCAGATTCATACTGAGCAGATACACCAGCTAAGAATTTTTGTTCCGCTTCTGGAATACCAAGTTTGTCGAATGTTTCTTTAATTTCTGTAGGAACTTCTTCCCACGTTTTGCCTTGCTTCTCAGACGGTCTTACATAGTACTGGATATCATCGAAATCCAGATCATCCATATTTCCGCCCCAACGTGGCATTGGCATTTTGAAAAATTGCTCCAGGGATTTCAGACGAAACTCAAGCATCCACTCAGGTTCGCCTTTAATTCTGGAGATTTCTTCAACGATTTCACGAGTTAAGCCTTTACCCGATTGAAAAATCGATTTGTGCTCATCTCTAAAACCATATTTGTAATCCTCGAGATCTGGCATTTGTTTAGCCATGGTTGATTCCTCCTTAGAATTTTTGTGCAGCAAAAACAGCTTTTCTAATCTATGCATCGCTTTTGCGTTAATTATCGGTTTTTTGAGAATGTTCAATCCCTTTGCGAAGTGCGTTCCATGCCAGGGTTGCACATTTAATACGTGCTGGGAATTTATTTACCCCAGATAACGCCTCAATATCTTCATATTCAAATTCGACAGGTTCGCCCTTCATCAAGCCAGAAAAACCATCAGCCATCTTCAGCGCCTCTTCGATGGTCTTACCTTTGACCGCATCCGTCATCATGGATGCAGAGGATAAGCTAATCGAACAGCCTTCACCTGTGAATTTAGCCATCTTCACGATACCATCTTCTACCTGCATCTGCAGGGAAATCTTATCACCACAGGTCGGGTTATTAAGATCAATGGTAACTGCTTCGCCAGACTCAAACTTCCCACGGTTGCGCGGTGTTTTATAGTGATCCATAATCACTCTACGGTATAAATCATCCAATTGCATGGCCGAAGTACTCCTTTGTTTTTTGTAAGGCCAACATAAGTCGGTCAATATCCGCTTCCGTATTGTATAGGTAGAAGCTTGCACGAGCCGTAGAACTCACTTCAAGCCATCTCATTAAAGGCTGACAGCAATGGTGACCGGCACGCACAGCAACTCCTTCCGCATCCAGAACGGTTGCCACATCATGAGGATGCACATCGCCTAGATTAAACGTTACGAGTCCTGCACGATTCGCAGTAGGGCCATAGACAACCAGATCTTCGATCTGGGTCATACGCTCCATTGCATAATTCGTGAGCTGAATATCGTGTTTATAAATATTGTCCATACCGACTTCTTGTAGAAAATCGATTGCCGCGCTGAGGCCAACAGCTCCAGCGATGATTGGTGTTCCACCTTCAAACTTCCAAGGCAGTTCTTTCCATGTTGACTCATAGAGATCCACATGATCAATCATCTCGCCGCCAAATTCAACGGGCTCCATATTCTCCAGCAAGGCCTTCTTTCCATACAATACCCCGATTCCGGTAGGGCCACACATCTTGTGACCGGAAAGCGCGTAGAAGTCGCAATCCAAATCTTGTACATCCACCTTCATATGTGGTGTGCTTTGTGCGCCATCGACCATCATCTTCGCTCCATGCTTATGGGCGATTTGGGCGATTTCTTTGATCGGATTTACGACACCCAAAACGTTGGATACATACACAACCGAAACAATTTTCGTACGATCGGTTATGGTGTTTTCAACATCTGTAAGCGAAATCGAACCATCAGGCTGTAAAGGAATATATTTTAAAATAGCGCCTGTTGCCTTGGCAGCTTGCTGCCATGGAATCAAGTTGCTGTGATGCTCCATCGGTGTAAGGACGATTTCATCGCCTTCACGCAATACGGATTTCGCATAACTGCTTGCTACAATGTTGATCGCCGTTGTCGTACCTCTAGTGAAAATGATTTCCTGCTCACTGGATGCACCGATGAACTTAGCCACTTTGGTTCTGGCTCCTTCGTACGCATCCGTTGCACGGGAACCTAGGGTATGAACCCCGCGGTGAACGTTCGCATTGTCCCACTCATAATAGTGCTTCAGTGCTTCAATCACCTGAATAGGCTTCTGGGAAGTTGCAGCACTGTCCAAGTACACCAGCGGATGACCGTTCACTTCTTGCTTCAGAATGGGAAAAAGTTCACGTATCTCCGAGGTATTCATTGTCCCAGCTTCCTCTCCACTAAGCTTTGCAGCTGTACTTCAACGCTCTTAATTGGAATTTCGGAAACGACTGGAGCTAAGAATCCGTAAATAATTAAGCGCTGAGCTTCTTCCTTCGTAATCCCACGAGACATCAGATAGTGAACTTGCTCAGCATTTACTTGGCCAACACTCGCCGCATGACCAGCTTTAACATCATCCTCATCAATAAGAAGAATCGGATTCGCGTCGCCGCGCGCTTTCGGGCTGAGCATAAGCACTTTCTCTGTTTGTTGACCGTTACAGCCTGTTGCGCCTTTTTCGATCTTCGTAATCCCGTTGATGATCGCTGTGGAGCCATCTCTCATTACGGCACGAGTAATCATGTCGCTTGTCGATGCTTTGCCCCAATGAACAGCGCGTGTTGTCAAGTTCAACTTCTGCTCCTGAGTTCCTACACAGATCACTTTAGCATCGGAGTCGGAACCTTTGCCTTTGAGGATCGACGTTGTATCAGAAAGGGTGTTGCCGTAGTTCATTTCACCAACTACCCACTGAATGCTCGCATCGTTTTCGATGATCGCACGGCGGTAAGTCAAGTCCGTAACGGACTCTTCCAAGTTATGAACGGATGCATAGTTAACGCGCGCACCTGGCTTCACGAATACTTCAACGATCCCGTTTTGGACCATTGGAACACCTGATACGGAAGATACAAAATTATCTACATAAGTAACTGAACTAAACTGTTCAGCAACAATCAAGACATGTGGTGCAAAAGTCGCTTCGGCATCATCGGTTACAAATAACGCTTGCAGCGGAAGGCTCACTCGAACGTCTTTCGGTACATAGATGAAAATGCCACCGTTCCATAGAGCAGCATGCAAAGCTGTTAATTGATTTTCGTTGGCTTCTACAGCTTTCATGAAGTATGACTTCACCAAATCCGCATGATCACGAATTGCAGTTTCCAAATCGGTGAAAATAACGCCTTGCTGTTTCAATTCCGCCGATACTTGGTTGAACACGATACCGGAGTTGCGTTGCACGATCAAGTTTTCGGAATTGGCTAATCCTTTGGCAACTTCGGGTAAAGCATCGAGGGATGTCAAAGGGGCTTGCAATTTATAGGAACCATAGGAGGAGATGCTCCAACGGTCAATTCTCGTCTTTTCTAGCGTAGGTAATTCCAAAGAATTCGCTAACGCTAACCCTTCTGTACGAAGGGCAGTCACCCACTCCGGCTCTTGTTTGCTGCGGGAGAGCTCGATGATAGCATTAGTATCTATGGAAAGTGTTGTTTGAATGCTCATGGTTTCCTCCATTTATAGGGATCTTTGATCCGAAGATCAAAGTCTCTCCTTTCTGGGACCTTGGGTCGTTGACCAAAGTCTCTTCTCCTTTAGTACTTCGGTCCAGGCGTGTTCATTGGAACTTTGAATTCTTCCGTATCTTGACCAACAGTTTCATCCACGATACCGAGTTCTTCTTTGATCCAATCGTAACCATCCGCTTCCAGACGCTCTGCAAGCTCAGGACCACCGGATTTCACGATACGACCTTGCATCATAACATGTACAAAATCAGGTTTAACGTAATTCAGCAACCGTTGGTAATGCGTAATGATCAAGAAGCCGCGCTCTTCGCTGCGCATAGCATTAACACCTTCAGCTACGATACGCAATGCATCGATGTCAAGACCGGAGTCAATTTCATCCAAAATAACGAATTTGGGTTCAAGCAAAAGCATTTGAAGAATTTCATTTCGTTTCTTCTCACCACCGGAGAAGCCTTCGTTCAGGTAACGGTGCATGAACTCAGGGTTCATTTCTAACTGCTTCATCTTCGCTTCCATTTGACGAATGAACTTAATCAACGAAATTTCGTTGCCTTCACCGCGACGAACGTTCATTGCGCTGCGCAAGAAGTCAGCGTTCGTTACGCCCGTGATTTCGCTTGGATATTGCATAGCTAAGAACAAACCAGCACGTGCTCTCTCATCAACAGCCATTTCTAGAACATCTTCACCGTCTAAGGTTACAGAACCTTCAGTTACTTCATATTTCGGGTGCCCCATCAGAGCAGAAGCCAATGTACTTTTACCTGTACCGTTTGGTCCCATGATGGCATGAATTTCTCCGCCTTTGATTTCCAGGCTAAGACCCTTCAAAATTTCCTTTCCTTCGACGTTCGCTTTTAGACCGTCTATTGTAAATGTTGATGAATTCGCCATTTCTTAAGCCTCCATAATGTGTTTGAATGTACAAGATAAATGACAACCATTTCAAATGATTATCATTGATTCTCATTAGAATAATTCTATTATAACTTACTATGTTAAATCAAGAAAGGGCATTTGCATGAAAAAGAAGGTCATTTTCTGAAAATGCAACCTTTTAATTACGCCAAAGTATGCTTAATTTCAGCAACCATCGCAGCAAACGCCTCATTACTCAAGACTGGAACCAAGGAAGACTCTTCCGGTATATCAGTTCCAAGCTCAATCCATGATTTGCAGCCTATATAGGCTTGTTCGATCGGAATTTGCAAGGGTTGTACCAATGTATATACCCTTAACAGCATGATATGAAGCGGATTTTTGCGTTTCCACTTTAATCTTTCTTCCGTGAAATTTTCCGTCCAAATGTGAAAAGGATACAGTTTATTCAACTGCTCTTGATCACTGACCTCAATATCTTCAACCATTCGAGCAAAGCTGTTAATCGTTACGTGTGTATCGTCTGCACTCCAGCCTATGAGGGATTCATCGATAACCCCGCGATAATCTTCCTTCAATAATTCTTTTCTCTGGTGTTCATACGTTGGATAGAGAAAGAAATCAGAGGATTCCACTTGAAAATCTTTTGTTTCCTCAACAATTCCTCCCTTGCGCATAATAAAAATTTGCGTTCCATCTTCCAATGCTTTAACAGCCGATGCCCATTCTTTCAGGGCCTTTGGTTTCCCCATGACGCAAACACCTCGTTCTCCTCATTAATCTTATTTATTATAAGGAATATAAGGAAGCAAAACAATGTGACATCAAGACATCTGGCTAAACCTAGAAAGTCCCGTTTCTATGATCCTTTACTTTTCTATCGGACGTTAGAGATCGATGATTCATTTATACAATATTGCTCTATGTTGAGGTGTCTTAAATCGGGCTCAATGGTCATATATGCTCAATTGAGGTTGCTCGATGACTATAGCCCATCTACCCTCACGAAAGCTGAATGACTCTAAAATCAAATTTGCTAGAGCGGGATTGTAAATATTGGCTGAGGACAGATCATCGGGGAATTGATCTACAGACAAACATCATGTAAGTAAACGGCAAAACTCGAGACAACATAAAAAGGGATGGCCTTACTTACACTGGGGCCACCCCTTTACTCTCTTTTATTTCGAAGTTTCAGCGTAATACGTTGGTTGCATACGGGTAAACTGGTCTTGATTTTGTTTCATGGGATTAGGATCAGCAGCCGTGCTAGGCGAGTCTGCATCGAAAGCGATCAGGAGCAAAAAGAAGCAAGCGGCCACAACAAGCAGCAGATTCAGGATTTTCATCACAATGACATCCTCCAGAACTCTTTTGCTTCAAGTATAGCCAAGTTTCATCAACCACATGTTTGGTCAGGTTAAAGATTTTGTAAATATTGATTATCCTAGGAATGACTGAAGCATCCAGCGGTGCTTTTCCAAGGAAGTTTGAATAGCTAGAAGCATGTCGGACGTCGTGTCATCTTGAACTTCTTCACAAGCCTGCATGCCAGCTTTTAATTCTTGCGTAAGGAACGTGAAATCTTCGATAACAGCTTCGACCATTTTCGTAGCGGTTTCTGTACCTGAGGCCTCTTTTAGGGACGATAATTCTATAAAAGCTTTCATTGTAGCTGCCGGCTGGCCACCGATAGAAAGCAACCGTTCAGCCAGCTCGTCCACGTGAAGGGCAGCTTCATTATAAAGCTCTTCAAATTTAACATGCAGCGTGAAAAACTGATTGCCTTTCACATACCAATGAAAGTTGTGCAGCTTGACATAAAGTAAACCCCAGTTTGCAATTTGCTTATTCAGAACAATTTGGATAGATTGTGTTAAGGACGTTGTCACCATAGTAAGCCTCCTGATCTTTTAATACTCTGTTATTTTCTGTTCATGTACGCGTTAATTTACGTTAGAAGCACTTATTTTATGTAATTTGTGCAACATTTCCAAAGTTAGTATTTCAAGCGGCTACATTTTGTCTTATACTAGGAAAAGACGATTAAAACATAGTAAGTTAGTTGGAATTAAATCCAATGAATCATAGGAGGTTACTACATGTCCACTTATCATCCTTTAAGTGAAGCCCAAGCCATTGAATACGCACGTCATATTCCAAATCTGTTTCAACCGGGTTCTGACTTAACTAGTCATGAAATTGGCGATGGCAACTTAAATCTCGTTTTTCGCATATCGGAAACAGCTACAGGAAAAAGTATTATTTTAAAACAAGCCCTTCCTTATGCCAAAGTTGTCGGCGAATCCTGGCCGTTAACATTGGACCGTGCACGAATTGAAAGTGAAGCGCTCTTGATAGAAGAAGGCTTGAATCCGGACCTCGTACCTCACGTTTATGCTTACGATGCTGATTTGGCGCTTACCGTGATGGAAGATCTGAGTGACCATATCATTATGCGCAGAGGGTTAATTGAACGTAATCAATACCCACTCTTTGCTGAGCATATCGGTCGTTTTCTTGCAAATACGTTATTTTTCACATCTGATCTAGGCAAAAACCAACAAGAAAAGAAAATCCAACAGGGTCGCTTCATCAACCCCGAGCTTTGCAAAATTACAGAAGACTTAATCTTCGATGATCCGTATCGCGATGCAGAAACGAATAATATTGAAGCTCACATCCGCGATGCGGCTGAACAGCTTTGGGCGGACAGCGAGCTTCACTTTGAGGTAGCTATCCTTCGCAACAAATTCCTTACGAGTGCACAAGCGCTCCTTCATGGCGATCTGCACACAGGAAGTATCTTTATTAAACCTGATTCCACGAAGGTGATTGATCCCGAGTTCGCTTACTATGGGCCGATGGGCTTCGATATTGGCGCTGTACTTGCGAACCTGCTCCTCAATTTCGCTGCTCAAGAGGGCTGGAGTAAGGATGTTGAAAGCCGTGCTTCCTATCGCGCGTATTTACTACAAACCGTGAAGGACGTATGGACCCATTTCGAAACGAATTTCCGCGCGTTATGGAATGAGCATGGCGTAGATCGTGTATTTCAAACACCTGGCTATCAAAACTACTTCCTAGCCAATCTGCTCCAAGACTCAGTCGGATTCGCCGGAGCTAAAATGGTGCGCCGTATTGTTGGTCTTGCACATGTGGCTGATATTGATAAAATCGAAGATGCAGTTGCAAGAGAGCGTGCACAGCGCTTGGCGTTAGCCATTGGCACTTCATTCATTCGTACCAATCGTCAAGTGAAATCTATCGATGAGCTTATTGCCATCGCCACCCAAGAATCTGCTGCAGAAAGAGGATTTGTCCTATGACGAACACGAACAACAAAGATTTAGAAGTGCAAAACCTTGAGAACCAAGGTGCCTTGCAATCCTTGCGTTGGAATGGCAAGCAGCTTGATCTTCTTGATCAACGGCTGCTGCCGGAAGAGATTGTGTATTTGCCGCTGGAGACACCAATTGAGGTGTGGGAAGCGATCCGGCATTTGAAGGTTCGCGGCGCACCAGCGATAGGAATCGCCGCCGCGTATGGGGTATACCTCGGCATCCGTGAAGTGGATGCTCAGTTGGACGGGCTTCTGGCGGAAGTCCAGAAGCAAGCGGACTACCTGGCGACATCTCGTCCGACAGCTGTGAACTTGTTCTGGGCGCTCGATCGCATGCGAGCGCAGGCTGTTGCTTTGGCAGCAGCGGGCGTAAGCCCGGCTGCCTTCAAGGAAGCTCTCCTGGAGGAAGCGCAGAAGATTCAAGCCGAGGACGAGGAAACGAACCGCCTTATCGGCGAACATGCGCTTACGCTGTTCGAGGATGGGTTCGGCGTGCTGACGCACTGCAACGCCGGGGGCTTAGCGACAGCCAAGTACGGCACGGCGCTAGCGCCGTTCTACTTGGCTAAGGAAAAAGGCATGAACATCAAAGTGTTCGCGGATGAGACTCGGCCGGTGCTGCAAGGCGCACGGCTGACCGCCTTTGAACTGCAGCAAGCAGGCGTTGACGTGACGCTGATCTGTGACAACATGGCCGGCGCGGTCATGTCGAAGGGGTGGATCCAGGCTGTCATCGTAGGAACAGACCGTGTAGCGGCTAACGGTGACGTTGCCAACAAAATCGGCACCTACAGCTTAGCCGTACTAGCGAAAGCGCACGGCATACCGTTCTACGTGGCGAGCCCACTCTCCACGATCGATCTGAATACGCCGACGGGCGGAGACATCCCTATTGAAGAGCGTCATGAGGATGAAATTACCCAAGGCTTTGGTAAACGTACAGCTCCGGTAGGGGTAAAAGTGTTTAATCCAGCATTCGACGTGACACCTAATGAATATGTGACAGCAATTATTACCGAAAAAGGTATTATACAAGCTCCTTATATGGAAAACTTGCGTAAGCTGTTCAAATAAAAAAAGGCTGTTCCCTTTGTAGATCACTCTACGAGGGAACAGCCTTTACTTTTATACATGATTCAATAGTTGATCACGATATTGATTCGGAGTGACACCATGCGCTTTCTTAAAGACATAGTGCAAATAATTACTAGATGCGAAGCCATTGCTTTCCGCAATTTTGTCAAGGGTCAACGAGGTTTGAAGCAGCTCGCTGCAAACATGTTTCAAACGTACCTGCTCCAAGTATTCACTGAACGAGATGCACGCCTGTTCCTTGAAGATGCGTTGGAGCTGCCTTGAACTGATCTGTAAGCGTTCAGCTACTCCTTCAAGCGTCAGAGGACGGCGAAAGTTATCCTCAATAAATTGAATAGCAAGCTGATAACGGTAGCTTTTCATATCACGTGCAGGCAGGTTCACCCCTTGCTGGTCCGCCTTATAGGCTCCCACTGTCCTTAACAACATTTGCACAATGGATTGCTTAATGATCGTGTACTGCCCTAGCTGATTGCTTCGCCAAGCTTCATAGGCGATAAGAAAGCACTTCATGGCTTCCTGTCGATCTAAAGCAGGGACATGAGGAAGCTCGCTCAGCTGCCTTAAGCATGCATCTGCCTCAGCAATCTCCCAAGCTTCTCCCCATGCTTCTGGGACGGACATAGAACCTCGCTCATCATTACCTTGATCCAGCTTTACAATATCCACATGCAGACATAGTTCACCCATCGCTTCCCGCTCATCGGCCTCTTGGCGATGACTAACACCTGGTGCCGTTACATAAAGCATGCCTTCTTGAAGGGGATGCGTGATGCCGTCCAGAATCACCCTGCCTTTGCCATAAGGGATGTAATGGATTTCATACTCGGAATGTTGATGAAAATCTATGATCATTCCTGCAGGAAAGGAAGTCAGATGACAGCGCAGTACTCGAAGTCCATAAGAACCCCACCGGAAGCTTAACTCCAAGCGATCCAATGCCATTGGATTCTCGAGCATGGGTTCAAAGTAAAATGGCTGACTCATCCGTAGCCCCTCCTTTTTTACCTGTAAAAATTACTGGGTTAGTGAATCAAGCCGCACTTGCTGTTTGGCTGCAACGGAACGATTAGAAGCCTCCATCAACTTCGTTAGATCCACAGCGAGCCCAATATTTTCTACCGCTTTTGTCCCATTTTGAATATGAGCTACCCACTGATCAAATGCAGAAGGCTTCGCTTCTGGACCATTCTCATACGCCACCCATTTCGTGCTTGCATCTGCAAGCTTTTTCGTACGAAGCAAGACTCTTCCATCATGGTCGGAATAAAGCACACTGCCATCTGTACCGTGTACTTCAATTACAAACGGTGAAAATGCATTCACAAAGCCAGCTTCTACGATGCCAAGAGCACCATTTGCATACTGGAGGGTTGCTACAGCATTATCTTCAACTTCTCTACCTGTTACATAGCCATAAGAAGCGCTTACAGCTTCAGGCAGCCCCAACAATAAACGAGTTAAATACATAGGATGACAACCGAGATCAATCAGGGCGCCTCCGCCACATTGCTCTGCATTGTAGAAATGCTCAGGCAGCCAACCACTTGGATTTGCATCCGTGGAAATGCCGCCATTGTGTGATAAACGTGTTCGAACGAGTGTAATCTGGCCCAATAATTCCTTCTGGACAATTTCTTGAATCGCTAACGTATAAGCTGGATTCAAACGAGGCAATGAAACTGTCAATGTCACACCCGCTTCATTAACAGCATTCAGAATCTCATTAACTTCATGTAAAGTTGGCGCAATGACTTTTTCTGTGAAAATATGTTTACCTGCCTTCGCGGCAGCGATCATTACGTCTCGGTGTAGGTTGGTCGGTGTATCCACAACAACAGCATCAATTTCTTTATTTGCTAATAACTCCGCTAGATCTGTGTAAAAGGTCACACCGCGCTTCGCGGCTTCCGCTTGCCCACGTTCTGGAAGCTCATCCCAAACCGCGACAATCTGGGTATCTGGATGCCCCTCTACCTGTTTTGCATAGTCATTTGCATGCACGTGCCAAAAACTTAACATCGCTACTCTAATCATGTTAACCTCCAAATAAGTGACTTGGATTCATTGTAACATGCCATAACATCTTGATAAATTTCGAATTAGCGACAGAATAAGGTGCAAAATAGTGACACCTTTTACTACTTGGTTACAGGCACAGCATTGTAGTACTCTTCCATTGTCAAGCTTTTGTCTACCATTTCTTTCGCAACATCTATACCCACATAACGAATATGCCATGGCTCGTATTGATAGCCGGTAATCGTTGTTTTACCTTTGGGGTAACGAATAATAAACCCGTACTCCGCCACATGTGCTTCGAGCCATTTCGCTTCCTTGGTTCCAGCAAAGCAATCTTCCGCCGCACACTTCCCGTCACTGCCCGTTACATCTATGGCTAGCCCAGTTTCATGCTCACTGGTCCCAGGAACAGCACTGTACATTTTGGCTTTCTCTTCGCCGTCTTTAAGCACATAACGCTGAAAAAGAGATTTCTGCGTCGCATAAGAGCGATATGCCGAAACGCCAGAAAGGTGGATACCGTCCTTATCAGCTCCAGCAAAAAGCTTTTCGATCGCGCTGGCAGCGGCTTTACGCATTTTACGTTTTTCATTTTTCTCAGCAAAAATAAATGGAATGTCAGGATATACTAAATCCGTCGGCTCATAACTCGATGGCAGTGAATTTTGCTTATTTACAAGAACAGTTATACTCTCCGGTTTGGCTACAACTTGGATAGCTCCGCTCTTTGGCGGAACAGCAGAGGTTGATGGGGAAGCCGTAGGAACTGTTGAGGGTTTCGGTGTTGTTAAAGGCGATGGAGAAGGGTTCGAAGAAGGTGTAGGACTTCCCAAACTAACCGGCGGAGTAGCCGTTGCAGTGGGACTACCTGAAGGAGTTACTTCCCCTCTGCTGCATCCTGTTGCTATGAATAACGCCAAAAGTATGGCGAGTGTATATTTCGACTTGTTGTTCATGATCTCTAGTTGCCTCCTCAAATAAGAAAAACGTACACATGAAATAGACTTCAAATCTCGTGTAAAAGTTGCATTGCAAATTAAAAAGGCTGCAATTTTAGGTTTTGTACCTAGATCACAGCCTTTTCTATTTTATGCGTATTCGTGTAAGGTTACAAGTTTAGAATTCGTAAAATAATTCCTTTTGCTTTTACAAGCCTTGACTTGATGCAATCGCTTGTTCCAAATCATAGATAATATCTTCGATCGCTTCCGTACCAACGGACAATCGAATTAGTCCAGGAGACACACCGGCAGATACTTGTTCCTGCTCATTCAATTGTGCATGCGTCGTGCTTGCAGGATGAATAATCAATGACTTCGAATCTCCGACATTCGCCAAATGCGAGAATAGTTTAACGGAATGTATCAGCTTCTTGCCTGATTCAATACCGCCTTTGATACCAAAGCTCAAAATAGCGCCTTGTCCCTTCGGCAAATACTTCTGAGCAAGTTTATAGGAAGGATGACTTTCTAAGCCAGCATAACTAACCCATTCTACGGATTCATGTGACTCTAAAAATTGAGCAACCTTAAGGGCATTAGAACTGTGGCGTTCCAAACGCAGATGTAGTGTCTCTAGCCCTTGCAATAAAAGGAACGAACTATTAGGAGATAAGGAAGCGCCTAAATCTCGTAGCAGCTGAACCCGTGCTTTAATGATGTAGGCAATTGGACCGACAGCCTCGGTATAGACAACGCCGTTATAACTTGGATCAGGCTTTGTCAAACCAGGAAATTTACCGCTTGCAGCCCAATCAAATTTACCACTATCTACAATTACGCCGCCAATTGTTGTTCCATGTCCACCAATGAATTTGGTTGCGGAGTGAACAACAATATCGGCCCCATGCTCAATCGGTCTAAGCAGGTAAGGACTCGGGAATGTATTATCAATAATCAAAGGAATTCCATTTTCATGTGCTATAGCCGCTACAGCCTCAATATCGAGAATATCCCCCTTTGGATTACCGATCGATTCCGCGTAAATGGCTTTGGTCTTGTCCGTAATCGCACCTCGGAAATTTTCTGGATTGCTCGGATCAACGAATTTCACTTTAATGCCTAGTTTAGGCAATGTATTTGAAAATAAATTATATGTACCGCCGTACAAGGAAGAAGCTGAAACGATTTCATCTCCTACCTCAGCAATGTTCAGAATGGAGAAGGTAATGGCTGCCTGACCGGATGCTACAGCAAGAGCGGCTGGGGCACCTTCCAACGCGGCAATCCGTTTCTCGAATACGTCGGTCGTAGGGTTCATTATACGCGTATAAATATTGCCAAATTCTTTGAGCGCAAATAAATTTGCAGCATGGTCCGTATCGTTAAACACATAGGATGTCGTTTGATAAATCGGTACAGCCCTTGAATTAGTCGTTGGATCAACCTGTTGACCCGCATGAATGGCTAGCGTTTCCGGTAAGTACTGGCGTTCTGAATCTGACATTGCACATGCCTCCTAGGATAAGTATAAATTGAATCAATGCAGTCATTTTATCTCAAACTCAATAATTCCTACTGGAATAGTATACATTCATTCTAATGGAAATATCTAGGTAAAGTCAACATAACATATTGGCTTTTTTTCTATACCAAAAATGTACATTCATGAGCGGACCTTTCTTAAGATTAGTCTGGCGGAAGAAGAACAATTCGTCCATCTTCCATCGCAACGCGAACTTTATTCGTATTGGAAGCACCAATTGATTCGAGGAAGTTAGCAGGAATTTGCAGTCTACCCGCCTTGTCAACGACCGCGTATTCAACATGAGAGTCACCATCAGCAGCAATAATACCTTGCTCAAGCTCCAGCAATTCCTCTTGATACGATTTGCGCCGCAGTATCTCCGAGGAGGTTTTGCCGTCACGAATGGCAACGACGCGGTCTACTTTCTTAGCTAGAAGCGGATCGTGTGTGACGATAACAACCGTTAAACCGAAGCTGCGGTTCAGCTCACGGAACAGATCGAGAATTTGATTCGCCATCTTCGTATCGACTGACCCTGTCGGTTCATCTGCCAGCAAGAGCCTCGGCTGATTGGCGAGCGCAATAGCAATAGCCACACGCTGCTGTTCTCCGCCAGAAAGCTCATTTAGTCTGTTATTTCTTCGATGGCTCAAACCTACAGCATCCAGTAAATCTATAGCGCGGTGGCGCTTGCGTCGTCCCTGCAGCAGGATAGGCAGCTCTACATTTTCCAATGCTGTCAAATAGGGAATCAGATTGCGTGCATTATTTTGCCAGACGAAGCCAACGGTTTCCCTTTTATACTTCACCAGATCCGATTCCTTAAATTTCAACAAATCCTTCCCATCTACGTGGAGATTACCTGCCGAAGGTCGATCTAACCCTCCAAGCATATTCAACAACGTCGATTTGCCACTGCCACTATTGCCGATAATCGCCATCAGCTCTCCCTCCTCGATATGGAGATCAAGCCCTTGTAAAGCAACGACTTCTATGTCAGCCGCTTTATAAATTTTAACTAAATTTTCACAGTGAATCATCCTTAATCCTCCCCAAGCTTAACGGCTTGATGAATCTTAATTCTGGACAGCATCGTGCCGAGTAGTAGTAGACCCGTCCCTATCATCACAGTGACAATGATGTACAAATGCAGCTGATCACTCGGATCAAAGCTCACTTGAAAAGGCGGCACTTGACTTGAGGAATCGAAAGTTAATTGGAATAAAGGAACAAATAATCGACTGGCTGTATTCCCCGTAATCATGCCAATTAGAACCGCTGCGCCAGAAGTTAATAATTGTTCAGCTATTAACATTCCGATCAGCTGCGCAAAAGAAATACCCATCGCCCTAAGCACACCGAATTGTAAGATCCGTCCGGACAATGAAAGCACCCAGTACAGGAGAAACCCGATAAAGCTTATGCCAATAGCAATCAGGAAGCCCAGCGTCATAACGCCATTCACAGCCAGTTGGAATGGATCATTCTTGGAGAGAACCAACATTTGCTTCGTATCCATTAAACTTGAGAGCGATATATGTTTAAGCTCTAGCTCCTCATACAAAGCTTGACTGGTCATATCTGGTTTTAGCTTTAGCCAAACATCATACGGCTCAACGGCCATATTATTTTGAATGTAGGACAGATGCCCAATAACTAACTTCGGTGCATCCACTTTACTTTGCTTCGTCGTGTCAGAACTGCTCCCTGTTTTGGTTCCAGCGGTTAAGATCGGATTGGGATTCCAGCTCGGCCAGTAATCAATAATCCCATATACAACACAAGTGGCACCCTCAACATCATTCCATCCTAAATGCACCACATCGCCCACTTTGGCACCAGTTTCCTCGGCAATAGACTTGGAAATAAGCACGGCTTTGGAATCGCCAGCCAATAGGTTTAAATACTCATAAAAGTGATGATCGAGCAAATGGTCGCGGAGCCAAGCTGTTTGACCGAATTCATCGGTATCAATGCCCATGAATGCTGTTTTTTTTGTTTCTTTGCCAAGCGCGAAATAAGCATCTTTCTTATTAAACACTCGAGCCGCCGATTCTACACCTGCCAACTGTGTGAAGGGCAAAAACGGAGGCTCCGTATATTGGACTTTCTTCTTAACAAGAGGGATTGAGCTCGCTTCTTCCTGTAAACCAGACGGCCCTGACTGTGGAGGCGGTGCATCATTGTCCCATTTGGTTTGCAGAACAATATCCGCCCCATTCTTATAACGGATCTTCTCTTCAATATTTTTGTTCATCGTCCTTGCTGCGCTGGCACTAAACAACCCTGTTGCCAGTGTCATGATGATAAACAGCATAATGAATTGATATTGTGTGGTTGATCTGCCAACTTGGAGCAGCGTTGAATACAAATAGGGTGGCCACCATTTTCGGCCGATGAGATAGAATAGTTGAATGACCCACGGATATACTCGCAGTAGGAACAGGCCCATGGCGAATATGAATAAAGCCGGGACTACGAAAAGGAGTGGATCTACTTTCATGTCCATAGAGTCCAGCCCTAAGGCAACCAGATCATTCATCCGTCGGTTAAAGCTTTGTAATAAATAGATAGAAACTGCCAATAAGACAACATCGATAAACATTTTATGCACAAAAGAGAGCTTGTTCTTCCTTGCCATGGTTTGTTTATGGCTAACAATTGTAGCGCGAGTGGCAAGTACAGCGGGAATAAGAGTCATACAAACCGATGCGGTTACGGCAATTAAAGCGTATTGATAAGCCTCCTTATTCAGCTTGACCTCCATTGCTGCGCGCTGGACAAACGCTAGGAATCCATTCGATGCACCCAATATTTTCGTTAACTGCAGGCCAATTAGAGGACCAACTAGCAGGGCAACTCCCCCTAATAAAATACCTTCCAGCACATAACCTAGCAGAATCTGAGTCCGGCTTGCTCCTCTGCTGCGCAGCACGGCAATCTCTGTTTTCTGTCGTTCTGTAATCAAATTGGCAACCATGAATAAATAGAAGGCGAGTAAAATACTAATGGGCACATTAAGCGACCATAGCATAATTCTGAGCTTTTTCTCTTTCTCACCATACAATTTCAATGTGGTAATCGCTGGATTTTTGACTGTATTCGTGTTGAAATGATTGCTTAAATAGCCGGTTATCCTTTCATGTGTGCCAGTGTAGGCTTCAAGACCTTCCAGCTTCAATTGATGATAATCCAGTATGTAATTCCAATAGGAAAATGTGTTGGGAAAACTTTTGTTCTTCGTAAAATCTTTCTCAAATAAAGCAAAGGGGATGAAAAATTTTGTGCGCAAGTCGCTCATATTGTTCGTCCAATAAAGTTCAGCATAATCTGTACGATCGATAACAGCTACGGGCTTTATTCGAATGTTTTGTTTCAAATCTTTGTTAGCGATAGTCAATTCATTGCCCAGTACAATCTTTAATTGAGTTAGCAGTTCAGGGAATACCCAAGCTTCATATACACCATCTACAGGTTCAGTAGAAGGCATGACACCGTCAACTATGCGAATATGCTTTTCCAACTCCGACATCGCTGTTAATTCAGCTGAACGGTTCACTTTAGGGTCTACTTTACTTGGATCGCTAGGTGTAAGCTCGAAATTTACTGTGCTGCGCGTAATCGTGGATAGGAGAATCGGCAAGCCGAACTGCTGGCTTTGTTCTGCCATAAAGGCATCCGTTTCCGCTAAAAGTTGATCTCCGCTTTCTCCCATTACGTAGGCAGAATTATAGGCTTGCCCGGGATATTGCTGCGTGTTGGTTTGAAGAACTTCCAAATCTTTGATCAGCATACGCTGTAAAATGGCGTGTGTATAAATAGGCATTGAGCTGGCAAGTGCGACCGAAATAATTAGTCCCACAAGCAAACTAAGCTCTAGCCAGCGGTTTTTGATCATTTTACGGAGAATCATTAGAAATAAAGCCATTGCTATCCTCCTAAAGATGCTAGTTATTTAAAATAACATTCTGACCTTCCTTTAGTCCGGTTCGGATTTCCACTTCTGTCGGTGTTACAAGCCCTTTTTCTACATCAATTTCCTTCCGACTTTCACCAACCAACACTTGAACGTAATCCCTACCTAAGTAACTTCGAAGACCAGTTCTTGGTATGACAATGACATTTTCTCGTTTCTCAACGATGATCGTTATGTCTCCGGATACACCGATCGCTGCTCCTTCAGTTCCATCGGGAACCCCAATAATAATCGTTTTCGCATTTCTTTCCGCTTGCGCTTTGTTGTCTGTTGGAGGTGAGCTTGAGGGTGTTCGCAGCACTTTGCCTTGTATCTTATTTCCAGAGGAACCAATCTTCACTTCAACATCCATGCCAACTTCAATACCGGAAAGTGTACTAGAATCTGAAGATTCGTAAGATAACTGCAGCTTTGTAGGATCAGCGATGACGACAAGCGTACTGAAGGCATCCACGACATTTCCCTGCTGTGCATCGGTTAAGTAAGTTACCACTCCCGCAGAATCGGCCGTCAACATTGTCTTGTCTAGCTGGGCTTGAAGGGAGGCCAATTGGAGCTGCGCGGCTTCGACATCTATGGCCTTCAAACGATTCGATAGCACTTGATCGGGGTCAACCTGCCTCGTTTGCACACTAGCAATCTGGGATTTCTCCAGATTCAGTTTTTGAAGGGCAATCCGAGTTTCTAAGTCGCCTTTTTCCAGTTCAGCAAGCACATCTCCCGGCTTAACGGTATCGCCTAGTTTAACGCGCAATCCAGCTAACCGATGACCGGACTCTTTAAAATAATAGTTGGTCGTTTGACTAGACTTAAAAGTCCCAACAACACTGACTTTCCTCGTTATGCTGCCCTTCTTCACTTCGTAAAGGTCGAAATTTTCTTTTACGGGTTTGATTAAAGGCGGTTTAAGCGCTTCCTCTTCTTTGGGCAACAGAGAGCATCCCGCTAGTAAAAACATAGCACTTGTTATTAGAACGAGCTGAGAAGCAAATTTATTAACCTTCATCGACAATGGTACCATCCTCCAGTGCATACACTTCATCTACAATTTCCATAATAGCGAGATCATGCGTGGTCAAAATAATTGTCATTCCTTCTTGCACCAAATCTTTGAACAGTTTAAGCACCTGGAGACCCATTCTGCTATCTAACTCTGCTGTAGGCTCATCTGCTAAAATCAACTTAGGCTTGTGCGCAATGGCCCTGGCAATCGCTACCCTCTGCTGTTCTCCTCCGGAAAGTTCGTAGGGACGATGCTTCATTCTCGGCTTCAATCCAACGAAATCTAGCGCTTCTTCTGCCAAACGCTTATATTGATTGGGGTGAATACCCGAAATGCGCAATCCAAACTCTACATTCTCGTAGGCTGACATATAAGGCACCAAGGCAAAAGATTGAAAAATAAGCCCGATCTGCTTCCGTCTGACTTCATTGCGCCTCGCCTCGGATAAACGGCTGATCTCCATGCCTTCTAAATAAACGGTGCCTTCCGACGGATGATCGAGTGCCCCTAATATATTAAGCAGCGTTGTTTTACCAGATCCTGATCTTCCCCGCAATGCTACTAGTCTGCCTTTGGGAATACTTAAATGAGCACCCCGCAATGCGTGAACGGCAGCCGGTCCTTTCCCGAAAACACGTGTAACGCCAATTGCTTGTACCATGGGCACCTGATCTTCATACGTTTTCAAAGTTAGCACCTCTTCAGAATTGGAATCGAAATGACCAAGCGTAGATATAGAGAAATACACCTTTTTGGAAGCGCTTAAAAAAATGAGTAAAGCTATGTAACAAATCACCTTTATTTTCAATATAAGATAGTTACCTTCATTATAAATCTATCTTTTGCCAAAAAGATACAAATAAAAAAGAGGATCGACATGCGATCCTCCCTGCTTACTTCTATTCTTCTGAAAAGTGCTAGAGCACTTTAGACAAAAATGATTTCGTTCGTTCCTGCGTGGCATTTTCAAAAATTTGCTCAGGCTTTCCTACTTCGACAATAACGCCTTGTTCCATAAACATAACGCGATCACCGACCTCGCGAGCGAAGCCCATTTCATGCGTGACGACAACCATTGTCATCCCTTCTTTGGCCAGCTGCTTCATTACAGCAAGCACTTCCCCGACCATTTCGGGATCAAGAGCCGATGTAGGCTCATCGAACAGCATGATCTTCGGCTCCATAGCCAGTGCTCTTGCAATAGCCACACGCTGTGCCTGACCGCCCGAAAGCGAGTCTGGAAGGGCATTGGCTTTATCTGCAAGCCCAACTTTATCTAGAAGCTCCAGCGCTTTCTTACGCGCTTTATCCTCTGGCCATTTTCTCACTTGAAGAGGTGCCAACATGATATTATCAATGACTTTCATATGCGGGAACAAATGAAACCGCTGGAAGACCATTCCGAGCTCCATACGGATCTCATTGATCTTATTCATCGGATCCATAATCGATTTACCTTCAATCAAGATACTGCCGCTATCCGGTTGTTCTAACAGGTTCAAACAACGCAGAAATGTCGATTTCCCTGATCCCGAAGGTCCTATCACAACAAGAACCTCTTGGTTCTGAATATCGGCACTAATATCTCGAAGGACGACATTATCTCCGAACGATTTTTTAAGATTTCTAACTTCGATCATTGCAGTCATATCTCTACACTTTCCTTTCCAGATAAGCAAGCAGCTTGCTTAGAGAGTAAGTGAGAATGAAATAAATAAGAGCAGCTGTCAAGTAAGGTTCCCAGACTTTAAAGTATTGGCTGCGCATCGCATTGGACCAATACATCAATTCTGGTGCAGCAATAACAGCGAACAGGGAGGAATCCTTAATCAGTACGATAAATTCATTCCCAAATGGAGGAATCATACGTTTAATCGCCTGAGGCAAAATAACCGATTTCATGGTTTGGTAATGGGTCATTCCTAGCGAGTGCGCGGCTTCCGTCTGTCCTTTATCGATGGATTGAATACCGGCTCTGAAAATTTCGGCCATATAGCCTGCTGAATTCAAAGACAAGGCAACAATTGAAGCGATGATCGCATTCGTTGTTCCTATGAATAATGGAACGATTCCAAAGTGGACAAGCAGTATCTGAACAAGCAGCGGTGTGCCGCGGAAAAAGTTAACGTACATACTAGTCGGCCATCTTAAGTAGGCACGGTGCGACATTTTGCCTAATCCAACAGCTAACCCTAGTACAGAGCCGAACAGGATGGAAAGAATGGAGATGCCAATAGTCCAGAGCGTACCCTTGAGCAATAAAGGTAAATATTCAAAAATGATATCAAAACGAAAATCCATTCCACACTTCCTTTCTTCATTTTTTTTGCTATTTACAGAACAAAAGCATGCGTAAGGTTGAAGTCACGCATGCTGTTGACCTATTATTTTTGTTCAAGTAATTTCTTTGTATCCGGCTCTTGACCGAACCATTTTTTGTACACTTTTGCATAAGCACCGTTCTCAATAACTTTCTTGATTGCCGGGTCTAACTTTGCTTTAAGCTCGCTGCCTTTAGGAAACAAAATACCGTAGTATTCGGACTCAAAGTTTTTCGGATCAGAAATCGTAGTGAATTTCTTGTTCGGATTATTTTTCACATATTCACGAACAATAGCAATATCAGCTACAACAGCGTCAACACCGTTATTTTCAAGCTCCATTAAAGCTAATGTGTTATTATCCAGACGTTTCAAGGATGGGTTCTTCTCGCCCATAATTTTGCTCATCAGCGTATCCGCTGTTGTAGAAATTTGAACAGCTACTTTCTTGTCTTTCAAGTCTACCGCGCTTTTGATCGGGCTGCCTTCTTTAACAAGAATCATGTTCGTCGATTCGAAGTAAGGGATGGAGTAATCGTAAGTTTGTTTACGCTCATCTGTAATTGAAACGCTGGAAATTCCTGCTTGAAACTCTTTACCTTGCTTCACACTTGTTAGCATGGTATCCCAGCCTGTGTTCGCGACTTCGTAGGAAAGACCTGCTTCCTTCATCACTTCAGCAAGAAAATCGATATCAAAGCCAGTCATCTTATCTTTATCCATATATTCCATTGGTGCATAGGCAGCATCAGTAGCAAATTTGTACTTCGTGCCACCACTTTCCTTAGAACCACAACCTGCAAGAGCAACAACTAAAGCTGCAGTCAGTATAAAAAACATTAATTTTTTCAAAATAATTCCCCCCGTTCTATGTAATGGACGAATCATATTTTAACACTTGGTCAATAAAATAACAACGCCTTTGTTAAGGAAATTCGCTAGAAATATATTGAAAATGGCTAATTTTTCACATTTTTAGATATCTGCACAATGTTAAGAAAGTTTATTGGTCATTATGCTCAAATAAATAAAAACGCCGAGATCCAAAGATCCTAAGCGTTCTAATTTTGTCATTCAAAACACTTTTACATCATTTTCAAAATGGCTTCCCGTCCCGTCATCCCAGCTACAATACCCAAATCTTCTGCAGTGTGTGTCACCGATTCAAGCGGCGCTTCCAGAAGTTCCTCAATCGTACGAACCCCCGTTGCCCGTGCAGCTACAATATTCCTGTCCTTCAAGCGTTCATTGAGCAGCGCAACATCGAGAGCGCCACACATAATATAACCTTTATCCGTTGTCACAACCAACAACGTCGTTTTCGGCAGCTTCACTTCAATAGCAATTGCAGTACGTCCTTCAAGGAGAATGGGTTCAACGCGCATCATGCTCTGCACAGCTCCTCTTCGCAGTCTTACGGTAGTATATGCGCGGTCGGCTAGTACGGTGTAAGAAAGGTTTGAAAAGTTTCGGGTGAATTTCAAATTCATGGGGAAAGCAAGCTATATTTGGGTTTGATATCATGATATAGTAAGTACTAGCGCAGTTTCTGGGCAGCAAGGAGGCTATATGAGTCAAGGAAAAGCAAATATAAGTCCGAATGGGCATTTATTTACCGTAGAAATTCTGATTGAAGATGCCACGAATGGCCTTGCCATGGAAAAGCTCCTTCATCTTCTGAATGTGGATACAGTCAAGGATTACCAAATTATTAATGGCATTCAACTTGGCAAATTGATTGAACTTAACACCAAAAAAGAGAGCACTCCTCCGTTACAACCAAGCAAAAAAACGGCTGCTGTCCCAGCTTCAACTGTAACAGCTACGGCGAAAGCCACCGACAACAGCGGAGCTTCAGATACAATTATTGAGCAATTGGAAAGTTTCAAAGTGAATAATACGTTAATCCGTTTAACGGTTATCAAAGGTCAAGGAATCCAGCTTAATCTTCCATGTCGGATTTTGAATTATGATAGCAGTAATCAAAATGTATCGGTGTATCATGTAGATGAGAAGAAGGTCTACTTATTCAAATTGAATGAAATTGATGATTATGTCGCTTTCTAAATAAAAGTAAGAGGGTTTCCTAGAATATGGATACCCTCTTACTTTTATTTGGCATGGACAGACGCAGCAGCTGAAGCATTTGGAATACCCGTTCTAAGCATTTGTTCTAGTTCATCCGCACTTACGGGTGGACTAAACCAATAGCCCTGCACCTCATTACAGCGATTCTGATGCAGAAAATGCAGTTGATCTTCAGTTTCTACGCCTTCAGCAATGACCTTCAAGTTCAAATGGTGCGTCATCGCAATAATCGTGGCCACGATGGCCGCGTCATTCGGATCCACCATGATATCTCGAACAAAGGAACGATCGATCTTCAGCTTATCAATCGGAAATTTCTTTAAGTAGTACAGCGAACTGTAGCCTGTCCCAAAATCATCAATGCTTACATTCACGCCTAGCTCCTTAAGCTCAAGTAAGCACTGAATGGCGTGATCAACATCCATCGTCATGCTTTCGGTGATTTCAAGTTCCAAGTACTGCGGATCAAGTCCTGTTTGTTCCAAAACATGTCTGATCTTGCCTTTGAGATTGTGTTGAAAAAACTGCCGCATAGACAGATTCACAGATATCGGCATCATCGAATACCCTTGGTTCTGCCATGCTTTATTTTGCTTACATGCAGCGCGCAGTACCCATTCACCGATCGGCACGATCAATCCGGACTCCTCAGCAAAAGGAATGAAATAGTTTGGCGAGATGAGACCTTTCTCCGGATGATCCCAGCGAATTAAGGCTTCGACACCGACAATGCTTCCCGTTTCAATATCGACCTGAGGCTGATAGTATAAGATGAACTCATCCCCGACTATCGCTCTGCGAAGCTCACTCTCCAGCTTGAGGCGGTTGATTGAAACTGACTTCATGTCCGTATTGAAGATCTGAAAGTCGTTGCGCCCCTTCTCTTTGGCTCTAGCTAATGCAATGTCAGCATATTTCATAAGTATTTCCGCTTCATCGGCGTCATCAGAGGAAATCGCAACGCCAATACTAGCTGTAATATGTAGTTCATATTGTTCTAAAAGAAACGGCTTTTCGAGGACACGATTTATCTCTGCTATAACCGCAATTACGTCATTAGAATCGGCCACATTCGTATAGAAAAAGGCAAATTCATCGCCTTCCGTGCGAGCTAAATAATCATTGACCGTTACACATCTCGTGAAACGCTCCGCTAACTGCAGCAGCAGCATGTTTCCGTAATCATAACCGAAGCTGTCATTGACCAGCTTGAAGCGATCGATGTCCAAATAGAAGACAGCTACCTTTTGTCCAATGGATTTGGAAATACTTAGCCGCTCATTCAAGTTATCTCTGAACATACGCCTGTTCGGCAGCCCTGTCATATCATCATAATAAGCCATGTAGCGAACTTGCTCATCACCGCGCTTACGTTCTGTGATATCCTGGCATATGAGAATATTGCCTTTGGAATTAGGCTGCAAATCAACAGGAACAGCAGTCACGTTCAAATCCACCCGGTAGCCGCTTTTATGTATAACAGCTGTTTCAAAGGTAACAGGAGTCCCGCTTCTCACTTGTTCAAGCTGGCTACCTGTCCGCTCCAGCTGCTCTTGTGTAACAAAGCTGATAAACGGTTGATTGAGCAGCTCAAATACGGAGTAGCCGAGGATGGTTTCTGCCGCTAAATTAATCCGAATAAATTTACCATCTTGATCAAAAATACCAATCGCATTAGGATTGTGCTCGAATAAGGAATCAAGCACATTTAAATAAGTGTGATCCCGCGGCATTTCTTTTTTTAAGGATTGTATACTTCCACTCTTTCTAAGCAGCACGATAAGCAGCACTAGTGAGGCAAGCAAATAAATCCATGCAGCATACGGCTTTACGTAAAAGCTTACGAATATGGCGACTAACAGATATCCGCCAATATAGAGCCGGTTTTTCACAAATTAGCCTCCTCTTACTGCTCACTATAGGTAATAGGAAGCGTCACACTGACAACCGTTCCTTCTCCCACCTTGCTCTCAACCACAAACTGGCCATGATGATCCTCAATGATTTTATTCGTAATCATGATGCCAAGCCCAGTCCCTTTTTCCTTCGTTGTATAAAAGGGCTCTCCAAGCCTAGCCAATACATCCTCCGATATCCCATGCCCTCTATCTTGAAACAACACACGCACCGTTTTGTCTCCAACTGAAAATAGTTGAATATCGATTTTTCCGCCATCTGGCATGGCTTCTATCGCATTTTTGAGCAAATTAATGAAGGATTGCTTCAGCTGGTTTTCCTCGCAATGAACAAGCGGCAGATGATGCTCCATAGCGACAACGAATTGAATATTACTAATAATGGCCTGTGTCTCAAGCAGGGTTATGACACTTTTGATAATATTCTCGATACTTTTGGGCTGGTATTGTATGAATTGCGGCTTAGCGAGAACGAGCATTTCTGTCGTAATCAGTTCGATCCGTTCTAGTTCGGACATCATAATATCATGGTATTCTTTTTTATTTACAGCACCCTGGTGCAGAAATTGCATAAATCCTTTGAGGGTAGTCAATGGATTACGAATTTCGTGAGCAACTCCAGCAGCAAGCTGCCCGATAAGGGACATCTTATCTGACCTGTGGAGCAGCTCTTCCGTACGCTGCCGCTCAGTAATATCCTTGAATGATAGGACAACTCCAATGATTTGATCTTGATCCAAGATCGGCGAAGTCATGTATTCAACCGGAAACGAGTCTCCATTTTTTTTGTAAAAGATCTCGTTTGAACAATCACAAACCCCTTCGAGCATCGTTCGATCTAACACAGTTTCATTCTTGATTTGCAAATCTTCATCGGTTCCACTAGCACGTGTCAAAACGAGATAAGGATTCTTCCCCACCATTTCTTCATAGGTGTAACCCGTTAAGCACTCCGCCGCTTTATTCCAAAACGTAGTGCCAAAATGCTCATCGATGCCAAACATGCCCTCTGAAACGGCATTTAGAATGAGTTGATTTTGGTTATGATTTAGCAGGGATTGATAGCTACGCCTGCTTTCCTCAAGCTTATGCTCCAAACGTTTTCTTTCCGATACATCTTGAATCTGCACAACTACAAGATTTGGATACGCTTCCGTATCACGAATGAAGGAAACTTGAATAATTCCCCATATTATGGTGCCATCCTTATGGACATAGCGATTCTCTCTTTGAGTAGATTCCCGCTCACCACGAAGGGTCTGTTCGCATAGTTCTGCATAGGTAGCCACATCATCAAGATGCGAAAACTCCTGAATAGGCAGACCAATCAATTCTTCTTCTGCGTACCCTAAGAGGCGGCATAACGATGTATTAACCATGAGTAACCTGCCGTCCAGACTAACGATTGCCATTGAAATGACTGCGCAACCAAACAATTGATGATATAGCTCATGGCTTGTGAATAGTTTTAGTTCCGAAGCAATTGGCTTACCCGTTTCTGATTGGTTCCCCATGATATCAGCCATGCGCCACATCCATTCAATTAAGGAAGAATGATCGAATCCGTCATGGATTACTTTCTACATGATCCGAGCTTTTTCCTGCTTAGAAGACAAAATACAATGAAAAAAGAGTCAGATTTCCTGACTCTTTCCATTTTCTTATTTGTAAGCGGCCACGGCTAGAAGTATCCATCCAACCAAGAAACTGAGCCCGCCTAGTGGGGTAATGGGTCCAAAAAACTTGAGTCCAGTCAGACTCAAGCCATATAAACTACCTGAGAACAGGATAATACCAATAAAAATGCCCCACCCCGATGCATTCACCATCGAGCTATTTGCCAGCTTATCTGACAAAAGAGCAATAAGGATGAGGGCTATCGCATGAATCATGTGATATTGTACGCCGGTCTGAAACACATCTATCTTATCCGGAATCCTTTGTTTCAAGTAATGAGCCCCAAAAGCGCCTAGAGCGACTGAAAGAAATGCATTCAAACTGCCTATCAGCAAAAAAAGTTTCATCATTCTCGTCTTCTTTCCTTTCCGAAACGATATTATTTATTCCACTTCGCCAATATCATGCTGACCGACAATTAACCGCACGGGCTCCAAAAACACACGTGTTACCGAAGGCTTTTTGATAAGATCGAGTTCAATATCTACAACCTTATTACGAGTGGTTTTGCCTTCTCTTTTGTCATAAACAACATCAAATTGTTTCAGACCAAGCTGATAAATCACCACAGATGAACCAATCGTTAATGCATTCGATTCAAAATCGCCATGGTCAAATAATACCTCTGACAAAATTTCTTCATTCATATCCACAATCGTAACATACTGACAAAATTGGTAACGCACTAAGGATGTCCCCCTTTAAAGATAAGTATGATTACCCATTCGCCGAAAAATGTCGAAATTCCTGCTAACTTCATGATTCCCATCCATGTTCATATAAAATCCAAACAAAAGATAACAACTGGAATTGTAAACATACTAAATAAAGTTGAAGTAAAGACAGCCTGTGAAGAAAACTCCGGTTCATTCTCATATTCAATGGCCAGCAGCACACTGCTTAAAGAGGTCGGCACAGCACACGAGAGAATCAATGCTTTGGCCGTAATCCCTTCAATCCCAAGCAGCCAAACAACGAAAAATCCGAGCAGCGGTCCTGCGGCAAGTCTTAGTATATTAGAAACGAGCACATTGGAAAAATGAAATTCCCATTTCATACCGCCAAGCTGCACACCTAGGGTCAGCAAAGCTGTCGCCATAAAAGCGTTTGAAATATACTGCAGCGGTATATGAATCGATCCCGGAACAGGTAAATGGAAATACCGCAGCAGCAGTGCAATCGGAATGGCGTAAATGACCGGTAAGGAAAGAATGGTTTTCATCGTTGCTTTCCAAGTAGATTTATGTGCATTTAAGGTATAGATGCCGTATGTATTGGGAATTAGCGTTTGCATAATCATGATCACGATTTGGATAGATAACGTATAGGCATTCCCACCAAAAACAGTTTGATTCAGCGGCAGTGCGTAGTTAGCGCTATTGTAGAAAATAACACTATTGCGCATGGCAATACGCATACCGCGCTGCATCTTTTTCAACCGAATAACAACCTCAATGCTGGCAAAAAGGAGACTAAAGAATAGGACAAAAAACAAGAGAACCTGCATTAAAATATGCAAGTTCATTTCGGACTCATACAGCTTAACAAAAACTAAGGCGGGTGAAAACACGTAGAAATTAAGCTTCGATAATGTCTTAATATCAATCTGGAAAGCGCGGTACATCGCTGCGCCGATCGCAATCATAATACTAATAGGTACAATGTTATTCACTAAAATGTATATGAAATAACTCATTCCAGATCCTCACTTCAAAAACCTATAGTCGTTCCTTAATCGAACGCATTTACGCTGCTGATAATACGTTTTAACTGTTCATTAAAAGTGTAAATTTCTTCAGGAGATAGCCCGCTTGACGCAAGCAGCGACTGTGGGATACAAAGTGCCTTCTCGTAAAGGGCAAGACCCGCTTCTGTGATTTGAATATTCACGACACGTTCATCTTCAGAAGATCGTTTCCTTTGAACCAGTTGCTGAGCTTCCATCCGCTTAAGCATAGGTGTCAAAGTACCCGAATCAAGATCAAGCTTCTCGCTAAGCTCTTTGACTGTACTTTCCTTTTGATCCCAGAGAACCAACAGCACCAAATATTGCGGATAGGTAATCCCCAAACCTTCAAGAAAAGGGCGATACATGCGAGTAATGGCTCTCGAACTTGCATATAGACTAAAGCACAGTTGATTTTCTAGCTTTAAAAATTCACTGCTGCTCATTGGATTGGTTTCCTTTCTGTTCAGTCATATTGTAAACAATCGATTTGTTTCAAATGTATATAAAATAAATCCCTCTGTCAATGTGAATAGTTAACTTCTATAGGTGAATACGAAAAAGGGACTCACAGCAACTGCCATCCAGGATGACAATAGACTGTGAATCCCTCAACTTGCTTACCTATTTAATCCCTGCAACTTTTACATACTCAAGCCATTGTTTTTTGTATTCTGCCTGGATTTTCTCCAGCCCTGCTGATTTGGCTTTTTCCATAAAGGTTTTGAGTCCGCCTTCAACATCTGCTACTAGACCTGCTTCCAGAGGATACAGATATTGCTTTTCGACTTGCTCTAAAGCTGCTTTCTCAGCTTGGTAGCTCGTATAGTCTTCAGCGAAACCTGTAAATTTATCTGGTGATGAAATTTTATCAAGATCTGCGAAAATTTTCTTTACGCCATCATAGCCTTTGTCGAAGAGCATAAATTCAGGATTTCTCCACGCCCAACCTTGCATAGATTCTCTAGGGAATCCATTGCTGTTATTATCGCCGATCATCGTATAGTATCCGTTTTCAACCTTATAGTTCTTACCTTCAATTCCATACTCCGTTAATTGATTGTATGTTTTGTCTGTAACCATTTTTTCGTAGAAGGCAAGAGCTCTCTCTGGATTTTTACTGCTTTTCGGAATCGCAAATCCATTATGAATAGGATGCACAGGCTCTGCATGCCCCTTTATCAGAGGCGCTGGATAGTATTCGAGTTTCCAGTCCGGATGCGTACCATCAATTTTGATCTTCTGATCATTAAAGCGGCTTGGGTTATCGCCTATGTTGGCCGCAGCTTTACCGTTTATAATCAGATCTGTCATAGAGTCTTTAACATTCAGAACGTTTTTGGTAATGTAGCCTTTATCCTGCCATTTTTTATAGGTTTGCAGCTCTTTTAAATGCTCAGCTGAGCCCCAGTAGGAAGTAACTTCCGAAGGATTTTTATAGGGAATACCAATTCCGTAAGGAAGTGCTCCAACCGGATCTATCGTTAAATTTTTATAAAGATCTGAAAGATTCGTTTTCACATCGCTGTTTGCTGCCAACGGGATCATATCCGGCATGTTCTTCTTAATTCCATCCAGATAAGCTTCAAAGTTGGCAAGCGAATCCGGCTTCGGCAAATTGAATTTCTCTCTGAGATCTTCACGCCAGATAAAGCCTGTTGTCACATACTCTTTGTAGGTGGCAGGAACAGTATAGATTTTCCCGTCAATTTTAACCGCATCCCACATATCTTTAGGCACGAAGCTGTTTAATTTAGGAGCTGCTTTAGGGAGCAATTCATCCAGCGGAAGGAAAGCTCCTTTTTTCGCATAGGATTGATACTGCGTCCAATCAGCTGTAAAAATCAAATCGATCGGCTGTCCTGACGATAGAAGCAGCTTATATTTCTGATCCCAGTCGGTCCATGTCGTGAAATTAAACTTGACCGTCGCATTCAGATCCTTAAGTGCCAGCTTGTTAACTTCTTCTTCGATGACGGAAAGATCCTTAGGCGCTGGACCTAACATATAAAATTGTAGCTCTACTTTCTTCGAAGTATCAAGACCTGCTGGTTTGCTGACAGCGGAAGCCTCAGGTGCTTTCGTTGCTTGCGTTCCAGCAGTAGGACTGGACGATGGTGTAGTCGAACTGCTGCACCCAGCGACAACGGAACCTGCTAACGCTAGTACCATAGATGCACTGTACATCTTTTTCAAATTACTTTTCATATAAATCCTCCCTTTTTATTCTTGAATAATATATGTTAGCTGACGGCAAGTATCCGTTTCAGTTCTAACCTTTGACAGCACCAATCGTTAATCCTTTAACGAAAAACCTTTGTACGAACGGATATAGAAGGAGAATTGGACCCGTAACAATCATAGCCATAGCCAGTTTGGTGGATTCCGTTGGGATATCCTGTCCGAATGAAACCCCCGTACTCACGCCTAGCTGCGAAACGGCTGCAGCTGTATTAATAATGTTATACAGAAAATACTGCAGTTCGTATTTATCCTGATCGTTGATGAACAGCGACGTAGAGAACCAACTATTCCAATAATGCAATGCCAGGAATAACCCTACTGTTGCAATACCTGGCATCGCTAAAGGAAGCACTACACGATAATAAATCGTAAAATCGTTGGCACCGTCAATCTTTGATGACTCTGTAAGCTCCTCCGGTATGGAGGATTTAATGAAGCTTCTCATTAATATAATTAGGAAAGGAGTCATGAGCCCTGGAAAAATAAGAGCTGCATACGTATCCGTCAATTGCAAATATTTGGTGATCATAATGTACCAAGGTACCAGGCCTCCGCCAAACAGCGTAGTAAAATAAATGTAAAAGGAAAGTTGATTACGGTACCTGAAATCTTTTCGTTGCAAGACATAACCAGCCATCGTCATCATGAACAATCCAAGCGTTGTACCAACGACGGTAACGAAGATCGTTACCCCATAAGCCCTTAGTACTTTTCCTGGGAATGTTAGAACGGCTTCATAGGCTGCAAGGGAAAATACTTTCGGAATCAAATGGTAACCATCACGAACAATCGACTCATTGTCGGTAAATGACCCCGATATCAACAGTAAAAAAGGAAAAATACAGATCACGGAAATCGTTATGATGATTAGATAGGCAATAATATTAAACGCGACAGAATCAATACTGTTAGACTTCACTGGAACCTCCCCTAGAAAAGCGCATACTCTTCATTTGATTTTTTAATGAAATAGTTCACTGTCATTATCAATACAAAACCGAAGAAGGACTGGAACAATCCGGCTGAAGTCGCCATCCCGATATCGAATGTCACTTTTAGTGAACGAAATACGTAAGTATCCAGAATATCTGTTGTATTGTACAAAATCCCGTTGTTTCCAATGAGCTGATAAAAGAGATCGAATTGTCCTTTCATGATACTTCCCAATGAAAACAGGAGTAATATGATAAAGGTTGGCTTTAGCATGGGCACCGTAATGTACCAAATCCTTTGAAAAATATTCGCACCATCGATTTTCGCGGCTTCGTAATATTCATCGCTAATGCCTGTAATAGTAGCGAGGTAGATGACCATCGTATAACCTAAGTTTTTCCACACATAGAAAATGACCAAAAGGAATATCCAAGCTATCGGTGTGTTATAAATATCCATCGGATTCGAACCAAATGACTTTAGCGTGGTATTCACAAAGCCCGTGTCGTAATTAAACATGTTATACGCAATAGCATTCAATAAAACAAACGATATAAAGTAAGGTAAAAACATGACGGATTGCGTGATCTTCTTAAATGCCTTGCCTTTCATTTCACTTAACATAATCGCACAAAAGATCGCTGCGCCATTTACAAATAAAATAAAAGCAAGGTTATAAGCCACTGTATTTCTCGTCAGTCCCCATAGCGCTCCCGACTTCCATAGGAATTTAAAGTTTTCTAATCCCACAAATGGACTTCCGAATAACCCTCCATTAAAATCGAATCTGGTAAACGCGAAGTAGATCCCAACCATCGGCACATAAGAATTAATGAAAAAGAATACTAATGTTGGTGCTATCATGAGAAACAAAATTTTGTTTTTGTTTAACTCGTACAAGAAACCATTCTTTCGTAACATGCTGCGAAGCCTCCCTGCCTAATTTTGAATGTTGATTTGTATGTCATGCTCGAATTATATAGCTAGCTATTCTGGAAGAGATAGTGAAGATATGATACTAAATATGAATAATTTGCAGTTTAGGCTCCTTATGCAAGTATGTACATTTTAAACATTCATGGACTTTCCGGATTTTTCGGTACTTTTTCTTCCTTTCGACTCATCTGGTTCCATTGCAAGTGCCAAATAGGTACGATATACTTTTCCTACGAACCAGGGGGGATAGTCTCATGATGAAGCGCACTCATGACAACAAAAAGGTATATCGAAATATACTGCTGAGTATCATTTTGTCTATTGTCATCACTCTGCTTGTATCCTCCAGCATTCTTCATTTTAATTTCGATAATATCGCGCTCAATCAAGTGTACGAATCCGATTCCAACAGTTTGATGCAAACCAGTCAGGAAATTCGAACCATAACAGGGACAGCTACCTCCTTGTCCTTTCAAATTTATCGGGATTTTGTCATCAGTAAGCTGTTGTTTTACGATAAACCTGATATCTACGATGTAACTAGCGCCATGCAGCAGCTCAACAATTATCGCTTCGCGATGCCATTTATTGATTCCATCTATGTGTATAACGGTAAATCAGATCTTTTCTACGTCAGCTCCGACAATTCTCAAAGCGGCATTCAATCCAAATCCACACTAGGCGATCAAAGCATGGTAGATATTTTGGACCATTTTCAGGATTATACGCCTTTTCTACCCGTTCCCAGAACGTTTAATTTAGTTGGCAACGCTCAACTCACAGTCTCTAAGGTCGGTATTTATTCCTATTTGTGTTATGATGCAATCAATATAAATAATTCCTTAAACTCCGCAGTTATTGTGAATATCTCGGAATCTTTCTTCAATAAATCCTTGAAAAACATAACAAACAGCCGTTCCAGCAACGAATTTATTATTAATAATGAGGGCTTACTGCTCTCCACTGACGGAGTTAATCCGGTATTGACCAATTATTCGGATATAACTTACATCAAGAAGATTATTGCCAACGCATCATCTCCTGGGTATTTGGTAGACACTGTTGATAACACAAAGTCGCTGATTTCATACACAGCTCCGGATTCATTGGGATGGCGATATGTACGAACGACACCTTATACCATCATCACGAAAGAAATCAAGAGCATGAGAACGAAAACGATTTACATCAGCTTGAGCATACTCATTGCGGGATTACTTATTTCGTTCTTCACTTCACGAAAACTTTTCGATCCCATCGATAAAGTGATACGCAGCTTAAAAACATTAGAAATCGAAAAAAGAGACAATCTACAAATCTTACGTCAGGATTTCCTGAGAAATATTATTATGGGAAGAGAGGCCTATCACCCGATAGCCTTGCAAGAAAAATTGCGTTATTTTGGATCAAAAATAACCATTCAGCATTCTTCTTTGTTAATTATAGTAAAAATTGATCACTTTACAGATAACGTTAATAAATATCAGGATCAGTTTAAATTGTTGCGATATGCCGTAATGAATATATGCACAGAGATTAGCTCCCCCACCTTTCAAGCCGAAGCCATTGATATGGGCGATGACCATATCTTGCTGCTGCTTACCGCGCAGGAGTCCGATTTCGAGTGGGATCATGAGGCATTCATGGCTATACTCCACAAGATGCAAACATCCATTGCCGACTATATCAAGCTGTCCGTCTCCATCACCATAAGTCCCTTACAAGATCATGCAGGGCAATGCATTCACCTCTATAAACAGCTGTTGGAAGCTTCCTACCACCGATTGTTCAGAGGTCACGGATGCATCATATGGTCAGAAGAGATCATGGAGTATCGATCTAAGGAGTATAAATTTCCAACACATAAGGAAAAACAACTGGTCGATTGTCTAATGACCGGAGATTCAACCGAAGCGGAAACCATTTACGCTGATATTGTTAATGAAACTGCCGAATTTTCCTATTCAGTTGTTCAATTAGCTATATCCCATTTAACACTTACGGTAAATAACGTTCTTAATACGATCAATAAGAATAACGCCATAGCCCTTCCACTTTATTTGGATACGACAACCGCTTCCCTGAATCAAGTAGAAACCATTGAAGAAATTAATGTTCAGTTCTACCACTTGTTCGAGCTGCTTTACAAAAAGCTGGATGAAAAAAGAAGCTCCAAGCATGTGGAATTAATTAAAAAAATGAATGACATTATCGAGAAGGATTATGCAAACCAGAACTTATCTTTAAATTTCATTGCCGATGAACTGGATATGTCTCCTATTTATATCAGTAGGTTATATAAACAACATACGATGGCAGCGCTTACGGATTTGATTCAAGACGTCCGTATGAATAAATCGAAAGAACTGCTCCTACACTCTTCCCTCTCTGTGGCAGAAATAGCGGAAAAGACCGGCTTCACCAGCGACTCGTACTTTTACAGAAAGTTTAAGAAGTATAATGGCATTACACCAAACGATTTCAGAAAACAATATACTCAAAATTCAGCACCTTCTATTCAGAAAGGAATTGATGTTTGATGAACTGGTTTTTGGCTCATGAGAAAGATCTTGCTGACGTATTTGCGGAGGCAGAACGCATCGTTAGCGGATTTCCAGCACCGTTAGATCACATTGGACTTGCTTATTTAGCTACATTTGACGGAAGAAAAGAAGAAAGCACTAAAAATTATATCTGTTACCTTCTTCCGTATTGGATGAAAGACATCACTGAACTGCAACCAGAGTCGATAAATAAACTCTCATTAGCGAATGTATTTGTAATGCTCTACTATTTTATACAAGACGATATCATGGATTCAGCCAAAGGTGAGCATAAGGACAAGCTGCCTCTCGCCAATTTATTTCATATGCAGTTTCTATCCACTTATAGAGAAATGTTCCCTGCCGGGTCGCCTTTCTGGAGTTACTACGAGACGTATATCATGGAATGGTCTGAAGCTGTTTCCAATGAGCAGCAATCCGATTACTTCCATCACGACATTGGCAAAGTCGCTAAGAAAGCAAGTCCCGTCAAAAATGCCAGCACGGGAGCTCTTCTACTATCAAATCAAGCCCACCTTATCCCTGTCGTCACTGCGGCTGTAGAACAAACGCTTATCACTTTACAAATGCTGGATGATTGGGCTGACTGGGAAGAAGATTTGGAAGAGGGTTCTTACAATTGCTTAGTGGCTTCGCTGCGTAAGCATTTGCAGCTATCAACGGATAGTACTGTATCGCCCGAAATGGTGAAGCAGCAGTTGTATGTGCATGACTTTCTGGATTTGTATGGGCAAATCGCAATTATTCATCATGAGCAATTGCTAGGCTTACAAATATCCATGACACAAATGATCAATTTCCATGACTCGCTTGTGGAAAACATACTTAGAGGTTCAAACGAAATCAAAAATAGTAGAAAAATGCTAGCACAAGGTGGTTTAAACTATTTTTTGTCGAAATCTAGTTGATTTTGGTAGATTATTCTGAATATTCATGTTATAATTTGTCATGAAGGTAAAATTACCCAATTGACAAGGAGTGATTAGTAATGTCATCAAATGAAACATTGAAAGCTCAAATTATTCAAAAAGCTTGGGAAGATGAAGCATTCAAGAACCAACTTATTGCTAATCCAAAAGCCGCGCTAAAACAAGCATTTAACATCACACTTCCTGATGACATCAAAGTTAAAGCGGTTGAAGAAACTTCAACTGAGTTTGTACTTGTCATTCCTACGAATCCTGCAAAAGTATTGGTTACTACGAATGGCACTGAGCAAACGTGGTAAATCAAATAAAAAAGAGGTGCCGCGCTAACAACGCGCAGCACCTCTTTTTATTTAACAGCTATGGATGGGAAACGAATGATAACCTCTGTGCCTATGTATCTTTGACTTTTAAACTCGATGTGCCCTTTCATGATTTCAATGATCCGAAAAGTGACCATTAATCCAAGCCCAGTCCCCTTCGACTTTGTGGAATAATAAGGCTCCCCTAATTTGATCAACTGCTCGGGTTCAATCCCCTCGCCGTTATCCTTGATATGAATGTAAACCTCATCATTTTTATGATAAGCCCATATATGAATCTGACCATCAACTTGAAAGGCTTCGATACTATTTTTAATAATATTAATAAGCACTTGTTTCAATTTCGATGAGTTCCCTTGTATATGCAAATCACTAGGAACACTAACGGTTATCCGTCCGCCGTATAAGGTGGCCAAGGGAACAATAATACCTTCAATTTGGCTGATTTCTTTGGAAACATTTAAATCGACGAGATCATCCAACTGTGGTTTTGCAAAAGTCAGGAAGTCCGTAATGATAACAGAAGCTCGATCTAATTCTTCGATCGCGATTCCCATATATTCTTTGTTCTTATCGTCTGTTCTAGCTGCAATAAGCTGTAAGAAACCTCGTGTTACCTGCAAAGGGTTTCTCACCTCATGAGCGACAGAAGCTGCCAATGAGCTTATGATTTCCATCTTTTCCGAGAGCTGGAGCTGATGATTATAAAATTCAAGTTCTTTGGAATAATTGATCATATGTTCCTGATTGATGGCAAAGCGCCTGCCCAGTACGACAACAATGACAATAATAAATCCTACAACTCCCCATTTCCACAAGAAAAACTGATAGTTTTGAGAACTAGCATAGAAGCATATAAGGTCTAGTGTACTCATAAAAGCTAAAAAGGTAAAACCGGATGAGAAAATAACAGCTTCCTTGTTCCCTCTTCGTACAAGTATAATGGAGAAGCAAATCATTAAAATGAACTGACTAATCATTATAAACCCCAAAACGGTAACCGAAACTAAAAAATAAGCTTTGTTAAATCGATAAGCATTGAGTTGATTAACGAGCATAAAAGTAATTGAAAAAATTGAATACACGACTTGGAATTTTCTAAACCAACGAATCAGTTTATATTTGCCGTCATCAAATATTTTTTCAAAAAAATAAGAGAGCGCAGGCAAAAAAACGGCAAGTGATACATCAAACAAAGCAGTAAATAGTCCGCCATAGCCCGTGAAGTTTGCGTACAAGAAAGCGGAATATGTAATGAAAATAATTCCAAGCGTTAAATTAAGTACACTAACTAAAGCCCAGTTTGTAAGTTGACTTTTTTTCAGGAAGAAAGAACCTATTAGCGTACTCGCAGCTATGAAGAGAAAGGCACACCCTAGAATAATGTTCGATAAATCCTGAAGTGCAAACGATCGCGTCAATCTAGCATAATCATCCAGCTTAATTACTGAGTGTATACCTAAGCGATCCGTGGATGTCTCCAGCTTTAAATAAACGACTTCCCCCCCATCTTCGCTGCTAATAGAAAATAAACTTCTTTGTCTATCTATCGGAAAATCAAACTTGATTTCTCGAACTAAGCGATTACCAATATACACCCAAAGGTTCTGCGTATATACTCCTTCAATGTATATGCCATAGTCTTTAGGTATATGGGATGGAAGTTGGAGTCTAATCCATGCCGAAGAAACTTCTTTCGGTTTCTTGGGAGATGATTCGCCGTTAATGACTTTAATCCAATGATTGGAGGAAGTAGCAATTACTCCTTCTAGACCACCTGGCGGATCACCCCACATGATGCTCCAATCTGGGATCGCTTTCAAATCCACTTTATCATCGGCATAAGCATGGGAAGACATGAATCCACAACAGAAGATCATAACCAACATCGTTTTCCAGAGTTCTCGAGATATCCGTTTCATTTATTTTCCTCCCCCGAAGAAAACTGTAAGTAATTAACAATATAAATTCGACAGGTTTCTTTGCTTTCCCTTCTTATTCACTGGTAAACATTTGAAAAACAAAACATAAACAGCCCCCTGCGAAATAACAACAGGGGGACTGCTTATTGTATAAATATTCACATTTACAATGTAGTGAACAATTGACTCCTTGCAGGCACAGTTTCAGCCACAATGCGGCCTTGGCTCACAACATACCGACAACTAGGCTGCTCTCGAACAAGATCCATAGCATCATCTCCAGGCAGTATGATAAAGCTGGCTGGATGGCCAATTTCGAGCCCGTATTCCTTAAGCTGCAGGGTGTTCGCTGCACGTGTCGTGATCATACGCACAAGCTCCGCCACTTCCTCGCGCCCCGTCATATGTGCTAAATGGGCAGCGATATGAGCTGCTTGCAGCATATTCCCTGTACCCAGCGGATAGAAAGGCGTCTGAATATCGTCATGCGCGATGCTTACATTAACGCCAGCCGCCCATAATTCCTTTATCCGGGTGATGCCTCGGCCTTTGGGATAGCCGTCATATCTGCCCTGCATAGCACTATTGATGAGCGGACAACAAACGACATTCACGCCCGAGCGCGCAAGCATTCCCTGCACCTTCTGGTAATAAGCTTCCCCATAATAGGTCGCAGCGTTCGCATGCGCAGCTGTTACTCGCTCGCGTAGTCCAGAACGAATCGCGAGATGGGCAACGCTTTCTAAGAACGTGGAGTGAGCATCGTCCATTTCATCGCAAAAAACATGGACGAAGCAGCTATACTTCTCTGCTAGATTGAAGCAAATTTCAAGCGATAATAGCCCTTCCTCACGCGTAGGTTCTAGATGCGGAATCGCCCCAATGCCATCTGCGCCAAGCTCCAAAGCTTGCTCCAGACGGCGTTCATTATCGGGACACGCGCGAATACCGTCTTGAGGAAACGCGATAACTTGCAGGTTCATGTATGGTTTTACGCGCTCGCGCAAGGCAAGAAGTGCACGTAGTGCAGTCAGATTCGGATCTGAGATATCTGCTTGGGTGCGTACATGCAGGATACCGGCAGCCATCTGCATCCGAAGCACCTTCTCTGCTCGTTCCGTGACGTCTTCGTAGGTGAGCGCTTGTTTCCGCTTTTGCCATAATCCGATGCCTTCGTATAGGGTCCCGCTCTCATTCCAGGCGGGCTCCCCCGCCGTTAGGACGGTGTCCAAGTGAATATGGGACTCCACAAATGGCGGGAGCAGCAGGTGACCAATCCCATCAATTTCGCGTTCCCCATGTTCGGCAATACTTCCAAGCACGGCGATTTTGCCGTTTTTTACACCGATATCTACAAGACCTCGGTCCTCCGAATGTCCAAGCATACGCACATTACGAAATACAATATCCAGCAGCTAACTCACCCTCTTTACCTTGGTGCCATTTAGTTATCCTTTTTCATCTCGGATTCATGCCACGAACTAAGCAGCCATTTGGCGAAAGCGTTGACTAATAAGAAGAAAATAATGCCCAGTGCTGATGCTGAAAGTCCACAAGCGAATAAATAAGGAGTTTTTAAACGAGCAGCAGCATACGTTATCGCATAACCAAGTCCGCCTTGACCTCCGCCGATACCGGCAATGTATTCACCGACAATAGCCCCGACCACGGATAAAGTACAGGAGATTTTCAGACCGGCTACGATATAAGGCAGGGCAGCTGGTATTCGCAGCCTCCACATCGTTTGAATCGCATTCGCATTATATAAATAAAACAGGTTACTCATATTTTGATCTGTGGAATTTAGACCGATTAACGTATTCGAAAGCATCGGGAAGAATCCGATTAAGAATGTAATAATGACAATCGCATTCACACCCGCATCGAACCATATCACAATGAGAGGGGCAATGGCGACAATCGGAATGGTCTGTAAAATTATCGCATAAGGATAAACACTCTTCTCAATCCATTTGGAGCTTGCCAAAAGAATGGCACCAGTAACTCCTAATATAATGCTGAGGAAAAATCCAAGCACAGCTTCCAACGTCGTTGTCCTTACAGATACCCAAAGTCCATGTCTGTTTTCTACGGCTGCTGCGACGATATCGGAAGGCTTAGGTACGAGATAAACAGGAGCTTTCACTAAATAAGCAATGAGTTCCCAGCCTCCGATGAAAACAACAAACGCAACTAGCGGTGGTAAAAGATGCTTAAGCAGCATCAGAAGTCGAAGCCCTGGTGAGGCCCCATCTTCCAATCGATTAGCCCAAGCCGCCCGTTCGCGGGCAGGGAATATTTCATCCGGTAGTATTTGCAGGTATTTAGAATCTACAGCCATTGTACGTCCCCCTTCATTTACATCTCATAAATGATTTTCCCTGGATTCAGCAGCCCCCTTGGATCATTCTCACGTTTCTTGCGCTCCATGCTGCCAACTTCACCACGTCCGCCATGATCCAACACCCAGGTATGAGGATCAAATATTTTCACGCCGATCGATTCACAATAGTGAATGATCTCGTATAAGCGTTCTTCGCTCTCAAAGCGAACAACCGGAAGCGAATTTGGTGAGATTTCCCCACCGCTGCGTACCCATTCAAAATGTAGGTAAACTTCTTCCCCATATTTGTCTTTAATCTTCTGAATTTGTTCCATATAGCAATCCAGCTTAAAGCCAGCTTGCAGATACGTCATGGAAGAGTCCGTTTTCATTGCCCATAATGTCGTATGATTCCATGTAAAATCCGATACCCCGATCGTTTTCCGGTAATTTTTAGCCTCAATAAGATGGCCGATGTGCCCGCCATAACTTTGGGCAAGAGCTTCGACTAACGGCAGCGTATCCTCAGCAAATTCAAGCATGACAGCGGCCATGCCAGGCTTGATCACTTTGGCAAACGGAACGAAATAAGAGGGAATTGGCCACTCCATCGGAGCAATGAGCCGTTTCAGAATGGCTTCCTCTCTGGCAAGAGCCTCACCGAATCGCATTGATTGCTCGAAGGTGTCGAAATTTGCTATAGCCTGAGCCCACTCGGTGCGAGGAGAAAGCGGGATGGTCACCTCTGTCAAAATTCCGGTCGTCCCATAATTATGAATATAATCAAATAAATCACGGCCTTGGATAACCAAGCGCTGCGGAGATTCTTCCATCGTATAAATGACGGCTTCCAGCACATTGCCATCCCATAGATTTCCGTGGGTAATTGAGCCGATTCCGCCGGAACCACCGCTTACAAAGCCGCCAACCGTCGCTTTCACATAGGTGCTGGGATAAATGCGAATTTCTTGTCCGACTTCTCGAGCCTTTTTATCAATGACACCTAGACGAACTCCACATTGTAAACGAGCATATCCAGGTCCGATTTCGAGAATTTCATCCATTCGGCTTAGATCTAAGACAATACCGCCCTGTAGGGGAACCGCTTGACCATAATTACCTGTACCAGCTCCACGAACGGTAACGGGAATGTTATGGCGGTAACCGAAGGCTAAAACTTCTGCCACCTCGGCTTCATTGCGCGGTATGGCAACGACATCGGCCGCTTTCATATTCTGTAATTGGCGATTAAGAACAGGGGAGTACCAGTAATAATCTTTAGAGAGCTTTTCTCTCGTTTCGCCATCAACAAACACGATTTCCTTAGCAAGCTGCTCCTGTATCTCTTTCTCCCAGCTAATATTCATGGCCATGAGCTTATTCACCCTTTCGTATCAATGATCCAAAGCTTCAGATACTTCACGAACTAAATCACTGAATTGCGTCGTTGTCCGGAAGCTTTCATCTCGTGGAAAAGGGACTGGGATATCAAGCCTCGCCGATATTTTACCTGGACGCGGTGTCATCACAACAACACTTGTGGATAAGAATACCGATTCGAATACGTTATGCGTGACGAATAGCACCGTCATGGATTTATCCTGCTGCCAAATATTAAGCAGCTCCATTTGCAAGGTTTGACGCGTAATTTCGTCTAAGGCGCCGAAGGGCTCATCCATGAGAAGCAGCTTAGGTCTCGAAATGAGCGCACGCGCGATGGAGACACGCATCTTCATTCCTCCGGAAAGCTGTCTAGGCAGCACCTTCATATAGTCCTTCAAGCCGACCAGCTCCAACACGCGCTGAGCCTCTTCTTTCTGTGTCTTCTTATCTACACCGCGCAATTCAAGCGGCAATCTTACGTTAGCTTCTACCGTAGACCAAGGCAGCAGCGTATGATCCTGGAAAACAAAAGCGATATCACTTTGTTTGCGCGCTTCTTTGGGCGTCGTTCCAAACACATCTAACGTCCCTTTACTCGGCTTGGCAAGACCTGTAATCATTTTGAAAATTGTTGATTTCCCACACCCAGACGGACCAACAAAACAAAGGAACTCCCCTTCTTGTATCGTTAGATTCACATCTTGCAAGGCAATTGTACCGTTTGGGTACGTCTTAGAGAGATTATCCATGATTACGAAGTTAGGGCCGGATACTTGTGAATTGGATGTATGGATCAGAGAAGAATTCATAGCCATTTACTTCATCTCCTGTATTTGATTTTTGGAACTTTCCTCCGTTATTGTTCCTTTTTCAATGACTTCATCTCAAAAGCTTGAAAGGTGAGCAAAGCCTCGGCGATAAAAGCACCGTACCTTTCAGCCATCGCATGGCCTTTCGTTATCGTTGCTTGCGTAGCATCGCCAGATATCCCCGAATAAGATAAATCATCCATCACCCAAGCAAAGGCACGATTGCGAAGAGCCAAATAACGCGAATCCGGGTAATTCGGATATTCCGTAGGAGCCAGCTCCATATGAACCCAATCAGGCTTAGCAGACATCACTAAGGAAGTTTCCATGTCCCCCGCATGAATACCAGCCTGCTTCTCCAGCGGCGTTATCCACTCATCAGCGGCACCGAGTCCGCCAGGATCTAATCGAAATACAGCCAGCCCCGTTTCAATACGGATTTCCCGGCCCATCATATTTAATAAATCCGTGTTACCCCCATGCGTGTTCACTAGTACTAATTTCTGAAATCCGCTTTTACTCAAGCTTTTCGCTATATCCATCACGACAGCCATTAATGTAGTTGCCGATAACGTTATAGTCCCTGGATGGCCAAGGTGCTCCGTGCTTTTCCCGTATGGAATGGCCGGCAGCAGCCATATATTCGCATGATCGGGAAGCTGTTCGAAAGCCTCGGTCAAGAGCACTTCGGAAATTAAAGTATCGGTAAACACCGGCATATGCGGACCATGCTGCTCAATCGCGCCAACCGGCAGAACGATGAGCGCATTATCTTTGGGAACCTGAGCAACCTCGAGCTTACTTAAGCGGGGAAAAAAGCAGCGATCCCACGCCTTACCTTGATAACGACTGAATGACAAGTTGAGCACCTCCAAGTGAGTGGACATTATAGTACGCATAAGCTCTTATGAAAAAAGACCCAAACTCAAAGTGAAGAGCGGATCTTAAGCTTTCAAATTAGCGTCGTTCAAAATTAAGAAAATTATGCTTATCTTGATTGGAATAGCTGTAAAGCAGCGGCTACATCAGCAACCCGCTCTCCTAATCGAGCTGCCATCAGAAGCTCTCTTGGATCCGGAGATAGCGAACTGTCAGGCCCAGCCAATGTCGATGCCCCATAAGGTGAGCAGCCAATCGCATCAGCCGTTAAATATTCGGGATTCTCCGAATAAGGCAGTCCCACGAATATCATGCCAAAATGAAATAAGGGAACCATAGCGGTTAAAATAGCGGCTTCATGTCCCGTATGAATGGAGGCTGTACTGTTAAAAATGCCCGTAGGTTTTCCTTCCAAAGCACCTTCTATACAAAGCTCCCCAGCCATTTCAAGAAATAGCTTAACTTGGGCAGGCATTGTGCCATAATACGTCGGAAATCCCCATAGAATTCCATTCGCCCAACGCAAATCATCGTTCGTCGCGATAGGAATATCCTGCTGCAAGGCTTGCGTAGCTTCATATTTACTGTAACGATCTGTTAAACGGAATTGCTTAGAAAGCGTCGCTGGGCTTGCCAACTGCTCATTTCCCGCTCTGGATCTTTCATTATCTTGCTGAATAACACGATTTTGAGCAGCAATCATTTCCGGAATACGAACGATCCTGACCTGATGCGCTCCGGATTGGCTAGCTCCATCTGCGACAGCCTGCGCCATTTGGAATACGTGACCGAATGCGCTGTAATAGATGACCAACAGGTTAGCCATTAAGACGCTCACCCTTTCGCGAATTCATGTTTATGGAAGGATACATTCTCAACTGCTTCTTGCCAATAATGAGCTAAGGTCTTATCCTGCCACTCGGCTTTATTTGCAGCCATTCGTACAAAGCTTCCTTGACTATATACAAAGCGGCGTTCAGGCAGCATGGTAAAGATCTCTTCCGGGGTACTTCCGTCTATGATAACAAAATTCGCATGATTACCAGCCATTACCTCATAGGAAGTTAGACCGAGCACCTTGGCGGGCACATCTGTGATCATGCGCAGCAGTGTGCGAAGATCATCCGGTCGCCCCATATGAGCGGCATAGGAGCCAATAAGAGCAATCTGCAATAAATCGCCTCTGCCAAAAGGGTGAAAGGGATCGTGAATATTATCAGAAGCCACGGCAATAGGAATACCTGCTTCCCAGATTTCCTTCAAACGAGTTACTCCACGTCTAACGGGGAATCCGTCATGCCTTCCTTGCAAATACAAATTGACAGCAGGTAATGAGACTGCTTTGAGCCTCGCGTCAGCCATGCGTTCAATGATGCCGTGAGCATCCTGATCCGTCATCGAAGCTAGCGCACATAAATGATCGACGGTAACTCTTCCTGAATAGCCCTCTGATTTCGTTCGCAAAGCGATATGTTCGATTGTGCGCATAGCTGGGTTGTCTGTTTCATCACAATGCAGATCAATCGGCACATCATATTTCTCTGCTAATTTGAATATATAATCGATATCTTCCTTAGGAGTTAATGACAAGTGCGGCGCTCCACCAATCCCATCGACGCCCATCTTTAGTGCTTCCTCTACGGCATCAACATCTAGCGACATGAAATTGTAGGGACACATCGGAAACAGCTGCAAGCTGATATAAGGCGCTAATGCTTCTTTGGCTTCCAAAGCAGCCTCAATTGTACGTAACGCTACCTCACGTGAGGCTCTCAAATTAAAATCAAGATGTGTACGAATATGCGTAGTACCAAATGACAAAGCTTGCAAAGCCGAACGCATTATTCTTGATTTAATCTCATTTTTGGTAAAAGACGGTGATGCACTTGAATAATTGCGTACGGCCTCTTCTAATGTCCCGCTCCGGTTCTCAACCGAAGTTAGCGAGAATGATTTGTCTAAATGCATATGGGCATCTACGAAGCCTGGCAGTATTATTTTTCCTTCAAGGTCAATGAACGAGACGCCCGATTCGCCTGTAGCAATCTGAGGTTTCCATTGTTCTAATGACATTGCACCAGAATGGGCAGCATTAGCTTCTTGCTTCTGAATCTGAGTCCAAACGCCATCACGAATCGAGAGACGAAATAAATGCCCCTCATCCTCCATTGGCAATCGAACGTTCACTAAATCCATATTCATAATAGAAGCCAATGCCGCCACCCCCTGATTATTTCTTATTTTACCCCTTACTTCTTAGGTAAAAATTGCGTTGTGAACACTTTGTCGATGTTCTCTGCTGTTTTGAGAACACCTACATCTACAAGCTGCTTTTGAACTTCTGACCAACGTTCTTTCGTCATAATGCCCGTACCTTTGGTTGCTGCATCTCCGCCGAATACAAAGTCCATCTCTTTAGCAGCGCTAAATTTCATCATATCTAAGCCCATATCTGGATTCTTCACTTGAATGGAAGGATTGATCTCCTCGGAATGATCCTTGTAATAATCCCAGCCTTTAACCGTGGCTTCGACGAAAGCCTTCACTTGGTCTGGATGTTCAGCAATCATTTTCTCCGTAGTGAAGTATACGCCAGCGTAAATGTTATAACCGGAATCGGCAACCAAGAGCGTGCCATGCTCTACCTTTTGCTGAGTGAGCGTGAACGGTTCAGAAGTTACATACCCTTGCGTAAGAGCTTTTGGATCGCTGACAAAGTTAACTAATTGACCTGTGTATTTCATTTCTTGGGCACTGTCTAATTTGTATTTCTTCTTAATAAATTGCCAGAAGCTGGCCGTTGAAGCCACATATACCTTATGTCCGTTTAAATCACCAAAATCTTTAATCGCAGTATCTTCTTTATGATAAAACACAGCTTGCGGACTCTTTTGCATGGAGGTTGCAATGGCTACAATCGGAATACCCTCTTGTCTGGCTACCAGGATATCATCACCATTCGCCATACCGAATTGCGCTTTGCCTGAAGCGACGATTTGTGTAGAAGAAACCTGTGGACCACCCGGCATGAGCGTCATATCAAATCCTGCATCTTTATAGAATCCTTTGGCCAAGGCCGCAAAGTTCCCACCATGTTCGGGTTCGGCGAACCAGTTTAAAACAACAGTTGCAGGTAAGACTGCTTTGGTAGCTGTAGTCGAAGCCGGTGAAGCTGCTGGAGCAGTGGAAGCCGTCGTTGCAGCCGATGGTGCTGAAGATGGCGCTGACGTTGAAACCGAGGAGCCCGCGTTACCGCATGCGGCGAGCATACTTGAGATCATAACTAAGCTAATGGACAAAACAACTGGGCGTTTCGCTGCAAGCGGATTAGTAAGATTAAATGGTTTCATATTAAACTTCCCCTCCATATTTGGTTTTCTCTACAAAAGTCAATCTTTAGTCAAATATAGAGTTGATGGCCTGTTCAAGTCAACGAATAGACTAACGTTTTGTATTTTCACACAATAAAAGTACGTCTTTTTATTACTTTTCCAAGAATTATTTTAGAAAAACACACTAATATTGCATGAAAGACGAACGTTCTCTTATATTGTACCAACCACCACGCCTAATTCTTTCAACCAACGACGATACGCAATGGAGAAACGATCCACCTTATGGTTGAGTTCGACCTGCAGATCCAGTGGCAACAGCTCCGGCTTCTGAGTCTCTATTACCCTCGCATCTTGTTCAAACACGATATCCTGGAAGCGAATAAAATTCGCATCATCTACGTCATAGGCATAATTCCGCGATACCATCATAAATACAACGCATTCTTCTGCAGCAACAGGCAATACCGTCAACATAATCCACAAGGTTTGGCCATTGCTCGGATCTGCTTTGGACAATCGAGCGGATAAAGGCCGATAAACTTCTTTCATATAGACATAAGTCGTACCTTCACTCTTATCCGAGCCGGAATGGGCAACCGGTTGAAAGATCGGGATATTATCGATATAAATGCGTTCCTTCTCCTTGATAACCTGAAAGTCGGGCAGCTCCGCATAGTCGGGGTGTCCGAGCAGATTCTGATGGACGAACATCAAATGCGCAAAGTCTGTAAAATTCTCAATCACTCTCGTTCCAGCTGCTGTAACTTTGTATGGGCCACATGGTAATGGACGAAATTCTGGATTAGCAAACTCTTCGAAATGAGGCAAAGGCGCCACGGGTTCACCTATACATACCCAGATAAAACCGTATTTCTCTTCACAGGCATAGGTTTGCGCTTTAGCTCTGAGAGGAATCTTCTCCCCCTTAGGCTGTGCTGGAATACAGACACATTGTCCAGATGAATCATACTGCCAGCCATGGTATGGACAGACAAGGACATCATCTTGAACCCATCCTTTGGAAAGCATGGCTCCACGGTGAACGCATAGATCTTGCAGGGCATGAATCCCTTTGCTAGAGCGGTAAATCGCTACTCTTTCGCCCAAAATGATGACACCCACAGGTTGGTCTTTCAGCTCAGAAGCGAGGTATACAGCATGCCAATCATTTTCAAGTACAGGATCATGTAGACGTTGTAAAGCCATTGAAATCATCCTCCTACTCTATATTTGCAAAAACAGGATATTGTCCAGCCAGCTTACTGCGCAGAGCATCAACCCTTACTTGGGCTCTTTGTAGAATTTCTTGCTCATCGATCCATGTGCTTATCCCCTTCTCAACAACAACCTGACCGCCAACAATAACGAGATCGACATCATTGCCGTTCGCGTTATAAACCAGCGCTGAAGAAGCACGATGCACGGGACTAATATGGGCTTTCATCATATCTACAGTCACTAGATCTGCCTTCTTTCCTGGCTCAAGGCTGCCCAAATCAGCACTCCTTCCGACAGCCTTTGAACCATTCACTGTTGCCATACGCAGCACATCCATCGGCGGTAATAAAGTAGCATCCAGCTCATTTACCTTATGCAAGCATGCCGTGAACTTCAGCACTTCTAAGTTGTCTTGGCAATTATTGCTGCCAGGACCATCCGTACCTAGGGCGACATTAATGCCCATACGCAGCATTTCAGGTACTCTGGCAACACCAGAAGCTAAGTACATATTGGATACTGGACAATGGATGACGGAAGCTTGCTTTGCACGAATCATTTCTAGTTCTCCATCATCAAGCCACACACCATGAACAACCTGAGTATGCTCACCTAGCAGTCCAACTTCATTCAGCAACTCCAAATTGCGCAGGCCATAGCGGGCCATCGTCGTGTCGATCTGTTCACTCGTTTCGGCGACATGTACGTGAGAAATCAGCTTGCGATCCCGGCTAAAGACAGCCGCCCGTTCTAGATACCCTCGAGAGCATCCATATAAATTAAGCGGCCCCAATGCAATTCGAATCCGGCCGGAAGCAGCGCCATCCCATTCATCGAGCAATCGATCTGTACTGTCAAAGATCTGTTCCTCGGTCTCCCTTAATCGGACTTCTCCTGCCAAATCCGAGCCGCCTCTCGCCAAATGTCCGCGAATCCCTGAATCCACCATCGCTTGCAGTACACTTGCATCATTCTCTGGAAACGTGTGGATATAATGGTGATCCATCATATATGTCGCGCCCGATTTTAAATTTTCGATACACCCAATTAAAGCAGCTAAATAAAAATCTTCAGGCTCCATCGCGAGACTCATCGGCCAAATAATTTCCTTCAGCCACTGTGTGAGCGGCGAGTGATCCGATACCCCTCTCATGAATGTTTGAAACAAATGGGTGTGGCCATTAATAATCCCGGGAATGACGACTTTACCCGAAGCATTGTACGTATAGGATGATTGTAAGATTAAATGGTCCAAGCTCCCGTCTGATTTCCATTCCCCCACTTCACGGATCACATCGTGCTCCATATACACATAGCCTGGTTTGAAAATCTGATTGGTGGCATTCATGGTCAACACCGTACCGTTGTAAATTAATTTGTTTGACATTTTACCCCCCTCAAATGTTATATAATCTAACATAAATTTGTTTATATTTATTTATGTGTTATGTTAATTAACATTATTATATGAATGAACCTTTTTATCGTCAACTCCATTTGTAAACGGAAACACTAGATATAGTTACGTTTTTATCATAATTTTAATTATTTTGATTAACATAGTTCGATTTCGAACGTAAAATTTGTTCTTTTCATGAGAATACTATGATAATATTAACAACTGTATATATTTTACGACAAAGGAGTCTTACCTATGTTGGAGCTTCCTCACCTCGATCAAGTAGATCAAGAAATCATCAAGTTACTACATGAGAATGGCCGGATATCCTATGCAAAAATCGGGGAAATACTCAATCTCTCACGTGTTGCGATTCAAAAACGAGTCGAAAACCTCATCGAAAAGGAAGTCATCGAAAACTTTACAATTCGGTTGAACGCGACGAAATTAGGTAAAGTTATCAGCGCTTTTTTCGAAGTCGAAGTGGAGCCGCGGTTTGCTGAGGAAGTAGGCAACCTACTCTCTGCTGACTCCAACGTTATTAGTATTTATCAAATGACGGGGAGCAGCTCCCTGCACATGCATGCCTTGCTCAAAGACGATGCTGCGCTCGAAGACTTCCTCTACCAAAATATCTACAAATTGAAAGGCGTCGTACGCGTTAATACGCAGGTCGTCATTAAACGGTTTAAACAAGGAACTGGATTGGAACTGTGAGAAATGACAAAAAAACTGCGTGAGCATCTGTGCTCACGCAGTTTTCGTTATTTTGATATAGATTATAAGTTCAAACGATACATCGCCTTATTTTCTAGTCCGCGGATCATCGGCGTCCATGCTTCTGTCTCTGGCGTTGTCATCAGAGTATCCTCAACCATCTGCAGCTTCGCATCCATCGAATCAATGTAATGTAAAGCAACAGCTTCAGGAATTTGGGGCAGTACCGGACTCCCCCATTCTGGCAAGTTGTGGTGGGACAGCACAATATGCTGCAGACCAATAACAACATCCGACTGGAGATCAATCCCATGATGCAAGGCAGCTTCCGTAATCCAGTTCGACGCCATCGAGATGTGTCCGAGCAGCTTTCCTTGCACACTGTAATCAGAAACGATCCCTAACTGTGCGATCATTTCTTCCGGTTTGGCAATATCGTGCAAAATGATGCCCGCTTTAATTAAATCTGGATTGAGAAACGGCCGCTGTTTACAAATAAATTCACCAATCTCCAGCATCCGTACAATATGATAAGCAAGGCCGGCGAAGTAGGCATGATGATGCGTTTTGGCAGCGGGGTAATGGTTTAGCTTCTCTTCAACTTTGGTCACACAGAACGAAACAATCGACTTGATGGCCGGATTCGTAATACTTTCCAAAACTTGATTTATCGTATGAATAAGATCGATTGGACTAATCGGTGCTGAACGGATGAACTCCGTAATATGTACGCCATCCTCTGGCAGCGCCTTGCGCAATCTACCGATTTTCACCTGTAATTTATCACGATAGTTTTGAACTAAGCCTTGAACTTTGACCAACGTCATCGGGAAAAACGTTTCTTTATCAGTCGCGCTAACATCCCATAGCTTTGCAGAGATCTGCCCACTAGCATCGCATAACACAATGTCCATGAAATCTTTGGCAGGCGTGGTATTCGTTTGTTTAACTTCTAATTCTTTAATGAGGTAGTAGCCTACAAACTCTTCTGGTGCTTGCAATTGCTTAATTAACGTCATTTTAGTTCCTCCATATGTCATTAGGAACATTATACTACGAATAGGATAGAATTAATTAATAGAAAATGATAGAAATTTGAGAAAGTATTGATATTTTCACTCAAAGTCTCTTATTGTCAGTATCCTGTTGCGAGGTATCTCACTCACCGGCTCTCCTAGTTTCGCCCCAACTTTTTCACGAAATGAAGCGTCACTTTCGATTTTGCGTAGGAGTTCATAAGACACTAACAGCCGTATGTCCTGTTTATCCATTTTTAAATAAAATTGTACACCATATTTCCGATATCCAAGCTCTTCTTTTAACATTTCCGCAAAAGGAACCGTTTCTGGCTTAACATCAATACCTTTCTGAAGATGTCCGTGATAAGCCCGATACGTAATCTCATTCGCTGTTAAACGCTCTATCTCAAGATTGCCTTCCAACCCGATATTGTTGGTATATCTCATTCCTAAAGTTTTGGGCCCGCTCTGCTGTTCAAGGGCGAGGTGGAGAATGACAGAAGAAGAACTGTCTATCCATTCGACTTCATAACCAAACTTTTCCGCGATCGCGCGTAAAGGAACAAAGATTTCATCGCCCGAAACAAACGCTTCCGGATGTTCCAGTAGGGTTTCACTTTTGACTTTGATTTTAATATCATTGTACGCTGCGCTAATTTCTTTAGGCGCCCCTCTATGGGGAGCAAGGAGGTCGTCGGGATCTAGCTCTTCGAATTCTAAACGGTTCGTTGCATCAATAACAATTTCATTCCTTTCCTCATTCCAGTCCGCCGAATGCCAAAGTGTATCGTTGAAAAAGGAAAGAGGAACATAAATGGAGTTGCTCGTTATGAACGACTTTTTCGAGTACCCTCTATCATGCCGTTCAAAAAATACCCGGATCTCTCCCTGTCTATGGGCAAGAATAGTCTCCGTGCGCGGAGGCTTAGGTTGTTGTTTCTCAGTCCTATCTGAGAGCCACTGAGTCAGCTTTTCTGCTCTTTCCGTACCAAGAAGATGCGTATCGAAAACACTAACGTAAGGTAAATCCCATCGGTGGGAGTAAAATAGATAGGTTTCCCCAACTTCGATACTGGCACCGCATTGGTCCGAATCATCATTGGTCACTACAAAGGCCGGAGACTGCCCCTTGAATACTTTATCTGGTTCCACCACTGCCGCTTTCTGCGACGGATACACAGCATCCACGCTCGTGACTTTTGCCGTAAAGATCGCACTCGCTTCCAGAAAATCTTCCTCCAACGTTGTCGGCCCGCGGGAACAAGCATATGCCGTTGGCGTCATAAAGCCGACAAACAGACCCAGTAAACAAACAAAACACAACAATCCGGGAATCCTACCTTTCAAGAGCACACTCCCTTTCTCACAAAAATACTGCTCATTGAATTTACGCTTAGGGCTGTTCAGCAGCTAACATTATAAGCTACATCCCCTTACCATGCTTTACCCTCTCCGCAAGCACCGTAAGATCATGCCCTTTTAATGCACCTTCCATCAATTCCGGAACCTTCTCGGGAGAACATCCGAAACAAGGGATACCGTATTGAGCCAGTTTTTTAGCAACAGCATCGTCATAAGAAGGCACGCCCTGGTCAGATAAAGCGAGTAAGCAGATCGTCTTCACGCCAGCCTGATGCATGTCGACAAGCCGTTGAATCATCTCTGTGCGATTGCCGCCTTCATACAAATCTGAGACCAAGATAAACAGTGTTTTCTTCGGCTCCGTGATAAAAGGCTCGCAATAAGCGATGGATTTGTTAATATCCGTTCCCCCGCCAAGCTGAATCCCAAACAGCATATCAACGGGATCCTCAGCACACTGCTCACTTAAATCAACCACCTCGGTGTCAAAAGCAACCACTCGCGTGTCCAGAGCCGGCATACTGGCGAAAATCGAACCAATAATGGAGGCGTAAATGACAGAACCCGCCATCGAACCGCTTTGGTCAATATCCAGGATGACCGTCCACTCTTTGCTCCGACGCGCTCGATCAAAGAAGTAGACTTTTTCGGGCAGCAGGAGACCGCGCTCCTTGTCGTAGTGCTTTAGATTTTTGCGGATGGTTGTGTTCCAGTCCAATCCCGTGGACGAAGGCAGCGGCGAATGCTGCCTGCGATTCAAGGCACCAGTAACAGCTCGGCGCAGATCCTGCGAAAGCCGCTTCACGATTTCATCTACAACTGCTTTCACTAATTGCCTTGCTGTTTCTTTCGTTTTCTCCGGTATTTTCCCTTTGAGCGCCATTAACGTGGCTACCATTTGGATGTCCGGCTTCACTTGGGAAAGAAGCTCCGGCTCGAAGAGCAGCTGCTTCAAGCCTTTGCGCTCAATGGCATCGGACTGAATGACGGAGACCACGTCCGGCGGGAAAAAGGTTCGGATATCGCCCAGCCACTTGGCAAGCTTCGGGGACGAAGGGCCAAGCCCCGCTTTGCGGGGGCCGCCCAAGTTCGATCCGTCATCCATATTGCCTCCGGATGTCTCATCATAGATCGCGGCAAGCGCCTCATCTATGAGTCTCGACTCCTCGTCGAGCATTCCGTCTCCAGCCCCAAAAGACTGCAGCTTCTCTTCAGAAGCAGCACCCAGAATTAACCGCCAACGCTTTAATTGTTCTTGATCTATCATGGTCATAGGCTACAAATCCCCAAAATCAAAATCGTTGAGCTCATCCAGCTTCTCCTTCTCTTCCTCGCTTAACGGGTGTTGCAAAGCAGTTCCGGCGTTATCGGCGCCAACGCCCCAAATATCGCCCATCATCTCGGCCACCGATGCCTTCTCCCTCGGTTCGAATGAACCGAAAGCTCGGCGCAGAAACACAAGTGAACGTTGGAAGGCCTCTTTTTCCAGCGATCCGATATAGACATCGAGCTGCTGCCACAACGTTTGCCTAGACAGCAGCGCGTATCGGTTGCGCATCGACATGCCTTCGAACCATCCCGCTCCCAGATCAACGGGAATCCCCGGTGACAGGCGACGTGAAACTTCCGTCGCAACGCGCTCATCCGGTATTTCATTGCGCTCAAGCAAAATAGCAAAAGCGAAGCCCGACAGCTTTGCATTTCGGTCATCACGCGATGCTAGCTCTTGCAGTTTATTCAACCATAAACCATCGTCTACCACTTCAAAATGGTCTTGAGCAATTGTATGCAGCGACTGAATTGCTCGAACCATGCCCTGAGCAGCGTCATCATTGCAGCCCGCGCTATCTACGAGAAGCAGCGTTCCGCGCAGGAATAACTGCTGAAGCAGCGGAACTAAGTTATCCGTTTCGATTCGGCGAATCGATCCATAACGGATCAACACCGACAGCTCGTAGGCCGCCCCTGCGACCTGCTCGAAATTGCCTGCATCCACCGCAAGCCCTTGCAGCGTGGATTTGGCCTGCTCCATCAGCTGCGTCAACGTGCAGTCGCAGGCGATGCGAATGATGCGCGAAGCTTCCGCGATATCGCCGCAAACATCGAGCCGCTCCTTCAGCACGAAAGCCGCGGCCAGCTCAATCGTCTCCCCCTTCAAGGTCGACTCCACCGCTTGAATCTCAGCTTCCGGCGTCCACTGCAGCACCCAGTTCTCCGCCCACGATGCGGAGTCTTGATTCACTCTTTGCTTCTTGGCAAAGCTAATGCCCAGCAATTCCAGCCGATGCAGGAGAACAGACCGCTTCAAATCCAGAAAAGCAGCTTCCTCCAACTTCACCCTGCGGTTTTCACGTAAATCCAACTCCAAGGTTGTAGCAACCGTAGTTTTGAATTTCTCCAGCTTGAGCCGCTTGAGCTCTCTGTTCAAATCATCTTGAATTGGCGTCTGGCTGACTCCTTCTGGCAATCTGCCGATGGCCGTGCCCACGTCTGTCCTTGCCAAAGCTTCCGCAATTATCGAAAGCTCCCCATGACCGAGACATACGGTTGCAGCGTCCCGAAGGTCTTTCCACGTAGGATGACTACCATCGTGCAAAGCAGCAAGAGCCTCTGCCAGTCTCACACCTTCGATGAGCGAAGCTGTGGATCTATAAGTGCCATGTTCTCTGAGATACGCGGCTACCTGTGAGAAATACAAGGAAGGTAGCCTGCTCAGATCACCTTTTTGGAGGCACTGCCAGAACAATTCATAATAAGCGGGTGCCTGGTTCCCCGCCCCATAGCCTGAGTGCGAAGACAGCTTGTAGTAAGAATAAGGCATCAACGTAAGCTTAGTTGTCGACTTGGGCAGCCCTTTCATCTCTTCATCCGTCATCACTGGAAAGCGGAAGTCTAATACGGAGGCATGATGCGCGCCGGTTACGACTACAATTTTCTCAGGAGCGTGCCCAGCTTCAATAGTATCCTGAATTTTGCGCCGCATGTAAGCTTCCCGAATTTCATTGTAAGCCGCTTCCTGTGGCGCAAATTGCCACTCCTGCCCCGCAGTCAGATCACGCATTTGAGCCGAAAATTGATAAATGCCATGGCGGTAGGCGTCTTTTTGCATATTATGTTCAAAATGGCGCTCCCAATAAGCCTCGTAGTCCGGTTCTTCCGACAGCTCAGCAAGCTGTTGATACAGTGTCCTCTGTTCGTGGACATACGCCCGAAAAGCGTCGTCCTCCGTCTGATTGCTCTCTTCCTCAGCAGAGGATGACCTCCGTTTCCTTTGCTCGTAGAGAGCCAAGGCTTGTTCGGAAGGTAGATCGATAAATTCAGCCTGCGCATCGTTGCGGCTTGCCCATTGAAAGGCCTGATATTCCGGCGAATAATCAGCATATGGGTACAACAGGGTCCTTACTGGCAATTGATCCGTATACGCCAAAATGGCAATCGGCGGAACAACGCCATGCGAGGTTAGTTCAGCAATAAACCCGCTTGCGTCGCTTGGTCCTTCAACGAGCACTGCCGTAGGCTTCACTTCATCTAAGAAAGCCAGCAGGCGGAAAGCGCCAGCAGGAGATAAATGTCTTATACCAAAAACATGAAACCCCTGACTGCGATCTAGTTGTTCATCTCCGAGCACGCGAAGTACAGATTTCTCCATGTCGATCCCCGCTTTTTCATCACATTTTCTAGATATTCCTTCCATACGAGGCGGTCTTTCTCTTCATCTTTCACAATAGCTCCCTGCAGCCCGGCGGCAATATCTTCTTCACTAATCTGTCCGCTGCCAAAGCTTCCTGCAAGCGCCATGCTGCCCGTTAGAAGCGAAATCGCTTCAGCCGTCGAAATCACACCACTCGGCCCTTTCACCTTCTCTTTGCCGTCGAGTGTCATCCCGCTGCGCAGCTCGCGGAAAATCGTCACAACCTTGCGCACCGCCTCCTCCTCTGGGAGTGACGCTCTCAATTCATAGCTCGTCGAAATCTCTCTGACACGTTTGCGAACAATCTCCACTTCTGTATCAATATCCGAAGGGGATGGAAGCACGATGATGTTAAATCGCCGTTTCAAGGCGGCTGACATCTCGTTCACTCCACGGTCGCGCGTGTTGGCCGTTGCGATGATAGAAAATCCCCTTGCAGCGAACACTTCTCTGCCCAGTTCCGGAATCGAGATCGTCTTCTCCGACAAGATGGAGATCAAAGCGTCCTGTACTTCGGACGCACAGCGCGAGATCTCTTCGAATCTGGCGATCCCGCCTGTTTCCATTGCGCGGAAAATCGGGCTTTTGATAATCGCTTGATCGGAAGGTCCTTGCGCTAGCAGCATGGCATAATTCCAAGAATAACGGATATGCTCCTCGCTCGTGCCTGCCGTTCCTTGAATGACTTTGCCAGAATCCCCATGGATGGCTGCTGTCAGATTTTCCGAAAGCCAGGATTTAGCCGTTCCCGGCTCCCCGATCAGCATGAGAGCACGGTCAGTCAGCAGCGTGGCTATCGCCATTTCTACCAGCCGTTTATTGCCAATATATTTTGGCGTAATCGCGACCCCTTTTACATTTCCACCAATCAGAAACGTCAGTACCGCCTTCGGAGAAAGCTGCCACCCGGCTGGCTTCGCATCCTGATCCAATTTCTTCAAAGCTTCCAATTCTTCGATGTATAAACGTTCAGAGGGTAACCTTACGACATCTTGCTTTTGATCCATCCCCATAATCCCTGTCCCTTCTCTTCGTTATCTGACGGTTCGGTTTGCTCCGGCTTCGCAGCTATCGTTTCCGCGATTTCTAGCAATTGATTTTTCATACCCTGATAGGATAGCCCTTCTACGAATAGCTGCAGCCTCTCTGCATAAGGCCTTGGCAGTAAAGAAAGCAATGTAAGTTGGACTCGATCCAAATAATAGAACTGCTTGGCTCCGCCTTTTTCCAATATATCCATGAGCAGCTTTGGCGCATCCTGATAGTGTTGGCTGAAGAGGATCAACAACATATTAGCTGTTTTATTTCGGTTAAAATTAGGCAGCTCTTCGCATTTTTTGACCAGATACGCCGTGACTTTCGGGTCCGGGACTTGAGCAAATCTACACACGAGCTCTTCCTCGTCCAATTTCACAAAAAGATGCACCCACCGTGGATCCCATGTTGTAAAATCGGATGATGAAGCAGCCACTCCTGGCTCATCTACTTGATAAAGCAGCGTCGGTGTCACTTCATACAATACTCGCAATAAATCCTTAGCCGCAGGCTGCTTTTTATCCTTAAGGTCATGGCAAAAGCGTTCGTAGACGTCCTCTGGAGGAAGAATCTTGATAGCCGCTCTAAAGCTGTAAGCAATAAATTTGCGATTGTACGCCTCATGCAAAGTAACAGCAAAACTGTCTGCCTCAGGCAGATCTAATTGCAATAGAAGATCAGCTGCTACCTCCTGTACGGCTTCCGTTTCCGGAACAATAAAACTAGTCGTAGACAGCAATTTTTCTAGGAAATCTACGACTTCCGGTACTCTTTTGCCTTGTAAGCTGCGGATGTCCGCCAACAACTGTTGTGCGGAATCTTCCACCTTTGTACGTTGAACGATTCGCTCCAACACACTTTCCGCATGCCCGATGACGCTGAGAGTCAAATCGTTGGCCTTGCATAATTGAATTGGTTCTATGGCAAGATCCTGATCCTTCGAACCCAGTGCCTTGTAAAGGCGAGCGATCGCTTGCTCCGTCCCAAGCCGAGATAAGGCGAATAAGGCCGCTCTGCGTACCTCTTTTTTCTTATCATCAGCTTGCTCCAAAATAAAATCCTCTTGATCAGGGTAATCCCCCAGAAGCTCAATCGCCGTGGAGCGGACTTCCGTTGAACCCTGTTTGGCAGCTTGCAAAAGGATGTCTAAGGCAGATAGCGAAAGCAACTCATGGATAAGTTCCAATCTGCGGGCGTCACCTTTCCCTCCACCCAGCCGGAATTGCTGCTGAAGCGCGGGGAGTGCCTCCATTCCGAGTGTGGGCAACACCTTTCGATGAAGAAAATCGGGTATTTCTACATAACTATCGTCTAACGCAGAAACAGCGGCAGGTATGACCCGGAAATCATGAAACAACCCATCGTCGTACCCTTGACGAACCTGCTCCATTCGGCCCTGACCTTTTTGCGTCAATGCCTCAATGAGTGGATTCAGCTTGCGGTAAGGAATTGACGTCGAAAGCTTCGCTTCCGTTCCTTCCATAGGTACGAGGTCCTCTTTCGTCTCCGTTTTCCCTTGCGTGTACAGCACGGAATTTAACAGCATGCCTAACTCTAGAAGTCTGCTCGCTGAACCACTCGTATCCGTGTCCAGAACTTGGCTAACCGCCTGAGCCATTCGGTTAAACACCGGAGCCGACTCGCCTAACTTCTGCAATTGGGGAAGCATTTTCTGCAAACGTAAATCGCCCGCCGCCATCCCGCTCCCCGCTATAAACAAACGCCGCACCTCATGCTGCAGCTCAAACAATAGATCTATACTCATGGGTTCGTCTCCTAATTCTATTCTTCAATAAAGCAAGCGAACGACTTCATTTGTCGTTACGATGCTTAAAGGCTGAGCCTCAAGCCTGTTATGCTTCCAATTGTGTTCGAACATAACCATAATCGCCTGATTCTGTAAGAACGTCTTATTTAGCATAGACAGCAAATGAGTCGTAGGCTCGCTGAGATATGGAATGTCCGCAAGAGGAATCTGCTTGCCCTGTTCATCTAACAATATATAGGCAGTTTCCGTCTTCTTGATCTCAGCAAATTGCAGCAGTACGACAGGGCGCTTGTCCGAAAGTGGATTTTTAATCTGATTCTTCACTTGTTTAATGACTTCTGGGAATGACTTGTGAGCTGACGCACGGATTTTCTGAAAATCCAGTGAGTCAGCTTCGCGGAACGTCGCTTCCTCCCAACGCACTCTCGTGTTAAGCTCCCCGGGGTATTGCGCAAGTTCTTTCGCTTCAACGACTTGAAATACAGAATCTTCTTCTCGTATGTATTTCGCTGCACGGAATGGCCGATACGTTCTTGTGATGTGGAGCTGTCCGTTTTGTAGGTCCGACCAGTATCCTTCATCTATGAACTCGCCCCTCGCCTGATCCGTATAGGATCGGAACGACAACTGCAGCAATTCCGAGGACTCGCTGCGAACGCGACCATACTCCCTCAGTTCTGCGATTTGCCAGGCATGCCCAATCCATTCTTCCAACGTTGATTCCGTATCCATAGGATGATCTGGATTTTCCAATCTGCTGTTGAGGTACTCCTTACTTTTCTTGATCAATGCTTGCAGCGTGGTAAGCTGCTCGATCACGTTTGTATACACGGTCTCTCGATCTTCCTCCGCGCGAAACTGCAGCGTCAAATCACGAAGAGCCGTTTGGATCCCCAGGATATAATAGTTGCCGAGCTGTTTTGCCTGCTCTTCAGCGGTTTGCAACGCCTTTTTGTCCAAGCCTCCTAGCCCTGACTGTACTAGCTGCAGGATAAGCTTCTCAGCAATACTGATCCCTTCCAGCTGTGCAGCTATTTTCTTCATTAACGCTGACTTGTTCGTCTTGCGCTTAACAACTGGAGCATCCGGGTCGACAGGTTCTTTCTTCTTTTCCTCCCGCTTCTCCGCCTTCTCCCTTTTGTCCACAATATCTTGTGGAACGGGTGCAGTGATGAATGTCTTGCCTGACGTATAGGCATACATCAAACCCAGATTGTGTTTGCACGGAAACTGACGGCTCGGGCATGAACAGCGGAATACGGGATTCCCCTCTTTCGCCACATCGACCGAACATCGATACGGGTCCTTTCCGCTACCTTTACACTCCCCAAAAATGATCGAACCATCCTCCGACTGACAGAGCAGCGGAAAACTATTTTTCTTCACCAAATCCTTGCCATTCTTGATCGCACTGCTGTTAAGCGCCAAACTATCTACATACGATTCCGTTAAATAATTCATCTTGTACCCCTCACAACTTGGTTATACAAACAGTTTCCACACAGTTCCTAATTTTCCTTTTTCATGGGTATGGAATTTCCTCCTCAAATAGAACGAAGAACAAGAAAAACAAAAAAGAGGAAATCCCCTGTGACTATTATTACCACCTACACGACTAGGAGGCTCAAGCCAAAGAGGAAATCCTCACATATTGAATTCATTCAATCCAAAAAAATCCTTTGTTGTCGTTGCAATTTCCTAGGAAATTTACCTGTATATCGCGACGCTTCGTCGTAGTCACTAATTTCCTCAACTAACCAAAAACCCAACCCTCACATCCGCATCCTCTTTCATCCATGACATTGTCTGCCCTTTATGCAGATCCGACTTCATCGATTTCACCAACTTCTCGATATTCACGCATTGCTCATAATGCCACTGAAGCGCAGCCGATACATACAATTCATTTAACTGGGCAAAAGTAAACCCTTCTGTTTGCTTCGCCGTTACGCGAATCATCTCTTCGCTCAGAAGCTTCCCTATCCCCTTTTGCTCCAAATAGATTTGTCTCAGCTCTAGGTCAGGAAGTTTGATTTCATAAGCACGGTCGAATCTCCCTGCCCGGTTCATAAGTGCCGGATCAATTTGCTCCGGATAATTCGTTGTCCCAATGAGAAAAATGCCTTCTTTGGAAGTCGCACCATCCAAAATGTTTAAAAAGTACGACCTTGCCCGCTGAGGCATAGCGTCGATATCTTCAATTACAAGAATCATTGGCGCCATTTTAGCCGCAGCTTGAAACACCTCTTGAATAGATTCGCTACCGGTGTTCTCCGTTATTTGCCAATAAGCAACAGGAGCTTTTACGCTGCCGGCAATCGATTTAACAAGCGTTGTTTTTCCATTACCAGGCTTCCCATAAAGCAGGATGCCTCTTTTGTAAGGAAGCTCATACTCTTTGAAAAAGGCACGATCCTCAGCAAAAAACTGATCGATAGAGCGATAAATATCTGTCTTCACTTCGTCTTTCATGATGACCTCCGTACGGTCGACCATGCGTGTAATAGGAGCCAGTTCCTTTTCCATTCCATGAGGTCCATCCGTGAAAACAGTCACTTGTCGCCGATCCAAGTCTCTTCGACGCTGCCGAGCGTGCTCCAAAAAACGCAGCAGACTCGCATCATCCACAGCAAAAACAAAATCCTCTTCTCCGACGCCATTCATGCGAAAGATAGGTACTCTAGCTAACGCGATTCCCCAGGACGGGTAAGCGAAAACGTTATTGCGCAGTGTAGGAAACGTCCGATAAGCCGATGCTTCATTTTCCGCATCTATTCCGAATGCACGTGACTCCATATGGTCTAAGATCTTAGTGACGAACTGCACATCACTAGCCCCTGTCTTCACATCCTGTTCAAGCAGCTCCCAATACTCTTCTTTTCCATCATCACTCAAATAGGGTTCGAATTGGTGACCATATTTATCTCCCAGCACATATTGAATACGTTCTAATACATAGGCATAGTCCCTATACGCTGTAAGCGAGCCACCTTCAGACCTAAACGGAGCTGATACAGCCGCTGATTCTTCATTAATTCTTATACTTTGCGCATTATTCATTTGGCACCTTTTACTGCCGCCATAGGCTTACACTTGGCTACAACTTCAGCCAACCCCGCTCCGACAACACTTTCAATAATTTGATCAACATCCTTGTAAGCTTGAGGCGATTCATCTAGAATCGACTCTAACGACCTTTGGTTAACGACAATTTCCTCATCTGTACCTACTCGCATGGAAGAGGCAAATTCATTCAGCGTTATCAATCTTTTCGTCGCACTACGCGAGCGAATTCGTCCTGCTCCATGACAGATGGAGTGAAAGTTGGCTTTGCCACCCGGAGCTCCTACCATAATGTAGGAAGATGTCCCCATTGAACCCGGAATCAGCGCAGGGTGACCTGTGTTTAGATAAGGCTGCGGATTGCTTGGATGGCCTGCCGGAAGCGACCTCGTCGCCCCTTTGCGATGAACAAAATAGGACTGCCCTTCATGATTCTCCTCCCAAGCATAGTTATGCATGAGATCATACAAGGTGGTCATTTCAAACTTCGACCCAAACACATCTTTACCAGCCTCTCGAATGGCATAAGCAATGAGATGGCGATTTACAACAGCATAATTGAGGGCCGAATACATCAGATTTACATAAGTCTGGGCTGCCGGATGATCTAAAGGTGCAAATAACAACTTAGGATCGGCCGTTCCTAATCCGTTCATCCGCATCACCTTCAACATGTCACTGCTGCAATATTGACTCACAGAGCCACCCCATGCACGCGAGCCCGAGTGAATCATAATGACCACTTGACCATCAAATAGCCCCCATGCTTCAGCCACCTCCCGGTTCTCTTCCGCAATCTCTATCGACTGAATCTCTGCAAAATGATTCCCATTCCCGAGCGTCCCAAGCTGACGGTGTGATCGATGCCAAACATGGCTCGGAAATCGATTCAATACATTTTCATCCAAAGTAAATTCGCTGCTTTCTACATGTGTAAACGAAGTCGCCTTTCGAGGCGTATAGCCGTCGGGAATATATTTCTTTGGAAGCCCATGCAGTCCTTTGGTGACGATGTTCTCCAATCGGATGTCCGAGAAATGTCCACGTGCATGATCTTCCACGGGTAAGTACTTTTCGATCGTCTTCACCAGCTTGCGGCGCAGCTTCACATCCTTCAGCTCATCCTTGTGCAAATTCGTCATATGCACTCGCATTCCACAGCCAATATCGCTGCCTACAATAGATGGTGACACATAGCCGTCATGCGAATTCCATACTGCTGTCGTGCCTATGCAAGTACCAACTCCGACATGTACGTCAGGCGTATAGCTCATATACACTTGATTTGGAATCTGCAAATTGTTGTTGGCCATCTGAAATACTTGATACTCTAAGGCTTTAAACAACTCAGGTCCTGCGTATACATGGACGACTCCCGATGGGAGCTGGACCTGCTGAAAATAGTTTTCTTTCATTCGTTTTGTTCCTCTCTATGAACCCCAAACCTCCCTCAGCGCATCTCGGAATAAAGCATCTAATGCTGCTTCTTGCTTTTCACCAGAGACAGCGATATGTTTGGCAGTTTCTTCAAAATAAGCGATTTGTCGATCTAGATAATCGTTGATTACCGTAATTTTCGGCTCTAAGTCGAATTCGACGCCAGCCTTCTTACGCGTCAACAACGTATATACTTCTTGTTTTAATTTCGATCCCGGCAGCATTTGCTCCACCAGATCTTCAAAATCCATCGGCGGCATACTGCCGCGCTCTTCAATCCACTGGCAAGCCAGTATTGGGCGTAACACATAAAAGTACTTTTTGATTTTCACATACTCACCCTGTAAATATTCCCGAAAGTTCCCTTTGGCCATATGCAAATAGTGATACATACTGGACCGCGGTGAAAAGGTTAACGGTGAAAGCTGGCGGATTTGCTCCGTTACACCGTATTGCTCCATGTACTGAATCGGCGACTGGAGCCATTCGAGCAAAGGTGGGTTCGATTTGCGAAACAAGTTCAGCGCCTTTTTCAAATCCCAACCGTTGATGTCCAGCTGATCGCTGATCGGACGCTCAATGACATCTCGTTTCTCAAATATGGATAGGTACCAATCCACAGGTCTTACGTAGATAAACCTCACATCATAATCACTGTCTTTCGATGGAAACCCCCACGCTCTACTACCCGATTCACAGGCATAAAGGATCCGCACGCCTTCCTCTTGTTCAATTCGTTTAAGCTCACTATCTATTTTATTCATATCAAATGTCATGGGACTCACCCTCTCTTCGTATTATGCGGACGCAAAAAAAGCCTTAGACCAACATCGTCTACGGCTTTATCATGTCAAATTTAAACTAGGCCTACTCAAAGAGTACCTACGTATTCGTCAAAAGTCCGGTTGAGACCGATGGTATGAATTGCTTTTCAATTGTCAGGTTATTCATAGAAATTTGATTGCGAATCATATCGTCGGCCTCCTTTCCATTCATTTACAAACATCATACGAGTCAAACCTAAGTACTGTCAATCCGTTGCGGCGGAAAGATTAATTATAATGATCGTGCCTATTAATAAAATTTATCATTACTTAGAAATGTTTTTATCTCCAACAAGCGAATTCAGCTGCTCTAGTAAGTTACCTCCACCATTGAAAGAGATCGTCCCGATTTTCTCACATATCTTCTCAAGAAATTCAAGCTCCTTCAAACGAAACAGGGTTTGGTTCTCATCCATAAGCTTAGCCGTATTGAGCAAGCTCCGAGTAGAAGCTGTCTCCTCACGCCGCGTAATGAGATTGGCTTGAGCCTTCTTCTCAGCCAACAAGACCGTATTCAGAATATCCTTAACATCACCCGGCAGAATAATATCTTTCACACCTGCGGATAAGAACTGCACGCCATAATCTAGACTTTTCTCATTCAAGCGTGACAAAACGTAGGTGGTGATTTCCTGTTTCATTTTCAGCAATTCATCTAATCTCAACGTACCAACATACTCACGTAAAACAAGCTGCAGTTGAATGTACATTTGCTCTTCAAACGACTTGATTTCAAGCGCTCGAAGTGGATTCACAATACGATATTGGCACACAAAGTTAAGTCGAAGAGTTACCTTATCCTCCGTCATCATTTCTTGCCCCGTCATATCCATTTGTTGTTGGCGCAGGTCGATGGTTTTCACAGAGACTCCTATAGGTCCCTTCCAGAAATAATATTTGCCGGGAGCAAGCTCCTTTTGCATGACATGGTTATAAAACAAAGCTCCACTTTCGTGACTAGCCACATCAAATGTTTGATAATAACCAATTAGCTTAGGAATGATAGCTGGATCAATTTCCTTTGGTAATTCAGGATTACGTATATCTGTACGAAGATAGGTGTGCTTTTTCAAAGCATTCCAAAAGGCATAGCTTCCAGCTGTCAACAAACCAACAAATTTGCCATCTTCATAATGCAGAACGTATTCATAGTCTTGAACTTGCACAATATCCAGCTCTTGTATGAGTATTTCGTCATGCATAAACAACTGAAGATCTTTCCCTTTTACATTAAAAGGGTGCATGATATTTAGAATCTCAACGTTATCATCCGAAAATGGAGACAACCGATAAGTGCCTGGTTGTAAGCTTTTATAGTAGCTGCCTTTACGAAAAAGCAGTCCTCGTTCGTCATTTTGTATCGTCACTTTTTTAAACATGTTAAACCTCCTTGAATGATAGATCACGTATTTGGAGTCCTCCTGCGAGTAGGGCGGAATTCTGCTTAAGAATACAAGTAATGAATAACAGCCATTTGAAACTAGTTGGAGATGTCGGGTTTCACTAGCAAACCGTCTATCTTCCCGTTATTTAACAAACGGTTTTAAGCATTCTTGCAATCGGTATCTGCAGACTGCATAGCCTTAGTGCAGTGTGCTATCTGAGAGCCACAGAAGACTCCAATACACAATCAATAGGGGATGTTTTTCGCTCGATTAAAAGTCGAGTGCTCTACCACTGAGCTAATCGTTCCACACGATAGGGGATTCGAACCCCTGCACCTGGGGAATGTACGCCGAAATGAACATTACAGTATACAAACACATAGAGATGTGTGAGCACTGCCGGACTATTTGAAATCCTAGCCTAGGTAAAGTCATCCGTACATACATCCAAATTTATGATTATACGTCCATTGACGTCTATCATCACTACAATTTCTTAAACCCCTTTAATCGCAACCATCGGCTTACAAGTCGCCACCACATCAGCTAACGATGCACCCACAACACTATCAATAATCTGATCCACATCTTTATAGGCTTGCGGACATTCATCAAGGATGGTTTGCAGAGAACGATGATTAACGAGAATCTCATCATCCGTTCCAACTTTCATCGATTGCGCGAATTGATCGACGGTGACAAGCTCTTTTGTTGCTTTCCGTGATCTCGCTCTGCCCGCACCGTGACAGATGGAGTAGAAGTTTTTCAGTCCTTCCTCTTTCCCAACCATAATGTAGGATGAGGTTCCCATTGAACCGGGGATTAATGCCGGATGTCCCGTTTCTTTATAGGCAGCTGTATTCAGGAAATGACCTGGCGGCAGCGCTCTTGTCGCTCCCTTTCGATGAACGAGCATCGGCTGATTGCGGTGAAATTCCTTTAGCGCATAGTTATGCATGAGGTCATATAGAACAGGCAACTCTTCATCCCCGCCAAATACTTCCCTGAAAGCTTCACGCACGCCAAAGGCAATCATATGTCGATTACTTACCGCAAAGTTTAGAGCGGAATACATCAGATTTAAGTAGGTTTGCCCTTCTTGACTTGCAATAGGAGCATATAAGAGATTCCGGTCGGGATTTTCGATTCCCCAGCTTTGCATGGCTTCTCTGAAAACCTTGGTGAATTCTTGACCCAACATAGCTCCCCATGCACGGGACCCGGAGTGAATCATGACGACAACTTGACCGTCGAACAAGCCCCATTTTGCCCCTACATCCTTATGAGCCTCCGCCACTTCTAGATATTGAATTTCTATAAAATGGTTCCCGCCGCCAAGCGTCCCCAGCTGCCCATGGGCATACTTACGGATTTTTGCTGGCAAATTCTCAAGGTAGGCATGGTCAAACTTGAATGTTGACTCCTCAACATGTGACAACCACTGTTCATTCGGAACGTATTTCTCGGGAAGTCCCTTTAACCCGTCCTGCACCACATTCATGATATCGATATCGGAATAATTCGTATTCGTTCGTTCATTCGTTGGAACATATTTCTCGATCGCTTTGATTAGCGCTCTACGAACACCCTTGTCTTGAATATCACGTTTGTGCAGGGATGTTGTATGTACGCGCATGCCACAGCCGATATCTACGCCAACAATTGATGGGGAAACGAACCCGTCTTTCATACTCCAAACTGCCGTTGTCCCAATGCAAGTACCAATACCAACATGGGCGTCCGGGGTATAGCTCATATGCACATTGCGCGGAATACGCAGGTTATTATCTGCCATTTCGAATACTTTGTTCTCAAAGGATTGGAAAACATCCGGGTTAGCAAAAACATGTAGATTGCCATGCTCTAGTTCCTTTTCATAATGATTACCGCCGTGTACGATTGTTTTCATATCCATTTGGTTAACCTCCGTTTTTCTTCTAAAGCTATCTTCGCTTATTTCCTTTCGAACGAACATGGTGAAAGTATGACGACAGGTGAAAAGTTTTCCATTTTCTCCATATCGCTCCCCTGTTACAATAAGTAAAGGTTGAAATGAAGAGCGAGGGATACAAATGGCCAAGGAAAGCTTTGATAAAGAAATTCAATTTCTGCGAATGCTTGTCCTCACTAGCGGTGCGTACAGTCGTCAGCAATTTGCGGAGAGGCTCGGTATCTCGGTTCATACCTTTGATAAAACCTTACGCCGGTTAAAAGAAATCGTAGCGACTATGTATCAACAAGCACCGGACACGCAAAGGAAAGAATTCGCCGAGATGCTGCGCTACAGCTATTTCGATTCAACTGATCCTATGCTGCTGTTCTTATTTCGAGCAAAGTCATTGAAAGAATCCGAAAGTCAACGAATTTCTACTTTGCTTACTGCTTTGAATGAACAGGCACTTACCGCTATTGAGCTGCTGGATGTATGTAGTAAAGATATCCAAACCGATTCCTCACTTCCTGATGAGAAAACGGTTCGAAACGACTTGAAATATCTCGAAGAAGTCGGTGTCATTAAAAAAGTGCCTGGACCACGCCCCTATCGTTATCGCATACATAATGATTTAATCCATGAACTTAGCCAGGATGAGCTTCTTGACCTCTATGATTTTGTTGATGTGATGTCGAATACACAGGTACCGTCCGTTCAAGGCTATTTACTGCGAGACGGGCTAAAAAAGCATATGAATCGGACCTCATCCGAGCCAACATCCATAGAACCATTCCTTTATAAATATCATTACCACTCACGTATTTTGGATGAAGCGCATCTTTCCATCCTTCTATCAGCGATCCAAAAACGCCGCAAAATCGAGTTCTTATACTTTTCGCCTAAAAATTCGCAGTCCTATTCATCGAAAAACACAAATCCATTGTTTGAACGCGAAATGGAAGGGAAGCTGCAGAAAACACTACCACTCAAAATTGTCTACGATCACCAATATGGACGATGGTATCTTCTTGCTTATGATTACCGGCATGGTATCAAGAAATATCGTATGGAAGGCATGACTCAAATTGAGCAAGGTGAGACTGTCGACTCAATCCTTTTTGATGAGAAGAAAAGTGTATTGGAGGAGAGTATCAAGCATAGTTGGGTCCTTGATACCGGACGATCGGTTATCTTGAAAGTAAGATTTTTTAACCCAGGCGATACGGGGCCGAATTTCATTAAAGATCGTGTCCTTCTTCAGGGGCAGTGGGGAGAGATTACGGAAGAACAGATCGATTCGTTTATTTTCGAAATTAAGGTTAATGGAACTACGGAAATTAAGCCTTGGATTAGAAGCTTCGGATCTAGCTGCGAAGTGCTTGAACCGATCTATTTTCGGAATGAGATGATTGCGGAGTGGAAGGAGCTCGAGACGTATTATGAACCTGTTCGAGAAAATATTTAACTATCAAATGATTACGCGGCTAGAGAATTCGGGCACTTTCATGATTACCTCACAGGAAAGGTCATGGCTGAAAACCATGCTTAACCACCCCTCTGCGTCCTATGCTTTCACTTCAGTGACATTGGAAAAGCTTGAATCTGTCCTAGTTGATGAGAATACCTTGGATTTTTCTGATGCCTTTATTGAGAAAGCTCGAAGTAAGGAGAAGCTAGTCTATCACCCGATGCTTCGCGCATTACGTCGATTCATTACGAGTCAAGCCGCTATCCAACTTACTTACAGAGTGAAGGATGATCGGACTTTTACCAATGAAATGGCTTTTCCCTATAAGCTTGAGTATTCCTTGGTGAAAAAAGAATGGTACTTGCTCTGGTATCACATCAGACATCGAGCAATGATGAGTACGAAACTCGAAAAAATTGAATCGATCAAAGAGTTGTCCATTTCTCCTGAGCGAGTTGCCCAAATTGGTTTAGATATAGAGAAACTGCTGCAAAAACGTCAGATTCATGCAACGATTGAGGTTATAAAGGAGTACAATCGAGAATTATCCCGGATTTTGTATGCCTTCTCTTGTTTTGAGAAGCAAGTTGATTACGATGAAATTCAAGAATCATATACAATCCGATTAACCTTTCAAAATAATGAAGCCGAATATGTCCTTAGCAAACTTCGTTTCTTGGGTAAGCGCGTGCGTGTCACCCAAGGCGATCATTTGCAAAGGAGAATGCTTGAATCGGCCAAAAGAGCTTTGGCTAGGTATGAGCAGTCATAGTCCAACCCTCTGGAAAAATACCAGAGGGCGGCTATCCGTTTATTGAAACCTACTTAAAAACCGCAAATGACTCGAAATTGATTTCATGAACAACGACTCGTGGATTCATTTGAAGAACAAACATCAGCATTTCAGCTACGTCGGTGGTCGTCATGAATTTGTCCCTCGCGACCGGTCGCGTCCCCCAAAAGCCGCTATCCGTAGCTCCCGGGTTTAACGTGGTGACTCGAATGTTTTTCTCCACCAACTGTAAGGCCAGTCCCTGCGAGAACATATTGACGGCAGCCTTGGCAGTACAATAGAGGGGCGCTCCAGAGTTCGCCCGTTTGGCAGCCATGGAACCTATGTTGACAATCAAAGCCCCGTGCTCCGTGTTCACAAGCGGAATAAAATGTTTAGAGCAAAGGAAAGTACCCTTCAGATTCACATCGATGGATTGTTCATATTGCTCCACGGACATCTCGGCAATCGAAGCAGGAATACTTAAACCCGCCAAATTCAATAGTACATCAAGGTGGCCAAAAGCCTGTGATGCCATGTCGAAGAATGCCTGTACTTCTTGCTCACTTGTTACGTCTAATGCCTTACAAACGGCTTCGGCTCCGTTCCTTACAAGACAGGCAGTCAGTTCTGCTAGAGCTTGCTCACTTCGCGATCCCAATGCAAGCCTAGCCCCTTCTGCAGCTAATGCTTTGGCGACAGCTTGGCCCATACCCCCGCTAGCGCCGATGATGGCAACGGCTTTATCTTTTAACCGATTCATCCGAACCACATCCTTTTTCCGTTAAAATTCAATTAAAATTTTCCCGTTATTTTTGCCTGCTTTCATCGTTTGAATAGATGTCTCCAGTTGTTCCAATGGGCAAATGTCGCTGATAAGCTTCTCCAGATCACATTGATTTGAAGCGGCCATATTCCCAAGCATTTTAATCGTTTTCTGAAAATCACCAAACGTATACACTCGGCTTCCAATCATGGTAAGTTCTTTAAAAATCCCCTGCAGTACATTTAATTGTGGTAGTTTGCTTGGAAAACCTACGAAGACAACTGTCCCCCTTATCCTACACGCTTGTGTGGCAAAGAGGATTCCCGCTTGGGACCCGGATACTTCAATGACAATGTCAAAGCCTTCTTCAGCAGTCAAGTCGTTCGCCCTTTTCACACCGTCTTCCTCAGCTGGATTAATCACATCCCTAAAACCAAACGAGCGGATTTGTTCGACCCTAGCAGGATTGATCTCCGAGAATACCACCTGTGAAGCACCACCTTCCCGTGCGACCAAGCCAACGATCAAGCCAATAGGGCCTCCACCAATCACTAATACACGATCACCAATTTTCACACCGGCTCTTCGATTCACATGAAATCCCACCGCAAACGGCTCCGTCATGGCCGCAATCCGGTCTGAAAGCGCGTCGTCAACCTTAATCACCTTAGCCAGTGATGCTTTCAAATATTCGGCAAAACCTCCGTTCGTATGAATGCCGAAGAGCTTAAGGCTCCGACAGACATGCCAATTACCTTCCTTGCAAGCTTCGCATGTGCCACAGCTGATTAGGGGCTCCATAACCACCCTGTCGCCTATTTTAAAAGAAGTCTCGCTCTTCGTGTTTATTTGTTCGATTGTCCCGACAAACTCATGCCCCATTGTGACAGGTGTTTTCGCTGTCGGATGATGCCCTTCATAAATATGGAGGTCCGTACCGCAGATTCCCGCATACCTGACTTTGATGAGGCATTCTTCCTCTCCTAGTTCGGGAACCGGCACTTCTTGGATTTCGATATTTTCCCATTTCGTTAATACGGCTGCTTTCATGTTCATTCCTCCCTTTGATTTTTTGCGTTAAAAATAGCCGCCCTTTTTCACAACTTCCGTCGGCGTTAGTCCATCTAGCACCATCTGCTTAATCTCTTTCTCGTTTTCTTTGATATATTCTGACCTGAGAAGGACGTCATAGGCCATGTCTCTGGGAATTACGATAACGCCGTCAATGTCTCCGAAAATAATATCCCCTGGATAAATGAACACTTGGCCGATCATGACGGGTATTTGCCAATCGATCATGCGAAATCTTCCGAGCATACCATTGGATGTCCTGTATTTGCAAAACAAGGGGAACTCAAGCTCCAGGACCTTGTTCGTATCCCGGACACCTCCGTCAACCACAGCCCCCTTGCACCCTCGCAGTTTGGACGCCATGGTCATCACTTCCCCCCACTGCGCCGATTCATCATCCTCACTCGTATCCCAGACGACCACCGAGCCATCGCCGATCTCCTCCAGCATTTTGGCCCGCTGCTCCATTTCGCTTTCCAAAGTGAGATTCTTCGAGCCCTTGACGGTAAACGCCACCCCACATAACACCATCTCATCCTTCAAAGGCATGATGTTGCTCGGCAGGACTTGATGAAGAAGGCCATTCTCCCTTAATACATCGTTTACGGCCGCTGTAAACACTTGACCAAAGCGCTCGCACAGCTCCTTATCGGAGATAGGAAGCGGCTTGAGCTCCCTTTTGCTTCGATTTGCTTTCAATTGATCCAAATTCATCTTGTTTCCCTCCACTATTTGGTTTGTACGAATTGATTATTTTTTGACAAGGCTTACATATTGCTGGACATTCATCTAATCGCGTTATTATAATAAAAATAACAATCTTATTTCGATGGAGCGATCAAGCAATGTCTAATATTCATGTACAAAATGATTATGATTTCAACATATCAAGCATCGGAAATGTCTACGAACGGGAACCGAATCCCCATTGGAAATATGACCGGATCGTCAATCACGAAGCTTATATTATCGCTTTCTGCAAGGATGGTGAGGCTTTATACGGTATTAATGGAAAAGAAATAAGTGTTAAAAAAGGGGATCTGCTGTTTTTTCCAAAAGGCCTTGTGCGTTCAGCTTCCTCTAATCCGATGAATCCCTGGTCCTTTTATACAGTGGCATTCGATATTCAATTCCTTAACGAGAATTCCCAGGAATCTTTGGACCGATTGGATCATGTGACTCGCAGCCCGCATCTATACAGGCTTCCCTCCCTTTTCGCAGAGCTTAATCTGGTTTGGTCCGGCAAGCGGAGCGGTTTCGTTATAAAATGCAAAAGCATCATTATGGATATTCTGTATCACCTTATCAAGGAACAGGATCGGACGATTCACGGGTCTGCCCACTATAACGCGATCGAGCAAACAGCCAACTTGATTCTATCCAATTATAAGAACCATTTTTCCATCGATGAGCTTGCAAAGCTTGCGGACATGAGCGATTCTCATTTTCGTTTGTTGTTCAAAAAAATCACCGGTATGACCGCCATACAATACCAGAACCATATCCGTATCAACAAAGCCAAGGATCTCCTGCTAAGCGGAGAATGTAACGTGACGGAAGCAGCGTTGTCGGTAGGCTTTCAGGATATCTACTATTTCAGCCGCTTATTCAAAAAGCTGACAGGCGCGAACCCTTCAGATTACATCACAGGATAATAGGCGATGACATGCAAAGATATCGCTAAGTCTTTTCCTTACCGCGGAGTCATATCGCTTTGGCTAATGAGGTACTCCCGACCACTCGAATGATCCTTAACAATCAAATCTTCATTCTCCATCAATTGTAAGGAATATCCCCCCGTCTTTGCCGGAGGCTCAACATAGAAATGATGGTCCGATAATGGCAGTATGTGCCAGTGCCTTACCGTTTCCGTATCATCCATTGCAATGGCATAAATGATGGTGTGCTGTGTCTGATACCTCTCGCTCTCATAACGGAATATAGAAGCACTTCCTTCCGCCCCTTGCCCCTTTTGATTCGGCAGCGGATGATAACAATCGTGAACATATCCCCAGTCCAACGACAGGCGGTTTGAGTTAACCTCCCCATCTGACGTAGCGCTCACTTGAAAAAATTTCATTCCTGCTTCGTTTCGCCTGAACACTAGCTTCGTTTCTGCGGCTACCTTTGACTTTAACCGATTATCACGGTTATTGATCACAAAGTGGCTCCTCACCTTAACCGGACGGTCAGCTTGAATCCTGTCGATGATAAAAAGGGTGTGCGGCATCGCCGCGATCCATGTCCGCTCTGCACTGCGGATCGGCTCGCCGTAAAGCTCTGCCGCATCCGATCGGACTACATGAATGCCATTCAATTCTTTGACAATGCGATTATGATTAAACAGGGATGTCGGTTTGTAAATGTTCCCGTGTACGGGCTTCTGTTCGATCACAAACGGGTTTCCAACCTTATCCTCCGCTTCAAAACTCCATGTATTGTGCGAAGTTGTTGATTTCGTGAAGTCCTGTGTTCTCAATCTATAGCAGCAGTGACCCGGGTCGACAAAGAAACGTTCCTGCCTATGTGACAGAATAAAGCTATTCTGGTCCTCATGCCGATGGGCAGTGATATGATGCGGCTTGAAGCCCCCTTGAATTGCCAGCACAGTAACCGGCCGCTCCCAGCGATCTCTTGCAATAATGTTACCCACCTCAAACGATGACAGGAGCGGAATCCCTGCCTGCTCCGGCGTCAACGCTTCCGCTGCTTCTTGATAAAGTAGAATGCTGAGAAACTGGAAGCTATTATTAAAACCGAAAGATGCACCCTCATCAGGTCCTAATCGTGGATTTGCGTACATTCGTTCGAATAACCAGCGTGCTATACCGGATTCAATCGGGAACTGTCGTTTGGCTCGGGCAGCTACATGGAGCAGTACATCCCCAGAAGGGCGAAACATAGCTGAGCTATCGCCAAAGTTCACCGTTCTGGGATATCGCTCCAATCCCCATCCCTCAAGCGGCTTCATATACATAAAGCTCGCCGCATACCAAGGCATCAGCTTCGCATAACACCCAATATCCAGATTCTCTTCGAGGTTCGGATCGTATCGCGTCAAGATTTCTCGCAAATGGCTTAAATGAATGGTTGCATAATTACTATATTGCACCGACTCGCCGTAGCTATCTTCGTTATAGAGCATAGCCGCTGCCTTGTAATATTCTACGGTTTCCGCAACGGTTTCCCGATCATCCAGTACCGCTGCGACCGTCCCTATACCGTTTAATAGAACCATAAACCAATTGCTAATTTGATCTCTCGCATTCAAATATTGATTAGCAGCAGCCTTACACGGATCCATCCCCTTGGTTCTCAAGTTGACCTTAATAATCAACAATTCCTCATCGCTGAATAGCTCAGGGCATAAGTCAATCACGATTGCGATGGCGATTGAGGTATGAGCCGTTTCCAAAGTTCCCATTAGTGGAAGGCTTCTTGACCTGAACCAGGGGCCTATCCATTCATTGATTGGTTTATCACAGACCTCAAGTACAATTTCTCTAAGCCACGTTTGCAGCTCTTCACTCGGTTTGACAGCTTGCACAAATGCGGCATCGCTGAGTCTTTCCCAAATCAGGTGCCACCACTCCTGTGTATTTCCCGGCTGCATCAAACCTGGAGATTTCGTATGCTCCCTGACCCGCTCCTCCATCGATGTCCAAAGATCTCTTATTTTACCTGTATCCTTGTAAATACGACTGCGTAATTCTTCCAAGTTTCCGAGAATTCTTCCCAAAACCAGACCTCCCATTGTCATGACCTATTCGGCATGCCCCGTTGCTGCCTGATTAATGTTCAGTCATTACGAGGAACATCATAGATTCCGTTTCGGTAAGCCTCAACCATAGAAAACATTAACGGTGCGAAGCTATGATGTTCATCTCGATGCGGCAGCATCAACGTTACATAGGACTGCACAGTACCTCTATCCTCGCCTTCGCCAGGACACAAACATCCTGGACAACTGCGTTCTGTTGAATAATCCGGATTGATGCTAATCATGTTCAACCCTTCTATACCTTTCTGAAGGACGGGGAAATAAGTGTCCTTGTCTAATAGCCCCATACGCAATCCAATGCCAATTCCATATAGGATTAGTCCTGTTCCCGACGTTTCCTCATAGGAGTATTCAAACGGAATTTCCTGTCTCCATAAGCCTCGTTTGGACTGATAGGGAAGCAGTGCCGTCGATAAATCCTTGAAGTATTTCTCCGCCTTCGGCCGATGGACGGAACTTGGCGGAAGATGCTGCACGAGCTCGGCTAGAGGCATATATCCCCATCCGTTTCCCCTACTCCAATGATCCTCGGAAAATTTCCCAGGTCCTGCCCAATTCTTGCTTTGATGAAGCAAGCCATTTTCGGAGTCGAGAAATTCCTCATACATAAGAAACGTTTGATTGGCCGCTTCGTCGATATACCGCTGTTCGTCAAGCGCAAGTCCCGCGAACAGCAAATATGGAGTCACTGCCATAGCGACATCGATCCATATCAATTCCTCTTCTGGAGCATACGGATACGACATAATGCCTTTACGATCCCTTGTGGCGGTCATCATTTCCTCGGCATACTCTCTTACCTGATTGCTCGCCTCCGGCATATAGCCTTTCATCAGCGCATAAGCCTTGGGGATACCGCCAATACGGTAGCTTGGAAAATTGTAACGCGGGTGCTCAATTCGGTCCGGAAAGCGAGACAAGATGTGTTTGCATTTCTCTAACAGTACCGGATCCTGCTTCTCTTCAGCAGTTTGCAGCAGCGCGTAGATGGACAACAATCCGTAATAATGCTTTACCTCGTCCATATGCTCGTAGTGCTCGTATAGCTTTTGCGATATGTACAACGGGTTCATGAATAGCAAGCCTCCTTAAATATAAGTTTGTAAAATTTGATTATCCTTTTAGCAAAGAGAAGGATCTTTATATTTAGACAAAAGACTTCAATTACAGATTTATTCTATACTTTAAGGTCTAGTAGTAACATGAATGAAACAATTATTTTTTATCTTATTCGCCGAATAATTGGCTGCATGCCAGTTAAATAAAAAGAACCTGTTGAAGTTTCTCAACAAGCTGGGCAAACTCACGGATTTGCTGTCTGGTATAACTTAACTTATTGGTTATGCGGTACAATAACTGTGCTTACTGATGTTGATTTATTGCCCGCTTGGTCGGTTATCGTATAAGTAATTGTATATATGCGTCCCGTACCAGTAGCTAATCTTTCAGCACGCAAACTAAAAGAGGTAGCCGTTGTCCCCAAATCTGCCCCAATATCACCTTCGCCGCTATCCGGTTCATTGCATGTAATGGAGGTTAATACCACAGAGGCAACACCTGATGCAGCATCGCTCGAATACACCACTGCACTAACGGTGACCATTTGATGATTTGGCGGCCATATAGACGTTTTGTCTAATTGAATAGCGAGAATTGGTGCCGTTCTGTCAATCATAAACTCGACGTTCTGGATCTGTTCTACATTTCCTGCTTGATCCATACTGCGATAACCGACCTTATAAGTTCCTTCCTCAAAGGCAGGAATGGAACCATAATAAGTTATCCATTCTCTGTTATTCACTTGGTATTCGATTTTCGCCACGCCTGATAAATTATCCATTGCATATACGTTTAACGTTACAGCGGACGTATACCATCCATTGCTTCCATTAGGGATGCCTGGACTTACAGATGCGATACTTACCGGTGCAATCTTATCGATATTAGTTACTGCGTAGTTGGTTATATTGGATACATTGCCCACAGCATCCGTTCCTCTTGCATACACGGTATCATTATCCAAAATGAGGGCAGGAGCAGTGTACGCGGTCCATGCACCATTCATGCCCACTTTGTATTCTTTCATAGTTGCGTCAGTTGGATAGCTGACCGTTACAGTGACACCGTTGTTAGTCGGCGCAGTAAGATCGGCAACTAAGGTTGCATCTGCTGGAGGTTTTTGATCAATCTGAATCGTTATCGTGTGTTGGATTTCTATGTTGCCTGCTATGTCATATGACCTGAAGCTCACATTGGTTATGCCTTCATTTGTAAACACCAATGGGCCATTGTAAATATGCCAGTTTGTTCCATCAAAGCTATATTCCGTCTTATCAATTCCTGATCCTACCGAAGCATCCGATGCTGCTAAGGTTAACATCACATCGGAAGTATAGATCCCATCACTGCTCTTGGTACCTTCTAATAAGCCAGTTGTAACCGGTGGCGTATTGTCAACAATTGGCTCTGCAAGTACCCTCAGTTCTGCTACCGCTGCAAAGTTGACAGGTTTGACAAAACGTACATATCTGTAACTGCTTATATTCGTCACGTCCACCGACCATGTTGATTTATATGGCAACACACCAGCTCCTTGGCTTCCCAGTACGGTATAAGTTGCGAATGTACTGTCATTCGATGCCCGAATTTCAAAGTTGATTCGCGAAGAATTTTGGTCGGCATCCTGCCTGGTTACAAATTCGATTCGGCGAATCCGATACAAGCTTGCCTGTTCACCCATATCTACCGTCCATGATGCAGTACCGGCTGTTACCCAAGCCGTATTGATATTATTGTCGTTTGCTTTGCTTGCCGAGTAAGTCGCACTGTATTCACTTGTTGCCGTTGCCGGTCTTCCTTTTGCAATGTTCACAAGTGCAGGCTTTGTCGTGTTTGCAGCAATGACAAGGATATTTACAATAGACCGGACTTCAACTCCATCAATGGTAACACTGACAGTTACCGTAGTCTCTCCCGCTTTCGCACCTGTCACCCTTCCATTGCTGTTATTTATAGTTACAATGCTGCTATCCGCAGCGTTAAAGGCATAAATGGCTTGTGATAAATCCACTGGCTCGCCGGCTCTGGTTGTCAAGGCCGCTTTGATTTGTACAGTCTCTCCAACATTCAGAATCGGCGTCCCTTGCATAGAAAGCTGCATGAAATAAGGTATAAGCATGTTGTTCACTATATTAAAGTTATTTACAGCTAGAATTGGATTTAACGCTGCATCCTTCACTGCGCCTTCTGCAAGCGAAAGTGTAATTACTTTCTTATAACCGATCGGTTTATTCAACGTTATCTTTACTGTTTTGTTCTGGGTGTCGGTACTATCCAACGCAGCCTCCGTGACGATAGCATCTGTTCCTCCGAGGATAAATCTTGATGCTTGCAAAGCAGCTTTATCCAGTGCCTCGCTGAACGTCGCAGCAATAACCTTTCCTGTCTCATCCGTTACTGCGCTCACAAGTGTCGGTCCAATAACATCTACCAGAATGGGTGTCCGGGTAACACTTATCCCGGATGATTCTACGCCAGAATTAGTAAAGGTTTTCATAATAAAAGTATAAGGTACGCCACCTGCCAAGTTCTCAATGACGGCTGACTTCGTGCCTTTGGCAACCGATTTCACAACCGCACCGTCGTGATAAATTTTAACTCCAGCAAAGTTTGCATCCGACGGTTCGTCCCATGAGACTGTCAATTTCGCATCTCCCGGTTGAACGGTTATTGATGAAACCTCATTCTGAGAATCCTTGGGCTCAGCCAGTACCCTGAGTTCAGCTACCGCTGCAAAATTCACCGGTTTGACAAAGCGTATATATCTATAGCTGCTTGTATCTGTCAAATCAACAGACCATGTCGATCTATACGGTAATACACCAGGCCCTTGGCTTCCCAATGTTGTATAAGTTGCGAATGTACTGTCATTCGACGCCCTGATTTCAAAGTTGATTCGCGAAGAATTTTGATCAGCATCCTGTCTGGTTACAAATTCGATTCTACGAGGCCGATATAAGTCAACCTGTTCACCTAAATCTACCGTCCATGATGCTGTTCCGGCTGTAATCCAGGCCGTATTGATATTATCATCGATAGCCTTGCTTGCGGCATAGGTTGAGCTATATTCACTTGTTGCCGTTGCCGGCCTTCCTTTTGCAATGTTCACAAGCTCGGGCCGGGGAGTGCCCGCAGGGATAACAAGCAGATTTACGTTAGACAGGAATTCAATTCCGTCAATTTGGAAACTAACAGCTACTTTAGTTTCTCCCGCTTTTATCCCTGTCACCATACCATTACCGTTATTTACCGTTACAATGCTGCTATCCGCAGAGTTATAGGCAAGGATACCTTGCGATATTTCTACCGGCATGCCGTCTCTGGTTGTAAAAGCAGCTTTAATTTGTGTAGTCTCTCCAACATGCAGAATCGGCGACCCTACCATGGAAACCTTCATAAAATATGGGATAAGCGTATTATTGATGATACTGAAACCATTTGCTTCTTGAATACTATTTAATGCTACATCCTTTACTGCGCCTGCCGACAGTGTGAGAGTAACCGTCTTGCCATAACCAGCGGTCTTGTTCAGTAAAAGCTTTGCCTTTGCATTTCTGACATCCGCATAATCCATAACAGCGGAAGATACCACGGCAGTCGTACCGTTTAAGATAAATTTGGAAGCGTCCAAGATTCCCGAGTCCGAGATGGCTTCCAACGGTTCATAAAAAGTCAGCAAAATCTCAGTTCCCGTTTCATTCGTCTCAGCGCTCAACAGGGTCGGCGGCATAGTATCCAGCACAGCAGGCGGTGGGTTTCCCGCTACCGTCAAACGGATGTCCTGAAAGGCAGGCTCGATCCCAGCAAGATCCTTGACCCACTGAAGGTCGTTGTGATTACGTATAAAGGTATTGGACCCGTACGGTTCAATGTTGGTTTTAATCGTTCTTTCCGCATTCAAAATAACATTATTCATAACTGTCATTCCTGAACTTCTATTATCCAGGTAAATCCCAAGGTTCCGCCACCATTCTTTATCCGGAAAGTTGACAGTGGTCCAGGGCGAACGGACAACGTCGTGGATATAGTTTTCTTTGATTTGGGTGCCGGGCTGATAGGACAAAGTATAAATTCCGCCGCCGTCATCCAGCAAATTCATGACATTATAAATATGGTTATTCCTTATTATGTTATTCTTCAGTGCCGTTGGAGTAGTGGTAAAGCCCCAGCCTACCGACATTCCGCTATAAGGCAAATCTGTAATATCATTATGCTCTACCGTCAGTTCTTCCACATAGCCTCCAAAAATTCCTACGGCGCCATAATAGTCCTGCCCAGTTTTTGAGACATAGTTGTTATTAATTTGAATTCTTTTATCAATCTTTCGAGGATCGGTCGGAGCTGCAGTTAGTGTATAGAGTTTGCTTGCTACCCCAACACCGTTGCCGGAAATATCCGTAAACACATTGCCCACAATGGATGTATCGAAATTGCCGTAACTCAGGTCCAACCCCGTTGCGCCCAAATGCTTGAACGTATTGCGCTCAAACCGGATATTGCCTGCAGCTTCCATCAGTACCGCTCCGGGAAGCTTGCCGCCATACCAGAGGCCTCCGACCGTATAATATGTCGCCTGTACGGCGGCATAACCATCATTAGGCTTCAGCCAGGTGGAATGCTCGAAACTCACACCATGGAATTGAATATGATGTACGGGATTATCCACGGTGCCCGTAAGTTTGACCACGGTTTCCAATTTGGGGGCGATAACGACAGCAGTAGACATATCCTCGCCCGGACGAGGTTGATAATAGACTTCTTGATTCTCCTTGTCTAAGAACCACTCCCCGCCCTGATCCAAAAAGGCCAATTTATTCTCAAAATGATAGGATTGATTGGATTCGCTTTTTGGATTTTCATTGCCGATAACCTGGTCCCTTTCAGGCTCCTTGGGGGTTATGGTCGCCTCAGTATTTCCGATATTGACGGATTCAACTAGAAGATGCCGGTCCGCCCAATGGGTCTGAATGACCATTTCAGCAGTGCCTGATCCCCCAACCAAGCCATCGGCTTCGGAGAGGTTCACTTTGATGGTCTTGTTGTCGTTATCAAAGGATTTTAATCTATAAAAACTTCCTGCATTCGGTGTACGCGCCCTGATGCCACGGTCGCCATTGATATATAGCTGCCGGAAGTCAAGTGAATCGACCGGGGCCTTGTAAAGCCCTGCCGACATTAATTGCCACCCAGTGATAGGCTGGCCCCCGCTAATGATCGGGGTTTCCCCCGGATAAGCCTTATAGATAATGTTATAGCCGTTTAGTCCGGAATCCTCCGGTTCAAATGTAAGCGTGCTGCTTTGAAAATATGTTCCTCCCCGTAGATATACGGTAATATCCCCGGTCATGGTATGATTGGCGATAGATTCCCTGACTGTGTCACGTGCTTTTGTTATGGTTAGAAAAGGACTGCTTTCCATCCCATTTCCGGTCATATCTGAACCGCTTGGGGATACATAAACTATTTCTTGTGGTTGTGTTTCTTCTGCTGATACCGAGTTATAAACAAAAGGATTGAAAATAAATAGTAACAAAGCCAGAGCTGTAAGCTCAACAAATCGAATCAAATGTTTAATTACTTTTATTAACATCTTTTACCTCCTAATTAAATGGATGTATCGAAACCCATTTGATTTTACGAAAACACATGCTGATAGCGTTTTCATGATTGGAAATTACATTACACGTCCAACAAGTTCACAACCAACCTCCTTAAATAAATTTGTAAAATTTGTTTCTCCTAACTAACCAAGGAAAGGAACCTATCACAGAGATAAGCGACTGTAATTACAGATTTATTCTATACTTTCAAGTTAAACTGCAACATGAATGAAACAATTATTTTTTGTCTTATTCGCCGAAATTTTTAGTTTATAAAATGAAAAAAACCTGAGGCTTTGCCTCAGGTCATTGGGCTCATTTTCACAAGCAGCCATTGTGTTATTTTATAAATTTATCATGAATCAACAGAAAAATGTGTAACATTCATCTCTCTGTAACGACCAGGAGTACTCCCTTCCACCTTCTTGAAAATCCGTATAAAATAAGTCGGCTGATAGCCTACTTGCTCGGCAATATCGTTCATTTTCATATCGGTTGTCCGCAAAAGCTCCTTGGCTTTCTCCAAACGAATATTTGTCAGAAAGTCGATAAAGTTCGTCCCCGTGTATTGTTTAAATTCCTTGCTTAAATTGTAGGAAGTGATCCCATGTGCATCCGCGCAGGATTCCAGAGAAATCGGAGTATGGTAATGCTCATGAATGGCGTCTATCACCTTATTCACGATCTGCTTCATGATCTTCTGCCGCGTGTTGGAGAGCTCGGCGACATACGGTTGTATGATTCTTGATCGCATCCATCGAAGCATCTCTTCCGGGACTTTAATGGCGCTCAATTGTTCGAATAGGTTACCATCGCGATGCAGTGCTGCCGAATACACACCTGATTTCAGTAAAGCATGCAGAATACTTCCCAGAAGCTGCAGCATTCCTTGTTGGAACAGCATCTCCTTGCCTTGGCTTTGCTTTAAAATTTTAACAAAACTCTCTAGCTGCCTAACTGCTTCCTTTTCCACACCCATTTTCATGGATTGAATGATCGCATTTTCAATATCAAACGGATAGTTAACATGAGGGGCTACCTGCGGAAGCAAATTATCCATATCTAAGATCTGTTCGTTTTTGTCTAAATCTCTGAACCTCAGTGCTTCCCTTGCTTCCTCCAATGATTTATGAATATCTTGTGCAAGATATACGAGCTTTCCTACGCCTACGGTAAATCTCATTTGCGTAAATCGAGTCAGAATATTGATCAATTCTCCAGACAGTCGGAATACATCGCTCTTGACCTGCTCCTTGGGAAGCTCTGACGGATAAGCAAGTAAAACAGCAAAAGAAAGATCATAGAAATTGATCACTTCTGCATCCTTAGAACTGCTTTTCAATATTTCTTGTGAAATATTGACCGCAGAGAAGGTTGCAAGCTGTTCGTCGCCTTCATGAAACTTTCCTTTCTTATCTGCGATGCCATCCATCCGGACCAGGATAATAGCAAAGCCCTTATCGTCTGCATTCCAGCCGTGGAGCGACATCTTCTTCTTCAGCTCAGCTTCGGAGAAGAAATATAAGTGTCCCTGTATTAATTGCAGCAATAACCCTTCCTTCAACGATTGACGGCTTTGCTCCAGATTCACGTGCAGCTCTCTGCTTTCATGAATCATCTTCCGCCATTTTCCTTCGATGAATTGGAATTCGTCATTTTTCTCAGCAGGTGCTGCTCCTCCCCCAACGCTATCCATGAACATACCTACCAAATGCTTAACCGGCCTGTAAATGCTTCGGGATGCCAACAAGGAAAGGACAACAGCAACCAGTAACCCTATCAAGCTGACAGCAAGGCCAAGCTTCGAAACCAAAATGACTGGTGCTGTTAGTTTGGAAAGCGGCGTAGCCACTACATACTTCCAACCGTTTCGCGATAACACCCCTATCGTAACGGAATAACTCGCCCCCTTCTGATTATAGATAAAATCGCCGCCTTGGCGTACTTGTTGTAATACTTCCTGCCGAACGGCTTCATCCATTTCGTTAGGTCCCGAACTTTGACGTCTGCCGTTTGTTACCCATTCACCGTCTTTATTTAGGATGAAGGCGACCCCTTCCCCATCAGGATTAAGAGGAAATAACAAATCATCTAAATGGCTCTTATTGATATACAGAATGATGGTACCGAAGGGAGCTCCTTCCAGTCCCTGCACTTTGTGAACAAGAGCTACGTTCACTTTGTTTTTATATTTGAGCGCGCTGACAGGATGATCCCACCAGAAAAGGGATGATTTCGTAGTTAAAAGCTGTTGAAACGTTTGCTTGCTTGGTTCTTCCGCTATTGAATTGATCCCTTCATCATCGGAAATTAATAATTGGTCTTTTTGCAAATACAGCACCGCATTGTCGATCAAAGGGTTGGTTTCCTTCAATATCCTTAAAGACACCAGTAACTCTCGCGTCGTATCTGGTTTCTGGCGTAAATCGCCATTAAGCAAGTCGCTGTTAAAAATCGGATTAAATCCCCATTGATTTCCAACTAATTCCAGGTGAGACAGTTGTTTTTCCATACTGTTATAGATTTGTTGAAGCTGCAGTTGATGGCTTCGCTTTACTTCCGTTTCTATTTGTTTAACAGCAATAAAATAATTACAAGCAGCAATGATCGCCATGGGAAGACAGGTTACTATAAATACAATGATTAAGTTTTTATAATAATAATTCAGGTTTAGCTTCCTCATGGCGATCTGCCCACCTCTAGTAACATTAGTAAGGTTCTTAGATGTTAGTATTAAACAAAGCCCAAGCCATACCTGCTTTACTTGCCAGCTTTCTTCTTATATGCTGCATTCATCTCTTCCATCGCTTTAACCCAATTCGGATCCACCGCCAGTTTCGTCGCATAAGCATCCCAGCTTTCTAGCGGCTCTGTTCCCAAAATGATTTTCACCTGAAGATCTGTTGTCTTCTTAAAAAATTCATTTCGGTATTTGGTCCATGTCTCGGAATAAAGTCCTGTAGCTGGGCTAGAAATACTGATCTTGCTTATTTCATCAATGATTCCTTTATTTCTATTGTAATAATCTGCTGCGATATTGGGAGCAACCGCATAGGTATATTTATTGTACTTAGTGAAAATTTGGCCGAAGGCCGACGTTGAAACAATATCTTTTTGAGCCTGCTCCGTCTGTTTATAGAAGTCGCCGTCTTTAGTGAAATGAACGTCCTTAAACCCATATGCACCCAACTCATAGCCTTCATCGGAAGCGCCGTAATCAATAAATGTCAAAATTTTCTTCAATTTAGCCTCAGGGACTGACTTCGGAATGACAAATACACCGCTGTAGCCCAAGCTTTTACTATTATATTTATTTCCGCTTGGACCCGTTAATGAAACCAGAGGAAGCATGTCTCCCTTAGGATCCGTCTTTCTTATTCCTTCCGTGAGCACCCATCCTGTCGAGACAGCATCAAAGGAAACCCCTGCTTTACCTGCCATGACAGATTCTCTCGCCTGTGTATTCTTGAGCGTAGCAAAATCCTTGTGAATCAACCCATCCGCATACGCTTTTCGCAGCCAAGCAATCGCCTCTTTCGTCGATGGATCCGTTGTCATGTTGATCAATTTACCGCTATTGTCGAGCTTCCAACTGTCATTGGCATTTTGGAACGTACTTATAATCCCATTGAAACTGCCCAAACTTAAGCCGCCTGAATCAATGTTGCCCACCAATCCAACCGTATCCGCTTTACCATTTCCGTCAGGGTCATTCTTTGTAAATGCTTCCATCACTTTATAGAGATCGTCCATCGTTTGCGGAACCTTCAGATTTAGCTTATCCAGCCAATCCTTACGAACGGACAACATGCCCGCTTCCAATCCCCGAACGCGGGGGATGGCGTACATTTTACCATCCTGGTACCGGGTATTATCATAGGCTTCCTTCGGGTAAGCTTTCAAATTAGGGTAGTCGTTTATATATTTCTCCAAATCCCAAAAGGCGCCCTGAGCGGCCATAGTTCTTACATTTGATGCAAAATTATCCCCGATTAAAGTAATGTCCGGAATTTCTCCGGATGCGAGGGTAACGTTTACCTTCTCGTTATAGCTGTTTGGAGACACCCATGTAATGGTGAGCTTGGTGTTGGTCCGTTTCTCGATTTCTTTGATCACCACATTATCCGGGCCAGGAGGCTCTGCTCCATAGAACGTAGACATAATGCTAATGGGTGTTGGTGGTTCTAACGCTTTCGCACTGGCAGTTGGCATTGAGCTGCCACTTGTATTCGTAGCGGGTGTGCCGCTTTCTTTAGCGCATGCCGCCAGCAGTGTACCTGTTGCAAGCGTTAAAACCAGAAGTACGGCCGACTTCTTTCGAATGGATGTGAGGTGTTTCATTGTTTTTTTCCTCCCTTTTTGGCAACTCAACATACTGTATGATCTCATTCCTTGATAGAGCCTACCAAAACTCCTTTGGTAAAATGCTTTTGAAGGAATGGGTATACCATTAGAATGGGGATCGTAGCAATAAGGACGGCCGCCATCTTGATCGATTGCGGGTTTATGATTTGCCCTTCCTCGAGAATGTTCCCCCCACCGGCCGAAGTACTGGAATCGATCAGCATCTGCCTTAACACCAGCTGCAGCGGCCATTTTTGGAAATCATTGATATAAAGAACCGCATTAAAAAATACATTCCAATAACCTATCGCAAAAAACAATCCGAATGTAGCCAACGCCGGAAGAGATAGCGGTAAAATAATCCGCCACCACACATGAACATCGTTACATCCGTCAATAACAGCTGCTTCTTCCAAGCTTGAGGGAATGCTATCAAAGAAGCTTTTGATCAGAAACACATTCCAACCGCTGCTTAACGCGGGAAGAATGAGCGCCCACAAGGAATTAATCAAGCCCAAGTCCTTGATTAACAAATAATTCGGAATCAAACCGGGCTGAAATAAAGTTGTGAACAAGATCAGCAGCAGTATCGACTTTCTGCCTAGCATGCGCTTTCTGGATAATGCATAGGCTAGCGCGGAAGTAACCATCAAACTCATTGCCGTGCCTATTACGGCAAGATAAACGCTTATGCCCATGGAACGCGGAAACAGCGGCGTAGATAGCAGGTATCGGTAATTCTCTAAGGTAAAACCTTGCGGATATAGGATAAGTCCACCCTTCAAATATACAGCAGGGTCTGTGAATGAAACACAGAATACATAATAAAGGGGAAAGATCGAAACAATTCCAATTAAGACCAACAGCAACGTATTCGTTCTTTCAAACATTTTCTCCGAAAAGGTTTGTTTATGCATAGCTTCCTCCCCCCTCTTGTTAATATAGACCATCTTGGCCAAACATCTTAGCAAGCTTGTTGGCTGCTACCACCATAATTAACCCAACAAACGACTTGAACAAACCAACAGATGCCGTATAGCTGAATTCCCCATTTAATATGCCATTTCTGTACACATACGTGTCGAACACATCCGAAACGTTCGATACGGCCGCGCTGCCCATTAGGAATACTTGTTCAAATCCAACATCCATAACGTCCCCCAGTCGTAATATCAAAAGAACAATAATGACATTACGTATTCCTGGTAAAGTAACATGCCTGATTTGTTTCAATCTGCTAGCCCCATCCATTTTGGCGGCCTCATATAGGGTTGGATCAATGCCGGCGATTGCTGCCAGAAATATGACCGTTCCGAAGCCGGCATCTTTCCAAATTGTTTGCAGGGTTAACATAATCCAGAACAATCCAGGAGAAGTCAAGAACGCTATTTTGTCAAAACCGAGGAACACAAGGATTGCGTTAACCACGCCTTCCGACTGTCCGAGCATGATAAAGCTGAGTCCGGCAATAATGACCCATGACAGGAAGTAAGGGAAGTAGATAACCGTTTGGACCACTCTTTTGAAAACCATCTGCCTAACTTCATTTAACATAATGGAAAAGAGGATCGGTGCCGGAAAAAACAGCAATATATTTAAAGTACTGATAGCTAATGTGTTCCGCAGCAACAGATAGAAATCCTCATTGCCAAAAAACCGCGCAAAATGTTCAAGTCCCACCCAATCGCTCTTCAGAATACCCGCATAAGGCGAATAATTTTGAAAAGCAATGACCAAGCCCCACATGGGAACATATTTAAAAATGATAAAAAATAAGATGCCTGGCAATGCGAGTAGATATAAAAAACGGTCACGAAATAAAATGTTCATGGTTTGCTTCCATTTCATTCGCGACTTCGTTGGTGACTTTCCTCTTTTGCCATGAAGAATTGAATCTGGTGAAATTGATGCCTTACTCATGGTTAATGCTCCTCCTATCCTTGGTCGGTCCTTCTGTCTCGAAGTTGATAGCTTCAATTTACCCCACGTCAAAGCTGTTCGTCTACGCGACTCTTTTGCCTCCATATCTTATTGAAACCTTGATACATAGCCATTTCCAAACGCCTCTTCTCTCTTCTGGCAAAAATGTTCAACTCTTTTGCTGCACATTTTTGCGAAATAAGTACATGGCATAAAAGTGAAATGCAGCCCCCCCTGATTAGTGAGACTGCACTTTGATTTAATCATTAGCTATTCTTCGTTTAATAACCTTGGCGGGTACACCAACGGCAACACTGTAAGGAGGTATATCCCGCGTCACAACAGAACCTCCTCCAATGACTGAGCCTTTGCCGATCGTAACTCCAGCGGTAATGTTTACCCTTCCGGCGATCCAAACATCGTCCTCAATCGTAATCGGCGCAAATTCAACCCCTTGCTTGTAAATCGGATTATCCACGTCATCGAATCGGTGGTTGCCTGCGATGATGATGGCATGTGAAGCAATGCGCACATAATTTCCAATCATGATTCGCCCGCTTGTATCTTGAGAAAATCCATATCCTACGATATTGGAATAAGCCTGTATCGAACAGTATTTCCCAACGGTTACATTCCCCTGTAGCAATACTCCAAGAGCGACCGTAGAATGTTCACCGATCTCAATCGCTCCGTCCCGCGGACAAATTCTCGCTTCGGGGCTAATTAGGCAAGTCGGGTGTATATTTGACCTCGGGTGACGCGATGCCAACCAGTACCCGAATCTGCAAGCCAATCTCCGGCCCCATGTTTGTTTACCCGGCATGCTGTATGCTCCATCCAAAATCGTCCAAAGGCTCATTTCAATGCCTCCGCGACATCAATCTCGCATACAACAGCGTACTGATTAGGAAGTGTATTCACAAGTACCTTTTTGCCGTCCGGGGAGAACACGGGATGATGGCATACACGATAAGGATTTCTGCCGCTTGGTTCCTTCTCACCGAATACACGAGGCAGGAATAAGCTTTGAATGACCTGATCCGTTCGTACATCAATGAATAGAACCTCTCCAGGTATTGTTCCTGTATCCGTTACGAGCAGATTATGATCCGACGGCGAAATACTTGGATGTCCCCCGCTGCAATGCTTGCTGATTCTTTGGTAACAGCTACCGTCGTAACGAACTTGCGCCAGACATAAAAGAGACAAGTCTTCCGGATCCGGCCCATATCCGATCAAGTGCTCTCCGTCTGGATGCCAAAACCAGTGAACGCCTTGCTTCCCATAGCTTAGATCAACGGCCAGATGCAGTTCCTTCAGATCTTTGTCTGCCGTAAATACGTATGCCAATCTAGGCTCTCCTCTGCTTTTGTCCACGCAATGGTTTCCAAAGTAGAATAGCAGCCGACTACCGTTTGCATTCCACCGGACGCAATAGCTCATCAACGTTAAGCCTTCGGCGCTTCCCAGCCGCTGCTTGACCTCTTGATCGCTTTGAAGCAGATGATCGCGATGTGGATGCCGTTCCAATATTTCCGATGTACTTAGAGCTAGCTCCTTCTTGTTCGGATCAAACGAGTATCGGAACAATCCATGATCTCCCCTCATCTGGAAAGGGACAGGTGACAGCTTGGGTTGAAATCGGTCATATCCGTAGCCAGCCGCATAGAGCATCCCCATTAAACCGGAAATAATCGGCTCGCCGAATGGTGGCGCTCCCTCCATGTCGCCTTCCATTGTCAGATCTGTTCCTGTACTTAATTCGCGTCTAATAATTCGCGGTCGATTGAAGGTTCCGCTTTGGTAATATACATATTTTCCATCCGGGCTCCAAGATTGCCATAGACCCGTATGAAAGAACCCGGAGTGGAGTGCAGTTTGTCCAAAACGATCCAGCACTTCTCCTTTCGGAGAAACAATGAACACCTCTCCGGTGTGCTTCTCTAAATCACCGCCCGCTAACAGAATACGACCTGACCCGTCCGGTGCATAGGGGGATAAAGTATAATAACTGTGCACGCACCAACGATCTTGTATCTGAATAGGGCGAATTGAAGGATGATCTATAATTCCAAATTGGTTCAAGTGAACACCTCTCCTCTATTTGATATAAATAATGATTTTATCCTTTCGTTCTATGATTATATTCCCAGGACCGGCTTCCTTACCATTCATGTAATGACCATCATTTGCACAAAATGATTAAATAGTTATGGTGTAAGATATTATTGTCCATGTAAAAAAATAAACATAAAAAAACTGCCTGAGATCAACTCAAGCAGTTTTTTATGTCCTAATCACATTCCCACACCTATTCTCTCAATTCCACCCGTGCCAATTGGGATTGAACCATCATCTTATCGTAATGATCTGGATCATTCTTAATCGAAGTCAGTAAGGTACCCAGAATCCCTCCAAGGAATCCAAGCGGTATAGAAACAATTCCTGGATTATTCAAAGGGAACAGTGCTTCACGGCGAATCCAGCCAGACGATGGATCCATTACATTGGGACTCAGAATCACGAACAAGATCGAAGCGATAAGTCCCGTTAACAGCCCGATTATGGCACCGGTTGAATTGAACCGGCGCCAGTACAACGTTAGCAGCAGCAGAGGCAAGTTCGCGGAAGCGGCTACCGCAAAAGCCAGCGAGACAAGGAATGCTACGTTTAACCGCTGCGCACCTAAAGCAAGTACGATAGACAATACGCCGACCACTACCGCCGAACATTTGGCAACCAGCATCTGCTGGGCCTCCGTGGCTTTTCCCTTTTTCAGTATACTACTGTAAATATCATGCGAAAAAGCGGACGTTGCGGCTAGCACCAACCCAGAAACAACAGCCAGAATGGTGGCAAAAGCAACCGCTGAAATGAACGCCATCCAAAATTCGCCGCCAAGCGCCTTTGCGAGTAAAGGTGCCGCCATATTATCCTCACCCAATAATAAAGTTCGATCAACGAAGGCAGCAGCACCAAAACCAAGAAAGATGGTCATTACATAAAATGCACCGATTAGCCAAGTTGCATGAATGACGGAAGACCTGACGGTCTGCGCCTCCTTGACTGTATAGAATCTGGAGATGATGTGCGGCAGCCCTGCTGTCCCCAATACCAAAGCCAGATTAAAGGAAAGCGTATCCAAGGGTCCCGAAAATAAATTCCCAGGCTGCACAAATTTCTCCTTTAACGGAGTTGCTTGCGAAACATACGCATACAGATCAAATAGATTCCAATTAAATCTGGAAAGTACCATCAGGCTGATCATAAAAGTACTGCACACGAGTAAAATAGCCTTAATGATTTGTACCCAAGAAGTGGCAAGCATACCGCCAAAAGCCACATAGATTGTCATCAAGCTGCCGACTGCAAGGATTGCAGAGGAATATTCCACACCTAGCAGTAAATGAATGATACCCCCTGCGCCAACCAACTGAGCAATCATATAAAAGATCGTGATCAAAATATTGTTAATCGCCATCCAACCTCTAAGATTCTTCTCTTGAAACCTCACTGCGATTGCATCTGCCATCGTAAAACGTCCCAGATTATGCAGCGGTTCTGCGATTATATAGAGTACAATCACGTAGGATGCTAGAAAACCTATTGAATAGAAAAAACCATCAAAGCCATATATCGCAATGGTCCCCGTAATACCAAGAAAAGAAGCGGCACTCATATAATCACCGGAAATGGCCAGCCCGTTTTGCAAGCCAGTAAGTCGATTTCCAGCTACGTAAAAGTCATTCGTATTCATTGTACGTTTAGCAGAATGGTACGTAATAACCAGCGTTCCAATCACTACGGCCACGAAAAAGACAAACGCGGAAAAATTCATAATGACCCGATTCCTTCCTAGGCTGCTCTTTATTTACTACTAAAAGAATAGCATATTTAGGCCCACAAAAAAGTAAAAACATGCAGCAAGCCTTAGGAAAGGCTGACTGCATGTTTCTTGGCGTTCAAGAGAAGGGGCTGCTTACATACCCGTGTTTGCTTTTACATTAATTTCCGTATATTTGACATCATCTCTTTGCGTGGAAAGCATCGTTCCGATATAGGCTCCAAGGAATCCAAGCGGAATGGAGATAATGCCAGGATTGGCCAAATTAATAAGCGGATTACCAACCAGAATCGCCTTCCCTGCCTCTCCCCAAATATTTGGGCCCACAGCAACAAGAAGGATACAGCTTAATAGTCCACTTAACATACCGACAATCGCGCCCGTCGTGTTAAACCTTTTCCAGTAGACGGTGAAGAGAATGACTGGTAAATTAGCGCTCGCCGCAACAGCGAAGGCAATGGATACCAAGAATGCTACATTGAGCTTTTGAGCAAACAGTGCCAAGATAATTGAGAGCATGGCTACACCAATCGAAGCGAAACGGGCTATTTTCAATTCTTCCTTATCCGTCGCTTTGCCTTTACGAACGATTTGACCGTAAAAATCATGGGAGAAGGCCGATGCAGCAGAAAGCACCAATCCGGTAACTACCGCTAATATCGTGGCAAAAGCAACTGCGGAAATAAAAGCAAACAAGAAGTCCCCGCCTAGTGCTTTGGCCAATAGCGGCGCAGCCATGTTTCCGCCTTTATCTATCGCTGTAATATCTTTTGCGCCAACAAATGCCGCAGCTCCAAAGCCAAGGAATAAGGTCATGACATAGAAAATACCGATAACCCATGTTGCAGAGACGACCGAACTTCTTGCCGTAGCCGCATTTTTTACGGTATAAAAGCGAGTAAGAATATGCGGTAATCCGGCAGTTCCGAGCACCAGTGCAAGGTTGAGGGAGAGCGTTTCAATCGGAATCTTATATTTGTTACCAGGATTTAGAAATGCCTCTTTCAAGGGTGTCGCAGTTTTCAATTGGGTAAACATTTCGGAAATACTGAAATTAAACTTAGCTAGAACGATAAGTGACAGGATCAGCGTCCCACCCATCAGAAGAACAGCTTTCGTAATTTGCACCCAACTCGTGGCCCGCATTCCGCCAAATACCACATAGATGGTCATCAGGATGCCCACAATTAATACAGAGGTATAGTAATTAAAGCCGAATAATAGTTTGATCAAGGCACCCGCACCAACAAGCTGCGCGATCATATAGAAGATGGAAATGGTGATCGTGTTTAATGCGGCAACCCCACGAACATTCTGATTAGCAAATCGGGCCGCGATCATATCCGCCATCGTATATTTCCCTAAATTCCGAAGCGGTTCCGCCACTAAAATAAAGGACGACAAGATAAGCAACTAGAAAACCTAGACTGTAGAAGAATCCATCAAATCCAGTCAAGGCAATCGTCCCTGCGATTCCCAAGAAAGATGCTGCCGACATATAATCTCCGGCAATGGCAAGCCCGTTCTGCCACCCTGTTAATCCTCCGCCACCCGTATAGAACTCATTCGAGCTATCGGTTTTCTTAGCTGCATAATACGTAATAATCATCGTTAATAAAATAATGCAAAGAAATAGAATGACGGCAGTTGGACTCATGACGGATTACCCCCCATTTCCGATTTTATTTCTTCAATTTGTCGGTCGAATTCCTTAGATTTCCTGGAGTAAATGATACAGAGTGCCCAAGTCATCAGAAACTGGGCAAATGCGTACACCCATGCCCACGAAATAGGGCCGATTGCCGGATTATTCAATACTTTGGTGTAAGAGGTTAAGATGGGTAGAGTAAAGTAAAAAAGGAGGAAAAAGACTGTCATCGGAATGATGAATCGTTTTTTGCTGCCGATTAATTTCTTGAATTTTTCTGACTGTGCCACTTCCCCATATTGAATAGGCTTGCCGTTTGACATTTGCTTAGCCCCCCTAATGTAAGCGTCTTCAAATTGATTATATGCGAATTTTTGCCCTTTGTATTAAGACTGTCGCGAATCGTCATATTTCCTGTCTGAATTGCCTAAAAAGGAGCTTTAAACGGTTTCATTTTCATTTGAGCAGCCTAAATAGCTCTTTGGCCATCTCCCGCGAAACGGGTATTTGCGTTCTTTTTTCATTTTTTAAAATCAAATTAAAAGCGCCATTGAACCACGGTACTAATTCATCGATACCATTTAAATTAACCAAATAACTGCGATGAGGACGAAAAAAAGGTAATTCCCTGAGCTTATTTTCCAATTCCTGCAGGCTCATTTTGGACATATAAATCTGATTGGAATACGTATAGATATGGATGCTTTTCTCTTCCCTCTCGGCATAAAGGATGGTCTCAGGATCAAGCAGGACATGCTTCTCCCCATCTATGATCAATAGTTTATTCCAGTTCCTTGCTTTGGAGGAAAATTGCATTTTGCTAGGCAGCGATGTCGTCAGTGGGCTATTGGAAAGCTTGCTGCGAATCCGTGCCAGTGATTCCTTTAGACGCTCATGACTATAAGGTTTAAGTAAATAATCAACAGCATTCAACCCGAACGCCTCAACCGCATGATCATCGTGGGCCGTTGTAAATACAATTAGGGGCACTTGTGCAGCAGTTTTCAGCATACGGGCGGCTTGCATGCCATCTAATTCCGGCATTTGAATGTCCAAAAATATAGCGTCTGGCTCCCATTCATTTACAAGCTCTAATAACTCCTTACCGTTGGAGGCATGCGGCATCAGCTCTATATCCTCTTCCATCCCCAACAGGTAGATCAGCTCTTTACGGGCTAACCACTCATCTTCAGCAATCATGACCTTAATGGTTCTCACCTACGTATCCCCTCCTCTCGGTACTTGTCCCTGGAATGTTAAATGAAAATCTACATCCGCCATTTACATTATTTTCGATAAAAAGTCGAGATTCCTCGCCAAACAAGCCGATCAGCCGTTGATTGACATTGTAAACACCAATCCCGTTCCCCTCGCTGCTATTTGCCGGACCTTTGCCTAGTTGCTCTATCAATTCAGGAGGTATGCCGCTTCCGTTATCTTCGATTGAGATTTGTAAAGTATCCTCATGGTTCAACACCTCTATTCGGATTCGCCCTCCGTGATTCCTATCTTTCAATCCATGTTTGATACAGTTCTCAACCAAGGGCTGCAGCGTAACGGGAGGAATCATAGCTATCAGCAAATCAGAGTCCAACTGAACTTCCATCGTGATCTGATCCTTAAATCGAATCTGGATAATTTCCAAATACGAGTTAAGGTGCATGATTTCCTGTTGGATCGAAATGGTATGAGACGCAATAAGCTTGATGTTAAGCCTCATATAAGTACTAAGCTGCATGGTAATATGCCTTGCCATATCAGGCTCAATTCGAATCAGGGAGACTATTGAGTTCAAAGTATTGAATAAGAAATGAGGATTGATTTGCGACTGCAGGATCCTTAGTTCGGATTCCTTCATTAATGCCTCCATACTCTCATGCATAGCCACACTAAGTTGATAAGACAATAGTTTGCCTAATCCTTCTGCAAGTACGATCTCAACCGAACGAATTTCCTGTGGTTTTTTAAAATATAGCTTGATCAAACCAGCAACTTGTCCAGCCTGCTTGATCGGAACTATGATCGCAGCTCTAAGCAATCTATGATTCGGTTGGATATCCTCGTGGTTAAGAGCGATTCGCAGCTTACCTGTGCCAATGGCTTGCCGCGAAAGCTCAGAGCGAATCGGCTCACCGGGTATGAGAATCCTATCACCGAGCCCAGCGTGAGCAAGAATGTTCTCCGTATCGGTAACAGCAACCGCAGCCGTCTTAAGCTCCCTTAGCAGTAACCTAGCAATCGCATCTGCGGATTGATAAGTTAGTCCCTGCTTCAGATGAGGCAGCGCAGCTTCTGCAATATGCAGGGCGCGCTGAGTTTCATAAGCAACAGCGCGTTCCTCTTCCCGAAATACAACACGCAGCATAGTTGTGAATATCGCGATGGAGATGCTATTCGTAAGCACCATCGGAATTCCGATCAAGTCCACAAGTTCAATTGCTTTCTCGGATGGCGCTGATACAATAAGGATGATTCCCATCTGCACGATGGGCGCGAACATGCCAATAAAAATGGCTTTAGCCGGAGAAATGACCCGTTCCTGCAAGAAGAATCTCGCCACTCCGCCTGCTAATAATCCGGTCAGAGGAGCGGCGATTCCGCCCGCCAAACCTGTAAATCCACTCATCACATATAAGTGGCTTCCAGTAATTAAACCTGCACCGATCCCCACAATAGGACCTCCCATTAAACCTCCGATGACAACGCCAACTAGAGCGGAATGTGCTAATGCTTGATCGGCTTGCAGAGGAAAGATCCAAAAGGAAGACGAGATAACTCCCCCCTCGATCACCACACCTGCATAGGTGCCAAGAATGCCAAACAGGCCAAATAAACAGATGAAATAAACCGTATTCATAACGGACATTTTTCTGTCCAGAAGCTGACGAACGATAGGAATTCGCGTCAGGATAAATGTTACGATCAACAGAATACCCATACGCTCAAAAAGCAGAAGTGCAAGCGCTTCCATATCACCCCTCCTGTGTTCCATTATATCATAGCATTCATCTGTGTTATCCATTCATAACACTACTTTAATTGAAGGTTTTCATCATTAAAAAGAGCACCCCCTATAGCACTCATCGGTTTTAACACCAGTGGTGTTTATCCAATGTCTACTATAAGGGGTGCACTTGACGAAGCAGCTAGCTTCCTTGTTATTTAGATCCTTTATTTTTTGATATTAACGTAAAGTTCATTGATTTCTTTCACATAATCGTCGCCGCCACTCTTCTTCCAAAGGTCAAGCGCAGCTTTGAAGCCTGCTTCATCGATTTGACCAACAATAAATTTAACACGTGCATCGTTAATGATGTTGTCCAATTGCGGACCTTTTTGTGTGTATACATTCGAGATTAACGGTTCAGCCGGGTTAGCCAGAACGATTTTCTCATTATCTTTTTGAACCTGATCCTGCTTTTTCCGTGTCGGTGTCTGTACAACGCGCAACGACTTATCTTCCGGAAGGAAGTTCAGTATCTGGTTCAAGCCTTCCACTTCGGACTCCATCAATGCCGCATCTTTGCTAGACTCGATACCGCCTTCAACTTTATTGTAGTGCTTTCCTTCAATCCCGTTACTCGCAAGGATTTGTGCTTTCTCATCGTTCATTTTATCAAGGAATGAAAGAACTTGGCGAAGCTCTTTTTCCGTTTTCACGCTCGATTTAGAGATGGCCACCATACCTGCATAACCGGAGGTTGGTAAAGCTCGCAGCCCTTTCGGACCGCTTACTGAACCGATAACATCCATATATTGCTTATTCTTATCGTCCTTACCAGCCTTTTCCATAGCAAGATGGATTTTCTCCTCATTACGCGCTGCAGAGTCCGCAACATCAACGATGACGCCAGCTTGGCTGTTGAAAATAGGATCATTGTATTTGGCTGTGTCAAAGACAGCGAAATCTTGGTTTATCAATTTTTCATCATACAGCTTTTTCATGAATTTGAGTGCATCCAAATATTCTTTGGTTAAAAATGCAGGTTGAAGCTTGCCGCTGGCATCATCGCCCCATTTGTTCGGAGCGCCGAACCAAATGGAAATTTGATCAAGAGGACCGGCCCAACTTCCAGCCCATTTGGATACAACCATCCCATAGGTATCGTTTTTCCCGTTTTTGTCCGGATCGTTTAAAGTGAACGCTTTCAGCATGTTATAAAAATCATCAATGGATTGCGGCGGCTTCATACCTACGTTTTCAAGCCAATCTTTACGATATACAATGGCGTTTCTGCCCAGGGCTCTTCCGCGATATATTCCGTAGATTTTGCCGTCTATTGTCGTATTATTAAGTACGATAGGATTCGCTTTACTAAGGTTTGGATAATCTTTTAAATAAGGTCCAAGTTCCCAGAAAGCACCTGTTCTTGCCGCATTAATAAAGCTCGATCCTTTATCCGTAGCAACCATAATAGAAGGAAGCTTGCCTGATGCCAACGTGATGTTAAATTTGTCGCCGTAGGAAGAGTTTGGAGCCCATTCGAAGTGAATATTAGCGTTTGTATATTTCTCAAGCTCTGCCGCTACAGGGCTATCATCCTTCGGAAAAGTTGTTTTAAATATAGGTGCCATGATACTGATATCGATTGGAGCTTCTTTCGCCGGACTTCCAGAAATGCCTGGAGCTGAAGCGGAAGGCTTCTCGTTTCCACCGCTGCCTGAGGAGCATGCCGTAACAGACAAAGCTAATGTAGTCATTATAATGCTAGACGCCCAACGCTTCATTCCTTTGTTATTCTTTTTCATGATAATTTGCCTCCCTTAGTTTTTAAACTTCATTGTACAAGCTTATAATAAATCCGCGCTGCCTTACTCTATCACCTTGCGGCATTGCGAAAAGCTACTGGGTTAGCCCTTGATGGATCCGATTAATACCCCTTTAGCAAAGTGCTTCTGTAGGAACGGATATACCATCAGAATCGGAAGTGTGCCTACTACGATGACTGCCATTTTGACCGTTTGATCCGGAGGCTGAACGAAATTGGGATCCAACTGTGACATATCGCCAAGAGTTCCTTGGGAAAGCAAAACAATTTGTCTAAGCATAACCTGCAGCGGCCATTTGGTTGGATCGTTGATGTACAGCAGTGCAGAAAAAAAGCTATTCCAGTGCCCGACTGCGTAGAAAAGCCCAAACGTAGCAAGAACCGGTTTAGATAATGGAATTACAATTCGCCATAGCACACCGATCTCTGTGCAACCATCGATTTTGGCCGATTCCTCCAAAGCCGGAGGGAGCTCTTGGAAGAAGTTCTTCACGACAATCATGTTAAATGCACTTATTGCACCAGGAAGCATTAAAGACCAGAAGGAATCCAGCAACCCCAAGCCTTTCACTACGAGATAGGTGGGAATCATGCCGCCGGAGAAAAGCATAGAAAATACAACTAGATTCAACACCGTATTTCTGCCCCACAGATTCCGGCGGGCTAACGGGTATGCCATTGTGACGGTAAAGAGAAGGTTAACTAAGGTCCCTACGACCGTGATGTAAATTGTTACACCAATGCTTGTAAACAACGTACCCGTCGAGAAAATAAATGTATAGCCTGCTAGAGAGAATGTTTCGGGAATCAAAAAGAATGATCGCTCTGTAAGTTCTGCATCAGATGCAAACGAACCCGCAATAACGTAAATGAAAGGCAATATCGTACATAATGCAAATATCCCTAAGAATGCATAATTAAAACCGTCGAATAGGAAGCCAGAGATGCTTTTTTTATGTCTTACCAATAGATTCAAACCCCCTCTTCTCAATAAATGCCGGATTGGCCAAATCTTCTGGCCAAATAGTTACTCGTAAATACCAGGAAGACTCCCACCAAAGATTTAAACAAACCAACTGCTGTACTGTAGCTGAATGCTCCTTGGGTAATACCCATTAAGTACACATAAGTATCGAATACATCTGCGACATCACGGTTCAATGCGTTTGTCATCAAATAAATTTGTTCGAAGCCGTTTTCCAGCACATCACCCATTCTAAGAATCAACAGTATGATGATTGTGCTTTTAATAGCAGGCAACGTAATGTGCCAAAGCTGGCGCCAGCGGTTAGCACCATCCACAATCGCAGCTTCATATTGCTCCGCATCAACCCCAGCCAGTGCCGCTAAGAAAATGATCGTTCCAAATCCACACTCTTTCCAAATCGTTTGAAGAATAATGATAGGCCTAAACCACTCCGGATCCGCTAAAAAATTGATTTTATGGCCTGTATACTGCTGCAGCAGCCCGTTTACAACGCCACCTTCTGTTGTCAAGAAAACATAAGAGATACTTGCTACTATGACCATAGAAATGAAGTGAGGTATGTAGATCAACGTTTGAATTGCTTTCTTATAAAGTGCAATTCGTAGTTCATTTAACATTAGAGCTAGAATAATCGGAGCCGGAAAGAAGAATATCAAATTATATAAGGAAAGGAGTAATGTATTGCGCAACAATTTCACAAAATCAGGATTTTGGAAGAAATTTCGGAAGTGTTCCAAGCCCACCCACTCGCTCTTCATAAAACCCAAGAAAGGCTGATAGTTCTTGAAAGCAAGAACTACTCCCCACATAGGAACGTATTTAAAAATGAGAAAATACAACACTCCAGGCAAAAGAAGCAAGTACATCCATTTGTCCCTTTGAAGGCGCCTGATCAATCTGCCATAAGATGTCGCGTTCTTAATAGGGACTGTTTTGCTTACGTTCGTATGCTCCATAGTTACACTCCTCATTCGTTTCGCTTCGTATCCTGATTGTGTCTCCTGCGGCGTTTTACTTCAATTAGACATTTTTGTAACTCTTCATTTTCTCAAACAACACAGATTAGGGTGATCCCCGCAAAAAAGTGCAATCCGAATAAAAAAATGCAATTGTTTATAAACGGAAGATTCATTATAGTCAATATCAAAACAACAAGGATGGAGAGAGTCAAATGGACAAAAAATTATACCACGGAACCGCTTATTATCCTGAGCTTTGGAATGATGAACAAGTTATTGAACAAGATATCCGTTTAATGAAAGAAGCAGGAATAAATGTCGTTCGGATCGGAGAATTTGCTTGGTCAACGTTAGAACAGGAACAAGGAAACATCGATATCCGTTTTTTTGTAGACATAATCAATAAGCTATATGAGAACGGTATTGAAACCGTCATGTGCACCCCTACTCCCACACCTCCGATTTGGTTATCACATGGCCATCCAGAGCGTATGTTTGTGGACGGAAATGGTAAAGTAATGGGTCATGGCTCCAGACAGCACGTCTGTACGAATAACGCGTTCTTTCGAGTAAGAGCAGCCATTATCACAGGACATATCGCAAAAGCGGTTGGAAGTTTGTCAGGTGTTATTGGCTGGCAGATTGATAATGAATTTAAAGCACATGTAGCAGCGTGTATGTGTGAGACATGTAAAAGCTTATGGCACCAATGGTTACAAAATCGTTATGGGTCCATTGATCGATTAAATGAAGCATGGGGAACGCAAATCTGGAGTGAATATTACCTGGAGTTTGGACAAGTCCCACAGCCAGGACCAGCGCCATTTTTGCATAATTCCTCATTAAGTACCCTGTACCAATTATTCTCCATGGAGAAAATTGCGGAGTTTTCCGATGAACAGGCTCATATCATCCGCCAGCATTCCGATGCACCGATAACCCATAACAGCAGTGTTGCCTTTCATGTAGATAATGAGCGATTGTTTAAAAACCTGGACTTTGCTTCATTCGATACTTATGCGAATTACGATAATACGCCCGCTTATTTAATCAACTGTGATTTGTGGAGAAATTTTAAAAAAGGCAAAGTTTTTTGGATTATGGAAACAAGCCCGTCGTTTAGTGCATCACTTGAAAGCTATGCCATGCCTCACCCCAATGGATATTTAAAGGCCGAGGCTGTGGCGGCATATGCATTAGGAGCAGAGGCTTTTTGCTATTGGCTGTGGAGACAGCAGCGAACTGGATGTGAACAACCTCATGGATCGGTGATTAGTGCATGGGGGAAACCGACCGTAGGATTCCAGAATGTACTCGAAGTTGAACAAGCGAGAAAGGAAATTGAATCCATCATCCTTTCATCGAGACCTTCTCAAGCTGAAGTAGCGATGACTTATTCGGACCGATCGAAAGCATTTTTGCAAACAGAGCCTCATCGAAAATTAAATCATCGGGGTCTGGTAAGCGCCTTTTATGAGCGGATTTTATCCATGGGCATTCATCGAGATGTCATACCAGAAGGTGCGGAACTTGACGGGTATAAACTGTTATTTACGCCATTTATTCATTACTTATCATCCGATTATATAGAACGGGCACAAGCCTTCGTCCAAAATGGCGGGATCTGGGTGGTTGGTCCACTTACAGGTGGCAGAACAGAGAACCATACCATTCATACAAATGCAGCTTTAGGCGAGTTAGAGCATCTTGCAGGTATCGAAACCTTATTTACGTATCCAATGGAAGGTACAGGTACAATCGGACAAGCATTTGGCGTTAGCGCCCCTTTGGGGATGTGGAGTGCTGTATTTGAACCTAAGGAAGCCATAGCTATAGGGATCCTTGAGGAAGGGTTAACGCCAGGAAAAGCCTTTATTACGGAGCATCAACTCGGTAAAGGAAAAATCGTTATGCTCGGTTCGATGCCAATGGGTGAAGAGGGGGATCTGATGGTAAAGAAACTCATCGACCACTATGCCGTTGATGCCCATGTAAGGCTTAGAACAGATGTCACTGTAGGCACTATTGTCGCTCCAAGGCAAGGTGATGGTTATCACCTATGGGTCATCATTAATATGGATGGTAAAGGTGGCAGCGTCACTATTCCTCAGGAGGGGTATGATCTATTGGCGCAAACCGGAATAAAGCCAGGGAAATTAGAAATTGGGAAATATGAATATCGCATAATCCGATTTATGTGATCTAACTGAAAAATTGAGCTGCTGCAGCAGCTCAATTCGTTTGTCAGAGAAACCCTGATTCTATCAGAATAAAAGTTGACTTCCGCCTTTCACTTCGCGGATGTCATTATCGACACGAAGCCAGACGGAAGACGCATTAGGGTTGAATACTAGATGACCTGATGCGGAAAATTTCAGGTTATGAAAGGCTTTCAAATAATCAACAATCTCGATATTGGTTGCATACCATATATCTTCCCTCTTGCCGATATACTTACAAAATTCCTCCATTACTCCCCAATTTCCATCTAAATCAAACTCATAACTATGTCCCCATACGTACATCATGTAAAGATATTGTTTCTTTTGCAAATTAACGAAATCCTCTGCAAGTTTCATTAGATTTGCTTTGTGGTGGCAGGTGGGTTTCCACTCATATAAATTATCTGGCATAGAGAAATTACCGGTGCTTTCAACTACTCTTGCGTATTCTATGCCTAGAATAGGGAGCATCTCTTTGATTTGTTGATTAAAAGAACCGTTGGGATAAGACATTCCTCTTACTGTATAGCCTACAATTCGCTCTAAATTTATCCTGTCTTGAAATATCTCATCCACTATTTGTTCTTTGGGGCACCTTGCTAGCGTTGGATGGGTAACCGTATGAGCGGAGACCTCATGTCCTTGATATCGTTCTGCGACTTCCTCTTGAGATAACCGGCCCTCCAAGCCAATCAAGCCTGAATTAATATGAAAGGTGCCTTTTACCAAATGTTTGTTAAAAATCCCAACAAGCCTAGTATCTGCCGATTTACCGTCATCATAACTCATGGTTAGAACTTTATGCTTTCCTTCAGGGAAAGTCATTACGATTTTGGGCATTGCTGCATACCTCCTAGAAAATAGATGACTTACGTATTACGGCTGGTTTCACGATATTGGCTAGGTGTCACGCCCTCATATTTCTTAAATAACCGATTAAAATAACTGTGCTGATAGCCTACCTGCTCCGCGATATCATTGATTCTCTGTTCAGACTCACGAAGGAGATCTTTTGCTTTGCTCATCCGCAGTTCCGTTAAATAATCAATAAAATTTTTCCCTGATACTTGTTTGAAGGTTCTACTCAGTACGAAGACATTGGTTGTGCAATGCTCTGCACAATCATCCAAGGAAATATCCCTCATGTAATTAGCGTTAATAAAAGTCATTGCTTGCTCGATTACTTTTTTCAGCTTGTAATCAGAACGATGCTCCATTTCTGCCATGAACGGATGAATGATTTTATCCACAAACCAACGCTTGATCTGCTCTGGCTCCCGAATCACCGATAGCTGCTCGAAGCGATTGACCGACTTAAATAGCTGATTGGGATTCAGTCCGGCCTGCATAATGGTATGCTCCAGACTTCCTAATAAATTCAAAACACAGGTCTGCACATCAAGTTCCTTGGCTCGTTCCAGTACCAGAGCCTCAAGAAATGCTTGAACCTGCTGCTCAGCCTCATCGAGCTTACCTGTTCGCATGGCTTGAATGATCTCTCTTTCCAATGTAAAAGGATATTGAAACCCTGGCTCTTGAACATTGCTCTTCAACGCTTCAAGATCAATGATTTGATTCTCGTCGTAAATGCTCCGGAAACTAAGCGCAAGCTTGGTTTCTTCAAACAACAGAGGAATCTGCTTTACCTGCTCACTTATTCTTCCGACGGATAGCGTTACTTTCATTTTCAGAATCCGATTAATTGCTTGGATCAACGTATTGCCCAACTCATCGATGTCGGAATAAATATCTTCTCCACTCGGAATGCTGAGCAACAGCCCCATCGTTAAATCGTGAAAGTTGATGACATGGCATTCTTCGAATTGCTCTCGTGCCATTTCCTCTACTACATTCGCCGCTGCGAACGTAACAAGCCCTTCGTCACCCAGGGAATATCTGCCCGTCCTTCCGGCATGGGCCATTCCAGTAAGCTGAATAAAAAGCACCCGATAGCTTCGCTCATCAACCATCCACCCATACTGTCTCATTCTCTCACGAAGCTCTTCCTCGGAGTAGGAAGACAAATAGCCTTGAGTTAATTGATAAAGAAAGCCTTGCTGTACCTGGGGGAGCTGGTTTTGGAGCTTTCTTTGAAGGGCGAGGCTCTCTCGGGTTAAATGCTGCCACTCCCTTTCAATCAAAGTAAACTCATCTTCCCTCCCATTCGATGGCGTTCCACTGGTCAGCAGCCTTACCAGCCGATCCAGCGGAGAATAAATTTTCCGTGAGGCGATACTTGCGAGTAAGAGCGCGAGAAGCAGTCCCGTACAGCTTATCATGATAATCAACTTAGACAGAAAAACAACCGGCTTTGTAATCGCATTGATGGGGGCGGCTGATACATAAATCCACTGCGCTCCAATTCGGTCTAATCCCCCAAAGGACACCGAATAGGTTATATGATCCCATTCCATTAGAAAGGAGGTCTGGTTTTTGCCCTTAGAAGTTTTTACATACTTCTTCAGCACTTCCATTAGAGGGGTAGTTTCGCCACTGCCGGTCGATGCCAATACGGTTCCATCCTCCTGCATGAGAAAAGCTTCCCCCCCCTCATAGGGGGTTAGCGTTTTCAACAAATTAAGCACTTGATCATGGTTTATATGGGCACGCAGCAGGGCAAATGGCTCTGAAGCTCCACCGGGCATTTTATGCACAATGGTTAAATCGGGGTTCCCCGAGCTCGTCAGGGAAGGCATTAAGGTCCAATAAACGGAGGAACCTTTTCTCATCAGCTCCATCGTGTTCAACCAATCTATTGAATCCGGATCCATGCGGTTAAAATTCGGGCGAAACAGAACAGGAATGGAACCGTTTACATAAAACTCTATATTATCTATTAATGGCAATGAGCCTTGCATAATGACAAGCGTTTTAGATATATCATTGGTCACTTGAAAATTACGGTAGAAATCAACTTCCTTTAATGCGAAATCAAACTTTGGATCAAAAGCCCAATGGGACAAAAATAGTTCCAAATTATCAAACTGACTATTGATGCTTTCCGCACGGCGGACAATTTGGTTTTTATGAAGCGACACCATTTCATTTTCGATTCTTCCACCTACAAACCAATAAATGAGCAAACCCGTTATTAAACCCGGAATGCCTGTGATAAGTAAAATAATAGCCCATATTTTTCTATAATGCATTCTACGGCTTCCGTTCATTAATGGAAAACCGGCTTTTAATCGCGCTCCTAGCCTTCTTATCACCTCATCCTCACCACCGCCCATTTGATTATTGAACATTATATATGAAGTCCGGCACTCCTCGCCTTTAAAATATCATTTATTTTGTTCAAAAATCAGTGACTTTTTCTCAAGCATTCATTCCACTTCTCCGCCCGGGTACAGCGTCGAGCTGTACAGGCGCTTTGGTTGCGACAAAGCTTTTCCTGCTCGCTTCACGGTTATATCCCCAGCTTGGTTTGAATAGATATGGGCCGTTTCATCGTCGTATATAATAACCTGTTCATTTCCAGAGCTAAACAAGTCGGCATGTACCACATAACCGTCAACGGGAAATTCAGTCACTAGGTTCATATGTCCGTCATAAAGGCTTGGATGAACGCCTCCACCTCTGCGGTAAGCCAAAATATAATCCATTGGCTCATTATCCCAACCGCGCAGCGTCTCAATAATAGTCAACCAGCCATCGGTCTTCCGATTTTCCTTCCAAAGCTCTTCCCCTTGAGAATCGAGCAGGAACAATCCATCCTTGCCTTTATCAGAGCCTTGATCTCCGCGAACGATCCGATCCAGCCCGGCAATTTGAAGACCGGGTAAATCGCGGCGAAATTTGCCTAAAGCCACATGCTGAGACTCTATTGAGCCATCGTATCGCCAAAGCTCTGTACCCTCCCGATTGTACATGACCGTTACACTTCCTCCAATGACCAGCTCGGGTTGTCCGTCGCCGTTGACATCGCCGATCCAAATGCAGTCTGCATGATCCTTTAAATCCTTGCATGACCACACAATCTTGCCTTTATGATCCAACAGATCATAACCTGCCATCACCTCATCGTGCCCATCCCCGTTCAAGTCGTACACCCATGGAAAATGGCCGGGATTTCCTTTAAAGGTCCATAGCAAATTAAATTCCTGATCCATCGCCCACAATTGCGAATAGCGGTTTTTCAAAATAATATCGCTAGGTCTATCTCCACCAGTGAGATTAGCAATAATGATGCAATCGTGAGCCTCTGGATCGGGCAGCGCGTAGACCTTTTTAACGATTCCCGTTGCTCCATCGATAATTTGGAAACTGTCATTCATAACGCACAACACTTCCAAACATCCATCCCCATCAATATCATACAGCTGAGCTGGGTAATCAGATCCTGGTTTACCTGCATCTGGAGAAGGAGTGCCCGTCTGCCATAGAAGGTTTCCTTCCAAATCGAACGCAGTTAAGCATTGTACCTGGTGAGGGATATACCTGACATCCTGCCGATTGTCAGGCTGAACCAATACCATTTCCATCCTTCCGTCTCCGTTCAAGTCTCCTAGGAGCATCTTACTGTGAACTCCCGCCGCCTGGATATTCACTTTACCTAATAGATGGGGGAGCTTTTGTGAAGTTCGATTGGCCATGAAATGCCCTCCTATTGTTTAATCGCGAATAATGCCGTTTATCGGATCTATATTTAACTGTTCTCCGGCAGCCAACGGCCGATTAATTCCAAACATATCATGACATTCAGTGACCACTGAGAAGCGGTATTCGTGGAGATACCCTGCAGTTCTTTAATTTCTCTTATATACGCTAGTGGCTGTACATCTGTTGATTCTACAGGCAGGTTAATCTGCCAATGCGCCTGATCCTTAAGAAGGTAAGACCAAGCTTGCTCTGCAAGAGCCTTATCGTTATTTCTGGCAGCAGCTATCGCCATCATCGTGGTAGACAGCATGGGAATGGCCCAATCCTTGCCAGTAATCGCGCCTGAGGTTCTTCGCATTTTCTCTTCTGCAGGCAGGTTATAGAATTCTCCAAACTCCGCCAACATGTCCTCCCATTCAGGATCCTTAATCATCGCAGCTAGCTCCATCCATACCTGCGGAGCTCCCATACAAATGATCAAGTGATGGCCATTCGTCTCAGCATCCATATAATGAAGGACACCTGTTCCCGGATCGTAACCGAAGGTGGGCCCTGTAAGAAGGCGGAACGGCATGTTCTTCAAGCTTTGAATCCCAGTCAAAATTTTATCCCGATAATATGTATCTTCATACCGCTCCCAACGTGTAAGCCAGTTTGAACTGAAGGCTGCCCAATCCGGTCCGCTGCGTGCATGCGTAGGAAACTCGTCCTTCGGAAAATAGGCGCGCATCGGATCGAGATGTACGGTTGTATAATCGGAGTCTTTCACTTCATCCATAATATCTCCGATCCGTTCATCTGCCGTCAAATAATAATAGATTTTGTGCAGACCAGACATTCCTATCCGCGCTTCCTTGCAGCCACAACCCCAATGTAGCACGTTGTGTCTTGAACCTAAGCCTGCATATTCACCCATGTGGTACACATCAACCTCACTGGTATGCCTTGCCATCGCTTCAGCGATCCGGAATACATCTTTCCTGCCGGACCTTAGGAACATATACCAGAGCCACAGGTTGGGAACGAGCTCTGTATTTTGCCATGCGCAGCCTCCAATATCATAACGCCAAGTGTGGCGTACTGGATCATAACTGTGCATGACATCTCCGTAATCCCAGAACCCATACCACCTTCGCTGCTCAATCTCGTTCTGATAAAATTCAAATAAACGGTCTAGTCCATCTTCTAAGGTCTCTTTGAGCGGTGTGCTTCGGTCTGGCAAGCTCCAAACTCCCATTGCCCCAGTGCTATAGTAATATTCCGGACTGCATACAAGCAGCGCGGGATCTTCCTTCTCCTCAAGCATCTCTTTTAGACTCTGCAAAGTGGGCGTCGCTTCCAAGCACCAAAGATGGAGTTCGTTTGTGTTACCGATCCCGTAAGGTGTACTCCGCATCTCATCAAACCCTTCATAGGAAGACTTTAGATGAGTAACCGTGTCATAATGCCGTAAGTCCATAGCCTGTACGTCGGGAGACCAAAACCAAACGGTAAGGTCCGCTTCATCTAATGAAAGATGGCTTGCTTGCAAAGCGGAGGGCGCTTTCTGCCAAAAGTTCCTTACCCCTATAGCAAGACCACCGTGATCTGATCCCACATACATCAGTCCGCCTGCTCGATTCCCTACCGCCGCTTTGACCCAGCAGCATTCCTCCTTTGTTTGCTTAGAAATGCTGTAAGAATCTGCCGTATACTGAATTAGTTTGAAGCTGTCCCAAACAGCGAGGTCATCCACCATGTCAACAAATTTGGCATCTTGCTCAGGGTCAAAAGCGATCTTTCGTCCCTCGGTTTGTTCTTGATACAGCTCCTTATACTTCCCCGTGGTACGGAATGTTTCCAGCCCTTTGGGAGATTCACTGAAGAAGCCCGCATCTCCGGCTATCCGCACATGACGGTTATATAACTCGCCCTTCATCGGCACCTTAAAGGAAATCCCCAACCCTTTGATGAAATCTTGATGCGGATCACCGTCATATAGAAAGGTATGTACAACTTTAATACTATCCTGGTTTGCATAGAAATAAAGACGCAGGGTGAACGGTAGCCATTTACGACCGTCCGACTCCATTAGATGTTTACCCGTAAATTTTACCACCACGCGCACATGTCCCCGCTGTTCAACTTCCGCGCTATCCACGATGCTGTGAAAAGGTTCCTCTTTAAAGCTCTTGTAGCCATCAATAGTTAAACGCGCTTCACGGATGCCTACAAGCTTACCATCCGAGCAAAGCCGACTTCCTCCATGATTGATCTCTTGAATCAAAGAAGAGCCTTTACGATGAAGACGGCAAAACATAGAGCCTGTATGGACTTCGATATAGCCTTCCGTTTCCTCTACGCTGAGTACACTATTCTCTAAGCTGGACTCGCCCTTTATCAATGTATAGGACAAGTCGGTTTCTCCTTTTGTCATAGCGGCCGCGTGAGCCGTCCACTTTACACTGCCGTCCGCCCAATAAGCCGTTGGCCAGCTTTGAACAGCTACCTGCTTAGCCCGGTCATCCAGCAGAATAAGATTCTCACTCCGCTGCAGAGCGCCTTCCTTCCATGGAACTCCCCAGGTCACTCCCTTTTGAAGTTCAGTCCTCTTAGCTAGCCAACGCAGCTGTACTGCCATATGTTTACTCATTCCCATTCACACCACCTGTCCGTTTTTTCAATCAATCGATCCTATAGAGGATGGTAATTCCATCGCCTCAGTCAACAGCAATAGAGCCAGCGATTGTCCATAAGCGGTCGGGCATAGAGGAATATTCCTATAATGCTCATCATTCCAACCAATGGCGGTTCCATAAGATACCTCAAGCACAGTACCATCCTCATCGATTCGAGAATGAACCGCTTCGATCGCCTTTAGTCCCGCTGTGAGATAAGTTTCTGGCAAATAACCTGCTCGAATGCCCTTCAGAATGCCATAACCAAAACCTGCAGTAGCGGAGGTCTCCGCATACGAAGAAGGATCGTTCAGCAATGTATGCCACATCCCATCCTCACGTTGGAGCTCTACCAAAGCTTTTACTTGCACTTCCAAAGCCTCCAATAAGAAACGTTTTACAGCCCCCTGGATGCCGCTGATTTCCATAAACTCCACAACGCCAGCGGTAAACCAGCAATTCCCTCTCGCCCATAAGGTTTTCCCGAAATGATGTCTGCCGATAAAGCTCCACCCGTGAAACCATAGTCCGGTTTGTGCATCTTGCAAATATTTGATATGGAGTAAAAACTGGTAAACCGCTTCTTCCATATAGACTTTCTTCCCCGTGGTTGCTCCCATTTTGGCAAGAAACAGCACCGTCATAAACAGCGTATCATCCCATAACTGTTCCTCGTTCGCAGCCACAATCGTAATATGCTGGAGCCCGCCTTCTTCTGTTCTCGGCATCTCGTGTACAACCCAATCGGCCCATTCTGTACATACGTCCAGATAAGTTTCCTCTTTCGTGATTTCATACAAATGAATCAAAGCCAACAAAGGGGCCACCGTATTCACATTTTTTTCCGGTAATCCATCGGCCAAATGTTTGTTATACCAGTCCTTCATGAAATGCAAATATTCATCTTTGCCCGTATGCACGTAATATTTGTAAAGCCCGTACAAGGCTACTCCCAGCGGCCATTCCCATGTATCGAAATCCATGTGATCATTAGAATTGTCCCGGTTTGCGGAAATGAGCCGCTGAAATACTTTATTAAGCTGTTCTCCATACAGTGATGCTTCCATTCCTAACTCACTCTCCCTTTTGATAACAACCATAACGCCCAACCATGTTGCAAACAATGATACATTTTTGAAACGAGGCATTTTGCGATAAAACTTTTTTGATCGGAATAAGACTTTTTTGCCGGAAGAGATAGAGAAGCCTCATTCGAATGCATTGGTTATAGCGATGATGGATACCTCCAGTTCCCTGAGTGTTTCAGAAATACCTAAAAAGTCTGCCTGATCTCCAGCGTAGCCGCGAGAGGTTGGGCAGACTTTCTTAAATAAAACAGCAACAATGATGATGATCAAGACGCTAGATGAATAACTCCATCTGCTTGACATCCCCTAATCGCTCTAGTGAAATCGGTGCGTAATCACGGAAATAAGCCTGATTAATTTCCTTTTCTTTGGTCATGACTAGTTTGCTTCCATTCGCCGCTTGTCTAAGTCTGCAGCTAAAGACGACAGGGAAATAGTCTTTAAGAAATTTGCCTTCCGCATGCGCAGTTAGCGCGATAATTTGAAAGCCGAGCTGCTCGGCAATAAAAAATACAGGACTCAATACATGGTCGCTCGATGCTTTCCCGAATGGATTATCCAGGATCACGGTACGATGTCTTTTCATATTCGCTTGAATATGTTGACGTTTTTCGGCGACATAGTTGAGTAACCCCAAGAATAAGGTCATATTCTTGCTCCATTTTTCCCCGCCGGACCAATTATTAGACTGTTCCCAAGAGAAGGAAGCCTTCGTTACATTATTCTCATTGGTTACTTTGCGGCAGGACACTTTCATCGGCCTTTCTTGCAAGACAATGTGCAGAAGCTGCTTGGTATCCAACCATTTTTCAATCTCTTTACGAACCGTCGATTTCACTTCTTGACCGTTGTCATCACGGTAATGACCTTTTTCCAGTTCGACCAAAATCCATTCCAGATGCTTACGCAAATGGTCCTTGGCCTCCAGCTCATCCCATTCGGGAATTTGAAACGAGTAAATGTGCTTCCACTGATCCTCGACCTTGACTCTCGTTTTGTTAGGAATATCCCGAAGCTCAGAAGCAATCAGCTTGATATGGCTATGCACATGAATAATATACTGTTCCAGCTGCTGATTATGTGTACGCATTGTTTCTTCTGCGACGTGATTGACACGTTCTATCCTGCTATGCATTTTCTGTTGAAATTGCGTTAGCTCCTGATAGTTGTCTTTTTTCTCGACACCTTGCTCGGCCATATCTCGCATTTTGATATCTTTGATTTGCTTCCGGCAAAAATCGATAAAATGAACTCTCGCCTTTTTCACCGATGTCTCTTCTGCTTCCAATTCCTTCATAACGGCGGATAGCATAGTCACGGATTTTCGAACCATTTTCATCCTGTCATATGGAAACTCGGCTTTCAGCTCTTGCGTGATAAATGACGCCTGAATGAGTGGATTTTCAAAACCATGCATGATTTTATATTGATTTAAGTATTGGATAACTTCTTCTATTTTAGCTAACTGAGCCTGAATTTGTGTATGCTGCTGCTGTAATCCAGTCTTCTGCTGTTGCAGGCGTGCATCTTCGCTTTGGGCTTGCTCATCCACCGCACTCAGCGACTCCGTAAAGGTTACAGGCAGCCCACCCGAATGCGCAGCGCTATACTGCTCAATTAATAGTTTAATCCTTGTCGCCAACGCATCAAATTGTTTCTCGACCCGAACGAATTCTTCTTTATCACGAGACAACCGTAATTCGTATTCCTTGAGCTCCGATAACAGCTGCGACATCTGTTCCTCACCGGTCACAGAGAAAGCAAGATCCTCATTCAAATCCAAGTCCGCTTGTTCCAGTCGAAGCTTGCTCATCTCCTTCTCCAGCGTTGTTCTACTGGTCTTGGCATGATTCCACTCCGCTTCAAGCTGCTGACGCCCTTGGGATATGCGATTTAACTTGAGATGCAAATCCTTCCTTTCTGTTTTTAACCAATCTAAGCTATGATTCGCCTCAATCGGGTGTATATCCACAATCTCTATATACAGATCTTGACTTTGAAGACTCGCTTTCTCGGTTCTCAAATAGTTCATTCTATTCTTCGCCGATTCGATCAGTTGCTTCACTTGCTCCATAGAGCGCTGCATGCTATCCCACTTGCTTTGCTGATCTTCTGCCTGTTCAATAAGCTGATCGATGACCCCGTTTAAGACGTCGATTTCTTTCCCCAGCTCGACATATGTCCGTCCTTTTTCAATCCATTGCTGAAGCTGAACCATTTCACCTTTTTGCTTGTCAATGATGGTATTGTGCTGCTGAATCGTTTGCTCAGCCTGTCGCACCGATATCCTGATTGAATCCTCTTGGCTCTCTAATTCACGCACTTGTTCGCGCTTAAGTCCAACTTGCCTTTCCATTTCTTGTACGACCTCAAGCGGGTATGTAGCAATGAATCGACTGAAAGAAGCTTGTAGATCAGAAGTAAGCTGCAATTCGCCTTCCTTTACTTTACGTGCTGTCAGGACCTCTTCGCCTTTTCGGGAAATTGTTTGCTTCCAGCTTACAAATTCTGCTTCATCCGCATTATCGCGCCAATGCTGCGGTTCAACCCAAGCGACATCATCCACATCTACTGGTTTATCCATATTGGCAAGACGCGATGCTTCCTGCGATGAGATGACTTGTATCGGGAACTGCATATCCTCCGCATACTGCCGCAGCTTACTCGCTACTAACTCAACTTCATCTTCGGTCGTAATCAAAGTGACAGACCAAAGAGGATGGGTCATGGCCCGCTCCGTTAGCTCCAAGCCCTGCAAGTATTCAATGCCTGTCTCCAATAACGCGAACTGATTTCTCCACTTATCCACCAAGCCTGCCACATAGGTATCTGCAAAAAATGTATGCTGGTAGCTGTAATCATCGATATAGCGGAAAGCCAGACGCTCTTTCAGCAAGTAAGCCTCCTTCTGCAAGTGAAGCTTTTCCAAATCCTCCCTAAGCCGCTCTTCAATCGAACTCTGCTTCTCATAAATGGATGAGAGTCTTCCCCATGAAGACCTGTACGCAGCAATTTCAGCAAGTATGGATTGATGTTCTTTTTTAAATGCTTCGAGATTTTGCTCTGAGCTGGCGCGTTCCACATAGGCGATCTTGAGGTTTTCACTAACTCGGTCCAGCTTTCTTCCGCTTTCCTCTTTACCGAATGCCAATTCCTTGTTCTTCTGCACAAGCAGCACATTGCTGTCATCCAATTTCTGATAACGCTGAATCCAATCCGTCATACTGCCTTCCATGCTCTCGACTGCTGGATTTGCCAAAACATTGATCCTAAGCACGTCCCTATCTTTCTCGCGAGCCTGCACAATGGATCTATGTTCAATGAGCTGCTTGTTCAATTTCTCAAGTTCGCTCGATAGATCTCTCAAAATCGTTTCCTCTAAGGCCGTCCTATTCTGATAAGCATCTAATTCCTGCCTGAGTTTCTCTTCTTCCACCTGCCACTCTTGCTCCATCTTGCTGTAAATACTGCGAATTTGCCCGCCATTATTGATCCAAGCTTCCCGTAGAACATCCTCTTCCTCGGTATTTCCGAATTGATCAAGTTCGCGCTGCAAATAATTCATGCGCTCTTCTGCAGAGGTCCACTGCTGCTTGTAATCTGCCAGACGCAGAGAATAGTAGTGCTGCTTAGCACTTCGTACTTGCGCCTCTTTTCGCTCAACGTCTTCCTCGACCAATCTTAGCTTTGTTTCCAAAGCGGATTGCTCTTGTTTTTGCTTTGCAATCTGAAGGGATTCTTTCTTCCGAGCCAATAACAGCAACTGCTGGTCGCATTCTGCCATTTGACGGTGCCATTGTGAAAGCTTAGAGGTTTCCTCATTTTTCTGCTCATTCACTAATAACCAATAGGCCTTCGTTTCAGACTGAGCGGCTGTATAGGCCATTTGTTTGGCATCCATTTTGGCAAAATGAAGCACATAGCCATCCAGCTCAACGAGGATTTTCTTATTTTCTTTCGATTTTTTCTTTTAATTCTTTATATTTTTTGAAGCTGTCCCTGTGCATTTCAAAATTATTCGCGAACTCGCCTTGTTCATATCCGGCCATCGCATCTTCTACCGTTGGGATCAACAAGCGATCGAACAATTGGCTCGTCGTTTTACATTCATCAAAAAAGCTCTCTACACCACCCTCTGAGCTGTTGATCTTCGCAATACGATCCCACTCTGATGCGATAATGTGGTAATCGTTTTCCAATACTTTCTTGTATTCTTTAATCGAGGGAGGCAGCTTCGCGTTCATTCTTTTCGACGTCATCTGGTGGTAATAATCATGGATTTCGCCTTTATCGGCTGCTCTAAGGCTGCCTGCACTTTCCTTCACGAAAGGAATCCGATCAATGGCATCGGCATCAAGCTCCGGATAATCATAGACATACCGATAAGAATCTATCCCTGTTGCTGTCAAAAACAAACTAACGCAAGTGACCACATATCTCCGTGGCCGTTCACTCAGAATCCACTCGATCGCGATATGTGCAGGACCGTTTTCGAGACTTAACGTATCCTTCATTTTACGTCCGGCAAGTTCCGCATGCGGAAGAATGGCTTGAATGGCAGACTGGATAAAAACCGTCTTGCCCCCTCCATTTTCCAACAGAATCGCACCATTATGCCCATCGAAATGAAACAATTCGTCGTTGTAGCGCTTATTTCCATCCTCATAGACCACATTCGTAAACCGTATTTTAGAGATGGCTGGCATCTTCGCTTCCCTCCCCCTCATTCGAATCGCTTTGGTATAAAAACTCCAGAATGCCGCGGTTATATTCCAGTTCCATAAAATAACGCTGTACAACCACTTTGGCCTTTTCGGTTAGCGTAATTTCCTGGTTGCCAATATCGATCACTAACTCTTGCGCCACCAGAAACTTGCGGACAGAATCCATGAAGCTAACCCGGCTAATCGTATTTCCGCTTTGCCTCGCAGCTGTTTCCTTGATATCGTCCATCGCACTCCATTTTTCAATCAAAGCCGTCCAGTTATAGGAAAACTCCTGCTCCATCTCTCTTAATTCAGCTTCAGGATGCGTCTTCAATAACGCAATTCGCTCATTCACAAGCGCCGTCCACTCTTCAATCCCGATAAAACTTCTCGTCGGTTCCATGGTTTGGTAGCTGTCATAAAAAGCCCCAATCAACACAATAATGCTGACATACATCAGATAAAGATCCGCATTCACGGCATTCGCCCGCAGATAGGTACGTTTAATCACTTCGTTGTTCATATGAAAAGGCGATAGCCGTGTCTCTGGTATCATATACAACTGTTCGCCGGCAATGATCGTCACGCAATCGACTTCACGCGCGAATTGATCCACAAGCCCACGCACCACATCGTCCGCCATGTATTCTTGGAGCCATTCTTTGCCAACCGCGTTATCGCGAGCGAGCAAGGTATAGATGCGAAAAGCCCTCATTACTGTCCCGTTTTCAAGTCCAATTGTCATCCTGTTCTCCCCACGAAATCAACATATTCTGTATGCTAAACCTGTCGTTTACCTTAATAATTTCCTTTTGCTCAATGATGACCAAGCAGCGGCTTCCCAGAAGCATATACATGTCTTCCAGCAACGTCCCCTGCTCTTCATTCTGCTGTTTATCTCTATCATCCGCCCGAAGGGGACTTCTTTGATGCAGATAAATCCAAAAATCATAGAAAGCTCTCTCGCCCAGCAGTCTTGCATAGTCGCTCTCTTCGAACAGCTGAATAAACGGTTTCAATTCAACTTGGCCCTGCTCTTCCATCCTTTGCAGCAGCTGTTCCATCAGAAGCTTGTAGAGCTTTTTCTGCATCGTCTGGTACCGGTATTCGTCGCTTTCTCCGCCAAGTTCCAGAAACTTGTCATCCCGCTCTTGCCCGCTTCCGTCTTCCAGCATATTTTGTTCAGCCCACACCGTCAAAAGCGACCACATCTTCGTCTCTTGAACCGGTAAGAACGGGGCAAGCACACCTTTCATCGTTTCCAAAGGCAATGGCGTACTAAAAATAAGGGAAGCAATATCCTGATCAAAATTAAAAGAGTCCAAACCAGTATAATATAAGGATTCTTGCGCTGCGCCCAATGCATGTGATTTCAACACCATACTCTGATGAAATAGATCCGAATGCTCGCCATGCACCTTCTCCAGCTCATTGGATATGCGTAAAATTAACTCATAAGGCCGTTGATCTGCTTGTCTAACGGTCTGTGCCTGAACGCGATCCTTGGTCTCCTTGACGAATTGCCGTAGTTCTTCGAACTCTTCATTCTCCATTTGCAATCGCAAATAAATATCTTCCAACAAACCTTTATAACGTCCGAACGTTTCCTCCGACACAATGTTTCTTTTCAATTCATGCTCCAGCTTGACCATCCGCTCCTGCAAAGCTTCCACATCAATCCGCATTTCATTAATTTGCCGTAATGCTCCTTCGAACTCACCCTTTTCCAATTGCTTGCGCAGCACCAACTGATGAATCGATAATTGAAATTCGGTATAAAATTCCTTGGTCGCAAAAATAAGCTCCAACCCATCTTCGTCGAGCGTGTAGTACTGCGTATTCGTTTTTAAGTCGAAGGCATTCGCTTTCAGAATCGATATATAAATATGCTCCTTCTGACCGGATTCCCAATTCATAAACGTAAAATCCCGTTTCTTCCCTGTCGTCGGGCGAAACACTTGAGTGATCTGCCTGGCCAGATCCTCAAATCCGACATCGTCTAAATCGATGAAGATCCCCGTCACTTTCAAAAGAAACTCGGCTAAGTCTTTGACACCCGCTTTATTGTTTCGCATCAACTTCTGTTCAAAAAAGTAAAGCAGCGTCAGCAGCCCAAGCTCCATGAAATCTATCGGTTTATTTTGCTGATCTGTTTGGCGCTTTCTCTGAAGCTCATAGAGAGGATCAAAAAGTGCCAGCTTGGTCATACGTTCCCGGAACCCGGAAACAACCTGACCAATTTCTATGTAATCCATGCTGTGTGCCTCCAAATCGTACAAAGCTCGTATGTAGGTAATATTTCTTGCGGGAAGTAACCGCCGGCTTTTAAGCAGCGGTTGATTTTCATTTGTTCATCCTCGGTAAAATGAGACATGAATGCTTGCAAAGCTTGCTCATTGTCTCGCTGGTTTTCTTTGCCGTATGTAAAATCCCTACTCAGACATGCTCTGTAAAAGGGAAGCGCCGGTTGCGCCGGACTGCCGAAAAGGTCGAGAACCCGCTCATTGAACAGATGCCATATGGAAATCCCTTCTTTATCTATATCACCAAAATAATAGAACTCATGCGAAGCGTCTCTGAGCGGAAGCTGCAACGGCAGCAGTTCGATGCTTTTCGTTACTCGATAACCGCCGCCAAAAATTAACGTTGCGAACGGGGCATCCGGCAAAACTTGCAGCAGCGCTTGATAGGTCGTTTTATTTTCAACGATGAGATGCTTGTGAACTGCATTGGTTAAGCCATATGGATTAACCGCAAACATCAAGGGATCATCCACTGGGAGAATAAGCAGCTTATCCCATAAGCCGATTCGGATCAGCAGCTCTTTCCCATGCTTCTCCGTTATCCATTTCTCATCAGCAACAAGTTCAAAGCTTCTCTCCGGTTCCGGTGCGGGAGTGCTTGGTAGCATATTCTTTTTCAAATAAGCATCGATTTGTTCAATATAAGGCTTATCTTCCTCCCAAATACTAGATTTCAATGAATAGTAGGCATCAAGGTTTATTAAAGGATACAGTTGCAGTCTGGCTCGATGGATTTCCTTATGCGTATCTTGTATTAAACGATTCTTCTGCACGTTATATTGATAGGCAAGAGACAGTTGTTTCCTCGTTCTGCCTGAACTCTGAACCATCTGAAGAATTCCCGCAGCCTCAAGCTCCAATATGGCATCAGCAAATTGTTCTTCGGTTGGCTGTACTTGAAATATGTCCTCTAGGTCTGAGAGTGAAACTTTGCTTTTCTTGTAGGATTGTAAATATGTGCGTATTTGGGAAATAGGATCCATGTATGGTTGCTCCAGTTTGAGAATATATGCCTATTATATCAAAATTTCAAAGGTTGAAGGATTGATAGGCCATTGGGAAGTAGTTCCATCCAATAAAAAAAGTCTGTTTGAGCGATTAAGCCCAAGCAGACTTTATCATAATGATGTTTCCACTTCGATTTCCAACCGATCTTTTTCGTCACTTTTTAGTATAGCACCATGGGCGAATGTTTGTACGCATTAATCGCAAAAAAAAGGCTATCCCTCAGCCATTTTCATGGCTTTTAGGACAGCTCCTTCCTGCAATAGCAGCTCTATCTTGCCTTCTTTTCGCTTCCAAGCTCACCGGATTGTCAATCCTTCACCGACCCCTGCATAAGCCCGGCAATAAACTGCCGACTGAAGATTGAGAACACTATAATAAGAGGTACCGTAGCCATCAGCGTTGCGGCCATGACCATAGAATAGTCCGTGCTATATACTCCATTCATCGAGGCAATCAGCATCTGGATCGTGAATTTGTTCTGTACCGAGATGACAACGAGCGGCCACAAATAATCATTCCAGGCATTCAGGAACGTAATGATGCCGAGCGTCGCTAGCGCGGGGCGAAGCACTGGAAGCGCAACGCGATAGTACAGATCGAAAGAGTTACAGCCGTCAATGCGCCCTGCATTGATAAGCTCATCATGCAGCACGGAGGCCGCATACTGCCGCATCCAGAAGATGCCAAACGCACTCGCCGCACCTGGGATGATCAAGGCTTTCAGGTCATTGATCCAGCCCAGCTTTTGTATAATGATGAACTGGGGGATTAGCCCCAGCTGCTGCGGCACCATCATGGTCATCAGCAGGAAGAAGAACAGGAACGGCTTGCCCGGAAATTGGAATTTGGCAAAGGCGAAGCCCGCCATCGAGCAAAAAAACAAAACCAGCAGCGTGTGTACACCTGCCACGATTAAGCTGTTGCCAAACGACCGGAAAAACCCGACATGATCGATAACCTTTCCGATATTAACCAATAGCTGATCGCTAGGCAGAAACCTCGGGGGAAACCGGAACATATCCGAAGTCGTTGCGGTAGACATCACGAACAGCCAATAAAATGGAAATAGCGACAATAGAGATCCGGCCAGCATCCCGATGTGAATAAGGATCGTTCCTGAAGCCCATGAGGACTTCGCTGGGGTCTTCGTGATTACGACAATGTCTCTGCTTCGACGACTGACCGTTACTTTGGAAGATTCCGTGCTCATCAGATACCCTCCCCTCTCGAAACGAATTTCCAATTCAAGAAGGAGAAAATACCGATGATCAGAAACAACATCCAAGCGATAGCGGAAGCATAGCCGAAAAGCTGATTGCCGAATGCTTGGTTATACAGATACAGCACCAGCGTCAGCCCGCCTTTGGTTGCCCCTCCGGTATTGCCGACGAGGATTAAGGGCTCGGTAAACAACTGCATGCCGCCGATCGTCGAAAGAATCACAGTGAACAGAATGATTGGCTTCAACAGCGGCAACGTAATGCTGAAAAACTGCTGCTTCCGGCTAGCCCCGTCAATCGTAGCTGCTTCATACAAGTCATGCGGGATACTCTGCAGCCCGGCCAAGTAAATGATGGCATTGTAGCCCGTCCACCGCCAAATGACCATGAGCGACACGGCGACCTTCACCCAGAACGGATCGTTGATCCATTCAATCCGGGGCAGCCCAACGACCTGGAGCAGCCCATTAATCAGCCCGAATTGGCTGCCGAAAAACGACCCGAAGATAATGGCTACAGCCACAATCGACGTAATATTCGGCAGAAAATAGACCGCTCGGTAAAAGTCCTTGAACCGCACGAAAGCGGCGTTGAGCAGAAATGCAACGACCAGTGCCAGAAACAGTTGCGGTAAGGTCGAAAAAAACCAGATGACGAAGGTGTTGCCGACCGATTTCCAGAAGTCTGGATCATCGGTCAGCAAATTACGGAAATTGCGAAGTCCCACGAACTCCATTGGCCCGAGCCCATCCCACGAGTGGAAAGCAAGGTACAGCGAGAACAGGATCGGAAACAAGCCGAATACGATAAACAAGATATAAAATGGAGATATCATCAGGTAGGGCGCCAGATACGTCTTCAACCCTCTCATCGCAGCCACATCCCTATTTGTTTTTCAATTTAGTCTTGGCCTTCTCAATGAGGGCCGCGAATTCTTTGTCAGGATCCTTGGTCTTATCGACCGTAACGGCCTGCATGCCATCGCTAATAATATCTTCCACGGTTTGATAAAAAGGTCCTTTACGCTGCACCTTCACATCCTTGGCTACCTCGGAGAACAAGATGCCGAGCTTCTGGTTGCCCCAGAATTCATACCCCGCTTCTGTGAACGCTTTATCGCCATAGACCGACGGAGTCGAAGGGAAATTGCCTGAAATCTTGAATACTTCTAACTGCTGCTGGGGTGAAAGCATCCAACTAATAGCTGTGTAAGCTTCCTTGGCGTTCTTCGTTTCCTTCGGAATAAGTAAGAACGAACCGCCCATGTTGCCGGTGCCCTCTGGAATTTTGGCTGCTCGCCATTTGCCCTTCGTATCCGGTGCGCGGGTTTCGACGTGGCCTTTGCCCCAAGCGGCAGAGATGTACGTAGCGATTTTGCCCGAATTCAGAGCGGCAGAGTACTCCTGCAGCGCATTTTTCTGGTCATAAGCTCCAGCGATGCCCATTTCACGGGCTTTCTTATAATAATCCAACGCTTTCTTGATTTGCGGGTTGGAATCCATTGTCAAATTCTCGTCTTTATCAAAGTACAGTTCATTGCCCTGGTCGCGAATCGCGCCATATAATTCATAAGGGTTGGATAAAATACTGGCGCCTGTTTTCTCCTTCAATGTTTTGCCAGCAGCGAGGAAGTCGTCCCAATTCTTAATCTTGGCCGCAACATCGTTAGGCTCTGAAGGGAGTCCGGCTTGTTGGAACAGATCTTGGCGGTAGTAAAGCACCATCGGACCGATGTCCGTAGGAAATCCAAGCTGCTTGCTGCCAACGCTGCCTTGCTTCCATTTCCAATCCAGATAATCCTTGGACAGATCCTTAGCTCCATACTCGTTCAGGTCGTAAAATTTATCAGGATACTTCAAGAATTGGTCCATCTGTGAAATATCGATCATCGCAATGTCCGGAGCCCCCGAACCTGCCGACATAGCCGTTAAAACCTTCTTATGGGCGTCCTCCCACTTATAAATCTGTGGAATAATCTCGATGTTCGGATGGGTGCGGTTAAACTCTGGTATAATCTTTTCAAATGATGCCCCCTGCCAAAACCACATTTGCAGTTGAACCTTTTTCCCGCTGTTTCCACCTGCTTCATTTTTTACTGCGCTTTGCGTTCCTCCGCTGCTGCTGCATGCACTAAGAAGAACTAGAAGTGAAACCAAGAGCAGAAACATGGACTTGCGTTTAGACATCCAATTCATTTGATAAACGCTCCCTTCACCATTTTCAACTGGACTTCCAAATTAGTAAGCCCTTACATTTAGTATAGGCAGGACTTTACAGCTCGTATAGGTAACGAATCTTCGATTTCTTGGACTCTTCTCAGAAATGTTCCACCGTCCGATAATCCCCGGGGGCCATGCCGACAAAGGTTTTGAAGATGCGGCTGAAATAGGCCGGGTCCTTGTACCCTACCCGAATGCATACCTCATATACCTTCAGGTTCGTCTCGCGCAGCCACCGCTTGGCCTCCGTTAGCCTGATCTGCGTCAAGTACTGCGTATAGGTGAGCCCCATCTCCTGATGAAACAAATTACTTAAATAATTGGCATTCACTTGGAATTGCTGGGCAAAATCGGACAAATTCGCCGCTTCGTTGGCATATTCGTTATGTACGTATTTCAAGAGCGCCTTAATAATCGGCGGAAATGAGTCCCCTCTTTCCTTCCTTGTAATTTCGTTGAAGCCCAAGCTCATCATGCTGCGCATATACATCAGCCCAAGATCACTTATCTCCCTTGTGCAGCCGCCATGACCTGTCTTCACTTCGATGCGGAGCTTTGCTTCCATCCACTTCGAAATTTCCTGCACCCGCTGCTCCCAGGCCCCTTTATCATCGTACTCGGTGAACAGAACCACGGTGATGAGCCGGTCCTCTTCGCATACTGCCGCCGTCCCTAGTCCGCTGAACGATTCATGAGCACATTCCCGGATAAAGTAACGTACCGAGGTCTCCCCCAGAGACCGTAAATCCTTGGTCGAAAAGGAGACGAGCCGGATGGTCGCATATCGCGGAATCAGCCCTTCATCGAAGGTTGGCACCGGCACCCCGTGGAGCAGGTCGTGCATTCGTTTCTCCAGCAACGCCCGGCTGCGGATCACATTCACCTGCTCGGACTCCATCCGCCTTCGGTACTTCCCATAAGCTTCGTTGTACACTTCTAGCAGCTTCTCCTTGGAAAGAGGCTTAAGCAGGTAAGCTGCCACTTGATGCTGCATCGCTTTCATTGCATAATCGAATTCCGCGTGCCCCGTCAGCACATACACATCGGTTTGCCGTGAATGCTGCCGTATATATTCGGCAAGCTGCAAGCCGTCCCCCGCCGGCATGCGGATATCGGTAATAACGAGCTGCACCGTCCTCTGCTTCAGTATTGTAATCGCCTCCAACCCGCTAGAGGCATCCAGTACTTCACCCACGCCTTCGAATCGGGACAATGTTCTGCACATTGGAAGACGTACATTCGCTTCATCGTCTACAATCAGAACAGTAAACATACGGTTACCCTCCTTCTTCTACGTGGTTTAGTGTCTCAAACTGCTGCATAATCCCTTTCCACGTTAAATCTGGATCTGCACCGTCGGATTCAACCCGCCGAAGACCGTCGCGAATCCATCTTTCAATCGTCGTATAATCGTAATCATCGTAGCCGGATTTGTAGCGAAGCGCCGTGTAAGAATAAATTTGACCGACAGGCGCATCGTTGAAAAAGGAATCGTGAACCTCCAGGAAATTAGAAGAGGAGTACGATTCCGGTGTGGAAGGAAAATTCCCGCTGCCGATAAAATTCGCCAACTGCTGCTGCGGAGCCGTTAACCAGCTGGCTAGCTTATACGCCGCATGGGGAGATGAGCTTGTCTTCGGTACCGCCAAGTATGTCCCCGTTAAATTGGATGGCAGACCAGGTGCCCGGGTCAGATCCCACTTGCCCGCTGTAGCTGGAGCATTCTTCTTCATCATGCCGTGAAGCCAAGAGGGAGCCAATACGAGGGCGAATTTTCGATTGACCGCTCCTTCGGCCCAAGATGAGGTTTGCGACGGCAATCCGGCGCTGAGGCCACGCTTCTGGAAATACACCGCCCGATCCCAAGCTTCCTTAACATGAGGACTTAATTCGTGCTCCACAGGCAGCACATATTGTCCGTCAAACTGGTTGAGATAGCTAAGGAAGATATTCGTTATATTATCGAATAATACAGCCCCCGTCCGCTGCTTTAGTAGGACTCCTGCCTGCTCCAGCGCGTCCCAATCGGACAGATAGGCCGCCACCTCCTCCCGTTCCGTTGGTAAACCGGCCTCCTGAAATAAATCATGGCGGTACGCAAGCGCCACTGGCCCGATATCTACAGGCATGGCATACAAGAAGCCACCATTCTTGCTTTCCGCTTGCCGCCATTTCCAGTCCAGATAATGAACCCGCTCGTCGCCATAATCATAGAGGTTATAGAACTGATTCTGGAAGCGCTTTAATTGATTCAACTGCGAAGCCTCCAACAGAACAAGATCAGGGGAATCAGCCTTCGTGGCCAGTGAAGTCATGAGACTCGGCACCACATCGTCGTATTGAAAAGTAACCATTTCGACATCCATCTGAGGATTTTCAGCTTCATACTTCTTAATCAGCGGCTCTAGCCCACTTCCCGGCCACAGCCAGATACGCAGCGTACTTGGCTTCGGAGAGCTTTTCACACTCGGCATGCCCATTTCGGGGGAGCAGGAGCACAGCAGGCTGATCATTGCCAGTACTAGCGAAATTCGAAGAAATAATTTAGGCAGCGCCATCATCCCCTCTCTTACCCAGCATTGACAATTCTTGCTCCCTATCAAACTGAGATGGCGGGTTCAGCAAAGGAAGCGATAATACCACCTGCAGTCCTCCCAATAGACTTGGCATCAGGCGAATTCCGTAGCCTGAACCAAAGAAAGCCTGCAGTTGCTTATGCAGATTGCTTAACCCGATGCCACCCGCCTTCTTCTCAAAGCCTTGCTCCCGATGAATCGAGTCTTCAAGCGACTGCAGGGCCGTAAGCGGCATGCCTACGCCATTGTCTTCCACAGAACACAGGATCTTGCCGCCCTGCCGGTAGATCCGGACCCGAATTAGCCAGTCCCCCTCGTCTTTATGCTCTAAGCCATGGTGGAAGGCATTCTCGACGAGCGGCTGCAGGACGAGCCGGATCACGCTTTGCTGCTGCAATCCTTCCTCTACATCGATACTAACGTTGAATTTCTCACCGAAGCGCGCCCGCTGGAGCAATAAATACCGGTCCAGCTGCGCCAGATCCTCCCCGAGCGTCACGAAATCGGTCGACGGATGGACGCTGTAGCGAAGCAGTTCTCCGAGTGCGAGTGTCATTTCCTGTGCCTTTTCCGGCCTCTCGTCCTCAATCGTCCAGTAAATCAAATTCAGTGAATTGTATAAGAAATGCGGGCGGAACTGGGCTTTCAATGCGACAAGCTCCGCTCTCTGGGCACTGATCTGCTGCTCGGAGAGTCGTTGAACGACTTCCTCCAGCTGACGCACCATGGCATTGTAGTTCGAATACAGCTGCGTAATCTCCCGGCTCGCAAAAGGCCGGTCGATCGGCTTGATGCCTTCCTTGCTCAGCTTGTTCATCCCATCGGCCAAATGACGGATTGGCTTCGTTAGCGTCCATGTGAAGTACGCAACCAGCGCGAGGGCAATCCCGATACCTGCAGCCATGGTCAGCAGCGCGTTCGCCCACATTTGCGAAGCGTCACTGTACACCGCTTCGGGTTTGAAATAAGCGATGGTTGTCCAATCGCTGTAATTGGACTTGGCGTAGGCCACAAGCATCCGCTTGCGATCCTCCCTCGTCGTCCATTCGAAGAAAGGCTGCGCATTCCCGCCGAACTTAGCAAACAGCCCTTGATCTGCCGCCGTTCCAATCTCACGAGGCTCCGTCGAATACACGATATTCCCTATGGAATCCATCACCTGCACCTTTCGCTCGATGCGCTGGCCCGTTTCACCAATCATCCGATTCATTTTCTCCACAGGAAACACCACGAATTGATCTCCCAGTACGGTGAGGTTTCGAGAGTCCTTCAGCTTTCGGGCACCAATAATGGCAGGAATCTCACCGTCTCGCCAAGCCGGACCATACACCCACAGCATATGACCATCGAGCTCCTCCATTTTCCTGTACCAAGTGACAGCGCTCACAGCGTCATCGGCTTTCCGCCAAAACAACTGGAGCGACTCATTAGACGAGTAAGCATTGCCTTCCCGGTCGAAAAGGTGAATGAGCATTTCACCTGCGATATAGCGCGTTTTCTCCGCAAGGTAGCGGTTCAGCGCAAGCTGCTCTTGCCCTCCTTGCTTCGTAATCGGCTTGTTCAAAGCGGTCTGCACCTTTTCATCGAATGCAATCATCTGGGAGGCTTGATCATATTGACGCAGCAGCACATCAATTTTAGCCGACAATTGATCGACAGACTCCTGCGTATATCCAGCCGTACGATTCAGCGCTAGCTGTGAAGTTAAGCGATAGTTGAACAGATTGGTAAGCGCAATAGCCAGAGCCGCAATGAGAAACATACCGGCCAGCAATTGGATGAAGATAGGAATAGATCGTTGTCGTATCACGGTTCACCTCACTTCCATGCGTTACACTTCACTGATATGTTCTGAACATAATTCTAGCTAAGGACAATATCACCTTCTATCGATGTGAAAATGAGGAAAATGAACTAAATAATCTGAATATTCGACATATAATGTCAATTCTTTTCTACCTGTCAACTCTTCAGTCAGTCAAACTTACAAAGCATCACATATCCCACCCATATTTGAATATATTTAATAACAAGCTTTTTTCACCTCAGCCCGTTCAGCATTATGCTTGCCATAATATTCAGCAAAAGCTTACGACGTAAATTTCGCTAAAGCAAAACTCCAAGGAGGTGTCCCCATGACAGAGCCCCTTTTTATCGTTTCCAAAGAGGATTGGTCCTTGCATCGCAAAGGATATCAGGATCAGACCAGGCACCAAGAGAAGGTCAAAGAAGCCATTAAACAAAATCTTCCCGATCTGGTTACCGACGAAAGTATTGTCATGTCCAATGGGAAACAGGTCGTAAAGGTACCTATTAAGAGTCTGGACGAATACCGATTCCGCTATAACTTCAGTAAAGGAAAGCATGTCGGGCAGGGTGATGGTGACTCTCAAGTTGGCGATGTATTAGGGACAGATCCACAGCCTGCGCAAGGCCCTGGGAAGGGTGAAGGTGCAGGAGATCAAGCTGGCGAAGATTACTATGAAGCGGAAGTGAGCATGGAAGAACTGCAAGCCATGTTGTTCTCTGAGCTGGAGCTTCCCAATTTGCAGAAAAAAGATAAGCGCAATATGACCACGACAGAAGTGATTTTCAACGATATCCGCAAAAAAGGGATTATGTCCAACATCGATAAGAAGCGGACGATTTTGGAGAACATGCGCCGTAATTCGCGCTCGAGCTCCCCTGGGATCCATCATATCAGCCCCGATGACCTTCGTTTCAAAACGTGGGAAGAGATAGAGAAGCCTCACTCGAATGCGCTTATTATTGCGATGATGGATACGTCAGGAAGTATGGGGTCCTTCGAAAAGTACATAGCGCGCAGCTTCTTCTTCTGGATGACACGCTTCCTGCGCACGAAGTATGAGAATGTTGAGATTGTATTTATTGCTCACCATACCGAAGCTAAAGAGGTCACAGAGGAAGAGTTTTTCACCAAAGGTGAAAGCGGAGGTACAATTTGTTCTTCTGCTTACCAAGCAGCGATTGATATTATCGACAAACGGTATCCACCGTCACAATTTAATATTTATCCGTTTCATTTCTCCGATGGAGATAATTTGACGTCAGATAACGAACGCTGTGTGAAGCTTATTACGCAGTTAATGGAGCGCTCCAACATGTTTGGTTACGGAGAAGTCAACCAGTACAATCGCAGCAGTACACTCATGTCCGCTTTCCGCCATATTCATGATCCTAAATTTCTTCATTATGTCATTCGTGAGAAAGGCGAAGTGTACAAAGCACTGAAAACCTTTTTTACAAAGCAGGAAGGAGTGGCTGTTCAGTGAGTAAAACTGAAATCCAAAAGCTCGAATACGCCATTGATGAAATAACGGAAATTGCTAAAGGTTTTGGACTTGATTTCTTCCCGATGAGGTATGAAATCTGTCCCGCCGAAATTATATATACCTTCGGTGCTTATGGAATGCCGACGCGTTACAGTCACTGGAGTTTCGGTAAAAATTTTCACCGTATGAAAACACAGTATGATTTTGGCTTGAGCAAAATTTACGAACTGGTCATTAACTCTGACCCCTGCTATGCCTTCTTGTTAGACGGAAATTCACTTATTCAAAATAAGCTGATCGTCGCACACGTTCTTGCCCATTGTGATTTTTTCAAAAATAACGCCCGTTTCGCAAACACGAATCGCAATATGGTAGAAAGCATGTCCGCTACCGCCGAAAGAATTCGGCAATATGAAATCGAACACGGCATTGACGAAGTCGAGCAATTCATTGACGCCGTGCTAGCTATTCAGGAGCACATTGATCCTGTGCTGACCCTATCCTACCGACAGACGCGTAAGCGTCAGGAAACCCATAAAGCCTCCACACCAGCCGCCCGATCTGTAGCAACCTATGGATATGAGGATATATGGGATCTTGATGTTAAGAACAACCCCTCAGCACCTGAAAAAGAGGAAAACAAACGCTTTCCACCTCAACCTGAAAAAGATATTTTGCTCTTCATCGAGGAGAATGCCCCCTATATGGAAGAGTGGCAGCGGGATATTCTGACGATGCTGCGTGATGAAATGCTCTATTTCTGGCCGCAGCTAGAAACGAAGATCATGAACGAAGGCTGGGCTTCCTACTGGCACCAACGCATACTGCGCGAGCTGGATTTGACTGAAGAGGAGACGATTGAGTACTCCAAGCTCAACTCCTCGGTCGTAGTTCCGTCCCGTCATACCTTAAATCCTTATTATCTCGGGCTCAAAATTTATGAAGATATCGAGAAGCACTGGGACAATCCGACGGAGGAAGAAATAAGAAGGCATGGGCGCAAACCCGGGAATGGTCGTGCCAAAATCTTCGAAGTCCGCGAATACGAATCGGATACCTCTTTTATCCGGAATTATTTGAATAAACCTCTGGTGGAAGAATTGGATCTGTACGTGTTTGAAAAGAAAGGGCCAGAATGGAAAATTACGGATAAAACTTGGGAAAACACGCGAGACCAGCTTATTTATTCCAGAGTGAATGGTGGTTTCCCATACATCGTCGTGGAAGATGGGGACTACCAGCGCAGCGGCGAATTATATTTGAAGCATGCTTTCGAAGGGGTCGAACTTGATCTCAAGTATGTCGAGCGAACACTCCCCTACATTTACAAGCTCTGGGGCAAATCTATTCATATGCATACCATCGTCGAAGATAAGCCGGTTTTGTTCACTTTTGACGGGAAGAAGCATCATAGGCGGTTTTTGTAATACGAAGAGGCCACTTGAACGCATTGGTTCAAGCGGCCTCTATTTACTCCTGTTTTATTTTCCCGAACCTCGACAGAACTAGTGTTATTCCGACAACGGTAATCGACGGACTTATTATTTAATAGATGATATTCTTAACTCTCAGTTATTCATATTTATTTTTTTATAGGAGATGAGTTGAAGTGAGAATGAATATTCTATTTAACAAAACACCGATTTCTGTCAATTTCGTTGGAACGGACCACAAATTAATTCCCTCTCTGATCAACGCTCTTCGTTATAACAAATTTACAACGATGAACCTTGCTCAACCGTTAGAGCACGTTGATTTATTTAGTTCAGAAGCCATTTTATATGCCAAAGATGGGAATAAAGCAAGAATCCCTATTTTTTAATTACATAATCGTTACATACGCATAAAGATCTGACCCAAAAGTAAATAACTTAGGGGCACAGAAAACAAAAAAAATGAGGTGGCAAGCTAATTCTTGCCTCTCATTTTTTTTGTTTTCTTTCCATTGCAATGGAAAGTCACCCCGACCTCTAGTTAGCGGAACGTCGATGTGTTATCTCGGGAAATCTACACATAAAATCGAATAAGAGGAACGTGAGTGCGCTATTTGATTAATAGGAGCGATCCGGAGACAAAAAAACGCGAAATTACGCATCCTCGTTCCTCTTCCTCATGATTTCGGGTGATTTTCAACCAAATAACGCCTCTACGTTCCCTCGGTATCCAAGCCTTTTGGAGCAGCCCCTTCTAACTTAGCAAGCGCAGCGGCACCGACCATCCCAATGTGTCTACGCCTTAGCGTGCAGTTTGATAACGGCACGAATCGCCGTCATAATTTCACGTTCAACCGCATGAGCGACAACATCGGTATGAGGGTTATAGACTTCTCTCAAATCAGCATCGGCATAACCGTCCAGCGCAACAATCGCACCCGCACGAACGCCACGCAATAAAGCAATTACATAGAGCGCTGCGATTTCCATCTCAACGGCAAGAGCGCCAGCTTGCTTGTACTTGCGGTGTGGAAATTCCTCGACACCCTGGAAGAAGGCATCCAGGGTAACGGTAATTCCTCTGCGCACAAGACCTTCCGTCTCTGATGCTGCTTCGTACAACGCCTGTACGACATCCAAGTCAGCAACTGCCGGGAAGCCATGCGGAACGAGTTGGCGGGTTAAGCCCTCTTCCCTCACGGCTGCCGTACTGACGACTAAGCTGCCTGGCGGAACATCTGCTGAATAGGAGCCCGCTGTGCCAACGCGAATCAGTGTCTTTACGCCGCCTTTGATCAGTTCCTCGAAGCAAACGGCTGCACCGGGCGAGCCTACGCCATGACTTGCAACCGTAATCGGAACTCCTTGGAATTCACCGACAAACGTGCGATATTCACGGCTGAAGGCGAGTTCTTTGCTATGATCAAGCTTGCTGGCTATGACTTCCGCGCGAAAGGGGTCACCGCATACGATCGCATAAGGGGATAAATCTTCTGAATGAACCTGTAAAATTGGCAATAGCATGTCAATCAAACTCCTTCTTTTCCCATTCATCTTCTGGAATAGGAATCGCTTCCCCCGAGAAACGCTGCTCTTGGAATGGATCGGCCACATTATGGAAGCCGTTTTGTTCCCAGAAGCCTTCGCGGTCAGCTGTCATAAATTCGACACCTCGAATCCATTTAGGACTTTTCCAAAAATACAGGTGAGGTACAATCAGCCGTAGAGGCCAACCATGTTTAGGAGTCAGCGGCCTCCCATCATATTTCAAAGCCAACAAAACGTGATCGCCCAACAGATTCTCGAGCGGGACGTTCGTTTCATAATCGTTGTCAGCATGCAGCATGACGAACTTGCCTTGCGGCTTAATATCCAGCAGGCGAAGAAAATCGCGAAATAGAATCCCTTCCCAAGCCGTGTCAAGCTTAGACCAACGGGTTACGCAGTGAATATCACAGAGGACTTGTGTTTGAGGCATCGCCAACAATTGTTCATAGGTGACTACTTTGTCCTCTTCGACCTCGCCAAACACTCGCAATGTCCACTCCGTCATGTCATATTCCGGTACTTCTCCTTCATGCAAAATAGGAAACCTGTCTGTCAAGACCTGCCCCGGTGGGACTCGGTCTGACATTGAGGTACCTACGGAAGGAACCTTCATTTTTCTGATCCGATCAGCTTTGGTGTCTTTTGCCATCTGTCATTATCTCCTTTTAGCAACCTAGCGCGAGCTTCCGTTAGCTTTCTGAGCATCTGCCATGTAACTGCTCTTTCTAAAAAAGAGCATCGCCAACAGTGTCACAATATAAGGAAGCATTTGTGTAAAATGAGTCGGCAGCGAGAAGCCCTGCAGCCTGATGCTGAATGCATCCATCAGTCCGAATAGGAGGCTTGATGCCATGACGCCAAGCGGATTGGCTTGTCCTAACATCGTTGCGACCAGAGCGATAAAGCCTCTGCCCGCCGTCATGCCTTCGGTAAACATCGTGACTTGACCGAGGGAAAGCTGAGCGCCTGCCAACCCGCAAAGTACGCCGCAAATTAACACAGCCAGATACTGCATGCGGACTACTTTAATGCCTATGCTTTTCGCTGCAACTGGGTTCTCACCCACGGCCAGCAAGCGGAAACCAAGGACTGATTTAAACAAAAAGTACTGCAGGCCAAGCACCAATGCAAAAGCCAAATAAATAAGCGGGGAATGGCCCGAAATAATACCGCCAATCACAGGTATATCTTGAACAATGGGAATATTCCACTTCGGCAACCCAACCATATTTTTATCGTAGAACGCGCCTTTCACATGGAAAATGGCTTTTAGGCAGAACGCTGTTAAGCCAAGCGCCAGAAAATTAAACGAAATACCGACGACGATCACGTTCGCTTGCAAATGGATACTAATATATGCAAATGCGAGTGAAAATAACATCGTCACCGCAATCGCAATCAAGACAGCCACATACACATTGCCGGAATAATGATTGCCTACAATAGCAGAGAACGCACCTACAAGCACGAAGCCTTCCAAACCAACATTGAACAGACCCACTCTTGAGCATATCGCACCGCCCAACGCAGCGAGGAGAATCGGAGCAACCATCCGAATCATGGAATTAAATAAAGATACATCAAGAAGATGCTGCACCGCTTCCCCCTCCTTTCCTGCGTTTCCATAGGGTATAACTGAACTTGGCCGTGACGAACAAGATCAAGAGCGACTGAATGACACTTGATATTTCGAGGGGTATGCTTGTGTTTCGTTCAACACCCATACCGCCTGTCTGCAGTGCAGCCAGAAGCACGGCCGCAACAGTCGTACCGAGCGGATGTGCGCCAGAAAGCAGCGTAGCCATAATGCCAGACCAAGCGAAGCCCGGATTCGTTATCATGCCATCCGTATAGCGATACTGCATACCGAGCACTTCGACTGCGCCTGCCAGACCAGCAAAGCCACCACTCGCGAACATGCTGGCGAGCATTAATTTACCTCGGTTTACGCCTCCATAAGCGGCAAACAACGGATTGTAGCCAAGCATGCGGATTTCGTAGCCGGCAGCACTGTATTTAATAAACAAAAATAAGAGAACCGCAAAAACAATGGCTATGATGAAGCCCGCATGCATACTCATCCCTTGGAAAAGCTTGGGCAGCCATATGCTTTTATCAACCATCATTGTTTGTGCTAGTGCAGCTGATCCTGTTTTATCCTTGAGCGGAAAGGCAACCAAATAGCCTGCAAACAAAGCTGCAATATAATTGAGCAAGAGTGTGGTGACAATCAAATTCATTTTAAATCGCGCATCAAGCCAACCAGCAAAGGCTGACCATATACCGCCAACTGCAATACCGCCTAGCAGCGCGGCGAATAATTTAAATAGTGCAGGTCCAGGAAAATAGAGCGCAATCATCGCGCTGGTTAAAGCACCAAGGATCATTTGACCTTCAGAACCCATGTTGAAAAATCCGGCGCGGAAGGCTATTGAAACGCCTAAGCCAACTAAAATAAGAGGTGTCGCTCGCGTCAATGTATTTGTAAAAAAGTAAAAATTGCCGAAAGCGCCTTTCCACATTTGTGCGTACGTGTCCGAAATAGAGCCGCCAATCAAAACGATGGCAATGGCTCCGCCTAGTAAACCGATACATACCGCAATAAGCGGTTGAAGCAGCGCACCAATGTTTCCTTTCCAATTAAGCATGGGAATCACCTCCTGCCATCAACAGACTGATTTGCTCCTCAGTCGCATGCTGCGCTGACAGCTCTCCCGCAATTCGCCCTTCATACATCACGATAATGCGATCAGAAAGCTTAAGAATCTCCGTCAATTCCGAAGATACCAATAGAATCGCTCCCTGCTCATCACGTTTTTTCAACAGCTCATCGTGGATCACTTCCATCGCTCCAACATCAACACCACGCGTGGGTTCAGCAGCGATAAGGAACGGTTGTTTTTGGGCAATTTCTCTGGCTACAATCAGTTTCTGAAGATTGCCTCCAGACAGAAATTTGACTTTCGTATCCTGGGAACCCGTTTTTATCTGGAATTGCTGGATGAATCCGTCAACCATATTGCGCAGCGATTTGCCTTGCAAAAGTCCGTTACGCCGATGCGTTCTGTGATGCCCCATTGTACCGTTTTCAAGTACGCTGCCTTCCTTGGCAGCCCCCCATTGGTAACGATCCTCAGGAATATGCGAAAGCCCGCTTTCTCTGATCTCACGAACCAAACGGCCTGTAATGTCTTTGCCCATCAAACGAATGTGACCTTGATCAATCGGTTGGAGTCCTGTAATGCTTTGGATCAATTCAGACTGTCCGTTACCAGAAATACCAGCGACGCCTAAGATCTCACCAGCCTTCACATCAAGACTGACACGATTAAGCACTGGCTTTCCTTTCTTGCCTTGTATGGTAATCTCCTTCACTTCGAGAACAGTTTCACCAAAATTCGCGGCACTTTTGCTCGTTTGCACCAGTTCTCTTCCTACCATTAATCTAGAAAGTTCTTCTGCGTTAGTTGCCGAAGTATCTACAGTCCCTCTGATTTTACCGTCTCGGAGCACCGTAACTCGGTCCGCAACTTCCATGACCTCATGTAATTTGTGCGTGATGACAATGAAGCTTTTACCTTGGCTCGCTAAGCTCTTCATAATGACAAGAAGTTCCTTAGCTTCAAGCGGTGTCAAAACGCCAGTAGGCTCGTCCAAAATAATGATATCCGCACCTTGATAAAGCACCTTCAAAATCTCAACACGCTGTTGTAATCCTAGCGGAAGGTCAGCGACTTTCCTGGGTGGATCAATGGGTAGTCGGTACATGTCACACAATGCCTTCACTTGCAGGGCAGCTTTCTTTCGGTCGAACTTCACGCCGACTTGCGGTTCATTGCCGATGACAATATTTTCAGCCACAGTAAAAGAAGGAAACAGCATGAAATGCTGATGCACCATACCGATGCCATGTCGAATCGCATCCGTAGGATTCACGAACTGAATTTTTCTTCCTCGTAAAATAATCGTTCCCGACGTTGGCTGTTCCATTCCGTAAAGGATGCGCATCAGGGTTGTTTTACCTGCCCCATTCTCGCCGACTAACGCATGGATTTCACCTTCGCGCAGCGAAAAATCTACGTTGGAGTTAGCTGTCAGGCTTCCATAGGTTTTGGTAATTTGGTTCATTTGAAGCAGCATAGCGGGTTTCGCACTCCTTTCCTAGAAATGCGGAAACTGCCTACGTCGCCGTAAACAGTTTCCGGGGTTATATTATGTTTTAAGGACTTACTACTATTTCAGAGGATTCGGAACCGTAACTTTGCCAGCTACGATATCGTCTTTGATGGCTTTAACTTTAGTCACAACGTCTTGTCCAATAAATGGACTTAGTTTGGATTTGCTTTCTTTTGTTACAAAAGTAAGACCTACTCCGTCTTCTTTCAAGCCGTAATCCATAGCGCCAAATTTAAAGGTTCCATTTACGAAATCTTTCACGGTTTGGTAAGCTACGCTGTCTGTACCTTTCAATTGAGAGAGAACGATGTGTTCAGGATCCGTCACCGTACGGTCGATATCTTGACCGGATGTGTAGAAGCCTTTTTCCTTAGCTGCTTCGAACACGCCCAAATCGCCTACAGCTGATGCTGCTGCGATGAAGTCTGCTCCTTGAGCAAATTGCGTCAACGCCAGTTCTTTCGCTTTTGCTGGATCTGTGAAGCTTCCTACATAGTTGACGATGAATTTAGCATTCGGATTCGTTGATTTCAAACCTTCTTGGAAACCGACTGTGTATTTTTTGATCAAAGGGATATCAAGTGCTGCCACCATACCGACAACATTTTTCTTAGTTGCAAGACCCGCAGCCGCACCAAGCAAGTATGCTGCCTCGTGCTCACGGAATACTACGCTTCTAACGTTCGGCAAATCAACAACTGTATCAATAATAGCAAAAGATTTCTTCGGATTTTCAGCAGCAACCTTTTTCAGAGCATCCTCGGATTCAAAGGAGCTGGTGATAATAAGATCATAATTATCAGCAACAGCAGCACGCAGGTTTTGTTCAATTGCACTGGCATCCGTAGATTCTACCGTTTTCACATCAACGCCAAATTCTTTACCTGCTTTTTTAACACCCTCATCCTCTTGAGCAAAGAAAGGGTTCACACCAATTTTTTCTGGTGTTATTAGAATGATTTTTTTGGGTGATTTGGTTTCAGGCGCTTTTGTTGCTTCTGCAGCTTTCGTAGCGGCCGGAGCTGCTGTATCATTTTTAGCGGTGCCGCAGCCAGTCAGCATTAATGTAACGGCGAAAATGGACAATAACGTTTTTTTCATGTGTGGCTCTCCCCTTTTGATCTGTTTTTATCAAAAATTTTCTTATCCTATTCGACAAAGTGCGACTTTTCAACTAAGACTGATAGTAGTGGATTCCATAAGTCATGTCAAGAATAAAAACGGCAACCATTATTTATTGACACCTATAGGCGTAACTGATATATTTCAATAAACCATACTATTCCTATGTGAATTAAAAAATTCGGAGGTGTTTTATTCTTATGAAACCATTGAAATCCCGCAAGTCCTTGCAAATAGCCGTATTAACAGCCGTCCTCTTCACCTCTGTGAGCACATTAAGCACGGCCGCTGAAGCGAGTGATTCCGCACTCGCATACAAACAGTTTTTGAAAAACCAGTATACCATCAGCTTGTCAGATTCCTTGTCAAAGGGCGATTTCATTATCGCAGTTGACCACATCTTGAAAGCGGAAGCGAAAGATCAGACCAATGTATTTACAGACCTGCAAAAGGACAGTCCTTATTACAAAGCAGCGCTTGCTTTGCACGAAAAAGGCATTCTATCAGAAGGCAAGCTGCTAGGGGATCAGCCGCTTACCCAGCTGCAGGCGACTTTCATAGCATTAAAAGCCTCCGGCTTGAAAGAACTCGCATATACCTACCCCAAGGATAAAATCAAAGCCGCTCTGGCTAAAGTACATATTGACTACGATCAAAACAATCAACTTACGCTTCAAGCCGCCCAGGAACTGGCCGCCGCTATTGATACTGGCCTCGTCTCCTCCGATTTCGAAGCGGATGCTCCGGCTGGCGAAAGCTTTGCGAACGAACTGCTTGGTAAGATTCTTACTTTCCAAGGACAATACAAGCACTATATTGGAACGACTTCCGATGATGATATTTTCCGCAAAATTAATGATACCTGGCGTACGGAGGATCTTATTTCATCAACTGAATTGCGTGCTGTCTTCGATGAAGCCTTGAAAAAGAATCTAGTTACCGGCTACAACTTGAAAGATTCTCGTTTCGATGCGAACTTTGATCCAAAGCTCTCTCTCACCTATGGACATTCTGACATTACGCATGCGATTCAGTTAATCGGACTGCTGCGCAGCGAGAACATCCAGGCGAAAGTACAGCTGGAGCCCAAAACGTCTGCCTTCATCTATCTGAAGGAATGGGGCGAGCCGACACAATCCGACGATTATCAAGTCGTCCAAATCGAGAACGGCAATTTCATAGCGTACGCCAAGGAATACGACATTGAGTTCGAATTCGAGAACGCCGAGCAAAAGAACAAGTTCCAGCAGGTCATTTTCCAATATGCTAAAAAGAACAGTAAAGACGAGACAGGACTCATTTATTCTTCCTGGTGGCAGCCACTCTACTATTCATTAACCGATGTGAAAGACTACAAAGTAATTGCTAATAATAAAGTCAGTAAAGGCCATTATTATGCCCAGTCCTTCTCCCTCAGCGATAAATCTGACGATGTCGTTACTGGTTTAAAGAAAATCAACGCCAGCATGAACGTCGACTCCTACAAGTTCTGGGTGGACGAACCCTTCTACAATTATTTACTAGGCGATTTTAAATAAAAAAACAGTTGAACGGGATCTGATCCTCCCGCTCAACTGTTTTTTTATTTACAAGCATAATTCGAAATTTAATTCCATAGACTCATAGAAAGGATCTGATTTAAGAGAATAGGAGTTGCCCCATGTACATGTTACGACTTGTAAAAATGAATGCAGCCCACCTACTCATCTATCTCCTTATTATGATAACTAGTTTGATATGGACCATCATCTGGGGAACTCATGTAAAGGTGAAGCCACCGCCAAACCTCCCTGTTTCCGAATATAGCATCAACCAAGCTAGCAACGGCGTTACGCTTCATAGTATTCGGACTCCACCACGGAACATTGGGCTGAAGGCAATTACAGGCAATGTGACAGAAAGGCCGGAAAATGGGATTAACGGCGGGTTTTTCTGGCAGGGCAATCTCCTTAGCATCGCTGTCATTAATGATCGTCCCGTCAAAGGAGAACCTGGCGATTACGGCTCTGGCTGGTTCAATATTGACCGCAAGCGGGGAACGCTCGTATGGGATGAGAAGGCTCAAACCTTCACCATTCAAGTCGTTGAACATGCGGACGAGCTGAAGGTAATGGATCGCGCTCATTATTGGGCGCAGGGAGGCGTGAGCATGGGACTTACGAATCCAGACGGATGGGTGGACCAAGCGATAGCGGAAGAGATGCCTCTCATTAATGAGAAGCGCATGCGATCAGGTATCGTCTACGACAGGAATAACAACGTTTATCTAGTCGTGGCTCCAACGCCATGCACCGGAGAGCAGTTCCGCACAGCTGTTCAAGAGCAGGTTGGAAATGGACAGCTTGTAGATGGGCTGTTCCTTGATGGCGATGGTTCCTCCCAGCTCAAAGTCGCCAATTACTTGCTCCCCGGCGATCATCGCGAGGTGTATCAGATGATTGCGTTGTTGAATTGAACGAAAAGGGCGGACCACAACCATGTGCAATCTAATCTTGATGCTCATGAATTAAATCCATTTTCAGCTTCCACAGTGCCGCGCTTAAATTCACACGATAAACTTCCGGATTAAGCTTACGCAAATACTGCGGCCAAAATGACTGCAGCTGCTGCGCATGATAATCTCGAATTTCATCCAATGTGGGCTCCTCATAGACAAGCTTCCCTTGGAGAAAGATAGGGTGGAGCAGTGGAATTGCTTCATAGTCATCAATAAATTTGTAGATATAAGGGTGGATGGGGTCGAACAGCTTGATTCGTTCCCCCTTCTTGATATCGACTTCATGCTGAAGTGCCAAATAGTCAGCTTCCGCTTTGCCTGTCTTCTTGTTTATGATCCGGTAAGCTTCCTTGAAGCCCGGATTGGTTACTTTCTCGGGATTGCCCGAGATCTTAATAACCGGCACGAATTCGCCGTTCTTCTCGCGCGCCACCAGCTTGTAAACCCCGCCCAGCGCAGGTTGATCGGCTGCAGTAATGAGCTGGGTGCCGACGCCCCAGACGTCGATCTTCGCATCTTGGGCTTTCAGCCCCTCGATGATGTTCTCATCCAGATCATTCGATGCGACGATCCTCACCTCGGGAAAGCCCGCTTCATCCAGCATACGCCTAGCCTGCTGGGATAAATACGCCAAATCGCCGCTATCCAGGCGAATGGCGTTCATGCTCTTTCCGTGGCTCTGCAGCAGACGCGCCGTCTTGATCGCGTTCGGTACGCCGCTGCGCAGCGTATCGTACGTATCAACGAGCAGCGTCACTTGCTCCGGCAGCGCCTCAGCATAAGCACGGAAGGCTTCCTCTTCCGTGTCGTGGGCCTGCACCCATGCGTGAGCATGCGTGCCTTTGGTCGGGATACCGAACAGCATCCCGGCTCGGAGGTTGGATGTCGCATGAAACCCTGCGACATAGGCCGCTCTTGCGCCCCAGATGGCGGCGTCAGCCTCTTGGGCGCGTCTTGTGCCGAACTCCAGCAGCACATCGCGCGGGGCAACTTGTTTGATCCGCGATGCTTTTGTCGCGACAAGCGTTTGATAGTTCACGAAGTTGAGGATCGCCGTCTCAACCAGCTGCGCCTCGAATATGCTTGCCACTACGCGTACGAGCGGCTCATTCGGGAAGACAAGTGTACCTTCCGGGACAGCCTGCAAGTCTCCACCGAATTTAAATGCGCGCAGCGCCTCTAGGAAATCTTCCCGATAATTCTCTTCCTGTGTCCGCAAGTAGGCGATCTCCTCATCGCCAAAATGCAGATTCTGAATGTAATGAATCACCCGCTCTAAACCAGCGAAGACAGCATATCCGCTCCCGAAAGGCAGCTTACGGAAGTATACTTCGAAAACAGCTTTCTGCTGATAAGTACCCTGCAGCCAATGCGCGTACATCATATTAATTTGGTATTTGTCTGTGTGCAGCGTCAAGTTGTCGTATTTCATAGGATTCATCCTTTCCACCAATTGTCATAGCACGTTACTGGACCCCTGCGTTTATGTTCGGTAACAGCGTAGCGCTCCTCAATCTTCTGCGCAGCAGAAGCGAGCAGGGGGCTTCCTTCCAAGTAGTCATCCAACTGATCGTAAGTGAGTCCGAGTGCTTCTTCATCCGGATGACCTGGTTTTAAATCTTCCAAATCTGCCGTAGGCTTTTTCAAATACAAATGTTCAGGGCAACCCAACTGCTCGAGCAGCAGCTTGCCTTGCCGCTTATTAAGACCATAGATCGGAGCGACATCGCATGCACCATCCCCATGTTTCGTGAAAAATCCGGTAATCGCCTCAGCCGCATGATCCGTCCCCAAAACAAGCAATTGATAGTGCGCGGCCAAATCATACTGCACCTTCATACGCTCACGAGCCTTCACATTTCCTTTGTGAAAATCACTCAGGACCTCACCCGTAGCTTCGGCAAATTGCCGTACGGACGCATCCACTGCCGATTGTATGTTAACCGTTACGACACGGCTAGGCCCAATAAAACGAATTGCAGCCTGTGCATCATCTTCATCTTTCTGGATACCGTAAGGCAACCTTATAGCTATGAATTGATAGGTTTCAGCGCCGCTTTCTGTATTCAGCTCATGGATAGCTATTTGGGCCAGCTTACCTGTTAATGTGGAGTCTTGACCTCCAGAAAGCCCAAGCACGTAGCCTATGGCTCCTGTATGAACCAGATACGCCTTGAGGAATTTTAATCGGCGATCGATTTCGTAAGTCACGTCGATGTTCCCCTGCACAAATAATGAAGCTTGAATCGCTTCTTGCTTAAGATTCCGCATTTTCACCATCTCCTCATTCTCCGTGATTTCTGTCCGATTCATACCTCATCTGCCATCGCAGCTACTGTTTTAACCACGAACAACTTTCGCCCCAAGTGTACCTTGAAAATGCTGCAAGGCCCATTCATGGCCCGTTTGATTAAAACTAGCAACTGCATCCTCATGAACAACAATTTCGAAGCTTTTGTTGTAAGCATCCACCGCTGTATGAAGGACACAAATATCCGTGCAAACACCAACCAAATGCAGCTCATGAATTCCTCTTGCCCTTAAATTAAGCTCCAGCTCGGTGCCGCAGAAGGCGCTGTATCTTGTTTTGTCCATCCAATAAATCTCGTTCTTATTATGCTCATGTACGATTTTCAACTGGCCATATAAATCGCGCCCCGCTGTGCCTCGAATATTATGCGGAGGAAACAACTTCGTCTCTGGATGGAAAGGGTCTTGTTCATCGTGGAGATCTACCGCCATGACCACAAAGTCCTGCTGGGCCAAAAATTGCTCTGTAATTTCACATATTCGCGCTTCAATAGCAACACCTGGTTCCCCACAAGGAAGCTTCCCAACAACAAAATCCACCGTATAATCAATGATTATAAGAGCTCTCATTCTAAACACTCCTTCATTCAGTATAATTGATAGTATTATTAAGACAATATCAAAACAGAAAAGAGAGGCCTAGCTGTAAATAGACAGCTGAGGCACATAATCGGTAAATCGGTACAACTGAGCAGCTCGCTGGGAGTAACGGTTAGACATTTTGCCCTGTCCGTTATGATCCAGTACTTCCTCGATAATCCCTTTGCGACTTTGGGTCGATGTAATTTTACGAATGAAATTCCGTTCCATGAACGTCGGAACGACCGTTTGAATGACTTGATACAGCTCACTCATCGTGAATTCTTCGGACAGGAACTCTCTGGCAATCGTCGTCGTCAGCATCTTCTGCTGAATTTGAGCAAGAGCATCTTTAATAATGATTTCATGATCAAAAGCGAGATCCATCGCCAGCGCCTCATCAATAGGGAAAAGGCGAACATCAGCTGCATCATCAGCGGCTTGACGCTTCTCAAGATGGCGTTCGTGCACGAGCGCGAAGAACGCGTGGGAGATCATCCACCCCCGAGGATCGCGCTGCGGAGTACTATACACATTGAAATATTCAATGTGTACGTCCGAAACCCCCGTCTCCTCCGTTAGCTCGCGCCGGGCGCTCTCTTGAATCGTTTCGGTTTCCATCGAGAACCCACCCGGGAGTGCCCACTGGCCTTCGAACGGCCATTGCTTTCTTTGAATCAATAACACTTGCAGCTCCCGAGTAGGAAGTGACTTCTTCACGGATCCTTTTCCTTCTGAGGTAATCGTAAAGATGACGATATCCGTAGGCGCGCCGTCAGGTGTGCGGTATTTACTTGCTTGGTAGTTGCTTTCATTCTCTATTGGCATGTTCATTAGATCACCTGCTTAATTACAATTCTCTCTATATTGTCAATTTGATAATTTCATTATGACATACTTAAAATTCTTTTGCAATAGGAATTTGACGGTGGGTTAGCTGCTTACTTCTCTATCACAATCAAACACGTGCTATCCGGCAGCGGAACCACGTTTCCATCTTGATCCATGATCCTTACTTTATCCGCCAACGCGTCCGTATACCCTTCCTGGAGGAAGTGTTTGCTCTCCACGATTTCGGCCTCATTACCTAATGTATCCAGGATGAACGCAGTAAACTCGCTTGGGGTAAAGTAACCGAATTGCTCCTGTACTTCATGCACATAAGCTTCTTCACCCCACGTATATGTATAAAGGAATTCCATCGCATCATTCACAGGCATAATGACCTTATCCTTAGCTACGACCTCATACTGAATCGTTCGCCCAGCGAAATCCTTCGCATACCGCTGCAGCAAAGCCATCGCCCCTTCTTGCAGAAATTGAATGGTCCGTTTCTGCTCAGCAGGTTCCGTCATAATACCATCGCGGATAACGATTCGGCCTCCAGGTGCGAGAACATCGAAAGCGCTTCGCAGCGCAGCAGCAACCGTAGCATGGTTGAATTTCTTTCCCGCAAAAGGGATGTAAGAATATAATTCGTGCAGGATCGATGAGAAAATAACAGTGTCGATTGAGCCCGGCTCTACATACTGCTTGAGATCAAGTGCATCCCCCTTCATAACGTCCCACCGATGCCCCTCCAGCTGCTTTTTGCGTTCCAGCGCTTCAATCACATTCGACGAAATGTCAATCCCAATCGGATGCTTGTCCGGCAAATACTGCTCAATGAGATCCAGCATAACCCCGCCGCCAGGTCCTATATCAACAACCCGCTTCCCAACAACGTAATCCAGCATCATCTTCTTATAGTCAGCCGTTTGGTTCATCGTGGCTAAGTATTCTTCCTCGTTATGAAAACGGTCATAGGCATCTCTGCGCAATTCGAACAGATCGAACAGAAGCAGAACGGCCTTTTCATAGAGGGGAGATTTCTCTGCTTCCACACAAAACTCAATCAGCTTCTCAGCTGCAGGAGAAAATTGGAAGGTAAAGAATATCGTGTCCGGGAGCTGCAGCTTTCGATCAATGAGGTGCTTCAGATGGGCATTGCTCCACTTATCATCCGGTTTGAACTTTGGAGATAATTCCAACGGATCCTTCACCAAATCATCCCAAGCAAGCTCACTCAAATATTTCTCAATCATCCTCTTCTTATACACGTTTACCTTTTTGCTGCCCTTGTAATCGTAATACATCGTATTCATCAAAGGTTCGAAGCTAATGTGTTGAATGGAATCCGCTTGTCCACTTGAAAACTGGATAATCAGGAATACTTTCACCAACTGCTCCAAAGAGAATTCTTGCAGGGCCGCTTCTACAAACCACAGAGTTCTACCATCCATAAATAATGTCAATGCATCTAATGGAACTTCATCCAGCAGCTTCCCATATTCGGCATCAAAGTTTTCTCCCTTTTGAATCGTGTTTCCCCGTAGTCTGGCAAGGCGATCCTTTATAGCAGGCTCTTTTTCCAGAGAATCGGATACGATCTGCTCTATTAATGATTCTACTTGAGCACGAACGGATTGCCAGAGTTCTTCTGACACACCTGCAATAATGCATTGATTCAGCGGCAAGAGCAAGCCTCTTAATTCATCAGCTGAAAGCAAGTTATCCTTCATCAAACGAATTAACGGTGCATGTTCTCTAAGCGGAACTTCGCCACGGATTGTTTGACCAATTAGCCCATGCGTGTAGATTAACGTATGTATGACAGTTAACTGAGCGCTTGGATTTCCTATATCAAGCTTATACAGCTGCGCGGAACCCAGGTTATGGGCATAAAGATGAATACCGGCGTCTTGCCACATGAAACGGTCTTTTGAAGTCCCACCCTTCGCTACTTCAGACCAGATCAACACCTCTTCTAGTAAATCTTTCTTCCAAAAGGACAACGCTAGCCCGTCCAAAATATGTAATGTCCGCTCAACATAATCAAGCACAGGGTTCGCCTGTGCCAGCTCCTGGATCGACTGAATCCGCTCGAAGTTAACGATGCGCTCCTCCGCCGAAACGATATAGGTTAACCATTTAGGTTGATCTGCGGCATTGGTGTCCCCTGCCCGATACCTTTTTATTAATTCTAATGAACTTAACATGCCGGTATATATCCTCCCATTCCTACCTATCACTATATGACTAGTATAAACCAACCTCATGGCAATCTCACGTTTGCGCATTCGACTACTTCATTGATGATCGGCATATAGATTGGCATAATTGACAAGTATGGTCATAAAGCCAAACACGACAAATGAAAAAAAGGCCAGTAAATCCAAATGATACACGTTGGGAACGACAATGAAAACAGCACCAATAATAAAACAAAGCCAATTTTGCCAAACTTTTTTACCGGTTTTCCCAAGGGCCATCAGAGATCCTACGAACTGCAAGCTGCCAAGCAGCGCGCACGTGTAAAGTGCATTCGTATGAGCTTCAAAGCCGAACACCCAGGGACTCACCAGAAACCAAAGGCCCATACAAGCGGACAATACGTTTTTCAAATACATCGTCTGCTGCCACCTCCTATTTTACGAGATGCAATAGTATACGCAAACGCTTTCAGTATGGTGAAATGGAAAAGCCTCCAGCTCACCCAAATAAATAGGCAGCTAGGTGCCAATTCCCCCCAAATAATGAATGAATGATCCAACTATGATGTATACTCAAAGCAATCATCATAATCTTTATTCATTAAATATCTTACCTTACATACATTATAAAACTGTTAGATTTGCTAACAGTTGGAAATTTCACGGAGGTTACTCATGTCATCATCTTTACGTTTCAAACTTGTCTCATTGCTTGTTCTTATCACTTGCATTTCGCTAACAGTCGTAGGGATTACAAACTATCGGCTCTCGAGAGATAAACTGATTCACCAAATGAAAGAGCAATCGATAACTTCCGTTTCCAATTCCGCTCAAAATTTTTATGATTTCTTATCCATTCGTTTGGCCGAAGTGGAACTATTAAGCCGGGTAGATGTTATGAAGCATGGGACGCTTGAGGCGCAGCTCCAATTTTTGGCCCAAGAATTAAAAACAGGCGCTAATCGCTATCATTCCATGGGAATTATAGATCTCAATGGCTATATGACTCTCACTACTGGACAAACACTTTACGCAACAGGGGAACGAAAATTCCAAGAGGCTCTAAAAGGGAAAACATTCATCTCTGATCCTGAAATCGGTAAATTAACCGGTACCTACATCATTTCCATTACCGCACCTGTCTTCAATGAGAAAAACGAAGTGACGAGTATCATAAACATCTCTCTTGATGCGGAACAAACCTTTTTCGAGCATCTTCATACCCCTTTGGAGAAGGGCGAAATACTTATCGTGAACCAAGAGGGACTCATTCTGTATCATACCGATCCACCTCAAATTTTGAATCTTAATATTTTCACAGAATACCCTTCACTTATGCCAGCCTTTCAAAAAGCGTTACAGTCGAATGAAGGATTTCTGGACGAATCTTATAACGGTGGACAAAAAGCTCGGTGGTTTTATGCGCGTGTACCTCAATTAGATTGGTACCTCGCTTACTCCGTGCCCGTTTCAGCATTCGAAGCTCCCACGAGCCCCTTGCTTTGGTCGACTATCGGATTAATTGTGATGACGGCCGTGGTCATCTTTTTCCTTATTTACTTGACTGCTAATACACTGATTATTAAACGCATCAAGCAAATTCTCCATGTCACAGAATCAGTCGCTGCGGGTGATTTCTACATAAAACCGCTTATTTTCAAAAGCAAAGATGAGCTGGGTGCTCTTGCCCATTCTGTGAATGGAATGATAGAAAACTTACGTGAGCTATTCGAGCCGTTCGAAGCCTTTATTCATCACAATCAATATGCCATGATCGTGACTGATCCTTCCTTTACTGTTAATCATCTCAACAGTAGAGCTGTACAGCTTCTTGGCTATTCTTTAGCAGAAGTTCATAAGAAAGCAACGCCCCTCCTGTGGTTGGATCAAGAACAACTGATTGAAAGAGCCGCGCAATACTCGTCAGAGCTTGGGGAATATGTTCCAGCTGATTGTACAGCCCTAGTGATCCGAACATTACATCACCTAAAAGAGGATTCTGAATGGACTTGGCATCACAAAGATGGCACTCGTTTCTTCGTTCAGGTTAGCGTCAGCAGCATTACACATCCGAATGGCGAGCTGAAAGGGTTCGTATTCATCGCTCGAGACATTAGCGATATTAAGGAGAGCAATGAGTCTAGGGAGAGGCTGTTAACGATTGTAGAAAGCGCACGTGATTCCATTCTCTCCTTTGATGAGAAAGGCTATATTTTTTATATGAATCAAGCTGGCAAGAGCACAATTGGATTAGATAAACAGCAATCTGTCGGCAACCATTTTAGTGAATACGTAGATATCCAGAATGACATCAATATTGAAGAGGGTCTGGACATTGCCATTCGGGAAGGATTCTGGGAATTTGAAGCTGAGGTCCTAACGAAGGATCAAAGGCAAATATTCATTTCCGTTATCATCGTACCCCATTGTCCAGCAGACAAGGGAGAGCGATATTTCTCAGCCATTACGCGAGATATTACGGACCAAGTACATTCCAAAGAGGAGCTCATTCGAGCGAAACAAGAAGCGGACGAAGCTAATCTAGCTAAAGGGATTTTTCTGGCTCGTATGAGTCATGAAATTCGGACACCGCTTAATGGCATCGTCGGACTATCCTACTTGATGGAGCGAACAATCATGTCTCCGCTTCAAAGGGATTATATAAGTAAGATAGCGAGATCCTCGATGTCTCTATCCAATATTATTAATGACATTCTGGACTTTTCGAAGCTCGAGGTGGACAAGCTAGCTATTGAACATCATGCGTTCCAGTTGGATGAGACCATTGACCGTGTTTGTGAAACCCTTAGCGTACTGCTTGGCCACAAGCCGGTTGATTTTATTTGTGATATCCGAGACAATGTGCCGCTAGGACTCATTGGGGATTCACTACGCATGTATCAAGTTCTACTAAATCTAACTAGCAACGCGATAAAATTTACGGAGCAAGGTACAGTCACACTGCGTGTTTACGTGGAACAACTCCAAGATGAAGAAGTTAGAATTGGCTTTACCGTCAGCGATACAGGTATCGGGATGGAAGAAGAACACCTATCCAAGCTGTTCCAGCCGTTTGTTCAAGCAGATGAAGTAACGAATCGAAAATTCGGTGGAACGGGTCTCGGTCTTGTTATCTCTAAGAATATTATTGAGAATATGGGCGGCACCATCGAGGTGTCAAGTCAACCAGAGCTCGGCAGTGAATTCCGGATTAGCTTGCCTTTCTCGTTGTCCTTGCAACCTATAAAGACTCAGTCAATCCTCCCGCTGCGCACATTAATTGTGGAAGATCACCCTGGTCTAAACCAAGTGCTTGTTCGTACCCTTCAATCCATGTGTACAGAAGCTGCCGGTGTTTATTCTTGGAAAGAAGCAAGGAATGCCATTGATGATATTCCCGTAGATGTGATCCTGCTTGATATGGAAGCTGTCGATATGTACGGAGAGGAAGTATGGCTAGGCATGCTTGAAGCATGCACCCGAATGAACATTTTAACGATTATTTACACCACTTTATCGGGCAGGGATGCCTTGGAGCAGTTGCCCGCACACTCTGCTCCGCATGCAATTTTGGTCAAACCTATCTCACGGATCGTACTGTACCAGACGCTGCAAACACTAACAGGCATCCATGCCGATGAGAAACTCTTATCTACGACAGAATTCCTGCATACAGCAGAAACAATGACATCCTTTCATCGCATTCTGCTAGTCGAAGATAATGAAATTAATCAAACGGTCGCTCGATCGCTGCTGGAAAGCAGTATGAATTGTGACGTTCAATTGGCTTCCAACGGCTTCGAAGCATTAAATGACTTAGAGAATAATGGTTATGACTTGATATTAATGGATATCCATATGCCCGTTCTAAACGGCATTGAGACTACCAGACGAATTCGTCTTGAGCCTAAATGGATGCACATTCCTATTATTGCTTTAACCGCGGACTCTACTTTGGAGAAGCGTTTAGATTGTATTCGCGCTGGTATGAACGATGTGATCTCTAAGCCTATCATTCCTAGCCGATTGTTTGCAGCCGTCGATGCTGTTCTTAGCGATAAGAATAGGATGGCTGTCCCTGGACTGGATATGGAAGAAGCACTCGGACGGCTTGGCGGAAAAACTGAGATCTATCACGAAATGCTGCGAAAATTTTATAGTCAATCCGCTCCTATTATTACACAATTAACCATTGCGATTCATAAAGGGGACTATGCCGAAGCCATAAGTCTGCTCCATGTGCTGCGCGGCTCTTCTAGCAACCTGTCAGCCAATCGGGTATTCGCCGCGGCAACTACCCTTGAAGAAATGTTAGAACATAACGCTGGGCTCGATGTAACAATTACCAGCATGGTACAGAACCAACTTCTATCGGTTGCCATTGCTCTGGAGGAAGTTTTTCATTCCATCCAAAAATTGCTGTTAGATTGAAAAATACGCTGATTTATGTCACTATATGTTTATGCTTTTTTCTGTTTGAGCATGCAATTTATACGTATAGGTGGTTAAGTTAATCATGACAGTAGAAGGCGCTCCATATCGCATTTTGTTGTATTATAAATTCGTTACCGTCATAGATCACGAAGCTTTAGCTCAGGAACATTTGGCTTATTGCAAAAAGCTCGGAATTAAAGGCCGTATCCTTATCGCTCCCGAAGGCATTAACGGAACGCTTTCAGGAACGGCCCAGCAAACCGAAGCTTACATGGCGATGATGCGTCAAATGCCACTGTTCAAAGACATGATCTACAAGATAGATGAAAGTGAACAGCATGCTTTCAAAAAGTTATTTGTTCGTCCTAAAAAGGAACTCGTCACTTTCCGACTTGAAGAAGACGTGAATCCGAACGAACTAACCGGCACACATCTGAAGCCAAAGGAATTCTACGAGAAGCTCCAGCATGAAGATGTCATTGTCCTTGATGGACGCAACCATTACGAGTACGATATCGGACATTTCCGAGGCGCCATTCGTCCAGAGGTTGAGACTACGAAGGAATTCCCGGAATGGATTCGCAATAACCTCCAGGAATTTAAGGACAAACCCATTCTCACGTATTGTACCGGCGGTATTCGCTGTGAGAAGTTATCAGGTTTCCTTTTACAGGAAGGCTTCAAAGAGGTTTATCAGCTGGATGGCGGTATTGTGAGCTACGGGAAAGATGAAGATGTTCAAGGTCGCTTATTCGATGGTAAATGCTACGTCTTCGACGAGCGGATTTCAGTCCCAATCAATCGGACAGACGAAGATATTGTCGTAGGCAAATGCTACCACTGTGGAACAGCAGAAGATCGCTACATCAACTGTGCGAACGATGCTTGCCACTTGAAGCACATCTGCTGTGAAGCCTGTGAAGAGAAGCATAATAGCTTCTGCTCGAAGGAATGCGAAGAGAAAACGATGAGTACACTTGAAGCATAAGCTTTATGCCAACTAATACAAATAACCTAAGGCGCTGCCTTAGGTTATTTGTATTAGTTGCTAAGCGTTTCAATAGCACTTCCCAACAACTTACTCATCCCTATTTCTGTTCTATCAACTGTTGACCAAATACTACGGTAGCCAGCTTTACAAGGCAAGGTGATACTTTCGCGGAACGTGAGTCCGCATTTTACCGAAAACGCCCGAATTCGAGTATAAAAGGAACGACGATTCGTTAAATTGTAAAATTGAAGTTAGACTAAACAGTAGACACAAACTAAGGAACAGAAAAGGACTGCTCAGCTACTGAGAGAAGGCGAGTTAGCGGTTTTTCAGCCTGAGAAGGCAGAAAAGGCTGTCTCGGATGCCCGGAATGAAGCGAAAGTGGCGCGAGACGTCTGAAAAGGACCGCTCAGCTGCTAAGAGAAGGTGAGTTAGCGGGTTTTGCAGCTTGAGGAGGCCATCAACGTCTCGCACCACTTTATCTTTCAAAAAAGGGTCCTCCACAAGTCAAATGACTTGAGAAGACCCTTTTTTATGTACTTAAGCTAATTGTTCCACAATACGATCGGTGAGCGGATACACAAGCTCCTCTTCTAAGGTGAAATGTTTGAGCAGTATTAAGCAAGCTGTCATTAGTTCCGATGCCATCAAATGTAAAAACTCCTCATCTATCGGTACTTTCATCGCATTCACACCATCAACGAAAGCCTGCACAACTCTTTTCGCCAAGTCATGATCCTGCTCTAAAACAGTCATGGAACGAGAGACAGACAGCGCTGTTGTTGGTTGTAAATAAGATTGCAGAAGAGGAAATAGTTCTTTTTCTTCCCATTCCGAATGCTGTTCCAGCTCTTCAACAAGAGAAAGTATCAGATCTTGGAGTTCAATCAGCTTACACATTCCTATTGAGCAATCCTCGAGGGAGTACAAGGAAGCAGCCATCGTTCGGATCTCGGAGAGCTGCTCGCGCATCTGCACATGCTCCTCCTTCAGACGCTCTACGAGCATTGGAAAATAGCCGGGATCCATCATGTACTCCCTATTCGTTCGAATGCTCAAACGGTCATTCATTAGACATCCTCCTTCGAGTTTTCGTTAGAAAACTTACTTCGTAAGCATAAAAAGGTTAACCCATTCCGCATTATCATTGTATGCAGGATGGGTTAGCTAACATGCGCAGGAAATGTCTTAGAAACAAACCGTTATCGAATGCGGCTCTCCGTTAAATGAAATTGATTTACAAGCAGGAGCAGCGATTCCGTAATCGCGCCAACATCTCCCGTCGTTTGGCGCACGTGAAGCATATCCTGCAGAAGCTCTTGCACCGTACGCTCAACCTCCGCCGAGATTTGGCGATTCTCCATGCTTACTGCTGCTACCTTCTCCATCAGCGCCACCACTTCATCCACCACCTGTGTCTTCATGGTGTCGTGCGCGTTCGCGCTGCTGAGAATTTCAGACGCCGCCGCCACAATTTGCGTCCCCTCCAGAACAACCTTGGTGCCTTCTTCCATCGAAACGAAGGCTTCATTCGCATGACGTTCAATATGCTCAATGGTGTCATTGATTTCCATTGTCGACTTCTTGGTCAACTCAGCCAGCTTGCGAATCTCTCCGGCCACGACAGCAAATCCCTTCCCGTGTTCACCTACCCTCGCGGCTTCAATGGAAGCATTCAGGGAAAGCAGATTGGTTTGAGCGGAAATCTCCTCGATGACCTTAAGCAGCTTGGGAATTTCTTGCGTCGTTTGCAAAAAAGTTTGAATGGTACGATTCGTTTCAGCTACTTTCGCCGAAATATGATTCATCTTTTCGCCAATACGATCCACTTCATCCTGTGCCACAGCAATTTGACCCGAAGCCTTTTCTTCCAATTCGCGCAGTGTCCCGCTCATATCCTGCGTTACATCCTTCGCGACATCGAGGTCCTTGAGCTGACCACGCAGCGAACGAATCATATCATGAATCTTGGTGCTCATTCGTCCAGTCGATTGCTCCGTTGAACCCGTCGATTCATTCATACGTTCCTGGCTGAGCTGAACTTCAGCCGCGGCTTGTTTCACCTGCAGCATAATACCCTCAAGGGAATCGATCATATTATTAATCCATTTCGCTAATTCCCGCGTCTCATCACCAGCGAACTCCTGTACTTGCAGGCGCTGTGTCAAATCTCCGCTACCCTCTGCATTAATACGGATAAACTTATTCATTTGCGCGAGCTGCCTTACAATCGGCCTGCTGCCTTTTTGCCTTATTATGCTTGCGCCTATTCCTCCATACACAAGACTTACAGCAGCCATAATTACTGATCCCCATGCACTGGAAACTTGTCCATTCAGCAGCCAAAAGCCCCCTGCTGAGAGTAGTATATATCCTACAATGAACCGCAGCTGCAGCTTAAGCAATTTCCAGTCGATACTGCGAATCCGGTATACTTCCTCTAGATCGCCTTCACACATCATCCCCCAAACATCCGGGCAGTGCGGAAGCTGGAAGGTAACACCTTTGCCAATAACAGAAATATGCCGGTAATCGGAATAACCAGGAAACTCTACGAATAGATTATGTCCCTTTGCAATCGTCCCAGCAACCCCCGGATGAAGCTGTCCCGTTGCCGGATCCGTAAAAATGAGCTCAAGCTCCGTATGCTCCTTTACACCGACAATGCCGTAATCTGTGCGGACGCCGTCTTTTAAATTGTCACCATGGGTAAAGGCAAGATCCTCAAAACGGCTTCGAGATAACGCTGTACCTGGGGCAATCTGTTTATTTAACACAGGCTTCGCCATAAATAAATAATTATCTCCGGAGTCCGGATACACATGTCCTGATTCACGCTGGATCAGATCGCCGAGCACATCGTTCGGGACACGTCCGCAAATGGCCCCTTTCCATATTCCGTTAACCATTATAGGAGTAATAAATGCAAGTGTCATAGCATCGTGAAACGGTGAAGTGCTTGGCCCTAGCTTTAATGTAAGGGGATCGGAATAAGGTCCGAATAAGCATTTCTTGCCTTTACGTGCTTCCTCTAGCCCTTTTGTAAGATCACTTCCTGAATCATATGATTTCCCAACATGAGTGGGGGACGTGGAGTATATCACTTCTGCTTTTTCATTCACTATAAAGATCTCCGATAAATCAGCCCCGCTCTTTGATGCAGCTGTCAGCAACCGTTGTACCATCGAACTATCCTGTATCAAACCTGTATGTCCAGGCTCAGAATCAGAGAGCTGCTCGTGCAGTCGATCCAAATTGGACCAATAGGAGTCTACCCAGCTCCGTAAAATTTCAATTCTCGTATGCGCAATCCCTTCGAAGATATGTTCCACATCTTCCTTGAGGTGACGATTCAGACGATACGACCACCACAAAGGCAGACCTTTTCGAAACCCAAGCCAATCAAACATACCCCAACCCCCTATATTCACAATTTGCGTGTGACTTTATATAACATGTACTTATTCGACATTCTATAGCTGATTCCGACGTAAATCAAGATAAAAACAGAAAATTCTTGAAACTTTCAAACAATTGATCTATTTGTGCATTTCTTGTCAGTTAATTTATATGTCATGTATATTGACATAATTTTCTGATAAATTTACAATATAATAAAAATCATTATTTTTCCATTAATCCGTGTCATATTACCTAACGCAAAATAAGAACTTAGATCAGAAAGGAGGCCTGGTTTCTGCTTCGGACCCATATCCTAACGTAGCTTCCGAATGCATAGCTAAGAAACCAGGAGCTGCGATGTCCAAACCTGAGAATCTGGTCACCACCCCCTATGATCCCCGTCCTTTTTTTGATGAGATGTTTGTGAATTCGTATTCGGTAAGATCACATTATCAAAATGTTTTCCTTCAGTTCATGTCCATGAAGGCAGGAAATTTGAGCAAGCGCCAAACGGCCACCATGAAACGCATGATGGAAGAAGGAATTACGTTTACACTCTACAGCCCTGATCAAGCAGAAGCATTGGAAAGAACCATCCCTTTCGATCCGATCCCACGAATCATTCCACGGGATGAATGGCTTAAGCTAGAACGAGGGCTTCAGCAGCGTGTTAAGGCGCTTAATCTATTTCTCAAGGATATTTATCATGACCAATGCATTTTAAAGGAAGGTATTATCCCTAGGAAAATGGTCCTTTCCAACTGCTATTTCCGACCTGAAATGATGCGATTATCCATCCCGAATGATGTGTACGTAACGGTATCAGGTATTGATTTAATTCGCGATGAGCATGGCGAATATTTCGTTCTGGAGGATAATCTGCGATCACCTTCAGGCTTCTCCTATTTGTACAAAAGCCGTTCCATCATGACGCACTTATTCCCTGAGCTCGTTTTTAGCCATTCGATCCAAGATATTGAGCACAGCTTAAATGTGTTTCTATCCGCATTGCGCAGGCTAAGCCCTTCGGGCAAATCCGATCCTGTCATTGGCTTACTGACCCCAGGTTGCTACAATTCGGCCTACTTCGAACATACGTTCCTCGCGCAGCAAATGGGCATACAGCTTGTGGAAGGACACGATCTCGTCGTCATTGATCATAAGGTATATATTCGCGGGATCAAGGGGCTCCGCCAAATCGATGTCTTATATCGAAGAATCGACGACGATTTCTTGGATCCGCTCGCTTTTGATCCGAACTCGATGTTAGGTGTCGCGGGGATCATGAATGCCTATCGCGCGGGTAATATTAACATCGTGAATGCCCCTGGAACAGGCGTGGCCGACGACAAAGCTATTTATGCCTATGTTCCAGACATGATTCGATACTATTTGAACGAAGAACCTATCCTGAATAATGTGCCTACTTATATCCTTTCTAGACCTGAAGAACTTGATCACGTACTGCAGCATCTAGATGAAATGGTCGTCAAAGAGACATCGCTCTCCGGTGGTTACGGTATGCTCATTGGGCCTTCGGCCTCTGAGAGTGAGTTGGCTGATTTTCGGCTTAAAATTATAGCGAATCCTGATCGTTATATCGCTCAACCAACGATCCAGCTTTCCAGAGCTCCTGTCATGATGGACGGCCAAATGACTGCGCGGCATATCGATCTTCGGGCCTTCGTCATCGCTGGCGAGAGCATTCAGGTTATACCTGGCGGACTCACTCGGGTAGCGCTTAAAGAAGGTTCACTTGTGGTGAACTCCTCGCAAGGCGGGGGATGTAAGGACACTTGGGTCACTAATTCATAGAGAAACAAATATTGATTGGAGGCAAGCGTTCATGGTGATGATGGGACGTACAGCGGAAGCTTTATTCTGGATCGGCAGGTATACGGAAAGAACGGAGAATCACGCAAGACTAATCGACGTGTATTATCATATTCGCGAGGAGAAGGAGACTAGCAGTGATCAATCGTGGAGCCGATTAATTGATACGATTGGCGATCGTGCCGCGTTTACTGAGCAGTACGGGAGCTTCACCGAGCAGCATGTCCTCCAGTATATTACACTCGATAAAAATAATTCGAATTCTTTGCTCGCTTGCACCAACCATGCTCGCTCCAACCTTCGTAATATTCGTGAGAAAATGCCCGCAGAGCTGTGGGATATCATGAATGGCCTGTATCTGTGGCTAAAAGAAAAAGAAGTACGTGATATCACAAACGATTCACCTCATTTGTTCTATCGTTTCATTCGGGACACCTTGTCTATGTTTCAAGGGGCGTCCATATCCGTTATGCCGCGTCAAAATGAATGGCACTTCGTGGAAGCCGGAAGATATTTGGAGCGTGCTGAGAACTTGCTGCGCTTACTCCAATCGTTATGTCATGATTACGCTAGGGAAGAGTTCTCTTCTTACCCGCTTATGCTATCCGTATTGAAGTCGGTAAGCGGTTATGAGTCGTATCGCAGAGAACATGCAGACACAGTTAATCTAAGCAGCATTATTAAATTTCTGATGCTTCATGAAACGTTTCCACGCTCGGTTAGCTTCTCTTTCCAATCCCTGGAGCGTTCCTTACAGGGCATTCAAATGGAGGACCCCGATTTAAGCCTTGCTGTACACCGGCTCGCTAAGCTAGCGGGAAAAGTAAAGGCTAACCTTGCTTGCATGGACGAAGATGATATTTTATCCGGCAAATTGGAAATGACTTTAAGTGCACTGAGGGAATCCTGCAACGTGATGGGGTTAAGGATGTCAAAAGTCTTTTTTCCCTCCCGGGAAGAGGTCATCGCATGAAAAAGCTGGAGATTACGCATATCACACGCTATTCCTACACCGATACAGCGCAGGACAGTGTCAATGAAGTTCGTTTAACGCCTCTCACTGACAATCGTCAAGCCTGTTATCACCACGCCATCACCACGGAGCCTGCTTCAGCTTTCTTTACGTACTCGGATTTCTTTCATAATCGCGTACATGCTTTTACAGTCAATAAACTTCATCGCGAGCTAACTATTAAAATGGTGTCCACCGTCGTCACGAACGACAACGATAACATCCCATCAGGCGTCGTTTCTCCCTTAGAGGAGAAAGTGATGAGACTTAGCGATGACTTCCAGAATCAACACGCTGAGTACTTACTGCCTACCAGTTATACGGGTTTGACCCCTGAACTCAAAGCTTACTCAGATGCCATTTCAGATCAAGATAGAAGTTTATACGAATTACTGCGTACGATCTATACAACAATTCATCGCGACTTCACCTATGATTCTTCAGCCACTTCCGTACAGACTACCGTTGGAGAAATGCTTCAATTTAAGCGTGGTGTTTGCCAGGACTACTCTCATTTTATGATTGCCATTTGCCGAGATAAAGGGATTCCTGCTAGGTACGTTAGCGGTTATCACTTTGTTGGCGATCTACAAGGAGGCAGCACGGAATTCACCCAAGCCTCACACGCATGGGTTGAGTGCCTGATCCCGGGAACTGGTTGGTTCGGATACGACCCTACGAACAACTGTGAGGTCAATTGGCGCTATATTAAGCTCGGACACGGCCGCGACTACAATGATATCGTTCCCGTCAAAGGCGTCTATCGCGGTGCCGGTCAGCAAGATTTGGAAGTCATTGTTGATGTAAAGCTGATTGAGTAGTTCCTTCCACGTACGATTCAGCGTTGCTGCCACGCTTCACTCCCCCTCTTTTTAATCCCCTTTTGGCATGAACCATGTATTTAGTGTAGAATGGTGTCGAAGCTACACTAAACTGCTAAGAGGTGTTTGAATGGCTATAAGTTTCACTTTATCTATCATAAATCGATTAAAAAAAGAAATTACTGAAACTCAACAAAGAAGTATCGACGAACAGAAAAAAAAGGAAAAAGCACTTTCAAAAATAAATCAATTACAAAGGGATATAAAAATAAGTTCTTCACCCAGCGATTTAAGCAGCAAGATGTCTCGACTCAGTAAATTAAAAGATGAAATTAATAAAATCAACCTTTTGCAAGTAGAATTATCCAAACAGCTGGTTATTAAGAATGCTGCGCTTAAAGAACAAATCTCCAAAGATCAACAACAGGAGAACAACAACTAGATCCCTCTGTTAAAAAAAATAAATATAGAGGGCTTACACATGTTCATTGAAACACGTGTAAGCCCTCTATTTGTCATCCACTTCCATGCATTTATCAGAAAATTCCCCAAAATGTTTGAAGTAAATAAAAGGAATTCAAGTTTATATGTGGAATTGAATATACAACATACATGATCGAAGTCTAACCAAATAAATAGGAGGCTTTCAGATGAAATCGACGGGAATAGTGAGAAAAGTAGACGAGTTAGGCCGGATTGTTTTGCCGATTGAACTGCGACGAACACTTCATATCGATATCGGTGACGCGATCGAGGTTTATGTCGATCCGGAGCGCATTACACTTAAGAAGTATATGCCAGCCTGTGTATTCTGCGGTAATTTCGAGAATATGACCTATTTCAAAGGCAAGCTGGTCTGCAGCTCCTGCGTAGAAGAAATTGTTTAGATCATGATTCCGGTTAAAATAGGATACAAAAAAGGCGTATAACACTCATCCCGAGGGCTATATGCCTTATATTTTTATTTAGAGCTAAACCAAGAAAGTCCAATGGATATTAGAATGCCTGCTATCGCGATCCAAAATAAGTAGGAACGCAGCACACGCCCCAAGCTCTTATCTTGCCGATCCATAACGGCTTTCTTTCGAGAGCCGCTTTCTTGCGTCTCCCCATCTAACTCATCTGTCACTTGTGTGCGCCAATTCACGAATTGAAATCCAATTCCGCTAACAACAATGGAAATCATGAGTAAAATCAAAGAACCCATAAACAGTTTGTCCGATAAGGACTGCATCATGCATCTAACTCCTCTGTCTTCACCTATATAGTTCTTCTATTATACTTCAAAACAGACTTTGAATACACACAAAAGCCCCAATCGAGTGAGAGTCGATTGAGGCTTGTTTACTTTCGCAGCTTATAGAGTTTTATCGCCTGGTTTCCAGTTCGCTGGACAAAGTCCACCAGCCTGAAGCGCTTGAAGCACACGCAGCGTCTCATCTACAGAGCGCCCAACATTCATATCTGTCACCACTTGGTATCGCAGCACGCCTTCTGGATCGATGATGAACAATCCGCGATGCGCGGCGCCGCTTTCATCGTCTAACACGCCATATGCGCGTGCTGTTTCTTTGGAGAAATCACTGACCAACGGGAACTTCACAGGTCCGATGCCGCTTTGGTCGCGCGGCGTTTGAGTCCAAGCTCTATGTGTATACACACTGTCGACAGAAGCCCCAACAATTTCACAATCCAGTTCAAGGAACTGCTCATAATTGTCACTGAAAGCTGTAATTTCAGTTGGACACACGAACGTAAAGTCGAATGGCCAGAAGAAGAAAACAAGCCATTTTCCTCTATATTCTTCAAACGTTATTTTCTCTTCTAAGGTTTCCATATTCTTCGTCGAAAGCAATGAAAATGAAGGCGCAGGAAGCCCTATTTTAGCAAAAGAATGTGAGGGTTGTACGGTTAATTGTGTCATGGTTAGCTCTCCTCTATCTATTTATATTGTCTGATATTAGCTTGCGATTTCAGCCAAAGCTTTTTTGAGTTTGGTAACGTTGAGACCCAAAATTTTGTGCTCGCCAATAACCGTTACAGGCAAAGACATCAAGCCTAAATCGTGAAGCTCTTGTCCGAATTGATCATTCAGATCAATGTTTCTTTCTTCGTAGGATACATTTTGTTCCGTTAAATATTTTTTCAACTGTTGGCAATAAGGGCAATTTGTACTTGAATAAACAATGACATTAGACATCGGAATTCATCTCCTTGTGGGGTATAAGATTATTTGTATTGCGGGATCAGCTGAGCCCGTTTATTAATAAATTTATCGACCGCCATGGCAGCGATGGCTCCATCAGCAGCTGCAACTACCGCTTGCTTCACCGGTGTGCGTCTAACTTCTCCAGCTCCGAATACACCTGCAATAGGTGATTGCATCGAGCTATCCAGAACCATAAAACCATCCGCGTCCAGCGGAACCTGATCCTGAAGGAAATCTGTGCCAGGCTTACTGCCGGATAGGAAGACAAACACACCATCCACATGGAGTACTTCCTCTGCACCAGAACTCGTGCGTATTCGAAGTCCCTCTACATGCTTGTCTCCAAGCACTTCAAGCGGTTTGGCTTTGTAAAGAAAGTCTGTACCCGGCAACTCTGGAACGTGGTGAACACCCTGCAGTTCAGGACGTGGAACAATGAAGTATATTTTATCCGTAAATTTACTTAATGCTTGTGCTTCTTCCAAGGCTTCCTCTGAATCACCAATGACAGCGACCGTTTTGCCATCGAAAAAGGCTCCATCACACGTTGCACATGTACTAACGCCACGCCCTAACAAGCTTTCTTCCCCAGGCAGCATACGGTTGCGTCCTTTGGAACCCGTCGCGATTACGATCGACTTGCCTTCATAGATACCGTCAGCCGTAAATACATACTTCGTATCGCCTTCCACATCTACAGCTGTAATCGTTGTTTGGATGAACTCCGCCCCAAAACCTTTGGCTTGCTCCCGCATCGTATCGAGCAAATCTTTACCTGATAGCTCTCCAATTACACCCGGGTAATTCGCAATTTTGTGAGTGATGGCCAAAGCTCCTGTATTCGGTGCCTTGTCAATAACGAGTGTCTTCAGATTTCCTCTTGCTGTATAGATAGCAGCTGAGGCTCCCGCCGGTCCAGCTCCAATAATAATGACATCATACATCGCTGTGCACTCCTTTCAGCCCATATTGACTACTTGCCCAATGAGAATCCATATCAGATAATAATTATTATAAATAAATAATAACAAAAGTCAATCCTTTTTAATAATAATTATAAATAAGCAAAGAACCCTCATGTCATCAACATAAGGGCTCTCACTATTTCCTATTGGGCTGCGTAGACGTGTTCTAATTCTAGAGCTACCTCTTTAATATCATAGCCGGCTAGTCGAATCGCTCGGATTCGCTCATCAACCGGGACAGGAACGCTGCGAATCGCTTTCATTAACCATTGCACCCATACAGCAATATCTTGTTTCAAACACACGAATGCGAAAAAACCTGCTCTCAGATTCGCTTCTTCTGGTAAAACATCGGATACCACGCAAGGAACTCCTGCGGCTTGCGCTTCAATCAAAACCATGGGTAAACCATCTTTGAATGAAGGAAGGACCATGACATCAAATTCCTGAAGGAGCTCAGAAATATCGTCTCGCAGTCCTAATAGATGAACGCGGTTTTGGATCCCTTTTTGCTCGATCAGTGCTAGAATCTGAGGCCGCAATGCACCATCCCCCACCAAAATAAGCCTCGCATTCGGCACACGATACAGCAGCTCTTCAAAAATCTCAATAAGAAACCTATGATTCTTAACCGCGCTAAACCGTCCAATATGCCCAATAAGGGGCTCATCGGGTGGAATATGCAGCTGCTCACGGAGCGTACTGTGTTTTTGTAATTCACTTGTAAAGCGACCGACATCTATCCCATTACGCACCATTCTGCCGCGTTTATCTTGAGACCATTGATACCCGAATAGCACCTGACTTGCCGTGATTGAGCTGCTTACCCAATTCGTGGCAAACCGCCGTATCATGTTTCTCTTCAACCATCGAGATACCTTAGTAGTTGAGGAAGAGTATGTATAATCACTTATGCTGTGACAATGCGCAATACGAATATCAATGCCAAACAGCCTTGATGTTAACAAAGTTAAGGCACTAGCCTCATAGGTATGACTATGCAAAGCATGGAAGGGACCATGATGTTGAATCGTCGACTTTAACTCATATATGTAACCCATCCAGCCCGCTCTAGGCTTCTGCAGGATGAATATCCTTCCACCGAACGCTCTTATTTCTTCATCATAATCAGAAGGATTATGTGTGTGGACAACGAAATCGAATTGAATCTTTGATCGATCCATTTGCCGATACACATTCATAATGAAGCTTTGCGCTTCTCCACGATTCATATCACTAATATGATGTAATATCCGAACGGGTTGATTGCTCAACACACTTTCCCCCTTAGATTTGCACAAGTGAAGTCCTCATAAGCAAAAGCCAAGATGGTTTTTTCATCGTATCGATGAATACAATGACTTGGAATATAAATGATTTTAAAAAGGGGAGCGAGAGGATTAGTAAACGAGAGGGTAACAAATGTAAACGCTGTATATATAGAATTGTAGCATGAAAATTATACAATGCCTATATGATTATTAAGATTTGATAAAGATTTGTAGCACTAAGTGCCCATTTTTAGCAGAAAATAGCAAAATAAAGAGAAACTCTCTGGACAAGAAAGTTTCTCTGCTTTGTTTAAGTGCAAGCAAAACTATTTCTTTTTATATCCCTGGATAACCGGGTTGATAAGGCGGGTAGTAGGGGTAGGGATAAGGTGTCGGTGGGTATGGATATGGATATGGATAGTAAGGCTGATTCGCATATAAGTATGGGGCCACTACCCAGGGCAGCAAATTGGTCAGTCCGCCATATCCATAGTGCGGATGATAACCATGGCCGTGTCCACCGTAACCGTGGCCGCCATAACCATGGCCACCATGACCAGGTCCGCCATGTCCGGGCCCACCATGGCCAGGACCGCCTCCATGAGGCCCACCTACTGGTGGACGAAATTCTTGTTCTTCTGGTTTCGTCATCTTCTAGATCACTCACATTCTTGTATAGTTAATTGCCTACAATACTGTATGTGTGCAATTGCCTAGTTGGTGACCACTTCTCCAAAAAATGGGCGGTTACTTTCTTATGCTTTGTAACATTCTTATTACTTCCGATCATTCCAGATATCGCAGAGTCCGACGAAAAAAACAACAATTGTCGTGATCACAATAAACCGAATATCCCATGCGTTCGGAAAATCATTCACCTTAGTACCCGAAGCACGGAGAACAAGAACAAATAAGAGCAGTACTATATCAAAAAACATACAGTAGGCCATGCGAGCTGAAAGCTTATGAAGTGGTAGTTTGTCCAACATTTTACCGAATCCAAAGACGTCTGACCATCTTCCGGGCTCGCTGAATTTTTTCTGGGGGGAATTGTCCTCTTTTTGATCAGAGATCGGCTTTTGCTCGTTTTGCATCTTTCTTGCCAGCACCTTGCCTCGATTCATGGACATCCAGCCACATCAGAATGGCTCCGCCGAAGCTAAATCCCGCTATACATATTCCCCCCAAAGGAGATAGTAACCCCACCTCCCAAGTCATCACGAAAGCTAAAAAACTCACTACTAGTAAAAGAAGTGCACCTGTCTTTTTCATTGAGTTGCCTATCATAATCTCTTGCACCTCCCTTATCGTAAGATCTTATAGTATATGAGAGATTGCTAGATTCGGTGATAGACAGAAGAGGGTGTCTATTACAAATGAAAAAGGACCTGAGGGATCGTCACCGCCTCAAGTCCGTTTTACTACCAATATGAAGTTTTATCTGTTCAGCAAGCTCCCTACATAACGCAGCAGCTCATTGGCACATACAGGGCAATATCCGTGCTCATCAATCAATTGCTTTGTCACATCATTAATTTTCTTCAACTGCTTCTCATCCGGTGTCTTCGTGGAAGTCGTTATTTTCACGATATCTTTCAGATCGGCGAAGAGCTTCTTCTCAATCGCTTCACGCAGCCGCTCGTGACTGCTGTAATCAAATCTCCGACCTTTACGGGAATAGGATGAAATGCGGATAAGTATTTCTTCTCGGAATGCTTTCTTAGCATTTTCAGAAATGCCGATTTGCTCTTCAATCGAGCGCATCAGGCGCTCATCCGGATCCATTTCTTCACCGGTAAGCGGATCCTTGATTTTCCCCCAATTACAATAAGCCTCAATATTATCGAGATAGTTATCGAAAATGGTTCTGGCTGATTCTTCGAAGGAGTAAACGAACGCTTTCTGCACTTCTTTCTTGGCAATATCGTCATATTCCTTGCGCGCCACGGAAATGAAATTGAGGAACCGTTCACGCTCATCCTTCGTAATCGACGGATGCTGATCCAAACCATCTTTCAGGGCACGCAGGACATCTAGCGCGTTAATGCACTGAAGATCTTGCCTAATCAATGCACTTGAAATTCGGTTAATGACATAACGCGGATCGATGCCGCTCATACCTTCTTCTTGATATTCATTTTGCATTTCTTTGAGGTCCGCATCTTTGTAACCTTCCACAACTTCACCATCATACATGCGCATTTTCTTGACTAAATCCATCCCTTGCTTCTTCGTTTCCTTCAAGCGGGTAAGAATGGAGAAAATCGCAGCAACCCTGAGCGCGTGCGGAGCGATATGGATGTGAGACATATCACTCTGTCCGATGAGCTTGTAGTAAATTTTTTCTTCATCCGAAACCCGAAGGTTATACGGAATTGGCATAACAATCATACGCGATTGCAAAGCCTCATTTTTCTTATTCGCAATAAAAGATTTATACTCGGTTTCATTCGTATGTGCAATGATCAGCTCATCGGCACTAATGAGGGCGAACCGGCCTGCCTTAAAGTTACCCTCTTGTGTGAGAGATAGTAAGTTCCAGAGGAATTTCTCGTCGCATTTCAACATTTCCTGGAACTCCATGATACCCCGATTTGCCTTATTCAGCTCCCCATCGAACCGATAGGCACGCGGATCGGATTCGGAACCAAACTCCGTGATGGTAGAGAAGTCTATACTTCCCGTCAAATCGGCAATATCCTGTGATTTCGGATCTGATGGACTGAATGTACCGATACCTACACGCGCTTCTTCTGAAACGAACACACGCTCAACATGAACATCTTCAATACAGCCGTTGTACTCTGTCTTTAAACGCATTTGGCAAGAAGGACATAAACTGCCTTCAATCTTTACTCCCAGCTCTCGCTCGATCTCAGGACGCAGCTCCATAGGGATCAAATGAAGTGGTTCCTCGTGCATCGGACACCCTTTAATCGCATAGACAGCCCCTAAGTCAGTTCTAGCAAATTGCTCCAGCCCTCTTTTAAGCATGGTCACAATGGTTGATTTACCACCGCTTACAGGACCCATCAGCAGTAATATCCGCTTACGAACATCCAATCGACGGGCAGCGGAATGGAAATATTCTTCCACCAGCTTCTCAATGGCTCGATCCAGGCCGAAAATCTCTTTGTTGAAGAATTTGTAGGATTTGTGCCCGACTTGGTCATTGATTCCTTGCGAAGCAATCATATCATAGACCCTTGAATGCGCTGTTCTCGCGAGTCCAGGATTTTTGCGAAGCAATTCTATGTACTCCGCGAACGTACCGGTCCAGCTCAATGAATCCTTCTCCGTACGATGCTCCGAAATTCTTTTGAATATGTCCATGGGTACCTCCTTTCACTGCTGCCTTTCTTATCTAGGTCAGCTCGTGATGGTGAATTGTGTACTACAATCCTATGCACTCATGGAGGATAACTTGCCCGAAATTTTTTAACTGAAACGGATTTCTCGCTTTACTATTTTTGTTAACGTAATGGATTAGCAGTTGCGAATCCAATCATCCAATGAATGACAATAACTGGAATTAGATGCCCGTCCCTACAAGTCTCAATGATTATTTTCTATATAGCTCATAAGTTTTACCCGCTTCAACACGAAACTCTACAACCGATTGATCCTCACTTAGCGCGATGTCTTCTCCCCCGCAGCGGACCAGAACCGCATGACGTGTACGGACTCTGCATAAGCCATCCTTCGCTGCGCTTATGATCGCTTCCGAGAGTTTCCCATCGATCCACTTCAAGTCGACGACGTATCCGCCGCGCCCCCTAAGTCCTCTCACTTCTCCCTCTGACCACGCCGACGGCAACGCAGGAAGTAAGTTCAGCTCATCGGCATGGGATTGCAGCAGCATCTCAACAATACCAGCCGTAGCACCGAAATTCCCGTCAATTTGAAAAGGAGGATGCGCATCAAAGAGATTGGGATACGTTGATTTGCGCAGCATGTGACTCAAATGCGCATACGATTGTTCGCCATCTTCGAGTCTTGCAAACATATTGACGATCCACGCACTGCTCCAACCCGTATGCCCTCCTCCGTTTTCCAACCTGCGCTGCAGTGTGGCTGCAGCTGCCTTGGCTAATTCCGGTGTGCGATGCGGGTTGATTTGGGTTCCCGGATGCAATGCAAACAACTGTGAAATATGCCGATGACCTGGATCATCCTCCTCATAGTCGTTCAACCACTCCATGATTTGTCCGTGTTTGCCAATCTGTGGCTGAGGCAGCCGCTCCAGCAGCGCGGAGAGCCGCTCACGAAGCTCACTATCGACCTGCAGCAGGAGGCTGCTCCGTTTACATGCCGCGAACAACTCACGGATTATCTGCGTATCCATAGAAGGCCCCATGGTCAATGCCCCTCTGGTTCCATCCGCCAATACATACACGTTTTCTGGGGACACTGAGGGTCCCGTCACAAGCTGTCCATCTGGCGATTCCACCAAATAATCAACGAAAAATGCCACAGCATCCTTCAAGATCGGGTAGGCTCTATGCTGTAAAAAATCCATATCTTCAGTAAACACAAAATGCTCCCATACATGCAAGCTTAGCCATGCAGCACCCATCGGCCAAATCACACATGTCGGAAACAACCCTTCAGGCCGTGTCTCTCCCCATATGTTCGTGTTGTGATGAGCGACAAAGCCCGAGCAGCCATACAGCTCGCGCGCCGTTTGCCGACCGCTGACCTGCATCCGTTCGATATGGTCGAACAGCGGTTCATGGCATTCCGATAATCCGCAAACCTCAGCCGGCCAATAATTCATTTGTGTATTGATATTAATCGTATATTTAGACTCCCACGGAGGCGTAAAGCTGTCATTCCAAATACCTTGAAGATTCGCAGGCAGACATCCCGGTCGGGAGCTGGCGATCAACAAATAACGGCCGTAATGAAAGTAAAGCTCCGCCAAACCGCTATCCATACTCGAATGACCCTCTTGTAGAAACTTCAACCGCTCGTCCGTTGGCAAATCATTGAACGGATCGTTTACCGTCAAACGTAAACTCACCCGATTGTACAATTCCTGATAATCTTGAATATGGCGGCGTTCTATTTCGTCAGCGTTGAACCGATCGGCGCCATCAATTTGAAGCTTGCATGCTGCTAATGGATCAGCCTCTCGAAATGTGCTGGCTGCAGCAAGTACTAATGTCACAGAGCTAGCCCCTTCCACAGACAGGAAGTCGCCAATCACGGACACATGACCATCTTGGGATTTCGCTTTCAACACACAGGCATATTCAACACCATGCTTCCCGCATTCTCCGCCCATCCAAATACTATCCTCCGACAATGCGCCGGTTTCCCCCTCAAATGGTCTGCGATTCAGATTCGCAGAGAAATTAAGCTTGCCTGGCTGATCGCACTCCAATCGAATCATCATCACTTGATCAAGGCAGCTGGCAAACATCGTACGACGGTAGGTAACTCCGTTAATCCTATAGGTTGTACGAGCGATGGCTTGCTTCAAATCCAATTCTCGCCGATACGCTTCAACTTCGCCTTTCTGGTCATGAAAATAAAGCCTTAGGTCTCCCAAAGGCTGATACGGGTTGTAATATTTAGGTGTGGAAAAGAGCGCCATTCGCGTTAATCGCGTGGCCTCCGCAACGTTTCCGGCAAAAAGCAGCTCCCGAATTTCTTCTAAATATCGAGAACCATCGGGGTTGATTCCATCTTTGGGACCTCCGTACCAGATAGAATCTTCATTTAATTGAATCCTTTCCTCTTGGACATGACCGAAAATCATCCCACCTAGTCGACCGTTACCGATCGGAAGCGCTTCTACCCATATCTTAGCAGGCTGAAGGTACCACAGTTTCTCACGATTGTTCAAGTTTATGCCCCCTATACAGGATTTAGTTTTTCATAACGTTTAGGCGATGCTGGCATCACCATGATCACTTTAGTTCCCTGCTCAGCCACACTTTCAATCCTTAGTCCATAATTCTCCCCATAAACCATTTGAATTCGGCGATGGACGTTCAGCACGCCAATACCGCCTTTTTTACCCGCTTCATCTATTTCAGCATCTGCCAGTCTGTTTGTGCTCAACTTCTCTTGGAGCTGCGTAAGTTGTGTCTCCGACATCCCTGAACCATTATCCTCTACACTGATCCAGAAGATTCCGTCCTCTACCCCTCCGTCGATTCGGATGAAATGATAATCTTCCAATCCTTCCGGAAATGCATGCTGGAACACATTTTCGACCAGAGGCTGAAGGGTCAGCCGAACCATGACATGAAGCAAATATTCGGGCTTAATCGCAACATCAATCTCGAACTCCCGGCCAATTCTATGCCTCAGTACGACCAAATAATACAGAACGTGCTTCAACTCGTTCGCAACCGTAATTTCCTCCAGATTGGTTTGGACCGAGTATCGCAGCATATAAGCCAGCGCCTTAACGATTTCGGATATCTCCTCTGAATCCTGGATCGTGGCATAGCAGATAATCGTCTCCAGTGTGTTGTACATAAAATGAGGATTGATTTGCAGCTGAAGAGATTGAAACTCAGCCTTCTGCCGCTCCATCCGAATTTCTGAATTGCTTAATTCGACCTGAACCACACGATCAACCGCTTCAGATAGCCGATTGACCATCAGGTTATAACGTACCATGAGTTCGACAATTTCGTCCCTGTGAGAGGGGAGCGGAATGGTCGCCCAATTTCCTTTTTCTGTCTCTCGCATCCCTGATTTAAGTACTTGAATCGGCTTGGTAATCGACTTACCGAATCTATAAGCAAGTAAGATCGCTAATACCAGTGTAAATAACCCGACTACAAGCGTTGTCGAACGGATGTTAGCCACCGGTTTACGCAGTTCGTGAAGCGGCATGGAGACAACAAGCTGCCAACCCGAATAATCGGATTTGCGGCTTAGATACATGCGCTGATCCCCCTCACTGCTGTCGATGAAGGAAGAAGTCCCAGCCTCTTGCAGCTTCTCCACGAACGCTTTCGGAACATCTGAACCGACTTTTTTTCCATCTGGATGATAGATATAACGACCTTTTTCATCCATGATAAACAGGTACCCGTATTTACCTAAATCAATCCCTTTCCATAGAGCAGACAAATCAGCGGATCTCATCTCAATAGCAAGCAAGCCATTCAATTCAGGCGAGGTGAAGCCTCGAATTCGACGGACTAGCGTGAGCATTTGATTCTCTTGACCTTCAATAATGGTGTGGTTTAAAATACTTAATTTTCCGTCAGCCGTTGTATTGGCGAGAAAATATTCCCGCTGCTTCCGTTTATCCTCCGCATTGAAGGATTGCTCGTTCACACCATTATAGTAATAGACCGCATTCAGCTTATCGCTGAGCAAATAAACAGAAGCTAATTTAGGGTTGCGAATAAATAACGGATCAACACTCGTTTCGAGAATCATTTTCCGATAGGTAAAAAAGTCATATTCCTCCCGATTCGCCTTCAGATCAATAAACTCCATAACCTGCCTGTTCGTCAAAATAGAGACAATGGAGCGCTCATAGTCTTTCAAATACAGATCCGTATGATGAACCGCGTTTCCGACGATTTGATTCATTTGGTTCTCGACCATTTCGGCTAATTCATCGGAAGATGTCATATAAGAGAAAATACCGACACTGCTAAGAGATAGGATAATGACAATTAGAAAATAGACGAATAGCTTTTTCGTTAAACCTCTAATCTTCATTTGATACCGAGCCCTGCGCGATATTCAGATGGCGAAACGCCAACAATTTTTTTGAAGGTTTTCGTAAAATGGGGGTAATCGTCATACCCGACATCGGAGGCTACATCCACGATTCGGACATAAGGGATAGCCAGCATTTCCTTCGCCTTCGCCATCCTTTTTTTGATCCGGTACTGAACAAAGGTCTCATGCGTTACTTTTTTAAAAAGCGAGCTGAAATAGGTAGGTGTCAATCCGACCATCGCAGCGACTTGATCCAGCGAAATGTCCTCTGACAACCTGCTGTCGATAAAGCCTTTGGCCTCTTCCATTGGATCTTTGAAGCTGCCGCTTCGAACGTCTTGAAGTCCTTTCGCCATTTGAAACAAACCCTTCTCAAACGCTTCAAGGGCTTCCTTCACACTATCCGCCTGCAAGTGAGCTTGCACGGGGGAAGGGGAATAATTGCGGCCTTGAAAGCGCTTGACAAGAAGCGCATTACAATCATCCAATAGCTCCTTAAGCTGGGCCAACGATAAATTGGCAGATAGGCAATATTCACGCCAGCGGCTGATTAAGCTGCTTAGTTCCTCCATTTGCAAAGCCCAAATTTGCTGTTCCATTTGATCGATCCACTCGATATAACGGGAAGGCGGCATATAGCTGCGTGATGGCTTTTTGATCAATTGATCCAACATGCCATGCACATCCGATTTGGTAACCGGTTTCAGCATATAGTGTCGAACACCATAATTCATGCCTTTTTGGGCATATTCAAAGTCACTATAACCGGATATTACAACGGTCTTAATTTGAGGAAATTCCTCTTGAATGATTCTGCAGAGCTCCAATCCGTCCATTTTGGGCATGCGAACATCCGTCAACACAAGATCAGGTTCGCAGGCGCGAATCCGCTCTAAAGCAGCCACGCCGTTCTCAGCCGTCTGTATTTTCGAGAAAGCAGGTGCGTACATTTCCGCCATCTTTACCATTCCTCTGCGAATGACAGGTTCATCGTCTACAATCAGTACATGCATGTCCAGACCTCCCTTATGTTTCTCAGAATCGCTATCCAATTATGATAACTCACGGAAATTGGTTCTACAACGGAAGGAATCCCTTGTGTGCGAAACGCCACGTGACGGAACTGAAGGATGTCGGTTCCCCGTCAGTCCCTATGAGTTCCCCGGAGTAGACGCCAGCTGCATTTTGCGTGACTGCCGCCTTCCACCAGCCGAACTTACCTTGTTCATAATCGAACGATTCTCCGTCATCATCGTACAGATTTCCTTCACCCATTCCATCACCGAAATGAATGATTTCAAGCGGAACACGCGTACCTAGGGGTGGGACATGCGCTAGCGCAGGCATCATCGGAATGACGGACCCGTTTCTAACAAATACCGGAATACGCTCCAAGCCTGCTTGAACGCGAATGATGCATCCACCGGTATAGCGTTCCCCTGTCTCTAATCCATACCAGATTCCGGATGGTAGTAGGACCTCCCGCTCAGACTCTCCTTCAACCAGTGGAGCTACTAACAATGCATCGCCGAACATGTATTGGTCATCCCATTCTCTTACTTTTTTCTTGCCGTAAGCAGCATCTGTCGTATTCAAGGTTTGTTCAGCTGCTTCGGTATACATCGCCTCGGCTTCCGCGATTTCTGATGCTGACATAACGAAAGGCATTGCGCGGAAAGGAGGAATACCTTGCTCACGGTAGGTTGCGAAAGCCGTATACAAATAAGGCAGCAATCTCATCCGCAGCTTGATATAATGGCGGACAGTTCCTTCCACTTCCGGGAAAGACCAAGGCTTGGTTCCATCTCCCCATGCATTCAGCATCGCGAGTGGCGAGAAACATACCGTTTGCATTCGCCGTACCCAATCTTCGGCATTTCGGGCTCTGCGAACCTCCGGTGTCCAGAGCAGCCCGCTGAAGGAAGCGTTGCATAGACCGCGAATAAATTGCTTATGATCATAGAGATCCGAATATAAGACATAAGGCATCGTTGAGGCTGCGGCATTCGAAGCTCTAACAAGTCCGTACGTTCTCCGATTTTTGCTGCGAAACAATTCAGCCGTCATTTTTTGGAACATCAACCCGTACATTTGTCTCATCTGCTCGCCGTCCAGACCGGATGGAAACTGCGCATGTCCTGGAAACATCCAGGAATTGTTGGTCAAGTCACTGCCATCACATTCATCCAGCTTGTAACCGGATACTCCGATATTGACATGCTGCTCTTCATGCTGCTTCTTATAAAGCTCCACAGCTGCTGGCAGCGAATAGTCCGGCGCAAGCCCGCCCCATACCGAATGACTCCCCGAAAGCGGCTTCAGTTCCTCGTACAGCTCACTCTTTGGTGAAACGAAGGGATGCTCCCATAGGTTCACCCGAAAGCCGCTTTGATCCAAAGCCTTCACGAATTTATCGGGCTCAGGGAATCGGCTTTTCTCCCATTCGTAACTGACTGGGTAGCTTTGGCTGTGCCAACCAGGTTCGAGCCCGATCACATCACAGGGAATATCGTGCAGGCGGAACTGCTCCGCTTCTTCAAGCACTTGCTGATCTGTATACAGCGTCGGAACACGGTGCCAGAAGCCAAGTCCCCACTTCGGGGGCAGTGTGCCGCCACCGCAGAATAAATTATATCTAGCCACCACATCCGAAAGGGTTGGTCCGCCAATTAAATACACGTCTGCACCTTCGACGGGAATCCGAATCTCCACCCGCGATGCGATTAGGGTTGCCTTCCATCCCTTATCGGTGTTGCGATCACGAATATCCTCGCTTTGCGTTTCCTCCTGCATCATGGTTGACCCGCAGTACAGAGTAACGATCCGTGAAGTATCCACCCATACGCCATACCCGAGATCACTTACGTAAAAAGGCACAGGAGCATGCGTCTCACCCGTATCCTGCTTGGGATCGCTATTCACACGTAAATAACGGTTTCTTCCCCGTTGATTCATTCTTAATAACTGAAGGCCTGTCCCGTATAGCTTTTCAGTTCGATCAAGCGGAATAGACAGAATGAGACAGCCACTTGCTTCCTCAAGTTGAATACTTTCCCAGGCAAAAGGCGGCTGTACCTGTGGCATTTGCTGCAGAGCCTCGGCTTTCGGCGAAACGCCCATCAATGAGAGCGGTGTAATTCCTTGCGGTTCTCCGATCGTAAGGCGCCATACACCAGGCGCCGATTGTTGCCAATTCGTTATTTCCATGCTAGTTTCCCCATTCATCTATAGAGTTGGAACCTCAATGGCCTTCGTCTGACCGGATTCACTTGCCAGCTTCGTGTAATGAACAAGCGCTTGGGTTTTCAAATAGTCCCTGCCGCTCGTTTCCGCTTCGCGCCCCTCCTGAAGTGACGCCAAAAATTCAGCCAGTGTATCCGTTTCATCCACTCCGCTAATATCATCGACAAGCAAAACTTCTCCGTCCCGAATTAGGCGGATTTCCTTATCGATTACTTCCATAGCCCCTTTCGTTCCTTCAATTCTCCAATTGCCGCTCCACGGTGTCTCTGTCCCTCTTGCAGCGATGGATGCGTTGTAGGCAGCTGTGATACCATTGTCCATTTCAAGGAAGGCATAAGCATTGATAACAGCCCCTTCCTCTTCCCAAGCGCCAATTGGATTGTACAGCTTGGCCTGGACCGATTTCCCTTCTCTTCCAGTTAAATAACGGAGCATATCCAAGTGATGCACACCAATGTCATCCAGGATACTAACGGTATATCTCCGCTGCACATGGTGGTACCTGTAGAACTGTATATCCAGCGAGGAAAGAGTACCGATTGCACCCTCGTCCAATAGCTGTTTCATTTTACGAATATAAGGCATCCTGCGGTAATTTTCTGCGATCATAAAAGGGATGTGTTCTCGAGCAGCTCGAGCCACGACCTCAATGGATTCCTCATAATCAAAGGAAATCGGTTTTTCACACAAAACAGCCAGCTTACGGTCAAATGCCGCATGGTTCACAGCCGTGTGCATCATCGGCGAAGTCACATTAACAAGAAAATCCGCCTGCTCGTTTTGCAAAGCTTCTTCTAATGACGTGTAGAAAGGGAACGGATCATCCTTCATCTTCTCTTTCATAGCCATATCAACCTCAACAACGGCTGCTAATAATCCTTTATCTCTTAAACGTTTATACCAACTGAACCCAGCAGAACCCAAACCAACCAGTATAGCTTTCATATTTAAACTACCTCCCTAAGGCCTCAATGGAATAACCATATTCCAAGTATTCGCTGCGTTGCGAAATCCCCCAGGTCCATCGGCAACTGCTGCGAACAGGTGCGTCGGTTTTCCGTCATGAAATAACAGAAAAGGCCGTTCCAGATTGCCCATCGTCTGCTCCGTTCCATCATCCCACAGAACCGTACGTGAATAAGCCTTTGGCGTCTCAGACAATTGCCATTTCAGCCCGTCCGGAGAAACAGCGTGAATGCCTCCATGCCTTTCCCCACAAAGAGTTCCTTCCATATCCTTGGCCAAGAGCTCATACCCTTCCGTCGTCTTCCAAATGAAAGGATCCTCGATATGAAATTGATCCGGCGGAAAAATAGGCTCCTCTGTTAATACGCGATAAGGTCCTTGATAGCTATCTGCTGCGGCTGCCCCGATCGTCATTTTCCCATGAAGATTACCTTCATATTGACGAGCTTTGTAGACAAGCAGCACGGAACCGTCTTCCTGTAAGCAAGGTGCCGGATTGGAGGTCAAATAGCTATCGAACCGGTTTGGGCGCACAGGGAGTATCGGGTTATCGCTTCTTTCCCAAGGCCCGAAAACACTGCTCGACACAGCGAGACCCACTCGTTTATTCGAACGTGCTACGATGCAACGGGGGTCTTCCAACCCAAATCCATCACCGGGGACCACATCTGGCAGCGGGTGCGTAGAACCCATATAGTAAAGAAGATATTTATCTCCGAATTTGGTGATATGTGGATTATGCGTGCTGCGCCCGTCCCAATACTGGGCTCCTCTAGCCGGCAGAACGACCTCTTGAAAGGCATAAGGCCCCTCCGGGGTATCCGAAACCGCCCGCACAATTTCTGAAGCAACCAACCAACCAGGATGTATGGGCAGCGATTTGGGCCAACGAGAAGCAAACATATGATAGCGTTCATCCTCTCCCCGAATAACCGAACCGCACCATACCCAATAACCTTCCATCCGAAATCCGCCTTCGCGAGGCGCGGGCAGCATACGTTCTGCGATACTTTCCATTCAGACACTCACCTCTCCATTGATTTGTTGCCTTCATTATAGAAATTAATTCGCTCCAGCAGTAAGGATAAAATTAAGATAAGTATGTATTTTTTTACGATTTATCATAGGGAAAGACATCCCACCGCAGGATACTCTGCGTGAAGGATGTCCCTTTCAAATGGTAGCTTATTTCGTATCGATCATAATCGCGCCTTGTTTCTTGTTCCAGCGCTCAGTCGCTTCTTTAATAATTTCGTTGCCGCCTTTGGCTTTATACTCTTCGATCACCTTCGGCCAATCGGTGATTGGTTCTTTGCCGTAAATCATTTTGATCATGTGATCGATAATGATTTTCGGACCTACGTCAGGCTGGGGAGCTGCAAGATCCGGAAACTTAGCGAAGCTGCTCAAATCAGGATAAAATCCGATGCCGGCCAACCCTTCCTTCGATAGAACCTCATCGAATGCTTTCAAGGTCGCTTTTCCATCTTCGTTCAGCAGCAGTCTTGGTTTATTGTAAGTGGAGTCATGTACCGCCCACATCGTTCCGCTGCGGAACCCTTCTTCATCTGTTTCTTCCTTCGTCGTCGGGAATTTATAAGTAATTTTGCCGCTGCTGTCCTTGTTGTAAGTATCGCCTTCAATTCCGAAGGTAAAGAAAGTTTCAGCTTCCGGAGTAACCATCCAATCAAACATTTTAATAATTCCCGCAGCTGTTTCTTGCTTCACATTTTTATTAACGAAGAAGGAACGAATGACAGGTGCATAATAGAAATATCCGCCTTTTCCTTCCGGCCCTTTAGGTGAGGGAATAATATCAATTTTTGCCCCTGGAACAGCTTGTTGGGCCTTCGTACGGTAGCCTGGTAATCCAGAAGCATTTTGCGACCAGATTCCCGCTTTGCCCGACTCAATGCTTTTCGTAAAATCGGTAGAAGTGATGGTTGCGAATTCCTTTGGAATCAAACCTTCGTCATACATCATTTTATATGTGGTGAGTGCCTTCTGAACATTTTCTACATCGAAAAATTTCGGGATAACTTGACCATTTACCAGCTCAAATTGATCCTTATAAGGCAAAACATCGAAAGCTCCTAAGATAACATCCGCATACTTGAAGTTTTCCCTCATTTGATATGGATTCTCTACACCCATCTTCTTAAATGCCCGCAGCACATTCAAAAATTCATCTACGGTTTTAGGTGCTTGAAGCCCGGCCTTCTCCAGCAAATCCGTACGGATGTACGTGGAACGACGGGATGGATTGCTCAAAAATTCAGGAACACCATAAATCTTCCCTTCATACGAAACACTATCCCAAGCTGCTTTGGGTACCACTTTTAACAAATTCGGTCCATTCTGCTTCAAAAGCTCGTCCAACGGCATGAAAACACCGTTCTCTACAGAACCGGACATCGACTTACTGCCAGGACCGCCGATACTGCCAACAACGTCGGGAATATCGTTACTTGCGAACATAACGCCGAATTTGGCATCCTCCACAACCTTGACGTCCAAATCCGTATTCGTTAACTCCTCAAGCTTCAATATCCATTTATCCTTGTTCAAATCAGGTACTCGGGTATGGTAACCCGTACTGACTGTCGTTGGATAAAGCATCGAGAACTTAACTGGTGCTTTCTTCACGTTACCCGATGGCTGTGGTGAAGCATTTCCGGCTACCTTACCATCAGTAGAACATGCGGTTAAAGCAGAAGCTGTCAGCATGACAGCCAGGGTAAGACTGATTGTTTTTTTCATATAACACCCCTTCTTTCCATTTCAAAGTGCAAGCGGTTTCACGACTCTGTATGTATCATAACGAAAAGTTGTCATTTCCTGTATGTATAAATTTAAGACGCTATGTCATTTTATACGATTAAACACAGCCGTTTCTGAACACCTGAACGTTAGCATGAACGAAGTCAGAACACAACGGTATCTATGTTCCGCTAAGTATATGGTGACACTGTGGAGTAATTTCTGACATATAAGCTGCTAATCTGAGGATCGAGAGGAACAAGGAGCCGCTATTTCGGTGATCATGCTGATGCGAGGCCGGTACGCGGAACGTGGGGGCGCTATTTTGGCGTTTCACCGGTTTTTACACCTCTTGGCTCATCAGCAAAACTCCACCAAAAAAACAAAAAACTGCCCGCTCATGGGGCAGTTTTTATCGACTTACCTTTACTGTTTCTTACCCAAAAAAAGCACACCTTTTTTATTATTGTAACGATCCGTCGCTTCTTTAATGATCTCGTTTCCGCCTTTGGTTTTATACTCTTCAATGACCTTCGGCCAGTCGGAAATCAGTTCCTTGCCGTAAATCATTTTAATCATATGATCCATAATAATCTTCGGCGCAGCATCCGAGCCTGGTGAAGCAGCATCAGGGTACTTGGCATCGGCCTCCAGATTAGGCGAAAAGCCAATACCTGATAACCCTTCCTTCGCTAAAATATTGTCAAATGCATTCAAAATGTAAGGTCCATTAGGATCCGTTTGCATTTTCAGACGGTTAACCGTACTTTCATGGGAGGAGTGCAGCGTACCGCGATGGTCCTGTTCCTCTTGTTCTTCTTTGTTGGTCGGTTCCTTATACTTCACTTTACCGTCAACAACCGTATACGTATCGCCTTCGATACCGAAAGTAAAGAACTTGAATGCTTCCTCTGACGTCATCCAGTCGAAATATTTAACGATGTCTGCAGCCGTATCAGGCTTCACGTTTTTGTTGATGTAATGAGCACCAATCACTGGCTGGTACATTAGATAACCGCCTTTGCCATCCGGTCCCTTCGGCGAAGTGATAACATCAATCTTGGCATCTTTCACCGCGTTCGGAATGTTCGTCCGGAAATCATTCAAGCTGACTAAGTTAGAGGACCAGATACCAACATCACCGGAGCGGATATTTTTCAACCAATCGGTCGAAGTTGTCGTCGCGAACTCTTTGGCCATCAAGCCTTCATCAAACATGGTCTTGATCACGTTAAGCGCTTTTGTCATATTTTCCACATCAAAAAACTTAGGAACAACTTGACCGTTTACAACTTCGAATTGTTCTTTATAAGGCAGCACATCGAATGCTCCAAGAACAGTGTCGGCATATTTCAAGTTCTCACGAGCACCATACGGATATTTAACACCTATTGCCTTAAACTTTCGGAGTACGTTCAGGAATTCATCGATTGTTTTAGGTGGCTGTAAACCTGCCTTTTCAAGCAGATCGGTACGAATAAACGTTGCACGTCTGGAAGGATTCTCTAACCAGTTGGGGATACCATAAATCTTCCCATTATAGGATACGGCGTCCCACGCTTCCTTTGGTACTGTTTTCATTAAATTAGGGGCATTCTGTTTCAGCAAGTCATCCAGTGGCAAGAACATCCCTGCTTCTACAGAACCAGACATCGCTTTATCTGTCGCTGTGCCCAAGCTCCCAACCACATCAGGAATGTCACTGCTCGCGAACAAGATGCCCATCTTGTTTACTTCCGTTACTCTAAGCGTAAGATCGGTATTCGTCAGCTCCTCCAATTTCTTCACCCATTTGTCATTGTTAATGTCAACACGAGTGTGGTAGCCAGTGTTAGTCGTGGTTGGATATGAAATAGAAAACTTGGTCGCTGCCTTTTTTGCCGCTGTTGTGGCTGTGGGCGTTGCTTGTTGCTGATCGGTCTTTCCCGTTGAACAGCCCGCTAAAGTACCGACAGACAATACAGCGACGAGCGCGACACATGTAGCTTTTTTCAAAAGAACCCCTTCTTTCCTATTGAAAATATCAGGATTTCACTGAACCCACCATCATCCCTTGGATAAAGTGCTTTTGCAGGAACGGATATACACATAGGATGGGGATCGTAGCCACGACAATGACCGCCATCTTAATCCCTTCCGGTGATAGTAATAGCATTAATTCCGAAGAAACGTCCGATTGCCCCATTTGATCTGTAAATACAATTTCTCTTAGCCGCACTTGCAGCGGAATCCAATTGCGATGATCGATATAAAACACGGCCTCGGCATAACGGTTCCAATGACCCACTGCATACATGATGCCCATCGTAGCCATAGCGGGTTTAGAAAGAGGCAGTACAATATTCCACAATATCCGAAACTCTCCGCATCCGTCAATTCTTGCCGAATCCAGCAGCTCCGTCGGCAGGTTCTGGAAGAATGAACGCATCACGAATAAATTAAAAGCACTTATCGCCATAGGAAGCATTAAAGCCCAAAGTGTATTAAGAAGCCCTAACTGTTTCACCAACAAATAGTTCGGAATTAACGGTGCGCTGAAAATAAGGGTAAACAGCACCATCACCAGAATGGATTTACGGAACAAATATTCAGGTCTAGATAACGGATAAGCAAGCGTTGTTGTCATAAACAGGTTGATCAAGGTTCCAAAAACCGTAATAATGACACTATTTCGAAACCCAAGCCATATGGTCGGGTCCTGTAAAATAAGTTTATAACTCCCCAGTGTAAAGCCAACTGGCCACAACGATACTTTACCCGCATTAATAGCAGTGTTATTACTTAATGACTGTGCAATAATGTGAATAAGGGGAAGCACCATGCTCAATCCGATGATACCTAACAAAATGATATTGAATAAATTAAAAATTTTATGACCTCTTGTCATAATCATAGCGATTCACCTCCGGTCTCCTTCCGTATCAGTACAAACCTTCCCCGGTCATCTTTTTACTAAATGTATTACTGATCATGATCAACATAAGACCCACAACCGACTTGAACAGCCCAATGGCGGTCGTGTAGCTATATTGCCGATCAACAAGACCTGCCCGGTACACAAACGTATCGATAATCTCCCCATTCTCATTGTTAAGCGGGTTAAGAAATACAAAGACGCGTTCGAAACCGAAATCGAGAAAGTTGCCAATTTGAAGCAGGAATAGAATAACAATCGTTGGTAGAATACTCGGAATCGTGATGGAAAACACTTGACGAATCCGGCTGGCTCCATCAATTTGTGCAGCTTCATACAGATCGGGATTGATGCCAGCAATTGCGGCCAAATAGATGATGGTGCCCCAACCGCTATCCTTCCACACCCCAGAACTGATTAGAATGGTCCGAATATAGGTATTTTCCCCTAAGAAATAAATGGGCTCGACGCCAAATAAGGACAGCAAATGATTAACGATTCCGGTGGATGGCGATAATACCCCTACAACAACTCCGCCTACGATGACCCATGACAGGAAATGCGGCATATAGACCACGGTCTGAACAATCCGCTTATACATCATCATTCTCACTTCATTGATGAGAAGAGCCAATAGGATCGGAATCGGAAAAGCGAAGAACATATCGTAAATACCGATTAATATCGTATTTTTCAATATCTGAAGGAAATCTGTATACTCGAACATTCGTTGGAAGTTTTCTAAACCTACCCATTTGCTTCCTTTAATTCCTTTGAAAATGTTGTAGTTTTGAAACGCGATGACGGAACCGAATAACGGGATATATTTAAAAAGTAAGAAATAAATAATTCCCGGTAATGAGATCACATAAATTGGCCAATGCTTTCGCACAAAAGCCCATTTCTGACTCTGCGATGAGAAATCGTAAACCGTTCGATCGGATGGCTGTATTTTACTGGCCATAGTTTCCTCCCCTTCTTGTATGCTGCTTCAATTTGTCTTCTTCATCTTACTTGGGTTGTCCGGAGGTAGCGATGGTGAAACTTATAGCGCTTTGTGTTTTTTTACGATTGGTAAAATAGAATCAATGAGCGATGCCATAGCGCTTTGCTGCACTTCCATACAGCCAATTCTCAGCTACAAATAAGGCCGTGTCATAATCAATCCAGCCAGCTTCTACTTGCCCCCACAGGAAATCGCTCACAATCCGTTTGACAAGTAATATCTTGCCATAGCTCCACTCCATACAGCGGGCATCGGATACAATGAGCGAGCTTTTGATTGCCGGAAGCGCTTCTAACCGGTACTGCATACTATCTCGGTATGTACTTGCCCGAAAGTTAAACCACCAATGTCCGCCCACATGAACATTTGGAAAATTCCATGCCGCTTGCACAATATCCAGATTGTTGAGCTCTGAGGCCACCACAAGCTCGAATGTACAGGCATAGGCTTCAAACAAAGCAGATAGCTTCAAGATACGGGCCGGGTCATTGACCGGAGTGGCTGTTCCACACCAGGAACGTTCCACGCCGAGAAACAACTGAATGAGAAGTCCCCTCTGCTCAGCTGCAGCACCTAATTCGTGCAGAAGCATCATTAATATCTCATCCTTGGTGCTGCCTTGCCCGATCACAACCTTGCGGTTCGCCCTGGCTTCATAGCTCGGCAATGTCGTCATGATGCCCGCATAACCGGCTTCCTTGTATGTGTCCAATAGCTGAGTCAGTTTCTCACGCGCTTGAGCGAATGCCTCAGCCGGGTTATGCGACAACTCAACTTCTTTGACCCACCCGCCCAATTTACCGTCAATTCGCGGGATCAGTATGGCGTTCTCTCGCATGCCTTGGAACTCCGCATGCTCGGGTATATTCACGACGAATCTGCTGACGTTCATCCGGTCTGCGACCTCTTGTGCCCACGTGGCGCTTTGCGCAGTCTGTTTGACTGCGGCGTCTGCTTTCAGTACTGAGGCAGCGTCGCTGATCACAATGCCATATAGATTTTTGAAAATTTGGGTCAACACCACATTCATCATCGTGTTTCTTGATCCATGATAAGCTTCCAAAAAGGCAGCTATTCTTATATCCTCCGGGAGCTCCATGGCATTCGCCGGATAGCCGGCAGCCTGCAGCTCGCGAAACAGCCAGAAATAATGCGCAATCTCCCAGAAGTCGCTAGCACAGAGACGATCCCCCACAAGGTGGGTGTGAGTATCCAAAACAGGCAGCTGCATGATACGTTCCTCAAAAGCTTCCTTACCGTGTTTCATCTCCATATTCATTCCTTATCCTCCTCTATAACAACTATGTCCTGATGGTACAATGGTTACCCCATCTGTTCCATGGGGTAACTTCCGCTGGGTTGTGATTTTTTATGATGGCTTCCGATCACGAGATAAAAAAACCTGGCCGATGGCCAGGTTCTTGTCTAATGCCGTACGCTCGAGGATGGGGAACTAACTTCTCTTTGCTATCACTCGCTCGGATAGATACCAAGCCGCCATCTTCTCGTCTGTAAAGATGAAATACATTGTTACAGACACGATTTCACATCCCCTTGCATTTGCAACGATGAAAAATATCTTTACAGCTTTGTGTACTGCATGTGTGTTGTTGCACCTTTGCAACAATATGAATATGAATTGGCTACATCCATTTCAAAAAAATAAACCGCCTTAAGGAGGTTTCCTTAAGGCGGTTTGTCTTCATGCTATTTGACCTCACAGTCAATCATGACGTGAATGGTATCTCCTTTATGTTCATTCCTCAATTGGAATGCCCTGGCGACTTCCGCGAGGGGAACGACGTGAGTAATCATTTCCTCGGTGTTAACTAACCCGTCAAGGACCAGCCTCAGCCCTTCATCGAAGTAGCGTCGGTTATCGATGTCCCGCTTAGGCTCCGTAGAAGAGGATATCCAACCGTTTTTTATGAACCTTGAAGAAATCAACCGGTTTGTGACAGGTGCCGATGCAGCCGTACATTACAATACGTCCGTTCTGCGCTGCTGCATTAATAGCGTCTACCATACCTGCTCCTTCCAGAAGACAAGGAATGACCACGTCAAAGCCATCCGGGAAGTCTGCTCCCACGATATCCATGGTATCCGCATGTTCATGAGGGATTTTATAAGTATGCGTGGCGCCATATTTGCGTGCTAGCGCCAGTTTTTCGTCAAACAAATCCGTTACGACCAAATTTCTCGGGCTAAACATATTTATGACTTGAGTCATCACTAAACCGCTGACGCCTTGCCCAGTGATCAGCACGTTCTTATTAGGAGAAATGTCCCCGAGCTCTGCTGCATGGATGATGCCCGGAAGCACTTCAATCAGTGACCCTTCGATTAACGGCAGGTCTTTGGGCAAAACCTTAAGGGAAAAAGGGGTGCAGCATACATATTCGGCAAAAGCACCCCAAACGTACCGTAAAGCTACATGATCGCCTTCCTTGACACCAATCACATTAGGACCGACCTTATCAATAACCCCTGCAACTTCATGTCCCAGCCTGGTAGGGTACGAAATAAATTCAGGCTCGCGCGCACCACGGAATACCTCAACGTCACTTCCACAGATACCGACCCACTTGACCTTGACGCGTACTTCGCCTTCCTTGGGTTCCGGAATTAAAGCCCGTCTGACACTAATCTCTCCGATTGCATCCATAACCGCACACATCTGCGTTCCGGGGCCATCATAATCAACCAATTCCATAGGAGGAACGGACATTTTTCTAACCATCTGAGTATTTCTCCTTCCGATATAAAAGGACTCTGCGACCTGTTAGGCCATGACTTCCCACATTTTCTCGTTCACTTCATATGTCGTCTTTTCTTCTCGCTGGCTTCTGATGATGTCTTCAACCACTTCTTCCATCAACGCAAGATGGCCTTGTACAGAAGCTCCGGCAATATGGGGAGATAGAAGCACATTCGGCAGCGACCGGATAGGATGATCCACAGCAAGAGGCTCCTTCTCAAATACATCAAGTGCTGCAAAGAATCGTCCGCTTTGAAGTCCTTCCATAAATGCCTGCTCATCCACCACAGGACCTCTGGAAGAGTTAATGAAGACCGCACCATCCGGAATAAGTGCCAACAATTCACGGGTTAGCATTCTTTCCGTAGCGGGAAGCTTCGGCGCGTGCACCGAAATAATGGGGCAGCCCATTACTTCCTCTAATGTAGCCCGCTTAGCATTCAACCGTGCTGCCGCATCTTCCGTCAAATAGGGATCGTAAATGAGAACATTGACTTGAAACGGCGCAAGCAGCTTGATAAAAGCGCGAGCCGTAGAGCTAGCCGAAATGATGCCGACCGTGCTGCAGGTAAGCTCTCTTCCCTTCAAACCGGGAATCTTCCATTTCCCTTCCCGCATCGTGGAATCGAAAGCAGGCAAATACCGCAGAGATGTTAGCAGCGCCGCCAAGCAATATTCTCCTACACTTAACGCGATCCTCGGAGCTGCAGAGAATACTTTGACTCCTCGAGAGAAAATCTGCTTCGGAACAAGGTTCTTCACAGTTCCGGCCGCATGGCCAATAGCTCTAAGCTTGACGGCCTTCTCTAGCATTTCTTCTGTCAGGCTGGGGGATCCCCAACTGGAAATAATCACTTCAGCATCCGCAACCAGCGCTGATAACTCTTCTTGTGTATAGTCGCGTCCCGTCTCATTCCAGACCGGTTCGAAATAGTCATATATTCTCGCACGGCACGCCTCTGAACATACTTCATCCAAACGAGATTGCGGTGAAAGCACCAAGGTTTTTAACTTCATTGCAAAAGTCCTCCTTCGTTTTCCCATCAAGGATTAGAGCTGCACAACCTGACCAGTCCGCATCGATTCAAAACAACCATCGATGACCTTCATTACCTGGATGATTTCCCGGCCTGAAGCCAGAGGTTGACGTCCCTCTCGTATGGCGTCGGTAAATTCCTCAAGCTGCCATGTGAAATTAGAAAAGGTGGTTTCACAAGTTTCCAGCTTCTCTCCATTCAAACTAAGCTCATATTCGTCTTTCAGATGCAGCAAGCCGTTCGACCCGATTAAATACCGGTCGTAAATGCTGTTCTGCGTAGACCATATACGCTTTCCTGTAAGACCATCTTCATCCGTCGGGCGGCAGCCCGCGTTGAACGACATCCACACATTCGCCATCCGGCCTTCGCCAAAATTCATGGAAATGGCGACTTCATCTTCCCCCATCCAATTCGGGTTGTTGGAATGTCCTTGCGCATAGACCGACTGGGGGGCTCTGCCGTAAGCCCATAGCATATAGTCAAGAATATGGCTTCCCCAAAGCGGAATAATAAATCCGCCAATTTTCGATTCGTCCTTCCACCAATCTGCTGCCGGCTTATCCATATGCGCCAGAAGCATCGCGTTGATATTGATCAAATCGCCGATAGCCTTCTCTCTCACCTGACGGATCGATTCCATCACCGGTTTATAAAAACGGCGGCTTTGCCCGATCATTAAGGTAACGTTATTTGCTTCCGCAGCCTCTGCCATCTCCTCTGCTTCCTGCACATTCATCGCCATAGGCTTTTCAACCAGCACATGCTTGCCGGCACGAAGCGCCTTAATCGAATATTCCGCGTGAATATCATGCGGCAGAAGCAGCAGGAAAGCGTCGATATTCGGATCATTGACCGCGTCATCATAGGAAGTATAGGTTTTCACCCCTTCCCACTTTTCTGCTTCCGACTGCAGTTTACCTTCATCGCGGGTTACCAGCGCAACCAGCTCAATTTTATCAGTCAGCTCCCGTACTGCCGGAAGATGGGACTTCGATACGCGTCCTAATCCAACAACAGCCAATCGCAATTTTTGCAGCATGGACTCTCGACTCCTTTTCTCTGTTTACTTACCGTTTTTTCTATCCTGATAGGCCTTGTTGAACTCCTCGATCATCTTCATATAATTGGCGTCCATTTTGAACGTTTTAACCATAGCATCCCATGATTCGATCGGTTCTTTACCCATGATCACTTTAACTTTCATATCGTCCATCTTCTTCTTATAGTCCGGTCCCATTTTCAAATCGACTTCGGACAACAGACCGATCGATACATCTGCTACCCCATAATTTGCTCGATCGTCAACAATTTTCTTGTTACGCTCGAAGGTTGCTTTTGGCATACCTACGCGGTAGGCCCACAGGTATGGATCGAATCTTTCGAAGATTTTACCGAACGAGCTTTGCGATACACTGTCTTTGACAGCTTGCTCTGTAGCTGTTTTGAAGCCGTCTACCACCTTGAAGTGGATATCCTTAAAGCCGTAGCAGGCCAATTCAAAGCCTTCCTCCGATGCGCCGTAATCCATCAAAGCCAGGATTTTCTTCATTTTGGCTTCAGGAACTTTTTTCGGGATCACGTATAGCCCGGCAAATCCGGAACCCGTATGAACCATTTTCCCGGCTGGGCTTTCAAGATAATTCATAGCGACAAAATCGGCTTTCGGATCAAGCTTTTGTGCACCTTCCGTAGAACGGAAAACACCTTCCGTGGTATCCATTTGGACACCGACTTTGCCCGCTTTCGCCATGTTTTCAAAGTCGGTGGTTTTCATAGCAATGAAATCTTCAGGCAATATTTTATCCTTGTACATCTTATTTAAATAAATAAGTCCGTCTCTTGTTCCCTGTTCCAGATCGGTGTCAACCAGCTTGCCGCCCGCTTCTTTCCACTTACCGTTACTTTTGTTGAAAATATCGATCACTTTTTCCCAGTTCTTGCCGTTATAACCATACGTATCAGCCTTGCCGTTTTTGTCGGGGTCTTTATCAACAAATGCTTTTAATGCCGTGTAAAACTCATCCATCGTATGCGGCATCTTCAGCCCTACGTTATCCAACCAATCTTGGCGAATATTGAAGAAGCTGCTTCCATGGAGCGGACGTACCGACGGCAGGATGTATTGTTTGCCATTCACTTTGACACTGTCCATAATTTCTTTCGGATAAGCCGACAAATTTTTATAATCCTTCAGATAAGGCGTCAAATCCCAAAACGCGCCTTGCTTAATCATGTTAATCGCCTGCGTTTGTTTCATGTCCTTGATCTTCATCAAATCAGGCATGTCGCCCGATGCCAGCATAACGTTTTGCTTCTCTTCCCATGCATTTGGAGATGCCCAAGTAATATTCAGCTTGGTATTCGTGCGCTTCTCAAATTCCTTCGTAACTGGATTATCAGCTGCTGGAGGTTCCGGTGTGCTAAACTCCGTGAAAATGCTGATTTCCGTTGGTGTACCACTGTCAGCCGTAGCGGATGTTCCTGTTGTTGAAACTGGCGTTGCACCGCCGGAACAAGCCGATAGGACCGATGCTACCATGATGAATGCTAGAGATGCAGGCGCCGCTTTAGATGTGATGACCCTTCCTATTTCTTTCATATTAACCCTCCTCATTCATTTTAAAAAGATTATCCTTTCACCGAACCCAGCATGACGCCTTTGGCAAAATGCTTTTGTAGGAACGGATAAACACACAGGATTGGAAGCGTCGCTATAACGATTGCAGCCATTTTTAAAGTTTCGGTAGGGATACTTTGTTCTGCCATCATCTCCGCTGCTGCCGATCCCCCCGCTTGAGTCGATGAGTCGATCAACATATTGCGCAGCACGAGCTGAAGCGGCCATTTGGCATGATCATTGATGTATAATACCGCACTAAAGAATGTGTTCCAGTAAGCCACTGCGTAAAATAATCCGAATGCGGCAAGTGCGGGAAGTGACAGTGGAAGAACGATCCGGAAGAAAACGCCGATATCGGTTGATCCGTCAATGATAGCGGATTCCTCCAACTCAACCGGAATGCTGTCGAAGAAGCTTTTCATCAGGATGACGTACCATCCGCTGGTCAGCACCGGTAAAATCAATGACCAGATGCTGTTAATCAAGCCCAAATCGCGAACCAGCAAGTAAGGCGGGATCAATCCCGGACTGAACAAAAGTGTGATAAGAATCAATAGCATGATCAGTCTTCTACCCTGCAACCGCTTACGGGATAAACCATATGCGAGTGCAGCTGTTATCACCAGGCTGAGTGCGGTTCCGACAGTAGCTAGAAAACCACTGATCATAGTTGCGCTTTGAAAAGCCGACGTAGACAACAAATATTTGTAAGAATCCAATGTCCATTTTTCTGGAAATAAGATATAGCCTTGCTTCTGGATATACTCCGCCGGATCCGTAAAAGAAACGACAAATACATAATAAAGCGGAAAAAGCGTAATGATCGCTATAATGCCAAGCACAATGATATTCGCCGTATCAAAAATGCGGTCGCCTATGCTTCGTTTCATTATTCTCACCCCGTTTCTGATAGTTAGCGGTGATTAATAAACGCCTTCTTCGCCAAAACGTTTTGCCAGCTTATTGGCTGCAATAACCAGAATCAATCCAACCACCGATTTGAACAAACCGACAGCGGTACTGAAGCTGAATTGTCCCTGCTGAATACCGAGACGATAAACGTAAGTTTCAAATACATCCGCGACATTGGACACTGCGCCGTTCATCATCAAAAATACTTGCTCGAAACCTACGTCCATAATATGACCGAGCTTTAAAATGAACAAAACGACAATGACACTGCGGATTGCGGGCAGCGTTACGTGCCAGGCTTGCCGGATACGGTTGGCTCCGTCCATTTTAGCCGCTTCATACTGCTGAGGATCCACGCCCGCAATAGCGGCTAGGAAAATGATCGTTCCCCATCCGGCTTCTTTCCAGACGTTCTGTACGGTAAGCAGTACCCAGAAATTATTTTCATTCGTTAAAAAGTCATATTTGGCAGCCCCTAAACTGACTAGCATCTTATTGACAATGCCCGACGACTGCGACAACAACAAGAAGGTAATCCCTGCGATAATAACCCACGAAAGAAAGTGTGGCATATACACGATCGATTGGATCCACTTTTTGTAGATTGCATTGCGCAGTTCGTTCAATAAAAGTGAAAGTATGATCGGCAGCGGAAAAAAGAACACCAGGCTCAGCAAGCTGATAGCCATCGTATTTCGAAATAAAAGGTAGAAGTCGTGGTTTGAAAAAAAGCGGATAAAATGGTCAAAGCCAACCCACTGACTTCCGGTTACACCTAGGTATGGCGAGTAATCTTGGAAAGCGATGACGACTCCCCACATAGGAACATATTTGAATATCAGAAAAAACAACACGCCAGGAGCAATCAACAAATAAAGAAATTTGTCTCGTCTAAGTCCGTGCATCACATGCTTCCATCTGCTTTGCGGTGCGGTTTTTGCGAGACTGCTTAAATACAATTCACTCTGAGCTGCCATGGTACTGCACCTCCTTCATTACTTAAAAAGCGACTTCGCGTAAGCAAGATCTTCGGTGATGTAGCGGTCTTTATTGGCAAGATCCGTGTATTCCGCAGTCAAACAGACAACGCCGGCATAGTTTCGTTCTTTCACATAAGCAGCAATCCTTGGCCAGTGGGCCATTCCATGCCGTCCGGTCGTAAAATGACGCTTCCACTCGGCTGTTTCGGCTTCAGGTCCGTTGCTTCGAATAAAGAAACCGTTTTTCAGATTCACCATCGCAAGGTGGGACCAAACGATGTCTAATCCATATTCAGGCTGCTGTCCCGCGAATGCGTCGTGCGCAGCATCCCAGACTACACCGATATGGCCCGGGCTGAGGTTATCCATCAACCTCATAATTCCATTGGAATCGATGATAAAGTTTCCGTAATGCTGCTGGACGCCGACCTTCACGCCGTACTTCACGCAAAGCGGGACAAGCTCTTCCAACATCCGCTTGGTCCTTTCTTCCGTCGCCTTATAGCCGTCCTGATCTATGTTGGCCATGATCCGGATAAGCGGCACTCCAGCCTCCGCACATGCGGCGAAAATCGATTCATCGGTTGAAGCGGCAACGCTGTATATGTTGACCCCTTGTTCACCGAGCTGCTTAGCGAATTCCGGCAGCGTTTTCTGGGCGGTTTCAGGCTCAACCTGAAACCCGGCACGCACAGGAAGCTCGATGCCGTCAAAGCCGATACCGCTTACAAAGCGGGCCAGCTCGGGAGCCGGTTTATCTTTCCAATGTTTGACAAAGAGTGAAAAAGAAAATGGCTTTTCTGAATTTTCCACAGCAGCGCTACACTCCCTCAGTCGAACTTTTTATACGTTGACATTAGATTTTGTGATACTTAGCAATTGCTGCACATCCTTATAACATTGCTGCGCTAACACGGTATGTACAGGAAGATCGGAGCCAGGCTTGCTAACACTTTCAACAGTGAGGTAGCCGCTGTACCCGATTTGCTCCAGCCCGCGGAAAACTTCGTACCAGTCGATGCCGCCTTGATTAATAAGCCGGTGACAAAAATATTGTGCTTCATGTTTGCCCTGTTTAGGCACGACCCGGTGGTATCGGCCGATATGCGGCACATAGTCACTATATTCGAAAGCCCAAGGATACTGGTTTCCTTTCAATTCCACGATGTCTTTGATATGAACATTGAAGAGGTATGGTTTTAAGCGTTTAATGGTTTCTATACCATAATCTGTCGGTACCTGATACAAGTTGACCGGATCCATGATCAGCCCTACATTACTTCGCCCTACCGCTTCAACAAAGGCGATTGACGAATCCGCAGTATCACATAGTGTTCCATGGTGCATTTCAATAACCGCTCGGATATTGCGTTTGCTTGCGGCATCGGCACAGAGTTGAAACCACTTCACAGCTTTCGCAAAATCATCCTTGGATACCTCATCGGAATGCTGGAATCCTGGATTCAATCTCATCATGCCGCATCCGATCGTTGATGCAAAATTGAGATAGCGCTCCCATTTCAGAAACTCGGCATTATTTTCCTCCTCCGTATTACAGGCAAAATTTCCTACAAACAATGACAGATTAATAGGCGTTAGACGATAGCCTTCAAGCAAATCTTTAATTTGCTCCGCCCGTTCTTGCGGAATATGACCGTCTTTCAACTCACCAACACCACGAATCTCCACACCCTCATAGCCAATAGCAGCCGCATCTTTCAAAAAATGCTCGATTGTAGAATCATCATACATATTACCGCCTAAGACAATCATTGTTTTCATCCTATCCCCTCCGTAATAGCGCTTACATTAGTATGAGGATATCATAATTCAATCGCGATACTTATGTCAATATTCAAATTAAGTTTTATTTTTTAAAGAGATTAATAATGAAACATGACCCTTTTAGGTAAAAATATATTGAACTTTGTTCTGTTTTTTATTAAAGTGAGTACACTACCCTTATAACTATAGGTTCAGGTATAATCGATTTAATGACATAATGATATAGCGACGGTGAAGTTCATGATAATTCCTAACAAAAGTGATCAAAAGGGCAGCAAAACCAGTATCATTCAAGCCTTGCGCATGCATGGATCCATGCCTCGGATTAAATTGACCAAAGTTACGGAACTGAGCAGGGCTACCATCTCTTCAACGATTTCCGAGCTAATGGATTGGAATCTTGTCAAAGAAACGGAAAAAGCCCCATCCACGGGTGGGCGTCCAGCTATTTCTCTAGAGCTTGTGCCAGGATCCCATGGCATTATGGGTGCCGATTTGGACAATCAAGTATGGACGCTAGGCGTGTTTGACTTACTTGGCAATGTCCTGCATATGACGAAAATACCAGTCAGCTCGTCCCAACCCGAGACAGCGATCCAGGAGTTGACTGATCAAACCTCAAAGTTTGTTAAGGAATTGGACATAGAGGTCATCAAATTGTTCGGTCTGGGGGTACCCGGTCTTGTCGATACGAGACGAGGTATTATTAGGAGCGCATCAGATTTGGGCTGGTCTAACGTGGACATCGAGGAAATGGTAAGCAAAAAGCTTGGTTGGCCCACCGTGGCCATAAACAGGCATCGCGCCCGCGGGCTTGCCGAATGCCGATTCGGTTCGGGAAGCGGCTACAAGCATATGATTTATGTCGGGGTCGGCTCCGGCATAGCTGCCGGAATCTTTAATGATCGGCAGTTGGTGTCCGGTTCATTCGGCGGGGCAGGTGAGCTCGGGCATATTACGGTTGAACCAGACGGACCTGTATGTCCTTGTGGAAATAACGGATGTTTGCACTTGTACGCTACGGCTTCAGCGATCGAACAGGAAGCCCGCAGACAGCTTCGCTCCAGACAAGAGGAAAGTTTGCTTAACGGCATAGTACCAGGAAACGATCTCCAACTTCTTCAGGCAAGGGACGTTTGCTTGGCCGCAGATCAGGGCGATGAATTAGCGATACGCGTCGTTAACCATGCCGCCACTTATCTAGGTATTGCTTTGGCTAATCTGGTCAATTTGCTGAATCCCGAAGCTATCATTCTTGGGGGATCCATTCCGAGCATGTGCTGCACATATGTACAAACCGCCACTAAAGTAATGAAGCAGCGGTCCATGATGGCCCTCTCTGCCGGAATAGCGGTAGACACCGCCGTATTGCCCGAAATCGGCGGAGCACTCGGTGCAATCAATTATGCGCTTGATCAACATTTTTCTTTTACAATGATTCAGTAAAAACAAACCTTCACTTTAGGATTGCATAGCCCTTTTTGCTCCATAAATAGGAAAGAGCACTGACCTATTAGTCAGTGCTCTTTCCTATTTATGGAGGCGAGTCATGGCTTGGCAAATCCACATTCATTGAAGCAAATCGTTAGGACCGTTCCATAAGCGTTTACTTATGATCTCAGCTACTAAGAGTATGATAAAATTCACTCCAGCACAATATAAGAAATCCCACCATACGAGAGTGTACAGCACTCCGAATATTTCAAGAATCATATTAACGCCAAATACGACAGCTACAGACAGTATGTACTTGGGCCAACTATATTTCCACTTTAACTTCAACACCCACACGAAGAAAATACTGGTAAGCATCAAAGATAGTGACAAAAAAGCGGTTGTATCATGAGAGCGATTTTCGAACCAACCGAGATTATAATATCTGCTGTTGAAAAACTGGATGGAGACAATCGTTGGCGGTGTTGGAGAAAACCGGTATTGATCGCGATAGCATCTTGGTTGTACCCATGGATCAATATCACAAGGATCCAAAAAAACTTGCACTTCGAGCTGTGGACATTCAAGCCAGGGCGTTCGAGGTCGGTATGGCTGTCGCAACGGCTTCTTGTGTTATTGGGACAAGCGTAGGCTTTATATTACATTGGGGTCCGATTGCATGGGGGCTGATTTCCGCGGTTGTAGGCTTTGCCATTGGATTTGGGGCGGTTCGCTTGGCCAGGATGCTCAAAGGCGAACGGGCAATAGCATGTTCACCTCGAAGGCCCGTTCCGGAGATTGCCGTTATCCTACAATGCTGTGAAACAAAGTCTGCTGCAATCCATGATGTTCTGTGGCAGTATCGAGCTATATCGGTTGGGGACTCGACGGAGCCTGCTTCGTCGTGAATTTGATCCAATTACATACCCAAATCCCTGCTGAATCATTAGAAACTTATATCCAATTTTTGATTACGGTATTTTAGAATTACTGATAAGATTCTTACTTTAGAGATAGCACAAAGGGAGTTCACCGAATTTGTGAGCTCCCTTTGTGTTGTGGTTTATTTTTCCAACGTCATCTCTTTGCCTCTAAACGACCCTAATACTCACATAAAGCTCTCAATTAAGCCTCTTCTAGCCGTACAAACCTCCTACCAATCGGGGGCAATGACGATAAGGTCCAACCGGGACTTGGATCAGGCTGGTTAATCCTCGCGAAGCCATCTTATAGATCTCATCACACAATCTGGCATCAAATCCGAGAAGCGGATGTCCCCCTATTCCGATAGCGGTTGCCGCCAACAATAAACGCTGCACGAGCATCCCCGCTTCCATCTGTTGGATGCGGTATCCCCTATACCCCAGAGCACTTACGAGATGCTCTTTGTCTCCTGCCACATGAAAGCATAGCGGAACTTGAAACAGGTTCACGTTATCGGAAGGCATTCCCTGCTGCAGCCTGAGCCGATGATCTCCATGACGTACCCGCCGTAACGTATGAGCAGCACTGTCATAATGGTAAGCGCCGTCCGGAATGCCGTCAATGTTATACAAACAGCCGTACAGTGAGACGCGTGAAACGGGGTTCTCCTGTGCTCCATCCAAATCATTCCGATACCTGAAGGAAGCCGTAGCCTCCTGCAGCAGCAAGGCCAACTGTTCTTGGCTTACCTTGCCCATTACAAAATCACCGTCGGGTGAAAACCGCTTTCGACTTACTGACGCCAGATCGTACAAGAGCCGCTCTACGCGGGGCAGAGGCACCGGGTTATCTTCGCAGTGAACGATCTTATCTTCCCCAATTCGCCGTAAAGGCCGAAGCGATTCCAATAGGGATGCTTCGTTCATCTTGATTAGCATCGGAAACTCCTTGACCCGTCGGGAACGGACGTAGTGATCATGCTGAACCATTGGCATCTCCCGGCATAATTCGGTGGCGGAGATAACTCCCTCTCCCTCCTTCCTATTAGCAAACCAAGAGATCGAAGGTTCCACCGAAAGCGGAATTACCGCATACACACTCTCCTCTCGTTCCGATACCCCGAGTAGATGATTCACGGCCCGATCAAGGAACTGGAAATACACCCCAGATGCAAAGCCAAACCGTTTGGCTACTTCCAATAGCTGCCCAATCAGCGCACCCGCATCCAGTCCTTGCAGGCGGTAGGAAAAGTTATTGTATTTAAAGAAGTTTTTCCAAAACAGGGTCGACACAAAAACAGCACCAAAGCAGCCAGACACATCACAGCGTTTGCCAAGAGACCGGGCTAAGTATGAATCGAAATTGCCTTCGCGCAGCAACACCAGACGGTGGTGCGCCACATCATAATGATATACCCCTGCTGGCAAATCATCTAGCTTCAGATACACATATAATTCATTCGGATATAAGGCTCCCCCTGAGGGAACAAACCGCCGGTACAACTGCAGCAGACCCATGTTTTGTACCATGGAATTCGAGGCAGGAATTGACTGGGACAATTGCGTGAGCCCGAATATGTACCAGAGAAAATGGCCGATTCGACGAAGGTCGGGTTTTACCGGCGCTTCGCCGCCTTCAAGCGTCAGGGGTACTTCCGGAGATAACGGAACCGCAGACAAACCGCGGTAGAGCTTATACGCAAGCGGTTTGTCTTCCCAGTCCACCACCAAGTCCGGCGGTTTGGTCTTGTCAATGTCATAATGCAGATTGTGCAGAAATGCCTCCAGACTCAGACTCAGACTCATCCTTCTCCCTCCTGATAGGAACGAGGGTGTCAACCACGCCACGTTTCTATATTTGATACCGACGGTTGGTAGTCTGATTTGCGTGGACTAAAACCCTATGGAAACGGATGCGGATATGGATTGAGATGTTCTAACTTCAGCGGCTGCTTCGCATACCCGAGTTCCACCGGTACTCTCAACACCCGCTCCAACCCTTCCACGCGGGTAAAGTGATGTCCGAATGTCATCGGCAGCATCCCCGGGATCAGCACTTTCACGCAATGCAGTCCATTCCGTTTGATTTCCGGCGCTGTCAGATCCACCACGATCACATCGAGATTCATTCGGCGGAATGTCTTAAGAATATCCTTCAGATCATCCGTTAAATCGGCATGCCTTGCCTCTCGCTTGAATTCCTCTTCAAACGTTCGCAACGGGCGATTTTCATCCAGCAGAAATTGCAAGCGCTCCTGTGCTTGCGGCAAACCGTACATTAGTGAATGATCCTCCATCTGCCGCACCAGGGAGGAATCGTGAAACATACGAACATACGATTCCCGGTTCGCCTCAAATTTCTTATCAAGATTCAGTACCATGCCGGCCAACTCGTGAACCGCGCCTTTCATTGCCCGTACTGGATCAGGATGAGCCCCGGCCGCACAGATCAGATTCACTCCTGTTTGTTTCCTGTTTTTCGCCACCCCCCAAACGCTTGGAATCCCGTGCTCCATCGTCGAGTTAAAGAAATACACATCAAACCCCGCAACTGCCCGTAATCGATCGATCATCAACTGCAATTCTCGGTCGTTAGCAGAATAAGGGTCAAGGCGTGGGAGAGGCAGCTGCGCATACCAAGTCATCAGAAACGAATCTCGCTCCACTACTTCCAATATGCCGTAAAAAATAGCCTCCTCCAAACTTCCTCCTAATGCGCATCCATTGGAAGACTCGAACACAAAACCATGCCCGCAGCCCATGCTGTAATAGGCGAGCTGCTCCGGAACCAGAATCGGACGCTCTTGCAAAAACGAATAGCCCCATACCCAATCGATTGGGTGATCAGGATTGAATGTTGTGAACGGAAACCCCGGCTGAGCATACTGTTCCTTCGTATGCACCCCTACCTTGACAGGGTCGAGCGCTTGATCTTTCAGATTGCGGAAGCAGCCATGGACTACCGTTCGTTTGCCTCGGGGTGCTAGACCGCAGTACCGCTCCAATCCCTCCAAAATGGCGGTCAACTCGCTCACCGCATAGGAATGAGTCCGACCTGCCGCTCCAACGTCTTCTGTGAACAACGGCAGATTCACACTCACATCGGCAAATGGCGACTCAAGATCAACCATTTTCCCATTCAAAAAGCCAGCCCGATAATCCAGATAGTCTCTAGTCAAGACTTTATTCAGGTCATCCATCGGGCGGGAGCGGTAACTCTCCGTGCTGATCTTCGGACTTGGTTGCAGCGAAATGTGGGCTGCTGTCGAAGAATCGTCAGGCAATCGACTACAAACTGGACACAGCGGGTCTGGGAGAAAGAAGTGAAGTGTGTTCTCCAGCGTTTTCAGATTGATCAAAAACACCTTCCCTGCCGAGTGAACTGGATCGCCTTGCAGCATCCTCCGTGCCTCTACCACCAGCAGGTGAGCCACCTGCAAAAGTCCTGTACGCGACGCCCATGCATCACACGGCATTCCCCCCTGTGCCACCAGCCTCTGCTGCAGCTTCTGCATTTCCTTGCGCTCACGTCCCGCCATGAGGAGCCGCGTGTCTGCACACTGGGAGCACCCGCTTGTACCAGGACGAACCAGAGGCCCGATCAATCCCTCACCAAAGGAAACGAAGCCGCGCAACCAAGGGATGCCGGCTGGCTGCAGCAGCTCTTCCGCCTTTTGATGAATGTAAGGATGCCAAGCATCGTGCAGCACCAGAGCCAAGTCCACCGCTTCCGGTACTCCCGCCTCGAAATCGATCTGACGTACAACCTCGAATTGGGCTGACAGTTCACCGTACACACAGTCCGCCAAAACCCCTTCTCCAACAATCACAACGACAGCGCTCACCAGGATCCCTCCTCACGCAGCACCACGCCAAATACCCCAGCCACTTCCTCTTTCAAAAACGGTTCTACTGCCAGATCGAAGACCAATAGCCGCTTACCGTTCCGTTCCAAGACCTGCAGGGCGGACTGCAGAATTTCCGATTTTGCCGTCTTTTCACTTGAGGGGATCTCGAGGCTTAGCGGTGCCTGTTCTTCAAGACGCACGGACGAAACTCCCAATGCTTGCGTTTGGAGGCAATCCGGTTGGTTTTGCGCTTCCAACAGAGCCTGTCGTAAAGCCTTCCGCAACGCCAGGGTCACATTCAAGTCTACATAGCCATACCAGCAATCGTTCGTACCGACCCACACTACAGGAAATCCGGACACATTCTCTCCCAACCCAATCATCGGTGCTCCCTTCATCGTCGTCAAAGCCTGCAAATAAAACTGGCAGTGTTTATCTTCTATCGCAGACAACTGTACTCGAAAGACAGAAGGCAACTGACATGCCTGTTGATTGCCCAGTACCTCGGCCAAACACCTTTGCAGCCCTCGGCCAATGCCTTCCGCAACCGTTTCTCCCACTCCAACGCCGATAAATTCATGAGGTTCTATCCTGCTGCCCTCATCTTCCTCATGGGAAGATGATGTCGAAACGAGCAGGCCGGCCATTCGCGACACATACGCTTCAATCCCGGTCAGCCCTGCTTCCCGTCGCGCTCCCTCATGCGTCAAATCGTTACAAACAATGTCAGGCAGCAGCCCAGCCGGTCCTTCCGATAGCGGATCGACTGCTTTAACGCGACACTGAGAGAGTGGCAGCTGTTTTAAGTCACCCTCCTCCCAAATATGGAAAATCCCTGATTCCGCCGATGTTAACTGGCTGAAGTAAGGAAGCAATCCGTTCTCACTTTTGCCTAATCTCCGTTCGAGCTGTTGATCGAAATCGTGAATCCTTCCAGCTGCGGTACGTCCGGTTATAAGCGGATGGGGCCTGAACGAATGCCATTTTCCTTCCAAAGTCTCCAGATTAAGCAGGTAGAATTGATTACTTTGGTCCGAATCGTTCGCTCCCGTCATCCTTTTTAATAATTCAAAGACAATCACATTCGTTAACATCGCTCCCGCTGTGGAAGAAATGGTGTGCAGCTGAGGGTCTTTACAAATCGCGGATTCGTGTATGCTGCGCCACGCTGACTCCCAGCACCCTTCAAAGTCCGGATGCACTAGCGGACCTGCCAGACCCACCTGTTGCACACGTACAGCGGGAAGAAACACCTTCTTCTCCTTTCTGCAAACCGCATGAAGAACCCGCAGTTCCTCGATATCACCCTCCCCTGATACAAATAAAATCGAATCAAACGGCCTCACAACCTCCCGCCAATTACTAACCCCCTTCTTCTGAAGGGTAACCTCCTCTATGGCTACTTTCGTGTCTGTTTTACGGGCATGTGCGGCCAGTTCTAGCATCCGTTGCCGATGGGTCGGCTCTGAACCCGAGACCAGTACGTGAAACTTGGGCAATCCGGATTCTAACAGCGCAGAAACCGCTGAGATCAACAATGGACCTGAGCCGACCAGCAATACTTTAGCCTGACGATAGGACTGAAACCGGTAAGCACCCGAATCACCGAAATTGTCCAAAAATTCAATCTGAGAAGCATATTTCTGGAGAACCTCATCCGGCAATTGATGTGGAGTGTCTTGGCTCACATCCCGAACAAAGCCATTACGATACAACATTTCTGCAATTCCATATACCTGGTTCCGGTGTTGGTCCGGCAATCCGTCTGTCAAATCCTCCAACCTATACTCCCCGTTGAATATCGGTATCAGTTTTTCAATCCACTGATCGATCAACTCGCCTTCCATGCGGAACGAGCTTACATTGTTACGAAAATACACACTACCGTTTGGATCAGGGAGAAAAAACGTATCCCTATTCACCTTCAGTCGCATCGAAGGGTTCAAATTTGTCATTCTTTTCCTCCTCCGTGAGCTGTTCTCATGCCCTAACTCTTCACAAGTAATCTTATGTACAGCTATTTGTCCCTCATGTCTCATTCTTTATGAGCTCTTCCTGCAGCCAATTCAGTGAAGTGCACCCTTACTTAGACATGGGAAAAACCCCTGGGTCGCTGTCGCTGCAGGGGCTTCGCTTCTCATTAAGTAGTCATTGTCTTCCGCCTGGAAGCAAGCAATTACGGGTATAAACGTTACCTTATCGGCAAAAACAATCTCAACGGCCTCCATGGTGACAGTTATGATGGCAGTTGTGGCAGTTATGATGACAGTTATGGCAATTGTGGCAGTTATGACAATTGTGACAGTTGTGGCAGTTATGGCATTGGTGACAAGTGAAACAATTGAAGCAATTTAAGTTAATACAACTGAAACAAGTGAAGCATAATCGAGCATCTTGTTGGCCTTGAGCGTTCCAAGGTGTCGCCTCGCTTGCCTTGAACTCGGAAACATTCAACTTCATTAAATCCTTTTTGAAATCATTCATCATTCCAACCTCCGTTTGATAGATAGTTGTGCCGACAGCATATACAACTTCCCTGTGAGATTCGCCAATTCATTCGTGTACCCAATGACAACATATGAACTTAGCTCCGCTCTTGTTACTGATCTAAATGCCTATATTTTATTTGACCTTTATTGCATGCGGATTGGCGGGAATGGCTTATCTTTGCGTAAGTTACTTACTTAACGATTAATCGCATTACCCTGAATAGCAAAAAGGAGCCTAGCCAAGTTCAACTGGCTGAGCTCCTTTTGCTTTTCGTTTTTGCGGATTTACAACATGGAGACGAGCCGTGGTGTATCAAATCCACAATTCGCCGCCGCCAACGTTAACCTTCTATTATTCGTAAACATTCATGCGTGTTTCTTTCCGCCGAGATACGCTTCTTTTACCCGATCATTGTGCAGCAAATCTTGCGCCTCACCGCTTAGTACAATTTGTCCGGATTCGAGAACATACCCGTAATGAGCAATCTTAAGCACCTGTCGAACGTTCTGTTCCACGATCAACACGGTTGTTCCTTCTTGATTAATTTGCTGAATAACCTTAAAAATATCCGCCACAACAATCGGAGCAAGGCCCATGGAAGGCTCATCTAGCAGCAAGAGCTTTGGCCTAGACATCAGCGCCCGTGCGATGGCAAGCATTTGCTGCTGTCCGCCGGACATGGTTCCGGCAAGCTGGTTCACCCGTTCTTTCAGAATCGGGAACCACGCGAACATCTTCTCGATGTCCTGCTGAATAACTTGACGATCACTGCGCTGATAAGCGCCTAACTCAAGGTTTTCGAACACGGTCATCGGAGCAAGCACCTGTCGGCCTTCCGGCACTAGAGCCAGTCCTTCTTTCACCAGTTGGTGCGGCCTCATTCCCTGTACTTGTTTGCCGTTAAGGGTAATCGAACCGTTCCGCGGCGTAAGTACCCCAGCGACCGTCTTCATCGTCGTAGACTTCCCTGCCCCATTAGCTCCAATCAGGGAGACGATTTTCCCTGCGGGCACTTCGAGCGAGATTCCCTTTAAAGCGCGAATGTTGCCATAATACGTTTCTAGATTCTGGATCGTAAGCATTACTCATCCTCCTTCCCGAGGTAAGCTTCGATGACATCGGGATGGTTTTGGATTACTTCTGGCGGGCCTTCAGCAATTTTCACCCCGAAATTGATGCAAACCACTTTATCGCATAGGTTCATTACTAGAGGCATATCATGCTCTACAAGCAACACCGTCGTACCGTTGTCACGAATTTTGCGGATGAGCTCCATCAGCTGGAGCGTCTCGCTTTCGATCATTCCCGCTGCCGGTTCATCAAGCAAAAGCAGTTTCGGATTCGTCGCAAGCGCACGGGCGATTTCAAGTTTGCGCTGCTGCCCATACGCAAGCGTATCGGATCGGATGTCGGCGACGTCTTTCAAGCCAACGAATTCGAGCAGCTCCATGGACCGTTCCCATACATGAGCCTCCTCTTTCTTTTGGAGGGGCAGATGCAATAAAGAGGCCCAGAATCCGGATCTCGTTACCGAATGCATCCCGACTTTGATGTTTTCTAATGCGCTCATATGGCCGAACAGACGGATATTTTGAAAGGTCCGCGCGATGCCAAGTCCTGTTATTTGATGGGGAGGCATATTCACCAAATTCGTTCCTTCAAACGTAATGCTTCCTGTGGTTGGCGAGAAAATGCCCGTGATCATGTTGAAAATCGTTGTTTTACCAGCCCCATTAGGTCCGATCAAGCCGAGAATCTGGCCTGGATCTATAGCAAAATTAACGTCCGACAGCGCCTTAATACCGCCGAATGTTTTACCTATTTGTTTTAATTCGAGCAGCATGCTATTGGCCCCCTTTGCCGGAAGTTTTGTTTTTGCGTTTTTTCCATTTGGAGAACGTACTGGCAGTTATCAACCCATGCGGGCGGAAAGCCATGACCAGAATTAACAAACTGCCGTAGAAAATCATTTTGTATTCGGACAAGACACGTAAAAACTCCGGTAGTCCCGTCAACAGCGTCGCCCCAAAGAGCGGACCGATAAGGACTTCCGAGCCGCCGATAACGGCGAATGATAATATTTCCACAACCCGGTGGTAATTGAAATCGTCAGGCGTGATGGTCGTCGTCAGATGGGCATAGATTCCGCCTCCCAGACCAGCCATCATGGAACCGATCAAATAAGCAAGCATCTTGTAATACGTGATATTGATACCCATTGCGCGTGCCGCCGTCTCGTCTGCGCGGATGGCGCTGAACGCACGGCCAACCCGGGAGCGGTTCAAACGGATTTGGCACAGCAAAATGACGATGAACAACAGAATCATTGCGATTAAGGTCGATAATGCTTTCATTTGCGAAACAGAAATGCCCCAATCCGATGCGCTGATTCCTATTAATTTTTCCAAATCATATAACCGTGTTCCGATCGATTTCAAACCGGTCAACCCCAGCGCTCCATTGGTCACTTCTAGGTTGAGCATAATAACCCGGACGACTTCCCCGAAACCAAGGGTGGCAATAGCCAGATATAACCCGTGCAGCCTTAATGTCGGATAACCGACAAGTAAGGCAACGACTCCAGTAAGGATAACGGCTACAATCAGTGCAACTATAAGCGACAAATCCGCCGATTTGGTGGCAATTGCAGTGGTATATGCGCCAATGCTCATAAAACCTGCATGTCCGAGCGAAAGCTGCCCCGTAGATAACGTGATATAAATGCTAATGGCCAAAATTAAATTTAAAACCATAAATGTAATTACCTGCAGCGTATAAGGATTTAGCAAGTCCATCTTCTCTTCTGTCCCCCTTACGCTTTTTTCCCAAACAAGCCCTGCGGCCTGATGAGCAGGATGATAATAATCATGCCGAAGGCAACGGCATCCCTGTACGAGGAATCACCATAGGCGACGGCCAAAACTTCAGACAAACCGATAATAATGCCGCACACCATGGCACCGGGTATACTGCCAACTCCGCCAAGGATAAGTGCAGCCAATCCCTTGAATCCCAATGTGAGACCCATAGTGGGTATCAGCGCGGAATATGTGATCCCGATCAGCATACCGGCAATGCCGCCTAGTCCCGAAGCAATCATGACAGTCATAATGATGATAGCATTCGTATTGATGCCTAGAATACCAGCCGTTTCGACATTCTCCGCAGTTGCTCTAAGCGCTTTGCCCATTTTGGTCTTTTGAATCCAATAATGTAAAACAATCATTAAAAACAGCGAGACACCGATGATAATAAGATCTGCAATACGCAACTGCACCGGACCCATATGCAGAATTGTCGTGCCGACCGCTGGCACCGAACGAGAATCTGCACCGAAGAACACATGAGTTAATTCTTCCATAAGAATAGCGAAGCCGATGGTACTAATTAAAGAAGCCAAATGCGGCACGTTCTTTTTCCTCAGAGGCCGCAGCGCTGTGAATTCAAGTCCAAGACCCAGGATTCCGGATACGATTACGGCCACTGGAAATGCAAAACCAATCGGCAATCCGGAATTAACAGCAAGGCTTAAACCAACAAGCGATCCAAAAATAAAGATCTGACCATGTGCCATATTAATAATACGCAGCACACCAAATATGAGCGTATAGCCGATTGCGATCAACGAATATGTACTTCCGACGGTTAATCCGTTGAATAGCTGCTGCCAAATCATGATTTCTCCTCCTATGTTCAAAATGTGATTAGCAAAACAGTTACCCGGGCAGCGCCCGGGTAACTTGGTATCGCTATTATTTTGAAAGTGTTCCTATTCGAAAGGAACAAACTTACCGTCTTTAATCGTAACGACAACCGGCACGCCGATCGGATTCCGTTTTTCATCAAAAGAAAGCTTTCCGGATACGCCATTGAAATCCTTCAGCTTGGCCAATTCGTCACGCAAAGCATGGCGATCGGCAGCTTTTTTCGTTTTCAGCAGCGATTGAGCGATAATGTACAAGCCGTCATAAGCCTGAGCAGCAAACTGATCCGGCTTTTTGCCGTATTTCGCTTCATAGTTTTTCACGAACTTCTGTACATTGTCATCTTTTTTATCCGTGCTGAACGGGGTTGCTACGACAAGCCCTTCCGCCGTTTTACCGGCAATCTCCAACACTTGCGGGTTATTGAAGCCGTTGCCGCCGATAATCGGTACATTCAAACCAATTTCACGCGCTTTTTTCACGACCAAGGAACCTTCCTTATATAAAGCCGATACGAATAACGCATCCGGATTGGTTGCTTTGATCTTGGTCAACTGTGCAGCGAAATCCACATCCCCATTAGAGAACGTTTCTTCACCCAAATTTTGCAATCCCACTTTTTCAGCCGTTGCCTTCATCGTTTTAAATCCGGACACGGAGAAATCGTCATTTTTCGAGTAAATGAACGCTGCTTTTTTAATGCCATACTTCTTAACAGCCGCATCCATGGCAGCAGGAATTGCTACCGATTCAGGCAAAGAATTACGGAATACGTATTCGCCAATATCATTAATGCCTTCAGCCGTATTGGAAATTCCGAGAATTGGCGTTTCCGCTTCAGTTGCGACCGGTCCAACAGCAAACATTTCGCCGGACAGGGTCGGACCGATGATCCCAACCACTTTATCTTGGTTAATCAATTTATTAGCCGCGTTGATAGCGCTCTCTTTCTTGCCGGCCGAGTCTTCGATAAGCAGTTCAATTTTAAGATTACCTTTATTTATTTCGTTTAACTCGGTTTTGGCAAGCTCTAAACCTTGTTTCTGGGCTTCCCCATAAGCCGCCCCGCTTCCGGAAATAAATCCGATATAACCGATTTTAGCTACTTGCTCGCCTTTACCGGCTGCTGCTCCCGCCTCGTTGTCTTTTGCCTCAGGTTGAGCTCCACAGCCTGCCAACAGCGATACGCTCAAAACCGCGGAAAGCATTGTAATCATTACTTTTCTCTGTCTCATGCTGCATCTCCCTTTAAAAATAAATAGTAATAATGAGAAATGTAACAAATTTACTAACTAAGTGTCAATATATTAAATTATGGAACACATTTACATAATTTCAAACAAACAGAGAATGTTCATACACTATATAAAACAAAACAGAGCCTGCCATTACGGCAATGCTCCTTTCTTTGTTGATTAAATATGGTATTGAATCAAATCCCTCCATTTCGACGAACCAGGGCCAGCTTTTATTTTTTATGATGCTTACGTTTCAGCCGTGGAATATAACAAAAAAACTAATTTTGAAATGCCCATTTAAGGAACGGTGACAAAATCGTACGTTATAGAGACATTTGGAACGTGTCTCATGCTCCTTGGATCCATTTATGGTTATATATTGAAATGGGGCCCTATTATATGGGGGATTTTCGGGGCTGTGTCTGGAATTCTTTTGGGTTTGTTTTGAAGCTTTCGCTTGTGAAAAAAAGAAATTACGGAACGAAAAATATAACCTCGGAAGGGTCTTGATCATTCGTTGTGAAGAACATTGGGATAATACAGCATTGGGGATATCTCGGATAAAAATTTATATGAGGGCAACTCAATGGAAAATAATATTTGGGGGAAAGAATAAACAAATTCGCTTATGTGACAAAAAGCACCCTCTTGGGTGCTTCTTCATTGTATGGTGGTGAGGCAAACAGAACCCTTGTCCAAGTAGCTATTTTCCCATTTAACTTCATTCTCTCCAAGTGAATCCTCATTTTTAGGCTGCCTTGGCTGTATGACCATTTATGCCGTACTTTTTAGCCAGACGCTGCCCATATAAAGCCGCCAGGATTTGTTGAAACAGCATACCTGCGACAACCGGAAGCGCCACAGGCGGCGGAAAAAAGCTGATAGCGAGCACTGCACCCGCACTCAAGTTTCGCATCCCTGAATTGAAGGTGAGGGCAATGGTGACTTCGCGGTCCCATCTCATCATCCGGGATACTAGCCATCCTGCCAAATATCCAATGGTTGCACATGCGAAAGAAACAGCAATAATTTTTACCAACTGACCATTCATGTTTTTCAGATAGGGAGCTATGACCGAAGAATTAATCGCGACCACCACAAAAAGTCCTATTTTTGAAAAAGGCGCCAATCGCGGCCCCCAGGTGATTTTAATTCTGCCTTTTGTCCATTGATTAAGCACCATACCAATCAATGAAGGGATCACAACCATTAAGAATAGCCCCCTCATAATATCCCATTGGTCCATATGTACCTTAGCTCCAACGATGAGAGAGAGACTAAGCGGCACAATCAATGGAGATAAAAGCGTGTCCAGTAAGATGAGCGCCAAAGTGAGCGCTATATTTCCCCCATATATGGTAACCCACACCAAGCTGACAACTCCGGTAGGAATAACGAACAGGAGAACAAATCCAGTCTGTGTCAAATCATCTCCAGGGAAAAATATTGAACCGGCCGCCCATCCCAGTATCGGCATTGCCAGATGCAGAATGATAAAGTTAGCTATAATCGGCAGCGGATGCATCATCACCTTTTGTAAATCCTTAAAATTAGATCCAATGCTTCCAGCAAACGTCATTGCAGCAAATATCCACGGGACTAGAAAGCTAAGATGATGCAGCCAAGTTGAGCTAATTAACCCAACAATAACAGCAGATGGCGTTACAAAAGGCATCGCTTTTTCGAGTACTTTATTCAATCGGATTAGCATACTCAACCCTCTTCTGTATTTAATGATGAGGCTTTCCCATCGCTCCGTATACTTCGGTTCCCAATAGAGCAAATCCTGCCAAACTTCAACCCCCAAGAATTTGATCGATAAGATCCAATTCTTCCTGAGTGAAAGTAGGCTGCTTCAAGGCTGCCACATTATCGTCTAGCTGACTCACTTTACTTGCCCCAATTAATGCGGAGGTAACATATCCCTTGCGAAGAACCCAAGCTAAAGCCATCTGTGCAAGGCTTTGCCCTCGCTCCTGAGCTAATATATTCAAAAGACGAGACTTAGCGATCTTTTCCTCGGTAATATCCTGAGGCCTTAGGAACATACTGCCACCTGCTGCACGGGAATCCGCCGGAATGTTTTGCAAATAACGATCCGTCAGCAGTCCTCTGGCTAGAGGGCTATAAGCGATTGACCCCACGCCTTCTCTTGCCAAAATGTCTTGCAGGCCCTGCTCCAACCGTCTTTCGAACATCGAATAGTGTACTTGATGGATGATGAACGGAGTGCCGAGACCTTTCAATATTGCTGCTGCTTGCTCCGTTTGCTCTGCATTATAGTTGGACACACCCACATACAGCGCTTTTCCCTGACGAACAGCCTGATCCAAGGCGCCCATTGTTTCTTCCAAAGGCGTTTCAGCGTCAAAACGGTGCGAATAATAAATATCAACATAACCCATGCCAAGTCGCTTTAAGCTCTGGTCGAGGCTGGCGAGCATGCTTTTGCGGGAGCCCCGCTCCCCATAAGGACCGTCCCACATGCGATAGCCTGCTTTGGTTGCAATGATCAGCTCATCACGGTACGGGTGCAAATCCTTCTTCAGAATTTGTCCGAACGTTTCCTCTGCCGAGCCTGCCGATGGACCATAGTTATTCGCAAGATCGAAATGGGTAATCCCCAAATCAAACGCATGGCGCGCCAGAGCCCTACTGTTCTCGAATAGATCGACGCTTCCAAAATTATGCCATAATCCAAAAGAGATCAGAGGCAGCTTAAGACCGCTCTTTCCGCTCCGATGATAAGGCATTTCAGCATATCTTCCTTCATTAGCTAAGTAGTTCATCGATGATCCCCCTAGTGTACGTGCCTTGATTTTTGGTTCTATAAAATAGAAATGGTCGCGAGCCCCGAAGCCGGAATCGCAAGCTTATGAATGCCTGACGTCAGCATGGCAGACAGCTCCTCTACGATTTCCCCACAGCAGTTTTTAATAACCACCTTAACCGCTCCAACTACACCAGACGCCTCCAAATAGAGTCCATCCTGTCTTCTGCCATTTACCACGATCCACTGGGACACCGGTGTCGATGCATCTATAGGCACAATTCGCTCATGATAAGCGACAATAATCCCTCTATCCTCTTTTACAGCTCGGACTAGCGGATACATCAGCTCCGGATTCATTGGCTCAATCGGGCCGTCTAACAACAGATCACGGTTCTCCTTCCAGAAGGAAAGCCAGTATTCGAGCATCTTCAAATGGTTGGAAGGCAGCCTATCCAAGAGGACCGATACCTGAGGCACCGAAAATAAACAGTTAATCAACTGTAAGGCGGCGCTTTCCACGGGTTCCTCCGGGTGCCACATGATCATATCGGCATGAGCTGCCGTATCTCCGCAGATCAGCCTGATGTCCAACGTACGCACTCGGTTCTGGATGCTGTCGTTCGGACAATCGGCTGCACGGAACATATTGCCGTATTTGCGCATGGCAGGACCGATATACATCTGGCGGAATTCGATCATGATATCGGGATTCAATTCTCTCAATCTGCCGATAGAGTCTGTCAATAGACGGTCAACGGCTTCAGGTATAGACTCATAATCCTTGCCGGGGACTGTTGAGGGAAGCTGAAGCTCAGGCGAATAGAACGTATCAATGAAATCAAGCTTGAAGCCGTCCAAGCCCCATTCTTTCACCGCTTCTTCATATTTATTTATGATATACTCTCGGACATCAGGGTATCTCGGATCGAGCACGGCTGCCCCATGATTTTCATTAAATCGCAGAATCTTATCTTTGAATCGATCCCACACCTTACTGTATTTACCGATAAATGGTACTGAGTACCAGAGGATAAATTTCATGCCTAACTCATGAACCGCATCAACATGCCGCTTCATATCAAGGAATTTACCCTTATAAGTCTCCCAATCACCGCAGTACGCATAACCCCGGCGGTTATCTTCCGTCTGCCAGCCATCATCCACAATGACGGCTTCCATCCCCAACTTCTTGGCGATACGGCATTGCTCTTCGATATGTGCGTCTGTTACATTTTGATGCATACTGTACCAGGTCGAATACATGGGTTCCTTGGCAGCCGCAGGAACGAACGCCGGGCGATATTCCGGCATGGCGCTCCACCACTCTTGAACGCCCTGAAGGCTTTCATAATAAGGAATATCTCTCGTATCTACGAGAAGCTTCGCCTCATAAGAAGTGAAAGGCACCGTCGTTTCTGTAAACAATTGGACGCGGCAATGGAAATCGGCCGTTTCCTCGCTGATGCCTCCCGAGTAGTGCACCGTGTTAAGTGCATCCGAATAAGCAAATGTCAGTCTATTGCGACCTACGCTATTAAATAAGGCATAAATCGGAGCCGACGCAGCCGCGTTGGAACGTAATGTGCGCATCCAGTCGGCCTTGAAACTCTTATTCCGGTCCTGGGCAGGATGCCAACTGCCCTGAATATCACAAGCAGGATGCGACCAACCAAGCGTAAAAACGGGAGGCGTCAGCGCCTCCTCCGCTTTCAATTGCAGCGTAATGAGATCGAGGCCTTCCTGCAGTTTTTCCGCAAATAGAGAGACGGTAAACCGATGGTCCTCTCCCGATAAAGTAAATGTATGTGTATCCGTGTTTATGATTTTGTTCATACTGCGTCCTCCTGCTGTTGATTCTTATGACGGTTCAAGCCTGCATGGCACCACACGGTGACAATCGGATCGACCTCACTCGAATTGAGGTGATGATCCTCACCTGGTAATACATCCTGCAAAATGTGGCCGTCCCTCTTATCCTGCAAATCGCTCAAACGCAGCTTTTTCATTGTCATTCCTCCATTTTCAAGCGGTAAAGGCGGCTTCGGAAATCGCCTTTCCAGATCGGTAAATTAAGCCCCACATGCATGAGCTCATCACCACCAAAGATTTCCATAACTTCGTCCTGATCTTCCGAATCATAGAGTAAGTAATTACTCTCTGCCGCTAACCCCTTTAATCGCAGCTTCCTTAGCGGTGCATTCGGCTCAGACAGTACTTGAAAAAAAGCAACCAACGCTTCCTTCTTATCCTCGGAAACAAACATCCATGCAGCGTTAACGTGTTCAAAAGGGCTGATCAAACGGTAAAATTCGCCGAATTGGATCAGCGGCCGCAATTGTTTATAAAGTACAACTTGCTTCTTCACGGCCTCCTTTTCAGCTTCCGTAAATGCGGTCAAATCCAGCTCATAGCCGAAGTTACCCGACATCGCCACATCCCCCCGCATATCGAGCGGTGTCGTACGATGCACCTGATGGTTAGGGACTGCGGAAACATGAGCGCCCATCGTGCTAATTGGATAAACGATACTCGTGCCATATTGAATTTTCAGCCGTGCTACCGCATCCGTATTATCGCTCGTCCACGTCTGCGGCATATAGTAGAGCATCCCAGGATCGAACCGCCCGCCACCTCCGGAGCAGCTTTCGAACAACACACTCGGGAATGCGGAGGTTATCCGTTCCATCACTTCATAAAGCCCGAGCATATAACGATGAGCCGTTTCACGCTGCCGCTCCGGCGGGAGCTGGGCGGAACCGACTTCCGTCATATTGCGGTTCATATCCCATTTCACATAGGTGATTGGGCTGCTCGCAAGAATATCGGAGATGACCGTAACGATGTAGTCTCTTACGTCTTGGCGCGAATAATCGAGAATCAGCTGATGCCTCGCTTCTGTTCTTCGCCGACCTGGCACGTGCAGGCACCAGTCGGGATGGGAGCGATACAGGTCGCTATCCGGGGACACCATTTCAGGCTCGAACCATAGACCGAACTCCAGCTCTTGCTGCTTCACACGGCTTACCAAATCCGGCATGCCTTGTGGCAGCTTGTTACGATCAACGAACCAATCTCCGAGTGAGCTTTTATCGTTGTCACGCTTACCAAACCAACCGTCGTCCAGCACTAGAAGCTCTAATCCGAGTTCCTTGCCAACTCGCGCAAGCTCTTCAATTTTATCCGCGTTGAAATTAAAATAGGTGGCTTCCCAGTTGTTGATGAGAATCGGCCTGTGACGATCGCGGAATTGTCCACGGCATAACCGTGTGCGATACAGCTTGTGATACGTGCGCGACATCCCGCCGATTCCTTCCGCGGAATAGACGAGAACTGCCTCCGGCGTCTGGAAGGTTTGCCCCGGCTCCAAGAGCCACGAAAAATCAAACGAGTTGATGCCCATCACTACGCGAGTCGTTCCGTAAGGATCTACTTCCGCTTGAGCAACAAAGCTGCCGCTGTAGACAAGACTAAATCCATAGGCTTCTCCTTGGTCTTCATCCGCTTGCTTGGAAAGCAGGGCCATGAATGGGTTGAGCGAATGGCTGCTAGACCCTCGTCGGCTCTCAATGACAGACCCGCCTGTTAGAATAGGGCGTCTTTCGATATGACGCTCACGCGCCCATGTGCCTGACAAATGAAGCATAACGAAATCGCAGTGAGATATATCGATACCGAAGCTCAATGCTCGAAGCAGCTTAAGCGACTGATTACCCACATTCATGAATCGAACTGACCGGGTTATCGCATCCAAATCGCGAAATACGGTATACGTGAGAATGGCTTTCAAACCAATCATCGCGTCGACCAGCACGATATCGATACTCTCCGCTTCGCTGTCATCCTCCGTATAGGTGGACGGCAGTCCCTCTAGGGGTGTTTTACCCGCGTAAATCCGGTGGGACTCATAAACGAATTCGCTGACCGTCGTTCCGTCTTCCAATTGAACCTGATAGGCCGGAACGCGAAAATCACTGCCTCCGTATGCCGGAAATTCCTGCGGCAATGTGTCCAAAGACAGCGTTAGATCATTCGGATCCGTAGACGGTGAGAAGGAGCAGCGGCGTCTTATAGCGAGCAAGCTTCCTAGATTCGTTCCCCGTACTTGGCGTCCCCAATGAACGTGAGCCAAATATTTGGATTTGATTAGCTGCATGATGTAACTCGATGACTTCCCATGAAGATGGAAAGTTTGCGAATTCGAATCGTACACAATTCCCATAATTCCGCTTCTCCTTTTGTGTATTAAACCTTTAGATGCTTCCATGCCCCGCGTTTAAACCTAAAATAAATCAAATTAGATCTGAGAAATTGATCACAAGCAACAGCACCCCATAATCCGACCATGCCCCAATGAAAGACGTAAACAAATAAATAACTAAGTACAACCCGTATTCCCCACACGCCAATGAATGTCGAATATAAGGGGTAACGGGTATCTCCTGCTCCTCTTAACGCTCCTCCAAGAACAAACTGCGATATCTGAGATACCTGAATAAAACCTACGATCCGAAGTGCCCATGCCCCTTCGCGATTAATCGTCTCGTCATTCGTATACAGCATGAGGATATGGGGTGCAAGTAAGATGAAAAGCGTTCCCATAAAACCGGCCACGAACATGCTGTACTTTCTGACTTGCCACACATATCGCTCAGCGAGGTCCGGTTTACTTACGCCAAGGGTTTGTCCAACTAACGTAGAAGCTGCGATGGCAAAAGCAGCCCTCGGCATAAACGAGATCCCGATAATGCTCGTTACAATTTGTGATGCCGCAACTGCAACGGTCCCGAGTCCAGCACAAATTTTCACAAACGTCATAATCCCTAAACGCATAATAAGCTGCTCAAGACTGCTGGGTATCCCTATCTTCAACATGCGGCTGATCATAGCCTTATCCAAACGGCTTATATCCGACCAGCCAATGCGAACTGCAAATCTTCCGCTGAACATGACGGCTATAAAACAAATCATGGCCCCGGTCTGAACCACTAAGGTGGCAATTGCAGCCCCCGTAATACCCATTTGCGGAAAATCGAGGTGACCGTAAATCAACACGATCCCGAGGATAACATTGACGCATCCTGACAGCACGTTGATTTTCATCGGAGTCCGTGTGTCTCCCGCCCCTCGTAGAATAGCGGATAAAGCAGACGAGATAGAAGAGAAGCCAATGGAGAAAAACATTAATTTCGCATATGGCATTCCATATTGAACGACCTCAGCGCTGGCTCCCATCAAATGGAGCATGCTCTGGGCAAAGGTGACTCCAAGTGCAACAACAAGAACAGACAGAATGGTACCGAGCAGAAGCGATTGCCCTGCGGCCAGATTCGCGTCCCCCATTTTCCCCGCTCCTGTCGAACGGGCGACGATGACGGTTGTACCTGTATTAAGCGCTGCAAAAAGGACAGTCAATAATAAATAAGGTTGGCTTGTTAAGCCCACAGCCGCCAAAGCAATGGCCCCGAGGTGTCCAACCAGGATCATCATCACCATTTGGGTCATATTCATGAGCAGCATTTCCGTCAAAGATGGACCTGCCAATTTGAAAATCATCCGGCGAACGGCCTTCTCATCCTGCGGATCAATGGAGGCGGATTCGCTGAATAACTTTAATCCTGCACTCATGGCCGGCCCGCCATCAGATGTTCCATCCTGGCAAATAAGCTTTCGTATTTTGCAGCATCTTATCGAACAATACCTCGGCATCGTGGATATCGATATTCACAAGCGGATCGTTCATAAACGCCTTGAATGCTAAGTCTTTGTCCTTTTGAAGAGCAGCTTTCAAAATAAGCTCCTGATTCATCGTATGTTGCAAGACCAGATTACCCACTTCCATCGGAAGCTCGCCCGCGTAGACCGGACGCAAACTGTTCGCTGAGAACACAGCATTCGTTTCTACAACCGCGCCCAGAGGAATTCCCTTCATTTGTCCAACGTTGGGAACGTTAATATTAGTTACGAATTGTTCAAGTCCGATTAGACCTTTTAACTGTCTGACCTCTTCTTCTCCTGATGCCTTAAGAGGCAGCTTCTCCTCGCCACTAAGCAGCTTACCGTAAAAAAGCTCCGTTGCTGCATGCTTTTCGACTCGGCTTTGTACCGTCGTTAAGCCGAACTTCCATGAACGAACCGTCTCCGGATCTTTCAAATACCAAGGAGGCATAAATTCCGCCAAGTGGCGATCACCTGCCGCTGCAATAACGCCAAAGCGCCGAAACAAATCGAACTTCACGCGGTTAGCGGCCGTATACGTGTTCGTGACCCAAGCATCTTTGTTGTGCTCAAATCCGGATTCAAAATATGTATTAACAAACTTTCGATACATCGGAAGTAAGTCCATATTTTGATACGTCGCTTGATCGATCCAAGTAAAATGATTGATGCCCAGCACATTCACTTTCACTTGATCCCTATGCACACCTTCAATACCTTCCATATCGCGCAGCATACGTATCAAAAGTCCTTGCACACCGAAAATCTCATGGCAGCAGCCAAGTGCTTTAATTTTTGGAAACACTTCAAAAAGTGTCCGTGTACAGAGTGTCATTGGATTCGTGTAATTGAACACCCAGGCATCCGGTGAAAAGCGCTCAATCGCTTGTGCTATTTCCACATACATGGGAATGGTGCGAAGTGCTCTGATAAGACCCCCAGGTCCAGTCGTATCGCCAACGGCTTGATAAATGCCGTATTTTTCCGGTTCATGAACATCGGATTCCATTTCCCGGAATGATCCTGGAAGGATCGAGATAAACACAAAATCGCATCCGCTAAGCGCCTCTTGGAGCGTCGGATACGCCTTGTAAGTCCATTTGGATTTCGTCTCTGTATAATCGGAAACCGAATTACCCAGCTTTTCATTATTTTTGGCCTTGCCGTAATCAAGATCGTACAAACGAATAGTACCTGACAATTGACCATCAAGCGCCAGATCGGCAATCAGATTTTTCGCCCAATACATCGAGCCTCCACCAATATATGCGATTTGGATATCGCTGACTTTCTCATTAGCAAATTTCATATTGCCCTCCTTCTTGTCTTGGAACCGTCTTGCATACGCTACCAGTATAGAGAACAATTCCACATTGCGGGATGGCAAAAATTAAGTCAGGTTGTGATTTTTTACACTTTTTCACACGAAGGATGAACATAACCGGAAAGACTATAGTTCGGCAGGATAGTATCCAAATTTTACTACCTATAGTCCTGTAATTGGATGTGCTAAATTATTGGGCTATTGTAGTAAATTACGATAGCTAAACATGCAATTTGCAACCCGAGAGTCCATTTCATTGGATTAAATCCAATAGAAGTCCGTCTCCAGACGATAAACCAGCCATTTGGTTGGATAAATCCAATGGAATTACGATTTTCACAGCCTGAGAGACCATTTCATTGGATTTATTCCAATGGATTTGCAATTTCCGTTCTGAAAACCTATTCGGATTGTTACCAGAAGGATCATAAAAAAAGGACTGCCCCTCAAGTAGGTAGATCTATCTACTTGAGGGACAGCCTTTTATAAAGATAAAGCGTCTATAGCAGACGCTGTAAACGTAGGATCGTGAATCGGTTGCGCACGAAAAGCGCATCCTGCAGGGACGCCTCCACCAGCTCCGGCTCCACACCGAGCTGCTCCGGCGTTACCGGTCCCTGCACGGCCTCGAGCCAAGCGATGAGCTGCGCCGGTGCAGGGACCGCTCGGGCGATGGCTTGCACATCGCCCCACTTCTCCGCGATGCGCGCCTTCAGCGCCTGCGCATCAACAGCCGTGCCATTCGCCGGGAAATTCTCGGCGATGACCATCTCGGCCATGTCCCCATAGACCTGCCGGATGCGCTCCGCATCCGTAAGTTCACTGGGGACATGGCCTTGCGCTAGGCGCGCAGCGGCCTCGTCGGCCGTGAGCCCCTGCAGCGCCTGATAGCGCTGCGCCATGAGCACGGTCGCGACGCCGACCTTCGCGCCGTGCAGCAGCGCTCGGCGGCGCTGCTGCAGAAGCACCATCTCCCAGTAATGGGAGAGATGGTGCTCAGCCCCGGAGGCCGGCCGCGAGTGGCCGACCAAGAGCATGGAAAGGCCCGATAGGATCAGGCCTTCCATCAACCGGAGCAAGCCGAGATCGGTGCGCTGCGCGATCTCGGCCAACTGAGCCGTGCAGCTCTACGGCCTCCAAAGTCAACCGAGCGCTGAGCTCGCAATAGTGCTCGCCGAGCAGCACACGGCCAAGCGACCAGTCGGCCAGCGAAGTGTGCTTGCCGAGCATATCGCCGAGGCCGGCCGCGATCATCGCCTGCGGCGCCTTCGCCAGCACCGCGAGGTCGGCGAAGATCGCCTCCGGCGCGCAGGCCGGGATCGTCTGCTTGAAGCCGCGGACGATGAGCGGCGCGCCCACTGACGCGAATCCGTCCACCGACGGCGCCGTCGGCTCAGACAAGAACGGACGCTTCGTACGATGCGCCACGAAGCGCACGATGTCGTGGACGGTGCCCGCACCCACGGCCAGCAAAACCTTCGATGAAAGCGGCGTGTCCAGCATCACCTGGACAATCGCTTCTTCATCGGCCGCCACTTCCACCATCGCGTTCTCGCGAATCACGCTGAGGCTTACCTTCACCTGCGCCAGCGCATCGCGTTCAATAACTATGCGCCGAATCAGCACTTCGTGCCGCAACCCGCAAGCGCAATCAATACTCTTTCCTATCCAGACATCCAATATCTCACTCATCACACGCATCCTCCTCTGTCTCCTGGCTCTACCGTTCCGTTCCAACATGTACGTACAAGTGATTCTTCCCCTATTCCAGCAAAAGCTATGCTATAATTGAACACATTCTGGCTGCAATTATTGTAACTAGAGAGGAGATCACTAACCTCATGCCTATCCAAACAGAAACGGAGCTTTACGCTCCAATTAAACAATATTTCGAGCAGCGAGGTTACACCGTTCGCGCCGAGGTTAAGCATTGCGACTTAGTCGCTATTCGCGGTGATGAGCCGCCAATCATTGTCGAATTGAAAAAAAACTTCAATATTCCGCTCCTCGTGCAAGGCATCGATCGTTTGCGGCTGACGGATCAAGTCTATGTCGCTTTCGAGCTTCCCAATAAAGGACGAGCGCCGCATCGACTGCAATGGGAAGAGATTCGACGTTTATGCCGCATGCTCGGCTTAGGTGTCCTGACCGTTCAATTCTTCAAACGCAAACAGCCCGCAGTGGATCTCGTCTGCGAGCCTACTCCCTATCTATTACGCCCGAATAAGCGGGCTGCATTGAAAGTCGTAAATGAATTTCATGAACGCAGTGGGGACTACAATGTCGGAGGCAGCTCTCAGCAGAAACTCATGACTGCCTACCGCGAAAAATCGCTTCATTGCGCCTACCTAATGCGACAGCATGGACCACTCAGTCCTCGTAAGCTTCGCGATTTCACGAGCAATAAAGCCGTGAGCTCCCTGCTTCAAAAAAACTACTACCGCTGGTTCGTACGCCAAAGCCGCGGCATTTATCATATCACCCCACTTGGGGAGCAAGCGTTAGCGGAATATGCCCATGTTGTAACTGCTTTTCCATCATCGGAGACGTCAGACTCGTCTACTATCCTATCTACTTTAAACCCTTAAGAGCGAACAACAACTCGATGTATGTTCGCTTCTTCTTTCAACATCAACAGCGCTTTGTTCATCCAAATAGCTGCCTGCGCTCCTTCGCCCATGGCAATGGTCACTTGCTCGGCATGAACACCCACGTCCCCTGCTGCCCAGACGAATGGCACACTTGTCATTTTACTGCGAGGATCCGTTACAATGTGGCGATTCTCCATTCGCTCCGCGCCTAACTGCCGGGCCAAATCCGACTTCACTTCATTCCCGCCGAAGGCTATAAACCCGCGCTCCGCACCGATTCGTTCCCCATTTGCCAAAACAACACCGCGAAATAAGCCATTCGTTTCAGCCATCACCTCCCCAATATCTTCCGCGACATAGGTGATTCTCTTTTCCTTCAGCTTTACTAGCAGCTCGCTCTTCACAGCTTTCTGCTCATGATTCACATAGGTCAGCTTGTCCGTACGCGCACTCAGCGTCAGAGCCATTCCCGCTCCGGAATCACCAGAACCCATCACAATGGTCTGTTTGTTCTTAATCTCATAGCCATCGCAATCTGGACAGACGTAAACAGTAAGCCCAAGACAGTCTTTCAGTTTGGGCAGCTCAGGAATGCGATCCAGAAGTCCTGTCGCCAGTAGTAAAGTCGGGGCTTCATATCCTTTACCCGACTTCCCCCATAACTCAAATCCATCCCCAGGTTTACCTTTGTTTACAGCTTGTACAACTTCATCCTTAGCGAAAGCAACACCCAGCTTCTCCGCTTGAAGCCTCCCTAATCGACGTAGTTCTTCACCCGATACACCATCTGGCCACCCCAAAAGGTTATGATAACTTTTACATAGTGTAGACCGGCCATAGCCCGCATCAATGACAAGTACGCGATACTCATATCTTCCTAATTGAATTGCCGCTTGAAGTCCGGCAATACCTCCGCCAACAATCATGCTGTCATACTGTTCCATAACCGCACGTCCTCTTCTCCTGTCATCTACTTCCTAGGATATCCGAGTTAACGCGCTTTCATGCTCAGCTCACTGATTCTTAATCGACCATACAAGGGCCATTTGTGACATCGCTGCCATCATTAAAATCCATGGAATCCAGCCCCCATCCAAATCACTGCCAAACGAGATTAAACAGGTAATTGAAATCACACGTCCAACATTCAAGAAAAACTCCCGAACAACCACACTTTCTACTTTCAATTGGCCTTTAAGCGGCAGCTTCGCAATGAGGCCATAATAATAGCCAGTCATTGTATTCCCTTGCAGCGGCGCGAAGATAGAATGCAAAATCATAAAACTTACAACCGTCCACACATTAACATTTCCTAGTAAAAAAGATACACCAATGAGGTAGCCGAGTGTTGATATGGCTAAATAAAGACGAGCTTTACTAGCGTTTGCATATTTAGATATAAAAATGCCCATTACGATCGATAGACTTGAGTATAATACACCGAGATAGCCCACAATATCTTCACGCGGCATCACTTTGAACAGTAGAATATTCGGTAAGAAAAGCATCGTCCCTTGGAGCAAACCCATTCCCAAAAATCCAAACAACGCTTTCAACCAGTCACGTTCTTTCTTCATTATAAGACCAGTCATCTTCAAGTAATAAACTCTATGATGCCCGCTTGAAGCTTTAATTTTCAATGAAATCAGCGCCGCTAGCAAGAACATACAGAATGCGATTGAGAAGACGATGGTGTAACCGCTAAGTCCTTCTTTTAATCGGATAATGAAACCGGCAAGCGCCGGTCCCGCTAAGGTTGCTGCTGTGAAAAAAATCATATTAAATGCAAGATACCGAATCCGGTTCTGTTCGTTAGAGACATCATACATCAGGGTTAAATAACCTACCCAGTAAAAAGCACCTGCAAGACCATTAAAAATAGCAAATAGGATATAATACTCGACCAGTTTCTCTTGTGCTAGAATGACGCTCAAATAGAAAAGACCTATGAGCATGATACCTAGACGATACGATACCATTCGGTCTTTCTTCTTAATCATGAGACCACCAAGCGCAAAGCCAATCGGTGTTAAGATGAAAACGATCATGCTGTATGTACCATTCACTACGACACTGTGCGTTAACCGCCATAAGTATAAGTTTAAGAACACGCCCGACATGGAAGCTCCAAACTGAAAAATAGAATGAATAATTAATGAAATTACGGCCTCACGCGACAATTGCTTCTCACGCGGAAGTGAATTTCCTCTGCTATGCAGCCAAGACCTGATTCTTATTATCATCATAGACCTCCAGTCTTCTTTATTGTAACAGCCTATTCCTTTTCTGTTAAACAGCAAAAAGCCTCAGCATTGGCGCTGAGGCTTTATTACCACCCATTATTGAGTTACTTCTTAAGGCTATCCCAAGTTTTCTGGAATTCCTCCAGCATTTGATCCTTCGTATACTTCTTCGCTACATAACCTTGCATAATATCGCCGAATTTTTTACTAGAAGCTTCGCCGCCTGGGAATTTGAACCAGTTCCAGCTAAGTGTTTTACCAGCTTTGCTGTAAGCGATAATGTCAGCTGCCAAAGGTCCTAAAACTTTCTCGTCAGCAGGAATGGATTTGAATGCAGGAATGAATTTGAATTCTTCCGTAATGTATTTCTTACCGATATCGGAACTTACCATCCAGTTCAAGAATTTCTTCGCTTCGTCTTTCACAGCAGAGTTTTTGTTGATAACCCAGTTGTTTGGTACACCAACGAACAATTTATCGTTCGCTGCAGCGTCATCGTTGATCGGCATTGGCAAGAAGCCAATTTTGATGTTCGGGTTTGTTTTTGTGATTTGAACTTGTGTCCAGTTACCTTGCTGCGTCATTGCTGCTTTACCTGTAGCAAAGTCAGTTACTTGTGTATTGTAATCTGTTTGAAGCGGATTTTTGTTACCGTATTTCAACTGTAGATCAAACAGTTTTGTCCATTGGTTAAATACTTCGTTACCCGGAATTTTTGCTGTTCCTTTGTTCAAGCCATCAATGAAGGCATTCGGATCCTTTTGGTAAGCAAACGGAAGGTTTACGAAGTGGTTACCCAGTACCCACCACTCGCCATAGCCGGTTTCAAAAGGTGTAATTCCTTTTGCTTGAAGCTTTTTAGCCGCATCTTCTAATTGTGTAAGTGTTTTTGGTAATTCGGTAATGCCAGCTTGTGTAAACAAGTCTTTATTGTATTGGAAACCATAACCTTCAAGGTTCAGCGGTTGTCCATATAGTTTACCGTTTTTCGTCATTGGCTCTTTAGCCACGTCTACAAGATCCTTAACCCATGGTTGATCGGAAAGATCTTCCAAGTTTTCGATCCATTTATCCATATCCGAGAAACCACCGTTGTTGAAAATGTCCGGTTTGTCACCTGAGTTGAACTTCGCAAGCAATGCTGCCCCGTAGTCAGCACCGCCGCCTACTGTATCAACTTGAATTTTAACATTAGGATTTTGCTTTTGATATTCTTGAATTAATTTGCCAAGTTGATCGGCGATTTCTACTTTGAATTGGAACATTTTAATTGTAACTGGTTTACCGCCTGCAGCAGGTGTTGCTGTTGCCGCTCCACCCGTTGTTGCTGTTGGAGTTGGCGCTGTTTCTTTCTTCGCGCAGCCAACGGCAACTAAAGATAGTGAAAGTACAGCCGCCATACTGATCATTGTTAATTTTTTCATTTAGGTAAAGCCTCCCTTTTAGTTTCAATCAGCTTACCCTGATAACGTTTCGTTAGCTCGTCATCAGCTTACATGGTTTATTGTAAACACTTACTTAAACCCTTAACACAGAGAATATTGAACATAAAGGTGGAAGATTTTGAACATATTTGCAAAACTGTTAACCTTTTACCGATCCTGCCGTTATGCCTTCAACAATATGTTTCTGCATCGCTAAGAAGAAAATAACGATCGGCAAAACGCCAAGTGTTAGACCAGCCAAGGCCAAATCCCATTGCTTCGTATATTGACCAAAGAAAGAAAACGTTGCTAAAGGTATTGTTCTCAGTTCTGGGCTATTTAACACGAGTGAAGGCAGCAGATAATCATTCCATATCCATAAACTGTTTAAGATAATGACTGTCGTGGACATCGGCTTTAACAGAGGGAAAACAATTCGCCAAAATACCCCATACGGCGAGCATCCATCCACAGTGGCTGACTCTTCAATTTCAAGTGGAATGGATTTAATAAAACCATGGAACAAGAAGACGTTCAGTGAAACACCGAATCCGAAATAACAAATAATCAAGCCGAACTTGCTATCCATTAGTCCAACTTCATTAGCTACACGCACAAGCGGGATCATGATAGATTGAAACGGAATAACCATTGCAGCAACGAAAGCTATAAATACAAGGTTGTTGAATTTACTTGATTTGCGCACCATTCGATAAGCGGCCATGGAACTAATCAACACAAGCCCTACATTACTGAACACAGTAATAATGAAAGAGTTCAGAAATGCACTTGGGAACTTCATGATTGTCCATACCTTCGTATAGTTGTCAAGATATAAGCTTGACGGAAGCTTCGCAGTGCTGGCTGCCAGCTCCGGGAATGTTTTAAGTGAGTTAACGATGACGAAGTAGAAAGGAACTAAAAATAAAAGTCCTATTAAGATGCCGAGCACCTCGAGTGTAAATAATCGTCCTGAGTATTTTTTGACCGATTCCATTAAACTTCAACCTCCTTGCGTTTCGTATACATGACTTGGATGGTCGAAATAATGGCCACTACAACGAAGAATACTAATGCTTTTGCTGTTCCTAAACCATAGTTGTTATTCCGGAACGCTTCCTGATAAATATTGATGGAAACGGATTCTGTTGAGTTGAACGGTCCACCTTTGGTCAAGGCAAAGTTCAGGTCAAACATCTTGAAGTTCCATGAAATTGTCAGGAACAAACATACGGTAACAGCCGGCATAATGAGTGGAATGATAATGTTCTTAAGCACTTGTAATCGCGTAGCACCATCGATATAAGCCGCTTCAACCATATCTTTGGGCACATTCGAAAGCGCCGCAATATAAATGATCATTAAGTAGCCCGAACCTTGCCATATACTAACGATGGCGATTGCCCAGAAGGCTGTAGGTGCATCACCCAACCAAGGAAGTTGGAAAAAACTAATATTGGTCAATTCTCCTAACGTCCCGAACCCTTTGACGAAAATAAACTGCCAAATGAAACCAAGAAGAAGTCCACCAATAACATTCGGCATGAAGAAAATAGTACGCAGTACATTTCTGGTTTTCAGTGCCTGAGTGAGCAAGAGCGCCAAAAGAAACCCGACAAGATTCGTGAGAATGACATCCGTCACGGTGATTCTTGTTGTAAACCAGAATGCGTTGCGATAGTCTGTGTCATGAAAAAGAAGGTGTTTGAAATTGTCTAGGCCGTTGAACTTCACGGTTGTTGTCACACCATTCCACTCGGTAAATGAATAATAAATACTCATGAGAAAAGGAGTAACAACAATGAGTGCGAAAAAGATCAGCGCGGGTCCGACAAACACCCATTGTTGTAGAAGTCCTGCTAACCCTTTGTTGGTTTTCATGGGAATTTCCCCCTTACGATTATCTAACTATAAGCTATAGTATAAATCCCTTTGTCTTCGTGAAACACAGATTATCGTGATGCATTAGGTGGAATTTGTTGACCTCTACTGCTACAATATAGGGTGAAAAGTCTAAAAAGAAACCGAGTTGATGCACCTTGTTTCGTCATAGTATACGCAATAAATTAATCCTTTTTCTGCTCATTGCGACCTTAGTTCCATTCACTACATCCATTGTTGTTTCTTATATATTCACCAAGGACAAAGTCACAGAAGACACAATTACGAATAATTCGGCCCTGATATCTCAAGCAAAAATGAATTTGTTGAATTACTTAAATGGTGTTGTCCAGGCATCTACTACGATTTATACAGGTCAGTATTCATCTGTTGGTTATCTTTACGATATTCTGCAAACCGAGCGAGAAATCGACTACATGAGTGATAAGGTTATCAAAAGCGGGCTGCAGGTCATGTCCCATTCGGTTAAAGAGATCAAACAAATTTATCTTTACGCCTCCGTTAGCGACCGTTCTTATTTAGCGAGCAGCGACATTCAAGGAAGCACGATCGGTAAATATGAATCTCTTCGGCAGTTCCCCGAGAACAAAACCGTTTATTTTGAAACCACTCATGCAAGCCATAATTACAATATTGCACTTAATGTGTATTCTGCTCCAACCCCTGTCCTATCTATGCATCGTAAAGTTATGTACTCCCCAAGTAACATCTCAATTGGTGAGCTGATAATTGATCTTCAGCTGAATCTAGTCTCTGAAATATCTCAAAGCTTATTCACCCATGACCAAGAAGAACTGTATATCCTGGATGATAAGGGGTTCATCGTGTTCGGTCCTGATGTGTCTAAATGGGGACAACCTCTTGAAGCAAGTTGGGGGAATGAGGCGATTTATAGCGATCTCCAAAAAGGTTCCTATGAATGGAAAAACGGCGCTTATGCGGGGATAAATATTTATGAAAAAATGAAAACTGACTATGTTAACTGGACGATCGTGAAGCGGCTTCCCTATGAGCAATTAACGAAAAATGCCAGACAGTTAACTTTAATTAATTCTTTGATCCTTACTCTGTTTATGTTGATTGTCATTGCCGGAACCATTTATATCAGCATTAAATTTACAGAGCCTATCAAACAATTAATTCGTTATATCACACGCATACAGGCTGGACAAGTTCAGTTAGGCCAATTGAATACCGATATCGAGCTCACTCGTACGGATGAAATGGGCATTCTCGCCAATCGATTCCATGGCCTTATGCAGGATTTAAATCAAATGGTGATGCGTGAATATCGTCTTGAGCTTGCAAACAAATCGAATCAGCTTATGGCACTTCAAGCTCAGATCAATCCGCACTTTTTGAATAACGCGCTCCAATCGATCGGAACACTAGCTTTGCAGCATGATGCACCAAAGGTCTATGCTTTGATTTCGTCACTTGCCAAAATGATGCATTACAGCATGAACACGAATGAATCCGTCGTTCCTTTACACAAAGAAATCGATCATATTAAAGCCTATCTCGAACTGCAAAAGCAGCGCTTCGAGCACCAATTCGAAGTTATTTACGAGATCGAAGAAAGCACGAAAGCAATCTCTGTACCCAAGATGATCCTTCAACCGCTTGTCGAAAACTATTTCAAACATGGCTTTAAACCGAGTGCAGCTACGGGCTTATTACGTATTCAAGCAATGAAGCTTATCGTTCATGAGGATGAATACTTGAAACTCATCGTTGAGGATAACGGAATAGGTATAACCGAGCACCGGCTCCACGAAGTAAGAAACAGACTGAATACCCCATCGATAACCGATGAGGCTTGTATTGGGCTTAGTAATGTACTGACCAGAGTACAATTGTACTTCACTGATGATGCATTTCTTGATGCCCAGCATGTACAGCCCCAAGGTCTACGGATTGTGATCCATATTCCTATGAAAAAGGGAGCACTTGAATGAAAGTATTACTTGTTGATGATGAGAAACATGTGCGCGATGCCATCCGCCTGCTTGTGGACTGGAAGCAGTACGGCATAGAAACTATATTAGAAGCCCAAGATGGTGAATCGGCCATAGAGATCGTAAGTCGTGATCATCCTGCGATTATTATGACCGATATGATGATGCCAATTATGAATGGCGTAAAATTGCTCGAGTGGCTGCATACGCATGCTCCTGACTCGAAGACGATCGTTATTAGCGGTCATGACGACTTCTCTCTACTTCGCCATACGTTAAAGTATGGCGGAACGGACTATATATTGAAGCCTATTGATCCCGAGCAGTTAAATGAAGCGCTAGATAAAGCCATCCACGCTTGGAATAAGGATGAGGAGCTTCGTCATACCAATCGAGAACTGAATATCGAAATGAACCAAATTAAGCCCATGTACTGGGACAAGCTGCTATCGAACTTAATTGCCGAACCCTCCGCTTATGATCAAGCGGCCGAGCAGCTCGAGAAAGAGCTTCATTTATCTCGGACTATTCGAGATTGCCGTGTTGCTATTTTATCCTTAGATACGATGGAACGCAGTGTGAAGAACAAGTTCAGTCATAATCTGGACCTCCTGCTCTTCTCGCTTATTAACATATGTAATGAATTCCTCGTTAACGATCAGCGCGGTTATGCTTTCCGCCATTGGAACAGCGATAACGAAATTGTATTGCTTCTATGGAAGGATCAATCTGGCTCTGAGGCATTTCTCGCAAAAATTAATGAAGGTATACGCACAGCGCTTCATACTCGCGTGGACTTCGGTATTGGAAGCTCTCACTCCTTTCCAACGGATTTGACTTTATCCTATCAGGAAGCCCGTGATGCCCTCAGACAGCGAAATCTCAAATCCAAGGAAACATGGATTCACAGTACATTAAAAACAGCCAAAACCGTTCAGCCTGCGCTTACTTTCAGCCAATATGAGGAACGGATTCAACTCGCTATTCGCAGTGGCAGCATTGACCAAATTCAAGAAACGGTTCAAGAATGGATGGACGCCGTCAAACTGAGCGAAGCCATTACACTCGAACAGCTCGACCATTGGTGGCGGGAATACAGGGTGATGAAGCGTCGTTGGGTGCAGCAATTTTTCTATAACATTAGTGAAGATCAGGTTAAACAGCTGCTCCTTGATGAGCCATCCAGTTTGATCGTTCCGCTTGATGAGCATGGGATCCTATCTCTATCACTGTGGCAGCAGGAACTCACTCGGAGTATTGTTCACTTGTCGAAGCTGCTTCTTGAGAGTCAGCAGAAGGACAAAAGCGTTATTTTTGAAATCGCAGAGTTCCTTGAGAAGCACTATCACGAAGATGTCTCGCTTCAGGATATCGCGAATCGATTCTACCTCAGCCGCGAGTACATCTCACGGAAATTCAAACAAGAGTTCGAGGTAAATCTTTCTGACTACTTAGGTCAAATTCGCATGAGTAAAGCAAAGGTCCTGCTGCGCAATCCATATCTTCGGATTTCACAAGTAGCGGAGATGGTCGGTTATCAGGACGAGAAATATTTCAGCAAAGTTTTCAAAAAACTAGAGGGACTCACCCCAAATGAATATCGAAAAACGGCGAATTCTATCTAAAATTCTGTAAAAAATATGGAATATGTTATACTAGTAATCAGAGGTGATTTTCATGAACATGCCCATCGAGACTACGACTGCGAATTCTTTCCCTCGCGCTGCTTCGAAGGCTACGAAGGTAAGAAAGAAAACGTACGTATACTTGTTTGTGGGTTGGGTCATGCTGATCGCAATCGGAGTAGCCGCAGCTATGATGTACACAGAGCATTTGAGGCAAAAAATTGCAACCGATATCGCACAGCAAACCCAGCAACAACTGCAAGTGGTTCAACAAGACTATCAGAAGCAAGTGACCCAATTGAAAGATAGTGTTACGACAGATATGAAAGCTTTACAGACAAAAGTAGACTCACTGAATGAATTACTGGCTTTCACGAAGGACAGCGCTAACAGCAAAACCGATAACAGCAACCAGCTTTATACACAGCTTGCCGACGTAAAGAAGAAGTTGGAAGAACTGCAAAAAAATCTGGATGTGCTAAAGTAATGAACGTAAATAGCATTCAACAAATCAACCGCGTCCTTCTACTTGCAAGCGCCCCGTTTCTAGGGATGCTAATTTGGCTGCTTTTCGTTACGGCGAATGTTCCTATCAACCCATTGGTACATAAGGCGTCTACGCCAATCACTTTTCAACAAGAAACGTTTACGCTTAATAACTTGCTGACCAAAGCGAATAGCGACGCAGTTCAAACCAAATCCATCATTCAGCAATATTTCGAGCTTTATGAGAAAAGCGCCACAGAAGTAGCGGCTATGCTCCAGAATGCTGCAGAACAAGCTGCCAAACCCGGCATTATCTATGATGCACGGATAACGGCCAAGCTCGGCAGCCCAATTCGACAAGCTTCTTCCGGGAATATCGACTTGAAACTTTTCGCTTTGAATGAAAGCAACTATAAAGGTTATGCGCTTAAAGTAAACCTTAAGAGCGATAAGGCCATTAAACTTGTGCTCGGCAAGGATAAAATTGGCTCCAGTGAGACAACGCTAGATGCAGTCACGCGTTATGGGGCTATCGCGGGTGTGAATGCAGGGGGCTTCGCCGATGACAATAAAGGCAAACGATATCCGCTGGACACAACAATGATGAATGGGAAGTATGTGAATGGTTTCTTTCCTACCAACAACGATACGACCTTCATTGGCCTGAATAAAGACCGCAAGCTCATTGGCGGTAAGTTTAGTTCTCAGTCTGAGCTCGACAAGTTGAACCCACTCATGGGATCTACCTTCGTTCCGGTTCTCCTGAAGAATGGTAACAAGATGTCGATTCCCTATCAGTGGCAAAGTTCACCAGCAAGAGCCGCGCGGACCATCATGGCCAACTACAAGCACGACCAGCTGTTGTTTATTGTGACCGACGGCTATGACGAAAGCGGTAATTCGGGAGCAACACTTGCTGAGCTGCAGGACAAAATGCAGCAATTAGGCATTGTGGATGCGTATAACTTGGATGGGGGCGGCTCTACCACTTTAGTCATGGGGGGCAGCGTCATCAATCGGCCATCTGATGGGAAGCTTAGACCGCTAGCCACCAACTTTCTATTTTTTAAATAACCGAAATTATTCACACTTTATTCGTTTCTTTTTTTAGAATGGTTGGGTATAATAAGCCTTAACTATGCTCAAAGATCCCAAAGCAGAGAGACTTTTAGCAGGCTAAAAGATCCCTATATATGGAGGTGCAGCAATGTTTGGTTTATCAACAACATTTTGGCTCGTTAACACCGTTTTTGTATTATTCATCGTCGCTATGATGACGGCTTCCTATAACGAGGACAAAACAAAAGGTCTGTAAACATTGAAATACAAGAAAAAAAGCATCTTCTCCGTTAGGAGAAACGATGCTTTTTCTTTTATTACTCTTATGCTCTAACCTTTAGCAAGTTCATTTCAGTTACACATACGCCGCAAATATAACGCTCTTTGAATTCACTGACACTTTCCATACTTCCGCAAAACACACATTTGGGACGATATCTCTCCAGTATGATATGGTCACCCTGCACCAAAATTTCGACAGGATCTCCTTCATTCATTTGATATCGCTTTCTTAACGACTTAGGCAGTACAATGCGTCCCAATTGATCGACTTTACGAACGACTCCGGCTGGCTTCATCATAGGACTTCACCTCTCTTCCGCTCACGTTTTCCATGCTCTCTACTTCATCTAGCATATCTATACGGACTGATACGGAATACTATTCGCCGTTATTTAAGAAACTCCTGCTAATAACATGCTGAAACTTTCTTTTCCTGTCAAATATGTCGGCTCAGTCCTACTATTGATAGGTCTTAAGCTCTAATCAAGGCCAACGAAGCCCGTCTGCCGCAAGCCCTCATACAGCATAATCGCTGCCGAATTCGATAAATTAAGCGATCTGACCGCATCTGACATTGGCAACCGCAGTAATGTTTCGGGATGCTGAGCTAACAGTTCCTCAGGAAGTCCTTTGGTTTCTTTGCCAAATACAAAAAAATCTCCATCCTGAAATGTAAAATCTGTGTAACGTTTGGTTGCCTTCGTTGACGCAAAGAAAAAACGATGCTCTTTGTATGCCTCCAGCACCTCATCAAATGAGTCATGATACTCGAGCTTAACCGAGTGCCAATAGTCCAATCCAGCGCGTTTTAGCGTCTTGTCATCCGTCTGAAAGCCTAGTGGTCTAACCAAGTGGAGATACGTGCCTGTCGCTGCGCAGGTTCTGGAAATGTTACCTGTGTTTGCAGGAATCTCGGGTTCTACTAATACAATATGAAATGCCATCTCTGTCAAATTCACCTCATTCTCTATCCTATTATAAGCGAATACGGAATGCAATTTTACACAGGGTTAACTTTATCTTAATATCTCGATGATAGAGCGCTGTCATAATAGAATTATCCTCGATAAAAGGAGTCCACCCATCGATGAAAAAGAAAATCCTAGTTGTTGATGACGAACCTTCCATTTCCATGCTTATAGAATTCAACTTGAAGCTTGTAGGCTTTGAAGTCCATTGTGTATTCGATGGCGAAGCTGTCTTCGATGCCATCCAAACGTTTCGCCCCGATCTCATCGTTCTCGATTTAATGCTGCCGAAGATGGACGGGTTCCAAGTGTGCCGCAAGCTTAGAAACCAGAATAACCTCGTACCCATTATTATGCTTACAGCTATGCAGGATCTCACGGATAAAATTGCCGGCTTGGATAACGGTGCTGACGATTATATGACCAAACCTTTTTCACCGCAGGAGCTCATTTCTCGTATACAGGCCATCCATCGGCGAATCCAAACCTTACCGTCCTCGACAGAAAATGCGCCCATCACGATTGGTCAAATCGCTATTAAAGCCGATCAACGTGAAGTCATGGTGAATGGCTCTCCTATTGAACTTACACCTAAGGAATTCGAGCTGCTGCTCTTCCTGTGTAAGCATCGCGGCAAAGTCCTTAGCAGGCAGCAGCTTCTCCATGGGGTTTGGGACTATCACTTCCTCGGAGATACCCGAATCGTCGATGTGCATATCTCTCATTTGAGAGATAAAATTGAGAACAACGCACGCAATCCGGAATATATTATGACCATCAGGAACGTTGGCTATAAGCTAACTGAGCCTGTTGTGAAGGAATCGCTGGCTTAATGGCCTCTTCGCCTTTCCCCTTCCGCATTCGGCGGAGCATCAATACGGAAAAGCCCCTGACAACTCAGGGGCTTTTCTTCATTTACAATGAACGCAAATATAAGGGCTAATCACTTATTGTGCCGCCCCGACTGCCTTAAGCCAAGCTTTGGCTATTAGCGCATGCCCTGCCGGTGACGGGTGTACGCCGTCTGGCGCCCAGTAGCTGGAGGGTGCGAGCATCGAGGCCTGTGCGAATATACCGTCAAGAGGAACCAAAAGGGCACCAAATTCCCGTGCTAACTCCCGGACGACAGTTATTTTGGGATCGAGATCCTCACGCCACAACTTCCGGTCTTCCGGCACTGGCAGTACGAATGGCTCGATCATAATAAGGTTAGCCCTGAGCTCCTCTTTCGTACGGACAAGCAGTTCCCGGTAACCTTCTTCGAATTGTTCCGCAGATGTAGGATCGTTCCTGTCATATCGTCTCCAGCAGTCGTTAATACCGATATAGATCGATACCCAGCTCGGCCCCAGTTCGATACAATCCTGTTCCCAACGAGAACGCAGTTCCTTCACTCGATTCCCACTAATCCCCCGGTTCAGGAATGTGACCTGTTTTTCCGGAAAAGAAGAACCGAACTGGGCTGCCGTCATCAAGGCATACCCTTTGCCCAAATCGGACGGATTATCTCTAATCCTTCCGGCATCCGTAATACTGTCACCTTGAAATAATACGATATCGCCTTGCTTGAATGGCACTCCCATTTGCACATCCTCCTACTCTGAATTTAATCATTAAAATCCGTAAAGACGCCAAGGCTTATGTCCACCGAAATAGCGGGCAACCTTCCGCGGTGATTCCACGGGAAAGATTCGCCCGTCAGGCGTCTCAGCACCTCGGGAAAGGATCGCTTCATCCCCCTTGCTCAAATCCAAAACGATTTCATCTTCACCCGCTTTTACATATCCGGTATGCTCAGAAACTTTAGTCCCGGATATCGTCCAGCGAATTACTCCGTTCCAGCCTGTCTTGATGCTACACGGCTCCCCGGCCAAACTCTTCACTCGAATCATTTGGGTTTCACCGTCACGACGTACAGCGCTGATTAAAAATGCTCCTTCGGTTCGCAAATTTTCGAAAGACACATCTTGCCACTCGCCCGGCACAGCTGGGAATACCCGTATCTTGCCTCCCCAGCTTTGAAGCAGCATGTCGTGTATCGCTTCTGCACCGGCAAATGGCGTTTCGATAACAGGTCCTGCTTCTTTATACATTGTATTCGGTTTAATAATCAACATCAACGATTGCAAATAACGCAAGGCCTCATCTCCCCAACCGAGAATAGCAGCTATTGATGCCGCCCCAGTAAGGCTGAAGCCGCGTAAGTCGCCTTCCTTCCCGATCCAATGACGAAGCGAGGTTGTGATCAGCTTCCGATCCTCTTCATTGTCGCAGCCAATCAAATGGAGTGGAAAAATCGCAAGCAGATGGCTGAAATGTCGGTGACCGTATGCTAGAGGCGTGTCTTGTCCAATCATAAATCCCGTCTCATCTACAGGTAACGGAGTCAGCCTTTCCAGAACTTCCTTCCATTTCCCGGTAAGCGGATCTTCCACAGTCAGCCGCTGACATATTTCCAAAAGGGTTTGGCAGCCCCAGCGTAATAAAGCAAGATCGTAATGAGAATCGCGTACCTTCGTTTTCATAAACGAGCCATATTCAGGTGAAATGGTAGGCGGAAGATGCAAACTACCGTCATCGCCTTCTTCAAGAATGTGAAGATAATAATTCACACTTCTACGTAAAAGAGGAAATAAGATGGTGTTCAGCATCTCATCATCCATGCTGTATCGATACTGCCGCCACACATTATGGCAAATCCAGTTTAAATTCCCTACTTCATCATCTACCTTAGCCAGCAAATCATAGCTGCAGCTGCGACCAAGTCCTGAGGAATCATGCCTGCAGGACTCCGGAACGTTGTTTATTAGATTTTCTCTGTTTTCATCTAAAGCGCGAACCAGCGACATCCCGATGTCCAATCGATTCGCGGTATACACCGGTGAATAACTCATTTGCACATTCATATTGAACCAAACACCCGGCCATGGCGTTGAAGTAAGCCACGGACCTTGATTATCGATCAAGGGCTGATCCGCACGTGTGGCTGAAGCCAACTTATACATTTGTATCCAATAGAAGCTTTGGAGCCGCCCATCCGGAACCGAGATGAAGCTTTGCCGATAATAGTTGTGCCACCACTGACGGTGAACGCCCACCCATGTATCGAAATCAACGATAGAGGCTTGAACAACCGCATCCACTGCTTTACCAATTGCAGCTTCGTTATGCCCTTTAATAACGGATATGAAGCAAATTCGGCGATTCGGCGACACTTGGATATCCTTCCAGGCAGTCACGCACCCATCTTCGCTTGAATATCGCTGAATGCAAAGGTTCACGCCATCTCTTGCCGTTTTTTCCACATCAATCGCAGGTATATATTGATTTAAATTGAAGCCATCCGCATTTTTCAGCACGTGATCAACTTCCAGGTAGGCGTACCACGCAAACTGTGTAGCGCTCTCCCCTTCTGATGTCTCGATCTCGACAGCCATAACCGGTTCCTCGCTATGGACAATGGAACGAAGCTTTACCTCGCCACGGGTCGTCGTCAAATTAGCACGAAGCTCCGCGTTCCATAAGTCCACCCGCATGCTCGTCGGATGATAAATCATGCCTTCCATCTCTAGATCAAGCTCACCAATAGGTACGCGTGGAGGGAAGCCCGGTTTGTCGGTCCGGTTTGCCGTTACATCTGTGCGTCCCGTGACAAAACGGAGTACATGCCGTTTTGTCGCATTTTCCTCCCCATATACCATCGCGCCGATCGAACCATTACCAATAAAGGCCCCTTCATCCCAACTGACAGGCTTCACAACCCATTCCATATCATTGTCGGCCATAAAATGTTCCCATTCTATGTCATTCATTGAAGCAGCCTCCTCTATCCTTTAATCGCTCCAATCAGAGCGCCTTTGACGAAATATTTTTGGAGAAACGGATATACAAGCAAAATCGGTACCGTTGCCACAATAATGGTCGCGTATTTCAATGTAACTGAGAGCATGGCCGAGGCGCCATCCGAAGCCCCTAAGTTTGAGCTTGCTTCCCCTTGGAGCAAAACTTCGCGCAGCACGAGCTGCAGCGGATAGAGCGATCGGTCCTGCAAGAAAATCATAGCATTGAACCATGAATTCCAATGACTGACGCCATAATACAATAACATAACGGCAATAACCGGCATGGAAAGCGGTAAAATGATCCGGAACAAAATGACAAAGTCATTCGCGCCATCTATTTTAGCCGACTCCTCCAACGCATCAGGAATCGCTTCGAACGCGGTTTTCATCAGAATGAGATTAAAGGTGTTAATCGCTTGAGGAATAATGAGCGCCCACAACGAATCGACCAATCCAACTCCTTTAATCGTCAAATAGAGAGGAATCAATCCACCGCTGAAAAACATGGTAAACACGATAAACAGCAGAAGCGGTTTACGGTAGGCCAAGCTTTTCCTTGATAACGCATAGGCCCCGAATGCTGTAAGCACGATATTGAAAAACAGACCCACCAGCACAACAAAAAACGTATTCCCGTATCCTTTCAGGATCATGGGGTTTCGAAACACATTTGTGTAAGCATCCAGTGAAAAGCCGAGCGGCCGCCACAAAATGCCTTTGTGCCCCATCAAAGCTCCAGCGTCACTAATGGAGCCAAATGCCACATAAACAATAGGATATATCGTAATGATCATCAGGAAAGTCAAGAAAATCAAATTGATGGAATCGAAGCTTTTTTCTGAAAATGTTACCCGGTTCAGCATGACTATGCCTCCTTTCTACCACAAGCTAGTATCATTTAATTTACGGCTTAACCAGTTGGAACAAATGAGCAGAATAAAATTGATCATCGAATTAAACAAGCCAACCGCCGAGCTGAAGCTATAATTGAAATCTTGTAAACCAACCCGGTACACGTAAGAAGATACCACATCCGCCGTTTCATAAGTGCCTGGATTATAAAGCAAAATGATCTTTTCGAACCCGACGTTCATCATTTTTCCGATCTCTAAAATGAGCAGAATGATGATCGTCGGCATTAAGCCGGGAAGTGTCACATTCGTCATCTGCTTCCACCTGCCTGCGCCGTCTATTTTAGCCGCTTCATATTGCTCCTGATCAATGCCGGTCAAAGCCGCCAAAAAGATGATCGTTCCCCAACCGATATGCTGCCACACACCCGAGGATACATAGACGGAACGGAAAAAGCTCGGTTCAAGTAAAAATGTCGTACGTTCCCCTCCGAAAAAGACAATCACGTCATTCATTACGCCGTCGCTGACGGTGAAATCTTTGATGATGCCGCAGATGACAACTAGTGAAATGAAATGAGGCATATACGTAATGGTCTGCACCGTGCGTTTAAATAAGGCATGTCTCACTTCATTGAGAAGAAGTGCTAGCACGATCGGTGCCGGGAATCCGAACAATAGCTGATAGAAGCTGATAAGTACTGTGTTTTTTATTGTCCTCCAGAAATAAGGTCCGGTAAAGAAGGCTTGAAAATGCTCAAAGCCTACCCAATCGCTCCCCCAAATGCCAAGGCGTGGAGAAAAATCCTTAAAGGCGATAATAGCACCATACATCGGTCCATAATGGAAGATCACATAATAAAGCAGCACCGGAAAGAGCATCACATAAAGCAGTTTATTTTTACGGATATCGATCAATATCCCTAGTCGGGATCTCTTTTTCGGTATGAAGGGAATGGCCGTTTCAGGACTGATTGTATTCATTTCTCTGCTCCCTCTCTATCCTTGGGCTAATTCCTTGCAGGTGAATACAAGCCGCTTAGTAAAGAGACCTAGTATTCCGTATTCACCTGCAAGACACCATTAAGTTTTTTATCTTTTGTTGTAGCGGTCAAGCGCATCCTGATAAATTTTCGTGACCTTATCGATACCCATTTCATTAATGCGTTTTACATACTCATCGAACTTCTCGACGGGTTCCTTGCCCATGATGAATTTCACGAACATTTCTTCTTTATAGCTGGTAATCGCCGTATTCAATTTGGCCAATTCTTTACTTTCCTCTATCGTCGGAGTTATGAAAAGTGGCATTACATGCTTAACCGCGTCCGTTTCGCCCCAAATTTTAATCGCTTCATCCTGCTCCTTGAAAGTGTTGAAGCTTTTTCGAACGTCACCTAGAAAAGGGCCATTCGGTTTCGTATATTGAGATACCATTTGTTGCAGATTAAACTTTTCATTTTTAGTAATTTTTTCGCTAAACTTAGGGACATTGTTTTCCATCTTGTAGCTGTCTCCTTCAATACCGAAGTTGAACAACAGGCTGCCTTTTTCACCATAAGCATAATCCAACCATTTAACTGCAAGCTCTGCATTCTTCGAATCGCCTGTTACCGCTTTGCTGGCAACCGGATTGTACTTGAAGTCACGCTGTCCGATAAAAGCGCGTTCCCCTTGCTTCAATGTCGGATATGGAGCTGCAACCAGTTGGAATTTCGGGTTTTTCTTCTTCCCGGTATCCATCCATCTGCCCATACCTCCGCTCAATAGACCTACCGTTGCCCCAGAACTGTCACTCATTAATTTGTTGTCCAACGCTTTGGAATCCGTGTTAAGGGCAAAGTCTTTATCAAGCAGCCCTTCCGCATACCATTTACGCAGCAAGGTCAAAGCATCTTTAAACTGCGGATCGATTGGACCGTATCTGACTTTGCCTTGATCATCGATATAGAATTTATTGGCCGTTTTGAAGGCGCCAATGAATGCGTCCTGAATGTTAAGCTCACTACTATATTGGGCGGTAAATGGTGCGGAAGCGCCTTTCTTTTCTTTGAAGGCTTTTAACACCGTATACCATTCATCGATCGTCTTTGGAACCTGAAGATTCAATTCATCCAGCCAGTCTTTACGGATCATCGGTCCTCGGAACACTAACCCATTGTCGGGACGAATCATCGGAAATGCGTAATATTTACCGCTATCTGTTTTGATCATCTTATCTAATTCTTTGTCTTGTTGAAGTAATTTCTTTAAGTTTGGTGCATTCTTGTCAATCAAATCGTTGAGTGGAAGAATGACTTTATCCGCAATCGCTTTCTCAGGTCCGCCTGGATAAGCGGCAGTCCCGCCTCCGCCCCAGTTGTATTCAATAACATCCGGTAATTTATTGGATGCAATCATCAGATTGAACTGCTCCTTCGATTGCCCGTCAGCCGGATGTGTATACTTCACTTTCACACCGGTTTCTTTTTCAAGCTGCATCCCAAAAGGAGATTCAGCCAGATTAGGTACAAAAGATGCCAAGTTCGTGTCGATCTGCTCCCAAGACGTTAACGTTTCTTGGGTGCTAATTGGATACTTAGCTCCCGCCGCTGTTGGTGCAGCAGAACCTTTTGGTGAAGTCGTGCTTTCAACAACCCCTTGTTTGGAACAACCAACAAACACACTAGATGCCACTACAACACTTAATACCATACTAATAGACTTCTTGTTCACATATTTCCCCATGTAAATCCCCCTCGTATGAATTGCTTCTATGCACTTCGGTGCACCGTGGTTTCATTATGTAACGAAAACCATGTACCGGATATCGTTAAAACCGAAACTGCATCATCAAAATCGATAAAAATCAACCTTCAATTTACGCAATCGCTATGTAAAAACGGAAAAGCCGCGCAAGCATGCTTGAACGGCTCCAATTATGTCATTGGATATCTTTAAATTTGCCCGGTGTGATACCCTCGAATTTCTTGAAAATCCGATTGAACGTATTCATGTCGGAGTATCCGACTTTTTTCGCAATATCTGTGACAGATAAGACTTGAAGAGAAAGCAGCCGTTTTGCTTCTTCTAATCGGGTTCTGCTGATAAAATCAAGCAAGGCTTCGCCCGTCTGTGCTTTGAACTGTTTGGATAAATAGGAAGGCGTTAACCCGAACTTATCGCCCACCATCGAGATGTTCAGATTCTCCTCGGCGTAATTGCTTTTAACATACCGGGTGACCTGCTGGCTAAGTTGGTTGTGCTCCTGTTGACGGTCTTCTTGAATGAATTGGCACACCTGACTCAGCACTTCTCGAATCTGTACCTTCATTTCTTTGATGGTTGAACTGCTCATTAATCGGTCGATTTGATCCGTTTTTACGATTAACGCCCGATGATTGCTGCTCGTACCAATTTCATCCATCGTTTTCAGCAGCGTACTTATCAAATCGAACATGAGGCACTTGGCGAACGGTACGGACAAGGACGCATCCGATACGTTAATCTCGATGATTTCACCTATGATTGCACTCGATTTCTCGAAATTGCCCGATTTCACAAAATTGATCAGCTGATGCTCTACAGGCAATGGATAGTAATAATTTCTGGATGGCCTAACCGTTTCTGAACTCGGTAAATCATCGTACCCAATAATTTCCCCGCTCCCCATAACGAGCCGGTACTCCAAAGCTGCCAAGGTTTGCTGGTAAGCTGTAGAGATCCCATACAGCTCCTGGTGGATGCCGCTGATCGCCACAGTCAAATTGACATGGAAATGGTCCAGCAAGAATGACTTCACCTGCTCGGCAATACGCTTCAACTCTTCCGAATCCGGATCTGTCCCAAAATTCACTATGCACGCTTGCATATTGTCTACTTCTGTAATGAAGGCCCGATTGTAATGACCGATCACTTCTTCAGCGACGTTCATAATAATGAAGTGCAGCATCCTCACCTTCTCGGGAGCGGCATACTCATCGATCTCAAACTTGCCGAAATGCTCGATGTGGAATAACAGAACAGCAAAATACGGCGATTCCAGACGAATATCGTGGGCTGCAAGCGATTCGTGTATCGGGACATTTTGTTCCAAACGGCCTTTCAGCAGCCCCTGGAGAAAATGCGAACGAATGGCATCTCGATGCTGATGCAGCCGCCTATCAATCTGTTCTTTTTCTGCGAACGTATTATTCAACGCATCCTGTAAAAATCCGTACTCGTTCGAGCCTTCATGAAAGGATATGCCTGATTTCACGGAAAAGCTCCGAATCAGTAAGTTGATTGGGTTGTAATTTTTTCTCAAAAAGAGATAAGTGACAAGTCCGCCCATGATAAGGCTCAAAATCACACTGGCGTAAATCAGCTTCTTCATGTATTTCATCTTGTCGTCAAATAATTCGGCGGGAATCGTTGATATGTATTTCCACCCTGTGCTGCCAGAGGTGATATAGGAAACAGCTGCCTTTTTACCGGAATCCGCGCCGATAAACATCCCATTTTTCCCGGAAAGCTTGTCGTAATCGAGAAAGTCTGATCTAGATTCAAAACCGGTCGAGGCAACTAGACGGTTTTCCTTATCCAGCACTGCTATGGAGGTTTTATCCGAAGTGGATGGGATATTATCAAGCAATTTGGAATCCTTAATGACAAATAAAATGACCGCGCCTGGATGATCCGGATTGGCGAGTATGACGGATTTGGCATACATCACGGCTTTGACTGAATGGCCATCTTCCCGAAACGTAATGGGTGCATACTCCTGGATATAAGGCTTATCAAAAAACTTCGCCCATTCCTCGTAGCTCATCCCGTCTTTCTCGCGGATCTTTTCGAACAACATACGGCTGTTCGTGTGATCACGTGTGGATATAACCGTGTCGCTATTCCGGTAGTAGATGTAGATTTGTTCAATAAAATCATTCGCTGTCTGATACACCCGCAGATCGTTGGCAATGCTGACCAAATCGTAATAGTCGCTATCCGTCAATGGCTTCACCGTATTCATGAAACCGGTTACCAATTTACTCAAAGCGATTTCCAAGCTTAACCGTTCAATACCGCGAAGGCTGTTATCGATCGCTTGCTCCATCTGCTCCAGGGCTGAATTGTTCGCACGGTTGACTTCCGATTCCACGACATGCCAGGCAGCTGCGTATAGAATCCCACTAATCATAATCGGGATAAGAAGTACAGAGATATAAGAAATGAGCCACGTAACGATAACACTGCGTTTGTTGAACCGGATTCGAGCAAGACTCATTGGATTACCCCTCATCGCCATGTTGTAACTGCTTTCACCACCATTATACAGAAAATATGGGAGGATTGAAGTTATTTCAACACTCGATAAGTACTTATATATTAAAGGACCTTAACCTATTAGATCTGATGATCCATAAATCCGTCGAAAAGGATGCCACGCATACCAAAGCTCGTTACAATCAGAAGGCTCAGAAAGAAATCCTGATGGACCGCACCAAGAAACTTCGGAAAGCTGTCTACAAGATAGATGAATCCATGAAAAATAAATTTCGCATGGAACTTATACTTTCTTATTCTTTTAAAAAAGACGGCTCCATCCATTCAAAAAATGGAAATGAGTCGTCTTTTTGTTTAGTAAATTTTGAAATTCTGAAAAACATGAGAGTTCTTCAGCGGCCTCCTCAAGGGTTTGCTGGTTTTAGCTGAATGTGCCGATCTTTATACAATCGACCGGCACTCGGCTACGTCCAGGCCGAAAATAAATTTTTGCACCGCCATGGCGACACCATCCTCGTTGTTGGAGGCGGTGACGGCATCAGCAATCGCCTTGACATGCTCTTCGGCGTTGCCCATTGCTACGCCGAGCCCCGCAGCCTGCAGCATCTGCACGTCGTTCTCGCTGTCTCCGACTGCTAAAACCTGCGTCATGTCGATGCCGAGCAGCCGACAAACCTCCCGTACGCCGCTTTCCTTGGTGATCCCCTGGACGGAGATCTCCACATTGACCGGTGCGGAAGCAGTAATCTCCAGCCCGCCCCAACCGAGCAGCTCCTCACGGATGCGCGCGACTACCGCCAAATCGTCATGCTTCATGCCGAACTTCATCCAGTCGGTTTCAAACAGCTCTTCGCTCCAATTGCGTCGGCTGGACAAGCTCTCCACGGAATAGCCCCAGAAATGCGCATCCTCGCGGAGAGCCAGCTCATGTAACCGGCGAACCGTTGCGCGGGGCAAATGGGTGCGGGCCATCAATCGGCCCGGCCCTTCCCAGATTTCCGCACCGTTCAACAAGACCATCGGGGAATCGAGCTCCAGCTCCTCCCAAAAATGGCTGGCGGTCTGCACACCCCGGCCCGTGGAGAACATTACGGTTACCCCATGGTCCACTGCCTTTCGCAGCCACTTCTTCGTTTCTTCCGTCACCTGCTTATCGTCGGTAAGCAGCGTGCCGTCCACATCCAAAGCAAGCAATTTATAATCCGTCATTCCTCGTTCTCCTCCGTGTACTCCTTCCGATTATAGCGACAGGCTGTCGACAGGCACCTCAAATACGCGCTTCAACACCAAGCCCGCGGCCAAAGCCGATTCGTCCGGTGTCTGCCGCATGTAATTCAGCCGCACCCCACGGCACGTTTCCGGCACGTTCGCCATAATCCGCTCGTCCATGGCCGGGATCAGCAAATCAGCTAACGTCTCCAGCAGCTTGCCCGTCATCAGCACCTGATCGGGATTAAGGAACGTCACCACGTTGCTTACGGCCAAGCAGAGCGCTGTCACAACGGTTTCGTATAGTTCTTCCATCCGCGGCTCGCCGGTGCGAACGCCTTCGGCGAACTCATCCAGCGTCAATCCGGCATTCATTGCCAGTCCGCTTGTAGATGCAAGCGTAGTCAGGCAGCCGGTTCCCCCGCAGTGGCAGCGGTAAACGTTCGCGCCCGTGAATGCCTTGTAATGCCCGAATTCCCCGGCTACGAACGTGGATCCAGTCACCAACTGATGATCGGCTACGATCGCTCCGCCTATGCCGTAATCGAATTTCAGCGTTATATTGTTCGACGAGCCTCTAAAGCTGCCGTGCATGTTTTCATTGATCGCCAATAAATTAACGTCGTTTTCCAGGTAGAAGGGCATATCGTACTTATTCTCTAGCCGATCCTGCAAAGGAAACCGGCCCCACCCAAAACCAGGCAGCCGCAGTGCGATTCCGTGTTTGGAATCCACCAGCCCCTGAATGCTCAGGCCGATCCCCTTGATCCGGCTCCGTTCCGGCGCTAGCTGCAGGAGCTCATCGATAACCTCGCACACGGTGGCGAGAATATGGTCTTCATTCACATACCGGTCGACCGGGCGCCTGGCTTCGCCGACCAGATCGTAGCGAAAATTGTGCAAAGCCCCCTGGACATATTTCCCCGCGAGTTCGATGCCGATGGCGAACATGTTGGCGACATTGATCGTCAGCGGAACCGGCTTGCGGCCTCCGCTGCTTGCGCCGGGTGTACCCTCGATGACGATATCCTCCAGCAACAGCCGGTTGACGATATTCGTCACGGTTTGCTGGGTCAGCCCCGTTTTGTCTGCCAACTCCACGCGCGATATCGGTCCTTCGGCAAAGACCAGGTGCAGCACCTTCTGCTGATTAATCGATTTGAGCAGTTGCTGGCTGGTTACTCTAGTCATTCGCTTTTTCACCACTCCTTTTGGCGTTCCGGGGTGTATACACAATTTAAGAGGCTAACCATGATACGCACGAATAAAGCGCCAGCTCCTGCAGCTAGATACCTGCCGTACGAATGGCGAACGTATAAACCTCTTGGCGAAGAAGCTTCGTGATTTCGGGCTGCCATGTTACTCGATAATGGAGCCCACATGCAGCGTTTTACTTGGTCGCTACGCCGGATTTTACGTCCTAACGATCTTTCGCCCACTCCGCCCGGGGCATTACCGCATGGAGCACCTGACTTTGTATCGATGGTGCAACTCTTCTATGAATCCGCCAGGATTCCCCGCAGCACCGGCTCCAGACCGTCGGCCATACGCAGGAAGCCCATGTCCGTCGGGTGGACACCGTCCACGGTCGCTTCAGCCGGATCTGCGCCGAGCAGTGTTGAGCCGTCGAAGAAGAACAGACGGCGGTCTCCCTGTTCCTGCAGCTGCTGAACATGCTCCCGCTGGAACGTCAGTCGTTCCAGCCGACTGCGCAGCAGCTCGGGCTTCAGCGGCTCCAGCCCGTACGGGATCCGCGATATGACGAGCACCGGTGCCGCCGGGTGAGCTTCCCGCAGAATGCGGATAAACTCCGGCAGCGTCTGCCGGTAGCTCTCGGTGCTGCCACAGTTGCCTTCATAATCAAGGACGAGCAGCGCTGGGTCTTCGATCTGAGAAATGAGGCGGGCCAGCTCAGGCTCGCCCTTGCCGTTGCCGGAGAAGCCGAGATTAATAAACTCGTAATTGATCCTTCGGCTAAGAATATTCGTGTACGCCATTCCCGGGCGGGAAGCGCAGCCTCCCTGCCCGATCGAGGTGCCGTACAGGACAATCCGCTTCTCCGATTCATAAGCCTTAGGGGGAAGAATCCGCGCACCCGGCTCCAAACCGATCCAGACTGCCTCTACCCCTTGATACAAGGGGAGATTCAGGGTGAACTGGCGCAGACCGCCGCTCTCTCCTGCAAACAGTTCGCTCTCGTACTCCTGCTGCGACGGCAGAAACCTGGCCGTCCCGGCATACAGCAGGGCACCGGCTTCGCCTATGTAAGCATCGACTCCGCCTTCACCCGTAGCCGGCATATGATACATGCCGGTCTTGGCTTTCAATCGCATCCGAACCGCCACCGACGGCGAGTCCGTCTGAAAGCGGATCTGTCCGCCCGCAGTGCAGTTAGCCAGGTCATCCACTGCGGACGGGATCTCCTCGTTCGGATTCACCGGAAGGCGGCGGTACTGGTACTCCAAGTCCCACCAGGCAAGGCCGGAAACGCGGAACGGACTCTCTAGGGGACTGTGCCACTCTTTCCCGACAACTCCGCCAGTCTCCACTTTCATATGCTTATCCAACTGAAGGGCATTCCCTGTCGGTTGATTATTCTCGGCCATAAACCGCCCACCTCCATGCAAAATGAATCAACATTCTTATCCATTTATCGCTCAACCGCCTAGCCTACTTAACCCGCTTACCCACTAAATCCAATAATTTCCGCTAAAATGATTCCTGTGCCAGCTTACTTCCCGCTAAGCCTTCACGCGTCCGCTTTCATCCAAATTAACCGGCTCGCCCCGGCGAACCGATTCGTAAGCCGCTGCAGCGACAGCAGCCGACCGAAGGCCGTCCATGCCGGTAATCGGTACTTCCCGGTTGCTTCTTATCGCATCGATGAAAGCCTGCACCAGACTTCGGTTCATATCGTCTCCCCAGTGGCTCCACTGGGCTTTCATACTCTCGTCGCTGTAGACCTCGCTCTTCTGGCCGAAGGCATTGACGGAAAGCAGACCGTTCGTTCCTACAATCTCCATCGTAACATCGCCCCAGTAAGGGAAAGACTTCGTGCGCGACCAGCTGGTATCGATCGAAGCAAAAGCTCCGTTCGCGAACTTCACGTGCAGTATTCCGGCGTCATCCACCGGAATCTCATGAAACAGGGTCGCAACTTCAGCGTACACCTCCGTTACAGGACTGCCCAGCATCCAGTTGAGCAGATCCATGACATGTACGGAATGGTCCAGTAGGGCGCCTCCGCCAGATAGCGCAGGATCAATGAACCAGCCTCCCGGCATGGTGCCCCGGTTCGTGCCTTTCACTGCAACGACCTCACCGATCTCGCCCCTGTCGATCGCTGCCTTAGCCTGCACAATTGCAGGGAGGAAGCGGCAGGGAAACGCCGTCATTAGCCGGACTCCGTTCTTCTCGCAGGCAGCTACCATCTGTTTCATTTCCTCCACGTTCAAGCCGAGCGGCTTCTCGCACAGCACATGCTTTCCCGCCTCCGCTGCGGAAATCGTGAGCTCGGCATGATGAACGTTCTCCGAGCAGATGACCACCGCATCACAGCCGCTGCTCAGCAGCTCACGGTAATCCGCAAAATAACGGATTTCGGCATCCTCCTGCAAATACGGCTCCACCCGGGCACGGTTCTCATCCGCTATGCCCGTTACCTTCACTCCCGGTAGTCTCCGGAGCTGGCGATAGAAGCCGGCAGCATGGCCATGGGCGAAGCTGATCATTCCTATCCTTACAACATTCGTTAACTCAGACACTGCTTCTCTCCCCTTCCTCTCCATCACTGTATACGTACCGGACGTCCTGATGCGGCAGATTCAATCGCGGCAAGGCCCGTCTGCAGCGCACTCCTGGCGTCAGCGATCGTTATGTCCGGCTCGGCGCCGGTCCGTAGGCATTCCACGAAATGAGCCAGCTCCAGGTAATACGGATTATGCATAAAAGGGCTTTTGGGAATCGCAACATCCGGGGTATCCGATAAATCCCTATTTGCCTTGAACTTCTTGAGTGAAACGGCATCCTCACTGTTAAAGCGGATGACACCTCCGCTGCCCGCCAATTCCACACTCGTCGTAAAAGGGCCCGGAAATCCCCAATAGCCCTCGAGATGCGCAATCCCGCCATTTTCGAAACGCAGGGTAGCCAGAGCATAGTCGAGATCCTCGTGCCTGCGGTTCATTGCATACACGGATACAGCCTTCCCGAAGATGCTTTGTGCAAAATCAATATCGTGAATCATTAGGTCGAGGATCACACCCCCGCTGATGTCACTATTGGCGTACCAAGTCTTGGCAATACCCGGATTGCCGCCCATTCGTCTTGTATGCAGCACTCCTGGCTTCCCGACGACTCCTTCCGCAGCTTTGCGGCGAATATCGGTATAGCTTGGGAAGAAGCGTACCACATGCCCGATAAACAGCCGTACTCCGTGCTGATCGCTGACAGCGGCCATTTCATCCGCTTCCTCGGGCGACAATCCGATGGGCTTCTCGCAAATGATATGCTTCCCGTGACGGGCAGTCCTGAGAACAAATTCCTTATGCATATGAGTAGGCAGGCAGACGTCTACAACATCCGGCCCCGCCTCCGATACCATTTGATCGAAATTGAAATAAGCCTTTGTCTCCAAATTCCCAGCAAGAGCAAGGGCGGCTTCTTCCTGCATATCACACACACCGACAAGCTCAATACCGGGCATTCTAATCCATTCGGCCCCATGGGTACGGCCCATAGTACCGCAGCCGATTACAGCAATCTTCATGCAGCATTCTCCTTTTTGCAAAACAGCTTTTAACCTGTTGAATCACAAATACATGTACCGGCAGAACGTGGATGCACCGGTTCATGATTCTAGATTAACCCTTAACCGCACCTAAAGTGGCGCCCTGCATAATCATCCGCTGGAACAGCATGAACATAATGACCGAAGGCACCATCGCAATTGTCACCCCTGCAAACAACGTAACCCAGTCCGCTGTAAACTCCATCATTTTGTTGGCTTGGTACATCTGCACCGCAATCGTATATTTCTTGGGATCGCTCAAATAGATGAACGGCCCCATAAAATTGTTATAGAAGCCCAGGAATTTAAAAATCGCAACCGTAACAATCCCCGGAGTGGACAGGGGAACGATCACCCGCCAGAACACCTGGAAGATCGAAGCGCCGTCCATATACGCACTTTCCTCCAAATCCTTGGGAAGCGACTTCATAAAGCCTCCGAGTAGCATCAAATAGAACACACTTTCTCCCAGGGAGGACAATAAGACTAACCCCGTTAAGCTGTTCGTCAAATGAAGCTCCCTCATGATCACGTATTGCGGCACTAGGGCGTTAATCCCCGGCAGGAACAAGGAAAGCATGATGAGGCCCCAGATCAACTGCCGTCCCTTAAATTCCACCCGGGTCAACGCATAAGCGTTAAGCGTAGTAAAGAACAAGCTGAGTACAAGGCTTCCGCCAACATAATAAAGCGTATTTAGGAGCGAACGGCCGAAGCCGTACTCCGTCCAGGCGGTAGTGAAATTGGACCACTGCATCTTTTTCGGAAGGCTCCAGATATCCTTGAAAAATTCCGGATTGGATTTCAGAGACTCATAGAACACCCACGCCAGCGGAAACAGTATCGACAAAGCCCAAACATACAGCACCAGACGCCACAAGACATCCATAAACGTCATTTTTTCCTTCAATTTCATCTTCTCCCCGCATAAAAAAGTAGGCTCTAATACTCTACGCTTCGGTTTGGCAGAAACTTATCCATCAGCAGTTTGGCCGTGATCAAGATGACGAAGAGAATCATTCCGACAGCGGAAGCGTAACCGTAGTTGATGTACTCTTTACCGAAAGCAAGGTTGAACATATAGAGACCGATTACATCCGTGGAGCCGGACGGGCCGCCGTTAGTCATAATCAGAATAAGCTCGAACGTCTTGAGCGTGCTGATCACGAGGAACAGCGCACTGACCCGGACGACGGGCAGAATGAGCGGCAGCGTAATCTTGAATAACCGCGTCATATGTCCTGCGCCTTCGATAATAGCCGATTCATACAGCGACTTGGGAATTGCCGACATCGCATTTACGAAAATGATGACATAGAGCCCTACGCCACCCCAAACCCACGGAGGAATCAGCGCCCACAATGCCGTACCATCGCTGCCCAGCCAATAAAAATGGTTCATGTCGATCCCAATCAGCTTCAAACCGCTGTTAAGTAGGCCGTACGTGCCGTCATATATGAATGCCCATAATAAAGCAACGACAACAATGGATAAGACGTTCGGAAAAAAAAACAAGATTTTCAGGAACTCATTTTCCACATAAGTCTTGTATGTGACCAGATACGCGAGCACTAAGGAAATGAGTACGACAAGCGCCGGTACCGTTGCCATAAAAATAAGGTTGTGCTTAAGTGCCCGCCATACATACTCGTCCTGAATCGCGGTAACAAAGTTGCTGAGCCCTACAAACTTGGAATCCGTTAGCCCGTCCCAATCCAATAACGCATAGTAAACGGATAAAACATTCGGAAGCAGCGTAAACAGCATATAGCCACCAAACGGCGGCACGACGGCCAGGATTAGAAAAATCCACTTCTGCGTCCGCGCTTTATCCAGTCCCATGCTGCCGGAGGAAGCGGGTTTAACTTTCAGTACAGTGGGTTCGGACAAAGGAAGTCAACTCCTATAAAGGGAAATGGAAAAGGGGAGAGAATCCCTCCCCGCCTATGAACTTATTTCTTCTGAGATTCTACCGCTTTCTTGAGCAAAGCGTCCGCTTCTTCGAGAATCGGCTTCGGATCCTGCTTGCCTAATACGATCTTCACCGTGGCTTCTTCCACCATCTTATTGGCTTTGGCCAGGTTCGGATCGGAGATGCTGACGGTTCTGTGCGGCTTATACGAACGGGCATCGTTATCCTTAATATACTTTAGAATCGCCTGCGCAGAGGTGGACAGCTTAACGACTTTACTCGCATCGTCAATCAAATCTTTTCTCATCGGGAGAGCGCCCGCCTTTTCTGCGGCAAACTGTTGGTTATCCAGCGTCATCAGCCAAAGAATGAATTCCTTGGACCACTTCTTGTTTAGATCCGGCTTGCCCGCCCACATGTATTGGAAGTTAGTGATTCCGCTTCGGATCCAAAGCTTCTGCTCCGCCTTATCCCTGAACGGCACCGCCATAAAGCCCCACTTGAAGTCTTCCGGCGTGGTCTTCTTCATTTCGTTCTCCACGTGGCTTCCTGTGGAAACCATTGCGGCTTGGCCTTGAATCACCTGCATCTGGGACTGGGTATGCGTTAAGGCCGGCAGTCCTTCCGGGAAGTACCCCTTCTTGCCCAGCTCATACAGTCGGTTCCAATGTTCCAAGCTTTCCTCGCTCGTAAATTGAGGACCGTTGTACGTTTTATAATTTTCGATCACCTTATCGGCTTTTCCTTTGATATCGGCCAGCTCAAACAGCTTCGCCGGTCCGAAGGCCCAGTCATAGTAACTAGGGTAAATTCCAGGGAAAGTAATTGGAGCCAAGCCGTCCGCCTTAATTTTGGCAAGCAGGTCGTTAAACTCGGCCCATGTCTTCGGATTCTGGTTCCAGCCCTTCTGCTCGAACAGGCTCTTATTGTAGAATAATCCGCCGTAGGAGCTCGAGGTCGCAAACTCGTATACCTTTCCGTTCACCTTGGTGAACGATTCGGCGAGGCCCGGCATCATGAGCTCCTTTATTGCTTTGCCTGGTACGTCCGGAAGCTTTTTGTCGAACATATCATTGAAAGGCTCGAGCTTACCGGCTTCAGCAAGGGAAATGATACCCTGTGCTCCGGACGGCGGCGTTGTGTTGAAAATGTCGAACATGTCATTGTCGTTGCTTGCGGAAATTTTTGTTTGAATCATGTTCTTCATGTCCGCCGATCCGGTAACGTCGAAGGATACGTTCGGGTATTTAGCCTGGAAGGACTTCACGGCATAATCGAACCATTCCCTTCCGTAGCCTCCCATGAAGAAACCAACCTTCAGCGTCACTTTTTCTGTCTTCGGCAGCCCATTTTCGTAGACTTCCTCTTTAGTCTGATTCTGAGGCTGACTTGCGGAAGGTTGTTCCGTTTTTCCCGTACACCCTGCAAGCAGCGAAGCCGACATGGCAACAGCCAGGCTAAAAGCCGTAAGCTTTCCAAATTTGATTTTCATACGGAAACCCCCTTCTAATTTATAAAAAAAATTGATTTATTAAGTTTAAGGATAGAGGATAATTGTTTGGCGATGATTATCGTTATGTAAGAGATCTGTTAAAAATCGCTGATTCACGTGGTATGAACACGTTTACAAATTACACTCAATTAATAAATCAATTTTATTTATTATTATCCTACCTGTTTTTTCTTTTAGATACAATATAAATCTTTCGACAAAAATCCCTGCCTTTACCCAGTAATGACCTGCGTGGTAAACTAATTTCTACTAAGAGAATAAACGTGTTCAGTTCAAGGAAGAGGTCGACTTATGTCCACATTGAAACATGCAAGCCATACGCTGCTTAAATCCATAAATCAGCAGAAGGTGCTGCATCTGATCTATTCGGAATATCCGATCTCCCGTGTAGAGCTAGCTGGAAAAACCGGACTTAGTCAGCAAACCGTCACCAACATCGTCAATCGGCTTCTCGAGGATCAAGTGATCGTCGAAGGCGTACCGCAATCACTTGAGAGCGGCAGCGGCCGTAAGCGTGTTCCCCTGCTGCTTAACGGTTCTCGATTTAGTGCAATCGGCATTGAATTGTCAGGCACATCGGCACGGGGAGCGGTATATAATTTTCAGCACGTCCGCTTGGCGGAAGCTGAAGTGAAGGCAGACCGTTACGAGACCGAAGAGGACTTGCTCCGGGTGATCCGCAGCGTGATCGACAAACTCATGGGCCAGACCCCTGACCCTACCTCCCTGAAGGGAATCGGCTTCAGCGTCCATGGACTCGTTGACTCTTCCGAAGGCATTCTGCTTCGTTCGCCGGGGCTCGGCTGGAAGCGGATACCGCTAGCGAAGCTGCTCGAGGACGAGTACGGGCTGCCCGTCTTTCTGGAGAATGACACCAATCTACTTGCGCTCAACGAAAATATGGGCGGAAGTCTAATCTCCTCCAAAAGCAATGTGACGCTTAAATTAGCCAGAGGCATCGGGGGCGCCATCGTCGTAGAGAAGCTGCTGGTCACCGGCTCCTCCTTCGTAGCAGGCGAGGTAGGCCACTATAAGGCGTTTATGCCGCCCTACGATTATGAGTGCTACTGCGGCGGCAGAGGATGTCTAACCACTCTGGCATCCTCAAGGGGCTTGCTGCGGACGCTCGGCAGGAGTGTGGAGCAGTTCAGCGAAGCTATCCGCGCCGGAGACCCCGAAACCGTTCAGCTTTGCGAGATGGTCAGGTCGGCGATTGTTTACGCCGTTGCCAATATCGTCACCCTGCTCAACCCGGACCGGGTTTTGCTCACCGGGTTCATGCTGCCGGTGTGGGGGGACTCGTTCGTCGACGAGCTTAAAGCGCGAGTGATGGCCCAAGTGCCTCAAACGTGCCGGAACGTGGAATTCCTCCATCTCACAGACGTGGAAGACGAGACTGCGCTTGCCGTCGGGCTTGTCCTGCAGAGCGTGTTCAAGATCCCACTCGACAGCTTGTCGCTGTAAACCAGCGGCCATTGGGCCGAAATGGACTGCCTGGCGGGCTGGGCGTTTATCTGGCACAGCACCTGCGCGGGTCCCCAGATTACACTGTGCTGAATGGAGCGCTCACATAAGACCGAAAAGAGGCTTTTCTCGCGGTTGCTCCACCACTTGAAGAAAGTAACAAAGAAACCCCTGGAAGCAATCTTCCAGGGGTTTCTTTGTTACTTTGCGCCTTGCAGGCAGGTTATCTGACCCAGACGCGAAGCAGGGCCTCAGCTTTATCATTCAGCCACTGCCGGACGTCCGCTGCCGCCAATTCTTGATGTGCTTTATTAGAGAGGTGCTTCATAAAGTCCTCGATCTTCGTGGCTGCCTGATCCCGCTGTCCCATCTGCATATGTTTGTCAGCCTGGCTTAGCGCATTTTCCAGCTGTTTGGCCAGCGGATGGGTAACCTTGCCGGAGGCAATAAAGCGCTGCAAGCCGTTCTGCAGAGCAGGCAAGTCGATCGTTGTCTTAAAATTTACCGGATCGCTGAGCATAGATTCCGCACCCGAAGAGTGTACGGCCTTTACCTGGAACGTATACGCCGTGTCCGGCTCCACTCCCGTCAAATTGTACACCGTACCGGTTACCGTAGATACGGCCCCATGACTGTCGTACACCTGGTAGGTCACGCTGCTTCCGTCGGATGCTGTTATCGGGGACCAGCTCAACTGCGCCGAACCCGCAGTCACGTTTGCCGCCTTCACACCTTGCGGGGCTTCAACGGTAAGGCGGGTGCGGAAAGACCAAATATCCGAGTAAGTCCTTCCGCCGAAGCTGTCCTCCGCCAGTGCGTACCATTCGTAATTCGTGCTGCCTTTCAGGCCGTTCCAGTTGACCATGGCTGTGGAACCGCTGGCCGCTTGCGCCGATCCGATCGCGTCGTCAGCGTACACTTTTACCGTCATCGCGTCGGTTGCTACTCTTTTTAGCATTGGCTTCAGGTCCAGCGAAAGCTTAAATTCGTCCTTGGTCGGATCGTAATAATTGTAATCGTCCAAATACGGCGAATACGTATTAACATAGACGGTATCCGTCTCCGTATCAAAATGCAGAAGCTTCAAATATCCACTTCCACCGTTCGGAATGCCCTGGTAATCGTTAAGAATCTGGTACACTTTGCGATCCGGCTGTCCGTCCTTGTTATCGTCAAGCTGGTCGGTACGCAGCGCACTTCCGGTGAAATGACCGCTCATGACCATCCATACGTTAGGATTCGGCACTACCACCTTCTGGTAAATCTGGTTGCCGGTTGCGGATCTCGCTGCGTTATTTTGCAAATATTCATGAACCACAATGACCGCTTTACGGTCCGGATACTGCTCCAGAACGTTGTTCATCCATCCCATATCCTCATCATTAAAGCCCCAGCCCATATAGACGAAAATAAAATCGTTGCCACTCGCCGAGATTAGATCATAGTGACCTTTGTTATCTTTGTACGACTCTCCGTAGTAAGGCTTATCCTTAAAGCGATTCTCTCCGAAATACTTCGAGAATTCCGAGTAATCCGGTACTGACGTCGCTCCTCCGTCGAATACGTCATGGTTGCCCGCGACTACGCCCCAAGGAATTTGCGCATCTTCCACCACCTTCATGAACTTATCCACACGTTCCCACTGTCCTTTGATACCTGCGGAGTTTACAATGTCCCCCACTTGCATCGCATATTGAATATTCATCAATTCTTTGGCATCGCGCAGGAAATTGACTTGGGACTCAAAATACTCCGGCTGAATTTCCGCGTATATTTGTGTGTCCGGTATTGAGGCAATGGTAAAATCGTACTGCTCACGGCGCGGAATCTCGTCCTGAATCAGGACTTGGACTTTACCGCTTCTTGCATAATTGCCGCCGTCCACCACCGCAGAGAGGGTAAAATCTACCTCCGAATCCGCCACCGTGGACGCCAGAGAGTCCCATTTCACGGTAATATGATTCCACGCGTACAAACTTATTTTACGGCCCTTGAGCGAATGCCCTTCCCAGCTAAGCTCGAGACGGTCGCCGGCGTCTGTTTCCGCCCCCACCTCTACTTCAAAGCGCTGATAAGGAAACTGTTCAGTCGAGTCCGTAGTAACGTAACGGTCATCGGAGGCTCCGGCCGCTGTTTGTTCTTCGGTGGTCAGCTGCGTTTCTCCCGGACTCGTCAAGGTCAGAGGGGGCTCCACATCAGCCGCATGCTTATAAGCAATCACTCCCGCATCCGCGGCGGTGATCGTTTGCCCTTTAAAGAACTTCACGTTCAGCGGGTCGCCGGTCGGATCGGAAACCGATACCTGCAGGCTCACGTTCGTGTCCGTATCCTGTGCACCGTCCGCCGGCGCCGCTAGGAGCGGCTTACCCGGAAGCTCTGCAGGAGTTATGAACTTGATCGTTTTCTCCGTCGATTTGCCCCCGGCGTCTACAGCCTTAAGTACAAGATTATGCTCCCCCGGAGTGAGAGCCGCAGAGGAGGTGGAATACGGAACCTCAATGAGCTTGCCATCCAGTTTCACCTCGAAGGATTTGACAGAGGAAGCCGCATCCGATGCGGAAGCTTGTATATCAAAAGCCCCTTTGTAAGTACTGCCTTCCGTAATATTCGCAGTTACAACCGGACCCTGATTGTCTACCATCACGCTCGCTGTGTCCTTGCTGCCGTCAGGCAGCGACACTTCGACCCAATGAGGTCCGTCAATGGCTGCTGCGGTATTCCATCGGTAAGAGATCCCGTCCCAATAACGCGCGGGAATCGTGAAATTGAAGTACACTACCGGAAGGAAGCGTCCGTTATCTCCCATGTCGAGTATGGTTGCCGGATTCGCATATTTCGGGTCGCGGATGACCGTACCGTCCGCCAAAACAAGCCGGACATTGCGGATATTGAAATCATCCAGGCCGGGCTCCGGCTGGTTCTCATAATAAGGCCGGGTTGCTGAACCCGCACGCAGGGCAATCGGATTCGCTTGACCGTACTTGAACAAATCGGGCCTTACCGGTACTACCATAGTTTTGTAGTCCTGAGTGCTGAACGGAATCAAGTGGAGCGTCTCAGTGCCCATGGTGGTCACGTTCTGCCCTTTGTCTATGTCGTCCGCTTCAAATACGAAATAGGCCGTTTTCTCGAGAGCATGTTCCGTCGGACTGACCGGCTGGCCGTCGATCGACAGCGACATGGACCCTTCGGTGGCAGACGAACCGATCAGAACCCGCTCACCTGACAGAATATCGCTTTCACGAACGTTCAGCGCAGGGCTTATCTCATTCCCTGCCAGGCTAAGCGTTCTCGGAGCCGGAGACGTTTCGTTGAAGGTATCGGATGCTTGGAAATAGTAGTCGAGCGTCGGGCTCCCGAACCATTCCATCATCTCCAATGAATAGCGGAAGCGTCCGTCGGCGCCGCGCGGCAAGGTTACCATTTTATAATTCGTTGTCTTGTTGGATTTATAGTATAGATTAACGGACGCAAGCAGACGATCATCTGCCGCTTCGGCCATCAGCTCAATCGGCTTGATCAGGTCAATGCCGGAGAGATCCGTAAGATCATTTACCGACGGCGGAACAGGGTCGTTCACAGTGCGGATAGGCTCCGCGGGTACGTTAGCCGAGTTGAAGGTTCCCGGGGAGGCCGGCACCGTCTTGGAGCTGAGTTTCTTCATATCGAGACTGCCGTCGTCCATAACACCGTACTCGACACTCAGATCCGCCGCCGTATCGATCACGCCCGGATTATAGCTGGCGCGTACAATGTCTGTTCCCGTATTAGTCGCCACCACGATGGTTCTTTCCCTCAGATTGTTAAGACCCCCGGGAATCCGGACTATGTCATTATTTTCAACGAGCGAGGTATGAAAATGCTGATTAAAGTCAGCCACCGTCTTGGGCTCCCCTGATGGCGTAACTGCCCAGAAAACCATTGTCTGCTTAGGCTTGATGATAATCTGTTCATCGGTGTAAGGCCGCCAAAACAAATCATTGCCGGGCTCTCCCGGGTACCTGTATAAAATAGAGTAGTCCTTGAAGTCAATCGACTGGTCACTGTTGTTATAAACCTCTAGGTACTCGAAGGGATCCTCTCCCAGCGCATCGTCTCCACCCGAGTCGGGGACAATTTCAGTAATAAGCATGCGGGGAAGTCCGGCTGCCGCTTCGATGGCGTCTGCGCTTTCTGCAGCTGCACGGCTGCTAAGAGGCAGCAGAGCGCCGGCGACAAGCTGTGTGACCATTAGGTAGGTGAAGCAGCGGGTTAACAGTTTCTTTTTCACTTGTTAGTCATCTCCTTGTTTTCAATTTACACAATGATTTCGAAGTACAGGAAATAGCTCCATTCGTGTATTTAATTAATAAATCTATTAGATTTATTAATTACCGATAAATATTATTCGCTATCAATGCCACGTTTCCTCTTTGTTTTTATAAAGGTTTTTTTGAGATATGGAGATGGGCTATAATTTAGGGGTGTAAGCAGAGCCGCAGCATACTTTGATAGCGGAGAAATTTTATCCACCAGTTCATTGAAGATGGAGCCCATTAGCAGAAAAATAATATTGGCCTGACTCTTTATAGCAAGTTCTAGTTCTTCTTCTTTTTGTACGGTGGTAATGGTTTGATGCTCTACAAGATCGATGATTGGATACATATAAACTCCCCTTTCAAACAGATAAATAAAAACCCTGACCCCAATGAACATACCCCTCCAGTGCTAAATAAGGGGTAAGCTTCGTTTAGCCCTTAACCCAAAATCACATGCCTTCTAGTCAACAAAGGACCTGACGATAACCGTCAGGTCCTTCTTTATGTTCAATCCCCAAAAAGGAAATCATCATCCGTCAACGCTTCAACGTGAATCGTGCGGACATAACCATTCCCTTTTTTCGAGAAAAAGTCATGCTGCTTCGTCTTCGTGCTCAGACCGTTAAGAACAATCGGATTAATATCCTCTTCTTCGAAAATGGGGTCTACGCCAAGGTTCATGAACGCTTTATTCGCATTGTAGCGTAAGAAAGCTTTCACTTCTTCGGCCAAGCCCAAAGTCCCATAGAGACTTTCTGTATAGCTTTCCTCATTGGCATGAAGCTCCTTCAGCAAGGCACACAATGTTGCGTATGCCTCATCCTGCTCAGCAGGGCTTAACTCCGCATAAACCTCTTGTGCCAATACACCGATATACAGACCATGAATACTCTCATCGCGTAAAATCAAATCGATAATTTCGCCACTGCTCGTCATTTTACCCTGTCCGGCCAAGTAAAGCGGATAATAGAAGCCGCTATAGAACAAGTAGCTCTCCAGCAAGACAGATGCTGCCATAGCCAAATACAGCTCTTTAGGCGTTCCAATGTTTTCGTAGAAATGCGAAATCTTGTTTGCCTTGAACTGCAAGTAAGGATTTCGTTCCACCCAAAGGAACAGCTCATTGATTTCTTCCGTTGTAGACAACGTAGTGAAAATACTGCTGTAGGACTTCGCATGTATTTGTTCCATCATACCCATGAAGCTTAGAACCGCTTTACGCTGGAGCCCATCGACATGCTCAAGAATCTTCGGCATGCCGACGCCGCCTTGCATGGTATCGAGCAGCGTAAGGCCTCCGAGGACTTTCATGTAAAGCTCACGTTCTGCACCGCTTAACGTGATCCATGACATTTTATCATCAGATAATGGGATTTCCTCATCTGTCCAGAACTGCATAATATTTTGATTCCAGAAAGTGATCGTAAAATCATCATCGGGACGATTCCAGTTCACAGCTTTCCTGGCATTATTTAGGGTAGTGGCCGTACTCATTTATATTCAATCCCCTTCCAAATTACACCGAGCAGCTGACGCATTCCTCAACGGATAGCTGATTCGTTCGCGTGTAGTAGAGCGATTTAAGTCCTTTGTGTGCTGCATAGAGGTATAGTTTAGCAAGTTGCCTCGTCGAAACATCACTATTTACATGTAAAATGGTTGAAATCCCTTGATCCACATGTGTTTGAATTTCAGCAATAAGATCAAGAATCTTAAACTGATCCATTTGATAAGCAGATTTATAGTAAAAGAAATTATCGCGTGCCATGAAAGGCATCGGATAGTACGTTGTTGAGTTCGCGTAAGTTCGAGTTTCGATCGGTTCAACAATCGGCATGACACTCGAAGTTGCATTTTGAATATAAGAAATACTTTGTGTTGGAGCAACGGCCAATCGGTAAGCATGATAAAGACCATTGGTTTTTACATCTTCTTTTAACTTGGCCCAGTCGCTCGGTGATGGAATCGGCATTCCCTCAAACAAGGACTTCACTTTATCCGTAAGCGGACGATAATCAGTCTCCGTGTACCGGTTGAAATAGGCACCATTCGCATATTCGGATTGCTCAAAACCTTCAAAGGTTTGCCCCGACGATTTGGCAATTTCCATACTTTGCTCAATCGAATAATAGTTCATAGCCATGAAGAACGTGCGGACGAAATCTTTGGCTTCATCACTCTCATAGCTAATTTTGTTCTTAGACAGGTAGCCATGCAGATTCATAACACCAAGACCAACGGAGTGCAGCTCACGGTTTGCTTTGGCAACCCCCGGCGCATTGCTGATCGTCGTCATATCACTAACAGAAGTCAATGCAATCATGCCCTCGTGAACGGTTTCGCGCAGTTTCTTACGATCCATTACGTTTGCAATGTTCATGGAAGCTAGGTTACAGCTGATATCTCTAAGAATAAGGTCATCTTGGCCGTAATCGTTGATTTCCGAAGTTTCTTGCAGTTGGAAAATCTCTGTACAGAGATTAGACATTTTAATCGTACCGATACCTTTCAAGGCATGATCCTTGTTGGCATTCGTACGGTTCATCATATATGGATAACCGGATTCCAGTTGGGTAGTCGCAATTTTAACTAGCATGTCACGCGCACTCATGACAACCTTCTTCTTCACTTTCGGATTGGCCAGCAGTTCATCGTACATCTCATCAAGATCGATATCGTCCAAATGCTTACCATAGGCTTGCAGTACCGTGTAAGGAGCAAATACATGCAGCGGCTTGTTCTCTTCAGCCAACTTGTAAAACTTGTTCGGTACAATGAGACCGATGGAAAGTGTCTTCAGACGAGATTTCTCATCCGCATTAATTTTCTTACTATCTAGGAACTCCATAACGTCCCAGCCGAAAATGTTGTAGTACGCAGCTCCTGAACCCTTGCGCTGACCCATTTGATCTGCATAGGAGAACGCATCCTCCATAAGCTTAAGTACCGGCATAATTCCTTTTGCGGCACGTTCCACACCTTTGATGGATTCACCGCGTCCACGAAGCTTGGACAAGTTAACGGCTACGCCACCGCCAATTTTGGAAAGCTGCATGCAGGTAGCTAGCACGTAGTTAATAGAATTAAGAGAATCGTCCATCTCCAGCAGGAAGCAGGATACCATTTCGCCTCGGCGGCTCTTACCTGCATTAAGGAACGTCGGTGTCGCTGGTTGCAAGCGTTGTTCCATCATCGAAACAGCAAGAACACGTGCAGTTTCTACGTTCCCACGACCCAAATACAAAGCAACAATAGCAACGCGATCTGGGAAATGTTCCAGGTATAAGGACTTGTCATCACTGCGTAAAGCGTAATCCGTATAAAATTTCGAAGCTGCCATGTAGGAGGCGAACTCGAATTGATTATCGTGGGCCACTTGATAAACATCGTTAACTTCATCTTGCGTATATTTCTCATAAACGTTCTCGTAATAGTTATGATCGATCATATAACGAACTTTAGAGGAAGTATCGGGGAAAGTGAGGCTTTTACTGTGGACTTCCGTCATAAAAACTTCAACAGCTTCTTTATCCTTCTCTAGTTGGAAAAAGCCATCCGCTCCGCGTTGCATCAATAAATTATTCAGCTCAATGTGCCGCAATTGCATGTACCCCCTGAACAAATCGTTCTACGTCATTTTTGGTGCCGGATAACTCAAATTTGGTTAACACAGGCACATCGTACTGCTGTGAGATCGTATCCGCGCTTTTGGCAAATCCGTCTCCCCAGTTGCGGTTACCACTTGCTGCTACTCCGATAAGACGAGAGGCATTGCTTTCTAGGAAAGAAGCTACCTTCGGAGGAACTTGACCAAAACCGGTTGTATAGGTAACGAGCACGAAGGGCTCGTCCATCTTCATCGCTTCCTCAATTTGAATCGCTGGCATTTTGAGCTTAGCAATAAATCGGCGAACATTTCCCGTCTTCGAATCGTAAGCAATAAGCATGGGCTTCCGTCTCCTAACACTCTCTTATTCATTATCTAGTACCGCTTATGTAAGTAACCCTATATGTAGTAAACAAATGAATCATTCCGTGCATTTTAAGATGGAATACGCATTGTTCTTTCGACAAAATATGCGAATTTCAGGACTACGAAACCTAGGAAAAAGGCGGTAATCACGCGGTTTATCACGGAATTTGATTCTATTTTTTCACAAATTCTAGCAGTTGTGTGTATCGCTTTTTTTACGATATCTAGTTGATAGATTCAAATTTATATCAATATATTGTGTTTGTCAACGAGTAAAATGGCTCATTTTGACTATTAAAATACGTAAACCTAGACAGGACGTGGCTCGGAAGGCTTTGAAAATATTTTTTCAATTTTGACTTGAAATTTTCGAATTTGTCGAAAGTTAGATTAGGGCTTTGAGCTCACTAGATATAGATCCATCTCATTCCAAATACAGGCTCATTAAGCCGTCCCAGAGTCCGTCTAAGGTCGTTAATAGCGAAGATGCCACAATCCTATTCAGAAACAAAAAAAGCTATTCACACGCACACGAGGGTGCCGTGAATAGCTTAACCTTATTTCTTAACCGTTGCGTTTTTGGAAATCACTCATGAACTCAGCGAGCGCTTTGCATGATGCATAAGGAACAGCATTATACGAAGATGCTCTCAAACCGCCTACACTGCGATGACCCTTCAACCCAACAAATCCGTTCTGCTCGGTTTCCTTGATGAACTTCTTCTCCAACTCTTCATCCTGCAACCGGAACGTGATGTTCATCGCGGAACGACTGCCCGCATCAACAGGTCCACGGTAGAAACCACCGCTTTGGTCGATTGCGCTATAAATTAGACCTGATTTCTCAAGGTTATTTTTCTGGATGACAGCTAGTCCACCTTGTTCCTGAATCCATTTCAATACTAGGTTCATCATGTAGATTGAATACACTGGTGGTGTATTGTACAGGGAATTGTTTTTGCTATGGATTTCGTAGCGAAGCATGGTTGGAATCGTTTTAGGCAGATCTTGTAATAAATCTTCCTTAACAATAACCACAGTTACACCAGAAGGACCTAGATTCTTTTGCGCTCCTGCATAGATCATGCCGAATTTCGAAACATCTACTGGACGGCTCAAGATGTCACTGGACATGTCCCCAATTAACGGCACATTCCCTGTATCCGGAAAGCTCTGGAACTGAGCGCCTTCAATCGTTTCGTTCGAAGTCAGATGCAGATAAGCGGAATCCGGATGAATATTGATTTCATTTAAGTCCGGAATTTTCATGAATTTCTGTTCTTTCGAGCTTGCTGCGATGGCAACTTCTCCGAACAAGCTTGCTTCCTGAACAGCTTTCTCCGCCCATGCACCTGTAAGCACATAGCTGCCTACCTTACCTGGCTTTAGAAAATTAAGCGGAATCATGGCGAATTGTGTGCTCGCACCACCTTGCAGAAACTGCACTTGGTACCCATCAGGGATGCTAAAAATTTGTTTCAACAATTGCTGCGTTTCATTATGAACTTGCTCGAACTCCGCGCTGCGGTGAGAAATTTCCATAATGGACATGCCGATGCCTTTAAATTCGACAAGCTCCTCTTGTGCTTTCTGCAGTACTTCGAGCGGTAATGCCGCAGGCCCTGCGTTAAAGTTATAGGCCCTATTTCCCATGAATGACCACACCTTTGCTTTTTTGTATTATCGCTATGATAGCAATATTCTCTTCATGCATCAAGTAAAACCTCAGTTGGCAATGCTAGGAGAAGAACGAAGAAGAGAACAGATTTGGATACAAAAGGAGCCTAATTTACTTATGACATTGGTTGATACGATAGGAGAAAGTTCTACAAACGCTACGAATTTAGCAAACGCAAACAGCTTAAACTCTGCAAATTCAGGCAACTCAAGTTCCACGAATGCTTTAAGTTCCACAAGCGCTTCAAGTTCCACAAACGCCTCCGAGATGTATCGGCTGTTCGTAGGCATTCAGCTCCCGCAAGACGTCCAGCGGGAGCTCGACGCCTGGAAAGGCAGCATCCAAAAGGTGCTGCCTTTCCAAAAGTGGACGCATCCGCAGGATGTCCACGTCACGTTAAGCTTCCTCGGCGACGCATCCGCCGAGACAGCCGAAGCGCTGGCGGCCGACCTGCGCCAGCTTGCAGCAGCTGCGCTGCCGCTGACCCTGCACGCCGAGGGCCTCGGCGTGTTCGGACCTCCGGCGGCGCCGTCGATCCTCTGGGCGGGCCTCACCGGCGACCTCGACGCGCTGGCTGCGCTGCAGCGCGAGGTCGCGGGCGTCTGCGCCCGCCACGGCTTCCCGGCCGAGGCTCGCGCCTACCGGCCGCACCTCACACTAGCCCGCCGCTACCGCACAGCGGCGGGGCCTTTCAAGCGCTCCGCCCTATCGGCGGTGGGAGCGCCTTCCGGCGGCTGGCCCGTGTGGCAGGTAGAGGACATCGTCCTCTACCGCAGCCACTTGGGCCGCCAGCCGGCGTACGAAGCGCTAGGCGTGTTCCCTTTTAAGGAACCGTCTACTTAATTCCCTCACATTATTACCGACACTGGAACTAATATCTTGTTTTTGTATAACTTTCAAGAATTCTACAAACAATTGAACCGATTGGATTAGATTTAATAAAAAAGGAGGAACCGATATGCCCGAATGGTTTGAAATTGTTTTACGCACATTATTAGCAGTTGTCGTACTTTTCTTTATGACAAAGATGTTGGGTAAAAGACAAGTTTCTCAACTTTCCTTTTTCGAGTACATTACCGGCATCACGATTGGCAGTCTTGCAGCATACATATCGTTGGATTTGGAGGCGAATTGGTATCTAGGTTTAATATCTTTAGGCGTTTGGATTGCATGCTCTTTAGGCATTGAATTTTTGCAGCTAAAAAGTAAAAAGATGCGGGATTTCATTGATAGTAAAGGAACCGTGCTGATTAGAGATGGTAAAGTATTGGAAGATAATTTAAAGAAAGAACGTCTCACCACCGATGAGCTCATGGAGCAATTACGAAAAAGATCCGCATTTAAATTGGCAGATGTTGAATTTGCGATCATGGAACCAAGCGGAGAAATTAATGTACTATTAACTCGTGAAAACCAACCCCTGACTCCAAGCCATTTAGGCATCAAAGTTGCACCTGAGAAGGAGCCTCAAGCAATTATCATGGATGGTGAAATCATGGATGAAGCCTTAGCTACCATCGGTTTTAGCCGGGGATGGCTGCAAACTGAACTAGATAAATTGGGTGTGACGATTGAAAATGTATTTCTAGGTCAAGTCGATTCTTACGGCCAATTATATGTAGATCTATTTGACGACAAGATTATGGTACCTGTGCCACAGGAAAAAGCAACCCTATTTGCTACATTAAAAAAGTGCGAAGGCGATCTGATGTTGTTTGGGCTTACTACGAAAAATAAAGCTGCAAAAGAGATGTACGAACAATGCTCGAAGCAAATGGAGGAAATCATCGCACAATTGAAACCCGTACTTAAGCGTTAAAGGCTTGTCGCACTTTGCTAATCGAGCAGCGTTTGCGCTGTATGGTCACGGGCAAGCTCGAACATCCGCTTCAGTTGCTCAGCGGTATTTCGCTCCACCGAGAGCGGCGGCAGCTCGCTCTCGCCGAAGAACTGGGCGCCGGTCGTTTCCAGACCGGCTTCAAGTGCTTCCCCGCCCACCAACTCGCACAAGATGAACATCTTGTACACGTGGTTTGCCGAGGGGGGGTGAGCGTGGCGCTTCTTATCGAAGACCGCCAGCAATCGCACCGGCTTGACGTCATAGCCGGCCTCCTCGTGGGTCTCCTTGACGGCGACCTCCGACGGTGTGAGGCCGATGTCCGCCCAGCCTCCAGGCAAAGCCCAGGCACCGTCGGCTCTTTCCTTCACAAGCAGCAGCTTGTTCTCTCTCAGGACGACGGCCCGAATATCCACTTTCGGCGTCTGATACCCCGTGTCATTGGCGAACAAAGCCGTCACCTTATCGATCGGTGTCTCTGAGAAATAACTCATCATCTCCACGCTGATCTTACGCAGCGCCTCATATCGTTCCAAGTCATAGCCATTCTCACCGTAAGTAAGACCGGCTTGACTAATAGCCTGGATCTCTTTGGCCCATTCCAACCATGGAATATTCATCAGTAACCCAACTCCATTTCGATATAAGTCTTAATTCCACTATAAATAGCAACCATCTCCTCAAGCTTCATCCGAACAAGCCCACTAGAAGAGGGACATACATAGTCGATCACACCTTCAACCACCGGATCCTGTTGACTCCCCCAACTCATCCCCCTACGGCCGCTATACTGTTCAAATACCCCTTTTCCTACAAAACAGACAACACAAGGTCGAAAGGCCTGAATCTTTTGCTTTAAAATAAGTCGACCTTCACGGTATTCCTCAGGTGTAATTTCTGCAGCCGTTAACGAAGGGCGAGCCACAATATTCGTAAAGCCATACCCGAGCTTCAGCAAATCCCCATCCTCTTGTGGTTTATACAGCCGAGGTGTTAATCCCGCTTGGAAAAGGATCCGATAAAAACGATTGTTCGGATTCGCATAATGATGACCCGTTTCTCCGGATCGTATACTAGGGTTATAACCTACGAAAAGTATCCTTAAATGCTCCTGAAGATGATCCGAAATGGGCTCTATGCTCAACGTTAAGACACCTCCACAGGCACAACAAATTTTTTGTCTTTTTCAATAGGTTACCATGAACAACTAAAAACCAAAAGCCGAAGCACATGGCCCCGGCTTTCATTGTATAAACTTAAAAGACTCATAGGACTTGCCCAGCACAGCGGTGGTATCACCTTTTAACCATTTATCAATAAGCGTGCTGTAAACGGAGCGGAAATCAACCTCATACTTCAAATCACCATTGTCCAAATTGCTCAGGCTCGGGTATGCTCCATAGAGACCGCCATTCACCTTGCCTCCAATCACAAACATCGGAGCTGCCGTTCCATGATCTGTTCCGCCGCTTCCATTCTCCTTCACCCTCCGCCCAAACTCCGAAAACATCATCACCACAACACGATCCTGCAGTCCTTGCGCCTCCAAGTCTTTATAGAACGCTGTCAGACCCTCGTCGACCTGAGTCAGCACTTTCGCATGTTGGACCTTCTCATCGGCATGATCATCGAAACCGCCGATCTGCACATTGAATATTCTTGTGCCAGATTTACCGGCCAGCAGCTTGGATACTAACTGGAGATCCCTTGCAAAATTAGTTTTCGGGTACTCCACTTTATTCGCATAGGTAGCCGTTAAAGCTTGAATCGCTTCAACACTTTTGAAGGCCTCATATCCACGGCCTGATACGACACGCAACTGTTCCGTCTGATTCTGTACACCATACATCTCCAAGAATGCGTTGGTGATCCGATTTTTGTCCATCATCGCTGTTTTCGGATCAATCAGATGATACGTTTCTAAAGATTGGATAACGGGAAAGCTCATTTTCTCCGAAGCAAAAGCCTTACCCCCTGCGCCAATCTGAATAGCTTTGAGCGGATTGCTGCTATCCCGCAACGAAGACTCTGCATAGCGTGCAAGCCAACCGCTCCGACTCATCTTCGCTGGCTCGGCTGTCTGCCAAATTTCCATAGAGCGGAAATGAGAGTGATCGGGTCCTGGATATCCAACTCCCTGTACGACAGCCATCTTCCCAAGTTTATAAAGTGCAGCGAGGCCAACTAAACTTGGATGCAAGCCTACTTGATTATCTAATGCAAGCACATCCTTCTGCTGGTAAGCCAAAGTCGGCCGCGCATCATAGTAAATCCCTTGTCCATAAGGAATTAGCGTATTAATGCCATCATTCCCTCCACTTAACTGAACAACAATAAGTACAGGTTCATCAACATCATCATCAAAACCGCCAGCCAAAATCGATTTTCCCGTATCCGTAAATAAAGCTCCGCCTAGGCCTAAAGTCGCAAACATAGCTGTACCCTTAAGCAGAAAATCCCTTCTCGATAATTTCACTTTTCTCACCCCTCGCTATTTCATTTGAGCTTCCGGGCTAATCAGCACTAATTGAAGCAAGCCTCTCAAACCCGCATTCTTTTGCTTTGTATGTACAATGGTATCATCTGCGTAAGCGGTTAAACCCTGTAAAGTCTTATCCGATAAATCAGTGATTCCCATCCGCTGACTCCACAATTTTACCCATTCTTCCGGACGCTCCTGTTGTTCAGGTGTATACTCTGCCGATGAGAGCACCTTGCCGTTTAGCTGCTTGGCGATGGACTCGGCAAACTGGTACCTTGATAATAAGGAGTTTGTATTCAGCCATGAGGCGCCTCCTCTCCAACCTGCAACATCCGGCGGGGAGTATAGCTCCTGTCCCATTCTCCTCATCGCTTGTGCATGCCCCTTCGAAACAGTTAGCTTACAGCATTTGAGAATACCTGCAACATAATCTGCCGGTGTTTTGATGAGAGATAACCGCAATTTCTCCTCATAAAATTCGTCAGATAGGAATAGCTCCTGAAGCACTTCCCCCATAGTAGCCTTAGCTGATATATGTTCGGCAACTTTTTGAATCCAACTTTCGGATGGGCTGTCCGTAGCAAAATATTTGAGCAGCTTCGTAGCAAGAAAGATTGGCAGCGTTTTTTGATGGAAAATAATTTCAATCACATCATCCGAATCCAGCTTTCCCGTTTCTTCAAGCAGCGTTTTCGTGTCATTGTCGTGTTGTTTTGGATTATAGCCTACTTTATTTTCCTTCTTATCATAGGTCCAACCCGTGAAAGCGCGCGCTGCTTCCTTCACATCAGTCTCTGTATAGTGACCGATACCTAGCGTGAATAGCTCCATGGCTTCGCGGGCATAATTCTCATTTGGTTTACCTTTTTTATTCCGATTCACATCAAGCCAGATCATCATTGCAGGATCTTTGCCAATGGCGAGTACGAGTTCTTTGAAACTTCCTAATGCATGTTTGCGAAACAATGTATTTTGTTGAACCATTAAAGTGACATCGTTAACCTTGTAATTCGCCGTCGCAAAATGTCCATGCCAGAACAACGTCATCTTTTCAATGAGCGGAGCACTGGAATATACCATTCGATATAACCAGTACATTTGTTGATCGGCTAATTGCAGCGGATCTAATGATTTCTTACCATCAGCGGTTAATTGATCAAATGGGGTTAGCGATGACGCTTGATCGATCAACGCCTCTCCGGCAATAAGACGTCGCACCGTTTCCTCACGACCAAGTCCAATACAAGCAGTAACTTCCTCCCCAGTGGAACCAAATCCGGCTCGATGTAATAAATGAACGACTTCCTTGTTAGTCCATGGTACTCCCATGATCTCCCCCCTCGCCCTATTTTCCAAACTGTACCACATAAATGTGTCAAAAGTGTGTGGAAATAAAAACAAACCAAGACAACATCCTTGGTTTGTTTTATTCGTACAACTATGCTTTCACAGCCAATTGTTTGGATAAATTGAGGAATGAACCAACAACACGACGAACACGTTTATCGACATCTGGATGGATATCTTGATGTGTTACACCCGTTTGGAAGCTCTTCCGCTGATCGCCTCCAATAGATAGCCAATCTGGGCAGTTAATGCCATGCAGATTGCGTACGATGGTTTGCAACTGCGTCAGAGAGCCTACAGCAATTGCCCCGCCTGCTGAACTTACAGATAAGACAACCTTATTATTGAAATGATCTTGTCCTAGATGATCAAGCGCATTTTTCAAAACACCAGAAATTCCACTATGATATTCCGGTGTTGCCAGTACGATCCCCTCTGCTTCAAGCATGGCTTCTTTTAATTTCTCTAGAGCTTCGTGCCCCGTGTTTGCATCATCTGGTGTATAGAAAGGGAGCGGTGTTTGATACAAGTCAATCAACGTCACCTCGTGGCCCTCTTGGGTCGCAAGATGCTTGATATATTCAGCAAGTCTTGTACTTGTCGCTGATCTCTGATTACTTCCTGCTATCATGGTAATTTTCATAATAATCTCCTTCCAGATCTGATTCATGCATTCATTATACCTCAATTTCAATCTGATAACAGCACTAATTGTAATCATTATCAAAAGAGTTTCATTATCGATAAATGAAAAAGCTGCCTCCTCCATAGAAAACTATGAAAGAAGCAGCTCGTATGTTATTCATGTATAAGTGCTAAGGAATTAGCAATCGAAGTAAAGGTTGTACTCGTGTGGGTGAATACGGATTGCTACAGCTTTCGCTTCGCCGCGTTTCAATTCGATATAGTTATCGATGAAATCTTGTGTGAATACGCCGCCTTCAATCAAGAAGTCGGAATCTGCTGCAAGAGCATCCAGAGCTTCATCTAATGTACCAGGAACGCTGCGGATCTCAGCTTTCTCAGCATCGGACATTTCATAGATGTTTGTATCGAAAGGACCGTATCCAAGAGCACGCGGATCGATTTTCTTTTTGATACCGTCAAGACCTGCCATCAGCATTGCTGCGAAAGCGAGGTATGGGTTAGCCGTGCTATCCGGTGTACGGAATTCGATACGACAACCTTTAGGTGTCACAGCTGCGATTGGAATACGAACTGCTGCGGAACGGTTACCTTTGGAGAATACAAGGTTAACCGGCGCTTCGTAACCAGGAACCAGACGTTTGAAGGAGTTTGTACTTGGGTTTGTCAATGCGATCAATGCTGGTGCGTGGTAAAGAATACCACCAATATAGTTGATTGCCATTTCACTCAGGTTTGCATATGCTCCTTTTTCATAGAACAAAGGCTCGCTGCCATCGAAAATGGACATGTGAACGTGCATACCGCTACCATTATCACCAAACAGTGGCTTAGGCATGAAAGTTGCTACTTTACCGTATTCTCTAGCTGTGTTAGCAACGATATATTTGTATTTGAGCAGGTTATCTGCTGTTTTAGTCAATGTGTCAAAACGGAAGTTGATTTCAGCTTGACCAGCTGTAGCCACTTCGTGATGATGACGTTCGATACGAAGACCTGCATCAGCAAGTTTATTACACATTTCGGAACGAATATCTTGTTGGGAATCGATTGGAGCTACTGGAACGTAACCGCCTTTTACTGGAACTTTGTAACCAAGGTTACCGCCTTCTTCTTTGCGTCCAGTGTTCCAACCTGCTTCTTCGGAATCAACTTCGAAGTAGGATTTGTTCATACCATTTTCAAAACGAACGTCATCAAAAATGAAAAACTCGGATTCTGGTGCGAAGAATGCTGTAGTACCTACACCAGTTGTTTGCAGATATTCTTCTGCTTTTTGAGCGATGCTGCGTGGATCGCGATCATAACGCTCGCCTTCAGGTGTGTGGATGTTGCTCATAATGATCAAAGTCGGGTGAGCTGTGAAAGGATCTACATAAGCAGTTTCTGTATCTGGCATCATGACCATGTCAGATTGTTCAATACCACGGAATCCTGGGATGGATGAACCGTCAAAAGCTACTCCGTTTACGAAAGTTTCTTCATCTACTTCAGTAGCAGGCAAAGAAATATGCTGTGCTTTACCGGTAAGACCTACGAAACGAAAATCTACCCACTCAATATTTTTTTCCTTGATAAGGTTCAACACGTTTTGAACTGACATTTAAAAAACCCTCCCATTTCCGTACATTCAACGTACTTTACATGATTAATGTTCAACTTTTGGTTGTTATCTTGCACATATTATATAGCGATTTTGCTTACACAGTCAATACTTATGTCAGGTATTTTTTATTTTTGTGTAAGCTATGCTCACACAATTTCACAGATTTGTCCCATATCCAAAAATAGGAAAACTGGCTCCTCTTTCGAGGAAACCAGTCATCTTAGAACTATTACCGTTACGCCAAGATAACTTCTTTATGTGTATCAAACTTTTTACCAAGAAGCGGAGCAAGCTTCTCAAGATCAACAAGCAAATTAGCGAATTGATCAGGGAACAAGGATTGAACGCCATCACCAGTCATTGAATTGTCTGGATCTGTGTGCATTTCGATGATCAAACCATCTGCTCCTGCGGCTACGGATGCCTTTGTCATAGGAACAACAAGCTCTCTACGGCCAGTACCGTGACTCGGATCTGAGATTACCGGAAGATGGCTCAATTGTTTAAGAACCGGGATAGCCGATAAATCCAGTGTATTCCGTGTGTACGTTTCGAATGTTCGGATTCCGCGTTCACAGAGCATAACATTCGGGTTACCGCCAGCAAGAATGTATTCAGCAGCATTCAAGAATTCATCGTAAGTGGAGCTGAAACCACGTTTGAGCAGTACAGGCGTTTGAATCGTTCCGAGCTTGCGAAGCAAATCAAAGTTTTGCATATTACGTGTACCTACTTGTAGGATATCTGCGTATTGTGCACATACATCAACATACTCAGGTGTCATAACTTCTGTAATTGTAAGAAGACCATGCTTCTTACCCGCTTCTGCCATCATGATCAAGCCTTCAACGCCAACACCTTGGAAGCTGTAAGGACCTGTTCTTGGTTTAAATGCGCCACCGCGGAGAACTTGACCTCCCGCTGCTTTCACTAAACGTGCGATCTCATCAATCTGTTCTGGCGTTTCTACAGCGCACGGGCCGCCCATGACAACAAGCTGCTCGCCACCGATTTCAACACCTTTAATTTTGATAACCGTATCAGCCGGATGAAAGTCACGGCTTGCTAATTTATAGGATTTCGAAATTTTCACGACTTGCTCAACTCCTGACATTTGACGCAACTGTTCTGCTAATTTAGGATCTGCTTGACCGATAATTCCGATGACTGTGCGATCCTCACCTTTGGAGACGTGAGCTTGGACACCTTGCTTTTCTATGAATTGTACAATTTCCTGAATACGCTCATCTGATGTTTTGTTGGATGTAATGGCGATCATCTTAAACACGCTCCTTATTATATGGGTTGGATCACTTGTATACTTCAACGCTTGTTCGCTTCTACGCTTTTAATCACTAAAGTAAATATACAACGCCTGACGAGTTTTCGTCAAGCGTTAATTTATTTGCTATTCATTTGTATTCGAAGGGGCAAGTTGATCTTTACGGATTTTACGTTTTTCTTTGCGACGATTCGTATGGAATTTAAGTAAGAGCACCACTGGGAAGTAGGCAATAACCCCAAGTATCAACCCAACCACCATACCGCCTACAATCAAATCCAAACCACCTCTAATAATATTAGAAAGCATGTGCGGTAAATGATGTATCAGATAAATCTTAAAGTGCTTCGGTACCAACCAATCCCCCACTTGCTTATTGAGTATCGAGAATGGAATATAAATCACTTTTCCAAACACAAAACCAATTAACGCTCCAGGTAAATTAGCTCTTAATAAATAAACCAACGGAAAGATAAGAACGAATGCAAAACCGGCTGTAGGTAAAGTAAACATCTCTACAAACAATCCAATTGAAAAGCCGCGTGCTACTTTGGAAGGACCGCCTTTGGCACGTAAGAGAAGTAAATATTTATATCTAAACCAGCGCTTCGTGCTTTTCCAATCGTAGCGAGCTTTCACTTTCATCATTTTCACCTTCTGAGTGCTTTGCATGCTGATCTCAATCCCGCCCTGTGGAATAAATAAGGATCACTCACTACTTGCTGCTTTGGATTTAACAGCCGGAATGAGCTTCTTCATATTAATAGTACGTGTAATTCCCCAACTGGTTTCATCTTTCGCATCATAGCCTTCCAAGTAGGAAATTACCTCTTTGGTTATAGGTGTAGGAGTTGAAGCGCCAGATGTAACACCGACCTTGCGTACATTGGTTAACCACGTGCGATTAAGCTCCGTGATATCAGATATTCTATACGCTCTAACTCCTGCAATTTCCTCTGAAACTTGCGCTAAGCGGTTCGAATTATTACTTTTCGGATCTCCAACTACGATAACTAGATCGACTTCCTTCGCTTGTTCAGCAACCGCTTCTTGTCTAACCTGCGTGGCTAGACAGATCTCATTATGAATCTCAGCTTTTGGGAATAGTTCAAGTAAACGATTCATAATATGCTTAATGTCCCATTGGCTCATTGTTGTTTGGTTCGTAATAATAATACGATCGGGTTTAATGTCTAGTTGATCTGCTTCTTCAAGCTTCTCGATGAGGTGAACTTTGTCCGGAGCTACACCTACTGCGCCTTCCGGCTCAGGATGAGCTTTCTTCCCGATATAGATAACTTCATAGCCGTCGGCTACTTTTTCTCGAATTAAATCGTGTGTCTTCGTCACATCTGGACAGGTTGCATCTACAACGGTTAAGCCCTTGTCTCGGGCTCTGCGTCTTACTTCAGGAGAAACCCCGTGAGCAGTGAAAATGACCGTCCCTGTTTCGATTTGTTCTAATATTTCAAGCCGGTTCTCACCATCTAATGTGATGACACCTTCTTCTTTGAAGAAATCAGTAACATGCGCATTATGAACAATCATGCCTAATATATAAATAGGTCTAGGAAGATTTAAGTTTTTAGCAGTTTGCATAGCAAGTGCCATAGCATCTACAACGCCATAACAATAGCCTCTGGGTGATATTCGGACTACTTCCATTTCTTCCACCTGCCTAAGAAACATTATTTTCTTTCATTATAGCTGATTATACAGAGAGAGGAAAGTTTGCTGGAAGCCAAATCATAAAGGTACTTCCCTCGTCTTTGCGCGTTGTCACTTCAATAGACCCACCGTGTTCATCAATAATCCATTTGGCGATCGATAAACCAAGTCCAGTTCCAGACGTCAGTCCCCTTGATAAATCTGCACGATAAAATCTGTCGAAAATATGAGGAATATCCTCTTTATCCATACCAATTCCCGTATCGGTAATCCGAATACCAATAAAGCTATCCGTTCGCGACACCTCGAACTTTACGGTTCCAACAGGTGTATACTTGAACGCATTTTCGATGAAAATAAACAACAATTGCTGCAAATAATCCCGATTCCCTTGCACGACCGCAAGTTCTAATGCATCTAAATCACCCACTTGCCAATCAGCGGTATGCTCGAGCAATTGAGCACGCCTTACCACTTCTTGAACGAGCGGCATGATCTCAACTGGCTTCTTTTCCATAAGAACGCCGGCATCTGCTCTCGCTAGAGCAAGAAGATCATTGACTAGTCTGCTCATTCGCTGTGCTTCTCCTGCAATATCATGCATAGCCTCAAGTGACATCTGCATTTGATCAGGTGTAGCAAGTTCTGTACTCCCCGAAGTCTGCTTCCACATCTTTTCCAACAAGTCGACATTTCCTCGAATCGTTGTAAGCGGTGTTCTCAACTCATGAGATGCGTCCGATACGAACCTGCGCTGGGCGCGGTACGCTTCATCCAATTCCAGATAGGTAATCTGAATACGAGAGAGCATCCCGTTGATCGTCTCCGTCAAGCGCCCAATCTCATCTAGTGGACCGTCATAGTGGATACGTTTTTCCAGATCATCGCTGCTTCCTATTTGATTCGCGGCGTCAATGACGCGTTCGATCGGCTTGAGCGCTTTGCGCGCCAAGAACCAACCAAGTGAAGCTGCCACAATAATCGTTAGCAATGCCCAAATCATCAGGGTATACCGAAGGGTAACGGACGTTTTTTCATAACTGCCAATCGGTACAGCCGCTTGAAGAATCCCGATGAGTTGGTTCTGGTCATCGGACCTGATCGCTTGATTATAAATGAGGAAGTCTTGCCCAAGTACCTTGGTCTTTTCGAAAAAACCATCCTCTTGCTTTAATTTATCAATCGTATTCTTCGCTAAAGGCAAAGTAACATCATAGTATTGTAAGTTAGCCGAGCGATTAAAGCTTTTGAGTGTAACATTATATAATTGCAGAAACGTATTCGTAGAGTAGAAGTCCCTGCTTTCCAGTTCCAAATCAACGACGAGTCCCTTCTGTGAAAGAGCAATGCTCTTCTGAATACGCAAGGAGCTATTGCCTGCCTCCCGTTTCACATCTTGGCGAATTTGATCGTATAGGAAATAATTCAAGAAAAAATAAAGAACAATGCCAAAGAGCAGCATGGTTAGTGCCAATATCCCTGAATACCAAAGCGTTAGCCGCAAGCGAAGAGACATATTAAGATTCCCCTCTCAATACGTAACCTGCCCCCCGAACCGTTTGAATCAATCGTTTATGGCCAAATTCTTCAGTCTTTTGACGCAGCAGCGCGATATAAACCTCCAGAACATTGGATTCACCGCTATAATCGTAGCCCCATATTTTTTCCATAATAATATCCCGTGAAAGGACACGCTTCGGATTCTGCATGAACAAGTGAAGTAAATCAAACTCCTTGGTTGTTAACTCAATCAGTTTCTCACCGCGAAAAACCTCGCGTGTATCCAAATCCAAGATTGTATCCTCATAATTCAATCTATTCGTCTGCTGCTCAGGACGCTCCGTTCTCCTCCTAAGAAGTACACGCACTCTAGCCAGCAGCTCTTCAAGCGCAAACGGCTTGACCAAATAATCGTCTGCACCGAGATCCAAGCCTTTCACGCGATCGCTAATTTCATCTTTTGCTGTAAGCATAAGAATCGGTACCTCGCTGCCGCTTTCACGCACTCGACGAACGACCTCCCAGCCATCAATATGCGGCATCATGACGTCCAAGATCAGCAGATGTGGTTCTGATGTTAACATTTGCTTAAGGCCATCCGCACCGTTGGTCGCTGTGACGACCGAATATCCTTCAAAAGCCAAACCTCGTCTCAACATAGACGTAATTTTCTCATCATCATCAATAACCATTATGTTCTCTCTCATCGACTGGGCCACCCTTCTTTCAACCATTGTAACAAATTCCGCCTTAAGCAAAAAGAAGCAGAGCCTGCAAGCTTGCGGCCGCGGGACTCCACTTCCTTTTATTCCGTACTAACCTTTATTATCTCTCTAATTTTTCTTTTATTATTGGGCAGGTGTCTCGGCTAGAGCGTTTTTATCCCCAATAGTAATAGGTACTTCCATTCGCTTGCCATCTCGAATAAGTCCCAACGTGACCTTGTCGCCAACTTTCAATGCCTGAACTTTGGTAATCAATTCCTGCGAATTTTTCACCTTGGCTCCGTTAATATCTACAATGACATCGTATTGACGCAGACCAGCTTGGAAAGCAGGGCTTTTACGTTGAACGCTGCCAACCAATGCCCCATCTGTGTTCGAAAGCTTCAATTCACTTACCCAGTCTTTACCAATATCTTGTAGACCTACACCTAAGTAAGGAACTGGTTCTTTAGGAATTTGAACATTGTTTTTAAGATTTTCAAGAACGGAAGAAATGGTGCTAGTAGGAATGGCGAAACCAATTCCTTGCGCTTGAGAACTAACGGCAGTATTAATACCAATAACTTCACCATTCAAGTTCAGTAAAGGTCCGCCGGAGTTACCAGGATTAATAGATGCGTCCGTTTGCAGTAAGTGCTTATATTCGCGTGTTCCTTTGGCATCCGGAATGCTGATAGGACGTTCCTTCGCACTAAGCACACCTACCGTAACCGTATGGTCGAAGCCGTATGGATTACCGATAGCAACAACCCAATCCCCAACATTCACATCTTCAGCTTTACCAAGCGGGAGGATTGGAAACTCTTTCTCGCCTTCGATTTTAAGTACAGCCAAATCCAAATCGTAGCTGTTACCTAACAATTTAGCTTTAAATGGCTTATCATAACCTTCTACTGTGATTTGAATTTCATCAGCGCCGTCCACAACGTGCTCATTGGTTAAAATATATCCGGTTTTTTCGAAAATAAACCCTGTTCCCATACCTGCTGGCTGCAGTTCGCCACTGCCGGAGTTATTCTGATTATTGTTAGGCGTTGTATTACCGCCGCCATTATCCCCAAAGAATTGACGGAAGAACGGATCATCAAAGAGCGAATTACCGCCACGGCTTGTTTGCTTCGGTTTCACTAGAGATTCAACCTTAACAATTGCAGGCCCAGCGTTCTGTGCAATAGCCGAAATGTTCCCCGGGCGAACAACATCCAGCCCAACATTTTTCACTTCGCCACCATTACTGCTCCCACTCTTCGTTGCAGCTGCTGTAGAGCTGCCGGAAGCTAGAGGCTGATTGCCAGTAAACAAATTCAATTTATCAGCGCTGAACATAAGTGCACCTACGACCAAGGCGCCTGCCATGAAAGCCGCGAAAATGCTTTTCACAGATGAACGCTTTCTTGCGTTTGGATCCCAAGGACCCGAACCTTGTGGAGCGCCTGCTTCCGGTCCAAAACTGAAAGGACGCAAGTTCTTAGGTGGAGTAACTTCAACACTGGAGGTTCCTTCAGTTCCCGACGCTGAAGTTGTAAGCGAATGCCCTTCGTTTTCTTCGTTAAAAGCTGACTTGTAAGGGCCATACGAATAATAGTAGGAAGGTCTTGCTTTATTAGGATCTTGTGGATCTTGCGGGTCTTGATGATTAGAATCATTTCGATTAACGCCATCGTTGTTACTGCTATTGTTGTTCTGCGGCTTAAAGAAGTCGCTATAATCTTTCTTGTTGTCTTCCATAGTTCTTACCTCCATTTGATTAATAAAGTTATAAGTGCATGCTTCTTGAAGGGTTATGTCTTGTTCTCTGTAGTTCTATCATGCACCTACAACCTTAAACGAATATTAAAAAACAATAAAATGGAGGTAAAAAAAGGTGCTAACTCATTGTTTCCAAGCTTGTTCCACTTTATGGAGCAGACCCGCTGCTTCTTTCACCCATTTATCTTCGATTTTGGCATCGGGATCGAGCGGAGTTTGGAATTGATCGATCAATGCGCCATAGGTTTCCGCTTCCGCCTCCTGGTCAAGTCCTTCATTATAAACATGCTTCAGCACGAAAGGAGTTCCCACTTCGACGATCGCATCCGTTGATTCGGCGTCGCCATCAATCCTTCCTGTCAGAACTTGAAAAGGAATTCGCAGCCAAACCAGATGGTCTTCATCTAAGTAGTGGTCGAAATAGCCATGATCGTAATCCCAATTGCCGCCCAGAGCAAAATCGAATTCATGCAGGTGCTCACGAACACTGTCGAAAGATTCTTGAACCTGCTCCAATGATGATGATAATGTTTTCATTCAGACACTCCTTAAGCGCTCATATTATTTTACTTACGCATAGAGTGTGCCAAAATCTAGTTTTTATGTGTGTTACGTTCCTTATTATCAAACCAAACCTTTGCGGTGAGCGAAGATAGCAAGCTGAGTCCGATCCTCTAATTCACACTTCATTAGAAGATTGCTAACGTGTGTTTTGACCGTTTTGATACTAATAAAAAGCTCTTCCGAAATGTCTTTATTACTCTTTCCCTCTGCAATCAAAAGCAATACTTCTCTCTCGCGCGAAGTCAACCCTTCTTCCTCTGGTATACTATTACGCTGCCTAATCCCTCTTGTAAGCGCCAGGGACACTTCTGAGTTCATCACCGGCATACCGCGGTAAGCGCTCAGAATCGCATGAATCAATTGGTCGGATGAAACCGTCTTCAGCATATAACTGATGGCACCCGATTCGACAGCTTCGAGAACCTTTGCTTCCTCCAAGAAGCTGGTCAGCATAATAACCTTAACCTGAGGAAATTTACTGCAAATCAACTTGGTTGCGCCTATACCATCCAGAACTGGCATGGTCAGATCCATTAATATGACATCCGGCAAACGATCCGTGAGCTCTTGATTTAACTTATCGAACGCTTCCTGGCCATTGCTTGCTTCCCCTACTACTTCTAAACCGGGTTCCAATGAGATGTAGGTTCGAAGCCCAACCCGAACCATGTCGTGATCATCTACGATCATCACTTTAATGTTACTGCTCATTAATTTCTCCCTCTCTATCCTTTATTAGTAAGCTCGACTGTCCGGTAAACCGCGGAATGCGCACTCTAACTCGTGTTCCTGATCCTAACTTGCTGTCTATCTCCACTTCACCACCAAGCTTTTGCGCTCGCTCTCTCATTGTCGATAAACCATGAGAAGCCGATGGGATGTCTCTACGTTCAAAGCCTTGCCCGTCATCCTGCAGCTGAAGCACATACTGGTGCTCTCTTTCATATATAGCTAGGCGAACTTGTTTGGCAGAAGCATGCTTAACTACGTTCGCAAGGCCTTCTTGTATAATGAGGAAAAATTGATGTTCAATCGCTTCAGATATCGTTTCATGAAGAGATACATCAAGCTGGCCCTGCAGCTCATGGTTTCGGCAATATTCCGGAAACCATTTCTCCAGGGCTTCTTGTAAGCTCATATCTCCCAGTTCGATGGGTCTTAATTGTGAAATGAGTCCGCGCAGCTGCTTCTGGGCATGGTGGGACATTTGAATAAGCTGATTCATAACGCCCGGCGCCGCATCCGGGTTTCTCTCCAGAATTTTGGGTAAAGAGGAGGCTGACATATGAATGGCAAACAGCTCTTGACTAACCGTATCGTGCAAATCCCTCGCCAGTCGGCGTCTTTCCTCAAGTACAGCATTTTCCGTAAGTTCCTGATCCCGAATCGCCTCGGCCTCACCCAATTGTTGCAACAGCTGAATACGCTCTTCAACGGCAGAGGCCATGTTATTAAAAGCATCATACAAATACAAGAATGGTTCTACAGGTTCCATCTCTATCCGACTGGAGAAATTCCCCTTGGACAATTCGAGCATGGCGACATGCAGTTCATCAACTTTGCGCTGCCATCTTTTGGTCGCAACATAACCCACCGTTAGACAGACCAAGAGAATGGCTATGACGAACCACATTCGAAACTGCCATGAAACGAGCTCCTCCTTATAATATTCAAGCACAATATAGATGCTAGATACCGTGAGTAAACTCGAGATAAGAAAATAATTCAGCAGCTGCCACTTCATATTGAACATTCGCAATTTGTACATGCTCCATCCTTAACCTATCTTTTTGATTGTAATGTCACCAATAAACATGCTCGTGGTTACAATTATTTTCCGATCAGCCTCTTCATAGTGCGATGTTTGAGTTCTCACACTGCGCAGAAACCCACTCTCACGCCGATCAAGCACTTTCATATCTCCGATAAAAGAACTTGCCATTACGCGAACTTCAACATCAATATCATTGGGAATGAATATTTTCACATCACCAATAAATGCTGAAACATGAATCGTTGTTTCTCCCAACGGAATGGCTGCGCGAGTAAGATCAATGACGGAATCACCAATAAAATGTGAGATCTGAATCGGCTTCAGTTCCCAAGCTTCTTGTCCCAGATGCACATCTCCGATAAAACCATGCCGATGAAGTACGTCACCAGAGTTGAAATTACGTACAAAATCATCGTACTTGTGCCCATGTTGGTTAAAAGCTTGCGTTTGTGGTTGTCCCGGTGGCTGAGTTTGCCTACCTGGGTCTGGTTCCCCCGGAGCTTCTGGCACATCCCACATATGTTTATCATGAAACTCGCCGTGAATATCCTTGAGTACGGCTTTCTCTTCGTCACTGAGCTCATGCTTTACTTCACTAAAAGCAGATGTACTATCGCGCTCCTTATCATTTGTAGGCGATGGTGCTCCATCACTCCACTTGGGTTGATCCCATGGATTTCTATATTTTTCATGCTGCAATCTTCTAGCTTCACGTCTTGCCTGTCTAACTTGATCTTTCGCTTCTTTAATAGAAGGCCAATCCGGTGACTCTTTCTTGCTAGGTTTAAAAATCACATTCAATCCAAATAGAATTAAGGCAATAGGTCCCAAAATCTGAAACATCTCTCCAAGCGATCGATCGGTCAGCTTTAAATTTTTCAGGAGAAAGATCGTTCCCATACAACAAACGAGTAAACTCCAAATTGAGCCTCCCCAATGATACTTACGCTGCCAAACAAAACCAACGAGACCGTAGAAAATAAGAATGACAGGCCAATAAGTGGAAAACATATTAGCAAGATCAATATCAATAAATCCTAATTGGTTAAGTAAATAAAGGACTCCTGCCGTTACGAGGACAAGCCCCCAAATTATTCTTTGAAACATATGCGGATTCATACTTCTTCCTCCATTTGTGTACAACGTTGTTAAGATACCTCTAGTTTATAAGATACTGCCTTGAATGAAAAGAGACGAGAGATTGAAGACTTCCTCGGTCTAGAGACTGAGTTTTCGCAGAATCCGATGAATAACTGACATCAGAATTACAAAAACGAACAATAACCACGAGATGTTATGTATTCTTACGTATATCGTTGACATGCTTATCATCAGAACCGTATAATTGGTGCAAACAATTCCTCAAACATAAGGAGAGATCAGATTATGGATGCAATCCAACAGCTTTCTAGCGGCCTAGATACCATATGGGTGGTTCTGACAGCTGCCATGATTCTATTGATGGAAGGCGGCTTCGCTTTATTGGAGGCAGGTTTCGTCAGACAAAAAAATGCAGTAAGTATCATTATGAAAGTGTTCGTTGATATCTCTTTCGGAGCACTTATTTTTTACTTATTCGGTTTCGCCCTTATGTACGGGAAAGATGTTTCCGGACTATTTGGAACTACCGGATTCTTCATGGGAGGAGATTTAACACATATCGTTTTAAATATCTCACATGAGACTTATTGGCTATTCCAGTGCGCCTTTGTTATCGCTGTGATATCGATTGTATCTGGGGCTGTTGCCGAACGCATCAATTTCCGTGCTTACATTCTATACACCATTGCAATGACAGGTTTAATTTATCCCATTGCTGGCCACTGGGTTTGGGCCGTTAATGGATGGCTCGGCAAATTAGGCATGGTTGATTTTGCAGGTTCAGCTGTCATTCACGCACTTGGCGGCTTCTCCGCTCTTGCCGCAGCGATGATCATTGGTCCAAGGATTGGCAAATTTTCCGCTGACGGCACGGCTAATATTGTACCACCGTCTAATCTGCCACTAGCCTCAGTAGGCGCATTTATCCTTTGGTTCGGTTGGTTTGGGTTTAACTCAGGAAGCACACTAAGTGCCACCAATACTTCCATCGGCCACATTGCAGTAACCACCATGCTGGCAGCTGCAGCGGGCAGCGCAACGTGCATTCTATTCACCATGATGCGTTACCGCAAAGCCGATCCCCCTATGGTTATCAACGGCGCTCTTGCAGGGCTCGTTGGGATTACTGCAGGCTGCGCTTTCGTTAGTGATGCTGCGGCCATTCTGATCGGAGCCATATGCGGGATCGCCATGGTTTATGCAACAGAAATACTAGAAGCTAGACGAATTGATGATCCAGTTGGCGCCTTTCCTGTTCATGGTATCAGCGGCAGCATCGGGACACTCGCTGTAGGATTATTTGCGCAGCCTGATGCCATTCGGGAAGGCACTGCCGGTTTATTCTATGGCGGGGGCTTCAGCCTTCTAGGTGTTCAAGCATTAGGGCTTGTTACGGTTTGTATATGGGGATTCGTTATTACTTGGGGTTGTATGAAGCTAATTCAACTTATCGTTCCACTGCGAGTTAGTAGAGATGAGGAATTAGTCGGATTAGACGTCGGTATCCACGGTGTTCCTGCTTACAGTCAAGAAGATGGATTTCTGGACTTAGAACAACTAAAAAAAGGTCAATGAGAACAAAAAAACCTTCCAAATGGAAGGTTTTTTATTTGTATTAAGAAAGCAGCTCTTCAATCTCATCCGGTACTGAGATCACATCGCCTGGTTTGGATTCATTCATAATTTGTCTCGCATGGGCAATTTCAGCTCGAAGCTTCCTAACTTGCTCCATGGGTTTCTTCACATAGTGGATATACTCGACAGCAAGATGATGGTCAGGTTTCTTACCAGAAAACATGCGGCGAAATGATGACATCGTCTGATAAGCGCGCTCTTCTTTCATTCTTTTGATTTCGTAGCGCTCTACTACCTGCTCAATATCCAAGACCTGCTGTTCCTTGCGGACAATGTAAGCTTCCAAGAAAGGAAGTACCTCTGCAGCTTTCCTTGGTGTTCTTTGAGGTTTTCCGTCCAATCGCAAAGCATTCAGCATGATCACTCACCTATCTCCCCGTGTCAAGATTTATAACAGTAATCTTATTTTACACCAAAATAAACGATTTGAGAACCTTTATTTCAATATTAAATCGATTCCTACAACACCAACAGGGGTTCCCGTGTCATCTATTATCGCTTTTGACATTGTGATACATGGTTTTTTGGTAATAGCTGACACATATTCCGGAGAAACGAAGAGTTCTCCCCCCATTGCACGCTTCCACCACTCTCTGCCCTTTGCATTAACTAGACCTGCCTCAGGCATCGAATAGATAAAGGTTCCATCTGCGCGGTTAGACCAGATTGCTTCAATTCCGGCCGTTTTCTGCAAAATAGTGCCTAAATGGGAAGCATGCTTACCATCAAGCAATGAAGTTATGTCAGGTATTAGCACAAGCGAGCTAAGTACTTGCTTCATTTCTTGGATATTTACATGAATCGTTCCTTCTTTATTTTGCATACCTACTGCTTGTATCGCCTGTATCAGTTCCTTAGAGGAACGATCTAGATTTTGGTTGATATGCTGCAGCATCGATACTTCATGACGCTGTTTTTTCATTTGATCCAAGGTAATCTCCACACTAGACATCGTCTCATTCATCAAATCAACAACTTCGCCAAGTGATGTTCTTGTACCTGAGACAAGCGAGGACTGAATCTGGGTAGAGCTTGTTGTACTCGATACAAGATTGTTAACATTTAGAATCAACGCGAAGATCGTATCGATCTTGTCTTTTATTATTTTCATCTCAGCAATCCCATGAGCGACAGATGCCTTCTCCTCAGCAACCGCTGTCACAACTTGGGAAACACCGCTCTCAATGGATGCCAATAGTTCGGAAGATTTCGTAACCGCTTCATGACTTTGTGTAGCCAGCTTCTTAATTTCCTGTGCGACCACAGAGAAGCCTCGTCCATGCTCACCCGCTCTGGCGGCTTCAATGGATGCATTAAGCGCAAGCAGCGAGGTTTGAGAAACTACTTCAGCAATAAATGTATTGATTTCTTCAATCTTTGACGTATGCCCTGTCAAATCCTGAATCTTCTTCTGCATGGTATCGTTATTAATATGTAGATCATTCATGACTTCATCCGTGGCATTCAGTGACCGGCATACATCAACCACCGTATCTTTGGTTTGCTCACTCTGTTGATGCATATGTAAGGATGAATCTAGAATTTGGTCTGCTGCAGCCGCTACCTGCTGAATCGCAGCGAATGCTTCCTGCAGCTGTCCAACGGCTTGATTACTTCGAATCTTCAGATCCTCTTCTCCTTGAATCGAAGCATCGGCAATGTGCAGAAGATGTCCGATCGAACGATTGACTTCCTCAACAGCAGCTGCTAATCTGTCCGCTACAACCTGAGATTCTTGTATAAACGTTCGGAATTGCTCTTGTTGGCCTTTATTATCATGGCTAATAGATGACCTTGATGATCTGGTACTAAGCCAAGCAATAATACCTATAAACAAAAAAACAGCCAAACTTGCAGCCGTAAACCATCGAGAGGAAATAAATAACGCGAGTACACTTACCGAAATACCAATGAGAATAAGAGCATACAACCCAGCTTTGTGTTTAATTTCTGCGCGCATAAGCAATTGGAACTCCTCCCAAAAGGAACCTAAATGTTAGTTTTTGTTACATTATATCGAATATAGAAGATGTTGAAAAGAAATAAAAAAACAGAGACCTTTTCAGATCTCTGTTCTTCATTTAAGCTTATTGATATTTCATTATTTATTTTGGTTTTGAGTATTCGTTTGTTGCTGTTTGTTCGCTCCTGATGTTTCCGCAGCAAATTCTACGTCTTGAGCTACATTCGAGCTTAAATTTCTATTCTTGTTATTCTTGTTCTTAGCCATGTTCAATCACCTCCTGTAAACATAGGATTTCCCAAACAGGAGAATTTATGATGGAAATGTTCGGCTTGGTGAAAAGCTCATTATCGTTTATAGCGCTTTGGTAGGTGCGATGATCTCATCCTTTAGTTGATTCCAGATGAGTTCGGTTACTTTCCCATGCCCTTCTTTGACGATAAATACTTTAACCGTCTTCTTGCCCCATTCTTTGTAAACCTGATCCTTTGTATCGAAATACAGATCAATTTTCTTACCTTTAATTGCGCTGCCTGTATCTGCAACAACACCATAGCCATAACCGGGAATAAATAAGACAGTTCCAAGCGGAAAAACGTTCGTGTCTGCTGCGATCGTTGATAAAGCTTTATCATCCCGCTTTACTTTAATTCCAGAATACGTGATCCCATACTCAGGATGATCCGGATTTTTCCCTGTCGATTCCTTACCTGCAAAATAACCGGTGGCTGTCACTTCGACTGCCTTGAGCTTGGACAAATCTGAGTCTAACTTCGGAACATAACGATAATTGATTTGTTGCATGTTTTCTTGCGCAACCGGCAGTGAAGTGGATGCCGTTTTGGCCGGAATAACCTTTTGCTGCTGATCTTGTATATGGGTGACGGAGTTTGCCGTCGTGTAGCTTTGGTCGCTTTTGCCCGTCGTCTCTTGTCCGAAAAGTGCCATCAGAACAACGATGATCGACGCACTAAACCATTTAGACTGAGTCAAAAAGTTGGTTGACATTACTATTTTTTAATACCTCCCCTACTATTGCAGGTTGTCCAATACCTACCACCTTTAAACATCCGGATGCAGACTCACTGTTTAAGGTGTCCTAATCACGCTCCCCTATACATACCCAATTAACTGAATTTGAAAACAAAAAAAGCAGAGAAGATTATCTTCTCTGCTTCATTTATAGGATTGGTGCTTAAAGTTTCTTACTAATTTCCTCGTTAATCATGCCAATTACTTGTTCAATCGGATGGGTTCCTAGATCCCCTTGACCACGTTTTCGAATCGATAAGCTTTCGCTCTTCACTTCGTTTTCACCGACGACTAGCATATAAGGAATCTTCTCCAGCTGCGCTTCTCTAATCTTGTACCCCAGCTTCTCATTACGATTATCTGCCTCAACACGAATACCAGCTTCTCTTAGACGCTCAGTCACGAGATTCGAGAATTCTTCGAATGCCGGAGATACCGGAATGACCTTGGCTTGGATAGGCATTAACCAAGTTGGCAGCGCACCAGCGAAGTTCTCAAGCAAGAAGGCCGTCATACGCTCCATAGTACTGATAATCCCTCTGTGAATAACGACCGGGCGATGTTTCTGACCATCTTCACCTGTGTATTCAAGCTGGAAACGCTCTGGGAGCAAGAAATCAATTTGAGCTGTTGAAAGAGTTTCTTCTTTCTTGAGCGCTGTTTTGATTTGAACGTCAAGTTTAGGACCATAGAAGGCAGCTTCACCTTCAGCCTCGTAGAAATCAAGTCCTAGCTCTTCAACAACCTCACGCAGCATGCGTTGGGAAGTTTCCCACATTTGATCATCTTGGAAATACTTTTCTGTATCCTTAGGATCCCGATAGGAAAGACGGAAACGGTAGTCTGTAATTCCGAAATCCGCATAAACCTGACGAATCAGGTTCACAACGCGGGAGAACTCTTCTTTAATTTGATCCAAACGGCAGAAAATATGAGCGTCATTCAGTGTCATGGCACGAACACGGTGTAGACCTGTTAAAGCACCTGACATTTCATAACGGTGCATAGTTCCAAGCTCAGCAATCCGGATCGGCAGATCGCGGTAGCTGCGCATATCGCTTTTATAAACCATCATGTGATGTGGACAGTTCATTGGACGTAGGACAAGCTCCTCGTTGTCCATCACCATTTTCGGGAACATATCCTCGCTGTAATGATCCCAGTGGCCGGATGTTTTGTACAGCTCAACATTAGCGAGAACTGGCGTGTAAACGTGTTGGTAACCCAAACGCTCTTCCAGGTCAACAATATAACGTTCCATTGTACGTCTCAATTTAGCGCCGTTTGGCAGCCAAAGCGGTAATCCTTGCCCAACCTCACGTGAAAAAGCAAACATTTTAAGCTCTCTGCCCAGCTTACGGTGATCACGTTTCTTCGCTTCTTCCAAAAGATGCAAATGCTCATCCAGCTGCGCTTTCTTAGGGAAAGCAGTGCCGTAAATACGCTGCAGCATTTTGTTCTTCGCATCTCCGCGCCAGTAAGCACCAGCAACGCTCAATAACTTGAACGCTTTGATTCGGCCAGTTGATGGCAGATGCGGTCCGCGGCATAAATCAAAGAATTCACCTTGGTCATAGATGGTAAGTACCGAATCTTCCGGCAGATCACGAATCAATTCCAGCTTAAATGGATCTTCCATTTCAGTGAAAATGCGAATCGCTTCCTCACGGGAAACAACGCGGCGAGTAATCGCCAGGTTCTCACCGGAAATACGCTCCATTTCCTTCTCGATTTTCACCAAATCTTCAGGATTAAGCGGTGTTTCCAAATCGATATCATAGTAAAATCCGTCTTCAATAACAGGTCCAATCCCTAATTTAACAGCTTTTTCACCATAAATACGTTTAATCGCCTGAGCCATCAAATGCGCTGTGCTGTGACGATACATCTCTAATCCCGCTTCGCTATCGAGCGTTAGAATTTCCACGTCTGCATCATTATCCAATGAGAACGACAGATCCACGGATTTCCCGTTAACTTTGCCGCCAATCGCATTTTTCTTCAGTCCGGATGAAATGGATTCCGCCACTTGCTCAATGGTCGTTCCAACTGCGTACTCTCTAACCGCGCCATCTGGTAATTTCACTTGTACAACCATTTCTGTTCCTCCTAATATAGGGATCTTTGAGCGTAGCTCAAAGTCTCTCCGCTTTGGGGATCTTTGAGTGTAGCTCAAAGACTCCGCTTTTAGTTCATTTTTGAACGCAAAAAAGCACACTGCATCCCAAAAGGGACGAGTGCGCTCAGCTCGTGGTTCCACCCTAGTTCGATTCGCTGCATGACCACAGGGGTATGGCGAATCCTCATCAGCATTCGGTAACGGGAATGATTCCGGTATTGTATACTAACGATCCTGCAAGTCAGGTCGAATTCCACAATACGGCTACAAAGGGGTAAACGATCTGAATAGCTGAAGGAGATTGCAGCCTAGTCTCCTCTCTCTGAGCAGTTCTTGCAGAAAGTTCTTGTCTTTGATTTTAACGCCTTCGATCACTATTATAATTGCCTCATCGCTCAAGGTCAAGGGGATAGTTGATCCTGTTTCTTGGCTTCACCCAAGAAAATGTCACAAGTTCGGCAATAGGAGCAAACCGTTGTTCGATCCTCAAATATTTGTCTAATCGTCTTGATGATCGTTAATTCGGGATCTCGCGTATGGATGTAGATATTTGCTGGAGATACCGTAATGAGTGTGCTAACAATCATATCCTCGAAATTAATATCTTTTTCAAGTACTTCTAGCTTAAAGGTTGTATCGAATTCATTCGCGTCTATGAGTTCAAGCTGATCATTCAGGATAACAAACTCATGCCCGCCTTTATGTATAAGATGAGCTACGGGGATCTTGGCTTCCTGAATATAAACAAAGTACTGCAATAGAGAAATAAATTCCTGATACTGACGATCCATCATAAACTCATCAATGGCATACTCAGCTATCTCTCGCAGCTCCTCGGTATAATCCTGTAAACGAAATTTGAGAAAACCATCCAAGCTTAGCCGAGGGGTTTCCTCCAGAGATTGCACGAGCTGCTCCGATAACATTTGTTTGCGGCGCAGTCTTGCTGAGCTGCCATTCAAAATAGGCAATTCCTCAATTACGGTCTCCGCACACATGGATTGCTTGCAGTACCCTTCTATTGCTTCCAAATCGTTTATGGCTTCATATTTAAATTCTTTAACAATCAAATCACGTAAAATAAGCGACTCTTTCTCTACGATGATATGATTAGCCAACACGCCAGCCAGTCCTTCCCTTACTTCCTTCTGAAATGAAGATATTTCTCTTTCCTTCATCCTCACTTCAATTCGAATGTAAGCATGTGTTTCATATAAATCAAATGGGGCGGTTACTCCACTTTCAGCGATATGTAAAAGCTGCAGCTCACGTTCTATCTGAGCGCTTAGCGAACGTACATAGGCCTCATCAGCATTCATTATAACAATGGCAAACAGTTCCATAGGCTAACTCCTTTCATCAATACGTCCTCCTCCTAAGAGTATATGGTCGATAGGAATCAGATATACAACGAACAATTTGCCATTTCCATTCATCAATTTTTTGTCAAATCTTTCGTGCATATATTCCAATCTCACAGATATTCGTGTTATGATACTTGTAATAGTGCTTAAGTAGCATATCTTTTGGAGTGGGTATCTATGCAAATTGACGCATTCGATCAGCACAAACAAGACTGGAATCGGAAGTTACTTAATGCCTACTGGTTACTTGTTTCTATTCAATTACCATTCGAATTTCTCTATTCTTTGACAACCAAGCAAGAAGATCCATCTCAAGCCAATCACCTTATCCTCCCTCTACTCATCATGATCCTCATCATGTTAACTCTCGAAACCACCAACAAGTTATTCAAAAAGCTGCTGGATTACCAAATCATTAGCGGCGGTGCCTTCTTATCGTTTACCCTTATTTATTTCAATCATGATGTTAAATTAACTCCACTCTACTTTTTTCTCCCTATTTTCGTTTCTATCTTTTACTTTCAACGTTCCAAAATTATTTATTCTGTTGGATTATCCTTTCTATCTATTTGCGTTCTTTATGTTGCAAGGTTGAGTGTATTTTCCGGCTATGTGTTATCCGATCTCCTATCCGTCGTTCCGATTCTAGGTATAGTCTCTATCATAGCGTTAGGGATTATGAATCGCGGCGTTGAAATTTTGAACAATTTGAAAGCAACTACTGAACTTAAACAAGAGTTGATGATCAAAAATATTATTATGGACAAGCTGTCCAAAACGGATGCTTTAACAGATCTATATAACCACATCACATTCCATGAATATTTAGATGAGCTCATTCAGCAAAGCGGTGCAGGTAACTTCTGCATCCATATCGCCGTGCTGGACATCGATAATTTCAAAAAAGTCAATGATACTTATGGCCATAGAGCCGGTGACGCTGTCTTAAAGAATGTTAGCAGCACACTGAAAACCCGGGTGGGCTTAAACGATTTTGTCGCTAGATATGGCGGCGAAGAGTTTGCTATCATCTTCACAGAGAAAGCTACCGAAGAAGTATTCGAAATATTGGAACGTATTCGCTGGCAAATATCTCAATCGAAGTATGAGGAGTTAAACGGACATTCTGTGACCATCTCAATCGGACTCAATGAGTATCGCTCGGGTACTAGTAAAGAAACCCTATTCTCAGGCGCTGATCAATCGTTGTATACAGCCAAAATGACAGGTAAAAACAAAACGGTCATTCAAACCGCTCAGCTTAAGGAAGCAAACTAAAGCTTCTATTGTAAAGAAAAAGCCTCCAAGTTGGAGGCTTTTTGGGTTGTGGGACATAACGACAAATAAACGCTTATCTAATTAAATCCCTCAAGTAGATTTAACTTAGATAAGCGTTTTAGTTATTAGCTAGGTCTGCATCACGACATCCTTATCGATCTTCTGCCCTTATCCTAAGTATGATTCAAAAATACTTTTTACAAGCAAGAATGGAAGTGCACCAATTGAGACAAAAGCATAAAAAAATCCTTGAAGAAAATTTTTGAATAATTTCACAAGAATCACTCCTATCATTTTTGTCTAAATTGCGACTACTCCAATTATACTCCTTTTTCAAAAAGAAAGATGAAAATAACATTAATTCTTTCATAACTTGTCTAAGTAAATTCAATGTGCATTTAAAACAAAAAGAGAGCAGCCGCAGCTGCTCCCCAAATCACATTAGTTAGTTTTGCATCACGAAATCTTTATCAATAACGAGCGACTCGTCATCAAATACACGCAATGTTTGGTATTTCGTATTCCGTTGAGCAGGAATTTTCCCTGCTTCGCGGATGATTCGCAGCGTAGAGTTAACGTTGACCTTGTGCGTTGTACCCGCCGCGGAGACCACGTTCTCCTCAATCATTGTACTTCCAAAGTCATTACAACCATAGCTAAGTGTTTGCTTGCCCACTTCAGGTCCCATCGTCACCCACGACGATTGGAAGTTAGGAATGTTATCAAGCATAATCCGGCTAATCGCCAGCGTCTTCAAATACTCCTCAGGCGTGACTTTCTCTGCCTTCATATTCGTATTATCCGGTTGGAATGTCCACGGAATAAAAGCTAGGAAGCCTGGTGTATTGAGCTTCTGATACAGAACATCATCTTGTGCATCACGGATACGCAGCATATGGAGTGCTCGCTCTTCCATGGATTCACCAAAACCAATAACCATGGTACCTGTTGTATGCATACCAATTTTGTGAGCGGTTTGCATAACGTCCATCCAATCGCGCCATGAACCTTTTAGCTTACTAATTTTGCGTCTAGTGCGATCATCCAGAATTTCTGCACCGCCACCTGGCAAGGAATCGAGTCCCGCTTCGTGCAATTGACGAACGACTTCCTCTAGAGATAAACCATCCGAAACATCTTTCATTTTCATAATTTCAGCTGGTGAGAAAGAATGCATCGTAATATCAAAACGTTTCTTAATTTCTCGAAGGATATTTGTGTAATAGTTGAATGGAAGATTCGGATTCGTGCCGCCCTGCATGAGGATTTCGGTCCCATCTACATCCAGAGTCTCTTGGATCTTCTGGAAAATGGTTTCATCGGGCAATACGTAACCTTCTGATGAACCCGGTGGACGGTAAAACGCACAAAATCTGCAATAAACGTCACAAATATTCGTATAGTTAATATTCCGCCCAATGACGAATGTTGTTATTGGATCGGGATGCCATTTCTTCATAATCTGATTGGCGGTGTCGCCAATCTTCTCTATTTGATCGGATTCGAACAGCGTAATACATTCCTCTACATCAATTCGTCCGCCTGACTGTGCCTTATATAAAATGCGATCAATCGGTTTCAAAGCTACTCACTCCTTTACTTTCTCAAGGCTTGTATCCACTCATCGTACCATATTCATGCCAAAAAAGCAGCAATATGCTGCTTTTACCAAGGCGTATTCCATTTCAAATATGACCAATTTTCGAATTCATGAAGGTCTAACCGCGGAGGGCTTGTTCCAAATCTTCAATAATGTCTTCGATATCTTCAAGACCTACCGAATACCGCACAAGACCGTCCGTAATGCCGCGAAGTAAGCGAACTTCCTTCGGCATCGAGGCATGTGACATCATTGCCGGATAGGACAAGATGCTCTCCACTGCGCCCAAGCTTACTGCAACGAGTGGAATACGTATTTTGCTTAATAACTTTTTCGCTTTCTCGCCGGAACCAACATCAAACGAAACAACCGCTCCATAGCCTAATGACTGCTTTTCATGAACGTCTCTACGTGGGTGGTTCGGGAGTCCTGGGTAGTAAACAACATCAATATCAGGCTGCTCTGATAGCCAATTTGCCAGTCTACGAGCACTAGTTTCGGACATTTCCATACGAGCTCGCAAGGTTTTCATCCCACGGATCAACAGCCAAGAATCTTGAATGCCTAGTACGTTCCCCATGCCATTCTGAATTTGTTTCATTCGGCGACCTAGACTGTCGTTAGCAACTACAGCCAGCCCAGCCAGAACGTCACTGTGTCCGCCAAGGAACTTCGTTGCACTATGCAGCACAATATCAATACCCAGCTCGATTGGACGTTGATGGTAAGGTGTCATGAACGTATTATCCAGCATCGTAAGCAAATCGTGCTCTTTAGCAAAAGCAGCGACTTCGGCGATGTCCGTAATACGGAGTGTCGGATTCGAAGGTGTCTCGATAAATACGGCTCTTGTGTTAGATCGCAGTGCTGCACGTACTTGTGCGATATCGGTCATATCAACGAATGTCGACTCCACACCCATACGATTCATAATCGTTGTCAGCAGGCGATAAGTACCACCATAAACATCTTCGGTACAAATAACATGATCACCCTGCGACAAAAGCATGAAGGCTGACGAAATAGCCGCCATACCCGAGGCGAAAGCAAATCCGCGTGTACCGCCTTCGAGTAATGCAATGTAGTCTTCCAGAGCTTGACGGGTTGGATTGCCGGAACGGGTATAGTCATACTCTGGTGAGACTTCTAAGTCAGCTTGATGAAAGGTTGAGGCTTGATACAAAGGCACACTAGATGCCCCTGTCGCTTCATCGATCTCTCCACCGAAATGAATGAGCTTCGTTGCGAATTTGCCATGCGGCTTACGTTTATCTTCTTGTGGATGGCTCATGATAGCGAATCCCCTTCCAATTCGGCTTGCGCCTTGCTGAGAGCATTCGAAAGATCCGCAATCAGATCATCAATATGCTCGATGCCAACAGAGAAGCGTAAAAGACGGTCATCTACACCGATTTGCTGACGAATTTCGAGTGGAATATCCGCATGTGTTTGTACAGCCGGATAGGTCATAAGTGATTCGACACCGCCTAAGCTTTCCGCGAAAGCAATGAGCTCTATGTGACGAAGAATCGGTTCAATTAGTCTCGCATCCTTTACTTTAAAGGAGAAAATGCCCGTGTTTCCACTCGACTGCTTATTCTGAATCGCATAACCAGGGTGCGTTTCAAGCGCTGGGTAGTAAACTTCACCGATCAGCGGGTGTTCCAATAAGAACTTCGCGATTGCCGTTGCGTTCTGCTCATGACGCTCCATGCGAAGCGCGAGCGTCTTCATTCCCCTCATAAGGAGCCAGCTGTCTTGCGGTCCAAGCACAGCACCAATGGAGTTGTGCAGAAAAGCCATCTGCTCTGAGAGCTCTTTGCCCTTGGTCACGATGAGACCAGCGAGCACGTCATTATGACCGCCGAGGTACTTGGTTGCGCTATGAATGACGATATCAGCACCAAGCTCAATAGGACGTTGAAGATACGGCGTTAACAAGGTGTTGTCGACAATCGATACGATGCCCTTCTTACGAGCCCATGTACACACAAGCTCAAGGTCTGTAATCATCATCAGCGGATTCGTCGGTGTCTCAATGACAAGACCTTTGGTATTCGGCTGGTACGCCGCTTCCAACCCATCTAAATCATTCGTGTCTACATACGTAGCGGTCACACCAAAGCGCGACATGATTTTCTCAAGCAGGCGGTACGTACCGCCATATAAATCCAAGGAAACAATCAGATGATCTCCTTGGCTAAAATAAGCGAAAATGGTTTGCAGCGCAGCCATTCCTGAGGAACAAGCAAAGCCCGCATCTCCAGACTCCAGCTGAGCAATAGCATCCTCGAGCACCTTGCGTGTCGGGCTTTTAGTACGCGCATAGTCGAAACCTGTACTTTGCCCAAGCTTCGGATGACGGAACGCAGTTGCTTGGTAGACTGGGAAGCTGATAGCTCCAGTAACGGGTTCTTGAATAGAGCCAATTTGGGCGAGACGACTTTCGATTTTCAACAAAGGGAGTTCCTCCTCAGGGATATGGGTTCGAATTACAATTGTGAGCTTGCCAAACTTTCGTTGATGTTAGCGTTCAGTTCAAATGGTGTTTCTTGATAGACATAATAATTCAACCAATTGGAGAACAGAAGATTCGCATGCGCTCTCCAAGTATTATAAGGCTGTCTGCTCGGATCATTATTCGGGTAATAATTTTTGGGGATCTCGATTGAAAGCCCTCTACTCACATCCCGATCGTACTCCCATTTCAATGAACAAGCATCATATTCCGAATGTCCTGTTACGAAAATATGCTTCCCGTCTCGCGTTGCGGCGATATAAACACCGGACTCCTCTGATTCCGATAAAATCTCCAAATCCGGACATTGTTCAATGTCTTCACGACGAATATCCGTATGACGAGATTGCGGTACATGAAAGACTTCATCAAAGCCGCGAAGCAACTTTGTATTCGGTACCTGAACGGTATGAGGAAATACTCCGAACATCTTATTATCGAGCGCAAACTTTCGCACACCGAAATGATGATACAAGCCCGCTTGAGCTGCCCAACAAATATGCAAGGTAGAAGTGACGTTGTGCTTACTCCAATTCAGGATTTGCGTCAATTCCTCCCAGTAATTCACATCTTCAAACTCCATCTGTTCGACAGGAGCACCCGTGATAATCATGCCATCCAGCTTTTCATCTTTAATATCGTCAAATGTTTTATAAAACATTTCCAAATGCTCGACAGAAGTGTTCTTAGAAGTATGAGTTTTAGGATGCAGAAGCACGAATTCCACCTGCAATGGCGTATTTCCGATTAAACGCAGAAGTTGCGTCTCCGTCGTCTCTTTGGTTGGCATCAGATTCAATAAAGCAATTCGAAGTGGACGTATATCCTGGTGGTACGCGACAGATTCGTCCATGGTGAAGATGTTCTCTTGGTTTAAAATTTCTTTGGCAGGCAGGTTGTCAGGAATCTTAATCGGCATCCTGTTCACTCCTCTTCATAAGTTTTATTTGGGAAATAAATGAAAAAATGACCTTCTCTGGAATCAGAGAAAGGCCATGGAAAATCAAAGTCAATGTCCTTCTCTTATCTCCCAGATTCGCTTTAAACAGCGTTTCCGCAAGAATTAGCACCGTGCATCCCTTTGCTTGCAAAGGTTTGTCGGTTGCCGGGTGTCATAGGGCTAGTCCCTCCACCTACTCTTGATAAGAAAATGTAACGTATGCGATTAAAATTATCATACTATAAATTAAACCAAAGTCAAGGCATGAAACACTTGTCAAGAGAAATTAGAGCAAAGAATTTTCAACGGTTTGTCCCCTTATAATTCAAATGATACAAAATGTATCAAACAAATATGTTTAAGCATTCTTAAATACGGGTTATATGATATTAAAACACTAATATATATAACAACACTCTATTGATAAACCATACTTCATGAAAAGAGGTCATTTATGTCAACCCAAACGATCGATAGCTTCTCCGCTTTTGCTTCATTAAATCGCTTTTTCGCCCTAATCGAAACCACAAAACCAACGATTCAACAAGCAGAGGATGCTGCGGCCCTGGTATGCCGTATCTACGGTGCTAACAATGAAGAAGAATTGCTGCAGCGCGGTGATCCTGAATTAATTGAGATTTACAAAGAAATTAAAAATAAAATTTTTAATGCCGCCATGTAAGTCATGGCGGCTTTTTTTTGACACCGACTGAGCGTTATCTCCATACTTTATCTAAACAACAATCTACCCAGTTTCTGCAAACTTTTATGGCTTGAAACGTGATATATGAAGGGTTATACTAAACAAGTATTCGACACGGACGAAAAAGGAGGGCATACGTTTGGACGGAGAACCGAGGAGTAGAACCTGCAAGGATCTTAAACAATTTAATAGTGTAGGAATGCAGTCGGTTATTCCTTCATCCGGAGCCTTGCTCTAAAAGATGAACTAACCGACTGATTCCATTCAAAGGGGTGGATCAGATGAAAACACGGTGGGTTCAGAATGGCATTTTTACGTTGGTTGATGACGTGACTGTCGCCCTAACACCTCCAGAAAGAGGCTTTTATTGGATTGATGCAGGGGTAGAAGACTTAGAGATCCTTCAACCTATGTTCCATCTTCATGATTTGGCCGTGGAGGATTGCTTAAGCGAAGAGGAACAACGTCCCAAAATTGAGTTCTACGATTCCCATTATTTTATCGTTATTAATAGTATTCGATTTGATGATGAAGAAATTTTCCTTCGCGCACTTAATCTATTTCTTAGCAAACATGTCATTATTACCGTTACTAGACAAAAAATTAATGAACTTCGAGCTTTGAAACCTTTTCTCTGGGAAGAGGAAGTAAACAGCGCCGATCGTTTCCTATACCATCTGGTCGATCTTGTCGTCGATAATTATGTGGCGGTCGGTGACCGTATCGAGGCCAAGATTGAAAAGCTGGAAGAAGACATTCTGATGGCAACGAAGAAGTCGCATTTGAATGAAATTATCGGTCTTCGTTCAGAGATTCTATGGCTCAAAAAAGTGCTAGTTCCTCAGCGTGATGTGATTGGAACACTTGGTAAGAAAGAGCTTAGACTAATTGACCATCAGCTGCAAAAATATTTCGGAGATATTTATGAAAATGCCGTAAAGATCGTGGATACGTTCGATACGCTGCGCGATCTCATGGGCAACCTACGAGAAGCCTATCAGTCTAGCGTCGCTAACCGTGCGAATGAGATCATGCGCGTTTTCACAGCAACTTCGACGATCTTCATGCCTTTGACGTTCATTACCGGCGTGTTCGGAATGAATTTTGATAACATCCTCGGGCTTCATGTGGCTCATGGCGATGAAATTGTCTTAGCGTTCATGGGTGCATTAGGTATAGGCATGTATGTATTATTTCGTAAAAAAGAATGGCTATAGATACCTTTTGTACTTGGAAAGAGTGAGGGCTTCTTGGAGCAGAACACTGCTATCAAGGAGCCCTTTTTGTCCTGTTTAAATCAGCTTAATTTTAACAAACTTCCGTTTCCCCACCTGAATAATATCCCCATCCTTTGGGGTTATTTGTTCATGAATTTGCATGATCTTCTGTTCATTGATCTTCACTGCCCCTTGCTCCACACTTCGTCTTGCTTCTCCGTTGGAAGCTTGCAGTTCTAGTAAAACGAGAAGCTTAATGATGGAGATTGAGCCTTCTTCCAACAGGCTAATGCTTAGAGTCATTTCTTCGATGTCTTCGGGCAAAGCTCTCTTTTGGAACACGGTTATAAAATGCTGTTCTGCTTCTTCAGCCGCCCGCGTACCATGATACATTTGCACATATTCCTTAGCCAGCTTCATCTTGGCATCTCTCGGATGGATGGCAGCTGCTTCTAGTCCTCGTTTGAGATCATTCAGGGATTCATTTGAGATGGACGTTGTTAACTCGTAGTATTTGGTCATGAGCGAATCCGGAATTGACATCGTTTTGCCGAAAATTTCGTTAGGAAGCTCATCGATGCCAATGTAATTCCGCAAGCTTTTGCTCATTTTTTGAACACCGTCCAGACCTTCGAGCAGCGGCATAAGAATCGCTATCTGACCATCTTTAATCTCATAAGCACTTTGGAGCGTTCGGCCCATCAAAATATTGAAGGTTTGATCAGTTCCGCCTAGCTCAATGTCACTTTCAAGAGAAACCGAGTCATAGCCCTGCATTAAAGGGTAGAAAAACTCATGAACATGAATCGGCTGATTAGCCGCGTATCTTTTGGCAAAATCGTCCCGCTCCAGCATGCGCGCAACCGTTACTTTACCAGCTAGCTTCAGCACATCGTCGAATTTAAGCGCTCCAAGCCAAGAAGAATTGTAGTAAAAAGTGGTCTTGGTCAAATCTAATATTTTGGATAATTGCGTCTGATACGTTTGCGCATTGTGCTTAACATCTTCCTCTGATAGCTGCTTGCGTGTCTCTGACTTTCCGGTTGGATCACCGATGCGTCCTGTGAAATCTCCAATAATGAGTTGAACCTCATGTCCCAAATCTTGAAATTGACGCAGCTTCTGCAAAACAACGGTGTGGCCAATGTGTATATCGGGCGCAGACGGATCTAAGCCGAGCTTCACTTTTAGCGGCGTACCTGTTACCACTGCGTGCATGATCTTTTGCTTGAGTGCTTCCTCAGGCACGATTTCGGCAGCGCCCCGCCCAATGACAAGTAATTGACGTTCTACTTCCTGCTGCTGTATTTCGGTAAGCTGATCCCATATCAACATAATATTAATCCTCCTCATCGTAATAAATACAAAAAAGACAACCTGCGCGTCCACAAAGGGACGAGAAGGTTGTCTCGCGGTACCACCCTAATTAAAGAGAAGGGTTTGCGGTCTCTCATTCGCAAAGTTCTCTTTCACTTAGATTCATAACGACAAATGAATGCCGGGTAAAAGCTACTGATGCCCTAACGAGCATGTTCCCTTAACCAACTCAGAACTGTAATTCGGAGCCATACTTGCATCGGTTTGCACCTTACACCGACTCTCTGCAGCAGTGGCATTTCTCCTACTTCGGGCATAGCCCATGTTCGTCATCGCTTTCATTGATATTTAGATTATTGATCATTTAATCATATAATCCTAATCAATGTCAATACTAGCTAGCTTGCAGCTTGAGAAGTAAACCTATCCTTCTCCCTGCGGAAGCGCAAACGGAGCAATCGCAGCCACTCATAGGCGCGGTCAAGGTCTTTGCCTTTGAGCTCCTCCGTGCCGATGATGCGCTGCAGCACCGGCTTCAGGTAGCGGTCACCTTCCGATTCGAAGGCGTTCCAGGCTTTGATTTGCTCTTCTTCCGGGATCGAAGCAAGCTCCGCTTCCACAAGCGGATCCATATCGTATCCCTCACGCTCCAAATCCTCCACCCAGAGCAGCAGTTCCCTGCGCGGCATGGTTAGCACTGCTTGCAGATCAGCCAAGCTTCCTCCGCCTGCAACGATCTCAAGAAGCTTGCGCTTACTAACCTCACGGTCAAGCTCTGTACGCAGCTTTTGCTCCTTCTGAGCGTGGAGCCAAGCCTCATACTTCACTGTGTCTACGCTTTTAGCCACCCAATCTAATGGGAAGCCATTCGAACGTGTATACTCAGCGGTTAAATTGAGCACATCTGCCGCGTACATGGTCGTCTTCTGCTCACCGAAGCCAGGAATTTGCTGCAGCTCTTCCTTACTCTGGGGCAGGAAAACGGAGATCATGCGAAGCACACGGTTCGTGGCGAGAATATACGGTGCTTTCCCTTCGCGGGCAGCTTGTTCGCGCCTCCAAGCGCGGAGTGTTTCGTACACTTCCTCACTTGGATTATCTTCGCAGTAGTAGGTCAACATCTGTGTCATTCTAGCCTTGCCCGACAGGCCTTGCGCTGATTCCAAATCCGTACTAACAAGCGGACGGAAACCGGAACGAACTTTATCTCGCAGCCCCTGACGGAAAGCACTCAGCATCTCATCCCAGCTCAACCCCTGATACCACTGATCTTGCTGAATTTTGCCAGCGCTATCAGGCTCATTCCAAAAGACATTCCAAATGCCTTGTTCTTCCTCAATCGACACTTGGGCCGATGTAACGCGATGATCCCCCGCTTCTTTCTCCAATGTGTTCAGAAATACAATATTCATGCCTTCTCCTCCAAACGGTAGCTAAAAATAGGTTCAGAAAAACGAAAAAGCACCTCCTCAGCTTGTTAGCTGAAAAGGTGCTTCCCTTTTTCTAATATCCAAATCATACCATGTTTGTCAGATGGGCGCAAGATATGTTTTGTTGACGAGCTTTTTTCGGTTATAATGAGGTACATACTAGAAAGAGAATGGAGGGCCCTCATGTCTGATTATGACTTTTTATACGACTATCAGGAAGAAACAACTACACGTTTCGTTTGTTTTGTTGGCAATGCGCTGCACCGTTTTGACCTCGCCATTATGTCTACATCCCGATATTTCGGCAAAAAGCTTGTGATTGATTTGCAATCCGGACGCAGTGCTGTTATAGGCCCAGATGATCTGGCGGAAGAAGGATATTTGGAACATGTTTTTAAAATTAATGAAGAACAAGCACAAGAACTCAATGAATTCTTGTCGCAAATTATTGGTTCCATTCATTTTACGGATATTTAAGCAGGCGACGGGGGACACTGGAAAAAGCATAGCAACCTGATAAGGAGGCTTTATCCATGAGTGATAAGTTCCCTAACGACAAGTATAGTCATACAAAAGGCTTTATTCCTGAGTACCGCGACGCTTTCACCGATTTGGAGACAGTCGAGTCCCAGCGCAATGACTTAATTCCCGAAGAATTTCCCGAGGGTCCTTATGGCACAAGCCTAAACACCGAATCACTTGGAAAAAGTAAACCCTGGCGAGAGGACCAACGTCCGCCTAACCAATTTTCTTACGAGAATCACGAGCTGCATGAAGGTATTAAAAGGGATTATCCCGGTGAAGACGATTATCGGAACGAACCGATGAATCAAGAATAAATTGAGCGAGCCAAACGTTTGATACTACAAACGTTTGGCTCGTTTATTGTTTTTTAGATGTGAGTAAACCCTTCAAGTTGCAAAACATACAACAATTTTCTTCACTTTTACGTTAAAAGCTATCCCATGTTGTAGAAAGTGCAACATATTTGCTTAAATAGGGGCTATTTTACTCAATTTAATGGAAATTGTTGTATGGCGTACAACATCTTTCACCTTCTAACCTTCTGAAGGGAGTTATTGTTGTATTTACTACAACAATCATACCTATTTACTTGTAAGAAGGGGAAGTTTTGATCCAAATGGAGCTTCTTGTTCTTATAGACTCCTAAACTCCTAGTGGCCAAGTGGTTTAATCTCTTCGTCTTGGGGTCTTGGGGTCTTCTGCTCTTGTGCACTTGTGCACTTCGCTCTTCTGTTCCTGCACTTCCTTCTGCTTCCCAGTTTTCTAGACAGCCTGATATTTATCCTCTAGCAGCCAGAGGATGCTAGTTACGCCGCGCGGGTAATATTTACTTCCTTGAATTTCCCCGGAAATGATCTGATCGCTCCAACTCCAAAACGACAATTGCGGATGTGTGAGCCAGGTGACATGCGCAGCATCAGCCGCCGTTCCTTGCGCTTCCCAAGGAAGCCCCAGAATTTGGCGTGTTACAAACTGGCACAAATATATTTTACTCAGCCATGAGTTGTTACTTGTGGATGAAAGTTTCCAACCACCATCAAGGAATAAGCACACATCAGGGACGAGCACCGTAGTAAGGTGTTTCTTCAGCGCTTGAATGTAAAAGCCATAGCGGCCATTTTCATCGAGTGCTTCTTTGCAACCAGTGAAGTAAGGGAAGACAAGACCTTCAATAGCCGGGATAATGCGAGAATCATTACCTTCACCAATAACCGCCGGAATGTATCCATCCACGGTCACGTAACCAACGAGCGTGGTTGCACACTTCAGCGCTTGATCTCCGGCAATTTGCGCGATATCTTCACGGCCATTGCGGTTGAAAATACGCTCCATAGCCAAGTAAGATGCCCAACACTTACCAGCCAAATAAATGTTGTTACGAGCTTGCCCCAAAGATACATCTAAGCTGTCATATGTGGTGATCTCCGCTCCGCCCATCGTACGGGTGCTATCCAGCGCCATGATGCCGTTACGCAGACTTGGATCAGGGTTATCCCTGTTCAACATGCTTTGCAGGCATTGTTCGAAGATAGCTATATTTTGCTCCAACCATTGTTGGTCATCGCTTCGCTCTACATAAACAGCTGCGCATAAAACCCAATTCACAAGCTGTTCATGCGTCATATGGGAGAAACAACCATGTAGTCCGTACAGCTCATATGAAGAATAATTTGGTCTTGAGAGGGTATTGGCAACACCCATATCATGTGTAAAACTAAGGCCACCCGGATATTCTGTTGCGTCCCCAGGAAAGCGTACTCGATCTTCGTAGCTGTAGCGCTTAGCGAACATATTGAGTTCATTTTTCACAGTCCACGGATTCAATTCAAGTTCATAAAACAATTGGTCAACCGTAAGATCAAAGGTGTTCATCATGCGGTATTCCCCTTCGTTCACGACCCAGAACGGCTCACCATCCATATCCAGCAGCTGCGTGCTGCCGTAATAGCTGCGAATCGCATGGGATAGCATGAACTTCTGGTCGCTCGAAAGTTTGGATGCCCCGATGCGATCATTGCTTTGATCCGCTAGTGCAGCTAGCTCATCGAAGTGATCTAACGCATAGCGACCTACCGCTTCAATGTTCTTAAATAAACGAGCATACGTATACGAAGCATCATGACCGGCTGTCACAATTCCGGAACGGTGGAAACATAACGCGAAGCGATAAGTCCGCTTCTCGCCAGCAGGTGTGTCCGCAAAAAGTGCGCCTATGGCCCCCAGACCGAAAGTCAAATTTTCGATGGGATAAACAGTCAGAATGTCCTCGATACTAAAATGCAATGCTGAGCGCACATCAGGATCCTTAGAAACGATAGCGGTAATCCGGCCTTGCCCAACGCCAGCTACCTGATCCATTGTATCGTCAAGCCTACGCATCGAGCTGTAAGGATCTGAGCCTTGATAGCCAAAGAACACTCTTCTCGAGGAGGTTCCCTTCGAATTATCTACGGTAATTTCAGCCAACACAGCAGGTACTAGGGCAAGACGCAGCTCTTCATCCGTAGCTGCTTCAGGATCCGGTACAGGCTGTGCTTGGGATAATAGTCGAAAAGTTAGATCTCCAGCTGACCACGTATCCGTTCCGACATCAAACAGTCTGGAAATCGCACTATCCGCAAATGGAAAAACGATTTGGGGTTTATTCGGATTCGGATCAGGGTTCTCAATGTCATAGCGTTGGCTTTCGGCCTCAGCGTCGGCTTTATTTTCAAAAAAAGGCAAAGCCTCGTAAGTACCGCCTTGATTGGATTCCAATCCAATATAAATGTTTTGCTCGGGCGGACGACCCTGTTCCAGATCGAAACCTCCTTTTTTTCCTGGAAATCCAAGCGTGAAACTTGCAAACGCTCCCATCGGAGAATGATGGGCATTAAAAAATTGATTTTTTGGCATAAATAAATGCTCCCTTCAGGATTCATATACCCTAATCATACGTTCAAGCGAACCTTTATCCCATGGGCAAAACTTGCTTTCGTTTGTACAAAAGACACATCGCTTGAAGGCAGCTTGTGGTACAATAGGGAGCAATTATAGGTTTTTACGGAGGAGAGACTCCAATGCTGAATCATTCTAATTCATCTTTGCCCTCTGGGCTTGAACATAGTGTAAGCGGGAGTATGCTGCCGGATCTGCAAATTTCGTTTCGTGTGTTTGCTGCACATCGCCGTAAAGTGAACGCCAATTGGTCTTTTCCTGAGCATAAACATAGCCAATATGAAATCAATGTCGTGCTCGAAGGCAGTCAGCATATGCGTGTGGAAGGTAAAAATTACACACAGACCGAAGGAGAGATATTATGGCTGACCCCGAACCAACGGCATAGCAGCCTAGGGGTCTTGGACGGAACTACGATGGAATATGTCTGTATCCATTTCGAAGTGGACGACTCTTGGTTACGTCAACAGCTGAGCCAGCTGACCGATGTACGATATCCGGTCGGCAGTCCACTTGAACAAGCGCTTCGCCCCATCATTAAGGATGTTGCACAAGCGACCAAAGAAAGTGAAGGCACGCATCAGAAGCTGCTGACCTTGCTAGCTTCATTCCGTTTGTTCGCGGTTTTGAGCGAACTCCTGCTTCAAGTAAAGCAGCAGCTTTCTGCTCAAAACCCGACCACAGAGCTGGCGGAGCAAATTGCGGCCCACATTGAACGTGAATGGGCGCTAGTGTCCAATGAGGAGGACGGCACGGACGATAAGGAACCACTGCGGATCGAGCAGCTTGCTGAACAACTGGGATACAGCTCCACACACTGCAATCGTGTATTTCACAAAGCTTACGGCATTTCACCTCGGCAGTATGTCAGCATGATCAAGCTCCGTAAAGCGAAGCTGCTGCTCATGAATCCTGCGCTCTCCATCGAGCAAATATCCGAGCAGCTCGGATATAGAGACTTATCCCAGTTCAGCAAACAATTCAAACGGTGGACGAATATGTCTCCCACTGCTTATCGACAGCTCTCCTATTAAGTCGATGCGCTAACTATAGTGGGGGGACTTTCCCTTGAAATCGACAGAAAACAAAAAATGAGAAGGCAAGAATAAACCTTGCCTTCTCATTTTTTGTTTTCTATGCCCTCTATTATTTACCTAGCAGTTCTAAATGTCTGCCAATATGATAGCGAAGACCTTCAGCAAAGGCATCTTCTTGTTCAGCCAACGTTTGGAAGAATTCGTCAGCAAATTGTTTGCTGCCATCGGCATTTTTCGCTTGCAGAAGCAAGCCGTACGTGATGTGCAGTAGCTGGCGCGCATTGTTTTCTTCCATGTAATCCGGCAGACCGGCATCGCTCACTTCACCCAATGGGACGATAGCGTTAATGTCAGTTGTCACATGATAGTAAGCTGTAGCATCACTGAAATGCTCAAGCGCATACTGATGCATGCGGCGGTATAGGGAAGGATTAACCTTCGCTACGACACGTACCGCTTCGAGCCAGTTCGTTCCAGCTGTTTTGATATGGAACAGGCCGTTCGTGTACTGCCCGATGAGCGGGAACACGCTGAATTTATCGCTGCCGGAATGAATACTAAGCTTGTATTCGAAATGTACAGCAATCGCGGCATGGCTAGCTAATTCACGTTCAAACTGAGCGATGTCGCCGATATAGTCAATTCCTTTCTGGAATTCCCCACAGAAGCGCGGCGCCATACTGAAAATTGTAACCCCGCGATCGCGAAGCTCGTTAGCTACCAAATAGTGCGCTTCAGGAGATGTCGGGGTAGCCGTTTCATCAATAGAAATTTCAAAATCAACTGCACGATCAAGCGTAGCGATGTACTTACGGAAGATTGCTTCCATGAAATTGATTGCTGCGTCGTAGATCAGGACATCTTTCTGTAGAGCTTGACGAGTATAGTTAAGCGTTGCCCCAGGAACATTAGCTGCTGTCTCTAGGTAACGCTTTTCATAATGATTGCGCAAACTAGCTGGCAGCTGCTCGTATTTTGCAGCGATTTCCGCTTCAGACATGGATTCAATTGTGTTGTCGATATTTTCCGAGCAATCCAGTGTCAACATCGTAAAACCAAGTCGCAGCGCATACTCGATGTCTTCTTCTTTCTTCAAATGGTCGCCGTCTGCGCCATACCCATCTTTGTAGCCCTCTTGGAATACAGCATAAGCAGCCGCATCCAAAACATCCTCATAGGTTCGGCCTGTTAGCGCGAGTTCACGAATACTTTGCTGTGCTAGGACAGGGCGAATGTCTTTGCCGCGAATCGTTTGAATATGTCCAGGGCTTGCAATCCCAAGTCGATCACCTAAACCCATTGTAGCTACTTGTGTACCAAATGCTTGTGGAGCAGTGTATGGAAGAAACTGGTTAAGTATCAGACGATTTTCGTGGGATAGAGAAGCCACTTTGCCGCCGTCCACGCTTTCCCCAATGAGTTGGTCGTATAGTTCTCCCTCGCCTGCAGCAATAAGTTTCTTTCCTGCACCTGTTCGCACCATTAGAAGGGAAGTATTACCTACTTGCGTGAAAGATGGTGCATAAACTTTAACATCTGGTGAAGTAAATGTAGTTATATTCCCTGATTTTATAGCTTCGATAAGCTGTTTCATTGTGTAAATCCTCCCTTGTTTTGCAAACGTTTACTCATTTCTCATAGCTTAATCATATCGCAAGGTACGAAAATTTTCTCATCATCTTTTCTTATTTTCCGTTGAAACTATTCATATTTTTCACAGAAATCATGCTATACTTCAAATAATCATAGAGAACCAAAGGAGTCTTACCTATGTCACGAACTGTCACTTTCGGCAATGAAGATGAAGGCCCATTTTATATCCAACATATTCATCGTTCTGGTTCCTTCGAGAGGACTCAACACATGCATGACATGTACGAGCTTTACTACTTGTACGAAGGAGAACGGATGTACTTCATTCGTGATCGCTCGTATCTCATTCTTCCCGGGGACCTTGTGCTCATAAATCGGCGTGAGCTTCATGCGACATCAGACTCGGACAACTTAGGACATGCGCGTGTAGTGATTAATTTCGATGATAGCTTTTTAGTGAATGTCAAAGAGGAGGCTCCATTTCTTCTCGATGCCTTCACGCATGCTATACCTGTTCTGCGACTAGATCTGCCTACTCGGCGCTTGGTCGAAGACATTCTGGGTAAATTGATTCATGAAGCAAAGGAGCCCCAGCTTGGGCAAACTTTCGCCCTGCGGCAATATTTGACCGAGCTTCTGCTATTCACAGCACGTTTCGTCCTTGTGCATCCGTCTACATCTCCCGAACACGTTTCCCCTCTGCATCGAAAAATTTCAACTATCGTGAGATTTATCAATATTCATTATCCTGAACCTCTCCGTCTGGAAGAGCTGGCTGAGCGATTCGAAATCAGCCCTGCCTATTTAAGCCGGATGTTCAAGGAAATTACCGGATTTTCACTTGTTGAATATGTGAATCTCGTTCGTGTGCAAGAAGCCCAGCGATTACTGACAACTACGAAACTTAAAGTTATTTTGATCGCTGAGCAGGTAGGCTTCGGGTCACTTGTGCAGTTCGGACGCGTCTTCCGTCATATGACCAAAACGACACCTCTTCGCTATCGGCAATCGGCGGTTACTTAAGTTAAAGTAACTAAGTGAATAAATAGTGCGTCATTGCCAAGCTATCCTTTCTACTCTTATAATGACTTCAAAGCAGCATAATGAGAGGATGATAAACATTTCATGAAGTATAGAAACGTGGGTCGTAGTGGGTTAAAAGTGAGTGAAATTAGCTTGGGTAGCTGGCTTACCTACGGTACAGCAGCTGAACAAAAGGCAGCAGATGCTTGTATCGCGAAAGCTTTTGAAAGTGGTATTAATTTCTTCGATACGGCTAATGCTTACAATCTGGGTGAAGGCGAGAAAGCGATGGGGGCAGCGCTAAAGCCTTATGAGAGGTCAAGCTATGTGCTCTCGTCAAAGGTCTACTTCCCGATGGGTGAAGGTCCGAATGACCGAGGTTTATCCCGTAAGCACATCTTCGAACAGTGTGAAGCGAGCTTAAAACGATTAGGGGTCGAATACATCGATTTGTACTATTGCCATCGCTATGACATCCATACACCGCTGGAAGAGACGCTTCGCGCTTTGGACGACTTAGCTGCCCAAGGCAAAATTATGTACGCCGCTGTCAGTGAGTGGAGCGGTGCCCAAATTAGCGAAGCAGCCGGCATTGCCGAACGTTTGCGCCTAAGACCGCTGATCTCTAATCAGCCGATTTACAATATGTTTGAGCGCTATATCGAGCGAGAAGTATTGCCTGTGTCTGTGCAAAAAGGATTGGGTCAAGTTGTGTTCTCACCGCTTGCTCAAGGTATTTTAACGGGTAAATACAAGCTGGGACAGCCGCTTCCGACAGAGAGTCGTGCCGCTAACGAATCCGTGAATGGTGTCATTAACAGCTATTTGAATGACCAGGTGCTTCAGGTTGTTCATGAGTTGGAACAGGTTGCTCAGCAATTGGATATCTCTTTGGCACAATTGGCTCTCGCTTGGATTCTCCGTCAACCAGGTGTGAGTTCTGCACTCATCGGTGCGACCAGACCTCAACAGATTGAAGAGAATGTGAAAGCCGTTGATGTTGAGCTTGGAACCGAAACACTGGAACAAATCGAAGTCATCCTCAAACAAGTAGCCAATTTCGCGCCTGCACGTTAAAAATGAAAAGGGACAGGGCCATTAATAGCCCTGTCCCTTCCTTATGAATTTAAACAATTAATCTCATCAAACCTTTGAATTCCAATTCCTCGAACTTGCTAATGACTTTCTCCCGCTCCATCGACCATCCGCATTCCTCAAGCGCACAAGCGACAGGCGCATCCAAACGAATCGTAGCCAAATCACGTGATAAATGCAGCATGTCGATCTCCGCCTCAATTTTGGCGCGAACACCTTTCGGCAGAGCCGCTAAATTTTCCAAAATCCCGGCGATGTCCTGATATTCCATCAGCAGTTTGGTCGCCGTTTTCTCACCAATTCCTTTTACCCCTGGATAGTTATCCGCCGTATCTCCTGTTAAACCCTTCAGATCGATAATTTGAGCAGGTGTTAGACTCTTCTCTTCCATCAAGGTTTCCAGCGTATATACCATATAATTGGATTGACCTTTTTTCATAATAATAACTTCCGTATTCTCATTTACAAGCTGAAGAATATCGTGATCGCCTGTGAGAATCTGTACCTTAGTAGATGGACTATATGTACTTGCCAATGTGCCTATGCAATCATCCGCCTCGTATCCAATAACACCTACGTTTGGAATGTTGAAGCTGGCCGTTACTTCCTTCACTAAATCAAACTGAGGGATCAGCTCTTCCGGAGCAGGTCCGCGATTTGCTTTGTAATTATCAAATTTCTCCGTACGAAACGTCTTACTTCCCATGTCCCAGCAGCAAACAACGTGCGTAGGTTTGAACGTCTGGATCGCATCTAGCAAATATTTAAGAAAACCATAAACCCCGTTTACCGGCATGCCGGCACTTGTTCTCATAATGTAACCACTGGAAGAAGTGGCGTAATAACCACGAAATAATAAAGCCATGCCATCGACAAGAAGCACAGATTCAGATGATGTTTCGGACAAAATAATCGCTCCTATTCTATAAATCATAACGTATAAGTTCTACGACTAGTATAGCATGGGAAGGGTTTGTCCGAACACAAAAAACCACTACTAGTAAAAGGTACCAGCAGCGGTTTTCCCATTTCGCTATAGTTAACAGCATGTATGCCACTTAAGTTCTAAGTATAAAATATGTTGATTCATCATTTGTTCATGGCGTCAATATCCACCTTATCGAGCCGTTATTACAGTTATGCAGTGTTAACAACGGGGGATTCTATTTTTGTGTTTTCAAACAATGTTATAAAAATAAACTATTCATGTAACATAAGTTAACCTAGAATGATGAACAGAGTTGAAAAGAAATATTCACATTAGGGACTATTGATATCAAAAAAATGAAGAAAAGAGGATGCATAGTGAATCCAAAAACGGCACCCGTAAAGAAACCTTTTTATCAAGGCCTTTTTTTTCAGATTATGGTATCAATCATCGGGGGGATTTTAGTCGGTTATCTTTGGCCGACAATTGGTGTCGCATTAAAGCCAGTCGGCGACGGTTTCATCAAGCTTATCAAAATGATCATTTCACCGCTTGTTTTTGGTGTTGTCGTCGTTGGTATCGCGAAGGTCGGCGACATCAAATCAGTTGGTAGGATAGGCGGAAAAACCCTCCTTTACTTCGAAGTCGTTACAACCTTTGCCCTAATCATAGGCATGGTAGTGGCGAACTTATTCAATCCCGGCGCGGGAATGCATATCGATCCTGGAACCTTGACAACGGAAGCTGTCAATAAAGTTACTAAGAGTTCTACACTTCCAAGCGGAGCGCAATTTTTCCTGAATATCATCCCAGATAGTGCTGTCTCAGCGTTTGCTAATAATACAATGCTGCAGGTACTGCTCGTTTCCTGCTTCTTCGGTTTTGCGCTTATCCATGTAGGCGGCCGAACGGCGGAGGTTGTTGTCGATCTTCTAGAGCATTTCAATAAAGTCGTGTTTCAAATTATGGGCTATATCATGAAGCTTACGGCTATAGCGACATTCGGCGCGATGGCGTTCGCTGTTAGTCAGTATGGGATTACCACACTCGTGTCGTTCGGTAAACTCTTTGTGGCCATGACGATCGCTTGTCTTGCTTTTCTCATTGTGTTAGCTATCATCACACGGGTATTCGTTGGCATCAGCCTTTGGAAGTTGACCCTCTACATTCGAGAGGAGATCATTCTCGCGTTTGCAACAGGTTCGACGGAAGCGGCAATGCCGCAGCTCATGAATAAATTTGAACATGCCGGCTGCAACCGAGCTGTTGTCGGACTGGTTGTTCCGACCGGATATTCATTCAACTTAGACGGGGCGTCAATCTATTTATCACTCACTCTGATATTTCTTGCCCAAGCGACCGGCGTCGAATTGAGTCTTGTCGAACAGCTTATGATTCTGGGAGTCCTTTTGTTAACGTCCAAGGGGATGGCTGGTATACCGGGTTCTGCATTTGTGGCACTGTCAGCGACTGCAGCGGCAACAGGTTCGATCTCTATGGCCGCCGTTGCTCTAATGCTTGCACCGGACCGATTCATGGGGAATTATCGTACCACAGTGAATATTATCGGCTACGCTGTTGCCACCTTCGTCATTGCGCGTTGGGAGGGTTTGCTTGACCATAATCGCGCGAAAAGCGCCCTCGATGGCAGTCTTCCATTTACTTCGGTTGAAAATAACGTTTTAGCTGCGAATAAACAGCAAATGAATGCATAAAATAAAATTACTAACGGAATTGTATCCTTAAGTAGGACCTACTTGAGGATACAATTCCGTTTTTGTATGTTCCATACGCGATTATTTGTTACTTAGATTACGCTTAACTTCTTGGTCGGTCCTGCTTAAAATAAACTTAATAACCAATCCATCAAAATAACTTAACGGCTCGTATGCCATTTAATTTCTTGAATAAATTCAGTCACGGATTCTTGCAGTCGATCTGCAATTTCATCGTCCAATATGGCCTGTCCTTGATCGCCCCACGTCACTTGCTTATCAAGTACATATACACCTTGCAGGATGTTCTGCGCGCCTAATGCAGAGAGTACTGGCTTGAGCGCGTAATCTATCGCGAGCAAGTGAGATATCGTCCCTCCAACGGCTAACGGAAGCACGACTTTGTGCCCGAGGCCTTTTTGCGGGAGTAGATCGAGGAAAGCTTTTAACACGCCTGTATAAGAAGCTTTATATACCGGCGTAGCGACGAATACGGCATCTGCCTCAGCAACATGCGCGTTCGCTTTTACAATAGCTTCGCTGTCAAATTTGGCATATAACAAATCCTCTGCCGGGATGTCGCGTACCTTAATCCATTCCACTTCCAAGCCCGCTTTCAAAAGTTCACTTTTTGCCACTTCGATTACGCCATGCAAACGGGACGTAGGTGTTGGACTTCCAGAAATAATAACAACTTTAGCCATTTGATTCACTCTCCATTAGGGTTCTGATGAAAAAAAGACTCCGCTGCCTTTGCTCTGTACAAAGTGGGAGTCTCCTGGTGTTTGGTTGACCATTTTAATTCATAGTATTTTACTTGGGTTTATATTACCATTGCCTTTTATGAACGTCAATACTTTTTGTTTAAAAGAAATTCCAACCCGGCAGCCACCGGAGGAAGAAGGAATATTTGGATGGAATGATCATCCCCGAAAGAATCGGGTAGAAGAGAATGAACAGAACGAATACGGCAATTAAATATCCGTAGACCCATCTTTTCTTATGAAGCGGTCCTTCTTCTAAATACTCTTTGATGTAATAGGTTAAGATCAGCACAAGGAATGGCACCATCGCAAAATAGTGATAAATAAATGTGAGCCTTGGTACTAAGATCCATGGTAAATACTGCGAGCAATAAGCGATTAGCAGCATCCGCAGCAGCTTATCTTTACGTGTAATTGCCACATAAAACGAAAGGATAACGGCAATGAAGCCCGGCCACCATACTAGCGGATTCCCGAACGAGACGATGCTCGAAAGCATGCCTTGCGGCATGAGCTTAGCTTGATAATACCATATCGGACGGAGCATCATCGGCCACTCCCACCAAGGGGAAGAGAACGGATGCGTTGCGACCAAATCTTTATGATATTTGTACATGTGAACCTGGTAGGTGACCACATCCTTCAGATTGTGTCCCGGTCCGGGAACCATCATGAACGGAATATAGGATAACGTATAAACACCTAGAGGTACAATGACAAATGTGAGTACGCACCACAGTAAAGTAAGCAGCGTGTTTCGTATGAAAAGCTTCTCTACAAGCTGTAGTCGGCTGCGCTCGGGTTCTGTAAGTGGTGGCTCAATATCTGCCTCGCGCAGCAAATTTCGTGCAAATCGATATTCGCCGAACCGCTCTAATAAAGACAAGAGCAGCAGCACAGCAAGTCCTGCACCACCATAGATTACGATCCACTTGGATGCAGCTCCAATTCCGAAGAAAAGACCTGATAGCCCTAAGGGGATTAACGTAGTCCAAAGCTTTTCCCTGTAAAAGCTAAGTGTTGTGTAACGATACATGAAATAGAACATCAGCATAATGAAGAATACGCCGTAAACATCTATCGTCGCGATTCGCGTCTGCGCAAAGTGCATGAAATCAAAAGTAAGCAGGAAAGCAGCGATAAAAGCATATTCTGAACGGCCGAACATTCGCTTAGCGAACACATACATGATTGGAATCATGCCGACGCCGAATAGCGTTCCAATTATTCTCCAGCCGAACGGATTCAATCCAAACACATAAATGCCAATAGACATTAGAACTTTTCCAAGCGGTGGATGCGTGCTTTCATAAGGCTCTATTTGGTGAAGATGCTCATAGGCGGTTCTGGCATGATAGATCTCATCAAAGTACGTGCCATTCATATATGTAGGTGTGTACGGTACTGTGGTAGTTTCATCAAACAAATTAGCCGTCTTACCTTCATCAGCCGCGTTTATATCTTGTTCCGAAACCTTAGCAATCGGCAAGATAGCCGTGCTGCCATCTCCAAAAATACCTATTTCATGAAGATGCAGCGCCGCTGCTTCCTGCGCATCAATGACCATTTTAACGTAACGCGCATCTTTCTTAGGCTCGACTGTGTTCCAAGTGAATACCTTGGTGTGGTCGGATTTCACCGATATTTGATCCTGCCACTGCGTACCGTCCTGTGAAAACCAGAATGAATAAGACCCTTCACCTACACCTGCAAAGGTGTTAATTCTCGTAATGTTGTGTGAGCGGCCAAGGTCAGCAATGACCGTTTCTCCTGCGCTTGTTGGCTTCCAGAACGTTGTAGGAGCCTTATGCCCACCTAGATGGAACAAAGCAATTATCGTGTAAATTAACACTAATGCGCCAAGATAAAGCGCATCCTTTTTTGTGAAAAAACGTCCCCTTGTACTTCTTTCGACCCCATCCCTACTTGGTTTGAAAATCGCATTCCACCGTTCGGACTCTGTGTGAATTTCTTGCTCTGTTGGCAGCGGAACTGGCTCCTCCACCTTCTGTTCTTGTTGTGATTCCACGAAAAGCCTCCATCCCAATAAACATGCATAGGCAAACATCATAACATTGATGGCCGAAACGACCAACATCAAAGGATCATATCTCGGAATGTGATAATCCTGATGAAAACTGCGTAACAGCACATCGGCAATATTTATAAAATGAGTGATGCTAAAACCAATAAAAAGCCACAGAATCCGGCGATCCTTTATGTAAATGAAGCTGGTCAGCGCGAGCAATAACCCATAGTGCAAATAGCGCTCGTGCATTTTGGTCATACATATGAAAACGGCCGTGATGAATAAGAAAGCCACATACAGTAAGGCGCCACGCCGTCCTTTGCTGCGAACATATAAATAGCAAACATAGACGATGGATAGCACCATAAGCACCCACCCAATCAATTGATAAGAGATGTGCAGGATACTGTTATTCAAATCGATAAAATTGCCGCCTAAGAGTGCCATAAGATTGAAAGCGTTCAAGGAGGCATACGGATATGAAGCTAAGGTGCCAGAGTATAGAGCGATCAACCAGCCATACCCTCTGCCAACGGCAAAAGGGAGTGAAATCACGGCCATCGTTGCAGCTCCGCTTAAAACACTCAACAACAATACCATCATGCTGCGCTTTCGTAAAACGTCGATAAGTAGAAAAATACCGAAAAGAAGTGCCTGCGGCTTAAGAAGTAGGGCTAGTGCTATAAAAACTGCGGCTTGTGGAAGTTTCCCCCGCTGTTGTAGTAACAAAGTTGCAAGGATAAATAACATAAAAAATGAGTCAACCTGTCCCCATATCGCGGAGTTCGACCAAATCGCTGGATTGAAGGCAAACAAAGCAGCAATTTGAAGGGCTTGTATCCATGTCCGTGCCCCGCCAAGGCGACTAACCGCTAACTGAAATAAGAGGTAAACCGTGACCAGGTCAGCCAGAATGGCAGGAAGCTTCAGAATGACCAGTGACCCTGCACTCTCCCAGGGAATTGACAGCTTGTGGTGCAGTAAGCCAACGAGATACAAGACATACATATACCCAGGAGGATAATCGAGAAAGTATTCTTTGGCGTTCGTGTACAATCCGGATAAACCTACTGAATATGCGCGATCTGCCCACGCTAGGAACGTTCGTACGTCAGTATCATAGCCCACCCAGAGAGGAGCTAGATATAATCTTAGTAATAACGCGGTTAATAGCAGTAAACCCAGAAGAAAGAATTTATGGGGAGCCCCCCACAATTGCTTGAACCAGCTTACCATGTCACATCTCCTTAGATTTAGACTACTACCATTATACCCGTCCACTCTCTTGCAGAAAAGGAAAAAAGCACCGACCGGATAGGTCAGTGCTTGGGTTCAAGCTTTTCGATGCGCTCGCAAATGTCATGCAGCCAATCATAGTCTCCGGTGAGCGAGGCACAGAGCGATAAATTTTCCAGCTTCAAACGGTTCCATACATATGTCGCGTTCGCTTCCATACAAAGCAGTAATTCATCTTGCTCTGCTCGTGTTAACTCTCGCGCTCTGCGTAATGTCCATAACTCCGCCATACGTTGATGAACGGCCAACATGGTCTGGGATACCCTCCTGCTAGTTAAGTAGCTACATTATGCAGTATGGTCAAAAATAGAAGGAATAAAACACAGCAAAAAGACAAATGAGATCAATATCCCATTTGTCTTTTTGCCCGTGTTTTATGATGCAGACGAAGCCACATCTTCTTCATCCGCACTTCCGCTTTCCGTGCCTTCAAGGAAGAATTGAACAAGCTTCACATGCTTTTTCAGCGATTTCTCGTGGATTAGATTGATCTTACCGTTATCCAACACGCCAAATACGTAGATCAATTCCTCATTGTCATGCGACCAATCGAAGCCTTCCAGAAGCTGCAAAGAATTCGTCCATTCCTCGTTATACTCACCGTTCGGGAATAAGAAGCGATTAGCATACAGCGCAATACTTTCTTGAATCACACGATTTGCGGATGTATATTGCGCCAAGCCCGGTTGCTCTGGCATCATCGGCAGGACCGTATTAAAAAATTGGTGAAAAATTTCTACATACGTCGATGGATCGTGGCGAATTTTACGTTGAAGCTCATAGGATGGCTGCATTCTGCCTGAAAAAAGCATCGTCGCTGTCGCATATAACCAGCTGAAACACGTAAAGTTACGATTGAACGAAGTCAAATTGTTGCGACGCTCAACACCGGCTGCTTTGAGATAGACATTATGATCGACAACCTGTTGAATAACCAGATTTAACGGGTCAATGGAGTCGAAGGAATGACCAAGCTCTTTACTCACCAGCTGGACTTTAGAGTTAATGTCGCCGAACAACTGCTGCTCTTCTTCCTCCGTTAAGCCAATATAGATTTGCACAGCAAGCTGTGTTTCCATTAAATCTAGACGTCTTCCCTCAAGCTGATTAATTGTACCTTCAGTTTCCTCAACCTCTTGCCTAATTTCAGCATCCTCTGGAAACTTCCGTTGTTTGATCTTTAGCACCACTAATTTCTTCTCATACCGTCTAACTTCCTTTTGCATTTGATCATTCACATAGCCTAGTGCTAGGATACGATGCTGACCGTCCAGAATAGACAGCTTGGAGCCATGCTTCAAAAGGAATTCCTTCTCGCCCTTGGACAGTTGATTCACTTCGCGCAATGACAGCGTAACAGGTCCGAAGAACACATGATCGAGCTCCCGCTCCTGCAAATAGGTGGAGATTTTGCGTCTTTGCATGTTGCTCAGCTTACGCTGCACCATAGGGTCAATCATCGTATAATTCAACAGATCCTGAACGCGTAAAGCTACAGTTGAAAGTCCGAACTTATCGCAAAAAGGATGAATGGTCATCTTAAGGCGTAATCCTTCCATTAGCTCACGTCCTCCTTGGAATTGTAAGAATCGGCATCGCTGATTAGAAATGCATTCTGATCTTGATAAAAGTTTTTGATATGGTTGTAGGCTTTCATAATGCGAGTCCGTCTCGGCAACCGATCCTTCTCTTCACCCGCATAAATGCTGTTCCAATTCACATGAGGAAGTATTTTCAATACGTGCTCAAGTGCATAGCGATTAAATTTACCTGGTTTCGTAGCTTCTTCATGCATAAACATGGCTAGTGCAATTTGGATATTCTCAGACCATACGATTTCACCCTTAGCTGGCTCAGGCAAGTAATTCAGCAAGCCATTGAAATAGGTTCCCGCCAAGGATACAAGTTCCTGCAGCTCTTTATCCTCATATTGATAGCCATTATTACGAGCTGCTGATTTCATTCTGCCTTCAAACAAAGCAATCAATATTTCAATCAGCAAGTGATAGGAGAACAAATACTCTGGTGACTTACCGCGTTCAGAGAACATATCTACGGTCAGTTTCTGCATAGCTGGCGCTTTGGCTGCAAGCTCCGTCGCAGCAACGTGATAGAATCTGCGCTGATCGCGAAGTACCGCCAGGTTGCCGCCAAGCTTGCGCGGAAGCTTATTAATGTCGGAGAACAACTGACGCTCTTGACGAGCATTAATGTCCAGATAGGTCATGGTTGAGATAGGGAAAGCGTACAAACGGCGCAGCTTCTCCGTGATCTCTTCCATCTTGTCGTACTCACGGCGATCCTTGGCACGAGCCATTTGACTTTGTAACGTCTCCATAATGCGTTGGAAAGCAGCCAAACGATGCTGACCATCCACAACGTACAATTTCTCAATAGGCTGCAAACGAAGCGCTTGTTGATCTTCGTCATAATGACCTGCTCCTCTTGCCGAGAAAATGATTCCCGGGAAATAAATAGGTTGGCGATCTTCTAAATACAAATTAACGTAATCAATTAGCTTAGAAAGATTACGCGGAATAATCGCACGTTGAACTTCTAAATCAACTTCATAGATTGAAAATAGTTTGCTCATGGGCAGTGTAGCTGCAATTGTCGCTTGCCCAAATGTTTGCCCCAAAATTCCGGGAATTTCTACGAACGATGAAGGCTTCTGCTCAGCTAAAAGCTCAGATAATGAGGAAATGGCATCCATATGCTTACCCCTTTCAACAAATAAGTTTTATTTCATTACGTAAACATCTATATGTCTCTCATTCTCCTATTTTTACCAATATCTCTAATTTTCATTCTAATGTACGAAGCCAATCTCCTATTCGCTTTGCCGCCTCAAGTAATCGACCCTCTTCTTGTACCAATGCGATTCGCACAAAGCCTTCTCCCTCGGCCCCGAAAGCGTCTCCAGGAATAACGACAACACCAGCATGATATAACATTTCCCGGGAAATTTGTCGAGATGTCCATCCTTTTGGAATCGGAGCCCATATGAACATGGTTGCCTTTGGTGGTGGTATAATCCAACCCGTTTCCGCTAGCGCCGAGATAAACACATTTCGTCTTCTTTCATACACATGGGCAACGGAGTGATTATGCTCCATGTCTTCCTCTAATGCTGCAATTCCAGCCGCTTGAATGGCACTGAATACACCGTAATCGATATTGGATTTCAGCGTTTTAAGAGCCTTCACTACGCCTGCATTTCCAGTTAGGAAAGCGATTCGGCAACCTGCCATATTAAAACTTTTTGACAGTGAATGAAACTCGACAGCAACCTCCTTAGCGCCTTCTATCTCCAAAATACTCATTGGCTGGTAGCCGTCAAAGGCCATTTCGGAGTAGGCAAGATCGTGTACGACAAGCAAGTCATGCTTCTTGGCATAGGTAATCAAATGCTCAAAGAAAGCACGATCTGCAACAGCAGACAATGGATTGCTTGGATAGTTAAGCAGGATGAATTTCGCCTTAGCAGCCACGTCTACTGGAATGTCCTCTAATTGGGGTAAAAAGTTGTGTTCTGCGCGCAGCGGCAGCAGGTAAGGTTCGACTCCCGCCAACACGAGACTTGCCGAATATATGGGGTAACCTGGATCGGGGACAATAGCAATGTCCCCAGGATCACAGAGTGAAAGCGCTAAGTGAGCAAGACCATCTTGTGAGCCCATCAGAGTCAGAATTTCACTTTCCGGACTGAGCTCCACACCGAATCTATAGCTGTACCATCTGGCAACCGTTTCTCGAAACGCTAAACTTCCTTCGGAATTTGGATAACCATAATGCGCAGGGTTACGAACGGCTTCAGTAATCGCTTCAATAATTCGATCAGAAGGAGGTAGATCAGGACTTCCTATACCTAAATCTATGACGTCTACCCCTTGGTTCATAACCTCTCTCTTCCAATCTGCTACTTCTGAAAAAATAGCCGATCCTAGTTGACTAAGTCTCTTTGATCCTGTAATTTTCATGGTTTATATCCTCTTTATGATGAATTCACTTCATATCATTAATTAATAGGGCGAGAACTGTAAAGCGTTAATCGATAATTCCCACTTGATGAACAAGTCTTATCATATATAGCAAAAACAAAACGAGCGCAAGATAAGCGATTCCAAATTTCCAACGTGTTTTCGCAGGGACATCATAGTAAACCTCCTGTATCCCTAGAGGTGAATAATCCACTTTTATTTGCAACCCTAAATAAAAACCATTCTCTTTCTGCATACGTTCCACTTTGATTAATTGAACTCTTTTAATAATGGATTGCTGAGGCAATAAAGCATGACCCTCGAATCCGATCCCCTGCCAGTACATCACAATGGTTTGTCTACTTTCCGCAGGGCCCTGCGAATCCGAGTAAGTTAAATATTCTAGATCTCGTGTGTGATTTTCCCCCGGAATGATATATCCCTGCTGGAGCAAATGATCAGCCGCAAAATCAAACCGAGTGGAAACCGAAAGAAGCTCTTCTCGATTTCTGTATTTCACGTATTTTTTATACAAATCCCAAGCAAACATGGCCCATATGGCGAAGAAAATAAGTTGACTTACACGGCTATTTATATAGAAAATAAATACCAAACCGCCGATTAAACCTAGTATCCATAACCAACGAGTGACTGCTGTAGAAATTCGCCCGCCATCTAGAGGATGAATAGGGAGTAAATTAATTAAATTTAAATAAAATGCGGCATAGGCAACCGAAACAATGACAGGAGAATCGGTATATACGCCCAAACCAAAAGCGGCAACACCACCAATGGTCCCAAGAATAGGCCCCCCTATGCCAATAAACGCTTCTGTTGCTGCATCGGTAGGATTCTTTTTCATTGTAATCAGTGCTCCAAGAAAAGGGATAAATACTGGCGCTGACACTGGAAGCCCCTTTATCTTGGCAGCGAAAACATGACCGAGTTCATGGATAAGAATCATCAGAACAATGCCAATCGCAAAGGGTAATGGAGCGAGATAGGCATAAGCCCAAATAGTAATGAACATCGAGATGATGGCTCCGCCAGCTTTACCAAGCTTTAGTAAGCCTAAGAGCAGTTTCCCTTGGGATAATAGAACAGCTATGAAACCGCCAATGGCTAGTGGTGACTTTTTACCTGCTGGTTTCTTCTTCTCTTCCAACCTAAGATCACCCCTTCGCCCATACTTCGTCATACTCAGCTTCCTTGAAGCCCACTGTTACTTTATGGCCATCGGTTACGATCGGACGCTTAATCAACCTGCCGTTCGAGGCGAGCAATTCGAGCATTTGCTCTTGCGACATGCTGGGTAGTTTGTCTTTCAGGCTCATCTCTTTATATACTTCTCCGGACGTATTAAAAAACTTTTTGATTTCCAGACCGCTATCACTAAGCAGCTTAGCCAATTCCTTGGCAGAGGGCGGCGTATCGAATACAGCGACATTTTCTGTAATATCTACATGATGATCTTTCAACCACTTTACGGCACTACGGCATGTCCCGCATTTATCGTAACAAAATACTTTTACTCCCATGATGTTTAAAGCTCCTTTAAGTCTAAGTTGATATGAAACGAACTACTTAAAATTCTGATCTAATTGATAAGGAAAGTCAAGTTATAACAAAGAAAAACCATCCTACAAAAGGGATGGTTCTGAATATCTAGTTACTTTCCTGCAGCCATGATTGTAAAACAGTTAAATCCGCTGGCAGAGGAGCATGAAACTCCGTCCATTCCCTTGTTCCTGGATGCACAAAGCCCAGTTTATACGCGTGCAAAGCCTGGCGATTGAGCCGTTCACTGGCCTCTAATGCTGATAAACTCTGCTCAAACTCAGGAAGTGTGTACATCTTATCTCCAAGCAGTGGATGTCCCAAATGGCGCATATGCACACGAATTTGATGTGTCCGGCCGGTTTCAAGCCATATTCGAACTAAAGCGGCATGCGCGAATTGTTCCACAACCTCATAATGAGTTACTGCCGAATATCCGTCAGGGGTAACGATACGAACATGCGGCTGTTCAGGATCGCGATCAATGGGTTCATTGATCGTTCCGCTTTTCGCTATGATGACGCCCCATACAAAGGCCAGGTATTCTTTTTTCACCTGATGCTGAATCATCTGCTCTGATATTTGCTGGTGCACATAGGGCGTCTTTGCGATTGCCAATACACCTGATGTATCTTGGTCAAGCCTATGAACGGGGCGGAAACGGCACGTAATGCCCGCTTGCTGCCAGTGATACACAACGCTATTGGCGATCGTGTTCAAATAATGCCCATGCGTCGGATGTACGATGATACCTGCATCCTTGGCTAGTATTAACAGATGCTCATCTTCATGCAGAATGTGCAGAGGAAGATCCTGCGGCAAGATATCCTCGGATTGCTCTTCTTCCATGCGAATCTCTACACGATCGCCAGCTTTCACCTTAATGTTGATGTATTGCCTTACCCCATTCACCGTTATTCCCTGCTCGGTCAGTTTAATGCGGGATAGCAATTTGCGAGAGACCATCAATCTTTTTTGCAGCACCGTCTTGAGTATAAAGCCCTCTTCCTCAGGCGGTACGATGTATACTAACGGTTCATAATAACTCATGATTTACGTCTAAACACCTCAGCGCTTCGCACATATTCCACATCCGTAATACCTTCACGGTGATTCGCAGTGCGGGCAATGGTGAAGAATAAATCGGACAGTCGGTTCAAGTATCTGCGCACTTCTGGATTAATTGCCTGTGTTCGCGCTAGCGTTACCACCCGGCGTTCTGCTCTACGGCATACGGTACGGCAAACATGAAGTGTGGATGAAACGGTGCCGCCGCCCGGCAAAATGAATCGTGTAATATCCGGAGTTTCAGCATCATATTTATCAATCCAAGTCTCAAGCATATCGACCATTTCCGCTGTTACTTTATAAGGACGCAGCTCTTGCTTCAAGAGAGCAAGATCTGAACCGCAATCAAACAATTCATGCTGCACCTGCAGCAGATCCGGGAGTAAATCAGGATACTTCTCAGGATCCATAAAGCTCATCGCCTGACCCACATAACAATTCAGTTCATCCGTTGTGCCATAAGCCTCAACACGATCATCGTCTTTATCCACACGACCACCGATTACGCCTGTTTGCCCCGCATCTCCAGTTCGAGTATAAATTTTCATTTTCAAACATCCTCCCTTTTCCAAGGCTTTGATATATCCATCATCTCATAAACACGATTCATATCCAAGTGACATCTAACGTGGTCAGCCAATCTATCGAAGGCAGCCTCTCGACGTTCTTTAAAACGAAGGCCACCATCAATTAGGGATAATCCTTTATGCTTGCGAATACGATTTAACCAGGCTCTGCGGAAGTCATCATTATGCAATATCCCGTGTAAATACGTCCCCCAAACGCGCCCATGATCCGCAGCTGCCCCATCTCCGTGCAGAACATTGTCAGAGCTTTCATCATCGAGGCTGGTAAAAGCCTTAATCTGGAAAGGCGTTACCATTTCTTGCAAATAACGCGTCCGCCCCATGTGGATTTCATAACCATCAATGACAATCTCAGAGCTATTTTCAGCAAAAAGTGTACTGCTTCCCTGAACTTGAACGGTCCGTTTATCGGAAGTAAATACCGTCTCCGTTGGTAAAAGCCCTAGTCCTTCTAGCTCAGGATGATCTGATTCATAGCCGTTTGGATCAAGCAGCTTGGCGCCCAACATCTGATAGCCAGCACAGATACCGGCGACCCAACCATTCTCTGTTTGCGCGAAAACCTTCACTCGTTCTGCCAAACCAGATTCATTCAAATACCTTAAATCGTCCATCGTATTCTTGCTGCCTGGGAGCAAAACGGCATCCGGTTCACCCCATTCGGATAGGTGGGTAATATAGCGGAAATGGACATCTTTCTCCTCTTGCAGGGGATCGAAATCCGTAAAATTAGAGAGACGTGGCAAGCGAATGACCGCGATATCCAGCTGTTCTGCCAGTTTCCCTTGAGAGCTTTCAATCCGTTTACTCTGCATGCGCTTGGAATCTAGTGAAGCTGAGTCCTCATCCTCAATGCCTAACTGCGGCAGATAAGGAATGACCCCAAGAACAGGTTTCCCCGTCTTCTCTTCTAGCCAATCCAAGCCCGGTTTCAGCAGACTAACATCTCCACGAAACTTATTTATAATAAAGCCTTTAACCCGGTCTCTTTCCTCAGGTGTCAAGATCTCCAAAGTGCCTACGATTGATGCAAATACGCCTCCACGATCAATATCAGCAACAAGAAGCACAGGAGCGTCTGCCCAACCCGCCAGCCGCATATTTACAATATCGCGGTCCTTCAGATTAACCTCAGCAGGGCTTCCCGCCCCCTCTAGCACCACTACATCATATTGACTGCGCAGCCGGATTAAAGCTTCCTTCACAATCACTTCAGCCTGCGGCAAATAGGTCTCTCTATACGTCCTTGCATCAAGATCAGAGTATGGCTTCCCATGAACAACGACCTGAGCAACCATGTCTTGCTTCGGCTTAAGCAGGATCGGATTCATATCCGTTGTGGCTAAAATACGACAGGCATCCGCCTGTACCCCTTGTGCTCGGCCAATCTCTTTGCCATCAAATGTAACATATGAATTAAGGGACATATTTTGCGACTTGAATGGCGCCGTTTGCCAGCCGTCTTGAACTAAAATGCGGCACAGTGCGGCCGTTAGAATGCTTTTACCCACGTCGGAAGCTGTGCCCTGGACCATCAATGTTGCAGCTTGTATAGTCTTATTCGTCATCAGCTTGCCCCCGGTTCTGCATGAATTCTGCCATCATGTGACGTAACCCAGCTATTAACCGTTCGTTGTCTTCGCGAAGACGTATCGCAACCCGGCAGTAGCGTTTATCCAATCCTTCAAACAAAGAAGCATCTCTGATTAAAATACCTTGATGCCCCAAATGCTTCTGGGCCATCTTCACATCGATGCCCATCCACTCAGGAAACGAAAAAAGCAAAAAATTCACATCACTAGGCACGACCTCAAGACCCAATTGCTCAAGCTGCAAGGTGAGCCATAGCTTCTCTTCCTTCAGCCACTGCCAGCTGGACTGCTCAAATTCCTCATCATCAAGAACAGCTGTACCGATGCGCTGTGCTAAATAATTGACACTCCACTGCACCTGAAGATGTTGGATTTGCCGAATCATATCCGGGTGAGCCACCATAAAGCCTAAGCGTATACCCGGGATGGAATAAAATTTCGTCATCGAGCGGATGACGACAAGCTGCTGACTAGTGGAAGCGAGTTTGAGTAAAGAGTGTTCCTGCTCATTTGGCACAAAATCCATGAAGGCCTCATCGAGCACCAATCTACGGTTGCTCTGTATAAGCATATCCAACACTTGACGAGGAACCAGCTTCCCTGTTGGATTATTCGGATGACCTAGAAAGAACAAGTCCACTGCCGAATATGCGGCTTCAATATCTTGCTTCTGCAATTCAAAATAGTGTTTTGACGTTAGAGGAATGTTGTAAATACTCCCTCCTGATTTATGAACAGCTTCCTCATATTCACTAAAAGAAGGCATCGCTAATCCGGTAACAGAGGACTTTAACACTCGAGCAGTCAGATCGATCAGTTCCGCTGCCCCGTTGCCAACCAGAATGCTTTCCACCCCGATATCATATTTCAATGAAAGCTTGTTTCTCAGCTCACGCACGGCGGGGTCGGGATATTTGACCATATCGCGCCACCCGTCTCTGAGAATATGCTTCACAACCGAAGGAGGACCTAACGGATTCATATTCGAGCTGAAATCCAAGAATTGCTCCTTCGGACGGCCAAAGGCTTCTTCCGCCGTCCAAAGGTCGCCTCCATGCCCATAGCGTTCTAGCATGAAATTCACTCCTTTCACATTGGTATGAGTTATATACATTTGAGGCTGCGACTATCTCTGATCTATTGGAATTTCTAAGGTGACTTCCCGAAACAGAAAGTGTATTGCATTGGAAAAAATTGAATGTAGGATGAACACTGAATAAATGAATCCTTCTCTGTTGAATGATGTTGTAGAAAGTACAACATTGGTAATCACTATAGCCTGTCTACCCTCACAAAGCTGTTACGAAAATGGTAATGCCCAACAAAAGTAGTGTTTCGAGGAGTTCATTCAAGGCACCATATGTATCTCCAGTTAAACCGCCTAATTTACGGCTTATATACGTGGCTAAAAGCCAACCTATTAGAATTGTGCCTATAGCAAAGCTAAAAATAATAGTTAAACCATAGAATAAGGAGAAAGATATCACGCTAGAATCAAGCCATGTGGAAAACATAGTGACAAAAAGCGTAGTAGTAAAGAGGGCTACTATTCCGGACATAGTCACATGCCATTTGGTAACTCCTCGAAAAAAACTCCCTAAACCTGAGTCTCGCCGGGCATAGGGCCAACCATAAATAGCTGCAACCATAAACCAACGACTCCAGATGGGAACGATGGCAAGTAAGAAGCATACACTGCCCATTCCACCAGTACCTAGCAAGGTGTAAAGAAGCGAAAATTTGAGGAGCAGGTGGAGAACACAAACGATGACACCCATGGCGCCTACGCGACTGTCTTTCATGATTTCCAGCATTTGCTCACGGGGTCTGTGGCTAAGAATACCATCAGCGGTATCCATTAGCCCATCTAGATGCAGGCCGCCTGTTAAGACGACCCAGAACCCAAGCAGCAGAACGGCTGCGGGCATCGCAGGCAGGACAAGGCTTAACCCTTCGCCTGCTAGGAGTAAAAGAAGACCGATGACGAATCCCGCTAGCGGATAGAATATCACGCTTCTTCGGAATACTCGGTCTGTATAGTCAATTTGCACAGGAATCGGCAAACGGGTTAAAAACTGAAAGGCTGCTATGCAAGCACGCAGCCAGTCTAGTAAAACAGTACGAGTAGTATGCACAGCAATCCTCCCATCACTACAAAGCTGACGCCGTAAAGCATCCTCACGGCGTAGACAATATCCTGCTGCATCCGTGGACGCAGCGGCCAGCCCAGGCGGGCGCGCTCACTCGCAGCGCCGCCATAGACGTTCAGCCCGCCCAGCTCAATTCCGAGTGCCCCGGCTACCGCCGACTCCGGAATTCCGCTATTCGGGCTGGGGTGCAGGTGCGCGAAGCGGCGAATCGCTGCCGCTGTGCGCTTCGCCGAGAGGCCCGGCTGCAGCAGGGCGACGAGGATCAACAGGAGGCCGGTCAGCCTAGCCGGGATCCAGTTCATAACGTCGTCCCAGCGGGCCGACGCCCAGCCGAAATGACGGTATCTGTCATTTCGGTAGCCCACCATCGAATCCAGTGTATTCGATGCCCGGTACAGCATCGCGAGCGGCGCTCCGCCGATCAGCGCATAGAACAAAGGCGAGATGACCGCGTCGACGATGTTCTCCGCAACGGTCTCCACGACTGCACGCGTCAGTTCTTCCTCACCGAGCTCATCCGTATCTCGGCCTACGATGTAGCCCGTGTACTTGCGAGCATCTGCGAGATTCCCTATACGCAGCGGATTGTAAACTAGATAAGCGGCATCTTTTAATCCTTTAATAGCTATCGTTGTGGAAATGAACCACGTAGAGACCAAGTATCCAAGCCACTCATGTATCGAGCGAGCAGCAAGAATGAGCACCAATATAAGGCAAAAGCTTAGCATTACAGTAGAGACTGTAAGCAGCATACCCTTAGCTCTCAGCCATCCAGACGATTTAACTGACGTCTCTTTTCCTTTATGTAACTTGCCTTCTACCCAGCGAATGAAGCGTCCGATGAGAATAACCGGATGTGTCGGCCACTTCGGATCACCAATCAGCCAGTCCAGCGCAATGGCAGCAGCCGTCATACTAACGATCTCCTGCCAAGAATATATCCACATATTGATCACCGTTCCATGCCTAAAGCCTTATTTATTCCAGTCGATAAGCTCTGCTTTTTAGCTCCATGGGTATGCCTACAGTGACAAGGAATACCTGCTGACATACCTCAGCTAAGCGTTGATTCATTCGTCCTGCCAGATCACGAAAACTGCGGCCAAGCGGATATTCCGGCACAATGCCGTCACCCACTTCATTCGTAACCAAGATGAGGTGTCCACGGTAGGAGGAGACTTCTTCTACAAGCTCGTCTATGCGTTTCATTACCCGAGCAAACGCATCTACATCTCCCTCATGATGGAGCAACCAGTTGGACAGCCAAAGTGTCAAACAGTCGACCAAGACCACAGCTTCCTCCCCGCTCTCCTGCAAGCAGAGCAATAGCTCCCGCAGTTGGAAAGGCTCCTCCCGGGTATCCCATGGATACCCCGAGGCAAGCCTCATCTGCTGATGCAGCTCAACCCGCTCCTTCATTTCCTCATCATAGATGTGGGAAGTCGCGATATAAATCCCTCGTTCGCTGCCATGCATGGCGAGCTTCTCCGCGAAGGAACTCTTGCCGCTGCGCGCGCCGCCCGTAACCAAAACCGCCATGGCGTCTTCGCCTCCTTATCGATGCTTACTGCGTAAGCTTGCCTTTTATCGGCATGCCCCTAAACGGCTAACCCCGCGACACGCCTGCGCTTTCGAATGTCGCCATTTCCTTCATGATTTTGCCTGCGGCATCGATCAAGTGAAAGGCAAGCACCGCGCCCGTTCCTTCGCCCAGGCGCATATCCATCTGCAGCATCGCTGCGAGGCCAACCGCTTCGAGCAGCTTCGCATGTCCCTGCTCCTGCGATAAGTGCGAGGCGAGCATGTAGGACGCGCTTAGCGGTGCTAATCGGCTCGCCACAAGCGCAGCGGCCGACGAGATGAAGCCGTCGACGACCACCGGACAACGATTCTTCGCTGCGCCGAGAATCACGCCAACAAGTCCGGCGATCTCCAATCCGCCGACCTTCATCAACACATCGAGCGCGTACTCAGCGCTTGATCTGTTCACCTCACCCACAACAAGCCCATTAACAACCAAAGCCTTATTCACAACCGACACTTTATGCCGCCATTTGTCATCATCAATGCCCGTTCCCCGGCCAACAGCCAGGCTGGCATCCAAGCCCGTCAATGCGCACAGAATCGCTGCGCTGGCCGTTGTATTGCCAATCCCCATCTCTCCCATAGCAAAGAGTCGATAGCCCTTTTCCACCAACTCATCTACAACTTCTACACCAGCTTGTATTGCCTGCACAGTCTCATCCAACGTTAATGCCGCTTCACGCGCCATATTACGCGTCCCTTTCCTTACTTTGCGAGAAACGAGATTAGGATGCTCCAGGTCAGCATTAACCCCCATATCGACACAGACAACTTCAGCGCCGGCATGTCTGGCAAGAACGTTGACAGCAGCCCCGCCATATAGGAAATTAAGCACCATTTGAGGCGTTACTTCCGCCGGATATGCACTAATCCCTTCCTCACATACGCCGTGATCCCCGGCCATTACGATGACCGCTTTTTTATCAAAAACCGGCATCACTTCGCCCGTAATTCCGGCAACCTGACGCGCAATATCTTCCAGTTTCCCTAGGCTTCCCTGCGGTTTCGTCAATTGATTCAAATGCTCATTCGCTTGGTTCACCACATCTTGATGAACAGGCTTAATGCTATCTATAATCGCTTGCAACTTATCCATGACTGTGTCCTCCTATAGCTCAACTATTTTCCTGGCTGTAATAAAATTTGCGGCGCATCGTTAACGGGGTGCTGCAGGACAATCGGTTCAGTTCCATACACTTCGCTGATTAATCCGCTGGTAATGATTTCATCAGGTGTTCCTATCGCTGCTAGCTCGCCATTATGTATAACCATTAATCGCGTGCAGTACTGTGCAGCCAAATTCAAGTCATGCAGGACAGCTACAACCGTCAACTCGGATTCGCACTGCCATTCCTTGATGTAGTCCATCATCTGTACTTGATATCCGATATCCAGGAACGTTGTTGGTTCATCCAGCATAAGCAGCCGTGGCTGCTGCGCCATCACTTTAGCAAGCGCGACACGCTGCCGTTCACCGCCGCTGAGGCGCTCGATTGTTCGATCAATCAGCGGTTCCAAGTGCAGCTTCCGGACAATACCCTCAATTAAACCTTCCGCATCAGCCGACTCCTCACCGAGCCAATTCTGAAAAGGATATCGGCCCATCTCCACCACTTCACGGACCGTAAAGCCTACTGGAGGCAGCGCATCCTGCTGAAGGACAGCAAGCCATCTAGCCAGTTCTTTCCGTGAATAAGCGGATACTAACCGGCCATCGAGTTCAACACTTCCGTTTTTAACAGGATCAATCCCTGATATTAGACGGAGTAACGTCGACTTACCGCTGCCGTTTGGCCCAATAATGCCAAAAAATTCACCCTGCTTAATTTCAAAGCTTATGTCCTCCAACACTTGCTGTTCACTAAAGCTTCGGGAAAGGTGCTCCACTTTAATCATCTTGATCAACCTCTTAACGTTTTCTTATCCTTATGGAGCAAATAAGCAAAAAATGGCGCACCCAGAAATGCCGTGATGACTCCGAGTGGAATTTCGGTTGGACTCAGCAGGGTGCGGGCAAGTGTATCTGCCCAGAGGACATAAATGCCGCCGCCAATTGCGGACAATGGAATAATCAAGCGATAATCCGGCCCTACCAATAATCGAACTAAATGTGGCACGATGAGCCCGACAAAGCCGATTACACCAGCAACGGATACCGCAGCGGCAGTAAGGAATGTAGCCACAATAAGTACAATCAGCTTCGTACGCTCTACACTAACACCGAGATGTGACGCCTGCCGCTCACCCAGAGCCAGTAAATTTAACGACCTTGCATAGCTAAGCAGCACGACAAAACCGATAAATAAATAGGGTGAAATGATATATGTATACGACCAACCTCGCATTGCCAAGCTGCCCATTAGCCAGAAAATAATTTCATTAATGACTTGATTGGAAATAGACACCATGAATGATACGATTGCCCCTAGAAATGCCTGCATGACCACGCCTGATAAAATAAGGGTCTCCATCTTCAGCTTCCCTTCGATCTGAGCAAGCTTAAGAACCAGAAATAAAGAAAAAAGTCCCGTTACGAAGGCAACAATAGGAATCGACCATTGTCCAAACCACGCCACTTGCAGCCCAAAATAGATTAAAAATGCGGCTCCTACAGAAGCCCCCGAGGATACACCGAGTGCATAAGGATCCGCAAGTGGATTGCGCAGCACACCTTGAAAAGCTGCCCCTGCAATTGAAAGTGAGGCCCCTACAAGAATCCCGAGTAATACACGGGGAAATCGCACTTTATTGATAATTTGTTCCGACGACTGCGGCCAGGTGGCATCGATGTGATCTCCCAGCCAAGGAAGATGCTTGGCGAGAATACTGGCAATTTGCAGAACCGGAAGATTAGCGGTACCCAGCGACAAGCTCGCCACAATAGAAAGAAGAAGGAGTATGACCCCTACTCCTCCCCATAGCATTAATTTTCTTTTCATTTTATTTCACCAGTTCGGGATAAATGCCTTTCGCCATTTCAAGCAGCCCATCGGTCATTCTTGGACCCGGACGACTGAGCATGTTCTGGTCGAGGCCAATCACCTGCTTATTTTTCACGGCATCAATGGCATCCCAACCGCTTCGTGTGCGGATAATTTCCTCTAGCGGTTTCTTGCTCTTACTATCAACTACGCCATTGGCGAACAGAATCACACCTGGGTTTTGTTGAATAATTTTCTCTTCACTGATTTGATACCAGCCTTTTCCGTCTCCTGCAACGTTAATCCCGCCACATAGCTTGATAAGCTCATCCATAAATTCACCGCTGCCAACTGTCCATCCCGGGGCAAATTCAATGTATACCTTTTTCTTGTTCTCTTGCTTCACGTCTTTCACTGCATTAACAACCTTTTGACGGTCCGCTTTCATCTTAGCAACCACTTTTTCCGCTTGCTCCTGATGATCCGTAATAATTCCGTATGTTTGAATATTCGCAATGGCATCATCCACCGTTTTGGGCTCCACTTTAAACACATTGATATTCAAAGCACGCAGCTTTTCTACCGTATCGGATTTCATAGAAACCCCAGTAAACACAACATTTGCGTTAGATGCGATCACCGCTTCTTGGTTAGGTTTCGTTATGCTGCCAAGCTTCGGCTTCGTTTTCGCCGCTTCTGGATAATCATCAAAATCAGATACGCCAACAATATTAGCCTCCAGCCCAATTGCAAAAAGGGCTTCAGTCTCCGCCGGAGACACAGATGCAATACGCTCAGGCGCTTTATCAAAGGTAAACTCCTTGCCCGTAGCATCCTTTATTTTCAATGGATAGACCGTCTTTTTGGCTGCTGTTGATGGTGCTACCGTCGTTGCAGCAGGAGCTTTCGTCCCCTCCCCGCCAAGCTTAGACGGATTAGAAATTTCCGTTTCCTTTTTGCCGCAAGCTGCGAGACTAAATGCTGTTACTAGCGCTACTGTAAGAATAAATGCTTTTTTTACTGAATTACTTTTCATCTGGCAAACCCTCTCTCTAAACAATTTATTTCGATTGACCCTAACAAAAAAGCCCCTTTGTTCTCGAAGGAACAAAGGGGACGATAAATCGCGGCGCTCAGCAACCCCTAAGGTTGCTTCCTGATTTAACGCGATCCTTTTCCTCGAAGGATGTCGTAAACGGCACCATGGGCAGGTATCCTGGCTCTCCTGGCAACTGATGCCTGGATTACAGTGGCGGGACCGCGCCGGACTTTAACCGGGCTTCCCTTTTAAGTGGCAATCTCTTCGTAATGAGCTTACCAGCACCTATGGCTGCATATTTTACTATCAATCTATTTGTCGATTATAGACTTCTTGTTACTTTTGTGCAATTACTTTGAGAACTTGCTTCGACTCATTCAACTTCGGAGCATTTTGAGGAATAAAAGCCACCAAGCCTTTTCCTTCAAAACCTTGCTCTTTCATCCATTTGTTTCCTGTAAGAGGAATACCATATAGATGCTTTTCAGCAGGTTTGCCCTCTTCTGCTATTTGAATAACGCCATCCGGATAGTCTTCCGGTTTGATGGTATCATCCAAAGAAACGAATCCCGCTTGATTACTTAGTGATTTGAATTGATCTTCGGCAAGAATGAAGATGCCGTTGCCTCCTGCTGCCAGCTCTACAATCATTTTTTCCATCGAGAATATAGGTGATGTATTGATTTTGACTGTAGGAACCTCGCCCACCTTGGATTTCAAAGAAGCCTCCAGCTTGTCCCCCGCTTCACTTGGAAAACCATTAGAGCCCATTATAAATATAGATACATCCGGCTTCGGCCCGCCGCAACCCGTAAGCATCACCATAAGCCCCACCATCATAACCAACAGCCATTTCACTTTCATGTTGTGAGCGTACCTCCGTTTGTTATCTGAATCCATCGATAGTCGCGAGAAAAGTCGGTTTTCACCGACTTTTTTTCCCATTATGCATATATTCATTTATTTTTTGGTCTAGGATTGTGCTTAATTCGACGACGGAATCAGATGTCATTTCTTCCCCATCAAAAACCATCTGTTCTAACCTGCGTCGCAGAGAATGAATCTCTTCTTCTAGTAAGGTAAGGGAGTTTTGCTTCTTCGCACGCTTGGTCAACCAACGTTGTCCGAAATCTTGTTCACGAATTTGAAAATGTTTTTGATAGGTTGATAGTTGATATTCCAAAAAAGCCATGCTCATCCCTCCTTACTACAAGAATACCAGTTTTCATCAATAATGAACATATTTATTTACGTTATACATTACAATTTTCTCATGAAATTTCCAATTCTCTCTAATGCTTCATTTAGTTGAGAAACACTATAGGCATATGAACAACGTAAGAAGCCTTCTCCACCTAAACCAAACACATCTCCAGGCACGGCAGCAACCTTTGACTCAAATAATAGTCGCTGCGCAAACTCTTCTGACGTTAATCCTGTAGCGACAATACTTGGAAATGCATAGAAAGCGCCTTGCGGCTCATGACATTCAAGACCAATATCTCGGAACCCTTTTACAATCAGACGTCTGCGCTGATTATAGGACTCGATCATCCGATCTTTCTCTTCCAAACCATTCGTCAACGCCTCGTGAGCAGCAACTTGACCCATGACTGGTGCGCACATCACGGTATATTGATGAATTTTGGTCATCGCCGAAATCAGCTCCTGGTGACCGCAGGCATATCCCATCCGCCAGCCTGTCATAGCAAAAGCTTTGGAGAAACCGCTAACTAAGATTGTCCGGTCTTTCATTCCTGGAATAGCAGCGAAGCTCACGTGCTTCTGACCATAAGTCAGCTCCGCATATATTTCATCGGAAATGACAATAAGATCGTTCTCTTCAATGACTTTGGCAATCGGAAGCCAATCCTCATAGGTCATAATACCGCCTGTTGGATTGCTAGGATAGCAGAGAATTAATATTTTGGAGCGTGGCGTAATCGCGTCGCGAAGTGCTTTCTCAGTCAGCTTGAACTGGTCCCTCGCGAAGGTCTCGATCCCAACAGGTACGCCGCCGCTTATGCTCGTGATTGGGGAATACGAAATATAACAAGGTTCAGGTATAAGAATCTCGTCGCCAGGCGTTATCAAAGCTCGGAGAGCTAAGTCAATCGCTTCACTGCCGCCAACCGTAACAAGGACTTCATTCGATGGCTCATATTTCACTTTAAAAGACGTATGAAGGTAATCGGCAATCGCTTCACGAAGCTCAGGTATACCTGAGTTTGGCGTGTATTTCGTTCTACCGCGTTCCAAGGAATGCACAGCTGCTTCACGAACATGCCAAGGTGTTGAGAAATCCGGTTCCCCTACACCAAGAGAAATAATATCTTCCTTGCTGTTACTCACTAAATCAAAAAACTTCCGAATACCTGAAGGCTTCATTTCACGTACGGCAGGAGCGAGGTAGTCCTGCATCGATTTTACCTTGTTCTGCTGGATCGTTATCTCATCTTTGATCATGGCGTTCCCTCTTCTTTACGGCGAAACGAGCATTCGGTGATCGTCTTCCTGATCCTCGAATATAATGCCGTCTTGTTTGTATTTTTTTAATATAAAATTCGTCTTTGTTGAAAGTACACGATCGATCGGCGAGAGCTTGTTGGACACGAAAGAAGCGACTTGTTTGAGGGAACTTCCCTCAATTTCTACAAGTAAATCATAAGCGCCAGACATGAGATAAACCGATTTGACTTCTGGATATAAATAGATCCGTTCCGCGATAGCATCAAACCCGTGTCCGCGTTCCGGCGTAATTTGCACTTCAATTAGGGCGGTAACCTTTTCGTCATCCACTTTACTCCAGTTAACTACTGTCGCGTATTTGACGATGACCTTATCCGCTTCCATCTCGCTTATCGCTCGCGCCACCTCGGCCTCCGCCGTTCCTAGCATAGTGGCGATCAAGTCCGCACTCCTGCGGGCATCTTCCTTCAGTAGTTCGAGAATTTTAAGCTTCAAAGCATCCATGGTTAAACCTACCTTTCTGAAATCTGATTCGTTCATCCTTTAATCTTACAATGAATTGCTGTCCTAATTCAATTACTGAGCTTGTTTTAGAGCGGAATATTTTTGTATAACCGAAATTTCCACCCCACAAAAAGGAAAAAGGCCACTCGGATCTCCGAATAGCCTCTGCTTACCAGCATCAGGATTGGCCGTGAATCAAACTAACCTTCAATTCGGCCTGCAGCAATTTGTTCATCATGGTTTCAATTTCACGATGCTCATACGTAGGACGCACATGGACATGACATTCTCCCGCCATACAACCGATTCCGACAAGTTTATTCTCATCATAAACCGAGATAACGTGCTCCGATTGGAAATCGTTCCAATTCACAGTCGCTTGAGCTCCAAATGTTATGCATTCTTCTGTATATGTCTGTATAAATTCCTGAAATTGACCTTCTTCAGGAAGCGCGTTAATATAGGCTAATTTCACAGTATTTCCACCTTTCACTTTAAACCATCTCACACTTATAATTATACTCAATTATGTATTTTTATTCAACACCTTCAATATTTTTTTTATTAAGAAAACATATAGAACGGCCCATCCGAATCTTTTGGATCCGGTGGGCCGCTTATATTTGCTAATTTATTCATGAGTTTAATCAAAAATATCCATACTCAAATATCTTTCGCCCGTATCCGGTGCAATACAGAGCACTCTCTTACTCGCGCCTAACTTACGGGCAACCTGCATACCTGTCCACACCGAGGCTCCAGCCGAAGGTCCTACAAGAATGCCTTCTTTGCTGGCCAGATCTTTCATGGTTCGGATCGCATCTTCGTCAGTCACCTGTACGATCTGATCGTATATGCTTGTGTTCAGAATTGCAGGAACGAAGCCTGGACTCGTACCAACGAGTTTATGCGGACCTGGGCTTCCTCCAGACAGAACCGGTGAACCCTTCGGCTCTACCACATAGATCTGAATATCCGGCAGCTTCGCCCGGAGCACCTCGCCTGTTCCGGTGATCGTTCCGCCCGTACCTGAGGTAGCAACGAATGCATCCAGACGCCCTTCCATTTGCTCCAGAATTTCAGGAGCAGTTGTCGTCCGATGAATGCTTGGATTCGCCGGATTCTCGAACTGCTGTGGGATATAGCTGCCAGGTATCTGATCCCGCAGCTCCTTCGCTTTCTCAATCGCTCCCGGCATCCGCAGCGCGGCGGGAGTGAGAACGACCTCTGCGCCGTATGCCTTGAGCAGATTAATTCGTTCTTTGGTCATGTTGTCCGGCATGATTAGAATGGCTTTATAGCCTCTGGCTGCCGCATTCATGGCAAGTCCAATGCCTGTATTACCGCTCGTCGGCTCGATAATCGTAGCGCCAGGACGAAGCAGTCCATCTTTCTCCGCCTGCTCGATTAAATTAAACGCTGCGCGGTCTTTAACACTGCCGCTTGGATTGAAGTATTCAAGCTTCACGTAGAGCTCCGCATCATCCGGACCTACTAATCGATTAATTCGTACGGCCGGAGTATCACCAATCAGCTCTGTGATACTATTCACCATTTTTTTATGTGTCAAGGGTTACCCCCTCCTCTTCCCAACAAACAATCTATACCCACATTTTTATCGGGAAGTACCAAAGATGTCAAGGTCTAATTACTGCTAACTGCTTCCTCATAAAGAACCAGCTGACCAGCGATGAGCTGCCAATGATCAATAACAGTACGTTTATCACAAGCGGCGCCTTACTCCACGAAATGACACAAATGAATAAGAGCACTCCGCAAACACGCCCCACATTGAGTGAAAGCTCACGAAGCACAATGTACTCCTCCCGCTGTTTAGCACTGGCTTCATTTGAACCAATAAGATCAAATACAGCCGACACCATAGGCACCGAATACATCGGATAGAAAAGCGAAGCTCCTATGCCGAAAATAAGTAAAGTGCTATACCCCATTTTCCAGAAAAAAGGAATAATAACGGCAACGATCATAGCAGCGCCAATCAGCATACTGATCCTACGAAAATGCGGCTTAATAAATCGTCCCGCCACCCAGAAACTCACTAAGGATACCGCAGAAGTAATCAGTACAAATTTACCTAAGCTCGCTTCACTTGATGTGGCTATGTAGACGAGGAGTGCAATCATGAAGCCAAAGACCCCTTCTCGAACTCCTTGAAATACCAAGGCTAAGCAAACGCGCTTCCAGGGTGTTTCAGCTTGCCTTAAACAACGAAAAGGAAACAACCATTCGTAGGTACCTTGTAATTTCCGTTTTTTCAAAAAGAAGCTGATAATCACGCCTAGCAAAAAGATACCTAATGAGATGGAAAAAATTAACCGATATCCAGCGCCATCTCCCAAACTAACAATTAGTAAACCGGAGATCCATGGTGCAACTATTCCTGCGCCAGAACCTAATAGTCCCACCCAACCATTGAACCGATCTCGATTATCAGGATCCGTCACCTCAAAATACACAACGTTAAACGCAATCCAGAATAAGCCGGCTGATATTCCCTGGACCATACCTAACCAAACAAAATAGTGAAAACTGTTTACTCCAAGCCACAAAACCAGCATATAAAAGCCCGCGGAAACTGCTACGCCAAGCCGTAAGCAGTTCATTTTATTGTGTTCCTTCACCCATTTTCCTGCTAACCAGAAGGTCAGCGCCATTGTCAAATGCGTCGTTAACGTAAACCAACCGATTAAAGCGTAGTCATTTTTGGCCTTCCATAAATACACACCAACGAAAGTTCCCGACAAAGCATTTGCACTGCCAAACAACGTATGAACAATGAGCAAAAGAATCGCCTGAGCATCTAGCTGGCCTTTCTTCTGTGAACCCTTAACTTCGATAGCTCCACTTCCACGATCTTCAAAATAATTGCTTCTAGTGGCATCTATTACCCTACTTGGTTGAACAAACTGCTTACTCTGATCCTTTTGCATACTCCTCCTCACCTTTCCCCATAGATCGAAATAACTCTTGTTAAGCTTCCCCAATCGAGTGAAAATATGAGGCTTGACATATAAAAAAACCGAATCCATAAAGGACTCGGTTTCATCTGCTACTCCGATTTAATACGTTCAACCATAAGAAGTCGATCTGTATCAGATAAGATTTTCTCCACCTTAAAGCAAGACGGACATACAAAGACATTCGAAGTAAAGGGACCTGTTAGGAAAGCACTTCCTAAAGTTTTGGGAATAACAGGCGTGAAAGAGGAGCCACTCGTGACCTCAGTACCTGCAAACAACAACAGTTCATGACAGCTTGAGCACTCGGGTGCCTCTTCTTGTTCGTCAGTAATATGCTGAACTTTTTCTCCGTATTTATCGAGAGGTTCATCCGAATCATCCCAAGCCAATGATAAATCTTCATCTGAATCGGCATATTCTTGTTCATCAAAGCGGAGCGGTTGACCTGTTTGTTTCACCTTTAAATCAATGCTTCTATAATCGTTCAGTTCATTAAAACAGTGTGGACATTCATCTTCTGGTCCAATTTCCGGATCCCAAACAATCTCCGTTTGGCACCAGGGACAAACTATTTCCTCATTGGCACTCATTACGTAATCCTCCAACCTAATGCATTCATGCATATTTCAATAAATAATAAACCCCTGCCGCCATAAATACAAATGCAATGGCAAACAAAGTGCCCCACAGGTATTTCATTGTTCATGCCTCCAAGATTATGTATGATTCTAAGTTACACAAGCTCCGACCACGTAGGAAAGGGAGACAGAAAGCGTCAAGGACAAGAAACCTACAGCGCGATTATCTTTTTTGATTTCTTCATCGATTTTGAAATAAGGCGTCAAGAATTCAAAAATGAAGTAGGCAACCAGCAAAAGCAAGAAACCGTACCCTGCCCAGATGAGGGAATGAATCATCGTGTCATTGTTTAGGATAGCGAATCGGAACAGATTACAAATCCCAAAAATCTTCCCACCTGTAGCCATCGCTACAGATAAGTTGCCTTTTTTGATCTCAGCCCAGTCATCATATTTGGTGACCATTTCGAAAATCGTTAGAAATACAACAAGCGCGATTACAGCAACTGCAAAAAAGGCAAGCGTCGATAAATATGGGTTACTTAGCAATACATCCACCTCTTCGTTCATATCGTCTCCTGCCTTCCTTCGCGAAAGATAGAAGAGACTGAGTTTGACTCAGTCTCTCGCAGGTACTATTAGTATATCATTAGGATTGTTTTTTTTCAGCAAGCTTTGCTCTCATAGCGGCCAACTCATCATCAATTCCGCTGCTGCTTCCGCCAAGTCCGTCAAGCTCATCATCTAAGCTGCGGTTTTTAGCACGAATTTCACCGCTTGCTTGCGCTTCAGCTTCCATTTGAAGCACTTTTTCGCTCATACGGTCAAAACCTTTAGCTGCATTGTCCGTACCAAAACCAGACATCGCTTGATTGATTTGCTTTTGAGCTTTTGCTGTTTCAGCACGAGCAATCAACAAATCCTTCTTGTTCTTCATTTTGTTGAACTCGTCTTTCATTTCCGTCAATTGGCTGCGAAGTTGATCTGCATTCGTTTTCGCAAGATCATATTGGCGTTTCAATTCATCGTAACGTCCTTGGTGCTCTTTCTTGTCTTCCAAAGCGCGGCGAGCAAGGTCTTCATTGCCTGATTCAAGAGCTTTCATAGCTTGCTCAGTACGTTTAGTGACCATCTCTTCGGATTCTTCAAACTGAAGCTTGAATTTCTTCTCAATTGCGATTTGCTTAGCTACTGCAGCCTCAGCCTCCATGATATCTTCTTCCATGTCACGCAGAAACTGATTTAACATCTTAATAGGATCTTCTGCTTTATCCAACAAGTCATTTACCGAAGCCATTGTCATATCACGAAGTCTTTTAAAAATTCCCATTTTTGAATTCCTCCTAAGGTTTATAAACATGTATTTTAAAATTAGGGTATTGCGATTGCTAATTTTTTAATCACCGGTGCTTACACATATTACATACGCAGTCCCATAGAATGAGTTTCAAAAAGATGAAAAATTTAAAAAAGTTATTTCAATTCGACGATTGTAACTCCTGCTCCGCCTTCGTTGTAGTTCCCCATGCGGTAGCTCTTCACATGTTTATGACGGCGCAAGTATTCCTGCATTCCAGTACGCAGCACACCTGTTCCTTTGCCATGAATTAAGTACACTTGACCTAAGTTGCCCAAGAAAGATTCATCAAGGAATCGATCAGCCTCTATTAGAGCGTCCTCCATGTTGAGGCCGCGCATATCCAGTTCCATCCGGATGTTATCATCCCGTGTTCTTTTGACGGTTGTAGCTACCTGATGAACTGGCTTTTTCTGTGCCGTGCTGCCGATCTTCTCGAGATTCGTCAACTCGACTTTCATTTTCATAATTCCCAATTGCACCGTTGCTTCTGTGGCGCTAACAATATCAACGACGTGACCCTTCTGACCCAGGGTCACGACACGCACTTCATCCCCGGCCTCGATTCTCTCAGGCCGCTTCTTCGCCGCGCGAACCTGCTTCTCGCGCAGCTCCGGCGCCGCCTGATCGAGGCGGCGCTTCGCTTCTACCAGCCGGTGATCCTTGACCCCACCGGCTTCCTCCTGCGCCATGCGCCGCAGCTCTGCGATGATTTCATCTGCCTCGCGACGCGCCTTGGCGACAGCCTCACGCGCGTCGCGTTCGGCCTTCTCGAGCAGTTTATCGCGCTGCTCGTCGAACTTGGCTTGCTGAGCCTCCAACGTTAGGCGCATCTCTTCCGCCTCTCGTCGCATCCTCTCAGCGCTTTGGCGCTCAGCTTCCGCAATTAAGCGGTTCTCCTCAAGCGACGCGATCATTGATTCAACGCGCTTATCCTCTTCGCCCACCTGCGTACGTGCATGCTCAATAATGCGCTTAGATAAGCCCAGACGCTCTGCAATCGCAAACGCATTACTTCGACCTGGAACACCTACTAACAAGCGGTAAGTCGGACTTAGCGATTGTATATCAAATTCCATGCTTGCATTAATGGTGCCTTGCTTTTGATAGGCATACGCCTTTAACTCCGAATAGTGCGTCGTTGCAATGATTCGGCAACCGATTTGATGAATATAATCCAAAATCGAGATCGCTAAAGCCGAACCTTCAGCAGGATCGGTACCTGCTCCAAGTTCATCCAGTAAAACCAAGCTTTTTGGTGTCATATCTCTTAAAATACTTATGATATTCGTTATATGACTCGAAAAAGTACTTAAATTCTGCTCGATGCTCTGTTCATCACCAATATCCGCATAAATCGCATCGAACACACATAACTGACTGCCTTCCTCAGCTGGTACAAACAACCCTGACATCGCCATTAAGCTAAGGAGTCCCACTGTTTTGAGGGAGACTGTTTTACCACCTGTATTTGGCCCGGTCACAATTATTTGTGAGTAATCATTGCCCAACTCCAAATCAAGCGGCACTACGGAATCAGCCGCGATAAGCGGATGCCGGCCTCGCTTAATTTTAATGAAGCCCCGATCATTTAATCTAGGCATTGTAGCTTTCAGTTCCCTAGCTAGACCAGCCTTAGCAAAAGTAAAATCAAGCTCAGCCAATTGATCCACATCCAACACAAGTAAATCCACTTGTTCAGCAACGAGCTCTGTTAGTGCGCGTAAAATCTTCTCAATTTCAACTTCTTCCTTAAACTTTAATTCACGAATTTTGTTATTTAATTGTACAATAGCATCTGGCTCAATATATAGCGTCGCACCCGATGCTGACTGATCATGAATCATCCCGCCAAAGCTGGATCGATACTCCGATTTAACAGGGATTACAAAACGGTCGTTACGAATGGTGATCAATACGTCCTGTAACATTTTCTGAACTGATGCATTGCGAAGCATTTGTTCTAACTTTTCGCGGACTCTTCCTTCACCTGTGCGTAATTCGCTTCGCACACGTCCCAGTTCAGGGCTCGCACCGTCAACAACAACAGCATTCTCATCAATACAACTATTAATTTTATCTTCTAATGGCTTATTTTCTGTGAGTAATTCAACCTGCCCTTTGAGCATCGGAATCGTGTATTCCTCATGAACCGCGAGAACAAACCGCTTTAACCTGCGTGTACCGAACATTGTCGTCGAAATATCCAGAAGCTCCGCGGGATTTAACATTCCGCCAATTCTAACTCGGTGCAATGAAGATCTAATATCACGAATCCCACCAAAAGGGGCATTCCCCTTCAATCGCTCTACATTCACAGCCTCATCAGTTGCTTGCAACCGAAGCTTGACGAGTTCAAAATCACCCTTAGGTTCAAGCTTTTCCACGGCATCCTTACCTAGCGAAGTAGACGCGTGATGAGCTAGTTTATGTAAAATCTTCTGATAATCTAATGTTTTAATTATTTTCTTATTCAACTATCCCAACCTCATTTCTCTACCCTATATTATAAACCAAAACAAGCATGATTAGCTACGGAGACAATCGTTTTATGGAAGATGCTGCCTACCATAATATTCACTCGATTTGGATACACTAAGCTGTGCACCTATCCTCCTGCCAAAAGGAATTGCAAGACTTAGACACACCAAGCATTGTTTGCAAAAAATCACTTCTTGTCATGAGAACTTATTCTCATCACAAAAAGAAGGAGGTTCACGAGATGCATCTTCTCGGACATCTGGTAAGGTTTATTGTTTCTGCTTTGGTTTTAATGTTTGTCAGCTGGTTAGTTCCAGGGTTTCAAGTCGGCGGTTTCTGGAGCGCATTTTTTCTAGCTTTGGTCATTGCTGTTGCTGCTTGGATCATTGAAGGGATCTTCGGCAAACAAATCACTCCCTTTGGCAGGGGAATCATAGGCTTTCTGGTGAGCGCGCTTGTCATTTGGGCCGCCCAGTTTGTCGTGAGTAATGTTTCTACGAGCATAATAGGTGCCGTTTTAGCTGCTTTAGTCATCGGAATCATCGACCTATTCATCCCTGTGAAAACCCCTTTTGAACAAGGGATCACAGGAAAAGATCGTCGATAACAACCTATCAGTTTCGATAACTGATAACCATGCTAAAGCCCAAAAAAGATCGGTCTGCCGCGTATTCACTCGCCGGACCGATCTTTTCTATGTTAACAATCTCATTCACTAGTTTGTCACTGTTTTTTTGGAAGAGGTCGTGTACAATGATGAAGGAATACCAATACAATTTCGGAGGGGTATACATGAAGAAATTACTCGTTCTTTTTATGGGAATAGTCTTAGTCATTGCGATAGCCGCTTGTGGAAACAAAGATACGAAATCAGCACAGTCATCTACTTCTCCCGCTGCTACTACACAAGCCGCAGGCCAGCAAGTTTTATTGAAAGCCACTAACTTCAAATTTGACCAATCCGAATATCGTGTCAAAAAAGGAGAGCCCGTTACAATTACGCTTGATAATGCTCAAGGCGTTCATGGTGCATCCATTAAAGAATTCAAAATAAACCTCGATAACAGCAACAAAACAGTTACCTTTACGCCAGATAAAGCGGGTACTTTCCCAATTAACTGTTCCATCATGTGTGGCAGTGGTCACGCTAATATGAAAACAACATTAATTGTTGAATAGTTTAAGTCATCAGTTCATAAGTCCTTATCGCGGCAATATAGCGGTAAGGCTTTTTTATACGGATGATGGTATGGCATTTCCTCTGATTTCCTTCAAACTTCCTCTCTTTACCATTAATCAACAACAACAACAACAACAACAACAACAGCGATGGAATAGAGCTAGAGATCTTAACGGTAAAGTAACCACCAGCTCTAAATATGAATGGTGTACTCGTTTAAGCAGCAAGTTCATTCATGTTTTCATAAGTGACATTAACATACATTAACGTTACATCAAAGCACTTGATAATACCTTAAAAAGACAGGAAACAAATAAACAGATAAGAAAGCATCCATCCACTTTCTAAACAAAACATCCTCAACATACTTTATGCTCTTGGAATTTGTGAACATAAACGTATAAAAGTTGGTGTTGATCTTTCGAGAGTTAAAAGTTGTATGCTTCCTTTTATTTTGGCTGGACTCTACTTTTTGTTTACGCTTCCTGTCCGCACTTGAACCCATGCGTGAATATTGTTTATATAAAGCTAGTTGTAGCTTCTCCAGCATCAACTTAGAAGTTCGATAATTCACTCCAAGCAAGCCCGCAAACGCTGTAATCGAATAAGTTTGGCGATCCTGGATCAATACTCGTATAGCTTTGAACCACAGCATCAAGGAAAGCTTAGATTTATGCATAACCGTTCCAGCGGTTAACGAAATTTGCGTGCGGCATTCTTTACACTCCAATAAATTGCGAGTCTTCACTATATAAAATAAATGATAATCACAATTCGGACAACAAAACCCACTTGCCCAACGTCTTTTCATCAAAAATCTTACACAATCTTCCTCTGTGTTGAAAGTGTCATCCAACGATTCAAATAAATATGTATCCAAGAATTAACCCCTCTCAATGTTTAATGCGAGTTTAAATAATTTCCTATATTTGTATTATACAGAACATTTGTTTGTATGTAAAGAATTTATGTTTCCGAGATTAATATCATGAATATTTATTTTCTGTAGTATCTACAAAGCAAATATCAAATCAAGTATCGACTATTCAATATCATTAATTTTAAACTTTAGTTTTGGAACTTTGTAAGCAGTAGTTCTGTCAGGTTTGGTTTGGTTCGGTTCGGTTCGGTTCGGTTTGGTTTGTTCTGGTCTGGTCTGGTCTGGTCTGTTTGGTTTGGTCTCGGTGAGTGACAAAGAATGTTTTAAGGCTTCAGTAAAGTTTTTTGATGATTGTAGATACTACAGAAAACATAATTTCAGAAGATATCGGTTCGATTGATGGTATTTTCGCAATTATAGGGTTTGCTGTTCAGGCCATGTCGCAAAGGTTACTGGTTTTTGATTTCACCTCTGAAAAGTAGTTTTATTAGATGTTCCAAGCCTCAATTTCTGGAATAATGTTTGCGAAGCTCGCGTTGTCGGTGTGGTTGTCGTTGTCGGTGTGGTCGTGGTTGTGGTCGTGGTTGTGGTCGTGGTTGTGGTCGCGGTCGTGATGTCGTTGTCATTGTCGGTTGTTGTGGTTATGGTTATGGTTGTGGTTGTGGTTTTGTAGTTGTCATAGGTCGGTTGTCGGTTGTCGTTATCATTGTTGTGGTGTCGTTGTCATTGTCGGTTTGGTTATGGTATTTCGTGACTTTGTAATACTACAGAACTCATATATTTAGTGGATGTAAGTTGGGGAGTGCTGGTACTGGTACTGGTACTGCTAGTGAGCTACGTTGTGGAACTGATAAAAGCTGCCCTTTCTATATAAGAAAAGTAGGCAGCTTCTATAAGGGGATTCCATGTTTCCAGAGTTCTTGGAGTTTTCCTGCTATATTAGGTAATTCGTTAATTAAATATGGAGCTATGGTTGAGCTTGAGAGCAGTTTTTGAAGTCCATCTGAGGGCATGATGGTGATAACATTGACGGCTATAATGATGATCAAAAGTGCTTCTGCTAAGCCCAACAATGCGCCGCTCCAACGGTTGATGAAGTTTAGGCCAGGAGTTTTTGCTAGAATATTAAGTGCTCTGCCTACGATGACTAGTGCGAATTTTACGCCAAAAAACAATATAGCAAAGGCTAAAGCGTTCAGGATATAGGTATCCAGATTAAGGCCTTTTACGATAAATTCGTATTTTTGGTAATTTTGATAGGTAGGCAGTGAAACTGCGTTTCGAAGCAGAGGGGCAAAATCCCTGTAAAAATAAAATGCAACGAGGTAGGCAAGAACAAAACCTGAGAGCGAAACAATCTGGGCAATAAATCCTCTAAAGTAACCAAGCAACAGACCCAAAGCTACTATCGACAACATGACATAGTCTAATGTATTCAGTGTCACTGTGGATTACCTGCCAGGGCTATCTGTTTCTACAAGCTCGATCCACTCATTGTATTCATTCTGCAGTTTAGCATATTCCTCGCGCAGTTCTTTATACTCTTCTTTGATGTTTTGAAGTTCTTTTTGCTGAGCCTCATCGTTCAAACTTTGTTGCATTAATTCTTCTTTTTCTCTGCGGGCCTGGGCTAAAATCCGTTCTTTTTGTTCTTCAAAATGTTGAGCAAGGGCACTTCGTTCTAATTGCTGCTGCTCTAGTAAAGCATCAATTTGGGCTTGATATTGTGTAATAATGGTTGATTTTTGGTCTTCAAGCTGTTGAATAATGTTTGTTTGTCGTTCTTGGAATTCCCCAACTAGATTGCCTTTATCTTGCTCGAAACGTAGAACCTTAGCATCAGCCTCGTCCTGATAAAGGGCGGTGAGTGTTTCTATTTCCTCTTGGTGCGCGGTTGTGAGAGTTTCTATTTCTTCTTGATGTTGGTTCGTAATTGTATCTATTCTCTCTTGAAGTTGGTTTTTGATAGTTTCAAGTTCCGTTTGATGTTGGATTGTGATGTTTTCAAGTTCCTCTTGATGTTGATTAACGAGTGTTTCCTTTTCCGTTAGATGCTGATTCGAAAGCTTAAAGATCTCTTCTTGATGTTGCATGTTTATGATTTCTTTGTCCTGCAGATGTTGCTGCATTAATGCTTCTTTGTCTTGTTGATATTGCTGATGTAACATTTCTTTGTCTTGAAAGTGGATTTCTGAGAGGGACTGTTTTTCGACTCTGTGTTGTTCGTTCAGCTTTTGAAGCTGATGTGCTTTTTGTTGTTTCTCTTGTTCGAATTGTTGCTTTGTTTGTTGGTGTTGTTGTTTTTCTTGGTCTAGCTGTTGTCTTACTTGTATTTGTTGACGTTTTTCCTGCTCTAGCTGTTGTTTGACTTGTTCTAGTTGTTGCTTGGCTTGCTCTTGCTGTTGTTTAGCTTGTTGTAGTTGTTGCCTCAATTGCTCTTGTTCTTGTTTTGCTTTCTGCACTTCTTGTTTCATTTGCTCATGCGCTTGGTTACTTTGTACTAGCTGAGCATTTTGTTCACTTATGGATGTCTGTTGTTGCTCGTATTCTTGTTTTAAATCGTTAAAGTTTACGATTAATTTATCATAGGCAGCTTTGGTCGCTTCTTGGTCCTTTTGGGCTTTGGTTAGTTCCTCCATGATTTCGTTCATACGGAAGCACTCATCAGCCATGTTCACGGCAGCTAGAACGGCGATTTTCTGTGAATCTAGCCGCGGATAGCCCTTTGCAATACGAAACATTTGGTCGTTCACGTATTCAGCTACTCGCTTCATGTAATTGGTGCTGGTGCTTGCTTTTAATTTGTATTGGTGTCCATATATATCAACGGTAATCCTCGTTTTATCTTCAGCGTTCACTTTTTTATATCCTCCCTTAGATGAAAGGCTGGCCCTATCGAGTGTAATTTCGATAAGACCAGCCTGTTTTCCTGCAACTTAAATGAAAGTTACACTATTTTCTTAACTCTGCCTCATATTGTTGTTCCAGGGTTTGAACAACTTTGGCATGGAGCTCTGTTACTTCTTCATCCTGCAGTGTTCTCTCTGCGTGACGGTATACTAAGGCAATGGCTACACTTTTGCGATTTGCGCCTAAACGTTCTCCTGTATAGATATCGAATACTTGAATAGATTCCAACAAGTCTCCGGCAACTTCGGTGATGGTTTGCTCCATTAGACCTACTGGTACACTAGCGTTAACTACTACAGCAAGATCGCGCCCAATGGACGGATAACGCGGCAGCAATTTATATACAATTGCATCTCCAGCAGCTTCTAAGATTGGGGAAAGCTCAACCTCAAGTACGTAAGTGTCATCAAGATCACGCTGCTGTTGGACTGTAGGATGCAGTTGGCCGATTCGACCTATGACCTGCTTACCTTCAGCTGTGTTTAATAGGAGCTCAGCTGTTCTGCCCGGATGGAAACCATCTGGAGAGGCAGATTGATAGGTGAGTCCTTTAACGCCTAGGTAGCTTACAAGACGGTCAAAAACACCTTTGATATCATAAAAGTCGACAGCCTCGGACTTCTGTGCCCAATGTGCTTGACGGCGTTTGCCTGTCAATACAGTGGAGAGGAGAAGCTTCTCTTGCGGCAAAGCTGTAAGTGAAGATTGATCTGTAATGAATACTTTGCCGATTTCGAAAATAGCCACGTCATCCATCGTACGGTTACGATTATAACTAACAACGTCTAGCAGATGCGGCAGCAAGCTAGTACGAAGTTGGCTGCGATCCTCGCTCATTGGCATAGCGAGCGAGATTGGCTTTGCCGCTGGGTATAGACCCGGCAGCGAAACGGTTTGATCCGGCTGCGTGAAGGAATAAGTGATGACTTCATGCAGTCCGCTTTGAGTCAGGAGATTCCGAGTAATACGACGGATCGACTGCTCTTTGGTCAAGGAGCCGGGTGTCGTCACGCCGGTCATTAAGGTTGTCGGGATGTTGTCGTAGCCGAAAAGTCGTGCTACTTCTTCGATCAAATCGACATCCCGTGTGATGTCTCCACGGCGGCTCGGCACATGCACGAGCAGCTTGCCTTCGCCTGCCTGCTCGAATGTGAAGTGCAGGCGCTCTATGATTTGACCCATCTCGGCCAAAGAAAGTTCAGTGCCGAGATAATTGTTCACACGGTCAGCTGCAAGCTCGATGCTGACCGGTTTTTGTGAGCCCGCTACGGCTTCAACGATGCCGTCAGCGACTTGACCTGCTGCGTACTGAGCCATTAACGCAGCTGCACGGTTTAATGCCGGTAGCACCGCTTCCGGGTTCACTTCTTTCTCGAAGCGAAGACTCGCTTCAGAGCGGAGCCCTAGCTGGCGCGACGTTCGGCGCACAGAGCTGCCTGCGAACTTGGCGGATTCAAGCAAGATCCGCGTTGTGCCTTCTGTTACTTCGGAGTTAGCGCCGCCCATAACACCTGCGATCGCTACCGGCTTCGTGCCGTCCGTGATGAGCAGCATGTGCGGCTCAAGTGTACGCTCCACATCGTCGAGCGTTACGAGCTTCTCGCCAGCCTCAGCGAGGCGTACATCGATGTGGCCATTGTCCAACTGCTCAGCATCGAAAGCATGGAGCGGTTGACCGAATTCAAGCATCACGAAATTCGTGATGTCTACGATGTTGTTGATCGGGCGGATACCAGCCGCCATTAAACGGTTCTGCATCCACAGCGGAGAAGTGCCGACGCGTACGCCTTCGATAAGGCGAGCCGCGTAGTGCGAGCACTGCTCCGTCGCTGTGATCTTCACACTGATGCGATCAGCAGCTTTCACTGCGGCTGTTCCAGCCGCCCCGCGCGCTGCTTCGGCATCAGGCAGTTTGACGCCGCGTCCGAGGATCGCTGCGATCTCATAAGCAGCTCCGAGCATGCTTAAGCAATCGGAGCGGTTTGGTGTCAGATCAAGCTCTAGTACCTTGTCGTTGATAGCAAGGATATCAAGAATTGAACTGCCGATTTCGGTATCTTCAGGCAGTACTAGGATGCCTTCTTGAATTTCCTTCGGCAGCAGCTTGTCGTTCAGACCAAGCTCTTTGGCTGAACAAATCATGCCTTGTGACTCTACGCCGCGCAGCTTAGCGCGTTTGATTTGTAATCCGCCAGGCAGCACGGCTCCAATCATGGCAACAGGCACCTTTTGTCCTGCATCTATATTTTTAGCCCCGCAAACGATTTGCAAATCTTCGCCTTGTCCGGCATCAATGATACACACACTTAATTTATCTGCATCTGGGTGTTTTTCGCGTGATTTTACAAATCCAACGACTACGTTCGTTACACCCTTATTGCGATCTTCCACGATATCCACTTCGATGCCGCTTCGGGTAAGTTTTTCTGCTAATTCCTCGGCTGTGAAACCTGATACATCGACATATTCCGATAACCATTGATAAGAAACCTTCATGCTTAACCCCTCCTTTTCCTGATGCTTACAAGTGTAAGAATTGCTTTAAGAACCGCAAATCGTTCGTGTAGAAATGACGAATATCTTCAATCCCGTATTTCAGCATCGCAATGCGCTCAACGCCCATTCCGAATGCAAATCCTGTGTATTCCTTCGGGTCATATCCACCCATCTCCAGAACGCGTGGATGTACCATGCCCGCTCCAAGAATTTCTAACCATCCTGTTTGTTTGCATGTACGGCAACCAACGCCGCCACACATCGCACAACTCACGTCCACTTCTACGCTTGGCTCTGTGAATGGGAAGAAGCTTGGGCGTAAGCGAATTCTCGTCTCTTTGCCGTACATTTCTTGAACGAATTGGAGCAAGGTTCCTTTCAGATCACTCATTCGCACGTTACGGTCGATCACCAGACCCTCGATTTGGGTAAACATATGGGAATGTGTTGCATCATCGTCATCACGGCGATACACTTTGCCCGGACAAATGATTTTGATCGGAACTTCCCCTTTGCGTTTCTCCATCGTTCTAACTTGAACTGGGGAGGTTTGTGTACGCATTAGAATCTCATCCGTGATATAGAACGAGTCCTGCATATCGCGAGCTGGGTGATCCTTCGGCAGATTAAGCGCCTCAAAGTTGTAGTAGTCCTGCTCTACCTCTGGACCCTCAGCTACGGTGTACCCCATTCCAATGAAAATGTCTTCAATTTCTTGAATAACTTTGCTTAATGGATGTACGGCCCCTTGCTGTGATGGACGACCTGGCAGCGTTACGTCAATCATTTCCGCACGAAGTCTGTTCTCTGTTTCTTGTTGTTGGTACGCTGCTTGCTTCTCTTCAATAACGGTTTCGATGGCTGCACGAACGTCGTTCGCTACTTGGCCGATAAGGGGTCTTTCTTCTGCACTTAATGCGCCCATACCGCGTAACACCTCGGTTAATGGTCCTTTTTTGCCCAAATACTTAATACGTAAATCGTTCAACTCCTGCTGACTTTGTACGCCGCTTAGCTCCTGCAGCGCTTCCTGCTTTAAAGCTTCCAACCGCTCTTTCATCGAAATCCCTCCTGAATTAGGCCCCTGAATCACCCTAAATGAAAACACAAAAAAGACTTTCCGCTCCCTCACAAGGGACGAAAAGCCGTGGTACCACCCTAATTAGATTCATTCACCGGCAAATAAGCCAAATAAACGATTCTCACTTCATTTCAGATAACGGACGATGTGTCCGGTTCCTTCTAATTAGAAGCTATTGGTTAAGCTTCCGTTCAAAGGACTGCTCGGGAGCGAACTTCAGCAGCCTAATTCTCGGGGATAGCTCTCAATCATTGGCTTTCCCTCCCTGTCAAGAAGCACTGCGTACTCTTCTCCGTCAAAGCATTTTCGCGTATGTGTATCAATTATTATATGCAAGATATGCCTGATATGCAAGTGAACTAGCCTTGGGCACTGAATTTCCCTGTTGACTTCGAAACATCATCGGCGTATTTAAATATTAATTCATATAAACATTTTATTGTTTAATGATTTTATACTTTAATTAAGTAGTAAGGAGGATTTCGATATGGAAGATGAACTGATTGCTTATACGAATCGTTTCCGCACAACATTTGAAACCGCACATCGGAAAATTAGCCACACTGTACTTAGCCAGTTAAATTCGGAGTTAACGAAGCCACAAATATTCATGTTATTCATGATTTCTAAAGAAGGCGCTCCGAAACAAACTCATCTTGCTGAGAAACTGGGCGTTAAACCAAGTGCGATCACTGTTATGATTGATCGACTTGTCCAAAGTGGGCATGTTATTCGGAAACACCATGAGACAGATCGACGGATCGTGCTGGTTGAAATAACCGAAACCGGGAAAGCCATACTCAAACAAGCGGAAGATGTCCAGAAAGAAGTGATTGCTCGTGGACTGTCACAGCTTCCCCCTGAAGAAATGCGAATTCTTGTGAGTGCTTTTGAAAAACTTACTGATTATTATTAATTTCATCTCATTAAGGAGTGGTACATTTGGAAAACATACAAAAAATAGCTTCAGAGAAATCTATAGAAGCAGCAGCACCAGAACTCAAAAATCGTGGTCTCCTGCTTACCGGACTTATTATTGCCATGCTATTTGGCGCTTTAGACGGAACAATTGTTGGAACGGCTATGCCGCGTATCGTTGGTGAATTCGGCGGTCTTGGTCTCATGGCTTGGTTGACTACTGCTTACATGTTAACATCAACGGTTGTCGTTCCAATTGCAGGTAAACTTGCTGATTTAATTGGTCGTCGTGTCATTTATGTAACAGGTTTAGTTATCTTTATCGCGGCTTCCGCCTTATGCGGGATGTCTCAAAACATGACCGAGCTGATCCTATTCCGCGGTTTGCAAGGTGTTGGCGGTGGTATTATGATGCCCATGGCGATGATTATTATCGGAGACTTATTTACAGGTAAACAACGTGCCAAATGGCAGGGCGTATTCGGTGCGATCTTCGGTTTATCATCGGTTATTGGCCCCCAAGTCGGTGGTTGGATTGTTGACGCATTGAATTGGCGTTGGGTATTCTACATCAACCTTCCTGTCGGTATCCTTGCTGTTGTCTTAATTGCAATTGCATTACCGAAGCATAAAGCAAACGGCAAAGTAAAGTTCGATATTCCGGGTATTGTCACCATGATTGTCGGGGTCGTCAGCTTACTGCTTGCATTAACTTTTGGCGGTAAAGATTTTGCTTGGTTCTCATGGCAAATTATTGGGCTTTTTGCGCTGGCCATTGTATCCTTGGTTTCCTTCGTTATTATTGAAAGTAAAGCAGATGAGCCGATCCTTCCTGTTCGGTTATTTAAAAATAGAACATTTACAACAATTAACGGTGTAGGATTCCTTATGGCTGTCGGTATGTTCGGAGCTATTATGTTCGTTCCTCTCTTCATGCAAGGCATTGTCGGTATCAGTGCTTCAGCATCAGGTACAGTGATGACGCCGCTCATGATTACAATGATTGCAGCCAGCGTTGTTTCCGGTCAATTCATTCAAAAAATCGGTGTTCGTAAGCAAATGCTTGGTGGTATGATTATTATGGCTATCGGTTTCTATTTCCTTGGCACCATGGGCATAAGCACGACGAAGTTGATCGCTTCAAGTTATATGTTGATTCTTGGTCTAGGTATGGGTCTAGTTATGCCAATCCTAACACTTGCTTTACAAGAGAGCTTTCCGAAATCCGAGCTTGGTGTCGTTACGTCATCCAGTCAATTCTTCCGTCAAATTGGCGGTACATTCGGTATGACGATTCTCGGAGCCATTATGAACCACAAGTCAACTGTGCTGTTAGAACAAGATTTAACTCCTGTTGTCAATCAGCTTCCCGCGGAAGCAAACGGGCTGGCTACAGAAATGACGGATATGATTCATACCAATCCACAAACTTTATATTCTTCCTTACTAAGTCCTGAAACCTTGGCCAAAATGCCAAAAGAATTCGTGGAGCACATGCTGCCAATTCTAAAAAATGCCCTGGTTACATCGCTTCACCAAGTGTTTATTGTAGGCTTAGTGTTCGTTTTACTTGGGGCTGTTCTGACACTGTTTATTGGTAACATTAAAGTTTCTGACCGCAAATCCAAGAAATCAAATAACCAAAAAGAAAACGAAAATGAACTTTCGCCAGGAATCGCTTAATACAAAAAGGCTCTTTTCTCTAATTGGAGAGGAAAGAGCCTTTTCTTTTTGACACGAAGCAAGCTATAGCGTTTAATAAACTTGGATACCTTAAAAAAAGGAGAGTGCTCGCCATGAAATATCGCAGACTTGGTAAAACGGATTTGAAAGTTTCCATTGTAGGTGTTGGAACTTGGCAGTTCGGCGGAGAGTGGGGACTTACTTACTCACAAGCTGAAGTAGATGCTATTCTCGATCAAGCAGCCGATCTTGGTATAAATCTGATCGATACAGCAGAATGCTATGGTGACCATCTATCGGAATCTTTTATCGGTAATTACTTATCCCGCCGCAATCGCGATAACTGGATCGTGGCTACAAAATTTGGCCACCATTTCCACGATCTGTTCACCCGAACAGATGATTTCAGTTCCGAAGGCGTTATCAAACAACTGGACGATTCTCTGAAAGCTTTGCAAACGGACTACATTGACTTATATCAATTCCATTCCGGACCAGATGCTTTATTTGATAATGATGTGCTTTGGACAACTTTAGACAAACAAGTTCAAGCCGGGAAAATCCGTCATCTGGGAACATCCATTGGTAGTAATGCTAATATTCATCAAACCGACGCCTCCAGCAAGGTCAATTCCAAAGCCACTCAAGTTGTGTACAACCGCTTGGATCGAGCCCCAGAAGAGCTTGTTTTCCCTTCCTGTGTGAATCAAGATCTTGGCGTATTAGCACGTGTCCCATTGGCTAGCGGCTATTTGAGCGGTAAATATAAGCCTGGTGCGGTATTCAGCAACACAGACGTTCGCCATCGTCATGATGCCGAGAGTGTGAAACAGAAGCTTGAGGATGTGCAGCGCATCCAAAAAGAAGAAGTTCCTGAAGGAATGGATATGGCCAAATGGGCATTAGCTTGGTGTTTGAAACATGATGCCGTTACAACGGTCATTCCAGGCTGTAAAAACCCTGAACAGGTTATTGCGAATGCAAGTGCAACGGAGCTTATTAGTGATAACCATCCACAGGCTTGGAAAGCATAAGAGAATGAGGAAGGAATGACTTCTGAATGAGTCATACACAACACGCAGAAACATGGAAACATCTCAAGGAGCACTTGCCACAGTGGGTTACGGAGAGCAAGGCACATACATCAGACGGACATGTTGCTTCCTACATTCCTGAACTTGCTAACGCTCCAGCCGATGTTTTAGGTATCTGTATTATGGATACTGAAGGAAATATCTCTGTGGCCGGCGATTCTGATTTCCGTTTTACCTTACAAAGTATTTCGAAAGTATTTACGCTAATTTTGGCCTTAATGGATAACGGTGAAGAGATTGTATTCTCCAAGGTGGGAATGGAGCCTACCGGAGACGATTTCAACTCGATGCTGAAGCTCGAACTCGTCGAGCCCGGCATCCCCTTTAACCCGCTTATCAATGCTGGGGCAATTGCGATTTCATCCTTGATTGCAGGTAGTGATCCTACGGAGCAGGTTGAACGGATTCTACATTTTTTCCGAGATATCGCTCATAATCCTTCACTTGAAATTAATCAAAGTGTGTTACGATCTGAGTCGGATACCGCACACCGGAATCGTTCATTAGCTTACTTCCTGAAAGACAACGGTGTGCTGGATAGGGACGTTGAGGACGTCCTCAACGTCTATTTCAGCCATTGTTCCGTCGAAGTGAGTTGTACCGACTTGGCTAGAATGGCCCTCGTACTAGCACATAATGGCGTAGATCCGATTCGTAATCAACGCCTTATTCCGCGGCGATTCGTGCAGATCGCTAAGACGTTCATGTTTACCTGTGGTATGTACAACGCCTCTGGTGAATTCGCCATGAACGTTGGGCTGCCTGCCAAAAGCGGCGTGTCAGGGAGCATTTTAACGATGGTTCCCGGACAATACGGGATCGGTTTGGTCGGCCCGGCGTTGAACCGCAAAGGCAACAGCACAGCTGGCGTTCACCTTTTGGGTACGCTGTCGCAGGAATTTGATTGGAGCTTATTTTAGATACAGTAGAGTTTAAATAACACTAAAAAGAACCTTCCCATTCGGTTGGGATAGGTTCTTTCGCTTTTTTTGATATATAGGAAAAATGCTTGATTAGTTTAACGGAATTAACTGGTCGTCATATTATCCGCTGCCGATAAAGGCCATTGAATCACGTCTTCACCGTCCGCCAATGAGGCGCTTTTGTCAGCCATAGTCTTACCGCCCTTCGTTAAAACTAGTCGCTATGAATACGCTTTCATTTTTACAAAATTTCACATCTCTTCAGCTCCAATTTGTCTCTACTTCGTTTGAAGTGATGCATACGCCTCCAGTAATATAACGCCGCTTAGCATAACACTTAGCTGAATGGAACCTTCAGGGGGCTTTCTCCAATCTGTACCGACACGTCCGATGCCGTCTAGGCCATGCTCCATTAGCATGATCGCATTTTGTTCAATAATCTCAGCTGGCAGCTCAAATTCGGGGTAAATATCCACCAACCTCAGCAGGTACCTGATCAGTATTCCTTTAAATAAACCTGTATCGTCGATTCCTTCATCGGGCAGCATCCCCGTAGCACTGTCGCACAATCGGCTCTTCACCGCAATTACCGTGCGGCAGGCACCCTCTAGATAAGTTGAATCCCTTGTGCAGGTGTATAATTCGAGTCCTGCCCCAATGAAGACGCCCTGACAATAAGTAAACTGCCAGTCCCTATCTATTTTCTCGTCCCCGAGCCGATTGATGCCATCCCACACGAACCCGTCAGCGGGATCGGTTAACATCCTTTTGTTCCAATCATAGATTTCTTGCGCCCACGCCAGATCAGCCTCATCGCCAAATCGTTGAAATAAGCGTGCAGCTAGGATAGCCGCTGGAGCGTTAGCTGGCGTGTTTTTGTAATCGAGCTGATTTTTTCGCCAAGCAATCCCTCCGCCCATATACGCATTCCATCCACCTCGGATGTCTTCCCACAAGTCGGCAACACTCTCCCGGTACATCTGAGCACCAGTCATGTCGTAAGCCCTTAGCCAAGCCAGAGCCATCCACTGCATATCATCATAATACTGATGGCGAAACGTTCCTCCGTTAGAGCGAAGAATGCCGTGGAACAGCTGCTCTAATCGGTTCAAATAGTCCACATTGCCGTTTCGCGCGTAGCCGTCAAGTAATACATCCGCAGCATGTGCTTGCCACCAATAATAGTAATTTTCGTCAGGGCGATTGACTGTTAAACTGTCGTCCCATTGATTCATAATCTGTATATCTGGATTCCAATAAAGCATGTGCAAAGTCGTTTGTAGATGTTCTGCCATCGCTGCCGCATTCATCTATCCCTCAACTCCCTCTGTATTGAAAATAAAGGGACAGATTTTCGGCTGCCCCTGTTCTTAATTTATTCGTTCTGTTTCAGCAATCCTTGCTTCTCCAGCGTAGCCATACGCTCCAGCAGCATAACGCCGCTCAGATTCACGCTCAAATCCTCAGCAGGCTCAGGTGTTGCCGCCCATGATTTACTGAACATTACGCGCTGCTCATCTCTCCCGTACTTCCAGAGACTGTCTGCATTCGTTACAAGAAGCTCAAGCGACTCCTTCTGACCAGGGTCCGCAAGAACGAGCTCCGCCAAATAACGGACGTATATCCCTTTGAACAAGCCGCCGTCTCCATTGCTTTCACTTGGCAGCATGCCTGTTGCCGGACTGGCCAGCCTGATCTTGGAAGCATGTGCCGTCCGGGCTGCATCGGTCAGATAGCTCTTGTCCCCAGTCGCCTGATACAGCGCTACCCCTGCTCCGATGTAAACACCTTGGCAATAAGAGAATTCCCAACCCTTATCAATCTTGCCGTCTCCCTCGCGGTTTTTCCCATCCCAGACGAAGCCCGTGTCCGGATCAACGAGATTGGCTTTCTGCCAATCGTAAATCTTTTTCGCCCAAGCTAGGTCCTCCGACTTGCCGAACTGCTTATATAATCTAGCAGCTAGAATGACTGCTGGAGCATTCGCCGGCGTATTCTTATAATCAAGCTGCGGCTTGCGCCATGCAATGCCCCCGCCTTGCTCTTCGTTCCAGCCCGTCTTAATATCTTCCCAAAGCTCAATCGCGGCTTCCTTGTATTTCTCCTCGCCTGTAGCGTTATAAGCACGGAGCCAAGCTAAAGCCAACCATTCCATATCATCGTAGAAATCATTCGGCAATACGCCGCCATTGCGGTCCAAAATCCCCTGATACATGTTCGCCAGGTATCCCTTATACGCCGCATCGCCCGTTCTCGCATAAGCGTCCACCAGCGTATCTACACCATGCGCTTGCCACCAATAATGGAACTTCTCATTGCATAGATCGTTGCAAGGCGACAAATTATCGAATAAGTTCAACTTTCCATTCCAATATTGCTTTAGCAGACCGGCTTGCGCAAGATCCGCACGCTGCTCCCAGGTTTCTCTATTTGTGCTCACTTGCACATCGGTCATCTTATTGTTATTGTCCATTGTCTCCACTCCCCAGCTAGCAGCCATGATGATGCCTATCCCAACAATCATCAGGGCTATGATCATTTTTAATCGAATTGTCAATTCGCTTCACCTATCTGTCCGACTTGCGTACTATCCTTTCGTTCCTGTAAAAGCGATTCCTTGCACAAAATACTTCTGCAGCAGCAGGAACAAGATCAGGATCGGCACTACCGCAATTAAAGCACCTGCCATCAACGGGCCGAAGTCGACCTGTTTGTTATAAGTAAAAGCAGCTAAGCCTAGCTGAATCGTTTTCTTGGCAGGGTCGTTAAGCATAATGAGCGGGCCGAGAAAGCTGTTCCAGCCTGCTTGAAAGGTAAATATGCCGAGTGTAGCCAACGCCGGCTTCGCGAGTGGAATATAAATGTTCCAAAAGATACGAAGCTCCCCGCTGCCTTCAATTCGAGCCACTTCTTGCAAATCACTAGGTAAAGAGACGAAAAATTGCCTCATAAAAAATACCGCAAAGGATCCCGACGCTCCTGGCAAAATAATCGCCCAAAATGAATTGAGCAAGCCATTGCCGCCACCGCCCAGCCAATCATTTCCTCCCAGGAAAGGAATGTGCTTCAGCACAAAAAATTGCGGGATCATCGTCACAACACCAGGTATCATCATGGCAGCGAGCAGAATTTTGAACATCGTATCTCTTCCGCGGAAATGAAGCTTAGCGAAGGCATAACCGCTTAAAGAGCCAAATAGCAAGTTGAAGAGCACTCCCATGAACGCAAGGTAGAAGGAATTCCAAAAATACAGACCAAATGGAACGAGCTCAAACGCCTTGCGATAATGCTCCAACGTTATGCTAGAAGGAATCCATTGAATCGGCAGCATGAAAATCTCTTCATCCGGACGGATGGAAGTGATAAGACTCCATACAAACGGGACGACCATGACGATGCAGACGGCGATGGAAATGATATACATGATTGTCGTTTGCCAATAGGTTTGTTGTTTCACTTTCCATCCCTCCTAGATCACGGATTCCTCTTTGTTTAGTCTCATATTAATGAGCGAAAATACTAAAATAATGATAGACAGCGCAAACGCCATAGCATCGGCATAGCCCATTTGGAGCTGGTTGAAGCCCTGCTGATAAATGTGATACACCGTTGTTTTCGTTGAGTTGGCAGGACCGCCTTTGGTCAATACGAACGCCTGGTCAAATAACTGCAACGCACCAATAATGGCCATTGTACTTACGAAAAAGGTGGTTGGCCTTAACACTGGCCAAGTAATATAGCGAAAGGACTGCCAAGCATTAGCTCCATCCAGCTTTGCGGATTCATACAGATGATCGGGAACCCCGTTAAGTCCCGCTAAATAAATGATCATGTTCGATCCAACGGACTGCCACAAGGTCACTAACACAATGGACAGCATGGCGTAGGGCATTTCAGCCAACCATGAAGGTCCTGTGATTCCGAACTTGCTCAGGATATCGTTCACGAGTCCGAACTCTGGGTTTAGCAGCCATATCCAAACCGTGGCCGCAGCAACGCCAGAGGTTAACGTTGGCAAATACCCAGCTGTACGAAACAGCTTTACGCCGAAGCGGCTGCGCATAAACAGCAAGGCCATCGATAAAGAAATGGCAATATTCAGCGGAATATAAAGGACAGAGTAAAACAAAACGTTCTTCAGCGTCGTCCAAAAGATATTATCCTCGGCCAACCGCTTGTAATTATCCAATCCAACGAAATCATTTTTACTCACAATGTCATAATTCGTGAAGCTTAGATAGAATGCCATGATGACCGGAATGATCGTAAAAATAATAAATAGCAAAATCGTTGGCGTAATAAAGAGATAACCCATCCTAGCTTGATGTCGACCCAGCTTGGTTATCGATGCCAAGAGAATTCCCCCTTCCACAAAAAGGGAGGGTTAACCCTCCCCCACATTTCTAGTTACTTCCCTGCTGCGTTCTGATCTAGCAGCTTATCACCTTGCTCTTGCCCCTTCTTGAGCGTCGCAGCCGCATCCTGCTTACCTTGAATGAATAGCTCAATATTCGGCATCAGACCATCGCCTTCCATAACCGAGTATCCTGGATGCTGCGGACGAATCTTCGCGAATTCCAGTGTATCCATGAATGGCTTCCAGTTCGGATCGTCCTTGAAGAACGGATCCTGCAGCGCCGGTTTGAAGCCTGGCAGGTTTAAGCTTGTTTTCGCCCATAGCAGCGTGTTGTCTTTATTCGCTAACCACCACTTCTCGAATTCCCATGCCTCGTCTTTATGCTTGGAGCCCGCTGGGATTACAAGACCGAAGCCGCCCATTACGCTTCCTTTGGCGCCGCCAGGTCCAGTTGGTGGAGGAACAACACCGAAATCAAGGTCCTTGCCGTATTTCTTATAAGTCGATAGCATCCATGGACCTGTATAGGTCATAGCTACTTTGCCGGTTACGAAAGCATCCGTACCTTCGCCAAGCCCCTTTTCAAACCCAACTTTATACACCTTATCCTTATTGATCAGCTTATCCCAGAAATCGAGGACCTGCTTGCCCTGATCATTATTGAAATTCGTTTTCTTTAGATCGCTTGTCATCATGGAGCCGCCTGCTTGCTGCAGCCACATATTGAACAGGCCATTATCCTGCATCGACATCCCGGAACGAACCAGCTTATCGCCTTCCCATACCGTTAACTGCTTGGCTGCGTTTTCCAGCTCATCCCAGGTTTTCGGCGGCTGAAGACCCTTCTCGGCGAACAATTTCTTATTATAAAACAGTGCGCGTGCATCAACCGTCAAAGGAAGACCATACAGCTTGCCGCCAGAGGAAAGCTCCTTCAAGGCTTCATCGTAATAATCACCACGGTTAATATTGTCTTTTTTCAAATAATCGTCTATCGGGTGGAGCACGTTCTTGGATGCATACAGCGAAGTACGCCATCTATCCCAGAACATAATATCAGGTGAGCCGCCTGAGGTAGCCGCAGTTAGAAACTTCGTGATCATATCTTCCTGCAAAACATATTTAACTTTAATCTTGTCTTGAGATTTATTAAAAGCATCAGCCATCATCACAAACTGCTTTTCACCTTCTCCGCCCCAGTCTCCCCAGAACGTAATTTCTACCGGTGCTCCTTTGGTGGCGGCTGTCGATGCTGCCGGTGCTGTCGTGGCCTCAGGCTTTTTGCTTTCAGCCGTTTGATCCCCGCCAGTTTTAGTGCTGCATGCTGCCAAACTAAACGTGAGCGAGAGAGCAGTTAAAACGGTCATCCATTTTTTCATGTTTCTTCCTCCCTTTTTAAGTAAACGTTATAAGTGCAGTTGCTAGTTAAAAGGGGTTCCACCCCCTGAATAACCTAGGATGAGTACGATGCGTTTACGCGATCATTCAACAGATCCTTAATCGATAGGCCACATACGTCTAACACCAACTCGCTAAACATGGAGTTCGCCCAAGAGAACCATTGCCGCGTATATTGCGACGGATCGTCTACGTGGAAGCCCTCATGCATCAATCCCGTTCCTGCATCGGTGTTGGCTAGTATATCAAGGATACGCAGCTTTTCTCCCGGCTTGAAGCAGTAAGGCCTTGAACCGCAAGTGAAATATGCCAAATGTAGCGATCCGGCGTATGCGGACTGCCGATTCCCTGAGCCGCTTTCCCCTTATAGAAGTAAGGGTTTTCATCACTAAGTATAAAGCTGCGTGTATGCTGATAAATGGGATCGGATTCGCCGACATATCCTAAGTATGGAATCGAGAGCAAGCTAGGTACGTTGGCATCATCCATCAGATTGAAGTTGCCAAGTCCGTCCGTCTCATAAGCAAACATTGTACCAAGCTTGGGATGCTCAATCATTCCGAATGCTTCTATTCCCTGTTTAATCTCAGAGGCAAGCTTAAGTGATTCACCGATTAGACTGGCATCCTGCCACACCTGCTCTGCGATTTCAGCGATATAACCCAGCACCACAACGGCAAACATGTTTGCCGGAATCAAATATCCGTACGAACAAGCATCGTCGCTAGGGCGAAAACCTGACCAAGTCATTCCTGTATAGCCTACTGGACTGCCCTTTCCATCTCTCGTTAACGTGTCTGTCGGAGGACAATGCAGTCGCTGGAAGCGATAAGGAGACTTCGTTTCATGGTCTTGTTCAACCCGCCAAAGATTAAGGATCGCACGAACAGCAGATCGATAGGCCTCATTGAAATGTGCGGTTCTCCCTGTTGCTTTCCAAAGTAAATAACTGAGTTGAATAGGATAACACAGCGAATCGATTTCGTATTTACGCTCCCAGATCCAAGGGCTCATATGGGTCAAGTCCTGCCCATGACCTGCGCCGGTTGGCTCCATATTAAATGCATTGGCATACGGATCAAGTTGAATATATTGCATTTGCCGCTTAACGACACCTTCAATCATATCCGCCAAGTTGGGATCCTCATTCGCTAGAAGCAGATAAGCTCGAACCTGAGCCGATGAGTCACGCAGCCACATGGCAGGTATATCACCGGTGATTACAAAAGTTGATCCGTCCTCTAGGCTTTGAATCGTTGTTTGATACGTGTTGGAGAAGCAATCGCGGAACATGGCAGCTAGCTTCGGCCGTTGTTTCTTCAGTAATTCATTACTTACTTGCTCAATGAGTTTACTCATTGATGCAGGTAACTTAGCCTCATTCGTCAACGGGCTCGCTCCTCTCTATTCCGATAAATAAACCGCTTACATTTACGATTATATTGGTATGTATACAGTATGTCAATATATATTTATCATACTATTTACATACCATTTAAATCGTTTGATATACCAATTAAAAAGAGACTACTAGATTAGCAGTCTCAAGTTTCGATATCCATGATGATTATCCGCCGTATCATTTGGAGGGTCCTGTTGACTCCCCAATGATTAATTTGGCGTCCAGACTTATTTTATTGGCTACCTTCTCGCCTCGCTTCAGCTTTAGCACATTCTCTACAGCGAGCTTGCCGATTTCATCCTCCGCTTGGATCAGATGGGTAAAGCGATAGCCGCTGCCAAGCGTCGTAGGAGGGCTATCAAAACAAATAATTGAAATATCCCCAGGTATCTGAAGTCCCATTTGTTCCACAGCAGCCTTAGCTAATAGAGCAATATTGTATTCCATAGCGAACAAGGCGGTAATTTGCGGATTGCTTCGCAGGTGCTCCTTAATCATATCGATATCTTTATCAATATTAGGTGAATGAAATGAATTTGGCAGCGTAGAGGTGATTTCATCTAACCAGAGCGATCGGTCAACCATGACCCCGCGTTCCGCATGAGCTCGGACGAAGCCTTCAATACGGTCCTCAATAGCTGTTGTATCCATAGGCGGCGGCGTAAGTAAGCAAATCTGTTTATGCCCCAAATCAAGTAAATAGTCAGCACCCGTGCGAGCAGCGGTTATGTTATCTGTACTAATCGAAGCCGCGGCTACCCCTTTGAGATGACGGTCAACCAGGACTAAGGGAAATTGCTGTATGACCAACTTAAGAAGTTCATCATTATAGAACTCCCCTTGTGCAGGAAACACAATAATGCCATCCACGCCTAATTCAAGAAACGATCGAATTGCCTTTACTTCATTCTCAGGCACACCAAACGATCTGCGTAATACTAGGAAACTATCGTGCTCAGCGGAAGCCTGCTCCATGCCATAAATCATCTCCGTACCGAAGGTATTGCCGAAATCCGTTATGACTAAGCCTATCAGCGTATGCTTGGTTCTCTCACCCGAAGATGGTCCTTCAGACGGAATTCCCCCTCCTTCCATGACAAAGGAGCCTCTCCCTGGCTTACGCACGATGAGACGTTCTTCTGCCAGCATCTCCAGCGCCTTTTTACTCGTAATACGGCTCACGTTATATTCATCCGCCAGTTCCTTCTCTGAAGGAACGCGGTCTCCAACGTTATATTTACGTTGTATAATTTCTTCACGCAGCGTTTCGAATATTCGCTCGTAAATGGGTCTCGAATCCGTTGACAATGCTATCTACCCCCTGCATCTAACCAAACGTTATATCATACGATACCATTAATATATCATGATATACGCATTTTGGATAGAGTCCAGAAGCTAAGCTACTATCTCTTAATGACTTGATGGAAAACTATCATCCAATCAAATTTATGGACAGTAACGTTTAAATAAATGACAAAAATATAATATTGTCACTTGATTTTCGTTTCCAACCTGTTATAATCAAATCAATATCAACCAAGTTTGAATCAACGGATCGTTTGAACCCATATGAGGAGGAATTAAAATGGAGAAAAAATTAGTCGGTAAAGTTGCGTTAGTCACAGGAGCGTCTAGAGGAATGGGACGTGAGATCGCAGAGGAGTTGGCTCGAAACGGAGCCAAAGTTGTTGTAAACTACGCCAGCAATCCAGCGAAAGCTGCAGAGGTCGTTCATGGGATTGAACAGAACGGTGGAATCGCAACAGCCATTCACGCTGATATTAGCCGCGTGTCTGACATTGAGCTCATGTTCCAGAAAACGATTGAAGCCTATGGTAAAGTTGATATTCTAGTCAATAACGCTGGCCTCATGATAACTAAACCTATAGCTAGTATCACAGAAGAAGATTTCGACAAGCAGTTTAATGTCAATGTCAAAGGTACCTTCTTTGCTTGCCAACAAGCAGCCAAATACTTGAGTAATAATGGCCGAATCATTAACTTCTCAACCTCGGTCCTCGGTAGTATGTTCCCGACATACAGCGTTTATGCCGGTACCAAAGGAGCTGTTGAACAGTTCACTCGCCAACTTGCGAAGGAATTTGGCCCGAAAGGCATTACGATTAACGCAGTGGCCCCCGGTCCAGTTAACACGGAACTCTTTACAGTGGGAAAAACAGAGGAGCAAATAGAAGGTATGCGCAAAATGAACGCTTTTGGGCGAATCGGTGAGCCTGACGATATTGCGAACATTGTCTTATTTCTGGCAAGTGAAGAATCCCAATGGATTACGGGTCAAACAATCCGTGTCAATGGCGGGTTTATCTAATTATCAACGCAAAAAAGGGGCACAATGTGCCCCTCCTCCTACACAAGCCATTATTATTGAATGGCTTGTTTAATACGTTGTAAAGCCTCGATCAGATCATCAATCTCTATTTCATTTAAACGAATGGTTACATAATTAGGCGAGATGCCGCCATCGTTAATCTCCAGCAATGCCACCTCATCCTTGTCATCAAATTTGACCGACAAATGTTCTTTATCGAGCACTTGAATCCATGCCATTATCGCCACCCACTTTCAGCCATCAAATATTCAAACAATTTTAATACACCATGAATTCTTTGTTGTACACCGTTTCATTATCATCCGCATCCATGACACGCATCTCTAATTCCCAATTACCTCGGAACGGCAGGTACGCGCCCTGCGCTTTATAGCTGAATTTCACAAAGCCGTAAGATTCTTCTTGTGTGCTATCCTCGAAAATGGTTATTGGCACAGAAATAGGCGCCATTTCTTTATCGTCTAAATAATGAAGCAGCATGAGCACTTGCTTCGGTTTCCCTGCTTTTTCTGGGAGCCATACTTTCGCTACGAAAGTATTGGTTCCCTGGATTTTAGGCGTAATATCAGCAGATACATGGACCTTTTCACCCATCTGATGCCACGCTAGCGGTTCGTTGACAGGAATTGGCGCCATATAAGTGATGAGCCCTACCAGCAGCACGATTATGACCATAAAGGTAAGATCAACCTTTACCCAAAGAACAGATTGTTTGGCCTTCTGTTTGCGCAAATGGAGCCGAATAATAAAACCTATGAGTACAACAAGGGCAACAGCACCTATTTTCACAAGCAGCAATATTCCCCACGAAGTGTAAAGCAAGTAACGTAAGTTTGGCAGGAACAACAAGACGGATAAGGAACCTGATAGAGTAAGTACAAGAATGGAGATCAAAGCCATTCTCGAAAATTGCTGCATATAGGAACTGACATCATCACTTTTCTGACGCCATTTCGCATAAAGCAGCACTAAGCCCCCAACCCAACATGCCGCGCCGACCAGGTGGATAAAATCTAGCCCGATTGTTGCCCATACTGGAGTGAATGAAGCCGCGTGACCGCTAAAGCTTTTCACCGCTAGTAAACTCAAAGGCCATAATAAATCTAGCCACTTCCCCCTACCTACAAGTACAAATCCAAGGAAGGATAACACTAACAAAAGCGCCCAGGAAATACCGATAGTGGTTGCACTAAATAGTTTCCATATCTCTTGGGCCCCACCACCACCAAGTAGAGCTTCGATGTGTGTGAAAATGACCAGCAATAGGGCTACTAATTGTGCACGCTGCAGATTGAGAGTCCAAGCTGAAGGTGCTTTTCGGGTACCGGTCCCGCCTGCTCCCGACAACCTTAACCAGATAACCCAACCCGTCAACGTCAACAACATCAAATACCACAGTCCGCGAGACGCATATTGCAGGATATCTTTCGTTGTTAACTGACCAGTTCCATGATTGTGCCCGCCATATACAGAAGGCAGATCGAGAGCTTCTTCTTGCGGTGGATTGCCAATCGTTATCGGATAACTACCTGCAACGGGGTGTCCGTCAGCTGAAATAACGTGATAACTGATCAAGTAAAAGCCCTCAGATAACTTCGGCAGATCAAGAATTAAACCTGTCTGCTCTTTGTTCATATAAGCTTTATTACTTGTAATTTCGTCACCGTTATGGTCCAATACTTTGATATAAAAAAGTCCTGCGTCTAACTGTTCATTAAAAGTAACGGCTACTTGAGGCGGTGAGCTTTCAAGCTTGGTGCCCGCTTCAGGTTGGGCCTGTACTAATGACGCATGAGCAGATGCCGTTTGAGGAACAGCAACTGCGCTCAATAGAATAAAGGCGAACATGCATATAAACAATGAAGGCATGACCAAAAAGCGTTTGGCCGTGTAACGTAAAGATCTTTGCATCGTATGTCCTCTATTCCGAAATCGGTTTACGTCCAGCAAATCCATCCCGTTTGCCATGGTAATAGCGAATTCTATCCTCTCCCTGTTTCCAACAAAGCAGTACTTCTTGTCCTTCCATCAACGCTGGAAAATCGACAAGACCTGTATCTATATCCTTGAGTTCTACACCCGTAAGATGAAAATTTTGAATAAGCCCGCGCGCTTCGATTTGAAGGAATTCCAGCTCTGCTTCCATGACGAAAAACGGATCCTTCTCAGCGCCGGGTTTCTCTGCATGCTCATTTTTCTTTATACGGAGCTCTGTATATTTTTCCTCAAAAATGTGCTTCAATGCTTGCATTTTCTTCAATTCCTGATCGATAAACGGCAGCATTTCATTAGCCTCTTCTAAACTGAACCACTTTTTAACTGACATATCGCACCTCCGTGCCTTAATTTTATCAAAAAAACAGGACATCTACGAATTCTACAAATGAGAATAAGGATGCTCATGCGAGTGACCCTGCTCGTCCACATGAGTGACAGATAACTCCGCATATCCTACACCTTTGAGTACTTGAATCCGCTGTTGAAGCTCTCTAAGCTTCTGTACCTTACCGCGAACTACTAATATTTCCAAGCACTGCTGATGGTTTAAATGGATATGCATCGTTGAAATAATTGCATGGTGATAATCATGTTGAAGTTCCATCAAGGTAATCGGCAAATCGCGAATATGATGGTCATACACCATCACGATCGTTCCAGCCACGGTTTCGTCGGGCTGCATGCTGCTGGACGTTAACAGCGCTTTGCGCGTAAGATCACGTATGGCTTCAGAGCGATTATCATAGCCCTGCAAGGCAATGAGCCTATCATATTGCTCTATGAGAGATTGCGGCATGGAGATACCGAAGCGCACCAGATTTTCTTTGTCAGACATCCGCCCCACTCCTTTTCGTGTAACATTTCCTATACCCTTACTCTAGCAGAAAGCAGCTCTGTCGCAAACCTTACCCGGAGCGAATTCGCAAATTAAACACAATATGGTAAGGTGTATTCATCTATAAATTCATTCATAGGAGTGGGGATCATGTCTAAACAGCCATTATCTTTTTCGATCGTTGATGTATTTGCCGAGCATAAATATGAAGGCAATCAGCTCGCCGTTTTTCGTCATGCTGCCCACCTATCCACAGAGGAAATGCTTGCCATTACCCGCGAGATGAACTTCTCCGAAACAACGTTTATCCTGTCGGAAGAGCCTATTAATGGTGGATATGATGTGCGTATCTTCACCCCGAAAGAAGAGGTTGCGTTCGCTGGACATCCGACTTTGGGGACAGCCTACATCATTCAAAAAGATATCATAGGACACCCTGTCCAGCAAATTGCGCTTAACTTAAAAATCGGTCAAATACCGGTCACTTTTGATGAAAAGAATCCCGGCATGGCTTGGATGCAGCAGAAGCCGCCTATTTTCGGAGAAATTATCGATCTAGATACGATCGCAGCTGTTTTAGGAATTCCAGCGTTGGCCATTGATTCGCGGTATCCCATTCAGGAGGTTTCCACTGGCCTACCAGCCCTTATCGTCCCACTAAAATGCTTGAAAGACGTTCAGCGATGCACTGTGAATCGCGATCTATATTTCCATCTGATTGAAAAGCTTTCAGCTAAAATGATATTAGTCTTTTGTCCAGAGACTTATCAGGCAGGTAACACTTTAAATGTAAGGGTATTCGGTGAATATTTCGGCGCTCCCGAAGATCCAGCTACAGGGAGCGCCAATGGCGATTTGGCCGGATACTTGGTCAATTATCGCTATTTCGGCAATGAGTCCATCGATATCAGCGTTGAGCAAGGCTTTGAAATCATGCGTCCTTCCATTCTGTATCATCGGGCATCTCAGAAAGAAGACCACATCTTTATTCAAATCGGCGGTAAAACGATATATACAGCTAAAGGCGAGTGGGTATAAGCAAAATAACAATCAAAAAGCCGGATCCTATTAAACAGGACCCGGCATTTATTGGTTCGAACATTACAGCAATACTTCTCATTTTATAAACAAGACAGCCAACGTAAGGATGAATAAAATAATGGGCATACCTATTTTAGATACAGGATCCTTAATACGTAGATGCGTTATGACGGCTCCAGCCATAATAACGGCCAATAGCAATCCGCCAATAACAATAAGACTGTCGTTCCAAATTCCTGCAACCAGTAGTGCGGCTCCGGCAATTTCGAGCAAGCCAGTGATTACCCTAAACCACTGAGGCATCCCATAACGTGTAAACTCATCCACCATTTGTTTTGAACCGAACTTCATGGCACCGAACATCAAAAACCCAAGTGCTAAAATGATTTGAATAATAATTACTGCTGTATTCATCTAAACTCTCCCCTTTTTTCACCTAATCATAGATAAACTACAATTAGATATCCTTATGTTATTACAATATACACTAACATTAGGATATTTATTTGTCAACCATTTTTAACAAGGCATCTAAATGAAAAAAGCTATCCAGTAACGCCTGGATAACTTGAAATTGATTTGCATTGTTTTATCTATCCTTACTGAGTTCTTGTGCTCCAAACCCCAGTTTCTTTAATAGATCGATCATCTGAAGTTTTTCTTCGTTGCTTATAAAGGACAAATTCTCAGATATAACGGCAGCATGTTTCGGGAAAATCTCATTAAATAAGGTTTCACCCTTTTCAGTAAGGGCGACATTGGAAGTTCTTCTATCCGTTGGACTTGATTGTCGTCTTACATAATCTTTCTGTTCAAGCTTGTCTACCACGTAAGTAATACTCCCGCTTGGAATACTAAATATTTCACTAATCCTTTGTATAGGATGAGGTCCTTTGTTATAGAGAAGCTCTAGAATCATAAAATGATCAGGACTGATTCCATGACTTTCGATATCTCGTTTGGTATTATCAGCAATAGCTTTGGAAGCTCTACTCCAGATTCGGAATAATCTTAAATCAAGCTGGCTTTGTTCGTCTCCCTGGTACATGATCGTTCCTCCTTTGGTGTAAATCTATTCCTATTCTTCTCTACATCGAGTTGTCATCATAACACTATGCTAACTTTAGGCTAATTTGTTTGTCAAGTAATCGTCTTTTTTATAAAAAAATAAACCCCTATCTAGGAGTTCATTAATATAAGCCTATCCATTGGGATCTAAAGGTAAAATAAGATCAACCGTTGTTCCTATATCGATCTGACTCTTTATATGAAGTCTCCCGTGGTGTGCTTCAATGATTTTTTGGCTCACCATCAATCCTAATCCGGTCCCTTTTTCTTTTGTCGTATAAAAGGGTTCTCCTAACATCGCTATTCGTTCTTCCGAAATTCCACACCCCTGATCAATAAACCGAATAACGAGTTTATCGTCGTCTACCTTCATTAGAATTTCGATAGTACCGCCTTCTGACATCGCTTCAATCGCATTTTTAAGAATATTAATAACGACCTGTTTTAATTGATTTTCTTCACAATTGATTAACGGAATGTCCGAATCAAATGTCGTATGAATTTGCACATCATTAAGAATTGCTTGTGTGTCAAACAGCGAGATCACATCATGAAGAATTTTGCGAAGATCCTTCATCTCAAAACTTACGGCCTGCGGCTTGGCAATAACCAAAAACTCGCTCACGATATAATTAATTCGGTCTAATTCAGTCAACATGATTTGAAAATACTCATCATAATTATCCGTTTTGGTTTGTAATAATTGAACAAATCCTCTAAGAGAAGTTAATGGATTTCGAATCTCGTGAGCAACTCCGGCGGCTAGCTGCCCCACTACCGATAGTTTTTCTGATTTAAGCAGAAGCTCATCTGTCCTTTTACGTTCGGTGATGTCTTTAGCGATACCATAAACGCCATCGATCTTATCATTTATGATAATAGGAACCATCTTTAAGTTTAATTCGACAAAGTAGCCTCGTTTATTCGTAATGGCGACTTCGATGCTGTTTGATTCACCTTTTGTCGACGCTTCAAACAAATTTAATGCTTTAAAGTGATCACCGTCTACCATAAAATGACAAAAGCTTTGATGAAGCAGCTCTTCCTGCTGATAGCCCGTAATTCTTTCTGTAGCTGGGTTCATATTAAGTATTCGTCCATTAAGATCCAATTCAAATATAGCATCGGGGTTATTTTCAACAAGGGACTTATAACTCTGCTCTCTTTCTTCCAACATACGTTGGGCTCGTTTACGCTCAGTGATATCCCTACATATAAGCTGTACGGCCGGTTTACCTAAGTAGATAATAGGTACCGCTATGACCTCTACATCAATAACTTGACGATCGACGCGAAGAAATTTCTGCTCAATGGGAGCTGCCGGTACCCTCTCCTCTTCGAGAGGCCTAATTCGTTCTTTGGCAATGTCAATATAATCGGGATGCACCAAATTCATTACGGGATAATCAATAAGTTCCTCTGGGCTAGCTGCGCCAAATATTTCGGCACCGGCAGGATTGATATAGACTATTTTCCCTTTACTGTGAACAACTAACGGTTCTGGTGAGTGTTCTACAAGTATTCGGTATCGTTCATCACTTTCCGTAAGGGCCTTTTTCAAACGTGTTACCCACAAATATAGAACCAATGCTGTAAGAAAAACATAAAATAGACCCTTAGTTGAATGAATAGTGATTGCCCCTGATAAGTTAAGAATGTCCATAAATCTATCGGACAGGATAATCCATAGACTTCCCAAAAGCATATAGACCAAAGAGATTTTAAAAGGAGTTCTAAAATTAAGTGCCTTTGACCAATTATGCATATATTTCTTCCTTAACCTTCCTTTTTTCACTCTAACTGAACACACAGGATAATTAACTAGCGGTCATTATATATAGACGAATTTGATTATAGCATTTATTATTCAAAAAACTTATTGGTTTTTTATTCCATTTAATAAGTCCTTTAGTAAACAAAAAAAGGAGCTGCCGATTAGCAACTCCTCTACTTAACAATTATTTAGATTTGGTCGTTCTCTTCTTCCTGATAAATAATATAAAAGACAGTTAGTTTAGTCAGCAGCAGCGGCCGTTGGTCGCGGACTTAAGGGAGATGCCACTCTTGGCTTGTCATCCAACACTCTTGGTTCCGGACTTACCGGCACCGCTCTCGGCTTGTCATCCAACACTCTTGGTTCCGGACTTACCGGCACCGCTCTCGGCTTGTCATCCAACACTCTTGGTCCCGGACTTACCGGCGCCGCTCTGGGCTTGTCATCCGACACCGTTGACTGCACCCCAACGGATGCCGCCGGTCTCGACTTCTCATCCGAGGGAGTTGTCTGCGGTACTACGGAAACGGCCACTTTCGTTGTCTCTTCAGAAGCCGTCACATTTGAATCTACAGAATCCTGCTGTTTTACTTTTTCTTCGGTAACTGCCGTACTTTGCAATGGTGTAGATGTCGAACTGTCCTTAGGATTCGTTAACGCGCACCCACTTATGAAGATAATAGTTGCTATCCCAAGAAACGACCAACGATACGAATTTGTTTTAAATTGTTTGATCATTTTAATTCTCCTTTGCAGTTGTATTTTGCTTCCTGTTAAATTTACATTTCCAACAGCTTGAACAGGTCGCGAGAAATTTTCCAACAATTTGATAAGCGTATATCCATAGTCCTGGCTTTTATCAGGAGTAAGGCAGCTGAGTGCGAGAGCATCACTTGCGATTTCCTGATCTTCCCGCATTCGACGATATGCATACCAAAGAATTGGATTAAACCAATGTATAATCAGTAGAGCATGCATGAACCAATTGACTCCAATGTCATTACGCTTGCTATGAGCCAGTTCATGTAGGTACACATGCTGCAATTGATCGTCATTCAAGCTGTTTAAAATGGTTTTGGGCATAATCAATTGGGGTTTTGCAAGACCAAATAGGGTTGGTGTTGCCAAATTGCAAGATTCAACAAGAGCAATGGTTTTATTTATCGACATCATTTTTTTACATTGATTGAAAAGCCCCAGTACTCTTTCATCGGTTATCGCAACCGTTTCATTTTTCATTTTTCGGGCAAATTTCCTGTTGATCCGGATTGTATATATCCCCAAAAAACACACGCCAACCAGCCATACAACAACTAAATTCCGGTAAACAGAATAGGCAGCAGTTTCCGATACAACAGCTCTTGTAAGTATTTCTTCCTGACTAACTTGTACAGCCGAATGAACGGCATCAGTGTAACCGATCCAATTATAAATACTGAATTCGCTCTCTGGGCCCCATGGCAAAATTAAGCGTACAATAACCAACAGCCACATCAAGTAATGCCATCTTGGTTTTAAACGATGTCTTAGCACTTGCTGCATCACTATAATCAGCACAACCAAAACACTTGCCATAGTCGAGACTGACCAAACCCAATCAAAGAGATCAATAAGGTGTTCCGTTAATCGCTTCACATTCACCCTGCCCTTTCCTCCACCCTGTCAAAGAGATAACAGCTGGCATGATGCAAACCCGCAAATCCTTCATTTTGTTTTTTAGAAGTCAAATACAAAGTTGACGAAATAAAAAGCTGCTCGCCATAATATGGCAGAAGCAGCTTTGAGTTTATTATTTGTTTTATCACACTAAGTTCATTAACTTTCTCACTCGAACTTCCAACTCAACGAGAGAGAACGGCTTCGTCATATAGTCGTCAGCTCCCATTTGAAAGCCCTTGGCTAGATCATCTTCCTTCTTCTTACCTGAAAGCATAAGTACTTTCATGTCTTGAACGGTTAGACGCGGATCTTTCTTTATCTGCGACAACAATGAGAACCCATCAAGTTTCGGCATCATTCCATCGAGAATACAAGCATCATAGGTATTGGCGAGCAGCAAGCCGAGTGCGACTTCACCATCGGCAGCATGGGTAATTGTAATTGGTAAATGCTCTAAATGTGAAGTGAGAATCGCTCGTAAAATCGGATCATCGTCCACAATGAGCAAATTTTTCTTGTCAATTTGCGGACTGGCAGCCAACTTAAGTTGCTCTGTTCCTTCATCCTCTTCCAAAGCGCTAACAATCCTATCCCTGCCTTGTTGCTTAGCTTGGTACATCGCATCATCAGCCTTAGCCACCCACTCCGCAACCGTCATCCCCTCATGCCACTCTGCAACACCTGCTGAAAAGGTGATCGAGAAGGTTTGTCCCTCGTACTGTGCAACTGCATTTAAACGTACTTTATTAAGTATGGATTGCATGGTTTCAACTGCCTGTTCCACCGTTGTATTCGGAAGGGCAATAACGAACTCTTCGCCGCCAAAACGTGCTAACAGGTCTGTCGAACGCAAGTTCACTTGCAGCAAATGAGCCAAGCCTTGGAGCACCAAGTCTCCCACGTGATGCCCATAAGTATCATTAATCCGTTTAAAGCAATCAATATCAATAAAAACAAGCGAGATTGGTGCCGGATAGCGCTCAATACGCTGTAATTCCATACCAATTTGAAGATCAAAATAGCGACGGTTGAACACCCCGGTCAGCGGATCACGGAAGGCAAGCTGCTCGAAATTTTTTGTTCTTTTGAGCAGCCCATAGATTCTTGCGGCCAATTCCTCGTATTGAAATGGCTTCGTCACATAATCATCGGCTCCCAAGTGAAAACAGCGGACTTTATCATTCAAATCGTTACGTCCCGACAATACAATAAGCGGTAACCATTTCAATGTAGGATCTTCTTTGAGAAATTCAAATAGCTCATAGCCAGACTGAGGATGCATCATGAGATCCAGCGTCACCAAATCATACGTATGTTCACGTAATAACTTCATAGCGCTCTCCACATCGGCTGCTTCATCAACAATACAATCATCGAGTTGAAGACGACGGGTCAAATAAGTGCGCAGCACCTCATCGTCATCCACAAGCAGCAATCGACTCTTCATGGACCCCAGCAAAGAGCCGCCTCCAGGATCCTGCTGTTCATCCATCTGGATTTCCGTAACACCGATATCATATTCCATATTCATTTCACGAAGTGCTTGTTTACTGCGTTCTGCGCTTTCAATTATCGGGTTGATCGCCAAGAGTAACTCTTCTCCGTCATTATCCATGGATTGTGTCCATTCCCAGGCTCGAACCATATCCTCAGCCAGTTTACCGATCCGGACATAACCAAAAATAGGTGCACTGCCTTTAAGCGTATGAACAATGCGATAAAACTGTTTTAAATCATCAGCTACAGCCGTTGACTGGACCGTATCAAGCAGCGAGTTAAGCTGTTTAAGCTGCTTTTCGAATTCACGAATAAACAGCTTTCTTCCTTGTCTAAGAATTTTTGCATCTCTATCCGATTCTGACTTGGAGTCCTTCAACCCCTCTAGATTCGTATTACTCATGACAGCCAATCACCCTTTTTTATATATAAAATAATCTCTATATAGTTCGAATTAACGTTGTAATAATTGTCCGACCGTATCAATTAATTGAAGAGGGCTGAATGGTTTAACAATATAGGTGGTTACGCCTGCTGCTTTGGCTTTTTCTTTGTCCTTTTCTAAGGCTTTAGCCGTCAGCAAAATAACCGGTATATCCCGATTGGCATTATCGCTATGCCGCAGCCATTCACAGACTTCAACACCCGTCCGCTCCGGCATCATATAGTCAAGTATGATAAGATCGTAGGTTTCTTTTTGCAATTGCTCCATCGCTTGTTGACCATCTTCAACTTCCGAGATGGCATAACCTTCATCAGAAAGAGTTTCAGTAAGCAGAAAACGTAACGCGATTTCGTCATCTGCAAGTAATATTTTATAAACATACATGGCGTACTCCTCAACCTAAATAAATTAACTTAATTATAGCATCATGCATTCTGGCAGGATAGGAATTTGTCGAAATAAACCGAACTTTTTACTTATTTTTTTGGGCTGAATAGGCTATCCATGAGGAGCTATTAATCTCTTTGAGCCCGCTAATGGTTTCCCAGATATAAACCCAGCCTTCACGCAAGCCATTAACATCGCTGACCCACACTCTTTCATATTCATTAGAGGCACCGGGACCGTTGTAACCCTCCAGAATATCCATCGCTTGCAGCCCTTCCTCTGTTACTTCAAACCACTCGCCAATCACTTTATGAGTCCCTTCCGTAAGAGCAAGAGCTGGATAGAGTCCTACATCATATAGACGTCCAAATATCGTACCCGGTTGCACGGAGAGTAAAAAAGGTGCAGCAACATGATGATTACTCTCTCCCGCAAGCAATGTGCCATAAACGAATACGGAAATCATAATGACTCCTCCTACCTAATCGATGAATTCAGATGTTTCACATTTAATTCCATTAATTCGCTGAGACATGAAAGCATCCCTTCTCTCAAGCGCACAAAAGACATATCCTGATTCCTGACCTGCCTGCAGCTTCAAAGTCGCCGGCATCGGGACCGGTGATTCTGCAGAGGTTATTGGAGACGATGTTTATATCAGGGCTACCTACGCCGATTCGAAGGGTTACAGCGATTTGAACAAGATTTATAAAATCGAGTTAAAGACGAACGAAACGAAGAAAATCGTGAACACGGAGGTAAGCCGTTTCCGGATTTTGGGAGAGAAGCTATATTATATCAAGGATATGGACAATGACTTATATTCATCCGCTCTTGACGGAACAGGCGAGCGTAAGCTGTCCGAAAACGCCGTATCCTGGTTTGACGGGATTGACGACAGCGACAGTCTTGGACTTTTTTTCTCGCCCATGGCTATCGCTGTTTTTAATTTTAGGCACAGTCTACTACTTATTTTTTGGAGTCTGAAGGTTTTGAATTCAAAAATCCGCGAGGAATCAACATTTCCAGTCTAATACTAATTTTTTTTGACAGCTACTTTTTAGTTGGTCGCCTCGGCAGTCGTCTTGAGGTCGGCAAGCCAGGCATCGAGTGAGGACGTGAGTGCCGCGCGCATGCCGTCGGGGTCGGCTGCTACTGGCGGACCGTCCCATGACTCCGTGGTGTGCATAACGACTCCTTTGGGGGTGGGAGTGATGGTCCAGACGTGGATGCCCTCGATGCCTAGTGCTGGTCCCCCCCAAACGATACGCCGCATGGGATCAACCTCTCGGATGGTGGAGACGATGGGTAGCCCATGCGTCTCCCACTGGAAGGTGCTTCCCACCGCGATTGGACCGGATAACCGCGCCTGTGAGACATTTTTCTGCCAAGTTGGCCACTGGTCGATGCCAGTCTGTATCCGCCATACGGGTTCCTGTGGAGCGTCGATTTCGATGGAAAGGTCGACGATGACCTGGGCGTTTCGGTCGACATCGATGGTGGCCCGTACCTGTTCTTCCGTGATTGCTGCTTCCGTCCCGCCCGTTGCTCCAATTACAATTGCTTTTTCCATTGTTATCAGCCTCATTTCGTTTTCTTAATTTATTATTGATCAATCACTAACTTAATCCTCTACTTACGTTCCTTTTAATTCGGGTACACCAATGGCTTCCGCGATGCTGCATAGCATCCTTCTAGCCAAAAATAACATCTTTCTTTCTTCGGGATTCATGATTTCTGCGCCTCGGCAGTCCTCTTGAGGTCGGCGAGCCAGACATTGAGCGAGGACGTGAGTGCCGCGCGCATGCCGTCGGGGTCGGCTGCAACTGGCGGACCGTCCCAGGACTCAGTGGTGTGCACGACGACTCCTTTAGGGGTGGAAGTGATGGTCCAGACGTGGACGCCCTCGATGCCTTGTGCTGGCCCCCCCCAAACGATGCGTCGCGTAGGGTCGACCTCTCGGATGGTGGAGACGATGGGTAGCCCATGCGTCTCCCACTGAAAGGTACTTCCCACCGCGATTGGACCGGATAAGCGTGCCTGTGAGACATTTTTCTGCCAAGTTGGCCACTGGTCGATGCCAGTCTGTATCCGCCATACGGTCTCCAGTGGTGCGTCGATATCGATGGAAAGGTCGACGATAACCTGGGCGTTTCGGTCGACATCGATGGTGGCCCGTTGGGAATCATCAAAGGGACCCGCAAAAATGCCCACACCAATCAGAATGATTATCAGCAGAAGAAAGCTCATTGTGAATGTCTTTAAATTAAACGATCTAAACATCATATTTCATCTCCTTAATGTAATTGATTGATCAATTATTTTGTGCTGCCTTACTATCCTGCAATGCCAAAACAGTCGAAGTAATCCCCTCCTGGAACGGCGTCGCAGTGATCGGTCCGATGAACCGTTTGTATTTTTCTCCACTTAAAGTCAGCGGCTCTTCGGTTAAATAAAGCATCTCGACGACTTCTTTCATCACGGGCACGCTCATACCTATCAACGATAAACCTAATTTTTTCAGCGGAATGACCGGTTTAACATGGCCGCTTGCCGTTTGTGCAATCCGTACGATCTCTCGCCCCGATATAAGCCCAGCACCCGGTATATTCCAGTTCTGTCCATATGCGAGGTCTTTACCTGCCAGCTCAGCAACCATCGCAGCTGCATCCGGTAAATAAACGAATTCGCGGGGAACATGCATGTTGCCGACGAAAAAAGCCATTTTGCCGGCAGCTATCGCTTCCAGGGTTGAACCTAAATACGAGGCTTCATTAGCCGTAGGTCCATAATAATCAGGCAAACGAACAATCATTACTTTTGCCTTAGTCCATCGATTACTTAACAACATCCGTTCATAGTTCAGGCGTACTTTTCCTTTTATCGTATGAGGCTTCTTTGGATGTTCTTCCGTGACAAGATCCATCTGTTTTCTCCCATAAGGATAGATCCCATCAATCGCTACTACTTTAATCGCAAGCCGTTCTGCCGCCTCCATCACTGATTCGCCTAGCGGAATCAGTTTATTCACCATCTCGTGGTAGGGTACGTTCGCGCAATGGAACAATACGTCAGCACCGCCTGCTTGAGCTACAATGTCGTCAGGAGACATTGCGTCCCCAAAGGCGAGCGTCAAATGCTTCGGATTTCCAAGTTTTTCAGCAAACTGTTCCAATTTCTGGCGTGAACGTCCAAACGCAATGGTTGATACCCCCCGTTTGACAAGTTCTTCCGTGATTGCTGCTCCAGTCCCGCCCGTTGCTCCAATTACAATCGCTTTTTCCATTTTCATCAGCCTCATTTCGTATTCTTAATTTGTTATTGATCAATTACTAACTTGAGTTCATCTTATCATTTTGTTATTGATTGGTCAATCACTAAATGGGAATTTTTTTTATGAAGGAGACTCTCTTTTGCCTCCCTTACGTTTCTTTTAATTCTTTCGTTCGGAAAAATCGGAATATATACGGCTGCGATATTGTAGCTCGTTCAGCAACCTGTGCTGTAGTTGCTCTGTAATAACCGGTCTCGGCAAACACCTCAATTGCGGCGGAAACAATTGTGAGAATATCCGCAAAGAGCTAAATGCATTTTCATGCACAACAATATATAATGTCTCAAAGAACTGTTTTACTACATCCCTGAACAAAAAAAGTGCTTAAACATTGACGTCCAAAGTCAATGTTTAAGCACCAAAAAATTCCTCAATTTTGAATTGCAGCATCAAACAATGTAGCTAGTTAAACAAAATCAATTACTCATTAATATATTTACGCACTTGATGAGTGAAAATCTCTTTACCAGTTAGATCAATGCCAATGATCATGTACAAGAAATTAGACATTCCCACTATCATGGAGGTAACCTGGCTGACGAAGGACGAAATTGAAAAATTGGAGTCCGATCACTTTGTTATAAGAAAGCGATTCTTCTGGCTTCCCCACTATCGTTCAGCTCCGCCAAGTATAATATCCAAGTGCCGAGAAGTGTCATATACCGTCTGCAGAGGACTTTCTGCGTACAGACCGACTTCAGCCGTTACCGTATCGGTATACCCGATATCCTCTAACGCCGATCGAACTGCCGTCCAATTGACATCGCCCGAGAGCAGCGGGACAAAACCATTGCCTGTGCCTACACTTGGTCGGTAATCCTTCACATGCACTTTGAAAATACGGGAACCAAGAATTTTGATCCACTGTTGTGGATAACCGTTATGCAAAATATTGCCTACATCAAAATAAACCCCGACATAAGAAGACTGCAAATCGTCGACATAAGCACGCATTTCAAGTGGCGAAAGCAAAAATTTGTTCCACACGTTTTCGATGCCAATGCGAACGCGACGTCTTTCTGCTTCTTTCACCAGCAAAGCTAGTTCCCCACAGCTGCGGTTATAACAATCGTCGTACGAGGTTTCCTCGTTGACGGCTCCAGGCACGATAAGCACCGTATCAATACCTAGCAGTTCCGCTAGCTCAAGCTGTTTCTCTACAACGCGACGCCCCTGCTCTCGTACAGACGCGTCCGCCGAAGATAGCGGAGTATGCCACAGCAGAGAGGTAGACAAGCTTCGCAGCTGAATACCGAACTCTTTTGCCATGCGGCCAATCTCCTCAGCTTCCGTTGCAGTCGTCTCCATGGTCAAGCCAACACCGCCTAACGGATTGACATTCAGTTCAACCGCGTCATAACCAGCCTCACGGCTAATCGAGAATAACTGCTGAAGCGGCATTCCTTCAGGGAAGCACCATTGATTTACTCCTTTTAACATGCCTTAACCTCCTCGTGTATTTCAAAGTGGAAACATTCGTACTCTTATGCCGAAGTGATCGTTATCGTTCGCTTCGCAACCGCCGAATCATTCGCCGCCAGCGTAACCTCAAGCGTCGCTGCCGCTTCACTATAATCACCAAGCACTAGTTCCTGCAGTCCTGTTTTCACAGCTGCGACAAACGCCCGATTCTGCTCGAGGTAAAAATCCATCTCCGACGTCAAAGTCACGTCTTGCGTGTCATCCACAATCCGAACCGTCATTCCACTTATTGACACGTAGAAATCATGCCCGAAAAACTCCACGTCCCCGCGTCCAATTTGACGAGACAAGCTCGTATTGCTAATCGTGCCAAGTGCTCCGCTGCGTAGCCCGAAAGATACGATACCCACATCATACACGGTTGCCTCAGGATAGATCCGATGGATGTGTCTCTGCTCATAGTTCGCTTGGACGTAGTCAAACTCACCGGCCAAATAACGAATCAAGTCCACTTGATGTGTCGATTGCTCTACAAGTTGGCCGCCCGAGCGATTCATGAGCCTCCACCAACCTACTTCCGGCATGCCGCCAATTCGGTACGCGATCACCATATCTACTTGCTTATCAGCCAAATACTGCTTTGCCTTCTGCACAGTATCCAGATAACGCAAGCAATAGCCTGACGAATGAATAATACCCGAATCGCGAATGATCTGTTCTTTACGACGTACCTCTTCCATATGTAAGCCGATTGGTTTCTCCGATAACAGATGTATGCCCCGTGCTGCAGCCGCTTCTTCAATCCCTTCCCTAGCAAAAGGCGGCGTACATATATAAAGCGCATCGATAACTCCCGCATCCATCATTTGTTCCACAGTTTCGTACGTGTTTGCGCCGAAAGTCTCAGCTATCTCCCTCGCCCGATCCGCGTTCATGTCGCATACGGCCGTAATCACTGCGTCATCGATTTGCTGCAATGTTTTCATATGGTACTCTGCCATGCCGCCTACACCGATAAATCCAATTCTTACTTTTTCCATCCGTCGTGTCCTCCCTAAGTGTTTACGTTTACTCCATTAGCATATCGAATCAGAAAGCGCTTGTATTTAGGGAAACCGAACCACAATTTACGCAAAACGCAACTAGTCCAACATCGAACCGTGCTGCAACCGTTGACTTTTCCGCCAAACGGTAGGCGGGAGACCTTCTTGTTCCTTAAACCACTGTGAAAAGGAATGCAACCTGAAAAAGCCTACCTGCTCGGCGATTTCACGTATATCCTTATCTGTTGAGCTAAGCAGCCATTTTGCCTCCTGCAAACGACACTGCTGCTGATATTGCTTTGGGCTAACGCCGTACATTTGTTCAAAAACGCGACGAAAAGCGGCCTCCGTAAAACCGGCCATCTCTGCCAAATCAGAAATGTGAACCGATTCCTGCACATTTTCACGAATGTAGTCAGCCGCTTTCGTCACCGTCATCCCCTGCAAATCCTGCTGCGAATGTTCAAGTAAAAAAAGCAGCAGCACTTCCATCCATGCCGAATAATTGGCTTGTTTTTCCTTTAAGAACGACGCTTTCATCCGCAGCCACTCCCGGAACAATCGCTCGAATCGCTCTTTGTCCAATCTGGATAAAGCAAGGAATAAAGGCGAGCTATCTGCGCCGCCCCCGTAGCCAGTAAATCCGCTGCCTCCTAGCTTCGCAACCAGCTCCATCGTACGAGCCGTTACGCCCTGCAGCAAAATAACCCCGAACCTCACATTCGTCACGGCTTCAAACCTGTGTGACAAGTCTGACGGGATAATGACGATATGCCCTGCTTCCATCCAGCTTCGCCTCGACCACTCGAACAAGCACCGTCCTTCCAGCACGATACTGATTTCAACAGCCGAATGACGGTGAAATCCATCATCATAAAAATCGGCATCATGTGTGCCGATAAAACTTCGTATATCCAGCTCATCTTGCATTTGTCTTGCACCACCTCCAAAAAGCGATCGGACGCTTGCTAACGTTTTCTTTCTTTTTAATTTCAAGAAATTAAAAACATTTCCTTCAATTTGACGACAATTTATACTAAGCAGGCTAACGAAAAAAAAGCAGCACCTCTAGGGATGCTGCTTCTATGCTTGATTGGCTGTTAATTCGCGTGTTTTCACGATGATTTTGCGGATGCTGTCTTCCGATAAATGAAAGACTTTGATTAGTTCCATCACAGTGGAACCAGTTTGGTACAACCGGAAAATTTCTCGATTTCTGCGCTCAATGATAATACGTGTTCCGTTATTTTCTCCCCATCCAGCGCGCTTCTGCTCTTTCTTAGGGATATATACAATTTCACCTTGGATATATTCTTGTAATTGTTTTAATAGGTTAGGGGGAAGAACGTCTTTCCCGTTCTTGTAACTCATGGATGAAAACCTCCTCAAATTGTCGAGCAAAGTTAAACTTTGTCTGATTTGCAGAGAGTATCTTCATCGCCCCATAACCTCCTACCATTCTCAAAAAATGGAATAAAAAAAACACGATCATAATCGTGCCTGTCGGTTGTATATGCAATTATACAATTCAGGTGAACGGTTATTCCACGAATGATATTCAGTTAGGAGACGAGTACCTCTGCGGCGGCCGCAACATTCATCGCTACTGTCATTGTGTTCATTAAAAAGCACTCCTTTCACCAGATAGTTTAATTTTTGAATTTGGGTTGGAGAGCAAAGTCTCTCCTAATTTATGGTGTTCACTACGTGTTCACATTCTCATTATATGTAAAAAGCATCTCGCTGTCTACTCATTCAGGAAAAATATGCGGGGGCCTAGCGACCCCCGTTTGGAACGATGGACTCTGCTTACGCAGAGACCACCTCTGCTTTTGTTGTAATCACTTTGATCACTCCTTTCCGAAGTAATTAGCCGGCCGGCTACCTTTATATTTACTCATATTTCCAGCTCGTTCTCAAGTGAAAGAATGGTTATATTCGTTTTCTCCTAGTTACAACATTCCAGAAACGATTGAAGTGCGGTTTGAAATTTAATATTGAGCATTATTCTTTCGGTACGGTGAACCTTATCACAAATAGATACAACTTTTCAGAGACAATTGAAGTGAGGTTTGTTGTGTGAGCACTAGCGTCTATGCTTGGCGCTTCTTTTTTTTTGACTTAGTTAAAAAATTCAGTGTTGATTTTCTTATTAAGTTAATGGCTAGTTTAGCGCAATGTAATATTTTTGTTTTAGTTAAACACCACCAAGCAATGGTATAATGTGGGTATTAATCATTTTATCGAAGGGTGTAGTTTAATTGAGAACAAAAACAACAAAAAGTAATGTTCCGAAGGAAGTTCACTTACAGCGATTAAATAACATAAACCGAACATGGTATTTAGCATATGAGGAGTGGTTAGACAATCATCCCAAGAAATACGAAGTAGGGACAAAATCCCAGATGTCTAATAATGCTATTAATTTGTTGGCAGCTTACCCGGATATAAATGCCGAAAATTTAGACATTAGAAATATCGAAGAGTTTGTGGGCGGTGTAGCTAGGGCTTCAAGTAATAACAATAAAATCTATTACACAAAAAATTTCTTGGTGTATTTAGTTGAAAATGGCACAGAGTTATCCTTTTCGCCTGATGTGCTAAACAGCTATCTGTTTAAAAATAATGAATTGAAAGATGATTTCCTTGAGGAAAGACAATCCTTAACAATTGAGCAAATCATTTTAATACGAAATGAGTTTAAAACAGATTCTGTGCGCCTTTTCGTATTTGAAATGGTGTATCAGTATGGCTTAAAACTGAGCGAATTGCACCAATGCATTGAAAAGAACTATGACTTTGAAAATCGCACCTTTCAACTAAAGGGTAGGAGTCAGCCGGTTCAGGTAAATGAACGAATCCATCAAATAATTATTAACAATAAAAAAGTGTTAAAGTTGGTTAATAGCAATACGAACCAAGAAAGATTAAGCGATATTGGCAAAAGGCTTCAGGAACTAGGCCTTATTGATAGAATAGTTCGTTGGAAAGACGTTGAAGAAACTCGAAAAATCAATTTCTTTAAATGTCCGATGTGTCGAGAGATTTATGAGAATACTCCTGATAACTGGGCAATAATTCAATATGAGTCCGATGAAACCGAAACCAAGTGGATAGTGTGCAAAAAAACATGCGCCCAAGGTACCAAAAAATGAGCAAAGTTAAGGTTTACGACATCGAAGCAGGATTGCCGCTGTATGTAGTTAAGGATAAGACCACTGTTCAAATAAAAGAGAAGAAGGATGTTGAAATAAACTCGTTTTATACTGACCTTGGAGAAAAGCAAACAGAGCTTGAACAGCAGAACATACAATATGACGTAGCTAACGATGACGATCCTATACCTGGCTGGGTCAAGGTTAATTCAGCAGTCGGTCAGTTCGGAGAAATTCTTGCCATGAAACACTTAGAAGTCGAGTATCCTGGTATGGTTAAGCTTGTATCGGGCAATGCCAGAATAGGTTACGACATTGAAGTTTATATAGATGGCGAAACACACGCGTTTGAAGTGAAAACTACGACGCAGAACAACAATAAATTTTACATCACCCAAAACGAACTAAGGGTTGCTAATAAAAAGCGAAATGGTTATCATATCATGTTTATCAAGATTGACGATGACGAAAAAACCATTTCTGGGCATATCATCGATAACCCAATTGAAACGCTGGAGATTGATTATGTAGTAATAACCCAAATGACAAGACTTTCGAACATTGAAATAAAAGCGGATCGGTTTATCGTTAACATCAACGAGAGATATATCTTGAATAAAGAAAGGATTCTACTAAACTCGTATATTTCAAAAGTAAGAAAACTATTGAACAAATGAGGAAAGTAGATTAATTAGCTTTTTATCATGGGGAGCGTAAACTATGACAGAGATAAAAAGGGGCTTGCTACCCCTCATTTTGATTCTTCGTCGGTGGTTTCGTTGTCTGAGGCTTCATACTCTTGGACCATTTCAGCGAGGATTTTGATAAAGTCTTGATAATATTCATTATTCATTTAACAACAACTCCTTTTTAATTTAAAGGAGTTAGTATATGGGTTGCTATTCTTTTATGGCTTCTTTTCTTGGACTGCATTGAAAATTTACCAGAAAAATGATCATACAGATACAGCAAATTATGCTTAAGTAATTGTATTTCTTAAGTTGACCTTTAATTGGGACTAATCAAATGCAACATAAATTCTTTCCACCTAATTTACAACAAAACTGTAAGCATAAAAAAAGCAGACCAATACTTAAACTCACACAAAGTTAAGTAATGGCCTGCTTTATTCTTTTATTGGCAAGGATTATGTACATGGCACAGAAATTCATCGATAAGACAGTAAGTCAAAATTATACATTAAACAATCGCAAACAAACTGTAGATATGACGTTCAGAGACGACAGGACAGCACGAAATCAGCTTAAGCAATCATAAACGATACGAACTATGCAGGACGATTTATAAAGCGCTGGAAAGCGACCTGAGCTATTGCTTGCTCATTGGTTAGAATAATTCGAATCAAAATAGTATCTCTTAATTAATGGGCTTAATTTGTTCAAAATCATTGCATTAGTTTACTGTAACTGTAACATACATGAGTGTAACGATACAGCGCCCTATGCCAGATTGGAATTTTTCTATTTCGTTACACATTACATTTAATTAACATCTTTCTATACAATTTTAGTCTATTTGTTTTCCCCGTTGTTTAGTTTCATAGATCGGTTCATATAATTCTTAATGAGATCTATTTCAAAGGGGATGTAGTAGATGGGAAAAATGTTATCGGAAGCAAAAATAAAGGCACTTGAGAAACTTAGTATTCTAGAAGTAAATACCGAAAGGATTCATCCAGCACAAGACTTTATGAAGAATACAATAATTTATGGGTATCTTGATCCGAAACAAAATAATTGGGTATTTTTAACAGGTGATTCGAATCTTGAAAGAGATGTGCTTGATGAGGATGAAGCGAGGAACCAGTTTGGGTTTGGAGAACTTCAAAGAACTGCTCCAATTCAAGAACTAACACCATCAATTATTAGAAAGTGCTATGAGAGCACCACAATTGTTAACACAAAAATATTATCTAATGAACTGACTGCATATATTGCTGAATTCGTTTATTTGGATGATGCTAACCAATACAGACTTCTTGCGACTTGGATTATGGGCACCTATCAATTTAAATGTTTCACATACTATCCTTACCTTTGGCTAAATGCAGAAAAAGGAAGCGGAAAATCAACACTTCTTAATTTGTTGAGCAAGCTCTCCTTCAATGGTTTGCTGTTGGATGCAGCTTCTTCGACGGCTTCACTCTATCGTATGATCGAGTTGGCTTCACCAACATTGTTAATTGATGAATTTGAGATGATGGACAAAACCAAAGCGACTGATTTAGGTAGTATCCTACGTTCAGGATTTCATGCAGATAGCAAGCTCTCTAAGAGCAAGAAAAACAAAGATGATTTCGAGCCAGAACTGTTCGGCATTTATTGCCCTAAAGCCATTGCTAGTATTAACGACATACAAGATACACTTAAAGAGCGATGTATTACCATTCGAATGCTTAAAAAGCCTAAAAATGAAGAACGGAGCAAGTTTAATTACCAGGAAGAAAAAGGAAGAATCCAAATATTCAAGGAAAAATTATTTCGTTTTGGACTTATGCACTCTTCGGAGATTACTGCAAAATATGTTGGTAAAAGCTCAAATATTCGGCTACCTGACCATATCAGCGATAGAGAAAAAGATTTATGGCAACCTCTAATGACTATTTCTTTTCATATTGACTTAGAGCATGCAACTGATTTTACAGGTGAACTTTCTCAGATGATGGACAAGAGTTCAGAACAGAGAAAATATGAAAATTACCTTGACCATGAAGCAACGAAAATGATTGTTTTCTTATATCGACTTACAACGAAACTGAATCCAGATCATGAAGATGATTCGGATTCATGGTATTCCAATGATTCAATTTATCAGTTCTTTATTTCAAAGGAAAATAGAGAATTAACTGGATTTGTAGGACGGACTGCTCTTGGAAAGAAGCTAGCAAATTTAAATTTGGAACAAAAAACAATGAACAAAGGAAAAACAAGGCGCTATTATAATATTACATCTAAAATAATTGTAGAGTTGGCTGACCGTTATGACATACCAAACGAGTATTTGTACATGTAACATGTAACAACTGGAAAATAATATATTGGAATTGTTTGTTTACACAAACTTATGAATCGGTGATGGTAACATCACCGATAACTCTTTTATTCTGAAATCTTCTTTAGAAGATAAAGAATAAAAGAAGAAGCCTAAAGATAAACCTTTCCTACCTTCCCCCTATAATCCCCCTCCCTTACTTTTTACGTTTGCTAACTTTATAGAGCCTGTTGGTAAGCTCATTAGTTATCAAAAAGAATTAGCACAGCATGAGAGCATGTTTAGAAACTCATCGTAGCTTCCTAAGGGCTTTCAATAGCTACACGATAAATTAATCGTATAAGCATTATAAAGTCACTCTAGACCAAAATAGACATTTCTGGAGCATGTTAAAATAAGCATTCCAAACTGTAAAGTAAATACAAATTCAAAAACCAGCCCTTCGACTGGTTTATTTGCGTTTCTTTTCATTTGTGCTGCTAATGAATTTGACGTTTTTAAGTGCGTAATCCAGAGCCATATTGATCAATTCATTTCGTGAGCGGTCACTTTGTAATGCTAATTCATCTAATTTGTCAGCAATGGCTTTATCTACTCGTATGGTTATCGTTACGGACTTTTCTTTAGGTGTCACAATAAAGTCGTCATTATTCATTTTGCTTTCACCTCTTACACCAGTATAGAAACTGTAAGAGAATGTCGATAGAACACATTATGCAATATATTTTAATTACAAATTACCGGGTGCGTGATAAAATGCTATTTACAGATATTCTCAAAACAATTAGCTCAGCATGGGAGGAATTATGAATAAGACTTTTTGGAAGACGCTTATTATTCTGTCGTTATTGTCTATCAACGTCATTCTTGTCACATTATTTATTGGAAAAATAAACAGTAACAACACAGCATCTCAAAGCACTGCTATCAAGTCTGAAATGATAGTGCCAGAGATAAAAAACACAATTTCTATAATGGGGACTAAGCTCAGCATACAGGCAAATACAAATTTACCTGACGGAACGATAGTGAAATATAATCTGTGGCATTTAGATAAGAACAAGGTTAAGACTAGCATCGAGCAGACAGCAGTCGTACAAAACACAACACTTTCAGGAGAAATTGCTATAGATGCATCTATAAGTCCTCAAGAAATGACTCTGAATACGGAAGTATTTCTTAATGGAATTGATCAGCCGGATAATGTTAAGCAAATTTTAGGTGATAAGGGTCAATATATGTCCGGAAGTAACGTCAAATACTTGGCTGAATATAAGGCATTATTATTTCAAGACAAGATTCATTATCCAGACCAAGCTAAAACAAGGGCCAGTTTAACAGACGAAGATCGAATTAGAGCGGCGGTTGATAAAACTGCGACTGAACTTAAAGGATTACAAATTTATAAGAGAAATGGAAAGTATGCAGTCGAAGCAAGCTACGATTTAGTAGATGGTCCATATTTAAAGAGTGCTGCTGAGAAAGTTGCTCGTGATTTTACTTTTGCGGCTTATGCTACTGGCTTACCAATTCTGCGGACATCCATTCAGATCAATAAGCCTGACGGAATAATGGGTCTTTTAGTATCTGTTGGCAATAATCAAGCAATTACACAGCCAGCCAGCACTTGGACTAACTCTCAAGTAGGTCCTACTATCTTTATGGATTGGGTCAAGAAAAATGAGAGTCAAGATTATAAGAATATTGATAATCATACAATCGCCAAATACAATTTTAATTAGCTGGAAGGAGTCATTTAAATGGATGCCACTAAGACAGGAAATAAACGGATGATGCCATGTAAAGATTGTGGAAACAGCATTTCAAAAAAAGCTGAGGTATGTCCTCATTGTGGAGTGAGGCATAACACTCATCCTGTTGTTTTCTATAATGTTATAATGATCATAATAGGCTTGATTATTGGATTCCTTATATTTGTCTCTCGTCAATGAAGAACGTGTACATTTATTTTTCTTTACAGAAAGATATGTTTCAACTGAATATGAGGAGTTGAAACGATGGATACGAAAGATAAATTGATAAGTCATTATGTCAAAAGTGTCAAAGAAAAAGACCAATTACTAAAAAAGCTGAGTATGAACACATTGCCGGAAAAAGACTTACATAAGCTGCTTTTGCTAAACTGTGAACTGAATGAGCTTGTTGGCAAGATGATTGAAGCAGGACTAATACAAATCGAAATTACAGAGTAATCTATTATTATTAACGATACGTCATTGGCTTACAGTCGATGTAGTATCGTTTTTTTGTCGTTTTCAGAACTTCGGACACATGGTATCATATGGATATACGTCTAGTGTCGGAAGGTGTCGTCATATGAAGATCAGTTCAAAAGAGCTTGTGAATAAAATGGAAGCTACTCTAAATAATATTGGTTACGATCTAAGCAAAGCGATTTTTGAGCTTGGTCAAGTAAGCAGATCAGAGCAGAGAGATCGAGGGGAAACATTTTCAATAAATGAACACCTGAAAGGTCTGATCCTCTCCATGTTAAGCAATCAAAGACCTTGGGGACCAATCGTTCAGAATATGGACAAAATAACCGACATCTTTTTCGGCTTTCAGCTTGATAAGATCAAGCAATCGGATAAAACTGTGCTAGCTAAACAATTGAAGAACATTAAGTGTGGTAATCGGTCCATTGATAAGCAGATGGAGAACCTAGATTATAACATTCGTATATTTGAGCAAATTGAAGTTGTTTATGGTAGCCTTGATCAATTTGTGGTAAGTGACACTCCGGATAACATTGCTTGGGAATTAGGGCAAGGAAGAAAATACAAACTAAAACAGATGGGCTATACATTGGCTCTTGAATATTTGAGAAATGTCGGTGTTAAGGCAATCAAGCCTGACTTACATATTAGACGAATCATTGGTGATGAAAGGCTAAACTTTTGCAGCGGCTATCCATCAGAAATTGAAACTGTCAAAATAATGGGTGTTATTGCTGAGGAATCAGGTGTAAATCTCACTTACCTGGATAATTTAATGTGGTTGTACTGTGCACTCGATTATGCCAATATCTGCGGCAGTGACCCAAAATGTAATTTGTGTGAGCTTCAACATTATTGCAATATGGGATTATCAAAGCAAGCAGTATAAAAAAATGCCTATGAGCCAACCAGATCAACGGCTCTTAGGCATTTTTTGTCCAAGTAATTGTAATTAATTGGACTGTTTTTTAAGTAGCAATTATTCAATTGGAACAACTTTTCGTTCGCTTCCACCCCACTTTTCATCTTGAATAGCCAACCATTTATCTAAAACTTCCCTATTTATACTTTTAAAGTTACACAACTGATCTTCAGACTCATCATTTAAAATATCAAAAAACTGATAAAATAATGCCTCACTACATGTTTCAAATAAGTAGTCACCTATGTCCGTATCAAACTCAGGATAATTACTTCCTGTCATATAGTTAATTAAATTTGTCATATTATTTCGTTCTTCATCAGTAAACAATGTGAATAGAAAATAATGGTGTGTTAATAAGATAGTTTTCAAGGAAAAGAATCCTTTTTTTTCCTCTAGTTCTTGCTGCACTCTCTTTTCACGCTCTAACTTCTGTTCACTTAATACAATCGATTTTACTCTTTCCAGTAGCGGTCCACTAATTGAAATGTCTAAAGTATATTTGCCATATTGGTTATTCTCATGTTTATTTTCCGTCTCAAGTAATACACTTGATTCCCATTTAGAAGCAAAACTCGTTAGCTGCTTAAACGCTTTCTGCACACTTTCAAATTCACTTAATAAGTTTTCTGGTTTTAAAGCATGTAATGTGAAGCATCTTTCAGTTGAGATCTTCAATTGTTTCTTTATGATCTCCATTATTACTGGACTCAGACGAATTGATTTTTGCATCATTATGTATATGCCCCTTTTGTATACTGGCTTGATTCGACAGGCTCTTCCTTTTTCATATGAAATCGTCATGATGCTTAACTTTATGCATGTCCAAGTAGCAATTTATATGTACAAAAAATCTCCTGCTTAGTAAAATCACCATATGGTCTTATGTGGTAATTACCTACAGGAGGTTCACTCTATGAAACACATAATAAAAAATGTTGTTGGTTACGTTCGTATCAGTTCTGATTCTCAAAAAGATAACACATCAATAGCCGAACAAAAGAAACGAATACAGGCATATTGTACCAGTCAGGAATGGAAATTAAAAGAAATTTTTGTCGATGAAGCAAAGTCTGGCTCAAAGATAGACGAAAGAATCGAGTATTCTAAAATGCTTGATTTTGCTCGTGACAAAGAAAATGTAATTGATGCAATCATTGTCATTAAATCAGATCGCATTCACAGACACTTAAAGAATCTACTGATTATGATCGAAGACGATTTGCAACCACATGGTATTGCATTTATTAGCGTGTCTGAAAACTTTGATACCTCACTGCCACAAGGAATGTTGACGTTACAGATGCTTGGTAGCTTTGCAGAATTTGAACGGAACTTAATCAATGAACGAACAAGATCAGGACGCATTGTTACAGCTAGGTCTGGCAAGTATGCAGGAGGTAAAATTCCTTATGGCTACATTTTAGCTGACGGCAAGTTTGAAATAAACGAGCATGAAGCAAAAATAGTGCGTGAGATGTTCCAGATATATGCTGAGGGTAAAAGCTATGGTTATATTGCAAAATATATTAGCTCATTACAAAAACAGTCTGGGAGCGATTCTGGAAGCTGTGATGCCAATAAAACATGGTCAAGGACTTCGATATGCTATATATTGCGAAATTCATCTTATACTGGTTTGCTTAGCTATGACGGTAAGAAAGAAAAGAATCAAATCCAAGTAAAAGCTTCAATACCTGCTATTGTGTCTAAACAGCTTTTCAATAAAGTTCAAGCACTTCGAGAACAAAAAAGAAAGACGAGTACTTAGTCATGGAAAGAAATAAACGAACACTTACGAATTCAAGCACATTTAATCAAAATACCTCAGATTAAATTCAGTCAAGTAACTGAATGATCTGAGGTTTTCTATTAGAAATAACGTTAGTTAGATTCTTACTTTGAAAAACGGAAAGAAATGGAATTTATCTTAAGTTTAGCATTTCAATCGGCCTAATATAATTACTAATGTCAACATATTAATTTTAAGGAGGAAATAATAATGAGTATAAGGGTTGCTATATACACTCGAGTTAGTACAGAGGTACAAGTAAATGAAGGTTATAGTTTAGAGGAACAAAAAGAGAAGCTATTAGAATATTGTCAGACTAAAGGCTACAGTGTAGCTAATGTTTATTCAGACGAAGGCATTAGTGGGAAAAATCAAAATAGGCCTCAACTTCAAAAATTGCTCGATGATAGCTCTAAAGACATATTTGATCTTGTATTGTTCTGGAACGTTTCAAGATTTTCTCGGAGTACAATGGATTTGGTAAATATTGAACATCAACTATCGAAAAATAATGTTACTATCAAAAGCTATAAAGAAAGTTTTGATACTACAACCCCATCTGGAAAAGCTAATTTTCAATTATGTGGAGTTTTTGCTGAATTTGAACGAAGTAGAATTGTTGATAATGTTACTATGGGCCACACTAGAAGAGCTAAAAATGGTAAGCATCATGGAGGTCAAATCTTCGGCTATGACAATATTAATAAAAAACTTATTATAAATGATCTTGAGGCAAAAATAGTGCAACTAACATTCAAATGGTTTTTAGAAGGATGTGGAATTAACGAGATTAGAGATCGAATAAATAATCTAGGTATTAAAACAAAGAGGCAGAAAGAATTTAGTGCCAACTGGGTAAGTTTTGCTTTGGCGAATTCAACGTATAAAGGGTATGTCGAATATGGCAGAAGATCAAAAAATAAGTCAAATGAAATTATTTATGTTAAAGGTGAACATGAAGCTATCATCTCTGAAGAAGAATTTGAAAAGGCACAAGACAAATTAGCATTAAGGAAAACTACCGAAAAGAGAGTTACAACTGCAGGTCATCTTCTAGCAAGTCTACTAAGTTGTCCTGATTGCGGTTCAAAAATGTATCATCATATTGCAAGTAAACAAAAGCCAGATGGTTCTTATACTTCCTATTATGTATGCAGCAAATATAAAAAGAATGGTACATGTACATCGAAAACAATAAACGCAAAAAAGATGGAAGAAATAATAATAAACAGAATCAATGAAATAGTTCAAGATAAGACAATTATTAATAGGGTAGTAAGAGAATTGAACAATGGAAATACTATCGATTTAGGACTTTTAAAGAACCAGCTCAAACAAGTTGAAAAAGAAATAAATGAATTTGAACAAGGGAAGAAAAACATCATGATAGAATTTAGCAAGAATAGACTGGATATTGAGACTTTTAATGAATTGAACGATCTGTCAGTTGAGCAACTCCAAAGTTGTTTCAATAAAAAACAAATACTAGAGATTGAATTGTCGAGATCAGTTAAATCATATGTGAATCTCGACAACGTCAACTCAGTCTTTAGAAATTTTAGTGAAGTTTTTAAAAAATCAGAAAAGAAAATTCAAAAAAGACTCATCAATTCTTTGGTTGAGAAAATTACTATTAACAATGATCGCACTTTTAGTCATATAGCATTTAGATTTGAAGTGCCTTTGACTATGCCCAATGATGTTATTGAAGAGGATGTACAGAGTGTTGTAACAAATAAAAAATCGTTATAAAGATTCTTTCCTAGGAGGGGTGGTTCTGGGAAACAGAATGATTGGAATGCTGCTAAAAGTGCACGAAGAACCTAGAGCATAGCTGCCTAGGAAGTAAAGCAGATACTGCATAATGCACTCAGAATCATGGAGGAGGTCTAGAATTGGATCATTACCTGCAGAAGGTACATCAATATAGGTGGAATTCTCTGAAGCAAAATTGGATCATTAGATGCATAAAGTGCATCAGAATTGGCTAAAAAGTGTGTTTACAGAGAATTGGGGGATATTTGATGTAAAAAATGGAGGTAAACAGCGCTCAACGGGCGTTGATGGCCGAAAATCATGTAGGAAATACATGTTTTTCGGCTTGGACGCTCGGTTTGAGGAACGCGGCGTAAGGCTCTTTTATAGCGATGCTAAGGGATGTTACGACGGTGTCGAGCGCCGTGATTAATGCCCGAGCGCCAGCACTGCGATGCCGCTGCTGTTTAGCAGCGCGCGGATGTCGCGCGCGAATTCCACGGCGTGCACACCATCGCCGTGGATGCAGATCGTGTCCGCGCGCATGCTCAGGTCCTCTCCCTCTCGGGAGAGGACCTTCCCTTCGCGGACCAGCTTTACGACCTGCGCCGCAGCATCGGCGGCGCTCAACAGCAGCGCCCCCGGCTGATCGCGGGGCGTCAGTGTGCCGTCCCGCTGGTAGCTGCGGTCCGCGAAGGCTTCGCTCGCGGTCCGCAGCCCCGCGGCGGCACCCGCCCGCAGCAGCTCGCTGCCGGGCGGGCCGAACAGCGTCAGCTCCGCGCTGACGCTGGCGGTCGCAGCCGCAATGGCCGCGGCGAGATCATGGCGCTTCGCAGCCATGTGATAGAGCGCGCCATGCGGCTTGACGTGCTGCAGGCGTCCGCCTTCGGCGTGGACGAACGCCTGCAGCGCCCCGAGCTGATACAACGTCAGCTCGTAAGCCTCTGCCGGCGTGATCGCGATCTCGCGCCGGCCGAAGCCCTGTAGATCGGGAAGGCCCGGATGGGCCCCGATCGCGACGCCCTTGCGCAAGCACAGCTGCACAGTGCTGCGCATGGTTGCGGGATCGCCTGCGTGGAACCCGCAGGCGATGTTGGCGGAGCTGACGAAGTCAAGCAGCTCCTCATCCCGTCCAAGGCGATAAGCGCCGAAGCCTTCGCCCATATCACAATTTAAGTCAATACGCAGAATTCTCACTCCCAGTTCCTCATTTTCTCGGTTCCTCAGCTCATCAATCCCTCAATCCTTCAGTTCTTCAGCTCTTTCAGCTCTCCAGCTCCTAAATCCCCCCACGATCCCGAACCCAAGCCCGAACCCCAGCCTCAAGCAGCCGCAAATCCATCGTCTGCAGCAAGATCTGCTCCTGGGCTTCCCGGTGGCTGACTTCCCGGAAACGAATCTTTCCGCCTGGCTTCACCTGAGCTACTAAGGGAAGGTCGGCCGTGATGACATGCGCGATGCGCGGGTAGCCTCCGGTTGTTTGGCAGTCCGCCATCAGCAGGATGGGCTGGCCACTTGGGGGCACTTGAATCGTCCCTTGGACGACCGCTTCTGAGATCATCTCACTCGGCACGCCATCAGATAGTTCGAGCCTCATCCCTTCCAAGCGATAACCCATACGATCCGATTGCGAAGTAACGAAATAGTTTTGAGCCAGAAAGCTGCGTACGCTTGCCTCGGTGAAAAGGGCAGCTTCCCTCCCTTGTATGACTCTTACAACTGGATTTTCTTCATAGCCCGGACGAATAAAGGCACTCACAGACCCTGGATGGTGAAGATAATCGCCTACCACGTCATTACTTACCGACAAATCATCTCCCGCTTGTAGTGCTCTACCTTGGTGACCTCCTATGCCCGCACGTAAATAGGTGCTTCTACTGCCCATTACAGGTTTCACCTCGAAACCACCATATACGGCTAAGTAGGCTCTGCACCCCATAACTGCATAATGAACGTTTAGCTGGTCTCCTTTACGGATTAGAAATGGTCGCCACAGTGGCACTCGAATACCGTCCCTATCTGCTTCCATATCAGCTCCGCATAAAGATAACAGCATATCCTTTTGCGCTACCATACTCGGTCCTAGCAGAGTCATTTCTAGAGCAGCTGCGTCCCAATCATTTCCAACGAGTATATTGGCTGCTCGATGCGCAAAGAGGTCCATGGGGCCTGATGTAATGACGCCATATTTCCGATGTCCATACCGCCCCTCATCCTGCAAGGTAGATAATAATCCCGGCTTGATGACCTCAAAGCCCATTTCCCATGTTCCTCTCCTTTTCATATTGGAACTGCTCTGCCGTAATGGATACAAATCTTACTTGATCTCCTACCTTTAGTAGAGATGGTGGATCAGATTCCGGACGAAATAAAGCCAATGGGGTACGACCAATCAAATTCCAGCCGCCAGGCGTTTCAAAGGGATAAATGCCTGTTTGAGCGCCGCCAATGCCTACCGAACCAACTGGTATCCTCGTCCGAGGTACCGATTTCCTTGGTGTAGCCAGCTGGTCATCCAATCCGCCCAAATAAGGAAAACCAGGTGCAAAGCCAATCATATATACCGGATAAATCTGTGAGGTATGCAGGTGCACGATCTCTTCCTTACTGACACGATGATAGGCCGCGACATCCGCAAGATCCGGACCATAATCCTCACTGTAACAAACAGGGATTTCAATTGTTGTCCCAGGCTCGTTAATATGAACCTCATTTGTATGTTCAAACTTATGCAAAAGATTTTGAATATGTAATAAGACAATGTCATAGGGTAGTAACGTATTCGTCCAGCTGGCACGCCCATTTTTTCGGGTAGTTCCCTCTTCTGAATAGTAGTTGTAAACCTGGAAACTATCATAATAAATCGTGATTGTTGTATATGCCGTTACTATTTCGGTAAAACCTTCAAAACGATTATTCTCTAAGTAAGCTGTTACCTGACGTACTCGATTCAGAATGGATAAATCAATGTCCGCACCAAGCCTAATCACAATAGCCGAATCTCCAAGCATGTCGCATTCGTAAGAGAGTTTGGTCATGCAAAATGTTGCTTTTTGAGCCAATTCGCACAGAGTTCAGGCCAAATGTAAGCTTCCTGATGATCATCAGCTATTCCAATACCATGACGTCCGCTCTCAAACACGTGCAGATCAAAAGGCACTTTATGACGGCTTAGCGCCCCTGCAAAAAGCAAACTGTTCTCGACGGCAACGGCCGCATCATCAGCTGTATGCCAGAGAAAAGTCGGTGGCGTATGCGCTGTTACTTGTTGCTCATTGGATAGCAGCGAGACTAACTTCTCATCCGGTGTTTTTCCTAGTAAATTAAGCTTTGAACCTTCATGTCCATACTCTCCGGAGAAAGTAATAACTGGGTAACAGAGTACCATCACATCGGGACGACTGCTTTGTCTTTCGATCGGATCGACTGATTCCTGATCTCCTTTATCGTAATGTGTACCGGCTGAAGAAGCTAAATGTCCACCTGCCGAGAAGCCGAGAATACCAACATGGTTCGGATCAATTTGCCACTCTTCAGCGTGATGCCTTACCGTTCGAATTGCCCGTTGTGCATCTTGGAGTGGAATCGGGTGTTCATAGGGAGCTACGCGATAATTCAAAACAAAAGCTGAAATTCCAAGTCCATTTAACCATTTGGCAATGGGCTCCCCCTCATGAGCAGCACGCCTACAATAGCCTCCTCCGGGACATACTATAACTGCAGAGCTCAAGCCTTCCTTAGACGTGGGATACAAAGTCAGACTCGGACATCCTTGGTTATCATCACCTATGCTATCCTTGGATGCTCCGGGCCATAATTCGATCGTTTTAATTATACTCAATGCGAAACCCCCTATTTTCATTTTCGTACTAAGTTAATAATATCGAATCTTAATCAAGTAGCAAGAGTCTATTTTACAAAAAAAGGAGATGATTCTTCATGATAGTAGCTACAACAGAAAACATCGCAGGCTATGAAGTCACGGAAGTGATCCAAAGGATGGATTCACTTATCGCGTGTATTACAATCCTAGATCAGGGGACCGGGAATACATTCGCGAATCCTAATGCCAACCTAGTCCCAGATGACTTCCCAATTTTCGTTCACACTAGCTTCAATGGTACCGCGCTCCATGATGTATCCTGCCAATAATTCAGCTACGTCCGTCGGGATATCTTTGATGACCGGTTTATCCTGGAACATCCCATAATTGCCTCCGCCTGCAGCTCGGTAATTATTCATAACAACATCGTAGGAGGCCTCGAGATCCAGCGGTTTCCCTTCATATTCCAGTTGTACGACACGCTTGCCAATTGGGCGGGATATGTTCAATTTATAGGTAATCCCTTCCCACATATCATAGTTATAATGCGACGGCTTCGGGTCTCTAAACTTGCTGCTCACTTGAACTTCACCAACTAATGTTAGTTCAAAGTATTCTGCTGATTGCTCTAAAGCATCCTTGATGTCTTGTCCGGAAATCCGTATCACTTTCAGTGTATTCGGGTAAATGTAGTTGGAGACGATGTCCCTCATTGTAATATCCGATGGAAATCCTGGCGATACATTATCAAACAACGCTGTATTTGAAATGGCTGCTCCCGAGAGCTCCATCTGAACACGATTGATGAACTCGATCAGCGCATTGTCCTTCAAGCGAATTTGCATGGGATCTTTGACTAGCATATCTCCGGACAGCTTACCAATTGGTTGATCGAGCCACTCCTGTGTCTTCGCTTCATACACACTAACAAGCTCTATCAATTTGTTGTCCGCTTCAATATTAGCCACAGAAAGCAGCTCCGATTTCTTGGCATCGATGCGCCATTTGCCATCTACCTTCGAGAGCTTTAATTCAACTTTACCAAGTGTTACACCAGCAGTTCCTGGTTGTACAATGACAACACCATTGATTTCTACTCCCGCGATGCTTCGGTGTTGATGCCCTGTAAGCAGAACATCTATACCTTCTACTTCCATACATAGTTGAAAGCCCTGATTTTCTCCCGTTAGAGGCTCGGTTGGCTCACCCGTCGTTAGATGTCTTTCAAAACCACCATGGTAGGAGACAACAACGACATCCACTTGCTCATGCTCCTTGAGGAACTTTACCCATTTCTTAGCCGACTCCAAAGCATCTTCGAACCGCAATCCCTCGATATGAGCGGGATTTTCCCAATTCGGAATATAGGGAGTTGTCAAGCCCAGAATTCCTATGCGAACGCCGTCCGGTAATTCTTTAATTAGATATGGCTTTCCTAGGAACGGTTCTCCGCTCACTGCATCCACAATGTTGGCACATAACCAAGGAAACTTTGATTCCTGAACCGCTTTTTGCAGCACACGAAGTCCATAGTTAAATTCATGATTGCCAATAACGGCCGCATCATAACCCACATAGTTCAGACCAAGGACCATTGGATCCATCGGCTCGTTATTCAATCTAGCATGATGATACGCAAGTGGCGTTCCTTGAATCAGATCCCCATTATCAATCACAATAACATGGGCTTCTTTCTTACGTTCTGCGGCAATAAGCGCAGCCACTTTGGATAGACCCACATCGTTAGGTTGATTATTTGCATAGTGAATAGGCAGCATATTTCCATGCAGATCACTTGTTTCTAATATAGTTACTCTACTTTTCTGCAGCTTACAAGATTGAGTCAAATTACCCACTCCAAGCATGTTATTTTGTAACGCCATACATATCGATTGTCAGATTAACAAATACTTCACACAATCTTCCATATATTATATGATAATGTTATAGTACATCATAGATAAAGTATAAAATTAAACGGAGGTCAAAAAAAGATGATGAAAAAATTCACTGTCATTAGTTTGTCCATGATCGTTGCTGCAGGTGTTCTTGCAGGCTGCGCAAAAAAAGAGGAAACAGCTCCTGCTGCATCCGCATCTACGAAAGCTTCCGCTACGCCGGCTGCTGCTGCAGGCTTCGTACCTAAAGAGCTTAAAGTACAGTTCGTTCCTTCCCAAAATGCAGAGACGCTTGAAGCAAAAGCAAAGCCACTTGAAAAACTGCTTCAAGACAAACTTGGCATCCCAGTTAAGGTTTCTGTATCAACAGATTATAACGTTGTTATCGAAGCAATGGCCTCCAAACAAGTGGATGTTGGCTTCTTGCCTCCAAGCAACTACGTTGTTGCTCATGACACTCGTAAAGCAGCAGACCTGCTTTTACAAGCAACGCGCTTAGGCGTTGACGATGCAACAGGTCAACCAACGAAGGATCTAGTTGATTTCTATAAATCAGAGATTCTAGTTAAAGCGGATTCCCCAATCAAATCAGTTGCTGATCTGAAAGGCAAAAAAATGGGCTGGCAAGGTGTTACATCCGCTGCTGGTTACACTTACCCAGGATTCGTACTGAAAAAAGCTGGCGTAGATCCAGTTAAAGATGTAACTGGCGTTCCATTCCAAGGCCATGATAAAGCAGTTATCGCTCTTCTTAACGGTCAAGTTGACGCTGTAGGCGTATTCCAAGACATCCGTACGAATATGACTAAAGATTATCCAGATGTATTCAAACAAACTCGCGTTCTTAGCTACTCTGACAAAATTCCAAATGATACCATCGCTGTTCGTTCCGATATGGATGCAGCATGGAAAAAGAAAATCCAAGACGCATTCATCGCTATTGGTAACGACCCAGATGGTCAAAAAATCATTTTCGATGTTTATTCACACAAAGGCTATGTAGTTTCTGACGATGCCAAATTCGACATCGTTCGCAGCGTTAATAAAGAAATGGGCTTGAAATAAGCTTGGTTTCCTGTGAAATGAAAATACCTCTACATGATTCTTTCGAATTATGTAGAGGTATTTTTTTTGCATTCTACTCCAAACCTCCCTCGCATACTATGAATGTGGCACGTCCGTGTAAATCTTTTTTTACTTTTGCATGACAAACGTTTACCTGGACCTGTCATATATCATAGTGAGGTGAAAATTGGATGTTCGAAATGCTTATTAGCTGCAAAAAAGAAGTCTCTATCCGGTGCGGTAAAGACGAGATAAGGGGGGTTATTACAAATTACTATCCTACTTTTCGACTTTTGAAATTGAATAACGTCCTGATTCCTATAGAGCTGATCGAACAAATTGAGGTGTTAGAACCGGTCTTGGATTCATTCACCCCATCAAAGACCAACCGTGAAAGTAGGTCACTCCGCTTGGTAGCCCAAGGAAGGCATTACAGCTAATGCGTAGATAAAAAAAATCCCCTCAAGGGAAGTTGTATTTTGTACAGCTTTTAGGCTAGAAAGTCGCTGGTTTGTTGCTTAATGTTGCAGAAAATGCAACAATTACGCCAACATTGATCATGCTGCATATTAATGCGGCTAAATTGTTGTATGAACTGCAACATCTTCAACAAATCCTGACGAAAACCGAGAAATTGTTGCACGTTATACAACTCTCCAACTCATCTTTTCCACAATCCGCGAAAACCGTTATCCTGTTATCCCAAAACAAAAAAAAACGTTACTGCCCTAAATGGGCCATCCTAAATAAAAGCCCCCATTTATGAACAAATAAGCCTCCAAAACCACTATAATAGCTGGTGTTGGAGTTATTTTCAACTGAAAATTCACTTGTAAAGACTTTCCCATGTCCTCATACAATGCGTTTGCGGAGTGTACCTGAGATGTAGTCAATGACTGAGACGGTGACAATAATACCAATGAGGATGATACCTACTCGCGGCCACTGCCTCGCGTTGAGCGCGAAGATGAGTGGCGTACCGATACCACCTGCACCAATAACACCTAGCAACGTCGCTGAACGGACATTAATCTCAAAGCGATATAAGGTGTATGATATGAAATCGGGAATGACCTGCGGCACCACGGCAAACGCCATCCGCTGCCAGATGTTTGCACCCACAGCTGTCATGGCTTCCGTAGGTCCCATATCCATATTCTCAATGGCCTCTGCATAAAGTTTGCCGAGCATCCCTACGGAGTGAAGTCCTAATGCCATAACCCCAGCAAAGGCATTAGGGCCTACTGCTTTAATAAAGATCAAAGCCATAATAATCTCCGGTATTGTTCGTACGACACTTAAGAACAATTTCCCAGTGCCTGATACTGCACGAAATCGGCTCATATTGGCTGCTGCCCAGAAGGCAAACGGGATACAGACAACCGCTGAAACAAAGTTTCCTAAGTAGGAAATAGATAAGGTTTCAAGCAAGGATCGAAGTAAATCTTCCCCTTCTGGGATATACACATAAGCCCAGTCAGGATGTACTAAACCGGATAACATGGATTTCGTGAGAATCCAAGTCGTTGGTTGGAAGCCAGTCAACTCAAGGCCGGTTAGTGACCATATGAATAAGGCAATAACTGCAATCCAACCTACTACCTTATACGTAGCTGCACGCGAAGCTGACATCGGTTTCGCGCTTCCTTTTAGCAAATAGGAACGGAAACGTGTGCTGACCAAATCAATAATAACAACAACTAATAGGGTATAAATAACAATGGCACAGGATTGATCGTAACGGAACAGATCCAGCGTGTTTTTAAGCAGCAAGCCAATACCACCGGCGCCAACTAATCCGAGAATGGCTGAGGCTCGAATACTAACTTCGAATGTGTACAATAAATGAGCCAAGTACGTAGGAGCAACCTGAGGAATGACGCCGAATCGAATGAGTTTGAGTTTGTTGGCGCCAACTGCTGTCATGGCCTCAAGTGGTCCCGGGTCAATAGCTTCCGTTGATTCGTAAGAGAGCTTAGATATGATACCAAAGGTGAAGAAGATAAGTGCAAGTGTACCAGCCGTTGGGCCAAAGCCTACCAAAACGGCAAAAAGTGCTGCGTAGAGCAGATCTGGAATTGTACGGAATAGATTCATGATGAGTCTAGCTGGATAGAACAACCATGGCGCCGTAGTAACATTACGAGCCGCTAGCAGTGCCATCGGGAATGCAAACAGTGCTCCAATTGCTGTACCAATAATGGACATCTGCAGTGTTTGTGCCATTGGCTTCCATATATCAGCGAAAAACAGCCAATCCGGCGGAAACATCTCGGCTATGAATTTAAGAATCTCCGGAGTACCGGTAACGAGTTTCGTCAGTGTCGCATCTGTCTGATAAATACTCCCAATCAGGAAAAGCACCATGATCAGGGCAATGAGATAGATCTTGGTACGAGGAGGCTTCTTGACTGTCGTTACACTCATTCCTCCAGCACCCCCAAGAGCTCGTCTTTCTTAATCGCACGGCCATAAATCTCGGAGAATACATCATCTGTTGCTTCCGAAACGGGTCCGTCGTATACGACTTTACCTGCGCGAAGTCCGATAATTCGAGTTGCATATTCACGTGCAAGGTCAATAAAGTGAAGGTTAACGACAGTCGTTATGCCGAGATCTGTATTAATCCGTTTCAAATCATCCATAACTTGTCTTGTCGTTAATGGATCAAGGGAGGCTACCGGTTCATCCGCTAAAATAATTTTCGCTTCTTGTGCCAAAGCTCTTGCTATGGAAACACGCTGCTGTTGACCGCCGGACAATTCATCGGCGCGTGAATAAGCTTTTTCTCGAATATTGACTCTTTCTAGTGCTTTCAGGGAAAGCTCAATGTCGTGTTTAGGAAACAAACCAAGAACTGTACGCAGGGTGGAATGATAGCCTACACGTCCTGACAATACGTTTCGAATTACCGTAGAACGTTTGACCAGGTTAAAGGTTTGGAAGATCATCCCGATATCTCTGCGCATGCGGCGCAATTCGGCACCATTCGCCGTTGTAATCGATTTACCGTTGATCAATATTTCTCCTTCGGTCGTCTCATGCAAACGGTTAATGGAACGCAGCAAAGTAGATTTACCTGCTCCAGATAGGCCTACAATAACAACGAATTCTCCGGGATGGATAGTTAAGTTAATGTCATTCAAACCAACAGTTCCGTTAGGATATACTTTGGAAATATGCTTAAACTCAATCATATAAGTCCTACTTTCTTTTACAGAGTATCTGAAGATTAGACAGACTACTTTCAACGTATTTCGGCAAAATCCTTTTTTCTCTCCTAACCTTTAGAAAATATTCATATTCCATTGTTATCCATAACAAAAAAGTGGCCTCATAAGCGAACTGAGACCACAATCATCACGATGGATTATACTTTAGCACGCCAGCGTTCTTCAATCTTCATCCCTTTCCATACCGCAATAGAAATGGCCCATGCCACCACGAACAGAGCAACTAAGATATAGCCTAATGTCCCGAAATCAATCTCCTGCAGCCACGTCCAGAAGGTTCCTTCCAATTTGAATTCTTCGGAGAGAACTTGACCTAACTCGATCACGCCAATGATTAAAGCAGCAATGACGGCCAAAGCAGTCACTGTTAAGTTGTAATAAAGCTTACGTACCGGTGTATGGAAAGCCCATTTGTAAGCTTTGGTCATGAACATCCCATCGGCTGTATCGAAGAGACTCATCCCTGCAGCGAACAGCAGCGGAAGTGAAATGACGCCAATGAAGGGGATCGCTTCCTTCGCCGCATGGGCTGAGATCGCTAGCAGCGCAATTTCGCTCGCCGTATCAAAACCTAAACCAAAGAGAAAACCTAACGGGTATACATGCCAGCTTTTGCCTATGAAAGAAAAGAGAGGTTTGATCATTCGAGCAATGAATCCACGGGACTCGAGAAGCTCTTCAAACTCTTTATCATCATTTGTGCCGCCACGAAATTTCAAGAACATTTTATATAAATTGATAAGAATGAGTAAATTTAAAATGCCAATAATGACAAGGAACAGACCAGAAACCGAAGCGCCGATAACACCTCCAAAACGCTGCATCCAAGGTAGCTCACGTGCTGCCCATTGTACGGAGAATGCAGTCACAATGGCCATGACGAAGACGACAGAGGAGTGTCCCAATGAAAAGTAGAAACCAACACCTAATGGATTCTTCTTCTGCCCAACGAGCTTGCGTACGGTATTGTCGATCGCCGCAATATGGTCAACGTCGAAAGCATGCCGCATCCCTAATGTGTAGGCAAGGAGCCCAATTCCCCAAAAGGCAGGCGTCATTTTCGCTACACTATATAATCCGATAATCCCAAGTATATGTAAGAGGACGATCACAACAACGTATCCAGCCCAGCTTCTTCTCTGCTGTAGAATTGATTTCCACATGATTGACACCATGCCTTTCTGTGCGTGTTACGATTTAATAATAATGTAGCACACGTGTGCATGAATTGAGAAGTACTTACCTCATTTTTTTGTGAAGAAATCTAACACATATCTGATATAATAGAAACCGTTCCAAAGATGGACTACGGAAAGGAATGGATCCGCCCTATGTCTCTTCGTATTTTTAAGCTTTTTACGATTCTAGTGCCTGTTCTCATCATCGGCGGCTTTGAGTATATTCGTCATGAATTTTTACTTAATTATTTAACCATGGAAGCCGGGAATTTCACGATTACCATTATTACTTTGCTGCTTTCGTATCTCTTCGCTTCGTGGATGTTTCAAAGTATTGAGCGCAGCAATGAGAAGGTGACAATCGGTGAAGCCCGCAGAGCCGTATATGAAGAACGCGAGCGTTTGGCCAGAGAGCTCCATGATGACTTGGCTCAAACGCTTTTCTTTCTTAATGTGAAGTTGAAGCAAGGAGATTTAGAAGAAGCCAAAGCAGCGGTGTCCGAAATCGATAACTCGCTGCGACAGGCCATTTTTAATCTAAGAACACCACCTGAGGAAGGAGCTAACTTCCAGCAGCGCATCCATAAATTTCTGGAGAATTGGCAATTGGTGACGGGTATTGAGCTTCATGAGAAGTTAACTGTGGAAGAGAACAGCTTCGCTTCTGGAGAAGAAGTTCAGCTTTTCGGCATTATACAAGAAGCGTTCACCAATATACGCAAGCATTCCATGGCAACGCAAACTTCAATTGTTTTGGAAGCTAATCCAAAGGCATGGCGACTACAGATTACTGATAACGGAAATAGGTTTCATCATGTAAAGTCAAAAGGGAAGACCTATGGCATTGAATTGATGCAGAAGCGTGCGGCTGAGCTAGGTGCATCTTTCGAGCTTAAGATGAAGGAAACGGACGAGATGGTAACGGGAACTACACTTTTGGTACAAGCAGATAGGAGGAGGATCTAATGCTGAGCAATCAGCCGTTTCGCGTTCTCATCGTAGACGATCATCCACTAGCTAGGAAAGCGATTCGCAGTATGCTGGAGCCTGTATCCGATTTCTATATTGTGGGGGAAGCGAGCAGCGGTGAAGAAGCTATTCTTCTTTGCGGCGAGGTCGCGCCTGATGTGGTTTTGATGGATATACATATGTCCCCTATGGATGGACTTGAAGCAACGCGGCGCATTAAGCAAGCATACGGGGCTATTCGTATTGTCATGCTCACCGTGTCCGATGATGTAGCCGACCTCTTTACAGCGCTGCAATTCGGAGCTCAAGGCTATTTATTAAAAAACATGGACCCTGACGAATGGCTCACTTACCTGCGCGCGCTTCTCGACGATAATTCAGAAGCCGCTAGAGGGATGGCGGATAAGCTTTTCCAAAGATTCCGCGCACCTATTGGTACGCATACAGAGGGCCCAACACCGAGCATGTTGACCTCTCGGGAACAGGAAATTACCGCCTATGTTGCTTTAGGGGATAACAATCGGCAGATTGCAGAAAAGCTGCTGATTTCCGAACATACGGTTAAAAACCACATGAAAAATATATTGGTAAAGCTTGGACTCGAGAATCGTGTCCAACTCACCGCATTCGCCATTAAGTACGGACTGACACGAAAAGGACAAAACTAGTCGAAAAAATAGCCCAGTCGAGTCATACTCTATTGCTTGTCGATCAGGTAATATGGACAACATGATAAGAGTTAACTTGAAGGGGGAACACGTTTTATGTTTAAAAAACTGATGTTAAATGCAAGTATTATGCTAATTGGCTCCATGCTTCTCGCGGGAATCGCCAGCGCCCACGTTACTGTATATCCGAAAGAATCCACACAAGGCAGCTACGAGAAATTCACGGTACGTGTACCTTCAGAGAAAGACATTCCTACTGTGAAAGTAGAAGTGAAATTCCCTATGGATGCTGTAGCGGTTTCTCGCTTCGAGCCCAAAGCAGGTTGGACCTATGAGCTAGCTAAAGATACTGCTGGTAAAATTACAGGTGTCACTTGGAAAGCAACCGGAGATGGACTGGCTAGTACAGAATTCGGTGAATTCAATATGCAGGGCAAAGTAGCGGATGCTGCTACCGAGATCGTGTGGAAAGCCTATCAAACTTATAAGGATGGCAGCGTAGTTGAATGGGTTGGCGCTAATGGATCTGACAAGCCCGCTTCTGTAACGACTGTCAAAGCCAAAGCAGCAACCGGTGCTACGACAGACAGCCACGGACAAGTAACGCCTGGCAGTGCTGCAGCCAGTGGCACTTCATCCAACACTTCCCTCTACCTCTCCATTGCGGCAGTCGTACTTGGAGCTTTATCTCTGATCGTGTCGCTTACAAAAAAGCGTAAATAATAAAAAGGCCTTGAGCTCTCTGTGAACATAACAGATAACTCAGGGCCTTTACTTATTTCCTTAAGCTTGTTTTCTTTGGTAGATTCGGAAGTAGTACTCGTAAGGATTTTTCTCGTTCCGTTCGCCTTGTTCACTGGATACCAACGTCCATTCGGACAAGTCTAGCTCGGTCATAAACGTATCCGCTTCAAACTCATGCTCGATGTGCGTAATGTACATGCGGTCCACGACGGAAGTAAACAGTCGGAAGATTTCCGCCCCGCCGATGACGAACAGTTCCTGATCACGGAAGCCGTCCACCGCTTCTTGCACGGAGTGAATGACCTCACAGCCTTCTGCATGGAACTGCGGATTTTGAGTGAGTATGATGTTACGTCTGCCCGGTAACGGCTTGCCAATGGACTCATACGTCTTCCGCCCCATAAGAATAGGGTGACCCATTGTCACGGATTTGAAAAACTTCAGATCCCCTGGTAAATGCCAAGGCAGTTTATTATTCACACCGATGGCTCGGTTGCGATCCATTGCAAAAATAAATGAAATACTCATGCCTGAGCCCCTCCCTTCGTCACATGATTATAGAATAGCTCGTTTAAATCGCGATTGGCGCCTTGATGCCAGGATGCGATTGATAGTCAACGAATTCAAAATCTTCAAAACCGTATTCAAAGATTGAATCCGGCTTCCGTTTGATTACAAGTTTAGGAAACGGGAATGGCTCTCTGGAAAGTTGTGTCTTAACTTGTTCGATGTGATTCAGATAAATGTGTACATCACCACCGGTCCAAATTAGATCCCCAACCTCCAAATCACACTGTTGTGCTACCATGTAGGTTAATAACGCATAGGAAGCTAAATTAAATGGCAAACCGAGAAAAGTATCTACGGATCTCATTTGAAACATACACGACAAACGTCCATTTGCCACATAAAACTGAAAAGCATAATGACAAGGCGGCAATGCCATACTTTCAATCTCTGCAACATTCCATGCACTAACCAAATGTCTCCGCGAATCAGGATTGTTTTTGATTTGCGTAATCAGTGATGATATTTGATCAATAATCTGACCATTGGGACCCAGCCAAGTTCTCCACTGAGAACCATAAACTCGGCCTAAATTACCTTCCTCGTCTGCCCACTCGTCCCATATTGTAACCCCATTATCTCGCAAGTATTTAACATTTGTACTTCCGCTTAAAAACCAAAGCAATTCATGAACAATAGACTTTACATGTAATTTTTTGGTTGTTAACAATGGGAACCCTTGTGATAAATCTATACGCATTTGGCGTCCAAAGACTGAAAGTGTCCCCGTCCCCGTCCTATCCTCTTTTTGTACCCCTTGTTCCATAATATCTTTTAATAAATCTAAATAAGCCCTCATCTGGCACCTCATGGTTCATAGTTATTATAAATTTCATTATAACAGAGGAACTCCATATTCGGAATTATGGTTTATTTGATCCGACATGCAAAAAAGCTGCACGAGGGCAGCTATCAAATAAGAAAACGGAGTATAAAGCTCATATGATTGCTCAATACTTGAGGTTGATATAGATATATCATTTCAATGTATTCATCATATTTGTTGATTGAAGGTGCTGGCGCGTCCGCTTCTACCTTGCAAGTCAATCCTGGGAATGTCCAAACATCAGGAGCCAAGCTTTCCGCGAGTAAGTTCTTGCCTCTGATTTCAAAATACAGCTCAATTTCCTTATCCGTGTCAAAATGAACATCAACAACTAACAGATCCTTGTCCGCTTTCGCTTCGTATGTGATGCCTCTTATATGCGAGTTCCAATGTCCGCCTAATTCACGACGGATTAACCTCATATAATACTTGTCCCCACGCTCCGTTATCCAATGTATGGTTGCAGGATGCATCTGTCCATTTGTATTACGGCTTCCGGACATACCGCCGATCATGAGAGTCTTCTCAATCCAAGCTGTCGCTGTACAAAGATTCGTGTTCGCACCAGGCTCGTCTCGTTCGCAAAGCTCCCTAAACTGCTTCACGACCAGTCGATCACTATGATGTGTGATTAGCGACGGCTTGATCGCCAGCGGCACGTCAACATCGACCAATGCAATCATCGGATCGTGCTCGGATTCACAGTTGATGGCTGCAAGGTACTCATACCCTTTCCCTAATGCGAGGAAGAGAAACACGCCAATCGAACTATGGGCTGTCATTTCCATTTCGTAGGCACGCGAGAACGGGCCTGAAAGGTTTTCCAGGTTAGGGTTATAGAATAACGCTATATTTTCCCAAAGACCTTTTTCAATTTCGTGACCGATTTGTTTAAACGCATCTGATTTTCCATACTTTCTCCAAAGCCCCAGCACAGTGAGATCCACGCCATAATAAGTTGTTGTGTTAAATTCTGCAAACGAACCAAATTCTTTGAATGCTGCGTAAAACTTCAGCGCTTCATGCTCGGCATGCGAAACCAAGTCCTCATTATCGTATCGGTGACCAAAAAAATGGCAGATGAATATATGCATCAATTCGATATTCGAATTCATTGGTATAGCATCCGACAAACGCCGGTCGATGGAAGCGCCAACGGCTTTGATCATGCTAGCATCCATCCGATCAATAAGACTATCTGGCAGCATTCTTTCAAAATTTGCAAGGATAACGGCAAAGGCACAAGCAATAAATTCGCGCCAATTCGGATCATAGCTTTTCCACACGGGAGGAAGCACTTGATTCACAGCCGATTGAAAGATGTTCTTAACATCTACATTATTAGATGCCTCAGACGTATTTGCGGATAACATATCGACGAGCTGTGCCGATATCTTTTCAAACGTATCATTCAGAAAGTAGGCAAAGCCCGGCGCAAAGGTTTTCCAAGGAAGGTTGCCAATTGGAGGATGAGGCTCCTGAGGTGCAGTACGAAAAGTTCCATGATAAATTTCATCCGGACAGTCATACTGCAGGTCTATGACCTTTCCTAGCACTTCGCAAGCTCTTTCATAATCTCCTGGTGCGTTCCGGATGAGGAGTCCCAAAGCATAGTGGGCGCTCCCCCGTGTATAATGCTGATCCGGGTTATCCTTGTCCCGTAACAATTTCATTGCATGGTCATAGTTCCGATCCATATCAACCATTGCGTGATGAATCAAGTAAAGTTGTTCATCCCTCATTTGCTCGGTCATACTTTGTCTTCACATTCCCTTCATCCTGGTTGTTCAAGTTGATAAATAGAGAAACTGCGCCCAGCATTCCTGCTTCATTACCGCAAAGCGCAGGTACGATACGTGTCAGCCCTTTAAAATCGTTCGTTAAATAGGACTCTACTTTGGCAGAGAGGCGATCGGTTAAGAACGTCTTTTGCTCGGAGACAGCCCCTCCAACGATAATCAATCCAGGGTCCAACACATAGATGAGATCGGCAATGCCTCTGGCCACCTCATTCATCCATAGATCGACAGTCTCATACCATGCGGAATCTCCGCTTTTGACACGATCAAAAATAACTTTACCGGTAATGCCCGCTGAATCTTTATCGTTCTGTCCGGCAATAACCTTGCTGACCAGCGCCGAAGTGGAGGCTCTCATCTCATAATTGCTAGTATGCCTGAGATTCATATGCATATATCCAATTTCGGCAGCGCGGAAGTGAGATCCTTTGTAGAGCTTGGAATCCAAAACGATGGCTCCGCCAATGCCCGTTCCTAATGCGATGCAAAAAAACGTCTTCTCGCCCTTTCCTGCTCCCCTCCATGCCTCACCAAGCGCAGCCGCATTGACATCATTGATAATCCTGGTCACCAACTTCGTGCGGGTCTCAAGTTCACACTTCAGGTTGACGCCTTTTAAATAAGGGATGTTCTCGATGCCCCCCACGATCTTACCTGAATCGTCCACAATACCCGCCGTACTAATGGCAATACCGGTAATTGGAATTCTCGCCTCTTTAAAGTGGTTGACCTTTCCTACTAACCTCTCTATAAAAAGCTCGCTGTCATCGGACTCCTCGTTAGATAAGGAACCGCGCGACAGCACTTCGCCCGCTTCATCGACAACTCCGTATTTCACGCTTGTGCCGCCGATATCAAAAGCGATAAACCGCTTGCGCTGCACCTCCTTTGGAATCACATCCGACTCACGCGATTTGAAGCCGTAGGCGACAAAGATCAATAAGATGGCTCCGAGCAGCGCACTTAAGGCACAAACCAAATTCATCGAAGACGGTCCTCCCTTTTCCAATAAAAGACCGTTCAACATATTGCCCACGATACCCGCAAGTCCCACAAAAACCATGTTAAATACGCTTTGTCCTGTTGCTTGCATCTCTTTATGCACAATTCGCGAGACATATTCAACGGCGGCAACGTAAAAAAGGCCAAACGATAACCCTTGTAATACTTGTACGGCGACCATCACGCCTGGAATAGGGAAAGCGTACTGGATTGCCCAACGAACCATATAAGCAAGTGTCGCAAGCAGCATCGTTTTCTCATTGCCGAGACGTTTGATGACGAGTGATGCCGCGAACATCGCAGGCACATTGGAAAATGCGGCAATCATCAGTGCGATTCCCGAGAGGGCATACGAGCCGCCTACCATTTGGAACACGACAACGAAATACGTATTGAACGCCGTTAACGTCTGATTGACAAGAAAACACGCGCCCAGAAAAAGGACAAACCGTTTATTCCGTAACAATTCCCCGATTCCGTTAATGAAGGGTCGACTTTTTACATGATATTCCTTTTGGGCGGGCAGAACAATCACCATGATAATCCCTATACAGGATATCAGAAGGAATGGAATCCATAAATGGTTAGGCAAATAATAGGATAAAAAAAATCCAGCTCCGTAGCCACCCAGCGCGTTGCCTACACTTTGGAAGCTGCGAATCGAACCGTAGGATGAACCCGCAGCCCTTGCTGCCGATACAGCAAAAGCATCGCCAATCGGAGCCTGTGGAGCCGTAAAAATAATAGCGGTCATGTAAGCTGCGATCATCAAGAATACAGACGGCGCCTGATACAGGATCGATAACAGAGCGGGAATAGCCAGACTAAGGAGCAGGATGGATTTCGTCATCTGATAACGATCCGCTAACCGCCCCCAAAGAAATTGCGCACCCAGAATCACTAGAGAAGCAATAGACATCATCAATCCAATATGACTCTTAGCCAAGCCTCCATGAACGAAAATGGTTGTGATATAAGGATTGAGTGTGCCTCCAGCCAGCCCCATAAATAAGTATAAACCTCGGAGTTTAAATAATGTAGAAAACCTCATGGATCTCATCATTGGATGCCTTGTGCGATTCGGTTCACAATGAATTTATGGCTAAGTTCAATGGAATCCGGATCACAGGCCGCTTTCAGTTCATAAACCTTCACCGGCGCTGCTTGGATAATCGGCAGGAACCGATCAAAGAAGCTCATATCCCCGCTATGCACATAGGGACACCAATGATCGGACAGACCGACCGTTTCATGAATATGAACGCCGACGACCCTTTCGATCATCGCATTCGCTTCGGCCACGTTGTCATAAAGACCCATTCGATCCATCATCATGCCATGTCCGATGTCATACCATAAACCAAGACCTGCTCCCTGCAGCCGATCAATCATGGTATTCGCCTCCTGAAGCGTCGGCATCTGATAACAGCGAGATCGAGTTTCAATGCCGATGTTGATCTTCCAGCCCTTCTGTGCGATGTGGTTGCAAACCGTATCCAGACTCTCGACGATACGGTCCAGATAATGACCACTCTGATCTTTCCTCCGCTCCAGCATCTCTTTCCAAAGCTTCTGATAAGCTTCGGATTCCCTACCTTCAGCCTTATAGAGCGACTTCAAGACCTCGTCTATGTTATAGTCGAACGGCACTTCACCAGGATGAACAACAACCGCCTCCGCGCCATAACGGTGAGCATATTCAGCCGACTGAATAAGGAGCTCAATAGCTCTGCTGCGCTTCTCCTCGTCGTCAAAACCTAACAGCACCGAGTCGGTGCCATAATCAGGATCCGGAATATGCGGGAATGTATTATGCACACTGGATATACGGATTTCGGACTTTTCGATCATAGGTTCGATCGTCGATAGGAACTCCTGATTGACATTATAGTTCAGTTCGACTCGACGAAAGCCAAGAGAACGTATTTCTTCAATCATTTCCCGTCCTGTCGCATGTCTCTTAATGTTCCAGCACGTGGAAAATGAATATTCACCTTTATCCATCATTGGCTTCACCTTAACCTTTGACCGAACCGAGCATGATGCCGGATACAAAATATTTTTGCAGCCATGGATATATGATTAAAATCGGCACCGTAGCGAACATAATGCTGGCCGCCTTTAAGCTTTCCGGTAAGACTTGAACAATCTGCATGCCTTCCATCTGCAATTGATCGCTAATTTGGCTGTTCATAATCATTTGATACAGCTTGAGCTGCAGCGGATATAACTCCGGATCTGTAATATAAAACAGCGTATCCATAAAGCCATTCCAGCGATTAACCGCATAGAACAAGCTGAGAGTAGCAACAATCGGCATCGACAGCGGCAAAATAATTCGGATCAATGTGCCGAAATGACTGTTTCCGTCAAGTTCGGAGGATTCCTCCAGACTCTTGGGGATCGATTGGAAAAAAGTGATCAAAATGATTAAATAAAAAGGATTGATCATCATTGGCAAGATCAGCGACCAGGTCGAATTCACCAAGTGAAGCTCTTTAATCAGAATATATTCCGGTATGATTCCCCCACTGAAAAACATCGTAAAAACGATTAAATACATGATGAGCTTTCTGCCTTTAAGCTCGGTTTTCATAAGCGGATAGGCAGCTGCAATCGTCATTACCATACAAACAATCGTAAAGAGGACCGTCAAATAAATGGAATATCCCAAGGATTTAAGCATCATCGGATCCATCAGCACTCGGGAATAGGCTTCAAAGCTGATATCCACAGGAAAAATGCTGACCATGCCAGTCATAATCGGCGCATTCGAACTAAGCGAGATCGAGATAATATGCAAAAAGGGTGCTAAGCTCAAAAATAAAAACAGGATCAGTAATGCGGTGTTGATGATATCGAAGGTACGATTAGCCGTTTTGGCGCTCATACTGCCACTCCTTTCTTTTTTGGCGTTTTAGATAATGCCTTGATCGGTGGTTTTCTTGGAAATGTAATTGGAAGCAAGAATAAAGACAAGTCCTACTACCGCTTGAAAAAAGCCTACCGCCGTAGCTACGGAGTACTCTCCGGACTGCATGCCCATTTTATAAACAAAAGTACTTAACACTTCCGAAAACTCGCGAACCTGCACATTGCCAATGACAAATGGGCGGTCAAAGCCAATCTGCACCATTTCACCCAATTTCAAAATCAGTAGAACAATAATAGTCGGTTTAATGCCCGGTATCGTAATGTGCCAAATGCGTTTCAAGCGTCCCGCTCCATCGACTTCAGCCGCCTCATATAGCTCCTTGCTGATGCCGGTCAGAGCAGCCAAATAAATGATCGTGCCCCATCCTGCGCTTTGCCATACACCCGTCGCTAAATAAGTAAGCAGCCAATAAAATTTATCCGATAAAAACGGAATCGGGCCGATGCCCAAATTACCAAGCGTGTGATTGAGAATGCCTGTGTTCGTGCTGAATACTTGATAGACGATCCCGCCGATAATAATCCAAGATATGAAATGCGGCAAATAGAGTATCGTTTGCGAAACTTTCTTAAACCAGGCGACTCTCAACTCATTAAGCATAATTGCCAGCAAAATGGGTGCCGGAAATGAGACAATCAAATCCAAAAAATTAAGCATGAAGGTGTTTTTTAACGCTGTATAAAAATCCTGCATTTTGAATACGGCCCGAAACGTATCAAGCCCGATCCAGGGACTCTTCGTAATGCCTTGAAAAAGGTTAAAGTCTTTAAAAGCGATCAAAACGCCATACATGGGACCATATTTGAAAATGATAAAAAAAACGACAGGGAGCAAGAGCATGGCATACAGCTGCCAATATCTGTTTACATATACATTGTAATTTTTCAACCGTTCCACCTTCCTTCGCTTTCACTAAAAGGTTCATGCATGGAAACCAAGTCGCTTCCATGCATGAAACCAACAGCTTCTGATTACTTTTTAATATTTTTGTAGGCTTCTGTGCGTTCTTTTTGGATAGCCTCGCCGCCGTTTGTCATATAATCCTTCAGCATATCGTCATACGTTTTGTCGAAATCTGCAGGCTTGGCCAATATCGATTTCACAATAAGCTGCTCATATTTGTCTTGGAGCGCTTTGCCGTATTTCCCTTCCGCTTCAATCGGACGCTGGAATCGGACAGGTGAGAGACCATCCGCCATGCCGTTTTTGTAGGCTTGAGTCGCATCTTTGCGGTTAGCTTCAACGAAGGCCAGAGATAGCGCTTCCGTGTTTTTATCGCTGCTGCCAAAATCTGTACCATTCGTAATAATCGTGTAGTCGCCCTTGTTGTAGAAGCTTTGTTTCGTTTCCTCATTATCCAGAGGTACCGGTAAACCGTTAGTCGTCGAGAAGTTTTTGCCTTCCACACCGTACGTCATCGCGTACAGTACATCTTTTTGAGCCATCCAATCCAAATACTTCACCGCTTCAGCGGCAACTTTACTAGTCTTAGGAATAATAATATTTAGTGCTGCCGGAATATACGCAGGCTTCGGATGCTTTCCTTCCACACTCGTATATGGATCAATAGGTGCAAGCTTCGCGCCTGCTACTGTTTTTTGCAGAACCGTATACGTATCAGGAGGGCTGGTCAGATAGGATTCACCCGCATCCTCTGCGTACATCCCAACTTTTCCTGTTGCAACATCCTGATACATTTTCTTTTTATCCTTGTCCAATGCAAAGTCAGGGCTGATCATGCCTTCGCTATAAAGCTTGTTCAGGAAACGAACCCCATCCTTATGCCCAGGCAGCAAAAGCGTATATTCACTGGAACCGAGCTGTTGAGTCAGCGTATAACGCTCTTCTTCACTTACTTTCTTGATGAATGACCAAATGATCGGCTCGTAAGACGCATTTGTTAAGGAGAAGCCTAGTGGAATCGTTTGTTCGCCGCCAGGTTTCTTTTCCTTAAAAGCTTTGAGCGTCTGGTAGACCTCATCCGTCGTTTTAGGAACCGGGAGGCCGAGCTTATCCAGCCAATCCTGGCGAATTTCGGAAGAATATTTGCCTAAATAGACCCGTTTGCCCGGAATGGCATATTGTTTGCCGTCATAAGTTCCATAAGCCAGTGTATCTTTGCCTAGATAGGTCTTCAGGTTTGAACCATACTGATCAAGCAAAGCTCCAATCTCTGCTACCCCACCCTGCTGCACATACTTGTAAATGACGTTCGAATCATACGTGAATACGATATCCGGCGCATCGCCGCTCGCCATCAATACATTTAATTTCTCGACTTCTTGAGATCTAGGCACCGGTACATATTCAACTTTAATGTTCGTCTTTTTTGTAAAGTTTTCTTCGACATACTTCGTTAAATAGTTATTTGTTACGGACTTGCCTGTTGGAGAATTACCGCGGTCAAACACTTCGACTTTGATCGTTACGGGCTTTTTTGTTGACGCCTCTGTCTCTTTACTGGTCTTTACCTCAGAACTGCCGGATGAACTAGAGCAAGCAGATAACACACTTACGAGTGTAAGCATAACGACTGCCTGTGTACCAAGTCTTCTTTTTGTCAACTCTTTCATCATTTCCCCTCAACTCCCAATCTCCCTATTTTTTCGTTGTCCCTGTCCGTCCAGGAACACCCTCAGTATGTCACTCAGCTTCCAAATTCGACAATAAACTAGTTTCCGTCATATAAACTAACATAAATTAATATGAACTATTGTGATTTCCTCGGTATTACATCGAAAATATGCAATAAACAATTTTCCTGGGATATTAATGTAAGATAATCTATCATAGAACCCAAAAAAATAGTCTGCTAAACGTATGTTTAACAGACAGCTACTCTGATAAGTTATCGATAAAGCGAATGCTTTTTCCTGTAGTCACCCGGTGTTACACCAACAATCCTTTTAAACATGCGCCCAAATGTAATGGAATTGGAATATCCTACTTGCTGAGCAATGTCTTGTTGGGCCAATTCGGTTTCCGTCAATAAAAGCTTCGCCTTTTCGGTCCTTAAATCCATAAGAAAATCTACGAACTTCATGCCGAAAGCTTCTTTAAACATATGGCTGACATTTTTGCCGCTAATCCCAAACCTGTCGCTCAAATGCTTTAAGGAGAGATCAGGGTCTTCGAAATGCTCTTCGATATAATTTCTCATTTCGATAATAACAGCCTGATAGCTGTTGGCTTCACAAACGGATACATACGTCCGGTACAATTCATTTAAAGAACCTATCATTCTGGCTTCAAGTTCCTGAAGCGTAGCGCTGTCCCGAACGATGCGCTGCAAATCCGACTGTTCCCAAGCCAGTCTCATATTATCCGATGCGCCTATCCCATTGCCAATTTCCCGCTCCAGCAGCTTAATCATCGTTTCAAGGATCATGGTAATGTCTTCATCACGCAATACGTAGAGTTTGAAGTCAGCAAACAATTCGGCAAGCTGCTGCCGCCAACCATCTTGAGTCAGCCGGAATGATTTGGCGACATCCGCCGCCTTAGGCCAATAGCTGTAAGTCTCTGTTGCAGGACGGCCTGACAGCTGCTCGATCATGATCAAAGCTTTACGATCCCGCGTCAGCTTATGCCCGAGTGCTTGCAAAGCGGCGCGATAGGAACCGTGAAGTTCTTGCCAATCCTGAACGGTGGTGCCTCCCGCATAGACAAAGGTTATGCCAAAATGCTCTTCAATCCACTGCTGACTGGTTTCGATAAGGTCGACAAGATGACTTGTGCCAGGCTTAGAGTTTTGGGGCTCTGCATAGACGATACCCAATCGGTTACTGCTGATCCATTCACTCCAGACTGACAAATGAGCATTAAAAAATTGCTGAACAATATTTTGCAGTGCCAATTTGAGAACGGTTTGATCCTCTGGCACGTGTTGTTTCATAAAGGCATCGTAGCCTTCCATTTCAGCGACGATAACGCCCATTTCTTGAAATGGTACCTTTTCTTGAAATGCCGGTACCCCTTCCTCCCAATCCTTCTCCGTTATCGTGCTTACACCGTTTATCAACTCTGAAAACAGCTGCCTGCGCCGAATAAGCAGGTTAGTGTGATTCTGCTGTTCATAATGCTGCGCCTTCTCAATCAAACCTTCCATGGCTTGTCCGATAAAAGACAAATCGTCTATTTCGCGGCCAACCGGAAGAAAACGCAGTTGGATCGATTCCAGCTTATTAAGCATGAGTTGAATCGGCCGGTAATTACGTTTCGAAATATAGATCAGGTAGCCTAAGGAAGCGGCAATCGTCGCGATGCCGCTAGCAACCCAAACATAGGAGAGGAGCGAAACCCACGCAAAAAGCTGACCCGCCTTAATTCCACTATGAACGCTCCAACCTGTTTTCGAAATGGGAATTTTCGAGATAACTTCCCCCTGATTCGATTCATTATTTCTGTCATTCAGCGGTTCGGAAGACATAACCACATTCCCTTGCTCATTGACCACACGCAAAAAAGTCACTTTATGGTCGCTAAGCGTGTCCAAATTTTCTTGCAGCACCCGGAGATCGACATTTATGACGACAATACCTTGACTGCCAAAAGGGATTGGGAGCTTTTTCACCAAGGAAATGACGGGAATGTCCCCCGCTGTACTCGAATCGTGAAGAATTCTCACATCTGACCACCGATCTGTTTGCGGGTTCGTCCACATGCTCTTTACGAACTCCCTATCCGGAAACGTATCCAGTGAATCCTTCTGATTTTCCTTAAGGATTAATCCATCATCCGCACGATACATGTAAATCGATTGAATCAAATGATTGTTAAGAACGAGATCATTCAAGGATTCCGATATATAGAACAGAAGCAGACCTTCGTCTCTAGGCTTCTGCTTCTCATGTTCGACAAACTCTTTAATATGATCATTCGTGGCGAGTTCTTTCAAGAGCGCATTCTGAACTTCGGCCAAGGACCGCGACATCGTGTCAGACACATAGGCTGCGGATATGCTGTTCGCCTTTTTCGTTTCCTTCCGTGAGATGTCAGATACGACAAATAGACCAAGCAGTACCATGATAGAAATAGTTAACAAAAAGAGAGGAAAGTAGGAAAGCAATTGTTTTTTGTACCATTTTCTCATGTATACGGGCCCCTTTCTCTAAGATTACCTATGTCCAACACTATAATTACTAAGATCATACCTGATAGCTATCATAATTACAAAAATTATATGACATTTAATGTTACCTTACATCACATAAATTCATTCTAAAAGCCCATAACTAAAAAAAGAGCGACACAGATTCTTCTTCCTGTACCACTCTTTCTCTTATTGGCTGCATGTCATACACAATCGTGAACAATTTAAGAATTTGACTTAAAATAAAAGCCTCCACGAAATCCCAATGGCTATAAGGATGCATTTTCTCAACGTATATGGTACATTTCTAATGAAAAATACAAGAGGTTCGCAAACTCCCTCTCTAAAAAACTATGAAATGAGGAACCACCCATGTCAGCAGGTAGAAGCAATGAAGATTTGAAAGAGATTACCTTATTAGGCAATCAAGGAACCAAATATGTGTTCAACTATGATCCCACTTTATTAGAAGCATTCGATAACAAGCACCCGAACAGGGATTACTTTGTTAAGTTTAATTTCCCTGAATTCACCAGCTTGTGTCCTGTAACCGGACAGCCGGATTTTGCTACACTCTACATCTCCTATATCCCGAATATTAAAATGGTTGAGAGCAAATCCCTTAAGCTGTACCTATTCAGCTTCCGGAATCATGGTGATTTCCACGAGGACTGCGTCAATATTATTATGAATGATTTGATCGAGCTGATGGCGCCTCGTTATATCGAGGTTTGGGGCAAATTCACTCCGCGTGGCGGCATTTCAATCGATCCTTACTGCAACTGGGGTCAACCCGGCACGAAGTTCGAAGCGATGGCTGAACATCGATTGATGAACCATGATCTCTATCCGGAAAAAATTGATAATCGCTAATTGGCTGATTATAAACATTAAGCCTAGTCAGTCCCTTGGATAATAGGGGTTGGTTAGGCTTTTTTTGCTTCTTATCTAGGCACAAAATGAGTTCGATGCCCTATGGTTGTCCCAAGTTTACACAGCTAGAATGGGAGATACAGCAGGTTAAGAACAAAACTGACTGAACCTCATGAGGAGTTGAACACGATGGGACGTTGGAAGGCAGGCGCAGTTGGTTTCGTTTGTGGAGCTGTGTTTTTCTCCGGGCTTACCTACGCGGCGTCAGGTGCAGTTGGCATCGACGTTTATTTTCGCGATATTCGCTATTATTTTGACGGGTTAAACAAGCAGCCCTCATCTGAATTACAAGGATTCATTTATAAAAATACGACTTATGTGCCGCTGCGCTTCATGTCTGAAGCGTTGGGTAAGCCAGTCGATTGGGAGGATGCCACCAGCTCCATCTATGTCGGGGACAAGCCCAAACAGCTGCCTGTGCCTGAACAGCCGGGAAACGGATCCAGTTCTACGGCTTTGCAAGTATTCCCCAAGGATAACCCTTGGAATACGGACATATCCAAGTATCCGGTTCACGCAAACTCTGCAGGGTTCATCGCTTCGATCGGCTTGAATACGAAGATGCATGCCGATTTCGGGACGGTCTGGGAGGGTGCTCCCATTGGCATTCCGTACACGATTGTTGATGGCAATCAACCCAAAGTGAATGTTACCTTCACGGATTACGCCGACGAAAGTGATCCGGGGCCTTACCCCATTCCGGCGAATGCCCCGATAGAGGGAGGCTCCGCTAGCGACGGCGATCGTCATGTTCTCGTGGTCGATAAAAGCAACCATCTTCTATATGAGCTGTACAATGCGCGTTCTACAAGTGATGGGTGGACAGCTTCGAATGGTGCCAAATGGGACCTTACCTCCAATGCTCTAAGGACGAAATATTGGACGTCGGCAGACGCAGCGGGCTTGCCCATTTTCCCAGGACTCGTCCGATATGAAGAAGCCGCCGCAGGAGAAATCAATCATGCACTGCGTTTCACCGTGCAAAAGACACAGCGCGGGTTCATCGCCCCCGCTACTCACTATGCCTCGAGCAGTACGGATCCCAATCACCCGCCAATGGGACTGCGGCTGCGACTGCGAAGCGATTTCGATGTCTCAGGCTTTTCGCCAACGAATCGGACCATCCTTCGCGCACTGCAGAAATACGGCATGATCGTCGCCGATAACGGCAGTAATCTCTACCTCAGCGGTGCGCCGAATCCGAAATGGGATGACGACGACCTGCACAACCTCGGTAAGCTGAAGGGCAGCGATTTCGAAGTTGTTGACACAGGTAAAATCGAGAAATAAATCTATTTAAGCTGATAGAAAAGTCCGTTTGAATCAGACCATTCGGCAAAAAGAACCCGTTCATGATGGCTGATTCCACTCAGCTGCAAAAGCTGCTTCAGCCATTCCGAGTCACGGCCGAGACGCTCCAGTGCTGCTTCATTGATACTCCCATTCTCAATAATACTCTCCGGCAGGCAGACCCTTTTCTTAGGGGAATCTGCCTCCTCATTGTTTTGGCTTGCCGGATCCTTTTGGCGGAGCACGCTAATACTACCATTCGTTTCGAACAACGCATAGGCGACTTCCCTCATAGAGAACACATCATTTTCCCGCAGCAGCATACTAAGTTGACCAAAGTCTAGATTGTTACGCTTCATCGCCTTAAAGTCAATAATCCCATCACGGATAAGCAAATCGGGTGTTCCTGTTGCATATCGAGAAATACAAGGGACGGTCCATATAAACTTCTCGAGGCCAAGTGCAAGCAGTGTCCAGATCACAAGTGCGAAAACGAGATGGCTGAGATGAACATTGTCATCATAAATCGTATTTCCAACTAACTCACTGAGCATTAAGGAGGAGACAAAATCAAACGCCGTAAGCTGAGAAATCTCTTTCTTTCCCAGAAGCCGTGTCATGATTAGTAGTCCAACCAAAGCAACAACCAATTTTACGGCTATGCTTACATACATGTTAGTATCCATAATCATCTCTCCCGATTTAATTCAGTTCCACATATTCAAGGTTTTCATTATACTATATTTACTTGACAGGGTTAAGGCGAGTGGTAAAATATTACTGTAAATATTATTCCAAAAATACCTAAAAACATTTCTATCCAAAGGGCTATTCCACTATAATGTAAACGCTCTCACATCGATTCTACGAGCATAAAAGGATGTCGACCAAACGATGATAATGCCCATGATAAAAAATCACGAAAAATTAAGGTGTATGGCAACAGGAATGGAAATCGATGATGACGGTCTTGTATTTCATAACCGTGCAATTGAAGAACCTTCGCTCCTTAGAACGATCTATTTGAATAAGAAACTAAACATTAATCATCACCCGGGTTTATATCAATATTCAGATTGGCTTCCAATCCGTCGTATTCTGCAAGGTTCCAGTTTACCTTCAACCTACCGAAGTACAAAATTGGCGTCCTACCTAGGGTTATCGAAATTACACATTACATTCAATGGCTATTGGAAAGAACGTAATGCCGATATGACAACGGGTACCTTCAAGGAATGTGAGGCCTACACGGTGTGTTCCAGGTTTCCATGGGAACTGGGCAAAACGCTTGTTGTAGCATCAGCTGGAAATACGGCAAGAGCGTACATGAAGGTATGCTCAGAGAATCAATTGCCTCTTGTACTCGTAGTTCCTAATAAACTTCTTACCCGTCTTTGGTCAACTACCAGGGTGAATCACTGTGTGAAAGTTATTTCAGCCGACGGAGATTGTGATTATTCCGATGCCATTAAATTAAGTGATTTGATTAGTACGATGGATGGGTTCCAAAACTCAGGCGGGACAAGAAATGTAGCCAAACGTGATGGGTTAGGTGTAACCGTTCTATCAGCCATTTCGATGATGGGCGAAATTCCAGACTACTACTATCAGGCGATAGGTAGTGGAGCCGGTGCCATTGCGGCATATGAAGCAAATTTGCGATTGGTGGAGAGTGGAGATTATAGATACAAAATGATGAAATTGCATCTGAGTCAAAACATCCCTTTTACACCTATTGCCGACGCTTGGAAACAACGCATAAGAACTGTAGATATCGAGGAAGAGCATGCGAAGTACCAGATCGGCAAAATCTGTGCTAAAGTGCTTTCGAATCGAAATCCTCCCTATGGGTTGGCTGGAGGCTTATACGACGCACTGACGAAATCGGAAGGAAATGTATTCGGCGTCACCAACCGGGAGATTAAAGAGGCGTGCGCATTATTCGAAAAGCTGGAAGGCTGTGATATCTTGCCAGAATCGGGAGCTGCCGTTGCGGCGCTTATCAAGAATATAAACAGTGGAAGTGTTGCCAAGCAGTCATCGATCCTACTAAATATTACAGGTGGCGGCTATAAAAACATTAAGAGGGACTTTGGCATAAATCGAATAAAACCAGACGTATCGATTGGTCGTCAGCAATTTGCCACTGATCTTATGTATAAAAAAATTCAAGCCTTAATCGAGAAGGAGTAAACCTCATGCAAAAAACGATGCAACAATACACGGATATTTTTGACAAGTGCCAAACCAATGAAGGTTATTTCGGTGATTTCAGAGTAGCCGGGGACAATTATTTTGTTTCTCCCGTATTAGAATCGGTTCCGGGAACAGTTATGCGTTTTGAAGGAAACGACAAAGTCATGTGGGCGACGAATAATTACCTTGGACTGGCTGACAATAATGAAATAAAGCAAGTTGCTGTGGAAACCGCTATGGAATGGGGGGTAAGCGGCCCCATGGGATGTAGAATGGTGAGCGGTAATACCCATGAGCACATAGCATTGGAAGAGGAGTTGGCTGCCTACGCGCAGAAGGAGTCCTCCGTTTTATTTAACTTTGGTTACTTGGGTATTATTGGAACGATTGCTTCATTGGTAGGTAAAGACGACATTATCGTGATGGACAAATTGTGTCATGCTTCTATTATCGACGCAGCCCGTTTGGCTGTATCCGACCCAAGAAATTTGAGAGTTTTTCGGCATAACGATATGGATAGTCTCGAGAAGCTGTTACAGACAGTGAACAAAACAAGAAAAAAAGGAGTCCTCGTGTTAACAGAAGGGGTCTACGGTATGACGGGAGATCTGGCCAAACTGGATCGAATTTGTGAGCTCAAGGACAAGTATGAAGCCAGATTATTCGTTGATGATGCTCATGGCTTTGGTGTGATGGGGGCGCATGGCAGAGGGGCTGCTGAGCATTTCGGGGTTCAGGACAAGGTAGACATTTATTTATCGACATTTGCAAAGGCGTTTACGGCCATTGGCGGCTTTTCAGCAGCTAAAAAAGAAGTGGTAGATTGGATTCATTATAATGCAAGAACCCAAATCTTTGCGAAAAGCTTGCCAATGGTGTATGTAAAGAGTTTAAGAAAAACCCTCGAGCTAGTCCAAGAGGGCCACGTCAGGCGGGAAAGATTGTTTGAAGTGTCCGAATTGCTATCAAACGGATTAAGAAACCTTGGTTACTATGTAGCCCAAACAGCCTCTCCGATTATTTCGGTATATGTTCCTGGAGGAGATCTGGCTGTAGGTAAATATTGGGTTAAATTTTTAAGGGATCATGGGGTCTTTTTACAATGTGTGATGTATCCTGTCATTCCAAAAGAATTAATTATGTTCCGAATTATTCCCACAGCTTCACACACAAATGAACAAATTGCGTTTACGATTGAGATATTCAAACAACTGCGTGATGAATACTCTCTGCAGTTGGATATTCATTTAGAAGCCGTTGACCGCATTTATTCCAATGACTAATACTCAACTCAACTTTCGTTACGACAAGGCTATGACTAAAAACGGCATCTTTCGCTGCCGTTTCAGTCATAGCTTTTTAGCATATTAACAAATACACGTCATCTTCTTCTTCCCTACTCGGCCCATCGATTCTATTTTATGAATATATTCACTCGCGAGTGGCACTTTACAAGCCGTTTGACCGACGTCAACATGAACCTTGCCAATCTCATTAGCTACTTCCATCGCAGCTTCAAATAGAGGAACACAATACGCACCCACCGTAATAACGAAGGTGTTCATTGTATATCTAACGCGATTTCTTTCCGCATGAATCGTTGTTCTCACTTGCTCCAACAGCTGCGCAATTTCATGAAGATCGAGCTTCTCATCTGGTGTGATACTAATATAGTTGGCATAAGTGCTCCATCCACATGTGGCAATTAATTCATCGGGAGATTGCAGCCATTCCCGTGCCAATTCAAGCGCGCTGCTGCTTTCTGCAGCCACGCCCGCTACCGTATATTCGGTGAGCATATACCAATAGGCTTGCTTCGCCCAATTCTGAAGTTCTTGCTTCGTCATTGTTTTTGGATCAACGGAAAGTCCGGCCAAGTACATCGCATCCGTATTGCCTGAATTGTAAAGAGTGAGGACTAGCTCACGATCTTTTTTGACGAATTTGACCAACTTCTTCAGATCGCCTACTTTTACTCCGAAAAAAGGCTCCTGCGCACCATGCCGAAGAAACGTTTTCTTCGTTTGCTCGCTTCCAAGCTCCTCTAGATTATTCATTACCTCTTCAAATGTCATAGATTCACCACTCAACATTCATTTTTCCGTATTGTATCATAGGGTCGATCTTGATGTGAACTTCCTTCGCCTTTCGTACAATGTAAAGAGTCGGGAGGGAAGACCCCGCCGACTCTTGTTCAGTGCTTTATTTGTCCTTGTCTCTATCCTTGTCGCTGCCTCTCATCACAATGAGCTTGTATGTTTTAGTGGAGGTATCCTCAGCTGTCACCTGAATATCAATCGTGTTCTCACCCTTTTTCAAGTGAATAACTTCAGGTGCTGCTCCACTTACAACTAATGCACCATTAGCCGTTACCTTTGCTCGGCTGTCTGCAACAGTTGGCGTGACGGTGATCTTACTGGTTCCATTTGACACTGATACCGTGTATGCTGTTACGTTCGCTCCGAATCCCGGACTTAATGTTCCTTCACTAATCGTCAAGCTGCTTAGATTCGCATTGTTTGATAACAGCCGAGTTACTGTCAGTTGATATGTCTTTGCAGAATGATCTTCGGCGGTAATAACAATGTCGATCCTATTTTCGCCCACATTTAGCTGAATGTCACTGGAAACCTCTCCACTTATAACTAATGCTCCGTTCACCGTTATCTTCGCTTGACTGTCTGCTGCCGTTGGATGGATGCTGATTTGAGCTATCTCATTAGACACACTTGACGTATATTCGGTTACAGCTGCATCAAATGCAGGACTTAATGTACCTGTACTTATCGTCAAACTGCTTAACGCGTTGTCGGTCGAAGGCCATATTTCCGTAGCCGTCACACCAGCTGCCTTTTCATAATTGGTTCCAATATTGTTTAAGAAATTCTTACTGACCGTAATATTTGAGCCTGCCTGCAGCTGAATCCCATTCGTATTTCCTGTTAACGTATTCCCTGTAATTTGTACGTTTTGAGGGTCTCCCTGTCCTACACTATTGGCATTTTGGTCACCGTTGTCGTGTTCGAGCAGAATTCCCCAGTAATTGCCCGCTGTATTATTGCGAATTAGATTATTAATAATCCGAGTACCTGGTCCGTTTAAAATGTTGATCCCAACGCCATTATTGACAGTTATCGTGTTTTCAATTGTGTTGTGCTCGATCAATGTATCCGGAGTACCCATCGAAACGACTATGCCTTCACGTGAGTTTCGAATTAGGTTGTCATGAATGTAGTTATTAGGACCCGTTTTACTATGGTTGCTTGGCGCTGTACCGCCTGTATTTCCAAGACCTATGCCCCCGCCGGTAAAAATGTTTTCGATCGTATTGCCGTGAACTTCGTTCAGGTACTCCAGCTCACCATGAAGATCAATAGCATCCAATTTGGTATTGGTATAGAGATTATTTCTCAGAACGTTATTGTGCGCTACATTTTGGATGAGGGAACCATGACGCAAATATGGCCCTTCGAACGTAGAATTTTCCACCACATTCCAATACGTATCATTATCAAAACCAAGCCTATCGACCTTCGGCATTCCTTGAATGGAAGTTCCATAACCTGCTCCGCCGCCACCGAGATCGGTTGCATTGCGGAACGTACTGCCGCGAACTACGACATCATGGCTGTTCTCAATCCGAATCGCCATCCGTCTAAACCTTTCAACAGTAACCTGATCAATGGTCACGTTATAGGACGGATTCTCACCATAGTTCGCTATGGCAATCATACTGTCGGGTCCCCCGGCATCTGGATTATTCGTAGCATGCTCTAAGGAAAATGTACGATTCCAAGTTGAGGTTACTGTCAGGTTCGAAACGATAATATCGTGTTGATTGGATGACTTCAAGACTGAACTATTCTTGACGTCGTCAATACTTGATTTCAATAGCGTGCCAGTTTGGCTTTCTCCTCTTACATTCACTCCGGATTTGAGTTTTATGTTAATAAACCCGTCAGGCGATGTTTTCAAATTATACACACCATTCGGTAAAAAGACTTCATCGCCGAAAGCGGCAGCGTTGATGGCATTTTGAATAGCTATCCGGTCATCTTGTTCATTATCCGCTGGGTCGGCGCCATAATCTACCACATTAATCGTTTTTCCCGTTACAGCGTTAGGTGTATGCATAGGGTGCTCGGAACCATCTGGTTTCGTCAAGCCAGCCTTCGTGAAAGGAACTGTCCCTGGGGGAGCCGTAGGTGTAATATTCGGAACAATGGCAACCGGTGTATCTCCTGATAAAAAAGGTGCGTAAATCATCACTTCCGTTAAGCTGGTAAAGGTGCTGCCATCCGAGTTGCCATGTCCTACAATTCTTAGGAAACGAGCATTGATATCCGGGAAATCAAATGCCTGCATGTTAACCGTACTCGCGCGGCTGCTGCCACTAAACACATTCGACCATGAAATAGCATCATTTGAAGTCTGAATATCTATAAGGGTAGAGCGTTGATCTCCTTTATAAAAAGCTATGCCCACGTACCCGATACTCCTCGTTTGCCCCAAGTCAAACATCACATATTGACCATCACCTGAAGCGGACCAGCGGCTGTATAGATTGTTATCGAGCGTATTGCTCTCTACATTTCCATCGCTGCTGCTAGCATTAACTTCCACAACCTGTAGGGGAGTAACAGGAGAAGTTAACGTTGTCGCGCTGTAGATCAACGGAGTTGTGGAGTAGTTTCCAGCCGCGTCTCCAGCGATGATCTTATAGGTATAACTCGTATTTGGTGTTAATCCTTCGACGTTATAATAAGTACTCCCATAAACGGTAGAAAGAACGGAGTCATTTTGATAGACCAAATAGTTGGTTACTAAGGTATCATCTGTAGCTGCTGGCCAGGTTAATTGGACAAAATCCGTTCCCAGATTGCTTGACTTTAAGACAGCGTTTGATGGCCAAGTAGGCGGTGTATTATCACCTTGTACCACTCGTTTCACCACCAACTGCGGCTTAGGATTGGTTGCCGTCGTTTCTTTGGAATACACATTAACCGATCTGCCTAAGCCTTGTGAATCACCGACAACGAAGGATACTGCACCATCCGATAAATGCTGTCTTACATAATTAGTTACGTCTACCGTATATAGAGCCGGCTTGGATATCGTATTAGGCTGAGTGACCGTGATTTGCCCTAACTTAGCTAATTGAGCCAGATCCGTTTGGGGCGCTGTATTCCAAGTAATTGCTGCTTCCTGCCATGTAATATCGTTCTGAGCGAACACTTGTAAAGCTGTGTCCACGTCATTTGCACCGCTCCCCCGTTTTGCAGATACCTGCAAATAATACTTGTATGCACTGTCCGAAACCGCAGCCACGTTAAATTTATAGTAGGCCTGTCTTTTGACAGTGCTGCTGGACAAGATGTTGTATATACCCGTTGTTGAGCTCGTTTTGGTATCAAAGTTAGTATTGGCAATCGCTGTATTCGTAGTGTCCATAGCGATAGCCGCATCCGCTGTAGGCAGCAAAGCAGCCACATCCACCTCAACATCAGTCGCCTTTCCTGGCGAAGGGATGAGGAATAATGAGAAAACCATTGAAATCATTAACATCATGGCTAACTTTCTTTGAACAAGATGAATTTTCATGTCAACAAGCTCCTTATTCTGTTTAATGTTTGAATATTTATGTAAGCGCATACAGATGCCTTGTGACCCTCATCATACTCTCTTTCAAGCTAATTTTATTGTCATTTATTTAGGTCTTAGAGGGGTATTATTGGGATTTGGCTATCTTAGGCAGCAAGCATCAGGCAGCGATAGGCAAAAAGTGCAGTCTAGCCTCGGACAGCGTGCTCTCAGCAGATGAGAAGTCTTTTTCAGACGTCTTGCTCCACTTTCGCTCCAACTGGGCCTCCGAGACAGCCTTTTCTACCCTCTCAGGCTGCAAACCCGCTAACTTACCTACTCTCAGCGGTTGAGAAGTCTTTTTCAGACGTCTCGCTCCACTTTCGCTCCAACTGGGCCTCCGAGACAGCCTTTTCTACCCTCTCAGGCTGCAAACCCGCTAACTTGCCTACTCTCAGCAACTAAGAAGTCCTTTTCAGACGTCTTGTGCCACTTTCGCTCCATTCGGGCCTCCGAGACAGCCTTTTCTGCCTTCTCAAGCCGCAAACCCGCTAACTTACCTACTCTCGACAGTTGAGAAGTCTTTTTCAAACGTCTCGCTCCACTTTCGCTCCATTCGGGCCTCCGAGACAGCCTTTTCTACCCTCTCAGGCTGCAAACCCGCTAACTTGCCTGCTCTCAGCAGTTGAGAAGTCTTTTTCAGACGTCTCGCTCCACTTTCGTTCCAACCGGGCCTCTGAGATAGCCTTTTCTGCCTTCTCAAGCCCGCAAACCCGCTAACTTACCTACTCTCGACAGTTGGGAAGTCTTTTTCAGACGTCTCGCTCCACCTTCGCTCCATTCGGGCCTCCGAGACTGCCTTTTCTGCCTTCTCAAGCCGCAAACCCACTAACTTACCTACTCTCGACAGTTGAGAAGTCTTTTTCAAACGTCTCGCTCCACTTTCGCACCATCTTCATCCTTGTTTTTCTGTACCTGTCACCCTTCCTCTGAGTCCAGGTACCTGTCCAAGTACACCTAGCTAACTGCTCTAAGTGATATAATACTCTGCGTGTGACCTAATTGGATGGTCCTGGAACAACAGGGTGAGTTATCGAGAAACTAAATTTAAACGTGCAGCAGTTCACTTTTCAATCCAAAGGATGGATTGTCCAAGGCAGCAAAAAAGAAAACCGATCCATGGGGATCGGCATTTGGAAACTTTTTTAACTAATATTCTTTTTTAAACTAATATAAAGGTTTCGGTTGATACACAGGCGGTTGAGGCTGGGTGCATTGCGGGAACGGTAGAATATCTCGAATTTGATTGAATGCATAATGTTTGGTAGCAAATTGGGTGTGATATAAATATTCGATTACGTAAATAGACCCCTCTTGAATACTGCACAGAATACCAGAAACACCAGTCCCGTCCATTAGGGATACACCTACTGGGCTTCCGATCCAGGCATACGCTTTATGCTGTAAGGACATAGGTCATCACCTCCTAAAGTACCTTATGCGGCGAGGCGCCCAAGGGTTCAGTTTACTTCGCGCTTCTCCACCCGCACACGCCCTGAGAAGAACGTAGCACCGCCGCCCATATCGGCTACCCGGTCTGGCGTGAGCGCGTTAACCAATGCTTTGTTCCCCGGCAAATCCGCCCAAAGTCCTTGGCTTACAACCACGCCTCGCAGCACATCCGAGCCAGCCGCTACGACTAATTCGCACTCTCCGCGATCATTCCATACACGGGCAACATCACCACTGACCAAGCCTAATGCGGAAGCATCCGCCTCATTCATATGAAGCTTCGGCATTTTTTCCATTCGGATATGCTTCTCATTATGCGCAAACGTCGAATTCAAGAAGTTATGATTCGGTGCCGGAACGAACAAGAATGGCAGGTCACCTTCATCCACTAGTGGCGTATATGTCGGAAGTGGCGGGAAACCTTTGCTCTCCATCTCATGAGAATAAAGCTCGATCTTCCCGCTTGGTGTCTTTAATTCCCCAGGGAACAAGGGCTTAACATCCGCCTTGATAAACTGTTTTTCCAGTAGTGTTTCGTACGATATGTTATTCAGAGCTGGGTTTCCAGGATGATCCAAAGCCTGGCGAATCAAAGCTTCATCGCTATCCCGCAAAGCTTCATCCTCGTAGCCCATCCCCGCCGCCAACAAACGAAACACATCCACATTCGCTTTGCTTTCTCCATAAGGAGCTGTGACGGGAAGCTGAAGGTGCACATATTGATGCCAATAGGAGCGGTAAAAGTCCGTATTTTCAAAGGAAGACGTTGCTGGAAGCACAATATCCGCGAACTTCGCTGTTTCGGTCAGAAACAGGTCATGAACCACGGTAAACAGCTCCTCCCGCTGAAGTCCCTCCCTCACCTTATTCGCATGAGGAGCAACTAACGCTGGGTTGGAATTGTACACATAAAGCGAACGAATTGGCGGATCGAGCTCCAGCAAGGCGCTCCCGAGCAAATTCATATTAATTTGACGAGCTTCCTTCTCCCGCAAATCAGGTCGCTGTAAAGCCGGAATATTGTGCTCTAAGTAGCTGCCATTTCCTTTAATCGCACCGCCGCCTTTATGCAGCCACTGTCCCGTTAACGCTGGCAGGCAGGCTATGGTCCGCACACACATACCACCGTTATCATGATGCTGAATGCCATTCCCAATTCGAATAAAAGATGGCGAAGTCTGACCGTATAAACGAGCTAAGCGGTAAATGTCTCGGGCAGGTACGCCCGTTATTGTAGATACCACAGAAGGATCATATTGACGCACATGCTCCCTTAGCTCCTCATGCCCAGCGGTATATTGCTGCATAAACGCTTCATCTACCAAATTCTCATCGAACAAGATATGCATGATTCCGAGAGCAAGGGCAGCGTCTGTTCCTGGCAAAATCGGAATAAACCAGTCCGCCCAGCGGCCTGTTTGGTTCTTATGAGCGTCAATCACGATAATTTGCGCACCATTCTTACGGGCTTTCTCAGCCAACATAACCTGATGCATATTCGTGCTCACAGCATTAATGCCCCACATGATAATCAGCTTGGCATGAACCGTATCCTCTGGATCTGTCCCGAAGCTGCCTCCCATTGTATACTTGTAGCCTTCTGTTCCTGCTGATTCGCAGATGGAATAAAGCAGTCGGCTTGCTCCCATCCGATTAAAAAAGCGACGATCCATCCCTTCCGTCCCAATCCGACCCATGTTGCCATAAAAGCTGTAAGGCAAGATAGATTCTGTGCCTTCATCTTCGATTAGTTTTTTCCACCGACTTGTAATGGTTTCGATCGCTTCTTCCCAAGTAATCCTTTCAAACTGACTGCCTTCACCCTTAGGACCCACGCGCTTCATGGGATACTGCAGCCTTTTATCATCATATATACGTGCCGTCATGTTCCGGACTTTATTGCAAATAGCCCCTTGTGTTACCGGGTGATTCGGGTCTCCCTCTATTTTAACGATCTTTCCAGCTTCTTTATGAAGCAGCAGGCCGCATTGATCTGGACAATCCAGTGAGCATACGGCTGGGAAAATACCATTTTGTTCATCACGCATCGTTGTAAGCATTCGGCACTCCTTTCAACACTTCAATTCTTTTTTACTATATACCGAAATGAAGCGAAGCGAAAGCCTCTTTGCAATTAGTACAACTGCTCCACAGCCCAATCCCCTTCCAACGGATCGCAGCTCACTAGAGGCAGCTTTAATGCCTTAATGGCTTGTTGTAAATATTCACCTTTGAAACAAATTTTTTGGGATAATGGAACTGATAGCTGCTGTAGAGCGTTCATATCTTTCGAATAAAAAGCAGCATCCCATCTAACTTTAGCGATTATGCGTGCTGTAATTTCTGGAGGAATTCCTTTGGCTCGGGAAATAAGCTCGGCAGCTGCATGAGGATTATTGCGGATAAACGTATGGACCCGAACATGTGCTTTTAAGTAAGCAACTGCGTCTCCTTCATGATGTCGCGCCCAATTCTCATCCGCAACAATTCCCGTCAAATAATTCTCCCCTATTCCCTCTGGAAAAAGCACCTGACCTACGCCGTGGTATTGAGCCAAGCTAATATACGGCTCCCACATGACACTTCCGGCAAGCTTCCGCTTCACGATCCCCGCCATGCATTCATCCATTTCTTTATGTTCAAAATGATTCTCATGACCTCCAAGCGATTGAAGCAGCTTCGATAAACGATAACCCGCACTCGATTGCGCTGCCGATGAAAGCGGCCATTGACAGATCTCCGAAATATCGTTGATCTCCAGCCCTTTGCGCATAACGAGTGAAATCCCTTGCCCACCGGAGGTTTTGCCGTCAAAGGCCAGTAGAATAGGGCGAAATGCAGGCAGCGTCTGACTCAGTGATTGACTAAGTGCAATCGGATAGTCTCCCAAGGAAGCAATCTGGATGCTGCCCCCAATCAATCCTTGCAGCAGCAACGTTCCATTAGCTGCATCCAACCATTTTACATGCACAGAACGGCTAGGATTGACTAAGATGAGCTCTTCCTCCAACCAGCCAAGCTCTTTCATGATGAGTGCTGTCCACATATGGGCCGTTCCGCTCTGATAACCAACCGTTATCGTCGATAGCTCCTGAGAAGTGACAGTTGTTGCTGCACCTGAGGCAAATGGCGGATTCTGTATGCTAAAAGAGTGAAGACGAACCCACTGCTCCAGTTCATTCTTATCAATTAAGATTTCTTTCCCTATTTTCACAAAAGGCAGCTGCTTTAATTTACGCCATCTGTCAAAGGTGGATCGGCTTACACCAAGCAAATCGATCGCATCATGCAAAGAAATGAGGTTGAATCGCTGGTTGGTCATGGTCATCGCGCCTCCTGCCGGGGTTAAGATGGTCATTCATCGTCATTCATGTTCATGTGTTTCCAATTCATTGACAGTTGGGTGGGCTGAGATTATATTTCATTATAGAAATATATTCATAGTAAGTCTATAGGAATTATGCAATTTACGACCAGACCTCTGGAGATAACTTGGTTAGAAATCAACGAAAGCAAATTATCGTTAGGGGGATATGAACATGACTCATTTTGCTAAAAAAGGCTGCACGACAGCCATCGTATTACTTCTTGCTTCCTCTTTACTATTGACAGCCTGCGGCAAAACAGAAGCGACTGCATCTGCGAGCGGCGGCGCACCTGAAGTCACTGAGCTTCGTTATCAAGGAGGTGTTGGCTCCGTTACTTTTCCAGAATTAGCTGATGATCTGGGGTACTTAGCTCCTTTGAAGCTGAAATTTATCGGCAATACGATTAGTGGTCCTCAAGATATTCAAGCCGTCGTTACGGGGGATACCGACTTTGGCGGAGCTTTTAATGGGGCTATCGTGAAATTGATATCTGCCAAAGCTCCGATTAAGCCAGTTATTGCTTACTATGGTGTCGATGAGAATACGTGGACGGGATATTACGTTTTAGATGGCAGCCCGATCAAATCTGCAAAGGACTTAATTGGCAAAAAGATTGCAGTGAATACACTAGGAGCTCACCATGAATTCGTCATTAAGGAATACTTGCACAGAGCCGGCCTAACGACGGAGGAGATTAAGCAAGTAACGCTAGTTGTCGTACCGCCGGTCACGACGGAACAGACGCTGCGCGCAGAACAAATCGATGTAGCCACACTAGGCGGCGTGCTGCGTGACAAAGCGCTGGAGCGCGGAGGCATTCACCCTTTGTTTAAGGATATCGATCTGTTTGGCACCTTTAGTGCTGGCAGTTACGTGCTGACTGATAAATTCATCAAAGCGAATCCGAATGCCTCGCGTAAATTTGTTGAGGCAACCGCCAAAGCTATTGAGTGGGCTCGCATAACACCGCGGGATGAAGTCGTTGCTCGTTATGAGAAAATCATTAACGCCCGAGGCAGAAAAGAAGATACTTCTACTGTGAAGTTTTGGAAAAGCACCGGTGTTGCCGGTAAAGGCGGCTTGATCTCTGACAAGGAATTCGATACTTGGATCCATTGGCTGGAGAACGAAGGCGTCCTTAAAGAAGGGCAATTGAAGATCAAAGAACTGTACACGAATGAATTCAATCCTTTTGTAAATGAGAAGAAGTAGATGAAGTATCTGGCTTATGAAGCCTGGTTCAGACTTGTGAAACCGTTATGGAGGTGCTGCAAATGACAGCTAAAATAAGCATTCAGCATGTGCAGAAATCGTTTCGAATCCAAAGAAACCTAGGGCATTTGAAAGAAGATTCACAGCCTATTTCCGCCCTAAAGGATATCAATTTGGAGGTGAAGAAGGGCGAGTTCATGGTCATCGTCGGCCCTAGCGGCTGCGGCAAATCAACATTGCTCGACTTACTTGCGGGTTTAACGAAGCCAAGCAGCGGGCAGATTTTGTTAGACGGCAAGGCCATTACAGGACCGAATCTAGATCGCGGTATCGTGTTTCAGCAGTATGCGCTTTTCCCGTGGAAGACGACGCTTGCGAATGTGGAGTTTGGCCTCGAAGCCAAAGGGGTGGGTCGCAAAGAACGCCGCAAAATAGCCCTAGAGTTTATTCATCTAGTTGGGCTTGCCGGCTTCGAAAACCGTTATCCCCATGAGATTTCAGGAGGCATGAAACAGCGGGTTGCGATCGCCAGAAGCTTGGCCTACGATCCCGAAGTGCTGCTGATGGATGAACCCTTCGCTGCGCTTGATGCGCAAACACGTGAAACCCTGCAAAGCGAATTGCTGCGTATTTGGGAGGCTACGAAAAAAACGATTATTTTCATCACGCATGGCATTGAAGAAGCGGTTTACTTAGGCCAGCGTGTCGCTGTAATGACCTCTCGTCCAGGGAGAATCAAGAAAGTCATTGATATCCCTTTTGAATCACGTAGAAGTGAAGAAGATTTGCGATCTCATCCTGACTTCGTCAAGCTGCGCCACGAGGTGTGGGATTTGCTTAAAGACGAAGTAACAAGAGCCCAGCAGCAAGAAATAGCCAAGAGCTTGGATGGCTTTGAGCACAATAAATCTGCGTTAAAAGGGGGCGTGAGTAATGGCTAGTGTGAATGCGGGGAAAGCCCTGGTTCTTCGTGAAAAAGAAAGCTTTGATGTCGCCCTATGGTCCTTAGCGAAGCTCAGAAAACTGTTCAAAAATGCTATTGTCATCGTTGCCTTGCTATTCGTATGGGAAGTGGCGCCTCGTGTAGGTCTCGTTGATCGAACGTTCTTCCCTCCGATTTCCGAAATAGCGGCTGCTTGGTGGCAGTTGCTGCTGGCGGGTGATCTTACCGAGCATACAATAGCCAGCTTATCGCGTTCTTTGAGCGGATTTACGCTGGCAATCCTCATCAGCATCCCTCTTGGCCTCGCCATCGGTTGGTGGAAGCCCGTATCGGAGTATCTCAATCCCTTGCTCGAATTATTGCGAAATACGGCCGCACTTGCCATACTGCCGGTTTTCATTCTTTTGCTCGGTCTGGGTGAAACCTCGAAGATTGCCATCGTGCTGTATGCCTGCACTTTCCCGCTTCTACTGAACACCATTAGCGGCGTCAAAAATGTCGATCCACTTTTGATCAAGTCAGCTCGTTCGATGGGTTTATCGCCAGTCAGCTTATTTCGCAAAGTGATTATCCCCGCTGCAACTCCGACTATTTTCGTAGGCATTCGGCAGGCTGGAGCCGGCTCTATTCTAGTGCTCGTTGCCGCTGAGATGGTCGGTGCGAAGTCCGGTCTCGGTTACTTAATTCAATACACACAGTTCAGCTTTCAAATCACGAATATGTACGCAGGCATTATCTCTATTTCGGTTATTGGTTTAATCATTAATTACCTACTCGTTACGCTGGAGAAGAGATTAACAGGCTGGAAGCAAACCTACAGTGAGTAAAAAAATAAAAGGGTGCGTGAGTGATCATGAGCAAAGAGAAAAGACAACTGCATTTAAATGTATTCATCATGAATACGGGACATCATGAAGCATCATGGAGACATAAGAACACAGAGCCGGAGAATATTACGGATATTCGTTATTTTCAACGGATTGCGCAAATTGCAGAACAGGCTAAATTCGACTCCCTCTTCTTGGCAGATGGATTGGCGGTCAGTCAAAACATTAAGCATGGCGCGTTTGTTGGGCTTGAACCCTTCACTTTGCTTTCTGCCTTAGCCTCGGTAACTGATCATATCGGACTTATCGGCACCGTCTCTACAACGTATAATGAACCCTTTCATGTTGCCCGCAAATTTGCCTCGTTGGATCACATAAGCAAAGGTCGAGCAGGCTGGAATATCGTCACTTCCGGTAGCTCATTTGAGGCTAGCAATTTCAGTAAAGATGACCATTTGGAGCACAGCAAGCGCTATGAACGGGCCAAAGAATTTCTAGACGTAACGACCAGTCTGTGGGACAGCTGGGAAGATGAAGCCCTGATCATTGATCGAGAATCAGGTACCTTCGCAGATCGAAGTAAAGTCCGGGAAATCAATCATGTCGGCGACACCTTCAAAGTACGCGGACCACTAAATATACCAAGGTCTCCACAGGGATATCCTGTGCTTGTTCAAGCCGGTTCTTCCGAATCTGGCAAAGAATTCGCCGCTCAATATGCGGAGGCCATATTCACTGCTCAGCAAACACTTGTAGAGGCCCAACAGTTTTATTCAGATGTAAAATCAAGACTTGCCAAGTATGGCCGATCTCCTGAGCAGTTGAAAATCTTACCGGGCATCTGCCCTATTATCGGTCGAACCGAATCAGAAGCCAAAGAAAAAGAGCAAGAATTAAACGAATTAACCGTTCCGGAATATGGGCTGAATCAGTTGTCCAATATGATGAACATTGATTTATTCTCATATCCGTTGGATGGACCGCTGCCGGAGCTGCCAAGCTTGTCCGACATCAATGGGAATAAAAGCCGCTTCCAGCTGGTCGCTGATTTAGCAAAGCGCGACAATTTAACCATTCGCGGCCTTCTTCATCGTCTCGCAGGCGGACGTGGTCATCGTACGTTTGCTGGTACACCTATCCAAATTGCCGACCAGCTTGAAGAATGGTTCTTACACGGGGGCAGTGACGGCTTTAATGTGATGCCGCCTTATTTACCTGCCGGATTGGAAGAATTCGCACAGTTCGTCATACCGGAGCTGCAGCGAAGAGGATTGTTCCGCACGGAATATTCAGGAACTACCCTGCGGGGACATTTGGGCTTGTCCCGACCTGCTAATCAGTATGCGACTGCTGCCGTTGGAGGCGCATAAATATAATTTAATGGAGGTAATTCGTATGAGTACAAATGAACAAGTTAAGGTAACTCCCGGTCACATTGAGGTGCTTCCGATTGCAGGCAGAATTGGCGCAGAAATAAAAGGGGTGAGCCTTAACGCTGATCTGGATACTCAGACGGTTAAGACGATCCGCGAGGCGTTATTGCAGCATAAAGTCATTTTCATTCGTGATCAGCATCAGCTGGATGACGCGGGACAGGAGGCTTTTGCTCGCCTGCTTGGTGATCCTGTTGCTCATCCGACGGTGCCAATTAAAACCGGCACTGATTACGTTCTTGAACTTGATTCCGCTCATGGCGGGCGGGCCGATTCTTGGCATACTGATGTGACCTTCGTCGATGCTTACCCGCAGGCCTCTGTTCTCCGTGCTGTCGTGGTACCCGCTTCTGGCGGTGACACGGTTTGGGCGAATACCGCTGCCGCTTATGAGCACCTCCCCTCTGAGCTGCGTACCCTTGTTGATCAGCTATGGGCACTGCACAGCAACGACTACGATTATGCCGCGCAGCGTCCTGTAGTCTCTCCCGAGAAAGAGCGTCATCATCGGGAAGTATTTGCTTCCACGGTGTATGAAACCGAGCATCCGATCGTTCGTGTGCATCCCGAGACGGGTGAACGCACCCTTGTGCTTGGCCATTTCGTGAAGAAAATCCTGGGCCTTTCTTCCGCAGATTCTGCCCAACTATTGTCTCTACTTCAGGGGCATATTACTAAGCTTGAAAATACGGTTCGTTGGCGCTGGTCTGCCGGAGATGTCGTGATCTGGGACAATCGCGCAACGCAGCACTATGCGATCAACGATTACGGTGACCAGCATCGGATTGTGCGCCGAGTCACTGTAGACGGCGATATTCCAGTGGGTATCGATGGCCGACAAAGTGTAACACGTATCAAACAGCCATCCGAGTCGTTAACCAAAACGAGTGCTTAAATAAATAACCCACTACAAGGCTAATTGGCCTTGTAGTGGGTCATTTGTTTGCTAATCCAGTATCCCGCCGCCCAATATAAAGCGGTACTGCAAATGCTTTTCAAAAATCTGATCGATCCGAACCCCGCCTGTTTTCTTTGAAGCCGAATGAATGATCTTCCCATCTCCTAAATAAATTCCCATATGACTAATGGGCTTCTGTGAAGCATCCAGCCCTGCATAATCCGCTGCCCGATTGCCTCGAAAACTCGTAAAGAACAATAAATCTCCCCGCCGCGCCTTGCTTATATCACGGTACTTGCGTTTAGACAAGGCATCTACGTAGGCGGCCTGATTTTTGGCATCCCAAGGCAAATCCATCCCGAGTGCATACAAATACACCCAACGTGTGAAATCAGAGCAGTCAAACGAAGAGGGCTCCAATCTGTTAGAACCATATACATAAGGTGTCCCCAGGTAACTGATGGCCGTATCTATCAAGTTCTCTACATAGCTTCCTTGTTTGGGGACGATGGAGGGATTGGGGAATGCCTAAATCAAGGGAAAGCCGTTAGGTAAGAGTGCCTGCTTCGCACTCCCAGTCTCCAAGCTCCTCACCTGGTTGCTTGTATAGAGCTGATCTACCCCCAAATCCCCTATATACAGCTCCGCATCGCTGCTCGTTAAATTCCAGTCCGACATTCTATTATCGGTCTCACGCTCTATGGCAAGGTTCGAATGTTCCTTAATACCCTGCTGCTCAATTTTTGATTTCTGGGAGCATCCGCTAAGTATAGAAAATGTGCTGGCCAGCAACAAACTAAAGACGATTTTCCGCATCATCAAAGTCATCCAATAAACCCCTTGTCATGTGATGCTGTTAGGATGCCAAATTTTTGTAAAAACAAACATGAAAAAAGCCTACAACATGTATCTGATTACAGGGTTCCAACAATTTAACGATAAAAAACAATAAAAACATCGTCTCAGTAGCATCCCTTGTCAGATGGGGTGAATCCAGCGACTCTAAGCATGTTTTTCATTGTTACGGAGTTAATCCACAAAGACCGAAATCCACATTTTCAACACAAAAAAAAACCGCAGGTGAACCTCACCCACAGACTTGATTACTACCGCTGCTTCTTACCCAGATTCAGCTCTTTCATGATTTGTTGGCCTGTCGGTGTCTGAGCTAAGCCACCTTTGGCTGTCTCCCGGTGTTTCTCTGGCATTGCTGTACCTACTTCATACATCACTTGAACGACTTCATCCGAAGGGATGACGGATCTGACACCGGCCAAAGCCATATCGGCTGCTGCCATGGCATTAACCGCCCCAAAACCATTACGGACAATACATGGAATCTCAACCAAACCGCCAACGGGGTCGCATATGAGCCCCAAGGTGTTCTTCAGCGCAAGCCCCACTGCGTGCATCGCCTGTTCAGGCGTACCGCCGCGAAGCTCCACGAGCGCACCTGCTGCCATACCAATGGCGGACCCAACTTCAGCCTGGCATCCACCTTCTGCACCGGAGACGAAGGAGTTGTTGGCGATGACATAACCGATGGCGCCAGCGCTTAACAAGCCATTGACCATATGGTCGTCATCCCATCCAAATCGCTGCTGACTGCTGATGAAAACACCTGGAATAATCCCGCAGGAGCCAGCCGTCGGCGTGGCGATGATTCGTCCCATGGAAGCGTTAACTTCTGAAACGGCGAGTGCATACGCCATCGCTTTGCAGGCTTCTTCGCCTAAAGACGCTTCTGTCGTTGTCATATAGTTCGCAACACGTTGAGCGTCTTTCCCCGTCAACCCGCTTCGGGATGTTGTATCTTCTGTCAATCCCTTTGGCGACGGCTTCTTTCATGATTTGGTAATACGCCCGCATCTTTTCAAAGACATACTCAGGCGATTTACCCGATTCTTGGCTTTGATCAGCAAGCATGACTTCTGCAATGGTTAATCCTTCGGAAGCACATACTTCCGTTAATTGTTTCAATGTCCGGAATCTCATTTATTCGCCTCTTTCTGCGAGGTCCACTTTTTTTATTTCGTATATCATACTTAAATCCTTAAGCTCTTGTATAAGCGAATCCGGAATCGATACATCCGTTTCGATGACTGTCATCGCTTCCCGATCGCGGCCTTTCCGATCCAAATCCATGAAACCAATATTGATTTCGCTGCGCCCCAATATGGCGGTAATATCTGCAATCATCCCTGGACGATCATGATGGGAAATAACTAGCGTAGGATATACCGCAGTAAATTTCACATCAAATTGATTCACATTAACAATCTCAACATTGCCTCCGCCGATCGATGCTCCCGTCATACTCAATTCCCGTGTATCGGATGAAAGAAGGAATCGAACGGTGTTGGGATGATCAGCTTTATCTTTACTTGTAAGGAAGGCAATCTCCACTCCAAGCGCTTCAGCCTCTTCAGCAGCAGTAGGAATACGCGGATCATCGGTTTCATAATCCAGTAGACCGCCAATGAGCGCCAAATCGGTTCCATGTCCCCGGTAGGTATCCGCGAAAGAACCGTATAGTGTGATTTCAACCTTCTTCGGCTGTTCGCCAAGCAGTTGTCTGGCGACACGACCCAGCCGGACCGCTCCTGCGGTATGAGAGCTTGATGGACCGATCATAGATGGTCCGATGATCGAAAACACATCTTTAAAACGCATCATGCAGCTCTCCTAACCTATAGTGTTGTTACCTTTACTCCCATTGTATGAAGCGAATACAATAAAGACAAGTCTTCAATGTGTCCTTATATTCCCACTGCTTCATTCGGTTATTGACCTGCAATTTACCAAAAAGAACGATAATCGTTGGGTCTTTTAAAATGACTTGATGAATTTGATACCAGTCACGGTAATCATGATGTAGGCTCCTTTATATTCAAAGGCTGAGTCTTTCATCATAGTAACATATTCAACAACCTTTATATATGAAAAAGCGATCTCTCCCTCGGAGCGATTCACTAACCGAATTTATGTAACGATTTGGCTGTCCACACTCATTTTGCGAAGATATTGTTTAGGTGTACATCCTTTGAATCGTTTAAACAACTCGTAGAAATGGGCCATATTCTCTATCCCAACAGATTCGGCAATTTCGCCCACACTACGGGTTTCGGTAATGAGCATACGCTCTGCTTTGGAAATACGCTTTTGATTGACGTAATCGGTAAACGATGATCCCATCTTTTTTTTGAAATATTTCGAGAAATAAGAATAACTCATACCGGCGATTTGACTCACCGCTCCCATATCTATTTTCTCTGTCAAATGGTCGTCCACATAAGCTACAAGCGATCGAATGATATCAGCATCGGCATCCACATTGACATGCGTCGTTAGCAACTCCCGGTTGTCATAGCGAAGCAGCAGCAAGAGCAGATGCTTGATATGCATGCTGACTGCGATTTCATAGCCTTTATTTTTCTCCATAACCTCACTATGTGTATCCTTGATGATCATGCCAATTTCCTTCTTCACCTGTTCGTTTTCCCGGAAAATGTAATTCAATTCTTCTAAAGGATGAAATATTTCCAAAAAATGCCTATAATACATCATCATAGCCGGGTCGAAATAAGGCTGAAGATCTATGTGCAGCACGATGTAGACGAGATCCTGGTCGCTGATCTTTCGCCCTCTGTGCAGTTGGGAAGAACCGATAACCACCACATCCCCGGCATTAAGCGAGTAGATGTGATTAGGCGTCTGAATTTCGTGAGTCCCTTCTTCAACCAAAATGAACTCAACCTCTTTATGGTAATGCCAGGGATTCACATCTTTCTGTTCTTTTCCCGACTGTGTAAATCTCCACACCTTCATACATAACGACGCATTTTGATAGGGGATCGGCTCTTACGCATATACGGTAACCAGTAATACGCATATGATATAACTTAGTTAGAAGTAATTATACATCAAAGTGAGGAGTGAGTTTGCATGAAAGTAGCCATTGTCGGTTGCGGGGGGATGGGAAATGTACACGCCCTCAGTTACGTTAACATGCCTGATGTGAAGCTAGTTGGCGTCTGCGATATTGATATCGAGCTAGCCCAAGAACTATCCACGAAATCAGGTGCACCTGCTTTTAATTCCTTTGAAGCCATGCTGGAAGAGACTGATTTCGATGTCGTCAGTGTGACATTGCCAAGCTTCTTACATAAAGAATATACGTTGAAAGCGGCAGAAGCCGGAAAACATGTGATTTGCGAAAAACCGCTCGCGCTTAATTTAGAAGATGCAGAAGCTATGATCCAATGCTGCGAACAAAATGGCGTTCGTCTTTTTGTCGGACACGTTGTTCGTTTTTTTCCCGAATATGTGCAAATGAAACAAGCCATCGATGAGGGGAAGTTAGGCCGAGTCGGCGTAGTTCATGCCAAACGGATAGGCTCACATCCTGGGAATCTCAGACCTTGGTTCTACGAAGCGGATAAAAGCGGCGGCGTCATTGCCGATCTCATGATACACGATATTGACTTTTTACGTTGGGCGGTCGGTGAAGTTAAGTCGGTATATGGCTTGAATCAACGCGTAAATGACATCGACTACGCTCTGGTCACTCTTCTTTTTGAAAATGGAGCAGTTGCCAATCTGGAAGCATTTTGGGGATATCAAGGCCCCTTCCAAACCGCCGTGGAAATTGCGGGCAGCAAAGGCATCATACGCAGCGACAGCCAAAAAAGCAGTTCTCTGCAAATCTGCAAGGCCCCTTCCGATTCAGAAGACAGACGTTTCGCAGAAGTTCCACAAAGCCCAGGATTCTCTAGCCCCTATGACTTGGAGATAGCTCATTTCATTCAATGCATTCGAGATGGAAGCGAATCCATCGTAACGGCTAGTGATGCTTATAAAGCGTTGGAAATTACAATGGCTGCGCTGGAATCGGTACGGACAGGAAAGTCTGTTCAACTGCAGCTGAGCTCAAAGCTCGGGGAGGAGACAGCATGAAGAAATTAAAAGTAGGTATGATCAGTTTTGCGCACGGCCATGCATACTCTTATTTGAATTCGCTCAGGGCCATGTCGAATGTCGAAATCGTTGGTATCGCAGACGAAATCAAAGGCCGAGTTGAGGAAGTAACAACCAATTATGGCTTGCAATATTATGAAAATTATAAGGATTTGCTCGCTACAGATCTTGACGCAGTTGTCATTTGCTCAGAAAATGCCCATCACGCAGAGATAACGATAGCGGCTGCAAGATCCGGTAAACACGTGCTATGCGAAAAGCCGCTTGGCATTTCCGTCTCCGAAATGGAAGCCATGATTTCCGCTTGTAAGGAAAACGGAGTTCAGCTTATGACTGCTTTTCCATGCCGGTATTTGGCTTCGGTTATTAAAGCGAAGGAAGCGGTCGAACAGGGAGAGATCGGCGATATCGTAGCCATTAAGGGTACCAATCGCGGTTCACTTCCTTCAGGTTGGTTCCTCCAATCGGAGTTATCCGGTGGCGGAGCTTTGTTGGACCATACCGTACACGTCATGGACTTGATGAATTGGATTACCAAATCCGAAGTGAAAGAAGTATACGCATATTCAGCCACTTTATTTAACGATAATCTGGATATCGATGATGCTGGTATGATTCATGTCAAGTTCGTAAGTGGGGTGTTTGGCGTCTTAGACACAAGCTGGTCGCGGAACCCGTCATTCCCTACCTGGGGAGATGTGACGATGACGATCATCGGTACGAAAGGCACCATTTCGATTGATGGTTTTGCTCAAAAAAACGAGCTATATAGTATGGAAAATGGAAAGGGCGTATGGAATTTCTGGGGTGACTCCATGGATGATTACTTGATAAGATCATTCGTTCATGCGCTGCTGAATGGCGAACAGGTGCCGATCACCGGCGAAGATGGATTACGTTCAACCGCTGTCGCCTTAGCGGGTTACAAATCCGTGGAACTGGGGCAGCCCGTTTTGTTATAAGGCTTAAATCCGAACAGGCATAGAAACAAGGGAAAGTAAACATAGGCCTTTCTTGATGACATTGCCATCAAGAAAGGCCTATGCACATTTCAAAATACGCTAGAATGCGTACATGAAAAGGTTTTCCGATTATTCTGGAGATCATTATTTCGTCTTTTTCGTTCTCTCATCCAAAGCATTCAATTGATCCACATGATAGTGCATATCCTGTAAGATCTCACTTACTTCACTATTTATCGTCGTTTCAACTTCTTGAATTTCACTCAGATCAATTTGCGCTTGGTGCTGGCTATCCTTGATGTGATTCAGTTCGGTACCTAGCTGCAGCGTGTCATTGGCGATCACTTTAACTCCATCCGATATGGTAAGGATATGGGCTGAGTTTACGGAAATTCGTTCTCTAACCGTATTCATCGTTTCTTCAAACGTAGAGAAAGACGAGAAGCTTTCATTAATTTTCTCATCAATCGCTTGCAGCTGCGCTGTGATGTTACCTGCCGACTCCTCCGTTCCATGAGCCAGTTTGCTCACTTCCTGGGCGACAACGGCGAAGCCTTTGCCATGCTCGCCTGCACGAGCAGCTTCAATGGATGCATTTAGCGCTAGAATTTTGGTTTGTCGGGAAATTTTGGAGATGACCTCACTCATCTCATTAACGACAAGAGTCATACTAATTAATTCATCCATCAATCCGCGTGTCGTTTGAATGTTATGACTAAGTTGTTGATTCAACTGTTGAATATCCATGAATTCATTGGATGTTGTGTTCAGCTGATGACTATACTGGTTTAATTCCTCAGACTTTTTCTCATAATCGCTCACAAACTCCTCTAATTGCTCATAATTACCTAGAGAAGCTTTCTTAAGTCCTTCAATATTATGTAAATTGTTCTCTATACTCTTCGTCACATAGGCAGCAGAAGTATTCACGTGTTGAAGGGCGGATTTCATATTCGCTAAGAAAACTGGAAGCTCCTCTTGAATCGAGTTATCTTGATCAGAGACAATAGAAAGGGTATCAATCACTTCTAAAATTTCCTTCGCAGTTGGTCGGTCCGCTTGGTTCTCACCAATATAGGAATAGCGAATGGTTTGATGCTCATCAATAATATAAGTGCTTGGAATCGCAATTCGGAATGAGTCCCATTTAATTGGTGTGAAAACCTCATAAGACTTTATGACTTCTCTCGTTTCGTCCGAAAGAATGGGGAATTTGATGCCGTTGGCGTTCACATAATCTTTGATGTTGGCTAGCTTTTGTCCAGCGATTGCAATGAGATTGATGCCCTTTTCCAAAAAACGTTCATAATACTCATTTAACTCTGGCATCTGTTTCTGGCAATTATGGCACCATGTTCCACGCAAGAAAATAATAACTAGCGGCTTGCCCTTGAAATCTTCCAGTCCTTTAATACCTTGTGTAGAATCTAGTCGAAATGATGCTGCCTTTTTCCCTATTGATAAACCTTTTTTAGCCATGCTGCCACCCCAATTTAACATGATATTCGTAAATAGCTTCCTTCAGTCTAGCTGAAAACCAGTGGAAATGCTACATTATTTCGGATAAAAAGTTTATATATTCGACAAAAAATGACCCACTTATAGGCCAACAGCCTTAGCGGGTCATTTTCTCGTTCTATCAGTAGATTCCCTCTTTGAATTGGATATTCTCGCTGTGTCAATACATCCGTTAGATTATCGTTTGGTTATCAGGCCAGTGGCGTTTGCACGCCTCCACCCTATCGGCCAGATACGAGTTTGGATCTGCAATCGTCATATTATCATACTCATTTCTGATGGATAAGCCGCACATCACCCGAAATGCCCCATTTGACGAAATGCGACTCTATCACCTTGGTTAGCTCTGGAGCATCCGCGCGATCTGCAAAATTTTTGATTCCTTTATATTGGTCAGGACTAGTCAAGTATCGATCTCCGTCGATGTGGCGATGCGGGCCATACATGTTGAATGTGCTGGGATAAAGATTAACCTTTAGTTCGTAAGAACCTGCAGTCAGCCCCTTCGGAATCGGAACTTGAAAGTCTGGTCCCCAGCACCATCCCAGCTCTTCACCCGCCAACCAAACATGCGCTGCAGCGGCCTTAACATCAGTTAACTGCAAGGTCGTGATGCCTTTTTCATCCATCTGAATCGTTTTGCTCACGGTGATCGGTAAGCCAGCAAACGGAAAACCGGCTGAAATGAGGTTAGCCCCGTCAATAGATGCGGGCATGGGAACTAGCTTAAATGCTCCCTTCAGCATCCACTGATGTTCATCCTTTTCCACCGGCTCATCTTGACTGATTACTGCAAATTGGCCGCGCAGAAAAGCAATTGGACAACCTTCCCCTCCCTCTAGCGGAGAAACCCCAATGGTAAGCTTGCTTGCTATGGCAAAAACAATCTCTGGCACATTGACTTCAAAACCGCCATGCTGAGGAACGATCGTAAGCATTTGTCCGTTAATCCGAACCTCCTGCACCAGATCGCGTAAAAAGAGCGACATACCGCTGATCTTCACCGGCTGTTCCAAGGACAATTCTGCCGTTAATTTACCATCTAGCTGATCTTGAAACTCTACATAGATTTGATTTCTCAGTGGTGGTTGAACCATCCAAGGTGTCTGCAGCGGACGAGAACCTTCCTTTTCGCTCGACACCTCAGGTACTCTACTACTTGGCAACAGCTCTTGCCAGTTGTCCGAACCATAAATAAGGATGCCTGCTGAGCGCAGCTTATCCTCCATCCCCGTATCGTTCCTCTGCAGCCATCAGCCACTAGCACATGATCATAGTCACGCTTCCCGATCCGTAGAGTGCCATTCATGAGGATACCATCTTCCTCGATCACCCGCTCCTCGGATAATTCGTAATGAATCCCAGACGCATAACAAGCTTCCACTAGCGCCAGCAGCTTCTCATTGATGATACCGGAGGCTGATCTCGGAATGTTGGAGCCATCGTGTTCATTCATTTGCATTGTGTCTTTTGGGTCGAAAGTTGCCATAATGCCGCGAGTTGGCGTAACGATCAAGACATCTGGTTTCGCCTTCAAATCAGGCAGCAACGCTGCTTGATCTTGGAGCGATGCCAGCAGCGCTGGAAAGGCATCTTTCCACGTAACATGGCTGGGCATAGACGGCGGCCAGTCTTGAATGGCTTTCGTATTCAGCTTTAGTTGATTTAAATGAAGCACGAATTGCTCAATACCGTGACTCGCCAGCCACATGACATAATTCGTGAAGGATTCAGGGGAAACACCCCAACCGCTACCGCCCATGGCTTCAACGAGAGAAGCACTCCGTCCCTGCTGCATAGCAACAGAGTGAACGATCCGTGGATAGTAATTGTTCCCTGGGTAACGCTCCAAAGCATCGATGGCCGGCGTTTCAACCGCTTTTAGCACCTGAAAGCAAGAGCCACTATAAGAGAGCTGAAAGAATGGACTTTCCTCCGCTTTAAGATGAGCTGTAAATTTCTTGCCATAGGTTTCGCACCAATCTGCCACTGGATGATAGAAACCTGCAAGGATCGCGTCTGTCAACAGCTCCCAGTAGCGGACACGGAAGCGCTCATAGCCTTCTCCTTCGATAAACAGAAGCGACAATAAAGGAAGCAGCGCTTCCCCGTATTTCGCTTCATATTGCTGCGCGAACCGATCATCCCAAGGAATTGCGCCTGTTTTGACCGTGATGCCATGCCCATCGAGAAATGCAACCTCGTCAGAGAAGAAGCCAGTCACATAGTCGAACGCTTCAGCGGATAACCCTTTGCGATAACCATCATAAGTGATATCAATAAATGTGTACGTGGCTACCGGATCTAAGGAGGAGACCGCCAATTTCGAGCCAAACGCGATTCGGCCTCCATGCTCGTCCTGATCTGAAACCCATTCGACCCAATTACATGTTGAATTCGGAAGTCTCTTCATGACTTCACCGCCTGCCGTACCGGAAGGCCAACCATTTTCATCATAAATCCAGAAGATCATCCCCGTAGTCTTCGCGTAGATAATTAAGTCAGATATGATGTTCAAATACGATTCACTCATATAAACGGGCGTATTCGGATAAAATCTCGGATGAAAAATGACGCCCTCTACTCCTGCAAGACGAAGCTCATCGAGCCCAGCTTTCAGTTCTTCCAGATTTAGAGCGTCATTGATCGACCAAAGACTAAGAAATGATAATCGATTTCGCATAATCATTCACACCTTTACCCGACAAGGGGCTTTATTGTTAATTTTGGATAGGAAACTGGAAACTCTAAATTCCGGTTGAAAAGTTGTTCAGCGGCCGAGGCTAAGCTAGAAGTAGGAAAAGTAGAAGTAGATGGGTGTCAGCGTCAGAGGATGTCGAAGTTGTATTTTCTGCAACATTTCCCACTCCCAAGGCCCATTTTGCATGTTGGAGTTGCAGTTTGTACAACATTTTGGCCTATTTATGGAAAAATGGCCTGTTTCGGGTCCGAAATGTTGTAGTTTATGCAACAAAACAGGGAGAAAAGCATGATAGAGACGCAATTGTTGCACTTTTTACAACAACATACTTCCAATGTCTTGATAACTTCAATTGCTATAGCCTCGACTTAGGACATTTGGCGATGCAATCGATTATTGTCTTTCTTTATCCATCTTGCTGAGCGTAGCCTTCCCTCCGCTTAAATCCACAGAAAAAACAGGCTGATCTTCCAGCGTTTGCAACTCAATCCGATACGTATCGTCTTGCAGCTCAACAACAACAAGATCAGCCGAGTTGGCAGCTTTCAATCGTTCTCCATGATCCGGGTCATAACTAAGCACCTGCACAAACAGGACTTTACCCTCAACGGTGACTCGTTGAATCAGTGATGTTCGGTCCACAGTCAGTGGATTATCCGGCGATAACGCTGTGAATATATCCGACGTCTTCGAACACCAGATTTGCTGATCTAACATTCCTGTTTGCATCTCATAGCAGAATGAACGCTCATCTGAGACCAGCTTTTTTTTGTCTTTCAGCCATTTCTGGTCAAGCCTACTAAGCTGCTCATCCGTCGACTCCCACCGGACAAGAGAATCCTGTCTCATTTTACCGCTAAAATGATTCGTCAGATGAACTTCTCGTGTATCAGGAACAGTTACGCTAACGATATCCAATAGCTGATCCCCCATAAGCACGTTAATTCTTCGGATAACAGCGCCCTTAAAGGCCTTATCATCCCATGGGCTAAGCTCACGAGGCAGGATGATTCTCTCTTTCATCTGGTAATCCTCAGACAGCCAATCAACAGCCGTCTCCGCCCATACGCCCCAGTTCTCCTCAACGAGCTGAACAATCCGCCCATCACGTGGTGGCTGATCGGCCCCGTTCAGACTTACCGTATTATGCGAATAAGTATGTTTAAACCAACCATAGTGCGCCGGGATGCCGTAAGCCGTTGTACCCGGGTCGATCAACAAAGGAACCGTTCCGCGCACAACGGATAACCCAAGCCGGTCCATATGATCGTGCTCACCGCCGAACCGGCTATGCTTGAGGATAACCTGCCACCCTTTTGCATTCACCAATTTGGTCAAGCCGCTAGACGTTAAGGACCGGGTATGATGAGCTGTATCCCATAGGGAAACGCCCCTCTCGTCATTCGAAGTACTCAGCTCCTGACCAAACATCAAGGCATATACGGAATCCCTTTTAACGTGGTTCACCCCAGTAAATTGCTGATCTGCCCACTCCGTTCCATAGGCCGTATGCAGGAGTGAACGGTACATGTCATTCCCGTAAATATCCAAAGCAATTTCATAATAAGGGGCATAGGTGCCCATATGGTCACCCGGACCCGCATCGTTAAGTATCGGCATGACGCCATTTGGTAACAGGAGATACAGCGGGAAATCAAACATGCTTTTCAAAGCCTTGTGATGCCAAAGCTCCCACTCCGTGCCTTCCGCAATCAACGCATAATGCAGCATCGATTTGAATGCGTAGAAGTGATATTGAACATTGCCTTCGTACCATAAACCGTCCTCAAAAATCCCGCGACTGATTTGATCCAGCAGGCCGTATTCTCCTTCGAGTCCCAACTGCATTATCTCGTTATCATGAAGTAGCAAGCCAATAGAGGCTATTGCCGATGTAATCAACACGGAGTGATTATGAATTTGCTTTTCTTTGTGTTCAATTAGAAACCGTGCACACGGCTTAAGCAAGCCACTGCCAATGTGAGCCACTTCTTGAGGCGTTAAATGCTCTTTAATGACATCAAATCCCAGAGCAAGATCCGTGATCCAATGAGCTTCATCCAGCGTTTGGGCAAACAATTTACCTGGACCGTTATACGGAATATCACCATGGATACGATACGTACCATAATGACTCGCATAAGTCATTAGATAGGATTTCACCACATCTAAGTGATGCTTATCGGGTTCTATGGCGTACAACAAAGCAATATGGTAAACCGCGCGACCGATCTTCGAATGCGCAATCGACGTCCATGCGGAATCGAAAGGTTCACCCGTACATTCCTTGCTGCATGTTGGGCAACGATGGTTAAGTGGCGTATCCCAATTAAATGTCAATCGAGTGCCATCCTCATGACAATGATAATAATGCGTCCACTGCCCCTGCTCATCCGACTTGATCTCATAAGTAATCAGCGATGCCTCATCCACTTCTTGCCGCAGGAAAGCCATCGCTTCACTAAACTCTGGTTTACCCGCGTTTGTGCGGAGTTGCTCTTGACGTTTTTTATCCATATTAGTGTCTGCCCCTCTTAGCCTTTCAGTGAACCAGCTGTCATCTGCATAAACGATTTATTCGCGATCATATACACGACAAGCAGCGGTAAGATCGATAAACAAGCTCCTGCCAGCATATAATGCGTTTGAACCGCAGCCGATGCCCCATACCGAAGATAGGATAATCCAACGGTTAATGTTTGCAGCTTGGGATTTGTCATCGTAAATACTAATGGACGTAAATATTCATTCCAAGCTCCGCAAAAAGTAAACAGTGCCCCTACACCCAATCCCGGACGCATCAAAGGTAAAATAATTCGCCAAAATATCCCGCCGTTCGAGCAGCCATCTATACGCGCAGCCTCATCTAATTCCCGGGAAATACCTTGTAAAAAGCTCAGTAAAATAAAGAAAATATACGCGTGGCCACTCACCAGAATGAGGACGACACCCCATAAATTCGTGTGCAGGTGGAGCTTGACCATAAGCTCAAATTGTGGTCGGATGACAACAGCGCCTATCGATATGAACATGGTAGATGCCTGAATCGCGACGAAAATGGCTTTGCCCGGGAATTTAATCCGGTCAACTACATAAGCGGCCATCGATGCTACGATCAGTGTACCTATCGTTGTTGCTCCGCTCAGAAATAGACTATTCCATGTAAACCGAGCGAAATTGGCTTGCACCCAAGCTTCTTTGTAATTCACGAATTGCCAGGAGGATGGGAAAATCTTCCCGCCTTTCGTAATCTCGATATTGGACATAAAGGAGCCAAGAAAAGTCACAACAATAGGAAACACAATCAGTAAGGCTGTTACCAGTAAAAAGATCCAGAGCAGTACTCTCCCGCCTATTCTCGCAAATGAAAATGGCTGGGTTTGTTTATTTATCCGTACATTCGATAACGTTTCAGTAACTTCCATTTTCCCAGCATCCTCCCTCATTGAAGATTGTTCAGACGTCTAGACATCGCGTGATAAGCTAGTGTGATGATGCCTACAATGACGGCTGTAACGAATCCAACGGCACTTCCGTAGCCGAATTGTTGGTCCACAAGTGTCCCTGAAGGTGTCGGAAAGAAAAGCTTATACACGTACAAATACATCACTTCCGTCTTTCCTACCGGGCCGCCTTCGGTCAACACCATAATGCTCTCGTACCCTTTAAGCGAATTAATAATGGCCAGCATGATCACGATTTGCAGCACTGGCCCTAACATTGGAATGGTTAAGTACCAGAATTGCTGCCATTTATTGGCGCCGTCCAGCGACGAGCTTTCATACACATCGTTCGGGATATTTTGAAGACCGGCAAGGAACAGCAGCATGTAGTTGCCTACCGCACCCCATACAGCGATGATGATCGTCGTAAACAGGGCGTTTTTGGGACCGAGCCAATCGATTCTTTCGGAGATGATGTTAAACTTCAGCAAATATTGATTGAGAATGCCGTTATAGGAGTTGAAAATAATGAAAAATACGACAGCCATGACAGATGAACTTATAATTGTCGGCATGAAATAGATGGCTCTCAGCCAATTGCGGCCGCGCAGCTTTTGATTCAGAATAACGGCTAGAACCAAGCATAATGGCAAAGTTATGATTAATTTACCGCCTGCATAAATGAATGTATTCAAGACTGAGTGCCAATACTCCGTGTCCTGCCAAAGCCTCCTGAAATTATCAAACCCAATAAATGACGCTTCCCCGAACCCTTTGTAGTCATAAAACATATATCGAATAGCCCAAGCAATCGGATAGACGCCCAGCACCATGGTCAGTAGAAAACTTGGAAATAAAAATAAATATGAAAACCCAATCTGGCGTGTCCTGTTCATCCCGTTCCCTCCTGTAATATCTATACTTAGAGAGCGAGAGTGGAGCTATTCACTCCACTCTCGCCGTATCAATAGCTATTATTTCATCATCAGCTTCATCGGATCGAAGCTTGGATTAGGCTGCACCTTCACTGAGCCTTTAGCTACAGCTTTATCGAGAGCATCATTGTAGCGCTTGTTCAGATCTTGAATAATTTGATCCAAGTTCCCACCACTGATCATGTATTTGAAAAAAGCATCATCTTTTTTCATACCTTCAACAGTTACGGTAGGTTGCAACGGCCAAGTGCCGTCGTTTCCAACTGGAAGGAAGCCATCAATACCTTTGATTTCCGGTTTCTTTGCTACGGAAGAAACCGATGGCACCATGGATAGACCGAAGCCTTTTTCATGATACGTTTTCAAAACTTCGTCATTATACATGTACGCCATGAACTTCCAAGCTTTGTCTGCATTTTTGGTTGTGTTGCTTAAGGCTAACCATTGCCCGCCCAAGAAGGAGGTAGCGCCTTTAATCGTGCCATCGATCGTTGGAACCGGTGCAGCTGCCCATTCGATTTTGGCTGGAAACTGATTCGCATACACGCCTGGTTCCGATGAGAATGAAATGTACATCCCGATTTTGCCTTCTGCGAATTGCGCACGCAGCGGGTCAATATCCAGCGATTCCATACCTGGCAGCGTACTGCCGTCATCTACCATCTGTTTGAACGATGAAATAACATCTTTGAATCCTGTGAAATCAAACTTCGCGGTTTTGAAATCAAAGCCAAGTCCGCCGTAACCGCTCGCTTCAGCAATGACTCTTGCCGAACGACCTAGTGCGCTTTCCGGGCTTTTGAAGTTTTGAGCAAAACCATAAGAGCCGGAAGCTTTACCTACAGCCGTAATTTTCTTCGCATCCTCGACCATTTCTTTCAATGTTTTCGGAGGAGCAGCAATGCCCGCTTTGGCAAAAAGCTCTTTATTGTAAACAAGTCTCAGTGTTGAACCATAGTTCGGTAAGCTGTACATTTTCCCATCAATCCGGTTGAAATCATCAATGACTGGGAATTTCTTCTTAATCGCATCATCTAAATAGGAATCAATTGGCTTCAAGTATCCTTTTTGCGCAAAAGGTTGGATCGTGTTTTCCTTCACGCGGATGATATCAGGTGCCTGTCCGGAAGCGAAGGCCAAATCAATCGCTTGGTTGAAATCTTCCGTCTTCACAACCATTTCGACTTCAATGTTCTCGCCATTCGTTTCGTTAAACTTCTGCACAACACCTTTAATATAATCCATATCATGACGGTCACCCGTCCAATAAGTAAGCTTCGTCTTATCTTTCTTCACAGGAGCTGAGCTAGCAGGTTGTTCAGATGCCTTGGTGGATGCTGCCGGGCTAGTTGCCGCATTGTTGCTGCCGCATGCTGCCAAACTGCCTGCCAGTAAAACGCTTAAAGTGACCGTCCCAATTCTTTTTACCATTTGTAATCCTCCCTTTTGTATGCGAACACTTTGTATCGTACTGGAATTGCTTTTGTTTACACTTTTTATACTAAAAGAATTCGTTCATTCTGATAATGAGGTCAACTCATGAACAAGGGCAGATATTTCTACATTTTACTGTATTCCATAAAAATCACAAAAAACGCGCTTACAGCGGGAGCTCTGCGAGCCGAAGCTCGCCAACTGAGTCCGAGAAGCCGGAAATCGACTTCTCGGCAGATCATCCCGCGCGTCAATGCAGAATAAGCGCGTAAAACGCGCTTATTCTAAAGCGCTCGAGCAAATAAGCGCGAAAAACGCGCTTACAGCGAGAGCTCTGCGAGCCGAAGCTCGCCAATGAGTCCGAGAAGCCGGAAATCGACTTCTCGGCAGATCATCCCGCGCGTCAATGCAGAATAAGCGCGTAAAACGCGCTTATTCTGGAGCACTAAAAAAAGGCAAGCCCTCACGGCTTCGAGGACTTGCCCAGAGACATATCTTTAAATTCAGTCGGCGTCAGGCCTGTTTGTTTCTTGAATACTTCACTGAAATACCGCCTATGCTCATAACCGAGCTGCTGCGCGATTTCCTGCACTTGGTAGTCTTCAATGAGCATTGATTTCGCCCGTTCTATCTTCGCTATGGTAACGAACTGCTGGAAGGCAGTTCCGGTCACCTTCTTGAACAAATTCGAATAATATCCCCAGCTTAAGTTAGCCTGTTTCGCACAATGTTCCAAGGTCAAATCCAAATGAAGATTCGATTTGATGTACTCCGCAGAGCGATAGATGATTTTCTGCGACTCGCTCGCTCTCTCCTGATTAATCATGCGGCAGCCGATATCGCACAATTGAACAAACCATTCTCGATACTCTTGCAGATCCGCACCGCTCTCACCTCTAATTTCATGGACTTTCGACTCGAAATCGACCATACTCACCCGAGGAAATTTTTCCAATAGAACCCGCAACATCCGTAGCACCAGTCCTTGCAGCAAACGTTCGACGACACCAGGCTCAGGTAAGACAGACGCTTTGCCCATCTCGTTGAAAATGCCCTTCGCCCACTCCACACATTTATCGAGATTACCTGAACGGAAAGCGAACAGAAACTCATTTTCGCTATCCTCGGTATAAATCCACTCCACGGGGAGCTCTGGCGAATCGGCGTTGTAACTGAACGCACCATTGCCGCCTGTATAGAAGTGATAAGACAATGCGCTTAACGATTGTTGATAGCTTTTCGGAAGCTCCTGCACCGCACTTACTCTCTGACCGATGCCAATTGAAATCGTGAACTTGGTATGTCTCGCGATATTCGCACAGCAATGATCCGCAATTTCAACCAGAGGCTCGTCCGACTCCATATTCAAAATGCAAATGTATCGATTAAACGCTTCCCTGAACACGACAGCCGTCGTGTAGAAAGAAATCGTCTCCTCCACGATATTTTGCAGAGAGAACCGCGCAAGCTCAAGCTCCTTAACAGGGACCTCGCCGTATTTGTCCGTGAACTGATCGATCTGGATCGTCATCACCGCAAAGGGAGGATTCAACTCATTAATGTCCAGGAAGTCTGATAATCTTGCCAATTCCGCTTCACTGGTTTGATGATGGACGAGTAGAGATAAGTATTCCTGCCGCAGGGCTGGCATACTTTCTTTGATCTTCTTCTGAAGCCCAAGCACGTGTGTGCGGCTAAGATTTTCCTGCTCCCATACTTCTTTGGCTTTCACAACGGCTTTCACGATTTGGTCGACAGAGAAAGGTTTTTTCACATAATCAAGCGCGCCATATTGAATGGCTTTTTGTGCATAATCAAAATCCGTATAAGCACTTAAAATAATGACCTTACTGTTAGGCAGCACTTCTAATATACTGCGTGTCATCTCTAATCCGTCCATCTTAGGCATCCGAATATCGGTTAGAATAATATCCGGCAAGCTTTCACGAATGACAGACAACCCTTCCTCACCATTCGTTGCGCTTCCCGCAATTTCGATGCCGTGCTCGTGCCAAGGGATCTTCTTCGTAATCATGTCCACAACGCTTCGGATATCATCAACGACACATAATTTAACCAGTCGGTTCATGTTCATGGAAGTCTTCCTCTCCTTCATAGCTAGGGATCCATAGTTCAATCCGTGCTCCCCCTAAGTCGTTATTGGTAATCTCCATTCGCTGTTGACCGCCAAAATACAACTGTAAACGGGTATAAATATTGCGCAGCGCGTAGCCATGCTTGGACGTTGTCGGGTGAACAATACCCTGAAGGAGCTTCTCAGGCACTAGCCCATGCCCGTTGTCTTCCACCGTTATATGCAGCCAGTCCTCTTCGGCTCGAGCGCTTATCAGAATGCCCCCACCCGAAGTCATATCTTTAAATCCGTGTAAAATGCAGTTTTCAACGAGTGGTTGAATCATAATCTTCGGCACCAAGCATGTGAGCAGCTCCGGTTCCACCTCGAATTGGCACACGAACAAATTCTCATAGGACCTTTGCTGAATGGCCAAATACTGACGAACATGCTCCAATTCATCCCCCAATGTAATCAGATCGCGCCCACCGCTAAGGCTTAATTGAAACATTTGCGATAAAGCCAGTATCATTTCGTTTACGTCGTCGTTTTCGCCCAAAACCGATTTGCAGTAAATGGTATTCAACGTATTATAGAAAAAATGAGGGTCCATCTGGGCCGATAGCGCTTTAATTTCAGCCTTCCGTTTATCACGCTCACGGTTCTTCACGTCTTCAATCAGCTGTTTGATTTCATCCAGCATCCGGTTAAAACGGAATCCTACCTGGGATACCTCATCCTTATAAACGCTTTCAAAACGAACAGAAAGATCATTCTCTTCTACTCGCTTCATCAACTTTTGAAGTCTGTACAGCGGTTTTAAAAGCAGATAGGTTAAATTATTCGTTATGAATAGCGATAAAATAATAAAGCCAATAATCACATAGGTAGTCGCTCTTTTAATCCCATTTAATTTGGCCAACAGGTCATACTTCGCTTGAACACTGACAATCATCCAATCGTCCTTTACTTCCAGTCGTGAATAATTAATTAAATAGTCCTTTTTATCATTCGTGTAGAAAAAAGAACCTTTCATTTGATCGCTCAATTGCTCAAAAAATGCGGGCTTTTGGATGAAATGGTCTGTACTCGTCCTATCCGCGTAATTCACATCTTCTCCTTTGGCATCAATGAAATAATATTGTTTGTTCGTTTTGGTTAAGTTTTCCATAAAGAGATCCCGCAGGTCATCTTCTTTCACATTTACTACGACGTATACATTGGTCGGTTCATAAACCAAAAAAGAGTCTTCGCCTACGCCTTCTGTAACGAGTGATATCACCCTTTGCTTGCCAGTAAAAAATGGATCGACATGACCTGGACTCCAGAAACCACGATTCAATTGCTTGAAGTGCTCATACATCTCCGATTTATAAAATGAATTCGCCGTGTTCCTCACACTGGAGGTCGGATAAAAATCCCCGATCGGTGTGGCAATCAGAATGCTATCAATCATAGAATCGTTGAATTTTACCTGGGAAAAGACATACTGCAATGAGGTTAATGACTTATAGTAGCTAGATCTATCATTAGCTTGTACATCTTTCATTAATTGTTTGAAGGCATCGCTGAACATCAGCGCTCTTATAGCAATACCAATGTTCTTCAACCGTTCATTCACGATTTGCGCCGACTGATTAACGGTATCTTGACTAGACTGCAGGGCATTACGCTGAATCTCCTTTGAAGCTATCAAATACGCAATACTGCCCGTTGCCATAAGACCTAAGGTGATCAGAACGACAAAGGTAAGCCATATTCTTTGTTTTAATGAGAACGAATGGAATATTTTTTGAATGGGCGACCACATTCGAGACTTGTTCATTGGTGTCTCCATCACCTTTCGTGTTGTGAGAATACGGACTTACGGACTTCATCTATTTTATTATAGTATAGGACGCTTATTTTCGACATGAGGGAAAATCATGAAGGAGGGCAACTTTATCGAGATGCAGATGAAATCGTAAAACTTTCGTAAATACAAACATATGTTCTTTATTTTTTGGCGGAAATATGGTAATAATAAGAGGTAACCTATTTTAGTGTGAAAACCAAGGAGGCAATAATAATGTCAGTGAGATTAACCCCTTATCTAGTAATGGACGGTACTGCAAAGGAAGCTATTCAATTTTACGAAAAAGCATTAGAAGCCAAAGTTCTTTTTACTCAATCTTTCGGTGAGATGCCAGCGAACCCTGATTTTCCATTACCGGCAGAAGCCAAGGAACTCGTGGGACACGCGATGCTGCAAGTTGGTGAATCCAACCTTATGTTTTCCGATACATTTCCGGGTAAACCCCTTCAAAAGGGCGATAACGTTACAATCTGTATTACAACCAAAGACGCGGAAAAATCAAAACAGTTTTATGAAGCCTTGCAGCAAGGCGGTCAAGTAAAGATGCCGCTCCAAGAGACTTTTTTTAGCCCTGCTTTTGGAGAGGTAACCGACAAGTTCGGTATAACATTCCAAATTTTCACTGAAGGAAAATCCATGAATTAAGGCTATTAGCTCAAAACGGCCCTGTTCGCATCCACTGCGACAGAGCCGTTTTATGTTTAGGAGTACCAATAAAGCGCATACTCGGTCATCACAGATGCATGCCCCATTTGACGCAGCATAGCCGTAATATTACCGCGGTGATAAGTTGCGTGATTGACGACCTGCAGAACCATTTCAGATAAGCTGGTATCACGCTGTCCCGCATATGGGTTATCGACCATAATCCTCTTTTCCATATTTTCCTGTTGGTTCAAAAACGTCTTAAACCGCTCTGATATCTGGACGTACATCTTCTCCATTTCCTCAATGCCTTTTGACTCCACGCCAGCAGTCAATTGGGCTGAATCGGCCATTGCTTCCTTCATGCTTTTACCGGAAATAATGTCTAACCAGCACGCATCCACCAGGTAAATATGAGCAATCGCCTTCGATATCGAAGGAAAAACGCTTTGAATCTCCTTATTGTATACGTCCTGTGGAAGTTCTTTTAATCGATTCAGCATGGTTTGGTTCGCCCATACGTGGTAATCGTACATTTCTAGTGCGGGATGAGTCATAGATATCGTCTCCTTATCTACTGTTCTTGCGTAACTTCAAGTGTTACCTTTATCATACTGCAAATACCCTGACAGCATTATGTCAGGGTATAAATAATAAAAACCCCATGTTGGGGTTTTTCTCATACAGTCAAAGCGCTGGATCTTCGGTTCACATTTGTTCGCGTTCGCGTTGTTCCTGAGCAACTTGAAACCAATCCCAGCCACATACAACGATGATAATCAAAAAAAGAATAATGCCTAACGCATTCCACCAACCGCTGTCCAGAATATCTGGAAAAGCACCAGTTCCAAGAATCATTACCGGGATGAGCCACACTACATTTCTCTTCTTTAAACGAATCGCCTTTAGTCTAAGCAAGATGTACTATCCCCTATATGGTAAGTAATATCGTTTGATCCTCGTATAACTTTCGAACCGATATAACTCTTTATGACCGTCTTCATAGTCAGAACGCTCATCCAATATGTGGAAGTGATCTCATTTAAATATTCGTATTGGGCGTATCGACAATATCCGGATCTATGGTATTGGAGCTGCCATTTAGAACACTCTGGACACTTCCAAAACTATCCCCAGGGGAAAATGAGTTTGCCCCTGAGAAGATTTTCGAATTACTTGAGAGATAAATAACGAAAGTATCTCCAATCTGGACATTTGAACCCGAGGCGACACTGTTGATCTTGATGGCACCATTAACAATTGAAGGCATTCTTCAAACACCCCTCCCAACCCTAGGACATTGTATGTGCACTTCTGCCTAATTGTCACCTCAAGCTGCTAATTCACTCCTCTTTACTCAAAAAACCACGGACAATCCTAACATATTCATGGGTTTCTTCTAAGTAACTCACATGAGAGCTATGTTCGAAGACATGAAGCTCAGACGCCGGGACAAGAGATTGATAATAATGGGTCGACTCTGGAGAAGCTTCGTCATAACGCCCACAAACGAAGAGCGTGGGTATTTGGATTTCATGGAGCTGTGGTGTGCAATCGTATGTTTTCAGGTTGCCTTGCGGACTGAATTCAGAAGGTCCCCACATCGTCATATAAACGTCTTTATTGGCTTTTGCACGGCTCTCAGCAATGATTGAAGGCAGAGGGTCCAGTCTGCACACATGCCTCTTGTAGTATTCTTCCATGGCTGTTTGATACTCTTCTGAATCCGTTGTAGCTTGTTCCTCATTACGCTTAATAGTGAGTTGAACATCCTCAGGTAAATTAGCCAAGAAATGGTCCGCATCTTTTTTCCAACGCTCCGCACTGAGACATGGACTTGATAAAATAACGCTGCGAACACCCAAAGGCTTGCGGTCTATTAAGTAGGACGCTGCCAGCATGGTTCCCCACGAATGGCCCAAAAGATGAACCTCTTTCAAATCGAGCGCTTCCCTAATGCCTATTAACTCATCGATGAACCGTTCCGTTCTCCACAATAATGGATCCGTTGGTCTATCTGAATTCCCAGAACCAAGCTGATCATAGAAAATGACTGGCCTCTCGTCAGCCAAGACGTGAAGAACAGATTTTAGCGGATCATGTGTATTACCAGGTCCACCGTGAAGGACAACAAGAGGCGTTTTATTGCCTTCACCAATTCGCGTATACCAAACCCTGCCTCCGGGGACGTCTATATAGCCTTCAATTTGTTTCAAATTACTTTCCTCCACTTTATTTCCCCATTTTTCTGGCCGTTAAAATTGATTAATCTCCCCCGAGTATATCAAAAAATTCAAATTCAAAAAAATACAGGAATTTGTCGATTTATAGCGAAATAAAATTTGGGGGATCGTACCTATTTATTTTTGGTAAGGATGTGAAGAATTGAAAAAGTTAAAATTAAGTCTCATTAGCTTAACTTTGTTAGGCGTATTATGGAGCTCGGCCGTCCAAGCTGCAGTACCCTTTGACTCTGACGGCAACGGAATTCATCTAGATGACATCGTTACGTACATCAACACTTATGGAGTTACTGACATAAATGATGACGGAGTGAGCAATAGCTTGGATGTCAAGACGATGGTTAGACAAATATCTCCTGTAAGTATTCCGAATTATGTATCCACAGGTACGGTTACGGGGCTTGTTGTTGACCAAATCGGCGAACCGATGAACCTCGTTGCTGTGAATTTAAAAGAGTCTACTAAAGCAGCATTAACTAATGAACATGGCCGCTTCACCATTTCCGATATGGAAGCATCCACCGGTAACACGGTTACCGCGGCCGTATATGAGTCAGACTCAACACCATTTACTATTTTATCGGGAGAGGTGACAAACTTATCACAGCCGATTCAAGTCACCTTACCTACGGGCACTGTGACAGGAACCGTATACGCCGCTAACATGGTTCCGTTAGCAGGTGTTTCCGTTAAAATCAACACGGGCGGCGCTGCCTCTGAGGTGCTGCCTCCAACAGTGACGGACAGTCAAGGACGATTTGTATTTCCGAACGTTCCGGTTGGAACCCGCAGCTTTTTTACGACTTCCTCCTATGGAATGGGCGGTTTTGTCGTCAACGTTAAAGAAGGAATAAATCAAGTAACGGATGTAATGGGTGTGCAGTTTGTAACGGTTTCAGGGATTATAACGGATTCTCGCTATAATCCTCTATCAGGGGCTGAGATTACGATGGAGATGAGCAACGGGCTGAGAACTACTGTCACCTCTGGAACGGATGGAATGTTTATATTTACCAATGCGATACAGGACATGTATTTCTCTTGGAAGATGAGTAAACCGGGTTATTTGGATGCCACCCTCAACTATTTAATGGATACAGCCTCAGCGCATGTAACGAATCGTTCTTTCCTGACTTTAAGCACTGCCCCCGTGTCCTCCGATTCAGAATTGGCGTATGCGGTTGGCGCAAATGTCAATCAATTTAACGTTAATCTCGGCGGCTATTCCGGACCTGTTAAACGCTCGTATTCTTCATACTCATTCCTTATTTCAGATAAAATGGATGAGCCGAATAACCAAGTTGCCTTTATTGGCGGTTCTGGACAGACAGAGACAGGAAACGTGGAAAGGCTTAATGCAGCACTAATAGATTCTACAGTCAGTACAATCTATATCTATAAATCCATCCTTGGTTTATCGTCTCAATCGCTTGTAATTCCATCACGTCCGGTCACGATCATCAGCGACGCTGACGTGTTTATACAAGCGGATGTTCCGACCAATCATTCACTGACATGGACGAATGTGAAGCAGGTTAATTACGGAGACATTTTCGGATTTGTAAAAGGTGAGAATCATGCACCGGTATTCGGAGCAACAGTAACATTAAGCGGAGCTACTTTCGGAACCACAACAGCCGATATAAATGGATTCTACCATTTTAAAAATTTAAACGCGGGTTCGCATACACTGTCCGCTTATAGATCCAGTGACTACAGCACTCAAATTTATCCGCCTTTGGTTGATAACAGCTCACCTGCTTTCCGCGACTTCACGCTTGAGCGTTCTGCGCAGTACATTGCAGCTACAATGGTCATTACTAATTCGTCTATAGGACAGACGCTGTTGACTCTGCCAGTCGTACCAGCAGGTTATACAGTTTCTATTGAGAGCAGCAATGATATTTTGAAAATTTCAAACTCCGGGATCATTACTTTGGGTGCAACATCACAGAGTGTAAACGTAATTTTCAAGGTCATGTACGGAGAATCTGATGTAGGCTATCGTTCGGCTACCCTTACAGTCCCTGGCCTACCGTAATAGAAACATAAAATGAAGTGCCTACTGTTGCCAGTTTGCACTTCATTTTTCGTCAACAAGAGATCGATTGATCACTTACTTTAAAATAAGCCAGAATCAGCTTATTCATCCATAAGCATTAATTCTGGTAAAGACAGCGCCATTGAAATATTGCACAACATCCCTCTAGCAAGAAAAATCATGGTTCTATCATGAGGTTTCTCGAAACCTGCCCGCTTAAAAGCTTCTAGCACCACCTGCTGAACATCCCGATATCCCTTCTGCATAACCTGTACGATCATATCCTCTTTAATCGTTTGAGCTTGCATTTGCAGCAGTGTTTCATTTTGGTAAGATTTCATAATATGAATATAAGCTTCTACCAGTTCTTTCTCTAGCTTATCAGGACTAACGGTCTCGATAACCGTGCGAAAAGCCTCAAGAATTCGTGTCCAAGACACTTCGAGTGCTTCTTGCAGCAGTGCTTCTTTCGTTGAAAAAAACCGGAACACATAAGGCTGAGAAATTTGTGCGCGTTCCGCAACTTTTGCTGTCGTTGCACGGTAATAACCAATTTCAGCAAATACTTCGATTGCCGCGGATACAATATCTACTCGTCGATTGACTGAGGTTGGAGAATTCTTGGTCATCATTCATTCCACCTTTAAGTTACATTCATTAGTGATTGATCAATTACTAATCTTATATTAACTTACTGGAATTTATTTTGCAATCTTTCATTTCGGGAGTGAGGCCACTACCGCTTTACGGTCATATAAACGAATTGCTTAAGCAATCGCGTATTGTATGGATAGCGTGAAAGATAAAGTAATACGATCGGTGGGAAGTTGATAATCGCAATTAAAAAATCAGCTATTGACGCAAAAATGGAGAGCCAACTTGAGTTGGTTCCCCATTTTATATGCTTCAACATAGTGCTGCGCCACAAATAGGCAAGTTGCAATAGCAACCTGCCTCGAACCTTTTAGATATTAATCAAAATCTTATCTTTGCTCTTAAGCATTTGTTCCTTAAACAAGAGGTGCTTGAATCAATGTCGCAAAATTAAAACGGTGAACATGACCATCATTTAAGGTGGTTTGGCCTGTAACAAAATGTACGTGTTTGCCATTTCCGACTGAAATTGCCGGTCCCGTTCTAATCCTTTTCAGATTATGAAAATGATTTATGAAATCCGTTTTCGTAAGATCAATTTCGTGGACATGACTTGTTCCTACCCGAATCGCTTGCCCTGTAACACCAGCAAAGCGATGATTATGTCGATCATCGCCTTCTTCAGCCAGTTTCGTACTACCTTCAAATTCATGAACGTGCCTCTGTGCTAATTGTGTTGTTTTTTTCATTATTGTAGCCTTTTTCTTCTGCATCCGCTGCATGCCTCCTTATGATGATGTGATTTCACAACATCCTATTAAGGGAAACAGAGAAAAGTGCTAGGTAACTTTCAACGGTTCTAATATTAAATTTTTATGAGTTTACACTGATATCATTGAACTGAATTGCCCGTTGGTTGAGAAAAAACAAATAGGCATGTTGCAACATCAACATGCCTATAGCTATTAAGTTTTTAATCGAAATCGTATCTCTGCTCCTTGAAGGGGTCACCATACATATGGTAACCATTTCGCTCCCAAAAGCCCGGCTTATCCTTCGGCATAAACTCGATGCCGCGCAACCACTTTGCGCTTTTCCAGAAGTAAAGATGCGGCACAACCATGCGAACCGGAGCCCCGTGGTCAGGCGTCAGCAGTTCGCCATTGTGCCTGATGCCCAGAAAAGACGTCTCACGGAGGAAGTCCTCGAGCGGAAGATTCGTCGTCCAGCCATGCTCAGCGTGCAGCATGACATGCGTGGCTTCCGGCTTCAGCTTCACTTTGCTCATTAGTTCAGAAACAGCGATGCCTTCCCACACATTGTCCAGCTTGGACCACGTGGTTACGCAGTGAATGTCGTTTGCGAACTCTTTGCGCGGAAGAGCCATGAAGTCTTTGTACGAAATCTGGAACTCTTCCTCAACCAAGCCAAAGACACGCAGATTCCATTTGCTCATATCATTATAATAAGGCACTGACCCGTAATGAAGCACAGGCCAGCCTTGTGTCAGCGTTTGGCCAGGGGGAACACGGTCATTCTGCTCCTGCGGCTTTTGCCCAAATAACATGAGAAAACCTCCATCCATATATAGGGACCTTTGGTTGGGACCAAAGTCTCTCCTTATTAGGGACCTTTGGTTGGAACCAAAGTCTCTCCTTATTCGGGATTTTTGGCTGGACCAAAGTCTTTCTTTATTAGTCGTTACCGATGTAAGATGCATATTCTGCTGGCGTAAGTAAGCCTTCCAACGCTTCAGCACCTGTAACTTCGACTTCAACCATCCAACCCTCACTGAATGGTGCACTGTTCACCAACTCAGGTGAACCTTCCAATGAACTATTGATTGCAGTTACTTTGCCCGAAACAGGCGAAAAAATATCCGAAACCGTTTTAACTGATTCCACACTGCCAATGCTTTCATTCGCGGTAACGGATGTTCCGACTTTAGGAAGCTCCACAAACACAATATCCCCCAATTGATCTTGGGCAAAATCAGTAATGCCTATGCGAACCACAGTATCCGACAGCTTCTCTACCCACTCATGCTCTTTGGTGTATAACAAATTGGCTTGTACTTCACTCATCGTTTAACGCCTCGCTTACCAGCAAATTTTGCTTTTAGCTTAATCTAATGGGAACATCAAAGTCAAGGTGGTCTCAGTAAATTTTACCAACACAGCTGAACTAAGACGGCAAGTCTCACTATTCAAAAGTTGCAGTTGACAATTCACACCAATTAAGGCACATAATAATACTATAAAACAAATTGAATATTGGCGAATGATGGTATAGGGAGAGACCGCAGGGAAAGCTCGCGGCGCCGAAGGAGTAAGCCCAAAGTGGTGAATCTCTCAGGCAAAAGGACCTGTATCGGACGCAACTCTGGAGAGCTTCGTTACCGCAATCAACGGGTAAACGAACACCCAAGGGGAAACTTGGCGGACCCCAAAGTCCATCGAGGTAACTCTCAGGTAAAAAGGACAGGGCAAAAGGTATGTTTGTGTTGCATACTTTTTGCTCTTTTTTGCATTTTCTGGCTTATATTTCGGGCAAAATAGCAATGTCAACAATCGAAGGTGAGGTTACGAGCATGCTAAAACGAACACCGCTCTTCCCGATTTATGCGGAGCATGGAGCGCGAGTCATTGACTTTGGAGGCTGGGAGTTGCCGGTGCAGTTCGCCGGTATTCAAAAAGAGCACGACGCTGTCAGGCAGCAGGCCGGGCTTTTTGATGTGTCCCATATGGGGGAAGTCCGAGTAAGCGGAGAGGACGCCCTCCCTTTTCTGCAAAAAATAACAACGAATGATGTGTCCAAGCTGGAAGCAGGTCAATGCCAATATAGCCTTATGTGTTATCCCACTGGTGGCGTTGTAGACGATCTACTCGTTTACAAGCTTGGGGATAATAACTACATGCTGGTTATCAATGCATCGAATATCGATAAAGATGTGGAATGGATGCAGCAGAACCTCACAGGAAGCGTTGAATTGACCAATGTTTCTGACGAAACGGCCATGCTAGCCCTCCAAGGTCCTCATGCGGAACAGATCCTTGCTAAAGTTACAGACGCACCGATTCAATCCTTAAAATCATTCCGCTTCCTTCAAGATGTGGAAGTTTCGGGAATTCAGGCACTCGTTTCGCGCACAGGCTACACGGGGGAAGATGGATTTGAGCTGTATGTTGACAAGGACGATGCGATAAAGCTCTGGAACCTGTTGCTGAGTGCCGATCAAAATCTCAGTCTTGTACCAGTTGGCTTAGGCGCTCGCGATACGCTCCGTTTCGAAGCTCGTCTCCCCCTTTACGGCCAAGAGCTCTCCAAAGATATTACACCGCTTGAGGCTGGACTTTCGTTTTTTGTGAAGCTGGATAAGGGAGATTTCATAGGTCGTGACGTGATCGCTGAGCAAAAGGCAAACGGTACACCTCGCAAGCTCGTTGGCATCGAAATGGTCGAACGCGGCATTCCGCGCCCGCATTATGCCGTTTTCAATAAGGATGGTCAACAGATCGGGGAAGTCACCACGGGGACACAATCTCCTACTTTCAAAACGAATGTGGGCTTGGCTTTAATCGATTCCGCTTACAGTACGGTGGGTACGGAATTGAATGTGGAAATTAGAGGGGCGCAGGTCAAAGCTAAAGTCGTTGCCACCCCTTTTTACAAAAGAAAACCGTAAGCCATTCGTCACAAGAGAGGAGCAAGCCGCCATCATGAAGCACCGCTATTTGCCCATTACGGAGCAGGATCAGAAAGAAATGCTGGAGACCATCGGCATCTTATCCATGGAGGAGATGTTTCAAGATATACCGCAGAAGGTTCGCTTTCAAGGCGAACTGAACGTATCGAAGGCGCTGGATGAGCAAGGACTGCTGCGCTATATGCGCGGTCTGGCGGGTCGTAACGCCGACTTTGACCAGTATGCCAGCTTCCTCGGCGCTGGCATCTACGATCATCACCTTCCGGTGGTGATCAATCATGTCATCTCGCGCTCAGAGTTCTATACAGCGTATACGCCCTATCAACCGGAAATCAGCCAAGGCGAACTGCAGGCGATTTTCGAGTTTCAGTCGTACATCTGTGAGCTCACCGGCATGGCCGTAGCGAACGCCTCGATGTACGATGGCGCAACGGCGCTGGCTGAAGCCGGCGCCCTGGCTAGCGGAGCAACGAAGCGCAACCGTCTGCTCGTCTCGCGCGCGGTGCACCCGGAAGCGCGCGCTATCTTGCGCACGACCGCCCGCGGGCTGAACTTGGAAGTGGTCGAGATCGATCTCACGCCAGAGGGCGTGACCGACTTCGAGGACCTCACTTCCAAGCTCAGCGATGACGCGGCTGCCGTCATCCTCCAATCGCCGAATTTCTTCGGCTGCTTGGAGGATATCGGGGCCGCAGAGCCCCTCGCGCACGGCGCGGGCGCACTGCTCGTCGTGAGCGCGAATCCGCTCACGCTCGGGCTGCTCGAGGCGCCGGGCAAGCTCGGCGCTGACATCGTCGTCGGCGACTGCCAGCCGCTCGGCATCCCAGCTGCGCTGGGCGGGCCGACGTGCGGCTACTTCGCCGTCGCTGAAAGCTGGATGCGCCGCATGCCTGGGCGCATCGTGGGCCAAACCGTTGACCGCGATGGCAAACGCGGTTTCGTCCTTACGCTCCAAGCGCGGGAGCAGCACATTCGACGTGAGAAAGCCACGTCGAACATTTGCTCCAACCAAGCGCTTCTCGCGCTTTGCGCATCCGTGTACTTGTCCACGATGGGCAAGCAGGGCATCCAGGACGTTGGCAAGCTCAACGTCCAAAAAGCCCACTACGCGGCGAACCGTCTAGCCGCGTCTACTCAATTCTCGCTGCCATTCGCAGGCAGCTTCTTCAATGAATTTGCCGTCAAGCTACCTGACGGCACGAACGTGCAGGAGCTGAACAGTAAGCTCCTGCAGAAGAACATCATCGGCGGCTACGACCTCGGCCGCGACTACCCCGAGCTCGCCGGCCATATGCTTATTGCCGTCACTGAGCAAAGAACGCGCGAAGATATCGATGCCTTCGCAGCTGCACTGGAGGAACTCGTATGAGCGAAAACAACGTGAACGTGAAATCAGACGGCAAAGCGCTCATCTTTGAAATGAGCCACCCTGGTCGTGTCGCCTATTCACTGCCTGAATCAGATGTGCCAGAAGTCAATTTGATCGATCTCCTGCCAGCCAAGTTTGGGCGTCAGGACGAACCCGACCTGCCAGAAGTGTATGAAGTAGACGTCATCCGTCACTATACGGCGCTTTCGCGCCGCAACTTTGGTATCGACAACGGCTTCTATCCGCTCGGTTCGTGTACGATGAAATACAACCCAAAAATCAACGAAGACGTAGCCCGCTTCCCTGGCTTCGCCAAAATACATCCGTACCAACCGGAAGAATCGCTGCAAGGCGCGATGGAGCTGCTCTACAATCTCCAAAATGACCTTGAAGCCATCACCGGCATGGACCGCGTAACCCTACAGCCTGCGGCTGGCGCTCATGGCGAATGGACCGGACTGATGATGATCCGTTCCTACCACGAGAGCCGCGGCGAGAAGCGGACCAAAGTCATCTGTCCCGACTCCGCTCACGGCACTAACCCTGCCAGCGCGACGGTTGCCGGTTTCGAAACCATAACCATCAAATCCAACGAGCGCGGCCTCGTGAATCTCGATGAGCTTCGCAAAGCCGTTGGTCCCGATACCGCAGCGTTAATGCTAACGAATCCGAATACACTCGGCTTGTTCGAAGAACAAATCGTCGAAATCGCTGAGATCGTACATGCCGCAGGCGGACTGCTCTATTATGACGGCGCTAACGCTAACGCCATTATGGGCATCACTCGCCCCGGCGACATGGGCTTCGACGTCGTTCATCTCAATCTGCACAAAACCATGAGCACCCCGCACGGCGGAGGCGGACCTGGAGCAGGCCCCGTTGGCGTCAAAGAAAAGCTGATCCCTTTCTTACCGACTCCACTCGTCGCGAAGCGCGAAGACGGCAGCTTTTATTTCGACTATAACTACCCGCAAACGATCGGCCGCGTCAAAGGCTTCTACGGCAACTTCGGCATCCTCGTCCGCGCGTACACCTATATTCGTACACTCGGTCCAGAAGGCTTACGTAAAGTATCCGAGTATGCCGTCTTAAATGCAAACTATATGCTTGCTAGACTGACACCATACTTTGATGTGCCTCACCCCCGCTTCTGTAAGCACGAATTCGTGCTTTCTGGCAACCGCCAGAAGAAGCTCGGTGTACGTACACTCGACATTGCCAAAAGATTACTCGATTTCGGCTACCACCCGCCAACGATCTACTTCCCGCTCAGCGTTGAAGAATGCATCATGATCGAGCCAACAGAAACCGAAAGCAAACAAACCTTGGACGAATTCATTGACTCCATGATCGCCATCTCCAAAGAAGTCGAAGAAAACCCGGATCTCGTCAAAAACGCTCCTTATACCACCGTCGTCAGCCGTATGGACGAAGCGCTTGCTGCCCGCAAGCCTGTCCTGAACTGTACTTGCGGATAAATAACCAAGATACACATACCCGCCATTCAAGCTGTTTCAGCTGAACTGGCGGGTTTTTATTTATTCTCCTATTTGCACTATCCCTTTACCCAGAAAGAAAGAGAAAAAGGTTTCGCAGTGCTTTATTATTAATGTATATAGTTCATTGCCGGGGGTGGGGCAGGATCATATCTTTCTGGAATGGTTTTGGTGGGGGGTTCCATTTTTATCCAGTTTATGATTCAATTGATTTCAATTAGCTTTTTCTTCTCCTTTCGTTCCCATTCAGTCCTTTCTGAAACATGTTTCTGAGCAGTCTACAAAATTACCTCCAAAACTTCCTCGAACATGAACCAAGGGGATAGTGCTCATAGAAACTCTCAATTACGACTAACTCCCCTCACCAAGCTTATCCTGAACCAAAGGGATAGTGCCTGTAAGGTGAAATATATAGAAATGCCAGTATCGAGCATATTCACTTATACAAGCATGATCCCTGAATATTTTGCATATAACGTACGACAGTGAACGGTCGCAACACGAACGCGGCAGAACTGTTATTTCATTGCATATGGATTAGTTAGAGGAGCGTTTTTATGACCAAACCATGGTTTTATCGGCTTTTGTTTTCCTATTTGCCTGTATTTTTCATGATCACTTCCGTGCTTATTGTGCTTATTATTCTTTCGATCAGCCAACTGTCCAAAAAAGAAGCTGAAAATGCAAATAAAACGTATGCCTTACATATCATGCAGTCGGTTGACTATGCCTTGAAAACGATTGACGAATATGTGATCAAGGAACTGCAAACAAACAATCGGATTGACCAGTTTTTTGACAACAAGTTTGAGGGAAATCCCTATTACTCCGCTTATGAAGTCACCGAGTTGATTCGGGGGATGATGAATTACAACAAGTTTATTGATTCGGTTTATTTTTACCGGGTTTCTGATCAAATGGTCATTAGTCCAAACACGATGATAACGGCAGACCGTTTCGGCGATGAAGTGTTCATAGAAGAGATGATGAAGAGCCCTTCTCAATATCAGCTGACGAATCAGCGGATCTTTAAAGAATTTGCTGAAATGGATCAACGTAAAGTTGTCATTTCTTTAGTTCGAAAGATTCCTCTGTTATCCGGGCAAAAAGGCATCGTCGTTGTCAATATCAGCATGGATTCTATTGGAAGAATGGTCGGTGACATGTCCAATTCAAAGATCAGCTTTATCGAAGTATACGATCCCGAAGGCAAACAGCTGATGGCATCCGGAAATGCAGATGGAGCAGTAGGATCTAGGAAAAGAGGGTCCGAGCTTACTCGAATCCATTCCAATTATACAAACTGGGAATACCGCAGCGGTCTCAACGATGACTATTTATTTACCTTCACCTCTGTATTCTCTTATGTATGGATCGGATTGGGACTAGTTATGGTTGTCCTTGGCGGGGTCTGGATAACCTATGTGACACATCGAAATTATCGGCCGATTAAGTTGATTATGTCCCGTATCCATGCTTATTCCGAACTAAAATCAATGGGAGTCGAGGGCAAGAAACAAGACGAATTCCAGTATATTGATCGAGCCATAGGCAATCTCATGGAGTTATCCAGCCGCTATGAGAAGCAGCATGAGGAAGATATTGTATTCCGACGGCGGCACTTTTTCAAAGAATGGCTGGAAGGCAGCCGGGCGGTCGATTATGAAGACTGGAAATCCGAGATGAATCGGCTGCAATTGCCTTCTAGCTTCGGTCAGCTTGCTGCGGCGGTCATCGAGATGGATAAGTATATGGAAGTATGCCGAATGTTCTCTCAAAAGGATCAAGAACTGCTGAAATTTGTACTAAGCCGTGTTGTTTATGAAACTGCTGAACCGCTTGGCCTCACTGTATGGGCGGAATGGACGGCTACACACAGGCTTAGTGTTGTGATATTTGCCGATGAGAATGTCAAAAACAGCGAGAAGCTCGCAGCCAATCTGTGCGAAAATGTTCGCTCATGGGTCGAGCAGCATCTGCATTTCCGCATTACGCTTGGTGTCGGACATGTGGTTGGACAAGTTCAAGAGCTAGTACATTCCTACGAAGCGGCCATCCATGTTCTTCGCTTTAAATCGACTTTAGGAACGAATCGAGTCTTGTATCATTGGGAATCTGAAGCGTCCGCAGAGAAGGAAATGTATAAGCACTTGCCTCTGGTCAAATCACTGGCTCAGTCGTTTCGCTTGGGGGACAAGGGATGGAAGCCGGCCTTGGAGCAAATTTTCACTGAATTAAAAGTCGGGTTATTTTCATACGATGAGATCCGCAATCTCATGAATTATTTAGTTTATCATTTACACCGGGAGATGATGGAGCTCTCAGCCGAGCTGCAGGGGAGTTATGGCAAATCACGCTGCCCCAGCTGAACGACGTCATTGAACAGTTCGATACGATCGAAGAATTATATGCAGAGTGGTTTCACAAGTTAGAAGAAGTATCGCAGCGGATGGCTGGTATTCGTGAAGACAGAAGCACACATGCCGTCATGAACCAGATTCGCACCTACGTGGAGACCCATTATGCAGATCCGGAGTTGTCGCTTACCTCGCTAAGCGAGCAGTTTCAGCTTCATGCCTCGCATGTCAGCCGCGCATTCAAAGAGGAGTTTGGCGAAAAATTCGTTGATTATCTCGTTAAGATCCGGATGGAACAAGCGAAAAAGCTGCTCCAGAGCAGCCGTGACTCCGTCCAGGACATCGGTGGCAAGGTTGGATACACGCATGCTATTTCGTTTATACGCGCCTTCAAGAAGTATACGGGCGTCACGCCCGGCGATTATCGGAAGCAAGAGTAATCATGCCATTTTTCAAGAAAAGTATATCGTTAATTGTTGTTTATTCACCTCTGCATCAAATCCACTAAAGCCTTGTACAGCAAGGGGTTTCAAAAGAGTTTATTCGCTAATTCATGTATATTGAGAATGTTTGCACCTCTGAGGTACATTGATTCCATCGACGGCAAGGGTGCAAAAGATGGTTCGATTTTTACGCTAAAGGAGGTGACACACGATGCCACATACACCGCTAGACAACATTCAATCAGCCCCTATGATTACTACACGAAGATTTACCCGCCATGCCGCCAAGTCGCTGCAGCCCCGTCGTCGTTTCAAGCAAAATATGCCGCTGTTGATTATGTTTGTACCGGTTATCGCTTACTTTATTATCTTTAGATATTTTCCAATATTAGGAAATATAATTGCCTTCAAAAACTATAACTTGATGGATGGCATATGGGGAAGCCCATGGGTTGGCCTAAAGTATTTCAAGGCCCTTTTCACCCAACCCCAGACGCTGACCATCATCCGCAACACCGTCACATTGAGCTTATTAAGCATTGTCGCTGGATTTCCATTTCCGATTATCATTGCCATCCTACTGAATGAAGTTCGCGCCATGCGTTTCAAAAGGATTGTGCAGACGCTAATCTATATTCCTCACTTCTTCTCATGGGTCATTGTCGGAGGCATTATCGTTACGATATTCTCTCAGCAATCCGGTATTGTTAACAAGCTGTTGGAGCTATGGACGGGTCACACCACTGCCTTCTTGTATCAGGAGCATAGCTGGATTGCTATCTTCCTCGGATCTGGGATTTGGAAGGAAGCCGGATGGGGAGCGATTATTTATCTGGCTGCTCTTACCTCGATCGATACGCATCTGTATGAAGCGGCCAGCATCGATGGTGCATCTAAATGGAAGCAGATCTGGCATGTCACGCTGCCCGGCATTCGCAGCACGATTATTCTCATGCTGATTCTGAGTATGGGTAATGTCATGGAAGTCGGGTTTGACCATGTGTACACGCTCCAAAATGCAGCCGTTTCGGATGTCTCGAATGTCATCAGCACCTATATCTTTATCGTGGGTGTCCAGGGAGGACAGTTCAGTTTAACGACGGCGGTCGGGTTGTTTGAATCTCTGGTCGGCTTCTTCTTCGTCGTCCTTGCGAATCAACTTGCCCGTAAATTCGATCAAGGACTGTGGTAAGAAAGGAGCCTCCCCATCATGAAACCAACATGGGATGAGAAAATCTTTTACACGATCAATTATATGTTCCTTGGCCTTGCAGCTCTAAGCTGCGTTCTTCCTTTGATGCATATCGTATCTTTATCTCTGAGCAGCTATCAGGCGATTGTATCAGGGCATGTAACCCTGTGGCCGCAAGGCTGGACTGTAGAAGCGTACAAAGCCTTATATGTTGGCACGAATTTGGTCAAAGCCTTTGGTAATAGTGTCGTAATTACCGTTGTAGGCGTTGTACTAAGCATGTGGTTTACAATCATGGCGGCTTATCCGTTAGCCAAGAAATATTTCTATGCCCGTCGCTTTTTTACACTGGCTATCGTATTTACCATGCTGTTCGGAACACCGTTAATTCCTCTGTTCCTGATCGTGAAAAGTCTCGGCTTACTAGATACTTACGGTGCCATATGGATGCCGGGACTGATCAGCGCGTTCAATATGCTTGTGCTTCGGACCTTCTTTATGAATGTGCCGGAAGAGCTTGAAGAGGCAGCACGCATGGATGGCTGTGGAGAATGGAGACTTCTCACCCAGATTATTCTCCCTTTATCCATGCCAGTCTTGGCTACGTTGACTTTATTCTATGGCGTCGGATATTGGAATTCATTCTTACACGTACTTATGTTTATCAATGACAGCACACGAATGAATTTGGCGGTTATGATTCAACAGATGGTCGCCAGCCAATCGATTCTTCAAGAGCTTAATTCCGTAAGACCGGATGATTTGCAGCAAATGACACCAGAATCCATCAAAGCGGCCGGCGTGATCGTACTCATTGTGCCTATGCTGATTGTTTATCCATTTTTGCAGAAGTATTTTGTTAAAGGGGTCATGATCGGCGCGATTAAAGGATAACACGAAGGGCAACACAAATTAACTTGAGCTGTTTTAGGAAACGAATTATCTAAGGGGGGTACATCCATGTCTATGTTACGCAGGGGTCATCGAAAAGCTCTACTGTCCACACTAGCTTTAATCGCAGTATTGGCAGGCTGCTCCACAGCTAAAGTCAACGATCCAGGGGCTTCGTCAAGTCCGAATGCGACCCCAGCAGCCGAACCTGCTAAAAGAGGAGCGATTAACGTTTCCGTCTATGATCGGGGCAATATTCCTCCAGAAGAAGGCAACTGGGATAAAAACCGTTGGGTGGAGTGGATCAACAAGAACGGTCCTGTCGATGTTAAATACACACCCGTTCCCCGCTGGGAATCGTTCCCGAAATTTAATGCCTTGCTTGCCTCTGGAAGCGCACCGGATTTGATTCTGGAGTATGATGCCAACTACAGGAACAGCTGGTATTCGCAGAAGCTGCTGATGCCGGTCGATGAGATGATTGACAAATACAGCACAAACTACAAGCAAATCCTGGAGAAATATCCGCTGCTGCGCAAGATTGGTACGAAGGAAGACGGCAAGTTGTATGAAATCGGGCGTTTGAATGTCGTGGCCCCGCATCATCGTCTCTTAATCCGTGAGGACTGGCTCCAGAAGCTGAACCTCCCTGTTCCGACGACGACCGAAGAATTGTATAACGTAGCCAAAGCATTCGTGAACCAGGATCCGGACGGCAACGGTAAAAAAGATACGTTCGGTATCAACCTGAGCGGCGTCGGCTTCTCCGTGATCAGCCACATCTTCGGACGTTCGATCGATTGGGCTGAGCAAAACGGTACATTTGTACATGATTGGGAACGCCTCCAGGCATCTGTAGAATTCCAGAAGCGTTTGTTTGACGACGGATTAGTCGATAAGGATTTTCTCACGGATAAAAACGGACAAAAAGGCATCCAAGATTTCATGAACGGAAAATTAGGGATTTTCGCGATCGACAGTGCATGGTTTACCATTTCGAACTATGAAACTTTGAAGAAGAACAACCCTACGGCTAAGGTCATTCCTATGGCTTTACCGAAGAGCCAATTCGGGCAGTTCAGCCCGATTATCAGCACACCCGTGCAAATGGTCGGTGTCGTCAATGCCAAAGCGAAGGATCCGAAAGCAATTATGCAATATATTGACTGGATGGTGGATCCCCAACATGCAAGCCTGCTAAAAAACGGTATTGAGGGTACACATTCGCAAAAAGGCTCGAATGGCTGTTTGCAGCCTATCGATACTGAGAAAAATAAGAAGGAACTGTACACCGACGATCTGAATATGATGAGATCTGATTTGCTGCTGGGCAAATGTGCGGAAGTGTATCTGGTGAACTTGCGCCCAGAAGTGCCAACCCAGAAAGAACTGCTCGATATCAATCTCAAATCCAAAGAAATCTATATTAATAAAGATCGTCCTATTCCTTCGCTCGGCTATGACTTCTTACCGGTCTTGCCTGATGATCTGCAAGCGATTGTCAAAAGCACAAGTAAATCCAACAACATCGATAAAGGCGACATTTGGTTGAAAGCCTTGGTAGGCGGCACTGGCTATACCGCACAGCAAGCTGTGAAGGATGCCAAGGATGTATGGGAAAAAGCAGGCGGCAAACAAGTCGACGATTATTACACCAAATGGTATGAGAATAATAAGACCAAGGCTTTTAGTATCGATGATCTGTACAAATTCGCTGAACAGTCTCAGAAAGAGTTGAAATAGAACAAAGGAGGAGCGGCGCTCCAATATTAGATGGATCGGAGCGCCGTCTACACATGACGTGGACCCCGGATAGGATTAGGGAATCCTATTGATAATCTCAGTCATCTGGAGGTAATTATGAGATCCCTACACAAGTCAAAACTCCTTGTTTCAATCCTTCTGTCGGCAATCATTGTCTCACTGCTCCCGCTCTTTCCAGCGTATCGTGCTTTTGCTGCGGGAACAGGTATTACCCAAGACTACTGGAACAATGTTCCTGGTGGGAAAGTAGAACAGATTCCATTAAAGACTCCTCCGTCGGGTTCGAGGTTACTCGCTAACTTCGAGACACCGAACAATACGGGGGATCTCTATGGTTCTCGCGTTTATGGTTTTCTAACGCCGCCAGTCAGCGGAGGCTACACCTTCTGGATTGCAGCGGATGACAGCTCCGAGTTATGGCTGAGTCCGGATGGCGATCCTGCGCACAAAGAGAAGATAGCATCTAATACCGTCTTCGCCAAGCCCAGAGAGTGGGGTAAATCCCCAACTCAGAAATCTGTGGTCATTCCGCTATCCAGCGGGAAAAGATATTACATCGAGGCGCTGCACAAAGAAAACACCTCTAATGACAATTTGGCTGTCGCCTGGCAAGGGCCGGGAATAGCCCAACAGGTGATACCTGGCACTTACCTGACACCTTATGTGCTGCCTGATGCGCCAACTAACCCCGTGCAGGACGATACAGCAAATACATTCGGATGGACACCCATTCCCGGTTTCTTGGATGTGGCTGCCTATGAATACAGCACAGATCGCGGTTACACGTGGCAAACCGTAACAACGAACCCGCTTCAACTGGACAATATCAATTACACGACGGGACAAATACAGGTTCGGTTGAAAGAAACGTCAGCTCAGCCTGCCGGAAAGATTCTGTATTCAACCGCTTTTTACACGCTAACTACCGTGGAACAGCCTGCGCCGGTTTATACAATGCTTTGGAAAATCGGGCTTGATAATCAGCTTTCGACTGAATTTAGCGATTATAAATCAACACCCATTGAGTCCTTCAGCCTTCCTTCCGACTGGGCCACTCGCACAGATTGGAGTTCGGTATCTAAAGGACTGAAGCTTAGCCGCAACGGTTCTATGGTTATTACTTACAACTTGCCTGCGATCCCGGAGCATGGCGTACAATTCAGCTTCAGGAGCTTGGATGCGTATGTATCCGTTCCGCAACTAGCTGTATTTTCAAATGATACGATGGCCGGTTTAATCCAAATCGTCGGCTTGAACGGCGGGAATACGACTCGGAAATTCAAAGAAACCTATGAGCTTTATATTCCTAAGGAAATGCTGAAGGTTGGAACTAATGAACTGAAGCTGTCATTGGATCGAGGCTTGTATGCTGGAACTGAAGGTGATGAATATCATTGGTTTGAATGGGATTATGCCAAACTTGAGGCATTAGGGGCTCCAGCTGTGGAGCCGATTCACGGGAGATATACCCATCTTGGAACAGCGCTTGTCTCTCATGTGTTGAAAGACCGCGATCTGCAAACGATGGAAGTAACGAAGTGGCTGGGACTCGCCTACAGCGGGAACGTCATTCGTTCCAGTCAATTCTCACGGGAATGGCTGACTGCTTTACGCGATTTGAATTTGGCACCGGTGCTGCTGCCATTCGGAACCTATATCAAGGACCCTGAGCTTTCGTCGGGAGTCGTCCCAGAGAAGCTTAAAGAGTACTACAACAATCTCATTGCGGAAAATGGGGATTTGTTCGAATACTTGGAGCTTGATAATGAACCCGGCGTGTTCAACAATGCCTTTGCCGCCGATTTGGCTCTTGCTAAGTATGTTAGTGAGCAGAAGCCTTTGCTAAACCCTTGGTTGAAAGCGGTTTCTCCAGGCTGGGCTTACTGGCCCTCCAAAGGAATTCCCGATGGCTGGGAGCGTGATCCTGCCTACCGCAGACAGATTGAAGACTATACCGATATGACGAACGGTCACAGCTATACCTTAAGCGGGATTTCGAGTGGTGAGGGAGGCGCAGTCGTTGAGACGTTAAAGACTTTCCCTGAGTATCAGGGTGACGGAATGGCAAAGCCGATGATGATGAGTGAAACGGGAGCTAATGATTTTCATACCGACAATAACCGTTACGATACGTTCACGCATCGTTTTGCCTCTATCTTTGATAGGGAAACGCGCAGTACCATCGGCTATCTCGATTACATCATGCAGCATGCGGCTTACTTCCGAGAGTACAGTTTGCTCAAAGAAGACATCGAGATGAAATCCGCTGACGATGCCGAAGCGTGGATCAACACGAGCGATCCCGATGAAACGCGTTTGAAGGTTTTCCGCCGTTTAGCGTTAGCCTACAGTACGCATGGCAAACCGCTCCCTTATGTGTTTACAAATCAGAATGAGCTTGCCGGGAAAAAAGCTTATTTCCGCGCGGTGGATACGTCAAGCCTTGGTGTGAGCAGTAGCGGAGCAAAATCCAATAAAATTCTGCTCAATTTTGTTAATTTTGAAACGACACCGGTCACGATGAACGTCCACGTCACGCTGCCTAATAACGCCCAGTATGCGGCAGAACGCTTTGGCGCAGGCAGCACGTATGCGGCTGCACGCAGTTTTACGACCATTGACGCTGCTTCGGGCGCGCAGTTATCAGAGACACTTCAACCGGGCGAAGCCGTCCAATACATTTTGACCACGTTAGAACATTCAGCACCAAGCAAGCCTACGCTGCAAGCACGGGCCGTTTCATACAAACAAATCAAGCTGACTTGGCAGCCTTCTACGGATAATGCCGAAGTAGCCGGATATAAGCTCTATGATAACGGCGTACTGCTCGCTAAGCTGCCGAAAGCCGTAACTCGTTATTCACACCAAGATGTTAGACCGGAAAGCGCACACTTGTATACACTGATCGCTTATGATGATTCGGGCAACGAATCCGTACCGAGCGACCCTTTAGCCATTTCTTCCTTATCATTACCGGTATCTCCTTTTACCACTACGTCTACGGGAGCTTTGCATGTTGAAGCAGAGCAAACGGAACTGGAAGGAGTGACCCATCATGGCACATTCGTCGGCATGTACTTTACACAAGGGCGGATGAATATGCTCAAGGCACCTGTAAAAGCAAATACCAATTATATTCTTAAGCTTAAATATAGTTCAGCCGCGAACAAAAAGGTGAATCTCGTTATCGATAATCAGCTGATACGGGCCCTTGATCTGCCGGGAACGGAGCCAAACGTCTATACAACAGTCGAATATAACGTCATGATGCCTGCGGACATAAGCAACCTTGTCCTGTCCATCGTCAAGAGCAGCGATAATGTGTTCGCCTTCTTCGATTGGTTCGAGCTGAAAGAAGGCATCTTGGATGAAACACCGCAAGCACTTTGGACGAATGTCATTCATTCCAGTACGAATATGTATTATTCCGCCCCTACCTTCGCTCTCGGCGCCAATGGAGCAAATTTCCATGAAACGACATCGCCTGGCGATTACACAGCTATGGGCTTTAAGGGTACGGGTATCCGTTGGTATTCCGATATTGAGTCTACTTTAGGCGAGGCAGATGTTTATATCGATGATGTCCTGCAAGCAACTGTGGATTTGAAAACAGCGAACACACAAGGCGCGAAGAAGGTTGTTTTCGAAAAGACCGGTCTCCCTATGGAAAACCATATCATCAAAGTTGTCGCTAAAAACGGCCGGATCATCCATCAATCATTCGAGTTTTTGAGTTTGGAACGCCAACCCTTAACGCCAGGCCCCGATCTTATCGTAACAGATCTTGGAACGGATCCAGCAGATCCGTATGCCGGGCAAACGGGAATTCGATTCTATGTCACGGTGAAAAATGTCGGTATTCTCCCAACCCCAGCCGGCAAAATAACTGGTGCCGTGTTTGGATTGAACGGCGGCTCGTTTGGCTATACGGATACGTATAATCAATCCATCCCGGTAGGCGGCAGTGCAACACTTTATACGAACGCAGGCGGTGAAAATGGGTATTGGGAAGTGCCTAATGGAGAAGCCACCTACCAGTTAAGCGTCAATATCAATGATATCGGACGATTCACTGAGATGGATCGCACGAACAACACCAAGGAGATGACTTTCCAGGTGAAGAAGCGAGATGTCACCCCTCCTGTGACAACAGCGACAGCGGATGGGGCAACTGGGGCAGGCACATTCAACAAACAAGATGTGCATGTTACGTTTACAGCCGTGCATCCGACTGTTGGCGTTGGAATCAAACAAACGGAGTACCGAATTCAAGGTGGAACATGGCATCTTGTCACAGCTCAGCCGGTCACCTTCACCGATGAAGGGGTGCATCAAATCCAATACCGCTCGATTGATGTGGCGAATAACGAAGAAGTGCCCAAAGATTTGATTATTGGCATCGATAAAACGGCTCCTTCCACCACGCACACATCATTAGAGGGGTGGCAGCGAACACCGCAAACTGTCACATTAGCGGCATACGATACTTTGAGCGGTGTACAACAGACCTTTTACATGCTAGATGGGGGAACAGCCACTGCCGGAACCTCGGTTACGGTAAGCACCTACGGTGTGAACACGATACACTATTACAGTGTTGATGCGGCAGGCAATCAGGAAGCTAGTCATTCTGCGGAGGTACGCTACGATCCGCAAGCTCCTGAAATCAACATTGCCGGTCCTTTAACTGTATTTTGGACGGATCCGATTGTACTGAATGTTGGTATCACAGATGCTTTAAGTGGAGTGGCCACATCTCTGGTTAAACTGGACGGTGCCGTTGTTAGCCCTAACATTAACCTCCAACCGCTTAGCTTGTGGTTAGGTCAGCATACGATAGAAGTAACGGCAACCGATAACGCGGGTAATACGATCGTACGTACCTTTGTATTGAAGGTGATCATGGATCTCGATCATTTGGACGATCTGCTCCGTTTATTATGGAATTTAGGATATTTCCCAAATCAAAGCACTTATAACAGCTTTCAGAACAAAGTTACTCAGCTTCAGAAACTGCTAAACCAAAGTCAGCTTAAAGATCCGACTATCTTTGATGCTGTCATCAAAGATGGCAAGTATACGGATAGTAATACCGCCAAGCTGCTTCGGGATGCCATTTTATATCTGCAGCAAAAATTAGGGAAGTAAATAGTAAAAAAGGGGTATCTCATCCAAAGTCACTTTTGGATGAGATGCCCCTTTACCGTTTTCTGTACCATGCTAGCGCACCAAAATTTTCCTAGGGGAACGTCGATGTCCTATTTGGACGAAAAACCCCGAAATCATGCGGAAGAGGAACAAGACGCGTTATTTCACTGTTTTTGCCTCTGGATCGTTCATTTTGCCGAAATAACGCACTCATGTTCCCCAAATTTGATTTCTGGCGTAGGTTTCCTAAAATAGCCGCTTGCTCCAGAAATGAACTTTCGGACAAGCGGCGTGTGCTTCACAACCTGATAATGGATAATTTACTTCAAGTTAAGCAAAACTTTTTGAAAGAAGGACTACCTTGAGCGCTCCTTGCGCACAATCTTTGTGCGCTAGCGTCCGGTGGCGACGAATCTGCCGCCTTTGCGCACAATTTTTGTGCGCTAGCGTCCGGTGGCGACGAATCTGCCGCCCTTGCGCACAATTTTTGTGCGCTAGCGTCCGGTGGCGACAGATCTGCCGCCCTTGCGCACAATTTTTGTGCGCTAGCGTCCGGTGGCGACGAATCTGCCGCCTTTGCGCACAATTTTTGTGCGCTAGCGTCCGGTGGCGACGAATCTGCCGCCTTTGCGCACAATTTTTGTGCGCAAAATCAGTGGTGGGCGCTTAGCCTCCAAGCTAACCGCCACACTTAGAACTTAGAACGGGACCCTGCCCTCTGAATTTTATACTTTATTATAAAATAACGAATCGACGTTCCGCCACATCTTTTTAAACGAATTTATGTCTTGAATCTTCGTTTGGCACCCTGTTTACTCGGACAAGCGTTCCACTAATTGATGTGACTCTAGAACAAGATCTCCACGGATGCTGCATGCATTCGGATTGTCCAAACTGTCCAGGAAATGCTGAACAACACCAGCAAAGCCCCTTCTTTCAAGCACCGTGTCCCAGCTCCCAAAAGAGCGAACGCGTGGGGCGGCGCCTTTTTCATAAAAAACGGCTGACTCTAGGTTCGTTACTTCTACCGATCGGCCGCTGCCGTGCAGCTCAACTTTTTCTAAATCAACACCTGCAAGTCTAACCATACTGTAATTGCCTAGAGAAGAACCGAATGTCAACGTCCCTGAAGCATGGAGCAGTTTGCCTTCTTCATCGACTTGTTGGTTGTATGTACTCACTTCATACGGGCTCTCTCCAAGCCACAGCAAAAGGTCCAGCATGTGAATCAGGTCATCATACAACGTCTCTTTGGCGCTATGTCCTTGCTGTTTGATGCGGTGCTTAACGGCTGAACACCAATCGAAGCCGCCTGCCTCCTGCAGCCATTGCTTAGCCTCCATATAAAGAGGAGCAAACCTGCGGTTAAACCCCGCTGCCAGCAAAACGCCTTTTCGCTCCGCATAAGAAGCCATCTCGGCGGACTGTGCCCAATCGTAGGACAACGGTTTATCTACATAAACAGCCACACCTTGCTCTATACTTTTCATAGCCAAATCGTAATGGGTTGATGTCGGACTATGTACGAAAACAGCATCCAGCCCTTGTGCAAGAAGCTCATCTAAGTTCGTTGTCCCATAAGGAATGCGATACTTTGCCTTCATCCGTTCTACCGTCGCCGGAGTGGAGCTCATGATGCCTACGATATCCACTTGTTCGTTTACCGATAAAAGAGGCAGATACACTTTTTGTGCGATATCACCTAGACCAATTAATCCAATTCTTTTCTTCGTCACTAGGCTTCACTCCTCATTTGTTTTCCCAGCACCATACGTCCAACCAACAGTCCAAGTACAAGTAAAACAGCACCAACCACCGTAGAAACACCATATATTTGCACCCACATCGGGGCATCCGTAATCAGGGCATATACTTTTCCGCCAAAAATAGGTCCCAAGAAAGCGGCAAAGCCGGTGAAAGCCGAATATGTGGCAATATACATCGGACGTTCGCTCTTCGGTGTGTCGCCAATCGTAAACGTGAACACCATTTGATTAAACCCACCAAGCCCAATGCCAAGAACGATATGAACGGCATACAGAACAACAATGGCTGGAATGAAAGCAATTGCTCCCCATAATAAACAAGCAAGCGCAATGATCGGTAAGGACCATAGCAGCAAGGTTTGAGCCGTATAACGCACATTCAGATTGCCCCATACATAGTAACTGGCCATCATGACCATGGTATGAACGACCGTAATTAACGAGACTGTTTCATAATTAATTTTCATCAGCTTGAGCATGACATAAGAGAAAAGCGGCACGGTTACCCCTTGCACGAATAAAAACACAGCCAAAAAGAGAATCGCTTTAAGAAAAGCACGATCCTTCAACGGCTTCCCAATCATCCCTACCGGATTCGTTTCCGTAGATGGCTCGAAGGGTGGATTCGGATATAAACCGAAGGCCAGTATATTTAAGACCACACAAACGCTGCATATGATAAATAAATAGTTAAATCCTTGCCCGCCTGGATAACGATCCAAAATTTGTCCGCCAATGAAAAGAGCTAGAGAACTTACCCCGCCTAATATCGTGTTGCGAAGTCCAAAATATCGTCCTCGAACCGGACCCGGCACCGCATCACTAATCAGTGAGGTCCAAACGATTCCACCCGCGGCATTTCCCAAATGAGCAGCCGTATAAAGCACAATATACATGACAACCCACAGATCTTTGGGAAATAAAAAAGGAATCAAGCCCACTGAGGTCCAAAGCAATCGGTGTGAGGAAGCAAATATAAGCAGCATCCGTTTGCGGTTTCTGAATTTTTGCATGACCACAGCCATCCCAATTTGAATGATATTGACGACAGTTGTAATGGCCAACACCAAACCAATTTCGGTTGAAGTTGCTCCTAAATAAAGCAAATAACCCGTTAGAAACGGACCGCCAAGGAGCTGAAATATTATAACGGCCGGAAACCCCTCCAACGTTGCGATGAGCAGACTTTTTCGGTAGGAGGATGCTTTTTTTCTAGGTTTTCGTAAATAATCCGCAATCTTCATTGCCATACTCGCCTCCTGATGTAATTCTTATGATGGATGACTGATCTTAAAGTTTACAAACTATAGGGCGCTTATGGTAAAATAGGACTGACTACCTAATCTATCATGTCAGGCGGGATCACCCAAATATTATGAAACCAAACCATTTTGGTCTTATCACAAGCTTATTACTCTTTTTGACTTTCATTGTACTCTCTCTCATGTTTCAGTCAACCATTTATTTGTATATCGCCAGCGTATGTCCGCTTCTCATCGTTCCTTTTCTTCCCGATATTCGATCAAATCAGTTCATTAAGCCGAATCAAGCTAAAGGTGCTGTAAGATTGATTACAATGGAGAACAAGGACAAGGCTGATTCTGATTTTCTTGTTATCTTGTTTGAACCAGGGTATGTAAGATGGAAGCGCGGGAAGCTCTTTTTCAACATGGAAGATATCATGAAAGATGTCTATATCAAGCCAGATCCTCTCGCCGCCACCATGACGGTGTTAAAATATGATCTATTCCTACATCGACGCAAGAAAAATTGGATCGGCATTTCCTTAACACAGCTTGAACAGCGCACCGAGCATCTCTCTTATACGACCAATGAAATCAATCGTCTGGTCATTCGGATGTCCGACGTGAATGAATTGCTTCAAAGGCCTGTTAATCAGCCAGCTGCAGCTGGACAAAGTATTGGCGCCTAGGAAGATTAAAAAAATCACCCTGCCTTGAGCTATTACGCCATTCAACCATTATACTTCATGGTAGAATGACAATAGCTTGATGACGGGTGATTTTTTTGTGGTGATGTTGGATAAACCCAAAGGTTAAGCTCATGGTTGGGGAGCTTGTGCAAGTGATGCTTCCCATTAGGAGTCTCCAGAGGCTGTTATTGAGAGAAAATCGCGTAAAAATCGCCAAATAAGAGGCTTTTGAGACTTCTATTTCCCCCGTATGATGCCGAATTCTACAATTCTCCAGTATATAGGAGCCTTTAGGGTCTTCTATTTGCTGCATACAAGCTTTTTTGGGTCAAATAAGAGCTCCTAAAGGCTGCTATTTATTTCATATGGCGTGGGAGCAATTAGTAGCGTTTTTCAAAAACCGCCTCAGAAGCATCCTAATCTGATCCTGCTCATCACGGCCATAAAAACTAGTTAAGTTCGTCCTCACACAAATAAGCCGCTAAAGTACGAACCATGACACCTGTTGCACCCTTAGGTTCGATGCCTTTGGCCGACCATAGCCAAGCTGTGCCGCCTGTATCCAGATGGATCCAAGGCGTTTCTTCGGCGAAGTAGCCGATGAACAGACCTGCTGTAATGGCTCCTGCCCAGCGATCGGATGAAGTCGCATTCTTAACATCGGCGACATCACTCTTCAGCATGGCACGATATTCCGGATAGTTTGGCAGCTGCCATACTTTTTCTCCAGCCGCCGAAGCTGCTTGGAGCAGCGGTTTCAGAAACTCGTCATCGTTCGTCACAGCGCCAGTCGCGACATCGGCGAAGCAGATTAAGATGGCCCCTGTTAATGTTGCAACATCAATCAGGCGATTCGCTCCCAGCTGCTTGGCGTAGGTCAAGCCATCGGCCAATATAATGCGGCCTTCCGCATCTGTATTTAATACTTCCACGGAATGTCCGCTTAGCATCGTCACGATATCTCCAGGGCGATACGCAGAGCCAGACGTCATGTTCTCCGCCGCAGGGATAACCACGACCAGATTCACCTTCGGCTTCAGTTGACCGACGACGTGCAGGGCACCGAGCAGTGTAGCGGCTCCGCCCATATCGCTGATCATTTCTTCCATGCCGTCGGGCTTCTTCATCGAGATCCCGCCGGTATCGAAGGTCACGCCCTTGCCGACGAGGCCCAGCACGTCGGCGGAATCTGGATCACCCTTATACTGTAGGGTGATCATGCGCGGCGGGTTGACGCTGCCTGCGCCAACCGCGGTAAGCCCGCCCATCCCGCGGGCGGCAATCTCGTGCTCGTCCAGCACTTCGCAGGCGAAGCCGTAGTGCTGGGCGAGCCGAACGGCTTCCTCTGCGATGGAAGCCGGAATGAGCTTATTGCCCGGGAGGTTCGTGAGATCCCGGGCATAGTTCGTGCCCTCCGCAACCGCCTCAGCGGCTGCGATCGCCCCTTCCAGAAGCGCTGCATCCGCAGCAGCTTCTGTGAGCAGTACCGCCTGGCGCAGCTCCGCGCGCGCATGCTCGGTCTTGCGGTACGCCGCGATGCGGTACGTACCGAGGAGCAGCCCTTCGGTCAGCGCCGAGGCGGCTGACCGGCTGTCGAACCCGCTTGGCAGCTTCAGCGCCAAGCGTTCGAACTGCAACGCGAGTGCCTTACGCGCTGCAAACACCGCGGCTGCGCGCAGCGTATCGCGTGACGCTGCGGGGCCGAGCCCCGCAACGAACACGTACGCGTACGGCAGCAGCCCGTGGGTCGGCAGCGCCTCGAGCTCGCCTGAGGCGCCAGTGAATAGACCCTTTGCGCACATGCGCTCAAGGGCCTGATCAAGCTGCGGTAGTCCCAGGACATTGTCCTGGCGCAGCTCAGCTTCACTTAGGCAGACGAGGATTGCGTCTGCCCCCGTTTCATTATCCATCAATGACGTAAAAACGCCCGTCGTTACATCCGTAATTTTAGCAAACATAGGTAATTCTCCTTAATTTCAAGTAGTTTCTATTGTCACTCCAATTAATAAAAAGATGCGGCCTTCTGCACCACTGACTGCATGGGCAGCTGGTAAGGACACTTCTCTTCGCAAAGCGGTTTCTCTTTGCAAGGATCATGGTCTGCACAGCCTACTATTCTATCCTTTTGTCTTTGGAAAAATCCGTCGCCCTTCGGCAGCAATCCGAATTTCTCTCTAAATCTACTCGCAATCATCACGTCCGGAATTGAGATTTCGAGCGGGCATGAACAATAATTGCAGCGTCTGCAATCGTGTTGACCCAGCTCTATAGCCAATTTCTCCAGCTCCTTGCGCTCCTCGGCTCCTACTTCCTGCTCCTGCGCAGCCAAGTTTTCTTGTACTTCCTTGATGCTCACCATCCCTGAGATCGTAACATGCACGTCTTGACTGTAAGGATAGCGGATCGCACGGTCAACCGGTTGAATAAACCCGCCGGACAAAGGCTTCATCGCCACTTTCATTAAATCCATCTCTGTCGCTTTTGGGATCAGCTCATCAAGTGCAAACGGCTGCGCCAAATTGAGATGAAACAAAATCTGCGAAAATTGCCCTTTGGCAATCCATTTCGTTAGTAAATCTGGACGGTGTCCGGAAATGCCGATAAATCGCACTTTCCCTTCCCGCTGAGCCTCAAGAGCAGCTTCATAGGCTCCGCCAATATCCATCGCTTTCTTAAACTCGCTCACATAATTCACGTAGTGAATTTGCAGTAAATCTACATGGTCTGTTTTCATACGAACCAAGCTTCGCTCAATTTCCGCTTTCGCCGTTTCGTAATCACGTGCCCCTGTCTTCGTCGCTAAGAAATACTCCTGTCTGCGATGGGAGATACACTCGCCGATAATTTCCTCGCTGTTCCGGTATGCTGCTGCAGTATCAATATAATTAATGCCATGATCCAAGGCGTAGTTCAATGCTTCTCTTGCTTGTTCTAGAGGTACACTTGGAAGATTCATAGCACCAAATCCAAGTGATGAAACGTTGTAGCCGGATTTACCGAAAGTCGAATATCTCAAGCCAAAATCTCCCTTCCAACTAAGAAAATCATTCATAATTGCGCTTGCAACTATTGTAATACAACTCGGTCCTACTTTCCATGCAATAGGCGTTTATAGACGCTATCATGATATTCAATGACAGCAATCGCACTTGACTAGCAATAAATGTATTGACAATGAAAGTGATAATCATTATCATTCTAAACAGACTCATGATTTTGATAATCATTCTCAGTTATGGAAGGGGCTATTATGCGTAAATTATTCTTACAAATTCATCTTTGGGTAAGTTTACTTCTAGGCTTATTCATTGTTGTCATCTGTACGACAGGCAGTCTGCTTGTCATTGAAAATGATGTAGAGAAATGGATACATCCACAGCTTTATCAGCCTACGCCAGGTCATGCCTCATTACTCGACGTTCAGCAGGGTGTGGAGCAAGCTTTTCCAGGGTTCAAAATGGATCGAATCGAGCTTCCGACAGAAGATGGTCTTTATCATGTAAGACTAACCAAAGACGCGAATGGCAAAGCTTCGACTCAAAATGTTTACGTTGATCCAGGTTCCGCCCATGTACTTGGGCCTGTAGGACCTAGTAGAAATATTTTCTTTACGAAGGTTCTACAAATACACCGTTATTTACTTGCTCAGGATGTACTTGGTAAAGCTAATGCTTCCATTGTCGCCGGCTTCATGGGTATCGGTCTCATCATCATTCTAGTCACAGGTGCTTATCTATGGTGGCCCGGCCTTCGCAAATTCGCTCTTGGTTTCCGAATTATTCGAAACAAAGGTAAGCTTGCCCTCAATCTTGGTCTACATAAAACAGTCGGTATAGTAACCATTCCATTCCTTCTCGTATTCGCCCTCACAGGCACGGCTTATCAACTTGATAAATATGTGTTTGGATGGTTGGGGATGTCGACCAAAACCGAAGCAGCTGCCTCTTGGAGCAAAACCACAAACATGAACGGTTCACCGCTTTCTCTTGACACCATCGTTCAAAATGCGCAAGAACGGTTTCCTAACCTTAAGCTGCTCCGAGTCCAACTACCCACAAAGTCTGATCAAACATATCAGTTAGCGATGAAAGAAGGTTACAGTCCGAGTGGCTCCAGCAATGTTACGGTCTATGAAGACCCCTACACGGGTGAAATTTTAGGTAAAACTAATCCAAATGCTCCAATGGCGTTTTACAGCGCTTGGAAAAGAGGTTTGCATTTCGCAACTTGGGGTGGTGAATCTGTAATAATCGCGAGCTTCCTTATGGGCATGATGCCCTTGTTCCTCATGATTACAGGGTTGGTCATTTGGCAATTCAAAGCTAGAGCGCGCCGCAGAAGTAAAAGCTCTTCCCGCATCAAAGAATCTCCTCCAACAACAATGGTTCCTTTGATGAGCTCTGCCGAATAAAACATACATGAACACCCCAGGCATAGCTTCACGTAAAAGTGAAGTATGCCTGGGGTGTTTATCTTGGGTGCTTATGTACATTTCTATTCTTTTAATTCTTACTAATCCCTTTTATTATCGTTGTTCTTTGAATCGTTGTTCCGATCACTCCAACTCCAAGGGAAAACGGTGCTTCTATCATTTTCTGATTTCGGTTTCTGCGTTGGCTTAGCAGATGGCTTATCCGTCGGTTTGCTTGAGCTTGTTGGCTTACTGGAGGGCTTTACAGTAGGTTTCGGCGTTGATGTCGCTCTAGGCTTTGAGGATGATTCTTTCTTAGAATCATCCTCATTGTCATCATTCGAACGGTTCGGCTTTGGCGTTGATTTGTTGTCATTATTACGATCGTTGCCATTTCTATCGTTCTTGTCGTTCTTATCATTCTTATTATTATTGTCATTCTTGTCGTTCTTGTCATTCTTCGAAGACGGTGTTGGTGTTGGTTTCACCGTAGCCTTGCCATTATTACCGTTCTTACCATTGTTATTTTTATCGTTCTTATCATTTTTATCGTTATTCTTGTCATTGGCCGATTTCTCGTCCTGAATTTGTTGAATTTTCTCGCTGAGCTTTCCGGATTTTTCATCTGCGATTAACCTTTGCAGAGACGATTTATCGATCGGCTTATCCGGCTTTACCAGTTTATCAATCCCGCCGTTATCCTTCGCGAGTTGATGAATTGACACCGTTTTGATGTCATCGAGAGATACTTTCGCACCATTGTCTACCGCATTCAAATATATCGCGTACTTCCCTGCCGATACACCGCTGGCCTTCGCCTCTTGTCTTACTTCTTGCGGGGCGGCGAACGCAGTCACTTCATAATTTTTAATTTGATCCGGATGGGTCTGCTCTATATGCTTACTGACCTGAGCTTTCAGCTTTGTAGCAATCGCCTGATCATTCACATCCGTTTTTTGTTCTACAATCGTTGAGCTGATGATGATATCTGCTTCACCTCTAGCAAGTGCTCCCTGCTCGGCTTTGTCTAAAATATCGGATGTGACAGCTTCTAACGACTTCCCCTTATAGACTAACGTTTGAATTAAGTCATTGCCATCTGAATTTAACCCAATTAAATCCTGAACTACTTCATCATTATCAATTCCTATTTCTACACTAGGATTGATATCTATGGTTACGTAGGCAACCACTTGGCCGCCTGGAACGGTTCCTGTCAACGTTGATACTAAGACAAAGCATAGTACGATTGCCGCCGCCAGTCCCGATGCAATAGCCATTTGCGGTACACGCATACGCCGCTTCACAGGTGCGTATAGTATCTCTTCCCCAACTTCACAATTCCGCGTTCCCCTCGGAAGCTTATCGAACCGACCCTCTGGATTCATGACAATAATGGAGCTGTCGCTTAATTCCATTACGATTCCCTTGTTCATGCGCTGTTCTTCCTTTCTTTATGCTTTCCTCATTCTCGAATATGTAAATAATCTCGCAAGTAAGGGTAGGGTCCGTTAAAGATGAGAGCTATCGCAATCAAATACTTACGGTTTCGCTCCAATGTTTTTCTGGAAACCTGAACTTGCTCCAGCAGCTCTTTAATCGGCAGCTGCCGTTTCGTCAGAAGAGTACGCATAAGCTCTGCATCCTGTGCTAGCGTGCGGCCGATACCGAACAGCATTTGCCTGGAATCGTCGTGTTTAGGGGATGCTTCTGTCAATTCAGAGAAATCGATATCAAAATCACTTAAACATCGGCTAAAATCAATAATTTCACTTCGCCGTTCTTCAAGTCCCTTTTGCTTTTCATAAGCTTCGATAGCTTGATGAACCTCAATTGGATTGAGTAGGTTATCTTCATCATCTTCTTGATCGAAAGAGCTGTAAGGAATCTGTCCTTTGAAACGTTGTTCTTTGCGTAAGAAATCAATTAATCTCCTCCGCATGACCGTTTCTGCGAAGCCTAGGAAAGACCTTCCCATAACGGAAGAATACTGATTAATTGCTTCATTAAACGCTGCTAAAGCGATACTGAATTCGTCATCTCGTGCGGGGTCGATATATCGCTTGCAGAACCTACTTGTAACTTTAGCCACATAGGGCTGGTAGTCAGCAATAAATTGATTCCTAAGTCGTAGGTCTCCTGCTTGAATTTGATGTATGGTAACCTCAAGGGAAGAGGCATGCGGTTCACTTTGTCCCTGGGATTCCTTCTTTCCAAGAAACTTTTTGAATAGTACCAGTAGCACCGTTCCACCTCACAGTATAGTAGTTTCGTCCCTATGTATAACAATTCGGGGGGTACAATTGCATGTAATCTGAAATAAAAAGTAAATTTATTATACCATAGATGTCCAATTGGGCACCTAATGGCAAATAAAACCTAAAGTACGGTTTCAATTTAACATTGAATCCTTTACAATTAAGGGATGGGAGGTGTTTCATTTGGAACCCGGCAATCACTTTGGTAAGTTTCTCGAGACGTTACGAGGTAAATTGTCCTTGCGTAAAGTTGCAAGTAAAAGCGGCTTGTCTCATGCCTATATTAGGGATCTAGAGCTCGGACGTAATCGTACCACGAATGATGTCATCAAGCCATCCCCTGACACCTTGAGAAAGCTATCACAAGCATACCAATACCCTTACACAGATTTACTCATAAAAGCAGGATATTTAGAAGAAGCCTCGTCTTCGCAAACTTCTTTTCAAATCCATTTAGATAATGTATGGTATGTTGAGTTTGGTATTAAATCGATACAATATGTTTCGCCTGATGGCATCATGGAAGAGAACGTTGAATCTCTTGTGGCGTTCACGAGTTTCATAGAAGCATTAACGGATCACCATTTTGTGAAATTGGACATGCATCTTTTCGTCAATCTGAACAAAATAAAAAAGTATGCCCCCTCAGAAGGCAAACTTTATTTTAATGATTATGAAGAAGGTCCTAGTGTCACCATTGCCGCTATGCCGCAAAAGAAATATCACCAGACTCTTCTTGAATGTGAGGCTCGCAATACAGGGTTTGTTGTGGAAGCTGAATCTAGCCCCCGGCATTCATCTTTGAAAGCCAAGTTCCTTACCTAGCATGACATAGATGAAGAGAACAGTTGCCATACCTAGCATTTGGATCGGCATCAGCGCGCTTAGCACGCTATCCGGATAGGAATGACGGTATGTGATTCCAATAATAACAACAACAATAAAGAGATAGAAACCAGCATTTTCTCTAGTCAGCGGTATTCTTGTATAATTTGATAGAAAAGTAAATCCGAGCCGTTGTTTATGAATGGCAAGAAGTATGCCGCATTTCGCCATAACGGTCAAAAGTAATATCAAATTAGTCGTTAACGAGTCATCCTTGATATCTGTATAAGCAGCGAGATCGGTTAAATCACAACAAAAGAGGACAATCGTAGATACGATGACCGACAGAATATACCCGGATAATGCTATGATTAAAGTCGGTACAAGGCTAAATTTCCAAACCATCATAAGCAGTGTACAAATAATACAAACGTATAATAAAGGCCAATTGTCGAAATAAGCAACCATCGTTCCTGCGAGTGCAGCGAGCGTTATTTGTATCCAATACGGTTTCACTCTTTGTCTGAATAGTAATAATGCGAATAAAATCATAGGTACAAAATCAATACAGGTTAGGATAAATTTCACCCATGTAAACAACTACACGTTCCCTCATTTCTATGCCTGCTCTTAAGCGGCCTACCTATTTGAATCCACACCTAGAACTATACAAGATAACCGTTCTTTTGCCTTCAAAGTGGACTAAGTTGGCTGTTTCTGAGCATAAGTTGACAGGATGCATAGGGCCCATGGGTGAGAGGATTGGAGTGCGATGAACGTATGGGACACCGTTTCACAGTGGCCATCGTGGAAGATAACTATTGGGCAGGTAAATTACTCGAAAGCTATAGCCAACAATGCGGGTTAAGAGTCATCTCAATCGTTTCTGAAGGCGAACAATTTATACAATTATACGATCAGCTTCAGCCTGACATTTTGCTAGTGGACATTGGATTGGAAGGGAATTTAGATGGCATCACGATGGTACAATCCTTGCGAAGCGCTGGATATCAGCAAAAAGTCATTATGGTTAGCGGAACGACGAATATTGACCATGTTTTAACGAGCTTTCATGATCTAGGATCCCTCTACTTTCTATCCAAGCCAGTGATGCTGCCAAAGTTTCAAGCGGCTATTCGGAAGGCCATTGCGGAGATTCAACTAGAACGCAGTCAATTAGTACAAGCACCGAAGCCTAGAACTACAACGTGGATTACTGTCAAAAATCAAAAATCAGAGCTGCCGATATCCGAAGACTCCATTCTCTTCATTGAGAAAGAAGATAAGCGTTTGACCAGAATCCATCTCATGAATGGAGCACATATGGAATCCAGTACGAATTTAACGGATATACTGGCCCAGAGCTCCCCTCATATGTTCAGTCCATTCAAAGGTTTTCTAGTCAATTTGCGCCATGTGGTATCGTATGTGAAAGAAAGTGGATTCCCCACTTCGAGAAGATTTCTAATTCATTTGAATCATACGCCTGTTAAGGTTCCACTAAGCAGGAATTTACAGAAGGATTTTGCGAAGCTTCTGCTTGAACTTCAATAAATAATAAAAAAATAGCCACCCCTTTTCAGCTAGGAACAAGGGGTGGCTTTATCAAGGAAACCTCTACGAATGCTTGGAGGTTTTTTTGTTTTTCAGTTTATCCCGGCGTACACTCAGCATTTTCAATCGTTTCTTAAGCTGATCTTCCCATTCATTATCGCCAATAGATTTCGCGACCCCAAGCAGATCAAGGGCCATATCAATTTGACTGCGTACTATATCTAAAGGCTCTTCGCCCTCATGGTTGACACAATTATCATGCAATAGATGATCCTTACCATCTACATATTCCGTAAAATCAACCTCAGGAGCACCGTCTCCGTGAGCATATTCCGCTAGTATTTCGTATTCGTTCTCCACCAGATAGTGAACTTCAATGCGATGACAGACCGGGCAAAAAAGAATGGGCACATTGTGAATTTGTGTACGAATGTGCTTCAAGGTACCTTTCGTTCCAATCATACTGGCTCCACAACAAAAACTCATGAAAAACCCTCCCTTAGAGCTTTCCGTTAGGAAAGCTTGCATCGTAAGCATAAACTTCTTAACCCGGATTAGTCCAATATATTCGCCAGAAAAGTTTGAAATTCCTTTTTTTTAGGACAGCTAGATTTTAACAATCTACGCATATTTTTCTTTGGAAAAGCGAATGCTTTTAGAGTGATAAGGTAGTAAATAGCATTAGAAAAGAGGAATTCACCTTGAAGGCATTACCTACCGCAGGGTTCGAGGTTCCCGATCGGTATAACAAGGACATACTCCATCTTATGATCGTGGATGCACATTCGCTCTATGTTTATTGGGAAATTAGCGATAGGCGGAGATGGCTTGTTTCTCAGCATTTTGAATGCGACTATGCATCAATGCCCAAAGTGATACGTTTGTACGATGTTAACAGCTTATATTTCAATGGCAGTAATGCACATGGATACTGGGATGTAACAACGACGTCTGAAGCTAACAATTGGTATCTTCATCATCTAGGTGCAGGCCGTACCTACCTTGTAGATATTGGCACTTACACCTGGGAGCGCGAGTTCATTCCTCTTCTTCGTTCCAATAGCGTCGTCACACCTAACGATACCGAAACCAAATGGGGAGAACCGATGCAAACGGTTGTACTAGAAGCCCATGCCGAACGTGTCTACAATCGAATCAAACCATATTTTTTTGAAAATATACAAGCCTACTCTCCCTATGTGAGGTGACGTTATCTCTTGATCAATCGCATCAAACCGAAGCCAGAGCTCAAGGGATATTTGGTTCTCATGCTGCATGCTCATCTTCCCTATATTCGTCATCAGGATCAGAATGACAATTTGGAAGAACAATGGTTCTACGAAGCCATGACGGAAACGTATTTACCCCTAATTGAAGTCATGAATCGTCTAACAAGTGATAAGATAGATTTCCGCTTGACCTTCTCCATAACTCCGACTATCTTGTCCCTGTTTAGCAAACCATACTGGCAAGACAAATATCACGCTTACCTTAGTAAGCTTATTGGGCTAGCAGATAAGGAACGGGTTCGGTTACAAAACAAGCCTTCTCTCCTCCCTCTGGCCGCACATTATGCAGAACGATTCCGTGATCTTCTTACGCTATATGAAAGCTGCAAAGGAAATGTCATTGCGACATTCAAACACTATCAAGATTTAGGCCGTATTGAAATTGTTACATCGGCCGCTACGCATGGATTTCTTCCTCTAATGAAAACAGAAGAGGCAATAAAAGCACAGATTATGACGGCTGTTCGGGATTATGAACGTTATTTCGATCAAAAGCCTCGCGGCATCTGGTTACCTGAATGTGGCTATACGCCTGGTATTGATCGCATTTTGAAGCAGGCTGGGATCCAATATTTCTTCACTGATTCCACAGCAGTCGCTTTCGCTTCACCGCAGCCGGCTCGAGACTTGGCTGCTCCGCTCATGACCCCCTATGGGGTAACTGCCTTTCCTCTGGATCCGGATTCCACCAGTCAAGTAAGGAGTGCCGAAAACGGCTACCCAGAAGACTTCAACTACCGTGAATACTACAGCGACATTGATCCGGCAACAGGGTTTAAATATTACCGCAACACAGGCAAAGGCAGCCACAAGGAGCCTTATCAACCAGAGCGGGCCCTAGAAAAAGCAGCTGAACATGCGGATCATTTCCTGGCAAATCGCCAGAAGCAGGCTGCTCACTGGGAACGCTGGCTGGACCGCAAACCCGTCATCGTATCACCATATGATGCGGAGCTATTTGGACATTGGTGGTATGAAGGTCCGAACTTTCTTGAGCTGCTTTGCCGCAAAATGTTTCTTGATCAGCAAACGATTAAGATGATTACACCTAGTGAATATCTAGAGGAATATCCACTAGCCGCTGTCGGAAATTTGAACGAATCTAGTTGGGGACGTAATCACTCCGCCGAAATATGGCTGCAGGGACATAACGACTGGATTTATCGTCATCTGCATCAAGCCGAAGAACGTATGATCGAGCTCGCAACAAAACATCAGCATCTCTCTCGCCATGGTAAATTAAGCGCCAGTGTTCTGAAACGGGCTTTGAATCAAGCTGCAAGAGAATTCATGCTAGCTCAAAGCAGTGATTGGGCGTTCATGATGGACGCACTGAGCGACGTCGACCATGCCATTCGCCGAACGAAGGATCATCTAGGCTGCTTCCACCATCTTTGCGATCAGGTGGATCGGGAACAGGTTGACGAGGTACTATTTACCGATTTAGAGGAGAAAGACAACTGCTTTCCAGATATCCAATTTCAAGATTACGTAAGCATACAGCAGCTCTCCCCTATCCCTATTATTCCAAGCTTGAAGGAATGGGAAACATTACTGGAGGAAACTAAACACCGTCCGAACGTATTCATGCTTGCTTGGGAATACCCGCCCAAACATGTCGGCGGCTTATCTAGAGCAGTCCATGAGCTATCAGAAGCTCTTGTCGCTCGCGAAGAGATCGTACATATCATCACAACCTCCTACGATGGTGCGCCGAGTTTTGAGAAGATGAATGGCGTTTATGTACATAGACTCCCTGTTAACCATTCCGGTGATACTCACTTTTACCACTGGACGTTCGAAATGAATCTTGCCATGACTGATCATCTTGTTAGATGGAAAGAAAATGGCGGGCGAATCGACCTTTTGCATGCGCATGATTGGATGGTTGCTCATACAGCAAGAGAAATAAAGGCAAGCTACAGCATCCCTTTAATAGCCACGATTCACGCTACAGAATGGGGCAGAAATCAAGGAAATCTATACTCCGACCTGCAGCGTAAGATTCATCATTTGGAGTGGCAGCTGACTTATGAGGCTAATCGTGTTTTTGTCTGCAGCTCTTATATGAAAGAGGAAGTAGGACGTATATTTAATCTTCCATCCGATAAAGTGAGTGTACATCCGAATGGAATTCGGATTCAAAAACCAAACATAGAGACGATGAATCGACCTGATTTCGTGGCAAAGCAAGACAAGGTCATTTTCTTCATTGGAAGGCTTGTTTATGAAAAAGGCATTCAAATCCTGCTGGAAGCTCTGCCGAAAATCATTTCACAAGTCCCGCAGGCTAAGCTCATTATCGCTGGCTCTGGGCCTATGGAAAGTGAGCTTCGCTCCCAGGCAGCCTTTTTAGGAGATCGCGTCTTGTTTACCGGCTTTGTTGATGATGCTTATCGCACTCAGCTTTATCAATCTACAGATGTTTGTGTGATTCCGAGCTTGTACGAGCCCTTCGGTATCGTAGCGCTGGAAGCCATGGCCCACCGGAAACCTCTGGTCCTCTCCGATACAGGCGGTTTAGCTGAAATAATTAGGCATGGTGTGGACGGCTATAAGGCTCTCCCAGGTCATGTCGATTCATTAGCTTGGCACATTACGGATATGCTGCTGCAGCCAAAGCAGGCTGCCAAGATGGCTGATAGCGCCTACCAACTGCTTCAACAGCACTACCAATGGAGCCATATCGCTCAAAATATCCAGAATGAGTACCAGAAGCTTACCCACTATCAACCTGCCATGCAGGTTAAAGCAACCCCTCAAGGTGAAGTATTTGGTGAGAAATCATACAAATAGCTGATTGACGTTCACTTTACCTACAACAATTACGGGAAAACCAAGTTTTCTACGAAAACTCAGAGCTAATGCTTACGATGCTAGTTTTGCTAAAGCAAAACTCTAAGGAGGTACCACAATGAAGGCTGTCATTATGGCCGGAGGCAAAGGAACGCGGCTTCGTCCCCTTACTTGTCATCTCCCCAAGCCCATGGTGCCTCTTCTCGGTAGGCCCTGCATGGCCTATATCATTGAATTGCTCCAAAATCACGGCATTCATGACATAGCAATCACTATGCAATATAAACCTGAAGTGATACGCGACTATTTTGGCAGCGGACAAGCTTTTGGCGTTAATCTCCATTATTTTGAAGAAACAAGTCCCCTAGGTACAGCTGGGAGTGTCAAACATGCGCACGAGTTTCTCGACGATACTTTTATTGTTATCAGCGGGGATGCATTAACTGATTTTGATTTGAAGCAAGCACTCGCTTTTCACAAAGAAAAGCAAGCTAAAGCTACGTTAATCCTAACTCGTGTCAGCCATCCTTTGGAATATGGTGTTGTTATCACCAATAAAGAGGGGCAAATTACTCGTTTTCTAGAAAAACCAAGCTGGGGTGAAGTGTTCAGTGACACGGTAAATACAGGTATTTATATTTTGGAGCCTGAGATGCTGGAACGCATACCACTGGGGCAAGAATTTGATTTCAGTCAGCAGTTTTTCCCTGCCTTGCTCGAAGAAAACAAAGGGCTCTATGGATATATCAGCTCTGGATATTGGACGGATATTGGCAACCTGCAGCAATATCGTCAAACCCAGTTTGACATGCTCGATGGGAAAGTGAAGCTCGATATTCACGGAACACAGATCCGCCCCGGTGTCTACATCGCGGATGATGTAGAAACGAGTGCTACCGCCCGTGTGATCGGACCTGCTTTTATTGGGAAAGGGAGCAGGCTGGAAGACGAAGTAGAAATCGGCGAATACTGCATCATTGGGCAAAATAATCGACTCTCCAAAGGGAGCAAATTAACGCGAAGTGTGCTGTGGGACCATAACCATATTGCTGAGCACAACGAATTGGCCGGTTCCACACTGACTAGTCGGATTATTTGTAAAGAGGCATCCTATTTGGGGGATGGCTCGGTTGTCGGCAACCATGTGGTCATCGGTGCGAAAAGCCGCATTGAACCCAACGTTAAAATTTGGCCCCATAAACAAATTCGTGATAAGACACGGCTTCATACCTCCTATATTTGGGGAGATAACGCAACCAAAACGTTATTCAAGACAAGCGGTGTAAGTGGTATTCCTAATCTAGATTTAACACCGGAATTAGTCACTAAATTCGCCACAGCATATGGAGCAACTTTGGCCTCCGGCAAAACGCTCATGGTAAGCTGTGCCCCCCATACGTTCACTCGTTTATTAAAGCGTACACTGACAGCTAGTCTGCAGTCCGTCGGAACCCATGTCATCGATTTGGGGGATTGTTTTGCACCTGCGTCTACCTTTGCTATTCGTCATTTGGGTGCTGCCGGTGGAATCCATCTCGAATGGTCCGGCAAAGAGAACGATGTCTGCAGTCTTGTCTGTTTGGACGCTGAAGGACTGCCTATTCCGAAATCAGCAGAGCGTAAAGTGGAAAACAGCTTTTGGCAAGAAGATTATGGACGGGCCTCTATGAAGCAGATTGGCAGTTACAAAGAAGAAGTACACTGGTTGCCAAACTTATATACATGCTTTGGCCCAAGAAATCGCATATGAACGTGATCATCAGTTTGCATCCCCTCTTCGCATCGTCATTGAAGCGAGTTCTTGGCTGCAGCCTTTCATTGTTCCATTTTTCGAAAAATTGGGGCTTGAAGCTATCCATGTTACATCTACAAGTATGCAGGACCCGCTTCATGTCTTTATCCCACTATCTGGTGCGAGTCTCGGTTTACGTGTTCACGATGATGGACGAACTATGCAGTTAATAACGGAAAAAGGCGTGCTCATAGACAGCGACTTACAAACCGTTTTCCTCTATCTTTGTTACCTGCACAGCCGTCCAGGAGCAACCATTGGTGCTCCCGTCAGTGCACCCCAGCTTCTAGAAAGCATGGCCGAGGGGCTTGGCGGGAAGATCGTTCGTACGAAGGAATGGTCACGAGCCATCATGGAAGCTACACAAGAAGCGAGGATTCATCCCTTGTTCGATTCTCTCTTTGCCATTGGCCTGGTGATTCTCCATTTGGAAAGAACCGGCATTCCGCTCTCGGATCTGCTTTCCTTGTTTCCAAGCTTTCATCTTCTTCGTGATCGTGTTGATTGTCCTTGGGATTCCAAAGGAGAGGTTATGCGGAGCATGATGGAACGGACGAAAGATGTACCTGCTGATCTAATCGATGGAATTAAGTTTTATCATGAGAATGGGTCGGTCCTGCTGCTGCCTGATGCCGATGATCCTGTCTTTCAGCTCGTAGCGCAATCGGCGGATCCTGAGCTTGCTGAGCGGCTTGTCCATTCCTATCGTGGACACATTCTAAACGCACTTGGGTAAGCATATTTATAGTATTGATGTATCCGATACGTGGTATCCGAAGTCTACGATGAAGGGGAGAGCGGCGTGAATATGATTCCAAGCGTTTCTAGACAGATCGCTTTTGTGCAGTATGACGATCAATCCTCGAGCATGACCGTGCAATATCATACCGGTTTCAAAGCATCTTATACCAATGTCAAACAGGATGAATACCTTTTGATATTTTCTTCGGTGAATCGGTACGATTCCTTAATGAGACTTACGGAAAACCGGTACATGGAAGGGCAAAATCCAACCAAGTAAAGGATATACATGTGATCTCCCCCTTTTAGATAAGGTGGAGATTTTTCGTTTGTATGGTGCATATGCTACAATGTTGCTCAAGATCCTTGCAGCTTATTTTCCATAACTACCCTGAGAAAAGGTGAGTCCGATACCTATCCAAGCACTCCCTGTTGATCCTATGGATCGGGATACACTTCATTTGCTAATCCAGTCCCCGACTGTTCTGTTTGCCTACTGGAAGCTCTCTGGAAGAAAAAAGAACATGGTACAGGAACATTTCGATACAGACTGGCAGGCGCTTCAGCCTACATTGCGATTTTATCATGTAACCGATCTACCAATAGATAGCCACCAAGCTGACAGTGTCTCAGAACTTCTACTTCCCCATGGAGAATCATGCTTTCTGAGCGGGTTTCACCCAGGCCAAAGTTACTTCGCGGATCTTGGCATTGTGAATGAACAGGGGCAGTTTCTCCCGCTTCTGCGTTCCAATACGATTCAGACTCCCCCCATAGATACAAATCAAGAATTTCCTTCTCACCAGATGAATGATCAACTAGTTACATACCGGCCTATTGCCGTTTCCTTTCAGCGAATGACGCCTGAAGCTAATGAGCATTTCTCTGCCTATTCGGTGTATTCACCGAAGACCGCATACTCAGCAGATACGGAATCTGGAGGCGATACTGATTGAGCACAAACACAAACGCCAACGCGAACACCAGCTCCAATGTACAAGGTTTCGTTGCCTTGCTTTTACATGCCCATATCCCCTATGTTCGACATGAGGAGGAGAACATCACCCTAGAAGAGCGATGGTTCTTCGAAGCCGTTGTCGATAGCTATCTTCCTTTGATCGAAATGATAGAACGGCTTCTTGAAGATGAAGTGCCCTTCCATCTCACATTGTCATTGTCCCCGACGCTGCTTGCCATGCTCGAGGATTCACGTTTAAAGATGAGGCTTCGCAGGCATCTGACCTCGCTGTGTGAACTGGCTCAGCGAGAAGTTATTCGTCTGTGGGGTCATGCCGACTTCGGTCCTACGGCGAAGCTCTATGCCGACCAGTATCATCGGCTTATGGCTTTGTACGATCGCCTTCGGGGCGATCTGATTGGTAAGTTCCGCAGCCTAAGAAGCACTGGCTGCTTAGAATTAATAACGTGCGCCGCGACGCATGCGTTCTTGCCGCTAGTCAAGAACGACGCCGCGATACGCGCGCAGCTTGAAGCCGCCGTCATGGAATTCCGGCGGCATTTCGGGTCCGCTCCGGCTGGCATCTGGCTGCCGGAGTGCGGCTATACGCCTGCGGTGGAGCCCCACCTGCAGGCACTTGGCCTTCGCTACTTCGTAGTGGACGCCCATGCGTACGCGCAGGCTGTGGTAACGCCGCAGATGCAGGGCACAGCGGGGACGCCGCTGCGTACGCAAAGCGGCGCCTGCGCCTTTGCTCGGGACCTCGAAGCCGGCGCTCAGGTATGGAGCGCCGAAGTCGGGTACCCGAGCGATGCCAATTATCGCGAGTATTATCGCGATATCGGCTACGACCTCGGCCAAGACGGCGGGGCCGAATGGGAGTACTTGAAGCCCTATGTGCTGCCGGACGGCGCACGCATACATACGGGCTTCAAGTACTACAGCGTCACCGGCGCAGCCGCAGGTGACGCCAAAGCGCCCTACCACCCGGCGCGGGCCGCTCAGAAAGCTCAGCAGGATGCTGAGCATTTCGTCGCTAGCCGGGTGGCGCAGCTTCGCCGCCTCGCTGAGGAGCGCGAGGCGTTAGCTTTGGCCGCCGGCGACCGCGAAGCGCGGCCGGCGGAACCGCCAGTCATCGTATGTCCATACGATGCCGAGCTGTTCGGGCACTGGTGGTACGAAGGCCACCAGTGGCTTGAGGCTGTGCTGCGCGGGCTCGCTGCCGCGCGCAGCCTTGAGGGCGTAGTCGTGGACACGACTACGTTAGGCGGCTATGCCGCCGCCCATGCGCCGACCACGGAAGCTAAGCTTCCCGTGTCGAGCTGGGGCCGCGGCGGCTACGCCGAGGTCTGGCTGCAGCCGCGCAGCCAGTGGGTACATCCGCTGCTGCACGCGGCGGAGGATCGTATGGTGCTTGCTGCGCAAAAGCACCTGAACCCCGAGCTGCTCACGAAGATGCAGCAGCGTGCACTGGACCAAGCCGCGAGAGAGCTTATGCTCGCGCAAAGCAGCGACTGGACGTTCATCCTAGATGCGGAAACGGTAACCACCTATGCGGCTAACCGCATAGAAACGCATTTATCCCATTTTCATAAATTACTTAACGGGCTAGAAGCAGCAGCTTCAGACAAAGAGCTGTCCGAATTCGTGTTTTCCTTAGAACGGAGATCCCCCTTTCTACCGGAGCTCCATTACCGTCTTTTCCAAACTAGCCCTTCAATAAGTTTGAATAGCTCTTTGGATAGTACTTCATTCAAATTCTCATCCGATGGCAAGTCCACACCTCTGCGTATTCTTATGCTCGCATGGGAATACCCGCCGCGTGTAATCGGTGGTCTCGCCAGAGCTGTTTACGACTTATCTAAGCATCTTGCTGCCTTCGGCCATGACGTTCATGTCATTACGTGTCTTGCTCCCGATTGCCTTCCCTATGAGCGGTCTGATGGGGTGCATATTCATCGTGTAGAGGTTCTCCAGTCCACTGGAGCCACTCACTTCTTGGATTGGGTCTTTCAAATGAATATGGCTTTCACCGATGCCATCCACCGCTTAACTTTACAAGGCATGCAATTCGATATCATTCATGCTCATGATTGGCTTGTCTTTTATGCAGCCAAAGAATCCAAAAATGCGCTTCAACTCCCGCTCCTTGCAACGATCCATGCTACCGAGTATGGCCGAAATCAAGGGAAGCTGGATACCCCGGTACAACAACGGATACATGCATTAGAAAATAAGTTAGCCGACGAAGCCGATCAGCTCGTTGTCTGCAGCCTTTATATGCAGGAAGAAGTCATTCGCCTATTTCATGTACCTATCCATAAAACGACTCATATACCTAATGGTGTTATTCCTTTTCGTGCATCTGCTAATTCCCTTGAAACTGTTAATCCGCTTCTTTCTAATGCTCTTTATAGTGGTGATGAACAGAATCGAATTATTGCCTTCCTCGGGAGGCTTGTTTATGAAAAGGGCGTGCATATCCTCATAGCCGCCATGAGGCTTGTTCTTAAACGTTACCCCGAAACTAAGCTGATTATCGCGGGTACAGGACCTGAGCTTGAAGCATTAGAGAGACTGGCTGCTCCGTTAAGTGACCGGCTCAGCTTTACAGGATTCCTAGATGAGGCCGACAAAAGTCAGCTTTTGCTTTCCGCGGAGCTTTGTGTAATTCCAAGCCTCTATGAGCCATTTGGTCTTGTAGCCTTGGAAGCAATGGCAAGCGGTACACCACTCATCGTATCGGATACGGGAGGTCTTGCTGAGATTGTCGATCATGGCATTAACGGTTGCAAAGTGCCCCCGGGCGATGCAAATGCACTAGCTTTTCAGATTGCCCAATTTTTAGAAAAGCCTGACGACGCAACCGAACTCGCTGCGGCCGCTTTGAGCAGAGTCAGCGAGACCTTTCATTGGGACCAAATCAGCACGTTGACAACGGAAGCTTATGAAAAATTGATTCTCCTTCACCAACAGAGATCAGGTATATTCCCCAACCAGAAGGAAATAATGAAATAATATGGATAACTATGCCAGTATGTAAGCGTGACCAGTGGGAATTTTCAGATTTTTTTCAAACAATCATTGATTCCTTGGTAATAATTAGGTAACCTATTGGCAAGCCCTGTGCTACTATGTCCTAGTTACTAGCGAAACGAGGACGCGATATCCCAAGCTGGATACCTCAAGGACGGGTTCTGAATCGCGCGATCAAACAAAAGAGTGGGGAAGTGATTTTATTGCCTAGACATCTGGTCATCGGAAACGGAAAATTTCTTATTAACCTCGATCAGCATTCCTACATGCGAGATCTGTATTATCCTTTCGTAGGCCAGCTTAACCATATTGGCGGTTATCAATGCCGTGTTGGTATATGGGTGGATGGTTCCTTCGCCTGGCTGAATGCCCCTGAATGGCAATTTAAACTTGCCTATGTGGAGGATTCGCTCGTCACCGAAGTGACAGCTACGCATCCCGGTCTTGGTGTCACTCTGCTCATGAATGACGGGGTTCATCAGCGCGAGGATATTTACCTCAAACGCATCCAAATTACGAATCACAATAGTACCGTTCGCGAAATAAGGATGTTCTTCAATCAAGACTTGCTCATTAATGAGACAGAAGTTGGGGATACAGCCGCATACTATCCAGCGAATAATACGGTATTCCATTATAAGAAAGACAGATATTTTATGTTTAACGGCAGTACAGGAACCGATGGCATTTATCAATACTCTACAGGTGTCAAAAGGTTTTATAATGCCGAGGGAACTTGGCGCGACGCGGAAGATGGGCATTTGATGGGCAATGCCATTGCTCAAGGCTCTGTCGATAGTACCATTTCTTTTCGACTCTTCGTACCACCGAATGCTAACCAAACGCTCTATTATTGGATGGGTGCTGGCAAAACGCTGGAGGAAGTCAAGAAGCTCGATGCCTATGTCAAAGACAGCCACCCCAGTAAACTCCTTGACCGCGTAACCGTGTACTGGCAAAGATGGGCAAACAAAATTGAGCGCGATTACGGCGATCTGCCGCTCGAAGTCCAACGACTTTTCAAACAAAGTCTACTGCTAGTTAGGACCCAAACGGATGTAAACGGCGCGATCATTGCTGCGAACGATTCCGATATTATGCAAAGCAACCGCGATCATTACAGTTATATGTGGCCTCGAGACGGTGCTTTAATTGCTTATTCCATGTCCATGGCTGGCTACCAAGGAATGATTATTCCTTTCTTTAACTTCTGTGCGAATGTGCTGTCACCCGAAGGTTACTTGCATCATAAATACAATCCGGACGGCACCGTAGGCTCCAGTTGGCATCCATACATTCATTCCGGACGGGTACAGCTTCCTATTCAAGAAGATGAGACTGCCCTTGTGTTATACGCCCTTTGGCAGGATTTCCAGAAAAATGGAAGCCTCGAATTCGCCCAATCCCTCTATCGCAATCTCATTCGCAGAGCGGCCAGATTCATGTCCACTTACATTGATCAGGAATTGAACCTGCCGAAGCCAAGTTATGATCTGTGGGAAGAACGTTACGGTATATTTACGTTTACAGCTTCAGCGGTTTATGGCGGACTTATTGCCGCTTCCAACTTCAGCAACCTGTTCGGGGATGAAGAGCGAAGCAATCGTTACAAGCATACAGCGGAGAAAATCAAATCCGGTATCCTCAAGCATCTGTGGGACGAGGGAGAACAAAGATTCGTTCGCGGCTTGTACATGGAAGATGGCGAATGGGTAAAAGATATGACGCTCGAAAGCTCCGTTTACGGTATCTTTGAATTCGGCGTTCTGCCTGCTGACGATGATCGTGTGGTGAGCACGATGAAAGCCAACAAAGCTGGACTCATGATCAAAACCGAAGTTGGAGGTTCCGCTCGTTATCATCACGACTATTACTTCCAACGCTCCACGGATATTGAGAACGTGCCAGGTAATCCTTGGATCATCTGTACATTGTGGATAGCCGAATGGGAAATCGAGTATGCCAAGACACTGGCGGATCTCGAAGCACCGCGCCAAACGCTTGAATGGGTCGTCAAACACGCAATGGAAAGCGGCGTTCTATCGGAACAATTAGATCCTTTCACAGGTGAACCGGTATCCGTTGCTCCACTTACTTGGTCGCACGCCACTTATGTGCTGACCGTCGTGAAGTACTTGAACAAATATAAACAGCTTACCAAGTGAAAAAAGCTTTAACGTATTTTAACCTCCCATGGATTTGAACACTTGTTCATTCCGGGAGGTTTTTTTCATTTCATTTTGAGAACAGAGAGATGAGTGTCTATTTTACCTCTATAGCGGATCAGAGACGGCTTGAACCGCAGGATGATCTGATTAGTCGTCTTCTCCGCGCGAAGGCAGATGGTGAACAATTAAGCGATCTGGAAGTGATCGGCTTCTGCATCCTGCTGCTTGTTGCAGGAAATGAAACCACAACGAACCTAATTGCCTCGGCACTGCTCCTCATCGATAGCCATCCAGATGTCAAAGAGCAGCTTTTAGCGGATCGCTCCTTGGTTCCACAGGCTCTTGAGGAAGTTCTTCGTTATTGTTCACCTGTTCAAACGATGATTTGAACCGTAAAAAAGACAACGGTTCTACGCGGGCAAACTCTAACTCCCGGACAAATGGTCAACATCTGGATTGGCTCGGCCAATCATGACGAAGACATATTCGAGCGCCCGGACATCTTCGACATCCACCGGAATCCCAATCCCCATCTTGCTTTTGGTCACGGAATTCACTTCTGCTTAGGAGCGCAATTAGCTCGTTTGGAAAGTAAAATTGCTATTCAAACGCTGCTTCATCGATTCCCAGAGTTCCACCTCGATCGCTCCCATGTGTTGGAGAGGATCGACAGTTGGGTGATGTTTGGAATCAAACAGATGCCTATTATTTTGCGGAAATCATAGAAGTTGTATACAGAGCCCTTAGTCATTCAGCGGGCGTTTGAAGTACGCAATCACTTTGCCTCCAGCTGGAACGACGGATACAAGTTCCCATCCATACCGCCCCCAATGGCCCAGCGCATCGTCCAAATTCCAGCTGTATAGCTGACCGTCTGCTGCAGGCTTTAGTCCATCTCCGATTGAAGTATCTGTCGCGTACTCGAACCGCTGACTTGGGAAGGATTGTAATTGCGGCTGAGGCATTCGTTCCTCCCTTAAATCCCAGCGGATTCGGGTTGAAGCATCCGAGAGTGCGGCGATAATGGCTTCCCGATCCGTAACTTCAAGTGCCAGCAGTCGCGGTGCTCTTGGCATGAAGAACGAGCGGTGCGAATGATAGACCTGCAGCACCAACGTACCCACCTCTTCACCTTCCGCTGTCTTTACGACATACCAAACGCAGCGTTCCCGTTCTTCAGGCGGTCCCCAGTTCTCAATGGAATCCTTTAAGTTAAATCCGCCCCTGATGATGAAACCATCAGCGGTAAGCCGCTCTGCAACCGGCGCCATAAATTGTTGAATCCACGCGCCATAGGCGCGATCGCCGAACTTCTTGAACATCTCGGTCAGTTCATCCTTCTCCTCGTCGTAGACTGCTTTCCACGCATGGGATAAAATATCCCCGGCGGTACGGGCAATGGATTCAATAGTGGTCGTTTGCATGTTTATACGCTCCTCTTATCATTTAATCTAACAGTGATAAATAACAATATAATACCGTTAGATTAAACTATTGTGCTATACTTGTCAAGAGATAAAATGGAAGGTGATCTGACATGGCAAGAAGACGAATTCATCCCTTAACGACAGATGAGGACACGAATCGGAGTGAGCCGCTTCACACGCCTCTCGATCGTGCCCGCATTGTCGGGATCATGCTGAAACTGCTTAAAGTCGAGGGCTTGGATGGCATCAGCATGCGCAAAATCGCCGACTCACTAGGCGTGAAAGCCTCATCTTTGTACTACCATGTGAAGGACAAAGAACAGCTGCTTCATCTCTTGGCAGAAGAGATCAGCACCAAGATTGATTTTCCCGATACCGCTTTGGATTGGAAAATGCAGCTGCGCCTGTGGTCGATGAGCTTCCGCCTAAGTCTGCTGCAATACCCAGACGCCGTGCACATCATGAACGCGACGCATGCGGCAAGCCCCAACCGTTTGGCACATATCGAATTTCTGTTTCGGGCGCTCGTCGAAGCTGGATTTAAGGATGTCCAAGTGCCGTGGCTTGCAGCCATGCTCAAGAACTTCATCTACGGCTTTGTCGAAGAAGAATGCCGATTGAGGGATCGCGCGAAGTTTTCGGAGGAAAACCAGGAAGAATCGGAGACAAGATACAAAGAGATTGAGGCATTACCCAAGGAGCGATATCCCCACTTTATCCGCCTAGCCGCTTATACGACTTCTGTGAACTGGGAGGATGAGTTTTCGTTCGGGTTGGATGTGCTGCTTGCTGGTTTCGTTGATAAGCTTGCAAGCGGCCAACACTAGATATTGAATACAAATGCGGCAGTTCCGGACGCGTAAAGTCCGGAACTGCCGCTTAACGTACAATTTGGGCAGCTTTGTTGGTTTTTTCACATTTCCTCCCTGTTGGACAGTTCATAGTTCTATCACCTATCATCATACCAAAAATTTTTATGGAAGCGTCTACCTTTTCAGCGATTGAAAAAAGGACGTAAGAACTCACTTCAGTGAGGCTTACGTCCTTCTTTTTCAGTCTTCCAGCGAAAACTCCTGTACATAAGTATCCTCTTCCAATAGCTGCTCCAGCTCAGAATCTTGACTCAACTGAATCGTAAATAGCCAGCCCTTATCATAGGGGGATTCGAGAACCAGCATCACCGCTCTTTCCAGCAGCCGATTGACTGATGTTATTTTACCGGATAAAGGGGCTAGCAGATCGTGTTCGTCATCTGCCGCAGTCTCAACAGAGCCAATGAATTCCCCTTTTCTCACATGAGTATCCTGATCTGGGAGCTCGATAAAAACAATCATACCCAGCTCGCTGATGCCGTACTCCGTTAATCCGACAACAGCTTTTTCCCCGTCCAGTCGAACCCAGTAGTGATCTCTTGTATATTTCAAATTCGTGGGAACAGTCATGCCAACTCTCCTTCATGAAGAAAAGCTCCCCTGCTCGCATTCGCATGCCAACCAGAGGAGCTTCTCTATGTATTCAAAAGCTTATTTTACAACCAGATTTTTGTCGCCTGGTTTCCAGTTCATTGGGCACAATCCGCCGGATTGAAGCGCTTGAAGCACACGAAGCGTTTCTTCTACGCTGCGGCCTACGTCGTTGTGGTTAACAACTTCGTATTTCAATTCGCCTTCTGGATCGATGATGAACAGACCGCGAAGCGCGATACCTTCTTCTTCGATCAGAACGCCGTAGTCACGAGCTACGGATTTCGTGATGTCAGCAGCAAGTGGGAATTCCAATTTGCCAAGACCATTATCGTTGATTGGCGTATTGATCCAAGCTTTGTGCGTGTGGATGCTGTCGATGGAAACACCAAGGATCTCAGTGTCCAATTCTTTGAATTGAGCAGCTGCATGACTAAGTGCTGTGATTTCTGTTGGACAAACGAATGTGAAGTCCAATGGGTAGAAGAATAATACTAACCATTTTCCTTTGTAATCAGACAAAGAAACTTTACCAAATTCTTTACCGTCACCTGTAGCGGTCTCCATTGTAAAATCTGGAGCTTGTTTACCAACTAAACGCTCTGCCATGGGTATGATTCCTCCTCAAATCTATCTTATTCGTATAAAATGGTAACATCCGACTAGATGAAAGTCAATAATTAGATCAGATACTACATAATAATTATTATAATATATGAAGTCCTGATGTACATGAACGATTTCGCTTCCCTAAGTACGTTTTTGGATGCCCTGCTCCTTCCCTAACCAAAAATTATGCGGAACTATTAAAGTCATTCGTTGTCCTTTTTTCACAACATCTGCATAAGCTCCTCCCACGAAGATTATACATAGGGTATTAGACTACTTCTGGAGGAGAGTGTCGGAATTGTCAAATGAGTTCGTTAGTCGTTCATTGGATGAGATACGATTCTGGTCACGAATTATGAAAGAGCATTCTTTATTTCTGAAGCTGGGATTTCGGTGTGAGGATACGCAATTAATCCAAGAAGCCGATCATTTTTATCATACTTTTGAACAAATAGAAGGCAAATCCCATTCATTTAACGAGTTAACTGATCCTGAACAAATCAAACGCTTTAACATGGAAGTACACTTAGCCGCAACCCATATATGGGCTTTTAAAAGAAGAGTTTTGGGTCTCATCATCCAATGTAAACTTCCAGGCGGTAACAATTTCCCTTTATTAGTTGATCATATCAGCAGAGAGGCCAATTATTTTAGAAATCGCTTAGAGGAATTGAATGCTGGTCGATTAGAACCTCTGCCCGATGCGATCATTGATGAAAATGTTTTCTTTTTGAGAATAATGGCTGACCATGCGAAGTTCATCGGACATCTCCTTGATCCGTCCGAACGACAGCTAGTTGAACAAGCTCGAAACTTTAGTCAAGATTTTGACCAACTGCTCTTTCAAGCCATTGATTTAAGCGGAATGCGTCCTCAATCCCAAACGGAGCCGCTTCTCGACCAATTCCTTGATCAGAATCGGGTTTCTGTTGTTTCTCTCCGAGATTTCAAAAAAACAGCAAGGGAATTAATCGAAGCTTGTCGTATAAAAAGTATCATTCATCCTTTACTTGCTGACCATGTGTTTCGTGAGGCAGAACGATTCCTATTTATCATTGATATGTTTGAAGCAAGCCTAACAAGAAAAAAAGCTGCAAACTAGACTCACCAAATGTTTGCCTTATTATTTCTTCATTTCTACAAAAAAAGCTCGCCCTCCGAAGCCTCTACGGCCTCGTCTGGCAAGCTTTTTTTATTATTTACGCATAGCGTCTACGATCAGTTGGCCCATTGCAAGAGTACCGATAGCTTTGCTCTTGTCAACAGCGATGTCGCCTGTACGGTGACCCGCATCCAGCACTTCTTTCACCGCACGCTCGATGGAATCCGCTGCTTCGTGGTAACCGAATGTCAAACGGAACATCAAAGCAACGGAAAGGATTGTTGCGATTGGATTGGAGATACCTTGACCTGCAATATCCGGAGCGGAGCCATGTACCGGCTCGTACAAGCCGAAGCTGCCTTCGCCAAGAGAAGCGGATGCCAACATACCGATGGAACCTGTCAACATGGCTGCTTCATCACTCAGAATGTCGCCGAACATGTTTTCAGTCACGATGACATCGAAGCTGGACGGGCGGCGCAGCAATTGCATCGCACAGTTATCAACAAGCACGTGCTCTAGCTCAACATCCGGATAATCAACCGCAATGCGGTTCACGGTTTCGCGCCATAGACGGGAAGTTTCCAGAACGTTCGCTTTGTCTACAGAAGCAAGCTTCTTGCGACGCGTTTGTGCGATTTCAAACGCTTGACGAGCAATACGCTCGATTTCAGTAACATTATAAGCACAAGTATCGACAGCTTCTTGACCATTAGCTGTTTCACGACGGAATTTCTCACCGAAGTAGATCCCGCCAGTCAATTCACGAACTACGATCAAATCCGTTCCTTCCAGCACTTCAGGCTTCAACGTGGAAGCTTCTTTCAAGCAGTCAAAGATGAAAGCTGGACGAATGTTCGAGAACAGTCCAAGCGCTTTACGAATGCCGAGCAGGCCCGTTTCAGGACGAAGCTCTTTGGAGTTGTTATCCCATTTCGGTCCGCCAACAGCTCCTAGAAGTACTGCGTCTGCCGATTGGCAAACTTTCAACGTTTCTTCCGGAAGTGGCGTGCCTTTCTCATCAATCGCAATACCGCCGAACAAGGCATGCTCTGTTTCAAATTGATAACCGAACAATTCTTCGGTACGTTTTAATACTTTTTCCGCTTCTGCAACGACTTCTGGACCAATTCCGTCTCCAGCGATTACAGCGATTTTCTTCACATCTGCCATGACTGCCATTCACTCCTTAGATTAGTAAACCTGCTATTGAAAGCATTTACTATCGTTATATACTGCTAACATTGTATCATAAGTAGCCCCTCTTCTTTAGATATAAAAGCTATCGTATTTATAGGTATCACCTATAATCGAGAAAATAGAATCCCTCACTTGCATATTAGTAATTCACCCCCGCTTCTAACAAGGGCTCATACATCATGATGGCATGATTCTCAGTCACCCATTCATCACCAACGATTTCACCTTCCAAGTTCAGCACTCTGCGATGTATCTCATTGTGACGAACATAGCCGCCCCAGTATTCGCGCGTAATCCAATGTTTGTTCTCATAAATTTCATAGGTATGCATGGCTGGCCTAACAGCACGCCACTCCCCAACCAAATGAGTATCCGTGACCCGGATAACGAGTTGGAATTCCTCTGTTGTCTCATTAAGAATTTGCAAGTCTAAATAATTGTAGAAACAAGTTGCTCCACTTCCAAAAGGCTGACTTCTTCCCGTATCCGGAAATACGTCATAGCTGTGGCGATACCTTTCCGTTACGGTAAGTGGCGTATGCAGTGTCATCCAGTAGATTAAATTCGAAAGCTGGCATAACCCACCTCCGACACCTGCCTGTACCTGCCCATGAAAAAGCACCATACCGTCCAGATAACCTTTACGCCTGGTCGTGCTGCCAATTAACCGCCAATAGGAGAATGTTTCACCTGGCTTCACAATGACACCGTTTAACTGCTTGGCTGCTATCCTTAGATTAATCACTTTATTGTGCTGAAGCCACATATCTACATCCTTCAGCTGTCTAAGGAGTGGGGTTTTATGTGAAAATAGGAGATAAGGGAGAGGCTCCGCTTGCTTCGCTTTGGCATAGGTCTTCCCATCCAAATACCATTGAAGATACCTTTTAAGTCGATACACTTTTTTACCAAGAAATATTCTTGCTCGGCTTCGGTTGATTGGTTTAAGCAAAGAAAAGCCTCCTTCAACAACAGACAATTTCATCGATCTTTTTGAGCAAAAAGCCGCCAATGCCAGTAGTAGTTCAATAACTGGCTTAGCGGCTTTTAATAATCTTAGAGTTTTGAAATAACCATGGAAATGATAATACCAAAAACAGAAATCCAAAAGAAATAAGAATTAACGATCCTACCAACCAATGAATCTTGAAATTGAAAATGTTTCTTTTGATTATGTTCCATATTCAAATCAGTGACTGACCCGCTATTGCCACCCAAACCAGTTACACTAGTAAACCCCTGGCTCAATGCACCTTTTGCAATACAAGTTACAATAAGCAATAATAAAGAACCCATGAACAAATAATTGGAAATCTGTATCAACATGAAGTCACCAATCCTTTCCATCGTCCTCCTTTTATCATAATTTGAAATATATTCCATGTCAATGATCCGATGATTTTCTAGATGAAAAACGTCTTACTGAGAATCCCATCTCTATTGGTTTCTTCGGACGGATGATCACTTTTAGCGCGCCAACTTTACTGGTGCTTCTATGGGAATTCTACCCTGTGGTGACTTCCCGAAGCAGCAAGTTGTATTTTGTACAACAATTCACACGCCCAAAGGCTGTTGCACTTTTTACAACATCACTTAACAGCGAATATGGATTCATTCATCCAGTAACCTCAATTGAGCATAGTTAACTGATCCCGATTCAAGACCCTTAATGTAAAGCAAGATTGGATGAATGAATCGGAACGAATAACAAGCCGCCAAATCCCAGTGAAGATTTCTTGGGTTAGGCGGCTCTTTCTATTCTGTATTTCCAATATAGATCGCAAAAAAGCACCCCATGCCGATGATCTTGGACGACCAATTTGCATGAGGGTGCGTGTGCTATCTTTTATGCATTTTGTAGATATGATTCCATAGCCTTAGCTAATTTCTGCATACCGAGAATCGTGTTCGTACGATCCGTATGTGTGTAATTCAGGCGCATTGTGTTGTATTGTGGATTTTCGGCGTAAAATGTGGATCCTGGAACAAAGGCTACGCCTTCTTTTACCGCGATTTTCAGCAGATCTTCTGCACGAATATGCGCTGGCAGCTCCACCCAGATGAACATGCCGCCCTTCGGCTCTTCCCATTTCAGTCCAGGCCAGTTTAAATCCTTCAATAGGCCTGACATGAATTTCATCCGATCCAGATATTGCTCACGAATTAAGGAGATATGTGCGTCGAGATCAAAGTGCTCAAGCAAATGATACAGCGTTTGCTGATCAATCGTGCTGGAGTGCAGATCCGCAGATTGCTTAAAACGAGCAATTTGGCGAATAATGGTTTCGTCGCCCATTACCCATCCTGTTCGGAACGCAGGCGCGACGGTTTTGGAGAAGGTGCTGGTGTAAACGACATTGCCACCTTCCGCTTTACCGCCTAGGGAAAAGATCGTTGGATAGGTTTCATTTTCGTCAAACTGAATTTCTCCATACGGATCATCTTCCAGAATAAGCACTTCAGCGCCGCGGCAAATATCTAATAAGCCTTGACGACGCTCCAAGCTCCATGCCCGGCCTGCTGGGTTGGAGAAGGTCGGAATGACATAAACCATCTTCGGATTGTGCTTTGCAATTTTGGCCGATAGATCTTCAAGAATCATACCGTCATTATCGCTATCAACCGAATAAATCTTAGCGCCTTTGGCTTGAAATACTTGAATCGCCGCCAAATAAGTTGGGCTTTCAACAAGAATGACATCGCCTTCATCAATATAAACACGCGTAAGAAGATCAATCGCTTGCTGAGAACCCGTCGTCAGCAGCATCTCGTCAGGCGTTACTTGCATATTCTTAGCAGCCATCCGCTTGCATAAGGATTCACGAAGTGGCTTGTAGCCCTCGGTCAAACCATACTGGAGCGCTGACTTCCCGCCGCCAATTACTCTTTGAAACGCTTCAGCAACCGCGTCCAAAGGAAAAAACTCTTCAGCAGGTAATCCGCCGGCAAAAGAAATAATCGAACTGCCTTGTGTCAGCTTGAGAATTTCTCTTACCGCCGAGGATGAGAAACCTTCAAGCGATTTAGAAAATCGATATTTCATAAATGGACGCATCCTTTCGCATTTATAGAAAGCACCCCTCCTCGCTATGCTTGGAGGTGAGGTGCTTATCTGGGTGGTGCCGTGGACTCAAGGTTATTAAATCAACGTAACGTTGCTTCTGTTGCTTGTTGGGGTTTTGCGTTTATCAATGAGCCTGTTCACAGCGTCCAAATACGCTTTGGCGCTTGCTTCCAGAATATCCGTAGAAATACCGCGACCTTGAACGGACACATCATTCTGCTTAAGAACAACGTGAACTTCACCTAATGCATCTTTCCCGTGAGATACGGATTTGATGGAGTAGTCATCCAGCTCGACGTCTTCCTTCGTTGCTTTATCGATCGCATTATAAATCGCGTCAACTGAGCCGTTGCCAACTGCACTTTCCGCCACTTCGGTTCCGTCCTGGAAGCGAACATGAACCGTTGCCGTTGGTGTCATCTGGTTACCATAAGCAACCTGAAGCGTGCCTAGCGCAAAAATTTCCGGCGTCTCGATCAGTTTCTCTTCGATCAATGCACGAATATCTTCGTCTTCTACCTGCTTCTTGCGATCTGCCAAATCTTTGAACTTGGCAAAAGCCGCGTTCACTTGCTCGTCTCCGAGGTCATAGCCGAGATCAATTAGCTTCTCACGGAACGCATGGCGTCCGGAGTGTTTACCCATCACGAGCTTACTTTCCTTGACCCCGATGGTCTCAGGGGAAATAATCTCGTAAGTCGTTTTCTCTTTGAGCATCCCATCCTGATGGATGCCAGACTCATGGGCGAACGCGTTAGCGCCGACGATCGCCTTATTGCCTGGCACCACCATGCCGGTCAGCTTGCTGACCAAACGGCTGGTGCGGTAGATCTCTTTCAGCACAAGCGAAGTTTTCGCTTGGTAGAAGTCCTGGCGCGTCTCGAGCGCCATTACAACTTCCTCGATCGAGGTGTTGCCCGCTCTCTCGCCGATGCCGTTGATGGTGCCTTCGATTTGATCAGCACCATTGATTACCGCCGCTAGCGCGTTAGCCGTAGCCATTCCGAGGTCGTCATGGCAGTGCGCGCTCAGCTGAATCTTCTCAATGCCTGGCACGGTTTCCTTCAGCATTTTGAAAATATTACCGTAATCGTATGGCGTCATAAATCCGACTGTATCCGGAATATTCACGACGGACGCGCCAGCGCGAATAGCCATTGCTGTTACTTCCGCGATGAAATCCAGCTCGGTACGACCAGCATCTTCGAGTGAAAACTCGATTTTGCTGAAATACTTCTTCGCATATTTAATCGCTGCTTCAGCTGTCTCAAGCACTTGGTGTTTCTCCATCTTCAGCTTATGCTGGCGATGAATAGGAGACGTCGCTAAGAATAGATGAATACACGGGTCCTGAGCGCCCTGTAGCGCCTCACGAACGGCCTCGATGTCACTCTCCTTCGAGCGGGACAATCCGATAACAGAGGCATTCCTGACGGCTCTCGCAACGGCATTCACACCAGCCAAATCACCTGGCGATGCGGCCGGGAAACCAGCCTCCATACGATCAACGCCTAGCTTCTCAAGCTGCAGCGCGATCTCAACCTTTTCCTGTGTGTTCAAGTTCACACCCGGCGACTGCTCTCCGTCTCTGAGCGTTGTATCAAAGATGTAAATTTTGCGCACCATGTCACCTCCTAAGAGATTTTTGTTGTTCTATTAAACCTATGAAGCAGAGCCCAATGACCGTTCCGGTCTTCAGCATTTACTTCCGATCGTTTCTTGAAAACATGTCCCCTCATCTGAATAAACAAAAGGTAGGGACACGTTTTCAAATACGAACGCTACGCTTCTCCAGCAAACACTGAGCCCTGCACTAGGCTGTTCTTCGTAGTTTTAAAAGACACACCTTTACTCGTCTTTATAGTATTCACAGGGAGTGATTGGGAAATTCTCCTCAATCACTCCCTGTGGAAGGTATTGCTATAAATTAGTACTTTTGATTACTTTTTGATCCAGTGCATCATTTCGCGCAGTTCTTTACCAACCACTTCGATTGGGTGCTCTGCTTCATTGCGGCGAGTTGCGTTCATGAAAGCAAAGTTGGATTGGTTTTCCAAGATGAAGTCACGAGCGAATTTACCTTGTTGAATATCAGTAAGAACAGCTTTCATTGCTTTTTTCGTTTCAGCTGTGATAATACGTGGTCCAGTTACATAGTCACCGTATTCAGCTGTGTTGGAGATGGAGCTGCGCATGGAAGCCAGTCCGCCTTCATACATCATATCAACGATCAATTTCAGCTCATGTAGACACTCGAAGTAAGCCATTTCAGGTGCATAACCAGCTTCAACCAATGTTTCGAAACCTGCTTTAACCAGTTCAGAAGCACCGCCACAAAGAACAGCTTGCTCACCGAACAAATCGGTTTCTGTTTCTTCACGGAAAGAAGTTTCGATAACGCCTGCACGTGTACAGCCAATACCTTTTGCATAAGCAAGACCGATTGCTTTTGCGTTGCCAGTAGCGTCTTTCTCGATTGCGATCAAGCCAGGAACGCCAAAGCCTTCAACATACGTACGACGTACCATGTGACCTGGGGATTTAGGAGCTACTAAGAATACATCTGTACCTTCAGGAGCTACGATTTGTCCGAAATGGATGTTGAAACCATGGGAGAACATGATCGCTGCGCCTTTTTTCATGTTCGGTTGAATGGACTCACGGTAAACGCGAGCTTGTGTTTCATCCGGCATCAAAATTTGGATCACGTCAGCGCGTCTTGCTGCTTCTTCAACGGATACAACTTCGAAACCATCATTTTTTGCAGAGTTCCATGAACGACCTTCACGAAGTCCGATAATAACGTTCAATCCGCTGTCACGCAAGTTTTGTGCTTGTGCGTGTCCTTGGGAACCATAACCAACAACTGCAATCGTTTTACCTTTAAGTACCGCTAAGTCTGCATCTTTTTCATAGTAAGTAGTAACTGCCATTCGAATAAATCCTCCTTTAATATGATGAATCCGTATTGTCTACCCCTTGAGTGGGTGTTTCAACGATTTACCCTTTTCAAGCGCTAAAGAGTACACCGCTGAAAGCCCCACTCAAGGAGGCTTTACCTCAATGTCCAAAACAACTGCTTGTTTCTTATTTGACTGAACCGCGAATCATCGCTGTAACTCCCGTGCGGGAAAGCTCACGGATGCCATAAGGACGAAGTAATTCGACCATAGCATCTATTTTATCTGAATCTCCAACAACTTGCACGATAATCGAGGCTGGCCCAATATCTACAACCGCTGCGCGGAATGTCTCAACAATACCGAGTATTTCCGGACGCATAATCGGTTCTGCATTTACTTTAATGAGTGCAAGCTCTCTAGCAACCATTGGGTTCGAGCTTAGGTCGATGACTTTAATGACATCAATCAACTTATACAATTGCTTGGAAATTTGCTCAAGCGTGTTATCGTCCCCTGTGGTGACGATAACCATTCGAGAAAGTCCGAGTTCTTCGGACTCCCCTACGGTGATGCTTTCAATATTGAAGCCTCTGCGTCCGAACAAACCGGATACACGCTGCAGGACACCAGGCTGATTGTTTACGAGTACGGAAACTGTATGTTTTGTTGTCATTCCGAATCCCCCATTAACATGTCACTAATTGTATCGCCCGCTTTAACCATTGGGAACACATTCTCTCCTTTTGGCACGACGAAATCAATAACGACAGGACCCGGAGTATCGAGTGCTTCCTGCCATGCTCTTCTTGCTTCTTCCTTCGTCGTGGCACGCAAGCCTTTTACGCCGTAAGCTTCAGCCAGTTTCACGAAATCTGGGCTGCCAGCCAAATCAATGTGGCTATAGCGGTTATCATAAATGATCTCCTGCCATTGACGAACCATGCCCAACACTTGGTTGTTAATAATAACAACCTTCACCGGAATGTTGTTAATCGCACAGATCGCAAGCTCTTGCGCACACATTTGAACGCCGCCGTCGCCATTAATGGAAACAACGAGTTTATCAGGGTTCCCCATTTGAGCACCAATTGCTGATGGGAAGCCGAAGCCCATTGTACCAAGACCACCGGAAGTAACCAAGGAACGCGGGTTTTTGAAACGATAGAATTGCGCAGCCCACATCTGATGCTGTCCAACGTCTGTTGTAATAATCGCTTCGCCTTTCGTCGTCTCACTAATCATTTCGATAACGAATTGTGGCTTCAATTCCGTCTCGGTATTGCCGTATTTCAGCGGGAACTTCTCTTTGCTTTCCTGAAGCTCAGTAATCCACGCTCCGCTCTTCGCAGGCTTTGCTTTGGTGTTCGCATATTCCAGAACAGCTTTCACATCGCCAACACATGGGATATCGGTCTTCACGTTCTTGCCAATTTCCGCAGGATCAACGTCAATATGAGCGATTTTCTTCACTTTTGGAGCAAAGCCGTTCAAATTCATCGTCACGCGGTCATCGAATCGGGAACCGATAGAAATCAAGAGATCCGCATTCTGAATGGCTGTGTTCGCTGTAAACGTCCCGTGCATCCCTGGCATTCCGAGCCATAGCTCATGCGCGCTTGGGAAGCCGCTTAATCCGAGCAAGGTCGTTGCAACCGGAATCTGTGTTTTATTGACAAACTCGATTAATTCTTTGGATGCGTCTGCGTATACGACACCGCCGCCTGCAATAATGACCGGACGCTCTGCTTCTTCGATAGCTTTGATCAGCTTATCCACTTGCAGTTTATTCGGTTGCACCGTTGGGTTATAACCGCGGATACTTACATCCGTTACGGGTTTAAATATCGTTTTATGAGCGGAGACATCCTTTGGTATGTCAATGAGAACCGGACCTTTACGACCTGAGTTCGCTATATGGAACGCTTCATGAATGATGCGTGGTAGATCGTTTACGTCTCTAACCAAGTAGCTGTGCTTCGTAATCGGCATTGTAATACCGGTAATATCAGCCTCTTGGAAAGCATCCGTACCAATGAAGTTTGTAGCAACGTTACCTGTAATGACGACTAACGGAACGGAATCCATATATGCTGTAGCTATTCCTGTGACGAGGTTCGTTGCCCCCGGTCCGGAAGTTGCGATACATACGCCAACTTTGCCTGTGGAACGCGCATATCCATCAGCTGCGTGAATAGCGCCTTGCTCATGTCTAGTCAATAAGTGGTTAAAATCATCAAAACCATGCATAGCATCGTAGATGTACAAAACAGCGCCGCCCGGATATCCAAAGACGCAATCCACACCCTCCAGCAATAAGCTTCTTAGTAGAATTTCGGAGCCTGTAATCAGGTCCGGCTTCATAAGCTTCTCAATCAATTCTTCTTTTGACCTCTTTGGTTCAGTTTGAACATTCATTGTGATCCTCCTCTCAAAAAGTAAGTTCATGTAAATCATCGAGCTTTCTTAGACAATAAGAAAAACCCCTATTCATCCCATACACGCACGTAACGTGTAAACGGGACGAAAGGGGTTCAAGCTTCCGTGGTACCACCCAAATTTGCTACGCGCCTCACAGCCCATAGCCTTAGCAGGTATGTTCATGAAGAACAATACCCTCAGCACGATAACGTGTGCTCTTCCGATTCCCCCTATTACCTACGGCTGTGCCGCATGTTTCAGGAAAACAGCTCCGAGGTGACTTCGTACGTAAGGGATTAAGGCGATGGTTTCAGCAAGTCCAACGCTCTCTGCGCATAAGTGCCCTTATTACTTCTTCCTCTTCATAGCCGATTCGTTAGTGTAGATCACCATATATAATATGATTTAGAGATTATTATATGCATCCCCTGAAGAATAGTCAATAGTCAAAACTGAATAAAACAAAATCATGAGAGAGAAGATAATACCAATCTAGGAAAATAGGGGGCTACTGATGAAATCGTCCCTGCCAATCCCTTTCCCGCTTTCAACAGACCTGCAAGAGAATATTGAACAGCTCCTGCAAAGGCTTGGGACAAGTTCTGATGTCATCATTCGCCGTATGGATATTGGCATCTTTCCCGATACCAATGCGATTGCTCTTGTGTACATAGATGGTCTCGTTAAATCGGAAGCGGTTAATGAGCATATTATCAAGCCCCTTCTAAGCTCTCAAGAAACCCAGTTTTACTGGAACCAAGAAATCTGTTTTCATGACTTATTGAGACAAGCTTTAACCATTAGTAATTTGACCGCTACGATTGAAGGCGTAGACCTCTTGGCAGCTCTCTTGGACGGCAACACCGCCATTATTGCTGACGGCTACAATGAAGCATTAATCGCCGGTACAACAGGGTGGGACAAGCGTGCCGTAGAGGAGCCTCAAACACAAACCGTTGTAAGAGGTCCGAAAGAAAGCTTTACAGAAGACTTGCGAACCAACACCTCCTTGCTGCGGAGGAAAATTAAATCCCCCGATCTTCGGTTTATTAGCCTGCGATTAGGTCGATATACGCAAACTGAAGTCGTCATCACCTATTTGGATGGAATTGCTGAAGATCAGGTCGTTCAGGAAGTTAAGAATCGCCTAGACAGGATTGACGTCGACAGCATCCTTGAGAGCGGGTACATTGAAGGATTCATTGAGGATAGAACCTACACCCCCTTCCCTACTATTATGAACTCAGAGAGGCCAGATGCCGTAGCAGCCGGCCTTCTGGAAGGACAAGTCGCCATAATCGTCGATGGAACTCCTTTCGTCCTCCTTGCTCCGGTAACCTTTTTTAGATTTCTACAATCGAGTGAAGATTATTATCAACGTTTTGATATTGCTACTTTCGTCCGCTGTATTCGCTATATGTCTTTTTTTGTTTCCATGCTGCTCCCGTCCTGCTATATTGCCGTCACAACCTTTCATCAAGAGATGCTGCCGACAACCCTGCTGATCAGCCTGGCTGCACAGCGGGAAGGCGTCCCTTTCCCCGCTATTGTGGAAGCTTTCCTGATGGAAATTACATTCGAGGTTCTTCGGGAAGCTGGCATACGAATGCCCCGTGTCATCGGTTCAGCCATATCCATCGTTGGTGCACTCGTACTGGGGCAAGCTGCTGTGCAAGCTGGTCTTGTTTCGGCAGCTATGGTCATTGTCGTTTCCTTCACGGCCATCTCCAATTTCGTTACGCCGGCGTTAAATATGGGAATAGCTGCCCGATTAATCCGATTCATCCTTATGCTGCTAGCTGGCACATTTGGCTTGTTCGGGATCATGGCAGGATGCATGGCCATCTTGATCCATTTGGCCTCTCTCCTTTCTTTCGGAGTCCCTTATCTAACGCCTATTGCCCCTTTAGCTTTACCAAAGTTTAGAGATATTCTCATCCGAGTTCCTTGGGCCAAAATGGCTGGTCGCCCCTTAAGCAAAAACTACACCAGACAAGCACCGAACATGAAGAAGTCTCCACCAAAGAGGGATAATCCCTGATATGCCATTAAGGAGGTGCTATGTGAATGGGAAAAAACTTCCTTCACGGTTGGCTTCGCTTACTGACAAGCATCTTCTTATGCCTACTGCTATCCGGATGCTGGGATCGGATCGAGTTAAATCAACTCGGAATTACAGCAGCAACAGCCATTGATTGGAACGGGAAAGACTGGACTGTTTCTTATCAGATCGTCATTCCACAATCGATTTCGAGTCAAAGCATGGGTGGAAATGCCGGCCAGCAAGCACCTGTCAGCGTATTCTCTACGAGCGGCGGTACCCTTCGAGGTGCAGTTCAAAAATCAAGTTTGGAAATGCCGCGTGCTTTGTTTTTTGCCCATAATCGAATTGTTGTCATTGGTGAACAGGCGGCAAAGCACGGCATTTCCCAGCTCATGGAAATCTATTTGCGCAATTCGGATGCTCGAGAGACTGTCAGCGTATTAGTAACGAATGGGGAAGGAAGAAGAATCCTGGAGCAAGTTGCGTCCATTGAGAAGCTGCCTGGAGCTGCCGTTCGTAATATGATTCGCAATGAAGAAAAAAACGGCTCTAATTTAAATCAAATGATGATTCAAAATGTCATGATGGGAATGACGAGTGACTCTTCCTATACATTGATTCCTGAAGTGATCATTTCTGGCACTGGCGTTGGCCCTAACGCTTCTATTGCTGAATTAAAGAAAACTACATCTGCAAACAAATTAAAATTGGGCAGACTTGGTATTTTCAAACAGGATAAGCTCGTTGGCTGGTTTACATCCGATGAAGGATACGGAATTAATTGGATCCGGGACTCAATTAAACAGACCGTTTTGCATTTTGGCTGTTCCAAACGCAGCAAAGATCATAAATCGGCGATTCGAATCACCAAAGCGACAAGCAAATTGAAGCCAATCCTTGCAAATGACGGGCAATGGATAATGAAAGTGGAAGTACATGCTGCTGGTGTTCTTATTGAGAATGGCTGCAATGACGACCTCTCAAAGATAAAGGGTATTAAAGCCACGGAAGACATTGCGAATGAGGAAGTTAAAAACTTAATGATCAAAGCCTTTCAATCTGCTATCGAGAAAAATACGGATGTATTTGGTTTTGCAGATGTGATTCACAGAAAATATTCTAAGGTATGGAAGAAAATAAAGAACGACTGGGAAGAACAATTTCCTACCCTCCAATTAGAGCCCAGTGTTCATATTAAAATTGACCGAATAGGAATGAGTAATAAGCCTTTTAATCAACTACTGCATGACCACGAATAGTAAGTTATGGAAGGAGGCTTGCTATGGAGCGCATCAGCAATTACCAACTAGCCGTCACGATCATTCTTTTTGAAATAGGTAGTACACCTTTATTTGCATTAGGCAGCGGCGCTAAGCAGGATTCTTGGCTTGCCATGCTATTCGCCGCTGCAGCGGGTTTGCTTTTATTAATCATGTTTTTGTATATACAACGAATAGCACCAGAAGAATGTCTGATCGGGCTCTTAAAACTGTGTTTCGGGACCAAAATAGGAACAGGGATTGGGATCCTCTTTGCCCTTTATTTTGCCTACGAATCCATGAGAAACGTCCGTGATTTTGGAGAAATAACGAATTTAACACTGCTAAGCTCGACACCCCAATACGTGACTATGCTTATTATTGTATTACTTGCTACTTACGCGGTTGCCATGGGTATCGAAACATTCTCCAGAGTGAATGAGGCCCTGTTACCGCTTATTTTCGTAAGCTATGGAGCATTGATATTATTGATTTTGATTTCTGGAATCCTCCACAAAGACAACCTGTTACCTATTCTTGATAATGGACTTGGTCCGGTTATCAAAGCCGCGTTCCCTGACATTATATCGTTTCCATTTGGACAAATGGTGCTTTTTTTCATGGTATGGCACCTATTGTCTGAGAAGCAAAAGATTAAGCGAATCAGTATACTATCTTATCTCAGCGTTGCCGCTTTTTTAATTTTGATGAATATATTAAACTTGATGGTGCTTGGGACAACCCTTGTTGCAAATAGTACCTTGCCTTTTTTGCAGGCAGTTCAGTTAATACAGGTTGGTGATATTCTAGAGCGACTAGATGTTATGGTCACCTTGCTTTTATTTATGGGTTTATTTGTGAAAATGACCGCTTTCTACTGGGGGGCCGTTTATGCATGTACCCGATTATCGAGCAGAACAAGTAGACGCCTGTGGATTTTCTATGTGGGTTTTATTATTTTTATCACATCTTTTATAGAACCGAACTATACCTATCACGTGTGGCTTGGCTTGAATGTTAGTGTAAAGTTTTTCCCTGTCTTTCAAGTTGTTATCCCGCTGTTGATGTTCTTCGTTGTACTGTTTCGTAAACATCGTCGATCAGAAACACCATCCAACGCTTAAATCTCGTCCATTTCATGCAAAAAGAAGCCTGCTCCCTAAAGGGAACAGGCTTCTAAGAACGCTATTACGCGTTTACTTTTGCTTTTGCAGCTGTTGCCAAATCGTTGAACGCTTTGGAATCATTCACAGCTAGATCAGCCAAGATTTTACGGTTAACTTCGATACCAGCCAATTTCAGGCCGTGCATCAATTTGCTGTAGCTCAAGCCGTTTTGACGAGCGCCTGCATTGATACGTGTAATCCACAGTCTGCGGAAGTTACGTTTCGTTTGACGACGGTCACGGTAAGCATACACTAAAGATTTCATTACTTGTTCTTTAGCTGTTTTAAATAAGCGATGTTTGGAACCGAAATAACCTTTTGCTAGTTTCAAAATTTTCTTACGACGGTGAGCGCGAATAAATCCGCCCTTGACTCTTGCCATTGTTAACTACCTCCTGGGATGTATAAATAATGTTCGAATATTAACCTTTAATGTTAGAAAGTTGTTGTTTCAGACGACGTACATCGCCTGGAGCCATAACTGGGTTTGTTCCAAGAACACGTTTAGTACGTGAAGATTTACCGGAAAGCAAGTGATTTTTACCTTGTTTGTATCTCATCACTTTGCCTGTGCCAGTAATTTTGAAACGGCCTTTCAAGCTGCTGTGTGTTTTCATTTTCGGCATGGTGTTTTGTTCCTCCTAATTTAGTATAACGCCTAGGTAGTGACTTTCGGCGTTAAGATCATGATCATGCTTCTTCCCTCAAGCTTAGGAGCGCGCTCCTGTGAGGAAATGTCAGCTGTTTCAGTAGCTAAACGTTCAAGTACTCTACGGCCAATCTCCGAGTGCGCTATTTCACGACCACGGAACCTGACACTGGCTTTCACTTTATCGCCTTCGCCAAGAAACTTTACGGCATTGCGAAGCTTCGTTTGGAAGTCGTGCTCATCGATAGTCGCGCTTAAGCGAATTTCTTTGATATCCACGATTTTCTGGTTCTTGCGAGCTTCTTTTTCTTTCTTCTGTGTTTCATAACGGAATTTACCGTAATCCATAATGCGGCATACTGGCGGCTTAGCCGTCGGTGCCACATTTACCAAATCCAAATTCGCGTCAAGTGCGATTTGAAGAGCTTCGCGAATCGGCGTGATGCCGAGTTGTTCTCCGTCCGCCCCAATCAGGCGTACTTCCTTCACACGAATCTCATCATTAATCATATGGTCTTTGCTAATAGTATTCCACCTCCAAAAAGTATGTAACGCTCTCTCTAACAATATAAAAAAGATGCGGGCGCAGTGGCCCACATCTTCATCAATAACAGGTTCATGCAAACCTATTGTACATTCATGACGATTCATTCAAACCAGCCAACTGCGTCGGTCAGGTGAGAAGCGGGCGCTTCTGCTTTTACTTGAAATATAATATCATCTCATCCAGAGAAAGTCAACTCACTTGTTTACTTTTCATTTCGTCTAGACGAATAACACGGGTATGCTCCGTATGGCTCCATTGTTTGTTGTTTTGCGTGAAGAACGCATAGAACGTAATTGGCCACCAAGAAAGCATAAACACTGGATAAAGAATTAAATATTTATATACCTTGCCAGGAGCCTTCTCAACTAACATGGAAATAGGCAGCAGCACATAAATCGCTATGCTTACGGTGTTAAAGAAAACAGGATTGATGTCGGCAAGCATAGGCGCGTCCGACCAGCCCGGAGTCACGGATTTAATCCATAGCAGCACGGAGATAATCGCACCGAAAAAGAAATTATATACGTTAGCAGAGTAGATAGCCGCGTCAATCTTCGTCCAACTGCCCTCTTTGATACCTTGCCACAATAGAGGGAAGAAATAACGCTTGGCCACATCAAAGTGTCCTTGCATCCAGCGTAAACGCTGTTTGGCAGATACTTTAAACGTTAGTGGCTTCTCATCGTAAACAATCGCTTCGTAGTTGTAAGTCGGTCGAATACCGAGTTTGATACAGCGCATCGAAAACTCCAGATCCTCAACAAGGCTGGTAGCTCCCCATCCGATCTGTTTAAGCAGCTTGGATTCAAAGCACATTCCTGTGCCACCCAAGTAGTTAGCAAGCCCTAAATTCGTACGGGGCATTTGCCAGAAGCGGTTTGCAAAGTAATAGGAGATTGCATAGGAGCCAGTAACCCAGGAATCATTCGGGTTCTTGCTGTCCAGGTAAGCCTGAATAACTCTAGAACCGGAGCAAAGATCATTGTTCATGTGAATCAAGTAATCCGGGCTGGAAAGATTGTCGGCATCAAACATGACAATGGCGTCGTACTGACGCTCCCGTTTCCAAAGCTCTTTCAGCATCCATTCGATCGCGTAACCTTTCCCTCTCAGGTTCGGGTTATGGCGTTCCATGGCATTAACACCATGACTGCGTGCAATATCCGCTGTATTGTCTGTACAGTTATCACAAATCACGAAGATGTCATAAAGCTCTTTGGGGTAATCCAAAGCCTTCAGATTCTCGATCAATGCACCAACGACCTGCTCCTCATTATGAGCGGCAACCAATACGGCAAACGATTTCTGGGGAGCAAATTTCTGTTTGTTTCTGGGACGGTACCATCCGAAAAAAGTCAAAAACAACTGATATGCACCGACCAAGGCCAAGCCAATTTGAAAGGTAAGCATAATATTGTCAAGCATGAAGCAAAGTCCCCCTTTTTTTGTTTATGCACACAAGCTATCTTTTTATACGCGTATGCGCAGTTTTATGTACCATGTGAATAACCGTTCTTGATTTTCCTCTCTTTCCACTCATTTGTCAAAGTTCACAATGACGAATATAAGCCATTTCTCTGAGATTTGAGCGGAACGCGCACAGACTATGCAGCATGTGCTTGAAATCAGATCGTTAAAGTCCTGTTTTCAACGTTTTTCATTTTATTGTGTACCAAAAGTTCACCATTTAGACGAACTAGCCGTCCCCCATGTGATACGGGGTTTATTATAATTCACCTGAGCTCTCCCTGACAACTTTTGCTCATCTGCCCCTGTTAACGGATCATACGGGTTGCATGCATGTGGGACTGATTGGCCGAAGTCCTATAGACTACTTCCTCATAGCTGGTCAACAATTCGTTAAATATGTGTTCCCAAGATTGACGCAGGGCAAACTCCCTACCCGCAATGGCAAGTCTGTGACGAGTCTCCTGTGATTCATACAATCTTACGATGGCTTGTGTGAAAGCAGCTATATCGCCAGAAGGACAGAGTAATCCCGTCACTTCATGCTCAATAGTATCTTGTACCCCGCCAGCAGCAGCTCCAATCACCGTAGTCCCAGAAGCCATTGACTCCAGAACAACATTGCCGAAAGTCTCTATCGCCGAAGGAAAAAGAAACACATCTGCAGCCGCATAAAGCTCAGCTAGCTGTGTCCCTTGAACGAAACCGGTAAAAGTAACTCCCGGTGCCCCTCCATAACATTCGCGTAACACTCCGGCAGACGGTCCGTCACCAGCAATAATTAGACGACAATCATCTCTGATCGCAGCTGGCAGTGCAGTAAAACTGTCTAGTGCGACCTCTACACTCTTCTCAGGGGCTAAACGCCCGACATAAAGCATAACGAACTTTGCAGGATCTACGCCATATGTCCCGAGTACTGACTTTCGATCGACAATTGGCTGGAATCGTTCCGCATCGACACCGCGGCTCCAAATCTCTAGATTGCTTAACCCTTTGGCATGCAGATGCTGCAAGGTAGACTTAGAAGGCACATACACCTTCTGACAGCTTTGGTGAAACCATTGCATGTATTTCCAGAGCGTAGGCTCCACCCAAGGGATTTTATAATGACTCAAGTATTGGTCGAAGTGAGTATGGTAGGACGCAACTAATGGTATTTTGTGTTTGCGAGCATGGTGTAAGCCAAAAAGTCCCAAATTGAAAGGGGTTGCACAATGAATGATTGTAGGCTGAAAGGCATGGAGAGATTTGCGAACATTGAGAGGATTTGGGATAGCTAAGCGACATTCGGGGTACAATAAAAAGGGAATACTGTAAAAACGTTCTACACGGAACGGATCGTTGTCACCTTCTGTCATACTAGTAGGAGCAAACACTTTACAAGCCACATCTTTGGATTCCAAAAACCGCGTCCATCTGCCAAGTGTCTTGGCAACTCCATTTACATCTGGCAGGAATGTATCTGTAAATAAGGCAACTCTCAACCTTATCAGCCCCTTTTACTATTTACCTTCAATTCCCTTATTTCACATCATGCTAGCACAGGATTGTTATCGGGAGATCAGATGAACGTTAAATTGAATTTCTTGAAATTTATTACTGCGTTAATCTTCCTTTAATAAATCTTCTTTATAATAAGACTTAAGAAAGTATCCAAGCAGCGAAGGAGGCTACTACTCATGAGCAGGGTCGTACACTGGCTTCAGCATCATGAAACACGCGTATTCCACTTTGTGAATCAACGTATCCAGCACTTCTTCCTAGATCATTTCTTTAATAAAATAACACATTTAGGCGGGGCCACAGCCTCCATTGCGATATCCTTATGCTTTGCATTGTTCGGGCAAGACCCACTGCGTACTGCAGGTATCCAAGCTCTCCTTGCCTTAACCATCAGTCATATTCCAGTTGCTATTATTAAAAAGAAATACCCAAGACTTAGGCCTTACCTGGTACACCCTCAAACCATTACTTATAAAAACCCGCTGACGGATCATTCCTTTCCTTCCGGGCACACAACTGCCATCTTCTCGATCATTTTCCCTTTTGTTACAGCCGTACCTGCTCTTGGACTTATCCTCATACCGCTCGCATTAATCGTTGGTATATCACGTATCTACCTAGGGCTGCACTATCCTTCCGATTGTATCGTTGGATGTTTAATTGGAACGACGGCTTCTCTAGTGACAGTAGCTATCTGGGGGTAAACGAATGAATGTCTTGCATGTTAAAAAACGGGTTCTTATTCTTTCAGAAGGCTTCGGAGCCGGACATACGCAAGCGGCTTATGCACTTGCCGTAAACTTAGAGCAGCGTTGTTCTACAATCGAAACACGTGTTTTAGAATTAGGCTCATTCCTGCACCCGACCTTAGCACCTTGGATCATCCATGCTTACAAAAAGACACTAACCTCTCAGCCCAAGCTTTACGGCCGATTGTACCGCTCTCAATATAAAAAATCGCTCAACCGCTTGACGCAATTGGCCTTACATCGCATTTTTTATGCACAGACAGCGGCCATTATCCAGCAGTGGGCTCCTCAAGCTATTGTCTGCACACATCCTTTTCCCAGTGTTGTGGTATCTAGATTGAAAAGAGCTGGCTTAGACATCCCGCTATGCACGGTCATTACGGACTACGATGTCCATGGGACTTGGGTCAGTAGAGAAGTAAATAAATATATGGTTTCGACAGAAGACGTCAAAAATAAACTGCTGGGCCGCGGTATTACGGCAGCCCAAGTCGAAATCACAGGAATTCCAGTTCATCCAAGCTTTCGTGTTGCCCACGATAAAGCGATGATTCGACAACAATTCGAGCTGGCATCTCTGCCTACCGTACTAGTTATGGGAGGCGGCTGGGGATTAATCGGCGGCGATTCGCTCAGTGAGCACCTGATAGCATGGAGAGATCGGATCCAATTCATATTTTGCTTAGGCAATAATGAGAAAGCATTAGCAAAGCTGGCGATGGACGCCCGTTATCAGCATCCCAATATTCATTTGCTTGGTTTCACCCAAGAAATTGGCAAGCTGATGGAAGCTTCCGATTTGCTCGTTACGAAGCCTGGGGGTATGACCTGCTCGGAAGGGCTTGCGAAGTCAATTCCCATGCTGTTCTATGATCCGATACCGGGTCAGGAAGAAGAGAATGTCCACTATTTTACACAGCTTGGCTTTGGCGAGCCGATCCGATCTGCAGATACAATTGCGAACTGGTTATCGATGTTGGCTAGCCGGTATACCGATGTGGAGGCTAAGCGCGTTTCTAATTATCATAAAAAGAAGATGTACCTGCCTTCAGCCGATTGCTCAGAGGTTATTATGCAATTGCTTGGTTGATTCGAGTAAAATAGAAAAAAGCCAATTCCTACCATTATGCAGTGGGGGATTAGCTTTTTTTGTGTATAGACCTATTCTGATTTAGCTTTGTTTAACTGCTCCAGATGAGAAGCAAGCACATTTTCGCCAATTACCACTTCACAGCGATGAATGTTCATGCCTTGTCCTGCAAACTTCGTTTCGTATTCTGTCATAACATGGTCAGGATGAATCCCATCCACATGCAGATTTAAGGAAATATTTCGCATTCTCAGTCCCATATCTGCAAAAGAATTAAGCGAGAATTCGAACAATGATTGCGAATCGGTTTTCAAATGAATCTCGCCGTTCGCATTTAATATTTGCTGATATTTTTCAACAAAGCCCGGATGTGTTAAACGTCTACGAGCATGCTTTTTCTTCGGCCATGGATCACTGAAATTCAAATAAACCCGCTCTAATTCACCTTCAGCAAAAGCTTCCTCAATATGTTCGATATTGAAAAGCATTAGCTTCAAGTTCGGAATGCTTGGCGCAGACTCCGCCTCTTCATCCGTCTTGATTTCATGAGCATTCTTTGCTTTCTCGCTCGCTTTGCGAATCAACTCGTCATACATATCAACACCAATGAAATTAATGTTCGGATATTTCTTACTCATTTCACTAATGAAGCGCCCTTTGCCCATCCCAAGCTCGGCATGAATCGGGTTGTTGTTACCGAATAACTCGGCCCATTTGCCTTGATAATCCTTGGCATTTAAAACAACGAGTTCCTTTTGACGTTCTATATCTTCTCGAATTCCTTTTCTTCCCCGTAAACGCATCTACTTTTTGCCTCCTACACGTACAAGCTATCGAATACAAATCATAGACGATTCGAGAAAAAAAATCAAAGGGAATTACACTTCCAGGGCATAATAATCAATCGTATTCGATGTGGCTGGAAACAACTTTTGATCCAAAGAACGCAGTACTTTTCGTCTTGCGTCCTTCGATATGCTCGGGTCTGCAGCGAATTTCACGCCACTGCTCAAAGCGAATGCTTCTTTAATGGTCAACTCGACGGATAACGTATCGGTCGCTAGGGACATCTTAACCAACTCATTCACCTGCTTTCCTTTTTGTCTCATTAATAATAGCTTCCGTTATGATGATGGTCTTTATGAATGGCAGATCATTCTAATAAAAGAAAAAAACGTCCTCCAATTGGAAGACGCATTTATAGTATCTATTTATCTAACATCATCTCTACGTTTGTCTTTTCCTCTAAGGCCAGTTAAGCCCAACAAACCTAAAAGGCCAAGCCATCCCCAGTTCGTACGATTGCCATTTGCTGCGGTAGTCGCGTAAGTTCGATAAGATGAAGTGTCATAATTTCCAGTGTGTGTACCCGTAGTACTCATGCGATCCATCATATTGTTGCCATAACCACTGATTTGACCCATAACGCCGGTACCCGTTCCTGTCCCAGAATAGGAACCTGTACCAGTACCGCTCCCCGTATAGGTACCTGTAGTACCTGTAGTACCTGTAGTACCTGTAGTACCTATAGTACCTGTAGTACCAGTACCTACCGTAGCGTCATAATTACTTCCTGTATACCCCGATGTTGTCGTAGTTCCTGTCCCCGTTGTTCCTGTAGTTCCTGTAGTTCCCATAGCCAGTGCACCAGTTGCCCCAAAGCTTAATGCCGTTGTCAAAGCTACCGCCAAAGTAATTGTACGAAACTTTTTCACTTGTTCAAATCCCCTTTCGGCATGTAATAGTTATGCAAAGTTATCATGCTCCGTATCGCTCCCTTTAAACGGGGAACTTCTTGGAAAGGCAGGGGTCGCTTTCATGCTTCAATTTCGCTACAATAGGTTGGAAAGAAAGGAGCAACCCTATGTCTACAATTACTCAGGAGTCGCCTCAATTATGGGGGGACAAACGTTTCCATACATGGAATTATGAAATGCGTGAAGCTTTCGGCGGGAAGGTTTTTAAAGTCATGCTGGATGCAGGTTTTACTTGTCCCAATCGTGATGGCAGTATCGCAACCGGCGGCTGCACGTTTTGCAGTGCGCGAGGATCGGGTGATTTTGCGGGAAGCCGCCGCGATGATCTGGTTACCCAGTTTAATAAGATTCGTGATCTCCAGCATCAGAAATGGCCGGAAGCCCAATACATCGGCTACTTTCAGGCTTATACGAATACGTATGCACCAGTTGAGGAGCTGCGGGAATATTATGAAGTTATTTTAAAGCAGCCAGGCGTTGTAGGTTTATCCATTGCGACCAGACCGGATTGTTTACCAGATGATGTGATCGAATACTTGGCGGAGTTGAATGAACGTACCTATCTATGGGTCGAAATGGGCCTTCAAACCGTCCACGAATCAACCTCTGAACTCATTAATCGTGCTCACGACACACAATGCTATGTGGATGCGGTTGCCAAGCTTCGAAAGCATAATATCCGCACCTGTGCACACATTATTTATGGATTACCTGGGGAGACCCACGAAATGATGCTGGACACCGGACGAGCAGTCGCTCAAATGGATGTTCAGGGCATTAAAATCCATTTACTTCATTTAATGCGTAAAACACCTATGGTGAAACAATACGAAGCTGGCTTGCTTCAATTCCTGGAAAAAGACGAATATGTGAAGCTTATCGTAGATACACTCGAATTTCTGCCACCGGAAATGATTGTTCATCGCCTTACAGGAGATGCTCCCCGCGATCTGCTAATTGGCCCGATGTGGAGCCTCAAAAAGTGGGAAGTGCTGAATGCCTTTGATAGCCTTTTGAAGGAAAGAAATACTTGGCAGGGTAAACTTTGGAAGGGTAAAACTGACGAAGGAAAAGTTTAAAGAAAAGATAATTATAAAACCAAAATAGATTATTATCCGTTTCCTTTATATAGGTAGAACGACTAAAGGGGATGGATGATCATGATGATGAAACGGGCTCAAGCAGCCATTGTTGGGATGATGCTAGTTATCGCTGGATGTGGAGGGGAGCCGGCGACACCAGTAGTAGTGAGTACCGTGGCGCCGTCAACGTCACCAACGGTGGTAGTAAGTCCGTCGCCGGTTGCTGCAGCGACGGCAACACCGGCAGCCGCTACGCTGCAGCCAGCGGCAAGCAGCACTCCGCAGCCGAGCGCAGCGGCGACAGCGAAGCCGACTGCTGCAGCGGCGACGCCAGCAGTGAAAGAGTCGGCTACGGCGAAGCCGGTGCCGATTGCAACGCCTGCGCCTGCCAGCGCGGCGCCATCCCCATCCGCTAAGCCTGCGGATGGCGGCACCAGCACCGCAGCGCAGGCGCAGGTGCTGTACAAGGACAACTGCATGTCCTGCCACGGGGCAGGGCTTGCAGGCGACTTCGGGCCGAACCTGACGAAGGTCGGTTCGCACAAAACCAAGGATGAGATCATTGCGCAGATCATGGGAGGTAAAGGCGATATGCCACCTTTCAAAAGCGCACTGAAATCCGAAGAAATCGAAGTGCTAGCCGCATGGCTAGCAGACAAAAAATGATCGTATAAGCAGCATGGAGGGCTTTCATCGCATGGGTTTTGTTTCGGTACTAAGTTTTGCTCATCAACTTATTAATCAGCGGGCTCAGCCGGGCGATACTGTCGTCGACGCGACCCTTGGAAACGGTGTGGATGCCTTGTTCTTAGCGAAGCTGGTAGGCACCCGCGGCAGCGTTTACGGCTTCGATATCCAGCAGCAAGCACTGGATCAAACAAAGATGCGTCTGGAGAAAGAACTTCCAGACGCATCTTCTTGTGTGCACATGAGCCTATGCAGCCATGCGCTCATGGAGGCGGCTGTGCCGCAGGACCGCCACGGCAAGGTCGCCGCGGTCACATTCAATCTCGGCTACCTGCCCGGCGCCGATCCGGCAACCATTACGAAGCAGGAATCCACGATTCCTGCTCTCGATGCCGCCCTCCGCCTGCTCCGCAAAGGCGGTATTGTGACCATCGTGCTCTACAGCGGACACGATGGAGGCTCGGAAGAAGCTGCGGCCGTCGAAAACTGGGCCCAGCGCCTTCCGCTCGCAGCCTTCCAGGTGCTGCGTTACCAATTCATGAATACCAGCCAGCATGCTCCCTATCTCTTAGCTCTAGAAAAAAGATAGACGCATGATATAATGCTAGAGAGTGCATAAGCATTATTTTGTAGGAGAAATTAGAGAAGAAAGTAGGGATAGTTTGTGAAATCATACCCGCTTCAATTTCAACCTGAAATGAAAGAACGTGTCTGGGGTGGAAGAGCCCTAGAAAAGTTTGGTTTTCAGCTTCCAGAAGGCGCTATTGGCGAAGGCTGGATGATTGGCGATCACCCGAATGGAACGACGAAGGTTATTAATGGCGAATTAGCAGGCCTTGGTCTAGACGAAATTCGCGAGAAATACGGCAAAACATTATTCGGCACGAAAGGATTTTCCGAAAAAAACGGCCGTTTCCCACTACTCATTAAGTTATTGGATTGCGAAGACGACCTTTCCGTACAAGTACATCCGAATGATCATTACAAGAATTTGGCTGCCGGCGAGCTCGGCAAAACAGAGATGTGGTACATCCTTGATGCCAAGCCCGGCGCCAAAATTATATACGGTATGCAAGAAGGCGTTACACGTGAAAGCTTAGCTCAAGCAATATCAGAGAACCGCATTTTGGACTGCTTACAGGAAGTGCCTGTTGAAGCCGGTGATTCTTTCTACATCCCAGCAGGAACAGTCCATGCCCTTGGCGCTGGCGTCCTAGTTGCCGAGATTCAGCAAAATTCTGATACGACCTATCGTTTGTACGATTATAATCGTCCTGGGTTGGACGGTAAACCTCGTGATCTTCATCTTGAAGATTCACTAAACGTTATCGCCTATGAAGGCTCCGGCTCCACTCGCATGAAAACAGATTTGAGTGAAGCTGGTACTTGGTTAACGCTTGCCGAATCTCCTTTCTTTACCGTGGAAAAAGGTCTTGTAGGACCTAAGTGGGAGTTAAGCACTTCTCCAGAAAGCTTCGTCATCCTCGTTATTGCAGACGGTATCGGAACCCTCCAGTGGGCCGATGGCAGCATCTCCACGAAACCAGGCGACTGCTTCCTGCTTCCTGCCAATCTTGGCAGCTATGCACTAGAAGGCAGCATGACGGTTATTCGCAGCTACTTGCCTTAATTGTACGTTTTGCGATAAATCCTATTGCTTACAGGGAATGTACCTTTGGCTTTGACTTTTATTTTACTTTTACTTTGCTTTGACTTTGTTTTGACTCTGCTCTGGCTTTGTTCTGGCTTGCATTGACTTTGCCTTATCCTTGGCCCTTGCCCCTTCCCTCGCCCTTTAAGTGTTTGATTGTTGTATAAAATACAACAATTGTAGCTTAATAAGCAATTGAGAGTAGGAAGTGTTGTAAAGAGTGCAACAATTTCTCCTAAATACGTTGATTTCTTTGGAAATCAGTCGAAACTGTTGTACAAAATGCAACTTTAATACGTTTTTATCGAATTAGGATGGAACATTGTTGTATGATGTACAACTCAGTTAATCGAGACAGAGTAAATAAAATGAAGTATTCTCTCAGTAAAGTTGAGTTATAGTGAGGTTCCTCTCAGTTAAGTTGAGTTACAGTGACGTCTCTCAGCTGAGTTGAGTATCTCTCAAAAAGCAGAGTGCGATCCTCGAAATGAAAACAAGCCTCCAAAACCAATTTCATCGTGGTTTTGGAGGCTTGTTTAGTTAGGAGGAACTGTCTTTCAGGTGTTACCCACCCTTTAGAGACAGCCCCTATTCTCAGCTATTATTCTTCGGATAAGCTGCTCTCTTTTAAAATAACGTCGTGGGCTCCGCCTTCAACAAGGCTGGTTGCGGAAACGAGCGCAATTCTCGCTTTGCTCTTCAGCTCGTCCAAGCTTAATGATCCACAGTTGCACATCGTGGACTTTATTTTGCCAAGCGTCTTGTCCAAGTTCTCTTGCAGACCTCCTGCATAAGGAACGTACGAATCGACACCTTCCTCGAACAGGAGCTTGTTTTTGCCACCCGTATCATAACGCTGCCAGTTGCGGGCACGATTGGAGCCTTCTCCCCAGTATTCTTTCACGAAGTTGTTGCCAACTTTTAGCTTTCTAGTCGGGCTCTCATCGAAACGCGCGAAATATCGGCCCAGCATAACAAAGTCAGCACCCATCGCTAAAGCTAATGTAATATGGTAGTCATGTACGATACCACCATCGGAACAGATAGGAATGTAGGTACCTGTTTCTTTGAAGTATTGGTCTCTAGCTTCAACAACTTCCATGAGGGAAGAAGCTTGTCCGCGACCAATCCCCTTTTGCTCCCGAGTGATACAGATAGATCCGCCGCCGATACCGACTTTAATGAAGTCCGCTCCTGATTCCACAAGATAAAGGAACCCTTCACGGTCTACAACGTTACCTGCACCGATCTTCACATTGAAATTCTCTTTCACATACTGAACCGTTTCCCGCTGCCATTCGCTATAACCGTCCGAAGAATCGATGACCAGAATGTCTACTCCCGCTTCAACAAGCGCAGGCACTCTCTCTTTGTAATCCTTCGTATTAATTCCCGCACCAACAATATAGCTTTTGTTGCCGTCTAAAAGCTCCATCGGATTTTCTTTGTGCTCATCATAATCCTTGCGGAAAACGAGAGTGTCGAGCTTCTGATGCTCATCCACAATTGGTAAACAATTCAGCTTATGATCCCAAATTAAGTTATTTGCTTCCGATAAAGTAATTCCTGCTTTGCCATAAATCAATTTATCAAAAGGCGTCATAAAATGATGGATTTGGCGATCCAGAGGGTCGCGACTTGTCCGATAATCACGCCCCGTTACAATACCAAGCAATTTGCCATTCGCTGTACCATCGTCGGTAATGGCAACCGTAGAATGACCTGTTTCTTCTTTCAACGCCAGTACATCACTTAGCGTATGCTGAGGAGTTAAGTTGGAGCGGCTAACTACAAATCCTGCCTTGTACCCTTTTACTTTACGCACCATAAGTGCTTCTTCTTCAATCGATTGCGAGCCAAAAATAAATGAAATCCCGCCACTCCGCGCCAAAGCAATTGCCATTCCATGATCGGATACGGCCTGCATGACAGCAGATGAAAACGGGATATTGAGCGAGATCGCAGGCTCCTCGCCTTTATTGAATTTAACTAATGGTGTCTTAAGCTTCACATTCGCCGGTGTACATTCCTTCGTTGTAAGATTAGGAATCAACAAAAATTCACTAAACGTACGGGATGGTTCTAAGTAATACGTAGCCACTTTACGATTTCCTCCTAATATAGGGATCTTTGAGCGTAGCTCAAAGTCTCTCATTTATTTTTGATCCATAGGTAAATTTTTTCAATCTTATCACTGAACCTTACCTGTGGTCAATGGATTTTTCAGGGAAATCCTTCGATGGGATGTAAAAAGGTTCATGAAGCTATATCGTCCAAACCTGCGGATCAGAATTTCCGTTCATACATTCGATATAGGAAGGCGGAATCTTGATTAAACCATATTATCCGGGCTAAGCTAAAAAGCCCCACTCCCTATTCGTACGGGGAGCGAGGCTTCGATTATACGGCTGCCACTTGCTGCAGAGGCATGGTGTAATAGCTGGCCGGCTGCTGCGCGTCCGGCGGGAAGTGAACAACAAGCAGCTCTTTGCTGCTTTCGTCGATCTCTCCGCTCTGCAGATACGTCTGCAAAGTGAAGGGTAGCACCTCAAGCATCGCGTGCTTGTGGAGATCTTTTTCATTGATGCGGAGGCTCTGGAAGTCGCCGCTGACGAGCTCAGGCTGCTCAGCCAGCAGCCTTAGGTATGCGTTCTGCTCGGACTTCTCCAAGGTGAAGTCCCACCAGATTTTGCGCGGCTTATATTTATGACCCAGGAAATAATCCAGCTTCATCAAGGCTTCAATGACGTGCATGTTTATCGTTTCACGATGCATCAGGAAGTCGCGCAAACGGGTAAACAGATCCTCGAGCTGATGCCCAATCTTCTGCCAACCGCGGCCTTCCCAGAAGTCGCCGAACTCTTGAAAAAAATCAAACGCAGAAGCGAATTCTTTGGCGATTAAATATTTGACCGTATGATCCATGCGGTGCGCGTTCCAATATTTCTCCAGAACATCCTCCACCCGTTTGATGCGAATCAAATCAGTGAACGGCAGAATGTCATTGCCGAGAATCTCATATGGCGCGTGGTCCATGTAGACGTAGCCGTATTTATGCGCGTCATTGCGCATACCCGTGCCGCGCAGCATTTTCAGGAATCCAAGCTGCAATTCTTCCGGACCTAGTTCAAAGACATCGTTAAACGTTTTGCGGAACGAATTATAATCCTCTTCCGGCAAGCCGGCAATAAGATCGAGATGCTGATCGATTTTCAAGCTATTTTTCACCTTAGATACCGTACGGCTCAGCTTGAAGAAATTCTGCCTGCGCTGCACCAAATCATTGGTCGTGTCATTCGTAGATTGAACCCCGATCTCGAAGCGGAATGTACCCGGAGGGGCATTCTCTGCTAGGTAATCTAGTACTTCTGGACGCATGATGTCCGCAGTAATCTCAAACTGGAACACGGTGCCGCGATGATTGGCAATGAGGAACTCAAAGATTTCCATAGCATAATCACGCTTAATATTAAACGTCCGATCCACGAACTTGATTAGCTTTGCGCCGGAGTCAATTAAGTACAGCAGGTCTGACTTGGTGCGTTCCATATCAAAATACCGCACACCGACCTCAATACTCGACAAGCAGAATTGGCAAGAGAAAGGGCAGCCACGGCTCGTCTCGAAATACACAACACGATTAGCCAGACTTGGCACATCTTCTGCAAAACGATGCGGAGACGGGATATCGTCCAGCTTCAGCTTAGGTCTGCCCGGCATCAGTACGATTTCCTCGCCTTTGCGATAAGCCAGTCCATAAACAAAATGATATTTGCGAGTCGTTGAAATTTCCGTCAGCAGTTGGTGGAAGGTCTCTTCCCCTTCGCCCATCACAATGAAATCGACCTCAGGAATGCGATTCATCCAGTACTCGGTATCATAGGAGACTTCGGGGCCGCCAAGCATGATCAGGAGATCTGGCCGAATCTTTTTGATCATTTTAATAATCGTAATCGTTTCTTCAATGTTCCAAATATAACAAGAAAAACCCAATACATCCGGGGCCTTTTGGTAAATGTCCGAAACGACGTTCATGACTGGGTCTTTGATCGTATATTCTGTAATTTCAACGTCAAAATCCTTCTCGCAGAACGCTTTCAGATAGCGTAAGGCCAAGGATGTATGAATGAATTTGGCATTAAGTGTGGATACAAGTACTTTCATTATCAAAAAACCTCGTTCTGTTCTCGTTTTTCGTACAATCTAATTCTACACGAAAACCGAGGAAATACAAAGGTAAGCCCTCCCAAGAAGACTAAAGAACCATATCATCATCCAACTGAGGATTCTCATAAGGAAACTGCAAATAGGAGGCTTCCTGAATCGCATTTTTCCAGCGTTCGGCATGGGAATACAGCTGATCTTCGACTTCTTGCATTCTTTGTTGCAATTCTCCAGTACTTTCAGCTGCTCCATTTTGCAAAGCCTTTTGCAGGGTGGTGCGCTCTTCAAACCATTGCGTTAACTGATATAAAAGCATAAGGAATTCCCACCTTTTCTCACATGTAGTCTTGCAGCATGTAAGTAGAAGTGTTCCCTTATTTGGAGGTGGGCATACAGTTGTTAGCATTTAAGCGCCTTTTCCGCCCCTATTCGGCGGGGAGGCTACTCTGCTTTCGCTGAGAAGGCCTTTTGCTACTTCAACACCGCTCCGCCTTGAACGAGAACAGATTGCAGCTCCGCAATATCAATTTTCGCAGGTTGCATACCATGCTTAACAGCAAGTCCTGCTGCTGAACCGGCTGCTTGCCCTGTTGCCATACAGCTTGGAGTGAGACGTGTTGTTGCTAGTGCTTCATGCGTCGTTGAGATACAGCGCCCTGCGGTCAGCAGGTTCTCGATTTTTTGCGGCAGCAGGCAGCGGTATGGGATGTCGTATGCTCCGTCACCTTCGACCCAAGCAGCAGTCACACCTTTGCCGGATGGGTCGTGAATGTCGATCGGATAGCCGCTGCGTGCGATAACATCTTCAAAATGGCGTCCTTGCACGACATCGTCAACCTGTAGAGCATACTGACCATCAATTCGGCGCGTCTCACGAATACCGATTTGAGCGCCTACGGATGAAATCGAGGCTTTTTCGAAGCCAGGCAGGTTGTTCTTCATGAACTCTGCTACCATCAATACCTGCTTACGACCCAGTTCTTCAGCTTCTGTCAAATCCTCAACATTAGTCCCGTCGAGCCCTTGTACACGCGTAGTGTTGACCAGTACTTCGTCGGCTTCAGGACCTGTGAAGAAGAGCACCTGATCTCGATTAATCGGCAGGTTCGCTTCCTTCCAGTGCTTGTAATAACCCAAAACACCAGACAAAGGCAGATTAGCAAGCTCATCAATCGGTGTCTTTTTATAAAATTCATCTGGATGGTCGATCATGTACTGTTTGACGACTGCCAAATCCACACCGCGCATCCGAAATTTCATCGTCATCGGTTGAGTGAGTTTATCACCGTCACGCCCTTGTAAACAAGGTGCTCCTGATAAATAAGCAAGATCCGCATCTCCTGTTGTATCGATAAATACTTTGCCCTTCACATCAATTCTACCCGACTTGGACGTTAATTGTACGGACTGGATACGGTTGTCGACGGTCTCTACATGATCAACAAAGCTATGGAATAGAAGCTTAACACCCGCTTCTTTCAACATATCAACAGCAAGCACTTTATAAATCTCAGCGTGATATGGGGTAATTGTATTAACAAAGCCCACCGTGTCCCGAAGATGGCCGGGGGATGCATTCATTGCTATGAGGCGGTCGATTATCTCTTGCGCAAGTCCTTTTATGACTTGCTTGCCATCTGTTGTATGAAATGTCATCCATGGATAAACAAGCGCAGCGGTTGACATCCCGCCAATAAAGCCGTATTTCTCTATCAATACCGTCTTAGCCCCGCTCCGTCCTGCCGCAATGGCTGCGTTGACACCGGCTGGACCTCCGCCTACAACGACGATATCTGCTTCTATTATTTTGTTCATCTGTATTCGCTCCCTTTGTTTATGTTCTTCTGAATTCCTTGCTTCCCCCTTAGTGTAGTTTAAATTTAACCTTCTTTTAAGTTTAAATTTAGTTTAAAATTGCAGATACAAAGTAAATGAAATGAGGAATTCACCGACCTATGCGCAAACGAATTACGCTTCATGTTTTGGCCGCTGAGCTCGGTCTTACGATACAAACGGTGTCTAAAGCGCTGCGTGGACTCCCCGGAATGTCCGAACAGACAAGAAGTGAAGTGTTCCGGCTTGCACGCGAGCTTGGCTATATGACCAAAGATCAGAAACAAACGCTGCAGTTGGATCATATCTCACCCTATCCTGTTGTAAAGCGACGGTTTGTGCTGGTCCAAAATAAACAGTCTTTAAACTTCAATCGACTATTGCTGCAAGGACTGCACGAAAGATTCATGGAATTCGGCCACACAGTACAGCCTCTCCTCATTCCTCCACACCTAAGGCCATCGCAATTTGAAGCATGGGCTGAGGAGCAAGAGCTGATGTATGCGGAAGGTGTGTTCATTGCGCCGCGGATGAATTTGGACCTTCTGGAGCTGAAATTGTTGGAGCTTCCGCTCCCTCGCATTCTGCTGAACTTCCCACCGCCGGAGACCAAGGTGGATAGTGTGATTTGGGATGTATACGAGGCTGTTTTTCAAGCTGTTCGAAGACTTGTGCGAATGGGGCATCGGAAGATAATGTATGTAGGAGATGCCCTGGATCAACGTGGCTTCGTTATCCGGTGGCAGGCCTTTCGCGAGGCGATGAAAGAAGCCGGGTTTGCGGCGGATCCGCAAGAACACGCAACGGAACGAGACGGCACAGATCGGTGGCTGCAGAATTTCGGAGTGCTCTATAGGACGCACAAGCCTACTGCCGTTATTTGCGGTATCGATGAGGAAGCTGCGCCTATATATCACACGCTGCGCCGTTTAGGGGTTGCTGTTCCACAGCAATGCTCGTTAGTCGCACTGCTCAATGAACAAAGTGACATGCTTCCACTGTGCTCGCGTCCGCAGCTGCCGATTCGAGAAACCGGCTATCGCGCAGCAGATCGGATGCTTTGGCGAATTGCGAATCCGCATTTACCCTTTGAACATGTGCGGTTACAGGGAGAATTTTTCGCGGGGAGCACGATTCAGAAACTGGCGGGACAGGTGTAGCGGATTAGTAATTTCCCTTGGGATGTACCTTGAACATCGCGCGCTATATAGGATCTTCCCTCACAGCGTTTCATTTGCTTTTGCGAACGTGGTATATTGTAAGGTGAATGATCTGACCGGAAGGTAAGCGATCGTAATAGGAGGTCTTTTTTATGCAAAAGAAGCAAGGTAAGTTTCAAAGTCCAAATAAAAACCAGAACCAGACTCCCAAATTCAAGCAAAATAAGAGTCAGAGCCAAAATCCTACTCCAACTAAAGGAAACCAAGAGATGAGCACTCGCCAGTACACCGTCAAGGAGTCCTCTGAGCTTCTTCCTTTTTTAATAGAAAAGCTTTCGAGTTTGGGCCGGAATTCGGTAAAAGCCATACTTGCCCGTGGACAAGTCGCAGTGAATGGCAAAGCCGTAACAGCTTACAACTATCCATTGCAGCCAGAGCAAACGGTCACCATTAACAAAGATAAAATCGTCGAAGATATTCCGCTCGCTGGCATGACGATTTTGCACGAAGATGAAGATGTGATTGTCATTCAAAAGGATGCCGGGCTATTATCTATCGCCACAAATACGAAAGAAAATGAGATTACAGCCTATCGTCAGCTAACGGCACATGTTCGAAACCACGATCCGAAGGCTCGGATTTTCGTTGTACATAGACTGGATCGAGATACATCCGGCGTGATGATGTTTGCCAAAAACGAGGAGGCTCAACAGCACCTACAGAACACTTGGCAGGAGAGTGTCAAAGAGCGCACTTATGTTGCCTTGGTTGAAGGCATGGTGAAAAAGCCCGAAGGGACCATTTCCTCATGGCTCAAAGAGCATACGAAGTCGCTTAAAATGTTTTCGACTCCGTATCCGAATGATGGACAGCACGCAGTTACTCATTATAAAACGCTGCAATCTAACAAGAGCTTTTCGCTGTTAGAGGTTAATCTCGAAACCGGCCGCAAAAATCAAATCCGCGTTCATATGCAGGACATCGGCCACCCCGTTGTTGGCGATAAGAAATACGGTTCAAAGACGAAGGAAATCGGCCGTCTTGGACTTCATGCTCGTGTGCTTGCATTTTTGCATCCGACAACGGGTCAGCTATTGCGATTTGAGACGCATATTCCGAAGTTGTTTTTGAATCCATTTAAAGAGTTACCTGCGAAGAAATAATTGGCTTGGGGAGCGATAAGAGATGCAAATCGTTGTACTTGATGGCTACACACTAAATCCCGGCGATCTGGACTGGAGCGGATTAGATTCACTCGGCAATCTTGTTGTCTACGATCGAACTGCTGAGTCGCAAATCGTTGAGCGCGCTGCTGATGCGGAGATTGTGTTGACGAATAAGACGCCGCTTTCCGCTGAAATACTTCATAAGCTGCCCAAGCTTCGCTATATTGGCGTACTTGCGACCGGATTCAATATCGTTGATATTCAAGCTGCCAAGGCTAGTGGCATCATTGTCGCTAACGTTCCTGCTTACAGCACGCATTCTGTTGCTCAATTGGTCTTTGCTTTGTTATTGGAGTTTTGCCATCGGGTGCAGCAGCATAGTGACAGCGTGCTTAGTGGGGATTGGTCTGGGTCGATTGATTTCAGCTACAGCCGATCTCCGCTGGTCGAGTTAACTGGCCAAACCATGGGACTGATTGGCCTCGGGCAAATTGGCAAACAAACTGCTTTGATTGCGCAAGCAATGGGGATGAAGGTTATCGCAACTGGCAGCGGTAGAAATATCCCTCAACCTGTTGAGGGTATCGAATGGGTGCAAATCGAGGAGCTGCTGCAGCGCTCTGATGTTATTAGTCTCCACTGTCCGTTGACACCGGCAACGAATCAACTGATTGATGCTAAAAAGATAGCTCAGATGAAACCGACGGCTATTTTAATTAATACAGCACGAGGCGGTCTTCTCAACGAGGAGGATGTCGCTCATGCTTTGAACGAAGGCAGACTAGCAGGAGCTGGGCTCGATGTGCTGACAGTAGAACCGCCACGGCCTGACAATCCCTTGCTGCATGCGAGAAATGTGATCATTACCCCGCATATCGCGTGGGCTACAAAAGAAGCACGAGCTAGACTGATGGGTACGGCGATCGGTAATGTATGTGCTTATCTAGATGGGTGTCCGGTGAATGTGATTGGGTAGTGAGTGAGTGACTTCTGGGAATCGTTCCGTGTATCCCTGTTGTGCTGTGAATTTAGTGATGTTTTACAGCGCTAACCGAGCACATTCCCTCCTCGTACACACTTTAACGACGAAAAGCATCACTACAGCGAGCAGATTAGACCATTTCACTTGGGTACGGAAGTTTTAAGCATGTTTTATATCGCTAACGAAGCTCATTTTCCTATTCATGCACACTTTAACGATGAAAAACATCGCTACGGGGCTTGAATTGGGAAAACCAACTGATCTAGCCTGCTCTCGCGCCCCGCAAACATAAACGAAATCAGCCTTATAAGGACGAAAAAACCACCGTGATAGGGTTCACTCCCTAAACGGTGGTCTTCTCTACGTTCAAAACCATACGGGCTGCGGGTATCCACAGCCTCGTTATTTTGACCGCTTAAGTGTTAGCGCACTTAAGCGGTTTTTCGATTTCATAGCGTTATTTCAGCAATGCCGCATAATCCATTTGTGGCACAAGCCCTTCCTCCGCAGCCCGCTGGAGCAAGGTCAAGACGGCGCCATAGCCGCTCTCTCCTAGATCAGCGGTGAATTCGTTCACGTAAAGGTCGATGTGCGCCCCAGCGACCTGCGGGTCCATCTCCTGCGCGTGCTCCATGACGTAGTCGCGCGATGCTTCCGGATGCGCCCACGCGTATTCGACCGAGGCGCGGGCCCAGCCCGCAAGCGCCTCAAGATCCATGGAGCGCCGTGCAATAATGGCGCCCAGAGGGATCGGCAGGTTGGTGTCCGACTCCCACCAACTGCCCAGATCTGTGAGAAGCGCTAACCCGTAAGACGGGTAAGTGAAGCGCGCTTCATGAATGACGAGGCCGGCATCGATGAGGCCGTCCCGCACGGCGGGCATGATCTCGTGGAACGGCATGACCACGATTTCGCCAACGCCGCCCGGAACGTTCTGTGCCGCCCAGAGGCGGAACAGTAAGTACGCGGTCGAGCGCTCGCTCGGCACAGCGACCCTGCTGCCGCTGAGCATTGCCGGGTCTGGCACTGTTCCCTCTATTCCCGCTGTTCCCTCTGTGCCACTGTTCTTCATCAGCACCAGCGGCCCACAGCCTCTGCCCAAGGCGCCGCCGCAGGGCAGCAGGGCGTAGTCCTTCAGCACCCAAGGCAGTGCTGCGTAAGAGATCTTAAGGACATCCGGCCCGCTGCCTTCGGCAGCTAGCTTGTTCGTAATGTCGATGTCGGCATATAAGACATCCAGCTCGGGGGCACCTGGGATTAATCCATGCGCCCAAGCATGGAAAACAAATGTATCGTTCGGACAAGGTGAGTACGCGATCTTCATATTAAAGCACCTCCGCTAGGACTGAACTTGCTGCTTCTAAAGCCTTCAAGGCATCACCGATACGCCAAGCGTCACGGTCGCGAGGACCGATCGCGTTGGAGATCGCGCGGATCTCCAGCACAGGCACGCCGCGCTGCTGCGCAGCTGTCGCAATGCCGAAGCCTTCCATGGCTTCGGCAGCGGCTCCAGGCACACGCGCAGCCAGCGCGGCCGCTGTTGCTGCCGTCCCGGTGGCCGTTGCCACCGTGAGCACTGGCGCCATCTGTGCCTGCAGACCAGCGGCTAACAACGCCGCCGTTACTCGCTCGGCTACATCTGCGGCAACGCTAACGCGCGTCGAGCCGAAGCCAAGCTCGTCCAAGCTGCTGAAGCCATCCAGCAGCTCCACGCCAAGGTCAGCGGCGATGATCTCGCTTGACACAACAAGCGATCCTATCTCCGCTTGTCCTACAAATCCGCCGGCAATACCGGCGATTACAACCAAATCATATTCAGCCTTCGCAAGCTCTATTGCTCCGTTAACTGCTGCCGCAGCAAGCCCAACGCCAGCTAAGGCAAATTCAAACCTGCTGTCATGGCCTAGGCCGCGCTGAACAGCATCCCTTTCAGGGGCCACGGCCGTCATTACAAGTACGCGCATCGTTGTTCCTATCCCCTTTTATTAAAATAACCTACATACGATTATTTTACATGACCATGCTCCCCTTCACCAGTGTGCTTTAAAAACCTCAAAGGGACGCATCATTTCGTAATCTTCATGCTCCAGCATGTGACAATGCCACACATAACGCCCGGTGAAGGGTCCAAAACGGGCAATAATGGATGTAACGTAACCAAAAGGGGTCCGAACCGTATCTTTTAATCCCATTTCATAGGGATCAGGAGGAGTGGGAGGTCCCGTGAAAATAAGGTTTCCTGTTTTTTGAAAATGAGACACATCAAAGGGCTGGCGATCAAGAATTTGAAAGTCAACCAAATGGATATGGATGGGGTGAGGATCATCATCGATCAGATTGATGATTCGCCAAACTTCAACGGTATGTAGTTCAATTCTTTCGGATATTCGATCCATCCACATTTTTCCATCTAATAAATTCAAAGATCGACCATATTGATCCTTGATTCTGATGAGTGTTAAATCTCTTGTTCTATTTGCCATACTTCTTTGGAGTCGGTTGATTCCTCCTAAATAAAAAGGAAGGGAGCTGGTATCTGCACTTTTTAACGGAACGGTTACTCTGAATTGCATGACGGCTGTTGTTTCGGGCGTTGCACTCTTGGTGACATTTTTGAGAACAATGGTTTGACCGTAGTATTGAGAAAAATCAATGATCACATCTACACGCTCAGCACTCATAAGTATGAATTCATTTATTTTTATCGTTGTCTCAAGAAAACCGCCATCCGTACCAATTTGATAAAAAGGCTGATTGGATTCCAATTTTAACGTAAGGATTCGACTGTTTGATGCGTTTAAAATTCGAAACCGGTATTTTCTTGGCTCTACATCCAAAAATGGATAAACCATCCCGTTTACCAGAATCGTATCCGCATCAAAAGGTGGGACAAGAGACGGATGAGGAAGACCAGCATCATTTTGATCAGGTTTGCTGGGGTAGTAAAGTGATCCGTCTGCGTTGAATGAGCGGTCCACAATTAAAAGAGGGATTTCATATTTCCCTTTTGGAAGATTAAGAGACTGTTCATGCATGTCGCGAATGAGATACAATCCCGCCAGTCCCGCGTAGACGTTCAATCTTGTAATTCCTACGGTGTGATCGTGATACCATAACATGGTGGCTCGTTCAATGTTCGGGTACGTATAAACCTCTCGTTCAAACAAAGGTCCCGTTTGTTCAAAATTCCTCGTAAACCATGCTTCAGGGTAACCATCACTATGGGCAGGCGTTCTTCCACCGTGTAAATGTACAACGCTTCTACCCTCTGGAAGCGTTATTTCGGAACCATGAATCGTTGTATCAACTGGAAGAAAGTGCTTGTTGGGTAGATCATTCATCCATTTAACAAACACGGTTTCATTCCTCATCACTTCGATCGTAGGACCCGGAAATGTTCCTTCATAACCCCATAAACGGGTTGGTCCGAGGTCTCTGTGCAGCTTCTGAGAAAACTCCGTCATGGTCACTTCGTAATATGAGCTATGATAACTTCGCAGTTTGGGAGATATCGTGTTTGGAATAGGCAGTTCATCCACGAATTTTTGCAACTTTATCTTCTCAGGCATAAGAAATCCTCCCCATTGTTAGGATCAACTGAGTAAGTTTATGAATGTGAACTTGTTCATTATGTTAGTAAATCCTTGCCAGTGCCACTGCCTCTTTAAGATTGGGGATCATCGTGTTGACAATCTCATCTAATTTAATTAGTATCTAATTAGACATTAATCAAATCAGATATTCTTCTAAGGAGGTGTACCCGCCATGCAATTAGATAAAATCATTACCTATCACAAGGCCCTCGCCGATGCAACACGTATACGCATGCTCATTTTACTAGCCGATGGAGAGCTGAACGGTCAAGTTCTTGCGGAGAAACTGGGTGTTACCCCAGCAACCATTACCCATCACGCCTCTAAGCTTCGCGAAGCCAGTCTGATCAATGAGCGTAGAGACAAGAACACCATTTACTTCACTTTAAATGAGTATTTCATTCGCAGTAATGCCACCGCGACGGCTGATCTCATTTTCAAAAATAAGAAGGGAGATACAGAACCTATGAAGGATGAAGACCTTAAAGACCGAAATCAGAACCTCAAGCAATCTGTCATTCGAAACTTTATAACCTTAGATGGCAAACTCAAGCATATCCCTGCTCAGCTCAAGAAAAAACTTATCGTCCTAGAACATCTAGTAGAGCAGCTCGAAAAAGGACGCACCTACACAGAGAAGGAACTGAATGCATTTATTAAGAAATACCACCCTGATTTCGCAACGATTCGACGAGAATTCATTATGCACCAGTTCATGTTTCGCGAGAACGAGATATACGAACTCAATCCAGCGGAGATGTGGGCCAAATGGGAGAATTTATCCTAATTCAGATTGGATCTGTAAAAAAAGGACGGTTCCCAGTCGATTACACGACCTAAGAACTCGTCCTTCCTTTAAATCCTTATCCTTTTAAAAGAAACGTATTACCATCCTCATCCTTAAATGTGGCAAAAGTTCCCCACTGCATCTCTGATAGTTCTCCTTCGAATTCAACGCCTTTGGACTTCATGTTCGCGTAGGTCGTCTGAATATTATCCGTTACAAAGACGACAGAAGGCTTCAGTTCGGCATAATTTTTCATCATGCTCTTCGGATAAATGACTAGTGCGGACTCCGCTCCTTGCGGCGCTACCTCTAACCAGAAGGAATTAGGACCCATTGGCGTTTCACGAACGACTTCAAATCCAACTTTTTCGGTCCAAAAGTGAAGGGAAGGATTGACATGAGTTGTGGTTGCGGTCCTGCTGTACCTTATACAGGCACATCTGTAGTCCTCGTTTTATACATCCTCTTGGTTATCGTTCTTAGTACTTTCGGATTTGGATGGTAATGAAGTAATAAGCGGCTGGGACGATGATTCATGTTCCGGCCGCTTTTCGTATTCACCCCTGTTTAGATAACAAAATAATACCCATTAAAAAAGCCAATCGTCACGAAAACCTGTAGAATCATAAACAGCATCATATAGAAAATCCGGGCATTTTCCCACTTTTCGGTTAACTTCACTAAGTAGAAATAAAGCGGTATACTCACCATCATATAGCGTACGACGCTTACGAGAAATAAGGGTTGACTTGAAAATGGGATGACGATTAGGAGCAAGCCATAAACGAAAAATAGCAGCTCATGCTTATTTGTCAAAAGCTTTTTCAAATGAACAATGAGGTAACTCAAAAAAACTACAAACACAGCCGTCGATACGGTAAAAGCAATGAAGCCGTTATCCCAGCCATCTGGCGTGGAGAAGTAAGGCCTTTTCAAATAACCAAAATAATTGATAAATGGTATGGTTGTATACCGGAACCAGTGCAAGCTCTGTTCATGGAAAGGTGCCAAGAAATCACCGGTGACGCTTTTCATATGTAGGAGATAAATACCCATTGGGATAAGGGACAAAATGCTATATAACGACCATTTCAGGTAACGCCAGGTCCATTTGAACCCTTCGTCCATAAACACGGTACCCATAACCAAAGCAAGGTTGATAAACCCAGGCACCCTTGTTACGGTGGATAAGCTAGCAGCTATAAAGGCGATTGCATACTTTTTACTGCCTGCATAATAGATGGAGGCTGCCGAAAGCAGCAGAAATAGACTCTCTGTGTACGGTAGGGTATAGTAAAGCGACGATGGGTATATCACTATTAGCAATAGGACTGTTCCCGCCTGACGTTCACTGAGTCCCCTCTGCAGGGCAATAAAATAGATATAAATCAGTGCTCCAAGCAAACATAGATTCGAAATGATCATACCGACTATCGCAGGTTCGAACCAAAAAATTTTACCAAGCAAGAAAATCAGCAGCGGAAATAGTGGAAAGAACACCCAATTCGCAGCCGTATGCGGTTCGTCCATACGAAACTTATCATAACCTTGGGTGGCTATTTTTAAATAGGAATACGTATCAAACTTGATAAAATCCTCTAACTTCAGCTTCTCCGTAGATGCTAGTTCTCCAGGAAGCTTCACCGTCCACTTGGACAAGGTGCCTGGCACATTCTGCATATACACCGGTACCTGAGAAGATTTACTGAACAAATTCATCCCGATATATCCAGTAAATAGCATGAGTGCACGAGAAATAAGGACAAGCAAAACAATTGATAGAATCACATTGACCTTTCCTCTTTTTGGCGCTTTCTCTTTCAGTAGTTCCATCCTCCATCTCTCCTATCCGAGCATCATTTATCTTTTCTGTAAATTTACCTGATTCCTCCTCTTTTACCAAGTTAAGGATTCGTAAAGAGCTTATTAATATGGACGTTCATTTGTTAAAAATGTTTAATTTTCGTTAAAAATTAATATTTTACATACATTACGATATAATGAAATCCATATATCAACCTTTTAATCCTCTTTTCAGAATGGAGACGAGAATTGTGGTTTATCCCGTTTTGACCATTGTGGTCCCCTGTTATAACGAAGAAGAAGTACTTCCAGAAACGGTATTCCAACTTACCAATGTGTTACAAACTCTCATCTCTGATAAACTAATTGCTACCACAAGCACAGTGCTGTTTGTCGACGATGGCAGCAAGGATGCGACTTGGACACTTATTGAACGCTTCCACGCCTCAAGTCCCTTTATTACTGGGCTTAAGCTTGCGAAAAATGCCGGCCATCAAAGCGCTTTGCTTGCAGGGCTTATGAAAGCCAAAATCTATTCGGACTGCGTCGTTTCCATCGATGCCGATCTGCAAGATGACACGAATGTGATTCGCGAGTTTATCGTCAAATTCCACGAAGGATACGATATCGTTTACGGCATCCGACAGGATCGCTCAGCGGATACGTTTTTCAAGCGAGCCACAGCTCAAGGCTTTTATAGATTAATGACATCGCTTGGTGTGAAAATTCATTACAATCATGCGGATTTCCGTTTAATGAGCAAGCGTACCCTCGAAAATTTGGAGAAATTTCAAGAGGTCAATTTATTTCTTCGCGGTATGGTGCCATTACTTGGCTTCCCATCCACTCAGGTTTATTACGACCGTAAAGAACGCTTTGCCGGAGAATCCAAATATCCGCTTCGCAAAATGCTCGCATTCGCCTTCGATGGCATCACGTCGTTCAGTGTAACCCCTATTCGCTTCGTCACCTTGATGGGTTTCCTCCTATTCGCGCTGAGTGTCGTTGCCGGCTTATACGCAATTGTAGGCAAAATCCTCGGAGCGAACGTTACCGGTTGGACATCGCTTATTCTTTCGGTTTGGTTCATTGGAGGCGTTCAGCTTCTCGCTCTCGGCTTAATTGGTGAATACATAGGTAAAATATATAAAGAAGTGAAGCAGCGACCGCTTTTCGTCATTGAGAAAGATTTGACAGCAACTGGACAAGATCAGGAAGCGGTCCATACGCCATCCACCCAAGTAAGCTCCACACGGTGATCATACGATGAACCGGATAAAAGCTTTGTTGACTAGCAGCTTCGCGCGCTTCTTACTTGTCGGTCTGTTCAATACGTTGGTTGGCCTGTCAGCCAGTTTTGCATTCTTTAATCTGCTTCACCTAAATTATTGGGTTTCCACTTTCGCAGGAAATACCCTAGGCGCTATAGTAAGCTACACGCTGAATCGTACATTTACGTTTCGTTCCAATGTCAGCGTCGGCAGCAGTTGGTGGAAATTTGCTGTTGTTATCTTGAGCTGTTATGGCGTCTCTTATGGTTTAAGTTGGGTGCTTGCAGAAGCAGCAAGCTCTGTCATGCCATCCGTGCGGGCAGATTGGCTGCACAATGCTGCCATTTTGGTTGGAAATGGCTTGTATACGATTGGAAATTATTTGGGACATAAATATTTTACATTCCGTACTCATGGTACGAGCAACCCTAGGGCATCCTAATCACCAAGAGGTGATGCCTAATGGCACGAAGAAGAAGCAACCGGGCCATCGTGCCCGGATCGGAACACGGCCTGGGACTGCTCAAGGCGCAAGTCATGAAGAATCAGGGGTATAATGTCAACCCAGAACGACCTGATCTCGTAAAATATGAAGTAGCCCGAACGCTTGGCGTTCCCCTTCAGCAAGGCTACAACGGACAGCTTAGCTCGGAAGACGCGGGCAAGGTCGGTGGTCCAATTGGCGGGGCAATGGTGCGTGAGCTTGTGCGAATGGCGCAGCAGCAGCTCGCGAATCAGCGGCCACCACAGCGATAGGTTCGTGACAGACAGCCATATTCCGCCGCGGGTGTACATAAACTAGTAGCAAGCTGCTCGCAGCGCTACTTTCTATGTAGAAGTCAGGTGATGATGGCTGATGAATCCCCCAGGCAACCGAACGCCTAAGCCCGACTGGAAAGGGCTGTCGGCGCAAGCTGGTGATGTGCTGGGCCCCGAATTCTGGCAGGATATTGCCAGTATCATCCCGCTAACCGGGCCAAGAGTTGATATGTATGAGACACCACAGGAACTTGTTGTTGTGGCTGAAGTTCCCGGATTGTCTTCGCCCGAGCAGATTCAGCTTTCTTTCCGTGACCAATCGCTGCTTATGCGCGGGATGCTCGTTCGGCCTTACCAAGTAATCGATGAGCAAATGCGGTTGTCCGAGCGATTCTTTGGAGCATTTGAGAGAGTTTTCCGCCTGCCCAGTAACGCTATGACCGATCAAATGCGGGCGCAGTATCACAACGGTTTGCTCATCATTCGAATCCCGCTTGCTCCTCCGGATGGAGAGAAAGTTATCCCTATACAGTTCACGTAACGAGCACACTGTAAACCAAATAAAGATTACCTTCTAACCGGCCTTACTGGCTGATTGGTTGGTAATCTTTTTCATATCCAAAAATTAATCTTTACCAAAAAGAGAAATGAATCTCCCTTTGTCCCCATATAAATAAAAGAGATCGTTAGGAGATGCAGGATTGGAGGGATTACTGTGGTGCGCATACAATTTCAATCTATACATATTGATGGAATCGCCGAAACATCCAGTGTGAATAGGGGTACGAATCGGATCATCGGAAGACGTCATTCCGAGAAGCTTAATCAGGGGCTCGGGGAAATAAGCGGGGAGCATAATGTTATTCTGGGTGGCAAGCATACTGTCCAAGATGGCGACACCTTTGATGTTAAACCATCTACACGGAAGAGCTGAGAATACTCATGTGGTTTCAAAAAAAGAAAACGTCCCCGCCCAAAACGCAGCCAACTACAGGAACAGCTAAAGCTAAAACATCAACCCCAGCTAGAACTGATGCTAGATCTGAAGCTAGTTTTGGAGCTAGATCAGAAGCTAAAACAGGAGCCATGTCTCCCGTTCATGATCAACATGTTCAGCAATTAGAACGGCGTCTTCGCAAATTGGAAGAAGAATTAGCTGATCTTACTGCCAAACACCCGAAGATACATATAGAAACCCTGCATATCCATCAACCTGTTTTGGAAAACTTAACCTTTCGGCTGGATCAACTCGATATCAAGGAACTGAGCGGTTCTTTGAATTTAGGTAACAATTTCGGTGCCAAGCCAAGTGAGAAAAGTGTACCGATTGATGAAGCTTTTAAACGTGCTCATGTGTCAAAAGAAAGTAAGGCCGCCGGTTCTCGTACAGCTGCTGAAGGTGTAGAAGCTGCTTCACAAGCTGCTGATACTCCGAAAACCGAGCGAACCTCGACCGGTTATAAATACACACCACCACAGTCCAAATCGTAAAGAGGTGATACAAGGTGTCCTCCTTCATGTCCCCAACGTTCATTATCGGCTCAATCCGCATCGGATCGGTACAAAGCGCGTCCTGCATCAATATGGGCAATAATTGGCCGACCGATTTTCAAAGCAATCAGAAAACGGTCCAAGGCTTTGGCGCTGTCGAAGGCGACAACAATCAGTTAGTCGGAACTCGTTCTATGCTCAACGACTCCGATTTCCTTGATATGCTCAATATCGGCGATAACGAAACGCCCGATTGGCTGCAGGACATGATTACCAACCAGGCTCAGACATCCGGCTACACCTCAGCTCCCACCAGCCCGCAGGCGGAACATACGACAAAGGCTCCGCAAACTGCTGATTGAAGCAGCTGCGGAGTATTCTTTTTTATACACGGCCAATGATCAAGTCCCCTTTGGTATAAGGTGCATCGATGATGTCATTATCGTAAACCGTGTTGATATTATAAAGTACGTAATTATAATCACCGTTTATTTCTCCAAGGCCGAGGTTCCCTTTCCCACTTGTAGACCAATTCACTTGTGTATTGGTGCCAATAAAAATACCGGATGCCTCGGATATGGAATTAACATGGATAGAATCGAATTCAATGAGCGGCGGATCTAGTGGGCACGGTAATTTCAACATGGTTTCACCCACCATTCAACTATACTTGGTTAGTGACAGCTGGTTTAAAATCCTGATCATTAATTGGTGAATCAATAAAGTCGTTGTCATAGATGAAATTAACAATATTGGCGGAGACGGAATTACCGATCCATTGACCGGTTCCGTAATTGTTTTTGCTGTGTGAATCCCAGCTGGATTGCGCATTCTCACCGATCCCGATGGTTGCATTCGTATTCTGATTATTAATATTAATCATGTTAAAAACGATGGAACTCGGCACACTGCTCACTCCCTATACTTGGCTAACTTCCAGCTTCTTCTGCCCAGCTTGAGGGACTTTGGCCGGAGACTTGTATGTTAGCCTATTCATCCAGAGCCAAAATGGTGCCTAAACTTCAAGTTCCATAAAAAAAAGACCCTTTCCCTAATTGGGAAAGAGTCCTCCTTTACCAGAATCCTGGACCACCGAAGCCACCACCATACGGATAACCACCAAAGCCACCGCCATAACCAAAGCCGCCACCATAGCCAAATCCTCCACCAAATCCACCAAAAGCAAAAGGTGATGTACCAATCGCTAACAGATCAAACAAAACCAATGGAATAATGGCTTTGACTTGAACTTTTTTGCCTTTTTGTGGAGCAACAATCAACGTGTTACCGCTGATCCGCACCAATTTACCAGTTACTTGAGTTCCGTCTTTCTTAAGAGCCACGATATTTTTCCCGACCAATTTCCGAACGTCGTCTTTACGAATTTTGGATGCCACGAACGTCCACCTCCTTCAGCCAACAGAGATACATTGCTCTACAGTGTACGACTGTGTAGGTAACATCGCTTGGATAGCTGTCCCTTCTCCGGTAAAAATACGCAGTTGCCCTCTCTCCGTTCAACGCAAAAAAATTGCCGTATCTCCAGCCCTAAGGCCAAGAAAACGACAATTTTATGGATAAAAGTGCTTAAGCTTTACGAATCTTACCAAGCTCTGTGGTAATCGCATCGATTTCGCTAATGCTGAAATTATTTTTGCTGACGACCAAGTCGTACAAGTCCTTCAAGTCCTCATATACTTCCTGCTTGATGTTCGAGGCTTTAATCGACCCACCGGTAGCCATTCGCAGCTTTCTCTTAATTTCTTCAAACATATATTCCACGTTTTCTTCCGACCAATTGTTCAAATCCATAGCTTTATATTCTTCCTTCCTCTAAGCGCGTGTGCCACATTAAGGAGCAAGCTCCCCTTCTGTTATTCTAAAGCACTTATTGGATGTTGTAAAATGAAATCCATTTACGACGGATTGAGTATAGTTCCAAAATGAATGAAAAAGTCCCTGTTTTGGTTGCTATGAAGCAACTAAACAGGGGCTTTTTTCGTGCGTATATCTAGGTGAATTTATGCAGATTCTGTATTGACAAGTGTCACAAGCGGACGCTGTTGTTCATAGGAATCTAAATCTAAGCTGACACAGATGAGACGGATATGCTCTTCAGCCAGTTTCCGCGCTTCCTCGAAGGATTGTTTAAACTGAATGCAATACGAAATTAGGCCATGTAAGGACATAAACAAATTCCACGGAAGCGTAAACTTCCTGCTCTCGGATCCGGGTTGCCCGGCCATCACTTGGCGGATGACAATAGCAAACATTTCCATGGATTGTGCTTGCTCGGTACGCGAATATTGCTGCAGCTCTGGCTCGTTAATCATGAACATCATTTCGTAGTGATGCGGATTGTTTAAACCAAACCAGACGAACTCCATCATTAGCTTTTGAAGCAGATTCACGCTATATCCTTGCTCACGAACGATCATTTCCCGCTGACGCTGTACTAATTCGGAGAAATCTTCCTTAATTAACGCATAAAACAGTTCAGCTTTCTCGTTAAAATGGTAATATAACGCACCATGGCTGTACCCCATTGCTTTTGCGATGCTGCGCATCGTTAAAGCACGATAGCCGAAAGTTGCGAATAATTCCCGCGCTTCCGCAAGTATTCGTTCTCTGCTAAGCTCTTGCGCGACTGCTTTCCTAGCCATTCCTATCCCTCCGCATCCTTAGCTTCTATGAAATTAGTTGTGCCTTGTACCCCAAGCCTGCCTATTCCGGCAAGCTCTTATGAACCATGTATTCGTTCTCTCCTGCGATAACAATGCCTTGACCTTGTGTAAAATCTGTTGCCCAGTTGATAAATGCTTCCGCTGCCGCTGCCAAAGGATAACATGCTACAGTCACTTTATCCGTAAACTGAATGTCCCCTAGGAGCATCCCCTGACTTCTCAGTTCGTTCTCGAGTTTGCCATACCACGTATAATCCACCTCAATCAACACTTGCTGATGATTGACTTTATAAATTGGAAGTCCTGCTTCAATGCCTACCACGGCTCCATCCGTATAAGCCCGAATGAGTCCGCCCGCGCCAAGCATAATGCCGCCGAAATAACGGGTAACGACGATAACGATATTCTTAAGTCCTTGATGCTTAATCACTTCCAGAATCGGCTTTCCTGCTGTACCACTCGGTTCCCCATCATCAGATTGCTTCTGAATCTGATCCTTTTCTCCGATGACATAAGCGCTGCAGTTATGTGTGGCCGACCTGTGTTCCTTCTTGATAGCTTCAATAAATAGGGTAGCTTCTTCTTCTGACTCTACCGGTTTGGCATGACCGATGAAACGCGACTTCTTGATGATGATTTCCGACGATCCGTACGATTGGATAGTTTTGAAATGTGCTAGCATAGCCGACCTTTCTTGGTAGAAGGAAACATCTGTTTCATTATATTCTACACACATCCTTTGACTTCGACAATATAGAAAGAAAATTTACCACATAAATAATGGAAATTTTCAATGGAAAAAACGACCAATCCGATAGGATTGATCGTTTCTCTGCTTGGCATTCATGAATTACTTCTGCAAGCGTGCTTCCAACTCAGCTTTTTCCTTCTCATAACCCGGTTTGCCTAAGAGGGCAAACATGTTCTTTTTATACGCTTCAACGCCTGGTTGGTCAAATGGATTCACACCCATCAGGTAACCGCTGATACCGCATGCTTTTTCGAAGAAATACACCATATATCCGAAGGAGTATGGCGTCATATCCGGCAGCGTCACGATCAGGTTCGGTACGTTACCGTCCGTGTGAGCAAGCATTGTGCCTTGGAAAGCTTTCTTGTTCACGAAATCCATCGTTTTCCCGCTCAGGAAGTTGAGTCCGTCCAAATCATCAGGATCTGTGCCAATTGTAATATGATCAGCCACTTGATCAACTTGAATGACCGTTTCAAACAGAATCCGGTTGCCATCTTGAACGAACTGACCCATGGAGTGCAAATCCGTCGAGAAGTCCACCGATGCTGGATAAATACCTTTGTAATCTTTTCCTTCGCTTTCACCGAACAGCTGCTTCCACCATTCCGATACGAAATGCAAGGAAGGCTCGTAGTTAACGAGAATTTCGATCGTTTTCCCTTTGCGGTAGAGCGAATTTCGAACAGCAGCGTATTGATAGGCTTGATTCTCACTCAACTTCGGATTAGAGAACTCATGCTGCGCATCCGCCGCGCCTTTCATAATCGCTTCCACATCAATACCAGCTGTCGCGATTGGCAGTAAACCAACAGCAGTTAATACCGAATAACGTCCGCCTACATCATCTGGAATGACAAAGGTTTCGTAACCTTCTGCTGTAGCGAGTGTTTTGAGAGCACCCTTCTCTTGATCCGTTGTAGCATAGATACGTTTGCGCGCAGCTTCTTTACCATATTTCTTCTCTAACAATTCACGGAAAATACGGAAAGCAATCGCTGGCTCTGTTGTCGTACCGGACTTCGAAATCACATTTACTGAGAAATCTTTGCCTTCAAGCAGTTGAAGCAAATGCGTAACATATGTAGAGCTGATGTTATTTCCAACGAAATAAATCTCAGGCGTCTTACGTTTATCTTTTGGCAAAATGTTATAAAAAGAATGAGACAACATCTCCAGCGCCGCGCGTGCTCCCAAATAGGAACCGCCGATACCGATAACAACAAGCGCCTCGGAGTCGGATTGAATTTGCTTAGCGGAAGCCTGAATACGAGCAAATTCCTCACGATTATAATTCTCAGGAAGATCAACCCATCCTAAATAATCGGAACCTGCACCCGTTTTGTTATGCAGCTGTTCATGCGCTAGCTCTACTTGAGCCGCCAAATAATCAACCTCATGCTGGGATAAAAAGGATAGTGCTTTACTGTAATCAAATTGTAGTTTCTTACTCACTATGTTCGCCTCCATCTCTATTTTTTTCCTTTTCCTAGCATACTTATTTGCCTGTCCAAAAGCAAGTAAGCGATCATATATTGGATGACATTCAATGAGCGATCGCGTAAGTGGAGAGACTTTGGTCTCCGACCAAAGATCCCTATAAAAGAATTCACAGGTTATATTTACCATGATAAAATGAATCTAGAGGTGAAGGATCATGAAACGTATCGGCTTTATTGGACTTGGCACTATGGGCAAACCCATGGCTGCTAACCTTATTCAAAAAGGTTTTATGGTAACTGTATATAATCGGACTGCTGAAAAAGCGGACGAGCTGGCCCGTCTTGGTGCTGAAGTGGGGTTGTCCCCTGCTGATGTAGCTCGCAGCTCGGATGTTCTGATTACAATGCTTAGCAATGATGCTTCACTATTAGAAACGTTCTACAGTGAGCAGGGCATTCTGAGTGGCATTCATCCAGCACTCACGATTATAGACTCCAGTACCGTAGCCCCACAAACAAGTCAAAAGCTGGCTGAGGAACTCGCGGCACATTTCGTCGACTTCCTCGACGCGCCTGTCACTGGCAGTAAACCTGCTGCCGAAGCAGGCACGCTAACTTTCATGGTCGGCGGCAGCCAAGAAGTGTTCGATGAGCATCACGATGTATTCCTCGCACTTGGCAGCAAAGCACTTTACCTCGGGCCGAGCGGTTCCGGCTCGTACGCCAAGCTTGCCCACAACACGATGGTGGGCATTAATTTAGCCGGCTTAGCCGAAGGCTTATCGATTGCGGTTAAAGCAGGGGTGAACCCTGCTCAATTCTTAGAGATTGTTCGCTTCGGCGGAGCGAACAGCAAGCAAGTTGAGCTAAAAGGCGATAAAATGATCGATCGCGATTTCAGCAATCAATTCTCCCTGAAGCTGATGCTGAAGGATCTGCAGCTTGCTCAGGAAATTACGGGCAAGTTCCAGCTGCCGACGCCTATGCTTCAATCAGCTACAAGCCTATTCCAGATTGGCCTAAGCAAAGGACTAGGCGAGGAAGACTTGAGTTCCGTCATTCAGTGTTATGAAGACTGGATGGGTCAGCAGGTCATTAGACCGAGCGAGCCTATCGTTGCTGCAGAGAGGCCGGCATCGCCGCTTTCTGGCCGCGAACGCCGCCGGAACACGCGCGTGAAGCTGGACATCAACCTGAAGCTGTCCATTTACCAATGGGAGCAGGAAGGTTCCTTCTCCGGCCAAAACATCGACGGCACCCTCTTCGACTTGTCCGAGAGCGGACTTCAGATCACCTCTGCCGCCCCGCTTGCGCCGGATATGTTCATCGTCATCCACTTCCCGCAGGAAGCGGAGCTTCCGCCAATCACGGCTCGCGTGATTCGCATTGAACCTGACGGCCGTAACTTCCGTTATGGCTGCATGCTCTCCGCCTTGCCGCCTTATGTGCGGATCAAGCTGGAGCAGTATATTGAGGATCATATTGAGTATGCTTTGTAGGAGATAATAATTTACATAAAATGACGCGTGAAGAACATGCCGTCTTTCCCTTTTGGGAGAGGCGGTATTTTGATTTCCAGGGAGGTTGGCGCAATGGATTTTCTTAGAGAACATGAAAATTTCGTTAGGTTCCATGAGGAGAAACGAACAGGAGAGCGTCTGCGCCGATTAAGAGAGGGATATGGCTACGCTGAAAAACAGTTTATGCAGCAAATCTGGTGGCCGCTCATTGGACATTTTCTCCATCTTCATCCGGAATATGAAGTTAGGGATTTTCAGGACAACACCAGATTTGTCGACTTTGTATATCTCCGTCCGCCACATCGGATTTGTTTCGAGATCGACGGTTACGGTCCGCATGCTCGGGATGTTGACCGCTCTCGTTTCGGGGATAACCTGATGCGGCAGAATCAGTTGGTTTTGGACGAATGGAAGGTTTTTCGGTTCTCACTTGATGATATCACCCAGCATCCGCGACGCTGCCAACAAGTCGTCCTCAACATCATGGCGCGATGGTATGGCGATCAAACTCAACTTATATCACTCACTCATCGAGAAAAAGAAATCGCTCGGCTGGCCGCAAGTACCATAGATCCGCTTAAACCGCATGTAGTTGCTGACCATCTGGGCATCCGAGTTGAACACGCAAGAAAGTGGCTTCATAGCCTGCACAGGAAAGGGATAATAAAGCCGGCCAGTGGAGAGCAGAGAATTCGCTCTTACATTCTGGACCCTGCAGGGCGGAAATTGTTCGTTTAGGCTAATATTGAGGGGGTTACGGCCAAAATTGGTTGGTGCTCCCACGGAACCCAGAATAGAAGTCTTTTGGGACTTCTATTTGTGCTAATTCTAGAGTTTAAGTGAAAATAGAAGCTTTTAAAGACTTCTATTTGTTAAAAAAGCGGCACCAGATTGGAATATCTACGCAAATAAGAGTCTTTGGAGGCTTCTATTTACCTCAAGTGAAGAGAAAGTGCCAAAATAAGAGTCCCCAGGGACTCTTATTTTGGTTCGAGCTGAAGGGTTACTAGCTTACGCCGACAGCCTGGTGATTATCGCATCGTTGTTGAGAATTTTGTTGCTTATTGCTGCCCAGACGCTTTCCGAAGCTCGTCAGCCAAATGGTGTAACTCCACTCTAGCTTCTACATCCTCTGTGCTCATCCAAGCAGCGGATAAGAAGTTAATAATCTTATATGCATCATCAGAACTCATCATATACCCCCTTTTCTCCTCTATCTGATCAAAACAAGTTAGCTCGCTCCCTTCAATAATCCGAATCAGCTTGTCCGTGTATTGCGGTTCTGTTGCATAACCTGCGCACTGCAGCTCTTGACTAGCGCACCTGTAGTCTCTTTCATGTAGCACATTTGCGTATCTGGGATTGTGAGCAAGCAGCAGCGAATGTTCGCGAACGCTATCGCGCCAGTTGTCGTATACTCGAAAGCCGTCCACAATTTGTATCCACTTGCCTTTTATGGATTCCTGCGTAACTTGCTGCTGACCTCTTCCTTTGATCCCAAACAAATTGTTACCGGGAGCAGATCGACCCCAGCCACTTTCCAGAATAGCCTGAGCGATCGTGACACTAGCTAAAATACCAAACTCCCGCATATCCGCTTGTGCGGCTGGAGCTAATTGATCAATAAAGCTTTCTTTGCTCATAACCCTTCCTCCTTGCCTCGCAGCACTTGAATCATCTGCTTCAAAAAGCTGGGCAGCGGCAGCCCTAATCGTCCGTAATTTTCTGTAATGGAAATAAACTCATTCGCCAAGTAAAAATAAATCGCTCCCGTCATCATCAGGTCTGTATCCATCAGAATATCCATGCGATGAGCCAGCATAATCACGAGCAGCATCAGCCCTTTGCGGGCAAGTCCCCAGTAGCCAACTTGGCTATTAAGTCCACGCTGCTCCCTCATCGAGGCGGCAATGCCCGTTACATAATCGACGAGTATCGCCATTAGAAATAGGCTAAGAAGTTCGTTCCACTCGCCGAAGGCATAGGTTGCGAACCCTCCGAGCGTGGCAGAAATCAGGTTAAAACCGATTTGGTTCATTCGTTTTTGCTCCTTTCTGTTGAGATTGGTTGGGGAGGCTGTAGGGATTAAGAAACCTCAATTATGAATTTGTGATACTGTGTGTACGCCAGCCATGAGAGATAACGTACCTTGCGGAACTGAAGCGGCTCCCATTAAGATAACGGTCAGTATTCCCGTGGACAAATCCCCCGAGCGCAGCGTTGCGCTGGAATTAATCACCGTTAACCACCTGCTTTCAGCGCCTCCCATTGGCAATTTAGCTTGTTCAGCCAGTCCCAGCAGTAATATTTGAGCGGCCAACTGATATTCATTTGCCGACCTCGCAGCAATCTGTCCAACGAATTGTTTCGTAAGCTGGCAAGCACCTCTTGACGCCGACGCACTCTGTACGCTCAAACACTGCCATGAGACACTAGGTCGACACGTACCGTTGAATCCACGGTATACACGCCACTGCGAGCCTAAAGCCGCTTCCGTAAATACGGATATAGCTTTCAGCCAAGTTTCTAGAACAGGCTTTACTTGCCGAAGGATCAGGACAGATTTCATGAGACACCTGCCTGCCCCATCCTTGTCCTGCACAGCAGGAAGCGCGGTAATTTGCACCGTGTAGATTTGCCCGTCCACTTCGATGACACCGTCATCCGGATCGAGCAGCTTGTTAATAGCGCTCCAGATGCGATCCTGCGCCCCCGCCGACGTTGTGCTTCTCACGTTCAAACTCAGCTTGCGCCAGCTACTCGGCGCGTCCAGCTTGAACTCTGCGCTGCCACCAACGTGACTGAGCCAGATGGCCTCATCGGGGGTATGTGGAACACCATCCACGAACATGTCTCTCCCGAGTGCTCCCATACCTTCGGACTTAAGATATAACGCTAGTTGATTTGCCATGTTAATCATTCGCTTCTCTCACCTCCTTCTTGTGTATAACATCGTTACAACACTTCATCCTGTCGTTTCCGCCTCTTTGTCTCATTTGTAAGCATGGTTTATATCGTCTCAGCGACGATATCACCGCTGGAGCCCACCGTAACGATGTAAAACATCGTTAAAGCACTTCACTCCAACGTTCTCGCTTACCACTAAGTCTTAAAGTGTTGAGTGTTGGTATTAAGTGTTTTGAAATTCAAAACATTTTTTTTCAAAACGGTCGCTGCCTAAATGACCTAACTAACACTCGTTTCACTCCTTCCAATTGTCCCGTAAGCAGCCCTATTAGATCTGCTCGATCCGGACATTATCCCATGCGCCCTGTTCAGCATAATCACCTCCCTTACTACTCTACACAACGATCTTACCACGGTCCCAATCTAACGAACTGCCAACAAGCGGCCAACTTACGGTCACAATCCCTTAGCTGTTTGTATGACTCTTATATACCTTTGCTTCCTACATCCCATAGCCCCAAGCCCCATATCAACATTATTTATTAAGAAAGTATTACCTCTAGCCGCAGCATGTAAGCCAGCTTAGCTATCGCCTTAGCCTTCACCCGGCGATACGTACGCTCGCTCAAATTGAGCTCATGGAACAGCAAGAAATCGAACAACTTGTCCCTTTGCAAATAACGTTTGCTGATCATTTCCTGTTCAAGTTCATCAAGCAGCAACAACGCTTGCTCTACTTCAGCGCATAAACCACCCAGTTGTTCCTCCGTGTCTGCCTGGTACACAGCTGTCTGCTCCTTCACCTTGAGCACCTGATTCGAGTCCGTAATCGCTCCTCTCTCTTTCCGCACATACCCGATCAACCGGTACATACGAACCGTTTCGAGCACATCTTCCACCCGCTTGCGCGTTGCCCGCCGATCAATTTGTTCTTGCTCTATGTGTAAAATACGTTCCACCATTCTCCGACCATCTCCTAAAATTTGTCGTTTTGAATTTCTAAACAAATCATACGTCTTCTTGTTTTAAAATTCAACACAAAATGTTTTGAAAATCAAAACTTTCTTTCCGAACCCTCTTGTTTTTTGTACCACCAACCCTTTACAATAGAAACAGGTGATGAAGCGATGAAAGATATGGTGCAATTCGGCATTCGAATCCGGCATTTGCGTCAGCAGAACAATTTCTCCCTTAGAGAACTCGGAGAAAGATCCGGTGTCAGTTATTCGTTTATTAACTCCATAGAAAATAACCGCTTCAATCCATCCAGGGAAACGGTTATCGCCTTAGCCGATGCGCTTAGAAGTGCTGATAAGGACGAGCTTCTACTGCTCGCCGGATTTGCTCCAACGGAAGAGGAGGCGCTAGAAGGACCATTTGGACCGAGCAGTTCCGTGGAAGTCGATGATCCTGAAGTCAGCTTATTTTTCAAAGATTTCAAAAATGCGCCCAAAGAGCGCCGGGACGAAATGCTCCGCTTCTGGAACTTCATCAAAGAGCAGCAGATGACCCGCAAACCAGATAGTCAGCAGTAACAGTGGCTTAAGCGCCATCTTGATGAACTTATCCTTTTACAATAAAGCCAAGCCCTAATGGGCTTTTCTTTACCTTAAATAAACGAACATATATTCCTATAACGAGGTGTTTGTCCTGTTCACTCACTACCAAACCACCCCTCTGGAACAATGGGTCGAAGCTTTATATCTCCAACATGATATCAAAGAGCCATCTCAGCTTAGCATGACCAATTTGGCTGCTAAACTGCATATTTGGGTTTATGCGATGGATATGAGCAGCATGGCTGTTGAAAATAACGGACAATTCAGCATCAACGTAGACCGTCGATTATCTGCCAAAGAGCAGTGGGAAGACTTCCTTCACGAGCTATGTCATGTGCTTCGCCATTCCGGCAACCAAATGATTATGCCAGATCGCTATGTCGATTGGCAGGAGCAGGATGCATCGGCCTTCCAGCTCTACGCGGCAATACCCATTTCTATGCTTAAGAAACTGCCGCTGCCCGAGCAAAAGAACGAAATGATTGCCCTTCTATCCGAAGAGTTTCAAGTAACCCATCGGCTTGCAGCAGCTCGCATAGAGCAAATTCAGCGACGTGTCCTGCAAGGCATTATGGATCATGAATATCAGCTATTTACACAAAGTCAAGCTAGCAAATACAATCCAGCCAATTGGTCCGATGCAACTCGCCTTATCATGGACAAGCTGGAGCATCTGAAGCAAAAAGGGGCGCCCTCTGATGGCTAAGCTTACTGTTTTTTATGACTTCCATGAAGAGCGCATCCAGCCCTTTCTCATGTCGCTGCATTTTCGACCTCACGAGCTAGATTGGAACAAAACTTCGATGTACGTGCCATTAGACGCTCCGTTTCAGAAGCTAAAGATGGAAGAAATCCCCGACTTAGAGGCTGGAATCACTGTTTTGCTGGATGACCTTGTCGTCAATCTAGGACACCCCCAATGCATCGGTATCAGCATCTCCAGAATTCAACAGCGACATTTGGCGCTTCCAACTGATATTCTACAAAGCATCCAACAGCTATGGATACGCATGAGCGATATTGAGGAAGTGCTGCATATGAATATCCGCTCCCTCTACCCCTGGTCATCCAAATAAATCCAGACGCAAAAATCCCATACATCATCGGGCACTTTGTCCGATAGATGTATGGGATCTGAAGGGATATCTCTTCCCTATTTAATTACTCATGAATATAAGAGCAAATATAATCGCTAACTGTTTTCACTTCGAGCTTGAATTTTGTATTAGCGGGAACAGTGAATTCACCTTGGCCACTGATGGTAATCCATTCGCTGCTGCCTGGAAGCAATACGTTCAGCTCACCAGCTTGGATTTCCATGATTTCTTTAACATCTGTTCCGAATTCGTACTCACCCGGTAGCAAAATGCCGAGTGTTTTTTTGGTGCCATCGGCGAATTGAACTGTGCGGCTAGTCACTTTACCATCGAAATAAACGTTGGCTTTCGTTAATACAGTTACATTTTCAAAGCTGGACATGATGAATAGTTCCCCCTCAAAAATAACTAAGAATAAGGCCAAGCCCACGCGGGGGTGGGCAGTGGCTGCTTTCAATTAATTAAGACAATAGAGCTTTCACTCTAGCTGCTACGTTCTCTGGGTAGAAGCCGTACTCTTTGAGAACCAAATCCCCTGGTGCGGATGCTCCAAATGTAGAGATACCAAGGATGGATCCTTGGTCGCCAACATAACGTTCCCAACCAAGCGGGTAAGCCATCTCAACAGCTAGACGCTTCTTCACTTCCGGCAGAATGACGGAGTCTTTATATTCTTTGGACTGTTTCTCGAACAGCTCCAAGCTTGGCAAGCTTACGACACGAACGTTAATGCCTTCGGCTTCAAGAAGCTTTTGCGCCGCGACAGCCAATTGTACTTCGGAGCCTGTTGCCAGAATCTGTGCAACTGGCTTGCCATTTGTAGCATCGGATACAACATAGCCGCCTTTGCTTAGGTTTTCTTTCGCACCTTGGACAGTTCCTTCGAGAATCGGCAGGTTTTGGCGAGTCAATACGAGAGCAACTGGCCCTTTAGCCTCAGAAATCGCGTAACGCCAGGCTTCTGATGTTTCATTTCCGTCTGCAGGGCGAATAACAGTGATACCCGGAATGACACGAAGCGCAGGCAATTGCTCTACCGGCTCATGCGTCGGTCCATCTTCACCAACAGCGATACTGTCATGTGTTAGAACGTAGATAACCGGAAGCTGCATAAGAGCAGCAAGACGAATCGATGCGCGTAGGTAATCAGAGAATACGAAGAATGTAGCCCCGTATATTTTAACTCCACCATGTAGAGCCATACCGTTCATCGCTGTACCCATACCGAACTCACGAACACCAAACCATAAATTGCGGCCTGCATAGTTGCTGGCACTGTAATTGGATTCGCCTTTGATCATGGTGTTGTTCGAGCTTGCCAGATCCGCGGAACCGCCGATCAATTGCGGCAATTTAGGTGCAATCGCATTAATCGCATTACCGGATGCAACACGAGTAGCCATAGGCTTGTCTGAAGTGCTGTAAACCGGAAGATCTGCGTCCCAGCCTGCTGGCAATTCATTGCTCACTGCCGCGCTGAACTGGTTGCCGAGTTCTGGATATGCCTTAATGTAGTCATTCAACAGGCTGCTCCAAGCTTGTTCAGCTGCAGCGCCTTCTTTTTGAATTTCTGCATAGTGCGCTCTAACTTCGTCCGGAACTAAGAAGTCCGGCTCTTCAGGCCAACCATAAGCTTGCTTCGTCAGCTTCACTTCTTCGCCGCCAAGTGGAGATCCGTGAGGTCCAACGTGTCCGCCTTTGCCGCCTTTGTTCGGGCTGCCGAAACCGATGGTCGTTTTCACTTCAATCAGTGTTGGGCGTGTTGTATCAGCTTTCGCTTCAGCAATTGCTTTGGAAATTGCAGCAAGATCATTTTGCTCTTCTACGCGCAGCACTTGCCAGCCATAAGCTTCAAAACGCTTCTCAACGTTCTCGGAAAATGCCATGTTAAGCTCGCCATCCAGCGAGATATCATTGGAATCGTACAACATGATTAGTTTGCCCAATTTAAGGTGAGCTGCCAAGGAAACCGCTTCAGATGAAACGCCTTCCATCATATCGCCATCACCACAGATTGCGTATGTATAGTGGTCGATTACAGGGAAATTCTCTTTATTGTAAGTCTCTCTCAGATGAGCTTCCGCCATGGCCATACCAACTGCCATACCAATACCTTGTCCAAGTGGACCCGTAGTCGCGTCAACACCTGCTGTATGACCGTATTCCGGATGTCCTGGTGTTTTGCTTCCCCATTGGCGGAAGTTTTTGATTTCTTCCATTGGCAGATCATATCCGCAAAGGTGAAGAAGGCTGTATAGCAGCATGGATCCGTGGCCGGCTGAAAGCACGAAACGGTCACGATTGACCCATTTAGGATTAGATGGATTATGCTTCATATGCTGCTTCCACAGCACGTAAGCCATTGGCGCAGCCCCCATAACCATACCTGGGTGACCTGATTTGGCTTTCTCAACGGCGTCGATACCCAAAGTACGGATCGTGTCGACCGCTAATTGTTCAATTGTTTTGTTTGTTACTGTCATTCGAAAATTCCCTCCTATATTTCTGTATTTTCGTCAATCAATGACTTGTACATACAAGTGACTTTTCTCGCTTGCATTATTGTACCATTTGCTTTAAGGCTTTGCCACAATAACCCGCTAAAACATCATCAGCCTAAGCAGTTACTAGCAAATAGGCTGCATCCAGTAATGGACACAGCCTAATCTAGCCTAATTAAATACAACTGTCTTGTTATTATGCACAATAATTCGATCTTCTACATGCCATGCTACCGCTCTAGCAAGGACGATCCGTTCAATATGCCGACCGATTCTTTTCAAATCTTCGACGTTATCACGGTGGCTAACCCTTTGAACGTCCTGTTCAATAATCGGGCCGCCATCCAATTCATCCGTCACATAATGTGCAGTAGCGCCAATGATTTTTACCCCACGATTATGGGCTTGCGCATAAGGCTTCCCGCCGACAAAGGCAGGCAAGAAGGAGTGATGGATATTAATCATACGGTTTGCGTAGTGTTTAATAAAAGAAGGCGAAACGATCTGCATATAGCGAGCCAATACGATCGCATCAATATTGTCTCCAACGACTTCAAGCTGACGACGCTCGGCTTCAGCCTTCGTATCCGCGGTAACCGGGATATGGTGATATGGGATCCCAAAAGGCTCGACGAGCGACTGCATGTCCGGATGGTTACTAATGACCATCGCGATATCTGCGTTAAGATCACCCGCGCGCCAGTGCCAAAGCAGCTCAAGCAAGGCATGATCTTCCTTCGATACGAAGATAGCGATGCGCTTCTTCTGACTGGCAAGAGAAAGGCTCCAATCCATGGAGAACTTGTCCGCAACGACAGAGAAATCCTTTCTCAACTGGTCAACCCGGCTCCCAAGTTCCGTTAAATCGAACTCGATCCGGATGAAAAACATGCCGCCTTCAGGATCCATTGTGTATTGATCGGATTGCACGATATTCGCACCATATTCAAACAAAAATTGCGAGACTGCCGCAACGATTCCCGGCTGATCCGGACAAGAGATCAACATTCTCGCCCTATTCACCATTACGCTCTCCCTGCGCAATGAGTTATTCGTACTTCCCTGTTCCATATTAATCCCCCTAATAGCTTTAACTTTCTGTATGAAAGCTTTCTTTTTAGTTTGCTGTAATCTATATTAAGCTTTCTTGAGTATCTCTTTACCTGCGAGCCAAACGATCAATCGTTGATTAATCTGCTCCTCGCTAAGGTCAGAAAAGAGATTTTCTTCGTGTAGAATATCATACAATCGCTCCAGCGGCTCACGTCCGTCCGCTTTCTTTGCCTTGGCATCATTTTTCAATAATTCCCAAGTATTCAGAACGAAATCACGGAAATGAATCTCTTTTTTGCCTAACAAAAAGTCAATTCGCTCTACATGATCCAAGAACTCGCTGCCAAAACGCCCACTGAGGTTACCAGAGAGCAGAGCAATTTCTGCTTCGTACATCGGACGCTGCGTTTTATCTTCTTTACCAATCCAAGGAGTCTCAAGAATCATAGGCAAATGCTGCAGCTTCTCATGGTTGGCAATATTATTCATAGCCTCAAAGCCAATCCAACCAGAACCAAGCGGCGCGTGACGGTCCTTGCTGGCTCCGCGAGGATTTTTACTATCATTCAAGTGAATAACACCAAGCTTTTCTAGACCGATTACTTTGTCAAAATGATGCAGAACGCCATCGAGGTCGTTCACAATATCATACCCGGCGTCATGAATATGGCAAGTGTCCAGACAAACGGATAATTTGTTGTTAAACTCTACTTGTTCCATAATTTCAGCTAATTCCTCAAAGCTGCGGCCAATCTCCGTCCCTTTGCCAGCCATTGTTTCCAGTGCGATGTTCACATTCGTATCTTTAACCCCTGCAAGTACTTCGTTCAGACCTTCCGCAATTCTGGCAATGCCATACTCCGCATCCTTGTCCGTGTAAGCCCCGGGATGAAGAACGATATTGCGAACGCCAATATAGTCTGTCCGACGAATTTCTTCCTGAAGGAAACGTACGGCTAACTCAAAGGTATCTTCTTTATAAGAACCTAGATTAATAATGTAGGGAGCGTGTACGACGATTTCGTTCATCGCATGCTTCTCCATCACAGCTTTACCTTCTTCGACAAATTGATCCTCAATCGGTTTACGGCGCGTATTTTGCGGGGCACCTGTGTATATCATAAATGTGGAAGAACCGTATGTGACTGCCTCTTCAGCTGCATTTAACAAGCCTTTATCAGAGAACGAAACGTGTGAGCCAATTTTAGGCATAATGGATAACTCCTTTTTGTGTGTCTACTACGCAACTACTTAGGTATGGAAGACCAAAGTAGTTACGTTTACTACCTTCCTATTTTACTAGGATTGTCGCAAGAAATCTAGAAATAAGGTATAATTCTTACGAGATATTGATGCAAGCTAGTGAGGTGACAAATAAATGGCAAATGATTTTTTCATGTGGTTCATCATTTTCTGGGTATGTGTCCTGCTTTTGTTCATGTCCATTGGCGGATATTTCATGTTTCGGAAGTTCCTAAAGGTGCTGCCCAAAGAAGATGGCAAGTCGAAGCTGGATTGGCAAAATCACTACGTGGATAGTTCGCGGCACTTATGGACAGAGGACTCTAAAACATTTCTCGATCAACTGGTATCACCTGTACCGACAGCCTTTAGAGATATTGCCAAGCATTCCATCGCAGCTCGCATTGGACAGGTTGCCCTGGAGGCGCATGCAAGTGAAGTAACGCGTGACCACTGTATTCAAGGTTACATTCTTGCAACACCGCGGCGCGACTATAAGAGCTTGACTAGCTTCCTCGAGAAGCAGCAGATTGACTATAGTGCGCATAAGCATTTACTCCAATAAATGAAAAAAGCCAATCCTACACTGAAAGTAGGAATGGCTTTATATGTTGGTAGGACGGTCCATTACACTCATTCTTTTGCCTACGGTGAAGCAAATAAAAACATGGACACCTCATACCCCGAATAACACTGTTGAGAATCAGCGGACATGTCTACAATTATTTTATTCATTTCTGTGTTGGCACAATCTTTACAATGACACAGTGGAATAATCGTCTTATAATATCCCGTTTTGAATACCTTATCGGCATTACTTTTGGACATTATAGATTCACATTCAACACAATATACCATTTCTGTTTTGATCATAATTACACTCCTTAGAGTTTTCATAAAAAACTAGCTTCGTAAGCATACTCATTAAGAGTTATAATGTCGCAAGATGCTATACGATGTTACATTATGTATTGGTTTTATTATACGATACAATTCGTAACATTACAAGCGATAATTTCTTCAAGCGTAGCCTTGCTGTCTAGATCTGCTATCCTCAAACATACCAATGAGCTTCTTTTTTATAATATCCTCCGTATATCCAATCTGAACCGTATCGTAAGACGCTTTCCCATAGGCTTCACACAGTTTGGGATTATCCAGCAGCCTTCGTATCGCTAGCGATAATTGATAGGGATTATTTTCATAGACTATAATGCCATTCCTATTATCCTCGAGTAAGCCTCTTACACCCGTTACATTATAAGCAACTGTCGGTAATCCACACGCCCCCGCTTCCAGCATCACTAAGGGTAATCCTTCATAAGCGGATGGAAGCACGAAAAATTCCGAGGCATTGTAATATTTCACTAATTTGTTCTTGTCACGAATATTCCCTAATAGAGTCACTTTGTTCTCCACTCCATGCTGCCTAATCAAATCACGCAGCATGGCTTCATCCGGACCGCTTCCGGCAATGAAAATGTGGAGATCTTCCACGTCTTTTAACTGAGCCGCTGCTTGAATAAGTAAGCTGTGTTTCTTCTGGTGGTCAAATAGTCGGCCTACTGAAATCAAATATCTTTGAGCAGGATCAAGCCCAAGCGACTTCATAGCCTCATGTTTATCTAATTGCTTGTACATGCTCGTATTTACAAAGTTCGGGATGAGTTTTATTTTCTCTTTCAAGGCAGGAAAATGTTTAAGCATATTGTTGGTCTCATCCATATTAAGCGTGGTTAGAAAGGCTGCATTGTGCAAAGTACGCTTCTTAATAGGGAGCAATATTTTCGGAATACTTCCGCCATGATAGGCGCCGATAATCGGAATGTTTAAAGATTTGGCGATCTTCGATAAAGGTTCAAAACGACCCGTATTATACTCTTGGCAATATATGATGTCGATCTGATCCTGCTTAACAATATCTTTGATCATTGGGTTGGTCGTCGCCATCAATTGGGATACGTATTTCCCCATAGGTGTTCGCCCCGAAAAAGGGATAGACGCATACCATTTGTACAGCATTCCCACAGGAATAAATTTAACCCTGCAGTTCACAATTTGGTGTTTATATTCGCGTACCTGATTACCTCTCATCGTAAAGAGATAGATAATAGTTTCAATTCCGTCCTTTTCCAAAAGCCTCGCATACTCAAAAGAAAAATCGTTATGATAGGACCGAATGTAATCTTCCTCACTTAAACCTAAGCCTTTTACAAAAAAATCTTCAAAAACGTTCGTATGGCTAAAGATTCCGATGCGCATAAATTTCCCCTCCAAATAAGAATCCTTACGATGGTTTATAGAACATAATTTTATAGCCATAAAAGGAAAAGAGTTGAATCATCGATGGCCTCATGAGATGTTCATGCCTCGTGATAACGCTATGATGCCCGTACAAGCTTTGAACAGTTGAAGCACTGTTCTTGGTCTCCAGCATTTCTCCCCATGTCATGAACCAGACATATTTATTTTCCTTCGAGGAAAGTATAGACTCATTCGGCATTTCACCATTTTCACCAATACCAATCGGCTTCCCTCCACCAAGCTCCCATAACTCATCATGGTAACTTTGCTTGTAATCATTATTGTAAATATCGACGGCAAGTGCATCTACCTTTGAACTGCCTGGATATGTGTTCGCATAGGGATCAACACCTGAGCTCGGGGCATTCGGATTCCACACCCACAATAAATTGTTCAAACCATGTACATTGACATAGCGGTCAAACATGATGTTCCATAAACGCACATAATTGCTTTTCTTCCCCCACCAGAACCAATTGCCGTTCATTTCGTGGTAAGGCCGCCATAGTACGGGAACACCTGCATCCTTCAGTTGCTTTAAATAAACAGCGACTTTATCGATATCTGAGATCAACTGCTTGTTCAAGGATGTGCCATCCGTGACAATTTGATCGAATTCCTCTTGCTTAGTCGCCCGTTGTACGTTATTCCAATACTGCTGCATTCCGGGATAGCTGGCGTGGTACATCATCGTGACAATACCGCCTGACTTATGCCACTCAATAGCGCTGTTTACGACCTTTTGCCTTTGATCCTCTAACGTTGTCTCATTTTGTCCAAGAATCCCACCCATCTCATAGCCATGAACGATAGGATCTTTGCCGGTTGCAGCCTTTATTTTAGTAACAAATACATCTGGGTCCTCTAGAAAGTCATGCTGTCCTGTTAACATGCTTTTCCCCTTCAAACTGTACAAATACGTCAGTAATTCCTTAGCCTCGGGAGTAGCATTGGCATTCACCGGTTCAAAAGCTGTAAAGAGGTAGTTTTCCATCGCCTTTGCTGGAAAATGGATGAGTAAACCGCCTATACAAACCAAGACGATGATTCTGTACTTAAACTTGGAACTCCACCAACTTCGCACTTTCATCATTTCCTCCCTTACACCAAGGCAATAAAGTGTACAAGGCCTGCCTGGAAAACCCAAGTCAGGCCTTGCTGCATGCATGTTAAATACGAGATTAGGAAGCAGATAAATCGAACGCTTCTTTACGTCTATTTTGTTCCATTTCCTTCCAACTACTCAAGGCGATACTGTCTGGGATATCCACATCACGGAAGGTAAGCATTTGTCCTTCCTCGACCGTTTGGCGGACAACAGCATTCGTTAGCAAGCCAATAGGCACATGATTTAAATGATCTTCCATGTTCACCGCGATACCCCTAACTTCAAAGCTGCCTACACCGCGTTCAATCACTTCACCCGGTACTAAGCGGCGCTTCGCGATCGATGCAATGCTAACAGCCGGATTGGTGCTGTTATTCAGAAGAACGCCTCCTCCACCCAACACGCGGCGAATGGTTTTAACCACTTCCAAATGGCACAGATGGAATGTTGTGTACAGCGTGTAGAATGGACCGTCACCCAGCTTTAAGTATCTCAGATAATCCTTATGGCGGTCATCATGCTCTGCAGCAATGTATACGCCAGCCGGTGATTTCGGAGACAAGATATAATCGCTGATCGGATAACCTAAGCCTTTGGCATATTCCGCCTGAATATTAGCGCCAATTCTTACATCCTCACATGCCGTTCCCAAAAGTCCTGGTACTGCAGCTCGCGCACCTAGGCCATTGGCAACAAGTGCTTGCTCAATCTGCACTTTTGTTCCATCGGTGAAAGATACCTGCAGACCAAGATTGAGCCCTTGTTTCTTGGCCCAGTAAAGCATATCCTCTTTGCTTGGGTTCAGATTAAGAAAGCCTTTGATATTTCCGTAAACAAGCGGTTTAAAGCCCATCGATAACACATTCTCGCGTAGAGCAGCCAGACATCCCGGTTGATCACCTTCGGCCTCGGTAATAAACCCTTTACTCGCCAAATAGGAGCCCGTTGTCACCTGCAAGTCGGCATTGATCGTGATGACAGGGATGGATGCTTCCATAATGCGGAGGATCGTCTCCGTGCCATAAATCGTATCTCCGCAGCATTCAACAATCACATCGGAATGTTCAATCAGCTCGTCCACGGAATTAGTCAATCGGTCATTCAGCGGATATTCTCCACAATGGTCAATATTTCGGCGAGTTAGCACGCGAGATACCTTTAAACCATAGGCTTTCTCAATTTCGATCACCAATCCTTTGGAAATAAAACCTGTTCCTATAACACCAATTCTACTTTTTTGCTCCATTTTTTACTCCTCCTGTTATATGGTCATTTTTAATGTTGCTTCAGTCCGTACCACTTTTTTCCAAACTTTTGTTACGAAGCAGTATTGCTTGATGACCCTTGCCGGTGAACCCACGGCGATGCTGTAAGGCGGGATTTCCCCAGTAACGATGCTTCCAGCCCCAATGATGGATCTTTCGCCGATCTTTGAACCCGCAAGTATCGCAACATTTTGACCCAGCCATACCCCAGAGCCTATTTCTGTTCTTGCACTGGATAACGGCTGTGCCATATAGTTAGGCCCGCTCGGATTAATGCCATGATTGTTGTCTGAGATGTAACATCCCGCGGCAATCGTAACATCATCACCGATCGTTAATGATTCACAGCATGAAATGTTTACCCTTTGGCCTATAACAACACGATTCCCAATTCGCAGCGATCCAATGGGTCCCTCCGGAATACGGTAATGCACTTCCATCCTCACATTAGGCGCTATAAAAACCTGTTCACCTAACTCAACGAATTCCGTATTGTACGGGAAAAATGGTGCAGAAACGCAGCTGTTTTCCCCGAACTTCTTAAACATGAATCGATACCAAAGCAGTGTGCGGATTTTGTTTATCTTATTGCGAATCGTTGTATGCACCTGGCTCAGCCGCATGATTACATCCCTCACATACTTTGAATTTCTAGTTTCTCAATTTCATTCCAATCTGCACTCAGACGAATGATATCTTCTTCAAATAAATCTGAGCCAATCTGCACCTCGATCAACTCCAAATCCGTTACAGCCCGCAGCCCATGTCTCATCCCCTCAGGTATTTTCAGCACGTCTCCGGCCCCTAGAACAAAGGATTTTTCGTTTAAAATGAGTTGTCCTTGACCCGCGATAACAGTCCAAACCTCACTTCGCTTTTCGTGCAGATGGTAGCTTAAATTTTTGCCGGCTTTCACGCAAATCCGTTTCGTTAAAACTTCATTACCTTCCCCATACTTGCTGTAGTCAACAACTTGATAGCGACCCCAGCGTCTTTCCTCGTACATGGTCCTATAATCTACTGATTTCATAACCTCTTTTATTCTCGGGCTGGCGGCTTTGTCAGTGACTAAGATACCATCTGGACTTACGGCTACAACGACATTCGATAAACCTAGTACCGTCACCGGCATATCCAGTTCATTGACAATGTGTGTATTGACCGAATCATCTGTCATGATTCCTTTGCCCATGACTGGCTTTGTCAGCTCCTCAGTTAATGTATTCCAGGTGCCCAAATCCTTCCAATCACCGTTATATCGGGAAACGATAACATGTTCAGCCTTTTCGATCACCTCGTAGTCAAAGCTGATTTTCGGCAGTTTGCTATACTGCTTCAGCGTCTCCTCGTAGTGAATAGGCAGCCCCTTTTCCAAGAGTAAATTAATAAGATAATCGAGCTTAAAAGCAAACACGCCGCAGTTCCAAAGTGCGCCCTGCTGGATTAAGGCTACCGCATCCGATTGTGCTGGCTTCTCCCTAAAGTGGCTAACCCTCCGAAACGTCTGTTCGGACGCCGTCTCTTCACTTTGATCCGGTACGATATAACCATATTTCTCAGATGCAAGCGCCGGCTTAACACCCATAAGGGCAATATCTGCACCGGATTCATGCAGGGTTTGTTCCAACTTTGTCACTTCTTCAAAGAAGGAAGCTTCCACAAACGGATCAACAGGGACGATCGTAATAACCTCATTCAGACTAACCCCTTCGATTGAGTACAAGTATGTAGCCGCCAATGCGATTGCCGGAAAGGTATCTCGACGTTCGGGCTCCACGACCATACGCACTTCGGAACCCAGCTGGTTCTGAAGAATGTCCACTTGCGATCTCCCTGTGGCTACAAAAGCTGAATCGCTTAACTTCAGCCCCTGAAGCTGACGCCATACTCGCTGCACCATGGATTCCAAATCACCATTTGGATTATCCAGCACTTTCAGAAACTGTTTCGATCGAGAATCATTGGATAACGGCCACAAGCGTTTGCCAGAGCCACCCGAGAGCAGTACAAGCTTCATTTCATCCACATCCTAATCCGTCGCATTTTTATAACCCTTAAGCTTGCTAAGCATGATTTGCTTCACCCATCCCATGTCTTCGGTGAATTTGAAAATGTTCGGGAAAGGGACTTTTAACGTCAGCGGGAAATTTACTAGGATAAAACCTAATCGAATAATAGCAGCCAGCAGCATCGCCATGCCCGCTCCGGTAATACCAAAAACCGGGACAAGCCAGAAGAGCAATGGTACCATTACACCTAGCCCAACTGCGTACATCATCGTTACAATACCTGGACGGCCAAGCGCCATATAGGCTTGGGATATGACCATACTTGACCCTGTTATAACCACTTCCAGAATGAGAAGACGAAAGACGGAAACTGCGCTTTTGAAGTCACTGCCGTATAAAATAATCAACACATAAGGTGCAACGAGCATAGCTGCTATCGCAGCCAATATCGAAATGAACGTACTGACTCGAAATGCACGAACCGTCATTGCGATGACTTCATCCTTCGGCAAACCGGAAGATTTAGGAAACAAGATTAAGGAAAGGGACTGCGAGAAAATATTTGCCATACGTGACAGGCTAACGGCCACGACATACAATCCTAAATCAGCGGATGATAGCAAACGGATAACAATAAGTTGATCAACATACAGGCTCATATTGCCGAGCAAGTCAATGCCATAGGAGCCCAGACCATACTTAATATTCCTCTTCATAGATACCCATGAGCCTCGCCACTGTACCCTGTATATCCGCAGCAGGCGAATCGTTAACCAAATTACAATCGGCACATTCGGTCCCAAGTAGGCGATAGCCGATGTGAAAGGAGTTAACCTCCCTGCTGCCAAGAAACACAGCAGCATAGTCAGCGTTGCAATCGGCATTAAATACCGCACGAAATTAAATAGCGCAAATTCATTACGTGCTCGTAAAACAGCGTTATTCACAAATGTTAATAAAATAACCGGGGTAATAATCATCGCCCCCTGTGCGAACTGTATGACCTGAGAGGAATAGGTACTGAGCCATATCGGAATGAAATAAACACCGATTGCACAGGCGACAATACCGGACGCACAGCTTAGCAGTAGTGACGATATATACAACTTCCCGGCGTCCTCGGGATACTTCTTCATGTTGTAGACCACAGCGGAATGCATACCTATTGTCATGACAAAGGCTAGAAACTGCGGCCAAAGGATCATCGTTGCATGATCCCCCCGTCCGCTTGGACCGAGGAACCGACTCGTCATGATGCCAGTCAGCATGTTCAATCCAAGGATGAACATACTCGCCAACAGTGCCCTGATTGAAGTAGACACCGTATCCTTGCCTTTCATTAACCCCTTCATTAGTGGAACCACTCGATTGACTTTCAGGGCCAATGGATTGCTCACTCGAAACACCAACTCTCCTATCGAAATGATTCCGTTCCGTCTCAGCCCAGAAGCTTTAACCCTTTCTCGCGTTCGATCAGTGATTCAATGGCAGCCAGCAGCGGATATCGCAGTTCATTGTTGCTGAGGCCAAAGTCTAATGTTGTTAGAATAAAACCAAGCTTCTCGCCGACATCATATCGAATGCCCTCAAAATTGTAGGCGTAAGCCTGCTGGATTTCATTCAATTTCTGAATTGCATCCGTCAGCTGGATCTCACCACCTGCACCGGTTTCGTGCAGCTCCAGGAATTGAAAAATTTCCGGTGTCAGAATATAGCGACCCATGATCGCCAAATTGGATGGGGCTTGACCAAGCGGCGGCTTCTCGATGAAGTTATTCACCTGATACAGCCTTCCCTTTTGCTTCAATGGATCCACGATGCCATAGCGGTACGTTTGATCATCAGGTACGGTTTGAACGCCAATGACAGAAGCCCCAGTCGTCTCATACTGTTGGATCAACTGCCTCAAGCAGGGGACCTGAGCGGAAACAATATCGTCTCCTAGCAATACGGCAAAAGGCTCATCCCCGATAAAGCGGCGCGCACACCAGATGGCGTGACCCAGCCCCTTCGGTTCTTTCTGTCTAATGTAGTGAATTTCAACTTTGGAGGAACGCTGCACTTCTTTCAGTAGCTCTAACTTTCCGGCCTCCATCAACTTATATTCCAGCTCAAAGGCGTTATCAAAATGATCCTCGATAGCCCGCTTTCCTTTTCCCGTAACGATGATAATATCTTCAATGCCAGATTCAATGGCTTCCTCCACAATGTATTGAATCGTAGGCTTATCAATGATCGGAAGCATTTCCTTGGGCATCGCCTTCGTTGCCGGTAAGAATCTCGTGCCAAGCCCTGCTGCGGGGATAATTGCTTTTTTTACTGTTTTCATAGACATGGCTCCTCATAATTTTTTTATTCGATACGATTTGTATCATTCGTTGTGTGGCTAGCCCTTATCCTTCGTTAACGTCATCCTGCTCTTGATAATGCTGCAAGAAATGAGCGAGTGAATCTTGCCAGTTACCTAGCAAATCCCATCCGAACTCCCTTGCTTTCTGACTGTCCAATACCGAATAAGAAGGTCGCTGTGCCCTACCAATGGCAACTTCCGTGACACAAGGTAGAACCATAACATGTTCCAGCTGTCGGCATTTAACAATCGCCTTTGCGAATTCAAACCACGAGCAAGCACCTTGATTGGCCGCGTGATAATAGCCGTACTTCTTTGTGCCCACCAGCTTGAAAAGAAACCTCGCTAACTCTAACGCAGAGGTAGGTGAGCCAATCTGATCCTCAACAACATGGAACTGCTTTTGTTTCCGAGACTGCTTGAGGAGCTTCTTTACAAAGTTATCTCCATACCGCCCATACACCCAAGAAGTTCTAACAACGAAATACTTGTCGCACAAAGTGGAAACGTACATCTCACCAGCTAGCTTTGATTTGCCATAAACACCTAGTGGAGACGGTGTGTCTTCTTCCACATAAGGCTCCTCCTTCTTGCCATCAAACACATAATCCGTGCTAATGTAAACGAGTTTGGCACTTAACTGCTGAGCTGCGATAGCAACATTCCTAGTGCCGAGTGCATTTATCTCGTAAGCGCGTTCCTGCTCTTGCTCCGCCTGGTCTACTGCCGTATAGGCCGCGCAATGAATAATGACATCTGGCTGAATTTTAGCTACGATCTCATTAACCTGAGCTGAATTCGTCACATTCATAGCATCCCGACTAAAGGAATGCACATCATAATGCGGTTGAAAGAGATCCACGACTTCCGAACCAACCTGCCCATTCCCTCCTGTTATGAGTACGCGCATAGCGTCACCTTTCTCACTCACCTACACTAGAAAGCACTTTTGCAGTATTTAAATGTTAGGTAGAAGGAGTAATAATATAGTCTTGGATGAATGAGGAAGCGCGGATTCAACTGCAAGGCTCTGAGTAAGGCCGATCTTCCCGAACTCCAATCTCCGTTATACTTGGCTGCTTTGTAAGAATAGAATAAATATCTATACCCCTTTAGTACTTTATGATTTCCAATACCGGCCATGGAATGTTCCACGATTTTCAGTTCGCTTCGCAGGATTTTTTCGAGATACTTGAAGCTATTGTTAGCATGAATCCGGTAGTTGACGAGGAATTCATTCAGATAGAGGATATTCCCTTCCTTCAACAGTCGTATCCATAATTCCCAGTCTTCCGCTACGGCACCTCCGTCATCTCCAGCTAATTCAGCATCGAAGCCGCCGGACAGAACAAGTTTATTCTTATCTAGCAACACTTGAGAAGGGGTGAAAATTTGATTGTTGACACACATTTCCTTCAGGTCAACCTTTGTCCGCTTAGACTTGTAAATTTTCTTTATCTTGTTGCCATCATCATCAATGAGATAGCCGTTGGCGACAACGCCGATACAATTCGATTGCTGAATGACGTTAACTGTCCGGGACAAGAAGGTTGGTTCTATGACATCATCTTGATCAAGAAACAAGACGTATTTCCCTTTTGCTAAAGCTAGACCCTTGTTTCTTGCATAGGCTACTCCGAGGTTGGTTTGTTCCAAAACCGTCAATTCACTGGAGATGCTCTTTACAATTTCCGACGAACTATCTGTAGATCCATCGTTAATGATAATAATTTCAACTGGCTTATAATCTTGCGCGAGAATACTGCGCACCGTTGTTTCAATAAATTTCTGTCCATTATAGATAGGTACAATAACAGAAACCAGATCAGCTTCTATCGCTGTTTGCTCCATGCTGAATCTCCTTCCTTTACCCTGTGATTCTGTCCTCCATCACCATAAGTGACTTCTCCGTTTGGCGGTCGAAGAAAACATCCAGCTGTTCAACAACATATCTGATCTTCACTTCTTCTAATCCGTAATACAGTGGTAAGCGAAGCAGCCGCATACTCTCCTGTGTCGTGAAGCGATCAGAACCAGTCATAGTGCCCGTTTGTAGTCCCAATAATGAGCTATGAAGAGGTCCGTAATGGGAAGAACTCGTAATACCATTTTTCATTAGAAAAGTATGTAAGCTTAATCGGGTCTCTAAATCCTGCACCTTAATATAAAACATGTGGGCATTATGCTCGCATTCGTCCGGAACCGTCGGAAGTTCGATGTATTTAGCCGAGGTTAAAGGCTGAAGTAAGTTATAATAAAGATTCCAGCTGCGCTGACGGTCTTCATTAATAGGTACAGCCATTTCAAGTTGACTATAAAGGATCGCTGCATTGAATTCGCTTGGTAAGTAAGAGGAGCCCACGTCTACCCAGGAATATTTATCAATTTCTCCTCGGAAATATCGGGAACGATTCGTTCCTTTCTCGCGGACAATTTCCGCCCGTTCCTTAAACCGTTCATCATTGATTAGAATAGCTCCGCCTTCACCGCACGAATAATTTTTCGTCTCGTGGAAGCTGAAGCAGCCCAGATGACCGATTGTGCCAAGCGCTCTTCCTTTATAAGTGCTCATCACACCTTGTGCAGCGTCCTCAACCACAAGAAGATTATATTGGTTCGCAATACGCATAATGGTATCCATCTCACACGCCACCCCGCCATAATGAACAGGAACGATAACCTTTGTTCTTTCTGTGATCGCCTGCTCAATGAGCGTTTCATCGATATTCATCGTATCAGGCCTAATATCCACATACACGATACGAGCTCCGCGAAGTACAAAAGCATTAGCGGTAGATACGAATGTATAGGACGGCATAATAACTTCGTCGCCACCCTTGAGATCCGATAAGATCGCACACATTTCCAAAGAATGCGTACAGGAGGTCGTCAATAAGACTTTATCGCAAGCAAAATGTGTCTCAAACCAATTGTTGCATTTTTTGGTATACTGTCCATCACCTGAATGATGAAAACTCTCCACAACCTGCTGGAGATGCTTCTCGATTTCCCCTACCGCAGGAGGTCTATTGAAAGGTATTTTCATATTTAGCCAACTTCCTCACAATGAGTAATTAATAATTGTCTGCTCCACTCCACTAGATACTACTGTATGCTCTGGCCTTTACATCTTGCCACCACTGCGGGTTCTCCAAGTACCATACGATGGTATCTTTGATCCCTTGCTGGAAGCTGATCTGAGGTACCCATCCCAGTTCCCGTCTGATCTTGCTCGCATCAATCGCGTAGCGTCTGTCATGTCCAAGGCGGTCCTGCACGAATTGGACTAGCGAATTACTTTTTCCGAGCGCCTCTAGGATGAGCTCGACGATTTCGATATTGGGGTGTTCATTATTTCCCCCAATGTTATAAACCTCTCCTGCTTCACCTTGATGAAGAACAAGATCAATAGCCGCTGCATGATCCGAAACATGCAGCCAATCTCTTACATTAAGACCGTCTCCGTAAACAGGAAGCTTTTTATCTTCTAAAGCATTCGTAATCATGAGCGGGATTAGCTTTTCAGGGTAATGAAAAGGTCCATAATTGTTAGAGCATCTCGTAATATTTGTATGAAGGCCATACGTCTCGTGGTACGCTTGAACTAGTAGATCAGCGCTTGCTTTACTTGCCGAGTAAGGGCTGTTTGGTGCAATAGGCGTCTGTTCAGTGAAAAGTCCTGTTTCTTCTAATGATCCATAAACCTCATCGGTCGAAATCTGAACAAACCGCTTCACTTTGAGTTCTTTGGCCACATCCAGCAGTACCTGTGTTCCCAAGACATTCGTTAGTGTGAATACTTCCGGATCCATAATGCTGCGATCCACATGGGACTCAGCAGCAAAATTCACAATAGCATCCACGTTATACATTTCTACGATGTTCGCTACAAGCTCTCTATTGCCAATGTTTCCCCGAATAAATGTGTAATTCAGACTGTTCTCGACTTCTTTTAAATTGTCTAAATTTCCGGCATAAGTAAGCTTATCTAGATTGACAATAAAGTAATCACTATACTTACTCAGCATATACCTTATGAAATTACTGCCGATAAAACCCGCTCCGCCCGTTACCAATATGTTCATGTTCCACCCCTACTATTTTCTAAAAGAAGTTGTTTTCTGCGTCGGCCAACCATGGATGTTTCGCGTCCTTCTCGGACAAAATTGGACTTAAGCAAGGCCAACTTATACCGAGTGTCGGATCATTCCAAGCGATACCCCGATCATGCTCATAGGAGTAGTATTCGTCTACCTTATACAAGACTTCCGTATCCGGTACCATCGTGCAAAAGCCATGGGCAAACCCTTTTGGTACAAGGAGTTGCTTCCGGTTCGTTGCACTGAGTGTAACCCCTACCCATTGACCGAAGGTCGGCGAATGCTTTCGTATGTCAACGGCTACATCGTAAACGGCCCCTGAGATTACCCGTACAAGCTTCGTCTGCGCTTTTTCCTGCAGCTGATAGTGCAGCCCTCTTATGATTTCGGGCCTCACGGATAAAGAATGATTATCCTGTACGAAATCGAAATTTAAACCATGCTCGGCGAACTTCTTCCTATTGAAGCTTTCCATAAAGAATCCACGGTGATCTTCCGCCACATTGGGCTCAATAATAAACAGACCACTTAATTTGGTTTTGCTCACCTTCATTGCTGTATCCCCTCACTATTTCACCAGCACTAGTTTTCTGCCAAAATTAGGGTCAAACGTGCTATCCTTCAAGAGCTCATTTGCCTTCACCAGCGAGTCATGCGTCCCGGCATCTGTCCACCAGCCACCTAGCAAATCATAGGTAAGTTGACCACGCTCCATGTAAGCATTATTAATGTCGGTAATTTCCAGTTCCCCCCGTGCAGAAGGCTTGAGTGTTTTAATGATACTAAATACGGTCTCATCAAACATGTATATGCCGGTTACCGCATAACTGCTTTTCGCCTTTTTCGGTTTCTCCTCGATACCGACAATCTTTCCATCACGCATTTCGGCAACTCCGAAGCGTTCTGGGTCTACGACCTCATGCAGTAATATCTTGGCACCGCGTTCCTGTTTAACAAAGTTATCCACAAAGGACCCGATATGATCGGAGAAAATATTATCCCCCAATATAACCACCGATGAATCATCCCGCGCAAAGCCTTCCGCCAAGCCCAGTGCCTGTGCAATACCTCCGGCTTCATCCTGTACTTTGTAGGTCAATGTAACACCAAACTCTACTCCGCTTCCAAGTAGGTTAACGACGTCCCCCATGTGCTCACGCCCTGTCACGATCAGGATGTCGCGAATATCCGCTTCTCTCAATTTATAAATCGCATGATAAATCATTGGATACTTTCCTACCGGCAGCAAATGTTTATTCGTTACCTTCGTAAGCGGATATAAACGGGACCCTGTTCCGCCAGCCAAAATAATTCCCTTCATTGCACAACCACCTCATCCATGATTATTATTCTGAAACCTTTAGTACACGAAATCCTTTTAAATAAATATAGAAGAAGCAATAGTAGTAACGTGGATTAAAGAGAAGCTTCGAATTTAGCTTTAAGGCTTGAGCGAGCGACTCCCTGCTTGTCGTCAAATCGTGACTGCTTTGTGCCATACGGTAAGAGAAGTTCATATGCCGGTAGCTTTTAATCGCCTTCGCAAAAGAGACATCTCCGATGGTTTGCTCAATCACGTTCAGCTCACTCGTTAGCATACGAGGCAAATTCTTCGAATTATTGCTGTCATGCAGTCGGTAAGACATCAAACACTCGTCGAGGAAGACCATGCTGCCGCCGGCTTGTAGAATGCGTATACTCAGATCCCAATCATCGGCGATACCCGCTCTTTTGGAATCATAACCACCTAACTCAGCTATTCTCTGGCGATTGAAAAGCACCTGAGATGTCGCATAGAGCTGATTTCGGTAGCACAGGTCCTTAAATTTAAGCGTCGGTTTGTTGAAACGATACATCCCTCTAATTTTATTGCTACCCGAATCGATCAAATTTCCATTGACCGCGACTGCCCAGCTTTGACTACTCACAATTTCATTAACCGTCTTACTTAGGAAGGTTGGCTCCAGCACGTCGTCTTGGTCAAGCAGCAAAACATACTCGCCTTTGCCCATCATAATGCCTCGGTTTCGTGTATTGGAGGCTCCCATATTTTCCTGTTCGATGATCGTTAGCCGATCCTCATATTTCCGTAAAATATCCGCGGTACCATCTTTGGTTCCATCAATAAAGCACAGCAGTTCAAAGTTTTGATAGTCCTGATTTAAAACGCTGAGCACCGTTTCTTCGATGTACTTCTCACCGTTATAAATTGGTATAGCAATAGATACAAGACCCTTATTACTCATTCCATTTCTCCACCTTTACTTAAGTTTTGATTGCGTTTGTCTGCCCGACTTGTTGCCCTTAATTCTCTTAGCAGCAGCCTCAAATAAATGAGGTCATCGACTAGATATCTTCGCCATAGCCGCCTCGGTTCTTGACATAAACGCCAAAACCATTCAAGACCTATTCGCTGGAAAATTCGCGGTGCACGCTTAATATTGCCGGACAAGAAATCGAAGGATGCCCCTACGCCGATGGAAACCGGAACGTTATACTGCTTGTAATAGCTGTAGATCCATTTCTCTTGTTTCGGTGCGCCGACCCCGACAAACACAATATCCGGTTTCGTTTCCTGCATCATTTGCACAATTCGTGCATTTTCCTCATCGTTATTCTCAAATCCATAGGTCGGAGAGTAGCAACCCACAACGTTGATGCGCGGAAACTTCTTTTTGAGATTGCTGGCCGCCAGTTCGGCGATTCCCTCTGCTGCTCCGAGGAAGAATAAGCGATATTGTTTCTGTTGAAATTGGTTCCCCAGATAATGAAGCACATCAGAACCGGACAGCTTCTGTTTGAGTCGCTTCCCTAAAATTTTGGAAGCCCAGATGATTGGCATTCCATCAGCAACGACAACATCGGCTTGCGCATAAACCTCTTGAAAATGAAGGTCCTTCTGGAGTTTCACCAGGTGGTCTACATTGCAGGTGACAATGTATGTGCTCCTTCGTTCGGATATGACGGTATCCATAAATTGCAGCAGATCATCAAAATCAAAATTATCAAATTGAATTCCGAATAATTGAATTTTCGCCATCATATCACTTCTTTTTTGGCAAATTTTGAAAGACTTACCGTGTGCAACGCACCCAAATACCAACAAAATGGCAACGTAAATTGCAGGGTCGACAGGGTATTATCAGAAAATGAATACACAAGAAAACCAATGATAAAGCCGATATAATAGGGCTTAATTCCTACATCTAGTACCCGGTACACCCTATAAAAAATCATGAACAGCGATAGAAATAGGATGACAGCGCCAATGATCCCCGTATCAAAATAAAAGCGTATATACTCGTTATGGGGAACGACGAATCCTGCGTAAATACTGCCGTCGTTTGCCACAATGGATGACCCCAAGCCTCTACCGAACCAAGGTGAATTCTCCACCCCTTTAAGGAAGAAATCCCAGGCCTCCGAGCGTCCCGATAGATCAATTCCAGTTTCGTCGGTACGTTCGAAGGAACGCTTCTTCACATTAGCCCACATCAAGATACTGGAGATAACTGTAAGCACCAAGAACCCGCCCAGCGGAATAATGCGTATGAGCTTTCCATTGAAATACTCCTTAATCTGGTCGTATAAGTAATACAGAAGGAGCGCAGTGGATGCAATTAAAGGCCCCCTAGTACCAGTTGAAAGCAAAATGGCAAAATTCAGAAGAACCATGACGTAAAAGAACATTGCGTGCTTTGGGTTCCGCTTGACCTCGATCAAAGCAATCAAAACGCCGAGATAGGCCAGCATGGCCAAATGCGGTGGAATACTTGCCCCCTGCATCCGAAAGGCTCCTGTGAACTCAACCAGATAAAGAGGTTGAATGCCGGCGAAGTGGAGGAAAACACCGATGATCATACTTATTAATGGGATGAAACAAATCACCCGAATGTGCCGTTCGGCTGCAATCGGCTTCCATCTGACCAGCAGGAACACGAATGGTATGGCCAAACCGATGAATGCTTTAATCGGCGCGCTTCTGGTTAAATTCATATGCCAGTCAGAGCCGAAGTACGTGATCACAACCAAAAGCAGCAAGGCAATGATTGGATAGGTGAATTTCAGCTTTATCCCGTAATAGATAATGCTCGGCATGATCAAAAGTACAATGACGAACTTGTAGAACGAGAGAATATCAAGTCCGCCTAAGCTAAGATGAATGAAGAATTGAATCGAGGATGCCGTTGAAAGGATGATCAAGCTGCTGATTCTATCCGGATGAGTAAACGATAAAATTACTAAGATCGCTCCGAAAACACCAATCACGACGAGTATGGGTTGGTATAGCACAGCAATACCGAGTACTAAGCCTATGAGAATAAGCACGGGAAGAAGCGCGTATGTCATCCCATTGTTCAGCACCAGTTTTCTATCCATAAAATTAACCCTCACTTTTAGTCGTTAGCGTTACGAATGTGCCCCTGATACTCTCCTGGCGGCAGCGGTTTAGCAGTTTATCGCCTTCACTCCACGAAACCAAGGAACTCATCCAGTTATACACCAGCTTTACGCAAGTAATTGCGATCAGTTTGGCCTTCTCGGCAAACGTCTTACTTGTGTATGAATACGACACGCCTTGATAGTAATAGCGTTTGGTAATCCACTCTTTCTTCAATCGTTCCTTCGGGATAAAGTGGAAGACGGCCATGGAGGGCACGTAATAAACCTGCCATTTTTCCTTCTTGAATTGACCGAAGAGCCAAGACTCTTCACCTGAAATAAGGGATGCTCCTTTGCGTCCCAGCTCCTCTGGGAATAAGTACTTATCAAACACAGATTTCCTAAACGCCATATTGGCTCCGAATGGATACAGCTTAGGTGGATAAAGCATCATTTCATTCCCCAAATCAACAATCGTGTAAGGCAGCTCGAAAGGTTTAATTAACCAGTCCGGACGTTCCGATTCGAAATTCGGACGAATAATACCGCCAATGGCATAGGCTTCTGAGTACGTGTGAAACGTTTGAAGAATGCTTGTAACCCAACCCTTTACAGGTATCGCATCGTCGTCCAAGAACGCGATGATTTCACTGCGGCTGGCCTTCACTCCCGTGTTTCTAGCCACCGATAAACCTTGTTTTTGCTCCAAAATGTATCGGAAACTCGATGCGTCTTTCCTATTTTTAATAAAAGAATGAACAATCTGCTGGGTGTTGTCCGTTGAGTTATTGTCCACCACGATGACCTCAGCAAGATGAATATCGTCTAGATCCAGTAAGGAATGCAATGTTTTCTCCAGCAATGGCGCTCGCGAGTATGTACAAATGACAATTGATAATTTTTTTCCCATTCACGCCTCTTCTTTCTTTAAAAGTCTAAAATGCATGTTTGGAACCAAACAGCATCCATACCGTTTTGAAGATAATTTTCACATCAAACCAAATACTTCTTTCACGGATATACTGGATATCCAGCTCTACCATTTCATGAAATCCTAAGCTGCTTCTTCCGCTCACTTGCCAAATCCCTGTGCAGCCAGGGGTAACGAGGAGGCGCTGCTTATCATATGCAGAGTATTGTTCAACTTCATATGGCAAAGGCGGCCGTGGCCCTACTAGGCTCATCTCCCCTTTTAGAACGTTCCAAAGCTGAGGCAGCTCATCTATACTTGTGCTTCGTATTACTTTACCGATAATCGTAATCCTCGGATCGTCTTTCATTTTAAACATAGCACCGCTCACTTCATTCTTATGCATGAGCTCTGGCAGCAGCTGCTCCGCATTCGTAATCATCGAACGGAACTTATACATAGTGAACAGCTTCTCATTCTTGCCTATGCGTATCTGTTTAAAAAATATAGACCCTTTCGGATCCTCCAGCTTGATAATGACACTGACTAGAATGAACAAAGGTAGCAAGAACAGAATACCTAGCAGTGATAAACTAATGTCACAAGCCCGCTTTACAAACAAATAATACGCAACCTCAAAGCCATGCTTCACACGAACGTGCGGGAACATTCGTCTTGCATCTGAATATATTTCCGCTTCATTTCGTTGATTTCCTAAGCTCATGCAAGGTCCCCCTATATTCGATGAGATAACATACATAGTTGGGCATTTAACCCTCCCTCACATCATACCATCGACGATGAACGTCTAAGGCTCAAAAGCCCACAGTATGACCGAGTGCCTACTAGGATAAAGGTGTAGTAGACTTCACCTGAAGGTATACCTGAGCAATTCAGGTAACCCTATTTCATTTACTGCATGTTCCTTTTATTGACGGTAATCTTTACTTCTAATGGTGTCTGTTACGGCTAGTAGAGGTACGCCGAGAAGGCGCTCGATTTGGTCCTTCTTCATTCGACCGTAAAAATAATGACATCCGAATATGAGGGTGACTCCGGTCAAGAAGGAAATGACAAAACTGAGGAGTACTTGCAAGGCTAGCGGTAAAGTGATCGGTTTCGCTTGCTCTTGTGCATTTGCCTTATACACAAACGTCACATTGTCAACCTTCATAATGGAGACGATATTTTTCTGAAAAACATCAGCAACGGCATTTGCTATACTAGCTGCTCTGTTATAAGACTTATCCTTGACGGATAAGGAGATGAACTGCATCTGATTAGCGGATTTAACCTTCAACTTCTTGCTGACTTGGGCCGCCGTTAACTCCCATTGTGGATTTCTCTGAACAACTTCGTTCAGAATGGGGGGCGAAGTCAAAATCTCTTTGTATGTTGTTATCAGCTTATTATTCGTGCTTATCGCATCCCACGTTAGCTGCTTCTGCTGGTCAGAAGCATTGTTGCGCAGCATTAGCATCACGTGCGCTTCATAATCAGGTTGAAATTTAAAGTGACCATACACGGTAGTAGCCGTACAGCTAACAGCTACGATAATGACAACCATCCATAAATTGCTCCTGATAATGGCGAAGTAATCGTGCAGTTTCATGGCCAACCCCTTCTCTACCCCCAATCGGATATTTGATACATTTAGTATCATAATCCACTTCTTTAATTTATGATACATTTAGTATCATGTCAATAGCCCATCATGCAAATTCGTGAAAAAATATACATTTTGTTTCAAACATACAAATGACAGAACAAATCATGGCAAATACACCGAAACGTATACGTTTCAGACGTTGAACGTGGACAGGTTAAATCTCTCTATTTAGCTAATTGTCTTCTTTTTCCCTTCGTGTAGTAATAGTCATAGTCTTTCCTTACCGATTTTTCATTGTTCAAAACAGCACCAATAATGCGTGCTTGAATTTTCTCCAGGATAGCCTTTGCTTCCAGCGCCACTTCTTGCTTCAAGCTACCCGCATTAACAACGAGCAGTGTTCCGTCACAAAGGGTAGCAAGTGTATGGGTATCCGTCACTCCAAATACCGAAGGAGAATCAATGATAATTACATCGTAAAGCTCTTCAAGCTGCCTTAAGGTCGTTTCCATCTGTTTTGAGGCTAACATATCTGATGGGTTCCCCTCGCTTGTACCTGAGGTGATCACGCTTAAACGAGGAATATGGGTGTCACGAATAACTTCGCTCAGCTCATAGTCTCCATTAAGTATATTTGACAAGCCGACGCGGTTTGATAAGTTAAATATGAGATGAAAAGTTGGCTTGCGCAGATCCCCTTCTACTAACAAAACTTTCTTATCCGCATTGGCATAAGCCGTAGCCAAATTAACAGCTGTAATCGTCTTACCTTCCTTAGGGAGAGCCGATGTGACTACAATTGATTTGACTCCTTGACCTATTGTGGAATACGCGATATTGTTTCGGAGTGTGCGGTACTTCTCAGCAATGTGAGACATCGGGCTTAAGTGTGTGAATAAGTAGGTTTTAATGGATAGCTTTGACATACGTGTGCTCCCCTTCCTTTCTTTCTGTTGTTAACGAAACTTGTTTGAGATCCTTGCTCTTGATTCGCGAGATGACAGCTAACGCTGGAATACTCAGCACTTTCTCTATATCTGCTTCCGTTTGAATTCGATCATCTAGAAGCTCAAGTAAAAAGGCAATCCCAATGGAGCATATGAGAGATACCACGAAGCTAGCTGCAACTATGATACTTAAGCTCATCTGTTTTGAGACCGGAGTCTTGTTGAGAGGCGCCTCGTATAGAATACTAATATTGTCCACACTCATAATTTTGCGTATTTCGGTTTGGGAAACTTTGGCTACAGCGTTAACGATACTGGCTGCACGATCATAAGAGCGGTCATCAATAGTAATGCTCATGACCTGCGAATTATTAGCAGAACTTACTTCCACGCGATCAATCAATTCTTTTGCGGTCATTCGAAGAGCGGGATAATCTTGGGCTACCTTCTCCATAATGGCTGGCGTCTTAATAATTTCCTTATAGGAGCCCATCAGCATAATATTGGCCGTAACAGCTGCCATATCCAGCCCTTGTTCACCTTCCTGATTATTAATCTTGTTAACAATTAACTTGGTACTAGCCTCATACTCTGGCTTAATGAGTATTTTTCCCAACAGGCCTGCTCCTGCACTAACGATCAAAACGAAAAAAATAATAAAAATAAGCCTTTTCTGCAAGATTCGTAAAATATCAATTAATTCCATAACTTACCTCCTTCAAAAGTACCTTGATACACTACGTATCATTAAGTGTATGAAAATATATGATCAATCCTTTTCATTCATGATCACGTAATATGTTTTTTGCTGGAACACCTATGGCGGTTGACTGTGCAGGTACATCCTTAACCACTACGGCATTGGCCCCGATGCTTGCATCATGACCAATCTTAACCGGACCTAATATTTTTGCACCTGCACCAATGAATACACGATCCCCAATTTCTGGTGTTCCAAGATGATTTCTTCCGCCAATCGTCACGGCATGAAACAGTGTCACTCGTTCACCGATAATCGCATCTTGATGGATAATAATTGTATTAAAACCGTGGGGTAGGTGCATTCCGGAACCAATATGACACTGGGCTGGAATCTGGGCATGGCAGCAAATACGAATGAAGATCGCATCGAGTATGCGATAACAAATCCATAGCAGCTGCCTCACCAAGGGGATTTTCACCTTGTAATAAATCCAGTGGCCGAATCGGTATACGGAAATAGCCATAAAAATAAAGGGGTCCTTCCAATTGTTTGCAGCTAAATCCTTGAAATAAACAGACATATGTACCTCCCATCCATGGATCAAATAATTACTCCGTAGGCGGCTCTTTGCTCCCTTTCGGTTACAAATTGATAGTAGGACTTTTCAAAGTAGTCGGTGAATTTACCTTTAAATGTGTCGATATCAAATTTCTTAGCATATACGTTAATCGATTGAGTGTTCCAATCGAAAGACTCTGCCTCTCGAATTGCTGAAATTAGTTGATCAACATTTTGCCTCTCGAAGTACAGCCCATTCGTATAGGGGACGATCGTATCTAATGCGCCTCCAGCCTTATAAGCGATCACTGGTCTACCCGCGGCATTGACCTCTAGTGGGGTAATACCGAAATCTTCTTCCCCTGGGAAAATAAAAGCTTTACAGCGAGACATGAGATCACCCACCTCCTCATCTTCCAGCCTACCGAGAAAATGGATATTGGCATTCGCCATTTGGTTTAATCTTTGACGATCTGGACCCTCACCTACAATGTACAACGGCAAACCCAGCTTATTAAACGCTTGAATGGCCAAATCGATTTTTTTATAAGAGACAAGCCTCGACACAATGAGATAATAATCATCAACCTTGGAAGAAGGCATGAATCTGGAGGTGTCAACTGGCGGAAAGATGATATCCGCTTCTCGGCTATAATAGTGCTGAATGCGCTTCTTCACAATGCTGGAGTTCGCTATAAATTGATTTACGCTGTTTGAGGTTTTACGATCCCAATGACGTAAATAGACCGTGTAGGCTTTCAGAAGCGTCTTAAGCATTTCCGGGCTTGGGTCTTCTTTCATATAATTGGTGAAATCCCAGGCAAAGCGCATTGGGTTATGGCAGTAGCAGAGGTGAAACGTATTTCTAGGCACCTTAATGCCTTTGGCAAAAGCACTGCTGGAGCTAATAACGACATCGAACTCTCGGAAGTCCAGATCACGAATGGCAATCGGATATAAGGGGAGCAGATTTTTGAAATGGGTGCTTATCCCTGGCAACTTTTGCATCCATGAGGTTCGAATGTCTGCATCCTGTAAACCTTTCAGCAGTTTAGAAGAGTCTTTGGCTGTGGTAAATATAGGAGCCTCAGGAAACATAGTATGCATAACGTCAACTACCCGCTCAGCTCCACCCATTTGTATGAGATAATCATGAACAATCGCTACTTTCATATGAATCATCCTTTATCCGATGGACTACTAGCTTCTCTGAATCACTTGAGGGTAGAACCTTACCATTTGATCTACAGCATTGTCGATCATAAAATATTGCTGTACACGCTTCTTGCCCTGCTCACTCATTATCTGACTTGTTCCGGGGTTATCTATGACCCATAGAATCGCTTGCTCCAATGCTTCCGGTTGGTTGGGTGGAATCAGCAGCCCTGTTTCGTTATGAACAACGATTTCCCGCGGACCTCCTTCATTCGAGGCGATAACGGGCAGACCCGCTGCCATACCCTCCACGATCACCTGTCCGAAGGGTTCCGGAGAAATTGAAGTATGTACTAATACATCCGCTTGCTGCATCAAGGAGCTAACATCATTCACATGCCCAAATAGGGTCACATTCGTTAGCTTCTTTTCCTCGATCATTTGGATTAATCTGTCCTTATATGCTTGTTCTCCGAACAACGCATCTCCAGCGATCCAAAACCGAACGTGTGACTGTGGCAAAAACCGCTCCGCAGCGGTCAGGAGTACATGCTGTCCTTTCCATTCCGTAAGACGCCCAACGAGCAACACAGTAAAGTGCTTTTTGCTTTTAAAAACCTTCACTTCTCTGCTAGGTGAACCGCTAGGTTCTGCAAAAGAGGGATAAATAACGATATTCTTTTGTCTGCGTGACGACTGGGATAAATTCAGTGACGATAAGGTCGTATTCGAGTTGGCGATAATTCCGTCTGGCAAATAATGCGCTAAAGTCTTGATCCCTTTGGCCACGATGGACTTCAAATACGGCGGCGCGACAATATCATGAATATGCCATACCAAGGGCAGTGCGCTTAGTTTCGCAGCAATTGCACCATAGATCGCTGATTTCAGCGAATTCGTGTGGATGCATGTCACTTGCTCCTCCTTCAGCATCCGAGCAAGTAACCTTCCGTACTTGATCATACTGAACGCCGAGCTAATGAGCTGTAGGTTGATGCTATTGCGGTTTCGTTTTCTAACCTTTTCATCTAACGGAACGATACGAACCTCGATACCTGCCTCTTGCAGTTTAATTGCTAATGGGCCATCCTCAGCAAGAAAAACAATCGGGTGAACCGGTTTATTGACTCGCGTTAACAGATGAAATAAGGCGATTTCGGCTCCGCTCCACTGAGAGGTATGATCGAGATAAGCGACACGTATCATACGATTACCCCTTTATCCTGCAGTGCCAGCTCGAAAACCTGATCCACTTCTCTGGCTGTATTTCCCCATGTAAAGCGTGAACACACATAGGCTCTGCAGGATGCAGCGGATGGCCAACTCTCAGGATGTTTCAAAATCGGTATGAGTCCTTCGGCCATGTCATGGCTTGAGGTTCCCTTGAACAAGAAAGGCGGATGAAATCCCTCCAAAATTTCTCTGTTCCCGCCTACTGGCGTAGCGGCTACAGGTAGTCCGCTAGCCATCGCCTCCACTGTAATGAGACCAAATCCCTCTAAGGCTTGGGTTGGAACTACAAACAGATCAGCGGCCTGGTAGTAGAGTGGCAGCTGCTCATCTTTGACATAACCGAGCAGTTGAATATGATTCTCTAGGCCATGGCTTTGGATCTTCCTTTTCAGTTCTTCCTCTAACGGACCTTTACCACCAATGAGCAGCAAGGCGTTAGGCACAGCTTTAATGACCTCATTCCATGCCTCAATTAGTTGAATGATTCCCATGCGATGGACGAGCCTGCGAACGGTCAGCACAACTAGCCGATTCTCAGGCAGCAGCAGTTGAGACCTAACGGACCGCTTACTTGGCGCTGGTTGAAATCTCTCCGTGTCCACTGCGCCGGGGACCACGTGTATTTTCTCCAAAGGAACCTCATATTTCTCATGCAGCAAATCTCTAAAGTGTCCACTTAACACAATAATGCGGTCTGCTGTACGATACATTTTCATTTCAATCCGTTTAGCCACCAAGGCTTTCAACTTCAGCTTGGCACCGCTACCCTCTAGCTTCATTTCTTCCGCCCATGGACCGTGGAAGCTCATGACAACTGGAATATTTCTTTTCTTTGCCTCTAGAGCGGGGCCTAATCCATACGGGGCAAAGTGCGTATAGACCAAATCTACTTCATTGCTTTTCATTCGGTCTTTGGCATACTGTCTGAATGCTTGCTGGCGTATACTCATCGTTTCCTTCGGGCTGGCAATTGAGAAGAGTTTAAGCTTGCCAGCTGCCTTCTCCGGTGGTCGATGACAGCAAACAAGTGCCTCAACGTGATGCCGAAGTCCTAGTGTTTCGCAAATTGACTGGTAGTACGTGTTAAGTCCACCCGCCTCCTGTGTCGGCCAACCTTCTCCAGTGGCAAGCACTTTTATGCTTTTTCCGGACATGGCTTCAATTCCTTTCTTCCTCTTTCATCACCTAACGTGAGCTCATACAGCTTAATGAAGCGTAAATATTCATAATAGCTCCACATGACGGCAACCGTTAATCCAGCTAACCCTTTGCGATATAAACCTTGAAGGAAGTATTGCTGGATAAAGCGAGCTGGCGGGCGCCAAAGCAGCGGATAAATACGGAATGCCTTTCCCTTTTCGTAGTAAGCTTTCTGAGCTTCGAGCCCTGTATACATATTGAATCGCTTCACATGATCATCGATACTACGAAAACCTTCATGCCACAATACACCTTCGAGCTTAACAACATGTTCATTCGAAATCTCTGGTGTCTCGTGGACAAGTGTTTCCTTGATTCGAATTTCCTTTTTATTGTAAAGCCTAGTTAAATATTCCCCCTTATCCAGCCATTTGTTCAGGAAATTACCGATCCGGTAAATGGCATAAGCACCGCCGTCCTGCTCAGAACTCATCTTCCAAGCCAGAAGTGAGTTAGCCAGCACATCATCAACAAATTCGTCTGTATCGATAAAAAACACCCAATCATACGTCGCTTGATCCGCACCGAAATTACGCTGCTTCGCGTAACCCGGCCACGCATTTACTAGGACTCTGCAGCCGATATTTTGGCAAATTTCAACGGTTGCGTCACTGCTGCCTCCATCGACAACAAGTATCTCATCCGCAAATGGCTGACAGGAGCGAACAGCTTTGACAATGCGCCGTTCTTCGTTTTGCGCAATGATGACAACGGATATCTGTCTCTTTGTTTTATTCATACCCCTACCCCTTTCATATTAAAATGATACTTTTTGTATCATTGTATACATACCTTTTTGCATGTTAGTTAGACATTGTATTCTTTCGTAATTTCTCTTTAAGCCAATGGACATCGGCACGCGTTAGAAATGGCTGTGGAAGAGGTACCTTTAACGTGATAGGGTAGTTACTTAAAATAAAGATGAGACGGATCACTGAGGAAATGAGCATGGCATAACCCGCACCGATGAGGCCGAATTTGGGAACTAGGACGAATAATAGCGGAATCGTGAGCCCTTGTCCGATCACCTGCAGCAGCGAAACCATGACAGGACGTCCTAGTGCCATAAAGGCTTGCGCTAGCACCAAAATCCCCCCTGCAAGTACGACTTCAGCAAGTAACAGTCGAAACACAGCCAATCCGCCTTCATATTGCTTTCCATAGAGGAGAATAAGTAGGTATGGAGCGATTAGCATAACCGCAAGCGCTGCGATCACTGTAACGAAGCTGCTGATTCGAAACACGCGAAGGGTCAATTGGATGGCATCCTCTTTGGCAAGTCCCGCTGCCTTGGGAAAAAGCACAGTAACGAGTGAGCTTTGCAGGATCCCAATCATGCGTGCCAGACTCAAAGAAACAACATAAAGACCAAGGTCTGACGGGGATAACAAGCCTACAATGATGACCTGATCCATATACATGGACAATGTGCCCATGACATCGATGCCATACGAACTCAGTCCATAGTGAAACAGTTTGCGAAACGAGAGGATGAATTCCATTGTTTGATTGCCGTAAATCCGTAAAAAACGAATCATTAACCAGATTGTCAATGGGAAAACCGGCAGCATATAGGCAAGCGACGAAGCAAAGGCCGTCATCTGATTCGTCAATACCAAGATCAAAAGCAGAAGCAAGGTCACCATTTGCGGAACGGATCGTAGGCGATCATATAACTGAAACTCTCCTCTCGCTTGGAGAGCTGACTGATTCATTAGGGTTATAAGCGCCAAGGGTGACAATAGCATAGACCATTGTGCAAATCGAACAACCTGCGAAGAGTAGGTGTCCAACCATATCGGGATGAAGGTCATACCGATAGCTAGTGCGATCAACCCTAGAACCAGACTTTGCAGCAAGGCCGTTACATAAAACTCTCCCTCTTTCTCCGGATATTTCTTCATATGATAGAGAAGCGCAGAAGGCAATCCGAACGTCAGCATGGCAGCCAAAAAGCCAGGCCATAATATCATAACAAATTGATCACCGCGTCCACCCGGCCCTAAAAACCTGGCACAGACAACACCAGTCGCCATATTAATAAGTAAAATAAGCATGCTAGTTGCAACCGTCTTGAGAGAGCTTGCTAGGCTATCTTTTCGTTTAAGGAAATGGGAGACCGATCCGTATAAGGCTGTTGTTCCAATCATTTCAAATCACCATCACTCTCCTGGTAAGTCCCCACAAGACCAGCCCCTACCAAAAACCAAAGAATAACACCATTTAGACCAGTAAAGGCATTTGAAAAAATAAGACTAACAAACGCCCCAGCTAATACAGCTAGTGTTAAGCGAGGACCATTCATGGGGATACTTTTGCTTTTCATAGCAACAATAGCTCGCTTAGCAACCAACCAGACACCTCTGAAGAAAAAGAATCCGAAGACGATGCCGAAGGTTAAGAAAATCGCCCAAAACCCATTGTCGAAATCCCCAAACGTGCCTAATGCCCCCCCATTCTCCAGCTTAGTCCCTACACCGATACTCCCTAGTCCAGATCCGAGAGGATTCTGTAGAAGGGTAGGAATAAGGTTCATAGAAAATGCTAGGCGCTCATTAAAGGATTGATCCTCTGAAGCAGAGCCTAGACTTTGGAAACGGCCCATAATGGCTTCGGCTCCCGGCAGTCTTGAAAGAACGACATACATAACGACGCCAAAGGCGAGTAGACTCAGGATAGAGCGTAATTTATGCCGTGAGTTGTTCGTCAGCATATAGGTAGCAAGTATAATCACCAGGGTGATCCACGACGCTCTCACCATTGTTAGGGCTAAGCATATGGCAACTAGCGCAACACCTAACCACCCCAAGAAACCGCGCCATCTCTGTTCCAGCAGCATCGGTGCCAGAGCGCCTGACAAGAATAATCCAGCAGGTCCTGGAGAATTCAAAGTGGAGAATACCCGAATGCTTAGCGGTTCAGGTCGACCGATTGAATTCATTTCCACATGGTTCATCCAGAATACATCCCACGGAGGTGCAACTAAGTATTGAATGAGACCATATAAAGCAACAATAACGGCAATATTCGCATATGCCGATAACCACCTATCTCGTTCTTTTTGCCCCAGTTTCGACGTGTAGATATAGGGGATAATTAGCAATGGAATGATGTAGCCGGCTAAATCAAACAAGGAAGCAACACCATTTTTCACAAAACCGATACTTAGTCCATATCCACACGTAATGGCAAACCAAAATATCGTCGTTTGAACCGGCTTTGGCAGTTCGTGAATCTTACGAATGATCGGTATTAACATCATCATACTGACAAGTAATGGCGCTATACTCAGTAGAGAAATCGAAGTGTAGCCCCCTGTCAGCCAGTCAAACAAGCGGCGAACTTCCGGTAAGAACGCCCACGTTGCGATAATAGATGGTAACAGCCAAGACGATGACGAGAGAGCAAGAAGAAAGGAGGGCAAGAGGACTGCCAAGAGTAAACTGACTTGAACCACAGTTTCAAAAGGAATCCAGACGCTACCCATACCAATCAACAGCGCAACACTCATCATAAAGCAAAAGAGGAAGAAGGCACTTATTCGCTTATTGATTCTGTTCCCAAACACGTTTATTGACAACATAGATCCTCCGGAGAGCTGTTATTTGAAGAGCATTTACCCATAGCTAATCGTATAGTTTAATATCGATCCTACGATATTTGCCTTCACGAACTTCAGCTTATCGACTGCTTTCTTCGCTAACTGCCGTTTGATTTTTCCATTGCGAATGACAAGTATAACGCCATCACTGCCTGCAGCAATAATTTGCGTGTCTGTGACCGTTAACACCGGTGGAGAATCAATGAAAATCAGATCGAAATGTGTCTTGAGCTCGTGTAACAAATTACTCATCCCATTGGTTAACAGCTCGGAAGAGTATAATGGAATGGGGCCGGAAGGCAGCAGATATAGGTTTGGAATCATCGTTTCTTTAATCGACTGCTTCAGCAAAGCGGAGTTCTCTAATGCTTGTACGAGACCCAACTCGTTTGTATTTGAGAAGATATGATGAAGGGCTGGCTTACGAAGGTCTGCATCAATCATCAATACTTTTTTCCCAACATGCGCGTAAGCCACAGCCAAATTGCTCAGAACAGTGGATTTCCCTTCTCCTGCTGTCGCCGAGGTAACCAATACCGTTTTACAGGCTCCATCCAATGTCGAATACGTTAAATTGGTTCGAATATCACGATAATTTTCCGATATGTAGGAGCTTGGATTCACATGAGTGATGAGATGGAAACTATGATTTTGCCGCAGCATAGGACGCCTCGCCTCCTTTCACTTGTTTAGAAGCCGGAGTTTCCTGCTTATTCATATCCCTACGCTTCACTTCGGATACTGAACCGAGAGTAACTATTCCAAGGTAACTCGTGATATCCTCTTCTGATTTAATCGTATCATCTAAGAATTCAATCATAATGACCATACCAACTGCAATCAGTAGGGATATCATCAAGCTGCCGAGCAAATTACGTTTCAAATTCGGTGATACCGGGATAGGATCTACAAATTGCTCTTGTGCTTCATTTAAGATAGTAACGTTATCCACATTCATGATTGTCAGGATTTTGGAGCGAAACATGTCTGCCACTGCATTGACAACCGCAGCCGCATGTTCGTAATCTTTGTCCCTCATACTAATCGTCATGACTTGTGTTTCCTTGATCGAGCTGACGTTTACTTCCTCGTTAAGCTCTTTCACTGTTAAATTCAAATTCGGATGCTTCTTGATGACTTCGTCCATCACCGCACGCGATTTCAATATTTGCTTGTAGGTCTCGATGAGTTGGATATTCGTACGTATAGAATCAAAATTAAGCTGTTCGGAGCCAGCATATTGTGAAGCTTTATTTACAATCAGTTCTGCAGATGCTTGATAAACCGGCTTAATCACATACTTACTTATAAAGGCTGTCGTTAAGCAGGATATCAAAACAAACAGGATAATAACCCACAGGCGGCGTTTGATCACACTTATGTACTGTTTGGCTTCCATTCGTTTCTCCCATTCTAATCATTTTTGTGATACGATATGTATCTTGTAACCTTAATCTACAATACAATTTGTATCTTGTCAACGTATCATTTCTCTATTTTTTTGTTCAAAATGTATTGCACGGCTTCCCCTGGTCCAAGTTCTACCCGGAGGTCCAAATCCGGCCCCGCCCATACTTCCTGCACGTTCGTTTTGGCTAATCCGAACGTCTTCCCTGCACCTATTCGCTCCCCTTCATAGGTCCCCTTCTCAGGCATCGTGACGCGCACATACATCGTTTGGGTCGACGTTTCGAAATTCACAAAATTGAGCAAAATTTTATTGGTTGCTCCTTTAGCAGGAAGGAGCGGCAGAGTAGCTGTGTTTACGGCACGAAAATACACCTTCTTATTCGCGATTGACGACGCATTCAAGTAGTCATAAGACAGCGGTGCGCCATGCGTCGCATACGCCAATGCTAGTCGTCGATACGTTTTCAATCGCGAATCCTCTTGGTTAATTCCAGGATAGGCCGCCGTATCAACCGGATCATGCGTCGACCAATTAAAGTTATCTTGGAAGAGTCCGTACTCAGGAAAGAACGCAGCATGCTGTAAAAAAACATCAGCAAACCCAATGTGTGCTCGCATAATTCGATCAAACACGGATGCATGTGGCTGACTGGAGCCGTAGTCAGGATTATCCGTGTGTGAATCATTTGCTCCCATCTCCGTGACAAGCATTTGCTTAGCAAGTCCCTCATGTTCGTCATTCAGAATCTTTAAGGTTTCCTTAAAGCTGCCTCCCTCATCGTCGGCATACGAGAGTCCGTAGCTGTGTCCGTTAGTAAGTTGAGTTTTCTGCTCAATCTCCATCCGCTGGTGAGCGTCCCGTTCCCAGCCATCCGGCTGTCCGCCTGTTGGCCAATAGGCCCAACCAGGAGATATCGTCAAGACATGCTTCGGTTTAATGGAATTTACATAATCCGCTATGGCTAAATTGACTGCTTTGGAGCGGTTAAACAAACCGGGCTCATTATCCACTTCATAGTAGTTTATATACGAGCCATATTTTCGGAAAAATTGATCGATATTTCTTTTGATATCATCCGGAAGCGTTTGATTGGCGGTAAGCTTAAATGCTGTATTTTGATAATCGGCCACGATACGCATGTTGTAATCCTTCAAGGTTTGCATATACGTTAACCCCGACTCCTGCCACTGATGAGGCTCCACATCACTCCAAAAGGCTGTACGCATGACATTCCCGCTGTAGGCTATACCCAGCCACTTCAAGACCGTTGGCAAATGTCGAATCGCGTTGACAGTATAACCGAAGTCTCCTTCGGCTACCATCGTGCCCATCTGCACATACCGGCCATGAAGCGGCTCCTTAGCAGGCTCTTCCAGTGCCGCAAGCTTCAAGTAATCCCATTCCCACCAAAGGGAGGAATCTTCTGCTTCCGAGCACCACATACAACGCACCGCCGAAAGCTGCAGCACATTCAATCCTGTGCGCAAAAATTCCTTAGGGATGTACACCTGATAGCTTTCTTTGTAAGTTTTAGAAAGAGAGGTTTTTCCCACACCGGCGATCTGCAGCATACCCACCATCGTATTATTGGACCATACGGCCATTTGCGGCACAGCTTTGTCAGCTTGAATGATCTTAAAGCTTAGCTCTGCCCCATACTTCGGAATAGATGCAAGCTTGAACTCCAGCCTTATATTGGGATTAACGTCGCGCTTCATACCCTTAGGTATAGCTTTCCAATTACTTTGCTTACTCCAGTTGGAAGGTACAGCAACCACGGAGGTTTGCTGCTTCGGATACGAGCTAAACTCATTTGAAGAATTATCGTCAAGCCCCAGATTCCAAATAACCTCATTCTTCTCCGCTGCTTTCCCATGGATTTTCTTTTCATGCTCATGGAATATGAACCAAGCCACAGGTACCATCAATATGCTTATCATCCAAACCCATTTAACCCGATTTCGCACAATAAATCTCCTTTTCCGATTAACTAATACCCGTTTATCTATAAAAAGAATGGGCAAACCACCCTATACAACGTGTGCAAGGGTATTTAAATTAGAGAGGCCCCTCTAGAGGACGCTAATGAGCGGTAATCAAGAAGGGCTCCCTTTATTGTCTTTGATGGTCAAACTGTTAGAATAGCCCCTTCGGTTTAGCAAGAAATATCAATGTACTGCTTGTCTGGAGCATTCTCAAAGAAATAAGTGTAACTTTGGATGGCTTGGCAAAGATCAGGTTGTGGATCCATATAGGATTTCAGGACATATCTCCCAATTTCTTTGCCTCCGCACCAAGCTGCTTCATACAAGTACCCCTGTTCGACAGCTTGTTTGCCTGTAATAATGCCCTCTGCCATAAAGGGTAGTCCTTTCAGCAGCAGTTCGAAGCTCCAAATGATGTCTTCACGAATAGGAATACTTAAAGAAGAAAGAAAACTCAGCCCCTTGGTATGGATTTCAGACAGTGTTACAGGCGTATGTTTAGATGTCATTCTCTGCTTTTTCATTTGGACAATCTTAATAAAACTATAGCTGGGCTGCTCCTCATCGAGATCGAACTTCCGTTTCATCCTAACGTTATCACCCATTTTTTCAACTTCCTTTGCGTAAAATTGAAGGAAAACCTTCTAAAAAATACATTATGTATCAAGAAAATCAAAGGAAGTCGACATTTTTCGTTTTCATATCTAGTAAAACACTGGTATAATAGGTCTAACATTGCGGTAATAATACTACTAATCATCAGGAAATGTGAGGAACTAGAAAATGACGACATACGGGGACAGAATTGCCCTTCTGCGGGAAAAGCATGCACTTACCCAGGAAGATCTAGCCAATAAGCTGGGCATTTCAAGAGCCGCGCTATCACACTATGAGACTTCTCGTAGAGAGCCGGATTACACAACTATCAATAAAATCGCTTCGTTTTTTCATGTATCTATAGACTATTTGCTTGGAAGAACGAATCAATCTGATCGTATTCTTGATGAAGAAGTGAGAGATTTCGTGGATAACCTAGAGCTTTCAGATGAAAAGATTATGGAGAAATTTGCTTTAACTGTTGATGGAAAAAAGTTGTCTCCGGATGAAGCAAGACGCTTTATTGCCTTTGTGCGGGCTGAACGTTCCCTTGATTAGAGTAGGGTTCCTTCTCGGAATCACGTTCGCCCCACAGCATAAATAAATGTAGATCCAACCCTGTTTGCCTTAGCACATCCATAATATCAAGCTTGGTTTGTCCCTTTTTCTCCATAATCGATCCTCTTCCTAGGTCATGTAATCTTTTCTACCATGATCTTTTTCCTATACACCTAATTTAAGATACATTTCGTATCATGTCAAGCATGCTTTTTATTCATTGCTGGCTGCTGACCGATTTCCATCTGATTTTCGGTTTGAACACCAATGTAGCGCAGTGTAACCGATGGAGCCGAATGATTAAACAGATCACGAAGGACAGATATATTTTTCGTTTTTTGATAATAGTGATATCCGAACGTTTTTCTTAAGGTATGTGTGCCAATATCATGAAGACCAATTTGCTTAGCCGCTTCATTCAGAATGCGATAAACTCGGATCCGCTTAATGGGTTTGCCTGTACGTTGGGATGGAAACACAAAATCGTTATCATCCATGAATTTCACATACTCCAAGATGGACTCACCCAGTTTGGCGTGTATCATGAATGTTTTCTCTTTACCCGTCTTTTCTTCTCTAATCATAACTTTATTCTTGCCCTTCAGATCCTGAACCCTCAAGGTTAGCAAATCACTTAAATGCAACCCTGAATTAATGCCAATTGTAAATAAGAGCCAGTCTCTATGCGACTGCCTAATTAATATCTCTTGCATTTGTTCAATCTTTTCTTGCTCACGAATAGGTTGTACAACTTGCATGCAACAACGCTCCTTTTTAGGTTATATTTTATGAATGATACAAAATGTATCTTAATTCACATGGGTCGACATACAAACTAATTACCGCCTTTATCCTTTAAAAAAGTCTCACTTAACTCCCTTACCATTACCGTATCGGGAATCCAATAATATAAAGGCATTTTCACAAGAGGATCCATTAGGGTCTCACTATGTCCAGGGATTTGCCCAGTCCTAAAATCATCTGCCTTCAACCCTTTGAACAACCAAGCCATGCTAATGAGGTCTTCGTCCTTAAAATTCGTATCCAAGATATCCTTCTTTACTTTCATTAATAAATTGGCTATGTCTCCGATATGTTCAGGCTTTAATAATTCTTGTGCGACATTTTTCAAAATTTGCGATTGTTCGCTTTGACGCCCAAAATCTCCATCCGCGAAGGCATATCGTTCTCTAGCCAAGCTGAGTGCAAGCTTTCCGTCGATATGCTGAATCCCTTTGGTCAAAGTCTTTTTCGCGTGGAATAAATAGATATCATTGGCGATTTCAACATCCACCCCGCCAATCGTATCGATAAAACTCTCGAATCCTTTAAAGTTCGTCTTCATGTAATAATTTATCGGTACGTCCAAAAAATTACTTACAGTTTGAAGAGCCATCTTCGTTCCCTCTTCATTTCCTCCCTTCGATTCACCAATAATATGAGCATGGTTAATCTTGGTATACCCAACTCCCTCGATGTTGACACGTGTGTCTCTAGGTATAGTTAAAATATTTACTTTGCGTTCCGACGGAACAATATGCATGACCATCATTACATCGGATCTGGAACTCTCATCCTCTCTGGCATCAATGCCTAGAATTAATAAGTTAAATGTCTTGATGCTCTTCGTCTGTTCAGGTGCTGATTGAGCTTTCTCTGGAGCTTTTTCCAACGCATGGACTGGCGTGACTGGCGTTTCCGTTTCCACAATGACTGTTCCGACAGGTTGGCTTAACACGGGTACATCCATTTGCTGAAAGTGACGATTAGGCTCATACTTCCAGTAAAGAAAACCTCCTAAACCGACGAATGCGAAAAAGGCAAAACCTGCTGTGTATACGCCCCAACGCTTCATGGGAACACATCCTTATTTTCTTCAGTTCCTACGATACATATCGTATCATTACATGTATACAAAAACAAGTGTTTTATAAAATTCCTATAAACGAAAGTGCTGAAAAAGTAAAAAGAGAGCACTCGTGTTTGCGAACAATGTAAGCCCTTTCCTTGAGAGCGAGAATTACCAAATCTTCAATTTTAGCTAATTTCAAAATATACTAAATTTTGATTATATACGACAAATTTATTTGCATCAGTGGGATTTCCCCTATTTTAATAGAAAGTATAGGAAAAGAACCTACCCGCTATAAGTCATTACACACCGTGACATCCGTCTACCCTCCTACATATAGTAAGTATCGACTATTCCGCTTTTACCTAAGGAGGAAATAACACTCATGACTTCAAGCAAAAAACAAGAGCTTCGCGATTTGGATTTGGATACTGAATTAGTGCCACAACAACCCGAACTTGAACAGTCCTATACCTCTTCATATCCACAATCTATGCCTTACCCTTATGGCTATCCTGTTCCTCAACCTTACGGTTGGGTACCTGCATATGATCCACGCAACTTAGGTGGCTTAGGCGGCATGTTCGGACTTCCCGGTTTTCCGGGAGGTGGCTTCCCGGGAGGTGGCTTCCCGGGGGGTGGTTTTCCTGGAGGCGGTATGTCACCTGGATTCCCGCAACCGGGATTCCCACAACCCGGCTTTCCACAACAGCCGGGATTCCCGGGACCAGGCTTTCCCGGACCTGGAGGACCTGGAGGACCAGGAGGACCAGGAGGCCCCTCCTTTCCTGGCGGACCGCAAGGCGGCGGACAGCAAGCTCCCACATCTGCACCTCCAGCCTACACGCCGCAAAAACCAGTTAAATCCCCAGGCGTTTATGCGGTAGACCCAGGAGGTATTTCGCGCTGCTTGTTTAGATTCACCTATGTATGGCTCAGCAACGGTCAGCAGTTCTGGTATTATCCTATTTTTGTAGGTTCCACTTCCATCGCAGGTTTCCGCTGGACTGGTTTCTCTTGGATGTATTTCGGCATTGATTTACGTTTTATTGATTCGTTTACTTGTTAAATTTAAAAAAAGGCAGGAATTCACATTCAGGTGAATTTCTGCCTTCTTTTTTTAATTAATCAAAGTTGCGGTTAGAACTCCTTTGTTCGTTACCCCAATTGTATATTTTTTTCCATTTGGTGCAGTAACGATAAGACTTGTTGGAGAAATTGTGTTCCACGTCGTCCCCCAATCGGCGGAGACCTGCAAGTTGCCGGCACCGCTTTCCTGAAGCAGTGTGCTGCCCAACTGCAGAGTATTGTGGTTATTTGCACGGAAAATGGATTGCCCCATTTCGATACGCGATTGCTTCAAAATCGAAGAACCGACATAAGCTGTTCCCGCTATTGTTGCGTCGATCCACCCATTCAATTCAAGAATCGAACAGTCGTCATATTGTCCGGCAACTGAAAGCAGTTGTGAGCCACTCCATTGTCCACGAATTTGCTGGTTCATTAACGTGACTTTTGACTGCTTAGCATTCGTCATTTTCATAAAACCAATGGCAGGAGCGTCATAAGGTTGGATGCCACAAGAATTAATACTCAAACTTATTTGATCGAATCCTCGGACAGCCCAACAATAACGAAGCCCTTCAAAGTCGACACCTTGGACAAATACATTTGCCACACCGCCCATTGTGCCTGAAATGTAATCCTTACCCAAGGTCATTACACCGCGATTATCATTTACCGTTGTCCCCGAATTTTGGTTATTTGAGAACTGACCGCCGATAAACTGGAAGCCCCCACTATCATTTGCAATTTGGACAGCAGCAACTTCCCCATACAACCAACTGTTGATGAACAGCAGATCGTTTCCGCTTTGAGTTCCTGTGCGTAAATTAATTCCAACATTAACTCCGTATCCTGTGCGCAGGTTGTTCGTCATCGATCCAAAGCAATTATTGACGAAGTCGAACCCAATATCATAATTGTCAACCGTCACGTTGCTTATCTCGAATTGGCGCATCTCGTCAATCTTGACACCTGCTTTAAAGCCAGATGGCCTTGCCGTTGGACCCTTGACAGCTAGATCCCGTAAGTTCCCGCTGCTTGAAAATGCACTGTTTTTGCCTATTACGATGGCATCGTAAGCAGAAGAATCAGGCTTAATGACCGTTTCCGTGCCACCCGCTCCCCTAATCATAACATTGTTTCCGCTAGCTATTATTGATGCCGTCGTTCGATAGGTTCCAGGTGGTATATACAGCTCAACACCGCTAGTAACAGCTTGTGTCAACGAATTATTTAAGGCGCTTGTGCTATCAAAGTTCGGTGTAACTTCTATAGGCGTCGCCCCATAGTCCGCTGCATTTATCATGATTAGACTATCCCCCTTTGAGGTTGTAACGCTGATTGAAGCGCTATTTAACGATTGATTCCCCGCAGCATCTTTAGCTCTTACACTAAAGCTGTAGGCCGTTCCTGCAACTAATCCCGTCACAGTGAAGCTGGGTATTGTCGTTGAACCGACTATCGTGTTACCGTTATATATGTCGTAACCAGTAACACCGACATTATCTGTTGAGGCCGTCCAAGAAAGACTAACCGAGGTAGATGTTTTTGATTTGACAATTAAATTAGTCGGTGTTGAAGGAGCTTGCGTATCAGCACCCGCTGATGATAAGATTGCCATCCCCGTCAACCCGGGATCACCTGTCACCCGGCGAACATCCATATTCAATATGCCATCCGTCACCGTAACACTATAAGGTCCGTATTTTGCCCAACTGTTTAAACTAAGTCCACCGATCGGAGCTGTTGTAACCTGTACACCCTCTAAAAAAACATGGAAGGAACGAGAATTGGCTTGATAATTCTCAAGTGACCAAAGATATAATTGGTAACTGCCGTTTGGCAGCGGTTGGGTTACCGTAAAATCGCTTGCTGACGCGTATATATTAGAATTGAGCATAGTGCTTGTAGCACTGTCTACAGCTGGAACAGGTGTAATGGCCGGTGAATTTATATACGTTTTTACATTAGCCGAATACGTAATAAGGGAATTATTTCCTGCTAACCAGTTTTGGCCCTCTATCGTGACAGCAGGCCCTCCGAAATTAATACCTCTTACAAAGTTAGTGTTTATCGAATCTGTTGTCACAATCAAAGATGTGCTAAATGCGGAAAAGTTCCCAGCAGCATCTTTGGCTCTTACTTTAAATCGGTACGACGTATTTGCTGTTAACCCATTCACACTGAAGTTAGTCACTGTAGTTGTTCCAGTTAATATAGTTTCATTGGTATAAACCTCATAACCCGTTACACCAATATTATCTGTAGATGCCGTCCAAGTTAGGTAAGCCGAAGTCGCTGTTTTGGATGGAGAGGTCAAGTTCGTTGGCGTTGACGGGGCTTGGGTATCTGGAGTCGGCGGTGGCGTAGGGATAATATGAACCTCGCTGCGATTCAGCGTTCTGCTGACGGAGGTCGTAAATAAGGCGTCCCGCTGGGCTTGCGTATTGTAATCGTATAAATAGTTCCCCCACTCCATGAACCATGCCCATTTAGGTTGTGTATTAAATATGGTAATAGGAAACAATTGTCCGATTTCGGCAACTCCGATCGGCTTTCCACCAGAAATGGCTTCTAGTCCATCATAATATTCCTGCTTAAACGGTTCATCTCCAAACATATATAAATCTGTCCCCAGTACGTCACACTTACTAGTTCCCACAAAATGAGTGGTGTAAGGATTAATATCTGGACTCTTAGGAGCGTTGGCATTCCACACCCAAATGATATTATTCAGTCCATGAAAATTCGTAAAACGGTTATACATAATATCCCATAGGAGCGTATAGTTCATCTTCTTGCCCCACCAAAACCAACCACCGTTCATTTCATGATAGGGGCGCCATAATACAGGCACATTGGCATCTCTGAGCTGTTTCAAAAATCCAGCAACCTTATCATATTCCGAGATAAGCCAGTTGTACTCCGCCGTACCGGGCGTGCATATTCGGTTGAACTCTGCATCCGTCGTACTCCTTTGTACATTTGACCAAGAATAAGAAGTGAGCGGGTAGTTTTGATGCCACATCATTGTCACAATGCCACCATTCTGAAAATAGGCCTTCGCTGAATTTGTAACATTCTGTCTTTGTGCAGCAATCACCGCATCCGATTGGTCAGCAATGGGTCCCATTTCATAGCCGGAGACCCCCGGATAATCGCCATATAGATTATAGATCTGATTCACATAACCATCGGGATCCTCCAGCCAATTATGGATCCCTGTCAATGTTTGATAACCTGAAATGGTGTATAAATAATTCAAGACATCAATTGTCTTTTGGCTTGCATTTGTGTTAATAGGATTAATCATTTTCTCACCCCTTCTGGAATATGATAAGATCGCTTACTTTTATATGAATCAATCACATTTTAATTCCGCCACATTCATATACTATGCACGCAAAACGTTAATTGATCATGCAAAACGCCAAAAATCGTTAGAAAACTAATAAAATCCCTCTAGTAGTTGAGAGATTCACTCACTCTTTACTAGAAGGATTAGCTAGGATTAGTTCTGGATCTACATTCCTGCCAAGACAGCCTTAACCTGCTCTCCTGGTTTAACAAACATAAAATTTGAGAGGCTTCCATCCATACAACAATATCAAGCGCTGCAAGCTGCTCATAGGTAGCGACTAGCTTGTCGTGCTTCGGATTTTTCAAGCTATGGCTACTACTACTTTTCATCATTCGGGACTTGAACCCTAAAGATACGAGCGCACCAAAAAAAGAGAAGAATTCCTGTTTCAGGAGTCTTCTCTTGGGTCTTTAACTCATCCCTATTGTCGTTATTCTACTTGATTCATTCGTTCGATTGGAAAGTGTTAAAGCCTGCTGCAGAAGCATCGCAAGCAGCTTCCGCATCGAGCCAATACCAATTTTACTCATAATATTAGCCAGATGTATTTTCACAGTCTTCTCACTGATGGAACAACTTTCAGCTATCTCACGGTTAGTGTATCCATGGGTAACAAGTAGTGAAAGAATTTCCGATTCACGCTGTGTAAGGCCGTAATTCGCATAAAACTGATGAAAAACCAGCTCCGGTTCCTTGGTTAGCTCCACATTTACGTAACTTTCATGTTCCGTAATCAACCTATTTGTCATCCGATAACTTCCTTTATATATGTCTAATTAGTTGTCAAACGATCTCTCATATAACAACTTCCTTTATATGGATATGTCTTTCCCGACTTAAGTCTAGAAATGACTCCTCAATCTTTACAAGTGGGTTCGTATCATCCGTAGGGTTAATATAAACGACCTCTCCAGAGCGGCCATCGGTTAGCTTCACTGTTCTGCCGATCAAATTATTAATCGTATTGGTAAGAAACACAGACACAATGTGGGGGTCCAATTCTCCGAAAAACCCTTTCCTCATCCGACTTACGACCTCGTAAAAGGGCATCATTTCGTGATAAGGCCTCTTCGATGACATCGCGTGAAAGACATCGGCAACAGCAACAATTCGGCTCATTCGATCCAACTGGCTATCCTTTAATTGCAAAGGGTACCCAGTGCCATCTGCCCGTTCATGATGCTGTAGGGCAACTAGGGCCACTCTGTAGTTAATCCCTACCGTTTCCTTAAGCATATTATAGCCTAGAATCGTATGCCGCTTTATTTCGTCGTACTCTTCTGAGGTTAATTTCCCCGGCTTCAAAAGAATCTCTTGTGAAATCTTGATCTTACCAACATCATGCATCGTAGCTGCCAGCGATAATAACGCCACTTCATTGTCAGCCAAATTTAACCATTTGCCAATCAGCGTTGAAAGTATGCCTACACCAATATTGTGCTGATGCGTATACTCATCTTTCGCTTTGACAGCTTGAAATAATTGGAATAAATCGGGGTTCTCAGCAGCCTGCAGAATGATAGGAATCAAATCATTCTTGATTTCCAGCAGCGGAATTTTCTTCTGCGATTGAATACGCTCGAATAAGTCCTTGGCATATTGGAAAGCTTTTTGGACAAGGAGTTGGGAAGAATCTGGCGGGGATACAGAATCAAGCTTATGCTCATGCATGGTTGTCGTAATGATACCCATAAAGTCAATGCGATGCTGCCGAAACAACTCCAAATGCTCTTGATTGAGAACCGATTGACTTGGTACTAAGACAAGTCCATGGCTTGTTGTCACATCGTATTTCAACATCTTACCCACTAGTTCTCTCAATAAAGCTCGCTCCAATTATTTCAAAATATAACCAATTTCAATTATATACGACAAATTTAGTGCAATCTATGGGTCAGAATCCCATATTTTTTTGGAAGATGTAGGATAAATAACCTATTCCATTCCTAGAAATCATCAAAAGTAGGACTATTGGCCTGCTTTTTTTATGTTCAACTGACGCCATATCCACACCGTGACATCCGTCTACTCTGCTGCATATAGTAAGTATCGACTAATCCGCTTCTACCTAAGGAGGAAATTACGCAATGGCTTCAGACAACAAACAAGAGCTTCGTGAATTGGAAACTGAATTATTACAGCCTGAAACTACGGAACAGTCCTATCCTGCTTCATATCCGCAAGCTGTTCCTTATCCGTATGGCTATCCTGTACCGCAAGCTTACGCATGGGTGCCTGCTTACGATCCGCGCGGCTTAGGCGGAATGTTCGGACTTCCAGGTTTCCCAGGGCAACCTGGAAGTCCTGGGCAACCTGGATTCCCTGGGCAACCCGGATTCCCTGGGCAACCCGGATTCCCTGGGCAACCTGGATTCCCTGGGCAACCTGGATTCCCTGGGCAACCTGGCTTTCCTGGGCAGCCTGGCTTTCCCGGGCAACCCGGATTCCCTGGGCAACCGCAAGGAGGCGGGCAGCAAGCCCCCACTTCCCCACCTCCAGCTTATACACCGCAGAAGCCATTTAAAGCTGCAGGTGCTTCCGCTTATGCTGTAGATCCGGGAGGTATTTCCCGCTGCTTGTTTAATTTCACTTATGTCTGGCTCAGCAACGGTCAACAGTTCTGGTATTTCCCTATTTTTGTCGGACGTCATTCGATCGCAGGCTTCCGTTGGACTGGGTTCTCTTGGATGTATTTCGGTGTCGATTTGCGCTTCATTGACTCATTTACTTGTTAAAATAATCGATAAGAACAAAGGCTGTTATTCTCATCAAGGGAATAACAGCCTTCCTTTCTTTTCAACCTTCCTGCCAAGCAAAGCGGTATCCGATCCCAGGCTCCGTAAGGATATACTTCGGTCTTGTCGGATCCTCTTCAATCTTTTTCCTCAAATGACCAACGTATACTCTCAAGTATTGGCTGTCTGATTCATACTGCTGACCGCCCCAAACTTGTTTGAGCAATTGTTTATGTGTCATTACTCGTCCAGCATTTAAAGCAAGTACTTTCAACAAATCGTATTCGGTCGGTGTCAATTTGAGTTTCTCATCATGCAGCTCTACACTACGTTGAGATAAATCAATAACTAAATGACCCAGTTTCAACACGGGTTCATCTTGTGTCTTGGCGATATGCCGCAAGGCAACTCGCATACGTGCCATAAATTCGCCCATGCCAAAGGGCTTCGTTACATAATCGTCGGCGCCGCGATCCAAAGCAAATCATGACAAATACAATTAGTCCAATAACAATCATATTGTTTGCCTCCTAAAAGTTTATTTCTATAAAACTCTCATCGAAAGCCTAGCTCACGCTTTTTCACAAAATTTAAAAAATCCCCAAAACCCTAGAAATGTTACTGCCATTAATAAAATCATTGTTACATCGTTGTACATAACACACCTCCTTGATCAGACAGAACCAAATGCTTCCCTGAAACATTGTAACGCCGAACCGTATAAAAATGAGGTAAAGAATCTATATCATCCGTATAAAAAAAGCATAAAATGCTATCTCCCCATGCCTCTTGTTTCTGATGAACATACTGCAAACCGTCCATAAGGGTTCACTCTCCTCAAATTTTTGAACAACAAAAAGAAGCCTAAGAGCAGAGAATCTCTACTCTCGGGCTTCTTTGCAGCGTTAATAAACGGGACTGTGAAAGGCACGATAGAAAGCGGTTCTCTCCCAATACGCTTACGAGGTTAGCTGTCGGACTCGGGCTTGGAAGTGCCCTACCTTGGCAAATTCCACCTCTGCCATAAACTCGGAAATCTACTTCTCAACCTGCCTATACCAGCCTAACCGCAGTTTCTGCATACTTTAAGCGCGGTTTTGGAGCTTATCGCAATCCACAGTGAGAGATAAGAGCCGTTTTGGAGCTTATCCTAGTCCAAAACAAAGATAGGCTCCGATTTCGAGCCTATCTTTGTCAGTCCCCAGGGATAAGCTCCGTTTCCGAGCTTATCCGCTTATACTTTTTACTCACTTCAGCCGTATGTGAAACAGTGTAAGGCCACCCTATTTCTCTTATTTTATAAGCTATCTATCCCCAAGTTATGAATCTTACACCTTGTCGACGTTAAAGTAACGTGCTTCGGGATGTGCAAAGACAATAGCCGAGACCGCGGCCTCCGGCTCCATCATAAACGATTCCGTCAGTTCTACACCGATATCCGCTGGCGTAAGCAGAGCGAAGAGCGGCGCCTGATCCTCCAGATTCGGACAAGCAGGATAACCAAAGGAGAAACGCTGGCCGATATATTTCGCTCCAAAGCGCTCCTGCATCGTCATCTGAGGGCTATCTGCAAGTCCCCACATATCACGCATGATATGATGAATTCGCTCCGCGAAGCCTTCTGCAACCTCAAGCGCAGTAGCCTGCAGCGCATGCGACTTGAGATAATCCCCTTTTTCGCGCAACGCCTTGGCAAGCTCATTGATCCCATGTCCAGCAGTGACGAGCAGGAAGCCCACATAGTCCATTTGGCCGCTTTCCACCGATTTCAAGTAATCGGCCAAGCAGTAATAAGGCTCAGTTTCCTGCCTTGGAAAGGTAAATGTGTGTAGTGCTTTACTTGGGTCCTCCGGATCGTAGACAATGACATCATTGCCGTTAGATTGAGCAGGGAAAAAGCGATACATTCCGTGAGCTTGAATAATCCCTTTTTTCTGAGCATCATTTAGAATAGAATCCACGGTGTCTTTCAGCTCTAAGGCTTTAGCATCCTTCTCTTCCAAAAGCCGCTCTACTTTGCCTTTCAAGCCTAGATGATGGCCAAGCAGCATCTGCATGTTCACATAGGGCATAATGTGGCCGATTGGATAATCTCGCATGATGTGCCGCTTTACATCTGGTGGCACTTGAACCGGAACGTCCTTCGAAATCGTAGAGGCATGAATCCGCGTCAACTTCGGCAGATGATCTTCCTTCTTGCCAGCTTCCATGACATCCGATTCCTTGCTCTCTCTCAGCTCTTGAATGAGCCGCATCCGCTGCTCAGGATCGCTTAACCGGTTAGCAATGTTCAGCCCGTCCATCGCATCCTTGGCATACAAGACCAAGCCTTCATATTCCGGAGCAATGCGGGTCTTCGTGAATTTACGGGTCAGCGCAGCGCCTCCTACCAGTATCGGTACATCAATGCCTGCGCCCCGCAAATCCTGCGCGGTAATAACCATTTGCTGCGCCGATTTAACGAGCAGGCCGGATAATCCGATGGCATCGGGCCTTTCTCTTCGAAAAGCTTCAATGATCTGCTCCGGCGGAACCTTTATTCCAAGGTTCACAATCTTATATCCATTATTGGAGAGAATGATCTCCACGAGATTTTTACCGATATCATGAACGTCACCTTTCACCGTTGCGAGAATGATTTTCCCCTTAACCGCAGACTGATCCTTCTCCATAAAAGGTTCCAGATAGGATACGGACGCCTTCATGACTTCCGCACTCTGCAGAACTTCAGCGACAATAAGCTCATTGTTATTAAACAAGCGCCCCACTTCCGCCATTCCTTTCATCAACGGGCCATTGATGACTTCAAGCGGAGTGTATAGCTTCAGGGCTTCTTCCAGGTCCGGAAGGAGCCCTTCCTTCGTCCCTTCGATTACGTAAGAACCTAAGCGGTCTTCCAATGAGAGGTTCGATATTTTTTCTTTCTTCTCTATCTTTTTTACCCGGAAATGTGCGACAAACTCGGCTAATGTCTCGTCGTTCGTATGATAGATTAGATTCTCAGCAAGACGGCGCTCTTCCTCCGGAATTGAAGCATAACGCTCCAGTTTCTCAGTGTTCACGATGGCGTAGTCAAGTCCAGCCTTGGTGCAATGGTACAAGTAAACGGAGTTCAACACTTCCCGGCCTGCATCAGGCAGACCGAAGGAGATATTGCTAAGACCAAGAATCGTTTTACATGCCGGATATTTGGCTTTAATCAGTCTAATTCCTTCGATCGTTTCCACAGCGGAACCGAGATACTGCGGATCACCAGAACCAACAGGGAACATGTTCGGGTCAAAAATAATATCGTGCGGTTCCAAACCATATTTATGAGTCAACAAGTTATATGCCCGCTCCGTGACCTCGATCTTAGCTTGTCTGGATACGGCTTGGCCTCGTTCATCAATGAGGATCATGACGACGGCTGCCCCGTATTTATGGATCAAAGGTACAATCGCTGCGAACTTGGCTTCGCTATCCTCCAGATTGATCGAGTTGATGATCGCTTTTCCTTGCGAATATTTCAAACCAAGCTCAATGATGTGATCATAGGTGGAGTCGATCATGAGCGGTGCTTTTACTTTTTTGACCACTTCCTGCAAAAAATGTTCCATCGCATAAGCCTCGTCAATATCGGTATCCTGCAAATTGATATCAATGACGTGCGCGCCATTCTTCACCTGCGCCCTGGCAATTTCCGATCCTTCTTCGAACTTTCCTTCTTTGATTAGACGTTTGAACTTTCGGGAACCGGAAATGTTCGTTCTTTCGCCAACCATGACGGGACGATTCTCCTCTTCGATATAGATGGTCTCGATCCCCGACACCGCAGCGGGATGAATGCAGTAATTCTGGCGCGGCGAGTATTGACTCAACGTATCCGCTAGGGCGCGAATATGAGCAGGCGTCGTTCCACAGCACCCTCCGGCAATGTTAAGCCAGCCTTGTTCGGCAAAGCCGGCCATCTTCTTAGCCAGTGACTCCGGCGATTCATGGTAATGCCCGTTCTCATCGGGCAAGCCAGCATTCGGGTAACAACTAATGGCCGAATCGGCGATTTGCGATAACGTACGAATATGGTCACGCATAAACTCTGGACCCGTTGCACAGTTTAGACCAATGGAGATCGGGTGTAAATGCTCCAGCGAAATGTAGAACGATTCAATATTTTGGCCTGCCAACGTGGTACCCATGGGTTCGATCGTTCCTGAGATCATGATAGGAAGCTGGGTACCGAGCTGTTCGAAGGCTCTTCGTACGCCAATGCTGGCGGCTTTAACATTGCGTGTATCCTGTGACGTCTCGATTAACAGCGCATCCACGCCGCACTCAATCAAGGCTGCCGCCTGATCATAATAACTTTCTTCCAACTGTTCGAAGGTCACTCCACCTGTGACAGAGAGCGTTTTGGTCGTAGGCCCCATAGCCCCTGCCACATAACGCGGCCACTCCGGTGTCGAATATTTCTCTGCCGCTTGAATGGCCAGCTTCGCAGCTGCGACATTAATTTCTCTCGATTTATGTTGGAGAGCATATTCTGCGAGTACGACTGTCGTCGCACCGAAGGTGTTCGTTTCAATCATGTCGGAACCAGCGGTCAAATAAGCTTCATGGATGTTCAGAATAATATCCGGACGCGTTAGGACGAGCACCTCATTACATCCATCCAGCTCTTCCCCGCCAAAATCATCTGCAGTAAGATTCGCCTGCTGAATCATAGTCCCCATAGCGCCATCCAGGATCAAAATTTTCTTTTGCATTTGTTCTTGAATAGATGGTTTTTGCATCGTTAATCTTCCTTTCACTTCAGATAAAGAACATCCCCGCTTCAATTTGCAAAAAGATTAGCAAATTACAGCAGGGACTTGATTTTCCGGGAAACTGTTATCAGTGTCGTTCATGGATGCTAGCCAGCACTCGGTTACTATCTGTCTGGATTTTTCTCTTACCCCACTTTCGTAAATACTTGCTAGGGATGTGGAACATTCTCTTCAATCTTGCTGAGGTCAGGTAGCGGGTTGAGAGCGAAATCTTCAAGCTTGATATCGGTCTAGTTGCCGCTACGCAGAACCCCCAGTCCTCCCCATATCTCTTCATGACATCAAAATGATAGGGCAATACATAAAAACCGGCTGCTTTGAGCGTTGCCATTATACTCCAGACGAATTCTGGCATCTCTGACATCAAGGAGCACGCTATGGTAATGGCTCCCCCTGGTGCCAGGCGCTTTTTCAGGAGACTGTAAAACTCTTTGCTGTAGAGACGGCCGAGCGCAAGAGACTTATAGCTAGGTTCTGGAACGTCGATGATGATGACATCCCACTTCTTCTGGTTCTTCTCCACGAACGCCCTGCCGTCCTGAACGACGGTTCGCACTTTAGGATTTCGCAAAGACCCCTTATTGAACTTCACCAGCGGCTTCAAATTCTTGCCTAATTCCATCATGGTGGAGTCAATATCAACGACTGTAATCGCTTTTACGTCTCGATAACGGAGTACTTCACGCGTTGTAATGCCTCCGCCTCCACCGATCATCAGAATGTTCTGCTTCTGCTTAGCGACTGCCATTGGTATATGGACCATCGATTCAGCCCACATGTTGTCATCCTCTGTCGTACCGAACATCACATAGCCATCTCCATAGACCCATACTTTACCACTTGCTAGCTTAACCACCGCGATTCGCTGATAGCGCGTCTTAATTCGGCGCAAAATGCGATACTTCCCGTCTGGCTCATCATCCTCTGATATATAATCCCGAAGGGACGCAACTCTTGCTTTAGACATATTGATTTTACTATTCGATATAATCTGCGCTTTTTTATAAATCACGAATATCCTCCCCTTATAGTTAAAATACTTGGTTCATTACAATCGTTTGATCACGGTCTGGTCCAACAGAAAAAATAGAAACTGGAATCCCCGTTAACAAACTGATTCTCTCTATGAAAAGACGCGCATTGGCAGGAAGTTCCTCCCATGACTTGACGCCTGTAATGTCCTCTGACCATCCGGGGAGCTCTTCATAGATGGGCTCGCAGCCTGCTAAGATGTTAAGATTAGCCGGGAAAGATTCCATGACTTCGTCTTTATACTGATATGCCCCACAAATTTTCAAACGATTAATGCCAGTCAAAACATCGATCGAATGAAGAGAAAGTCCAGTTACTCCACTCACGCGGCGAGCATGGCGGACCACAACACTGTCAAACCACCCCACACGTCTTGGACGACCTGTGGTTGTTCCATATTCATGACCAATTTCACGAATGTGGTCTCCAATTTCATTCCTTAATTCAGTCGGAAATGGACCGTCTCCTACTCTTGTTGTATATGCCTTGGCTACTCCTATCACTTGCTGAATCTTAGTTGGTCCGACACCTGCGCCAATACAGACCCCTCCTGCGATCGGATTGGAAGAGGTGACGAATGGATAGGTTCCATGATCGATATCTAACATGACTCCCTGGGCACCTTCAAACAAAACTCTATTTCCAGCATCTATCGCATCGTTAAGCAGAACTGACGTATCGGTCACATAGGGTCGGAGGATCTCGGCGATGGCCAAGTATTCACCTAAAATATCTTCTATCACGAAGCCTTCTACTAAGTAGACTTTTTCAAACAACCGGTTCTTTTCCTCCAGATTACGCCTTAACTTACGTTCAAATTCCCCGGGATCCATAAGATCCGCTATGCGAATGCCCACGCGAGCGAATTTATCCGTATACGCAGGTCCAATTCCTCTGCGCGTTGTACCAATCTTATTCGTACCTCTAGCATCTTCTTCGACAGAATCTAACTTGATATGATAAGGAAAAATGACGTGTGCCCGATTGCTGATCCGTAAGTTATCCGTACTTATCTTGTGACTATGAAGGTACTCGATCTCTTGAACAAGCGCCCTTGGGTCAATCACCACGCCATTTCCAATCACACAAATTTTATCCTTATAAAAAATTCCGGAAGGAATTAAATGAAGTTTATATTTGTTTCCCGCAAACACGATGGTATGTCCGGCATTATTGCCACCTTGATATCGGGCGACAACACCCGCTTTTTCCGCTAAATAATCGGTAATCTTCCCTTTACCTTCATCCCCCCACTGCGCTCCTACAACTACGACGGTTGACATCCAGCAATCCCTCCATCTTGGTCCTTACTCTTCACATACCTCGTCAATTCCGCCGTCATTTCATACCGCATAAACGGAGTAATCAGATAAATACCTTTAAAATAGCGGGAAACGGTATCCACGAGTTCCATAGCAATTTCCATTCCTTGTTTTCTTGCATCTTCACCTTGGTAGCGAGCCATCTTCGCAAGTACATCATCTGAAAGTCGTATGCCCGGGACTTGATGATGGAGAAATTCAGCATTCCGATAGCTGGTTAAAGGCATGATCCCGATAAAGATAGGAATAGGTAACTGCGCAGTAGCTTGTGCGACCTGTTCGATTTGTTGATGACTGAAGAGAGGCTGACTCATGGCATAATCCGCACCTGCTGCAATCTTTTTCTCCAGCCTCTCAACCGCCTTGTCTAAATGCCGTGTATTGGGATTGAAGGCTGTCCCAACGGTAAATCCCGCACGTGCTTTAAGGGGACGACCCGAGAATGAAGTCCCCTCGTTTAGCTTTTTAATCAGGTGTATCATTTCAATTGAAGTTGTATCGTATACAGAGGTGGCATCCGGAAGATCACCATAGCGCGGAGGGTCACCTGTTACTGTGAGTACATGATCAATGCCCAAGGCGTGGAGTCCCATCATATGAGACTGTTGGGCAATCAAATTCCTGTCCCGGCAAGTCACGTGGAGGAGTGGGCGAATCCCAACCTGCTCTTTCACGAGTGTCCCCATCGCCATATTACTGATACGGGTCATCGCGAGCGAGTTATCTGCCATGGTAACCGCATCTGCTCCAGCCTCTTTCAACGCTATTGCCCCCTCTAAAAAAAGAGAGTAATCCAGATCTCTTGGAGGATCTAATTCCACAATAATGGTCGTTTGTTCTTGAACCATCTCCGGTAATGTCCTTTGCTTAGGAGGATCTGAACCTTTCTTCATTTTCTCACCCCTATTCTATTAAAATTTACTATATTCTATGTGATAGAAACGAAATGGTATGGATGAGTAGCTATGATCATGCCTAAATATAGAATATTGGTAGAATGCACATTACGTATTTAGAAGATTGCGAATATACATATAGTAGTAACACACACCATAATGGTATAAGGGGTTGAAAATATGAATCTGCCTCCTTCTGTTTTAGTAATAGGAACGATTTTCATAGATTGCAAAGGATTCGCCAAGCAAAATTATCATCCATCTACTAGAAATCTCGGTAACATTCAGTTTGTCCACGGTGGTGTAGGAAGAAATGTGGCTGAAAATCTAGCAAACCTCCATGTAACAACATGTTTTGCTTCCTCCGTTGATGCCTCTGCAATTGGGAAAGAAGTCATAGGCAGACTTCAAAAGTCAAAAGTAAATACCAATTATCTGATCGAAACTAAACAACTGGGAATGGGCATGTGGCTGGCAATCTTGGACGAAAAAGGTGATCTAGCCGGGTCCATCTCCCAAATGCCGGATCTTACTCTTTTAGAAGAGTTGATTACAAGCAAAGGAGTAGATCTGATTCGGCAATCCACCCATATCACACTTGAATTAGATCTTAATTTCCAAATTGCCCGTAGCGTCATCAAGCTAGCTGCAGAAGAAAAGAAACCGATCTACGGCGTTCCCGGTAACTTAGACGTGATCTTACATCATAGAGAGCTATTAGATCATTTAGATTGTTTTATATGCAACAATTTTGAAGCAGATCTATTTTTCGAGCTGAATTTCACGAATTTAACTATCGCTCAAAAACTAGAGTCGCTTATTCAATTTGTTGATCGGACGGGAATGGGCTCTATGGTAGTTACATTAGGAGAAAAAGGGGCTGTCTACTATAATCCCCAAACCAAAGAAGTTGGGTATCAACCTGTCTTTCCCGTCAAACTTGTGGATTCGAGCGGAGCTGGAGATGCTTTCTTTTCAGGTACAGTCATGGGATTGGTAAAGGGGCTTTCTTTAAAAGAAGCGGTGATTTGTGGAACTAAGGTGGCCGGGTGGACCATTGAATCTACTGAAAACACATGCCTGGGTCTGCCCTTAAAAATAAAAGAGGATGAGTTCTTTATAAATTACTCATGAGTCCAACGAAAATAAAAAAGAGCCGCTAAAAAGCGAGCTCCTGTTTTCGTTATTGATAAACTTGAAAAACTAAACAGTTCGTCAACAAGGGTGATTTCTTGAACTGTATCTGTATGCTGGAAGATTAAAAGAAAAAAAACCCTTACAGAGTAAGGGTTTTTTCTATAAACTTGGGATGCGGTCGGAGGGATTTGAACCCTCACGCCTTGTGAGCGCCACCCCCTCAAGATGGTGTGTCTGCCGTTCCACCACGACCGCGAGGTATAAAAGTAAAAATGACCCGTAGGGGACTCGAACCCCTGTTACCTCCGTGAAAGGGAGGTGTCTTAACCACTTGACCAACGGGCCACGAATGTCTGTAAGCTTTGCAGCCCATTTTGACGACAATTGTAATTATAATAGATTCTGTCGTAGTTGACAAGCACAAAATCTGGAATGCTCATGGGCAAATATGGTATGCTGAGACCAATTCAAAATACTCGAGGTGCTTGTCATTCATGCTAATTTATGAATCTACCCATGGAACGGTCCATGAGGAAACGGTACGCGTTCCCGGTCCGAACGAAGTAGCTTGGGTGAGAATGGAGAACCCCTCTCCTGACGATGTCAAACATGTCCTAGGGGACTTATTCATGTGCCACCCTCTCCTCATTGAGGATGCGATTAAGCTGAACCAACGACCGAAGATGGATACGTATAAAAATCATATTTTTCTAACCTTTTTCGCGGTATCTGAGCAGCTTGAACCATGGGAAATAGGGATCGTGATCGGATCAAATTTTGTGATAACCGTATACAAGGACAATCTCCCCTTCATAGATCAGCTTTACCATACCTGCCAAGAGGTTGAAGATCGATTAATGCATCCAGGAGCCATTCTTCATGCGATACTCGATCGTTGTGTCGATGATTATTCCATCGTTGCGGATCATTTTGACGATCGCTTGGATCGCATGGAACAGGATGTGTATCGTAACCCTAGGATTCGCATTGCACAGGATGTTTTCCAACTCAAACGGGCTATGCATCAGCTGCGCCGCGTCATTGTGGAGGAACGAATTATCCTTTCCGCCATCGCGCACCACTCCTTCCCCTACACACGTGAAGAAGATGATGTCTATTTCCTGGATATCATGGACCACATCTCACGAGTCGTTGATTCTTTGGACATTTTCCGGGAGTCGCTAACCGGACTCCTCGAGCTCCAAATGAGCATGAAGTCCGACCGGATGAATGAGATTATGAAGACGTTAACGATCTTTAGCACGATCTTTCTTCCTCTGACTTTTATCGTCGGACTTTACGGTATGAATTTCAAATATATGCCCGAACTGAATTGGGATTATGGATATCTGTATGTCTGGATTCTTATGGTCATCTTAAGCGGCATTATGTGGTACTACTTCAAACGTAAGCATTGGTTTTAACGAAAAAAAGGCACTCCACCGTGACCATCAATCACAGAGGTGCCTTTTTACTACTAGCAGCTACTTCATTTTAAAGTAAGAAACAGATTCATTCAAAGTATCTACAACGGACCTAAGCTGTTCGGAGGCAGCAGCAATATTCTGCATCATCGCTAACTGCTCCTCTGTTGCAGCAGCAACCCCTTGGGATTTGTTCAAAATATGCGTTGAACTCGATGCCGATTGATCCATTGTCGCAGAAATCTCCTCGGAGCTTGCCGACATTTGCTGGGTAATCGCTGAAGTCTCATGAATTTGCGTCACAATGTGTGTCACCGATTGCATGATGGTATGGAAGCTTAGGTTCACTTCCTGCATCATGCTCGATCCCGCGCTAGCTTCCTGTTTGGTTGCATTCATAGAATTTGAAACACTGGCGATCTCTACTCTCGTCTCATGAATCAACTGATTAATTCCCTCTGCTGACTCGATAGATTGCGATGCAAGCTTACGAATTTCATTCGCAACAACGTTAAACCCTTTGCCGTGCTCACCCGCTCTAGCTGCCTCGATGGAAGCATTCAGTGACAACAGATTCGTTTGATTCGCAAACGTTGTAATGCTCGATGCAATAAGACCAATCTCATCGGATTTGCGTGTTAAGGATTGTACGGTTTGTGAAAGCTGCTCTACTGATTTCAACATGTTCACAATTTGCTGCTGCAGCTTCCCAAGCAAGTCATTTCCAAGCTCGGCATGACGAGAAGTTAGGGAGGAGTGCTCCGCCATAACGCCTGAATTTTCAGCCACTCTTTGAATCCCAATGGCCATTTCCTCAATCGCTCGGCTCGTTTCTGCGCTGCTTCTTGCCTGCACTTCGACGTCCTGCGTCATCTCTTGAATACTGATTGCGACATGCTCAGAAGCCGTGGCCGATTCCTTGGAACTATCCGAAAGCTCGTTAGAGGCATCCTGTACAAATTGGGTATTGTGAGCGATCGTGCCGATCAAACCTTTAATTTTCGAAACCATACTATCTACCGATTCTGTGATTTTACCTAGCTCGTCTTTGGCGTACGTTTGCTGAGGCTCGTGAGTAAGATCCCCTGCAGCTACTTGTCCGGTTAACTTCACGATTCTACTGATCGTTTTCATTATTTTACTAATAATTATCCATCCTGCTGTCGTGAGTAAAATGATAATCATAGCGATAGATATGTAGATCGTTTTTGCCGTTTTATCATTTTGAGCCTTGATCTCTTCAATACTTGATTTCGCATAGGCATCCAAAATTTCACCGATTTGATTCATGCCCTCGCGGCCTTTTTCGAAAGTTGCTATTAATTTAGCATCATTAATAATCCCTTTTCCAGTACTCGACGACTGAACAACGGCATTCGCTTCTTTCGCCCATTGGTCAAATGACGTATGAAAGCCAGCTATGTTCTGCTCAATGGTTTGCTTCGTCTCTGTATGCGCTGTTTGTAACAACTGTTTGGCATTTATTATATCAGCCGCTTGTCCAACCCTTGTATTCGTTTGATCGATGTTGTCTTTTAAAGCTTTAAGCTGTTTCGTCTTCTCTTCCGCAGTCAACGTTCCCGAAACCAACAACTGGTAAGCCGTCAACGCCTGATACATATCGCGATCTGCATTCAAGATAAGCGAAGTGCTTTTATTCGTAGTTTCATAAAGAGATGAAGCTAATACTTCCGTATTGGACTTACTTTGCTGCAGTAAAAACACACTTGTGCCTAGATACAGCATGGAAGGAACTAATAGCAATAAAAGGAGTCGTACACGTATAGATAACAATTTTGCCACAGAATTTGCCCCCGTCATTAATCTATTTTTGATCATTATAACGGAAAATAGTTTAATAGATGTTAGAAAACTGTTAAAAATGAATGTAATTAACTAACAAAAATAAGCTCAACGGCATGAATGCCATTGAGCTTATTTCCATCTAATTCGGATACGGAGAGAGAGGGATTCGAACCCTCGCACCGCTTACGCAGTCTAACCCCTTAGCAGAGGGTCCCCTTATAGCCACTTGGGTACCTCTCCAAAGATACTGGCTCCCCGAACAGGACTCGAACCTGTGACAACTCGATTAACAGTCGAGTGCTCTACCAACTGAGCTATCAGGGAATGAATAAGTTTTATTTTATTATGAAGGCGTTAGTAAGTCAAGTGTATACGATTTCAATTTTCCCCTACATTTTCCACATGCATATTTCCGGACGTCCGTTTTGCGTTTGCGGAAGTATTCGGTTTTGCAATTAACGCATTCCAACCTGTATTTATAGGACTGTTTCTGGGAAGCCCGCGGCAGCGAACGGCAGAACCTGGTACCTCCAACTTGCGCCAGCAAGGTTTTGAAATCATGATCGCGATGCTGGTAGCCACGCTTCAATATATGCAAATGATAATGACAAAGTTCATGCTTAATGATTTTCTCAATTTCATCTCGTCCAAATGTCTCCCACTGCATCCAACTGATTTCGATATCATGGGATTTGGTAAAATAGCGCCCGCCCGTCGACCTTAATCTCCGGTTAAACCGCGCCTGATGTACAAAAGGCCTCCCAAACGATGCCATAGAGATCTGCTCGATCCATTGCTGCAGCTCCCGATCCTCCATCCCCATTCGCTCCTTTGACAAGTTCTCACTTGAATTTGTACCGTATGTACGGCTATACTGTCAAGTAGAAAAGAAGATCGAAAGCTTTCTAAAGAAAGGATTTGAACAACCCTTATGCCGCAAATGCGATATGTCATTCTTAAGTTCGAACAACAAGTAGAATTCGTTGAAATGCCATCTTCATACTCATATCAATTGACAGCTCTGAATCAAAGATTGCACAAAGAATTAGAGAAATTGACCGCTGACTCTGTCCCTCAGCTTCCACGGGTTATTGCAGAATGCGACGACTTGGAATTGATTGGCACAGCGCATACTCTAATTCAAGGTTTAGATTACATTAATCGTTTGGAAAATACCTTTGCTGGCATCCAGGAAAAGTCTTATCCGCTTATTTCCTTATTAACTGAAATTCGCGCGCTTCAAGCCCAGCTGGAACAGTGGTATGAAGAGGAATTTGAGGGTTAATCTTTAAGAGAGCGATTATAAAGCACTTAGCAAAAAAGTAACACAAATCAAAAGGACCTGCACCCATCGAAGCAATCCCTCATATGCTATTATTACATGGCGAAGAAGGGGATGGGCATATGCCGCAATGGCTCTGTAATCAATTAATGCGGGCCTTCCAGAACAAAAACCGCAGACAAATCCGATTGCTGAATGATAGCTGGTACTTTTACCGCACCCGCCGCTCACAAGAGGAGTGGCCTGACACCCAATCGACGGACGGACCGGGCAAGCGTAAATTTTGATAAAAGAGCTAGTACTTGCGCGAAGCGGGTGCTGGCTTTTTTGCAATGTCCATTTACATAGTGAAAACAGAACAACGTACTACTTGCTGAGAAAAGTAAACATTTGTTAAAAAAAGGTTGCATATTTGAAATGTGCCCTCTATACTGTAAATAAATGTAATAGATTATCGGAGTGAAGCACACTCGATCTCGCAGAATTTCTGCGGTTCGGATGTGCTTTTTTTCGTACATAAAAAAGGGGGAGTCGATTATTATGCCACGTAAAACAAGAGGTTGGTTAAGAAAAATGCGTGAACTTGGATTGGGGCGACACGGGTTTGGTGGTTGGATGAGTGGTTCTGAATTGATGGTTCAGCGGGGGAATTTAAGAGAGATGGCGGTAGTTCAAGAGCGGCAGGGCAGGAACAATATTGTTCAAAGGCAACCGGGATTAGTGCAAGGCAAGATAAGTGTAGTTCAGAAAAATAATGTTTATGTGATGCTTCCGAGGAAGCCAGTTGCTGAAATACCGCCTCTCTCCCCCCTCGCCAGCCTAGAAATCAACAAGTGGGAGTTAAGGAAGCAGCTTATTATACAAATAGCCACGCGTCGTAGTGGCAAAATTAGACTGCGGGATGTCGCTGCAGAATGCAATGTAAATATTCGTATCGCAGCAGAATGGCTAAAACGCCTTTCCCTTGAGGGCATGATCTCTCTTGTAGCTGGTCAGCGGAATGTAATGGTTTACTCTTTAAAGGATGTGGGGCGAGTTCATAAATAAACACATTTGCCCCTATATGGGGGAGTATGTATGAGTACTTGTTGGAGAGGATGATGTCGGGTAAGTGATGGAGATGACGCTCGGAGGTGGGCGTTATGAGTAACTTAAGGAAGGATGATGTGGAGATTGGTTGATGTCGAAAACGCCTCTTGTGTGGGCGTACGAGTAACTTAAGGAAGGATGATGTGGAGATTGATTGATGTTGGTAACGCCTCTTGGGTTGGCGTCGAGTAACTTAAGGAAGGATGATGTGGAGTTTGGTTGATGTCGGTATCGCCTCTTGGGTGGGCGTACGAGTAACTTAAGGAAGGATGATGTGGAGATTCGTTGATAACGGTAATGCCTCTGGGTTGGGCGTACGAGTGACTCCCCACTCTAAACCCCCTCGTTCCCGAATAGGAGTCTCTAAAAGCTGTTATTTGAGCAATTTCGACCAAAAATATTTAAATAGAAGTCTCTACAAGCTCTTATTTGTAAATTTCATTATTAATATTCCCATTTTTCCCCGAATAAGGGTCCCTAGGAGCTTCTATTTATCGAAAATGCAAAGATACTTGAGGTTTAGCAGCCTTTGGAAGCTCTAATTGGCCCAGCGATAAGCCTACAAAAAAAGCAGCTGGGAGCATAACGCTGCCAACTGCTGCTGATTCTTATTGCTGAGGCTTTTTCATGGTCAAGCCAACGCGACCTTTTTTCTCGTCTACGTTAAGCACCCATACTTGGACGATGTCCCCAACGGACACCACATCCATGGGGTGTTTCACGAAGCCGTTCTTGAGCTGCGAGATGTGCACCAGCCCATCGTTCTTAATGCCGATATCGACGAAGGCACCGAAGTCGATAACGTTGCGCACCGTGCCGGTCAATTCCATGCCCGGCACAAGGTCTTCAAGCTGCAGCACATCGGTACGGAAGATCGGCGCAGGGACTTCGTCCCGCGGATCTCGCCCAGGCCGCTGCAGGCTGTCTAAGATGTCCCGCATCGTCGGGACACCTACGCCCAGCTTAGGAGCCAGTTCCTCTGGCTCCAGCGTCTGCAGCAGCGCTAGCAGCTGCTGTGAGCCAAGCTGCGCTAGTTCCAGGCGCAGCTCCTTGAACAGCCGATCCACCACGTCGTAAGACTCCGGATGGATCGGGGTGTTGTCGAGCGGGTTGCGGCCGCCCGGAATCCGCATGAACCCGACACACTGCTCGAAGGTTTTCGCGCCGAGGCGCGGAACCTTCGACAGCTCCTGTCGGGAGCTGAACTTGCCGTTCTCCTCGCGATACTTGACGATGTTCTTCGCCAGTGTCGCGTTCACGCCCGACACGTACGAGAGCAAGGACGGGGACGCCGTGTTCAGGTCCACGCCGACATGGTTAACGGCCGACTCTACGACGGCCTTCAAGTTCTCGTCCAGACGTTTCTGCGAAACGTCATGCTGGTACTGCCCGACGCCGATGGCCTTCGGCTCGATCTTCACAAGCTCCGCGAGCGGGTCCTGCAGCCTCCGCGCGATCGAGATCGCGCTGCGCTCGGCTACGTCGAGCTCCGGGAATTCCGTCTGCGCCAGCTTCGACGCGGAGTATACGCTCGCCCCCGCTTCGCTTACGATCAAGTACTTGAGCTTCTGCTCCTTGATCTCGGCAATCAGCTCCGCAACAAACTGCTCCGTTTCACGGGAAGCCGTCCCATTACCGATCACGATCAGCTCGACGCTGTGCTTGCTGATCAACTGCTTGAACTTCGCCTTAGCTTCCGCCACCTTATTATTTGGTGGCGTCGGGTAGGTGACGGCGATTTCAAGCATTTTACCGGTGTCGTCAATGACGGCCAGCTTACAGCCTGTCCGGTAAGCTGGGTCGACACCCAGCACCACGTGCCCTTTGACTGGGGCTTGGAGCAGCAGATTCCGCAGATTTTCCGCGAAAATCTTAATCGCTTGCTCCTCGCCCATCTCAGTCATTTCACCACGCACTTCGCGTTCAATCGAAGGTGCGAGTAACCTTTTATAAGCGTCTTCGACAACAGAGCGAAGCACGTCGCGAACAACTGAATCACCTTTTACGACTTGCCTAACCATATAATCGTGAATTTTATCGACGGCAACATCCAAGCCAACCTTCAGAACTTCCTCCCGCTCCCCACGATTAATCGCGAGAATACGGTGAGGCGGCAAGCGTTTAACAGGCTCTTGATACGCATAATACATCTCATATACAGATTCAGCCTTTGCATCTTTTGCCTCGGAACGTAAAATCCCCTGATCATGCGTATATCTACGCACCCAAGTTCGAATCTTAGCATCATCCGCGATATTCTCCGCAAGAATATCCATTGCGCCTTGAATCGCCTCTGCGGCGCTTCCTACCTGCTTGTCCGCGTTCACATAACGCGCTGCTTCTTGCTCCAGCGAGCCTTGACGAGGCTGCTTCCAGATCCATTCCGCTAGCGGCTCTAGACCGCGCTCTTTGGCAACGCTCGCTCTCGTTTTGCGCTTTTGACGGAACGGTCTGTACAAATCTTCGATTTCCTGCAGCTTCGCAGCGCCTTCAATCGATTTGCGCAGCTCATCCGTTAACTTGCCCTGCTCATCAATCAAACGAACAACCTCGATCTTACGATCCTCTAGGTTACGCAAGTATTGTAACCGATCCTCGATATCTCGCAGCTGATTCTCATCTAGCTCCCCGGTCATCTCTTTCCGGTAACGAGCGATGAATGGAATCGTGTTGCCCTCATCAAGCAGCCCCATCGTTGTCTTCACTTTGCCTGCGGGCAGCTGCAATTCAGCAGAGATCTGCTTCAGGATACGCTCCTGGATCTCTGCTTTCTTTTCTTCAGAGATCTGTACTTTCTCCCTTGGCTCCTCATACTCACTAGCCTTTGTCTTCTTTCCCTCTGTCTCGCTCAACTTTTGCTCTTCCATTTCATTAGCCTTTATCTTCAACTCTTCCGTATTTGCCACAAACAGTTCCCCCACTTCTATTCATTTTTATTCCTATGTATGTATACAAACCAAAAAACGAGGGAACCAATCACCCTCGTCCGTTCCTGATCCTATTCAAAATTCTATCAGTCCCACACTAATCTGCAAAGCGTCGTCCACCTTGCGCATCGTTTCTTCATCCAAATGCGTAATTTTGTCCGTTAGCCGTTGCTTATCGATCGTTCTGATTTGTTCAAGCAGAATCACCGAATCTCTGTCGAAACCATGCGTTTCCGCGTCAATTTCAACATGCGTGGGAAGCTTCGCCTTCTGGATTTGAGCTGTAATCGCTGCAACAATCACGGTTGGGCTAAAGCGGTTGCCGATATCATTTTGGATCACTAGAACAGGACGAACCCCTCCCTGCTCCGACCCTACAACCGGCGAAAGATCTGCGAAAAATACATCACCACGTTTCACAATCACTGCTTACACCCCGCTTACTAAGCGATCAAGCGTACCGTCCGCTTCTTCCTCCGCTTGAAAAGCTTCAGATGCCATGCTGAGATTTATTTTCGCCATCTCCATATACCCACGCTGCATGGATTCGCGTAGACTGCGCTTTTTACGTTCAATTAAATACAGCTTCATTGCCTGGCGAATAAATTCGCTGCGATTGGAATTCTCCTTCTCGACAATACCGTCCACTTCTTGCAACAGATTGTCAGGCAAGCTAATCATGATCCTTTTCGTATTATGCGCATTGCTCACACTCTCGCACCCCCAGAAACGATACAAAGACAATATTACCAGTATGTCTTTCCAAAAACCAATTTATACAATAGATATATGCATCTAGTATATCAAATATGTTACACACTTGGATATAAGATTCCTACTTACATAGTATTCGATAGCCTATTTAGAAAATCCTCTCCATATAGCAGAAAAAATTAATGGTAAATTAATCTGAAACAGCAATTTTTTACACTTACTTTTACTTTTAGTAGCGATGCCGCATGAGAGGATTAATTGCATCTATACGTTTGCCGTCACGCACATACACACGCGCAACACGATGTGAAATCATACAAATGATTTCATAGTTAACAGTACCGAGCTGACGAGCGACATCTTCAACCGTAATGCGCTCTCCGTCTTGTTCCCCAATCACCACAACCTCGTCCAGAGACTGAACTTCCGGCACATCCGATACATTGATCATACATTGATCCATACAGATTTTACCGACGATCGGCACTCTTTTGCCCCGAACAAGAACCTCCGCTTTACCCGAGAGCATCCGAGAATACCCATCCGCATAGCCAATCGGCAGTGTCCCAATTTGTTCGTCGCCCTTAGTGTGGTAAATCGTTCCATAGCTAACTCCAGAGCCTGGAGGCAGCGTTTTAAGATGAACAATCCCTGTTTTGAGACTTAGCACCGGCTTTAATTCAATTTTCGCTTGATCCACATCCTCGGAAGGATACAAACCATACATCGAAATCCCCAAACGAACCATCGAATACGTCAAACCTGGCAAATCTATGGCCGCTGCGCTGTTGCCTGCATGTATATAAGGAAACTTTACACCTTTATCCGTAAAATAGCTCACAATTCGCTCAAAACGGCGATATTGCTCCATCGTATAGCTCTTATCTACTTCATCTGCATTCGCGTAATGCGTGAATAGACCCTCAACTTCCACATTCGGCAGCGTCAACGCTTGCTCAATGAATGGAATAGCATCCTCTTCCGTGTGCAAACCAAGTCGACCCATGCCCGTATCCAGCTTAATATGGATCTTTAGCTTCTTTTGTAGCGCCTCGTCTTCCATTTGCCCCTGAAAACAAAGCTTTTCGAGAACATCTCTACTATAGACAGCAATCGTCACATCGAGTTCACGCGCTCTATCAACCCCTTCTGGAGGCGTATAGCCTAGTACCAGAATTGGTGCGGTGATCCCTGCATTCCTTAGCTCCAACGCTTCATCAAAAAACGCCACACCCAAGTAATCCACACCCGCGGCGAGAACCTCTTTGGATACTTCAACAGCCCCGTGTCCGTACGCATCAGCTTTAACGACTGCCATCTGTTTCATTCCTGCCGGCAGTACCTTTTGAAAGCCTTCAATGTTGCTTCGCAGTGCATCTAACGAAATTTCTACCCACGTGGGACGATAAAAAGCATCCACCAGCGTTCACCTCATTTATCCATTACAAGTAAACCTATGTTAATCCTAATCACAAAAAACTGTCAACCTTACTTTTACAGACTTATAAACAACATTTCTTATATTTCTTCCCGCTCCCGCATGGGCAAGGGTCATTGCGTCCGATTTTACTATTACCAGAAACAGCCTTTAGATCATTCGTAGAATGGATGACACGAACTACCGCCGGCTTCTGCTGAGGTTGAACATTTTCATTAGCAAAATAGCGGAAAACGCGCATACCCGAATCTTTTACCGTCATGATACGTGGCGTTCTTTGAAAAGCATACTTGATTTCAGACTCCGGCAAATACTGCGCACTGACCAGATCAAAACGTATCAATACAGCTACAACAGAATGAAGAAAAACATCTGCACTAGTGTCAAGCAGCTTCCCAGATTTCCTATTCTTCTTCCATTCTTTTTGCACATCATGCTCGTGATCAACAGGCCAACTTGCTAGCACACTCGCAATCGGCTCTCTTAAGGCCTGGATCGCTTCAGGATAACCGCCCTCGTTAGATTCCTGCAAGTTTCCCCATTCAACGTTATTCCAAAGCGAATCTAATAGAACGACTGCCTGTTCCTTATCAGATAAAGCAAGAAATCTTACGCCCTGATTCGTAACTTCACACTGCTGCTTGCGCTCTGCTATCAACCCTAATGCTTCCGCTGCATAGAAAAAGAACTGAAACAAGGGCTCTTGATCCTGATTCAAAGTCGGTTTGCGAAAAAGATTCCATTGCAGCTTCTCGTCGAGCTCTTTCCAAAACTTCCGTGGCAAATGCTGTCTGGCCGGCGTCACTTTGATGCTCTTAGCATCCTGTAGGAAAGCCAAGAACTCCCTGAAATCCGCAACAATTTGAGGCACAGCGGTTTTGTTATCCATCCATTGCTCAAGTAGATTGTTATCAACCACAATAGGCTTCAGCTGTACAGATGCGGATCTAGGCTTTTGCTGAGCCAAGTAAGCGTCGATATCATTGGAATCAAGCCACTTTTTCATGGCCTTATCACTTTTCGCATTCATATATTGATCAAACCTGTCAGCGAAAAACTCCTTATAATTACACACTGCTAATACCTCAGCCCCCTGCAGAGCCGAAATCTTGGCTGCTTGCAGAAGATATTGCGTCCACTTTATGATAGCCGGAAGATAAATATCGACATCAGACTTCGAACTATTCAGCATTTTGCTAATATAGAAATAACCCAGAAAATCAACAATCGTTTCGCCCTGCAGCTGTGCATAATCCAACTCATAACGAACAAAATACTCCGTCGTCACAAATCGTATGCTATAAACATACTTTGCTACTGTCTCTGCTTTTAATTTGCCTTCCTCCGTAAGATACTTACTGAATAAGGCTGTTTCATTTTCCCAAAATAGTTGTAGTTCTTCCATTGTTAATTTATTCGTTGTTTTCATCAAAGACACTCCAATAACTAATTACTCCAAAGTTGCATTATACCAAAAAAACTCCCTTTATGGGGAGTTGGTTAAATCTTCTTGTTCAAGAATTGGCTAACGTTGCACCTATTTCCTTCTTCACTTCTTCTAATTTAGAGATAAAACTCCAAAGGAATTTCTGACTTCCTTCCAGAATATGTACAACTTTTGAACCTAATGACAACTTCGCTTGAAGCAGCTTTTGTTCGGAACGAATTTGTTCCGGAAATCGAACTACTTTCAATAAGTCCGTCAAAATAAACGAATTATATGGAAATAAATCCTTCATATGTTGCGCAAAATTATCGCCTAATAGTATGTAAGACTGCTTATCATGCTGTATGTACCAATCCGTATACTCAGGCAACATCCAAATGAAATATAAGGGATACTGATGACGTTCAGTTCCCTTGAATTCAAAGAGTTTATCTAGATTCTCCAAGGAAAGCTCCATATCAAACATCCGTCTTACATAGCTGCTCAGATATTGACGAAGATAATCCAAATATAACATTTTATCCATGGTTAGCCCCCTCAAAACATCCTATCATTCGATAGGTATTTTTCACCAACAACTGCCAAGTAGTTATTGTCTAAAATTTCGAAGCTTCCCCCGTAACCGTAACGAAACTCTCTATATTTGGATTTAAATTGCTCTATTGAGACAACACCTGATATTAATATTTCTTTTATATCCTCAATATCCTTATCTAAACCTCGACCAAGCTTAACCAAGGCAACATCCAGTAACCCTAATGTGAACACTAGAATACCTCCAAAATCCGCCTTTAATATCAACCGATCTCGATAATCTTCACATAGAAAAAGTATACCTTCATTAACGATTTGAATATCGTACTTTGAATAGCTCGCCACCCGAGTCGTATTTAAAATATCAACATCCGTTGTTTTCCTAGATGAATCAATCGTGAGAATAATGGATGCAGCGCCAATAACGATGATGGTCGTTCCAGAACGAAGCTCTTTGGCAAATAACTCTAATCTGCTCAAAATATCTTCTTTAGTTAGACCGTCATCCTTGTCAAATAAATTCAATAAGTCCATTCATTCATCACCTCTTATTACTCATTATACTTCACAAAATTGGTAATGAAAATAAGGGAAGACACCTGCTCATTTCGAGCAGTGCTTCCCTTTTTCGACTTATATTGATTCTATGATCATCTTATTTCCCAGACTGCCCCTCAGTCGCCATAGCGACTTTGATCATTTCATTCGTAGGCAAATCGCCAGTCGACAATCTGAACTCTACGCCGTCATTCGTCCAAGTGAGCGTCTTCTTCTCATCCCCCGTGAGCACGCCGATAGTGAATCCAAGATCAACAATCGTACCCGGCTGCAAGGACACTGATTTGGCCTGTGGTCTCACCTCGATGAGACTGAAGTTGTACTTCCCTTTGTATCTCAAAAGGACCGCTGCGTCCTCACCAAGCTTCATATCCGTGATATCCTGCTTCACCACTTCTTTCGGCAGGTAGGACGGCTCGATAATACCGATACTCTGAGCTTTGCTTGCCGCGGCAGTCGGCTTCGTCGTATCAGTACCTGTTTTAGTCGCTGCAGCCTTTTGCCCATCTTGAGCTTGGCCTGCAGCTTGATCGGATTGACCGCCTGTTGCTGACAGATTCTTATCTGTTACAGACTTACCACCTGTTGCTGGGTGATTGGCATCCGTAACGCCAACGTCAGCCATCGTAGGTAAAGACTTCAAATTCCAGCTGGTCATATTGCGCTCCATTTGGAAATAATCCTTGTCGAACTTAGCATCGAATTCAAAGCTCGTAAAATTCACCTGAACCAACACATTCTTATTCGCATCCGACACCTGAACCTGTTTAGGCGCCAATGTCTTCTTATTCAGCCAAATTTTCTGGCGTGACAGCTGCTCATTTTGATAATTGGCTGCAACATCGAACACATACGTATCATTATCTGTTGTAAATTGGCGATCCTTATCGGCAATTATGCTCTTCGCAAGAGACTGGAACAAATACACCTGCCCCTGATTCTCCGGCCAATCGCTTTGGAAGCGGAAGCTCTTCTTGAGATGCGGCGTCAGCACGAACACGCCCTCCTCATTACGCAGTACGATCTGCGTCACATCCTTCCCCGCATTCGTAAGCGAAATACGGTAGAAATGATCCGGCGAGTAAGCCACCTCCACCTGATACTCCTGCGGCTGCTGCCCCGTGTTCAAAATCATGCTTCCTGAAGCCTGATAGCTGCCCGACTTGCTGATCACATGATCCAAATCCTTTACAATAGATCCTGCATCCTTTTTGCCCATCCCGCATCCCGCGAGAACCAATGCTAAGCACATCACCACTGCTACCACCCATGTGACCCGGCGCATTCGATCATCCCCTCACTCATGATTAACATCAACATAGTACATGCATATGAGGGGACTTGGCCGATTATGCAGACGAGTTGGGGCTTGGCTAAATAAAGCAACAAAAATAGCCACTCCAAATGGAATGGCCCTAATGAGCTCTTTTGAATGCTGCTAAAAATTAATCTCCGCATCTTTAAGCAACGGGTGCTTCTGATCCTTATCCGATAAAATGGGATTAGCTGTCGGCCAATCAATAGCAATAATCGGGTCACTCCATAAGATTCCCCTATCATGGACAGGAGAGTAATACTCATCCACCTTGTATAGCACTTGAGTTTGGGGCTCAGTCGTACAAAACCCATGTGCAAATCCTTGAGGAACAAGAAGCTGGCGCTTATTAGCCGCACTTAGAGTAACGCCCACCCACTCACCGAAGGTAGACGAGTTTTTACGTATATCAACAGCCACATCATAAATAGCGCCTGAAACAACCCGAACTAGCTTCGTTTGTGCTTTAGGATTCAATTGATAATGAAGTCCACGCAAAACTCCAATTTCTACAGATAAAGAATGATTATCTTGAACAAAAGGAACATCTATTCCATGCTCCGCCAATTTCGCGCGATGATAACTTTCCATAAAAAAGCCCCGATGATCCCCATGAACATCAGGCTCAATAATAAATAATCCTGGCAGTTTTGTGGCAATAACATTCATCAGCTAGATCACCTCTGTAACTAACGTATGCATGATTATTTGGAATTGTCTCACTTTAACTTCCAGATTTCGACATTTTGAAAACAAAAAAGAGACTGCTTGGAGCTATAAATAGCCTCAGAGCCTCTTCATTTATGAATTACGTTTTACCACATATACACAACACTGGCAATAATGGCCGCCCAGATCAGGGAGCCGAACACAACACCAACAATCAATCCTTTGCCAACTGACAAATGATCATCCTGGTAAGCGTCTTCATGATCGATCATAAGAATAACCTCCCCGCATACTTAGTATATGCATAGTATGGGGAAGATGTTGACGAATCATGCGGTTGACGCGAAAAAATTTTTAGTACGCATTTTTATTAATAAAACCATTAATAATCGTTCTCCAAATAATTTTAATATCGAATAGAAAAGTCCAATTTTCAATATAAAAAATGTCATGCTTGATTCGTTCCTCGATAGAGGTATCTCCTCTGAGACCGTTGCTTTGAGCCCACCCCGTAAATCCCAGGACGAATATGATGCTTCACCATATACTTTGGAACTTCTTCCTTGAATTGTTCCACGAAATAAGGACGCTCTGGCCTTGGACCAACAACACTCATATGCCCAAAAAGCACATTAAAAAACTGCGGCAACTCATCCAGACTCGTTTGGCGTAGGAAGGTACCGACCTTCGTTCGCCGCGGGTCATTTTCAACCGTCCACTCCGTATTGGAGGCACTCTCTGCCAACACATTCATACTGCGGAACTTATACATCATAAACCGTCTACGGTTTAGACCTACGCGCTCTTGCTTGAAAATGATTGGACCTGGAGAAGTTAACTTAATAGCAATAACTGATGCAATCATAACGGGTAACGTAATTAGAATAGCCACACTGGCGAAAATAATGTCGAAAACTCGCTTAAAAAGTCGATTTCGGAACTCGTCTAGCGGGATATCACGCACGTTAATCAGCGGCATATCAGCAAAATTATCAAAATAAGGACGGGACGGCAAGAAATCATAAAAGTCCGGTATAATAAGCGTTTTGACACCAATTTTTTCACAGACATTGATAATACTGCCAAACTTGCGATGCGCATCTAACGGTAAAGCGATAATAACTTCATCGACGATGAGATCGTTCAGAATGGACTCCAGATCATCAATCTTTCCGATAATTGGCTTATAGCTCTGGTAAGTGACTTCGTGTTTCTCCTGATAATCATCAAGGAAACCGACTACTTCGTAGCCTAGCTCTGGATGCTGCCTCAGCTTGGTGTAGAACTGGCGGCCCAGTGAGCCTGCACCTAGAATAAGAATGAATTGCTTATTATAGCCCTTTTGACGGACGCGTTTCAGCGAAATTTTGATCATATAACGATAAAAACTGATGAAAAGGATATTGTTAACTAGAAATAATAAGAGATAAGAACGTGAAACGTCGACTTCTTTTAAAATGAACAAAACACTTAACAGCAGCAGCAAGCTGAATATGTGAACTTGGATAATTTTGAAAACCTCATAAGAGAACTGCTTTTTCCTTTTAGGTGTATAAAAGTTCATCATATAACTGAGTATAATTGCTATTATCGCGTAACTTACACTCCACATTATGTAATGCTTGAATGGAAGAGGAGAAACAAATGGGATCCAACCGCTTCTAAATTTCAGCCACCATGACAGTAAAAACACAAGCTGAATACATATGAAGTCGGCCAGTGCATAAAGTTGTGTCAAGAACCCCTGACTCTGTCGAATCAATGTAAATCACCTCGCTGGTCGTAGTTTATTTCTTGCTAAGGAGAGTATGAATTTTAAGCCAACACCTACATAAACCATCGCGTTCGTTAGCCAGGAATACTTCTTACGATAATGCTTATTATGAAACAAAATCATAGCCCTGTGGAACTCATATATGATCTTAAAAGGCTTCCTACGACTACTTGCGCCTTTGTGATGGACAATTTGAGTGCGAGGGTAATAATAATTCACCCAACCCGCTTCCTTTATTCTATAACACCAATCTATATCTTCACCATACATAAAAAATTCCTCATCAAGCATCCCCACTTGCTCAATAGCCTCGCGGCGGATTAGCATGAAAGCCCCAACTAGTGAATCAATTGGATAGGCATCATTAGGACTAAGATAACCCAATTGATATTGATTAAAACGAGGTGTGTTTGGGAATAGTTTAGAGAATCCGAATGCATAGTAAAAGGACGCTGAAGGCGTTGGAAAGCCCCGCTTACATGCTTTGTCGAGTGAACCGTCTGGAAGTACTATTTTGCAGCCGCTGGCTCCTACGGTAGGGTTCTCGTCCATGAAACGAAGCATGACGTCTAATGTGTCTGGTTGGACGATAGTGTCAGAGTTCAATAGAAGGACGTAACGGCCTTGGGCGATGAGGATCCCCTGGTTGTTGGCTCTGGAGAAGCCTACGTTTTCTGTATTTGCGATGCAGATTACTTGCGGGAATTGCTCAGTTGCCGCAGGGATGATGCCGTCATTTGAGGCATTGTCGATTAAGATGACCTCATATATGTAAGATGTAGCTGACGAAAAAACAGATTGTAAACAAGCTAACGTTAAGTCGCGTGTTTTATAATTTAGTACAATAATACTTAAATCCACATCAAAACCTCATTTATATTGATTTCATTACATTGATTATAACATGGGTTTATAAATTTTAGATTAAAAAAAAGACTAGCTTCTTTTAGCTAATCTTGCTTGGGTTATTTTATAAACCATCTGTTGATTTCAGAACTCACTATTTTTTGCTTGCTTTGAATGATACTGCGCTTTTTCCTTAGCTCTGAATACTTGCGAAAAAAGCTGGACCAAGCTCCAAGCAGCTTTGGTTCCCGCAAAAGAGCATAAGCAATGCTGAGACATTCATACACTAGCAGAGGAATGATATGCTTCAGCACCATTGAGATTCGATCGTTTTTCACCATCATTTTATATCGATTAATATACGATAATCTCCTGACAAAAAGCGGCTTACTGCTCCTACCGCCTTCCTTCCAACCTCGTTCGTGATAAGCAATAGCCGTTGGCTCATAGTAAGCCTTCCAGCCTAGTAACTGCGCTCGCCAAGCAACATCCACATCTTCTTTATACGCAAAAAAGTCCTCATCAAAAAATTCGCCATCTAAGCTAATATCATTAATCATTTCACGAGCATACATGGCAGCGGCACCAGATACACCAAAGACCTCTTCAGCATACACGAACTGATCGCTTGGCTGATGCACGCCGCGGTCAAAGGCTCTACGCGCCTTGTTAATGACTAGCCCCGTACTATCAATGTGAGTGGGATCTGCTTTGAATAGCAGTTTACCTGTCGCACTACCAGCTTGAGAATGATTTTTTAATGATTTTATAGTGTTAAGAACATAATCTGGTTCAAGAACTACATCCGGATTCAAGATCAGACAATAATCCGTGTCTGTCATCCGTATAGCCTGGTTATGGCCTCCAGCGAACCCATTGTTCATGGAATTCTGAATAACAATGCACTTCTCCGACCATTTTTCTAATTTCTCTATTGTATTGTCCTTAGAAGCATTATCAATCATTACGATTTGTTCAATTGGATGGGATTGCCTAAGGACCGCTTCCAAGCAATCATCGATATGTTCAGAGCTATTGTAAGTAACAATGTGAACACTAACGGTTTTCATCCTTACTCTCTCCTAGCTCTTTCAAAAATGCTCTAAGCCCCTCACGCCAAGGTCGCAAATCCTCAAAACCATTAGCACGGATTGCTTCATGTTCCATAGCAGAATTTCGGGGTCTTGGAGCAGGTCGCGGAAATTCTTCCGTCGTACAAGGATCTACCTTAATCTTCACGCCACTCTCCTCAAAGATCGCACAGGCAAAATCATACCAAGAGCAAACTCCGACATTTGAAGCATGATAGATGCCATAAAGTTCTGTCTGTACGAGCTGTTCTAGGAATACGGCAAGATCAACGGTGTAAGTCGGTGAGCCAAATTGATCACTTACAACTTTCAAGGAATCTCGGGTTTGAGCCAAATTCAACATTGTTTTGACAAAATTCGCACCATAAATACCATAGACCCAAGAAGTTCTCACGATGAAATATTTAGATGATAACGATTCTACATGCTGTTCTCCAGCTCTTTTGGACTTCCCATAAACACTTTGAGGATTGGTATTATCGTCCTCTCTATATGCATTCATAGCTGTACCATCAAACACATAATCCGTGCTAATATAGCAAAATTTCGCTCCTATGCTCTCTGCAGCCACAGCAAGATTCTTAGTTCCATCAGCATTGTCTCGATAAGCTATTGCTTCTTCCGTCTCGGCAAGGTCAACAGCAGTATACGCAGCACTATGAATGATAACATCTGGCTTCAAAGCATTCAGAACCCCTACACATTGACTTTCATTGGTAATATCCAGTTGCTCTCTCCCAAGACCGTGAACCTCATGCTTAGCTCTTAGCAGTTTTACAACATCTTGCCCAAGTTGACCATTAGCCCCGGTAACTACTATTCTCATTTTCCGGCACCAAGTCGTGAGCCATATTGCTCTGCAAAATATTTTTGATATTCACCCGTCTGAATTCGTTTCCACCAGTCTTGATTATCCAAGTACCAACGAATCGTTTCATGAATACCCGTCTCAAAATTATGCTTCGGCTTCCACCCAAGCTCCTCAGTAATCTTCGTCGCATCAATTCCGTATCGACGGTCATGCCCTGGACGATCTTTCACGAATTGCATCAAAGATTCTGGTTTACCCAGCTCGCGAAGAATAGTTTGTATAATTTGAATATTCGTTCTCTCATTATTACCGCCAATATTATAAACCTCACCGTTGATACCCTTATGTAGAACGAGATCAATCGCGCTGCAGTGATCTTCGACATATAGCCAATCTCTAATATTAAGACCGTCTCCATAGACTGGGAGAGACTTATCATACAATGCATTCGCAATCATTAATGGGATTAACTTTTCAGGGAACTGAAAAGGTCCATAGTTATTGGAACAACGAGTAATGTTAATCGGAAGTCCAAATGTCTCATGATAAGCGCGCACGAGAAGATCCGAACCTGCTTTACTCGCTGAGTAAGGACTGTTAGGAGATAAAGGAGTTTCTTCTGTGAAAAGACCTGTTTCACCAAGTGTCCCGTAGACTTCATCCGTAGAAACATGGACGAATTTCTTAACGGAATATTTTCTAGCTGCCTCAAGTAAAACTTGTGTACCCAGTACGTTTGTCTTCACGAAAACATCCGGTTCCAAGATACTGCGATCCACATGTGATTCCGCAGCGAAATGAACAACCGTATCGATACCCTGTTCGAACAAACTGTTCACTAGCTCTGCATTTGTGATATCACCTTTAACAAAAGTATAATGGCTATTGTTTTGAATGGAAGTTAGGTTCTCTAAATTCCCGGCATATGTTAATGCATCAAGATTAATAATTTCATAGCTAGGATAATGATCCAGCATATAGTGTATAAAGTTGCTGCCGATAAATCCGGCTCCACCAGTAACAAGTACTTTCATGTCAGTATAGCTCCCTATTTTTATTTAGTAGCAATAACCTGCTTTAAATATTCAAGCAAATCATTTTTTAAGTCAGGACGCTCTAATGCAAAGTCTATAGTAGTCTTTATAAACCCCAACTTTTCTCCCACATCATACCTTGTCCCAACAAAATCATAAGCATATACGCTTTCGGATTGATTTAATTCAGATATCGCATCGGTTAACTGAATTTCTCCACCACGACCAATTTGAGTAGTTTCTAAGATATCAAAGATTTTAGGAGTAAGAATGTATCTTCCCATAATAGCAAGTTTTGATTGGGTAACATCGCTAGTAGGTTTTTCAAATAGTTTCGTTGCTCTATAAACCCGTTCACTCATTTCCATTGCCTCAACTATACCATATCGCGAACGTTCCTCATCACTAACTTGTTTTACACCAATGATTGAGGAATTATAATCTCCAAATAGATCAATCATTTGCTTTAAACAAGGTGTTTCAGAAACAACGATGTCATCACCAAGAAGCACAGCAAAGGGCTCATCTCCTATAAACTTACGAGCACACCAAATGGCATGACCAAGCCCCTTAGGCTCCTTCTGTCTAATATAATGGATATCCACTAGTTTCGAGGGTTTTTGAACTTCATCCAGAAGTTCGAATTTCCCTTTATCAAACAAATTTTGCTCTAATTCAAAATAATTATCGAAATGATCCTCGATCGCCCTTTTCCCTCTACCAGTGACTATAATAATGTCTTCGATTCCAGAAGCAACAGCCTCTTCAACAATATATTGGATAGTTGGCTTATCTACAATTGGAAGCATTTCTTTTGGCATTGCCTTAGTTGCAGGAAGAAATCTTGTTCCTAGTCCAGCTGCTGGAATAATGGCTTTTTTTATCCTCATAAAAGCTTCCCCTATTTTTAAAAGTTTATTTCCGCATCCTTAAGCAGCGGGTGCTTTTGATCTTTATCAGAAAGAATAGGTTTAGATGTTGGCCAATCAATACCAATAGCCCGATCGCTCCAAAGTATGCCCCTATCGTGTTCAGGGGAGTAATACTCATCTACTTTGTAAAGCACTTGTGTATTAGAAACAATCGTACAAAACCCATGAGCAAAACCTTGTGGAACGAGCAACTGTCGCTTATTAGCCTCACTTAAAATAACTCCTACCCATTGTCCGAATGTAGAAGAACCTTTACGAATGTCTACAGCAACATCATAAATAGCACCCGATGCTACACGTACAAGTTTAGTTTGTGCTTTAGGATTCAGTTGATAGTGGAGTCCTCGCAAAACTCCGTTTTCCACAGATAAGGAATGATTATCTTGTACAAACGGAAACTCGATCCCGTGTTCTGCAAACTTTGCACCACTATAGCTCTCCATAAAAAAGCCGCGACTGTCTTCATAGACATCGGGCTCTACAATATATAGTCCTTCAAGCTTTGTAGAAATAATTTTCATCTGTGCAGGCACCTCCTATAATTTAAGTTTTCCAAATTCTTCGCCAAACAATAATTCTTTTGACAATTCATTAGCTTTTGCTAAAGAGGCATGTGTACCTGCGTCTGTCCACCAGCCTTGAAGAATATCGTAAGTAAGCTCATTCTTTTCGATGAACGCATTGTTAACATCAGTGATTTCTAGTTCACCGCGGTCTGAAGGTTTAAGCGTTTTTACAATATCAAATACTGAGCTATCATACATATATATTCCAGTTACTGCATAGTTACTTTTCGGAAGTTTAGGCTTTTCTTCAATAGATATGATCTTGTCTCCCTGCAACTCAGGAACACCATATCTTTGAGGATCTTGTACCAATTGAATAAGAATCTTAGCTCCATTATGTTGAGTCCTAAAGCCATTTACAAAAGGAGCAATGCTATCTTCAAATACATTGTCACCAAGAATGACCACCATTTTGTCATCGCCTACAAATTGTTGTGCCAAGGCAAGTGCTTGAGCGATTCCTCCAGCTTCATCTTGTACCTTGTAAGTAAATGTAACCCCCATTTCTCGTCCACTGCCAAGAAGATTTACCACGTCACCCATATGATCTTTACCTGTCACGATGAGAATATCGTTGATGTCAGCTTGCTTTAGTTTAGCTACCGAGTGAAAGATCATTGGATACTTACCTACAGGAAGTAAGTGTTTATTGGTTACTTTGGTTAGTGGATAAAGGCGTGAACCAGTGCCACCTGCAAGAATGATGCCCTTCATTATTATTCGCTCCTCGGATTGTATTTTCCAAATAAAAGCCCAAACAAAATTTTTATTAATAATAAATTCCCTCGTAAAGGACTAATTTTCGTAGGTATTTTTCCTTTTGGATATTCTCTCGCAACAGGAATTTCAACAACTTTATACCCTAAACGAGGTGCTTTTGCAGAGATATATGCTAATAATTCATAAGTACTAAATACATTTCGAAAAGGTTTTAATCTAGAGTCCATTAAAAATTTTCTTGAATGAGCACGAAACCCATTTGTGGTATCCGTGTATTTGAAGCCAGCAATAATGGATAAGTACGGAGCATGTATTAGTTTGATAGCTATTTTCCGAATTAGTGGAGTATTAACTTCTTTTCCCCCTGGTACATAACGAGAACCTTGTACGAAGTCCATACCTTTGTCGAGTTGTTCAATAAATAGAGGAATAGATTCCACACTATCTTTATTGTTTCCGTCAACAGTTATGATTCCCTCATAACCTTCAGATAAAGCGTAAGCAAAACCCATTCTCAGTTGAGCACTTAACTTACCTATATCTTTCTTTATTAAGATTGCCCTAACCCCTTTTGAAAAGAGAAATTCATGGTTCAGAGATCCATCCATACTTCCACCGTCTAATATTAGAATATCAATAACACTGGCAAAATGGCTTAATCTCTTTAGTTCTTTTTGAATCTTTTCGCCTTCATTAATGACAGGAATACACACGCAATATTTATGAGCTTTAGGTTTAAATTCAGTTAGTTCATATTTAGGAACTTCCCATTCCGAATTTACTTGCATATCTATAAACTCTCCTATCATTTTATAGTGTTTATTGAAGATAGGTTTTTGTTACAAACTCCAAAGCAGCTTTAACTGCAATAGTATCTGATTCCAGTGCATTGTTTTTCATTTCAATGGAAACCCAACCTTCATAATTTAAATCTTTTAGACAATCAGCAATAAATGTGTGATCATGATTTCCGACAAGGTTTAAATGTGGTTCACTAATATGAAAATGACCGATATAAGGAAGACACCTTTCAAGAATATCACGGGGTTCTTCTTTATTTATAAACATAGTTCCTGTATCAATCTGCAATTTCATACCCGGATGATTGACTTCTTGTACAAACTTCAATGCTTCTAAAGTCTCTGTTAAGAAATCACAACCATAAGCTATTGGATTAGCTTCAATACAAAAATACAGTCCTTTTTGAGCAGCTTTGTCTCCTAAAGCATAAAAAAATTCGATAGCATTCGCACGTGCTTTACGAGAATCCATTGTTCCTACAATTCGATTCTTAGGAGAACCAAATACAAGCGCTTTGGTTGACAGAGCTGAAGCCATTTCAATTATTGTTTGAAGGTAATCTAAAGTTTCAACTTGTTTATCACCGAATATTGAAAGATGTGGTTTTCCAAACAATAACGACTGCATGGCCACTAACTCCAAATTATTGCTTTGCCAATACTGTTGAAATTCAACAATTAATGTTGAATTAGCATTCTCAGGTTCGGGACATACTTTAGTCGGAGCAACTTCAACGCCCTTCACTCCAAAATCCTTTAATATATTAACTATTTTATTATTTTCTTTAGTATCCCAAGCGATATTAGAGATTGCCAGTTTCATGCTGCAGGCTCTCCAATCTAATCAAGTTCCGTATACCTTCAAAAACTTGTTCTTTTGTCAGCATATATTTACTTTCGTAATTAAACAAATTTGAATACAGACTCTTCATATCATAAACAACAGGCGCTTTTTCCGTGATAGTCGTAAATTCAATATCAAAGCAATTCCGAGCGATTTCATAAGTTGCAACAGGTTCGGTTGAAAAATTAACTAACTTTACTGCTTTACGTCTCACTACCTGTATATCATCCCAAAGTCGGGACATGTCATAAAATTGAAAAATGCTATTATGATGTGTAAGATGAAGACAATTATTGTGCATTAAGTCGTAAATGACATTTTTCTTCAAGCCAACTCCAAACAGGCCCGGAAGACGTATAATTGAGTGTTTGTCAAATTGTTTTTGTATAAATCCCTCTAACATAAAGCGATGTTTTCCATATGGATCCAATTCATCAAGAATAACATGAGTTTCTTCACTAACCCCTACAGGAATCTTGTAGACATCAACTGTCGATATAAGCACGAATTCTTCGGCTTCGATATCAGCTAAATGACTCATGAGCATTTGAATGTTCTCAAGATCCTTTTCAGGTTCTTGATTTGCTTTCCATTTCATTGCTGGAGCACCACAACAAATCACCAAAGAAAAATTCTTACCCCGAATATCTTCAATATTTTTGGAGTTATAATAATTATCAAAACTTGTTTGTCTAGTTAAGGAGCTGCCTACAAAGCCTGTAAATCCAATTAATGCCGTACTCATTTTTGGGATCCCCCTATTCTTTTGCAACTCCTGCTTCTTTATAAACCTGCTGTATTTCATGGTTCACATATTTAACAGGTTTGTACATCTCAATCGAACTCGTTGTATAAAAGGGACGATTCTGAATCTCGATTAAAATTCGCGAGATATATTCGCCAAGCATACCTACAATAAAGAACAATCCGGTAAATCCAAAACTAATTAAGATCATTAAGGTTGTCCAGCCTTGAACAATATTTTTGTTAAAGAAATAATTATATAATGCATATCCAGCCATAAACAAGCTAAAAAGCAAGAAAGCGATAGACAAATAATGCGAAATTTTAAGACCTATATTTGAGAATGATACAATAACATCAAACGCTGTACTTATATTTTCTCTATTTAATTTCGATTTATCAGATTTCACCTTGTATATTGGATCATACGCAATGAGGTACTTCTTGAATCCTGTATATGCGTAAAGTGCTTTTCGATATCTTACTTTTTCTTTTAAATTTAACATAGCATTTAATGCTCGACGTGAGACAATTCTTATTGATTCTGTTTTCAAATCAAGCTTTAGATAAGAGAAATTATTAATAAGCTTATAAAATAACTTTGAAGGCCATGAAAGGCCTGTATTCGGAGAAGCAGCGACAATATCGTTTCCAGAAATAGCTGTTTTAAATAAAGAATGAATAATTTCCAATGAATAATCAAAGTTTATATTTTCAATTTCGAAGATAAAATCACCTATTGATTTAACTAACCCAGCATTCATAGCTTTCTCTATCCCATGAGGTCTAGATAAGTTTATAATCGTTAGGTTTCCTAATATTGATTCTATTACTTTCCTTGCATTTGTTAAAGTTGCATCTCCGCTTGCATCGTTAATAAGAATGATTTCATAATTTTTAAAAGTTGTTGCGAGCGAGGCATTTAACTGCTCTAGCCCATCTACAACGCTATTTTCTTCATCACGTACATAAACAATTGCTGAAATGAAGACTTGTTCTTTCACAGTAACACCTCCTCTAAGTCATAGATTGTATTAAATTTACCTGAAAAAACAGATATAAAAGTCGGTTTATTAGAAGACACTTTTATTACAGTAGGACGTGAATCGTCAATTTCTGCTGTATTTAAAATTGTTTTAACAGCAAATAATGAAGACTCGTATTGAACTGATATTTCTGGCTTCAAAAATTTTTTTGCTAATTGGCTCATTCTAATCCATGCCGAGTTTGGATGGAAATCACATGAATTACAATTTCGCAGAAAAGTCTCACTACAATCGGATCTGAATGCCTGGCAAGAAAACTTTGGAAAAGAATCATTGCTTGTTTCATGAGGTGTATCGCTAACTGAAGTCAAAGAATGATTACCAGAAAAACCAAAAGGCATCAAAGAGAAAAAAGGTCCATCCATCACTGTGATTCCAGTATTAGAAAAATTTGTGGATACTTTCGTTAGGATTACTTCACACAACTCATACTTCGTTTTAAAAAGATCATATCCGAAAAACCTAAGCAATTGGTTTATACTCGCATAAGTAGCATTCAAAACGTTAGGAGTTTTTATGATCATTCCGTTAGTTAATCCTATTCGAAAAGTATCCTCAAGCACTTCTACTTTCGCAATTTGGCCACTAAATATAAATTTCACATGGCTAAATTCACTTAATTCTTCGCTTAATGAATTTCTTATTTTCTGAGCATCATAAGTAAATTCGTCAGTCTCGAAAGCTGCTTCGACCATTCCGTTATTAAAATATTTCGAAGCATTAATTTCTTCAGCAGGAATACTTACAAAATCACAAAATCTTTTAAACTGCTCAGCATTTGTTAGTGAATCATACAAAGAAATGGCATAAACTTTTTTAAATTGTTTGTGAACCGCATATTCGAATTCATCGTTAAAGCGTCTATAATAATTAGCTGATTTCTCTGCGGTTGAGACACTTCTAGGATAGTGATAACCATTGTGAACTCTTGCTTGATTGATGAAGCTTGCTCGTTGCAGAGGCTTATCATCTATCTCGATCAGTGCCACACTTAGACCATTGGATCCAAGTATTTTTGCAGCGTACATTCCATAAATACCTGCACCAAATATTACGTAGTCATATTCTTGAATTCTCATGTTGTTCCTCTCTGAATGAAATCACAGGTAGTTAAAATGGAAAAATGAAAAATTGCACTAAGAAAACTCAATCTCCTTCTCTGATACTCATAAATTGTAATGTTGTTGCTGCTTCTGAAGTTAGGTTCAACATATCAACATTTGTTCTATACCAATTGTATTGGCTACTCATTCTAATCAGGTAATCATGATATTGACCATCAGCTTTAATGAAGAACGAAATAGATGTACTAGATTCCCCCATATTTGTTAATCCGCTATACTTTATTTCCATTTTATATGGGTCACCAATTTCATCTGACTTTAAATTTAAATGCAAATAATTACCATTGTCTTTTTGAATAGAATTTATAACTCTGAATTTATTAGAAACACCTTTCACTATTTTCTTCTCATTGTTTATTAAAGTACCTTGTACTTCAGTTTGAGTTTTTGCATCAAGAGGGTCGTTAGATCCCCAATAGTAAGGAAGCCATGAGATATCCACATTATCTTCCAATGGTATCCTGTACTCCTGATCAATAACTTTGTCTAAATCACGTGTTTTTAAGTAAAGACTATTAATGTACAACACCCCATCAGTTGGCGGATCAATTCGGACATCACTTAATATACCATTAGTTGTTAGGATTGGAATTTTAACTGTTTTCTGCTCTTTTGTTTCATCAATATGAATAGTAGAACTCATCTGTTCACTAAATGGTTTATTGTCAACACTATAAAAAACTTGAGCATCACCGGCCTTTTCAGAGGAATAAGTCATTTCCAAATAAGAATCCCCTTTTCCAAGTACAATTTTCTGTTGGTCGGGTGCTGCCAGAATTCCATATATTTGAGGATCTAATGACCCTGATACTAACTTTAAAGTATTGTTTACTATTACAGCATTAAGATTATACACCTTATATTTGTTGTGCCCATCCTTTTTCGAGTCAAACAATGTGATGATATTTGAAGGATTATTTAATTTATTTAATTTGGCTTCTAATTCATTCTTTCTGTTTTGGAGTACCCATACCCCCATTCCATTCATTTTAATAAACGGTTCATAATTCTTGTAAATAAACTCAGCAACACGATATGACCGAATATTATTAGGGATACCATCTAAGCTATTCCAACCCAATTTATCAGCAAAGATAACATATGGAATCGACAATGAATTTATTTCTTTTAAAAATGATGTCTGAGATATTTCATCAGATAAAAATGCAGGTGTTTGGTTTATATACATTGGAGTTTTACGATTAGTATATACATATAAATAAGGTAAATTACCGAAATCTAGAAATGTATCATTTGATGACATAGTTTCGTCAAATAGTTTTTTAAGAGATGAATAAGTTTGAGTGGTATATTCTGGAGATTCTTCATAACGTATAATTTTACTGTTTTCCACTTTAACATTAGTTAACAAAGATGGAAGTTCTTTCATCGTTTGTGAAAATAAAGAATTATCTACTATTTTCATTCCTTGCGAACTAAACAGTATAATTATGGACATACCAATGGCAGTCGCTGAAAAAAATATATAATTCTCTAATTTTCTTTTATTAAAAATTAGAAATGGAATAAAAGATACATAAAATACGAAAAAGCCCAAGATCACATCTATTTTGTTTTCGACAAGTGAATGGCGAACTAATCCACGAGGGAAATTAAATAATGAAAACAAAATTAAAAAAACTATAGATATAAACACCTCTGCTTTAATTTTATTTATAAATTTGACCTTATAAATGACAAAGAGAAGTATCATCAAGTTTGAAATTGGTACTAAAAAGTAGAATAAATAGTATTTTAACTTTCTACTATCACCTAATGTTGGATATCCCCAAACCTGATTTGATGAGATTACAGATAGTAGTTCCCTTAATCTAAAAATAACTGGAACTTGTTTCAGAGTCGCTAAAAATAAGAATAACAAGAGCCAAAACACAAAAACAAATATACCACTTAAAACTAATTTTTTAATTCTCAAATTATCTCTATATATGACAACATATGGAATTAATACAAATAACGTTGACATTATTGCTGCGGCACCTAAATCAAAACGCCATATAAAAGTCAAGCTTAATATGAACCAAAAAGTCAAATAACTATAGAAACTACTTTTACTTTTAATTAATATGAAAATTGCAAAAATAGATATTAATGCAAAAATAAAATAATTTGGAAGTAGCAGATTCGTAAGAACTTGGAAAGGAAATAAAAGTAAGGTTAATAGTGCAAATTCTTTAGAAATTACGTTTTTCAAGAAATAAAATGCAATTGTGTAATATAATATTTTATCAATTATTTCTGAGTATAAGTTACTTGCCCATCCTTGGTATCCATTAATAATCGAGAAAACAAGTGGTCCAAACAATTCTGAAAAAGCATGTGCATTGAAAGTTTCAATTATTGGAATTTTACCATAGCGAAATAGTTGATCTATTGCGATTCCAGGGTTTCCTGATTCAAATAATTCTGAAGGAGGACCCATTTTTACTGCAGGGTGATATAACATAATAACTAACATAATTAAGAAAAAAGGATAATATATATTACTAAATAACCCTTTCAAGTTAAAACTTCCCCATTTAATAAACTTTCCCCTGTAACCCATTCCAAATATTACAATACTAGCACAAAAAGCTATGATAAATGAAATCTTTTGAATTATTAGAGGAGTAACATTTAATATTCCCCTTTGATTTAATATTAGATATAGTTCATTTGATATTGGCAAAATTGAAGGAATAATAAATATAGGAAAAGCACTAACAATGATTATCTTCAATATATAATTTTTATTAAATTCTCTTTTACGAATTATTGAATACAATACATAACTAACTACTACAGTAATAAGATAACTCATAATATAAACTATTAGGTCAGCTTTGAACGTCTTAACATTCTTTAAAACATAATGTATATCCAACATTAAACTAAAGGCAAAAAGAAAAGACCAAATAACAAATTTATTGTTGGAAAATAAATAGTTAACTATCACCCATGACTCTCTGTTAGCTAACCACTTCCAAAAAAAAGTTAAAATCAAACAAAAATGCAGACTCATTATTACATATATCACATTAATACTATTCGAACCCACAAAATTTGAAATTAGTGTTATCATTCCAAAAAATGAAATTATATTATAAAAACCAATATAAAAAACATATGATTTATCCTTTTTTATTAAATTTGATAGATGAGGCTGAACATTTCTATATAAAATAGCAAATAAAACAACGACAATCATTCCAAGAATTAAATATTTATAATAAAAAGAAATCCGAGAATTCACATCAACTGCCGCCAAAGTTGAAGCTGAAATAATTCTTCTATTAAAATTCCCAAGTACGTTTGGAGTGTATAATTTTAATAATGCACCTATCAATAAAGAAAAATAAAACCCAATAGATATTAGATTACTAAACTTCGACATTTTTAACATTACTTTCTCCTTATAATCCTATATTCCATAAAATAGGTGAATTTCACTGAAATATGTTACTGGTGTTTAATTTATTATAAATCAATTGAACAATTTTTTATGTTTCTTTTTATTTATTATTGAAGATGAACCAAACTCCTAGAAAGAGCAACAGAATACCAATAGTTTTATATACAGTTAATGGTTCCTGAAAGAAAAAAAATGAAACAAATAAAACTCCAATTATTGTTAGCGCTTGTGATATAAGAGCAACTTTGCCAAGCTCTCCTCGTGACAATACAATGATATAAAGCAAGAAACTTAGTCCATAACTTATTGCACCTAACCATATATAAAAATTCGATAAAATATTAACTATAGAATTAAAATTTGTAAATTTGATTTCTACACCTAAAACAGCCTTTTTCAAAAGTAACTGCGCGACTAAATTAAAGCATGTGGCTATCAATAAATAGATAATTATCATAGTATCTCCTATTATCACATTGAAACTACTTATTTTATTAAATTTATCGCCAAATGAGATCATATCAGCATAGTGATAAATAAAGAAAAGAACTGGTGCGATACCATTCTCGCATTCCACCCAGTTCCCTTGTTCAACACCAGTCTCTCCTATTCTAGTAAACAATTAATATAAAGTGATAAAGCAGAGAAGTAATAATAGACCTGTACTCAATGTTAATCGAGCCTAGATTTATTTATAACCAGTATCGCGAAATTACAGAGCAGAGAAAGATCATTTTTTATTCTTATATTCCCCAACATTTCTATTACATACCTTTTTTAAAACTAAATGATAAAGAGAAATCTTCGTGATCTAGGGTTAAATTGGAATTGTAAAAGGAATCCTTCAACAACTTATCCCCCCACCTAACTTGCATAAATTCAATCTCTCTATTAAATCGCGCAATTTTTGCAGGTGTATTTTCTTGTCCACGACTTTTGGATTCGTGATGGTATAATTTTACTTGTGGAAGCCACACATTTCTCAAGCCTGTTTTACCAACACGCAAGCAAAAATCAACATCATTAAAAGCTACTTCAAGACTTTCATCAAGCCCCTTAACTGAGACATAAACTTCCTTTCTTATCATCAAACATGCCGCGGTCACAGCTGAATAGTTTGTTACCATTCTTAACCTCGAGAAATAGCCATAATCCTTGGAATCAAAATACTTATGACTGTGACCGGCAATACCTCCGATACCCAGAATAATTCCTGCGTGTTGAATTGTGTTATCGGGATAAAGTAAAAAAGCACCTACCGCTCCAATCTCACTACGCATTGCTTGGGCTGCCATTTCATCTAACCATGTAGGGGTTATAACTTCTATGTCATTGTTAAGAAGTAAAATTAGCTCTCCATTGGCCTTCTCTACTGCGATATTATTAAGTCGCGAGTAATTAAATGGAATGTCTATTCGTTCTACCTTGAATCTAATAGGTTCTTTTTGAAGCCATGTTTGAAATAATTTTATTGTCGTTGGATCATCACTACCATTATCTACAACAATAATTTCGAAATTATCATAAGTTGTTTTATCGAAAATAGAAGCAATACAAGTATCAAGTATAGCTGTCATATTTCTTGTAGGTATAATAATAGAAATTAATGGGTTGCTAATTAGTTTATGATGTACTACGTATAAATTAGACACCTCTGGATCAGGTTCTACCCATCCATTAATGTTTCTTCTACTAATTGCTTCCTCTAATGCTCTAAATCCAGCATCATTTGTATAGCTTTTGGCAGCACCGCCTGAAGCCGTTGATTGTGGTATTGAGCGCCAATGATATAATATTTTAGGTATATGATAAATACGATTAGTTTTTTCAGTTACTCGCAAGACTAAATCGTAATCTTGGCTACCTTCAAAACCTTTACGGAACCCGCCTAGTTTTTTTATTAGAGATGTGCGGTATACACCGAGATGACATGTATACATTTGTGATAGCAATGTATCAGGAGACCAATCTGGTTTGAAAAACGGTGAATGTCGCTCACCTTCCATGCTGATTTTATCCTCATCACTATATATCATATCGGCATCTAAATGTTTATTAAGAAATTTTACATTTTCATATAAAGCATCAATAGTCAATTCATCATCATGATCTAGAAGGGCAATAAACTCACCATTCGCAATTTCTAAAGCGGAATTAGAAGCTTCAGATATATGACCATTTTTCTCTCGATAAACAACCATAATTCTTTCATCCAGCTTCTCATACTTCTGAAGCACCTCACGAATATGAGGCTTTGGTGATGCATCATCAGCCACACACAACTCCCAGTTTGTATATAGCTGATTTCTAACCGATTCGATACACTTAACCAACCATATTTCATCAACATTATATACAGGAACTATTACTGAAATTAAAGGTTTATAAGTGAAATTAGTCATATCTTTAAGAATATCTTCTTTAATGTTATCTGTTATAGATTGAGCAATAATCCATGTTTGGTAATCTATAGAATTAGTAGTACTGTTACCACCGATAACGCTATATTTTATTTTGGCCCAAACTCCCCTAAAACCCTGTGCTTTGTATACATCCCATGATTTTCCTAGTAAAGATTTTATAGTTACAAATGTCATGCCACGTTGTTTAATATAAAATAATGCAGATCTTATAATCACGTGGATTCTAGTTGCATTATACATTTCAATAGGCTCGAGTAGAAAATCTGTTTCAATCTCTCCTGTATCGAGTCGCAGATTTAATGCTAATGGACTTATAAAGACAAAAGTATTTTGGACTACCTTATCTCCTTTTTGTATATACCCAAATATGTGGCTATTTGTTTCTGAAAGCCCATTTCCTTCATCCCAATACAACTTCAAAGGAAGATTAACATTGCTATAAGAAGCCCATTTAATTCTAACCCAACCTTTTGGAAACTCTCCATGCAATTGAAAATGCGGGTCGGTTCCAATACTTGCCCATTGATGACCACCGATTCCTTCAGTTAAATCATTCATCGGTACCAATCCAAGAACAAACTTCTTTTGCACTAGCACCCTTAATACATCCCTTAATTTTCTTGCTATATTTTTTAATCGTGCAAGTTTTCTCAAAGGTTTGGTAATTTTCCAAGAAACTGTGTTCTTAATTATACCTATCTCTTTTTTCACTTGTGATAGCTCTATCAAACAATCAATTTCATTTTTTTTTGAATTTTCTAACTCATCTTGAAGTGAGATTATATTTTTATTACCTTCTGAAAGATTAGTTTCAAGTTTTTGTAACCATACTGCTGATTCTTCCAATAGCTTAGTCGCATTTATATGGTTATCTTTTTCTGCTTTGTATGCTGATTCGAGTTGAGTTAATTCGTCATTTGTCTTCAGTAATTCATTAGATTTAACTGTAAATGCATCTATGATTATACTTGATATGTCTGGAGTACAGCTCATTTCAATTGTAATACTCATCTTACTATTTATATCATTTGTTTTTTCTGGGAGATTGATCATAATTTGAGGATCATTATTTAACGAAACTACTTTAAATGAACTAGGGTTCTCTAGTTGCAATAACCCATTATTTACTTTAAATTGTTCAGAATTTGTCTCTCTTGTTATTTCAAAAATTTCATTTCCCAATAAGCTTATTGTTATTTTGTTAATTTCTATTAAACATTGTTTATTACTTGGATCAAGCCTTATACTCTGACCGATATGAGGGACATCGAAAACGTATTGATGAACCTCGCCGTCCTCAAGAACCATTAACTTCGTAGAATTACTTTCTGTATATTCATTGTTTATTGACCAAAACAATTGCAAGTAAGGATCTCCATTTGTAATTGGAATAAGAGGCTCACTAGTTTTTAGTTCTTCAATCCAAATCCCCATAGTCCTATTAATAATCTCTAAGACCTTTTGTTTATGTGGTTTAGATGAATCTATGAAAGCCTTTGTATTTAGAACCTTATATTGTAATGTAATTTCGTTAAGGTGAAATAACAATTGTAATAGATGTTCGTCCACATTCATATTCAAGTTAAGCTCTTGTACTGGAATATCTGAGTAATGACTACATCTGTAAATATCAAGCCAGAAGAAGTGAGTTTTCCGGCTTAAATCAAAGTCTGTTATATAAGGCTTATTTTCCGCGAGTATAATATTACGCGTTAACATATCTCTGTTTGTCCATAGTAAATTAGTGGTTAACGATTTTATATTATCATTTATTAATTTATCCAACTTTAATTTAAGTTCTTTTAGTGTAGGCTCCGGTAACTCTAATAACTCTAATGCATTAAAACACATTTTTATATCTTCATCCAATACTTTTTGATCAAAAGGAATGGGCGGTTGCATCTTAATACAATTGAATAATAAATTCAAAATTTCAATGGATTCATTGTTCGAAAGATCACCTTGTTCCATAGCATAAAATAAAGTTGTTTTGTTTTCAAGAAACTCTTCAACGATATATATATAACCATCTTCACCATGATAAATTCCATTAATATGCGGGGCTGATAAATCGGAGAAATCCCGGTACAATCCTTGTGCATACGAGATATTTTCTATATTAAATAAACCATTCGCTGGTATTTTTTTAACAGAGCATAACTTATCACCATTTGGATAGAAAACAAAAAACCTAGCGCTAAAAGCATTTTCGCTCCTCATACCATCACTAAGCTGTAATTTAATTATAAGATTATTTAGATCTTCTGTCGTACTTATGTTTGAGTGAATCAAAGCTTTAAATAGTTCCATTAGAATGACCTCTCTTGCGTATAATTAATGCATATGAAGGACAGAAATATTGCGCAATCTTATTTTTCGCTAATACTTTATACATAGCGTGTAATTCTAGAGGTCGGTCAATGTCTTCTCCACTTATCCCGACATGTTCCGTAACAGGTGTCCCATTAATCAATTCTTCATTAATAAACCTTAAATCAATCATCTGCCTAATCAATTTATAATCGGGAAAGCAACCATAAACCTTTTCTAATTCTAAGCCTGATTCAGATATCATTTCCTTGTACTCTTCTAGACTCCAAGTTTTAGAAGGAAGTTGCTCACCTTTACCTTGAGTTTGGAAGTTGTTCTCAGCGATTCTTTCTTCTAAAAAAGTATGATACTGTAGACCTGTGTGATCATCTTCAGTACCTAAAATGTATTTCAGACCCATGCTATTTTCTATACCAATATAGATCATACCATCAGGTTTCAAAAGGTCATTTGCTTTTTTCAAAGCATCAATTTGGACTTTTCTAATCGAAGTACCTTTTTCTCTACCTACACCAATCCATTCTAAAGACCCATTAAAGATAATTGTATCAAAACTTTTTTCAATAAACGGGAAAGATAGGAAATTCCCTTGTGCATACTGCAGAGAAACTTTTTCTTGATTGGCAATGCTTCTTAAAATATTAAGTCTGTTAAACGTTAGATCAAGAGCTACTGAGTTACCTAAACGTCCTAATGGAATACATACTTGTCCCCATCCTGATCCAACATCTAAATAAAGTCCGTTTTTAGGAATATCCAGCATATCCAAAAACATAGGACGGCCTGCATCAGCAATAATTCGGTAAAGCCATGGCGACTTTTCCTGAAAACTTTCCGCGATAACTTCTCTCCAATGTTTATTACTCATTAATGAGATCATTTCCGCTTCTTTTTCATCACTTAAATCCGCATATTTCCCTGTATAAGTGCGTTCTACAACAAAATTATCCGATAAAACTTCAACTAAGTTTAAGTCTTTAATAAAATCACTTGAGTTCATTATTTCACCTTATTTCTTCATTTCGGCTTTTACTAGGTAGTTAACTGAAATTTGAGAATTCAGATTAGCTATACCAAAGCTACGATCACTGCCTTGTGGCAATATTTTAATTTCTTTGGCATCATATCTACGATCCAAAGGAACTATTTCATCATTAATTAGTTCGACAAAACCAAATGAAATAAAATAAGTCCCTGGTGCTAAGGACATTTTATGTTTAAATTCGATGCGAATCGGCTGATTGGGTTGAAGAACCTCAAAGGGCATATTTTGAAAGTATGTATTTGTGCCATATACTTCAAGCCCTTTAACGGACTTAATTGTTATTGCATATATCGGTTTAAGAACCTCTTTGCTTGAAGTTACCTCCATACAAATCCTAACTTCATCACAAGTTGTCAGAATTTCTAGCGAGTTGCCCTCTAAGTCAGTTATATCAACATAACTAATGTTACCTTGACCGTTGCCATAGCGATACTCTTTGGCATCAGCTATCCGTTGATCATTATCTATTGCATTAGCTCCTTGAAAACCAGCAGTATCTTCAATCAATTCGTTATGTTCTAAAAGTTCTGATTCAGGACTTGAAAATAATATTTTAGTGTATTTATTAACAATATCATTAGGTTTACCTTGATCTAATAAAACACCCTTATCAAATAATAAACATTCATCACAAAATTGTCTTATCGATTGTAAATCATGAGTTACCAACAAGATAGTTGTCCCAGCTTCTTTCATTGTCTTTATTCTTTCAAAGCATTTTAATTGAAATCGACCATCACCCACAGCAAGAGCCTCGTCTACGATAAGAATATCAGGCTCAACGCTGATAGCTACCGCAAACGCAAGTCTAACATACATGCCACTTGAATATGTTTTAACAGGTTGATCAATGTAATCTCCAATGTCAGCAAATGACACAATATCATCAAAACGTTTACTCATTTCTTCTTTACTAATACCAAGAATAGCCCCATTCAAAAATACGTTTTCCCTTCCAGTAAAGTCTGGATTAAAACCGCTACCCAATTCAAGTAAAGCTGCTACTCGGCCATAAACTTTAACAGTACCTTCTGTCGCTTGTAGAGTACCTGCAATAATCTGGAGTAATGTACTTTTGCCAGAACCATTTCTACCAATAATACCAACAGTTTCGCCTTTTCTTACTTCAAACGAAATGTGTTTTAATGCTTTAAACTCTTTATAGTACTGACGCTTTCCCCTTAATAATGACTGCACTAGACGGTCCTGAGGGTTATTATAAATTTTATAAGTTTTACTTACATTATCAATACTGATTGTTACATTTGAATCCACAAAAGAACCTCCAATTTCAAATGCTAAATTACATCTGAAAAACCCGATCTTGTTTTTTGAAACCATGCATACCCCATGTAGAAAATAACTAACCCTATTATCGTTTCGATACCCAAGGAGCTCCAATTCGGTAATTCTCCCCAGATTATTATTCTTCGCATATCCTCTACAACATAACCAATAGGATTAAGATAATATAAAAAGAGCAAATCCTTAGGAATTAAAGTTGCTGGATACATAATAGGACTTAATAGCATCAGGGCTTGTACAGCTACTGTGACAATTTGGGCAATATCTCTAAGATATACTCCTAATGATGATAAAAACCAACCTAATCCCAACGATAAAAGCATCAATGGACATAGTACTAAAGGAATAAAAATTAACGTCCATTCTATCACGTGCATAAAAATACCAACACATAAAACTAATATGCCCATGCTAATAAGACTATTAATTACTGCAGATCCTAGAGCTACTACAGGAAGAATTTCTAAAGGGAAAACGACCTTCTTCACATAATTGGCATTACTTAGTACTAAATAAGGAGCGCGACTGATTACGTCGCCAAATATGCTAAACGTTATCAATCCGCAAAAAATAATAATTGCAAATTCAACCTTACTATTACTTGCTGTATTCCACTTTGCATTAAATATCTCGCTAAATACGAATGTATAAACAATTAACATCAAAAGCGGATTAATAAATGACCACATGATTCCGAGAAAAGATCCCTTATACTTAGATAGTACTTCTCTTTTAGCGAAACTTTTGATTAGCTCCCTATGATTCCACAGGTTTTTAAAAATATTTAAAGGATTTACAAACATTATTACTATCAACCTCTTCTGAAAATTTATTATATGAATAGACCACAAGTGAACATTAAACTGGGATAATAAATAATAATCTCCATTTGGAAACCCTCTTCCAGTATGCTAAAATAAAGTCGAACTTTAGCGAAGAAGGAGACTGTTTTGTCATGAGTGCAAGTAAGAATGCCTACGCGGCTTCGCGTGCAAAAGCGAATGGAACGATAACGACAGAGAAGAGCTCTGTTATTTTTTGGATTTTAGTAGTGTTTACAGGCTTGTTTATGTTCTGGGCGCCGTTTCAACGGGCGTTGTTTAATGGTGGAACTTACGATTTTGAGAGAACAATCTACTCGGCTTCCGTATGGTCCTCCATCATATTGCTGCTTATTGCAATCCTTGCTTTCTTTTTATTCAAGCTTAAGGAACAGAAAGATGTATTGACCATTCTGGTCTTGCTAATGCCGCTGACTTACGTGATTTCGTTATCGAATTCAGCCTCTCACTATCTGGCAACCAATATGGTCTACATCCAAATGCTGTATGCAACCTTCTTCATTTTAGGTGTATTTCTGACAAAAAACAAGCTTGGCACGTCGATTCTTGCCAGTTTGTTAATTATTTCCGGTTATTTCATTGTCCTCTTCGGACTTTTGTACTGGTTAGGCAACGGAAACTTCGCTGGGCACTTGGTAGGATGGTTCGCTCTTATGGATCCAAATACACCTTACTTGTACCGCGATGCCATTATGACTGACTCTAACGGTTTACGTTTAACGTCTGTTTTCCAATATGCGAATACGTATGCTGCCTTTTTAATCACATTGTCCCTTGGATCACTATTCTTCATTGTGAAGTCTCGCAAATGGTACGTCGTTCTCCCACATGCAATCATGTTGGTACCAATCATTGTTTCGTTCTGGTTAACGCTCTCTCGTGGTGCGATAGTGGTTATTCCGGTTGTTTTCTTAATTATGCTTTTCTTCTTTTCAATTAGTAGACAGATTCTAGCACTCATACAATTTGGTCTAGCATTTGCAGCGTCATTGGTCATTCTACAAAAAGTGACAGATATCGGAATCGGATTACAAAAACAGCCTAGTGCATCAGAATCTTGGAACGGTTGGTTAATCTTGCTGATTGCTTCTGTAGTTTTCTCTGTGCTGGCTATCGTTATTCAACGCCTCGGTGCTCCTTGGTTAGAGCGCATCACGGCTCGTTTCGATTCTAAGAAATTTGCTACCTTCATTCTTCCGATCGCAGCAATTGTTGTTGGGGTAGTAGGAGCCATTCTAATCCTAAGTGACACTGGTTTTAAAAACATTCTTCCAGACAACGTGAAAACACGTATCGAAAATATTAACTTCCAACAGCACAGCGTTCTGGAGCGCGGAACTTTTTATAAGGATGCTGTGAAGCTGTGGTCGGATTATCCGATTATTGGAGCAGGCGGTGGCGCTTGGGCTTCTTTATATGAGAAGTATCAAAACAACCCATACACAAGTCGCCAGGCTCATAACTTCGCTCTTCAATACTTGGTTGAGGCCGGCGCGCTCGGATTCCTTGCCTTCATTGGTTTCGTCATTGCTGTCATGGTGTTCTATATACGAAGCTACATCAAAAGTTCACAAGAGAAGCGAGATCTGCACTTCCTATTTTTCATCGTAACAATTTCACTCTTGGTCCACAGTATGATTGACTTTGATTTAAGCTATGTGTATTTGGGCGCTATTTTGTTCCTTGCACTAGGCGGGATGCTGAGTAACAGTACATCGGCTCCGATACGATTAAAGTCTGATTCACTTGCGCTTCACAAAATGTTCCCGGCGGTCCTGGCTGTCTTATCGATCATAATGTTCTATATCTCGGCTCAACTAGTCTCGGCGAATAGTTCATATAAGCAGACACTTGAGGTTGTTAAAAAGAGTCAAGATTACAACCAAATCGTAGCTCCACTGGACAAAGCGATCTCTCTGCATCCTGCTCATCCTGACTATTTGTTAACAGGACAGGTCAGCCGAATTGGGATTCTACTTCAAGTATCTAATCAGATGCAGAAGGAAGACCCGAAGAAGGGTGAAGCTTTTTTCAATCAAGCCCAAGATCTTCTTAACCAGTTATTGAAAAAAGAACCGCATAACCGCATGGTGGCGATGCAGCAGCTCAATATGCTTCTCATCAAAGGGAACAAGCAAGAAGCGTTAGACTGGTCAAACGCTCAGATTCCTAATTATCCATGGTATATTGAAATGTATGAAAAGAGTATGTCTCTAGGCATTGATCTTGCGAATCAAGCTAGAGAAAAGAATAATATGCAAGAATACAACACTAGACTCGATAATGCTCTCGCCACTTACAAGGACGTTCTAGCGCGGGTAGATTCCTTGAAAAACCTACCGAAAGAACAAGCACAGGGCCGTGCGTTTGCTGTAACACCTAGCATGGCATTAAATGCAGGGCAAATCAGTTATATGCGCGGTGATTATGCAGGTGCAGCTGCAACCATTCAACCTCACATTTCTGAAAATCTAGATGACCAAACGAATCGAGTTCTGATTAGATGGTATTTGGCTGCTTTACAAAAGCAAGGCACGAAGGATCAAGCCCTTCTTGACAAGCTCATTGCCAAGGATCCAGCGGAGAAACAGAATATTGATGCAATCATAGCTACAAACTTTCAGTTGAAATAGAAAAAAAGGCGCCACAGTGATGTGGTGCCTTTTGCTTTTCATTTACCGTCCCGTCCACATATCCATCACACTGTCTGGATCCTGAAACATTTTATAAGGAATATAGCAGTAACCTTGATCTCCCCAGTCCTCGCCCCAGCTGTTGCGCACGATGACATGACCTGACTGGCCACGGTCCACATAGCCAACTGCCAACATGGCATGTCCGCCCAGTACCCGTTCACGCTTCTTCTTCGGAGCCGGAATTTTACCCGTTTGGGCTGCTTCAGGGGATTGGAAGCTCTCATACAACATCATGCCGATAACAACGGGTGATTGTTCTGCCAGTGCTGCCTTGAGAGCATATAAATCCGTGATCCGGTGGTAGTCTTTGATTTTGTAATTAGCTGCATCCCGTTCTGCTTTGGGATCGGGAGTATCTCTGAAATCAGCAATGTTGTATGGATAATCTTCCTCTGGACAAACGCCAATCTTCTGGAGCACTTTCATCCCATCTCGGATATAGGCCCCTGAATCTTCACCCACATGACCTCCGAGCTTGCGTTCGTGCCAATACAAGAAAAGCCGAGAAAGGGCTGTCCACTTCTCCTGACTGCTTACGAGCAAATACTCTCGAAGCCCGCTTGCTATGGCGTTAGCCGTACAGCTTCCGAGTGCACCTTGATCGACAATGGGGGACATGTCTGAGCGTAAGTCAACTTTCTTGGGCAGCTCGCCCGGGGACTTAAACGCTGTGCTCATAAAATGATAATCGCGTAAATCACGCTTTTCCCGCTTTAATGGGAACACACGATTCGACATAACCACACACCCTTTCCAATATAATACATAATTATACATTTACCACTAAAATATGTATACACTCCGTTTCTCTAGAATAAGAGAAGCCATCAACCGTTATCCCACAAATGGATATCAGTTGATGGCTTCCTTATCATCTAGTCGCGCAGCATACCCTGATGCGGATGCGGGTGAGTGCCGCAATACTCATCTTCCTCAGAACAAGTGTACACATGCTCATAGACAGGAACGCAGTGGTGGCGGTTAACGATTTGAATAGGATGAATAACTTGAACTTTCTGTGGGTGGTAGAAGTCTCTTACTATTCTTTCTGGACTTGTCATGATCGGGTCAGTCGGTGGACATTGATATGGTTTGCCTGGGCCAGGTTGGCTAGGTTGGCTAAACGGGCTGATTTGACTAGGTTGGAACGGTTGGCTAAGCGGGCTGAGTTGGTTAGGTTTGTAATGATCCATTGGTGGGTCAACTCCTCTATAGGTTTATGTTAGTATACGTTTATCCCTAGTCCAATGAATGTACCAATGCCTATTTTGCCAATAAATAGGCGTTTTTTTTGGGCCAAGCAGGTTAAATGTCCAAGCAGACCCGAAAAAGGCAGGCTAATCGCACCATGATTCTCTCCCTTTTGCTTCATATATTTGTTACAATTGAGAAATGAAGTATTTTGATGGTATCATCCCATCCCCTGCGTCTTGAATCCCCATACCTTAGAAGGAGGATGGAGTATGATGAATCATACAACTCAATACACGAAATCCAACTTTCGTCATTTAACATACTCTCATGCTCTAGATTATTCGGAGATGCATCTCCATCACAAGCTTTGGAATTATTTCCATGAAAAACAAATCGAGACTCGTTTGCTCTCTTGGGCGAAAGCCGCTAAAGGAGATTATTTCCGTCAGCCGCTGGATTGGAATCTTGTTGAGGGCAATCTCGTCGTTCAGCTTTCTCCATTGCCAGAAGGCTATTTGCCGTTTTCACATATAGAAAAAGCAGCATTAAGTGATGAATCCAAAGGAAAATTGCTAATCTCCATTTGTAGAGCGCTTTCCATTCTGCATGAAGAACAGTTTTATATGGGCTTTTTGCTGCCAGAGCAGCTTTTTTTCGATCCAAAAACGTTAGCCATTATCATCGATGTCCAACCATTCCCTTCCGCTATCGAATTTATTAATCATTTATTAACGGACTTTTCATTCACTTCATTTCCGCGTTATGCACGGCGATTTCTTCTTTCCCGAGCTGCTGATTTTGAAGCTATCCATCTGCTGATTCATACGATATATGGCTCCGACTCCGTGCCAAATAACCTGGTGCAATTATCAGAGCGTCTTCGTACTGAGCCAGAAACTATGTTATTCGCAGATGAAATTGCCGATATCATTCGAGCATCCTTTCAACTGCCTGAGCAGGTGCAACCGCTTATTTCCCATAGCAGCCCACAATGGCTGCACCCTGCCGCTGCGCCAATTACGCAAGAGCATCAAAAGCTTTTTCGAAATTTTTTACAGTCAATTGAGAAACGTTTATTAGGGCTCGTTTGTGAGGATGAGGCTATTCGATTTGATGTTTACACTCAGAATGTCAATGAGATGTTAGAAAGAGGCTATTTCTTCAAGATTGTTTCCCAAGGACTTCCTTATTCAACCTTACGTGAAGTGGTCTCCCGAACCTTGCATCTCGCTTATGGCTTATTTCCTGAATCAATCACCATGCTGCGGAATCTTTCTCGTAAATTTGATCAGCTTCTTAAAAAGCACTATGAAGGGGACGATATCCTTTATCTGCTAACCGAATGGTTGAACCAATTTTTTTCTTCAATCATCCCGATGTTCCCTGTTCAAAACATTTTCTATATTTTTGAAAACAGCGAACTCTTTGATGAAGATTCCCAGTTTATTCTCCTCAACTTTTGGCGAGTGCATGGCCATGAAATGACTGGCTTACATATTATTTTCAGCGGCAGTCAGATACCTTCTCAATTCACTGGCATCTCCTTTCAAACGCTTGAAATCCATCATTCGGACCAAGCGATCTATGAACAGCTGTTGTCTTCACAATTTGGACGAGCTGATTCCACGTTAATATGCGAATTGAAAAATTGGTTTTATGAGCACAAAATCAACTTTAGTCACTGCCGCATCATTTTGGAGGAGCTTATTCAATCCGGAAGTATTCATCTAACCAACAAGGGCTGGCACAAAACAACTGCATTCCATCTTGAATATGAAAAACTCCACTCTCTTCACTTGTTTTCTAAGCGGATCTCCCTTTTGGACAATGAGGAAATAGAGCTATTACGGCTCCTATGTTGTTTGCCTATGCCAATAAGCGTATTTTCCCTGTTTAAGGCTAATGAAATGGATGTAGGAATCATCCTCTCTTCGGTTACGAAGCTGGCAGAGCTTGGCCTTGTTCATGTCAGTCACAATGATAGTTTATTTATCTCAACTGAAATTACCGAATTGGTCTTACAGGAGCTGCCTCCAGTTCAACTAATGTCTTACTACCAAACAGCATTGAATTACCAGCATCAATTCCGCCCACTTGGCTTACCTCAACTCATTACACTATCCAGCCAAGCGAGTGAGTATAAAGTAGAATATTATTTGCTATTAAAATATTATAAACAAATCCGTTCCCTTCTCTCTTATGGACAAAAGGTTGAATTATTAGAACGCATCAAATATTTATATGAAAAATTAGAACGGCCTTATCTTATTTTCCTAGACAGGCTGCTAAGTAGAATGTATCTACTGCTTAACCAATTTGCTCTTTCCGAACAATTGGCACTAACTGTATACGAACGAACAGGCAAAATCACGGATCGCTTCGGGTGGATGTATATCCGCATCTTGCAAAATGATTTGGATGTTTATATTTTACGTGAGCAGCTGTTCCCCTTTATTTTCGACGAAAGTCAGGCATTAGAAGACCGGGTACGGGCTGCATTTCTACTCAACACCAGCAATCTCTGTTTCCCTCTACAGGATGAAGAGGTGCGTAAGCTCCATGTCTTCTATACCGAGGTCGTCTATCCAAAGAGAAATTTGCTTTCACTTCGCCATTTTGCGGAGATTACGAACTATTATACGATTAATATGTTGATTCATTTTCCTGAAACCGAGGAGTGGGCTTTATCCATTGCAGCTAAGTTAGAACCGCTTTTGGAAACTTCACCTCATACGGACCTCATGCTCCGTCTCTATGATTTATATTCCTATCAGAGCAACAATAAGCTGATCAATACGTATGTATATCGCGGGATTGAAGGTGCCAAGCGCTCTGGCTACACGATCAAGGAACAAGTAGGTCATCTGAATGCGATGGAGTTTTCATTAAATCAAGGAGACTTGGCCAGCTACCACTATCACAAAGAACGTGTCCTACAAGTTGACGAATTGCGGCGCAAGGATTTGGCCGAGACTTATTTAACGAATCAGTTGTTATACGCACTTGAATGGGAGCAGCGGGAACTGTTTCAAGAACTAGAAACCCTCCTGTTCGAGCAGCAAATCACAGAGTCGAGTATGGCTTTATTGTCCGTTTTACAAGGTTATGTCGCCTTCCGTCAAAATCAACCTATCACCGTCCCGGGCTTCTTGAAATATGAGAACACCTCATTCTTCTTGGACGCACTGTTCCAAACTAGAGAGGGAAATTTGGAGCTAGCCTGCAAGCTTTTTGAACAATTTATTTCGAAAAATAACTCAGGGATGTATGCTGGTTGGGCTTACCGAGAATTGCTTACGCTCCTCTTAGAGCTTCGCTCGGAGAATACGGGGATTTGGTTCGAAAACTTTGAAGCTTATCTCAAACGATGCTCTTTTGATATCTTTTGGCCAGATTATTATAGACTTTCGGCTGAGAGGTCCATGTATGAGGGCGATGTACAAAATGCGATGCTGTATTTGCGACGGGCGTTAAATGGTTATCAGATTATTCAAAAGGAAACTTGGCGTCCCTACTTGACCGCTTGCATGGAACGGGTTATTCGACCCACCTTTGCCCCGGCATCACCCGCTATCATGCAGGATGATTTTGTTCAAAAAATGATTGCGGACCGCGAGCAATGGTTGCTTCTCTCCTTGGATTTACAAATCATCATCGAGCTCAGTGAACAGGTTACCGAAACTTTGGATCTAATGACAACGATGCAGCGGTTGACCAAGGCACTTTTTGACTACTTTCCAGTTATTCAACTGGCCATCACCTACAAACTGCTGCATTATAAGCAAAAGGTTTTCGTTACGGCTTCCGGACTCAGAGACCACGATGAATTGATTGCCTACCAAAGCCGAAGTGAAGATAGCTGGGCCCACACTTTCACTCTCTTTCAGCGAGGTGATCAAGCTATTACGCTCCAGGTTTATGTAGATGGTATGACCAAAACAAAGCTTCAACATATGGAGCATTTTCTTTCTTTCATCAAACCGCATATTATCAACGTTCTCTTGCATAGAGAGATGGTGATTGATAACCTAACCGGCTTTTATTTACGCGGTTATTTCATGGAAAAGCTGAGGGAAGAATTCGAGCTCTCTAGACGTTATAACCTCGACTTATCCGTGATCATGATCGATGTGGATAATTTCCGTAGGGTCAATGAGTTCGGACACCCGGAAGGGGACCGCGTTTTACGAGAAATCGCAGATATTTTCCGGTTTAATTTAAGAAAAAGCGATATCGCTGGACGATATGGCGGTGAGGAACTTATTCTAATTTTACCTAAAACGGACGGGAAAAAAGCCCTCAAGATTGCCCATCAACTGCGAGGCGAAATTGAAAGAGAATTTGCCTTCGGGCGCCCTTACCAAATCACCATCAGTGTGGGCGTATCTTCCCTAGAGCTCTGTAGTCCAACTTCGATAGAGGAATTGATTGAACAGGCCGATACGGCGGAGATTACTGCGAAGCAGACGGGGAAGAATAAGGTTGTTGCGGCTTGGGAGCTTTGAAGTTATGAAAAAGTTATAACTGTAGATAAGATATAAATAAGTATAAATCTACATATTTTAATAAATAAAAAGTAGAAAAATGTTATAATGTTCACTGAGGTGAATGCTATGGAAGAATTGTTAAAGCAGATATTAACTAAATTAGAAGTGATGGATTTGAAGATCGACCGAATCCAACAAACCTTAGATGCACACCATGTTGAGAACATCGAAAAACCTTCACAATAAGCCCAGATGGGCTTTTTTTATTGAAAATAATATCCGAACATAGATAATAGGAGGATGACACGACCAATTACATCTATCTTGCATGTCACCATAAGATAGAAAAAAGAGGTCTCTCAAAAGTTCGGAGAACTCCTGAAAAACCTCTATTTTCAGAGCGATGCGGTCAGAATGAGGTCAAATTGGTATATGACTCACTCTAAACCCTTGATATATAAGGGTTTTTAACCTTTATTACATCATGCCGCCCATTCCACCCATGCCGCCCATGTCAGGCATGCCTGGTTTGTCTTTTTCTGGCTTGTCAGCGATAACAGCTTCTGTTGTTAAGAACATAGCTGCAACGGACGCTGCGTTTTGCAGTGCGGAACGAGTTACTTTAGCAGGGTCAACGATACCTGCTTCGAACATGTTCACCCATTGGCCAGTTGCTGCGTTATAGCCGATGCCTACTTTTTCGTTCTTGAGGCGCTCAACGATTACGGAGCCTTCTTGACCAGCGTTAGCTGCGATTGTGCGAACTGGCTCTTCTAGGGAGCGCAGGATGATGTTTACGCCTGTTTGCTCATCGCCAACAGCTACTACTTTAGCTACTGCGTTGTACACGTTAACGAGGGCTGTACCACCGCCAGAAACGATACCTTCTTCAACAGCTGCACGAGTTGCGTTCAGAGCATCTTCGATACGAAGTTTGCGCTCTTTCAGCTCAGTTTCAGTCGCTGCGCCAACTTTGATAACAGCTACGCCGCCAGAAAGTTTAGCCAAACGCTCTTGAAGTTTTTCTTTATCGAAATCGGAAGTTGTTTCTTCCAATTGTGCGCGAATTTGAGTAACACGTGCGCCGATGTCTTTTTTGTCGCCAGCGCCATCAACGATGATTGTGTTCTCTTTGGTTACGCGGATTTGACGCGCGCTACCCAATTGGTCAGGAGTCGTGGATTTCAGATCCAAACCAAGCTCTTCAGTGATCACTTGACCACCAGTTAGAGCAGCGATATCGCCAAGCATAGCTTTACGACGGTCACCGAAACCTGGAGCTTTAACAGCTACGCAAGTGAATGTGCCACGAAGTCTGTTTACAACAAGCGTTGCTTGTGCTTCGCCTTCAACATCTTCAGCAATGATCAGAAGTTGTTTACCGGATTGAACCACTTTTTCAAGAACAGGCAAGATTTCTTGGATGTTCGAGATTTTTTTGTCAGTGATCAGGATGTATGGGTTGTCAAGGACAGCTTCCATTTTATCCGTGTCAGTGATCATGTATGGGGAAGTGTAACCACGGTCGAATTGCATACCTTCTACAACTTCTAGTTCAGTAAGGAATCCTTTGGATTCTTCAACTGTGATAACACCGTCTTTACCTACTTTTTCCATAGCTTCAGCGATTAATTCGCCTACTTCTTCGTCAGCAGCAGAGATTGCCGCTACTTGTGCGATGGATTGTTTGCCTTCGATTGGCTTCGCGATAGCTTGAAGCTCTTCTACAGCCGCTTTAACAGCTTTCTCGATACCTTTGCGGATAACCATTGGGTTAGCGCCTGCAGTTACGTTTTTCAGACCTTCACGGATCATAGCTTGTGCTAGAACCGTTGCAGTTGTTGTACCGTCACCAGCAACATCGTTTGTTTTGGTAGCAACTTCTTTAACAAGTTGTGCTCCCATGTTTTCGAAAGCATCTTCAAGCTCGATTTCTTTCGCGATCGTAACACCGTCATTTGTGATCAACGGGCTGCCAAATTTTTTCTCAAGAACAACGTTACGGCCTTTAGGACCGAGGGTTACTTTTACAGCATTAGCTAAAGCATCTACCCCACGAAGCATCGCGCGGCGTGCGTCTTCACTGAACTTAATTTCTTTTGCCATGATAGGAAACCTCCTCTAATTTAGAACCTGTACATAGTAAGTAGTAAAACGGAAAAACTAAGTATGCTTGTTGCCGATCTATATCCTGCTAAATTTAGGCTAATACAGCGAGAATGTCGCTTTCGCGCAAGATCAACAGTTCGCGGCCTTCGTATTTCACTTCAGTTCCAGCGTATTTGGAGAAAATGATGCGGTCGCCTTCGCTTACTTCAAGCGGAACACGTACGCCATCTTTCAACGCGCCTGCGCCTACGGCTACAACTTTACCTTCTTGTGGTTTTTCTTTAGCTGTATCTGGCAGCACGATGCCACTTGCTGTAGTCTCCTCTTTCGCAACGGCTTCAATGATTACTCGATCACCTAACGGTCTGATCATGGAAAAATAGCCTCCTTTAGAAAATTGGTAATGGTTTTGTCGATTATTAGCACTCGAATGTGTTTAGTGCTAACAACAATTCTTATGATACTCATTCTGGGAGTAATTTGCAAGTCCTTTTACACATTTTTCATACTTTTGGACACCCCCCTCATTCTACCCAAATGAAAAACAAATATTCCCTTTAAAAAAAGAAAAACAGCCTGCACATAACGCAGACTGTTTTCTCATTTAGGACCGAACTCCCGCTCCCACTCAGCATCCTTCGCCAACTGTTTGCGATAGATGAATCCCGACATAAATACGCTAAACTCATACAAAACAATAAGCGGTAAAGCCACTAAGATAGCCGATATCGCATCCGGCGGCGTGATAACCGTAGATAAAATAACGAGCAGCATGTAAGCATACCTTCTGAACTTGTGCAGACGCTTCGGATTCAAAAGGCGAATCTTCGTGAGGAACATCACGACAATCGGCATCTCAAACACAATAGCCAGTGGAAGAATGATGTTGAACATGAATGTAAAATATTGCGCCGCGCCATACATCTCCGTGATTTCTAGACTCCGGCTAATGGAGGAAGTAAAGTAAAAGGCCATCGGAAAAACAACCCAATAACCGAACGAAAGACCTCCCAAAAATAGCAAAAACGCATAAGGAATATAAATAATCGAAGCCTTCTGCTCAGCCTCGCGTAAGCCAGGCTTAACAAACGCCCATATATGATAAAGAATAACCGGCAGGGTAATAAGAATACCTACGGCCAAACCAAAATTCATATACAAGCGCAGGGCATCCCACGGGGAAAAAACGTTCCAACTGATGCTATCAGCGGGCGGAATGTTTTTGAGGTAACGAATGATCGGCTTCGCGCAGATTAGTCCGCCTACCATCCCTATGACCAGGACGACCAGAACCCACATAATTCGTTTGCGCAGCTCACCAAGGTGCTCTACGAGTGACATTTCTTCGTTCGTTGTCATATTTCACCAACCTGATCTAGTGGATCAAACCTATACGGCTGAAGCACTTGTTATGCTGAAAAGAAAGCGGCTAGTCTGGTAGACGCCGCGTGTTGCTTGGCGGCGCGATAGGCGCTGCCGAGGAGGCAGGTGGTGCGTCCGTTCGAGCGGGTGCCGTCGGAGTGACGGACGGTTCTTCCACAGCGGAGACTGCTGCCGGAGAGGCATTTGGTGCATCCATTGGGGGAACCGACTCGACTACTGCTGGAGCTGCAGATACAAACTCCACTGCCGCTCTTGCTGAAGGAGCACCTGCTTCGACAGCGTTTGATGAGGCCGCTCCGCCTTGAGTCGAAACCTGCGGAGCAGGTTTGACCTGGGCTGCAGGCTTCGGCGTTTCTTCAGGGTCATCGTTCAACAGGGCATGAGCGCCTTTCTTAAAATCTCTGATCGTGCGCCCCAGTACACGGCCAATTTCGGGCAGCTTCTGCGGTCCAAATAGCACAAGAGCAACGATTGCTATTAATAAGAGCTCGGTGAAACCGATATTTTGAAACATGGACTTCATCTCCATCATTTGTTGCGTCATTGCAGATTTTGCAGTAAATTGCAAGCTGCGTAGTAAATTCATCTAATTTCCTGCACAAAATGCAGCAAAATGTCCGAATATGCTTTAAAAAGCAAAATCAGTTTTGCAACCTTTAAAACAACTCACACAACAAAATCAAACACTAAACCTCGTACAATCATATCGCTGATAAAGGAACCAAATCCATAATCGAAAATGATACATACCTTGCAATCTCTCATCAACTACTGCTACTGCTACCGCTAGTAGCAGCACCAGCTAGCACTGAAAAAACCCACCGTACCCCATCTCCGTAATGTCGCTGCGCACGATGGTCTCGCCCGCGCAAATCCGCGGGAGCAGCACATCAAAGGACGTGTACGGGTCGTGCATCACGCAACCCGGCAAGCCCATGATCGGCACCTCGCCCAGGTAGGCGATCATCAGCATCGAGCCCGGCAGCATCGGCGTGCCGTAGCTGACCACGCGGGCGCCGGCCTGCTTGATCGCACCCGGTGTGCGATCATCCGGGTCCACGGACATGCCGCCCGTGACCAAAACCAGATCCACGCCCAGCGCTAGCAGCGCGTGGATCTCACCCACAATCGCTTCGCTGTCATCGAGCGCGAAGCGTTGGTCTACCACCTCGGAGCCGAGCTGCGCCAGCTTCTCCTTCACAACCGGGCCGAATTTATCCTTAATTCGGCCCTTGAAGACCTCGCTGCCCGTCGTAATAACGCCGACGCGCAGCTTGCGAAACGGCTTCACCTCAAGCAAGGTGAAGCCCTCCTCACGGCGAGCGGCAGCTAGGCGCTCGACCTCCACAACCTTCGCTTCGTCCACAATCAGCGGGATCACCCGCGTACCGACTAACGAAGCGCCTGCCTGAACGACCATGTTGCTGCGAATCGTCGACAACACGACCTCATCGATGGCGTTCACACTGTCAACGAACGCCTTATCGATCTTGACCAAGCCGTGAATCGCCGATTTCACGTTCACTTTGCCCTCATGCGGCTCTGTCAGCGTGAGGTGCTCTCCAGCTATCGCATTTGCCATGCGCAGCGCAGCTTCATCCTCATGCAGGTAGCCAGGCTGCAGCTCCATCACATAGATATGCTCTTTGCCGATGCTCAGAAGCGCAGGAATATCGGCCTCAGTCACCTGATGGCCTTTGCGAAACAGGCGCCCTTTGAACTCACCGGGCAAAATCTGAGTCAGATCATGAGGCAAAATCATGCCGATGGCATCTTCGACTTTGACTTCACGTAGCATCGATTCACGTTCGCTCACCCATGGTCACCTTCTTTGCCTGTCAGAATCCCCAGCGCATGCGGGAGCTGATCGATAATCGCCATCAGATTCTCCTGCACGCCCTTGGGGCTGCCCGGCAAATTAATGATCAACGTGCGCCCGCGAATGCCGGATACCGCTCTGGAAAGCATCGCTTTCCGTGTTTTTTGCATCGAAATCATCCGCATGGCTTCTGCAAACCCCGGTGCTACCCGATCAATCACATTGAGCGTTGCTTCCGGTGTCACATCTCGGGGGGCTAGTCCCGTACCGCCAGTCGTTAAAATCAAATCTGCCTGATAATAATCCGTCATTTCTATTAATGAAGCCATGATTTCATCCATCTCATCCGGAACAACACGGTATTCGATGATCTCGCCTTGAATTTCCTCTTCAATCAGCTCGCGGATTACCTGAGCGCTAGTGTCTTCTCGTTCTCCTCGGTAACCGCGGTCACTGGCTGTCAAAATCGCAACTTTCCAGTGCATCCTTCGTCACCTCTCCCTTGTTAACTGAATGAGATAACCCCACTAACCTGAGTGATCGTCGACTTTCATTTCTATGAAAAAAACTGCTTTATCTGTCTGGTCGCGTCACTGTCAACTATCTCGTCTGTGAAAATCCCCGTTTTTGCCGCCTGTTTTGAGGACAAGCAGCGTGGAGCTGATAATCATATCCTTCTCTACTGCTTTGCACATGTCGTAGACGGTTAGAGCAGCGGCGGATACGGCTGTTAAAGCCTCCATCTCAACGCCAGTCGGACCCGTCGTCCGGACAGTTGCTTCTATGTATAGTTCATTGTTGCCATTATCAGCAAACTGAATATCAATGCCCGTCAGCGCAATCGGATGACACATCGGAATCCAGTCTGACGTTTTTTTGGCGGCCATGATGCCAGCCACTTGCGCAACGGCGAGGACGTCGCCTTTTTTCATTTTACCCTGCTTAATTAAATCGAGCGTCTCGCTCTTCATAATTAAAGTGGAACGCGCGGTAGCCGTACGCTTCGTCTCTACTTTGTCCGAAATGTCGACCATTCGTGCTCGTCCCTGCTCATTAAAATGGGTTAATGGGGAAGAATCGGGCAAAGCACTCACCTCTATTTTAGGATTCTGATTTGAAGACCATTTTGCTCTCGGTGACGATCCCGTCAACTCGGAAATCATGCCAGGATGAAGGGACTGCAGGAATCAATTGATTATCAAAAGCGGCCGCAACCGCAAATGGTCTCTTAAGCCCACGCGCTGCAAATAGCTGCATGAAGCGATCATAAAAACCGCCCCCATAGCCCAGTCTTCCGAAATCCAAATCAAAAGCAAGCCCAGGCACTAAGATCATAGATAAAGTGGACAAATCGTGCTCAATCGGCACCTCGCTGCGAGGTTCTCTGATGCCCCATGCCCCGCTTTCCACATCTTCATAGCTGCTTATGACATGTAAATTCATTGTCTTCGTATCTGCTACAACCTTCGGCACAAGCACACGAATTCCCTGCTGCCAACACCATTCCATCAGAGGGGCAACATCCGGCTCAGACCGAAAAGGCATATAACTCATGATCGTAGGCGGAGCGGACGTTTCATTCTGTCCATGCCCAAGAAGCCTATCGCTGCATAGTTTTTTCAATCTTTCATTTATACGCTGCTGCTTCTCTTCACGTTTTTCAGACATGATGGAGGAGCGCAGTTCTTCCATTTCTTTGCGTAATTCGATTTTCCGCTCTCGGATGTTCATACTAGCTTCAGCCCTTCCCTAACGAGGAGTGGTTTCCCCCATTTTAACATAAACAAGGAAAAAAACTATACTTGCACTGGGGACCCCAGTCGAATGCGCGTTATTACGGGGAAATGGTCCGAGAATATCGTCGGAATCGCCCATGAAGATTGGACATTTTTCCTATTCGTGAAGATGTGATCGATCCTTTTTCCATCCACAAATGTCGATTTCACACCCGCTCGTAATGGCACATTGGTGAGCTGATCTGTGTCTATTTTGAACGGAAAGGCGTCTAATTCCATATTAAAGTCCCCCGCGACAACAAGTGGGTCATCATAGTTTGTTACCATTTCTGAAATGCGAGCAAGTTGAAGGCTTCGCTCCTCTTTGGACAGTCCCAAATGCGTGGTGGCTATCCGAACAGTTTCAGAATTAACCTTGATTTTTACCTCTAACAGACTTCTAGTTTCCTTATTGCCTGGAAGCAGCGTGTAGCTGCTGTCCTCAATGGGATACCGGCTCAGAATCGCATTGCCATATTGCCCGGCCGTATAGGTTAAACTAGGTGCAAAACGCATATCCATCCCAAGAAGCTCGGCCAATTCCTTCGCTTGATCCACATACCCGCTGCGCCAGCGATACTGATCCACTTCTTGCAAGGCGATGACGTCGGCTTTTTCATTTTGAATGAGATCAGCAATACGTTTTATATTTACTCTACCATCTAAACCTTCACCGTGGTGGATATTAAACGTCATAATCGTGAATGCTGCTGGGGAAGTGGTTGAAATAGATGCAGGAATTGCAGATATGGCCTGCTTCCCAATGTCTGATGAGCTTGTTACTCCTTTACATAGAAATATCAATAGAAGCAGGGGCAAGAACGTATAGACTACATGCTTAGCATGCCTCAAAAGTACCATTTACCCATCCCCCACCTATTCTGATCTATGCAAAATTAAGCATACGATGCCGCCTCGCATGGTGTATACTAGTGAATTGATGGGATTTATAAGCCAACGAAAGGGCGGTCAAGATCAGGTCCTTTCATTAATAAGCAGGAGGTAGCAGCAGATGCTATTACAGGTTTCTAACATTTCCAAAAGCTATGGGGTACGTTCCGTACTCTCCAATATAACGCTACAGATCGAAAACAGGGAACGGATCGGTTTAGTTGGCGTGAATGGCGCGGGTAAATCGACATTGCTCCAAATTATAGCCGGCGAGATGTCCTATGACAGCGGCGACTTATTCAAGGCGAAGGAAACGAAAATCGGCTATTTGAAGCAAAATAGCGGACTGCAAACGGACAAGTCTATCTGGAACGAGCTGCTCAGTGTGTTTAGCTCCTTACTGGAAACAGAGCGAGAGCTTCGAGAGCTGGAAGCGTTAATGGCAGATCCTGATCTAATCTCGGACGAAAAAAAGTACGAAACTACGATGAATCGTTACGCTCTGCGCTCCGAATGGTTCCGTGAACATGGGGGCTATGAAATTGAAGCGAAAATCCGCGGTATTTTGCACGGGATGGGCTTCGGTCAGTTTCCTCCGGATACGTTAGTCAAAACACTAAGCGGCGGTCAAAAAACAAGACTTGCCCTTGCCAAAATGCTGCTCGAAGAACCCGATCTGCTCATGCTCGATGAGCCGACGAACCATTTGGACATCCCCACGCTAACATGGCTGGAGGGTTATTTACGCGGCTATCCGGGCGCTATTCTGGTCGTGTCTCATGACCGTTTTTTCCTGGATGCTTTGGTAACTTCTATTTATGAAATAGAACGAAATGCTTCCAAACGATATACGGGGAACTATTCCCGATTCATCGAGATTAAAGAAGCTAATTATGAGATCGAAATGAAGCAGTTCGAAAAGCAGCAGGATGAAATTGCCAAGCTGGAGGATTTTGTTCAGCGTAATATTGTGCGTGCTTCCACGACGAAGAGAGCGCAGAGCCGCCGCAAGCAGCTGGAAAAAATGGATCGACTCGATAAGCCGATGGGGGATTTGAAACGGGCTTCATTTTCTTTTGAAATCGAGCAGACTTCCGGCAAGGAAGTGCTGCAGGTCGATCGTTTAGCGCTTTCCTATGATGGAAAGAACCGATTGCTGGATGGCGTCTCCTTCCAGCTTCGTCGATCGGAAACCGCTGCACTCATTGGACCCAACGGTGTGGGTAAATCCACCTTGCTCAAAACGTTAATTGGTCAGCACAAACAAGACGCAGGCACCTTCAAATGGGGGGCTGGCGTCACGATTGGCTATTACGATCAAGAGCAAACAGGACTGACCCCGACCAACAACGTGCTGGAGGAAGTGTGGAACACCTATCCGCATCTGGAAGAAGCACGCATTCGCACGGTGCTGGGAAGCTTTCTTTTTAGCGGCGAAGATGTATTCAAGAAGGTCGCTGCCTTAAGCGGCGGTGAAAAAGCCCGCGTAGCCTTAGCCAAGCTGATGCTGCAAAAAGCGAATGTTTTGATCCTCGATGAGCCTACCAACCATTTGGATTTGTACAGCAAAGAGGTTTTGGAGTCGGCATTGATGGATTACGAGGGTACTCTACTCTTCATCTCCCATGACCGTTACTTCCTGAACAAGATGGCTGAGAGCATGCTTGATCTGCAGAAGGATGGGCTTACGAGCTATCTCGGTAACTACGACGATTATGTGGAGAAAAAGGCCGAGCTTGCCGAGATGGAAGCGAAGCGTCTGGCCAAAGAAGCGGAGAAGAAGGCCGCTGGAGGCAGCAGCGCCGGTGCTGGAAAGAGTGATCCCGCAAGCGGTGGTGGGTATGAAGCGGACAAGCTGGCGAAACGCGAAGAACGCAGCCGCCAGCGTAAGCTTGAGCAGCTTGAGCTTGACATCGCTCGTCTGGAAGACGAAGTGTCCGCCTTGGAGGCGGAGCTTGCTGACCCAGCTGTGTACAACAACTATGTGCTCGTTCAGGAGAAGACCGCTGCGGTTGATGAGCGGAAGAGTGCGCTCGCTGCTTGTTATGAGGAGTGGGAGGCGCTCCTCGCATAGAGCGGGTACGCAAAAAAAGTTTGGTTGAGAATTCAACCAAACTTTTTTTTGTATCTGCGATCAATAAAATCAGACATGGTTTAGAAACGGTTTATTGGGCAAGAAGTGACTGGTTCGGATATGGCGAATCGTTTTTGTTTTTGCCCGCATGACGATAGATTGTGTTTCGGCACGATGTCCAGGTAAAAAAAGCACCCCGCCCAAAAAATCTCCGGGTGTTATGCCCGTTGCTGCGAAAATGACATCGCCGTCCCCGACCATTTCTTCCATCGATAATATCTTTAGCGGATCATGCAGCCCCATTTCCCGGCAACGCTGCTCTTCTTCCGGAGAAGACGGCATTAATCGGCCTTGAATTTCACCGCCGAGACATGATAATGCTGCTGCGGCAAGCACTCCCTCCGGCGCACCCCCGGAGCCTACATATAGATCAACGCCTGACTCAGGAAAGGCCGGTGCCATAGCTCCGGCAACGTCTCCGTCACTGAGAAGCTTAATTCGAACTCCTAAACGACGCAGCGTCTCCATATGTGCGGCATGTCTTTCCCGATCCAAAATAGAAACTGTTAACTCTGATATCGATTTATTTAAAACTTGGGAAGCCTTGAGCAATGTTGTTTCTAATGGCTCTGATAATCGAAGCCGTCCTTTTAACAGAGGTCCGCAAGCCAGTTTCTCCATATAAATATCCGGAGCATGCAGCAAATTTCCCTTGCTCGCAACAGCGACAACAGCCAAAGCGTTGTTAATTCCCTTCGCCACTAGTTCCGTTCCTTCCAAAGGATCGACTGCGATATCAACTTCGGGACCGTCCTGATTGCCTACCTGCTCCCCAATATATAACATAGGAGCTTCGTCCATTTCCCCTTCTCCGATAACGACCGTGCCTTTGATAGATACGGAGTCGAACATAGCCCTCATTGCCGAAGTGGCAGCCTCGTCCGCATTATGCTTATCGCCTCTTCCCATCCATCTGGAAGCTGCCAATGCGGCAAGCTCTGTGACCCTAACGATTTCTAATGCAAGTTCTCTTTCGATATGGATTCCTCCCTTATATAACTAGACTGAGGAGCAAAACAATGCCAAAAGCTACGAAGGACAAGATGGTTTCCATGACGGTCCACGTTTTTAACGTCTGGGCTACCGACATGTTAAAGAACTCTTTAATCAACCAGAATCCAGAGTCATTCACATGAGAAAGCATGATAGAACCTGCTCCTACTGCGAGCACTAACAGTTCCGGGCTAGTACCGGGTATAGTAGCGGCAAGCGGGGCAACGATGCCTGCTGATGTTGTCATAGCGACAGTGGCAGATCCAACAGCAGCTCGAATGATACCGGCGATTACAAAGGCCAATACAAGAGGCGAAATATGTGCGCCTGTAGCCAGTTTAGCAATCGCGTCGCTCACTCCGCTTGAAATCAATATTTTATTGAAGCCGCCGCCTGCTCCTATGATTAGTATAATGGAAGCGACAGGTCCCAGACAATCATTTGTAAACTTTAGAAGGTCGTTTTTATCATAGCCGCGGGCAAAGCCAAATGAATAAAAAGCAAATATCAGCGAAATTAGAAGTGCTACGACCGGACTTCCAATAAAATCAACGACGATGCGTAATCCGCTCGTAGCAGGTAGCGTGACATCCACGAGGGTAGCAAGCAGCATTAAAATAACTGGAAGTAAAATAGTAAAGAGCGTGATGCCAAAACCAGGCAGTTCCTTTTGCTGAGCCTTGGTGAATTGCTCAACCAGTTCACCTGTTGGTTCTACAAGAACTTTCTTGGCAATGTACGAGCCATAAATCGGACCCGCTACCGCAGCAGCAGGAAACGCTACAAAAATAGACAACAGGATAGTCTTACCCAAGTCTGCGTGAAAAATACCAACCGCCAGCATCGCAGCCGGGTGCGGCGGAACAAGACTGTGAACAACGGCAAGTCCGGCAACTAAAGAAAGACCGATTTTGACTAGCGAAGTACCTGTATGCTTGGCAATCACGAATACAAGCGGAATCAACAAGACAACCCCAACCTGGAAAAATACAGGAATTCCACAAATGACAGCCACTACCATCATCGCCCAGTGGACATTCTTCTCGCCAAAAACGCGTATAAGCGTACGGGCGATACGTTCAGCTCCCCCTGATTCGGCCATCATCTTCCCGAGCATCGTTCCGAGTCCGATAACGATGGCAATAAAACCTAACGTGCCGGCAACCCCATCTTGAAAGGACTTAACAATGTCGGGCAGCTTCATTCCCGAAATCAATCCCATAAACAACGCAGCGACGATCAGTGCGATAAATGGGTTTGTTTTAAACTTTGCAATCAATACAATTAAACCTACAATGGAAATCAAAGCATATAGCAATAAACTAGTGTCGTGACTTAATCCAAACAAAGAAACCATTTTTTTTGCCCCCTTTTCATTTGTAAGCGATTACCAATTGAAGCATCTTAGTTAGCGAATAATTTGACGAATTTCGTCATCACAGGCTCCATGGAAGCTTGCAACTCTGACATTATGGAAGAAAGATGTACCATTGATTGGTTATCAGACACATTTTGCAAATAGCTAACTGCCGCCATCGATACTTCCGTGTTGACATTAATTTTGCAAATGCCTCTTTTTATCGTTTGCCTGATCATTTCATCGGGTGTTCCAGACCCCCCGTGAAGGACAAGCGGAATTTCAACAACTTCACGAATTTTCTCCAAAAGCGGAAGGTTAATATTAGGCTCCCCTTGATACATACCGTGTACCGTGCCAATCGCCGCTGCCAAGAAATCCACTCCTGTTGCTGCGACGAATTCTTTCGCGGATTGCGGATCTGTCAGGGTTCCATCTCCTTCTTCTTCGTCCGAAAAAGCGCCTCTTGCCAAGGATCCAATCTCAGCTTCCACCGATACGCCTGCCTGATGAGCAAGGTCTACGATTTCTTTTGTCCGTAAAATATTTTCATTAAGATCGTATTTGGATCCATCATACATCACCGATGTAAAACCATTCTCAATCGCCCGGATAATAGATTCCTTCTCATAAGCGTGATCTAAATGAAGCGAAACAGACACGCTAGCTTTGGAAGCTAGTGCTCGAACCATCGCAGCGAATCCTTCAACATCTACGGTTGGAAAATAGCGTTCCCCCAATGCGATAATAACTGGCTGATGTTCACGTTCTGCTACCTGTATAGCGGCTTGAACGGTTTCCAGATTAAATACATTAAAAGCGGCCACAGCATACTTTTTACTTTGGGCTTCTTTTAATACATCTTTGGTATTCACAAGCATCTTTATAGACCCCTTTCATTTCAATATACGCCCCCACAAATGCTAGCCTTCAATTTTCAGAACAGTCTCCAGCAGTGTTGTATCGCTTCCTACGTTACCCGGAAACACGATATATGGAATGCCTGAGAATTTAGCTTCTTCACCCGTGAGCCAAACTGGAATCCCCGCTGCAGCCTGTCCAATGACTCTCGCTTTACGAATGCCAAGTCCTTTTGTGGCGACATCGCTTGAGGTGATTCCTCCTTTTGCAATGATGAATTTAGGTACAATATCTAAGGAACTCACAATTTTAACCAGTGATTCAGATACAGTTTGGCTGATGTTTAAATTTCCATCCGAGGTTTGGGCGGCAACCAGTTTGCGGCTGCTGAATACAACCACATTTTGTCCTCTGGCAATGTGTTCATTCACTTTCGAAATGAGCCGCTTCGATTCATCTGCTTTTTCAGTCGGATTTAAAATTTTATTTACATCCATTTCCAGTGAAATAATATCAGTACCTGCAAGCAATTTCTCCAATTGGCGTGTTGTCTTTTGCACATGGGAGCCGACCACCACAAGTCCTCCGTGTGATTCTTGCCCTGTGGCCACAAGCTTTTCTTTCGGTAAAATATCTTGATCTGCTATGCCCCCGTAAGATTTTACAAAAGAGGCTGCCGTTCGAAAAATGTACTTCTTGCCTTTGTTCTCAGCTTGCAATAGCGCTAAGGATAGGACATCCAGATCAGCGTAGGATAAACAATCTACAATAACCGGAACATTCCCATTAACCTGTAACAGCATTTCTTCAACTGCATCCGGCCCGCGGCGCACCTGTTCGAGCGTGATCACTACGCAATCTTCAGGCTTAATTCGTCCATTCGTTTTTTCTGCAACCCACTGCGTTAAATCACTATGCTCATAGCCAAAGACCTTATCTTTGGCAAACTCTGTCTCGTGAACAGGAAGCAGCGCGTCGCCTTCTTTTAGGTAGTGGGTGTTGTGATAAGTCATACGGCCTGCTTCAAAAAAAGCCGGGATAATCAAATGCCCATCATATTCAAGTCCTGTCATTCGACGAATCTCATCAGTTAGCGTATCGGTTTCCAATGGATAATACCCGCGCAATGTAGAGTCGCCTCTGCTGACGAAGACGAAGTCGATTCCCGTCTCACTTGCTACAGCCTGTACATTTTGGGCAATTTCACGATTGATCCTTTCCGCTTCGGCCGCTTGATAGGCGCGTGTGTTGGTTAATATATAGAAAACTGTTTCCGGATTATTAAAAGCTTCACGTAATAATTCCTTGTCCCACTGCGTCAATACGTCAATGTCGTGTACCGTTTGAACTCCTGTCGGATCATCGTCCAGCACGATAATCTTCTTGTTGCAGGATTGATTGATTTGATTGATTTGCCCACGAAGATCGCTGCCTTTCCATTCCGGGGGCAATTGCGATTCAAGGAATGAGACACTTATTGTACTCGTACTCATCTCTTACGCCCTCCTTACTTCAACTTGTGCAAGTTTTTCATAATACTGAACAATACCGCCATGATCATGACTGGCTTTGCCATCGACTTTCAACGCGTGGAAAATTTCAAGAAGCTGGCTGGATAGCGGCAGTGGAACACCAATTGCGTGCGCTGTTTCCATGACATTGGTAATATCCTTAAGATTAATATCGATTCTGCCTCCGGCAACAAAATTTCTATCGAGGATCAACGGAACTTTTGCATCCAGTACAGCGCTTCCAGCAAGCCCGCCTCTGATCGCCTGATACATTTTATCGATATCAATTCCGGCTTTTGCAGCCAAAACAAGCGCTTCCGACATAGCAGCAATATTGAGATTTACGATAATTTGATTAGCTAATTTAGCTGTAGAGCCGCATCCGTTTCCGCCTACTAAGGTTACAGCGCTTCCCATGCTGAAAAGCACATCTTTCACGCTTTCATAAACTTCTTCCTTACCGCCTACCATAATGGCCAAGGTACCGTCTACAGCTTTAGGTTCTCCTCCGCTTACAGGCGCATCTAACATTTCAATCCCTTGTTTAGCCAGTTCACTTGCAATTTCATTGGAAACTACGGGAGAGATGGAACTCATATCAATCACTACCGTTCCTACTTTTGCACCTTTATGAATGCCGTTTTCTCCAAAAATAACACCTTTGACAATGTTCGCATTCGGAAGCATGGTAATAATTACGTCAACATTCTCCGCTACCTCTTGGGGAGTTGCAGCAGCAACAGCACCGGACTTAACAACTTGTTCCACAGCCTCTTTATTTAAATCGGTTACAGTTACATCGTATCCGGCTTTCAAAAGATTGATAGCCATTGGTTTTCCCATGATGCCTAAGCCTATAAACCCAATTTTTTTACTCATTTCTATTCCTCCTATTTGATTACGCTTTCACATGTCTGCCGCATAGCTTCTCATGAATGTTTTGACGAACATGTGTTTATGATAAAAATCAAAGCTATATTCCTTAACAGATGCAACGGGTTAACCTGTCATGCAACACCGAATGTATTCAATTGATTTATAAATTGTATACAATTTTGTTTATTTCGGATACGAATATCTTAATATTATTTTAAATAAAGTGCTAGTCTATACTTTTTCGAAAAAAAGTTGTATAGTAATTATTTTAGTTTAAGATTTTGGGCCTGCGAAGAGGTGGACAATTTGGCCAAGAACAATGAAAAATCTCGTCCTGCTTACAACCAATCCTATGAAATTATTCGTGATATGATCTTAAAAGGCGAAATTCCTCGCGGAACCAAAATTGTTGAGGAAAAGCTTGCTTCTGAATTAGGAGTTAGCCGGACCCCGATACGGGAATCCATACGTAAATTGGAGCAAGAAGGACTTATAGCAAATAAAATGGTCATTAATCCTTCTGAGAAGGATTTGAGAAATACGTTTCAGGTACGTATGTTGTTAGAAGGATACTCTGCTCGAAGTGCTGCAACTTATCTTCCCGAAAGCGAATTACAGTCTCTTCTTGAGTGTGTCAGGATTGGCCGTACAGGGGCATTGGAAGACATTATGAAGGCTAATGAGAAATTTCACGAGATCATCGTACAGGCAAGTAACAATCCGTTCATGATTGATATTATTGATCGTATGCAATCCATCATCTATCTTTTTCGTCGTACCGTTGTCTACTACAACCGGCCCTTCTTAATTGATGAACATGAGAATATCTATGAGGCCATTAAAGCAAGAGATGGAGACCAAGCAGAAGTTTTGATGAAACAACATTTACAAGCGGATTTAGATTTTTGCTTGCACTTAATTTGCTAATAAATCATTGTAAATGACCTGAGGCTTTGCCTCAGGTCCATTTGTCTATTGCATACTTTTGGAGCAGGGGGGAGGAGATTGGGTATGGGGTTCCGGCCGCTTCTTCCACTTTTTGTTGAAATAGAAGCTTCTGGAGGCTCTTATTGCCCATCGATTAACCAGTTTTTGTCGAAATAGAAGCTTCTAGAGGCTCTTATTTGCGCGGAGTGCTCCGTTTGCGCTGTATTCGGCATCAAATAAGAGTCTCTGGAGACTCTTATTTCCCACAATTAGCCGCTTTTTGTTGAAATAGAAGCTTCTAGGGGCTCTTATTTTCAAATGTGTGAGCCTTACTCCGGCCGATCCAATGAGATTTATCATGAAGACGTTAAGAAGCTTCGAGCTCCTGCAATCTCAGGAGCTGCATTGGTACAGCGACGAAGATGATCAACGTCGCTGCTGCAACAATGCCGGAGTCGTTAAGCAGCAGCGCTGCGATGGCTCCGACCATATTGGCCGAGAACCCGTACATCCAGTACGGATATTTGTGCTGCCACAAGCGAAAACGGCCGCGGGGACGGAGCACAAGGACAGCCATCACGAAGAGGCTGGTGATGAGCACTTTGCTCCAGGCGGATGCACGAAGCAAGTGCACGTTCATCCGCAGCTTGCGTTCGATCAGCAGTCCGATCTGATCGAAGTGCCCGGCGTGCAGCGCGTGAAACGCACGCCCGACATGGCTCTCCCGCGCGAATGCCGCGGGAGAATCGGCGCTGTTGAGCAGCCACAGCGCCCCAAGACCCAGCGCGAGCAGCGCCGACAGCAGGGCTGCGCCCCTGCCTAGGCGCAGCTCGCGCCAGCGTTCGCCGGCGAAGCAATGCGCGCCGGCTACGCCGAAGGCGACCGCGGCGCACAAGGCGCCGCCCGCGTTCGCGCCGAGTGACGGTGCCGCCAGGCAGGCCGTCACGAGCAAGAACGCCCCGCACGCGAGCAGCGCGGCGGCCGGTGAAACCGCCGCAACTCCGAGGCGCGGTGATGCCTCAATCTTCCCGCTCCCAACAAGGAGCGGCTCAATACCAAGCCCGCCGCCGCGCAGCGCGGGCTCTACACCCCCATGACTGCGCTGCAAAGCCGCCGTCACGCCAAGAACGAGGGCGCCGATCAAGACGCCCATGTACTCATTCCCGATGCCGTAGTAGCGGGCGCCGATCATCGGATCATATCCCAGAATGGAATACTTCATGGCATGGGCCCCTGTACTGCCATCCAGCGTTATGATCAACGCGTTCCCAAGACCGAGCCAGATCATGGCTGTGGATAGGCGGCATTTTTCCATAACAGCAGAAATAAGCAGCGTGCACACAATAAAAATGGCAATCAGCGCCCGCATCGTTCCTTCTATCCCTATTTTGGTTGTCAGAGGAACAACCAACCAGCCCATCAACAGCATAACAGCAGGCGCCGTGAGCAACGAGAAAAGCAGCGTACGCACACTCCTGCGCCAAGGTACTGCCCTTCCTTCGAGATATCCAGGGTCTGCCTGTTTTTTTTTAATCCACAAACCATACATCAAACTCAAGAGCAATGCGAGCATTTCATAAGTAACAAAAGGATATAGCATTAGCGGCCTACTGCGGTAAATCATCTGCATGCTGCTCTGTTCCCTGACAAGCTCAGCAAGTACATCATTTTTCCCCATATAGGATAAAGGAATGCCCATCAGCCCAATCGGAACCGGGATGTTGAACTCTTTTAGCAGCGAACTTGTGAAATCTTGCGCCGTGACGACACCTTGCCTGCGAGTAGATTCCGAAACTAATATTGCTCCTCTGCTGTCGGTCGTGTAATGAAGAATAGGAGTTAGATAGGCTTTGGCTCTAGCCGCCTCACTATTCACTTCCGGAGAGAAGATCCACAAGCTTTCCTCCTCCTTCATTCCTGTCATCACTTGCCCTATCCATTGGTCCATCTCCCTCAAGACTTGCCCTTTCAACTGTGTGAAACGTTCCTCATTGTAATGCTCTTGATCCATGTAAAGTCTGTACAAATCACCTAATTCGATTAGTGTTATGCCGGGCAGCATCCTTTTTTTCCACAAAGAACGCAATTGTGCATAATTGGTGCTAATGCCGTACGGTCTATCCACAGCCACAGTTATGACGTCATCTCCGAGTGCACCTTTGTCCACAAAACCATCGGAATCTATCAGCATGAGCGGACTGTATCGCCGCAATTTCTTTTCTTCGATGCCAGTTCTCTTCCCCAAGTCACTGCTTCCCAGCACAGCACGAAAAACACCATACTCCTTCAACAATTCCCCTAGGGTGCCTGTTCCATAGCCTTGGTTCTCATTAGCTCGCTGCAGCATCGTGATGTCAGGCACCAGCACAGAGTCAGCCTCAATCGGTTTATTTTCCCCATAGTGACCTATGTAACGATTCATAAGTTCAGAAATACGAGTGCCTTGCTTTGTTTCCTTTGCTGCAAAAGCCTGCACTTCTGCGATTCCTACGGAAGGTGCTCCTGCTCCCAACGAGACATACACGTCTCTCAGCGTTCGACTCGATGTACGAATGTTCATAGCACCAACTGCACTTAACTCCGTCAGCTTCCGTAAATGGGGCAGCTCCACAAGTTGATCGGGTCGGAGCTCTATGAACGATAAACCCGGTATCGAAACCACCGTTACGTGCTTGGACTTTACTTCGTTGTGGATGGATTGGTCGATACCAGCTTCTATTCCCTCCGCGCTTGTGGACAACTCTAACAATAAAGTCAAGATACCCACAAATATGCCTGCTATTTTTAGTTTCAAGTGTATTCACCCACTGTTTTTTCTATTAGCATTTTCATCCAAGTGAAAAGCTATCCACTGCCGAATTGTTCCGATAATTTAAAGTGTGATGATTTTACGCTAATAACTTATCCACATCGTTATCCACAAAAAAAGAGAGGCAAAATTCGCCTCCCCCTGCGCTATTCCTTCGTTTTCCACAATCTTATCCACATTGTCCACAAAAAATTGTGAAAAAGTTATTCTTCTCCGTATTCTTTTAAAACCGTTGGTAACCGTGGGTTTGCACTAGTTATGCACATTGTACACAGGGTATGTGAATAACTTTGCACACAAGCTGTGTATATATCTAAGTTTTCTTACAATTTGATATTGTGATGTCGTTTATCACGCCGTCGTGGCTTCTGTTGGAGCCGCTGCGCTATTTTGCATACGAATGGCTTGATTGCAGGCTGAGATAAAAGCTTTGGCTACCGCAACAAGCACATCCTGGTCAATGCCTGTATTTTTGTAAGTTTGGCCGCCCACTGAGATGGTGACTTCCGCTTCTCCAGTTGCTTTTTCACCTGTGGATAACGAATGAAGCTCCAGATCGGAGAAATCCACAGCCATCGGAATCGCTTGTCTAAGGCACTGCACGATTGCTTCAATCGGACCCTCACCTGTTCCCGAGTACACATTTTCAACACCTGTTTGATTGTTCTTTACCGATACGGAGGCAACCCGATTGCGGTCACTGCTAGAAACGACTTGCATATGGGTAAGTGTAAATGGCTCCATTTGCCCATCAACGGTAGATCCTACAAGCTCCATCAGCTGGTCGTCGGTCACCATTTTCTGGTCATCTGCTTTTTCTTTGAATCTGGTATAAAGTGTATCCAGTTCTTCTCCCGTAAGCTCAATGCCAAATTGTCCGACGCGATGTTTAAGCGCGTGACGTCCTGAATGCTTACCAAGAATGATCATGGACCGTGGAATGCCCAGCTTTTCCGGATCCATAATTTCGTAAGTGTTGCGATTTTTCAGCAACCCATCTTGATGGATACCTGCTTCGTGCTGGAAAGCATTTCGGCCAACTATCGGCTTATTGTACGCAATTGGGAACCCCATGATGCGGCTGACCATTTTGGATGTGTTGAAAATTTCACTGGCTACGATCCCTGTTTCCACACCCATGGTTTGCTTGCGCGTCTCAATGGCCATAACGAGTTCTTCGAGAGAACAGTTGCCTGCGCGTTCCCCTACACCGTTAACGGTTACTTCCACATGTGTGACTCCTGCAGCAATAGCCGCTAGGCTGTTCGCGACAGCAAGACCCAAATCATTATGGCAATGCGCGCTGTACTCCACGGTGTCGCCTCCCCTTACACTTTGGCGCACTCTGCGGAACATAGCTCCGTATTCTTCTGGCAGCGCGTAGCCTACAGTGTCAGGGATGTTCAGTATGGTTGCTCCCTCAGCAATGACCGCCTCGAGCACCTCAAATAGGAATTCGTCCCCTGTTCGCGTTGCGTCCATCGGTGAGAATTCGATCCGATCAACGAATTGCTTCGTATAGGCGACCATGGAACGGGCCATCTCTACAACCTGTTGACGGGATTTGCGAAGTTGGAAATCCAGATGGATGTCCGACGAGGACAGGAACATGTGAATGCGTCTAGAAGCAGCATCCTGTGTGGCTTTCACCGCCGAGTCAATATCCGCTTTAACAGCTCGGGCGAAGCCGCAAATCTCTATGCTCTGCAGTTCACGTGAAATTTGCTGCACCGCCTGAAAATCTCCAGGACTTGATATCGGGAAGCCCGGCTCGATGGTATCCACACCCATTTTCGCTAGCTGCCTTGCGATACGGATCTTCTCTTCCGGATACAGTGAGGCTCCTGGCGCCTGTTCACCATCTCTTAGTGTCGTGTCAAAAATCCGAATACGTCGATTGTTGTTTGTGTTGTTGATTTCCATGGTTATTCCTCCTCAAGGTGGGGCCAGACGAGCCGGCGATTATCTTTAATGTTTGAAAATGAACATGAATCTTTCTACGACTGACTTATGTGTCTCCACGTGACTTTAGTGCTGTTTTTCATCGTTACAGAGACTTAATGAGATAAATCATTCTGCCACCTCAAAAAAACAACAAAAAGACCCGTCATCTCCACATAAGAGACGACGGGTCTTCACCCAGCGCGGTACCACTCTTGTTGGCTCCAAGTCACGGAGCCCACCTCAGACATTGCACAGCAAGACTACTGCTGACTATGTCACCCGATCACGGAGGTCATCCGTTCATCCCTAACAGCGTAAAATTAGCTGATCAGGATGACCGCTTCCAAGCGAGTTCGGGGCATTCACGGTCTGCGTCGCATCAACCCGCAGCTTTCTGTACCGTACAAGTGAGCCCTTACTACTCTTGTTCATCGCGTTTGTTATATGTTCATATTCCTACTTCGCATTTGTTCATGTTCGCTTCAAGTTCCAGAACAACCAAAAAAGCCTGCCATCTCTATAAAAGAGACGACAGGCTTGAACCTTCCGCGGTACCACTCTAATTGATCCGAGCTGTTACACTCGAAACCACTCATGTACCTGATCACGGGGGTCAACCGTCAAGACCTACTTGGGTGCTGGATCCTTGGCATCCTTATCAGTCTTACCGCTCCCGGGCGAGTTCAGGTACCGTTTCGTCTGTGCTTTCACCAAGCGCACAGCTCTCTGAGCGAAACTGCTGTTCCTTACTAATCCCGTTCGTTGCGTTTGAAAGTATTGATTGTGATTATAATATGCTGCTTTGGCAAAGTCAATACAGTTGTCAGAAAATTTATTTTATTGCCCTTACCACTCTTCTAGCTTGAGCTGAGGCTCTGCCTTCAGTTCCATCGAGTCGAATTCTTGCTTGTCCCACTTGAGGAAAGCGGCTGCGCCTATCATCGCAGCGTTGTCCGTGCAGAGGCCTAGCGGCGGCACGAGCAGCGGCACATTCAGCTGCTCGCAGCGCTCGGCGAGCCTGCTGCGCAGCCCTTTGTTCGCGGCAACACCGCCAGCTAGCAGCAGCTGTTTCGCGCCGTATTCACGCACGGCGCGGCCAGCCTTCTCCACAAGCACGTCGATGACGGAGGCTTGGAAGCCTTTGGCAATCTGCGCGACTTGTACGGCCTCGCCGCGCATCTTGCTTTGGTTGACGACGTTCAGCACAGCGGATTTCAATCCGCTGAAGCTGAAGTCGTAAGAGTCTGCCTCGAGCCATGAGCGAGGCATCTTGATCTCGGACTCGGCTTCCTGCGCAAGCCGATCCACGTGCGGTCCGCCCGGGTAAGGCAGGCCCATCGCCCGCGCGATTTTGTCGTAGGCCTCGCCAGCCGCATCATCGCGCGTTCGCCCGATGATGCGGAATTGGCCAGGCCCCTCCATTAGAATCAACTCCGTGTGTCCGCCGGACACAACGAGCGAGATCAACGGATATTCGAGCTCATGCACAAGTTGATTCGCATAAATATGTCCCGCAATATGGTGAACACCAATCAACGGCAGGTCTAAGGCGCAGGCTAGCGCTTTGCCCGCAACGACGCCCACTAACAGGGCCCCGATTAATCCGGGTCCCTCGGTTACGGCAATCGCGGACAGCTCCTGCAGCGATACGCCTGCTTTCTCGACGGCTTCCTCCAGCATCCATGTGATCGACTCCACATGCTTACGGGAAGCCACCTCCGGCACCACACCGCCATAGCGTTGGTGCGTTTCGATCTGGCTGGAAATCACATTGGAACGAATGATTTTACCATTTTCGACAATGGCTACGGAAGTTTCGTCACAGCTCGTTTCGATCGCCAAAATATAAACCGGCTTTGCATTTTTTTGCTCTTGCCCTGCTTCTCTAGTCAAATTCGTCACCTATCCGAAAGCCTCAATTTTCGAGACTATCCTTTCTTCTCTTAGGCAAGTCCGCCCACATAATGACAGCATCCTCGCGATTATCCGTGTAGTACCCTCTACGCACGCCAACAGAGCGGAATCCGACTTTTTCGTACAAATTTTGCGCAACGTAGTTCGAGGCTCGAACCTCAAGTGTCATCCGAATAGCCCCTAAGAAAGCAGCTGTTTTCATAAGCTCCCGAAGCAAACGTTCCCCAAGCTTACGTCCTCTATACGTATCCCGAACTGCCACATTCGTGACATGCGCCTCTTCCATGATGAGCCACATACCGCCATACCCGGCGACCTCACCTTCGATATCCATAATCATATAATGAGCGAACTGATTGTTCGTTAATTCATTCTCGAATGCACCTTTTGTCCAAGGTGTCGTGAACGCTTCTTGCTCAATTTCACAAATAAAAGGGATGTCTTCCATTTGCATGGAACGGAACACCAACGAGTTTTCGGTTGTTTGCGGTTGTCGCTGCTCCATCATCAATGATCCCCTTTCTTCGTCTTAATCCCGGCAAGTAAATTGGCTTCGGCCTCCGGAAGTCTGGTGTAATTGGGTACAAAGGTATGCACATCTGCCTTCTCCCCTTTAGCCAGCCTCGGATAGGCTAGTCTACCGATATATTCTGCTTCAATGCCATAGGAAAGTACACGAACAACTCCGTCCCAATCCCGCGAAAATTGTTCAAGTTCCTCTTTAAAACCTTCGGTTTCACCCACAAACAGAATCTCTTGGGGCCCTTGTCCTTGCGAAGATGAGGCTGCTAGCTTAACGATTTGCTCCGTCCAAGATTCAATGACTCGAATGCCATCAGGCAGAACTTCTTGCCAGCTTGGTCCTAGCTCTCCACTATCTGTCATAGGAGTAGCCCCTTCATAGGTGTAGACCGCCGTAAAAGCCTGCTTACGTCTGCCATCCATGAGCGGAACCACCCAAGTTGGCCCATTTCCGGTCGCACGCTGCTCCTTCATAGCACCACCAAGTGCCATTGCTTCTAAGCTGGACACACCAATGAGGTCCAAATTTAACGACCATGCGAATGTTTTGGCAACAGACACGGCAATACGAACCCCTGTATAAGAACCGGGACCTTGGCCCACAGCGACCGATTGAAGGTCCTTGGGTTTGAGATGTAAACGCGCAAGCAAATCTTGAATATGGGGAAGAAGCCCTATCGAGTGATTCCGTTCAGCGTAGGAGCTGACCTCGCCCAACATGTTTCCATTTTCCAAAATAGCAACTGTCATTGCAGATGTAGAGGTATCGATGGCTAAACATCGTCCTAAATTCATTGTCCGTTCTGTCATTGTAAATGTCCGTTCTCCTTCATTTGTACACACCAGCTCTGATACGGGGCTCCGTGCGGAGTCAGGTGAAATACTCTGGTTTGATCATTCTGATGGACAATCGTGATGGCTAGTCGCTCTGGCGGCAGTAGATCTTCAATTAAGCTTGACCATTCGATCAGCGTAACACCCGCTCCATAAAAATAATCGTCGAGTCCTAGTTCATCCGCTTCCTCTTGGGAAATGCGGTACATATCCATATGGTAGAAAGGAAGCTCGGCTCCCTCGTATTCTTTGATAATCGTAAATGTAGGCGAGTTGACGGTTTCGGTAATTCCCATCGCTCTGGCAAAGCCTTGCGAAAACCTCGTTTTTCCCGCACCTAGATCGCCATCTAGTGTAAAGACGGTGCCAGGCTGCAAATAGGCGGCCAGCAATCTCCCTAGTTTATCGGTATCTTCCTCATGCCTGGAGTTATACGTAAATGTGGATTGAGTCAGTGATCTCATCCCTTTCTTTCCGTTTGCGCGTGCTGCTCTTATTATAGTCCTCGCTAGCAGGCAACATCAACTCTGTAATTGAAAAAGCCCGCCCCGGAATAACTCGGAGCAGGCTTTTGCTGTTCTTTCACATCCACTAATGGACCTCTTCTAACTCTTGAACCGCCACGACCCGAGAATCGGCCGGGTTTTCTTCCGCATGAACTTTGGCAACTGCTTTGCCGGTATCCACACTGTCGATCCAGACTGGGAGGCCATTTAACTCGACGTGAATCTTCTCATCAGCGGCTAAAATTTCTTGAGCGCGATGAATGTTCATGGCTCATCCAATACGGATTCCGGATGATCCATCGTATCCGTCGTCGAGGATTCGATTAATCCATTGTGCATGGTGACGTTACCGCCTCCCAAGCCTTCGTTAATCATGCGGTCAATGTCCATGAAATGATCATCTTTGCCTTCATTGATCGTATCTTGGGATGCATTTGAATCTTGTGCCATCCGTGAATCCCTCCTTAGCATAGATTAGCTTCATGGTGATCAACTTCGCTTTTAACGTACCCACTCAGGGGGCAATCCATTCTCTTAAATCCCTACCGTATAAAGGAATTAAATCAAGAGAATACTAGTACAATCACGATTACCCAGGAGGAATCACGAGATGCATACGGTTTGGAAAGGTGCTATCAGCTTCGGACTTGTTCATGTGCCTGTGAAAATGTTTTCGGCTACGGAAGATAAAGATATCTCCATGCGTTACATACATAAAACTTGTATTACACCACTCTCCTATGTGCGTAAATGCCAGACTTGTGAGAAGGAAGTAGAGTGGGAGGAAATTTCCAAAGGATACGAGTATGAACCTGGACGTTTCGTTATTTTTGAGAAGGATGAATTGGAAAATATCTCGGGTGAAGCGAATAAAGAGATCAAGATTCTGGATTTCGTCAACTTGACAGATATTGATCCGGTTTATTTTCAAAAGACTTACTATCTAGGGCCTGGAGACACAGGGTCTGGCGCCTATCATTTGCTGCTGGATTCCATGCGTCAAACTGGCAAAATCGGCATAGCCAAAGTCTCGATCCGTTCCAAAAGCTCACTAGCCGCCATTCGAGTTATTGAGAACTGCCTCGCTATGGAAACTATTTTTTACCCGGATGAGATTCGTCCGATTTCTCAAGTTCCCAACCTTCCCGAGAAAGTCACCGTGAACGAGCGTGAAATGGAAATGGCGAAGATGCTCATCAGCCAGCTATCGACACCTTTTGAGCCTGAGAAATATAAAGATGAATACCGCGGCCGCTTACTGGAGGCAATCGAGCATAAGGTGGCTGGTGAAGAAGTGCAATCAGCGCCTGCGCTGCAGAAAACGAGCGTTATTGATCTCATGGCCGCGCTGCAAGCAAGCCTTGATGCCACGAAGCCGACGGATGGAAAAGTAGCGTTAGGTGAGGACGCTAGTGTCACTGAGGCCAAGAAGCCGAAAGCGAAACCGAGAGCCAAGAAAGTCAAAGAACCGGTAACGTGAATGTAAATAGGACGAAAATAAAGCGCTGATTCTTGATATTCAAGGATTAGCGCTTTTGCTTTGTTATTGCTTGTTGGTACGTCCTACATTTTCTGTGCGAAGGTGCATTCCGCTAGATCCATTTGAACGAAAGCTTGAATGCTGGGATGTCTCATCGTTCCGTGGGGAGTCCATTCAAGAAATTGGATTTTCGCTGTTAACTTGGGCTGGGTCCAAATGGCTTCTTTGCTCCGTTCAGGCTCGTTTATAAATGGCTTTTGAGGCGTCATCATCGGTTCAACGATCTTCGTTAATTGACGCCAATCTTCCCTGCTTAGTTTCCCAGTGCCGGCGTGACCTATATAAATAAAACGGCCTTCTTTGTCGTATAACCCCAGCATAATCGCATTGACAACTCCCGCTCTCGTAGTTACCCCGCCAATCACAGCATATAGGTCGCGGAAAATCTTCTTTTTCACCCAACGGCCGTCTTTTCCCCCAATGGCATAAGTACTGTTGAGGTCCTTACATACAACCCCCTCCATGCCGTGCTCCTTCATAACATCGAAGAGTTTGTTTCCATCAGCAATATTTTGCGTAAGTTGAAATTGGGGCAAGGGGGTAATCACTTCATGGAGGATCTTCTGTCTCTCTGATAATGGCCTATCCACGACCCACTTGTCATTGTACATGAGGATATCAAAAATCATATAAGTGATGGGCGTCTGCGTGACGGCTCTATCTATACTTTGGCTTTTTCGTAAAGATTCCCTCTTCATAATCTCGTGAAAGGCAGGCTTCTTTTGATCAAATGCTATGATTTCCCCGTCTAAAATGATGGAAGAAGCCGAACAGTATGTTTTTATTTCTAGCAGCTCGGGGTACTGCTTGGTACGGTCATTACATCTGCGATTCACTAACCGAACGTCATTTCCATCAAAATAAGTTAGCATTCTGACGCCGTCCCATTTTATCTGGGCCACCCAGTCACTGGATGTTGGAATCGTTTCTGTACTGATCGGCTCGAAAGGAAATACAGGCTTAAGCTCCATGTGGTTCTCCCATGTTTGATATGTTCTCTTCATTGTTGCCATTATTGAAAAAGAACAAACTAAAAATGATTACACCGTCTTTAAATTAAAATCATAAAATGATCAGCCATACGCCAGTTATCTTACTAGCTTCTATCAACTAATAGTGTCTGCTCCTAGACATGTTGTACTTTGTACAACAATAAGCAAGCTAATCCGCGTTATTCAAAGAATTGTTGCAGAAAGTACATCATTTCCTCCTAAAAGTAGCCTCATAGTGTGAAATATGGCTGAATTGTTGTACAACAAACTTTCTCCCGTAAGAAACCGATAAAAGCTAGAGTCACAAGCATCCTAATGCCCTTCTTCCTTAAAGTAGAGAACAAAGCCCATCTATTATATAATTAAGTAATTATATAAGCATTGACAAATGAATAGGAAATTGAGAAAATGTCAAAGAAATTTCTTGTACTTTACACCTTACGAAGGAGCGTGCATCTTTGGTTGAAATAGATAAAGTCGCGGACATTTGCAAGCTGTTGGGAGATAAAATGCGGCTCACGATTCTTTCGCTTCTTAAGGAACGTGAACTTTGCGTGTGCGAAATCGTGGAAATCATGAAAACCAGCCAGCCTAATGTTAGCCAACATATGCGGAAATTGAAGGATGGCGGCTTGGTTAAGGAAGCCAAAAAGGGGCAATGGGTATATTACTCTTTAAATATTAGCGATAAGCCTTATTTGCACGAATTGTTTCAACATTTGCCTTCTCAAAAAGAAAAGGTAGATCTCATGTCTTGCGAGCAGCTGGACTGCTGCTATTAGCGGATGCAAACTAATTTAGGAGGTTTAGGAGGAACACATGATTTATTTAGCAATTATTATCTTTTTACTTACACTGACCTTCGTCATTTGGCAGCCTAGAGGGCTCAATATTGGATGGTCCGCATCAGCAGGTGCCATTCTTGCGCTCCTCTTTCAGGTTGTTTCTCTGAATGATGTTGTCACTGTGACTGGCATTGTTTGGAATGCGACCTTGGCTTTTGTCGCGATTATTCTGATCTCCCTCATTTTGGACAACATTGGATTCTTCGAATGGTCGGCTCTACATATGGCACGCATTGCCAAAGGGAACGGGAAGGTCATGTTCATCTATGTCATCCTGCTCGGGGCCGCTGTTGCTGCACTATTCGCCAATGATGGCGCCGCGCTGATTCTAACGCCAATCGTTCTAGCCATGGTTCGAGCCTTGAAATTCCCGGATAAAATGATTCTGCCGTTCATTATGGCCAGTGGTTTTATAGCGGATACGACATCCCTTCCCTTTGTTGTGAGCAACTTGGTAAACATCGTATCGGCTGATTTTTTCGGTATTGATTTTGTCACTTATACTAGCCGGATGTTTGTTACAAGTCTTTTCTCATTAGCTGCAAGTTTACTTGTGCTGTTCCTTTATTTTAGAAAAGATATTCCACAAAACTACGATGTTACTCAGCTTAAACGTCCATCCGAAGCGATCAAAGATATTAAGCTATTCCGTTTATCTTGGCTGATTCTCGGCATCTTGTTGGTTGCTTACTTAGTCAGTGGATTCATTAAAATCCCGGTTTCCATCATTGTTGGTGCCGCTGCACTTAACTTCTTAGTGATTGCTCGATCGAGCAAAGTAATTGAAACCAAAAAAATCATCAAAGATGCACCATGGGCTGTCGTGATTTTTTCAATCGGCATGTACGTGGTTGTTTATGGATTGAAGAATGCTGGCTTAACAGATGCTCTTGGAGAACTGATTGAAACCATTTCTGGACAAGGCTTATTTGCAGCCACAGTTGGGATGGGCTTCCTGGCCGCTATACTTTCCTCTGTTATGAACAATTTACCAACAGTTCTGATTGATGCGCTAGCGATCAAGGGCACTCAAACAGATGGCATCATTCGTGAAGCTCTCATCTATGCCAATGTCATAGGTTCCGATTTAGGGCCTAAAATTACGCCAATAGGTTCGCTCGCGACTTTATTATGGCTCCATGTCCTATCCAAAAAAGGTGTGAAAATCACCTGGGGGTACTATTTTAAAATAGGCATCATCCTTACGATCCCAACTTTATTAATCACGTTAATTGGTCTGTACCTATGGTTAAATGTAGTTTCATAATCAACCTATAAGGAGCTGTTCACTATGGGCAAAAAAATCGTATATTTTCTATGCACAGGAAATTCTTGCCGGAGTCAAATCGCAGATGGCTATTTGAAAGCTTTGGGCAGCGACAAATATGAAGTGAAAAGTGCCGGTCTGGAAGCACACGGATTAAACCCAAGAGCGGTTGCCACGATGAAAGAGGATGGCATTGATATCTCTAATCATACCTCTGATGTGATTGACCCTGAAATTTTGAGTCAAGCGGATTACATCATTACATTGTGCGGTCATGCCAATGACAATTGCCCTGTGGTGCGTAATGATAAAGCCGAAAGATGGCATTGGGGCTTCGATGACCCGGCCAAAGCTACGGGAACAGAAGAAGAAATTACAGCTAAATTCCGCGAGGTTCGCGATGCCATTAAAGCTCGTATTACGCAGTTCGTAAAAGAAGGTAAATAAGATGATCAAACGAATGCACGTTGCGGCAAATTGTTCCGATCTTCACAAATCGTTAGATTTTTACCGTGCTTTCTTCGGCGCTGAGCCTACGAAAGTCAAAGACAACTACGCGAAATTCGAGCTTGAGAGTCCCGCTCTTCACTTCTCTTTGAATGTCAGGCCGTTCGAGAAAAATGGCGTTCTCAATCATTTGGGATTCCAAGTGGATAACACGGAAGACGTCCTAAAGATGGGTGAGCGTTTGAGACAAAGCGGACTTCTTCTAACCGACGAAATGAACACGACCTGCTGCTATGCCGTTCAAGATAAGGTTTGGGTGTATGATCCCGACGGCAACGCTTGGGAAATCTTTTATACCAAGGAAGATTCCGAATTTGAATCCGCGGGTGAGCCGTTGGATGCCTCATTATGCTGTGCACCACCTTCTGCACCTGTAAAGGCAACTATAGAATTCATGCCATTTAAGAAAAAATAAGGAGGGCTTATCCATGCCAAAAAATTATCAAGCCTTAATCGAAGATAAAATCTACTTTGGCGGTGCTTCTGACGTAGAGGACATGGTCAAGAACGAGAACGTTGAAGTGATTGTTGATCTACGCGGAGAAGCCACGGAGTGTGCTTTCCCAGCGGGTAACGTCGAATGGATTCAAGTACCCCTTGGAGACAACGCTGAGGGACCACAGGATCAGCTTTTCCAGCAAGCAATCGATCACGTTGTAGAGGCTTATAAAAGCGGCAAAAAAGTTGGCTTTCACTGTGGCGGAGGCAAAGGCCGCACTGGTGCTGTGGCCATTGGCACTTTGATTACACTGGGTTTAAGCCAGACCATCGAAGAAGCAGAGAAAATCGCTCAAAGCATTCGCCCTGTCGTGAATGTTAGAGCCCCTCAACGTGAGGCGCTTGAGAAAATATTTAGTAAATAAATATAAAAACTAGACCCCTGAGCAATTATTAGTTGCTTAGAGGCCTAGTTTTTTTGCTATTACTTAACGCTAGTTATCTCTCAATAATTTGTTCGCGTTTCGGCCCTATGGAGACCCAACGTACGGGTACACCTATCACTTTTTCAATGTAAAGCACATAATTTTGAGCTTCAATAGGGAGATCGTTAAAGGTACGAATATGTGAAATATCACACTTCCAACCCGGCAGCTTTTCGTAGACTGGCTCTGCTTGCTGTAATTGTGAGGTATGCGGGAAATCCATGCTAATCTCATTTTGAATACGATAAGCGTTACATATTGGAATCTCCTCCAGATAGCCCAGTACATCTAGATTAGTTAGGGCAACCTCGGTTGCACCCTGTAGTTGACAGCCATACTTAGTCGCAACGACATCGAACCATCCTACGCGCCTTGGCCTGCCGGTTGTTGCACCGAATTCTCCCGCATCCCCGCCACGCGTGCGTAACTCATGAGCGGCCTCGGCGTGAATTTCTGATACAAATGGCCCTTCGCCGACACAGCTTGAATAAGCCTTCGTAACAGCGACAACTTTCTTAATAGCATATGGAGGAACTCCTGCCCCAACAGCAGCGTATCCAGCCAATGTGGATGAAGATGTCGTATAATGATAAATACCATGGTCAGGATCTCTTAACGCTCCTAATTGTCCTTCAACTAATACCGTTTGCCCTTGTGATAATGCTTCTTGCAGCAATGTTGTCGTATTGCACACAAATGGCTGAATGAATGCCGCTTGCTTCTGCACTTCATCCACAAGCTGATCTACATCCAATGGAGCCTTTTTATATAAATGAGTGAGAAGTATATTTTTGGACTCTAATGCTCTATTTAACTTTTGTCTTAGATGACTTTCATCAAATAATTCGGACACTTGTATGCCAAGCTTCGCATATTTATCCGCATAGAATGGCGAAATCCCTTGCTTGGTGGATCCAAACTTCCTATCCCCTAATCGCTCCTCCTCCAACTCATCGAAAAGAATGTGATAAGGAAGTACGACTTGTGCACGTTCAGAAATATATATCTTAGGCTCAGGCACGCCTCGCTTCACTAATTCCTGAAATTCACTTTGGAGCTTACTCATATTTAAGGCAACACCTGGTCCAATTACGTTCGTGGTTCCAGGATAGAACACTCCTGAAGGCAGCATATGCAGAGCAAATTTTCCATAGTCGTTAATAATCGTATGCCCTGCATTGCTCCCTCCTTGGTACCTAACTACAAACTGGGAATGAACGGCAAGCACATCTGTTAATTTCCCTTTGCCTTCGTCGCCCCAATTCGCTCCCACAATAGCTGTAATCGTCATTTTAAGATCACCCTCCCATTGAAATAACTCCCTACAGCTAAGTATAATGTTAATATTCATATTAAAAAAATTAATATTACTAATATTAGATATTAACTGTATTGATATTAGGGAGATGAACGTACTATGATTCACAATTTGGAACTATATCAGGTCTTCTATATCACGGCAAAAGCGGGAAGTCTGTCCAAGGCTGCTGATGAACTATTTGTTACACAACCAGCTGTTACGCATTCGATTAAACAATTGGAGGCTAAACTGGGTGGGCAATTATTTTTCCGCACATCTCGAGGAGTGACATTAACAACGGAGGGGCGCGAGCTTTTCACCTATATTGAGCAGGCTTATCATTTTATTCTTAATGGTGAAAGAAAGATTACGGAGATGCATCAACTGACTCACGGAGAGGTGAAAATTGGAGCTGGAGATACGCTCTGTAAACATTTTCTTTTGCCGCACCTTAAGCAGTTTCACGAATCGTTCCCCAAAGTAAAAATACAAGTAACGAACAGAACAACAACTGAGACGATTACGCTGCTAAAAGAGGGGAAAATTGACCTAGGTATCGTCAATCTCCCTATTTCGGACCCTAGTATCTCAATTCAAGAAAGCATAGTCATTCATGACTGTTTCTTGACAGGGGAAGCGTATAAGCATTTTGCAGAAAACCCCGTTTCTCTTCAGAAATTGCTCGAGTATCCGATTATCCTACTTGAAAAAGGCAGCAGCACTCGTGCCTACTTAGATCATTTTGCTGAAGGGCATGCTCTGTCCATGAAGCCAGAGATCGAGCTTGGAAGTGTTGATTTACTAATCGAATTTGCTAGAAATGGCTTCGGTATAGCTTGCGGAATCAGAGAGTTTGTCACTCAAGAACTTTTGGATGAAACGTTGTATGAAATTCAGTTAACAACACCTATCCCAGCGAGGAAAGTGGGTCTTATTAAATTAAAGAGCACACCCCTATCTGCTGCTGCCACCCATGTGTATGATACTTTAAAACAAATAAAAAAGTGCTAACTGATTGCAGTTAGCACTTCTTTTTTCGCGATAGCCGTATTCTAAAGCTTTGACAAATAGTTTTTCACAGCCTCTACAGCTTCTTTCCTATTTCCAGCCTTGATAACGACTCGGTCTTGTTCATATTGCTTCATCGCATGCTCATAGCGCGGGTCGTAGTAATGTATCAGAAGCAGCCTGACGGCGTTCTCATAATGCTGTTCTTGAAGATTTGTCTCAATTTCTTTGGCTATGGGTGTATGGATGCGATTTTTAATATGCTTAAACGAATGTAAAATATCCGGCTGATTTTCGAAAGGTTTATAATCCTCGATAATATGCTGAACACGTTCTTCGATGGGCATTTCGATAAAAATCTGCGTGGCGGCTTCTTTTTTTTCAACGATAAACTCGGGAAGAACGACTTTGCCTATTCGCTTGCTTTCCCCCTCAATTAAAACGTAAGGCGCTGATTCAAGCTTCAATAGTTGTCCGACCAGTAATGATTCGAACGTTTTTTGGTTATGCGATTTCAGTCCAATTTCTCCAAAAATGGAGCCTCTGTGACCAGCCATCCCTTCAAAATCCAAGACAGGATAGCCCTCTTCCAGAAGACTGCGCAAAATAGCTGTTTTTCCCGTTCCCGTATTTCCCAAAATAACGTGTGCAGGAGGCTTAAAATCTCTAAGCTGTTCTAGTGTACTTACAACCCACTTCCGATAGGCACGAATACCTCCAGTCAAGCGGTAAACCCGAATGTTCATCAGCGACAAAACGGTTGCTGTTGTTTTACTTCTCATCCCGCCGCGCCAGCAGAAAACGGCCTTCGGTTCCTTGATTTGCTCGAAAGACTTCACAAAAGCGGGCAGCTTCGCAGAAACGATCTCCAGCCCTCTATCCTTAGCTGCTTGGATGCTCACTTGCTTATATAAGGTACCTATCTCGGCACGCTCTGCATCCTCAAATATGGGAATATTCAAGCTGCCGGGGAATGTGCCATCTTCAAATTCAGATGAGGAACGGACATCGATCGTAACAATCTCTTTTTTATTTTGCAGGGTTAGCAATTCTTCGATGGTGATGTCTTGAAACAATGAATTTTCGCTCCTTTAAAGTACAACAATGCGTCCAGGATGTTCTGCGGTAATTTCGCCAATCATGCTCGCTTCTACGCCTGCATCCTTCAGTTTGCGATACAATTCATCCGCTTGCTCTCCATCAACAGAGATGAGGAGACCCCCTGAGGTGACTGCGTCGCATAAAATCCATTGGCTAATTTGATCCAATGATTCAGCAAATATGATCGATTCCTGTACATGAGCAAAGTTGTTTTTGGTGCCCCCAGGAACGAAGCCCTCTTTGGCAAGCTCTCGCACTCGCGGCAGAACAGGTACATCTTTCGCAGTAATGCGAATACCCACGCCGCTGCCTTTGGCCATTTCCAGAGAATGTCCCATTAAACCAAAGCCCGTCACATCTGTGCAGGCATGAACGTTATAAGGCTCCATCGTTTCCGCCGCCGTCTTATTCAGCGTTGCCATCACCTGCGTGACTCGCTCTATTTCTTCTTCATTCAATCGATCCTTTTTGATCGAGGTCGTCAGAATACCCACGCCAATCGGCTTCGTTAAGATCAATTTATCTCCGGGCTTAGATCCTGCATTCGTACGAATTTTCCCTGGGTGCACCAATCCCGTAACAGCGAGTCCAAACTTCGGCTCGTTGTCATCGATGGAATGACCACCTACTAGTGTAATTCCTGCCTCGAGCATTTTATCCCCAGCACCGCGCAAAATATCGGCAAGTACTTGCTTGGGAAGCGTTTTGATCGGAAAAGCGACAATGTTTAATGCCGTTAATGGCTTACCGCCCATCGCATAAATATCACTGATGGCATTCGCCGCAGCTACTTGTCCGAAAGAATAGGGATCGTCAACGATCGGAGTGAAGAAATCTACGGTTTGAACGAGCGCAAGCTCTTCACTTAATTTATATACCCCTGCATCATCGCTAGTATCTATCCCAACGAGAAGATTGGGGTTGGCAACTGTAGGCGGCAAAGATTTTATTACTTGAGAAAGATCTCCCGGACCGATTTTGCATCCGCATCCACCTTTTGTGGAGTAAGAGGTTAGTTTGATTTTATCCCCAGTCGTCATTTGGCATCTATCCCTTCATCATCTTCATGTTATATATGTATCAATGATAACCTATTTAACTCAAATCATAAAATAAAAACGAACATCTCTAATCCGTGAACTGAATCACAGAGCAGAGATGTTCGTTTTTGGACATCAACGTTTCGTATGCAGCGACTTTAAGTTTGCTTCAATGGAAGCACGTTGGTTCTCTAAGAATGGTGGAAGGGAAAGCGATTCGCCTAGCGTCTCAAGGGGTTCATCCGTAGCAAATCCCGGACCATCGGTCGCTAGCTCAAACAGAATACCATTCGGCTCACGGAAGTACAAGGAACGGAAATAAAATCGTTCTACGAAACCTGAGTTAGGTAATCCTGCTTTGTTAAGGATTTCAACCCAAGCCAGCAGTTCTTCCTTGTCTTCAATACGGAAAGCAACATGATGAACGCCGCCGCTCCCTTGACTTGTAACCGGTAGATCGCTTCGCGGCTCGACTTGGACTTCTGCCCCTGACCCACCTTCACCAACTTGCATGACAATGATATCTTCTTGTCCTTTAGTCAGCGCGGGAACGCGTTCTTTCTCCGTGAAGCCTAGTAAACGAAGCGCTGCCAATGTCGATTCCGGCTTCCGTACAGTGAGCATCACTGGGCCTAGTCCGGTAATACCGTATGAGACAGGAACCGGACTTTTTTCCCATGGCTTCCCGCCCTTAACACCTGTATTATTTTCATCGGAAATGATGGCTAGCTGCTGACCTTCCGGATCCTCGAAAAAAATGACTTTGCGTCCCGCAAAGTCCTCCACAGGGGAGTACTTTACACCATGTTCCTTGAATCGCTCTACCCAATACGAAAGCGCGTCGTCATTCGATACACGAAGGGATGTACCTGAAATACTGCCTACTCCTAATACATTAGGCCCAACTCCTGGAAAATCAAAGAAAGTAAGCTCTGTTCCCGGACTCCCCTTTTCATCCCCATAAAATAAATGATAAGCCGTTGTATCATCTTGATTGACTGTTTTCTTAACAAGCCGCATGCCAAGCACCTCGGTGTAGAACTGGAAATTCGCTGCTGCATCCCCTGTCATCGCGGTTACATGATGAATACCTTTTACGTTCAAATCTATCCGTCCTCTCTACAAATGCTCAGACCTCTGATCAAACACAACTAGTAGTTTAACCTTAACCTATTCGTAGTATGAGCTACGAAGTGCCCAGTATCTTCTTCCCGCGCGGCTGCAAACCATTCGGATCCGGTTCTAACGTAACGCCAAAGGAGTCAATTTGGAAATCCTTCACCTTCACAGGGATGCTGTAAGTCAGCACACCAGTGCCCTTCTCGTCTACACGGAGCGTCCCGCAATTGTATCTCTTCCCGCTTCGGTTATACCAAACCTGATAGGCCCAATCCCCTTTGGTTTCCTTAAGACCTTGCAAATTAATGACCACATTGTGGATATCGCCATTTTGCAGCACATAAGCTGTGCCAGAGGCTGTTGGCATTGTACTTTCAACGGATTTCAATTGAAACGTATGCACGATTTCCGCAGGTTGACTTAAAGAAGGGTTGGCTGAAAAGTTTTTTGGTTGTTGATTGTTCCACCATACGCCTACAACGAGGCCTAAGATAATGGCAGCAGCTCCGCCATACACCCATTTGAACGAACGTTTCTTCTTCTTTTTCTTGATTGCTTTCAGTTGTGTCGGGACAATAGACTGCATAACCTGTTGTTTCAAATCCGAGGGGACTTCTACTTCCTCCATCTCAAAAGGAAGTGCCTGCCAGACCTCCTGCAGCTCGCTTAATTCTTCCCGGCATGTGACACAAGTTCGCAGATGCCGTTCGAAAGCAGCGCGTTCCCACTCTGTGCAGTCGCCTGTCAAATAATTGACAAGATAACTGCATTCCACAGTCTCCTGTTCTTTCATTACGTCATCCCTCCCTCAGTGATGTCAGATGCTTCCGAAGTATTTTCAACCCTTGGTGCAAACGGCTTTTTATCGTACCAAGCGGCTCATTCGTTTGAGTCGCAATTTCGCTTAAAGAATAGCCCTGCCAGTACATCATGTCAATCAATTGAATTTGGCTATCCGACAAGTGCACATAAGCCTCTTGAATTTGCTCTCCTATCCATTTACGTGACATAACCGATTCTGGATCAGGATCGCTCGAAATGAGCGTATGTTCCCACTCTCTGGGCTCAAATTGGATCACTTGATCGAGTCTGCGCTTCTTGCGCAAGCAATCGATCGTGATATTACGGGTAACCGTGATCACCCAGTTGACGAATGCACCTTTGCCTGCGTCAAAGCCCTTTTCTGTGGTCCAAAGACGTGTGAAAACAAGCTGAACAATTTCTCTGGCCGCTTGCTCTTCCTTCATGGATTTCAGCGCAAATGAATACACCAGCTTCGCATAGCGATCGTAAAGCTCTTCTAAGGCAGGATGATGCTTAGCCATCACCAGCTTCATGAGCTCACCATCTGTTCGATTTCGCATAATTCGGTACACCCCGAGTCGAAATGAAGTTTATTATCTTTCTACCTTATCGCCAGCTAGACTTCTTGGCAATAGCTTTATAGAAAAATAGCGCCCCAACGTCGCTGAATCTGCCAGCATGTTGGAGCGCAATAAACCTACAGGGTCGACTAGGAAGTTATCTTGCTGTGGTTTGAGCTGGATCGAGGACGAACCAGACCTTTCCTACATTTTGCCCAGTCGTATCGCCAGGGTTGTGATCTTTGATCCAGTAGTAAAGCGGCCAGCCTTTATACGTGCTTTGTTTCGTGCCATCGTTTCGAGTAAGGGTACCGAAATCGCTGCTAGTTAGATCTGAGGAAACCGTAAGGTTCGCATCATAGAAGATCGGCCAGTTAACCAAACATTGGCCAACGCAGGAGTTAGGGTCCGCTTTATCTTTTGTGAACAAGTACAAAGCCATGCCGTTCTGATCCACCAAATACGTGCCAAGGGCGTCGGATTTACTTGTTTTTACAGATGTATTCGCCGCCTTGGAGCCACTGAATTTCGCAGGATCAATTATGTACCAGACTTTACCAACATCCTGGCCTAATGTGTCTCCCATTTTCTTATCATCCACCCAATAGTACAGAGGGAAACCTTTGTATGTAGTTTGCATCTTGCCATCTGCACGAATGAGAGTGCCAAAATCTGCTGAATTAACTCCCGTTGGAGGTGCAATATTCGATGCGTAGAATAATGGCCATTTCTCCAGGCATTTGCCGGAGCAATTGCTAACACCCTTCGTATCTTTATCATAGTAGTAAAGTGCCATGCCGTTTGCATCTGTCAAATAATTGCCTAGATCGGTTTTGGTGCCTAGCGCCACGCCGCCGTTCGAGGGTTTAATAACGAACCAGACCTTACCAACGTTATCTCCAGTGGTATCTCCGGCTTTTTGATCCTTGACGAAGTAGTATAAAGGCCAACCCTTATAGGTCAGTTGTTCTTTGCCGTCAGCACGCACGAAAACTTTGAAATCCGCTGCGCTAAATTCCGCAGGAACCGTGAAATTATTGCCGTTAAAGATCGGCCAATTAACCAAACATTGACCCACACAAGAATTAACATCTGCTGCGTCCTTGGTAAAATAGTAAAGCGTCATGCCTTTGGAGTCCGTCAGATAACTACCCAACGTATCGCTTTGCTTCAAGCTAAGTTCTGCGTTCCCAAGCACTTCGAGCTTAGTCGCACTGATTTTACCTTTATCCGTCAAATCGGCACCTAGTGTTTTCGCAGTTCCTTTGATTGGCACCTTCAAAGCTTCGATGGTTGCTGTAGCGATATGTAAGTTTTTGAATTGCTTCACATTAGCAATCTTCGATAAGCCATTTTTCCCGGCAAAGGTAAATACGTTCGCGTACTCGAAATCCGTACCTTGTATGTAACCTAGCGATTCCAACAGAACCTTATAATACTGCTGCGCTGTAATTCCTGCGAGCGGTTCGAATTTATCATCGCCGGTTCCCTGCCAGCCTAAATTAGGATGCGCTTTCAAATAACCTAGAATCGCTTGGTTCTCTTTGGAAACGCCGCTAGCATCCATAAAGCTAGCCGTTCCGGTGAAAGCTAACGCTTCGGCTTCCAATCCTTTTAATCTTAGGGACATCACCGCGGCTTGCAGCCTTGTTGTAGGCTTGTTTAAGTATTCAGCCGTCAGCCCATTGCCCTCTCCTTGGAGGATACCAATATCCCCTGCAATATCCGTTTCGGATTTGACCTTCAGAGGCTCAGCCGCGACTGCTGATAGAGCTGTCACTCCCGCCATAAGACCTAGTAACACTAGGGAAGATACGAATACTTTTTTAAAATTACCCATGCTCGATTACTCCTCCTTAAATTTTCTATCTAAGGTAACGACGTGGAGCTGCAAGCGGTTTTATCATTTGTGATAAGGTGGACAATTTTTTTTAAGCAAGAATACGTTAGCTTCTGCGAAGTGCTGCTTGTGAAGGCTTGGTTTCGAGCTTTTGCACCTACGCCAAACCCTCCACCTCAGCTGAAAGCTCGTAAATCGACTTCTCAACCTTCAAATGACAACCTCCCACGGTTCTATCTACTTTTAGGCACGTTTTCCGAGTCCATGTCAGTCACTGCTCAGCGAAAGCTCGGTTTTCGAGCTCTCACCTTTGCTGAGAAGTCCGAAAAGTACTCCTCGAAGCCAGAATGATGCTTGTTAACCACAAATGAATGCTGAGAGAGCCAAAATAGACTTCTCAACGTCGATAAAGTAGCAAAGTGTTGCTGAGAAGTCCGAAAAGGACTTCTCGAAGCCAGAAGGATGCTTGTTAACCGACAAATGATGCTGAAAGAGCCGAAATAGACTTCTCAACGTCGATAAAGTAGCAAAGTGTTGCTGAGAAGTCCGAAAAAGACTTCTCGAAGCCAGAAGGATGCTTGTTAACTGACAAATGAATGCTGAGAGAGCCGAAATGAACTTCTCAACGTCGATAAGATAGCAAAGTGTTGCTGAGAAGTCCGAAATCGACTTCTCGAAGCCAGAAGGATGCTTGTTAACCACAAATGTATGTTGAGAGAGCCGAAATGGACTACTCACCGTCGATAAAGTAGCAAAGTGTTGCTGAGAAGTTCGAAAACGACTTCTCGAAGCCAGAAGGATGCTTGTTAACTGACAAATGAATGCTGAGAGAGCCGAAATGGACTTCTCACCGTCGATAAAGTAGCAAAGTGTTGCTGAGAAGTCCGAAAAGGACTTCTCGAAGCCAGAAGGATGCTTGTTAACCGACAAATGATGCTGAAAGAGCCGAAATAGACTTCTCAACGTCGATAAAGTAGCAAAGTGTTGCTGAGAAGTCCGAAAAGGACTTCTCAGAGCCAGAAGGATGCTTGTTAACTGACAAATGAATGCTGAGAGAGCCGAAATGGACTTCTCACCGTCGATTAAGTAGCAAAGTGTTGCTGAGAAGTCCGAAAAAGACTTCTCAGAGACAGAAAGATGCTTGTTTACCGACAAATGAATGCTGAGAGAGCCGAAATAGACTTCTCAACGTCATAAAGTAGCAAACTGTCTCTGAGAAGTCCGAAAAGGACTTCTCAGAGACAGTTTGAGATCCCTCCTCACGGGGAATAATCGGATGTAAATCCATATCAGGAGGGACGAATTATACATGGCGGTCACAAGCAAAGGAACCAAAGGAACGCTGCTCGTGGAAGGGCATGAGCTGACTATTACGAACCCGAACAAGCTTTTATGGCCTGAAACGGGCATTACCAAGGCCGATTATCTCGCTAAATTAACTGAGTTGTCTCCTTTCCTGCTGCGCTATTGCCGAAATCGCCACTTAACAACCATTCGTTTTCCTAATGGGTATAACGAAAAATCCTTTTATCAAAAAAATGCCCCCGATCCGGTACCTAGCTTCGTGAAGCTGGCGCCGCTGGATGGCATTAATTACATCAATCTAGACTCGTTACCCACCCTTATATGGCTGGGAAATTTGGCTTGTTTGGAGTTTCATCCTTCCTTCCACCGAATTGGCGAGACGCTGCCAGCAGAATGGGTGATCGATATCGATCCTTCGCTAGAGGAAGAGCCGCGTATTATGGAGGCTGCCCACATCATTGGAGAAGTGTTGGATTCCCTGCATATTCAGTCGGTTCCCAAAACCTCAGGGGCTACAGGTGTTCAGATCTACATCCCTATTCAGCATGGCTACACATTTGAACAGCTTCGCCGTATCGGTCATTTTATAGGCGCCTTTGTCGTGAAAAAATATCCTAATCTTTTTACCATCGAAAGGTTCAAGAAAAATCGCGGCGATAGAATTTATGTAGACTACCTACAACACTGGTATGGAAAAACATTATCCGCTCCTTATACACCACGCGCCAAAAAGGACGCCTCTGTTTCCACCCCCCTATTATGGAAAGAGGTTGAGCTGCGTCCTAACATTCGTGATTTCAACTTACATACGGTAATGAACCGTTTGAGAACATATGGTGACCTCATTGAGAAGGTCCCTCCACAAAATTTGAACGCCATCATAGAGCGTCTAAAATAATTTAGTAGCCTCTAACAGAACTACTCTATTAGAACAAGGGAGATAATAATCGGGCAATGACTTCCTTCCCCTTTTCCATGCGGGACCTCATCTCAAATTGGGCTAATTTCAACTCATCACTATCCTTCAAATCCATTAAAAAGTCAGCCTCTAAACGCTCAATCTCATCCTTATTAAACATCACAGCATTCAATTCAAAGTTGCTAAAAAAGCTGCGCATATCCACATTCGCCGTACCTACTGTAGCCATCAAGTGGTCAATAATCATGACCTTAGCGTGCATGAAGCCTTTGCGATATAAATAGAACTGTACTCCCGCCTGCATCAGTTCAAGCAGATAGGATCGCGATGCGTACTGAACGATTTGGGAATCTGATTTGTAAGGGAGAATAATACGGACATCAACGCCGCTGATTACCGCTGTTTTGAGTGCCATAGTGATACTGGGATCCGGAATAAAATATGGCGTTGTCATGTAAATTCGCTTCTTAGCTGCTATAATACCTGCGAAGAACATCTCCTGAATAGCATCCCAGTGGGCATCTGGACCGCTTGAAATAACCTGGACCAACGAGGCTTGCGGTTCATGATGCTCAGGAAATAACGATTTTTCAGCCAATCGCTCCCTGCTAACGAACATCCAGTCTGTCATAAATGTCTGCTGCAAATAATATACTGAATCCCCGTGCAGCATGAGATGGGTATCCCGCCAGAAACCAAGCTTTCGATCTTTCCCTAAGTACTCATCGGCAATATTAATACCGCCAACGAACCCCACCAATCCATCAACGACAATGATTTTCCGATGATTGCGGTAGTTCATTCGTTTATCGAAGAATGCAATGAGCGGACGCAAAAAAGGATGCACTTCAACCCCGGCTTGCTTAAACTTATTTATGTAAGCCGCTGAAAGCGTATAGCTGCCCACCCCGTCATAAATAACTCTGACCTTGACACCCTCCTTCGCCTTACGAATTAGAACTTCTTGAAATCTCACACCGGTTTCATCATGTCTTATGGTATAAAATTCAAAATGTATATGACTTCTCGCTTGTTCAATCGCCTTTATCATAGCCTCGTAAGTGACTTCCGCATTAGTCAGCACTTCAACTCGATTCTTCTGAGTAATGGGTGAGCCCGGAATGTTATGGAGCAGTCCACAAAGACGCGACTCTTCAAACAGCTGATAACTCTCCGCATTATTCGCAATCGCAGCCGATTCCTTATACATCCATTGATGTTTCATTTCATCCATTTTGCGACGTCCTCTGCGCCGAACCATTTTCCTTTGTGTATATTCCTTGGCTAAGAAATAGTACATGATAAATCCGATGATTGGAAAAATAAACAAAACGAGCAGCCAGGCTACCGTTTTAGCTGGCCGTTTGTATTCGCCGATCAGAATCGTTGCGGTCTGAAAAATGAATAGCAGCAGTAGTATGATAACCCACAACAAAAACTCCATCTCCTCTGCCAAAAAAAGATAAACGATTTACGCCGTCGTTAAGAACGAGCGTGTTGGTCAAATTTGGTGCGAAAATTTCCCCGCAATTTCTTGTCCTGATAGCTTTTGCCAAGCGCTACTCATCTATACCCATCCTACAGTTCGGGCTCCACCGAATAAAATTTTCCAACTTTCGTAATAAAATCCTTTCATTTCGAGAAAAATATGAAACACATTCCTATAATCTTCATCCAGATTGCAGCAGGAGGGCCCCACGCATGGTTAAAGCATCCAAACAATTGATGAAAAGTATCCTGCGTAAACGCCCATCAGATAGACTGGGTGAGAATAATGAGCAATCTGAGCTTAGTGATTCGTTAGACTATCACTTCATCGAAGAGCTTAAGCAAACTAAAATATCTCTTCTTCTACATGAAAATCATGAATTTATTAAAGCCATGTTTCAGGACTGCTCTGATGTTGTCGTCCGTGAATTCGAGATAGAGCCGCACATTCCGGCATTGCTGCTCTTCGTTGATGGACTCACCAACACCCAACTGCTCAACGAAACGATGAAATCGTTAATGCTCCTGGGTGGCGGCGAAACATCAATCGACCGCATCGCGGGCACGATACTGCCCGTGTCTCAGACACAGATCTCCGATAATTACGGAGACCTGCTCGTGTCCGTTCTCGGCGGGGATGCCGCTCTTCTCGTAGAAGGCAACGCGAAAGCCATTCTGCTTGGTATTCGCGGTACAGAGAAGCGCTCCGTTGGCGAGCCGGAGACGGAAACCGTCGTACGCGGACCAAAGGAAGGGTTCGTAGAGAGTATCCGATCGAACACCTCAATGATCCGCCGCAAATTGAAGACACCTCGACTCAAGATGAAATCCATGAGTGTTGGCAAAGAGAGCAATACCAATCTCGTCATCTGTTATCTTGACGACTTGGCGATGCCATCCCTTGTCGAGGAAGTGGTTAAGAGGCTCGAGCTCATTAAGATCGATGCCATTATGGAATCAGGCATAATTGAAGAACTCATCCAAGATGATGCGTATTCACCCTTTCCACAGATCCAAAATACGGAGCGTCCGGACGTCATCGCCAGTGCTCTCCTGCAAGGACGAGTAGCCATCCTCGTTGATGGCACACCCTTTGCACTCATTGTCCCGTTCGTGTTCATACAGGTTATGCAAGCGAGTGAGGATTATTATGAGCGATTCCAAATCGGTACACTATTACGCTTGCTGCGATACATTTTCTTATTTCTGTCGCTCACGGCACCTGCTCTGTATGTCGCTATAACGACGTACCACCATGAACTACTACCGACAACACTGATGTTAAGTGTTGCTGCCGCCCGCGAAGCGATTCCGTTCCCTGCCGTTGTTGAGGCGTTCATCATGGAAATTACATTCGAAGCCTTACGCGAAGCAGGTATTCGATTGCCCAAAGCGGTTGGCTCCGCTGTCTCCATCTTGGGTGCGCTCGTTGTTGGACAAGCCGCTGTCCAAGCCGGCATCGTATCCGCACCGATTGTCATCGTCGTATCCATTACAGGGATTGCTTCATTCACCATCCCGCGTTATAACGGCGCTATCGCTATTCGGATGCTGCGTTTTCCCTTTCTAATCGTTGCCTCTGTATTCGGTTTCTACGGAATCATCTTCTGCTTGCTGATTTTGTTCGGACATATGGCGAATTTACGTTCCTTCGGAGTGCCATATTTATCCCCATTAGGACCGTTATCCGCTGGAGACTTACAGGATGCGCTGGTTCGCTCTCCTTTGTGGGCGATGGAGAAACGTCCTGCATTTATGGCGATTCAAGACACACAGCGCATGGATCACAAGCTGCCTCAGCAAATCGAGGAGGACGGAGGCGTAACCGGAAGAAGAATTCAGCATGAGCATAAAGCGAGTGAGGAGGGCAACTCAGATGACTCATCGTAGGCGTCTTTTTGTGTTTGGGATGATGATCACCCTCATGCTGACATTCCTGACAGGCTGTTGGGATCGTACAGAAACCAACGATATCGCCTTTGTGCTCACCTCTTCCGTTGATCTGGAGGACGACGGCAAGTATCGCGTTACCTATATGTTACCCCTCCCCGGTTCCATGGGTGGCGCCAGCGGGGGTGGAGGCGGTACGAGCGGAGGCAAAAGTTACTATATAGATTCGGAGGTCGGAACGACGATACGCGAAGCAACGAGTAAGCTGCAGATGCGAATGTCGCGCAGATTGTTTCTATCACATCGGCGCACGATCGTCATTGGCGAAAAGCTTGCCAAAGCAGGCATTGCGATCATGTTTGACGATGCGGCGCGCACACCGGAGAGCCGGCTGACCTGTTTTCTGGTCGTGACGAAGGGCAGAGGCTACGACCTTCTGAATGCGGAGCCCAAGTTTGAACGTTTTCCCTCCGAAGTCATTCGCGAAATAACCAAATCGCGCCGTGCGATGGCGACATCGACGAAGGAAATTGGCCTTGCGCTTAGCTTTAACAGTGATCCTATTTTAAGTTACCTCGAGCCCAAGGAATCCCAAGGAACCAAGCAGCCCTCTCAAGAAATTCAGTTAATCGGCTATGGTCAGTTCAAAGGAGACCGAATGGTTGGCATTTACAGGAACCAGGAGGCGAATGGACTCATGTGGCTAAAAAACCATGTTAGAGAACATCTACTCACTTTTCCATTGGAATCAGGCAAAGATATCTCCATTCTCGTTAAGGAAGGACATACAGCTATCAAACCTGTGTTGCAAGGAGACAAGGTTATCTTTCAAGCTACGATAGAGGCTAAAGGGGTCATTGGTGAAGATTTATCCGAACAAGATCTCAACAAGCCGGAGGCCATCCACAAGGTGGAGCGTAAATTCGCAGAGCAAGTGAAGAAATGCGTCCAAGCCGCCATTAAGCAAATGCAAAAGGAAGGGACCGATTCAGCGCAATTGGGTTTAATGGTTTGGAGGAGTCATCCTAATACGTGGAACAATGGTTTAAAAAAACAGTGGCGAGATGTGTTTAAAGAAGCTGAATTCCGCATCAAGGTTGAAGCCTCCATCACTGAAACCGGTCTTATCAATCAGAATGTGATCAAGGATGGGAGCTAGCGATGAACAGCATATTTATACTGAGCTTTCTATTCATTATGATTGCCAGTCTTTTGATAGACCGCAAGGTACTTAAGCAGCAGAAAGGCAGTGTAAAGGTGACGTATGGGCTAATTACCTTTGTCACATTTGCACTCTTCATGACCAAATATTTACACGTACCCATTCCGATGCCTTCGCGCTTCTTTATCCACACGGTCTCCCCTTGGTTTAGTCATTTAATGGGTATTTGATCGCAAATCAACAAATCAATCATTCAGTGATCAGCCCTTGAAGCAATCGAAAAGGCGGTGTCTTTCATGGATAAAAAACAAGTGATCAACCAGAGACAGCTGGCGTGGCTGACCTCTTCTGTCATCACAAGCGGAGGCATCTTAACGTTGCAAAATGTACTGATTCGAGTAAGTGAGATGGATGCGTGGTTCAGCTATATCCTATCTGTTTTCTATATATTTGTGATTGCAGCCTTTTTCGGATATTTAGTGAAGATGTTTCCCAAGCGGAATATTTTCGAAATATCCATACATTTGCTGGGGCGCTGGGGCGGTACTGTCGTCAATCTCTTAATTTTGTTCCACTTCTGGCAAATTCTCGTACAGGATATGTCTTGCGCGTCGAAATATAATTCCACGTTGTTGCTGCACAACACACCCGTCGAAATCTTAGTTCTGGTGCCCTGTTTGTATCTGATTTATTTTGGGAGAAGCAGCGTTGAAATCGTCGCTCGCGTCAACGACATGTTCTATCCTCTCTTCGTCATCGCGACTTTGTCGATGCCGCTGTTGCTATCGAACGAATTCAATCTTCGGCTCGCTATGCCTGTTCTCACAATTCCGTTCAAACAATTGGCCTTCAGCAACCTGCTTGCCATCGGAAGTGCAGGTGATATTTTCATTCTCGGCGCCTTTCTGCACACGATGTACAACGCCAATCAAATCCGTTCTGCGATCCGACACGGATCCATGCTCGGTATTTGCCTGTTCACGCTTATCATTTTTTTGGTACTTACCGTTTTGGGACCGAAAATGTCTGCGAATTTCATATATCCCGCTTACAATTTGGTGCAAATGATTCATGTGACGGATTTTCTCGATCGGCTTGATATCGTTCTCCTGACTATCTGGTTACCCGTTCTAGCTTGCAAAATGATCGCAATATATTTAGCGATTCTCTTAGGCATTAGCTCGATCATCAAGGAGCGCAACTATCCCGTCATTAACAAACAGGTCGCCCTCTTGGTGGCGTTTACGACGATTCTATCGTTCAAGAGTATCACGGAGCTGCTCGCCTTCGCGAATTTCAGCATGCCGCTCATCGTCCTAGGATATCAGCCTTTCGTCATCTGTATCCTATTCGCTGCCGCGAAGATCAAGCAGCGGAAGCAATCTCATCCAGTGGCTTCACCCAGCGACAGTGGGAATTCTACTAAAACTCCTCCCGAGCAGATGACCAAGACCACTGTACGATTCTCCTACAAGCAATGGCTATGGCTGGGCAATATCCTGATTGTCTTCTCCACTGTCTGCATTGCCATCGGACTTGCCTTCGGCAAGTATAAGCCCATCATGAGCACGGCCTGCGCTATGTGTTTTGCTTGTTGTTTATTCCTTACGCTCATGACAACTTATATGGAGGTGAACCTTTCGAAGCAATCAGAAGCAGGTAGATGATTTAGCGGCAAAAAAATGTATTAAAAAAAACGCACCCGTATAAACAGGCACGTTACATGGTTAATCAGGAACTGACTGGCTTAACCTACTTTTGGCCACTTTCAAGTAGCCATACATATTTAGATATTCGCTTTCATTCGCGAATCGTAATTTTAACGACCCTGCGGCTTCTTGGATATAAGGTTTCAGGGCTGTTGCGCCTCCACCAATCACATAGAAGCATTGAATATCGGGATATTTGCGCCAGCGCTTTTTGATCATCTCGATCATGCGCAAAGCCGCGCGGCGGAAATGCTGATCCACGATCGGCCGAATATCAACCTGTCCTTCGCCAAGGAGTTGAATCGTAAACTCACGATTCTTCACTCGCTGAACTAGCTTCGCGCGGCTTGGAAACACGTAGCCGTAGGCATCTTCGACATCGCGAATGACGGCATCCAGATAAGTAGCGATGCCAATTTGCTCGCCATGGCTGAAGTGATTGTCAATGGCCATCCGTTTGATAACAGGGAAGTCCGTTGTCAGCGCACCGATCTCGCAAACACCGATGCAGCCGTTGTAAATTTCTTCATCCTTGACTTGCAAGCTGTCGTGCGTTGCCAAATGGAACATTGCTGCCGCACCTTCAATGGAGACTGCAACCTTGCGCACCGATACTTTAATCTTGCGGTTTTGGAATTGTGGAGTGGATAGAAACGTCACTTCATGCTCACCAATTAGCCTCTGCTCGAATTGCTGATTGAACTTGGCAAACGCACGAACAGGCAAACCGGTTCCGAGCGTATATTCGACTTCGTCTGAATTTCCGTACCCAGCATTAAAGGCTTGGTTGGTGAGACCTTGATAAGCTAGCGCAGTAAGCGCAACAATAAGGGATTGATCCGATATCGCCTTATTATCCGTATCTTCAAGCTCTAGGTTATCTTCGTGTTCCAAAGCAAGTTGTCCGACGAAATAGCGTTGATTTCTTTGTGAAAGGGATGGGCTGTAAATCATCACATCCAGCGCTTTCAATGGTGAATCCTCTTCCTGCAAAATATGTCTTTCGTATCCCGGTGCAATGATATTCGGGATCACTAACGGTTCTCTAGAACCATCCAGCACCAGTTTAATACTATCGTTCCCTATATCGATACCTGCAAGCTTTATCATTAGCGGCTACACTCCATATCTACAACTTCCTGTATTTCTTAAGTACATTCGATTATATCCGACAAGATTCCTTCCTACTTTCGACTCATTTTATCTAGGACTAGTAGGTATTAGGAAGGTTTTTATCAAAATATGACGAATGAAGTACAGGAATATGAACTTTACCAAATTCAACCACGACAGGAGACAATTAAGCTTTATGAAGCTCAACTGGAAACCCAAAAAACTGACGCTAGTCATCATTCCAGATGCCAACCAATCGGTCGTCAGGTTTCGTATTCCCCATTTATTCGCTTATATCGCTGCAGCATGCCTCTCCGTGCTACTGCTAATTTCTATAATCACTTATGTGATGCATGCAAATACCTTAAAAAAGGCTAGCGCTTTACAAACTAAGCTAACAGGGGCTAACCAGCAATGGAGTGCTGCATTAAATTCCAAAGACAAGGCCATCGAACAATTACAGAATGAAGTTATTCAACTGTCTCAGCAAGCCGAACAAATGAAAACACAAGTCGAAGAGATGAAGAAATTCGAAAGTGATCTCAAATCGATTGCCGGGATCGACGCAAACACAACCGGCACAGCTGTTGCCAGCACGTCATCCAGCAAACAGGATAAACCTGCGGAAGCAGATGGAAAGCTCCCTGCCCTCGACAGCGGCATTGGCGGAAGTCCTAATCCAGCTTCTCAGGAAGACATTATAAAGCTTGGTGAGCAGACGTTAGCTTCCTTCACGGTTCTTAACAGCGAAGTGAAAGAGCTGCAATCCAGCTTAACCGTAACGAAGCAAAAGGTTGCCGATAAGCAGCAATTGCTTCGCATTACCCCAACCTTGTGGCCGACTACCACCAAGGTCGTCACCTCAACGTTCGGCTACCGTACGGACCCTTTTACGCATCGTCCAAGCTTTCATTCCGGCATTGATTTCGGTGCCCGTGAGAATGATCCTGTCTATGCAACCGCAGACGGCAAAGTCGTCAGTACGGGGAAGGATATGTTCCATGGCAACAATATCGTCATCGAGCATTCAAAGGGATTGCGCACTTGGTACATGCATTTAAATAAAATTTTAGTGAACAAGGGAGATACCGTAGAAAAAGGTAGTTCTATAGGCCTAGTCGGCTCCACGGGACGCAGTACTGGACCTCATCTGCACTATGAAGTACTCAAAAATGGGGAAAGCATCGATCCCAAACCTTATCTCAAAGCGATTCGAAAGGATGAATAATCACCATGTTTAAGAAAAAGAAAGACTTCATGAATCCGAATACAACAGATACTTTGATTGGAGAAGGTACAACCTTTGAAGGCCGCATCAAATCAGAAGCAAGCATTCGCATTGAAGGCGGCATTACAGGTGATATCGAATGCGCAGGGGATGTTATTATAGGAGAAAATGGCGTAGTAAAATCCAATATTTCTGCAAGAGACGTTGTACTGGCAGGAAGTGTGCAGGGTAACATCATAACCAAGGGCAAGCTGACAATTACTTCTACAGGTTCCCTTCAAGGCAATATCAGCGCGGCTTCCTTTATCATTGAAGAAGGTGGACTATTCCAAGGAAACAGTAAAATGGACTCGAAAACATCAACAACTGCTCCTCTCCAAAACGGTGAGCAAGAGAACGGGAATAAACCTGCCTCATCCGCAAATGGGGCATTTAAGGGGAATACGGTGGCTATGTAATAGTCTCGCCTAGGTTTGGGGCTAGGCGCATGTTATAATAGTTGGAAATTCATTTCTAACTGATGCAGGAGACAGGGCCTATGAGAGAACAGACGATACTTTTTGATCTTGATGATACGTTAGTGCATTGTAATAAATATTTTGACTTCGTGATTGACCAGTTTATCGATCTTATGCTCACTTGGTATTCTGGGCACGGACTTAGCGCACAGGATATCAAAAAGAAGCAGCTCCAAATCGATCTTGCTGGCATCCACATTCATGGCTTTATGCCGGATCGTTTTCCCAAATCATTTGTTGAGACGTACCAATGGTTTGCCGCACAGTATAACCGTCCAACTAATGTAAAAGAAGAATCATGGCTGATGCAATTAGGCCACACTGTCTATGAATACACGGCAGAGCCTTATCCGCAAATGAACGAAACACTCGATCATCTCCAGAAAGCCGGACACCGACTGTTCTTATACACAGGTGGCGATGCATCCATCCAAATGAAAAAAGTGAAGGATTTGAGTTTAGACACCTACTTTGATGATCGCATCTTTGTTACGGTGCATAAGACGAGAGAATACATGGAAACGATCATGAATGAACAGCGTTTTGATCGCAACCACACATGGATGATCGGCAACTCGATCAAAACAGATGTACTGCCTGCGCTGCATGCGGGTATTCACTCGATTCACATTCCTGTACAGCAGGACTGGGAGTACAACAAAGGAACCATCGACATCACCCCCAAAGGGGCGTTCTATCAGTTGAACTCCTTGCAGGAAGTTCCTGATACCATCCACGGGTATATTCAAAAATGAGAAAGGGACGATTCCAAAGGTTTCATAACCTAGGAGTCGTCCTTTTTGGTATCCGTTAGTCTCTATTCCACCCGATAATCAGGCGGCTACATCGCGTCTGCGGAATATTTCCCAAGAGAGCACATTAAACAATAAGAAGTAGAAGAGCAGAACGGTGATAGAGAAACCAAGCGTCATCCCTTCTGCCAGCGGCTGCCCCTCTAAGTAGGGAGTGAGATCCGTGTTGGCGAATAAGAAATACTTTCCCCAGCTGTATCTCATCAGCAATAGCGTAATAATTTGCCCCGCGAACATGATGAAAATGCTAAGGCCAATGGCTAGTGAAGAACTCCGAAATACGGTCGAGATCATAAAGGCCATCGTCACGATCATGACGAGTTCGATCAGCTTTAGTCCATAAGTTGCAAACACATACACCAGCATATTCCCTTCCTGAACTTGTCCTGCTGCATTTACAGTCAGGTGTGGAAGGCTTAGATTCTGAAATCCGTAGAGGAACCCGTTCACAATCAGAGAAGTAATAAACATCACAATCAGCAGAGTAGCTGCAAATAGAAGCGTTGTTAGATACTTAGACAAGAGAATCTTCGCTCGGCTGGCAGGACGAATGAGCAGCAGCTTAATCGTCCCCCATGTAAACTCACCAGCGACCATATCTCCGGCAATAATCACGGTAAATAACGTAACCATGATGATTAATCCTGCCGCGCTTAAGGTGCCACCCCATAAGGTGTTATCTGTCGGAGGGTAATTATGATCCAACATGTACTGCTGGAGCGCTATGTCCTCCCTCATCTGCTGTTTAAATTTGGCCGGCACATCCGGATTTTCCAGCTCTTTCTGATTGTGCTCAATCGATTCCGCCGCTCTTGTCTTCCATTCTTCATTTGCACTATAGCCCGAATGTGAGAACAGTGCAGCTAATACGACAATGGCAATCAATAATCCACTTAGAATCCAAGTTCGCAGCCTACGATAAATTTTCATCTGTTCATTTCGAATGAGATTAAGCAATCGGATCACTTCCCGTCATTTCTAAAAATTGATCTTCCAGGGATTTGATTGCCGCTCGGATGCCGTAGACCGCAATCCCTGCCTCTACGAATCTTTTGTTCCACGCAGCGGTTTCTTGCTTATCGAGATTCATGATAAGGTCATTCCCAGCTACTTCCACTGTTGCTCCGTGTTCTGCTGCTAATGTCAAAGCTTGATTCATCGACGCCACCTCAAAAGCCACCTGCTGCTTGCCATCCGCTTGAACAAATTCTTTAATCAGTCTGACGTCCACCAGCTTCCCGTTCTGAATAATGGCGACACGGTCGCACATTAACTCCATCTCCGATAGTAAGTGACTGGACACGATGACCGATATCCCATCCTCCCGGGTAAGCTTCCGTAAATGATCACGCAGCTCGCGAATACCTGCTGGATCCAGCCCATTGGTAGGCTCGTCCAGGATGAGTACTGAAGGCTTATGCAGCAAAGCTTGAGCAATTCCAAGCCTTTGGCGCATACCGAGGGAGTACGTTTTGACCTTATCATGGATTCTATTTTCCATACCAACAAGATCAATGACCTCATGAATCCGGTCTTCCTCAATGCCCGGGAACATTCTCGCGTAATGGACCAGATTATGATAACCACTCAGAAACTTGTACATTTCCGGATTTTCCACAATGGCGCCAACATGACGAATCGCTTGCTCAAAATGGGTGCGAATCGAATACCCGCTAATCCGTATATCCCCTTCCGTGATCGACATGAGTCCGACCATCATCCGAATGGTTGTCGTTTTTCCCGCTCCGTTCGGACCCAGAAACCCAAACACCTCGCCCCGCGGCACCTCAAAGCTTAATTTATCAATAATCGTCTTAGAACCGATTCGTTTTGTAATTTGATCGATTTTTACTATCGGCATAATGGCATCTGTTGTTGCCGTCATCCTTAACACTCCCCCTAACTTTTAACCAATATAACCCAATGCTACCCTACCTTAACCGCTTTGCCTAGTAATCTCCCAAAGAATAGTCATAGAGAAAGGTCACAAATCATCACCTAACCTATATGACTGTGCTCACTATGGCTTTTTCCTAATTTTATGTACAATGATCATATAAGATCTTGTGTGAAGGAGTCCTTTTATGATTCAAAGAAGACCTTGGCATGGTGTAGAGTGGTCCCTGTTTATCGTCTTGACCGGTTCTTCGCTGCTTGGCCTACTTTATGCGCTTCTGCATATGCATGAGCATGAACTAACTACCACAATTAAAACGATATTGGCCATCCTCCTGTCCTATGGCGTTCCATTTCTATTCTGGAGACCGGACTACATCAACTCAACTTTCTATCCGATTGCTGTGCTGCTGACAGGTATTCCTCTACAAATCTATCTTTCATGGATGCAGCAGGATGCGTACCTTACTATTAATTGCCCATTAATGGTCATTGGATTCCTCACCGATCGAAAAAATGCTTGGTGGACCGCTCCCATATTTATGGTCGCTGTGCCTGTTGAGTATTTTTTCATCCTACACAGCGGGATGGGGGTTGGCCAATTATTTAGCATTATCTTAAATGCTGTGCTGTTCTTTGCCATTGGCCTTAGCTTACAACGGGTTGTGACTTCGAATGAGAAGACCGAAAAGCTATTAGCCGAGAACCAACGTCAGTATCATTTAATCCATGAGCAAAATAACGCATTAGAGCAGTACGCCAACCAGATCGAACAGCTTACGCTGCTTGAGGAGCGCAATCGGATGGCACGTGAATTACACGATACAGTGGGTCATACGTTTACTTCCGTCATCATGGGGATGGACGCTGTGTCCTACCTGATCGAAACTGCACCAGACAAAGCCAAAGAAAAGCTGGACGTCCTGCGTAGTGTAACCCGCAATGGACTCGAAGAAGTACGCCGTAGCATTCATCAGATGGTTCCCGAAGGCGATATGCTGCTCTCCCAACAATTGACGAGACTGGCCAACGAATTTGCCCTTCATACCGGGACCCAAATCCGATTCAAGACCGTAGGTGAGGAATTCGAAATTCCAAAACAAACCAAACTTTCGCTCATTCGCTGTCTGCAGGAATCGCTAACCAATGCCAAACGGCATGGCAGGGCTTCCACCGTTGAAGTTACACTAACTTACTCCGACGGTTTAGTCGACATTCGCATTGAGGACGATGGCATCGGTACGGAGCAGTTGAAAGTTGGCTTTGGTATCAACGCCATGCAGGAACGCATATTTGCTTTGCAGGGTACGCTGCAGGTAAGCTCCACATTAGGTCAGGGTACTATCGTCCATTGTTCCATTCCTGCCAAACGCTCGCCGACTTTCTAAATCCTTTCCCGTTGGAAGCACCGAATGGTACAATGTGGATACAAACATAAGCAGCGCTTACGATGCCAGTTTTTTCTGGCGAAAAACTCAAGTAGCGCTTACGATGCCAGTTTTTCTGGCGAAAAACTCTAAGGAGGACCCAGCATGAACACGACCCCGCTTAAACTTCTCCTGGTCGATGATCAGGATTTAATAAGAGAAAGCTTACACATCGTACTTGATATGGATCCGGATATTCATGTCGTCGGCTTGGCTGAGAATGGTCACATTGCTCTAAAGCAGTGCGAAGAACAGCAGCCTGACGTTGTACTCATGGACATTCATATGCCTGTCATGGACGGCGTTGAAGCGACCCGCCAAATCAAGGCCGCATGGCCTCAGATTCGTGTCATCATCCTGACTACCTTCCAGGAAATCAGCTATGTCGTTGATGCCCTAGGAGCGGGAGCTGAAGGCTATTTGCTCAAAGCCATTCATCCGAAGGATCTGGCGGCCGGCATCAAATGGGTGCATCAAGGCGGCACACTCATCCCGCAAGATATCGCCAGAATGCTCGTCAAGGAAGCAAGAGGCGCTTCAGATCACACATCGCAGGGTGCCGGAGTCAAAGCTGTGGAAGAGCAGGTTCGGGCCGATACTTATGGACTCAGTGAGCGCGAAGTGCAAGTACTGCACTGTATCGCCGATGGCCTCAATAACAGAGAAATTGCCGAAAAGCTGTTCTTGTCCGAAGGCACCGTGAAGAACTATATTTCCAGCATATACTCGAAAATGGACGTCCGAGACCGCGTGCAAGCATCCAAGAAGGCTCATGAGGAAGGGATGCTATAGATTTCCAGCTGCACTAAAACGGAAAGACCGCTCTTCGGCTAGGAAGATGCGGTCTTTTGTCCTTTTCAACTATCCGAAAAGCTTCTCCAGTAACGACTTTTTTCGTTTCCGAATCTTTCTGTAGCTTTTCACCCTGGAATATGTCGGCTCCTCATTAACCCGTTCAGGCAGTTCATCTGAATAGAGCGTAAACTGTTGGGATTCCTTATGCAAAACTTCGGCATCCATGTCCGTCGGCTGCTGCAGTACCACGATCCCATTCGTCAACTGCTCATGGAGCTTATGTTCAATTTGATATTTAAATTGTCGCAGCAGTTGTTCTTGCTGTTTGTTCTGGAGTTCAAAATGCGCATGAAGCTGTGTTTGAAGATCAGCTACCTGCTGGGAGAGGAGCACAACTGCTTTTTGCAGAGAATGAAGATGCTGTGTACCGATGGGTTTGTCCATTTCAAACTCCTGAAGGTCCTCTCCATTCTCTGCTAGCAGTGCATGCAGTTCCGCCGGCGTAATGAGATCCTCTTTCTTCATGTGCTCCCCTCCAATCCGTACATACTAGGCTTCCGCAGCATCGCGCGCTTACCTGCTCCTTCTATTGTACATGATGTGTATGAATTGTTCACCTTTTGATTCTGTGGGTTAGGCGTACATCAAACATGCAAATAGAATCTTTGGCCAATGCCTCGATTCGAAGTAAGCTCGGAAAACAGCGGATAAATCCCCCACAACTCTATTTCCGCCAAATACGGTGAAAAATGAATACAAACAAAAAGGAAGAAACCCAAACCAAGGGTTTCTTCCTTTTCCACATCTTTATGGTAGATTCGATGATCCCATCAAGTAACGATCAACTTCACGAGCCGCTGCGCGACCTTCGTTGATCGCCCAAACTACGAGGCTTTGCCCACGACGCATGTCACCGGCAGCAAAAACACCATCCACGCTCGTCGCAAACTTACCGTAGTCCGCTTTTGCGTTAGAGCGCTCGTCCTTGACGACGCCGAGTTGATCCAGCACCGTGTTCTCCGGTCCTGTGAAGCCCATCGCGATCAGTACCAACTGAGCTGGATATACTTTCTCGCTGCCCGGAACTTCCACTGGAACGAATTGGCCCTTCTCGTTCTTCTGCCACTCGATGAGCACTGTGTGCAGCTCCTTCAAGTTGCCATTCTCATCCCCCACGAATTTCTTCGTGTTGATTAAGTATTGGCGCGGATCTTCGCCTTGCACCGCAGCCGCTTCTTGTTGACCGTAGTCCACTTTGTGGACTTTTGGCCATTCCGGCCAAGGATTGTTCGCAGGACGAGTGTCCGGCGACTTCGGCATAATCTCAAATTGCGTAACACTCTTCGCTTTGTGACGCAAAGATGTGCCCACGCAGTCCGTACCCGTGTCGCCGCCGCCGATGACGATAACATCCTTACCTTCGGCGGAAATGAACTCACCGTCAGCGTGCTCGGAATCCAGCAAGCTCTTCGTGTTCTTGCTCAGGAATTCCATGGCCAAGTGGACGCCGCTTAGCTCACGACCCTCGATCGGAAGATCGCGGCCTTTCGTTGCACCACCGCAAAGAACGATGGCATCGAACTCCTCTTGAAGCTTCTCAATCGGATAGTTCACACCGACATGAGCGCCGGTAATGAACGTGATGCCCTCGGCTTCAAGCAGGTCCACACGACGCTGAACGTACTTCTTGTCGAGCTTCATATTCGGAATACCGTACATGAGCAGTCCGCCCACGCGGTCTGCACGCTCGAACACGGTTACCCAGTGTCCGGCTTTGTTCAGCTGCGCTGCTGCAGCGAGTCCGGATGGACCCGAACCTACGACAGCTACCTTTTTACCTGTGCGTACTTCCGGAGGCTCAGGTGTAGTCCAGCCTTCATCGAAGCCTTTATCAATAATGGCTTTCTCGATGCTTTTGATCGTAACCGGTGTATCCTTCAGACCTACCGTACACGAACCTTCACATGGCGCCGGGCAAACGCGTCCCGTGAACTCAGGGAAGTTGTTTGTCTTATGCAGACGATCCAGAGCTTCTCTCCATTGACCGCGGTACACCAAATCATTCCATTCCGGAATGAGGTTATTAACCGGGCAACCAGCAGCCATGCCGCTGATCAGCGCCCCTGTGTGACAGAATGGAATCCCACAGTCCATACATCTAGACCCTTGCGTCTGCAATTTATCTTCAGTCAGCGGCGTCGCAAATTCCTTCCAATGTCCAATTCGGACTAGAGGAGCAGCTTCAGTTGCCACTTCACGACTATGTTCTATAAAACCAGTTGGTTTACCCATTTACGTTTAATCCCTCCCAAGAGTATTTCGCCAGAAAAACTGGCATCGGAAGCATCACATGTTTTGCATAAGCAAAACTTACTTCATAGCATCTGATCTGATTCGTTAATTTCCACCGACACGTGAAACGTCCCTCATATTCGCCTCGAAAGCAACCATGACGGCTTCTTGTTGGCTTAATCCAGAGCGTTTCACCTTCTCGATAGCATCAAACATCCGTTTGTAGTCCTTCGGTATAACCTTCACGAACTTCCAAACGTACTCATCCCAGTGCTGAATAACTTGGTGGGCAACGCTGCTATCCGTAAATGTGGCATGATGCTGAATCATCGTTTTCAGTTCGTTCATTTCATACGTTTCTTCCAGCTGCTCTAGGTAAACCATTTCTTTGTTCACCTTACTTGAAAAGTCACCCTTCTCATCCAACACATAGGCGATACCGCCCGACATACCAGCTGCGAAGTTGCGTCCCGTAGAACCCAGAACAACAACACGTCCGCCCGTCATATATTCACAACCATGGTCGCCTACACCTTCGACAACCGCTCGCACGCCGCTGTTTCTTACGCAGAAACGCTCGCCTGCAATACCCCGGATGTAAGCATCCCCGTCGGTTGCGCCATAGAATGCAGTATTTCCAATAATCACGTTGTCTTCGGGAACAAAGTTTGACTTGCTGGAAGGGAAGATCGCCAACTTACCACCAGATAATCCTTTACCAACGTAGTCATTGGCATCGCCTTCCAACGAAAGTGTGATCCCTTTTGGTACGAAAGCACCGAAGCTTTGTCCAGCAGACCCATTAAAATGGAGGCGGATTGTATCGTGAGGTAAGCCGTCCACGCCATGACGACGTGTAACTTCACTACCTACAATCGTTCCGACAACACGATTGACGTTCTTAATTGGCAGGATGGCATGCACATGCTCCTTGCGCTCAATAGCAGGCTCACAAATAGAGAGCAGCTTCGTTACGTCCAAAGAGCGATCCAAACCATGATCCTGCTCCATTTGGCAGAAACGGCCTACATGCTCGCCCATCTCTGGTTGGTGCAAAAGCGGCGATAAGTCGACGCCCTTAGCTTTCCAATGCTCGACAGCTTGCTTAGACTCAAGCACATCTGTGCGTCCGACCATCTCTTCGATGGTGCGGAAGCCAAGCTCAGCCATCATCTCACGCACATCCTGTGCGATGAAGGTCATGAAATTGACCACATGCTGCGGGTCCCCGGCAAATTTCTTGCGAAGCTCCGGATTTTGCGTAGCAACCCCAACCGGACAGGTATCCAGATGGCACACGCGCATCATCACGCAGCCAATTGTAATGAGCGGAGTTGTAGCGAAGCCGAACTCCTCAGCCCCAAGCAGGGCAGCTACGACAACGTCGCGCCCTGTCATCAGCTTGCCGTCTGTCTCGACGACGATACGGCTGCGCAGGTTGTTGAGCACGAGCGTCTGATGCGTCTCCGCCAGACCGAGCTCCCACGGCAGTCCCGCATGACGAATACTCGTCTGCGGCGACGCGCCTGTTCCTCCGTCGTAGCCGGAGATCAGGACAACGTCCGCTTTCCCTTTGGCTACGCCGGCAGCGATGGTGCCAACACCGACTTCGGATACCAGCTTTACGCTGATCCGTGCCCGCGGGTTGGCATTCTTGAGATCGTGGATCAGCTCAGCCAGATCCTCGATCGAATAAATATCGTGATGCGGCGGCGGTGAGATTAAGCCTACGCCTGGCGTAACGCCGCGAACCTCAGCAACCCAAGGGTACACCTTGGTTCCCGGGAGCTGACCGCCCTCGCCGGGCTTCGCGCCCTGCGCCATCTTGATCTGAATCTCGTCAGCATTGACGAGATAGTGGCTTGTGACGCCGAAGCGGCCGGACGCCACCTGCTTGATTGCGCTGCGGCGAAGGTCGCCGTTCGCATCCGGCGTGAAGCGCTCCGGATGCTCGCCGCCCTCGCCGGTGTTGCTCTTGCCGCCGATGCGGTTCATCGCAATCGCAATCGTTTCATGCGCTTCTTTACTGATGGAGCCATAGGACATGGCTCCCGTCTTGAAGCGCTTAAAGATCGACTCGATCGGCTCCACTTCTTCGATCGGGATCGGTTGTCGGCCTTCCTTGAAGCTCAGAAGCCCTCGCAGAGCCATATATTTCTCATCCTCACGTTTGATGAGCTTCGAGAAATTCTTGTACATCGCAAAGTTGTTCGTACGAACGGCTGATTGTAAGGCATGCACCGTTTCTGGGGTATAGAGATGATCTTCTCCATCTCTGCGCCATTGCAAGTCACCGCCGGTATCGAGCACTTTATCACGTCCTTCTTGCTCGGAGAAAGCGCGGTTGTGGCGGATCAAAGCTTCCTTAGCCACAATATCGATACCAATACCGCCAACAGGTGTGTAGGTCCATGTGAAATACGAATCGATGAGCTCTTGGCTAAGTCCAATCGCTTCGAAAATTTGCGCCCCACGATAACTCTGGATCGTGGAAATACCCATTTTCGCCAGGACTTTAACAACGCCCTTCGTCACCGCTTTAATGTAGTTATATGTCGCTTTCTCAATATCAACGCCAACTAGCTGCTTGCGCCCTATCATGTCGTCTAACGTTTCCAACGCGAGATACGGGTTAATAGCCCCTGCGCCATAACCAAGCAGCAAAGCAAAATGGTGCACTTCACGCGGTTCGCCCGACTCTACAAGCAAGCTGACTTTGGTCCGTGTGCCTTGGCGAATCAAATGGTGATGCAGACCCGAAGTCGCAAGCAGCGCTGGAATCGGTGCCTTACGGCTATCCACACCGCGGTCTGAAAGAATGATTAGCGAAGCGCCTTCCACAATGGCTTGATCAGCCGCAGTATAAAGAGCTTGCATCGCACTTTCCAGACCCTCTGTGCCTTCGGCCGCCTCGAATAGTGTAGGCAAGGTAACTGTTTTGAAGCCATCGCGCTTAATATGACGCAGCTTCGCCAGCTCTTCATTGGTGAGGAATGGCGATTGCAAACGTATTTGTCGACAGCTCTCCGGTTCAGGGTTAATCAGATTACGCTCAGGACCAATTGTAGTGCCTTGAGCTGTAATAATTTCTTCGAAGTTCGCATCGATCGGCGGGTTGGTAACCTGCGCAAACAATTGCTTAAAATAGTTATATAACAGCTGCGGTCGATCGGAAAGCACGGCAAGCGGTGCATCCGTACCCATTGAACCAATGGGGTCTACACCCGTTTTGGCCATTGGCTCCAGTGTCTTACGCAGTTGTTCGAATGTATAGCCGAATGCATGCTGACGCTGCAGTACCGTGTCATAGTCGGAACCTAGCACGATTGGCGCATCTTCCAAGTCTTCAAGGGAAACAAGGTGCTCGTTCAGCCAATCGCGGTAAGGCTCTTCGCCAGCGATGCGGCTTTTGATTTCCTCATCAGTCACGATGCGGCCTTCTACTGTATCAACAAGCAGCATACGTCCCGGTCTGAGACGATCTTTGTACAAAATGCGCTCCGGTTCAATATCCAAAACACCTACTTCAGAAGCCAGAACAATGAAATCATCAGTAGTTACACAGTAACGCGATGGACGCAAGCCATTGCGGTCAAGAATTGCTCCAATTTGACTGCCATCTGTGAAAGCAATGGCTGCTGGACCATCCCACGGCTCCATCAGTGTACTGTGGTACTCGTAGAAAGCCTTTTTCTCATCATCCATCGTTTCGTGTTTGGACCAAGGTTCTGGCACCATCATCATCGCTGCATGCGGCAGCGAACGTCCGGAAAGCATGAGGAATTCTAATGTATTATCAAACATTTGTGAATCGGAACCATCAGTATCAATAACAGGAAGAATGCGTTTGAAATCTTCGCCGAATAATTCGGTTTCGCACATAGCCTGACGGGCATGCATCCAGTTCACATTGCCACGCAGGGTATTAATTTCACCATTATGAATCAAATAGCGGTACGGATGTGCACGTTCCCAGCTCGGGAACGTGTTCGTACTAAAGCGAGAGTGAACGAGTGCGAGTGCGGAGTCTACTTTCTCATCTTGCAATTCAATGTAATAAGCATCCACTTGCGCAGGCGTTAACATTCCTTTATATACAATCGTTCTGCTAGACAAGCTAGAATAGTAAAATTGCGATTCACGATGAGATAATTTGATAACGTTTTCAGATAGCTTACGAATGATATATAGCTTACGCTCAAAATCCAAGTTGCTCGTAACGTCTTCACTTTGACCGATAAAGACTTGGCGTACAAACGGCTCTGCTGACTTGGCGGAATCTCCCAAAGAACTGTTGTCCGTTGGAACGGTTCTCCATCCGAGGAACTGCTGCCCTTCTTGTTTGACAATTCGCTCAATTATACTCTCACATGCTTGGCGCGCCTCCAAATCCTGAGGTAAATAAACCATACCGACCCCATAGCTGCCAGCAGCAGGGAGCTTAATATTCTCCTCTTCACAAGCGGACTGAAGATACGTATCCGGGATTTGCATCAATAAGCCTGCCCCGTCACCCGTATTCGGTTCACTGCCTTGACCACCGCGATGATCTAAATTACAAAGGACACGAAGCGCCTGTTTGACGATTTCATGTGATTTGACACCTTTGATATTGGCAACAAAGCCAATACCGCACGCATCATGCTCAAACCCCGGATCGTACAATCCCTGTTTGGGAGGTAATCCAATTTTAGTCATGTTGTGCAACCTTTCTTCCCTCGTTTTTGGTTGTACTCTTCGTCCTTATTGGACGACGGAGTCGTTTACCCTTGGACGCACGCGTTAAAGCGCTAAAAAGTGATGACACGCGAATGCCTATTCCATCAAAACCGCAAATTAATTAGATGAAATATTCTCAATATTTTTTATATTATATTAACACTTGATATCTTATAGTTCAATTCAAAAATAATTAATATGAAAAGGGTTTCATTATAATAGATTCCAGCGTGAAAATAGCAATGCCTGCACACTCCCTTAACGTGTAATACGTCAATGAAAGCGGACGAATCTGAACCGGCTCGATCGTCGATGTCATTCCCAGGCTTCCCGCCATCAGAGATGCCCGATAAGCATGGAAGCCATGCGTTACAATCACCGCTGTCCGATATCCTTTTTCCATCATAATCGCCTGACTGTTCTGTAAATTCTCCATGGTGCTTCGTGACTTCTCCTCTAAAAGGATGGCCCGCTCCGGTACTCCTTTCTCCAATAAATACCGTTTCATCGTTTCAGCTTCGGAGGGTTCACTGCCGCCTATCCCCCCACTGGCAATAATCTTCGGAGCTAATCCGCTGCTGTAAGCCTCCACCGCAATATCTAATCGTTCACGCAAAGCCGGACTCGGCTTGCCATCCCATACCGCAGCACCTAGAATAATGATACAATCACTGGGAGTTCCATGGGAATGTTTCCAAGTATAGTTAACTTTCCAACTCATTAAAGAAAAGTAAATCAGGATGATTAGGAACAATGCGACGAGTATCCAAAGCCAAGTTTTGAGTTTCTTTTTCATAGCCCCATGATAGCAAACTTTCTATGTTTCATGCTATGATAGCTTATACCGCTGCAATGAACATACATCCAGATTCCACAGCCTAGGAGGAACTCTGTTTTGAGTATACAGCATACTTTTTCAACCGGAACGATCTGGGAGCCTCTCTATCAATGGCAAATGAAGGCCCATCCGATTGAAGTTGAGCTTTTCCGGTCGCAGCCGCTGCGCCGTCTGAAGTTTCTACATCACTTCGGGGCATCTGCGCTTTTTTCACCGATGACACATTCCCGTTTTGAACATACCGTAGGCGTCTGGTCATTGATGGCTCACTTTTGCCCAGATGAACCTCATTTGCGTATTGCTGCGCTTCTACATGATATTGGACACTTGCCTTTCTCCCATGCGGTTGAGAGAACACTTGGGTACGATCATCATCAGCAGACTGAGCAATTGATTAGGCGTGGCGTCGTTGCTGATATTCTTATCAAGCACGGCATTTCGCCACCGTCGATTGTGGATATTTTGAATCAAGACAGCCCTCTTACGAATAAAACAACGCTGCTCGGGCTCGATCATCTGGATAGCTTTCTGAGAGATACTTATTATGCCGGACAACAAGTACGGCCACCCTCTGAGATTGTCAAAGGGCTTCGCTTACGCGGTCATTATGTGGAAGCTGACGAAGATACGGCTGCTGCGCTCGTTCATGCGGTTGTCGAAGATCATCGACTCTTTCTGAACCCACAGTTTCTCGCGATGGATGCTCTGCTGGCCAAGGCCGCTGCTCATCACTGCGAGTCAAACCCTGGTATGAAAGAACGTATTCCTTCCCTTATGGATCACGAATTGATCCAGGAGCTTTTGCAGAGCAATAATGCGACTTCCAGGGAAATCATCCATGTGCTAATGTACGAGCCCCAACGGATTCAAATCACAGGGGAGCCTGTTCCAGGCAGTATAGAAGTCAAAATTCGAAAGCCTTACAAGAAACAGCCACTGATCGGCAACAAGCTCGCCTCAGAAGCAAGCTTTCAATCCGCCGTCAAGCTGGCAGAGCTCGATAGCATGACAGCCACTTACTTTTTTACCATTTAAATACTTACATTTATTTCATCCGCAGAGGGGAATGGCCCAGCTTGGCAAAATTGTATTTCCGTTACGGAACAATGAACAGTGGTAAATCAATTGAAGTTTTACGAGTCGCTCATAATTATGAAGAACAAGGAAAGAAAGTACTGCTTCTCACGTCCGTCGTAGATGATCGTTTCGGGGTTGGCAAAGTCGTTTCCAGAATCGGCATGCAAAAGGTCGCTACCGTCGTCGACAAGAACTTGGATATGATTGCACTCGCGAGTAGAGAACGCCCAAACTGCATTTTGGTTGACGAAGCGCAGTTTTTGAATAAAGAGCAGGTTGCTCAATTAATTGAAATTGTGGACGAATTGGATATTCCCGTTATTGCTTATGGGCTCAGGGCTGATTTCATGGGGAAATTATTCGAAGGAAGCGATGCCTTATTAGCTGTAGCTGACACGATTGAGGAGATCAAAACCGTCTGCTGGTATTGCGACAAAAAAGCGATTATGAATATGCGCTGCAAAGACGGGGTGCCGATCTTCCACGGCGAACAGATTCAAATTGGCGGTAATGAAAGCTATGTACCTGTGTGTCGTAAATGTTATGCATCTAAACGGAAGTCTTCACAAATTTAAAGGCTATACCTATCTATAGGTCACAAAGATATGGTTTTATTAAGAAAGGTGAGTTCCTTGCGAAAAAAACGGATTTTGCTCTTATCCGAGGGCTTCGGGAAAGGTCATACGCAAGCGGCTCACGCGCTTTCAGTGGAGCTAAGACAAAGCTCATCTGAAATTATCACACGCGTGATCGAACTTGGCGCTTTTTTGCATCCTACCTTAGCACCTTGGATCTTTTCGGCATACCGCCGCACGGTTACATCACAACCTAAACTCTATGGTATGCTTTACCGTAATCAATATGAAAAGTCGCCTAACCGCGTTGCAGCGCTTTTTCTGCATCGTATTTTCTACTCCCAAACGAAAGCAATCATCAAGCAGCTAAAACCAGATATCATCGTTTGCACACATCCTTTTCCGAGCATCATTGTCTCTCGTCTGAAAAGAGCTGGACTTGCTGTTCCACTCTTCACCGTCATCACCGATTATGACATTCATGGCACGTGGATTGATCCAGCAGTGGACAAATATTTGGTTTCAACACCATTGGTGAGAGAACGCTTGATAGCCCGCGGCGTGCCGGAAACGCATGTTGAAGTCACGGGGATTCCTGTACATCCTAATTTCCGGTTGGAACATAGCAAAGAGCAGATTCGCCAAGAATTTGGTCTAAAAGCAATGCCCACAGTTATGGTCATGGGCGGCGGTTGGGGTGTATTTAAAAAGGAAGAAAAGGAAGAACTGCTGACGTACTTGGCAAGCTGGAGCAAGGATATCCAGCTTCTAATCTGCTTGGGGACGAATGAAAAAGCGCGTCAACAACTACTCGAGGAAGACGTGTTCCGGCAGCCTAACGTACATCTAATCGGTTACACTAGTGAGATTAACAAGCTGATGGACATCTCCGATCTGCTCATTACAAAGCCTGGCGGGATGACCTGTACAGAAGCGATGGCCAAAGGCATTCCGATGCTGTTCTACAGCCCAATTCCAGGTCAAGAAGAGAAGAACTGCGACTATTTTCAGGAACAGGGTTATGGTCAGAAAATTATTTCGCTAGAGATGATAGATCACTGGTTCAAATTGCTGCTTGAACAGTATCCCGAACTTGTTAAACGTAGAACGGACATCCGCAACCATCAAAAATATACGGCGCAAGACTGCTCCGCAGCTATCATGCAATATTTAAAGTTATCGGAGAAGCGCCCCTATATGCAGGCATCAACAACAACAACGCTCATACAATGGTATTAACCATGTATAGGGCGGTGTTTTATTTATGGATCCCCTTCACCGATTCGGTAAGCAGTTCATCTTCACTTATTTGCTTATCTGGTTCGTCGGCAGCCTCTGGATGATGGCTGTGCTGGGGAGCGGCTCTGTTCAGGGGAAACTTCTCGGTATTGACATAAATCTGTATCACGAGTATGCGTGTTTTGGATTTGCAGGAGCTCTAGGCGGGGCGCTGTATGGACTACGCATGTTTCATGAGCATTACCATGACCTCACCACACAATGGGTGTACTGGTACCTGATGCGTCCGATACTATGCTTCGGATCAGCGATTATCACCATCGTCTTATTCGAGAGCGGCATTCTGCTGCTGCAAGTCGGGGACTCGATGGCTGCTCGTATCAGCGTGGCGTTTCTCACTGGATATGGGTACGGGAAATTCATGGAGAAGATTCGTGCATTGACGAATACCTTTTTTAATGGAAACGGGAATGGGAGTGGGGGCAATAACGGAAGTAATGGTGGTGATCAACCGAAGGCCTAATAAGATGGTGCAAAAAGACATGTTGCTGCAAACATGTCTTTTTTTTTGCTCAAAATAACCATAAGAGCTGAATCGAGCCAAATTTATATTGAATTGGTTTGGGTTAATTGGAGATTATAAATTTGCACCCACTTGTATAAAGGAGAACACGATGAGAATATTCTTTATTTTGTGTATTTGTCTATTTTTGATGCAGCCTACTGCTAATGCAACCCCTAAGAAAGATCGAGCTTATTATGAGACACGCGGAGAAATCGTTTGGGAAATAACCACCGATGAAAAAGTCATTGCATTAACGTTCGACGATGGTCCTCACCCTGAGTACACAGCTCAGATTCTGGAACTTCTAAAACAGTACGAGGCTAAGGCCACTTTTTTCGTTGTCGGTAATAAAGTAAAACTTTATCCTGAAGTTCTAAATCAAACTATACGCGAGGGCCATGAGATAGCTAATCATACATATAGCCACGCCTATCTAAGCAAAAAAAACAACATCAAAAAAGAAATTAATCAAACAGAGGAACTTATTTATGACACAACAGGAAGACGGTGCCTATTGTTTCGCCCACCTGGAGGGTTTTATAACGAGAGTCTTGTAGCTACTGTCCGAGCAGAAGGTTATAAGATGATTATGTGGAGTTGGCAATTGGATACAAAGGATTGGAGTACACCAGGGGTCAACAAAATTGTAAATCGTGTATTAAAGAATGCGAAAAACGGAAATATTGTGTTATTTCATGACTATATTGAAGGTCCTACACAGACCATAGCAGCCTTGAAGATTATTTTGCCGGAATTAAAAAGTAGGGGATATCAGCTAGTTACCGTTTCACAACTTCTAAACTATAACAAGGCTCTCCCTGCAAAAATTCATTAGACATAGAAATGCCTAAATCTAAAAAGAGATCTGAAATGGAGTGCTTTTCGATGGCAAATTTTAAGTTAAGTTATTGTTTGATACTTTGTGCGCTGCCTGTTTTGTTCGGATTCACAACATCTGCTGGCGACTCCGTCATGACCGAGATTATGAATGAAGCTCCAAAAATGCGAATCTCACCTATATCCGCCAGAATAGATCGTGTTGAGGGTGCTATCCCTGGTTACAATGGTCTGGAAGTCGATATACAAAAGACATACGAAATGAACAAGAACAACCTTGGCGGCAGATCTATTCATTATGTTTATAAGGAAATACCAGCGGAGATTCATCTTAACCAGTTGGGAGCTGCCCCCATTTATCGCGGCAACCCTCAAAAACCTATGGTTTCTTTCATGATCAATGTTGCATGGGGAAATGAATATATCCCTGTTATTCTCGATACATTGGACAAGCATCATGTGAAAACAACTTTCTTTCTTGACGGTTCTTGGCTTAAAAAGAATGTGACCACGGCCAAACAAATTCTGAACCGCGGTCATGAATTATCCAATCATGCTTATTCTCATAAAAACATGAGCCAATTAAGCAACAGCCAAGCTTACCAAGAAATCTCGAAAACCGAGAAACTGCTCTCTCAAGAGCTGCAAGTAAATAATCGATGGTTTGCTCCCCCGTCGGGCGATTTCGATAAAGAGACTGTAGAAGTTGCTCAAAGTATGAAGCTGAATACGGTGTTGTGGACGTTAGATACGGTTGATTGGAGAAATCCAAGCCCGCAATCCATTATTCATAAAATAAATACAAAAGCGGACAATGGTTTCTTAATCCTGATGCATCCTACTCGATCAGCAAGTTCAGCCTTGGATGGCATGATTACCGCTGTAAAGAATAAAGGATTGCACGTAGGGACTGTAAGTGATGTATTGTCTACAAATCGGGTTCCAGTTGGTGAACAGTATTTTGGGACAGAATGACGTGGAACTTCTGGGAGAGTTACAGAACGCGCTTAGCCTTAACTAAGCGCTCTCTCCAAGAGCTATTCAATTCTGATATCGTGACTCCAATGCCTGGGCGGAAGGTATGCAGCATAAGACCGTTACCTAAGTACACCGCAACATGTCCGATACGGTCGATACCGCTTTTATTTTTTCTTTTGGGAGTGGTGAAAAACACGAGATCACCTTCACGCAGCTGATCGATGGACACTTCTGTACCTAGCTGACTCTGCTGCCTTGAATCACGCGGCAGCGATACCCCTTGACTGATAAAGATGTATCTCAAGAAGGAGGAACAGTCGAAAGAGTCAGTTTGGTCCGACTTCGCCCCGAATACGTAGGGGGTTCCAAGGAAGCCAAATCCTTTTACTACGAGATGGTCGGCTTTACGTTTCCAACTCGGCTCCTTTTGATCCGAATGGGCAAGCCGTTCAAAATGTGCGACTACTTTAGCTATTTCGGCAGCGGATATCTTTACATTCTTCGCATTTGGGACTGGATCATCTCCATCATGGGTCTGATCTTGTGTGAGAGCGTTCTCATTCTCCTTCGCGAAAGGTACGCTGCTATCAGGAGTTGTCAGCTGCACCTCACTTCCGGTGAAAGGAGCTGACCCTTGCTCCGACATTCTCACTTCAGCCTTTGGTTTCGCTGAAGATTCCTTATCGGTAGTGGTATCCTGTCCTGATAACTGAATAGGGGCAGCTGCTACCCATCTATTGGAGTGAGCATTCGAGAATGCAGCCGATAATTCCATGTTTTCAGGATTTTTTATGGTAAAACCGATTAATACCAGAAAAGCAAAAACTAGAGCGGCTATCGCATATTTTTTGGCAAGCATGTGTGGCCTCCTCTAGATAAGCAAGTTTACCTATACAATTCTACGGCCGATGACAAGGTCAGGGGGTATAGAGGATGGAATTTCATGGGTGATTAGACAGCAAAGAAGCCTTTCCGTCAGCAGTGCTCTGCTTCCGGAAAGGCTTCTTCGTTATTTCAGTGCATCAAACGTATGCACCTTGTTCCAACTAACACCACCGCTAGCGGTGGTGTACATCACGCTTGGCTGCTCATTGTCATTCGTGATGAGCCACCCTTGATTCGCATCTGCCATAGCCAACAGCAGCTCACCATAGCCTGTGAACGACTCCTTGCCGTTTACCCATGTCTTGCCACCGTCCTTGGTCCACCCGACGGAGTTCGGCTTGTCGCAGCTCGGGCACTGCCCGCCCATATAAGCTACGTCTGGGCTCACGACGTAGAGAGGTCCGGGCTTTGCGCCCGTGTTCTTCGGCCCCGTGTTCTCACCCGCAGGGAAACCAGGGGCTGGTCCACCTCCGGCGGTGCTGTTTGCCAGAACCGTCAGCCAGCTTTTCCCGCCGTCTTTCGTGTGAAACAACGAATACGAGGTTTGGGTCATCCCCGATTCCCCAATTAGCTCAACCCACGCATCGTTTACACCCGCAGAACGGATAACGACACCGGTTAGTGAGGCTGCTGTTTTACGGGACATAACCTTATTCCATGTCTTGCCGCCATCCTGTGTTCGTTGGACTTCAATAGCATCCTTGACTTGTCTAACAGCCCATCCATTATTTTTATCATGGAAATAAGCATCCCCCTTCGTCCCCTCAGGTACTGACAAGGAAGTCCATTTCACTCCTCCATCCATGGTGTGTGCATTTCCGCTAAATGCTTCCGTCTTCGTTACAAAATGAAGGAACGCCTGATTCGGTACTTTACCAACGGATGTCCAGTGCTGGCCTCCATCCTTCGTACTTAGCAGTTTACCTTCATCCGAGGCAACTGCCCAAGCATCTTGACTATTCAGTGCAAACAGCTGCTTAATGTCGCCTGTCCCCTCGTATTGAACCTTCCATTTTACACCGCCATCCTCTGTTCGTGCGATCCAACCTTTACCGCCGATCCAGCCGGACTTGGCATCAGCCAGCCTTACCGCCGTTACCCCGTTCATCGATACCTTCGATGGTGTTTCATTACCTTTATTAGGAACAGCTGTCGAACCTGGAGCTGGCGTGTCAACAGCAGCTGTCGGTTGTGGTGTGATAGTTGCACTAGGCGTCGGTGAATTTGAAGCATTCACTGTCCCGCTTGTGGTTCCGGATGATTCACACCCTGTAAGTGCGAATACCGTTATTGCCAAAAACGTAATCGTTTTTCTCAACATGATGATAACTCCCTTCACTTCTAATCGTTCATCGATCTACCTTATAGACGTAACTTTCCTCAGAAAAGTTGAGCCCATAGACACAAAACTTTTTGGCAAATTTAGTATGTCCCATAGCGTAAAGTGCTTATGTTGGAAGCAAGAATTACCAACATTCCCATTTTAGCAAAATAATAAATTAGGCATGACTCATCCTCTTGACGAATACAATCGAATCAAGGAGGGGGACATTGTTACGGAAAGGAAGAGGATCGGTTGAAATTCATCTGGGGTAAAAAAGAACTCACCTTAATGATCATTCCGGGCGCCAACCGCCGAACCGTAAGATTCAAGCTTCCGCACAGTAGTCTATATATTGTGCCAAGCTTGATCCTGCTCGTGTTGATTGGATTTTTTGTCACGATTTACTTAATGAATATCTACTCCCATCAAACGAGAACCAGCATGCAGCAAACGTTCGATGGACAAGAACGCCAACTGGTTAATCAAATTACACTTAAAAATAGCGAACTGGAACAGCTTCAAACCAATTTGATTGACTTATCCCAGCAAGCGAATGAATTTAAGGTGAAGTTAGAAGAAATTAAGAAACTTGATCATGTCATTCAGTTAATGAGCCAGACAGAAGGAACAAACCGGACAAGCAAAAAGATTTCTATGGAGAGTACAGAAACTCTGAGTGGAGTACGCTCTGACATCGGTGGCAGCGAGGTCCCTGTTACTTCGGAAGAAGTAACTTCTTTGGTCAGCAGCACCAAACAAGGACTTTTTTCGTTAGTTGGGGATATTAACGCCCTTCTTGTGAATTTGAGCGAATCCGAAGCCAGGTTGGTAGAAGCCGAGCGTCTACGCAGCATTACGCCGACACTTTGGCCAACGACGACCCACCTTATTACATCAGGTTTCGGCATACGAAGAGATCCTTTTACGCTTAAACCGACCATGCATGCCGGGCTTGACCTCGATGGTGAGATCAATGACCCCGTATATGCCACTGCTGCAGGTAAAGTCGTAGAAGCCAGCTTTGACAACGAACATGGCAATCATATTATTATCGATCATTCCCGAGGGATACAAACGGAGTACATGCATCTGAATAAAATCCTCGTCAAACGCGGAGAATCAGTAACGAAAGGTCAAAAGATCGGCCTACTCGGCTCCACAGGACGAAGCACGGGCTCCCACCTGCATTATGAAGTTCATAAGAACGGCGTCCAGATCGACCCCTCCCCTTATCTCATTACCAATAGAAAGGATGAACCCTAATGCTTGGAAGCTCTAAATCGAAGCGAATTGATACGAAAACAACCGACACATTGATCGGGGGCAGTACCATTTGTGAGGGTAAAATCATGTCCGAAGCCAGCCTTCGCATCGAAGGCCAGATGAACGGCGACATTGAGTGCGCAGGCGACATCACCATTGGTGAGAACGCTGTTGTGCAGTCCAACATCCAGGCACGCGATGTCATCGTTGCCGGTAAAGTGAAGGGCAATATTCACACCAAAGGCAAGCTCATCGTGACCAGCTCCGGCGTGCTTGTTGGCAATATCGATGTCCGGTCCTTCATTATTCAGGAGGGCGGCATTTTTCAAGGAAGCAGTGCGATGAACCTCGCAGCTGTGAATGAAAAAGGCAGCGGAAACAGCAAAGTCATCGATGCCAAAGCACATAAACAGCAGAAGAGCGAGCAGCAGGCTGCTTCTGGCGGGAACTAAAAAACAGGGGAGCCGCGTATGCGGTTCCCCTGTTTTTTAGTAAGTTCACGAATAGATTAGTGCTGCACGCAATCCAGTTTCCGTGAATTGCACTATGGTAAAAGTCCCGTCCTCCCGGAACCTCAGATCGTCCGCCATTCGTCAATGCCCCTTTCTGATCGCAACTAAAAATATCTGACACCAAGCTGAATAGAGGATAAGCCTCGCATATCCCTACCTAGTCCTCGTTATACCACTTCAGAAGGTCGGATTCCTGTTCTTTATTTTGCCTGATAAAAGCTTCCAGCCCTTCCCGATCCGGGGTACCGGTGCTGCCGCCATAAGCTTCGACTGACAAAGCACCGCAAACGTTGCCATATAACAGGCAAGTCTCGACATTCTGCCCTGTTAAGAACCCATACATGTAACCGGCATTAAACGAATCTCCTGCTCCTGTCGTATCTACAGCTTTGACCGAGAATCCGGGGCGAGATGTTTGCAAACCGTCTTTCATCGCTACGGCTCCTTTGGGTCCGAGCTTGACTACAACATGCTTGCAGAAGCCCGACATATAACTTAGGTTGTCATCTATGTGTTCGAAGCCCGTATAGTGGTGCGCCTCGGTTTCGTTCATCAGAAAGACATCTACATAACGCATCAACTCAAATACCCCGGAATACCATTCTCCGGTATCATCCCACCCTACATCGCAAGATAGTGTTACTCCCATCTCTTTCAACTTCTTAGCCATAGCGACGAATTCGTTATGGTTGCGTCGTCCTCTATAACCGGTTACGTGGACATGTCTGCCTGACGCTACTTGAGCTAAATCCAGATCGCTTACTTGCAGCTCAGCGTTTGATCCTGCATAGGTAATAAAAGAACGATCCTGCTCAGGATTAATTGCTATCGTTATGCCTGTACGATTCGTTTGGCTAGTCCGGATCAGACTGGTATCGATACCATATTGTCCAAACTGTTCCCGAATATAATGACCGTAGCCATCATCTCCAAGAACACCATTAAATGCTACATGCAGCCCTAGCTTGGCTAATGAGATCGTGAAAAGAGCCGCACCTCCGCCTACATGCATCAACATATCTTCAACAAAAATTTCCTGCCCTGGCAGAGGAATCTGATTACAGCCCACCACTACTAAATCAATATTGGCATCGCCGATGACAACCGCATCAAATTTGCTCATTACGCACTCCCTCTCCCGCTCCGTTCTCTGTCTATCCCTCAGTTTGATAGGCCCTGCAGCTGTCGCGTACGACAAGCCTATGTCCCAATATCAAGTCTTCCCTCGGACTGCATGCAGGATCTGAAATTAATTCAATCAGCGTATCCACCGTAATTTTCCCCATGTCCTGAATAGGCTGCTCCATAGAGGACAAGCGCGGACGAACGAGCTCCGTCAGTTGGCTTCCATCAAATCCGATGATGGATATATCTTCCGGCACTTTTAGCTGATGGTCATGAATGCAGTTCATAGCTCCAACCGCCATATCGTCACTTACTGCAAATAAAGCGGTAGGACGAGGCTCACAGGCAAGCAGTTCCTTCATCAGATTGTATCCGCTCTGCGTCTTATAGTCGCCGAACCGGATATAGTCATTCACAATCCTGACCCGCTGATCTTTGAGTGCATTGCGATAGCCTACATAACGGTTCTGCCCTGAGGTGATGTCTCTCATATCCCCGCCAATAAAGGCAATTCGCTCATGTCCGAGCTCAATTAGATAACGGGTCGCATCATAGGCCGCCTCGTAATCATCAATAATGACAGAAACGAACTTATGATCTAATGGTCTTACACTCGAAAAAATTACAGGAATATCCAATTTATTAATAAAACTGCGAATGTCATCGCTTAATTTTTCATGCATAATAATAATGCCGTCTACACGCATCTCTTTAAACACATTCAAATATTTTAGCTCTTTATCCGTATCCTCGATAATGTTGCAGACCAGTAGGTTGTAATCATTCAAGCTCGCCGTTTCCTCGATACTGCTCAAAATAGTGGAATAGAAGCTGGATGTCAGATCGGGAACAATGACGCCAATCAGGTTCGTTTTCTTCCGTACCAAACTCCTCGCGATATGGCTTGGGGCATAACCCAGCTCGTCAATCACGCGTTTCACTTTGGCCTTCAGATCGTCCTTCACGTATTTTTCTCCGTTTAACACTCTGGAAACTGTTGTTACGGATACTCCCGCTTTCTTGGCTACATCTTTAATTTTTGGCGCCATGATTATCATCCTTCCTTACTTGCAGCATGAACATTTTTCTCTGTTATTCGACAAATATCGGCTGAGCGAACGCCCCGAATCCACCTTCCAAGTAGACAGCGATGCGGATATAGCCTTCATCGCCTTTGACCGTATACTTCACCTGTTTCATTCTTCCTGTTTCCTCATGAAGTATACGGCCTTCTTTACCGATCAATGTCACATATTTATACATTTTATCATACAATGGGCTTGACCGAAGATCATAAATAATTTGACCGTCTTCTACCTGAATTCCTTCAAAGCCATAGCCTGTAGAAACATAAAAGCTGCCCTCACGAATCGCGGTAAGAATAGCTCCACTCGTATTTTCTTCTGTGAGCACCATATTCCAGGCTCGTTTCTCCTGCCCGTAGACGTGTGAGTCATCATTTCCGAAGCCCCATACCCTCCGTCCTGCGGACAATAGGTAATCCCATTTATCGAAAGCGATGTCGTATTCCGGATTTCCATCCCCATTCACAACCTCAATGCCGTTATACCGCTGCATACTGAGCATATCCTCATGCCGCCAATAATGGGAGAAAAAACGGTTCGGATGGGCCAGTATAGACAGGCCGCCGTTCTCCACACATATATCGGATAGTCTCTGATAATTGGCAATCGAAAATTCATTGGAGTATCCGTCCATAAGAGATCTCGGAGGGTGGACAAGCAGCATGTGCGTTTGCGAACTGCTCACCTCAATGGCTTCAAATACGGTCCCAATCGTGTGCTCGCCTTCATGCTCGGTAATCAGATCATGATCGGATATGCCTAGAAAGTCATAATCATGATACATGCGGTACACCGCCCAAAGCGGATGATGCCCATCACTGTTCGTCGTGTGGTTATGAAAGCTGCCTCGCAGCCAGATGCCTTGTTTGTCATAGGGATTTGTTATTGAAGTCACTTACAACCTCTCCTCTTGGGCGTCTATTCTTTGACCGATCCAATCATCGCACCCTTGGCAAAATACTTCTGAATAAAGGGGTAGGCAGCAATAATCGGTGCCACAACTACGATGATCGTCGCCATCTTCAGGGAATCTCCCGTAAGCTGCATGCGTTCAAGCATTTGAAATTGCGTCGTACCGGCAGCCTGCATCAGGGATTCTCGAATTGCATCCTGTTTGGTTAACATCTCCTGCAGCAGGGTGGACAAAGGTCTAAGCGACGCGGTTCGGACAAAAAATGCTCCTGTGAACCAATCATTCCAATGACTCACAGCTGTAAACAAAGATATAGTTGCCAGCACAGGCTTACTGAGCGGCATGATAATCCGCATAAAAATACCAAAGTCGCTGCAGCCATCCAGCTTTGCCGATTCCTCCAGACTGATGCTAATTTGCTGAAAAAACGTCCGCATGATGATCAAATTCCACGCACTATATAGTCCCGGAAGAACATAGACCCAGATTGTATTGGTCAAATGCAGATTTTTAAGCAGCATATAATAAGGAATAATGCCGCCAGAGAACAACATCGTAAAAAAGACCATAAGCGTAAAAAATCGCACGCCCGGCATCGTCTTGCTTTTTAGCGTATAGGCAGCCATAGCTGATAAAAACACGCCTGAAATGGTGCCTAGAGCCGTACGAAATATGGAAATGGCAAATGCTTTGCCGATATTAGCCGATGTAAACACTTCACGATAATTTTCTAGCGTCCATACGCGGGGCCAGAAATAGATGCCTCCTCTTTCCGCATCCTTACCTGCGTTAAAGGAAAGTGCCAATATATTCAGAAAAGGCAATATGATGGACAGGCACAGGAGAATAATGAGTGCATAATTAACGAATTTGAATATTTTTTCACCTGCTGAGAGCTTATAAAATTCATTTCCCACGTTAATCTCACCCCTGACTAAGAAGTGCGCTCCCGCCGTTACCTGGGGGAGCGCCCGCTTCCCTACTATCCATTCATTATTTGAGAATAACCTTCGTTTTAGGATCGCTGTCCTTCTTCTGAAGCAGTTCTTCGAATTTGTCCAAGCCAGCTGCCTGTAATTGCTTTTTCGATGCATCTAGAATTTTTTGCGCTTCATCCAAGCTCTTGGCATAGAACGCGCGAATGACGCTTTCATTGTAGTTCGTTAAGGCTGTTTTTAATTCATTCCCTGTCGCAAGCTCATTAATAAATGAAAGCGGACGATAGCCGTCGTTGATGATTGCGTTTTTCTTTTTCTCGTCATAGCCCCAGTACTCGGCAATTTTCAGCGGTGTCGCATTGGCTTCCGGTGAAACAGAATCACCATACTGCATTTCGCCGAAATCGCCCAGCCTGTTGATATCCGTACTGCCGAGATAGCTTCCCCAGCCATTCCCTACTCCCTCAAAGCCAAGCTCCTTGGCCGCTTTCGGATCTTTGTTCCGAAGCTCCAACACTTCTTTCTTGACCAACGGATTGCCTTTGGCATCCAGCGTAAAGTCTCTTCCCTCTAGACCGTACTGCCAGAGCAGCTTGCCTTCACGACTGGCCAGGAAATCGGCAAATTTGACGACATCCTGCGGATTTTTCGTTGTTTTCGGAATCGACCAGGCCATGTACCCGCTCTTATAATCAACCGACATCCGGTAGCTTCCATCCAAAGAATTAATAGGTCCAAGCGGAAGATAGCTCATATCTTTATTGAAGTCCAAATAGCTATGCATATCGCCGATGATGCCAAATGAACCGTTAATAGCTCCTTCAGTCGCTTTATTTTCCTGCATCGCGTAATAATCTGGAGCCATTATTTTTTCCTTCAAAAGCTTCTGAACGAACTCAATACGCTTCATCGGATATTCTGTCTTGCTTTCGTGAACAATTTTACCTTCCTTGTTCTTTTCGAAGCCTTGGTCAATCGCTCCCCAGGTCAAATCATTGAACAGGGGTCCATTCTCGTGATTGCTATTACCCCAGTATCTAGGTCCGAGGGGGGTAACCGCTTTTCCGTTTTTATCTTTGAAATTCCCGTCTTTGATCTTCTGTGCCAATTCATATACTTGATCCGTTGTTTTAATCGTTCGAGGATCAACCTTCAACGCTTCGGCAATATCTTTGCGTATGAAAGGACCTCCGACATACTTGCGTTCTTCGTAGCCGCCCTCTCTTTGAACGTTCATATGGACAAAGTAACTGGAGCCGTTAAATTCCGGACGGAACATAACGCCGTTCTTCGTATCAAGCGGCAAATATTTATCATCCAGATATTTGCTGTATATCTTGGTGCCTTTTATAAGAGGAGTCAGGTCAGTGAACATGTTTTCTTTGGCAGCTTTCAGAATGACTGGCATTTCTTTGCGTCCACTGTTATTGAGATAATAAACGATGAAGTCAGGCAAGTCGTTAGAAGCGAGCCCTGCAATAAGGCCGTCAATCGCGTGCTCCGAGTTTACACCTTCCATTTGCAAAGTAATCCCTGTCATTTCTTTCAGCTTCTTGGCAATCTCCGGATTGATGTCTTTGGTTATATCATCGCTGTCAATAAACAGAAGCCCCTTGATTGTTCTGTCTGCAATCCAAGTTGCGGGCTTGCCGCTGCTGGCTGTGGTTGACGGTGTTGTACTAGCATTGTCCCCTCCACCTGCTGGTTGACTGGAACTTTCACAACCGGCAAGCAGTAAACTTGCTGCCATAGGCATGGTAACCCATTTGACCCATCTTTTGCTCATACAATACTCCCCTTATCTTTCAATTTTTATGAATAACACCCGAAGGCGTCCTTCAACTGTTGAAAAACGGAAATCATGGTAGCGCTACCATATAGATTCGTCAAAAAACTTTTTGGAAGCTCGATTGGCAGTTACGACAAGAATCAGTCCAATAACACCCTGCATTAAACCAACAGCAGTCGCATAGCCGTATTGTCCATTTTGAAGGCCTACACGAATGATATAGGTGTCAAGAATATCAGCTAACTCCATATTCCCGGGTGTTCTCATCAGATAAATTTGATCAAATCCCGCTTGCAGAATGCTGCCCAGCGACAAAATAAACAGGATCGAAATCGTTAACCGAATGCCCGGCAAGGTAACGTGCCAGATTTCATGCCATTTATTAGCGCCATCAATCTTAGCGGCTTCATGCAGCTCAGGATTAATGCTGGCAATAGCGGCCAAATAAATGATGGAATCCCATCCTATACTTTGCCAAATATGGCTTCCAAACATGAGTGGATAAAAGTACTTGCTCTCCATCATGAAAAAAGTGCTTCCGTCTCCGCCGAAGAATCGGATCGCCTCGTTCAGCAGCCCTGTCTCGGGAGCAAGAACCCGCTGCATAAGGCCAATGACGATAACCCAGGAAAGAAAATGCGGCAAATAGGATATGCTCTGTGTGATTCCGCGAAATCTTCGGCTTCTGACTTCATTGAACATCAACGCAAGCAGAATCGGAAAAGGCAGCCCCAAAAATACTTTAATACTGCTGATAATAAGTGTGTTTTTAATCAACTTCCCGCTTTGATAATCGTTAAAAAAAGCTTTGAAATACGTTAAGCCGACCCAAGGACTGCCAAGGATTCCCTTGTTAAACTGGTAGTTCTTAAAGGCTAGCATGAGTCCACCCATCGGGATATACGAAAAAATAACGAAGAATACAATACAGGGAAGGAGCATGAGATATAAATGCTTGTGTTGTAATATTCTTTTCCCCAGATCAGCATTTTTCTTCTTCACCGCAGCGCCAACTCTAGCTTGCGGCAGATTCGTTTCCATGTTATGACCACCTTCCTATGGGCTTCTGCAAACTCGTCTGGTATCGATTCCATATTACATAAAATAAAAGAATCGAGATAAAAATTACACAAGTAAGCGTTTTCTGGAATCGCTTTCATATTGAAACTATTTCCAGTATAATGGCATTGGTTTCGTTTGACAATACTTTTTTGGGTTCCTATTTTTAAATTTTCTGTAAAATTAATTCTACACCTTGAAGGACAGAAAAGAAGCCAGCTTCCATCCAAAATTCGGATAGAAACAGGCTTCTTCCCTTACTTCCCATTCTTTACTTCTTCGAGCATCGACAAATCGACGAATGTACTAAGGTTGAGCTCCTCTTTGTTAATGCCCTTAATATAGCGAGCATCGATGGATACCTTCGCCATCTCCTCCATCACCTTGACGTCAACGTCTGTGGTGAGTTTCAAACGGCTCAGCGAGGCTTTGATTAAGCCTTTGTCCATCCCTTTACCGCTGTATTGTTTCAGCTGGTTGTTGATGAGATCATAGGCTTGCTCGGGACTGTTCTGGATGAACGCGATGCCATCCCTATTCGCCTTGATCGCGCCCTTCACCATATCCCGGTGCCGCGCAATGAACTTGTCGCTCGCGACCATGATGACCGTCGGATAATCGCCATTGTTCGGCGGGATCGCCTTCCAATCTACGACGACTTTGCCAAGTCCGGCCTTCTCGATCTGTGTCCCCCATGGCTCGGGGACGAGCGTCGCATCGATCTCCTTCTGGCGGAAGGAGATCAGCGCATCCGACGGTGAGCGCACAATAAGGTGCGCACTCTCAGCACTTCTGCCCAAGCTCACACCTTCTTGCTGCAGCAGCATGCGCAGCGAGATTTCGTTCGTGTTTCCTTTGGACGGGATCGCGATCGTTTTATCTACTAAATCTTTAACGCTATTAATTCCTGTGCCATTCCGGGCCACAAGCACCGCGCCGCCATTATTCGAACCGGATACGACCCGGTAATTCCCACTTTTCAAAAAGAAAGTTGTCGCAGGCCCAGGGCCGACGAATCCTACATCGATATCCCCTGTCGCCATAGCGATGGATAGGTCAGAGCCGTTATCGAAGGCTGTGACCTCAATCTTAACTTCGTTGCCCCACTCCCGGGCGAAATAACCTTTTTCGAGCGCGATGTAGGCTGCGGCATGTGTGACATTTTTGAATACGCCAACTCGTACCACCTGAGCTTTGCCTGTAGGAGTCAGCTTCTCACCGCAAGCACTCACCATCGAAACCACGACTAGAAGCAGCAACAACAGCCATGCACGTTTTCTCATCCGACCCGCCCCCTACTCAAGACTTCGAGCCAGCGAGGCCATATCGCTCTAGCACTTTATCTTCGAGTTTCTTAAAGCAGAAGTGATCAGATACCGTGCCCAGTACCGCGATAATAATGACAATGCACAGCATCAGTGATGTATCGCCCAGATTTCTTCCGTCCTGCAAAAGCTGACCAAGTCCAGCCCCTTTGGCAATGAGCTCACCGGCAACAAGCGCGCGCCATGCGAAAGCCCAAGCCGTGCGTACACCATTGATCAAATGCGGGAAAGCGGCAGGAATCATGACCTGCACGAATAGATTAAACCCATTGCCCGTTCCCATCGTCTGCGCGGCGCGCAAATAAATAGGGGGGATGTTTTTGATCCCGGTACGGCTGGCCAATGCCATCGTCCAGGTTGCTCCGAGTGTCGTAATGAAAATAACGGAAGATTCGTTAAGACCAAACCAAATAATAGCAAAAGGCAGCCAAGCAATACTCGGAATGGTCTGCAAAGAAACTACCAGAAATCCAATCGTATCATCCAGCATTCGGTAGCGTGCGAATAGGAACCCAAGGGTTGTACCAATTAGCAAAGACAAAGCAAAGGAAACCAACAACCTCGCCATACTCGCAATTGTCGCTTGGAGCAGTTCTCCATGCACCAACCCATCGTAGAAGGCTTGCAAGGTTTGGGTGGGCGAAGGGAACTTCCATCCCCATCCGAATAATCTAAATCCCGCCTCCCAAGCTATCAGAAGCAGTACCAGAAAAATCGTTCTTCTTGATGCTGTACTCATCGCCAGTCTCCTCCCTTACCACTTTCTCCAGCTCGTCTGCCAGCGCGTCCATGATCGAATTCTCCACATGATGGAGCACGGTGTCTGCGCTATCCCGAGGTCTCGCCGCTTTCACGGCGAACTCCTTCTTAATAGTCCCGGGACGCGTGGACATCACGAATACACGATCCGAGAGGATCACGGCTTCACGAATGTTATGGGTAATGAAGAGGATCGTTTTGCGTGTACGCATCCAGATTTCTTCCAGTTCTTTATGCAAAATAAGGCGCGTTTGCTCATCCAAAGCGGCGAACGGCTCGTCCATCAACAAAATCTCTGGGTCCATGGCAAGCGCCCGGGCGATTGCGGCCCGCTGCTTCATCCCGCCCGAAAGCTCATGCGGATAACGATCGGTAAAACGGCTGAGATGCACAGCTTTGATCTGTTCCATCGCCAGCTCGTAACGCTCTTTTTTTCCAATACCCTTCTGCTTGAGTCCGAAGGCTACATTGTCCAGTACCGTCAACCATGGGAATAGACCATGCTCTTGGAACACGACGACACGGTCCGCGCCAGCGCCGGTCACCTTTTTCCCATTCACCTGAATAACGCCATCACTCTGCGTATCGAAGCCTGCGACCAAATTCAGCACAGTCGATTTCCCGCATCCAGACGGGCCCAGCAGGGAGACGAACTCCCCTTTTTCAATCGTTAAAGTGATATTATCCAGCGCCTGATAGCTGCCGCCTAATCGCTGAACAAACGTCTTACTAACTCCTTTAATCTCGATCAAAATGCCTACCTCCACTCGGGCATGTCCCGTCGTTTTTCACCTAAAACAGCATTTTTAACCCTGCCAAGCCAAGTCCGATGATAAATCCGCATATCGCACCGTTGACACGAATCCACTGCAAATCATTGCCGAGCTTATCTTCCATCAACTGGGTCAGCTTATCATTAGTCAGCTTATCCAGATTTTCTTTGACGAGCAGACCGATTTTGCTGTGATTTTGCTCCAAATAAGCAGCGATTTGCTCTTGAATCCAGCTCTCGCCGCGCTGCAGCATATCCTCGTTTTCCTTCACCGAAATCAGCATTTTACGAACCACCGGAACCACATGCTGAGGCACAAAATCGGGCTGATCCACGAAATCCTCTGCCTTCGCCTTCAACCGCTCTAACAGCCCCGATAATTTCTCATCGAGATCAAATAGGCCCGGCAGCTTCGCTTTCAAACCTTCTAGCTCAGCCAAAAGCTGTGGATTCCGCTCAAGCTTGTTCAGCTCATTCCGAATAAAAGTAAGAACCGCTTCTCTTCGCGGATGATTTTTCGTTCGCATTTGCTCGATGTAGGAAAGAACGAAGTTCTGGATAATACCCCCGATCTTCTCTTCATTCACCATACCGATGAACGCATTAACGGCAAATGCCATGAAGCCATTCGATTGCAGACCCTCGAACGCTTTGAGCGCCATAGCGCCCAGCTGATCGCGCGTATCCGCCTTAATGGCCCATGCTTCCACTTTATCAATAACAAAATCAAACGTTTTGCCGTCATAACCGCCGTGGGCAATGCTGTCTACAATCGTACGAACGAGTCGACTCGTATCTAAGTCTTGGAGGGCTTTATGAATTTCCTCCGCTAATAGCGGCGTCAATTTGTTCAGATCAATCGCGTTAAGAGCCTGTTTGGCTAGTGTCGAGAGACCTTTGTGAAGGGCTTCGTTGTCCAAATGAGTTTCCGCTAATTCAAGCCCACGCTCTAAGAAACGGATTTGCTGCAAGCGAGTACGAATCGTTTCCTTGGAAAGCAGTTCATTTTCAACCGTTGAAACGAGCGCTTTCGTAATCTTCTCACGATTCTTCGGTAATAAGGCCGTATGTGGAATCGGAATGCCAAGAGGGTGACGGAACAGGGCACTAACCGCAAACCAGTCAGCCAAGCCGCCTACAACTCCAGCCTCAAAACCACCCTGCAAAAAGGTTCCCCATATTGTTGATGAAACCGGTGTGGGCAGCGTGGCCAGAAAGCCTGCTCCCATAACCCCTAAGGAAACCGTCGCTATATACTTTGCTTCTCTTTTCATTGTCATAACATCTCTTTCTGCTCGAAGTTAATTAATCATTCCTTCTATTTTATCACAAAATGCGACGAAAACTGATCTTGACCCTTTTTTTGTTGAATATAGTTCGTTGATACTTAATAAATGTATAAAGTTCCATGAGCCTGCGTAGCCGGTTGACACTTTGGTTCCTTGAGCATCATTTACCCGAAACGTGCTATTTCCTGCGTATGCTGGCGGAATATAATGGGGAGATTCTGGGCTGCCGAATTGTCCGCTGACGAAGCCGTCTTTTGAGTGATAGCTTTGGGAATGAGTGGGACGGTTTGATTGGGCTAGGGTAAGTGATTTGCGAGATCAGCAATCGGGCTGGGCAACGGTACGAATAGTAGCAAGATAAGCTGCGCATATAACTGAAAGAGAAGCGAAGTTGTACTTTATACAACAATGTGCCCCTTAAGGTGTGGATATCCTCTCCGGAGTTGTACAAAGTGCAACAATCCCCCTCAAATCGAGCATCTTTGAAGCAAATTAGAACAAATTGTTGTACAGCGTACAACAATTTTCATTTGGAACCATGAAATCCTAAAAAATGTTGTATGCTGTACAACATTCTTATCTGCAAAAGCGAAAAGACCAGCCTATCTCACCAAAAAAAGAGCCATCATTGGCTCTTTTTCGTTTGCTATCGCTCGCCTTCCCACTCCGCGTAAAATTGTTCGAGGTACTGCTCCATGAAGCGGTGCCGCTCCTCTGCCAGCTGCCGGGCGTAGTCTGTGTTCATAAGCTCCTTCAATTTCAGGAGCTTCTCGTAGAAGTGATTAATCGCGGTATCTTTCCCCGCGCGATACTCCGCCTCCGTCATATGCTCACGAGCCATGACGGTAGGATCGTGAATCGGGCGGCCTTTCCAGCCCGAATAAGCGAATACGCGCGAGATGCCTACCGCGCCTATCGCATCCAACCGGTCGGCATCCTGCACGACTTGGCCTTCCAGCGTGCGCATAGGTGGACGCGCACCGCCCTTGAACGACATCGTGCTGATGATCTCCAGCACGTGCTGCACTTGCTCCGCTGGTGTGCCGCTGGCAGCGAGCCACGCCTCCAGCTCGCGCTGCGCAGCGGCTGGATCGGCGTTCAGCTTCTCGTCGACGACGTCGTGAAGCAGCGCCGCAAGCTCGCAGACGAATCCGTCAGCGCCCTCCTGGGCAGCAATACGCTTCGTCGTCTGCACGACGCGATAAATGTGCCACCAGTCGTGGCCGCTGCTATCGCGCTCCAGCTTCTCCTTCACGAGCGCTTCCGCTGCGAGTAGAATTCCCTCTATCTTCGTTTGTTCCTCGTCATGCTGCGTCATTTCTTCTTTCTCCTTTTTCCTTCGGCAGACTTTCCTTCACTAGACTTGCCTTCCAGCGACTTCCCTACACCCGCCGGTTGGGGATCCATTACCTTTACCTCGGTGTACTTCTGAATAATTTTTTTGAAGTTCTTGCCATATTTATCTTCTAGCTTTGCGCCCATATCCTGCTGCAGCTCGTGGATCACCACATCACGAAAAAAATTGTTCAGCAGCAGCTCGACCATCGCTGGATGCTCCGTCATCATCGCCAGAGCCGGCTCCTCGCCGCCTCGCGTGCCAACAATTGCCAGCTTACGGTCGATCAGCAGCGTAAATTTCCGCCCATTGCGCTTCTGCCAACCCTCTTCGCGTCCGTGCTGGAATTGATGAACCCCGCTTGGCAGCTCCGCTTCGCCAATCGTCGAAACCAGCAAGCGCACGCCTTGCGCTGGCACTTGACGAAGAACTTCCTTCAGAAGCTGCGCTTCTTCCGACCATAGCTCACAGAGCGCTTCTTCCTTCGCCTTTTTGAGCTCAGTTCGTATACGCTCGATGACCTTCGCGTCTCCCTCCAAGCTGAAGTACTCCGAGCGGTGCGCATCCTGCTTCGGCATGTGCGCTTTCACGTAGCGGATCGAGGCTTGCAGCTCCGCTTCAATTCGCTCGCCGATCTCTTCGATCGGCACGCTCTGATAATGCGTGGGCTCACCGTGACTAGTGAGCACAGCCCCCTTCTCCGCGAGCTTCTGCAGCGCGGAGTAGACATTCGAGCGCGAAACGCCAAGCTGCTTGGCGATTTCGTAGCCCGTCTGCGTGCCGCTTTCGGCGAGCACGTGCAGGCACTTGGCTTCAAGGTCTGTGAAGCCAAGATTTTTTAAATGCAGATGAACATCCTCCATGCCAGCGCCCCTTTTCATTCATTAACCCGTTATGATTTCTTGATCAATATTGTAACATGATTTTCCACTTCAAGTTGTATAGACTTCTGCTCCCTATCCAGTGCATTAGCTGAACTCGGTGCAAGATGTGCTGCTTCATCAGGTACTTCGAGCTAATTATAAAAAGGACCGGATTGCGTCAAAAACCACAATCCGATCCTATTACTTCTTTTGCCCCCTACAGAGTCTCAACTTCTGCAATCTCAATATAATCCATACTTTTCAACTCATCATACACTTCCGAAGCATATTTCCTATCAATATACACGATGAAATTCAGCTCTTGCTGCTCCTGGTTCAGCTCTTTAATATGTACGCTTTTCATCTTGTAGCCTTTAGCAATGATCGCTTTGATAATCGTCGTTAAGTTGCCGTCATGGGAGACGACGAGCCTCACGCGCAGGTCTTTCATAATCAGCGGTCTTGGACCCATTTTCTTAATATAATAAGGCAAAACTACGACGCTAATCATGATAAGTAGGAGTCCAAAAAACGCTTCTACAAAGAAGCCTGCCCCAACCGCAATCCCAAGTCCGGCCGCCCCCCAGATCATTGCAGCTGTCGTTAATCCGATAATGACATCATTGTGTTTGCGAAGGATGACCCCAGCCCCAAGAAAACCGATTCCACTAACGACTTGCGCAGCTAGACGCATGGGGTCCATCACGTGCAGTCCCATGACGGCGTATTTATTGGCCGATTCGATGGACACGATCGTCAGCAAGCAGCTGCTTAAGCAAATGACTAAAGAAGTCTTGAGTCCGAGCGGCTTATTCCTGATTTCTCGTTCCAGGCCAATAATGAGACCAAATATAGCTGAGATCCCTAATTTCATTAAAATGTGCCAATCCACGGAAAGTATCATTGTAAGTTTTCTCCTCTGTGTAAATTACCTTTACAATATCTTAACATTACAATGGAGTAAATGACCATTTGTTAATTACTACATCATCTTATAGACGATTACGCTCGAGATACAAGCTTTCGTCTGGCGTCCACAGAGATAGGCTCCGAAAACGCGCTTATCTCAAAGCGACACTGTGGCGAGGCCAGAATATGGGGCATGAGAAGTCGGTTTCCGCGCTTTCGGCGGTTCTAAGCAATGGAGCGTAGACGATTAGGCTCTTAAAACGCACTTTCGGCTGGCATCCACCGAGATAGGCTCCGTTTCCGAGCTCTCACCGGGCGTGACCAATGTCCCTGAAAAACAAAAAGCCCAAGAAGAGTCATGCTCTTCCCAGGCTTTCCTGTCAAATCCGAAACCGGTATCCCGCTCCCCAGATGGTCTCGATGTATTGCGGGTTGGACGGGTCTTGCTCGATTTTCTCGCGCAGCTTGCGAATATGTACCGTCACTGTCGCGATTTCCCCCATGGCGTCCATCCCCCATAGAAGGTCAAAAAGCTGCTCTTTGCTGTACACCCGATTTGGATTCATCGCCAGATGGGTGAGCAGATCGAATTCTTTCGTCGTGAAGACGACTTCTTTCTCGTTCACAAAAACACGGCGCGCTGTTTTATCAATCATCAAACCGCGGATGCGGACTTCATCATTCCGCGTTTCGCGCCGCCCCATCAGCCGTTCGTAGCGTGCTAAATGGGCTTTCACTCTGGCAACCAGCTCGCTGGGGCTGAAGGGCTTGATCATGTAATCGTCAGCGCCGAGGCCGAGGCCGCGAATTTTATCGATGTCTTCCTTTTTAGCGGAAACCATCACGATGGGAATGTCCTTCTCACTTCGAATACGCCGGCAGATTTCGAAACCATCCACCTTCGGCAGCATAAGGTCGAGAATAATGAGATCATAATCCGTAGAGAGGGCTCGCTGGAGCCCCTTGTCCCCGCTATTTTCGATATCGACTTCATAGCCGCTGATCTCCAAATAATCCCGCTCCAGCTCTGCAATACTTTGCTCGTCTTCAATAATTAAGATTCGACTCATCCTTCGCTCTCCCCCTGCTGACTAAGCGGTAATGCCATGTATACGGTCGTCCCCCGCCCCATGATACTGGATGCGCTGATTCTCCCGCCGTGCTCTTCCATAATTTGTTTGGCTATCGCCAGTCCAAGCCCGCTTCCTCCGGTAGCCGTGTTACGTGAAGGATCTGCCCGGTAAAACCGATCAAAAATATGAGGAAGCGATTCCTCCGATATGCCTTGACCTCTATCTTTTATTTGAATGACGGCATTGCCGTCTATCTCTCTCAACGTTAAGGTAATGTGGCATTTGCCTTCTTCACTATATTTTATCGCATTTTCGATAATGTTCAGCAGGACACGTCTGAGCTTGTCACGGTCTGCCGTTACATACAGCGGTGACTTCGGCAGCTCGGTGAGCGCGAACTGAACCCCTTTTTTCTCCATATCGAACTGCAATTCCTGCGCGCAATCCAACACGTATTGTCCAAGATCAACCTTCTCGAATTGAAAAGGCACTTTGCCCAAATCCAGCTTGGAGAACAGAAATAATTCATCAATGAGCCGGTCCATATCAGCTGCTTTATTATAGATGGTTCGAATGTACCGATCCAGCTTATCTGGGGAATTCGATACACCGTCCATAATCCCCTCGACATATCCTTTAATCGCCGTAACCGGCGTCTTGAGATCGTGGGAAATATTCGAAATAAGCTCCTTGCGGTTCTCTTCATATTGAAGCTGAACCTCTACGGATTTCTTGAGCTTACGCCGCATTTCTTCAAATGCCGTACTCAGCTCACCAATTTCATCATCGGAATGCGGTACAATCTCAAAGTCGAGATTGCCTTCCTTGATCTCCTCCGCCGCACGTTTGAGTGCTCTTAGAGGCCTAATAATACTGCGAGAAACGAAGTAAGTCAGTACACCATTCGTCAATACGAGAATAAGAATAAACGTAACAATGACGGATTTCGAAAATTGGTGAAGATACTTTTGAAAGGGACCGCCATCCAGAAAAACGAATACAGAGCCTTTACTATTATCTGAAAATAAAAAATCCTGCTGCCTAGTTATCCACAGGGAACCTTGATTTCGCTGAAATTGACCCGATGATGTGCCAAAAGAAGGCAGCTTGGAGGTATTCTCAGCCTCCCCTTGCTTAATATACGGTGAAACGTACGTAATCTCTTTATCCTTCCGGATGATGATGCCCATATTAATTTTATGGAATTTGGCCTCTAAATCCTTCACAAATGCAGGATCCAGAAAAGCATCCGGTTCCGTATCCGTCTTCGCTTTCATATAAGCGACATTTTCTAGTTCTTGATCAACAACACGTTTAATCGGATTGCCTTGGGAGAAATCAACCTGAAAGACCGACTTCAGATTCCCAAACGTTGCGACGCTGATTAAGATCACGGCTAGCACGGAGAGCACAAGCGGTACAAGCAGCATGGCTATATAGGAAAGTACCAGCCGTAAACGAATCGACATCGGATCAAATCTCCTTTTTATCAAACAAATAAAATCCTGCTGTAAAAAACAATATACTACACGCCATCAAAAACATAAAGATGCTGCTCATCTTGCCAATGGCCATCGAACTGCCAATCCAGAGCATATGCCAATCTGTGTAAGCTGTTGGCGAGTAGGTTGCAATTTGCGGAATGAAAAAAGCAGCTACTTTAAACGCCAAATAAAGAAGAATGCTAACGGTCAATGCGGAGCTGCTGCTGGAGAAGAACTGCGCGAGAAGCACGGCTGCAATACTGAGCACAAGCAGAGGAACGAAGGCCGAGCCATAGGCGAGGAACCAAGTAACCACTGTACTTACGCCTCCGAAGTCTTGGAAAAATAGAGCTGACATAATCGAGGCCAGTAAACCTGCGATTAAATAAAGTGCAATGTACACGCCCAGCGCAATTTGCTTGGATGCGAAAACCTTGAAGCGAGTAATGGGCCGAGTGAGCGTATTCTTCATCGTGCGTTCACCCATCTCACCAGCGAATACATCCGCGGCTCCCATGAACACGAACAAAGGCAGGAATATACTCGTAAACAAACCGAGCATGACGATAGGGAAATCACCCGATGCAATGGCTCCGATGCCGATGCCGCTTTGAAAGCGTGCAAGCAATAAGCCTGCAATAACCGGAAGTAGCAGCGTAACAGCTAGGAAGAAAATGGTTTTCTTCTTCGATGCGAGTTTGATCGTTTCGTTCCAGACGTTGGCGGTTAAGCTATGCATGGGCAGCGAGCCTCCTAACTTCATTGATTTCGCGCAAGTACGCTTCTTCCAGCGTCGCGCTGCCTTTGGCTAATTCAGAAACAAGTCCCTCGCGAACAAGCCGTCCTTGATGAATGATGCCCATGCGATTACACATCAGCTCCATTTCATGAATAAGATGACTGGAGATGAGGAAGGTAATTCGCTCTTCACGCGCTAGGTGCATGATGATTTCACGAATTTGAACCATCCCTTCAATATCGAGCCCATTGGTCGGCTCATCCAGAATAAGCAGTTCAGGCTTCGACAGCATCGCTGCCGCTAGTCCGAGCCGCTGCTTCATGCCAAGTGAGTAGCCCGCAACCTTTTCATGTTGAAAAGGGGTGAGTCCGACGATCTCCAGTACTTCGTCCACTCGCTGCTTGCCGATCCCAGGATAAAAGCGCGCCGCCTGCTCCAGATTCCGCCTGCCGCTCATATAGGTGTAAGCTTCCGCTGTTTCAATCAGCACGCCAACCTTCGCCATAGCCTGCTCATAATGTGTAGACACATCATGGCCGAACAACTTCACTTCGCCTTGCTGTGCTCTTGTTAAACCAGTCATGATCTTCATGACCGATGTTTTACCGGCGCCATTGGGTCCAAAAAAACCATAGATATCGCCTTGCTCCACCGTCATATTCACTTGATGAATACCGCGCAAATTTTTGTAAGTTTTCGTGAGGTTCTTAATTTCTACTACGGGTTTCATGAACGGGCCGCCTTTCAGAATGAATGAGGAGGTCAACAATCGTTGAATCCTCCTCTAGTCTTTCTATTAATGTTTCTCTCCCCAGTTTTTGTGGGAATTCTCATCAAACTTCACATTTTCCACTTGTTTTCCGTTCAAATCAATCGTATCTGGCGTTGTGGAGTTCAGACTAGATAAAGTCATATCTACACTTAACACCACATCATGTGCAGCACCTTGAGCATCTTTACCAGAAATATGAATTTGTGCCGTTTGATTCGTAATGTGGTTATCAGCATCCACGCTTGCGTTCACTTCGACCTCATCCATTTTGATGTCAGTTACAAGCTGAGGCAGGCTGTTTTTGAGTGTTGTTACATCTACACCAAGAGTATCTGCTTTAGCCGGGATTGGACGGTGATTGTTCTCTACAGTGCCATGTTTAATAACCAGCGAGCCAATTGTGTTCACAACGGGTGAAATTTGACTTCCGGATAATTTAAAATGAATGTCCTTCACGTTCCCAGGTGCTTCACTCATGGTTACATAGTTCTTCAGGTTACCAACCAATGCATCGACCACATTTTCCACTTCGCTAATAACTTGTGGGTCAGGTGTATGGTTTGCTTGCTCATGCCCTTTGAACTTGCCAGGCATGCCTTCACCTTCCAGCACTTTATACACCTCGGAATCCTCTGTTTTTACAATCTGCTTCCCATCTTGGCTGTAGAAGTGAATAGTTTGCTCATCCGTTCCACTTTTCACTGTGACTACTGCGCTGCCAGCGTGATCGACGCCAGTGCTCTTAATTGTTGATTTCACATTGAGTAATGAAGCCCCATTGTCTTGTAAGGACACATTCACCTGGCGAGTTACATTCTTCACCGCTGCAGTTTGTTTGAATGCTGATTTGAATGTCTCATACCCGGGAGCGTCTCCCACACCTGCATATACCGAGGTCACTAGCATCATGCTGCCTACCGCAACGCCTAATCCCAACATCGCTAACTTCTTATTCATATCTTATTTCCTCCGCGTATTCATACGCTTTATCTAATTTGGATGCGTTCCTCGCTTCCATGTATTCATCTTATCCCCTCCGCATTAACTGCCTCTAAATCACCTATTAACCGTGCCTAAAACAATTCTTAAAACTTTATTAAAAAAAGCCTCCAAAACCGCGAAATCTGCGGAGATGAAGGCTTCAATATGGGTCAATGACTAATACTGCTGCTCTTTTTCTTTCATCTTAAGCATCCCTGAGTGGGATAGCTGGATATCTACTTTTATATCCCCTAATTGATAATCCTCGAGCGGTTTCTCTCCGTTAGATGTAAGCTTAGACCACTCGGGAAAAGCTTGTTTATATAACACATGTTCGAGCTGAAAAACATCCGTATCGTGCTTTCTTCCCTGCTTAAACGTTTGCTCGATTTCCTCAGGGATTTGTTTGGCGATCTGTTTTTTCAGTGCATCTTCATCAACGTTCTCAAGCAATTCGGCAACGATTGCCTTGGCTTCGATATGAATATCGAATACGGGTTGATCTCCTTTCATTCGAGGTGTAATGCGGGCTTTAGGATTCTGTATAGAAACAGATAGTTCAGCTTTCCCATTTATATAAACGACCATAGGTGTACGGACAGTGCTTTTTTCCAACCAACGCGCACCTTTGAATTGATCTTCTGAAAGCCATTCCACATGATTTTTTTTAGCTATCGCATAGACACCGCTTACTTCTAATTTAGGATCTGGTTTTTCATTTTTCACCCACACATCCTTACGAATGGCCAAGGTGGGCATCATCACCGTGTTCCCAGGCTCTCTAGCTAGGGCAGCAACCCGATATAATTTAAGCGGACGAATAAAAGAACGTTGAAGGTAATTTTCAACAGGTTGCATAAGAATAGAGGACAAAGGAGAGACATTGAAAAAAGGGATGACCGAGAAAATCGACTCTATGGGCTCATCCGTACTATAAACCCATTGGGTAAACCTTGTTTCACCATAGCGTACTGAACTGTCAGTGAATTTTCCTACTCCTTGCTTTAGAGCCTCTTTTGTAAAAACATAAGCACCCACATGCCCCCAAAAGACTCGCTGCTGTGTTGTTTTGTGCAAACGGGTGTAAGCATCATTAATCGTGTCCCCTTCCTCTTGTCCGACCCAAATCATGGGTGGCTGCCCTCCTTTACCGCCCTCCTGTTTAGCCACGCTGGAGAAGTCTAACATTTGACAGTACACCACGTAGCGCCCTTTTTGATAATCGAAGCCTATCGCTGTAACGTAATTCGTGTCTTGGATCGTCTTCATATCCCAACAGCCTGTCTGACTAATCAAAAGCAGCATTCCGATGGCCAGTCGTCCTAAACCTTTCGTAATCATGAAGACTCCCCGCCCTGGCGTGTGTCATCCTTCGTATTTAATGCCTTCGGTCTTCGCTTTAGTTTGTTCCATGGCTTGGCCAATATGGAAGGAATGATATCCCTGAACTGAGGCGGAGACAAGGGCGATAAGTAAGGCACACCGAATGATTCTAATGTTGACAAATATAAAATGAGCCCCATGAGGGATACCATAAAACCGTAAATACCGAAAATCGTGGATATCATCAAAATCATGATTCGCAGCACGGTAATCGTTCCCGCAAGTGATTGATTCACTAGGGTGTACATCGATATCGTCGAAATGGAGGTCACTACTAATGTTGTAGGGCTCGTGATTCCCGAGCGTATCGCGGCGTCCCCAACAATAAGCCCGCCAACGACAGTGACGGTCTGTCCTACCACCTTAGGCAACCGTGCTCCAGCCTCACGGAACAATTCGAACAGCAGCAGCATGAGAATAAAATCCATCGGACCTGACAAGGGTAATCCCAGCCTGGATGTGGCGATGGTAGCTACTAACGGATACGGGATTTGGTCCAGATTAAAGGCAGAAAGTGAAATCCAAAAACCAGGCAATAAGGCTGAAACGACCAACCCGACCAAACGCAAAATACGTTCGAATGCTACATAATAATAGGGGGAGTGCACATCTTCAGGGGATTTCAATATATACATCAGATTCGCTGGCGCAATAAGAACCATGGGGGAACCATCGACCATAACCGCGAATCGTCCTCGCAGCAAGCTGTCCGCTACATAATCAGGTCTTCCCGCATAATCCAACAGAGGAAAGAATGGGTATTTGCTCCCACACATCACTTCTTCTAATTGCGAACTGCTAATCAGGGCATCAACGTTAATAGCCTGAAGCCGCTGCTTTGCTTCCTGGAGCACGCTAGCATTTATTACATCGTCTATATAAAGAAGAGCTACAGAGGTGTTAGTTCTCGTGCCGATTTGCATTTTTTCACAGCAAAGACTGCGTGTCAGCAAGCGTTTGCGAACCAGCGCGATATTCGTAATGATGCTTTCTGTGAACGCATCTCTTGGACCTTTAATGGATGTCTCTGTACTTGATTCCTCCGGTGATCGGTTGGGGGGCGCAGAGATATCCAACGCATACAGTAATTGCGTCTCTTCGAAAAACAAGATCAGCGCTCCCGCATACAACGAAACCGTCATCGACTCTATGGCGTTGGAACCCGTAATTTCATGCAATTGAAGCATCGTATTCACATCTAGCTTTGAGGCGTTAACATCAACTTCATTTTTGAATAGACCTTCCAGCTTAGGTAATACGAGATTTTCGATATGATCCATATTGGTCATACCTTCACAGTACATAAGTATCACTCGCCCTTTCGGATGAGCATCCGATAATCGATAAGATTTCACGATGACATCGTCAGACAACGCAAACCAATCTCGTAAATCCTGCTCATTCATTAGGCATTCTTCTCCTTTCGTCTCCCCGGCAGGATAGACATCACAAGCAAGACAAGAAGCAAGCTTAAGCCTATTCCAAACATAATGGGATAATATCTATTTTGAATCAGATACACCATCTGGTTGTCTGTGACTGGGTACAAGCTCACCACTAGGAACAACAGGCTAATCCCTATCAGGATTAGAGTCCGTGTGCGCTTCTTTTGAATACCAATAACATCCACGCTAAGAAACATGAGCATCGACGTCCGGACACAAGCTCCTGATATCCATTGGAAAATAGACAAGAAATCCAAATGGGAAATATATTTCCCCAATGTGACCATTCGCCATTGTTCAAAGGCTGGATACCTTAAATCCGCGGCTTCAAAGGGGCCAAATATGGCAATGGAGCCCGTTAACGGTCCTATCGTAAGTCCAATTACACATGCCGCAAGAATCAATAAAGCCCGCAGCCGGATGCGTGTAGCGACATGATGCTGAAGGAATACGATAATTAGGAGCTCGAAAGAGGCGCCACAAGTAAGCATGATGGATGTCAGTGCAGGTCCATAACCGTGTGTAAATAAAGGTGTAAGCAGGCTGTAGTCTTTATATTGGAAATTAGCTCCCATTACAAAATACCCAAGTAAAACGACAACCGGCAGTAGAATGCCTGAGGTTATTGCAATCGCTCGCAACCCTGACCGGGCCGCAAAAAAGCAAAAGATGATAAACAGAAGACTAATCATGAAAGGCGGTGTCCGAGGTAAATAGGTCACATGTGTCCATGTCACCATATCTTTTATGGTTATAATCGAATGGGCAAAACAAATGACAATAAGGCCTATTTTGAATGGAAAAACGATCACTTTCCCAAACTTTTGTTTGATCCACTCCATCATATACTGCTGTTTCGTACGTTTAACAACGAGATAAAGCAGACATACCCATATGAGCAAAGGAATCAGGGAGACCGCTGCACCGAACCAGGAATCGCGCTTTCCTAAATGCAGCAGCACCGGAATTAATAAGACATGGTTGGTTATGCCAATCGAGAGGATTAAGACAAAATATAGTTGAAGCGCGGTAATTTTCTTGGTTCCAGACATATGCTAATCTCCCACATTGGTATTAGGTGGAAACTTTTTATAAGTTAAGATTTCCTATTCAAGTGGATTTATGCGGTGCGACAAATTAGATTTAGACACCTATCGAAATTAGGTCTTCCATCGATTGCAAAAAGAGAAGAGAGGGTGTAAATTTAATGAATAATTACATCGTACGGGAGCTTGGTGAAGGGGTGAGGTGAAAGGTATGTTTACTGAAGAAGAAAAGGACGGCTTGTACAAGAGCATTTATACAAGAAGGGATGTACGAACATTTTTATCGGATGCTATCCCAGAAGAAACAATAATGAAATTGCTAAATGCAGCGCACCATGGTCCTTCCGTTGGATTTATGCAACCCTGGAATTTTATAATCATTTCTACGGATAAAGTGAAAGAACGTTTGGCATGGGCAGCAGATAAAGAGAGACGGGCTTTAGCCATTCATTATGAAGATACACGCCAAGACGAATTTCTAAATCTCAAGATCGAAGGGATCAAGCAGGCCCCTCTCACCATTTGCGTTACTTGTGACCCAACACGCGGCGGTTCTCATGTGCTAGGAAGAAATTCTATACCAGAAACCGATATCATGTCCGTTGCTTGTGCGATTCAAAACATGTGGTTAGCGGCATGTGCAGAGGGATTAGCTATGGGCTGGGTAAGCTTCTATAAGAAAAATGATGTGCGAGATATCCTAGGGATACCTCCTCATATTGATCCAGTAGCTTTGTTATCTATTGGATTCACAGAAAATTATCCAGAGAAGCCCATTTTGGAAACAGCCAATTGGGAAAAACGCAGGAGCCTGACTAATCTGATATTCAGCGAGACTTGGGGAAATGCAAAAATTTGAGCTGTAATGAGATTAGAAACAAGAAAGCCGCCCTCCGATCTATCGGAAGGCGGTTTTTTTCATCCTATTTTGAGATTAGAATGTTGCAAGAATGATGACCAACAGAATGTACAGTACCAGTACGACAGCTGTGCTAGAATATCCAACGCCTGACATGGTTATTCCTCCCTTCTGCCCGCTAAAAACCTTTTCTTTGTTGTTGCTCGATATATCCTATGTCGGGCAGGGCAGATAGGTATGGACGTATGTCTATTTGTTCAGGAGAAAAGGTGTCAATTCACCTAAGTGGAACACGTCTAGGTGATGAAGTGCGCGGGTACAAGCGGTGTAAAACAGCTTGCGCTCCTTCGCTTCCGCGTAGACAGCCGCCCCGGCATCGTAGAGAATAACGGCGTCGAACTCGAGCCCTTTGGCGAGGTACGCCGGCAGGATCATGACGCCTGCCTCATAGTGCAGCGTCTCTTTGGTGATCCGCGCGAGTCCTGGCAGCAGCGGCTTCAGGCTGGCGTGCGCGCCTCGCGTCTCGCGCTCGGTCTTGCAAATGATCGCGACGGAGCTTGCGCCGCCGTCGCGCCTAGCCTTGGCCGCCTCAGCCACGAGGCGGCTGAGCTCGGTCTCGTCCGCCGCGCGCAGAACACGCGGCGCCTCGCCGCTGCGGCTGAACGGCTCGATCGGCTCGCCGCCTGGCAGCACGCGACTAGCGAAATCGACGATTTCGCGCGTCGAGCGGTAGCTCTTGACGAGGCGGATTGTCTCCGTCTCGTCTTCCTTCATCAGCTCGCTAATGGAGCTGTACTCGCTCGTTTGCCCCTCGCCATCCGTACTGTTCGCGTTCGCGTGCGTGAAGATCCCTTGATTCCAGTCCCCGAGCAGGGTAAACCGAGCACGTGGGAACAGCTTCTTCAAGTACGCGTAGTGAAACGGCGAGTAATCCTGCGCCTCATCTACAAGACAATAACGGATGGTACCTACGCGCAGTTGGCCCTCAACAAGGCCCTTCAAATATACAAGAGGTGTCGCATCTTCGTAATGCAGCATTCCACCAGCAAGCGCATCGGCCGTGAACGTGCTGATCGTATCCCAAGCTGCGGGTAGACGCTGTTCCGAATGGTGCATAAGCTCTTGATGTAATTCACTATTCGTATAAAGATCTTGGTACATCCCGAGCACGTCCACATAAGCGAGCTTTCGTGCCTTCTCCTTAAGTGGAGCAATCGCTTTATGCGCTTTGATCTTGCTCATCTTTTTCATCTCTGGCTCAGTGCCCAAATATTTCGGCTCCCGCACCATTTTACGATAAAACCTCTTCTGCACATCCGCTTGAAACTCATCCAGCTTCTCCAGCATCCACTCCGATAATTGTTCCATCCGTTCACCCAGAGCAAGAATGGAGGACTTGCTGTAAAACCGTTCGCTAAGCTCATCCGCAGTAATCAACACCTTCTTACCTACGGATAAATCGAGGAAACGAATTCCGCCATTTTTTAGTTTTTCTCCGTATGCTTCAATCACACTTAGAAAGGCTGCCGACGTTTTGTAATGAATGCTTTGCAGCCGCGCTGCGTAGGCAGGATCTTGATCCGTCCCCGTAAGGATGAACTCCAATTGATCGTAGGGATCTTCCAAAGTCAGACCTGTGTCGCTTAATTTATGTGTTAAATAGTCTTGGAATGTCGTCTGTTGCATCGTAGCTTCACCAAGTTCCGGCAGTACGTGAGAGACGTAGTCGCTGAACAGTGAGTTCGGCGAGAACAGAATCATATTGTCGGCGCTTAGCGTCGTCCGATATTTGTAGAGCAGATACGCGATGCGCTGCAGTGCGACGGAGGTTTTGCCGCTGCCGGCCGCCCCCTGTACGACCAGCACCTTGTGCCGATCATCGCGGATGATCTGGTTCTGCTCGCGCTGGATCGTTGTGACAATGCTGTGCATCTTCTCGTCGGCGCTGCGGCTCAGCATCTGCTGAAGCATCTCGTCACCGATGGAGATCCCCGTATCGAACACATCCTGCAGCACACCGGCTTTGATGATGTACTGCCGCTTAAGCATCAGCTCGCCGCTGACATCCATCTCCGGTGTCCGATACGTCGCCGGACCTGGCGGATAGTCATAGAACAAGCTGGCTATGGGCGCACGCCAGTCGTAGATAAGAATTTCATCCGTCTTGGCATCTATAAAGGATGTCAGTCCGATATAAATCTTCTCTCGCTCCTGCTCCCCGCGCTCCTTGAAATCAATGCGGCTGAAATACGGCGCATCGACGACACGCTGCAGCTTACGCAGCGCATCCTGTGCCAAGCGATAGCTGCGTTCTTGACCCTGCAGCACATGCTCCTGCTGGGCCATACTCGCTGCCGTCTCAATCAAATCATCATCATTATCCGCATTCACCGAGATATCATCCCAGAAGCTGCGGCCAATCGCTGTCGCTTCCGATCGGCGCTCATCCACCGTTTGGCGCAGCTCTTCAATTCGCTGCTGTATATTAGCTCGTACAGAGGCAACGCGCTGCGTCTCCCTCTCCCGTTCTTCGTTCTCTATAGGCATACGGTCTCACTCCACTTCTATCTATTTATATACACCGTGGATCACCTCTTCAAACTCAGGCTCTTCCATATGTACATCGTCCATATCGCCCCAGCTGCTGACGATACGCAGTACTTCCATCGCTTTCAGCTCCTGGCGGTTGCAAGCGATCGTGAGACTATTCGCTTCTTGCTCCACCACGCGAAACGGAAGCTCCCAGCTAGCAGGAACTTGGATTTCACCTCGATAAGTGACCTTCATCATCGTTGGTAAGCCAATGCGATCCCGCAGCTCATCGATCGACCCGTCATAGCCAATTTGCCCATGATTAATCACGATGACTCGTTTACACAATTGCTCGATATCATCCATATCATGCGTAGTAAGCAGAATCGTCTTACCGAAATCCCGATTTAATGTCTGAAGAAAGCCGCGAATGTTCCGCTTGGCGACAACATCCAACCCGATGGTAGGCTCATCCAGAAACAAAATATCCGGATCATGCAGCATCGAAGCCGCCAAATCGGCCCGCATCCGCTGCCCAAGAGACAGCTTCCGGACAGGCGTGTCCATCAGCTCCTTCAGTTCAAGAAGCTCTGTCAATTCACCTAATCTGCGGCGGGCGGTGGTTTCCTCCACCCGATACATCGCCGTTAGAATTTCATAGGAATCCTTCACCGGCAGATCCCACCACAGCTGACTGCGCTGACCGAATACAACGCCAAGCTGCCTTACGACTCGTCTTCGATGCTTCTGAGGACTATAGCCGTGAATCAGCACCTCGCCGGAGGTTGGGTGAAGAATGCCGGTGAGCATTTTGATCGTTGTCGACTTTCCCGCTCCATTAGGTCCAATATACCCGACGAACTCGCCAGATTCAATCTCGAAGCTTACATCGCGTACCGCTTCCTTCTCTTTATAGGCTCGTGAGAACAAAGTTCGAATGCCAGAGAACCTGCCTTCTTTGACTAGCGGAGTTTGAAAGGTTTTGCGCAAATTCGTTACGGTTATCATGTTTCTTGTGGTCCCTCCTTGTATGAAGCTGTTGGTTAACTTCCTGTACTTTGATATCGAGATAATCCTAGCTTCCAGAAGCGCATAGCCAGCCAGAGCGCAGCGAATGAAACAGCAATGGTCCCTAGCAGCATCCCAATGCCTCCTTGATGTCTCAGCAAATATAGAGTAGGAATGTAATTCACGAAGCCTACCGGAACGAGCACCAATAGCGCACCCTGAAGCCACTTTGGATACAAGGAAAGCGGATAGCGTGCCGCGGTTTGAGAAGCGTCTTCGGTCATATTTTGCAGGGATTCGATCCGGGTCAGCCAGAAGCCTGCTGCTGCTGTCGCTAGACCGATGGCGAATAAAATAATGGCACCCGTTAGAATAATTAACATCGTTAAAGGAACGGCTGACCATCCGATTTGTCCATTAGCCATTAAGGCTTTCATAGCAATAAAAAGTAAGATGATTCCTTGCCCTACTTCGGCAAATAAGAGACGAGCGTTTTGTGTCATCAGCGCCAGCAGCACGGGGACAGGCCGTGTGAGAAGCGCATCCAGATCACCAGAAACGAGATATTTCTCTAGATGATGCACATCGGAAGCCAGCGTGCGATAAATCGCTTTGGATATCATCATAACCCCGTACAGATAGCACACCTCATACAGTGTCCATCCTTTGATATTGCCAAAACGCATCATCACCAACGCCACCATCAGAAATTCTGAGATATGTACAAAGGAAGCCATCACGGTCGAAAAAAAGAAATTAAACTTATACTGCATTCGGCTTCGCAAGCTCGCCTTGATCAGCAGTATATAGAGCCTCACTGACATCATCCGCCTTGCACCTCCAGCTTTCTGCGTACCCCCTGTGTAACCGCCAGACAGACACAAGTAAACCCGATGCCCCATAGGAGAGCTCCGAGCACAACAGTTCCTTGTTCAAGCTGCATATAGATACGAGTGGGATAATAGAGTAGATAGGGATATGGTGTGTAAAAGCTAATCGTGCGGAGCCAACCCGGCAACCATTCTAAAGGAATGAAAAAACCAGAGAGCAGTGTACTGAAGGAATAATTAACCCAGTAAAACCAACGAGATTCCGTGGTCCACAAGGCTGCTACACCTATCAAATAATTTGTGCAAATGGAGATATATGCCGCCAAAACGAGCGCAATCGCTGTCCAGCCATAAACCGAAGCATGATGTGGAAGCTGTAAGGAGAAAATGAAGTAGTAGAGGGCATAAATCGGGATAAATTTATAAAGAAACTGATAATATACCTGACCCCATTCCCGGCTCATCGCCTGATAGAATAAGTGTACCGGCCGCATGAGATCGACCGCGATTTGACCAGTTCGCACCGATTGCTCGAGTCCGAGTCCATTCGTCGTGAACTGCGTAATCCAAAGGATCGCTTGGTTAAAAGCAATATAACCTACAATCCCTTTCGCACCGTATTCGCCGAGTGACGAGTCGCTCCCCAAACCGGTCCAAATGCTAGCATAAATGAAGCCAAACACCGCACTCACTGCATTGTGCAGCAGATGCGAACCGCGATACTGCAAATTCCTCGCATACGCCTTGCGCGCCAAAAACCGCGAAAAGCATAAAACACCTCCTGAGCTGTTTTGATCCTTATCAACTAGCTTTTTTTGCAGCCGCCGCGTAGAGACGGAAGTCTATATTACCAAAATTACCCTAACCATGGCAATGATTATTTTTAGGTGGTGATAACGCCTCCACCAAAAATGAAAAAGTCCCCATCTCGTCGCTCAGAGCAACAAAATAGGGACTTCTCTTACTGCGCGCTCACCGGCTTCGAAGTGGGCGTATTGCTGCTCACTCCCTGCGTTTGCGGCGGTACATTTCCTTCATCAAATTCAGCGTTAAAGTTGTCCTGAATGGTTTTAGTCAAATAGTCATGATCAATATGTTCAGCTAAGTACTGTTTACCGAAAAGTAAATCGTACTGCACATTCCTGTAGTCATCACGGAGTGCTTGCGCGGATTCGGGGACTTCAGCATGAAGTTCTTGGTTCGCATCAACAACAAGATTACTCAGTAGTCCTGGCACTTGCGCCGCCAATTCGGCATTCAACTTGAAATTAGCTGGTTTCTCCATATGCAGCATATCAAGCACGTGGGCACCAAGGAAGGAATCACTAAGCAGTGGGATATCCTGCTTCGGCATATCGAAATTCGACCAAGTAACAAGCGGGATGCTGTGCATTTTCTTCACTTCTTCCAGCGACCAATCATTCGCGTTGCTGGTTTGGATGAAACCTGCTTCTTTGTATACTTGATAATCTAATCCCAACATCGGCAAATGGTCCCCGTAGAATACGATCATCGTGGGTTCATCCGATTCTTGGAAGTGATCGATCAGCATTTGCAAGCTTTGATCCGCATCGTGCGCGCCCTGCGCGTAGGTCTCAAGAATCGTTTTTGCTTCAGGCGTCAAGTCACCTTGCGCTTTGAACTGATTTTCTCCATACCGTGGTTCATCATAAGGTCCATGATTTTGCATGGTTACCGTGTACATAAACATTGGATCTTCGGTTTTATCGACTTCATCTATAATGCTTCTGGATACTTCGGCGTCCGAGATAAAATAACCCTTCATTTCCGGATTCACGAAATGTTCACTGCTCTTAAAGCTTTCGAAACCTAACTCCTTATACACCGAATTACGGTTCCAGAACCAGCCTTCATAGGAGTGAATTCCCATACTTTTGTAGCCCTGATCGGCAAAATAACTCGCTAAGCTCGGTACAGGTTTCGTTATATATTGTTGATACGGAATGGACCCTCCTGGCAGGAAGCTCATCGAGTTCCCCGTTAACACTTCGAATTCCACATTGCTGGTACCGCCGCCGAATTGGGGGGATAACAAGTATCCGGATGTCGTCTCCTTCTGCAAGCGGTGGATAGTGGGTACCGGATCTTCACTGAACGTCACATTTGTTAGCAAAGTTGGATCCCAGAACGCTTCACTCATAATAAAAATTACGTTCGGTTTCTTCCCTTTTAGAGAATCAGCATCTACGGACTTTTTCAGTCCTGCCTTTTGCATGCCTACCTCTTGGAGATTAGCTGCAACAGTTGCAATACTCTGATCACTATACGTTTCTGGCTTTTGAACGATCGAATTTTTGACATTGAGGGTGAAAGCTAGCGCTAGTCCATTATTCGCATAGTTCTCTTTCTGATTCCATACAATTTCATTTACACCTATATGGTCAAGAATTTTGCCAGCTAACGGTGTTTTAATTGCAAATGCATACAAGGCATAGAGCGAAAACAGCCCTAAACCAATTCGACTGACGATAGAAAAAGATACCCGCGGGAGTACCCATTTTAATAAAAATACAAGGATGACCGCGATGACCACAGCTCCGATTCGGAGAAGTGCGGCTTTCCCTGTTACGAGCGAAGCTATATCCATACTTTCTTTGTTCAACAAAATATCCCACGGGAAGAAGGGCTCCCCGATCATTTTCACCTTCATATAAGAGATCAGTGCCATAAGGCCAAGCAATAAAGTTGAGATGGATCCGGATATAGCTAATGATCCTACAACAGCATATATGAAAGTTAATAAACAGAAGGATAGTCCTACATTTAATAGAAAAAGTGATCGGTTAGATGCTATCCATTGGGCCGTTTCATGCAAAGTACCGCGTTCAAGAAGTTCCATTCCGGCTACAGAAAGTATAGGTAAGCCTATCATAAATAATAAAAGCGAAATCGTCGCTCCCAGACGGTTTGGTCTCATCTTCTTAGGAAGATGGTTCCGGGGCTTCAAATTCAAGTGCATATTGCATCACTCTCCTCTTGCCCCTATTATAAACTCCAATTGTGAAGAAATTATGTAGCTAACCTTAAAGGAAGCTTAGTTTTACCATAAACACCCATTATTTAAGCCCTGCCAGCCACGACGCCAATGCCTTCAGTTCTTCCTCTTTCAGTGCCACTTGGAACGGCGGCATCCCGCCACCTCCCTTTTGAATACGCTTTATGATCTCCGCTTCATCTAAACGTTCTCCCGCTTTCTGGATATTAGGGCCTTGTCCACCTTGTAATTGATTACCATGACACGAGATGCAGAAATTCTGATAAATCTTAGGAACGTCCACTTTAACCGCCGCCGGCTGCGTTTCATTTTGTTTATTTCCACAAGCGGATAAGCCGAGAGCCAGAATAACTATTCCAAACAGCTTTAATTTCATACGTACGAAACTCCTTCAATCTATTGTATTTCTCTCATCATACCAGAGCATAGATTGTAAAATAAAGGAGCTGGAAAATAGAGCAGCAAAAACATAACAGTTATGCGGGCTGGATAAATTAAAAGACATGACCGGGGCATGTCCCAGGCCATGTCTTATTTAAGTAGTAATGCCGTCTACTCGTCTCTTTAAGCTAATTTCAACCGAATGACGTTCCACGATGCTTTACCAAGTATCGCCTGAATCTGGCTGTTTGACGATATGGCCGCATTACCTCCTGTGTGAGGCTTCACCCGATCCTGGGCATCAATCGTATTCGAAGCTTTCAGATCATCGTTCTCCAGAACAATATGCTCAATAACTCGACATTCGCCAAAACTGCGTAGATCCAGCTCCAGAGGAAGTGCTTCCTCTAGATGACGGTTAACCGCGAAGATCGTCACTTCGGAATTGTCTTCATTATGAACGGCAACAGCCTCCAAGTAAGGCACATCCGTATAATCCTTCGCGTCATATTTCGGTGATTTGATCAGCGGCACAAGAACAGTCCCGCGTCCAAACACGCTTGCATGCATATAAGGATAGTAGATCGTCTGTTTCCAGGCCGCTCCCCCATTCGCTGTCATGATCGGTGCGATGACGTTAACAAGTTGTGCCAAACAAGCCATCTTCACACGATCTGCACGCTTCAACATGGAAATAAGCATACAACCAACTAACAGGGCATCTTCGTGGTTGTAAATGTCTTCAAGCTGTGGCGGCGCGATGGACCAAGGCTCTATTTTGCGATCCGCATCGTTGGAATGATACCAAACATTCCATTCGTCGAAGGATAAGTTGATTTTCTTCTTCCCGCGTTTCTTGGCCTGAACATAATCCGCTGTTGAGATCACCGTATGGATGAATTGATCCATGCCCATGGATTGTGCGAGAAAATTGGCAGAATCCTTGTCACGGTTGCCGTAATATTGATGCAAGGAAATATAATCAACGTGATCATACGTATGCTCAAGTACAGTTGCTTCCCAGTCAGGGAAAGTCGGCATAAGTAGACTAGAGCTGCCACAAGCAACAAGCTCGATCGAAGGGTCTACCCACTTCATGACTTTGGCCGTTTCACAGGCTGTACGCCCGTATTCCGCGGCTGTTTTGCTGCCCGTTTGCCAAGGGCCATCCATTTCATTGCCTAAACACCAAGTTTTGATGTTATGAGGCGCCTTATAACCATGGGAAATCCGTAAATCGCTCCAGTAGGTCCCGCCATTGATATTGGTGTACTCAATAATATCTCTTGCCTCATCCGGACCACGAGTCCCCAGATTGACAGCCATCATCGCTTCTGTATTTGCTTTGCGGCACCAATCCATGAACTCATTCAATCCAACCAGGTTAGGTTCAATGGTGCGCCAAGCCAGATCAAGTCTTTTCTTGCGTTTGTCTAACGGTCCAATGCCATCCTCCCAGTTGTAACCGGATACAAAATTACCTCCAGGATAACGAACGATCGGAACATCCAAACCTTTTACCAGCTCCAGTACGTCTGCTCGAAAGCCTTGTTCATCCGCTTGCGGATGTCCAGGTTCGTAAATTCCGCCATAGACGGCTCGCCCCAAATGCTCAATAAATGAGCCATAAATACGAGAATCTACTTCTCCGATTTTAAAATCTTTGTCGATAATCATACTCGCTTTCATAGACATTGTATTCACCTCGTAGTATAATTAATAAAAATATGAATCGATTAATACATTCATTATGTTATGACTATATTAAACAATAAACAGCGGATGATTTCAAGCTTTTCTTCTGCTTTCTGTTGAATTCATATTTTCATTAATTAGTCTACCTATGAGGAGATTGTCCGATGATCCAAACGACAACAGACCGCAAATGGCTGCCGCTGTATGAGGCGCTGGCTAGCGATGTGCGGCTTAAGATACTGGAGCTGCTTGCTGAGCAAGAGATGAATGTCAAGGAATTAGCTCATATGCTCGGATTAAGCAGCGCCATCGTAACCATGCATGTAAAAAAGCTCGAGGCTGGAGGGCTTATTCAGACCGCTTTAATTCGCAAGCAAGGCGGCACGCACAAAATGTGCAAGTTAGCCATCTCCCTCATCGAAATGCGGCTCCCGCGGCCAATAGAGCAGCAGCGAGTTTTCGATGAAGTTGCGATTCCGGTTGGTCACTACACACGCTTCGAAGTGCATCCAACCTGCGGTTTGGCTACGGCTGATCATGTGATTGGTCAGTACGATGATCCGCGTTTCTTCTTCGAGCCGGAGCGGATGCATGCCAAGATTCTTTGGTTCGGCAGCGGCTTCGTGGAATATCGCATTCCGAACTATGTGCTGCCCGGTCAGATACTAGAGGAAATCGAGATTTCGCTTGAAATTAGCTCCGAAGCACCAGGAATTAAAGCGAATTGGCCGTCCGACATTCATTTTTACGTCAATGATACGCTGCTCGGCTATTGGACGAGTCCCGGTGATTCGGGACAAGGCCGCGGCCAACTCACCCCTGCCTGGTGGCCGGACACGATCAACCAATATGGTTGGTTAAAGATCATCCGGGTCACAGAGCAGGGAACTTTCCTTGACGGACAGCGGCTATCGGCTGTCTCGATCAAAGATATCCCCATGTCCCGCAACGAGTGGACACTGCGGCTCGAAGTGCCGAACCATGCGGCACATGTCGGCGGTTTGACCTTGTACGGTGAGGGGTTTGGCAACTACAACCGTGACATTCTGTTTCGCACCTACCGCAGGTAGGGGCGACTTGTGTAGACGCATGAATTAGGGGCTGTCCGAAGTCATTTCGCCAACTGAGTCCGAGAAGCCGGAAATCGACTTCTCGGCTGACTTTCCCTCACGTCTATACAGTATAAATAAGGGGTAAGCTTCGCTTACCCCTAACCCATAACATATAAAATCTACTCACCTAACAATTGCTGCTCTTAATCGATTAACACCAAATTCCAAATACCCCTTTAAACAGGTCAACATGTAAACCCAACCTTCTTTATTATCTATCAATTGACTGATTAGGTCCTCATCATTTTCATTAAAACCTTCTTCGTTAACTTCAATAACGGTGCTCGAATGATCGAACTCTTTCAGCGTAATCGTTACAACATGTCCATCATCCGTTGCACCCCACTGGAAGACGATTTTCTTATTTGCTTCTATTTCCAATACTTTTATATCCACTTGTGCATTGTATTCATCATATCTCCAAGTAATCGTCTTGCCTTGCTCCAATCTTCCAGAACCTGAAGAAAACCAATAATTAGACATTTTCTCAGGGTCTATAAAAGCGTCAAATACTTCATTAACGGGCTTAACTATTTTAAATTTCGTAAGGTTGTTCATACTAAATCAACTCTCTTTCGATGTAACTGTGATGGGTTAGATGGAAATGGGTGGCAAAGTGTTCCCTGTTTCGAGTAAACTCTTCAGGTTGCTCAGAATGGCTGGCCATCCATTATTTAATCCCTCAAAGGTATCTTCTCTATCCACGATGTCAACCGATGCTAGATTATCATGCTTAAGTGTCAGTTTGACCGTCGAATCTAATGCTTTTAACTCAAAAGTGACCCGTGATGGCTGCTTACGAGAGGTTTCATCTCCTACCATGTTCCATGTAAAAGAAAGTAAATGATGCGGCTCGCACTTTAGTATGATTCCGTGATCGGTGACTTGTCCATTCCGCGAATAGGTGACGTTAGAGCCTTCTTGCCAGTCCGATTGAATTTTGCTTCCGAAGAAGTATTTTTCGGTAAAATCGCTGCTTGTCAAAGCTTCCCAAAGCTTTTCCGGCGTCGTCTTGATGTAAGTTACATAAACAAATATTGCATCAGTCATTTTTTTCCTCCATATATAGGGATCTTTGAACTTGTTCAAAGTCTCTCCGCTTTAGGGATCTTTGAGCTTGCTCAAAGTCTCTCCGTTATAGGGATCTCTGAGCCTGCTCAGAGTCACTCCGCTTCAAGCCGCTTTTTAATTTCACGCAATGCTTCGATGCGATCACGATCATATTTGCTGATCCAGCGGTCATAAATCTCTCCGATGGGTTCCATATTTAGATAATGAATTTTATTTCGGCCTTGCCATTCAATAAGAATAAGATTCGCTTCCTCCAATATAAGCAGGTGTTTGGTTACGGATTGACGGGTCATTTCAAGATGATCACATAGTTCATTTAATGTCTGGCCATTTTTCTTGAAGAGCTCATCAAGGAGTTGTCTTCGGCTTGAATCAGCAAGAGCTTTAAATACTTTATCCATGCCATCATTATATGCAACCATTTGTCTGCATGTCAAGTTTGGTTTATTGGTGTATGCTGCCTGTTCGTTCCATTCTCAAAACACAAAAAGACGCGGAAGAGCAATCCCGTGCCTTTCAGAAACAAATTGCATTGTTTGCCAACCAACCTACGCATGCATGCCCATACCAGTACCCTCACCGCTCCCTGAAGCAGCAGCGCTCTTATCCCGCTCCTCCGCCCGGCGCAAATACTTCTGCTGGCGCCAACGGATCACAACGAGGATACCGCGCAAATATTCGTCGCAGATCATGGCGACATAAATACCCGCAAGCCCCCAGCCCATGTGCAAGCCCAAGACATAGGAAAAGCCCGCGGCCACTCCCCACATCGAGAACAGCGATATGATCATATTGTAACGGGTATCGCCCACCGCGCTCAGCGCATTACCGAAGCCCATATTGAGCATTCTCCCTGGCTGCAAGATAAGTGTCAGCACCAAACAGGAGAGTCCCAGCTTGATAATATCCGCGTCTGAGGTGAAGAAGCCGAGAAAGCTTTTGCCGATGAGAAAGAGAATGATGCTGTTGAATCCAACAAGACCGAGTCCAATCCATGTACCTCGATATCCGCTCTTATAAGCTTCTTTGATATTTCCAGCTCCATACAGATGAGCAATCTGAATTTGAACAGCTAAGGCAATGGAATAGCCTAACATAAAACAAATCGACTCAAGCGTGTTCATATACGTTCTCGCGGCCAATTCCTTAGCTCCCATCGTGGCTAGGAACGTGTAGATCGTCAGCTGCGTCAAAACCCAGGAAGACATGTTCACGCCGAGCGGCCAACCTATTTTCAAAATATCGCCAAACAGCTTTCGATTGAATACGATAAGATCCCGCCACTCCATCCTCCGCTCGAACGCGGAAATGAACATAAACAGCAGCAAACACGTCGCCAGCAACCGGCTCACGAGGGTAGAAATGGCCACACCTGTTAAACCCAGTTGAGGAAATCCGAGCTCGCCATATATAAATCCATAGTTAAACACGATGTGAATAACATTCATACCAATAGCCGTAATCATCGGCCCTTTGGTGTTCCCCGTATTCCGAATCACGGTGCTAAGCGCCGCCGTCAAAGCTGTCAAAACCATCCCGCTCCCCACAATCGAGATATAGGTTTCAGCCAGAGGCAGCAGCCGCTCCTCCAAGTGAAACAGATTAGCTAAAGGGCGAGCCTCACTATAAAGAATCACACTTAGCACACTGCCTATCGCAGCGCTGACGGTTATGGCCATAATGGCAACGGTGCGCGCAGATTCATTCTGCTTGGCTCCTATTTTCTGAGCAATTAAAATCCCGGCGCCACTCGCAACCGTCATAAATAAGATCATCATCGCTTGGAACAGTTGGTTCGCTAAGCCGACCACCGCCACCGCATCATCTGATACACGGCTTACCATTAAGGTATCTACGGCACCTAAAAGTAATTGTAGAAGCAATTCGACGAAAATAGGCCAAGCTAGAAGCCATAGTGTGAATTTATTTTTCTCTTTGTCCATGTTTTTCACCATCCGATTATCATCTCTCTTTTTGTATAAATGAAACTTTGTTGTCTGCTCAAATTATAGATGCTATAGTTGACTCCAAGTATGAGTTTTGCAACTTAAAGTTTCAAAATTCCAACCTCCATTCTAGAGATGAAAAGGTGACTCCGATGGCTTTTATCGAAATGACTGTCCCTCCGCTGCCGCACTACATTACAAGTGGTTTCAGCACGATATCCAAAGGCAGCAAACATCCTAGCAGACGCAATATCCAAGTATTTGATTTACTAATCACCACATCGGGCTGCTTCTATATAGGCGAGGAGGATGCTAGGTTCGAGGTAGCAGCTGGACAAGCCGTTATTCTAAGGCCGGACAGCTGTCATTTCGCTACACAAGTCTGTTCCGAGCTAACGGGTACTTATTGGATGCATTTCCACGCAAGTGGACCATGGGCTATGGTAGACCATACGGTCCAACCTATACCTCTGGAAGACCCTTTACATACCCCAATTGAGCTATTTGCTGTAGAACCTTTTACAATTCGGATCCCTCAATATACAACACTTCTGCAGCCAGAAAAAACCTATGACCTGTTCGAACAGCTTCAGCAGCTGCAACCGAGCGCTCATATGAGCAGTGTCCGTTTTGCGCAGCAGCAGCTTTTTCATGAGCTATTGCACCAGCTTTCCGCGTCCACGGACAGCGATCAACCATCACCTTCCAAGGCCTGCGCGGAAAAAGCGGCCGCCTATTTAAGGCAGCATTACAAAGCGTCTGTTTCAGCCAAAGAGCTCGGCGATCATGTCAACTTCCACCCTGTTTACATTGCACGCTGCATGCAAAAAGAATATGGCTGCTCCCCGACGGAATACCTGCTTAGGTTAAGGATCCAGCAGGCTAAGCTGCTGCTGCTTCAAACCGATCTACCCGTCGCGCACGTCGCGGAAGAGGTTGGATTTGAGCAGCCTGCCTATTTTGCCACCTGCTTTACCAAAATGGAAGGTATCTCTCCTCGCAAATATAGACAGCGTTTCTCACGAGGGTAATTTACGAACAACTCGAAGGCATATATAGGCTAACTTCAAAATACAGTTAACTTATATAACTTAGAGGGAGTTGACTTGATATGGAAGAACAAAATGCACCTGTCCTAAGTGTAAAAGATTGGATGATTATAATCCTGCTCCTTGCGATTCCACTTGTGAATATTGTGATGTTATTCGTGTGGGCATTCAGTAAAGGAGAAAACCCAACGAAATCTAATTATGCCAAAGCAAGCTTAATCTGGGCTCTCATCGGAATCGGTCTCTATTTTATTTTCTTTGTACTCTTCTTCGGCGCAATGATGTCGAATATGAATCAATAAAACCTTCTCCTGTACAGCTATCCTCCATGCGGCCATAACCGCTTGGGGATAGCTCTTTTTATGTTATACTGGAAAAAAATGATAAGGAGCCTTCGACCATGCCAACCCCCTTACATTGGAAAAAGTCACTATGGATTCTATGGGGTGCTAATTTCTCCGTTATGTGCGGTATGAATCTTGTTCTTCCGTTCCTACCGCTCTACATCGGAGAACTCGGGGTTCAAGATCTTGGCGAAATTGTACGTTGGACAGGCTGGATTGTCGCTGCGCAGTTCATCACATCGTTTCTCACTCAGCCGCTCTGGGGCGCAATCGCGGATCGACGCGGACGTAAAATCATGCTGCTTCGCGCCGGGTTCGGGATGGCCATTGTGACAGCACTCATGGGCATCGTCACGTCACCTTGGCAGCTGCTGTCTCTGCGGCTGCTCAACGGTATCTTCTCCGGCTTCATCTCCATGGCGGTGTCTCTTCAAGCTTCCGTTACACCGCCAGAGCATTCGGGCAAATCGCTCGGCACTTTACAAACGGGGGCGATCGCCGGATCGCTAATCGGCCCTTTACTTGGAGGCTTGCTGGCAGGTTTCTTCGGCTACAGCCATGTGTTCTTCTTCACTGGAGGGCTCATGCTCTGCGCGAGCATCATCGTCATGATTTTCATTAAAGAGGAGCGTAAGCCTCCCTCTAAGAAAAAAGAACGACGGCGTACCGATTGGCGGCTGTTTCGGCCTTTGCTCCCGGTTTTCGCTGCTTCCTTGATCACACAAATCGGAATGATGAGCATCGAGCCGATTGTGACAGTGTACGCGAAGACCTTATATACAGGAAGCCACTTGGAGCTGTTCGCTGGTCTAATCGTTGCGATTACCGGCATCGCGAACTTGTTCGGCGCTCCATCCTTAGGGCGACTCGGCGACCGTATCGGTCAGCGCAAAACACTCGTGATCGCCCTATCGATGGCAGCACTTGCCTTCATCCCGCAGGCTTTTGCCACTAGCATCACCATGCTCTTAGTCGGCAGATTCCTGCTTGGGCTGTTCATCGGCGGCATGATTCCCTCTCTGAACGCGCTGGTTATGAAGCTGGCGCCTACTCAGATTCAAGGGACCGCTTACGGCTTTAATACCTCATCGCTGTTCCTAGGCAATCTGATTGGCCCTTTAATTGGCAGCCATCTTGCGGCAGCATACGGTTTCACGTCCGTCTTCTATGTCACGATGGGCATTTTACTGCTCTGTGCTGGATTCGTCTATACGAATCGCAGTTTAGACAATCAACCCCATTTAAAAACGGCTTAAAACAACCATTTCATTTAAAAATTGGAGGATGACTATGAAACACGAAATTTTATATAAGGGCGCATTTCCTATGTTGAAGGTAGAGCTTGAAGCTGGTGAGAACATCAAGGCGGAAGCTGGAGCTATGGTCTCTATGTCCCCCAATATCGAACTCAAGGGAACCGTAGAGGGCGGTCTCATGCGAGGTTTAGGCCGAATGCTGAGCGGTGAGAAATTCTTCTTCCAAGAATTAACTCCTAGCAGAGGATCGGGCGAGGTTTTACTGGCGCCTACTGTCATTGGCGATATTGAAGCCGTAGAGCTAGACGGATCCTACAAGCTATATGTGCAAAAAGATGGCTTTCTTGCTGGAACATCCGGCATTCAGGTGAATACGAAAATGCAAAACCTGATGAGCGGCTTTATGTCTGGCGAGGGTTTTTTCATCGTTGAAATTAGCGGAAAAGGCACCGTCTTCCTTTCCTCTTACGGTGCTATTCATGCCATTAATCTAGCTCCAGGACAAGAAGTGATCATCGATAACGGGCATCTCGTTGCTTGGCCGGATTATACGCAGTATACGATTGAAAAAGCGGCCAAAGGCTGGTTATCCAGCTTGACGAGCGGCGAGGGCGTTGTCTGCCGCTTCCGCGGCGAAGGTGTCGTGCTTATTCAAACGAGGAACCCTCAGGGTTTCGGCGGGTGGATTAAGCAATTCATTCCAGGTGGCAGATAAGTGTATGGCATCCAAGCAGTTCATTCTTGATGGCAAATAAGTGTGCAATGGCATCCGTCCTCTTATCTAGGGTGACTTGCGAGCTAAATCAGATGGAGTAACTTCGTCGATGATATAAAAATATTTACCTAACAGAATTTGGAAATCCCTAATCTTTTCGATCGAGGATAACAACTCCGTCGTCCTAAAAGGACGAGCGCGTTTGTCGATGTTGATTCTAAGTGGGTTGACCTCCGCCATGCGGCGCTACAATGCGCGCCCAGGATTCGGCGCGATGGAATCAACTGAAAAAAACGAGAATTCCTCACGGGGGGTTCTCGTTTTTTTACTTATAATATGATAAAATGGTTCTATCACATAAACTTGGTTTTATATACAAAACCTCACACACTAGAAACGCAATGTATTTGAACGATCGCTTTACGATTAAGGAGGCCCTAACTTGGATGATAAATACCGCGTTCCGGCCATCGAACGTGCACACCTGATTCTCAAAGAAATCTCTATTCATCCCGGTGAGTTGAAACTCATCGACTTATCACGAACGCTCGCCATTAACAAAAGTTCGATGTACTCGTTGTTATTAACTATGGAGAATTTGGGATGGATCGAAAAGGAAACCGGAGAAACCTACCGGTTAGGAAGAGAATTGTCTCGTTTCGGCCATGCCGCCATGCAGCAGCGAGACTTGAATGAGTCCTTCCACAAGGAAGCTTCCTTGTCCAAGCTGAGACTGGGCGAATCGTTCCAACTTGCCAAATTAGATGGCAAGGAAGTCCTTTATATCGCCAAAGAGGAAGCGCTTACGCCGGTAAGACTAGCCTCCGAACCAGGCATGCGTTTACCTGCACATGCTACCGCACTCGGTAAGGTCATGCTGGCTAATCTGAGCGATGAAGAAATTGATTCGCTTTATCGTTCTGACCAAGAACCATTTCCACATTTAACGGTTCATTCCATTACCTCTTTACAAGCATTAAAGCAAAGTTTAGAGCAAATCCGACAACAAGGCTATGCATTAGACTTAGAAGAAGCCGTGCTTGGTTTTAGCTGCGCGGCGGCTCCGATCCGGAATGCCCAAGGCCAAGTAATTGCCGCTGTCAGCTGCTCCATGATGTCTCTGCAATGGGAACAAAAGAAGCAGTCCTGTATAGAAGAAATTTGTAATCTAGCACACATACTTTCTGAGTAAAGGAGACTAGCTATGTCCAAACGACTTCAAGACAAAGTCATTCTCATTACAGGTGCCGGATCGGGCATCGGCCGGAGCACCGCCCTTCTATTTGGCCAAGAAGGTGCTCAAGTCATCGTAAATGATCTCGACATTGCAAAAGGGAATGAAACGGTAGAAGCGATTACCTCTTCGGGTGGATCGGCTGAGTTCATTCAGGCAGACGTTACAGAGCAAGACTCCGTCAAACAGATGGTAGAGCAAATCATACAGACATATAGCCGTATTGACGTGCTTTTCAACAACGCTGGGATCAGCGGAGTCGGCGCACTCCATGAGCTAGAGCCGGATGCTTGGGACCGCATCATGAGCATTAATGTAAAAGGCGTATTCTTGCCATCCAAATTTGTCATCCCCCACATGATGGAGCGTAAAGCCGGATCTATTATTAATATGTCTTCGTGTATCGCGGAAATCGGTCTAGCCCGCAGGGCTTCTTACGCAGCTACCAAAGGCGCTGTTCTCGCATTGACGAAATCGATGCAGGTGGATTATGCCGCCTATGGCATTCGGGTGAATGCGCTGCTGCCGGGGACCATTTTAACACCATTCGTTGAAAATTATCTCCGTACCTCTTATGACGATCCTGAAGCTGCCATCGCCTCTTTGAAATCTAGACAGCTAAGCAGCGAAATGGGTCGTCCGGAAGACGTCGCATTAGCAGCATTGTTCCTCGCCTCAGACGATTCCAAGTTCATGATGGGTTCACCGTTATATATTGACGGAGGCGTTACTTTCGGTAAGAACGCATAAGAAGCACGTCTGCTATTATTCATTTATTCAGGAGGTTTTTCGAATGAAACTACTTACTTTTAAGAAAAATGATGAGCTAACCCTTGGCGTCCAAACCGCGGTTGGCGTGTTAGATGTCGTTCAAGCGGTTAAACAGCTGTCACCTGCTTTCATTGTCCCGTCCACCATTCATGAAGCTATTAATGGCGGAACTCCCGCTAACGCCGCGCTGCAGCAGCTTGTTCATCTAGTCCTTGAACACGCTGATCGTGCTTCCTTGCTGCTGAGCGAAGATACTCTGGAGTATGGCCCCTGCGTTACTCATCCTAATAAAATCATTTGCGTAGGGCTTAACTATCGCAAGCATGCCGAAGAAACGAATGCCCCGATTCCGCAATTCCCTATTCTTTTCAACAAATTTAATAATACGCTTACAGGACACGGGCATGACGTTGCTCTTCCTCGTGTGACCAAGGAAGTCGATTATGAAGCCGAGCTTGTTATCGTAATAGGTAAGCAGGCCAAGTATATCTCCAAAGAACAAGCTTTGGAACACGTTTACGGTTATTGCTGTGTGAATGACCTTTCTGCGCGTGATTTGCAAATGCGCACCCCGCAATGGCTGCTTGGCAAATCGTGTGATGACTTTAGTCCACTCGGTCCTTATTTAGTGACCGCCGATGAAGTCGGCAATCCGAATGACCTGCAAATCAGCACCACGGTCAACGGCAAAGTGCGCCAAAGCTCGAACACAGCAGATATGATTTTCCACTGCAACGAAATCGTCAGCTACATATCTCAGCATATGACATTGTATCCGGGCGATATTATTTTGACAGGTACACCTGAAGGGGTCGTGCTTGGGGATCCGGTGGATAAGCGGGTATACTTGCAAGCCGGTGATGTGGTGACTATTTCTATTGAGAAATTAGGCAGCCTGACTAATCGCATGGTTAGCGAGTAACTAGCTTTCGCATTTTAAAACGGTCCAGAAGCTCATCTATACAGCAAGAGCAAGCCGCAGGATCTGCGGCTTGCTCTTTTGCTTCTTCCATTTATCCTCGCTTGACCAACATAGCAACGCCTTGTCCGCCGCCAATACATAAAGCAGCCACACCCAGCTTGCCATCTCTCTTCTCCAGCTCATGCAGCAGCGTAACCAGAATACGGGCTCCGCTCGCACCAATCGGGTGTCCAATGGCAATCGATCCTCCATTAACATTTAATTTCTCCCGTGGGATGCCCAGCTCGCGGCCAACGACTAATGACTGCGAAGCAAAGGCTTCATTCAGCTCAAATAAATCAACGCTATCGAGTGGGACTCCCGTTTTACGGAGCAGTTTATTAACGGCATTAACGGGTCCCATTCCCATCATGGATGGATCTAAGGCAGCACTCGCATATCCCTTAATGCGAGCTAAGGGCTTAAGCCCAAGCTCCTTAGCCTTATCCGCGGACATAACAACCAGCGCAGCGGCTCCGTCATTAATGCCAGAAGCGTTGCCAGCTGTAACCGTGCCCTCTTTTTTGAAAGCAGGACGGAGCTTACCAAGTACTTCAGCTGTTGTACCTGCCCGAGGAAACTCATCTTGCGCGAATAGCACCGGATCGCCTTTTCTTTGCGGAATGGCTACAGGCACTATCTCGTCCTTGAATCTGCCGGATGCAATCGCTTGTTCCGCCTTCAGCTGGCTCCAAGCAGCAAACTCATCCTGCTCTGCACGTGTAAGACGATGATGTTCCGCTATATTCTCGGCTGTGATGCCCATGTGGATGTCGCACATCGCGCACCATAATCCATCCCGAATCATCGAATCCACCATGGTGCTGTCACCGAGCCGCAGGCCAGAACGAGCCCCGGGCAGCAGATAGGGCGCCTGCGTCATATTTTCCATACCGCCAGCCACCACGATATCTGCATCTCCGAGGCTCACAGACTGTGCCGCCAGCATGACGGACTTCAGGCCTGAACCACACACCTTGTTAATCGTCATCGCTGGAACGAATTGCGAATACCCTGCCTTCAGCCAAGCTTGTCGGGCTGGGTTTTGCCCAAGGCCAGCCTGAAGCACGTTACCCATGATGACCTCGTCTACTTGACTGTCAGCCAGATTAGCTCTCTTCAGAGCCTCTTGGATAACCGTACTGCCCAGCTGCGGAGCGGATATGTCCGCCAATGCTCCCTGAAAGCTGCCAACGGCTGTACGAACTGCGCTAACGATGACGACCTCTCTACTCATAACGATCTCCTTTGCTCAACTGAGGTTCATTTTGAAGAAGAGGATTAATTGTAAAACGCGCTTCGGTGTTAGCAAGAACCTCTTCCATCGTGACGCCTGGCTGTATGTTGGATAACACCATGCCCTCTTCAGTAAAATCAAAAACGGCTAAATCCGTGATCAGACGATTCACTACACCTTTGCCTGTCAGTGGCAGGGTGCATGCCTTTTTAACCTTAGACTCACCTGCTTTATTCACATGTTCCATGATGACAATGATCCGTTTGGCGCCGTTGACCAAATCCATAGCGCCACCCATCCCTTTCACCATTTTTCCGGGAATCATCCAGTTAGCAAGGTCACCATTCTCCGCTACCTCCATACCGCCAAGAATGGCCAAGTCAATATGGCCCCCACGGATCATAGCGAACGATTCTGCGCTGTCAAAAAAAGAAGCGCCCGCTACAGCGGTTATCGTTTCTTTGCCTGCATTAATCAAATCCGGATCTTCTTCTCCTACGTAAGGGTAGGCACCGATGCCTAGAAGCCCGTTTTCCGATTGCAGCATAACTGTCATTTCCGGGGGAATATAATTGGCGACTAGCGTAGGCAGGCCAATGCCTAAATTCACATACATGCCCTCTTGAATTTCCTCAACGGCACACTTAATAATCGTTGAACGGTCGTTTTTCATACCGATACCTCCTTACTTCGAACGGTGAGACGTTCAATCCGTTTTTCATAGGACGCACCCTTCACAATCCGCTGCACATAAATACCTGGCGTATGAATATCGTCCGGGTTCAGCTCGCCTACCTGCACAATTTCTTCCACCTCAACGATCGTCACTTTTCCTGCTGCTGCTGCCAGCGGATTAAAGTTGCGCGATGTTTTGCGGAAAATCAAATTGCCCAGCGTGTCAGCTTTCCAAGCTTTGACTAAGGCAAAATCACCAACAATCCCTTTTTCCAACAAATAGGTGCGTCCTTCAAATGTTTTGTGCTCTTTGCCTTCTGCCACTAAAGTGCCTACGCCCGATGCTGTATAAAACCCGGGAATGCCGGCTCCGCCAGCGCGAATTCGTTCGGCAAGCGTCCCTTGTGGAACCAGCTCCACTTCGAGTTCTCCGCTTAAGAACTGCTGCTCAAACGTTTTGTTTTCTCCCACGTAGGAGGAAATCATTTTCTTGATTTGTTTATTGGCTAGCAGAAGTCCTAGTCCACAATCATCAACCCCGCAGTTGTTGCTAACTACGCATAAATCTTTGGTCCCTTGCGCTTTAAGCGCCGCAATCAAATTCTCTGGAATCCCGCAAAGTCCGAAACCGCCAACAATTAAAGTGGCTCCGTCACGAATATCTGCTACAGCTTCCTCCATGGAAGAACATATTTTATTCATGATGATCCATCTCCTATTCCTATCCCTAGGTTGATCTATCTCTACTGCGCCGTGTAACCGCCATCGATTAATAGGGAAGCTCCCGTAACACCTCGTAATTTATCGCTTGCAATTAACATCGCATAGTCCGCAATTTCCTCGACAGCTAAGAGGCGTCTTTGTGGAACCAAAGGGTAAATAACTTCTTCCAGAACACTTTCTAAAGGAACATTACGCGTTTTCGCCAAGTCCTGCAGCTGCCCTCTAACAAGAGGCGTATCAACATATCCCGGGCACAGTGCGTTCACCGTGATGCCGTGGGGAGCACCTTCGAGTGCTGCTACTTTCGTCAAACCGATCAGCCCATGCTTTGCGCTGTTATAGGCAGCTTTGCCAGCAAATCCAATGACTCCGTTGATCGAAGCCATATTAATGATCCGGCCAAAGCCTTGTTCCTTCATGATAGGGAAAGCATGTTTAATTCCGATAAAAGCACCTGTCAGCATGACCTTTATCATGAATTCAAACTTTTCTACGGGGAAATCCTCAATGGGTGCAACATGCTGCAGCCCTGCATTATTGACTAGAATGTCCAGCCGCTTATAGGTTTGAACCACTGTTTCAATAGCTTCGACAAATTGCGGTTCCTGCGTTACATCACATTTGACTCCTATAGCATCAAAGCCTTCTTGCTGCAACTGCTGCGCAGCCAGATTCGCTTGTTCACCATTTATGTCGGAAATGACCACCTTGGCTCCTTCCCGTGCATAAGTGCGAGCGATTTCAAGACCAATACCGCTTGCTGCCCCTGTTATCAAAGCGACTCTATTTTCCAAGAACCTAGTCATTGCGTATACCTCCATCTTGAACTATTAAAAAATCGACAAAATGATCGCGAGCAATAGAACAGTTACTGTTTTGATAACCGTGATGGCGAAAATATCCTTGTACGATTGTCGATGTGTGAGTCCTGTAATGGCAAGAAGTGTGATGACTGCACCATTATGAGGAAGCGTATCCATACCGCCTGATGCCATCGAAGCAATTCGGTGTAACAATTCCGGGCTAATCCCTGCTGTGGTTGCTGCGGCCAAATATTGCTTACCCATGACTTCCAAGGCGATGGAAAGCCCTCCTGATGCGGAGCCCGTTACGCCGGCCAATATATTGACCGAAATGGCTTCAGAGATAAGCGGATGAGAACTTAAGCCTAGAATCCAACCCTGAATAGCTTTGAATCCTGGAAGGGTTTTTACAACATTACCGAAGCCTACCTCAGATGCTGTGTTGAAAATTGCAAGCAGCGCCCCCATTGCTGCTGCCGTCAAGCCCGCCGCCAATTTACTTTGAACAACGCGCGCATTAATGCAGATTGCCGAAAGAATACCAATGAGCAAAGCCACGATCAATGCCCAGGAAGACGACACCGTTTTTACGTTGGCAATATTAAACGTTTTCAAAAGCTCAGCCGAATACCAGTTGTTTACCGTTAAGAAACCTCTACTTAGCAAGTAGTTGAATAGCAAGACCAGCACCAATGGGATGATTGACACCCAAAGATTTGGATATTTCTGATTGTCTAGCCCCTCAGGCTCATTCTTATGTCCTAAACCATAGCCTTCACCAGCAGCTTCCGCTTGCTTGCGTCTGCGTTCCAACCAGAACAGTCCTAAGCCAAATACGATAAGACCACCGATAATACCTAGAATTGGAGCCGCATAAGAATCCGTTCCGAAATAAGTTGTAGGAATAATATTTTGAATTTGCGGTGTTCCTGGCAGTGCATCCATCGTAAAAGTAAACGCTCCCAAAGCAATCGTACCGGGAATCAATCTCTTTGGAATATTGGCTTCTCGGAAGATCGAAACAGCGAAAGGGTACACTGCAAACGCTACCACAAATAAAGAAACACCGCCGTACGTTAAGATACCACAAGCAAGAACAACCGAAAGCATCGCTCTCTTGGATCCCAATGCCTTCACTAATGATTGCGCAATCGAGGATGCCGCACCGTTCAATTCCATCACTTTACCGAACACAGCTCCCAATAGGAAAATCGGGAAAAAGTTTTTCACATAATTCGCTGCGTTCACCATATACACTTCTGTATAGCTCGGCATTAAAGCAATTCCCGAAATCAATACGGCCAGCAAGGTGAAAATAGGTGCGAACACGATGACCGGATAGCCCCTGTAAGCAAAAAACATCAGCAGGCCTAAGGATAACACAATCGCTACAATCTCAATAAACATGTTCTGTTCTCCTTTATAGTCATTTGTAAAAGCGCTTCCAACTTGTCTGGTATGAATAAACTATTTAAATTACATTTGGATTAATTTCAGTTTACATGCAGATTCCCAAGAGGTAAAATTCATATTTGGAATGACAATCATGAAAAAATGCTATAGGTCGGGGAGGGATGATCCTTTGGATTTACGCCAGTTAACTTATCTGCTTGAAATTGCTAAACACATGAATTTTACCAAAGCGGCCGAAACCCTTCACCTCACACAACCAACACTGAGTAAAATGGTGAAAAATATAGAAGAAGAACTGGGCGCTACTTTATTTGATCGTTCAGGCAAGTATGTTCAATTGACGGACTCGGGAGAAATCGCCGTTAAACAGATTCAAGTCATCGTTCAGGCTGTCCATGATCTTCATCACCTATTAGATGATGTCTCCAACCTAAAAAAAGGAACCATAACCATAGGGTTGCCCCCAGTAGTTGGTTCCGTTTTCTTTACACGAGTTATCGCAAAGTTCCAAATTAAACATCCTAATATCCACTTCCAACTTGTCGAAGAAGGCGCTAAGAATGTAGAAAACCTTGTGCAAAATCGAAAGCTTGATCTCGGTGTGGTGGTTGGACCTATTGACACGTCTAACTTTGAAACCTTGCCTTTTATCTATCAAAAATTAGCGCTCATCATCCATCGTTCTCATCCGCTAGCTAAGCAATCCAGCGTATCTCTGCTGCAGCTAAGAAATGAACCCTTTATCCTGTTTCCTAGCGGCTATGCCGTTCGAAACCATGTCATTCATGCCTGTCGATCCGTAGGATTCGATCCTTCCGTTGTCTACGAAAGCTCGCAGTGGGACCTTTTGGCTGAAATGGTTGCTTCGAATGCAGGTATTTCCATCATACCCGAGACGATTTGCAGTAAAATCACTTGTCCGGAGGTACTTACGTTACCTTTAACAGAGCCTTCTATTTCATGGAATTTAGTTATTATTTGGCCTAAGGATCACTACGTCTCTTACGCTATGCGTGAGTTTATTTCGTTTAGCCAAGAGCTGTCGGAAACAGATAACTGACTCTGATTGGATGTTTACGAACGACATAAGTCAAAATAGGTTCTCCATCGCTCCAGATGGAGAGCCTTCTTTATAATTGGATATTTGTTTATAAAGCTAGAAGGAGAAAAGAACAATTCCATAGAAGAACTCATACATCGAGTTATAACGGGAGGGTTACGAAATGCTAATTGAGCAACAGCTAGAGAATCAAACCTTATTTTTCCAGGCCTTTCAGTATGCTCCGATTGGTATGGTTCTCGTAGCAATTAATGGGAGCGTAATCAAAGCAAATTCAACTGTCTGCTCGATCTTAGGATTATCTGAGGAAGAATTACTCCTTAAGACCGTTCAAGAAATGACACATCCCAATGATTTAGACCTTGACCTTGCGTTTAGAAACCAATTAATAGAAGGTATGAGAGAATCATATCAAATGGAAAAACGTTTAATTAAGCAAGAGGGCGAGATTGTATGGGTACAAATAACGGTCTCCTTAGTAAAAAGTAAAGCTGGAGAACCCCTATTTTTCATATCTCAGGTTATCAATATCACCGATCGAAAGATCGCTTATAACGAAATACAGGAGAAAAAGCGCCTCTTAATAGAAAGAGAGCAACGCTATCGATCCGTTGTGGAGCATGCTTTTGATTTCATTACTATGCACAACCCTGACGGAACCTATCTCTACGCATCTCCTTCCTGTTATGAAGTTCTTGGGTATGCGCCTGAAGAAATGATCGGGAAGTCAGGTTATGAATTCCTTCATCCTGAAGATGTCCAAATGGGAAATCAGGATCATATAGCTATCCTTCAAACAGACAAGCATTCTAACAGGATCGTTCGAATACGTAAAAAGGATGGAAGATACATCTGGATCGAGTCAACTAGCAGCTCCCTTCTTGATTCAGAAACAGGCGAGCTTAAAGAAATTATCGTCGTTTCCAGAGATATTACCGAACGAATCAAAAAAGAGCGTAACTTGCAGGACAACGAACAGCGTTATAAATCCCTTTTCGACTATCACCCGGATCTAATTTATTCAATGGATTTGGAGGGAAACTACACCTCTATTAATCAATCTTTTGAAGAACTGATGGGTTATACGAAACAGGAAATGATAGAGAATCCGATAAACTTTCGTTCGGTCGTAGATCCTACAGATTATGAACAGGTAGAGCATCATTTCATTCAAGCGACAAAAGGTTTTGCACAGCGATACGAGGCGTCAGGTATAAATAAGACAGGGAGACATACGACCTTCGATGTGACCAATGTCCCGATCTTTGTTAATCAGCAAGTCATTGGTGTCTACGGAATTGCTAGTGATATCACATACCGAAAAGAATTGTGGAAAAAGCTAGAAGAAAGTCAAAATTTATACCAACTCATTTCAGAGAATGCGCAGGATATTATTTCGTATGCAACGCCTGATGGCGTAATTCGTTATGTTTCCCCTGCCATTAAGGCTTTACTTGGATATGAGCCTGTTGAATATGTGGGCAAAGTCGCAATCGAGTTCTGGCACCCGGATGATGTTGCTTCCTTTATCGATACAGGTATTCTGCTGAAATCAGATGTGGATACTTTTACTTGCCGAGTTCGTCATAAACAAGGACACTATGTCTGGTTTGAAACAACGGCAAAAATCATACGTAATGAAGACAGGGAAATTGTTAAAGTATTAGCTGTGGGAAGAGATATTAGTGAAAGAAAACGTGCGGAGCAAGAACTGAAAGCAGCGAAAGACCAGCTTGAATCCTTTATTGATCGAAATGTGGATCCGATTCTTATCCTTAATTTGGAAGACAGAGTAGTAAGATTGAATCATGCCTTTGAAAAAACGTATGGATGGACGGAGACCGAAATTGTTGGACTCCATGTACTTGATTTACCCAACATTCCACTTAAACTTAAACCAGAGGTCGTTCATAATCTGGCTAGAATTAAATCTTTTGAGGCCATTGAAGGATATGAAACCATTAGAAAAAGAAAAGATGGCGTTATTCTTACGGTTATGATTTCGAGTTTCACTATGCGGGGTGAGAATGGACATATTAATGGTTGGGCTGTGATCCTAAGGGATATCACTGACAAAAAGCAAGCGGAAGAGCTATTGATTAGGTCAGAGAAATTATCCATTGCGGGTCAATTAGCGGCAGGAATTGCTCATGAAATTCGCAATCCAATTACTGCAATTAAAGGATTCGTTCAACTCATGAAATCTGGCATCGTCGAGAAAAAAATGTATTTGGACATTATGGCCTCCGAAATCGAACGAATTGAAATGATTCTGAGTGAACTATTAATTCTTGCAAAACCTCAAATCATTCAAACGGAACGTAAAGACATTCGGATGCTCTTAGCACAAGTGACCACCCTACTAGATACGCAAGCCATTATCAACAATGTTCAAATCATCACGAAGTTTGATCCAGATATTCCCCCTATTCTGTGTGATGAAAATCAATTGAAACAAGTGTGTATTAACTTTATTAAAAACGCTATAGAAGCTATGCCCAAAGGCGGAAATATCGTTATTCAATTAACAAGTAAAAATGAAAATCATATATTACTTCGCTTTATCGATCAAGGGTGTGGGATTCCCGAATACATTCTTTCTAAGTTAGGAGAACCCTTCTACACAACAAAAGAACAAGGAACCGGACTAGGTTTCATGGTCAGTAAAAGGATTATAGAAAATCATCACGGAGAAGTCGCCGTGTTCAGTGAGGAAAATAAAGGGACAACGATAGAGGTAAGTCTTCCGATTGCGCATTAAAGCTTCGTATTACTCATGCTATGATACGCAAAAAAGACCATTAGCATAATGATGCTAATGGTCCAGTAATGCCTACTTGTTGTATATTCTATACATAAGCACTGCTGTTTCTGCCCTCGTTGCATTCCCGAGCGGATTGATTCTGCTGCCGTCCCCGTAGATAATTCCATTCTTGATTAGCGTAGCTACGCTTTGCTTCGCATAGGATGCGACTTCTGACCTGTCCGCAAATCCGTAAAGATTGTCCTCCGATTTTCTTTTTTTAAATACTTACAGCTACGCCACCCTTACTTGCTAGATTGGTTATTAGAAACTTTAACGGTCGCTGTATTGGTCGTTTTATTTCCTGCAAAATCAATAGCTGTATAGGTGATGGTGTATATTCGTCCTTTGTCCTTTTCCTTATTTTTATCGTTTTGGTTATCGTTGTTGTTATCGTTATTGTTATCATTGTCAGATTTTTCAGCACGAAGCATAAATTCAGTATCCAATGTACCGATGTTTGCGCCTTGGATGTCTTTTGACTGATCTCCATCACTTAACCCATTATCAGGTTCGTTGCTTGTGATGGATGTAAGAACAATAGATGAGATTCCAGAAAGGCTATCATTGGTGCCAACATTTGCTTTCACAATAATCAATTGATGATTTGGCGGCCACAAAGTAGTTTTATCCAAAACCAAATTCAGTGTAGGTGCCGTTTTATCAATTTGCACTACTGCCGTATGTGGTGACTCAATATTGCCTACCTTGTCAACGCTCCAATACGAGACCGTATGATTGCCCTCGGCCGTGATGGCAACGGAGGTGCCTTGTTGCTCTGCACCGCCATCCACGGTGTAGTAGGTGCCGGCTACGCCAGAGCCGTTGTCGCTAGCCGCGAACGTTACTGTAACGTCTTTGTTCGACCAGCCTGCGGGAGCATTATCGGACGTTATCGGTGCCGTTTTGTCGATGTTAATACCGTTCACTGTAACAGAAGCAGTATTCCCTGCACTGTCCGCCGCATCTCCTTGTACCCTTTGGTTAGCGCCCTCGGTAGAGATGGTGCTATCCTGCGCGCAGCTAACAGTACCTGACAAGGCATCCGTACAGGTGAAATGAACCGTCACATTACTGGGGTACCAACCACTCGCGTTTGCGCTGGTCGTCGGAGCGCCTGTGATGGTTGGGGAAGTTTTATCCAGCTGTACAACCGCCGAATGGGGGGATTCGGCGTTGCCTACCTTGTCAACACTCCAATACGAGATCGTATGATTGCCCTCGGCCGTGATGGCAACGGAGGTGCCTTGTTGCTCTACACCGCCATCCATGGTGTAGTAGGTGCCGGCTACGCCAGAGCCGTTGTCACTAGCCGTGAGAGTTAACGTAATGTCTTTGTTCACCCAACCGGCAGGAGCGTCATCGGTAGTCGTTGGTGGTATTACAGGTACAGTGCCTGCTTCCTGAACCGTAACCTGAGCCGTGGCAATCCTTCCACCATCCACCGTGGTCGCCGTAATCGTAGCAGTTCCATTGCCGATTGCGGTTACGGTTCCCGTGTTGTTGACTTTGGCAACAGATTCATTGCTGCTTGACCACAGGACGGTCTTGTTCCCTGCAAGATCGGGGACAACGGTCGCCTTCAATTGTGCCATCTGCCCCGGAATTAACGTGAGAGCCTGCTGATCCATCGTCACGTTAGTCACTTCACCAACCACAGGTGCAACTTCTACCGGTAGCGTTCCATTGATTCTCGCCAACTCTTCCGCTGTGATCGGCAGCACCGTTCCATGCCTCGGCGTCGGTATCGGGAGGCTGTATCCGCTTGAAACCGGGGTCCATATGCCGGAATCCAAATCAGTGGTGTAGAAAGGCTTGTAGCCCCCACCGGAAAAATAATCGATAAACAGATACCATTTATTTTCTCCGTTAGCCTTGAAAACCAGCGGTCCTTCTCCCGCAGGAATGCTCCCTTTCCCGATTCCTTCTTTAATCATGGTGAAGTTGCCGAAAATGGAGTTGCCTGATTCCTCGAATACCATCTTGCCGTTAGGTGAAGTGGCAGCGTTTAAATCACGTTCATCCTTGGTAAATCTGTAAATCTTCCCGTTGTTTTCAATCATCGTTGTATCAATGACCGAATAACCGGGGTTGTAATACTCTTGGGCTTCCGTAAAAGTATAAAAATCCCGCGTCTTCGCGTACATCATTCTTTCGTTCGGACTGCCCGACTTAGTGGCATCACTGTAGATCTTCGATGCCCAGAATACCACATATTCTCCAGTCGTTTTATCATAGAACGCTTCCGGTGCCCAAGTATTTCCTGCCAAATCGGAAGATACCTTAACCAGCCTTTGGTTGGACCAATGAATCAGGTCCGAAGATTCCCAGATCAACAGGGAAGTGCTGCCTGTTGTTTGAGCCCGGGTCCAATCTCCGTTGTTATTAATATTTAGATCTGTTGCGATCATGTAGAACTTATCACCATCCGGTGACCTAACAATAGAGGGATCTCTAACCCCTTTCTCACCCAAGTGAGAGGTAAATACAGGTTTGCCGCTGTTCAAATTGTTCCAGTGCAGCGGATCATTCCCATTACTCGATGCCAGGTAGAGCTGTTCACCATCTTTCGTGCCTTCGCCGATAAAGTAGGCAAACAGATAGCCTGCATAATTCGGCTTGGCGGGCAACATCTTGACATGTGCCGAGAACGCTTTGGTAAGAACCTCATCATTCATCCTGAGCGTTGCCGTTAATTTGATTTCCACATCTCCGGTACCTGCTGCGGGACGTTTCACCTCACCGGTTGGTGTAACAACGGCAGGATCCTCAGAGGACCATGAAATCAAGGAGCCGTAGTCACCTTTTACAGGCAATGTCAGATTGTCGCGGACATCGTTAATGTTATGTACCGTCAGGTTCTCAGCATCGTGTTTTAATTTCTCAGCATCTGCAAGCTGCTTAATGACGGTTACAGTAAAGGTTTTGGTTGCTGTTGATTGGCCATTACTGATGGTCGCCGTCAGCGTTACCGTTGCGTTACCGGCGACAGCTGCAGGACGTGTTACCTTACCTGTCTGACTATTGACCACAGCTTCATTGCTCGAAGTCCAGGTGATGGCACTTCCATACAAACCTCTGGTCGGGAGCGTCAAGTTGTCTTGTACAGCGCTGGTATCCCCGAGCGTCAGGTCCATCTGATCTGTTAAAAACATATCGCTCAGCTTGCTTCCATAGATCGCCTGAATTTCCGATGCGTCCAATGCTCTGTTGTATAAGCGGAAGTCGCTGACATTGCCTTTAAAATAAGGGTCGCCATAATTAGGCCACGGCTTACCGATAAAGTTGGCATTGGTCGGTTCCAGACTGCTCGGTTTTTTTGAAATCACATTGGTTTGTACAGCAACCCCGTCCACAAACAAGGTGGCGGTACCTGTCAAGGAAGAATAGGTCACCGCGACCTGCCTCCAAGAATTGACAGGAATCGAACTGCTGGCTACGCCACTCTCTCCGCTCCAATTCGTAGGCGTGATGGAGTATCTGAACCTGCCGCTCAGCGTCGGCGCGAAGTAGATGTATCCATTGTTCGTGTTGCTGAATGTCGCCAACCATTGCGGCGCCGCCGCAGTTGCATCCATCTTCATGAAGGCCGATATCGTTAAATCCTCAACCCCCTGGAGAAGGTTATTCGGCATTTGCACATATGCGCCATTATAACCACCGCCTAATTGAAGGGAGGTGCCTCCAATTCCTTGTCCCCAGGTTGCGCCGTCTTTGAGTACACCGTCATTCCCATTCCCCGATGAGTCAATAGCAGAAGTACCGCTGGTTTCATCCAGTTTATACCAAAGCAGCATTTCATTTTTTACCGTTACAGTCGCTTGGTATGTCTCTCCATTGTAAGCAACCTTAATAACTGCGGTCCCTTTATGGAGCCCGGTCACTATTCCCGAACCGTCCACTTCGGCGACGTTCGGATCCGAGGATTCAAACGTTGCTGTACCCGTAACATCTTCCACGGACCCATCTGCATGGGTTACAGTGACTATCGTCTTGTGTGTTTGGTTAAAGAACAACACATAAGATTGGGAATCCAGTCCTACCACATCTCCTGCTTTCAAAACGGTTACCGCAATGGTCTTAGTGTCCGTCGCAGACCCTTTAGTGATACTTGCTGTTAAATGAACAGTTGTATCTGTGTCTAACGGCCTGGTCACTTTGCCATCAATAGCAATAAGATCCGTACGATCGGAGCTCCATGTTATATTCACTCCGGCTGCATAGGTAGTCGGGAGTGTCAAGTTGCTGACCACAGTCGTAGTATCGCCGAGACTAAGCCCTTCTTTAACCGCCTGAACCGCCTCGCTGTCGGTCAGAGACTCGATCCATACATGCTTAATTTCATCGGCAGATAAGGCACGGTTATATAAGCGAAAATCCGAAATCTGCCCTTTCAAGTAATGATCTGCGGGATAAGCAGGCTTGCCGATATAGTTGGCTATAGTCGCTTCCATATCCTTGGGAGACAGCGTTACGTTCGATTTTTCGGCAATCTTGCTCCCATCCTCATAGAAAGTCATGGTTGTGCCGGATAAGGTCACAGCGACATTCTTCCACACGCCCTTGGAGATGGAAGACCCCTTCGCTGCGTTCTGTTCCGCGGACCATCTGTCATTCGTGATGCTGACACGGGAATTGCCGCCTCCATCAGTCAGCATACCAAAATATTTCGTACCAGAAGCCGAACCAGGGTCCTCGGCTGAACCAAACGTAAAGATCCAGTAAGGATTGCTGATTGTTGGATCGATAAACACATTCGTTGCCACCGTGACATCCGTTATATCAGCCAGAATCCCATTTGGCAGCTGTACGAAGCCGTTGCTTCCGTTCAGCGTGACAGCACCACTGCCATTTTTTGCTGTTCCCCATGAGGCGCCTTGACTCAGTGTACCAGTATGGCCGTTTCCGGTAGAATCGTTAACCGTTGTCCCGCTGCCCTCGTTGAATTTGTACCAAAGCTTAGGACTTGTATCGACCGGTTCTGGAAGTGGTTTCACATAACGGACGGAAATCCAACCTACAGCAGGCTTGTCGGAGCCTGCCTTAACCAGCTTTACGTCAAGCTGGTCCGTATCCACGTCCACAGTAAATTCCTTGAACTCCCGCTTGTCGCCAACCAAATAATTTTGAAGTTTGAGCTCGTTTTGAATATAGATGTCCATCAAACGGGATGACGAGTCCCAAGGGTCGTCAAAACCCATTTGTACGGTATAAGTTCCGTGTGGAACTTCAAATTTATAAGCGATTCCCTTTCCGTTATCAGTTCCGTCATATTGGCGAATCGACAGATAAGGATCTGTTTCATCACTCTTGGCCCAGGTTTTTCCGTCGTCCGCAACGTATCCCCAGGTTTTTCCGGAGATGGGGTCCGCTCCAAAAGTCTGATCAGGAACCGATTGTTTCACACCGAGTGTAACTCCGTTTTGAACGGCCGTCGCCCCTGCATCAACAAAATAGTAAAGATTAGGGTCCGCAGGGCCCACAGGAGTCGATGTTTTCACAATGGATATGGCGCTGGACAAGTCCCCTCTAACCGTTGTCATCCCAAAATAATACGGTGTGCCGTTCGTCAGGTTCTCTACCGTATAATGATTGACATTTCCCGGTACAGAAACATGATTGGCAAGATTCCCTTCATCTGTGCCATAAGCAATGTCGTAGGCGGCATTAAGGGTCTCGTCAAAATACAGGGTAACCTGGGAATTCCCTTCAGCTACGCGTTTGATAACCGGTTGAACGGGAATGCCGTTATCATGCTGAACCATGAGCCAACTGATAAGCGGCTTACTGTTTCCTTGTTTCGTGATCTTTACGTCAAGCACTCCATCCGTAACGGAAATGCCCACTACCCGTTTCACGTCTTGACCCGATCCGACCAAGTAGTTAGTAAGGACTTTTTGTCCCTCTACTTCAAGATCCATTACTCGGTCGGAACTATCCCAGGGATCATCGAAACCCAGATCCAGATTATACAGACCGCTCGGCACTTCAAATCGATAGCTTAAACCTTTGCCGTTTGTATTGCCATCGTACTGGCGAATGCTGTTCCAGCGATCCTCATTTTGGTTTGCCCAGGTTTGAGAATCATCGGCATCATAGCCCCACTTGTATCCAGTCAAAGGATCTTCCTGATAGGCCTGATCTTCCCCGCCGTTCCGGACACCAAACTCCTCGCCTGTTTCCAATTTATCAGGGCTTGAATCCCCGGCATCTACATAATACAACAATTCCTTCTCTACCTTGATCCAACTTAGCATAGGCTTGGAGCCGGCCTTCTTGAGAACCTTCACTTCAAGCTGACCATTCGACACATGGATGGAGTCAAACTGCTTTACTTCCTGGCCAATGCCAATGACATAATCAGTTAACGTCGTTATCCCGTTAATGGTCAAATCCATCTTGCGGTTAATATCAGACCAAGGATCGAAAAATCCGACTGTAACCCGGTACGCCCCATTGGGAAGATTGAATTTATAGGCAAGCCCTTTATTCAAGTCGTTCCCGTCATATTGCCGAATGGTCTCGAAATTGCTGGTGGCGTCTGTTCGGGCCCAAGTGGAATCACCGTCTGCTACATAGCCCCACATATTCCCGGTAACCGGATCCACCCCGTAGGCTTGATCCTCCACTCCGTTGAAGGCCCCAAAAGACTCTCCATCTTCTAAAAAAGCCGCACTTCCGTCTCCAGCATCCACATAATAAAGCAGCTGCGGTTCTTGGATATCGCGGGGTGCACCCGATTTTACACTTGATTCGGTCTGAATGGTGCCATTCATGGCAACAACCTTAAAATAATAAACTTGATTATTACTAAGTCCGGTTACTGCCGCATTTCCACCACTTACGGCCAATGTATTCTGCAAGTTATCGGGTGATGTGCCGTATTGTACCGTATAGGCGGTTGCCCCATCGACTTCCGCATACTTCAGGTCAATTCGATGGTTGCCGATATGAACGGTGTAGATCTCCGGAGCTTTCATCAAGCCATCCGCCCGGGTAACCTTTAAATAGCTAAACTGCGCATTACTCCAGCTATGCAGTCCTACCATACCGCTGCTGTAAGAGGAATCTATTACATCAAAGATCAACTCGCCATCCAGATATGCCTGAATATGCGGACCATCCAAAACAACTTTTAAAGGGTACAGTTGATTCAGCTTAGCCGAGAAGGCTTTCGAGTTGGTCATATTCGTGCCATTCTTCCGCAAGAAAAGGGCATCGTTCTCAAATCCAAAAGCATAGGCATGATTATAATCCGTACCGCGGAATACGATTCCCCAATCAGCGCCTAACTCTGAATGTTTGGCCGTAACAGAGATCATGCCGTCTATCATATTGATATTTTTGATGGAAAGCTCTCCTTGGTTATCTCCTCCGGATTGATGCTTGAGTAAACCATTTTCCATTTTCCATACACTGACGTCCGGATTGTAGGAATTCATAGTAGAATTCTGGAAATCATCTTCCCACGTAACGGTTTCGGCTTGAGGCGTTGCTTGAATGTTCGCTGTTGGTTGACCAACCCCACCTACACCAACAGAAGAAACTCGGAAGGAATAGCTTCGGCCGTTGGTCAGATGATCAACAGTTGCAGAATTCGTAGGGAGCTCTAAGATGTTTGGCGCCCCATTCTCCGTCGTCATCTCCAAAGAATACTGGGTGACGCCTTGCACCTCGGGGAATTCAAGTTGAACTTTGCCGTCACCTGGAATGGCAATCAGCTTACTTGGTGGTTGTATCGTTGGAGTAACTATCATTTCCGGAGACAAGGAGCTGGTATCCACTCCGTCCTGTGCCTGGATCGCCACGTAATAGGGACTGCCGTTGGTTAAGCCTGTAAGGGTTCCTTTATATATGCCATCCTGACCTGCGATTTCAACGGTTCCGTTGTAGGCACCACTGGAGGTTCCCCACTTTGCCAGATAATGTGGAACATTGGGATCAGCGGAAAATTGAATTTCCACCCCTCCATCAGTGGGATTAGCGGAAACCTGTTGTGGCGGACTCAGCTTCGGCGTCACGGATACCGTGTCCGAAGGAGAACTATCACCGTTATGGTTCACGGCTATTACCGCGATATAATAGATCGAATTATTCTCCAGGCCAAGGAGCGTGTAGTTTGAACCCGTCACGGGACCGGCTGTCCTATTCATATTGTCCGGGGATGTACCGTAGACGATCTTGTAGCTTTCGGCTTTTGAAACGTCGTTTATCTTGATTTCTGCTGCTTTATTCAAGGACTTGACCGAATCAATACCCGGTTTTTCCGGTGCTTGATTTGCCGCCGCATAGCTGCCGTCCAACGTAACAATAGACCTTGCAGGAATGGTATATTGGAAAGCACCGTCTGCATCGGCCGTTACCATGTCATGCTGAGCCAAACTTTCATTTGCGTTCGTCACATACGGCGTAAGATGATATACTTTTTTTCCTTCCGGCAACTGATTCAATTGAACAGTAACCGGCTTGTCCTCATTGGTGTAGTTCACGAAGACGGAAGTCATTTTATTATTGCCCTCATGCAAATAAGACGACCCCATCAGCCCCTTGGGATCATTCTCCGCCAATCCGGTCATGGCTATCCGCTTAGCGCCTGGACGAATAAATTTACTATAGTTCCCGAGCGCCCATAACATTTTGGAAGAATAGATCGATTGCTCGTCTCCCGGCATACCGTAATCCGTATAGATCAGCCCATCTTTATAATCTCCTTTGGATACAGCCGTCCACCATTGCCAAGCGGATGCATTCGCAACAGACAGATCATAATGAATCGTACGCGCTATCAAAAGTGCAGGATCGATGCCCAAGTCCCTGCCGTTCCCCTGCATTTCCCCGACATCGCCTAGGATGCAATGTTCACTCATCCAGTAGGAGGAACCCGGCAAGGTGCTTTGAAGATTCTCCCACAGCAGCTTCCGCAATTCCCCCAAGCGGTCCCCATTCCGATCCGAAACCGTATCTGACCAATAGGAATGGGAAGCGATTTTGTTACTGATTTTGGAAGCTATTTCAGGGTTGCCCAGAAGATCCTTTATATATTCCCGGAACTTGCCTACATTTAATTTATTGCTTCCTCCCTGATATTGCAGTTTGTTATCGTTAGGATTTTGGGAGGTGGCCATAAATTGCGCATATTTGGCATCGTCAAGCAGGGACAGGATTTCGACGCCATCCGGAGCACTGATTTTGGTCGTAATATTCTTATTCTGGAGCTCCGCATAAAGGCTATTAATGACATTGATCACGTCCGTGTTGTTATAGCGATTCGCCTCTTGACCGGCTCCATTCCAATCCCACGTAGGTTCGTTTATAGGGCTGATATAATTAAAATGAATGCCTGATTTGTCGAAATGATCCATAACATCCGTCAAAAATCCGGCGAACTTGCCTTCATAACCCGATTTAAGATTCGTAGAGCCGACGGTAGCATCCGGCTGTGCATGTCCGTTTTTGGTCATCCAAACCGGCGGGCTGTTCACAAATGCAATAAGATCTTTGACACCCCTATCATTTGCAGCTTTCAAAAACCATTGCTGGCCCGCCTGCTTCGACCAATCATAAGCACTACTCTCATCTTTCTTAAAGCTTTCCGCCCTTCTCCAAGGGATCGTAATGATACTTTCATCCGTATCGTTAGAACCGGCTCCAATATTAAACCGCCAGCTCGATAAGCCGATTCCCTTGTCCTGTGAAAATAATAAATCAGCAATCTTCTCTTTGTTGCTTTCAGACCATTCCTTTCCAATTGGATCCATGGACCACGCGTCTGAAGCGCCAAAGTTGTCAATGGTTTGAAAAGTTGAACTTGCATTGATGTTCACTAAAGTCCTGTTAACATCTGCAGCATGTGTTACAGTCGGTGCAATCGGACTGGCCGCTACCAGAACGGAAGTGATCATTGCCAGGGTGCGTTTTAACATCTTTATCCTCCTTCGGGCTATAACTTCGAAAAGCAATTTCGCTCGCTGCGTGTAGTAGTAATGAGGCCTAAAAAGCAGTCGTATATTAACTTGTGTTTACCTCAGTGCTTCCGGTGAAAGTTGGATGACCAGCTTCTTTCATTTTGGATAATTGCAATGGTTGGCCCTCCTTCAAATTCCTTTATAGCTTCGTTATGAAACCCATTTCATTGGCTGTTGATTTCTGATCATCAGCCATTAAGGATAGTATAGAATTTTATGTAATCGCTTACATTGAAGGAAACATCAAAATTTATAACAAAACTTTGCTTTTTACGTACTGCAACCATATAAAAAAGCCGTCCGTGAATAATATCTTTATTCACAGATTTTTTTCTTCAATAATTCACTGATTTCTTATACATTTCACAAAACAAAAAAAGCCAAATGTTGTGAGCTATACTCACACATTCAGCTTCTCCTTACAAACCAAAAATCGCATCAATAACTGGCTTCGTCGTCCCACCTGGATACATCAAATACAGCAAAACATACACCATTACGCCTGTAGGCGCCGTAAGCAGCCATACAATCGCGGCGACTCGTCCGATTTTTTTATGTTTTAGAAACTTGTTTTTGTAAGCAAACCATAAGGTGATTAGACCTAGCACTCCACCCACCGTTGCCAGCGTAATATGGAAGAACAAGAATAAGTGATACGGCAGCTTCAGACTCTCAGGCCCGCCAAATGCCGTGTTTCCTTCAAACAAGGTACGGGACATGTAGATGATAAAAAACGCTAGAGCGAAGATTGCTCCAAGTACCATCAGCTTTTGATGCGTTTCCCGATTCCCTCTTACAATATGATACCAGCCGAAACCAACAAATATGGCACTGATAACGATAAACATCGTAGAAATAGTTGGTAAAATGTGCATCTCCATAAATCCTTTCTAAGCGCGATTCCAATTCCCGCCCTGGTTATTCAAGCTCTCTTGTGTCTCAACAAGATCCATATCGTCTTCTTCCTTACGCTCTCTACGGTACCATCTAAAGAAAATATAGGCAAGTGTAGATCCATATACGACTTCTTGAATGATTTTCATAAGAACACCGCCGAGCTGTTGATCATCCAGTGGAGACAAATGAGTGAAAGGCACAGTAACGTTCGAATACATATCATAAATGATCGAATCTGCAAATATGATAAGCGCGCAGGCGGGTGTCAACAACATACCATTGCCGAAAATATACGCTAATTTCTTTAGGTCATTCAGGCGATTCAGCTCCGGAAGTGGACAAAATACAGGGAACCACATCATGAACGCAGTAATCAGAAGCACCGTATGATAACTTACAAGTAACACATCATTCTTCATCAAACCGTCCATAATAAAAGGCATGTGATAGATGGAGAAGAGCATATTGAACAAAAATAGCGCAATCAGCGGACGTGCGAAAAATGAAAATGTACCGCGGAAGACTCGATTTTGCATGAAAAGACGGAGCACCCAAGCAGGCGTACCTAGCCATATAAATATAGGAACAATTAAATAGAGAATCGTTTGCTGCAGCATATGAACACTAAACAAGTAATGATGTCCGATGTAGTTAATCGGACTTCCTTGTCCAATGTAGAACAGGACAAGCCCTGTAAAGAAATATAGCTTCTGTTTATCCGAAACTGGCTCGGCATCTGCGAAATTCCCATTCCCCTTAGCGACAAATCGACTATAGACATATCCGACAACGACGACCACCAACAGTATAACAGGATTCCACAAATCGAAAAATCCACCAATTTGGCTCATAGCTAATCTCTATCTCCTTTCAATTAAAAAAAGAGGAGGCACTTTGTCTAGACAAAGTTGCCTCTTCCTGCTTTCTTACCACCACATCCAATATACTGCTGTAATAACACCGGTGAGAGCAACGAAAGCTCCTGCACCCAAAAAAATAAGTGGGAATAAGTGTCCTCTTTCTTTGGCATGCATCCAGAACAGAAGTTGGACTAAAGCTTGCACAATACCCAAGGATACGATGAAGATTAAAATAAAGGAACGATCCAAGTCTCCGTAAAGAACGACAGCGAAAGCCAACATCGTGAGAAGAATCGAAATAATGTAAGACAAGTAGTGGTTCAATGGTGATTCATGCTTTACTCGTTTGCTAGGTGCGTGTGTATCATGAGAATTGCTGCTCATCTTAGTGACCCACCTTCCCCATCAGATAAACGACTGTGAAGATAAATACCCAGACTAAGTCAATAAAGTGCCAATACAAGGCTGCTACATAAAACTTAGGTGCTGTAACAACCGTAAGACCTTTTTTGAGTCCTTGCAAAATCAACAGTGTAATCCAGCAAACACCGAACGCTACGTGAGCTCCGTGGAATCCGACCAAGGTATAAAATGAGGTCGAGAAAGCACTTGTTGTAAATTTATGTCCTTCATGAACATATTCAAAAAACTCGTAAATCTCCATACCCAAGAACGAAAGACCAAACAATACAGTAACTGCCAGCCAAAATAACAATTGTCCCAGCTTTTGTTTGTGCATCGCAATGATCGCGAACACACTCGTTAAGCTACTTGTTAAGAGGATGAATGTAGACCAACCCACTGTTTTGAGTTTGAAAAGTTCATCCGCTGTAGGACCGTCTGGAACAGAGTTCCGAAGTGCGATGTAGGTTGCGAATAAACAACCGAACAACACAACTTCAGCACCGAGGAACAACCAAAATCCGAGAACTTTATTTTTCCCTTCGAGGGTAGCCGTTTCCGGATTAGCAGGCAGTGCGCCCGTATGATGAGTACTCATGCCTTTACCCCCTTGTCGTCTTCAAGCTCTTCCGGTTCAATATGCCAACCATGATCGTCGTATACGGAACGTAAGAACATTGCAATAAATGTAACAATGATACCCGCGGCAGCTACATAGTAGTTTTTGTACATAAAACCAAATCCTGCAATGAACAAACCAACGGACATAACAAGCGGTAATATGGATGAGGAAGGCATATGAATCGAACCTACAGGTTCTGCCGGAGTCATCTCTTTATTACCAGCCATTTTTTCTTTCCAAAGTGCATCTAAACCGCGAACAAGCGGCGTTTGTTTGAAGTTATACTCAGGTGCAGGTGAAGGAATCGCCCACTCCAATGTACGTCCATCCCATGGATCTGCAGGAGCCGTAACTGGTTTTCTTTGTGTTGCAATAATGTTGATCAGGAATACCAATGTACCGATACCCATCAAGAACGCGCCTACCGTTGATACTAAGTTACCTACTTCGAGATCATATCCGGGTTGGTAGGTAAAGACACGACGCGGCATTCCCATGAGTCCCAAGAAATGCTGAGGGAAGAATGTCAAATGGAAGCCAATGAAGAACAACCAGAAATGCAGTTTACCCATTCCTTCGTTCAACATACGTCCAAACATTTTTGGCCACCAGTAGTAAAGACCCGCGAACAAACCAAGCACTAGACCACCAACGATAACATAGTGAAAGTGTGCGACAACGAAATACGTATCATGATACTGGAAGTCTGCTGCTGGAATCGCAAGCATAACCCCCGTTGTTCCACCCATTACGAATGTTGGGATAAAGGCTGTTGCGAAAATATTTGCTGTTGTGAAGCGAATTTGTCCGCCCCAAAGTGTGAATAACCAGTTAAAGATCTTTACGCCAGTTGGAACTGCAATCGCCATTGTAGCAATCGCGAAGATAGAGTTAGCAACTGGACCTAAACCTGATGTAAACATATGGTGAACCCAAACCATGAAGCCTAGGAAACCAATCAAAACTGTTGCAAATACCATGGAGCTGTATCCGAAAAGACGTTTTTTCGAGAAAGTCGAAACGATCTCAGAAATAATACCAAATGCAGGAAGAATCAGAATGTAAACTTCGGGATGCCCGAAAATCCAGAATAAATGCTCCCATAAAACGTTGTTACCGCCTCTGGCTGCATCGAAGAATGCACCGCCAAAGATACGGTCAAACATTAGTTCAACAAGGGCAACCGTAATCGCAGGGAATGCAAGAACGATCAAACCAGAAGTAACGAAAGCAGACCACGTGAACATTGGCATACGCATATACGTAAGACCAGGTGCACGCATGTTGATAATCGTAACGAGGAAATTAATCCCCCCGATTAGAGTACCAATACCAGCAATTTGTAGTCCTAGTACGTAGAAATCAGTACCTTGAAGGTTGTTTTCAAGTGTTTGTCCCCAACTGGTGTCCGTTATCGAGGATAATGGAGCATACCCCGTCCAACCAGCATCAGGTGCTCCACCCAAGAACCAACTTGTGTTCATCAGTACGCCACCTGCGATGAACAACCAAAGACCAAGTGCGTTAACGAAAGGGAACGCAACGTCCCTTGCACCAATTTGTAGAGGAACGATGGCATTCATGAATGCGAAGATAACCGGCATAGCCGCAAAGAAAATCATCGTTGTTCCGTGCATCGTCGTTAATTGGTTAAATGAATCGCCGATAAAAATATGCTGATCGGGAAAAGCGAGTTGAATCCGAATCAAGATGGCTTCAAGTCCTCCTACGAGGAAGAAGAAGCCGCCCGCTATTAAGTACAGGATACCGATTTTTTTGTGATCGACTGTTGTAAGCCAATCCATCAAACCGCTGTATTTCTTTACTGGATGAGAGTGAGCCAACGTATTAACCTCCTTTAACTGAGAAGTTTATTTCAAAGTCTGTAAGTACTGAACAATATCTTTAATTTGACCGTCATCAAGCTTGCCGCCTGCTTCTTTACCAAAAGCCGGCATTTTGTTGCCCGGTTTTTGTTCTTGCGGATTATGTATCCACAACGCCATTTTCTCAGGAGTGTGTTCCAGAATACCAGCGAGCGTATCGCGATCAGCGAAACCTTTAAGGTTAGGAGCAACACCAGGACCGTTCGCATTAACAGCGTGACAAGACATACAATTTTCTTTGAAAAGCTCTTCACCTTTTTGCGCAGTTGCCGGCACACTAGTAGGAGCTTTCATTTTCGCTACCCACGCGTTGAAATCGGCTTCGGACTTCGCTTGAACGGTAAAGTTCATCAAGGCATGCGAGGCTCCGCAAAGCTCTGTACATCTTCCTTGGAAGGTTGCAATTTCGTCAGCTTGAAGATAAAGCGTATTATGGATACCTGGATTTGTATCCACTTTACCACCTAGGGATGGTACCCAGAAGGCATGAGACACGTCAGCTGAAACAAGATCGAATGCAATAATTTTATCCTTAGGTACGACAAGCTCTTGAGCTGTAGCGATGCCTAAATCGGGATATTCAAACTGCCACCAGAATTGATGCGCAGTTACTTTGACATGAACCGCAGCTTTGTCCTTATTGTAATTCGTTGAATGCTTAAATGTGTAGGACACTGTTGGCACCGCAAGTACTAACAGAAGGAGAATCGGAACGACTGTCCAGATAATCTCAAGCACGTGGCTACCTTCAACTTGCTTAGGTACGCTATTATCACCTTCACGCTTACGAAAGCGAATTAACACATACACATAAATTGCAAATACGACAATTACGACAAAAACCATGATAAAGAGACTTAATTTCATTAAATAAAGCTGCTCGGTTGCCACAGGACCTTTTGGCATTAAAGCAGACAAGGTTGGGTCTCCACACCCGGTTAGCAAGAACGTCATTGCCGCTAAAAGGGGCACCAGACGCCATAACTTTTTCAATCGACTCATTGTATCAACCCCACTTTTAAAACAATATTTTTACCACGAAGGCCATGCCCATGTCAATTCACTTTATTAACTATAAATTCGTGAAAAGTTTTTGTCAATCGCTGGAGGGAAGTTCACAAATTGTTCTTAAACCGCTCTGTAGCGATATATTTTCCCTCCATGGGTATTTCCATACACCCGCCTCTTTATGCATAAAAGCCTTTATTTGTGAACACGAATAAAAGCGCAGAAACATCCCATCCTATAAACATTACAATCTATATGGGAGGTCTCTTTTGATGCTCAGGAAGTTAGGTTTTCCGATTTGTGGAATGATATTCCTCCTGCTGACATTATCCGGTTGTGCAGAGAAAGGAAGAGAATATGGAAAAAGTCCCGACCACACGAATTTTGGCGCCCCTGTCGAAAAAACAGAGGAAACCGAAAGAGCTTATCAAACCCAACAGCTCTATGGTTCAGTAACACACAACAATGCAAAGCTGGAATACAGCCAATTTCTTTCCAATCAATTACATGCCATGAATGGAGTTAATACAGCCATCGTGATGACCACGGATCAGAATGCCTACGTCGCTCTAATGATTGATAGCAGTGCTACAGGTACCAAGGGTACCACCAGAGAGACGAATAACCAGGGGACTAACAAAGGTTTTTATAACGATAATGCGCCATTTAATGACTACATGCCGTCCAATGATTTAAACAATGGCTACAATAGTTATGAAACTGCCGTTCACCACGATATGCTTTCTCATCGATTTAAACAAGCCATGGCCGAGAAAATTCGTACGCTGCAACCTAACATTATGGATGTCTACATTTCGGCAAACCGTGATTTCCTTAATAAAATGAACAACTACGCCCAAGAAAGCTGGAAGGGCCATTCACTGATGCCGTTATTAACGGATTTCAATCAAACGGTTACTCGCATTTTCGGTACAGCGCAAGTGTTGCCTGAAGACTGATGTAGAAGCAAATTACATGAATTAACGAAAATTCCTTCTATATATAAGGTAGTAATTACTGCTTGTTGGTCGGCTCCTGTTTTCATTTGTCTGGCATTCCTGTACAATGAGGGAATCGTCTTTAACAAGTAAGTAGAAAAAAGGGAGCTGGCCAATTTACCATGTCAAATGGATTTGCCTCATTAGGTATTAGAGAAAGTCTCGTTAACGTTTTACAATCTGGAGGAGTCGTAGAACCGACCCCCATTCAAAAAGAAGCGATTCCTGTTTTATTAAAAGGTACAGATGTTATCGCACAAGCACAAACAGGTACAGGTAAAACCCTTGCCTTCGTACTTCCTATATTAGAAACAATTGATGTAGAGAGCCCAGATGTCCAAGCACTTATATTGACACCGACACGTGAATTAGCTATTCAAATTAGCAATGAGCTGAAAATCCTTGTCCCTGTTACAGGCGCAAAGGTTTTGGCTGCATATGGCGGGCAAGATGTAGAAAAGCAGCTTAGAAAGCTGCAAGGTAACATACATATAGTAGTAGGAACACCGGGAAGATTGCTCGATCACCTTCGCCGCGGTTCTATCAACTTCTATAAATTGAAAATACTTGTATTAGATGAAGCCGATCAAATGCTGCATATGGGCTTCCTTCATGAAGTGAAGGATATCATTGCCCAAACATCCCCTTATCGTCAAACGCTTCTCTTCTCTGCAACTATGCCTGAGCAGGTCGTAAACCTATCCAAAGCTTATATGAAAGAAGCTAAGGAAATTAAAATTCAAAGTAAACAAGTGACTTTGACTGAAATTAAACAAGTTCTGATTCCGACGACAGACCGAGACAAACAAGATGCTTTGATAGCAGCTATTAAAGAATATAAGCCATATCTAGCGATGATTTTCTGTCGAACGAAAGCTAAGGCTATAGCGCTAAATGAGGTTTTGCAGGAAATTGGCTTAATGTCGGATGAGCTTCACGGTGATTTGTCTCAAGCGAAGCGCGAACAAGTCATGAAGCGTTTCAGAGACGGGCGAATCGAACTTTTGGTTGCAACGGATATCGCAGCTCGTGGCTTAGATGTTGAAGGCGTCACTCATATTTTCAATTATGATGTCCCGCAAGATGCCGAGAGCTACATTCACCGTATTGGCCGAACTGGCCGTGCTGGGGAATCGGGTGTAGCTGTGACTTTTGCTACACAGCGAGATATGCCTACCATTGAATTAATCGAAAAAGGGATTCGGATGTCTTTGAGAAGTCAGGAACAACAGCAAAGACGTGTTCGTTCCAACTCTGAGGAATATGTTGACACGGATGGCAGAGGTTCCGCACGCAGAAGCAGCGGTGGGCAATCACGCGGGGGCCGTAATGAAAGAAACGGCGCAGCGGAACTGCGCGGCGGACGCAGCGGAAGATCCGGCGCTCGCGAAGCTAGCCGTGGTGGTCGAGACAACGTTCAGTATGGAACGAAAAGTTCATCTTCTAGAGGCGATAAATTCGGTTCGCGTACCGCTACGCCTGGAAGTGCACGTACAGGTCCACGTCCTGCGAAGGTCAACTCGGAACGCAATCCGAATACTTGGGGACGCGCTGAGAGTAAAGAGCGACCAGCCGCAACGAATGCCGGACCAGGTCGCGGTGACAACATGAATGCAGCTAAAGCACGCGTCACCAAGTCATGGAGTGGCGGAGACGCAGCCGAACGCGCGCCGCGCACCGAAGGTCGCGGTGAAGGTACGGAGCGCAGACGTTCTGCTCCTCATGGCGATAAGTCTTATTCGCCATATAATAAGTATGCCGGCACGGGGCGTGACGATGCAGCAAGCGCGTCACGCACGATTCGCGGCGGCAAAGGCCGTGGCGACAGCGCGGAGCGCGGAGCTCGCGGCGGCAAAGGCCGTGGCGACAGCGCGGAGCGCGGAGCTCGCGGTGCAGCAGCACCGCGTGGTGCAGCAGCACCGCGTGGTGAGGGCTTTGGGGCTCGCGGCGGAGCACCGCGTGGCGAAGGCTTTGGAGCTCGCGGCGGAGCGCCTCGTGGCGAAGGCTTTGGAGCTCGCGGCGGAGCGCCTCGTGGCGACAGACCGAGTGCGCCGCGTGGCGGGCAAGCTGGCGGCGGACGCGGCGGCCAGGCACGCGGTAGCGCAGGTAGCGCACCTCGCGGTGATAGCTTCGGAGCACGTGGCGGAGCGCCTCGTGGCGACAGATCCAGCTCGCCTCGCGGCGGGCAATCAGGCGGATCCCGCGGCAGCGCACCACGCGGTGGTGGCCGTGGCGGAAAGCGCTAGGAAAAAAAGCGCTTTCCAAGCAAGACTTTACCGAATAACCCGAACGTTGTAAAATATAAATACGGCTGCAAGTGATCCTACTTATCAAAAATCGTTTCATACCGTTGCACGCACGTAGGATTTACCCCCCACAATTCCCATTAAGGAGGTATGTTCCATGTACGCATTAAAGGACAAGGAAATGATTTTTGTATTCACCGGTCCTCACGGTGCTGGTCGTAAGACGGTCGCGGAAATGTCAGGCTCCACTTTGGGCATGAAGCAGGTCATCTCTTACACCACCAGACCTCCGAAGGCTTCCGAAGAAGATGGTCAAGATTATCACTTTATCTCTCCTGCCGAGTTTGTTAAAGCACAAACTGCCGGTGAATTCATTGAGGTTAGTACAGTTAATGACCATTTGTATGGTATCAAAAGTGCAGATATTGAACACATGTTCGAGCTTAGCGGCAGTATTTATTTAATCTTGAACCGCTTTGGCGCCGAAACCCTCAAAAAGATTTACGGAGATCACGTAGTCCTTATCTTCATTCATGCCGGACGGGATAAACTTGAACAACGGATGAAAGAAAGTGGAGACTCGGAAGAAGTCATTTCGAAGTATCTCTCTTATTACGAAGATGAATTAGCTTTCCGTGACGAATGTGATCATGTGTTTGAGAATGTTGACTTAGCTCATACGGTGTTTGATTTAACAAAAACGTTGGATCACTACTTAAATCGCAATTTAGTTGATTTGGATTAAGCGGCAGTGAATGCCTATAACAGGCCTGGACGGAACTTCGTCCGGGTCTTTTCACGTAACAGTTAACGGCTACGATGCCTTCATGAAGGAGTTGTCCACTTGAAAATTATATCTATTGAACCAACACCTAGTCCGAATTCGATGAAGCTCAATATGGATGAGTCGCTTCCTGCTGGTGTGCGAAAAACCTATGCAAAAGCTAACAGCAAGCAAGCACCTGAAAACATTGGACAATTGCTGGCTGTCCAAGGCGTTATTAGTGTGTTCCATGCAGCGGACTTCATTGCCGTAGACCGTACTTCTAAGGGGGACTGGCAGTTCATTCTGGCCAGAGCCCGTGAAATTTTCGGCGAAGCGCAGCCATCTGCAGACGGAGGCCTGCCTCCGGAACAGCAGCCCACGGCTGAAGCCGCATTCGGTGAGGCACAAGTCCTCGTGCAGATGTTTCGTGGCATCCCGCTCCAGGTGAGGGTACGCGCGGGCGCAGAAGAAGTTCGCGTAGGAATGCCGGAGCGCTTCACTCAGGCGGCAGTTCGCGCCGGTACGGCATCGCCGAACCTGATTAAGGAGCGGAAGCTCGAGGAGCTCGGCGTACGCTACGGCGAGCTCGCGGACATCGCGGGCGAAGTCGTCCAGGAGCTGGACGCTTCTTACGACGACGCCCGCGTCGAAAGCTTGGTCTCCCTCGCGATGCGGGAGACCTCAGAAACTTCCCCCGCGGAGGAATCCGCGGGGGTTGAGGATGCTAGCGCAGCCCTTGCACAGCTGCGCCATAGCGACTGGAAGCTGCGCTATGCCGCGCTTCAGAAGATCCAGCCGTCGCTTACGACGCTGCCGCTTCTCGTCCATGCCCTGCAGGACGAGAACACGTCGATTCGGCGACTAGCAACCGTATACCTCGGGGATATCAAGGAACCCGAGGTACTGCCCTTCCTGTATCGTGCCCTCGAGGACGATACACCTTCCGTTCGGCGGACCGCAGGCGATACGCTGTCCGACATCGGTGACCCTGCCGCCATGCCAGCCATGGCGAAGGCCCTCAAAGACCGCAACAAGCTAGTCCGCTGGCGCGCGGCGCGCTTCTTGTACGAAGTGGGAGATAACACTGTGCTCAGTGCCCTGCACCAAGCAGTAGATGACCCCGAATTCGAGGTACGCATGCAGGTGAAAATCGCACTCGAACGTATCGAAGGTGGGCACGCCGCCGAAGGCTCCGTATGGCAGCAAATGACCCGTAGAAACGAATAGCGTTTGGTAAGTTTCTCACCGCGCACGAATCCTGAGCGCGCAGTGTACGCTATATGGCGGTATGCAAAACCCACTAATGCTGAAACATTTGCTCGCTTATCCGGCCAAAAGTAGCTCTATAGCCTATAAAACTGCTAGATTGTTGTAGAACATACAACATTCTTAACTTCCCAAAAAGAAATCAAGGAAATTGTTGTAAGCAGTACAACTTGCCTAAGGCTCCATTTCTTCAAAAAAACAGCAAACAAAACGCTTGGAAAGATAGTTACTTACCGACTAATTATGCATATTTCACTTAACCTAACAAGAGTAGGAAGAGTAGAAGTTATGAGCAAGTATAAAGAATCCTCGAAAAAAAGCACGGAAGCTATCCAGAAATTCTGGAAGCCTTCAGTGCTTTTTTACATATAAGAAGGGGAATGCGACGAACCACTCTTTTTACTCCCACTCTACTCTAACGTTTAGCTTCAAACTGCTCAAAATATAAAATCCGCTCCAAAATCGTTGGATGCGACCCGCGGAACCACTGAACCAGCTTAGGTTGTGTGACGGGGCTGAGATTTTCTTGGGCTATGTGTTGAAAGGCGCGGATCGCGGCGCTGCCGTCTCCGGTCATTTTCATAGCATAGACATCGGCTCGATGCTCGATGACTCTCGAGAAAGCATTTTGCGCTGGCGCCGAGGCAAAACTCATGATCGTCACAATAAGCAGCAGGATCGGCAGAGCAGCTAAATCGCTCTCCCCTCGTATTCCCCAATAGGAACCCCAACGCCGAATAAACAAACGATAAGCATGAAAGGCAAGCCAGAAACCGATAAAACTAAGTGCGATCCCATAAGCAATCCCTAGATAGATATGCCGCTCGGCGTAATGTCCCATTTCATGAGCCATCACGGTCAAAATCTCATCCGGCTGCAGCTTCTTTAGTATCGTATCCCAAAGAACGATACGGGCGTTCCCTCCAATGCCGTTCACATAGGCATTAATTGTATGAGTCCGCTCAGACATATTGACTTCATATACTTGATCCGCAGGGATCTGTGATTGCGCAGCAAGCTGGAGAATTTGTGCCTTTAGCTTTTGATTTTGAAGCGGTTGAAAATCGTGATACAGCGGGTCCAGCACAACGGGCTGGATGAAGGTGACGAACAAAATAAGCGGAATAGATACCAGCCAGAACCAGAGCCACCAACGGTCAGGACGCCATTTTAACACCCCTCTGAAAATCCATACGATAACAATCGTACCCAAGACGTCAATGAGGAAATCTTTCCCACGATCACTCCAGAACAAGGCTAGTGTTTCCGTGGACAAACCATAAGCCTGATCGACTTTGAACAGAAAATAATCAATCGGCAGGAAGAGCACGTCCATAAGTAAGGTAAAAAAAAGCACAAAAGCAACCATCTGCAGGAAGGAGGCGCGGAATAACCTTTCTGACATACGGCGAAACCTTACTGCAATTCCGAGCAGTGCCAGCAAGACCCCCATTTGCAATGGAGAGCTTAGGAAATAAGCTAGCGAGCGTATACGTGACAAGGACTCGGCCTTTGTAATTTCTTCTGTGGTCATGAACGTATGCGGGTCTGCAATGGTTCCAATTAGTGCATATGGGATGTGGAACAAGTCCCCTTTTAAGAAGTAAACGATCAAGGTTAACGCATACACACCAAAAGCTGCAACAAGTCCTATGTAGAAACGCTTCATTTCATACCTCCACGACCAACTTCATTCAAGTTAATCAATAACCAGTCTGGTGTGAAATCTCTAGACAGGAGCCACACCTGGGTGAAATGTCCATGCGGTAGTACCAGATTACGCTTCCGGCCAAGTATATCGGACATCCCAAACAAAAGGGATAGATTACGAATAAGCAGCATGCAGGGATAATCATGAGAGTAATCTTTTAATTTATGTTCCTTACTTTGAATGCGGTCATTAATGACCTTAATAAACGTATCTATTCCTTCGGCACTAGGCTTAGTCAGCTCGGAACGCGACAGCATAAGCCGTGCTTCCTCGGTATCGTAGAACAGATGGGTGACTTCTAACCCTATTCGATTATCCCTCGCATCCTCAAGCAGCGCGTCCGGCTTCTCTTGCTGCTGAACCATACGTAAGGGAACCTCATTGTTCACATTGTATAAATCCAGAAAGATATCAATTGCAGCTTGTTCCATCGCCTTTTTCTGATCCTCGTGTTTATTCATAAGTCTCCCTTATATCCGTTAAACGAGTCTTTGCTCCCATTTTACCCTATTCTATGAGCTTATACCTCACGAACATATACGCCAAGCATTTTTTGATTCAAGCGATGAGCGGTCGGCTTAAAAAACCAACGCTCTTGGCAATAATCCGTTCTCCTAGACTATGCGACAGAGTTGCCATTGTATGTGTATTGGCTTGATCATTTTCAATTTGCAGAAATAGATAGCCGATCCCTTTATTTGATTTTTCCATTTTCCCATGTTGTAATGAGAAGATAACCAGATTGGACGTGGGAAATGAAGAAAATGACCTGTTGTTTTTTAGTTTTATTCAGCATCTTTTGTTTGGCAAACGCTATGCCTACATCTCCTGCCCTGGAGCAGGTATTACCTATATCCGTCACTAAACCACATCTAGATGGTACAGAACAACAAATACCAATACCAATATCAATACCTGCCCCTGCACCAACCATTCAACCCAAGATGAAACATCATTTTCAGTTGCAAAATGTTCCTCCCCTATCGCAACTGCCCGAGCTGCCGAACGGATGCGAAGCAGTCGTGGCCACGATGCTGTTAAACTGGGCTGGGGTCCCAGTATCCAAAGAGGAGGTCGCTGATGCACTCCCCTTAGGTGAGTTGCCCTATGTGAATGACGACGGAGCATTAATTGGCAGTAATCCCAAAAATGTATTTGTAGGTAACCCTTATGAGGTAGGGTATGGTATTTATCATAGGCCGATCGCGGACATGCTGGATCAATGGTTACCCGGCCATGTTAGGGATTTGTCTGGCATTGCCTTTAAAGATTTGCTCACGATTATTTCCCAAGGAAAACCAGCAATGATTTGGGCAACGGAACATATGGATATACCTTATCTGGAGATGGAATGGCAGGATGAAGAGGGTCAGCTAGTCGAGTGGTATCAACCCGAGCACGCTTTACTCTTAACAGGTTGGGACGATGATTACGCCTATATGAACGATCCGATGACCGGAAAGCAGGAATCCTATGCTTTATTTGATTTCAAAACAGTCTGGGAGCAGATGGGGTCTCAAGCGATTACAGTTAATTAAAAGAAAGCATGAACTGCTCGATCTATCCCGAGTAGTCCATGCTTTTTTTATAAGGGATCCATTTGCACAGCCGCTTGCTTACCGCTAAGCTGTATGCCTGTGTGCTTACGTCCATACGAGCTTAAATCTTTGGTCAGCGTCTCAAGCAATTCTTTCGCCTTCGCGCCTTCTTTGCCTGAAATCTTCACGACCAGCAGCACAGCGTCACCGCCTTGCAGAATGCGCTCCGCTTGCAGCCGCTTCGTCTCCAGGTCATGATCTTCAATGTGGGGCGTTAAGCGGAGCTCCTTGACCTTAGGAGCTTGCTCACGCTTGCGGGCCTGCTGCTTTTCCTGCAGATCTTCTTGCTTCGCTTGACCAGCTCCAATGAGCTTACAGGGAGGAGGACTGCTCATGAGCGAGGTGCAGATTAAATCCACTTTCAGCTGCTTTGCTAGCAGTAGTGCTTCCTTCGTGGACATAACGCCCAGATCTTCACCAAGCAGTCCCGTAACATGAACCTCGGATGCTTTGATTTTCTCATTCTTAATCATTGTGATTACACCTAATCTTTCGCTATAATGAACCCATCACCAGGAAGAGGTTGTTTAAGGAGATGTCTAACCAAATATGAATAATAAACAATTAGAAGAACAAATGATCGAAAATTACAAACGTGAAGAGCATATGATGATCCTCGTTTTTGCACAATGGTGTATCAACCATGATTTGGATCCTGCTGCGCTTTATCATAGCGCCTATCCTGACCAGCCTAATAACGAATCGCTGCAGCAAGCCCTTGATTTAACGGTTTCCAAAGAAGAAGCTGGTGAAGTCCCTGATGATACTGTACTAGGCGTGCTAACTCTATTCGGCAACGAGGAGCTAGCCTATATCGTCACACAAGAAATCGATAAGCGGCCGAGTCAGAACCGTTAACCGTTTCCTTAAAAAGCATGCTGCCTCATCTCAAGTTTAAAAGCTTCTGCCAACAATTCAATCGTCTGCAGTCTCGTCTCAAAGCGGTAGCCTCCAGTCACGACCATCACTTCATCGACTTGGTAGCTTTCGGCTAGGAGCAGCAGCTGCTCCCTTACCTGGTTCGGATCACCAATAATCATACGGGATCGATTGTCCCTTACCCTTGTATGATCCCAATCTGAGTATACATAGTCAGCCGCTTCTTCGGGCGATTTCACTCCTGTGAATTCGCCTTTTTCCGTTTGCAGGATGCGCAAATCAATCGAAGCCGCAAGCCCCTCGGCCTCCGCCTGCGTCTCAGCGCACAGCACATAGATGCACACTGTCGCCTGCGGTACGACATTCAGCGCTGACGGTCGGAACGAGCTGCGGTAGCTGCGCACCGCATGCTGTCCTCCCGCTCCGTTGATGAAGTGCGCGAAGCAGAACGCTGCGCCTGCTTGCGAGGCATATACCCCGCTCTGCCCGGTCGAGCCGAGCAGCCACACCTGGGGCATCGAGTCCACCAAAGGGGTGGCGCGGATGCCCTCGAATACGTGCCCGGGTTCCACCGAGTCGGCGAGGAACCCGAGCAGATCCGTGACTTGCGCTGGGAACCGCTCAAGTCCTTCGAACATATCAGCGCTGATGCCTCGCAGCGCTTTGGCCGTATGCGGCGTGCCTCCGGGCGCACGCCCGATGCCAAGGTCGATGCGCCCCGGATAGAGCGCCTCGAGCATACGGAAATTCTCAGCGACCTTGTAGGGGCTGTAATGGGGCAGCAGCACGCCGCCGGAGCCGAGCCGAATACGACTAGTGCGGGCAGCCAGCGTGGAGAGAAGCACCTCTGGCGAGGAGCCCGCAAGGCCTGCCGAGTTATGATGCTCCGACACCCAGAATCGGGTGTAGCCTAGACGGTCGGCCACCTGAGCCAACCCAATTGTTTGCTGTAAAGCCTCGCTATGCGTACACCCGGATGATACCGGTGACTGATCAAGAATACTTAACTTCAGCATTGTCATCCCTTCTTTCTGAGTCATCTGCCGATGATCTTGATTATACAACGTCCGACCAACAAAAGAAAAAGGACAAACCCCTAATGGCGTTGTCCCCGATTGTGAAATTTTAACTTATCAATTCCTCTTACTTACTAAAAGTGTATGGTTACAGGGAAATTTTATGCCAGACTTTTTTCCAAACAGTAATTTTTCAATACACATTTATCTTAATTGGGCGTTATAAAATCGGAATCCATCTTCATATAGGCTTATATGAGGTTGCTGGATGAATGAATCTCTATTCTCGGTTGAATGATGTTGTAGAATGTGCAACAATTGCGGCCTAAATCCCGCCCTTCATAACTACAACATTAGTAACCACTTTAGCCCAGGAAGAGTGCCTACCAGTTGTTAGGAGCATACCTGAATGAATCGACAGTCTCGAAACTACACCATTGTCTGCCAATAGCTCCGCATGACTAGCAATATCCGTAACCAAACATGCTGTGTAGCCGGTAAGCGAAGAACCTAGCGGAAAATCACCGCTAGGTTCATTATTTTGCAACAATTTGAGGCATAGGTGGAAATTAGGTTTATGTTCAGATTCAGGTTTTACAGCGCTGCCCTAAACTTCAAGACTAACAAGAAATGTCTTAATCTCATAAGGCTTCAGCTCAATATTGAAAGCCTCCACGTCCCCGATAGGACGCTCCATCAAATCACATTCCTGCAGCGATCGAATTTTAAAATCGCTCTTGATATTCACGTAGGTACGGACTCCAGCAAACTCATGGATACGCAGCACCAGTCTCTCTCCATCCTCTGCTTTTTTGATCGCATCCGCCATCACGTTTGGAGCAGAGAATTCGAACATGGAAAGTGTACCTTTCGTTGGAACACCAACGTAACTCGTCAGCGGATTATTAAGCGCCCATGCTTCCTGTACCGTACCGCCTGCATACCAATCCCCCGCATGCGGGAGAAGAGCATACACAAAGGAATGTTCTCCAAGATCAGCTGTCGGATCCGGATGAATCGCGGATTTAATTAGCGATAAACGCATGACATTATCCTTAATGTCGTAGCCATACTTACAATCATTCAGTAAGCTTACACCGTATCCACGTTCAGACAAGTCCGCCCATTGGTGCCCGACGGATTCAAAACGCGCCCAATCCCAGCTCGTATTCCAATGCGTCGGACGCTTGACGTTACCGAACTGGATATCGTAAGTAGCCTCCGTAGAACGCACGTCTACCGGGAATGCAACCTTCAACAGCTGCTGACGTTCCTGCCAGTCGATATGGGTGCGGAAATCAATGCGACGGCTGCCTGCGTAAACAGTCATCGACTGTGAGATCGTAGACTTCACAAAGTTCCATTTGAATGCAACAGTTGCTGCTAATGGTCCTTCTTCAACGAGCTCAACCGAAACGAGATCGGTAATTTCACGCATTTTTTCTTGGTAAAAAATATCAATATCCCAAGCGTCGAAATCAATCGGCTTATCTTCAAACACCTGCAGAACGTTGCCTCGCGAGTTTGCGGCAAGCACGTTCCGGCGATTATCTAGGTCGAATACGCGAACCAATTGACCGGATTCGTTCCATTCGATTTCATAATGAGGCGTTTTCAGCGAGCGACCTTCCAATTGGAAAGGAATCTCGTCAGCCACAGTTGATTGAGATTGATCTGTAAAGTGAATCGTCGTCATACCTAAAGACGGTACCTGAGGCGTGTCGATGATCCAGCGGCCATCCGTGTATTGCGATTTCAATTGGCGGCCTTCGCGATCTGTCCAAACGCTGCCAATCGCAGCTTTTTCCCCAGGGATTACAACAAGATCGCTGCGTTCCCATGAAGCGCTGTTCAGAACCGTTACCGCACCTTTTTCCTGCTGGTTTCCAATTCGAGCTGCAGCTTCATTCCACGCGGATGTCCCTATAGACATAGCTTCAGCATATTCCTCACGACTGTCCTCGTAGACCTCTGTAATCGAAGAACCAGGAATAATATCATGGAACTGATTGCGTAAAAGGATGGTCCAACCCTTGTTAAGCATCTCCTGTGGATAAACGCTCCAATCGGATTTCAACAAGGCAGCCAAAGCGCTGACATATTCCGTTTCACGATATAGAAGCTCCAGCTTACGATTCATCCGTTTGATGTAGGCTTGGCTTGTATAAGTCCCGCGGTGATATTCGAGATACAGCTCACCGTCCCATGTATGGACGTAACGGTCGGTTGCTTCAACAGTTTCTTGTAACCGCTCAAAGTATTCGTCTGCGCGTCCTGTTTTCACTTTTGGCAGGCCAGGCATGTCTTCCAAACGACGGCGCATCTCCAGCATCTCTCGATTGACACCGCCGCCGCCATCCCCATAACCATAAGAAAGCAGAAGTTCTTGATTTACTTCCTTATCTCGGTAGGCATCCCAAGTACCTTTGACCGTCATTGGCGTTACCATGCCGTTGTACGTATAGAAGAACGAGTTAGCTTCTTCCCAATCGCCAGGTGTGGTAATGAAATGCGTCAAAACTTCAGTGCCATCAATTCCCCGCCATTTGAAGGTATCATGAGGCATACGATTGAATTGGTTCCAGCTGATTTTGGTCGTCATGAACGTATCGAAACCGGATTTCCGCAAAATTTGCGGCAGCGCCCAGCTGTACCCGAATACGTCAGGAAGCCATAAATAGGTGCTTTCTACTCCGAATTCTTCACGAATAAATCGGGTCCCGTGTAAAAATTGTCTCACCAGCGATTCCCCAGAGGTTAGGTTGCAATCCGCTTCCAGCCACATTCCTCCGCCAACTTCCCAGCGCCCCTCACGTACACGCTCAAGGATTTGCTTGTAAATATCAGGATAATCTTGCTTGATATAGGCGTATAGTTGAGGCTGTGTCTGCAAAAATACATAGTCCGGGAATCGTTCCATTAGGCGCAGCACTGTTGAGAACGAGCGTGCACATTTCTCCCGAGTATGCTTAAGTCTCCATAACCAAGCCACATCAATATGGGTATGCCCAATACAAGTAACCGTAACTGGATGATGCTTCTCCATCTGATTTAATTCCTCAAGAAGCAGTTCTCGGGAACTATATACGGATTCATAGTAAGCGTCCGAGAGCGGATTCGACCAATCAACTAGTTTAAAAGAACGATCGAGCGCTTTAACTAACTGATTACGTTCAGGATGGTTAGCATCCAGGCTGCGGATTGTTTCCAGCACAGCGCGTCCTGTGTAGTAGAAATCGTCAACCCGCTCATCCAGCCAGCAGATTTCAGCGCGATTCACCGTATGCTTCTTCTCGCGCGGTTTCCCGCCTCCTTCGAGCCCTGACCACAGGCGGATATCCATCCGCCCCCTAGTTCCTGCAGCTTCTTCCGGCAAAAATACTTCTTGATGGTTCGAATCGAGGCCCTGAAAAGGGGAACCGTTCCAATATAATAAGGATTCGAAGCCGTCATTGTTGCCTCCGCCCGTTTCACCGAAATCGAAGCGCCCCAAAATGGTTTTATCTGCCCATCCCTTAGGAATATCAATCGTGCGCGATAGCCACACGTAGCGGTCGCGCCCTTTCCAAGTCTCACCTGTTTTCAGTTCAAACGTAGGCAGCGTGACTGGCGGCCTTGCTCCAATCGCTCCATCCTCGTCTTCCGTAGCTGAAAATCGCTCCATAGGCACCGCATCGCGATACCGGGTTTCGCTTAATTCGCGCAGTCTTGCTTCCAGCTTCGATTCTGTAAAAAACATATCGAATCTCTCCTCCTATCGATTTCAATGAATCAATTTCTCTAGCTTGAGCAAATTGGTATAACTTAACTCCAAACTATCCATTGGGTTTCCCGGGCAATAATCCTGCTCAACAGCGAACCATTCTACCCCATTTTGCAATCCCCACTTCAGGATAGGTGCGAAATCAATCAATCCCGTTCCGATTTCAGCGAAATATTTTCTTTCGTCTGCAGTAATATCCTTCAAATGGAGGATCGGCATACGAAAAGCATAATTTTGGATGAAGGACAGCGGATCTTGATCCGCTTTTTTTACCCAGTAGGTGTCAATCTCTGCATAAATAGCCGGATCTTCAAGCAAATATTCCAGCGCAAATTTTCCGTCGATTGTCGTATGAAATTCAAAATCGTGATTATGATACCCTACGCGGTATCCCATGCCACTGACTTTGGAAGCGGCTTGCAACAAATCGCGACGCACACTAGCATATCCTTCTGGATTCTGCAGCCCATCCGGTAGGGAGTGGCAGATCAGATCCTTCGTATCGAAAAGGCGGGCCTCCTCCAATACGGCGTCCATATCGTTCTTCAATCGCTCCAAACCGACATGCATGCCAGCCGTTTGCAAGCCGATTTCCTTCATTATCGCAGCAATATCTTTCGCGGGGTTTCCATGCAGCCCATCGATTTGGACGGCTGCCCATCCCATCTTTTTGAGCTCTCTCAGCACGCTAGGGAAATCTTTTTTCAATTCGTTTCTCAAGGTATATAATTGCGCAGCCAAATTATGTTTAATCATTCCGCAATCTCCTCCCTTTTCAAATCCAACCATTCGACCTCTTGCTCAGTTAAGGGCAAATTCATAGCTTGTATAGAGGAATCCAGCTCCTCGGGGTTTCGAGGCCCAATGATTGCACATGTCGGGAACGACTGATTAAGAACGTATGATAAGGCAATTTGAATCGGTGAAACTTGCTTTTCTTCTGCCAGCTTTGCGGCACGACGATAACGTTCCCAGTTGTTTTCACTGTAGTAAACGCGTACCATTTCCTCATCCGTACGATTGTCTGGCGTGAAATTTCCTGAGAAAAATCCACCAGCTTGAGCGGACCATGCTAACAATGGCAGCTGATTGACCGAATGCCAACCGCAGGTTTCCTCATCTGCCGAAACGCAGCCCTCCCAGCGGGGTACGTTAGGCTTAGCAAGACTAAGATTCGGACTGCTGAATGAAAAACCTGTGAGTTTATGAGCAGCCGCGTACTCATTCGCTTCCTGGATTCGCTTATGCGACCAGTTAGATGCTCCAATTGCCCGGATTCGCTTGGCCTCAAGGTGTACATTCAGCTCTTCGATGATTGGTCCGACCGCAACGTCCGGATCGTCCCGGTGCAGCGCATATAGATCGACATATTCCGTTCCTAGCCTCTCCAGACTCTCCGTTAAATCCTTGCGGATCGCTTCTGGATTTACCCGTGGACCCGGGCTTCCGTCATCATGATGAGCACCCTTCGTTAGAATGACCACCTTTTCCCGGTTCTTCTGCTCCGCAAGCCATTGGCCGAGAACCAGTTCTTTCCCCCGATATTGATGAGCTGTATCGAAGGCATTACCGCCAGCGCGAATGTAAGCATCCAGCATCATCCGTTCTGGCTCTTCCAATTTTCTCAAATCTCCCGTTCCCATGAACAATCGGGAAATGGGTTTGTCTACGCCCTTGCTATTCATATATCTCATCTTGAATCCTCCTTCAAACATTTGACCGCCCCATCAAAAGTACAGCTGCCGTTCTATTCATCCTCTTTAAACACCGGCATCAAACGGAGCTCAAACGAGAATTCTTTTTCGTTAAGACGGTATGAATCAAGAAGCTCCGGTCCACAAGAATTGGATCCTACCCCGCTCATCTTGTAATCCAGATGGACGATCGTTTCCTTCCTCTTCGCAAGCTCGTAGTTATGAGTCGCTCTTGTCAAATCCTCTGGCGTAAAATGGCCCGCATTCAAGGAGAAATCTTCTGGAGAAGAAAACTTGATCCCCATCCCTTGCTCATTGGAAACAATAGCCCACTCTGTTCCATACCTGGACCCATTTTCCTGAGGCATGATGTAATCTTCAAACATCTCGTCGACCGTCATCAGGTATCTGCCTCTTTTCACGCTTTGACGCTTGTCGATATAGCTCTCATGCGGTCCGAAGCCTAAGTACTCGACTTCCTCCATACCTTGAGGCATCGTAAGCTGAAGGCCAAAACGCGGAAGATAGACGTGCTTTTCTCCCACTTTTACTTGCAGCTTGACTGAAATCTCGCCAGTTCCATCTATTCTCCATATCGCTTCTCCATGAAGGACGGTAAACCGGCTATCTCCGCCGAGGGAGAATTCGCTCTTGATTTCAACAGATGTTCCGTCAATTTCCGTCCATTCACAGCGGTATGTTTTCATTGCTGTACGGTCATAACCTGCGTTCATCCATTTTTCCTTCACATGCATGTCATTATCCGTTGGAGCGCGCCAAACAGTGAGCTGGGCCGGAGACTGGAGCATATTCACCCCGTGCTTGGAAATCTTCTGTATCATTCCGCTGTACAAGTCAAACGCATGAGAGAAATCAAAGCCTTCGATCCTCAGAATGTCTCCCTCCTGATAAGCTTGAAAAGGGGACATTTGCCGTAAGCTATCACCTGATTCTTTCACCTGCTGCACAGGCAATTCAAACTGTTCAAAATTGATTTCGTAACCAGCTTCCGCCCAATTCGTCTGTTCCTTCAACCAGCAGGATAAGGTAAGCATGTATGTTCCAGTTGATGTTTCTGGCAAATCATAAGGTATTGTCACAATTTGATGACCATGCGGTGCGGCTTCAATTGACTCAAGTTGTCCCTGTTGGACAACCAAACCGTCCATCTCCACTTTCCAATGAAGCCCCAAATGAGATAGATCGATGAAGTCGTAAAGGTTCGTCACCTTGATCGTACCTCTTCGCAAATCTTGCGCTTCGATGCGAATGGGCGCGATCACCTTCTTGAGCTCCAACAGCCCCGTATGCGGTTTCCTATCCGGCGTAATCAGACCATCGATACAGAAATTCCCGTCGTTAGGCTTATCTCCAAAATCGCCCCCATAAGCAAAGAAAGGCGTACCGTCACTCGTCTCAGTCTTGATACCGTGATCGCACCACTCCCACACACAGCCGCCCATGAGCTTCGGATATTTGTAAATGGCATCCCAATAATCCTTCAAATCGCCTGGACCATTTCCCATAGCATGGCTGTATTCGCATAGGAACAGCGGCTTCTTCTGCTTCTCGTCCTGAGCATACGCTTCAATCTCTTGCACGGAAGCATACATTCGGCTTACCATATCGAGACTCTCCACGTCGGGATTAGCTTGATTCGAAGCAGCACCTTCATAATGAACCGGTATGGACGCATCACGCAATTTTGTCCATTCAGCCATCGCGATATGGTTAACATCGTAACCAGACTCATTACCCATGGACCACATCACGATCGATGGATGATTTTTATCCCGTTCCACCATCCGAATAGCCCGATCCACAAACGAGGCTTCCCATTCGGGTTTCTGAGAAAGCAGATGAATATTCGCATCATCCCACTCCTCGCTCGCCGTCCCCATACCATGGCATTCCAAGTCAGCTTCATCAATGACATAAAAACCATACTCGTCGCACAAATCCATAAATCGGGAATCGTTCGGATAATGCGAGGTCCGGATCGTGTTGATATTATGCTTCTTCATCAGAACGAGATCTTTGATCATATGATTAAGCGGAATCGTCTGTCCGAGCTCAGGATGGGAATCATGGCGATTGACGCCTTTTAGCTTGACCGCCTGTCCATTGATCTGGAAAACGCCGTCCGTAATTGTAATTTGCCGGAACCCGACTGGAAATTGAAGCACCTCATTACCACAATGAACATAGAGTTGGTACAGATTCGGTTTCTCGGCATTCCACAAGACCGGATTCGTCACCTCGAATCGAAGCGTGCCTTTTCCGTCGACAGCGGCTTCGTCCGTACCCACGATGTTACCTTGTGCGTCTTTCAATTCGGCTCTGACTGTTTGAGAACCCGTCGTCTCCAGTTCTGTCAACAGAGTAACCTTCCGAAAACCGTCTTCGAACGTTTGTTTATTGAACACATCTCGAACATGGACAGAATCGCGAGCAAGCAAATACACATCCCGGAATATTCCGGTATACCGCCACGCATCTTGGTCTTCCAGATAAGAACCGTCGCACCATTTCAACACCATCACAGCAATACGGTTTTTCCCTTCGCGGAGCAAGGAAGATACGTTGAATTCCGCAGGTACCCGGCTGCCTTGGCTGTAACCGGCAAACTTGCCGTTTATCCAGAGGTAAAAGCACGAATTAACCCCTTCAAAGACGATATATTTGTCCTTTTTGTCCCAGTTGCCCGAAACGTTGAATTCTCTCACATACAGTCCGGCTGGGTTGTTATCCGGTACATAAGGGGGATCGCAAGGAAAAGGATAATTGATATTGGTGTATTGAAGCTGATCATAGCCATTCACCTGCCAGCATGACGGAACGATTAATTCATCCCAAGCGCTGACATTCGCCGATTCCTCGTAGAAAGCTTCTTCTACATCCCTAACACTGCGATGATATTGGAACTTCCAACTTCCGTTCAATGTCTGATAAAAAGGGGAACGCGCGCGTTTTCCGGATTTCGCCGACCCCGCATCCGCATAAGGGATGTAATGGGCTCGAGGAGTCTCCCTGTTCACCTGCAAAACGCTTAAGTCTTCCCAATATCGATTGATGTGATTCAATGTGACCACTCTCTCCTTCGTAAAGACATCTATGAATTAAAGTAACCCTTAACCAGCAGACCGTGGATCAACTCGCCGAATAAACTGTTGGCCCAAGCAAACCATGGGCGCGTATAATCGGTCGGGGAATTCGGATCGAACCCTTCATGCATGTACCCCGTATCCGCATCCGTCCGCAGCAGCATCTCCAGAAGCTCTCTTACTTCGGTTTCATCCTGCGAGGTAAGGGCCTGCATAGCCAGACTAATCGGCCAAATGTAGCCCGCTGGCGTATGCGGACTTCCGATCCCCTTCGCATATTTCCCATCAAAGTAGGTTGGATTGTCACTGCTTAGCACAAATCTACGCGTATTTTGATAGACTGGATCGTCTGAGGTCGTGTAACCCAAATAAGGAATCGACAGCAAGCTGGGAACATTGGCGTCATCCATCAGGTTGTAATTGCCGAATCCGTCTGTTTCATATGCATAAATCTTTCCGTACTTAGGATGAAGATAAGTGCCGTAGTTTTGAATGCCAAAGTCTATTTCTTCTCGAAGCTCCGCCGCAAGCTGTACGCACTCCTGATCGTCCCATACAAGCTGGGCAATTTCCTCCATATAACGGAGCACCACAACTGCAAACATATTGGCTGGAATCAAATAGCCGAACGTGCAAGCATCGTCGCTTGGCCGAAATCCGGACCAAGTCATCCCTGTATAATTTACGGGCATTCCCATCCGATTATTACGCAGTGTATCACTTGGCGGACAATCTATACGGGCGAACCGGTAAGGAGATTGTTCGGCATGTCTTTGTTCGGTTTTCCATAGCGAGATAATCGTGTGAACCGCTGACCGGAAGGAATCATCAAACATATCCGTCCGTCCGGTCGCCTTCCAAAACAAGTAAGACAGTTGGATCGGGTAACAGAGCGAATCGATTTCGTATTTGCGTTCCCAAATCCACGGATTCAGCTCGGTCAGATCCTGGTCGTACCGGTTATCGTTCGCTTCCTCATTGAACGCATTCGCATAAGGATCGATATGAATATAAGCGATTTGCCTGCGAATCAAGCCAGCCACTATTTCCTGCAGTTCTTTGTCTCCGGCCGTGAGCGGTATATAATGCCTCACCTGCGCACTGGAATCCCTTAACCACATTGCCGGGATATCCCCGGTGAATACAAACGCGGTATTGTCGTTCATTATTTTGGTTGTGGTTTCCAGCGTATTCGGATAGCAGTTCTTGAACATGGCGAGCAGTTTCGGGTGCCCAGCAAGCTTAATCTCCGCTTCTTCAAGCAAGGAAGTGACAGAATTAGGCAAGGTCATTATTTCCAATCCCCCAGAATATCCTTATAGGCTTCCAAATAATCATCGACAAGCAGCTTAGCAATGGAATAGGAATTAACAAGCGGATGAACGGTGAGGGCTTGAATGGCTAGATCACGCGATTTATGTTTGACAGCCTCAACGGTCAGACGCTCAAACAGCTTCACATTTTTCATCAGCAGGCTCATTTCCTCCGGCACAGAACCGATCTGAACCGGCTTCGCCCCGTCTTTCGTGATAACGCAAGAAATTTCAACGACGTCATCATCGGCGAAACCTTCGATACTGCCTTCATTCGGTACAGATAGAACGATGTTGTTGGTCTCACCCGTTTGCAGCGACTCCACAAAATCCAGCATGACACCTGCATAGCCAAGTGAGTTAGGCAGCTCTAGCTTATCTGTCGGTAGAACAGGCTTCGACTCCGAATTGGTTTCAATCGCCATATAAGAAGCTTCCCTTTTTTGCGTATAGTACAAATAGGTTTGAATGGCTTCATCCGGGTTGCTTTCAATATCCATCTTACGTAAGATATTGAGCATTTCCTTATTATTCTCTGCGATCATCTGGCCGCGCGTCATTCCTGATTTAACGATATTAGCGAAGGCCTTTTCGCGGTGGTAATAATAGTACAAATATTCATTTGGTAAAAAAGGAAGTGATTTCAGCAAATCAGTATCGAACATTTTGAATTCATCCACCCGACTTGTAAAATCGGGATCATTCTTAAGCTCCGACATAATGTCTTTGCCTTGATAAATTACTTTGGTCATCCATGACAAATGATTAAGTCCGAAAAATTCAACCTCTAGCTCCTTCGGATCGATCTCTAGCGCTTCGGCCATTCGCAGCTTCGTATGGCTTGGCGAATCACAGATCCCGATCACCCGATCGTAGCCCGCATTTCGCAATGCTTGCGTAACAAGTCCAGATGGGTTCGAAAAGTTAAAGATCCAGGCCTGAGGTGCAAGCTCTTTAGCAATCTCGCAATATTCCATCAGAACTGGAATCGTACGAATCGCCATCGAGAAACCTGCTGGTCCCGTCGTTTCTTGACCGATCACGCCATGTTTTAGAGCGATCTGCTCATCTACATACCGTGACCATTCCTTACCTACACGTACCGTAGTTACAATGTAGTCCGCACCCTTAATCGCTTCGCGGCTATCTGTTGTAGTCTCCAGCTGAAGGTTGATTCCGCTGCGATCGATTACGATCTGGCATAATTTTGAAATAACGGCTAGCTGCTCCTCATCCGTATCATGAAGAACAAACTTAGTAATCCCGGCATCTTCTGCTTTTAACGTTAAGCTTTTTGTAAATAAAACGGCGCGAACCCCGCCGCCTCCGATTAAGGTCAATTTCATAATTACGCCTCCATACGTTCTTTGATGTGATCTCCGAATTGAAGGATAAAGGCCTCAAGCCCATCCTTGTCCGGTGTACCCGTGCTGCCGCCGTGAGCGCCGACAGATAGTGCTCCGCAAACATTTCCGTACTGCAAGCATGTTTCCACATTTTGACCCGTCAAATGTCCAAAGATATAACCAGCGTTAAAGGAATCCCCTGCGCCAGTTGTATCTACAGTCTCGGCCGGAAATGCCGAATGGTACGTTATTTGGCCTTCCTTCATGGCTACAGCCCCTTTTGGACCGAGTTTAACTACAATGTGATTGGAATAGCCCCCCATAAAGCGTAAGCTTTCTTCTATATGATCGAAGCCTGTGTAATGAAAAGCTTCCGTTTCGTTCATTAGAAATACATCAAAGTAAGCCATTAAATCGAAAACACCCTTAAACCACTCGCCTGAATCATCCCAGCCTACATCGCAGGAAAGGGTCACACCCATCTCATTCAGTGTTTTGGCCATCGCTATGAATTCTTCGTGGTTGCGTCTTCCTCTATATCCGGTCACGTGAACATGTTTTCCTTGAGCGATTTGTGACAAGTCCAAATCCCTTATTTGAAGCTCCATATTGGATCCCCCATAAGTGATAAAAGACCGATCCGTCTCTGGATTAATCGCGATCGTGATACCGGTGTTACTCGTTTTACTTGTTTTAATCAAGCTGGTATCGATACCATATTGGCCGAACTGCCCTCGAACATAATGGCCGTAGTCATCATCTCCCAGAACACCGTTAAAAGCTACATCAAGCCCGAGCTTAGCGAGTGAAATCGCGAACAAAGCAGCCCCCCCGCCAACATGCATCGTCATATTATCAACGAAAATCTCCTGACCTGGCTGAGGAATTTGATTAAGTCCTGCCACAACGAGATCTATATTGGCGTCACCGATGACCACCGCATCAAATTTTTTCAATATACTCTCCCTCTCTCAATCCAAATAAATATCTATGCTTTTACGCTTCTATATATCTATGTTTTTCTATACTTATTTGTCCTCACGATAAGGCCCACAGCTATTACGGACAACAAGCTTATGTTTCAAAATAATATCTTCTTTTGGCGATTCCGCATCCCCTGTAATTAAATCAAGCAGCGTTTCCACCGTAACTTTCCCCATATCCTGAATAGGCTGCTCCATCGAGGATAACTGTGGACGAACCAACTCCGTCAACTGGCTTCCATCGAATCCAATGACCGAAATGTCTTCCGGAACTTTCAACTGATGGTCATGAATACAATTCATAGCCCCTACAGCCATATCGTCACTCACCGCAAATATAGCGGTTGGATGGGTACCGCAAGCCAGAATCTCTTTCATGAGATTGTACCCGCTTTGTATTTTATAATCGCCGAACCGAATGTACTCATCTACGATGGGGATGCTGCGCTCGGATAGAGCACCGCGGTAGCCAATGTAGCGATTTTGGCCGGAGGTCACGTCTCTCATATCGCCGCCAATAAAGCCAATTCGTTGATGTCCAAGCTCTATCAAATAATTGGTTGCATCGAAGGCTGCCGCGTAATCATCAATGATCACAGAAAGAAACGTTTGATCAGATGGTCTTACACTTGAGAAAATAATTGGAATATCCAGCTTATTCAAAAATGCCCTGATTTCATCATTCAATTTTTCATGCATAATGATAATGCCGTCTACACGCATTTCTTTAAATACATTTAAATATTTGAACTCTTTATCGGTATCCTCACTAATGTTGCACACCAGAAGATTGTACTCATTCAGACTGGCTGTTTCTTCAATACTGCTTAGAATGGTGGAGTAAAAGCTTGACGTAAGGTCTGGGACAATGACACCGATAAGGTTTGTCTTTTTCCGTACCAGACTCCTAGCAATGTGACTAGGCGCGTATCCGAGCTCGTCAATAGCTTTCTTCACCCTAGCTTTTAGATCGTCCTTTACATACTTCTCTCCATTAAGCACCCGCGAAACCGTAGTCACGGAAACGCCCGCTTGTTTGGCGACATCCTTAATCTTCGGAGCCAACCTTGTCACCCTACCTTCTAAAAAACTAGTTCTCTTCTAACTTATATCTTAGCTTTTAACTGCACCCTCTGTGATCCCGGCGATGAATTGTCTGCTCACAATGAGGAAGAAGACAATCAATGGAAGGGTAGCCATAAGTGCTCCAGTCATAACCATGGAATAGTCTGCTGTATGAGCCGATTTTAATTGCTGTAAGGCTAACATTAATGTGAATTTGGAAGTGTCCGTCAATACGATCAAAGGCCACAAATAATCTTCCCACACGCCCATAAACGTTGTTATAGCGAGAAAGGCAAGCGCAGGTCTTAAAATCGGCAAAGCAACATGCCAATAAAGTCCAAATTTATTACAGCCATCGATTCTCGCAGCCTCTAGTAAATCATCATGAATCGCTAGCGCATATTGCCTGATCCAAAAAATTCCGAATGCACTTGCCATGCCCGGGATAATCAAGGCCTTATAACTTCCCAACCACCCGAACTCCTTAATAATGATGAATTGCGGAACCAGCAGCATTTGCGCTGGAATCATCATCGTGGCCATCATGGCAAAAAACAGCAATTTAGAACCCGGAAACTTAAATTTGGCAAACGCAAATCCAGTCAATGAATTGAAAAACAACTGAAGCGTGCAGCTAATCAATGCAATGAAAACCGTGTTGAAGAATGCACGAATAAAATTGCTTTTCTCCAAAACATGATGAAAGTTATTCATCAAATTAGTTCCGAACGTTAACTCCGGCGGAAAAGCAAACATCGCACTTGTCTCATTCGTGGACATGACGATAAGCCAGTAAAACGGAAATATGGAGATCGCGACACCGATCATCAAAAAAGTATTTACGATTATTTTTTTGGTCAACACTTCAACAGTCATCTTGTATTCTCCTTTTTATCAATCATCCGATCTGTTGAAAAACTTCCAATTGAGGACGGATAATAAGCCGATGATGATGAATAACACCCATGATACTGCAGCTGCATAACCATAATTCTGATAATTAAAACCTTCCCGGAACATATAGAGAACGATCGTATCGGTACCCGGGTATGGCGGTTGATTTCCAGCTAATACTTGAGGTTCCGTGAAAATTTGAAACCCGCCGATTGTCGACATCATCACTGAGAACAAGATGATGGGTCTGAGCATTGGTATCGTAATTTTGGTGAAAGTTTGAAATAAGGTAGCGCCGTCCAGCTCAGCTGCTTCGTATAGATCTTTTGGAATTCTTTGCAAGCCCGATAAATAGATGACGGCGTTATACCCCATATATCTCCAAGAAATCATTGCTGCAATAACGACTCTAGCTCCGAATTCCGAATTTAACCACGCTATCTTATGAAGGCCGATTTTTTCCATCAAATAGTTAATCAACCCGTACTCGTTGCCGAACAAGGACTGAAAGATAATGACGACAGCCACCATGGCCGTTACATTCGGAAGAAAATAAGCAATTCTGTAAAAACCCTTGAATCTTACAATGGATAAATTGATCACATATGCGACAACCAATGCGCACAGAAGCTGCGGTGCGTTCCCCAATATCCAAAGTGCGATATTGTTGACTAACACTTTCCAAAAAGTCGGATCATGGAGCATATAATCAAAATTCTTGAATCCAACATATTTCATTTCCCCAATTCCATCCCATTTATGTACGGCTAAGTACATCGAGAACAAAATGGGAAATACAGAAAAGATCAGGAACAAAATATAAAATGGAGAAATAAATAGATACAGTGTTCTGCTCTTATAAATTTCTTTAAAAAGACCTCCCATGCTATTCCTCCGCTAATTGGACGAGGCGAGGAAGCCTACTTCCTCACCTACATCCATTATTTCATTCATTTTCTTACCAAATACGGCTTAGCGTGAAAGCTGCCTTTTAATTTTATCCTGCGCATCTTTCCAAGCCTTCTCTGGGTCTTTCTTCTGCGTGTCAATTAAACCAATTTCATCGGTCAAAGAAGTACCGACCATATCGTCTCTTGAATCGACTGGTGCGATTTTCACATCTTTTGCCGCTTCAGCGAATATTGGACTCAGATCTTGGTTTCCGAAGAACTCATTTTTATTTACCATTTCGGGTTTCGTGTAAACTTCCGGTGTAGACGGATAGTTACCGAATTCCTTATATCCAGCAACCAGGTTATCGGGGCTAGTTAGAAATTTAATAACTTCATAAGCTTCTTTCGGATTTTTCGTCGATTTCAACAGCCCGAAGAATGATCCTCCTTGATTACCCACACCACCAGGCGGGTAGGCAATCTGCCATTTCCCCTTCGTATCAGGAGCTGCGCCAATCAAATCACCAACAGCCCAAGACGCTCCGATGAAAGAAGAAACTTTGCTGTTGTTCGTTGCGGCATTTTTCTCAGCATCACTAACATTTGGATACGTTAAGCCCGTTTGGTAGGCTTTCACAGCCATATCCCAAGCACCTTTGATATGGGCCTGATCACCAATATATTTTCCATCTTCCGTAAAATAGCCTTGGCTATTTTGGCCTATGATGTTTCTGAAAACATCTACAATGGATAGTAATTGCGATCCTGTTGCGTCTTTCACTTTCTGCTGAAGATTGAAATAATCACCCCACGTCTTCACTTGGCTCTTAATGGCTTCCGGCGTGCTCGGTACTCCCGCTTTCTCAAATAAATCTTTGCGGTAATACATAACAACCGGAGCAACATCGATCGGCAAACCGATTAAATATTTATTGTCTGCTGATGCGGCCATTTTCCATTTCCAATCCAAATACTGGGGTTGGATGTCCTTAGCGCCTTGATCGTATAAATTCACGAATTTTTCTTTATAAGGCAACATGGAAGTAACCCAGCTATCCATCGCTACGATGTCCGGCCCGCTTCCTCCGCCTGAGATTGTTGTTTTTAATTTGGTTGCGTAATCCCCCCCGGATGGAAGTTTCTGTGCTTGCAAATCAATATTCGGAAATTTTTTCTTAGCTGCTTCAATCGTTGAATCGGATATCGCACCGTTCCAATACCACATCGTTAACGAAACTTTCTGATTAGAAGCGCTTTCATTTTGATTAGAACTGGTCGTAGTTGGTTTTTGCGTCGAAGTACTCGTATTATTCTGGTCACCACAGGCAGATACGACAAGAATCAAACTAAGAGCTAGTGGCACACTGTACAATGCTTTAAATTTCATAGTCTTGTTCCTCCGATTTAGCGAAATTTGATAATAATAAGACATTTGTAATTCCAAGGCTCATTTCAGCTTTCCCCAACCACATACGACGCCCTCTTGATTTCACGTTATTGATTAGCATAAACATTTCGTCTAAGAATTATTTCTGGTATCGATACCAGAATAGCAGGCAAAACGTTCGCAGGGGCTAACCACCTTCCTGTGTAAGATTACAACAATCTGGTATCGATACCAGATTCACTGCTAAATATCCAAATAATTTATATCTGAATAATTAATGCGTTTTCTGGTATCGATACCAGAAGGTTTACTATGCTTCTGGTTCATAGTATAAATCGATTATCTTCTTTTGACAATGGCATAAATTTACAAAGGGTTAAATTTATCACTCTACGAATCTCATTCATTCATAAAGTATTGTATTATACAAATATTAAGGTGATCGAGGTGACACTACATATATGAAGCTAGAAGAGAAAACGATACAACTTTCCGACATTGTTCCGCAAATATATCGAGCCGATTATTTTCCGTTTCGTCCAAATGAGCGAATTGGTCCGCGCAAATCGTTCGTGCATTCGTATGTATACATTTATGAAGGCAAAGGTTCAATAACCATTGGAACAACTGTATATTCCTGTACCAGAGAAGACCTATTTTACATCCCGCCAGGCTTGCCTCACTCTTTTCATGCGGATAACCAGCATCCGATGGTCCATGCTTCGATTTACTTTGATTGGATTAACACCAGACCTCGAGTGGGAGATATGTCTTTGTTTCATTTCGGAGACCAGCTCTGTGATCCATCCGAGTGCTCACCTAACGTCGTATTTCAGGATTTGCCTACGATTCCTACCAAAGTGCACGCCCCCAAGCAGATGAGATGGATGGAATTATATCTTCATGTCATCGAAAATATCGAACAGATACAGGAAGATGCTAAACTTTTCCGAAGGGCAGCCTTTGAGCAATTTGTTTCAGAATTGGCGAACCTTTGGCGAAACCCTACCCTTAAAAGTGACAGAAGAATGCAAGCGATCATGAAGCAAATGAAGGAATTTCCTCAACATAACATTTCTATTGAGAAATGGGCTTCGCAGCTAGGGATTAGCACCTCTTATTTGCATAAGTTATTTATCCAGGAAATAGGCATGAGCCCCCATTCTTATGCGATTAAATGCAAGCTGGAGAGAGCCAAAAAGATTTTGCGTGAAACCAATCTATCTATCACTGACATCACCGAAGATCTTGGCTTCGGTTCCATCCACTACTTCTCGAGATTATTTACGCAAAATTTCGGCGAGTCACCCTCCGTTTACCGCAAACGTTTAAGGGAGGGGTATTAAAAGATTAGGATAGTTTTGTACAAATGCAACACATTCCTTCAAAGACAGCTCATAGCGCTTTTGTTATTCTAAATGTGAGTTTCCATCCAGATTGATGGTTCACACGGAATAACAATATACTTAGAAGGAATGTGAATCTATGAAATCATTCAAATCTATTCGTTACCGCCAAGTCCATTTGGACTTTCATACGTCCGAGCACATTACCGGCGTTGGTAGAAATTTCGATGAAGAACAATTCATCTCTTGTTTGCAAAGTGCTCAAGTAGATACAATTAACGTCTTTGCCATGTGTCATCATGGTTGGAGTTATTTTGACACGAAAGTCGGGAAGCCTCATCCTCATTTGGAAACGAATTTGTTGCCGCGCATGTTAGCTGCTTGCAGCGCAAATGACATCGAAGCTCCGATTTATATGACAGTTGGATTTAACGAGCTTTCTGCTCGCGAGCACCCTGAATGGGTGGCAATCGCCCCCGAAGGTGATGACCCCTACGGTCCACCGAAATCAGCAGATCCAGAAGCGCCCCGTTCGACCGGCTTTGACGGTTGGCATATGCTATGTCTGAATACACCGTATTTACAGTATCTTCTGGACTATACGAAGGAAGTCATGGAGAGATTCCAGCCTGTTGGAATCTTTTACGATATCGTCGGAGAATATCCTTGCGTTTGTTCTTACTGCCGCGACAGCCTCAAAGAAATGGGTCTTAACGAAAACAACCCGGATCACCGCAAGCAATTGGCCAAAAAAGTGTACTTGAATTACTTACAGCAAACATCCGAATTGATCTGGTCCCTTAACCCGGATACCAGGCTGTATCATAACTGCTGCACGGAAAAAATGGGTGAAAAGCAATACTACCCTTACTATTCGCATTACGACATCGAATCGCTGCCGACAGGCGGTTGGGGTTACGATTACTTCACCAGCATGGTTCGTTACATTCGCAAACAAGACTTTCAGTATTTAGGAATGACAGGGAAATTCCACAAATCGTGGGGAGAATTCGGCGGATTCAAAAATCCGGCCGCATTGAAGTATGAATGCCAGCAAATGCTAGCCTTCGGCGCAAGAATTTGTATTGGGGATCAGCTTCACCCCGATGGCCGAATGGACGAAGAAACCTACCGGATTATTGGGGAAGCTTTCGACGGAATTGCGGCCAAAGAACCATGGTGTGAGAATACGACCAGTATATCCGAAATTGCCATCCTTTCAGCCAATGCACTTACAGATGCCGAAGATAGCCGAACAAGCGATATGGGTGCTTATATGATGCTTGAAGAAGGCCACTATTTGTTCGATATCATTGATGACTCGATGGATTTCTCCGCCTATCGAATTATCGTTCTGCCCGACTGTATTCGAGTATCTGATGCTTTACAGCGCAAACTTGAAGATTATATAACTGGCGGCGGAAATCTGATTATGAGCGCAGAAAGCGGACTTCGGTCGGATCGCCCCGAATTCTCCTTGGATCTAGGCGTGGAGTTCAAAGGGAAATCCGAGTGGGATGTGGATTATACCCTGGTCACTGATCAGCTAACCGGATCGCTTGTAAGATCACCTTTTCTCAATTACGAATCGGGTTATCAAGCTCAGGTGAACAGTGCTGAAGTTTTGGCTCAGACCTACAGGCCTTATTTCAACCGGAGGCACGGGCATTTCTGTTCGCATCTTCATGCTCCGGCCAAAGAAGAAGCGGATTATCCGGCTGTTGTTAAACACGGCAATATCATCTATATCGCTCAACCCCTATTTAGGTTGTATCGGAAGCACGGCGTGCAGTTGTATAGGGATTTATTCCTTGCGTGTGTCAAACAGTTTATCTCGGCTCCAACGGTGATAACCGATCTGCCTTCTGCTGGGAAAGTAAACTTGACCCGTCAATCCAACGGGACTGATTACGTGCTGCATCTACTCTATGCCGTCCCCATCTTGCGGGGAGATACCCAGGTCATCGAGGATGTGCTGACTTTAAGAGACATCTCCGTACAGATCAAATTGGATGAGAAGGTTAAACAAGTCATGCTGCTGCCTGAAATGACGTTGCTACCTCATATGACGAACGAAGAAGGATATACTTCCGTTTCTGTCAGTCTAACCGGTCACCAAATGGTTCTTTTTGAAACCTAAACATTTCCTTGCTGTCCGTGGTAAGTTGTATTTTGTACAAAGAAGAAATCAAGAAAATTGTTGTACGCTGTACAACAACTTGCCTTTCTAATTCTCCATTTCGCCCTATCCCCTAATCCAAAAAAGCCGTCAGGATAATCCTGACGGCCCTTTTCTATTTTACCTAACTTAACACTAAAGTCATGAACTCAGCCTCGCAGCTGTTCCGTTCTATGTATGCTTCGTATCTTTCTCGTCCCTATACGATGAATCGCCATGATACATCCAATGAGTCCGGCGCCGCCTGCGGCAAAGCCTGCCAGTACATCGCTTGGATAATGAACACCTAGATAAATCCGGCTTAAACCGATACATACAACCACAACGATAGTAACAACGGGGATTAGCCAGGCCGCTTTCCATTTTTTACGCATATTGACCCACAATAAGTAGCCGATCAGTCCATAGAACAGGATGGATACCATCGCATGACCACTAGGAAAGCTGAAGCTGTCTTCCTCAATTAATCGCATTCCCGTAGGACGGTCACGCTGAAATAGATTTTTAAGTAGTTGATTCAACCCCCACGCTGTCAATACACCAATGAGCAGTATAAGTGTCTCCCATTTGTGCTTAAATTTGATCAGTAGGATCAGGGCTACAACAACGAATACAATGAATTCTGTTATCGCTTTTCCCATTATAGTAAAAAATAAAGCAATCGGTGTTACAGCGTCACTCCTCAGTGAACGTACAGCACTACCAATACTCTCATCAAATTCCTTTAACCAGGTGGATGACAAGCTTTGAGACAATAGTACGAAACCGATTAACAATACGCACGCTGCCCCAAACCCCCAAAATAAATCTTTGTACAACGCTTTCCCCTGCATATATCAATTCTCCCCCATATTGATTTTCTCATTATACTATGTACGCTATGCCCGGTCGCGAGTTCTTAGAGCCTGTGTCTTTTTCAGGAGCAGCGGTATTAACGCAAAAGCGATGTACAATCCCACTGCGGCATAAAACTTACCCGACCCAATGTCTTGCAGTGATGCGCCAAAAACGTTATAAACAACGGCACCCGGAATTATACCAATCAGTGTTCCCCACGTATAGTCCCAAAAGCGAATTTTGGAGAGTCCTGCCCCATAACTTACGCCATCGAAAGGAAAGAAAGGCATTAGCCGCATATATAGGACGACCATAAAACCTTTTTCTTCGGCCTTCTGATCGAAAGACTGAAGCTTCTTATTTCGCAAAATCCGCTGAAAGCTGTTGCGGCCCCATTTGCGCGTAATATAGAAAGATAGCATCGCCCCGGCGCCAGCCCCAATAATATCATAGATAGTCCCCCAGAAAGCGCCAAACACATAGCCTCCATACAGAGTCAACGGTGTCGCCGGAAATAATACCAATGGACGAAGTGTATAAACGATAATATATATCAGCCCGCCAAGTGGACCTAAATCTCGCAGCCAATCGGTCAGCCAATCCAGATCCAAGTGCTCCCATACACCGGTCCATTTCAAAACGAGCAGACCAGCTACAGCGATTATAAACCATAACAATAGTATCCAGAGCGACTTCGAGCGCGCCATGGCTCCCCTCCTTTGCCCAGTATTCTTGAGTACCATCTTACACAAAGCAAAGGCTACATATCAACCATTGGCATGGCAAATGAAAAAAAGCCCCACTCGCTGAAGACGAGTGAGACTCCTAAGACATACATATATTTATGCCAACCATTGCTTCACTTTCGAGGCAAAATTATTCAGCATTTCATGCGAGCCATATTGACCGCTGAAATCTTCAATGCCGAGGTAACCATCGTAGCCGACCGCTTTTAAGTCATTCAGCAGTTGCTTCCAATTGACGATCCCTTCGCTTAGTGGTGACCACTCACTTTTCCAGAGCTTAATGCCATCTTGCTCTTCGCCGGTTGGCAACCATCTTGCATTTTTAACATGAACATGCGCTAGATAAGGTCCGAGCAGCTCAAGACCCATGCGAAAATTTTCGTATCCTTCATGCACCATGTTGCCGGCATCATGCAGAACCCCAATGTAATCCGGATTGAAGTTGGAAACCAGTCGATGTGCCAATCCAGCACTTGGTGTGATGGTATTATGGTGGATTTCAGCTAAGGCTTTAACACCATACTGCTGAGCAAATTCCTGCACATGATGTAAATAGTCCACAGCCGTTGCATACAAGTCATTATAATTTTTGCTCTTGTCATAGCCAGGAACACCAATACGAATGAAAGATGCTCCTATTTTCTGTGCAGTTTTGAAAACATGCTCGGTCTCTGCAACATTACAAGCATTTAAGTACGGGGTGATACTCAAGTTCACTAAGTTATTGTTAACAGCAGCGAGTCGAAAACGTTCCAATTCTTCATCCGAACCATTCGGATCAATGGAGCAAAGATTATTTCTCCAGAAAGATGGCTTCTCATTTACCGCGTCAGCAGGAATATCTTTAAAACGCCATTCAATGCCATCAATCCCGGCAGCAAGGGCCGCCTTTGCTAGTTCTTCTGGTGTCATGTCAGGTGTCGCTACAGTAAACACGGATAATTTCATTTGAATATGCCTCCTAATTTCATTTGGGGCCCCCGCAAAGTATTCGGAATATGCTTCAGAGATCAAAGTCTCTCCTTTACAGGGATCTTTGAGCGTAGATCAAAGTCTCCCCTTTTTTTAACAAGAGTTGGTTGATTGTTTAACTATTCTTTATTTTGCAGTATAATAAAAACGTATTCATTGCATTAATTGGGCAAAAGTTTGCTAATATTGACTCCAGCTAAATAGAGGAGAGCCTCACATGCAGGAACTTTACCAGAATTTGCATCGCATGATCAATTTTAGACATGCCGTGACCCATGATCCGCTTCCATTGGATTTTCACCAGCACCAGGACCAATATGAAATTTATTTTTTCCTTACCGGAGACGTTCACTACTTCATCGAAAAACAGGTTTACCCCTTGCAGTACGGGGATCTGCTGATCATGCATAGTAATGAACTGCACAGACCTAATTTTCAATCCAAAAAACAGCGATATGAGAACGTCGTGATCCATTTTAATCCTACGCTGGTGGAGACGTTTAATTCTCCGCAGTTTAACTTGCTCGACTGCTTCAATAACCGGATATTTGGTGAACAAAACCGGATGCGGCTGACTCCGCAGCAGATTGATGACATTATGAAGCTTTATGAGCGTATGGAGATGCATAAGCGACCACAAGCGCTCCCAGGATCGGAAATCCTCTTTGTTTCAGCCTTTATCGAGCTGCTCGTTTTTATCAATCGCGTTTTTCAAAATCAAGGCAAACAAGAGGAACAGATCATGATTCCCGACAAGCTTTCCTCTCTATTCACCTACATTGACGAAAATTTAGATCAGGATCTGTCGCTCGAGGTACTGGAACACGTCGTGTTTATGAATCGTTCCTACCTATGCAGACTCTTCAAAAAACACACAGGCAGCACCATTCATGAGCATATTTTGTTCAAGCGCATCGCCAAAGCGAAACAGCTGCTGCGCGAGGGCTCTACAGTCACAGATACGTGCCAGCTAGCAGGCTTCAACGACTACTCCAACTTTATCCGAACGTTTAAGAAGGCTGTCGGCCTTCCTCCTCGTCAGTACCAGGCCCAGCAGCGGCGGGTTTGATTGGTCGCCAAACAGAAAAAGGTCGTCCTAGTCTTCGTGACTTTGGACAACCTTTTTTTATTGGGACTATGGAGGGGTAATCAGAATAGGATGAAATCCGGTGATTAGGAGAGCGCTAAACTGCCAAGTAACTGCAAAAAGTGCATCAGTTTCGTGAGGAATCCTCGATACCTCGAAAACCAGCTACCTTATTACCGAACACTTTGTCTGCTCTACTTCAAGTTTTCCGGATTCAGCTGCAGAAGCTCAGGCAGTACGAAAATACCGTCCTTACGAATGAGCACATCGTCAAACCAAATTTCGCCGCCGCCGTATTCCGGACGTTGGATATTCACGATATCCCAGTGCAAGGAGGATTTGTTGCCGTTATAGGCATCATCGTAACAATTACCTGGTGTGAAGTGGAAGCTGCCGTCGATTTTCTCATCGAAAAGCGTATCTTTCATCGGCTCTTGAATGTAAGGATTCACGCCAATCGCGAATTCCCCTACAAAACGCGCACCTTCATCCATATCAAAAATTTCATTAATTCGATCTGTATCGTTAGCTGTCGCTTTGATGATTTTGCCATTTTCGAATTCAAGTACGATATTCTCAAAAATGAAACCATCATGAGGCGTTGGTGTATTATAGGAAATAATACCATTCACCGACTCACGAACCGGAGCAGAGTAAACCTCGCCATCCGGAATGTTGAGCTCCCCATCGCATTTAACGCCGCCGATTCCTTTAATGGAGAACGTCAAATCAGTGCCTGGACCGACGAGGCGCACTTTATCTGTGCGATCCATTAGATCTTTCAAAGCATCCATTGCTTTGGACATTTTGCCATAATTCATCGTACAAACGTTGAAATAGAACTCCTCGAACTCATCTGTACTCATGCTGGCAAGCTGCGCCATGGAAGACGTTGGGTAGCGAAGCACGACCCATCTTGTATCCTTCACGCGGACATCAAAATGAACCTGTTGATAATAAATCGAATTGTACAGCTTCATCCGATCTGCCGGAATATCCGACAGTTCATAAATATTGGCTCCGCCGCGTACACCTATGTAGCCTTGCATTTGTTTCATTTGGAAAGCATCGGCATCTGCCCATGTCTGCATTTGAGCTTCTGTACCGTTCATGATGAGTTGACGCATAATCACATGATCTCTTACATTGACGAAAGGTTGCGCGCCAGCTGCGTGAACCTTTTTCACGATCTCTTTCACAAGAGCAGAATCAATGCCATATGCTTCTATCAAAATATTTTCGCCAGGCTGCGCCTTAACCGAATAATTCACAAGCACATCAGCGAGTTTCGTTAGTCTTGGATCCAGCATACTTTATCTCTCCTCTTCTTCATCAACAGGGTCAAAAGACGGCTCATTCGTTTGAAAGCCGACCGTGGTCAAATAAAACCACTCCCCATTCTCTTCCTGCTGAGAATCAAGCTCAAAAATAAGAGCACGAAACTTTCTCAGCCATTCTGCATATTTCTCTTTGCTCATTTTGACTTCGACCTGGGTCATGATAATCGGCCATTGAGTACGATCAGAAGATGGAATATGGAACGCCTCTTCGGGGGCATTAATCGCTCTACGTCTGGCACGTCCAAGTACGCTAAGCGTCCTCTCGCGATAATAATTCTCTACCTCTGAGACGTATGGCAGCAGTTTTTCACTAGGTACGAAGCCGCGGGCTACTGCACGATAAAATTTTTGCAAAATACCATTCTTGAGTTCCGTACGAAAGACCGAAATCAAGCCATGCTTCTCAAGCTCATTCAAATGATAATGCACTTTCGCACGAGCCATTCCCAGCAGTTTAGCCAATTGCTGACCGGTGTAAGCTTTCTCTATTAGATAAAGTAACACCTTAGCGCGAAGTGGATCACTTATCGTTTTTAATTGCTCAAGTTCTTCAATAATATAAACCGGTTGCAGCTTCATATGGACTCGACCTCCCTCTATTGTACCAATCTAGCCCTTAAACATGCGTTCTTGGTCAACTCTTAATCTCTTAATGAGATTAATTAAACGACGGTCAAATCTTTTTAACCGTATCATAATGCGAAAAGGATTTCATGTCAATTGCAGTCTCGGCAAACATGAATGTCCTCATTTCTGACCATTTCAACGCTTTAACGGATTAACGAAGTTAAGCTTTTCTCTATGGTAGCAAAAAGGGACGTTTCTGTCACCCATTAAAGGTGGAAACGCCCCCAATTTATTAACGATAAATTTGGCTTCCTGCTTCACGGAATTCCTTGGACTTCTCCTCCATGCCGCTGTTTCGCGCGGACTCTTCATCAAGCCCTTGCGCGTGTGCGTACTGCCTTATATCTTGAGTAATTCTCATACTGCAAAACTTCGGTCCACACATGGAGCAGAAGTGCGCCGTCTTCGCGCCTTCGGCCGGCAGCGTCTCATCATGGTACTCAATTGCGCGTTCTGGATCGAGCGAGAGATTGAACTGGTCGCGCCAGCGGAACTCGAAGCGCGCCTTGGACAGCGCGTTGTCGCGAATTTGCGCGCCTGGATGGCCCTTAGCCAGATCGGCGGCGTGCGCAGCAATCTTGTACGTGATGACCCCGACGCGTACGTCTTCCTTATTCGGCAGGCCGAGATGCTCCTTCGGCGTCACATAGCACAGCATCGCTGTGCCAAACCAGCCGATCATCGCTGCTCCAATGGCAGAGGTGATATGGTCATAGCCTGGCGCAATGTCGGTCGTCAGCGGTCCAAGCGTGTAGAATGGCGCTTCTTGGCAAACTTCCAGCTGACGGTCCATATTTTCTTTGACCAGATGCATCGGCACGTGGCCTGGTCCTTCAACCATCACTTGGACGTCGTGCTTCCAAGCGATTTGCGTCAGCTCGCCAAGTGTTTCCAATTCGGCGAATTGGGCCTCATCGTTCGCGTCTGCGATCGAACCAGGGCGCAGTCCATCACCAAGCGAGAAGGCGACGTCGTAAGCTTTCATAATTTCGCAAATATCTTCGAAATGCGTATAAAGAAAATTCTCTTGGTGGTGAGCTAGGCACCATGCAGCCATAATGGATCCACCGCGGGAGACGATACCCGTTACGCGCTTAGCCGTCATAGGGATGTATCGCAGCAGTACGCCCGCATGGATCGTAAAGTAGCTAACACCCTGTTCTGCTTGCTCAATCAGCGTATCACGGTAAACTTCCCAAGTGAGGTCTTCCGCTTTGCCGTTCACTTTTTCGAGCGCTTGATACAATGGCACCGTTCCAACAGGAACAGGGGAGTTGCGGATGATCCATTCGCGTGTTGTATGTATGTTTTTGCCCGTCGATAAATCCATAATCGTGTCAGCGCCCCAACGGGTGGCCCACGTCATCTTCTCGACCTCTTCCTCAATGGAAGAAGCGACGGCGGAATTTCCGATATTGGCATTAATTTTCACAAGGAAGTTGCGTCCGATGATCATCGGCTCGCTCTCGGGATGATTAATATTGGAAGGAATGATGGCACGACCAATTGCTACTTCTTTACGAACGAATTCAGCATCGAGATTCTCTCGAATCGCAATGTACTCCATTTCCGGTGTCACGATGCCTTGGCGTGCATAATGCATCTGTGTCACGTTACAGCCTTGCTTAGCTCGGAGCGGTCTGCGGTGTAAGCCTGGGAATATTTCAGCGGCCCCTCTTGCATCAGGAGTTGCAAGCCCATTATCTTCTGGCTTCACTTCACGTCCAACGTAAGATTCAACGTCACCACGCTCTTCGATCCATGTTAAACGATTAGCGGGAAGACCTTGACGGATATCCGTTTTCAGTTCGGTATCGGTATAAACACCACTTGTATCATAAACCTGCACTGGCTCATTGGCTACTTCCTCTCCGTGTAAATTCGTGGAGCTTCCCAAAGAAATTTCTCTCATTGGCACTTGAATATCTGGTCTTGAGCCTTGTACATATACCTTTTTACTACCTGGAAATGTGGAAATTTGGACGTCTTTCACGGAACTACTATTAGTTGTTGTCATACGAATTCCTCCTCTATTTGATGTTTCTAAGCAGCTCAGTTGCTGCTTCACGTGGTGAGTGCGCGCTTGCAATCGCGCTGACTACGGCTACGCCATCCGCCCCTGCGCGGATGACGTGGGATGCATTCGTGGCATCGATGCCTCCGATGCCAACGAGCGGCAGCCGGATGCCGCCTGCGCGAATCCGCTGGATGACGGCAGGCCCCTGGACCTCACGCGCATCCAGCTTCGTGCGCGTGGCGTATTGGGGGCCTACGCCCAGATAGTCGGCGCCTTCGGCGAGCGCCGACCGGGCTTCGCCCAGATCGTGGACCGAGACGCCCACGATCATTTTCTTCAGCCGCTGCCGCACGGCGGCGGCTGGGGTGTCTTCTTGGCCGATGTGAATGCCATCGGCCTCAAGCTCTAGAGCGAGCCCTTCATCATCGTTGACGATGAAGGGGATCGCGTGCTGCGCGCATAGGCGGCGCAGCCGCGCGCCCAGCTCGAGCTTCGCCGCCCCCTGCAGGGCTCCGGCGCCCTTCTCGCGGAACTGAAACATCGTGATGCCGCCGGCAATAGCGGCCTCCAGCACCGAAACAGGGTCAGCCCCGCCACAGTTCGGGCTGCCCATGACCAAATACAAACGCAGCGCTTTGCGCAGCTGCTCGATTTTCATCGTGCACCTCGAATGAAAACATCCTCGTTGACGAAAATGTCATCTAAGTCAGTGGCATTAGCATCAGCGTCCAAAGCCTTATCACTCTTTAGCTGCCCGCCAGTTGACGTCCTGTCAAGCTCATTCGCCAACGTGCGAGCAATACTCGCTCTAACTCCACGTTGATAAGCCCAATGGTTCGTAGGACCATGACCGCTTCCTATGTGTAACGGCTCCGCAATTGCAGCTTGGATGAATCTTTTTGCCAGTTGGATTGCTTCTTTCGTCGTTAAGCCCTGCGCAAGTCCCGAAGTGACCGCCGCCGCAAACGTGCAACCTGTACCGTGCGTGTGCTTGGTAACAAGACGTCTGGACGAAAACTCCGTGAATGTCTTCCCGTCATACAGCAAATCAGTTGCATGCTCCGTATTCACTTCATGTCCGCCTTTAATCATCACGTTCTTGCAGCCGTAGAGATGAATCCGCTTCGCAGCCTGTTGACGCGACACGCTATCCGTTATTTGCAAGCCGCTAAGCGCTTCAGCTTCAGGTATGTTCGGTGTAACCACATCGGCCAGCGGCAATAAAGAGTGAATCATCGCATCGATAGCCTCTTGCTGAAGCAAGGAGGCCCCGCCTTTGGCTATCATCACGGGGTCAACCACGACACGCTCCCACTTATAGGTTTGTATCGCGGCCGCTACGATTCGTATAATCTCACCACTGAATAACATCCCCGTTTTGAGCGCGTTGGGAGGTAAATCCTCCCCAATAGAGGCCAACTGCTGCTCAATCGCTTCAGCGCTCATCGGATAAACCCCTTGAACACCAAGCGTATTCTGCGCAGTCACGGCGGTAATGACCGACATCCCATAAACGCCCAGCTCTTGGAACGTCTTCAGGTCTGCTTGAATCCCCGCACCCCCTCCGCTATCCGAGCCCGCGATCGTTAATGCTTTGTAAACAGACATCTTACTCCCCCTTTCAGCTTCAATCTCTATTTCCCGCCCCCTAAGAGCCACATTCTTGCTTTTAACCCGCTAACAACACATCCGAGAAAGCATTTTCTGACCGCTCACCATCGATTATCTACTATCCCTCTAGCGAGACGTTCTTTTCGGCCCTCTCAGCCTCACATTCTTACTAATAGCCCTCTCACAGCAGCCGAGAAGGCCTTTATCGACCGCTCAACTATGGAATATTCACTATCCCTCTACCGAGACGTATATTCCGGCCCTCTCAGCCTCACATTCTTACTCTCAACCCACTCACAGCAGCTGAGAAGATCTTTATCGACCGCTCACCATGGAATATTCACTATCCCTCTACCGAGACGTATATTCCGGCCCTCTCAGCCTCACATTCTTACTAATAGCCCTCTCGCACCAGCCGAGAAGATCTTTATCGACCGCTCACTATGGAATATCCACTATCCCTCTCCCGAGACGTCCTTTTCGGCTTTCTCCGATTCACACTTTTGCTCTTCTCCAACTAAACGCGGCTAAAACCCTCCATCGGGCTGCTAGCCGAGGCATACCGCTTCTTCGGAATACGGCCGGCTTCGAAGCCGGCACGTCCGGCTTCAATCGCCAATTTCATGGCGTAAGCCATTTTGACCGGATCCTTGGCACCCGACACAGCAGTGTTGAGCAGCACACCATCGGCTCCCATCTCCATAGCAAGTGCAGCGTCCGAAGGAGCACCAATGCCCGCATCGACGATTACTGGTACGGTCGCTTGCTCAATTATGAAGCTCAGGTTCAGCGGGTTAATGATGCCTTGACCTGTTCCGATTGGCGATGCGCCAGGCATAATGGCATGAACTCCTAGGGCTTGCAAGCGTTTGGCTAAAAGAACGTCGTCTGATGTGTATGGCAACACGATGAAGCCCTCCTCTAGGAGCATTTCCGAGGCTTTCAACGTTTCAACCGGGTCGGGCAGCAGCGTCATTTCGTCTCCAATAACTTCGACTTTGATCATGTCGCATAGTCCGGAAGCCTTCGCTAGTCTCGCGATGCGTACAGCTTCTTCGGCTGTTTTAGCGCCTGCCGTATTCGGCAGTAAGGTGAAATTCGACACATCCAGCATCGACAAGAAATTTGGCTGACTCGCTTCAAAAATATTCATACGACGCACCGCAAACGTCAAAATCTGAGATTCACTAACTTCTACCGCCTGCTTCTGAATATTGAAATCCGGGAACTTGCCCGTGCCCAGCAATAGTCGTGAACGAAACTCGTAAGGACCGATTTTTAGCATACAATTATCCCCCTCCAACAAAATGAACGATTTCGATTTTATGACCTGCGGAAAGCTCAGCTTTCACGTGATCTTCTTTTTGTAAAATGTTTTCATTATGTTCCACGACGAGCATTTTCTCACTCAATTCAAAATGCGCGAGCAGCTCATCAATGGTTCGGATTGAATCTGGAATGTCTACGCTTTGCCCATTAATGTGCAGCTTCAATGCTGTGCAGCTCCTTTCCTAAGGCTGAAAAAAGTTCCCTTTTACGCCGCCCGATCCGCTTCGATTGCCCAGATAGATCAGGACTAAAAGCATCGAGCAACGATTCCATAGCCAAAAAGGTCTGTTTTCCCGTGTCTGATCTTATCTCTGATCTCGTCTCAGATCTTGTCACTGATCCTATCTCCAATCCCAGCTCAAGCTCAGGCTGAAGGGGATCCTCTCCCCCGCCCAAAACGAAATCCGCGATCACCTTACCAGTGACCGGACTGAGCAAAATCCCATTGCGGTAATGCCCGCAAGCGGCATATAAACCATCGTACCCCGGCACTTTGCCGATGTACGGCAGCCCGTCTGCCGTCTGCGGTCGCAGACCCGACCAAGCTTTCTCCCACTCGGCTTCGCCAATCGCGGGCATGAGCAGCCTCGCGCGATCCATCAGCTCAGCTAGCCCAGCCAGCGACACCTTGCGGTCGTAGCTGTTCGGTACTACTGTCGCGCCGACCAGCAGTCGTCCTCCGGCTTTCGGGACGATATAACACCCTGTCGTGAACAGGGTCTTCTTGGGCAACGGCTTCGTCGTAAGGACAGAGAAGCACTCGCCCTTCACGGGATACACCGGCAGGTCGACGCCGATACCAGCCATTAGCTGTCCGCTCCACGTGCCAGCCGCCACAACGACGTGGTCGCTGTAGAGCGGACCTTCGCTCGTCATAACACCGACGGCTCGGCCTCGCTCCGTCAGCAGCCCAAGTACCTGGGCGAATTCTTGCACCTTCGCCCCCAGCACACGGGCTGCCTGCGCGAACGCCGCCGCCAGCAGCGGTGCCTCTACCTGCCCATCGCCCGGCAGGTATAAGGCTCCGCGCGTCGCCTCGCTCAAGGCGGGCTCGAGCTTGGAGGCTGCAGCTGCGCTCAGCCACTCCGCCTGCTCGCCCGCTGCGCGTTGGAGCTTCTCCCTCGCGCGCAGCTCCTGCTCTTGAACGTCGCTGAGCGCCACGTTCAACAAACCTTCACGGACGAGACCGATGTCGATGCCCGTGAGAGCTTTCAGTTCCTCGCTCAGCTGGGGGAACATCGCTCTGCTTTGTCGGGCCCACTGGAAAAGCGGGCCCGTATCCTCCATCTCGGATTGTGCTCCGAGCATGCCACCCGCCGCCGCCGAGGCTTCCATGCCAAGCCTGCCGCGATCGAGGAGCATGACGGACTGACCTCTCTTTGCCAAGTTATAGGCGATCGAGGAGCCAATAACTCCGCCTCCGACGATGATCACATCGTTCATATGTTTCATTTATCCAACCTCCTTTCGCTTTAGCTCGCTCTCGTAAGCTTTCACTGCTTCCAATGGGTCTTCCGCTTCCCATATCCCACTCATCACTGCTATACCAGAAGCTCCCGCTTCCAAAACTGATCCTACACGTTCAGGTCTCATGCCTCCGATCGCAATAATCGGAATTGAGACTTGGGCCGCCATATCTCTGATCTGCTTCAACCCCCTAGGCGGGATACCCACCTTGGAATTCGTAGCAAAAATATGACCAAACATCACATAATCCGCACCCTCCCTCTCTCGCTGCTTAGCTTCCTCCGCACTATGTATCGATACGCCAGTCCTCTGCACTCCCTGACAGAATTCTCTTAGGGTTGAAAGCGGCGGGGTGCTGCCCTGGAGCTGTAATCCACCTAAAGCCGCAGCCGTGACAATGGACGGGTAACCATTGATATATAGGCTTTTCGCAGGAATACCTGTTTCGAGCAGAAACTGCACACCTAAGAATATCTCGTCTAATGATTTCTTTTTTTCACGTATATGAATGGCCGTGACATAAGGGTGAATCTTAGCCGCAACCGCCGCCAGCTCTGTCCACGCTAGCCTGCCATTGGAAATGACATGCAGTTCATACCCAGTCATGAAGAGTCTCAACTCCTTTCTTGCGCTACTTATTCAGCTTAACTTTCGGGTTATAAGCATGTTTTTCATCACTACGGAGGTTCTTCTCCCCTTCACACCGACTCTAACGATGAAAAACATCACTTCAGAGTGGAAATCGCCCCAAATCATCTTCATCTTTTTGTTTTAAGCATATTTTTCATCGCTACGGAGGTTCTTTTCCCCTTCACTCTGACTTTAGCGATGATAAACATCACTCCAGTGCAGGAATCCAAAGAGAAATCGCAATTTAGGGCCCAGCTACTTTCTGTACCACACACTGTATGAAATGGGTTAAAATAATCAATTTCACCCCAAAATCTTATTTTCAGGCATGAAAAAAACCACTTTTCCAAAGAAAAGTGGTTGTAGGTTGCGCCGCCTAATAAACATGCAAAGATGGGGCTCCAATGATCGTTCCACTTTCCTCCGCTGGTATGACCCAGTTCAGGTTCAAAGGGTTCAGATTGCTCTGTCTCAGCCTTGCGGCGCCCCTAGGGATTCATTCGTATGTAATTGTTAAATATCATAGCACGTCATTCATCGCTTGGAAATAGAAATTTTTATTGATCATAATTCTATCGTTTTCCCTGTTTTTGCCGATTCATAAATGGCTTCCAAAATTTGGGTAACAACAAATGCTTGCTCCGGTTTAACAAGTGGCTCCGTATCGTTGAGAATACTCTCCAGCCATTGTCTGGCCTCTTTCACGCCTGGCTCTTCGGCACCTGCGTCGAAATAAGCAATGCCTCCGCCTGTCGTAGCCTTGGTTTCGACTAGCTTTCCATACTTGGCGCTGTTGAAAACCAACTCACCTTTGCCCATAGCAGGACTGCCTTTCATTTCCGCTCCGCCTTCTGTTCCGCACAGGGTCGTCATCGCTTCTCTAGTATCTGTTATATTAAGCGCCCATGCGCATTCCAGGAATATCGTTGCACCATTCTCCATTTTGATAAATCCGAAAGCTGAATCTTCGACCTCGTAGCTTTTGGGATCCCATGGACCGAACATATTGCCTTCGAACTTATCCCCTAATTTGTGGAATACCGATCCTGTCACTGATTTCGGCTTGTAGTTGTCCATGAACCAGAGAGATAGATCCAGCGCGTGTGTGCCAATATCGATCAACGGTCCGCCACCTTGCTGTTCTTTGTCCGTAAAAACGCCCCAGGTCGGAACTCCGCGTCTGCGAAGGGCATGGGCTTTGGCCATATAAATATCGCCGAACTCCCCATGGCGGCATGCTTTGTACAATACCTGTGAATCGTCTCGGAACCTATTTTGGTAACCGATCGTTAATTTTCTTCCTGTCTTCTTGCTTGCCTCTAACATCTTTTTAGCTTCAACAGAATTGATAGCCATCGGCTTTTCGCACATGACATGCTTACCTGCCTCAAGCGCAGCCACCGTTATGAAGGAATGCTGAAGATTGGGAGTCAACACATGAATAACATCAATTGACTCATCTTGCAATAATTCCTTATAGTCCAAATAAACTTTCGCCTGCTCCGTTCCAAATTCTTTTGCAGCTTTGACAGCCCGCTCTTCGACAACATCACAGAAAGCAACCATTTCGCCTAAATGAGTGAGTTTCGCTAATGAAGGCATATGCTTTTGGTTAGCAATACCGCCGCAGCCTATAATTCCGATTTTCAATTTAGCTGTTGACATGATCGAACACACTCCCTATGATCTAATGCGCCATAAAGCGGCTTTACACATACTTTTGCAAAAGCTTTAAATCATTCTTTATGCTTGTAAATTTATCGTCGCTTATCCCTTCATTTTCAATAAAGGCATATTGGATCGTACCCATTTCTTTGATTTTGTCGTAGGTGGCTTTAAAATCGATTGAACCTGTTCCTAGATCCACAAAGTCACCTGCTTGTATGTATCCCTTCCCGCGATATAGCTGCATCATATCCAAATCTTCGTCACCTGGCTGGAGAGCGTCAAACACGTTTAGATGGAGGACCTCTTTATTTAAATCTTTCTGATGGACGATATCGCATCGGCTGCCTAATTTCTCAAGAACGGCGATGGGATCAAGACCCGCACGCATAACCCAAACCAAATCCAACTCAAATTTGACATAAGCCGGGTCCGTATTTTCAACTAAAATATCGTATAAGGTCGTATTTTCCCATCTTTTGAATTCATGGAAGTGATTATGAAAGTAAAATTGCAAACCGTTTTCAGTGCATTTTTTTCCGATTGCATTCAGTTGTTCTGCGGTTACCAATGTATCTTCACGATTTTTGATCCATGCAGACGGCATTACAATCGCTTTACATCCAAGTTCAGCATTTTCTTGGATTAACTGATCCCAATTCTGGGCATCTTGATCCAGTCTTTCATGGGATGCTATAGGCTTAAGCCCCAATTCTTCCAGCTTGTTTTTTATGGTTTGCAGAGGAAATGAGTCACTGTATCGGACGCCTGTCATAAAATTGGTGGTGATTAATTCCACATTTGTATAGCCTGCAGAAGCTACCTTTTCAAGGGTGCCAAAGTAGTCGTTGTTTAGTGCTTGAAAGACTGAAAATAAATTCACGCCAATTGAAATGCTCATTTTAACTGCTCCTTTTGTGTTAAATTTTTCATATGCTGAAGCTTATGGTTCACTAGCCTTTTATTCCGAGATTTGCCTCTAAACAACGTCCACACGAGAGGAAGGCCGACTAATACGATCATCGTCGCTACAATGTACACGTCATTAGAGCTCATCATGAAGGCTTCCGCCTTCAGCAACTTTCGCTGGGCTTCCGCAGCCCTATCTAAACCAAGTGCCTGGTTGTGTGCGGTTAACCGTGATGCGATCAGTGAAGTAAACAACGCGATGGAAAAGGAACCGAAAACTTGGCGGATCCAGTTATTCACCGATGAAGCATGACCGGACAGTTCGCGCGGGATAGCCTCCATACCAACGTTGGTAAGCGGCATGATCGTTAACGAAATCCCGATGTAGCGTATGGTCAGCCACAGAGTGATGTACCATTGCGATACGTACACATCCAGACGTCCTATTGCTAGTGTTCCGACCGCGATCAAAAGAATCCCGGAAACGATCAGCCATTGCGGAGCAATTCTCATATACAGCTTGCCGACGAGCGGCATCACGCCTGCCATCGCAAGTGTGGCCGGTAGCAAGATCAAACCGACCTCCAGTGCGGACGCCCCTTGAACGTTCTGCAGAAACACCGGTATTAAATAGGCGCCGGAATACAAATTGAGCGTAATAACGGCCAGCACGGCAAGGCTAACCGTATATTTTAAATTGACAAATACCTTCAAATTCAAGAGCGGTTCAGGGATCATTAATTCTCTCCGAATAAAGCACCCGAGCATCAGGATGCCGAAAGCGAGCAGAGACAGCGTTCTCCACGAGCTCCATCCCCATGAATGTGCTTCGCTGAAGGCGATCAGGAGGGAGCCGCTGCTTAGAATTACGGTAATCAAGCCAGGCAAATCGAACGTTTTCGGTGTATTCAGTTTGTAATAGGGAATAAGCCGCCAAGCGACTGCAACTGCCGCAATACCGAACGGAATGTCCATGAGGAACAGCCATTTCCATTCGAACTTTCCGATCAGCCAGCCCGCCAATAGAGGTCCGAACGCAGGCGAAAGCATCGTCGACAAGGTCCACATGCTGAGCGCAAACGCCTGCTTGGCTCGGGGAATCACCTGATAAAGGATTGTCATTGTGGCTGGCAAGATAATCCCGCCAAAAATACCCTGCACGACTCGAAACGCAATTAACGATTCAATATTCCATGCGAAAGCGCTAAGTCCTGAAATCAGCGTGTAGCCAATAAGCGCAGCGACATACAGGTACTTGGTACTGAACTTTTCCCCAAGATACCCGGTGAGGGGAGCCACAATTCCGGTTGCCAGCAGGTAACCCGTCATCGTCCACTGCATGGTGGTCAAATCGGTATGAAATTGTTCCATCAAAACGGGGAACGCTACACTTATCGAACTCATGCCAAGTGTCGCCAGTACGGACCCGAAAAAAATCGCGATCATTACAGGCACAAACGGTATGTTTCTCTCCTGTATCTCTGTAGGGGACATGCAGCTTCTCCTCGCAAAAACTACTTATTGGTTTTCGCCCATTCATCAAGCTGCTTTTGCTTCTCAGCTATAATTTTGTCCATGCCGGAAGCCTTCATTTTGCCAATAAATTCAGGCAAGTTTTTATCCGGATCCAGCGTACCGGTTTCCAAACCTATTTTGAATTGGTCCTTCACGCTCTGAACAGCGGCCACTTCCGTTTTAACCGGATCGACAGAAAAGCTGAAGCCGAGCGCTTTTGATTTTTTGGACGATTTGTTGAAATCAGCCTGATCTTTCCAAAGACTAACAGGATCACTTTCCCAAATGTAGGAAAGGAATTGATTACCCCACTCCCATCCATGATTCGGGCTATAGGTGGCATTCTGCGTATCTACTCCATTCGGGAAGGCGATCAAGTCACCCTTCTTGACGTAGTGCTTTCCTTCAATGCCATAGTCGATCAAGTTGATCAACTCTTTGTCGGAGTAAAGCAAGTTGAGGAACATCATGGCTCTCTCCGGATCCTTCGAGTTTTTGGCGATACTGAACATGACGTTTGCAATCGACGACGTAGAAGTGACAGGTGGGATAATGCGAGCTGCAACCATCGGTGTGCCCGTCAAGATGGCTTCCTTCGTTTCATAGCCAGGCTTCATATGCACTGTAAAGGAAAAAGCTTTGCCGGCCTTCACAAGGTCTTCAGGGCGGATTTTGTTTGTAGCGATATCTTTCGGGATATATCCGTCCAAATACCATCTTCTGACCATTTTTAATAGATCAGAATATTGCTTCGATTCAAACCAATTGACTACCTTCAGGTTATTATCATGGTCCGGCAGCACTCCGTTATCATCATTCAATGGGTCCATAAAGCCAGGTGCAAGGGACGCGATATAGGACGTACCCCCGCCTTCCGGAACAATAGCCGCCATATTCGGCTCGTTATCTTTGACGACCTTGAATACGGCATCCAAATCATCAAAGGTCTTGATCTTGCTTAGATCAATCTTGTATTTATCAACAATATCTTTGCGCATCAGGATACCGTAGTCGGCTGCCCAGTCGCGTACGCTAGGTATGCCATAAAGTTTACCGCTGGCCATCGTCGCTTTTTGAATCTCCGGTGTGACGACCTTGGCAATATCCTGTCCATATTTCTTAAGCAGATCCTCTAAAGGGACAAGCTGTCCTTTTGCCGCTTGCGTACCGTAGCCGAGTGCTGTCAAAGTGACTAGCAAGTCCAAATTTTCATTGCTAGCAAGCATCAGATTGACTTGTTGCTGATACGCAGCGGGGTCAATAGGCACAAATTTAACCGTTGCATTAATTTTCTCTTTGGTCAGTTTGTTAACGGCATCCTGGACCTCTTGCAGATCCTTGTTGTTACCAATTTTATAGTAGGCCACTGTTAGTTCATAAGGTTTTAAGTCCGACTTCGCCTTTACTGTTTCTCCTGCCGCACTTGGTGCGGTTGTAGCCGTAGAGCCACCGCTACCGCTGCTGCATGCCGTCAATAGAAGAGAAACGGCTATCATTCCCGCTAACGCTGTTTGGACGCTTTTTTTTCTATTCCCTCTCATTTCGTAGCCTCCCTGTTTATATTCCATTTATGCTAACCGGCTGATGCCGAGTATAGCCTAGCCTTTGACTGCTCCAATAACGAGACCTTTGACGAAGTATTTTTGAAAAAAAGGGTATGCGATCAGCAATGGAATAGTCCCAATAACCGCCATAGCCATCCGGACCGATTCCATCGGAATGTTACTGCTTGCAGCAAGTTCCGTTGTGCTGCTGCTCGCGTTGCTTGACAAAAATTGCGCGTTTAACAAAATCCGGTTTAACAAATTTTGCAAACTGAACAGCTTGCTGTCGGTCACATAGATTAATCCGTTGAACCAATCGTTCCAATAGCCGATCGTTTGCATCAATCCGACCGTAGCCAGAATGGGAAGAGAGAGCGGAAGCACGATCTGGAAAAAGATTTTAAATTCCCCCGCCCCGTCAATGGATGCTGACTCAATAACCGGGGTTGGGATTGAAGTCATAAAAAAGGTTCGCATAATCAGCACGTAAAATCCATTGGATAACAAACCGGGAATGATTAAGGCCAGCAGTGTGTTTTTCATATCGAACACTTGTGTATATACCAGGTAGGTGGGGACCAGACCTCCGTTAAACAGCAGTGTGAAAAACACGATAAACGAGAGCGGCTTGCGAATCAGCATATCCTTTCTAGATAATGGATAGGCGCATAGGGCAGTGATCGATAGCCCCACAAACGTACCAACTAAAGTTACCAGAATGGTAATACCGTAAGCCCGAAATATGTTGGAGGAATCGTTCCACAAAAATTCGTAAGCTGCCAGGCTGAATTTACTCGGTAGGAAGGAATACCCTTCTGACACAATGGTCATTTCATCGGTAAAAGAAGTAATCACGAGCAGAAAAAACGGAAGAAGACAGAGACAAACAATGCCAATAAAGAATACATGAATGATCGCTTGGTACAGTTGACTTTTTACTTTCATTGGGTATCCCTCCTTATTAAAACAAAGCGTTATCGCTGTTTCGCTTGCTCACCTCATAATTTGAGATGAGTACGAGAATGAATCCCACAACGGATTGATATAGGCCCGCTGCCGAAGACATGCCGATGTCGCCCAATCTTAGTAAAGCCCGATAAACATACGTATCGATAACGTTGGTTGTAGGAAAGAGCGCGCCCGTATCAAGCGGAACTTGATAGAACAAACCAAATTCGGAGTAAAAAATGCGGCCGATTTGCAGTAATGTCATAATCACAATAACCGGAGTGATTAATGGTATGGTAATATTCGTAATCTGCTGCCATTTACTCGCTCCGTCAATCCTTGCGGCCTCGTAATATTCCGGGTCGATTCCGATAATCGCCGCTAAATAGATGACACATAGGTATCCAACATGCTTCCAAATGTTCACAAAGGTCAAAATATACGGCCAATATTTGGCTTCGCTATACCATGAGATTGGATCCATTCCAAGCATAGGCAGGATTTGTTTATTAATGTAACCGGTTTCTCCGCTTAGCATGGCAAGCACCAAATAACCGACAATAACCATAGAAATCAAATAGGGGATGAGAATGACGCTTTGGTAAAACCGGGCAAATAATTTCTTCTTCACTTCATTCAACAAAATAGCTACGCCAACGGCGATGATCAAATTAATGATAATAAAAGCCGAATTATATAGAATCGTATTTCGGGTAATCAGCATGGCGTCGGAGGTTTTGAACAGGTACTCGAAATTTTTAAATCCAACCCAATCGCTGGCCCAAATTCCTTTCGTGAAGTTGACGTCTTTGAACGCAATAATCAAGCCAAACATCGGCAAATAGTTGTTGATGATCAGATAAATGATTTCGGGTATGACCATCACAAACAGAGGGGCATACCTCCATAACTTTCTCAGTTTTTTTCTGGTTATTGATTTCGTTGCCGTTATCCCAGCAGCTGTCGTGGTCGCTGAATTTGCCCTAGTTGTTGTCGTTGTCCCCACATCGTTCCCCCCTCTTCCGTTATACTCTCATCATATCTAACTGCCGCTATGCACTCTACCTGTTTCCCGACTTCCTGTTATCGCATTTCCGACTTCTTTTTGAACAAAAAAGATCGAACCCGAGAAGGGAACGATCTCATGTTTAAGGAACCTTATGTTTGGTAAGTTTCATATAATTTGCGGTAATCCTGTGGATTAATGGCCGTCGCTTTCTTGAACATTTTTGAGAAATGGGAAAAATTATTGTAGCCCACTGAAGCGGCGATGCTTCCAATTTGAAGATCCGTCTTCACCAGCATTTCTTTGGCCAATTCTACCCGCTCCTGGAGAATATAATCAGAAATCGTCAAGCCGGTTTCTTTCTTGAAAATTCTTGTCAGGTAGTCCGGATTCATATTCACATGGCTGGCGATATCTTCCCGCGATACATCTTCGTTGATGTGCTGAGCGATATAGTGTTTCGCTTTTTCAACAACGGTTTGACTTTCATCCACAGAATGAATGCGACCCGCAGCTTCTTCGATCATCGTGTTTATCCATTGTCTAAGATCAGCTATGGAACGGGAAACGGACGATGCTTGCATAGACAGAAGTTCTTCCGAAAAAACCTGATGCGCCCTCAAGCCCTTATAATGTAATACGTGATGAATCATTTGCAGAAAATCCTCATAAAATCCGCGCAGCAATTTGGCATCGAGTCTCTCCATTTGCTTCATCGCATCCAAACTATGATCGATCTCTTTCAGCAGTTTCCCTTTGCATCCACACTTGAGCATTTCCCCCCAACCGTTCATTTTGGGCAGCGGAAATGTATCGTAGCTGCATCGTTGCTCACTTAAAAAGAAGATTTTATTCGTTTGTGTAACATTGTTGGACTCCAACGTGACTAAGGATTCGAACATCTCCAGCATTCCCTCCGTATATACGGGAGTACCGATATAACAACAAAGATCACAGAAAAAGTAATGGTTACAAGCATCGATATAACCCTGTAATTCGTTGGTTAGCTTCTCTTTATCGATCTTGCTACCCGGGTCGACCGAGAGGATGGCCAGTAACCCTCCGCTTTTGACCTGAACGATTTGGCCGTTTGCCTCTTTCCGTACAGCCAATTCCTCCAAAGAGTTGCGCAAGGCGAATTCCATTATTTTTTCTTCACGAAGAGTCAGTTTTTTATGCCAACGCTGTACACTGATCCATATCGGCACAAATAAGGCTGTATCACTATAAGGTATACTTTGCTTCGCCATAATTTCTTTGATTTGAACCTTATTCGAAGGGATAGACCTATGGATTAAATCCTGCCAGAAGCGCTCAACAACCATCGGTTGGTACGATTCCCATAACTGATAGTAATGCTTATAGGTTTCATTAAATTGGACCAATCCTCTTTTCTTTTCTAATTGTCCGATCGCTTTTCGAACGGCTTTCTCCAATTCCGGAAAGCGGACAGGTTTGAGCATATAATCCAGACTTCCCAATTGAATCGCTTTTTGCGCGAATTCGAAATCAGCATGACAGGTTAAAAAAAGGGACTCGGTATCTGGAGAGTGTTCTTTGACCCAAGATAACAATTGAAATCCGTCACCTTCCGGCATTTCAATGTCGCAAAGCATAATATCAATTTTCTGGGCCCCAAAGATTTCCTTCGCCTGTCGAATGTTAAAAGCTTCATGAACCTTTGAAAATCCAAGTTGGTCCCACGGTACCCCCGCTTTTATCCCTCGTACAGCGTGAATTTCATCGTCCACGACCAGCAATTGAAGCATCGCTTTCTCCGCCTTTCTTCTCATGAAATGGGATGAGAATTTCAATCACTGCGCCGTGACCTGCACCATTTGAAAACGTGATCTGGGCTTGATCTTGATACAGAAGACGCAGTCGACGCTGCACATTCCATATCCCGATATGATGACCTTCTCCGTTACCGATATCCATTTCCATCTGCAGCCGAGCCAAAACATCTTCAGGAAATCCTTTTCCAGTATCCTGCACCCGTATACGGATTTTATTAACTTCTATGGCTTCAATGGTTATACCAATATGAACAAGTTTATCCATGCTAACTGCGTGTTTGATCGTATTTTCCACAAAGGTTTGAATAACAAGCGGAGGAACCAATTCATCCATCAGGTTGTCTGGAACGGATAGATCATAAGTCAAATTTTGAGGAAACCGCATCTCTTGGATACGAAAGTAATTAAGAGTATGCTGGACCTCATCCCTTAAAGCGACGAATGCCATGTTGCTTCGAAACATAAAGCGAAAATATTGTACGAGACAAAGCGCCATTTCCTGAATCAATACAAAGTCTTTCACCTGTGCCAAATTATAAATAATGTTCAACGAGTTCAGGAAAAAGTGCGGATTAATTTGAAGCTGCAAATGTTTGAGTTCGGCCTTCTGATGATTTAATTGTTCTTCCAAAACATTAATTTTCAATTCCTGTATTTGCGATATCATGCGATTGAAGGATTGGTTCATCTTGTCGAATTCAATGACAGAAGGGCTGTATGTGATGCGGACGTCCAAATTCCCGTCTTCGATTCTCCTCATAGCCATCATGATCCGGTTTATCGGAACCAAGATGATTTTCCTTAAAAGAAACAAAATGAAAGGAAACAGAATAAGTGATCCCATCAAAATGAACGATACCATTCGGCGAAGGAAAGGAAGATTCTCTAGAATTTTGCTGTCTGGTATGGCAGCGATTAAGCTGAAACGGCCTTTCGCGGATTTTTCGCCAACGACTAGAAATTTTTCGTTTTTTCCAGTGAGTTTGTAATCCGTTCCAACATCGTTCAAATTAATTTGATTTTCTTGTACGAAAGCTTGGTTAGACATGGTCTCGAACAGGTCCGTAACCAGCAGCGCCCTACCGTTGTTGCCCAAATCGACCAGGTTCAGCGGAACCATTAATTTACTCGCATCCGTCCATGCCCCGATATAGACATTCCCATATTTGATCACACGGGTCAAAAAGTATTGATCTCCAAGCTTAAGCATGAACCATTCTTTCAGACTTGTCTGATTTGAACCATCGCGTTGGTCCTGAAAAATGGTCTTAATGCTATTTTCAACGGCTTCCTGTCTGGTGTAAGTGACTTGATCACTCATAACTGTCAATAAATCTTGATTCGGCTCCGAGTAAACAAAGAACATATCCATTGATTTATAATTAGGGAGGTCTTTTAACAGCTTATTATTTAATTGAATTTTCGTAAAAGAGTACCGATCGGCATTTTGATCTCGCTGCGCGTCAAGTACAAGCAGTCCCGTGTCTTGCGCAGCGAAGTTGAATAAATACTTGTCTACCTCATCCAAATTACGGTCGATCTGCCCCATATATAAGCTGATTAAATTTTTATTCGATTGAGCCACTTGATTTCGAACAACTTGGATGGCGTACAAATTGTTATAGATCATGAAAACTACGATGGGTATCACAATAATGAGTAACCCAAATATCAACTTAAAGCGCAGTGTTTTGAACAGAGGCAAAGTATGAATTTGCACGGTTGAATAGACTTCCCCTCTCGTGAAAGCTAGCGTGATCAGATAGAAGACGCTTCGGGTTTCAGATAGGCCATGATCATGTCAATTAACTGCAACATCATCTCGCCTGGATCAATCTCTTGTTCGACACGAAGAATGTTTCCTCTTGATGCCATCCGCTGCGTCATACTCATCATCGTGTTTGCAATCATGGCTGATGTCTTGGCGGGATCAAGGTCAGACCGGATCGAGCCATCTTGAATGCCTTCCAGAATAAGCTGAACAGGTGATGGAAAGACATTTTGGATGAATATTTTATACTTCTCCTCCAATTCGCGGGTTGGATACTTTTCTCGGTAATAGTGATCAAACAGTCCAATAAAGCGTAAATGGCTAGGTCTAGTCTGGGTAAAATCCTGCCATGCTAACAATAAGTTTCGCATTTTCTCTTCGGCTCGTTCACCGATTTTGTGAGAATCGACCCATCTAAACAAATCGTCCAGAACCTTCATCTGAACCTCAAATGCCAGCTCATCAATCGAGTTATAATATTTATAAAGAGTAACACGGCTGATCCCCAATTGAAGTCCGATGTCTTTCATCGTTACACCGTGCAAATCTTTTTCCAAAAAAAGCTCCTGAGCGGCTAGAATAATTTCCTCCCGCCGTTTATTTCTTTGCTCCTCTAATTCCTGTTCCCATCTGCTTTTCATACAAACACTCCTCGATATAGAAGCTATCCATAAAAAAATAACCTGTTTACATAGTGTAAGCACCTTGCATGTACTCCAATTATAGCCAATAGCCGAATTCATCGCAAACGTTTTCATTTCTCGAATAACGATGTGGGGCTAGTCACCACCCCTTTCAACTCATATAATAGGGAGACAAAGCTGCCTAAGAAGTTTAAAGGAAGGATGTTCACCTAAATGTTGTCTCAATTGAATCGTCAATTAGAAAAAATCTTGCCGCTAATTACACCAGTCAGTGTTCTCATCGGTATATTGCTAGGCAGTCATTTATCCGAATTCACCTATTTATCCCCTTGGTTGTTTGCCTTTATGACTTTCGCGGGCAGCATAAGCTCCAGCTTCAAAGAATTCGTCAAAGTCGTCGTTCAGCCTCTTCCACTCATAACCACATTGTTAATTCTACATGTCGCGATGCCGCTGATTGCGCTGGTTCTCGGGCATGTCGTATACAGCCATGAGCCCATGACCATAACTGGCCTCATCTTAGCAGCAGCCATTCCTACTGGCATTTCAAGCTTCGTCTGGGTAGCCATTTATCGCGGAAATATCATGCTCACCTTATCGATTATTCTCATGGACACCATCCTTTCACCTTTTGTCGTTCCCTACACACTATCTGCGTTAATTGGAACCAAAGTTCAGATGGACTCCTTCGCGATGATGAAAGGTCTGTTCCTGATGATCGTTCTACCCTCTATCATTGGCATGCTGCTGAATCAATGGACACGCGGCAAAATTAAAGAACAATGGAGTGAGCGTCTAGGTCCTTTTTCGAAAATAACCATGGGCATCGTTGTCGCTATCAACAGCTCCGTAATCGCCCCTTATTTACGTGATTTTAATGCTAGATTACTAGGTTTGGCCGGATTTGTACTCTTCATAGCCTCACTTGGTTACATCATCGGGTGGCTGGTTGCCAAGCTCATGCGATGGGAACAAGACGTCGTCGTAGCACTTACGTTTAACAGCGGGATGCGTAATATTAGTGCTGGCGCGGTACTCGCAGTTGCCTACTTCCCGCCTCTGGTGACTGTCCCCGTTGTACTCGGCATGCTGTTCCAGCAGTCGCTAGCTTCCCTTTTCGGCTTTCTGCTGAACAGACGCTACGCTTTGAAAAGTGATATTCCCAGCTTAACGGTCAAAAGTGTGAAACAAGTTTAGTTGAGGAGCTGCTCGAGCAGCTTCTTTTTTTGTTAATCAGCTGTGATTTCGCTCTCTCCTTTGAAACATTCAAAGCATATTAACGTGTTATCGTCTAACACTACGCCGTTAATAAATCCATCGTTGCAGAAAATTTGCTTTCTACATTCCTTGCACTCCCCAACAAGCTCCTGCATTAATAGTACCTCCCAGTTGTAAACTTTGTGTTACATATGTTTGTCGCGGCTCAAAAGCTTCGGTTGCACCATCTTAGGTGTTATATGGACTACAAATCTTTATCCCTCAGCACATTTTAAGCTAACTTTTATGTATCATTCAGCTTCTCTTCTCAGATTTTTCATAATTGTCGTGTACGATTGTGAAGAAGATGACTGATAGGAGTGATACATATGATAAAAATGACAAAAATAGCGGGCTTATGCATTCTAATCCCCGTAATACTAAGCGGTTGTGGGAACCCGTCATCCTCACAACCTGCTGCAGCAAGCTCAGCACAACCGCAGCAACAACAACAAAACGGACAATCCCAGGCAGACGGCAAGCAAAATGCTCAAGACCGACCTGTCATGAGTGCGGCACAAAGACAAATGTTCAGTACATTCCAGACCCTGCTCATGCTAGACAAAGCAGAAGGACTTACCATTACGAAAGAACAGGCTCAATCCATGCTGCCCGTTACTCAAGACATCGTAACTAAAGCTGAACTTAGTGATGAAAACAAGACCAAGCTATTTGAAAAGTTAACGGATGCCCAGAAGAAATTTATAGAGGATTCAGCTGGGCGTATGAGCAATCGAGGAAACGGCGGTGCAAATGGTCCTCGAAATAACGGAAACACCGGCACTGGCAAGGGCAATCAAAATGGTGAATCTGGAAATACAGAAAATAAACCAGATGCTTCTGCACAACCAAATGCTAATGCACCCGATCGAACCGGTGGCAAGAATGGCAATGGAAATCGTCCTGCTGGCGGAGAAATGAGAGATCCCGGTAAGCAGCTTATTGAACTGCTGCAGACAAAAATCAAATAGTACAGCCAAAAAACCGATCTCCTACTAAGGAAGGAATCGGTTTTTCGGTTTATTTCAACTATCTCAAAGATTGAACAACTTGCTCAGCAGAGGCTTCACCACTCGCTACGAGTTCAACATGCTCAGCGAACATATCGCACATGTAGACAAACAAGCTGAGAATCTCCAACACTTCTTCACTTTCAAAAGTGCTGGACGCTGAAATACTATATACATACCGATAGTGCAGCTCATTCTGTTCATTGATGCCAAAATGACCGATCGGCAATCTTGTGTTAATTTCCAGCAGGACAGAAGCCACGGCATCGCGGGACCCTTCTTGCAAATGAAAGGGGAGCGTACTGTAAATTTGCAGCAGCTGAATCGCGCCAATTTCATCATCATTCAGCGGTAAAAAACTAAAGTGAAGGAACCGTTCCCTTCCTTTTTTGTCCTCTTGGAATCCTGCCATGAGGACGTGAAGCGGAATCGCTTCGGATTTTTCCAATAAATTAGTCGCTAGGCCTGTCTCATCTAAAATTTCCTTCAGAAACCCTAGTTGCGCCAAATGACGCGCATGTATTTTATCTGGCAACATGTATGTACACTCTCCTACTCTCTTTGGGCCATGGCTTTAGTCAACATGCCTCTCAATTCATCTTTGTTCTCAAAATTCTTAAGAGCCGGTAAACTTACTCCAGCCGCTTCTACATAACTGCGTACATGCTCGTATCGAGCAAGAACACCTGGATCTGTAGGCATAGCTACTGCTACAGGTATAGCTATCGGTGCAGGCACAGTTGCCGCAGATGCTGGTGGCTGTGTCGTTACTGCGGGGGCCTGTCCTGATGTTGCAGGTGCTGGTGCCGATGTTGGTGTTGGCGCAGCAGTCGCCGGAGCTGGCGCTGGCTCGTATAGCTTAGGAAGATTCCTGATCAAATTCAGAATTAAATCCGCATCCCGCCCGCGTTGTTCCCGTTTCTTATCGGTCGACTTATTAGCATCAAAAACGGCTTTGGTAATTCCCCATGCGCCGGCTTTGGAGGCCCGATCGCGGCCCGCTTGTTTCAAATTCCTCGCAATCGGCATCGCGGCGCTTACACCCGAAGCCACAATTTTGAGCGGCGTTCCGACTTGCGCTCCGACCCCAGTCAATGTTGCAATGTCTGCAGCTATTTTAGTTAACTCTAAACCGATTTGCAAGCCGCCGCGTGTCGTACGCTTCACGTTAATATCTTTCATTTCTTTCGCTAATTCATACTCAGCGATTTCTTCAAGCTGCTCTGCGGCACCTGCAACTCCTAGCGCCTTCTTCCGTTCAAGTTCCGCTTTATGCGTCGCAAGCTTCGCTTTATCAACACCAGCGTTACGGAACCAACGCTTAGCAATAATGAAGTCTGCACCAGTGTGCTTCCCTTTAAAGTCACGTTTCAACGTTGTCATGGCCGAGCGATTTAAGCCGGCTTTAATGACATCAACGGTTTTAATCGCAATTTTCACACCACTTACAGCAATGCTGACACCTGGTATTACGGATGTTAAGCTGGCTGTGCTTGTTTCCATAAGCTTCATGATGCCTTTGGCTACTTTGAGACCGGATTGCGCAGTCTGGATGGCATTGCTAATAATTTCAATAGCGCCTTTTGACTTTTCTCCCTTGTCCAGACCGCCATTTCCAGCATGCTTACTGTACAAATCATAAATCGCCTTAACCGTCAAAATGGCGCTCTTAACAGAAGTTATCGCTTCAGCAACCGTTCCGGAATAGTCACTGACGGAGGAAGAAGCACCCACGCCATTTTCATGGCCTGTGGATTTAGCTGATTTATCTATCAAACCTGCCGATCCGCTGACCATTTTACCTCCAGCTTCGGTTATGGATAAGCCTGCTGACGCGTAGTCTAATTTTGTTCGATCATCTTCAGAAATAGCTAGCATTTCTCTCATCGTACTCAAAATTTGGAACGGTCCGCCAATGAGATCCGCTGTCGAAGCTACAGCTCCCGTGCTATTCGATAGTTGTTCTTCACCTGTATTATTCGATTTTTTGAAGGACTCATCCATGTCCTCTGATCTCATCCCGAAACTGTCACTGAATGTTGAAACAACGCCAGATCCCATGTCCGCACTTTCTTTAGTCCCGTCACTCTGCGGGGCAGCTACTGCTGTTGCTATTGCTGGTGCTAGTGCCGGAGTTGCTACCGTTGTAGGGGGTGCTATTCCGGGAGCAGGTTGCGCTGTTCCTGGTGCCTGGGTTGCTACAGGCGTCGGTGTTGCTACAGTGGGAAGTGGTGCCGGCGTTGCTGCAACGGGTGGCGCTGTTGTTGCCGTTGGCAAAGGAACCACTTGCGGCTGGGTAGCCGCAGGATTTCTCTGAATGAGTTGATTAGCATAGGCTTGCGTCGCACGATTGCCTGCTGTTCGCTGCATTTGCATAAAGAAGTCTCTTCCCAGAGGAGACACTTGAGGTGAAGTACTGCTTATCTGAGGGGCTTGCGATAGTTGAGCCCTTTGGTTAGATGTGCTGGTTCGTTTGGATTGGAACTGGTTTCCTTGTGCCATTCGGGCCTGACTCCTTTATACAATGTGATCGTGCATGCGAAAAAGCAACAGGATGATAGGAAGTCCCTGTTGCCGATGAATCAACCTTATTTGCCGCCTCGCTGCTGGATAACATGCGTTAATTCGTGACCGAGCAGCTCCTGCCCTTCACGGCTATCAGGGTTATAGCGACCTTCGCGGAAAAAGACATCATTGCCAGTTGCAAATGCTTCTGCGCCTAAGGAAGCGCTGAGCTTAGTCGACTCCGCGTCATTGTGTATGTTAACATTGCTAAAATCAGCTTGAAAGGCGGATTCCATCTTGGCTTGAATCTGATTATCCATCTTGCTGCCGCTGCCTTGTTTGGACTTAATTTGTGATTCGATAGAAGCCCCTGCATCGAAGCTTCCGCCACCTGACGGCTTCATTTGCAGCTCTTCCTCTTCTGATTCTCCGCTCTCCGAGCGCTGGATTGCTTCGCCCGACGGCTTCATCTGAAGCTCATCTTCTTCCTCCATACGCTGGATCGTTTCCGCCGATGGCTTCATCTGAAGCTCATCTTCTTCCTCCATACGTTGGATCGTTTCCGCCGATGGCTTCATCTGAAGTTCTTCCTCTTCCTCCATACGCTGGATCGTGTCTGCTGGCTTCATCTGAAGCTCATCTTCTTCCTCCATACGTTGGATCGTGTCCGCTGCTGGTTTCATCTGAAGTTCTTCAGCCTCCGAACCTGCACCTTCACTCTCCGTACGCTGAACGTCTGTCTTAGATGCCCCGCCACTTTCTGATGCTGCGATATGATCAGCTACTTCTTTACCGACTTGATCGGCCTCTTGTTCATAAGAATCACCCACGGGTCCAACAGTAAGCTTCGTCTGAACAGTCAGCATACTGCCAACAGCTTTGTTGCCAATCGTGCGCTGAATATTCATCAGATCTGCTCCTGCAGACTGTCCTTGCGTACTGCTTTTGGTACGATGATTCGTTTGCAAAGAAGTATCTGGTTGCCTGTTAATACGTGACTTTTGCATTGGCATGAACCCCCTATAGTGGTATTTCCCAGCCTTATTTCCCATCCGCGGATGGCTTGCGTCCCCTAATTATCCGTGTCTGAACGCATGAAGTCATATAAATTCACTATATCACAACTATATGGCTTTGAGGTTACATTTTGGTTGTTCTGTCTATAACAAGCACAGCAATATCATCAGACTGGACAGCGCCATTCGTGAAGTCATCTACGCCCTCAACCATCCGCTCAAGCATGCGCGTTTGATTACTTGCTTGCTCCTTCGACAATAGATCATAGAGTCGGGAGAAGCCATATTGTTCCTGCAGCCGATCCTCAGCCTCTGTAATCCCATCGGTATATAGTATAATTCGATCGCCAATACCTAATGTTATTTCATTATCCATATAAAGCGTATCATCCATAACGCCAAGCGGGAGACCCTTCTTCCCTCTCAGCTGCTCCACGTCTCCGCTTTCCCTTATGATATAAGGGGGACAATGACCACCATCGCTATAAATTAACTGTCCCGTTCGTACATCCAGTAAACCGCAGAAGATCGTCGCAAACATCGTTGAGTCATCCTTATAAAGCTCCTGATTGACTGACGTCAACAGCTCTCCAGGAGTCATCTCTGAAGTCATCTTCCCTTTCAACAATGTCATGGTTACAGCCATGAATAATGCCGCAGGGATTCCTTTGTCAGATACATCGCCAAGCACGAAGAACAAGCGATCCGCTCCGATACAGAAGTAGTCGTAGAAGTCCCCACCCACTTCACGAGCAGGACGAATAATGGCCTGTGTCTCCACGACGGCTACGTCAGCACTTTCAAGACCTTCCGCTTCAGTTGAGCTGCTCAGATCACCTTCAATGCCGCCGCTGCTTAAACACAAACTCCCGCGAGGCAGGAATCCCATTTGGATATCGGTGGCAATGCGCAACTCACTTTCCATCCGTTCTTTAGCAGCCGTCGTCGTTTTCAACGCATGGATTGACTTCTCAAGCGCTTCATACAGCATGGCATTCTCCAAGGAGACCGCCGTTGGCGATGCAATGGACTCAAGCAGCTGTAAATCGCGGTCAGAGAAATGGGCGCCATCCCGCTTGTTCAACACCTGCAGCACACCGATAATTTTACCCTTGCTTACCAGTGGTACGCAGAGAAGGCTGCGCGTCGGATAATCGACTCGTTTCGCTACCTTCGACGACCACCGCTCATCCTGCCCAGCATCATCAACCTTGACCGATTCGCCGGTCTGAGCCACCCAGCCTGCGATACCTTCACCTATTTTGAGGCGAATTTCACGAACTTCATCGCCTTTTTCACCTAGCGCAAGGTCAAAGAACAACTCCCCTTTTTCCTCATCGACCAAAATGACCGACGAAGCTTCCGCATTCATAATGCGGGAAGAGGTTTCCATAATTTTCACAAGCAAGTCCTGCTTGCGGATCGTCGAATTTACTTCCAAACTTACATCGAATAGCTGCATAGTTCTCTGAAGCTCCAACTCTGCGGATCTACGCTTTCGCTCGCTCAGCTGCCAAAAAACGACAACCACTAGACAAACAATGAGAAGCACACCAACAACGATATTCATCTAGCGCGCCTCCCTTTCCAACTATGAAATAGCATGGACAGCATCCGCTTCCGTCTCATAAATTGAGAAAATCCGGCTAAATCCCGACATGTCGAAAACATCTTTCACATGCTCATTCATTCGTGCCAGCGCCAGCTTGCCTTGAATCACCTTAATCATTTTGGCTGCTGCAAGTAAGCTTCTGAGCCCTGCACTGCTGACATAGTCAAGTCCTTGAAGATCAAACACGAACTTGCCATTCCCCTGCTCTACTAGTTTTGCAAAAGCCGATTCCAAGCTCGCGGATGTATTCGCATCCAGTCGGCCGTTTAAGCTTAGCAGCACGATATCGCCTTGCATTTGCTCGGTTATCATCATGATATTCCCTCCTCCTTGATTCGCCATTTTTTCATCATTAGAACATTTTCCTCGTTCAAGCGTTCATATACAATGTCATCCATTACCTGCTTCACAAAGTAGATGCCGAGACCGCCAATCCCTCGATCTTCCAAGCTCTGATCCACAGTCGGACTAGACTTCAACAGAAGATTAAAAGGCACTCCGCGATCTGTCATTCGAAGCTCCCAACCATCGGGGACAAGCCCCAAATCAATGCGGATCGTATGCATACGGGTTTCAGCAGGCGGATAGCCATAGAGAATGATGTTCGTCACAAGCTCGTCGCAGACTAAATTCACTTGGTACAACGTATGGTCATCCATGCCCATAGTCCCCGACAAGCCTCGTAAGAATACACCTAGCCGTTCGAGTTCCTTCAGATCATTGCTCAAAACGATGGACTCTGCTGACACGACATTCACCCTCCCAGACGCTGATTACTGAAGCCACTAGCCGAATAACCGATTTAAGCCATTTTCAAAAGCATATTTTCGAGCAGCCGCACTCTGGCACTAGAAGCATGAAGCAGCCCAATCCCGATCTCTGGATACAATCTCACTAGCCGAGACAAGCTTTCCCCTTGCAAAGTGAGCACACGCACCTCATCGAAAATCGCTTGAGCTGTAATCGAGGAAGGAGATCCGTCTAATGCCGTCGTTTCGCCGAGTGCTTGCTTCGGTCCTAGTACACCAATCGTTACAGTCTCCCCAATACCTGTCTCATTGCTCAGCTCTACATTGCCTTCTATGATGAGATACATGGCCGCATTCCTCTCACCACGGCGCAATAAATAAGTAAGATCCTCATGTACTTCCTCCGTTGCAATCCCTGCAATTAAACCTAGTTCATCCACGGACAGGTCCGCGAATAGGGAGACCTGCTTCAAGAAAATAACTTTATCCAGCATCGTTAAAAACTTGCGATCTTCCTTCATAACGGCACGCTCCAGTGAACTTAGTGCATAAACAGCAATATCTCGAAGCCAATCATCCGACCAAATCTTAGCTTCTTGCAAAATAAGAAGCGGCTCCGTCATTGCTACACTGCTTCTCACAGTCTCTTTCTTTAATAATTCCAACAGAGCCAAGGCCAATCTGCGATCGCCGAGCCCCTCAGCAAGAACTTCCAAAGCATTATCGCGAACTTCGTCACTCTCGTCCTGAGTCGCTTCGCGGAGTGTCGTAACCACACGCTCATCTACGAACTTGGTCATTACCGCCCACGCGCCGCCAACCAACGCATTATGCAGCTCCCCGCAGCGTTGGTTGGCAAGCTCGGCAAGCCCCTGCATCCCCAGCTCTTGAAGAGCAGCCGGCAATGCGCGTTCCTGCGTGGAAGCAAGCATTCGACTTACGCAGCGATCAACTAACTCTGATCGTAATTTACTTTCATCCAGCAACTCAGCGAGCGCTGTAACCGCCGAATTCCATATAAACGGATTCACATGATTCACGCCGTTCAACAAGGCTGGCAGAGCCTTAGCCCCCATATCTATGAAAGCCTCGAGAATGGCCTTGCGCAGCTCTTGATCTGCGAGTGGCACCATCGACAAGAGGTGGGGAATTGCATCCACCTGCTGAAGCTTACCAATACAGTGCGCAGCCGCAACTTTGACAGCAGGACGATGATCATCGAGCAGCGATAACACCCATGCTGAATAGGAATCCAGCTTAAGATCAGCGACAGTGTGACAGCCATAAACCGCCCATTCACCACCGTTATCGAGCATTTTAATAATTGCCTCGTCACAGGCTTGATAGCTTTCTTCACTTTCCAGCGCATAAAGCGCCTTAACGCCTTCGTGCACAACCTTCGGATGGTTATCTAGCAGCTTAACACGAATGAAGAAATGCGATTGGCTTTTGAGATGTGTTGCCTTTGAAATCAACTTCACACTCTCCGCACGTACCTCAGGGTCCTCATCCTCCAAGAATGAAGCCACCTGCACGAGATCCTGAATCGTTGCCCCTTGCAAATTCATCGCCCGCAGCACAGCAATGCGGATTCTTGAGCTTTCCTCACCAATCATTCCGATCAACTGCGGCAGGAAAGCGGAATCTTTCGCTTTACCAATCACTTCGAGCGCCAGCTCTCGCACATAATCATTCGGATGCTTCAGATAGCCGAGCATGGAGGATAAAGCTTTGGAGCTGCGAATGCCCCCGATAAAGGAGCCCGCAATATCCGATAGATCCGCATGCAAGGATTGCACACTTTTGACCAATTCACGTATGTATAGATTCCTTCCGAACCAAGCTACCACGACGAGAATAGCCGCTACAACTACACCTACCCAAGCAAGAGGTGACAGCTGAATTAGGCCAAACGAATGCAGCAAAGATAACAGTGAACCGATTAAGATCCCGCCCGAAGCAGCCACACCCTGAGCAAAATAACGATAGCCATCGCGCCTTCCGATAGGCATCATTTTGAAAAAAAGCTGATAGCACGGCTCCGCAATGTAATACAGCAGAATATAAAAAATGGCATAAGAGCCGGACACCATCACGAGCCCCAGCGATTGATTTAAAAACAAAGCAGTAAGTCCAAAGCCGCCAAGGAAGATGACCGTAATCGCCAGCAGCATATTACTCGCGCCCAGCCAGTTCATTAAGCGGGTAGATACCGTTTGCAGAAGCAAGCAGATCGTGAATTGAATAGCGGTAATTAATCCATAAAATGAGGTTAAATCGCCTTCCTGGGGGAACTTGCTCTCAGCAACCGTGAAGTACTGATACTCGATCATAAAATAAATCGCAGGCATAAGTGTCATTAAAGCTATGGCACAAAGCAAGAACGGGCTGCGCAGTATATGTTTCACATAGTAGCCAGCAGGCTGCTGTTTCTCTTCGCTTGGGCTTAAATCCCCCTGTGCCTTCAATCGTTTATCTTCTTTCAAAGTCAAAGGCACCAAATACCGTGCCAGCGCTTTGCGGAAAAAGATGAAGCCGAACACCATCAACACTGGAGCGAGCGCATACACCGCTTCGGTACCAAGCAGTTTACCAATTTGGTGGGCGATCAAGCCTGCCGTAATTCCGCCGGTCGTCGTTGAAGCGATGAACACCGGCATTAACCTTTTGGCCTGCTGTGTCGGACACAGATCGAAGGCCGTACTCCAAAGCAGTAGCGTGAGCTGTCTCACGACAAAGTTGGAAGACAAGAACAGAATCGGGTAGTAATACCGGAAATCAATACCGCCAAGCTTAAATCCAAGCAGCACGGCACCATTGAGGAGCAGCAATCCTATCATAATTAGGTAGAGCGTTGTCATCATTTTGGCCTTGGGCAGCCGATTCGCCAGCTTCGCTAAGAGCCAGCCCTCTAGAGGCATGATTGCCGCTTCTACGATATAGATATAAGGTAAATACTGCACACCGAATCTTTGGTTAAAAAGCGCCATGAACGCGGTATAGTTCAAGGATTCAGCAATCCCGCTAAAATAAAAGATCGGCAGCATCATCCATAGCTTCCGAATATCTTCAGTGCGCAGTCCCATCCATCTGGTTAAGCTTCCTTGCATATCATCAGGTCCAATCTATTATTTCATTAGTTGATTCACAGTGGTTTGTAAAAAGCCAGCCTGGCTTCACCTTCATAATAGTAATTCGGATAAGTGCCGATTAATTCAAAACCATTCGCTCTAAACATTTTTTGGATGGGCTGGTACTCTGGTAAATCACAGGTATATGTAAGTATATATCTTCCCTCCGCTAACCTGGCGAACGTCTCCAACGCTTGGAACAAAATCTTGGCAAAGCCATGTCTGCGGTACTCGCGGTGTACAGCTAAGTAATCCCACAGAAATCCTCCGGATTGATGCTCATTTTCCTTGCAGCTGGTAACCGCAATAATGTCTCCTGATTCGTTCTCAATAAACCAATGACGATGATTGCGCTGCGTTAAACTAAGCAGGGGTGCATGACGGAAATGTTCTAGTTCTCCCGGTGTATGCCGCTGGTCATCAAAAGATTCCGAAGACAAATAGAAATCCGTAATACGCATTGCGTCCTTTTCCGTTGCTAATTCGTGCACATGCATGCCAACATCGCCTCTTTCAAATTAAGAAACAGATAATGTACCATTCCACTCTGCTGTTGTACCGTTTTGGAAGTATTCATCACAAATATAGAAATACAGCTGTGCTGCTTTATCTTGTCGGTTTTGCTTAATGACCATTAAGAACGCTTCACGAGCATCATAGAATCGCCCTACTTGGTAGTACGTTACAGCTTGCTCGAACAAAGCTTTGGTTTTATCCTTCAGAGTTCGGATCGTATCCGGATCCCCCTGATACACATCGAACAGATGAAGCGGCTCTTTGACCCCTTCTACCTGAATCAATCCCAAATTGCGATAGTGGAAGCCGTCTGCCTGCTCCAACGATTGAACCACATAATCGGTAATGAGAATCGATGCCCCTAGCGGTTCCGTCATTTTCTCCAGCATGGTTGCCAAATTAACACCGTCGGAAATCACATTGCCTTCCAAACGCTGCTCCTCACCAATGATCCCTAGTCGGAGCGGTCCTTTATGCAAACCAATGCCGAAATCAACTGGCATATAGCCAACTTTGGCTCGATGAGAATTATAAATGTCCAATTCTTTACGCATTTCAATACAGGCTCGCAGTGCTTCATCTGCTTGATTCGGGAATAATGCCATGAAGCCCGCGCCCAGGTACTTATTCATGAGACCTTGATGATTGCGCACATAAGGTCCGAATCTTTTCAGAAATGAATTGACGAAATTGAAGTTCTCTTCCGGCGAGAGCCTTTTGGACAGTTGATAAAAGCCTCGGATATTGAAAATTAAGACGGACATATTTTGCTCCACCTGATCACCGAGCTCGACATCTAGGATGCTTTCTTTGTTCAGAAAACGCAGAAATTGCTGCGGCACGAAGCGATAGTAGGATTGGCTGAAATTTTCTACCTTGGTGATGTAGTCTCGAATGTGAGCAGCCATCGTGTTGACACTGTCGCCTAGGTCTGACACTTCATCCCTTGTGTTGATCGTAACTATCGTATCCCAGTTACCCTTGGCAATCTCCCCAACGCTATTGCGAAGCTTACGAATCGAAGAGAGCAGCACATAGGTCATTAGAAAGAGAACGAGCAGTAAGCCTATCGAAATAAAAGCAATGTTGCGAATGATCGATTGAAGTACCGTTTGGCGATGCTTGAGGATGCCGTCCAAATTTTTACTTGTTTCGAAAACACCTACAATTTTACCCGCTGAATTAAAAATAGGAGCAATCGCATATCTCCACTCTCCGGAGAAATCCTGCCATTGGCCTTTGGACGGCTTGCCTTGCAGCACGACCTGCTGATTCTCAGGTGTTTGAAGAAATGGATTGAACATATGCATCCCGTCATCGTCTTCCAAAATACGATAAATGACGCCGTTCTCATATTTATAAACCGCTTTGTAAAAGCCTTGATTATCATCTTGTTCATTATTGTCAAAGACAGCTTGAATCTTTTTACGGAACGATTGATAAACAATTCCATTGTAATCCAGAGGTGAACTAAGACTCTCCAGCTTATCGCCATCAATCAGGTTTTGACCGTTTTTGGCCAATAAAAGAAGCTCGCTGAAGGTTTCTTCTTCCATTTTCTTCGAGAAGCTAGTGTAAATGACGGTAGATAGAAGAATCATCGAAACCGCGATGACCGGGACTAAAATAATAATTTGTTTCATCATGAGAGGGAGACGACGCTGCAGCAAGTTAAAGAAAACGATTTTGATTGCATACAGCAGAAGTAGAATTCCTGCTATAGCGATAGACCAAAGAATAATGGCCTTTGTTCTCGTGGCTTCGCTATACAACGCCTCTACTAGGGAGGGGGTAATGGTTCCATCCGAAAGACGGCGATTAATTTGAGCTGATTCTACTATAATGAGGCTGCCATCTTGAGCGATACTGCTATTCGTTGCATCGAAGGCAAGCTCCACGCCGCTAGCTTTGGCTTTATCCTCATTCACAAGGCCTTCGATAATGTAGGGCTGTTTGGGATCGAGTCTGGAGATGGATTTGCTGTTGAAATCGATAAAAATAAGCCGTCCCTGATTATCCAGATGCAAGCTCTCCGGAAAATTACGCCTTGTACGGTCAAGACCGGGAAGCGGATAAACCAACTCGGAGCGTCCATCGCTAAAAGCCCGATAAATTTCTCCGCTGCGCGTTGAATAATAAATCTCCCCTGGCTTGTAACCGTCTGCCTCGGACACATATTTATTCTCCGGAAGCTTAATCGTGTAAACGGACTTCGGCTCGGAGGAAGAAGCTTCTCCAACTGGCGCCTGATATAAGGTTAATTGATGTACTTCGTCGTTGAAAAAGTACACCATACCTTCACGAACCTGAACATTTCGTAAGGACCCCAGTCTGTATCGTTTCGTTTGTGAATCATATTCTTCTGTAAACAAGCTGCGATCAAACTGTCCGTCAGGCTTATAACGAACAATCTGCTCGGATTTGACTGCAATGCCGTACGGATCCAGCAGTGTACGGATGGTATAGAGGTAGCCTTGGTCATCAACGGCCATATCATTAAAGCGATACACTTCCCCGTTCTTCCCCGTCTCACTTGTGATGGAGAATTCTAGAACACCCTGGCTGTTCAGCTTGTGAATGGTTTTTTTGGCATTATCGATCACGAACAAATTGTTTTGATAATCAGAGACAGCCTTCGATAAACCATCGAAGGGCATGCTTTTGTTAAAGGGCCATAGCGTAAAGCTATCCCGGTGTAGATTAAGATAAGTACCGGCAGCACCTAGAAGCAGCAGTACTAGCAGCAATGCCGCAATCGATTTCTTCATCGCTCTTTAATCTCCTCTTAATTAGAAATCTGAATGATTTGAGTTGGTGCATGCCAGTCGACCTGAAGTCCTAGGGATTCGGAAATGAACCTTAGTGGAACATAGGTCCTTCCTGCGAGCAGCAAAGAAGGTCCATCGATCTCGGCGGGCTCACCATCTATGTAAGCCGTAGTACTATTAATACGGTTAGTGATGGTCGCATATTCCGTACTTACGGTTACGGTAAGACTTTCTTGATCCCAATCAACGGCCGCACCGAACGATTCGGATACGGACCTTATAGGTAAATAGGCCTGCCCGTTTATTATAACAGGCGGAACGTCAAATTTGATGAAAATATTGGGAGAAAGCACGTTTTCTGCCGAAATGGGTTGAATCGTGACAGGAACTAGGCTGGAATCTGGGTCAGAGTCGGATCCAGACGACGAAGAACCAGCAGAACCGTCAGAACCAGAGCTTGTGTCTACCGTTGTGATGTTAGACAAGGTGGTTGAGATCTCAGCCAGAGCTTGCAGCTCCTCTGGCGTGTATTTGGCTTTCTCTTGCTGCTGGAGCTGCTCCAGCAGCTTGGTTATTTGCTGTTCCAGCTGCTGCTGCACGGCTGAAGCTGGCGGCAGCGCTGCCAGCAGCTCCTGCACAGCGTCAAGCTGCGCGAACAGCGCGTCCTTCTGCAGCGACTGCATCGCTTCGTCGACGGCTTGTAGTGAGCGGGTCAGCGTCGCGACCCGCTCAGGATCCTGCTGCGCTGTGCTGAGCGCAGCTTGGAGCTTCTGCTTCGCTTCTTGGAGCGAAGCCAGACCAACGGAAGCGCCAGTTTGCGCATCCGCGAGCTGCGCCTGCGTCGCCAGAAGCGGATGCAGCTGAGCTGCTGCCACTGTGGCATCGCCGGCGGCGAGGGCTTGCTCCAGCTTCTGCTGCTGGAGCTCAGCCTGTTCGGCCAGCTGATCCTCGCTGGCCTCGTTCCCAGCGGCCGGGTCGGAGCCGCCGGGAGTGCCTTCACTGCCCGGCTCGACCGGCGGTGCGGCTTCTTCGGACAGCGCTGCAATCAGCGCGTCCGGGTTGTTCACCAGCTCCATCTGCTTGAGAGCTGCCTGGCTGTCGCCTTTCAGCAGCGCCTCCAGCATCCCGAGCTGGGCCTGCGCATCCTTCAGCTGAACCGCCAGATCAGCGATCTCGGTCAGCTTCAAGTCTGCTACGGCTGCTTCTTTGGCCGCTTCCAGCTTCACGATATCTTTCTTCAGCGTATCGATCTGCTGCTGCAGCTGTGCGGGTGTTTCCAAGGATGCAATAGCTCCCGGCTTCGTGATCTCGACGGTAACCTTCAAAGCAGCCACTGCTTCCTTCGTCAGCGCAGCAGAACTGGCTGAATCGGTTAATACGCTAGAATCTAGGGCATTATCCATGCCGATCCAAACTGCCCCAGGCTCATCCGATTTATAAAAAATCCCTTGCCCCGACTTCGTCATCGTCGCTGCAGCTGCGTTATAGGACGCTGGGGTTAGCGCGTCCAGCCGCACTTTGTAGGAACCGATGATGACGGTTCCCAGCCCTTTCTCTTCAGCAGCTCCAGAGCCGGTTTCTCCTGTGCCACCGCTTCCGTCCCCTTTGTCACCATCTGAATTGTTGCCTGAATTTCCGCCAGACGCTCCATCCTCGGCAGTTAAAGCTACTAATTGCCCCGAATTCCCTTTTCCTTCCAGAGGCAGTTCGTCGATCTTTTTCCCTTTTTGATACAGCACAACCTTCAGCTGATCGATTGAACTAAACTTGAGCGATAAATTACGCACGGGCTTATTCATTTTCGTCCGCTTCCCAATCGCACGGCCTTCTTTCGTAAACACCGCATACTCCGTAGCGCCCAGCTTTTTATTTACTTTCACACTGAAATCACTAAGCAGCGTGTCCACCGAAGGCTTCAGTTTCCAAGTACCTAAAGGCGCTTTCGGCTTTTGCGGCTTTACAGCTGCAAGCCCATCATCGAGGTTACGATAAGGCAAAACACCTTTCTTTATCGTTCTTTCAACCGCACCGCCGGTATCCAAATCCAGCTTGCCGAGCGCCATTTTATAACCCATTTGTGCAGATAGAATTTGTTGATCAGCTTGAACGACAGCATCCTTATAAGCTTGGAGCTCATCCGTTTTCATCAGACTTAACTTCAGCTTCTGGTTCGCTTTATCCAGATTGGCTACCGCATTGTCTTTATCACGCAAGGCCTGCGCATAGCCTTCTTCGGCCCCTTTTGCTTCCAAAAATGACAGTCGCACCGCAGCAATGACCGCATTCCGGCTTTCCTTCTCTTGAAGCAGCGCTTTATTCTGCTCCATAGTCGCGATCGGAAGCGCATCTCTGAGATCGTCCAAATAGCGCAGCCCGTCAAACTCCCCTTGAAGCAGCGATTTGGGAATAGGAATGAATCCAAGCAGCATGAAAAAGCCTTCCCAATCCTTCTTCACCTGTGAAAGTGTCGTTTCATAACTAGCTAGGAACAGCTCCATATCCACATCTTTGGCTTTATACATCCCGTCCATGACCTTCATTCGCGCCGTACCAAACTTGGAGCTGTACAAATCACGCGTCGTATTCAGCTTCTCATCTGCTAACCGCCGATCCTCCGTGTCCTTAAGCAAACTAAGCGTCGACTTTTGAGCCCTTGCGATATAGGCAGGCAGCTGCTTCTGATTCAAATCCGCGTAATCCGGCTCAAAAGAAAGCTGGACTTTATTTTCCATTTCCAAATTCAGCAGCTTGCCCAGTGCCAGACGACTTGATTTGGCCGTTAACTGTGCTTGTTTATATTCTGATGCAGCCTTCTCCAGCGCCTTATCTGTCTTCTCTTGTTCAGTACTATCTGCAAGACCGAATTTCCGCTTCTTTTTTACCGTTTCCACTGCTGTCTTAGCTTCTTCCGCTTTCTTCCGTGCATTTTCTTCTGCCACTGCATCTTGATAAGCTGCTAAATAAGATTTTTGCACATCAAATCGGGCCGTATTCATCGACTGACGCAGCGTTTCCTGCGCGATATAAAGCTGCTTGCGTGCTTCAGGCACCTTCAAACGTGTCGATAATTCCTGACCTAAATTGCGAGGTTTGGCAAATAGTCCGGAAGCCTTAGCTTCCTCATTTTTAACTGCATGCTGCGCTTGCCCCAGCTCTATCTTTTTCTTCAAAATATCGGTCTTAGCATCCCGTAATTGGGAACTTATTTTCAACCCCTGATCGATGGCTTCGCGCATGGTTAAAGACTTCACTGTCGCAGCCTCGGCTCCTGAACCTACTGTCACAATCGACGATACTCCTAGCAGCAGCACAAGTCCCAACTTCACAAATTTTACCCCTATCACTATGAATCCCTCCGCTCAACCATCTCCTCTTATAGTACAATATCTCCCCCACTCCCGCACCCATCTTTTGGAGAAAAATAGTGAAAACGATCGAATATAGTAATAGACTGCTCATATACTTATCTAGTAGTATAAAAGTAATGGAAAAGCGGATTTTTGTAGGGATTACGCAGTCCTAATTGGGTACAGCTCATTTCCCCCATTCAAAGCTACTTTAACGATATAAAACAACCTTAAACGCAGGATGACTGCTAATTTCGTTACTTTAACGCTGAAACCATGCTAAATGCTCATCTCTGAAAGCTCGACGGCAAGTTTTAGCACAAGGAAGGAGAGATTCACATGGGAAACCTCGTTTGCGGCGGAGCGATGCTGCAGTGCTCGTTCGGTGCAGCGCCTGGTACGTTAATGGTGCTTCCGGCGAACATGGTGATGACCGCTATGCCCATTGCCAACATTATGGATAATAAGCCGATGGTGAACATAATGCCGTTTGGGATGTGTAATTCTATGGCGAATCCGATGGTTGCTGCGGCAACGGCGGCTGCACTTGGAGTTCTGACTCCCATGCCCTGTGTACCTGTAACAGCTGCGCCCTGGGCTCCTGGGTCACCGACCGTGCTTGTCGCGAACATGCCCGCTCTGAACAATACGTCCAAATGCATGTGCAACTGGGGCGGTGTCATTCAAATACAACAACCGGGACAAATGACCATTCAGGTGCCTTAACCTTAACTCATTTTAAAAAAAACCATTTAATAATTCCATCTAGGAGTGAGAAGATTTGGAGATCCAGCCGGTCAAAACCCTTGAAAAAGTGCTAAGGCCTGTCGTTGCACCATTCATTGGGCATATCATGAAAGCCATCTTAACAGTCGGAAGGCTGCCCAAACTAGCGATCATTAAGATTCAACAGCTCCTTAGGGTCATGCTGCAGACGCGCGAAACGTCGCTGAAAAACTACGTTTTGATCGGCTCCTATTATGTCTCCAAAAGATTGCTTCTTTTCCTCACTTTGTTCCTACTCGTTTTGGTCTTTTTTATTTTCATCCGCCCTCCTGCAATCGTGAATAAGTGGTTGAATCGCGTTCCTGTTCTTCAGAAAGATACCCCTAAACTTACGAGCTTTTCAGGCAATGGCAAAGTCGTGGGTACCCAGAAGGATTCTCTCTATGTGGGGGAACTGGTTGACGGCAAATATGCCGGAAAAGGTAAACTTTTCCACAGCAACGGCAAGCCCGCTTATGAAGGTGATTTTGAAAAGGGGCAAAAATCAGGCAACGGCTCCTTGTACGACGAAAATGGCACCCTGCAATATAAAGGAGCATTTGCCGGAGATGTCTTTAACGGAGCTGGAACCCAATACGATCCCCAGCAGAACGTGCAGTATATCGGCGAATTTCAAAATGGAAAATACGGCGGAGCTGGGAAATTATTCGCGCCAAGCGGAGATCTTTTGTATGAAGGCTTGTTTAACGGCGGCCTATACAATGGGACTGGAAAGCTGTTCTCATCGGGCGGTATCGCCCAATATGAGGGTGAATTTGCAGCCGGTCAATATAACGGGGCTGGTAAGTTTTTTGATGCGAAGGGACTGCTTATCTATGAAGGCGGCTTTAAAAACGGCAGCTATTCCGGAGATGGCACCGAGTTTTATACGAATGGCCTGATTAAATATAAAGGCCAATTCCTCGCTGGCGCGTATGGCGGTGAAGGCACCGCCTTCGATGAGAAGGGCGTGCCGCGCTTCAAAGGCACGTTCCAGAGCGGCGTCCTTAGCGGCGCCGGGGAAGCATATGACGAGTTAGGTAAACTCGTCTACAAGGGCGATTTCAAGGCCGGCGTCTATGACGGCCTTGGCACGTTGTTTGACGCAGACGGCGCGCCGCTGCTGCGGAGCTTTTTTGCAGGCGGCCAGGCCAGCCTGCAGAGTTTCATCGGTTTGTCCAGCAAGAAAGTCGAAGACTTGCTGGGCAAACCGGACGAGGTGACGCTGCAGGATGACAGCGTCATGCTCGCAGGCCAGGAGGCGCCGCAGGTTGCCTCCGTAGAGACGGCAGCTGCAGGCGACGCCGCCGTGGAACCTCCGGCCGCTGGCGCTGGCGCGGCCGATCCGGCTTCAGCAGGAGGCGTTAAGCTCCTGCTGAACTATCCGGCCTACCAGCTGTCGCTGCTGGTAGAGCCGTCCAAGGGCAACCCCAAGGAGGCCGTCGTCACCTCCCTCAGCATTTGGGGCTCGAAGCCTTTGGCGCTGCTGCAACCAGCCATCGAGACTATCAAAAAGCGCGGCGAACCCAATGATGCCGGCTACATCGTCATGGAACTCGGGGTGGGTGCCGGGGCTGGCACTTACACGAACAGCTATTACAAAGGTGATTTCATCTTCACCTTCACACATTTCAACAAAACCAAAGGAGCTCACCTGCTTCAGGTCAGCTCTACCAAATAAGAGGGGCTGTTGCCCCTTGTGTGTTTACGGGTTCCTTTTGCAGATGAAGCTGCCTCATGTCCTTCGTATGCTAATCGAGTTCCTTTTGCACACGGAAAGAGTAGTTAGGCGTAAAGCTCAGACCTGACAATAGCGCTCCGCCCTTGACGGAACGTCGTTCCGCTATTTGGGTGAAAAAGCTCGATTTCCGGGGCAAACCTCTAATAGGTGGTATTGGCAGCACGCTATTCGCTAATGGAACGAGCATGCTAAAAAACCGTTCGAAGCTATTTGCTCGAACGGTTTTTTTCTGTGTATATCTACTTCGCCATAGAAGTTCTCGCCACCCGCATCGACGCAAATGCGTAAACGATCAGTGCCGTCCAGATCAAGGAGAAACTGATGAGAAGCACGGGAGAGAATTTCTCTTTAAATACGAACACACTTAAAAGCAGCGTAATGGAAGGACCAATGTACTGAATGAATCCCAGCATGGAAAGAGGCAGCCGAGCAGCCGCTTTAGCAAACCATAATAGAGGCAAAGCGGTTGCAACACCTGACAATAATAGTAAAGCTAAAGAGATAGGCGGTAACGTCCATGCGGAATCATGATGCGCGAAGTGTAAGTAGGCAATGTACGCGACTGCTATGGGGAAGACAATGACAGTTTCACCTGCTAACCCGATAGAGGCATCATAGGAAACTCTCTTTTTCACAAGACTGTACAGACCGAAGGAAAACGCTAGTGAGAGAGAAACCCATGGAAATCTGCCATAATCGATGGTTGCCAACAAAACGCCGGCACCTGCCAAAGCAACGGCCACCCACTGACTGCGGCTTGGTTTTTCACGCAAAAACAGGACCGCCAGCATGATATTAATTAATGGCGTAATATAATACCCCAGACTCGTCTCGATGACATGGCCGTTATTGACGGCCCAAATGAATATCAGCCAATTGGAGCTGATTAAAATGCTGCTGACTCCGATCTGGAGCAGCATTTTTCCGTTCGTAACCATCTTACGAAATTCAGTCCATCCACTTTTCCCTATCAGTAAGAGAATGGCCATAAAAACAAATGACCAGATGACACGGTGAGACAATATTTCACCAGCAAGCAAAGAGTCAAAAGATCTCCAATAAATAGGCAGCAAGCCCCATGCGGTATAGGCAAGAATGGCGTACCAAAGCCCTTTTTTCATAGTAAAATCCTCTTTTCAATTCTAGTAACACAATTCTATGAATCTCGTAATTTGTCCCTAGGTCAATTTTCAATTAATAAATCCCCGATATACGGGGATCAACTACACGATTGTTTGTGCTATCCTTTAACGAAGACGCAATCCCTTCTACCATGTGATTGCTCAGCCCTCATGCCGATAAAAAAAGTTAGGCAGCTTCACTTCATTTGAATAATGCTGATGGAAAATATGCGTTGTCGCCGGAGATAGCGGCGGGATCAACCACGACCAATCACCCGTGACATCACGACCGACCTTCTGCTCTTTCTCTTCAAAACTCTTAAATTGCCTTGCCGCCATATGATGATCTACAATAGCTACTCCCTGCTGTTGAAACGAATGCAGCACAGCCACATTTAACTCAACAAGCGCCCTATCTTTCCAAAGAGAGGCATCGCGCCGAGTATCCAGACCCATGATAGACGCTACACGCGGCAGCATGTCATATCTCGCTTGGTCTGCAAAGTTTCGCGCCCCGATCTCGGTGCCCATGTACCAACCGTTGAATGGCGCAGCGGGGAAATGAATCCCTCCGATTTCAAGGTACATATTCGAGACAATCGGTACGGCATACCATTTGAGATGCAAATCATCGAACGCTGCTATGTCCGGATGTGTAATATCCACTTCCAGGACGAGCTCGGTAGGAATATCGAACAGCTTCGGTTTCCGATCTCCCATTTGAACAACAAGCGGCAGCACGTCGTAAGGCGTCCCAGCCCCCTGCCATCCAAGCGATTGGCATAACGCAGTTATTTGAATAGAAGCTGGGTCACCGAGAATCCCATTGTCAGTTTCATAACCCGCGTAACGGACAAGTTGGTCATTATGAATAAAGGCTCCCTGAGCCGAATCATGCGTAGGTGGGAAAATCGTAATCATTGGACGGATTTTGCCGCCATTGGTCGCCGTTTCTATATGACGAAAAAGCGCCTCAGCCATCTGTTCTTCGGTTTCTATATAACGAGCATCGCGTACCGTCAGTGTTTCCCAGAACAATCGCCCGATACAACGGTTGCTGTTGCGCCATGCCATTTTGGCCCCATGCTCAAGCTCTTGAAGGGTATGTTCGTAGTAACCTTTATACCTAATGGCTTCGGTAATTTCAGTAAGACGAGCATCGATTTCGCCCGAGCTTTGGCCTAGTTCACTATAACATTCCTTGATAAAAGGTATTGCTTTCTCTAGCAATTGATCCTGCACTTTCATTGGTGCTGCTCCAATCCGATAAAGGGGAGCCCCACAAGCATTTGACACCTGCAAAGCTCTCCCTATGTTGATTACAATTGTGCACTAAACTGATCAGGAATGTATACGATTTGAGACTTTGCTACGATGGTTAACTCGCCTTTTTCCTCGGAATAGTGAACGGAATCATCGCCTACATAAAACCATAATTTCTTTGTTGGCTCATTTTCATATTCCTGAAATAAGAATACGTTGAGTTCCTCTTTCCATTTCAAAAGCTCAGCAATATCTTCCTTCTTCTCTATCTGCACGGTAAAAATCCATTGGTCACCAACCTGCTCCCATGTGTAGGGGATCGGATGTTTACCCGTATCTACGAACGCTCGACCGCCCACTGCATGTTTAATTAAAAAGACTTCCTTCATCCGCATAGCCCTCCTTCATCATCCATTATGGCAGATCAATTAGCATGAAATGTGTATCTTCTATCGCACGAATCTCAACCGTTTGTTCAGCTTCCATACGAGCGCTATCCTTAGTTTCCAATACAGTATCATTAGCAGATAACTTCCCGCTTATAAGCATAAGAAAAATACGGCGATTCTCTCCTTGTTTAAACACAAGCCCTTTGCCCGCTTCCAGCTTGCTGAGGTAAATACTCATATCTTGGTGTATCTTGGCTGCATGCTCGCCTCCCTCGGGTGTAACTACCGGCAGCAGCGTGTTTATCATTGCTTCAGGTTCATAAGTGACATTCTCAAAGGACGGCTCCAAGCCCCGCTTAGAAGGCATGAACCAAAGTTGAAATAGACTCATCGGTTCTGTATCCGACGCATTATACTCGGCATGTATAACGCCGCTTCCAGCTGACATTCGCTGCACGCCATTCACACCCGTTACCGCAACATGCCCCAAGCTATCTTCGTGTTTAATGGCTCCGCTAAGAACGATGCTGACAATCTCCATATCGCTATGGGGGTGTGGACCGAAGCCTCGGCCGGCAGCAATATCATCGTCATTACAAACACGCATAACCCCGAAACCTACATTATCCTCATCAAAATAATCGCCGAACGAGAAATTCTTATGGCTCTTAAGCCAGCCCAGATCGGTTGTATTACGCGTATGCGCAGGGAAAACTTGAATCACAGCAATCGCCTCCTTTTTTATTACGTATAGCTTATCATAGATAGACCACCGACTTCCATGTCGGAACGGTGGCGGAAATACGCAAGCAAGACAAAAAACCTCATCTCGACTTTTATAGTGAGGTAGAGGTTATGTATTCATTCACCATCATTCAAGAACAGAACGGACATTGGCCAGAATAGTAATTCAATTGCCGATAGGATACTATCATGTATCTTACTTAGCTGCTTGTGGAAGCTGTTTCCCCCATATAGCCGTACCTCGATTATTCATGCCTGTAAAGACAAGCGTTGAACGATTAAGCTCCCAATCCCATGACGGCAGCATCATAACTATTTCCTGAGATGCCAGCTCCTCACCATCGTACCAATAAAGCGTAAGGGTATGCTTCCCATCGAATTCCCAGTAGTCCTTGGAATCAGAATTGTTGATTTTCCCGCCTTTTAAAAGCTTTAACTCGTCCGATTCAACTTGGCCGTCGATCATTTTATCCATCACGATTCGTTCCCAATTGCCTACTATGCTCGCCTTAGGGATATCTTGAACGGTCTCTCCAGTATATCTTTCCGGTGATACGACCGGCCAGCCGTCTTGGGTCCATAATATTTTTCTAATGTGGAGATACATCCAGTTCATGTCCTGCTGCGGACGAGCATGATGGACGATATAAGTATGATCCCCATCCTGCAGCACGGAATTATGTCCAGGCGCAATCCATCCATCGCCTTCTTGGAACTTATAGCCACCCAATATTTTGTTGCCGATCTCAAACTGGGCTTCATACTTATCGTCCATAAGATCTCTTCCATTCGCATCCAAATATGGACCTGTTATGGAGTCCGATCTACCTACCCGCACATTGTAATCCTGTGACAACGAATCAAAGGAAACAAACAGGTAATATTTCTTCAGCTCCGAATGATAAACAATATAAGGGCCTTCTACCGCACCGGATTCTGTTTTATGATCCCTGGTCGCAATCTTTGTACCAAAACCAGGCTCTTTCAACTTGCCTGTTTTCGGATCTAGCGGAGAGGTATAAATCCCCCCGAAGAAAGAACCGAATACAAACCATGGATCTCCCGACGCATCCAATACAATGTTCGCATCAATCGCATTCGGCTTATCGCCGACACCCGTCTTTATTACTTCTCCTTGGTCAGTCCAAGGCCCCTCTAAGGAAGAACTTGTTGCTACGCCAATAAATGATTGGTTCGAACCAAAGGTCGATGCCGAATAATACAAATAGAACGTATCGCCGAATTTCTTAACATCAGGTGCCCATAAACCTTGAGCCCCTGTCCATTCCGCCGCTTGCTTGGGTACTCCATCAAAAGCGTATCCGACCCAGTCCCATTGAATGAGATCCTTTGATTTCCTAACCATAATACCAGGCTTAGCCTTACCGCCGACTTTAGCATCCGTTGAAAAAACATAATAGGTATCGTCTTCTTTTATAATTGCGGGATCATGTGTATTGTTCGTATTCCACGCCAATTCGTTATGAAGGTTATCCACATCAAACATTGGATAGATTGGAGGCGCATCTGGATACTTTAACTTCGACTGCAAACTTCCTCCTCCTCCTCCGATGGAACAACCTGCTAGAAGGAGAACAGCAACTGTCATGATGCTTACAAAGGCGTTCCGTCTCCTTTGGTTTCCAGTTGATTTGATCATCCTTTAACACCTGAAATTGCAACTGATTCAATGATTTGCTTCTGAAATATGAGAAAAACGATTAACATCGGCAATAATGCGATCACAGATGCTGCCATAATTAACGGGTAGTCCGTTTGAATGGCATAAGTTGCATTGAAGTTAGCAATTACTAGCTGCAGCGTTTGTTTCTCAGGTGAATTCAAGTAAATGATTGGTGCTAAATAATCGTTCCAAATGGCCATAAACCATAAAATAAGCTGTGCAGCTACTGCAGGTTTAATAAGAGGAAATATGATCCTGTAGAAAATTCCAAAGTAGGAGGTTCCATCAATCTTCGCCGCTTCAAGTATTGCATTCGGCACGCTTGTTAAATACTGGCGAAGGAAAAAGATCATCACAATATTTCCGAAAAAGCCTGGGACAATTAACGGCAGCAATGTATCTACCCAGCCCAACTCTGAGAATAAAATGAACTGCGGTATCATAACAACTGGATAAGGAATCATTAAGGCTGAAAGCAGCAGTAAAAAAATCTTGTCCTTACCTGGGAACCTGAGCTTTGCAAATGAAAAAGCAGCTAAGCTGGAAGTAAAGGTTCCGATAATTGTTACAGAAACAGCAATGAAGACACTGTTTTTAATACCCGAAAGCAAAGGTCCCTTTTCCCAAATTTCACTGTATTTAATAAATAAAAACGTCTCGGGTATCCACTGGGGAGGCAGTGCGAACACATCCTTCTTTTCTTTGAAGGAAGTCGATACCATCCACAATAAGGGAGCTACCATGACAATAGCGCCGATTGCTAATATGAGAAAAATAACGATGCTAATTATTTTTTGTTGTTTGGTAATTATCATAGGATTACCCGCTCCTTCCCGATTGATGGACTAATCCACATCATAGGATGATTTTTCATTCATTTTAAATTGGATAAGCGTAACGATAAATATAAACAGACCCAGCACAACAGCCATTGCTGATGCATATCCCATTTGGAGGTTTCCAAATGCTTTCTGCCACACATAAAAGACGACTGAAGCAGAACTATACTCAGGACCACCTGTTGAAGTCATAATGTTAATCTCGGTAAAAATTTGCGAACCACCGATGATGCTTGTCACAACGATAAAGAATGTAACCGGCTTCACCATTGGCCATGTAATATTCCAAAAAGACTGTAAAGCATTTGCCCCATCGATCTCTGCCGCTTCATAATAAGATCTGGATACGCTTTGCAGCGCCGCCAAATACAAGAGCATCGAGTATCCTAAGCCTTTCCAGATTGCCATAATCATAATTGCAGGTTTAACCGTATTTTTATTAGCTAACCAGTTAGGTCCTTCAATTCCGAATAGATCCAAAAACTGGTTAACTAAACCATAATCACCGTTATAAGCCCATTGCCACAAAATGGAGATCGCTGCCAACGAAGAAATGACCGGAATGTAGTATATGACTCGGAAAGTAGTAGTTCCAAAAATTCCTCTATTGAGACCAAGCGCCAACAGTAAAGCCAATATCAAACCAATTGGAATGCCAATCATTAGAAATAGAGTGTTATACATAGCTTTGTAAAATTGCTCATCTTGGAATATGTCTATATAATTATCCAGCCCGATAAAGTTCATCTGGCCCAACCCATCCCAATCTGTGAAGGAACCGTAGAAAGAATATAAAACTGGGTACAATGTAAATAGAATTAGACCAAGAACGGGTGCAAGTATAAATAAAAACCCGTAATATTTCTCTTTCCGATAGAGATTAGATTTGGATTTCATAGTTCACCCCTGATTAGTTAGAAGAAAATGATGTTAGTTCCTTGTTATTACACTTCAGCAACTAACATCATTTTCAACTGTACTAAAAATAGTCTTTCATTAACTTGTTATTTTTTAGATTTTTGTTCTTGTTCAATTGCCTTATCAAGAAGCTTTTGCATTTTCGGCTGTTGACCCTTCACATAATCAGCTGCAGTTACTTTACCATCAATGACTGGCTGAATATCCGTGAAGAAGAGCTGGTGCCATTCTGCATTGTAAGTCAACGTATTGGGAATAGCTCTGCCGTAATCTTTAACTATTTCCAAAAATTCTTTCTTGTTTGCCGGTTTAATGGATGTGTCTGCAGCCCACTTGTCAGCCATATCGATCAAGTTCGGGATTTGTACTTTAGCATCTACCAGGGCTTGCTGTCCTTCACGCGAAGCTGTTAAGTAAGTTACCAAAGCAGTAGCCTCCTGAGGGTGTTTCGTTTTGCTGGAAACACCAATTCCCAAGGAACCTAACCATGTTGCAGATTTACCTGTAGATCCAGCTGGGTAAGGAATCAGATCATATTCAAACGGCAATTTTTCATAGGTACTTAGATCCCAAGGTCCTACCGGGAAGAAGCCCATTTCGCCCTTCATCCAACGCTGGTAAGTATCTAACGTTTGCGCATCTTCAATCGATGGAGTGATCTTATGCTTATTTTGCATATCAGCAAAATATTGCAAAGCTTCAGCAAATTTAGGTTCATCAATCGTAACTTTTGTTTTTGTTGCATCTAGCCAATCTGCACCATTGCTCCATACAAATGATTGCAAGGACCAGTTAACATTGAAACCAGTACCGAACTGATCCAACTTGCCGTCACCGTTGTTATCTTTGGTCAGTTGTTTGTTGACTTTAATAAATTCATCCCACGTATAAGGCTTATCTTTGTCAGGAAGTGGTACTCCAGCTTTTTCAAACATTGTTTTGTTATAGCCGAGTGCAAATGGGCCAACATCCTTTGGCAGACCGTAAATATTGCCTTTCCCAACAGTGGAACCGTCATAGCGATAAAAGTCAACGCCGTATTTCCAGATGTTGTTCAGATCAACATTTTTATCACCTTTAATGTTAGCTGTCAGATCCAGGAGAACGCCGCCATTTACATAAGCTCTCAAATCACCTGGTTCAAAGTAGAATACATCGGGTAAGCTTTTACCTGTAATAGCTGCCTTAATTTTTGTTGCATATTGGTCAGCTGTTGTTGTGATGATTTTAACTTTAACACCCGGGTGCTCCGTTTCGAACTTCTTAATCGTATTTTCGTATGCCTTTTGCTCGTCGGGGCCGCCGCGGAACATAAATGTTAGTTCTTTTGTTTCTGTTTTTGCTGCCTCTGTGCTTTTGCTTTCTTCTTTTTTCGCCGTATCCCCACTACCGCTTCCCGCGTTGTTCCCACCACAACCTGCAAGTACAATTACTAACGACATGGAAAGCGCTGCTACTGATACTAGACTCTTTTTCATTTAAACCCCTCCTAATTGTAGTAAATAATAAAAAATCCGATGAAATGGAACCGCATACATATATTCAATTAATAATGTAAGTTAAACCTTTAAAGCGATTGCCTTACAAACGTAAGCGTTTATATTAATTATTAATATATATGTTAAATTTATAATAAATCAAAGCGCTTTCACTGTCAACACTATGTTATTTTGCAATTTTTCGAGTTCATTTATATTTCTGAGTTAGAGCATCTGCAACCGGAATGCCAAAATCAGGTGTCCCGTCACCGTGCCAACCAAATATTTGTGCTCTTGTATGGCGATTTGGATCATATAGAGGGTCACCCTCAATAAATTTGTAATTGCGGGAATGGTACACGATCACATCCTTACCTTCTGGACAAACCGTAAAGCTATTGTGACCAGGTCCATATTGACCAGTAGTCTCATTAGTTTGAAATACGGGGTAAGGTGTCTTATTCCATGAATCCGGGTTCAACAGATCACTCGACTCATCTGCCGTCAATAATCCCATACAGTAATTATAGTCTGTAGCACTAGCAGAGTAGGTAATGTAAATTTTCCCATTGCGTTTCAATACGGCTGGACCTTCATTGACCAAATAACCAATTTTTTCCCACTCATAGTCCGGCTGTGCAATCATGACCTGTTGACCGCTAATTGTCCATGGATCGCTCATCAGCGCAATATACAGATTGGAGTTTCCTATTATGTTCAAATCCTTCTGCGCCCATACTAAATAGAGATTACCTTCATGTTGAAAGGTAGTTGCATCGAGCGAGAATGACTCCCAATTCGGTTTGATCTGACCTTTCTCAACCCATTGTCCTTCCAATGGATTCGGTGATTCATTCTCCAGAACAAACATTCGGTGATCAAACAATCCCTCCACCGTATCGGTAGTGCGAGCAGCCGCGAAATAGATGTACCATTTGTTATTCAAATAATGGATTTCCGGTGCCCAAATATTAGCGCTCATCGGGCCTTCCGCATATTTGTTCCATACGACCACCGGTTCAGCGGAACCGAGCCCCTGAATCGTAACTGCTCTTCTTACTTCGATTCGATCATATTCCGGTACAGAAGCGGTAAAGTAATAATATCCATCGGTATGCTTATACACCCAAGGATCTGCGCGCTGTGGGATAATGGGATTCGAATATTCCTGTTCTATTGCCTTCTCGTTACTCAACATGTTCAAAACCCCTATCATTTTAATGATTTCACAAATATGAACAACTCCATATTTGAGTAAATAGTAATGCCTATCCCCTCGAGTTGTCAATATATTTATTAATAATACACATTTATATTAATATTTAGTTTTCATGATTCATCTTGTTAAACTTTTCGAAGTTGTTAAAGATTTAAGAAAAATGTATATTACTATATAAGGATGTCATTCACATAAATATTAATCTTTTATTATACGGGGGAATTTGTTTGAGAATTGATTTATCGGAAGATAATTTACCTCTATTTGAAGCACTTTCAAGTAACGTTCGCATTCAAATCGTCCACTTGCTCTCCCAAAAGCCCATGAATATCCGTGAATTGGCGGAGGCCCTTGGTCTTAGCAGCGCAATTATGACGATGCATGTCAAAAAGTTAGAGAAAGCCGATGTGATCCGCTCCGAAATGATGCCCGGCAAAGGCGGCGCAGCCCAGAAGATGTGCTCACTTCACATGGATCATCTTGAGATTGCTTTTCCGCAGCGCAATGTCACCCCTCGTTATTCAAGAAGAACCGATGTATCTGTCGGCCACTATACGGATTTAAACATCATTCCAACTTGCGGTATTTGTACGGTATCTAAAGTCATCGGTATTTTCGATGATCCCCGTTATTTCCTTGATCCGGAACGATTGAACGCTAAGATTCTTTGGTTCGCACAGGGATATATCGAGTATAAGATTCCAAATTTCTTAATGAACAGCGAGGAACCAGAGGAATTGGAAATATCGATGGAGATATCTTCTGAAGCCCCTTTAACAAACAGCGACTGGCCTTCTGATATTACGTTCTTCTTCAATGGACTTAAGCTAGGAATGTGGACTAGCCCAGGTGACTTTGGCGGCAAGGGTAGACTTAATCCTGCATGGTGGTTTGAAGACGTGAATCAATTTGGTCTACTAAAGCGGATCTTTATCAAAAAAGAAGGAACGTTCATGGACGGCCTGAAGCTATCCGACGTCACGATTGACCAAATCGACATTCGTAATCCTCACTGGTCCTTCCGAGTTGCCATTTTAGAGGATGCCGAGCATATTGGAGGCGTCACCTTATTCGGGTCCGGCTTTGGCAACTACAATCAAGATTTAAGCTTCAAGCTCTATTTTTCTAAATCTGCACAGGATACAAATGGAACAAAAAGGAATTGAAAAGAGGGAGTGCTTTCGCACCCCCTCTTTCTATTCTTGCTCCTCCATCTGCATCCAGTGCTCATAGAGCCCATCCAACAGGTCCTGTACCGCTTCTCTCTCTATCCATAACTTGCTGAGTTCATCTGCCGTCAGGTTCTTCTCTATTCGTTGGTCCAAATTCTTCAGACGCGCTTCTTCATTAGCAATCTGATTTTCCAGATTTCCCCTTGTGAACACGGACGAGCATTTAGACTTTTCCCGTGACGCCGCATGTGCAACAACCGACTTTGGCACCCCAACGATAGTGGTTTCACGTATTTGATCTTCGCGCAGCTGCCCGCTCTTCTCTTTATAATCATCAAAGTTGCCCAAGTAAACAGTAATTCGCCCTTGATCCAGCTCCCATATTTTCCGGGACAGCCGATTCATAAAATAACGATCATGCGTCACAGCCAGCACGGTACCAGGAAACTCTTCCAGCGCTTCTTCCAACGCTTCCCTTGAAGCAATATCCATATGATTCGTGGGCTCATCTAGAATGAGTAAATTAGGCTTACGCAGCACAAGCAGTGCTAGTCGCAATCTAGTCCACTCACCTCCTGAGAGAGAACAAACCGACTTGAATACATCTGCTCCATAAAATAAATAAGCAGCAAGCCGGCCCCTAGCCTCTCCTTCTTCCAGCTTCGCTTCCTCACAGAAGTAAGTCAGCACCGATTTCTTATGGTCCTCTGGATACTCTTGTTGAGCCAGATAACCAATATCGACCCGCGCTCCAAGCTCGAGCTCCCCTTGGTCAGGCTGCTCTTCACCAAGAATCATCTTCAATAGGGTTGTTTTACCCGAACCATTATGCCCGACGAGCATTACTTTCTCGCCATATTCCAGCAATCCGCTTGCCCGCTTCAGCAGCACTTTATCTCCGTATTGTTTATTCACATCATCGAAGCGAATCACTCTCCGACCTGAGCGGTCGTCCAGCTTCAGATCGAACTCCGCTGCCTTCGGATCGAGAACAGGCCGTTTGAGCTTTTCCATCCGATCCAGCGCTTTCTGCATAGAAGCTGCCCGACGGAAAAATTTCTCGTTTCCTCCTACTCGGCCCCACTCCGTCAGCTGCTTAATCGTCTCTTTCATCTTTTTGATGACCTTCTGCTGCTCCTGATAATCAGCAAACTGCTGAAGTAATCTGACCTCCTTCTCCTTCACATAACCTGAATATGAAGTCAGATAGGTCGTTGATTCACCATCTTCCAGTTCGACGATCTTCGTGACCACCCGATCCAAAAAGTAACGATCATGAGAAACAATGAAACACGCACCATCATAATGGGTGAGATATTCCTCCAACCACTCCACGCCAAACAAATCCAGATGATTCGTCGGCTCATCCAGCAGCAGCAAGTCAGGTTTGCCGATCAGCTGGGAAGCGAGAGCAATCTTCGTCTTTTCCCCTCCAGACAACGAGGTAAAGCTCCGCTCGTAAAACTCCCGTGCAATACGAAGGCCGTTCGCTACTTGGTCGATTCTTGCATCCAGCTCGTAGCCGCCTTCCCGTTCAAAACGTTCTTGCAGCTGTGCGTATCGCTTAAGCAGCTGATCTAGCTGCTTCTCATCGCTCATGACGTCCGGGCTCGACATTCGCTGCTCCAGATCCGTCATGTTGGCGCGGCATTCAAGTATCTCTTGAAAGCTCGCGGCTAGCACATCATATACCGTACCGCTCTCCCACTCCGTTGGGATTTGTGCTAAATAGCCGATCCGCGTATCTTTTCGTACCGTTAATTGTCCTTCGTCAGGCTTCTCTATCTTGGATATAAGGCGCAACAATGTCGATTTACCGCTGCCATTGCGTCCCACAAGTCCTATTCTTTCTCCCTGATGAATTTCAAAAGCAACATCCTCGAGCACCAGCTGCGCACCATGGTATTTTTTTATATTTTGACCATTAACTATTAACATAATGAAGGATCCTCCTAGTTTATGAAAGACCCTATCCATCGCAACCAACGTACAAAAAAAGGCCGCAGGAAAATTCCTACGACCTTTCGGATTAATCCGTCGAGGGTTAAGGTAGGTGTCTTTTCGTGAGTTGTAATTCCGTATGAGCATAAATGGACAGACTTCTCGCGTCTTTGCCTGCTGCATGAACGATGCCAGCCATCGCGATGGGTAACTGGCTCACACGGTTGTTCACGAACTCTCGATTCATCCTACCTTCACCTCCTTCTTCTATCACTAATTCAAAATAATACCATAACCATTGGTCAATTCGCAACCAGAAACTGCCTAATTTTGTTCTTCGCTATTTTTAATATTCACTGCGCATCTTATCCGTAACTTCAAGATAGAGAACTTGGAGAAATTTCTTAATATTGACCTTGCCCTTCTCCGGCTTACAGTTCTCATCGATTTCTTTCATCTTCATACGCACATCCTGGAATTCAAAATACAGAGGCGCATAATGCTCAAATTTGGGATTGCTGTAATCCGTCAAGCCAATACTGGCGATATGGGTCAACGCGGTCATTATCGTGCGGCGAATCCGCTGTTCGACAGCTTTACCTTCTTTTTCAACATCCGCTTCCTTTACCTTGTGACATCTGGACACCGTTTCATAAAGCTCCTTGAGCGGCGGAATTCCTTCCGCTTTATGATGACGAGTGAGATGTTCCATAATGTCCATCAGGTCGCGACTGCCGGTGTCCCCCACGATCCCCATATCCATGAGAATGGGCTGCATAATTTCGCGGACACCGCGTTTTTTACGAACACTCTCAGGACCTGTGTGCAGTAAACTCAGCTTGGTTAAAGATTCTTTAATCTCCTGCAAGGAGCGGCTAATGTTCCACTGCTCGTTAACTTTGGACAGCACCGCTTCCACTTCAATTTTATTAATTGGCTTTTGAATATAGAATTCGACACCGGCTTGATAGGCTTTGCCAATCATTTCTTTATTTTCAATTTGCGAAATCATCACGTATTTCCCTTGATAACCTTGCTCCTTCAATCGAATGATGGTCTCAATTCCATCTTGATCCGGCATCAATAAATCAATGACCACGACATCCGGTGTGGTTTCCAGAAGAACTTTTTCTCCTTCGCTCCCGCTGCCAGCCGTACCTACGACTTCGCCTAATCCGCCTTTTTCAATGATCTTTTGCAGCATCCGTCTACTTACCGCATCATCGTCAACAATTCCGAATGACAGCATGATCTCTACGCTCCTTTTTTCAACGTATCGGTCAATATAGTAATCACAAAAGTGGTCTGAAAACCCGGCTCGTCAGAGCGTAAATGAATGTCTCCACCTAATGAATGAACAATATCTCGAACATGAGAGAGTCCAATCCCTGTCGCGGCAAAGCCCTCTTGATTGAATTTGGTCGTAAATCCGGGTGCAAAAATCATATCTCTATCCTGCTCTGAAATGCCAACACCAGTGTCGGCAACGATGATGATGGTCTCAGCACCTTGCTCATAAGCACTTACGAGAATCGATCCTTGATCTTCAATTGCTTCCACAGCATTAGAAACGAGATTATTGATTACGGTTAAAAGGGGTAGGTATTGATTCGAACAATAGTCCGTTTGAATGTCGCTTTTGAATTGAATCTTTTTTCCAATCATCGAACTATAACCCAGGTTGGACTTGATGGCGAACTCCACGACTTCGGCCAGCCTCATTTCGGAAGCGAAATCGCGATCGAACAGCTTCAACAACCCGGCTAGGATGCGTTGCGAATCTTTTTTGACTTCATGAATTTGCTGGGTAATTTCCAAAATGGTGCGAGAGTAGCTTTTTAACCCCGCGCCATTAATTTTTTCATATAAATTGTGGCTCTTGGCTGTTATTTGCTCAATCGTATCCATCGACTTCCGTAAGTAAAATACTTCGCCATATAAACCGCTATTCGTATTTAACATTTGTTCCATACGCTTCTGCTGCTCATTATGCAGGACTCGCATCTGATTAATGGTCACACTGTTGTAGATACCGACCACGAAGTAGCTCCGTACGACAGCGGTAACTGTGATATACACTAACTGCTCTGAAAACATATGCGGTGAATGGAAAATCAAGCTGCGCGCCAACAATTCAATCTCATTGGACATAAGATCAATAACCGATAAGAACAACCCAAGAACAAAAGGGTGGAATTGGTCCCAATTCCGTTTAATGAAGCTCATGGCAATCGCAAAGGCCATATAATAAAATGCGGCTGATAAATGCGTTTGCGCGCTCGCGCTGAAAGACATGGCCCCATGTAATAGGATACCATCTTCCAACGTCCGAAATAGCAGAACAGTGATTCCGGTAACGATACCTGTATAGATATAAGGCAGATGCTTCATCAAAAGCAAACAGAGTAGAAAGGCGCTGCTGCCAAGACCAATCCGAAACATTTCCCCAATGAAAGGTGTGATCTTAAACTCTCCGGCAATTGCCGTCACAATAGCGACGAGAATCATTTGCAGCCCTTCGTTCTTTAAGCGTCCCAGCCTTTCACCCCCTACAAGATATCCCATATCTGTTTACCAATGAGGATTATACAAACGGTAAGAAATAGCGGTCGAACATACGCTGATCCTTTGCGGATCGCCATGCGTGAGCCCAGCAAAGATCCACAAACCATGGCTATTCCCATCGGAATGCCTATCCCATAATTAATGGACCCCATAACCATGAAAGTAGCCAAGCTAGCCACGTTGCTCCCGAAATTTAGCACTTTCGCATTGCCGGCCGCTTTGACGAAATCGAATCCTAACATCAGAAACACGAAAATAAGAAAGGAACCGGTGCCCGGTCCGAAGAAACCATCATAAAAGCCCAAACCGAATGCAGCGCAGCCCATTAACATCGCTGTTTTCGTTGAGAATTGACTGAAGGTAGAAATATCCCCCCAATTTTTACGAAAAATCGTGTAGATGGTGATCAGTATAAGCATAACGACAACCAACGGCTTTAAGAAATCAGATGGAATTTGCCGCAGCACCATCGTTCCGCACACAGCTCCTAAGAGAGACAATATGAACAAACCTCGTACTGCTTTCAGATCAACATTCCCAGACCGCATGAAAGAAATCGTACTTGTCAGTGATGACATGGTGCCCGCCAATTTGTTCGTTCCTAACGCGACAGCCGGAGGTAATCCCGTTGCCAGCAGAACCGGAAGAGCGATTAGTCCCCCTCCACCAACGACAGAATCTACATAAGCCGCTAGAAAACCACCGATGATGATGAATATCATCATTTCCCAACTTATTTGTAACATGATGCAAGACTCCTTCTGTGTGTTAAATTCCTCTATACCAATCTTGATTCCATTCTGCGGGCTGCTAATGATAAGGCATAATTCACAGCGAAATACAGAATAGCCACTAAAAATAGAATGGGCATGGTATAACTGTAGTTTTGTCCAATTACTATTTTCGCATGGTGCATCAGTTCAGGCAAGGAAATAACAATCGCAAGAGAAGTATCTTTTAACAAGGAAATAAATTGACTCACTAGTGGCGGCATCATTCGGCGCAGCCCCTGAGGTAGAATAATATGCCAAAGGGTTTGCACATAGCCTAGTCCTGAAGATCGAGCGGCTTCAATCTGCCCTTTATCGATGGAATTCAGGCCGCTTCGCACAATCTCTGCAATCATCGCGCCTTCAAATAACGTTAATGCCACAATCGTTGCATTCATAGGTCCGAGTTTAATCCCGATATCTGGTAGGGCGAATCTTGCGAAAAATATGATTAAGAGCAATGGTAAATTGCGAAGAAGCTCAACTGCTATAGCCAGAATTGGTGAAATAACCGGAAGCTTCGTATACCGGATCGTACCGACTATACACCCCACGATAAAGCTCAATACAATAGAGATCGCAGCGACTTTAAGCGTCACATAGAAACCTTCAAATACAAACCTTACATTATCAGCCGAGAAAGCATGCATGATATCCATTCGTTCACCTCCCCCTAAAGTCAGTCCGTACGAGCTAATTTACGTTCTAGGCGCAAGGCCACGTAACTTAGCGGCAGCGTGAGTATCAAATAAAGCACAGCAACGAAGATATAGGTATCGAACGTAGCATAAGTCTCACTTGCGACCTGATCACCGAAATACATGAGATCAAAGCCTGCGAATACGCCAAGTACGGAAGAGTTCTTAACGAGGTTAATAAATTGATTGCTAAGCGGTGGTATGACAATTTTGATTGCTTGCGGAAGGACGATATGCCACATGGTTTGGAAATAGGTCAGTCCCGAGGATTGTGCTGCCTCAGATTGGCCTTTGGGCACCGACATAATACCGGCTCGGATCGCTTCTGCAATAAAAGATGCCGTGTACACCGTAAGGCCTAAGGTCCCGCATACAAATCCGCTAAGGGTAATGCCCATGGACGGTAGGCCATAGAAAAACACGAATACAACAAGCAAGAGCGGTATGTTTCGAATGAACTCTACATAGGCAGTCCCAATCCATTGCAGCGGTTTCACCGATCCAATACGAAAAATGGCAATAATCGTACCCAGCACAAAGCTGCCAATTAACGCAATAACGCTGGCAATGATCGTGTTGAAGAAGCCCTTCATGTAGATATCAAAATAATCGGTAAAAATCGAGAAATCCGGCATGCGCTCCCCCCTCATAGACAGAAGATGGGCAGCAGCTGCCACCCATCTCTTCTTTTATTCTTGTTACTCTTATTTGGTTGGCGCTTTGCCAATCCATTTCTCATAAATTTTCGTGTATTGACCGCTTGACTCCAGCTTCTTCAATGCATCATTCACCGCGGCTTGAAGCGTTGTTTCACCTTTTTTAATCGCGATACCATAAGGCTCATCCGTGAACGGTTCGCCAACCACTTCGAAGTTCTTATCTTGCTCCATCATGCCATAGAGGATGGCATTATCTGTAGTCAACGTGTCCCCTTGACCCGCTTTCAGGGCGCTGAAAGCATCTTGGTAATTATCAAATTCAAGTATGGTGGCATCTGGGGATTTCGCTTTAATATTCGCAACGGAGGTAGCACCTTTCACAGCCAACACTTTCGTTCCTTTTTTAACATCCGCTACACTCTTAATAGGGCTGCCTTTCTTGACGAGCAAAGACTGTCCTGCTTTGAAATAAACATCAGAAAACTCAACTTGTTTCTTCCGCTCTTCGGTAATCGTCATCGTCGCAACAATCATGTCAATCTCTTTGTTATCGAGCATCGGAATGCGTGTCTTGGACGTTACTTCTTTTAACTCAATTTTCTTCTCATCGCCGAGAATTTCTTTCGCTAATGCTTTCGCAATGTCGATGTCGAAGCCTTCAACTTCGCCGCCAGTCGGGTTTTTCAAACCGAATAGCTTGGTATCAAACTTCACACCAACGACAACTTTGCCTCTGCTTTTGATCTCATCCAGAACGGTCGCTCCACCTGCCGGCTTCGCAGTACTTGGAGCGCTGCTTGCTGCCGGAGAGTTAGCCGGAGCGCTTGATGCGCCTCCTTTTGTGCCGTTAGAGGCACACCCCGCCAATGCGAATATCGCAATTAACATAAACATGAAATTCCACTTTTTTGACATCATGGTTTTGTTCATCTCCTTATTAATGGTTAAGTACACGATTCAGAAATAATTTGGCTCTTTCTTCACGAGGGTTGACGAAGAATTCCTCGGGAGGTGACTCTTCTACAATCTGACCTTTGTCCATAAAAACAACACGATCGGCCACTTCACGGGCAAAGCCCATCTCGTGCGTAACCACAACCATCGTCATTCCTTCATTTGCAAGCGCCTTCATGACATCAAGAACCTCTCCGACCATCTCCGGATCCAAGGCTGATGTGGGCTCATCAAACAACATAATTTTCGGCTTCATCGCCAGTCCCCTCGCAATGGCCACACGCTGCTGCTGTCCACCTGATAACTGTGAAGGAAAACTGTACGCCTTATCCTGAATACCAACCTTATCCAGAAAATACATCGCGATCTCGTCGGCTTCTTTCTTAGCCATACCATGCACCTTCATCGGAGCAAGCGTAATGTTATCGATCACTTTCTTATGCGGATATAGATTGAAATGCTGGAATACCATGCCGATATCTCGACGCAGCTTGTTCATATCCATCTTCTTATTGCTGACCTTGAACTCATTCACGATAAGCTCACCGCTTGTGATGGTTTCCAGTCGGTTGATACACCTTAGCAGCGTACTCTTGCCTGAACCTGACGGACCTACAACGACAACGACTTCTCCCTGCTTGATCTGAAGATCAATTCCTTTGAGCACATGGAAATCGCCGTAATGCTTCTCTACTTGACGAAATGAGATCAATGGAACCCCCCCTTCGATGAATCATCATTGATGTAAACTGTTTGTTATGTAAATTAACACTTGATGTATTTAAATGATAAGGAAAAACTATGAAAACTTATGCGATCCGACATTTAATTATAAAAAAATGATGACAGCAAGATACGAACCTTGTATCCAATCAGCTTGGCATACTATAATATAACCCAGATAGATACCAACATTGAATGACCCGGAGGTTCTAAAATAAATGGCGGGTAAACCCAAAAGATCAACCTTCCGAACCCGACTGGAAGATATGGTCACGACATTACGCAGCGACATCGTAACCGGAAAACTTCAGCCCGGTGACTTTTTACCTTCCGAATTAACACTTGCTGAACAGTTTCAGCTTAGTAAAAATTCGGTTCGCAAAGGACTGGAGGCACTACTCGATCAGGAAATGATTGAAAAAGCGCCGCGAATCGGGACGCGCGTTGTTGGGACAGGTCGGAACGAAAAGCTTACATTGAAATTCGGTTATTACCCCACTCTTTCCCTTGAAGCTAATGTATTGGAGCTGGTCGAAAAGTTTCAACAGCAGCATCCGCATATTGTCGTCCAGATGATTCCTCTTTCGCATTCGTACTTTTCTCAGAACACGAAGGAAGCCATGGAGAGAGACGCGCTCGACCTTATCACTTTAAATACCCAAAACTACGAAACGGTTACTGAAACTGGAGCCGTCTCGGATATCCTAGAGCCGCTTGAACGAAAGAATGGCACGTATACCTTTCTGTCAGGACCTTTCACCAAAGACTGTCATTTGTATGTGCAGCCGTTTATTTTTTCACCGATCGTCTTGTGTTACAATCGCGATCATTTCAAGGAAGCAGCATTGCCAGAGCCGGATAGCAGTTGGAGTTGGAACGATGTCCAGAAATCAGCGCTAGCCTTAACGCAAAAGCAGGACCGAATCGGCATCTTGTTTCACCTGCAATCCATCAATCGATGGCCGCTCTTTTTACTGCAAAACAAGGTCGTTTTTGAACGAGATCAGCATGGTAAGCTGATTTTCAACAACGATAATTTTCGGAAAGCCATGCAAACAAGCCTTGGGCTGTTTGAAGGAATGAACCCCGACACCGTCTATATGTCGGAGAATGACTCTGATGCCGAACGGTTTTTCTTGCAACAAAAAGCTTCCATGATTGTCACCAGCTATTACAGCTTAAACCATTTACGTAACGCTGAATTCGCGTATGACATCGCACCGCTTCCTTATTCACTGGAAGCGAAGACTCAGCTCTTAATCATTGGTCTTGCGATTATTAAATCGAGTAAGCATAAGGAAGCAGCCCAAACCATGCTCGATTTTCTCGTTTCGAACGAAGCGCAGCTGCATATTCGCAAAACCACCCTTACCATTCCTAGTGTTAAAACGGCGGCTGAGTGGATCGGGGAAGAGACGTTGGCGCGTCCTTCCCGGTTCTTCATGTACCGGGACATCATCCCGACATTTAGTTTCTATAAAGACATGAATGTAACTTTCCACGAACTGGAAACCATGCGCCACATTCTCAAGCTTTACTGGGCACGGCTCGACGACTTCGAGACGGTTTGCCGACAGTTGGATAATAGCCTTTAAGATAAATTCCCCAAAATAACGAATCTACGTTCAGCTAACTAGAGGTCGGGTGACTTTTGCTTTGCATTCGACAAAACACAAAAAAATGAGATGGCAAGAATAACCTTGCCACCTCATTTTATTGTTTTCTATGCCACTAAGTGAATATCTTTACGTTTGGGACAGCCTCGTTTGGTTATAATAAAGCTCTCCATTCTTAGTTGATATTGCCAGACCATTTTTGCCCCAGTGCCTGATAGAACGGAGCACCTTGAGTATTAAGACCCTGCCAAATTTGCAGTGAAACGACTTCCTGTTGTTTTCCTAACATAAGCCTTACCATGTAGGATACTCCATCATCGTCCGTTGCCTGACCCTGTATATAGGCACTACTCGATGTTACAACCAACCATTGAGCCGTTTTCAATTCCAGTTTTAATCCATTCGGCTCTGCATGAATCTTCAATTTCCCTTTTGGAAGATTTGCTTTTTCATCCATTTCCCATTCGGCTTCGATGTGTACTTTCTTAGCTTTGCTGCCAATCGCCGTGTTACCCTCGGTAATGGCAAACCATCCCTCTGCTTCCACCTCTTCTTCGCTTAAGCCGTATACAGCAAGAGTCACGTTCGACTCCGCTTTTACATACCCGCTATTCATCAACAACTCCGTCTTCACCTGATATAATCCTGCTGGGAGCTGCTGATTCAAATAAACATTCCCTGTGACATCTGTCTGGTATACAATCTCTAGTGCCGGAGCGGAATATGGCGTGAGTGTTCCATCCGGATTCATCAGTGAAATCGTAAATTGGATTGGCAGCCCAGCTATAGAACCCAATTCTCCATCTTCCTGCTGAGATACATGAGCTGCTAGTTTCACCGTCCCAACCGAAGCAGCTGTAGTGCCTGTATAAGCGACAGACGCCGTTTCACGCTTTACAGTTATGCTGCCTTTTCCTTCGCTCGCTCCAGTATGCGTGATGTCATCCCGCTCGAAGACTGCCCGCACTTCAAAAACAGCCTCTTCCATATTTGTCGTCACGCCTTGTGTTACTACATATGACAACGCCGCAACGCCTTGCGCATTCGTCGAGGCACTGCCTATCGTTACCCCGTCCACCGAGAATTGTACGGAACGGTTAGCAAGCGGCTGCCCTTGAAGATCTGTCAACGTCGCACTTAAAGTCGCCGTATCGCTGTAAGTGGCTTCCGTTACTGTATTCACAGTTAGCGAAGTTCCTTGATAAACCGTAACTCCGATCGTGTTCGTTCTGATCGTCGTTCCACCTAAAGTGATATCGGCATAAACGTTCGCCGTTCCCGCTTTGAGCGCTTTAACCTCTCCATACACAACGGACAGAACAGTCGGGTCGCTGCTTGTGAAGGAAGTGGTACCCCCTGCTAAGATGGCCGGCAGTCCGTTCTCCAGAACGCCGGAACTGATAATCGGCTCACTTTGCCCCTGATCCAGCGTAACCTTGGCCATTGATATTGAAGCTTGAGCCAAAGGAGCTTGTAGTTTAAACAGCGTCGGTCCCGAAGTATAGTAAATGCTTCCGTCTACACCCAAGTCCAACAGATTCGATTGCGTTTCCGTAAGTTTACGGTATTTCAGAGTCACAGGATCGAATACGGTTACGTTGCGAGCAATAGTCGTATACAGCAAGCCATCTTGCCCCCAGCGTAAATAAAAGGAACGCCATGGGCTGCCACCACTTGCATTCGGGTAAATCAACTTACTTTTCACAACCGCATTGGTGCTGGGATTCATCGCATAGATGGCAAAAATCTGTCCCCCTTGATCGTCCTTCCCCCATGCGCCACCCCATAACAGTCCGTCAGGACCGAAAGACAAACCGCCGAGTAATTTAGGGGACGTCAAGCCAGGAATGACAGGTACAAACTCATCAAGCTTGGTACTTGTCGCTACATCCCATTTGAACAGTTTGGCCACCGCTGTGGGTGGCGTCGTTGTGCCGAGACCTCCATCAATGGAGGTGCCGCCGTAGACAACGCCGTCTTTATAGGCAAGCGCAATGATACTTTGATCTTCTACAACGTTGCGAGTTGACGTCCACTTATTCGTTGTTTCATTATAAATGGTTAAACTGCCGCCCATTTTGCCGTAGAAAGGAATCGTTCCGATAAACAGCTTGTTATCGCCGGAAGCAAACGCATAAGGCCGATCTTGACTATCGGGAACCGTGTAAACAAGCCCTGGATTATGCGATGGCGTTGATCCGTAATTGTAGGGCAGGCTTGCATCATAACGGTAAACGCGTGCTCCGCTATAAGCCCCGAAATAGGTCTTGCCATTCAAAAAGCCGATCTCCTCAACTTGATGGGGAGAGAACGGAGAAGAAATTTGAGCTTCATATTTTTGCGTTGACTGATCAAATACACTCAATCCATCCAGGAAACCACCGAGATATAGCTTGCCGTCCGGCCCTGCTGCGAGGCTTTGTATATTGACACCATCCCTTGCCATAGGCACCTGGATAGTCTGTATCGAATGATCTAACGGGTTATACAGCGTGTACTTGCCGTTCTCGTACAAGGTAGCCAACACTTGAACGCCATTAGGCAAAGTGATCCAATCAAACGCTCTACTCCCAGTCTCAGGGAGTCCAACCTCCGGCATTACGGCCTGCACCGTATTGGTTGAGACATTATATGTCCACAGATTGCTCGATAATTTATTCCGGTAATAAAGCAGATTGGCGTCATAAGGAGACGGAGGTGAGATTTTGCCATCAAATGCCTCCGGATCTGTATAGGCAAATCGTTTCTTAACTTCAAACGTCTGTTCATCCAAGATGGCAAGCGATGTACCACGTGCAAGGTAAAGAAGTCCGTTGTAAGGAGAAATATTGTGAATGAAACCATCCACACCCGTGAACGGCATTTGAATCTCAATCTTTTCTCCACTTACCCGGTCGATTCGCATCAAATGCTCTTTGGAGCCGATCCCGACATACAAGTACTGATCGGTAACCCCGGCTCCCCTGGCATATTGTTCAACTGAATGCATGCTGCCTAGATCGGCAAACAAGCCTGTGTTGGTATCGTAACTAAAGACCTTGGCATTCGGATAAGAAGAGCCGTATATGAGGCCATTAGAACTTGCATCCAAATCCCATACGAAATTATTGGAAGGATTATTCCCTACTTCTGTGATCTTTCGGAGTAACGGATCGTATTTCCAGAACTTACGATTGGCTGTAGCGGCAAAATAGACGTTCTTATCCGCCCCCACCGTCACCGCCCAAGTTTCTGTCGTACCAGGGACTGCCTCCGAGAAGTTAATACTTCCTGAAGCAGCATCAACGGCATAGAACGTCCCTGGATTGCCGTTGGCTACGAAATAGAGTTCGCCATTCCCTATCGCTCCCCCCATGGTTGTCGCCGTGAGCGTTGCTTTGCCCAAGTTGACGGGATCGCCATACTTAAACGGTAATTTAAGCGCGTCACCCTTATAAGTAAATGAAACATCATCAAAATAGGCTTTGCTAAGAGTCCCTCCCCCGGAATACAATAAAACCTTCGCTGTTTCTGCTTTATCCGGAGCTATCCCCTCCATTTTGATTTGCTTCCATGTATTCAGCGGTGTGCCATGTGAAACGGAGGATGTTCCAATTTCTTTGCCTGATTCATTATAAAATTTGATATAAATGCTTACGCCTCCTCCGGATACTAAGTAAACGCTGGCTTTCGCTTCATATATGCCGTCCTCTTTCACACTTATCGCTTGAGTGCTCAGCCCAACGGATTTATCCGTATAGGTGTCCTCAAGCAACAGACTGGACATCCCGCTGTTCTGTTCCGTCTTACTTATCGACACAGAACCTGCAGGCGTACCTGAGAACAATCCCCAACCAGGAATGGTTGCTCCGGAAGTAGGATCTTCAAATCCGGGATTGATCACGGCAATCGTATCGGCCACGCGGTAAAACTGGGCCTCGTCTACATATGCCTTCATGGTAGTACCCGATGAAGCATACACAAAGACCGTCGCAAAGGCAGCATCCGCCGGAGCAATACCTTGGGCTCGAATGTCCAGCCATTTGTTTAACGGAGGCGCGGAGATGTTATAAGTCGCCTGTTTGTTCAAAGGTTTCCCCGCTGCGTCATGCCAACGAATCCAAAGAGCAGGGGTTCCTGTAAAGTTTTCGATATACAACTTAACTGCAGCCTCATAAGATTTTCCGGACGTTACAGCCAGCTTTACGCTTTCCGCTCCAAGCGCCCCTGCCACTGCCCCAGTTCTCTCCATCTTCAAGCTTCTATTGCCTGCGAATTTGATCGTTTCTGACAAAGAGAGCCCTGAAGGTATACCGGCAGAAAAATAACCCCATCCCGGAATTTTGCCTGATACTAAATCTTGTTCGAAACCGGAGTTCGGTACCGGAAGGATTTCTGCCGCTTCAGCGGCTCGTACGTTGGAGGGCAAATAAAAAGCTAAGCATAGTAAAGCCAACAATCCCAACAACCATTTGGATAACGTGCTTCTTCCAACCATTGATATAGCCATTCTCATCATCCTTTTTCAAAATTCTACCCGATCGGCAGTGTGTGTGGTGATAGGCGAGATTGATGTAATGCTTTTGTGAAATCGCTTACATATCGTGTATAAACGAACTAATGAGAAAAAGTCGTAACCTGACCAGTCATGGAGCATGACAATGCTATTTTTAAATGAAAAATGGCTAGAAATATCTATAATACTCTCATGGACTGGTAGGATTTGATGAAGGAAAACGAGGTACGCATCAATGAATGGCATTGAACAACTTGCACAATATTGGCTATGAGCGTTTCTTTGGGGATCGTATACAAATAGCAGTAACTACAACATTTCAAAAGATACAGGTACAGCACTTACTTGTTTTTCAGTTTCTACTTCTTGCTCCTTCCCATAATCAATGAGAACGCCTAATACGTCTCGTGGAGATTCACGAAGCAATTCGTAAGCCACTGTCATAGAGGGTAAAGCCATCTCATGCGTGATAAGTGCTTGGATGGAAATCCGTCGTTCAGAAAGTAAACGGATAAATTCCGCCATGTTGCGACCTTCTGTCCAACGTACGTAACCGATCGGATAGTCAACGCCCTTGCTTTCGTAGCTGTCATGATACCGCCCAGGACCACCAGCGCGCGAGATAAGCACCTGCGCCTCTTTGGCAAACATCAACTCCCGATCGAAGTCCATCTTCACATCGCCGACGATGACGATTTTCCCCCTGTCGCGAATCCAGCGTAGAGCCTGATCAATAATGCCGGAATTGGCACCATTGGCGCAGATGATAACCGCATCAACACCTTCATGCTGATGTAGTGAATCGACGGTACGGTTGACATCCTGTACATTGTCACACACTTGTACGGCACCGGCTTTCGAAAGCTTGGCGCAGCGTTCTGCCAACAAATCAAGCCCGATTACCCTACTGCCGGAAGCGTCTGCAATCCGACATACGATTTGTCCCAGAATACCTAGTCCAACCACGACAACCGATTCTCCAAAACGCAAATCCGCTTGACGCAGCGCATGAATAGCGATCGCACCGAGTCCGACGAAGGACGCTTCTTTCGAACTGCATTCCTCCGAAAGCGGAACAACCAAATGCTTAGGCACCACTAAGAATTCCGCATGCTTAACATAAGGAGAACCGTAACAAGCGACTCTCTGCCCTACCTTCACATGGGAGACGCCTTCGCCGATTTCCCGTACGATTCCCATCGCACTGTAACCAAGTTGAATGGGAGTATCGGTCATCAGGTTTTTCAGCAGAAGCTCTGTGCCTGAACTAATTGCAGAGTAGCAGGTTTCAACACGTAGATGGTTCGTTTCAATGGAAGGTTCTTCAATGTCTAAGACTTCAACCTTGCCTTTCAAGGAAATAACGGCTTTCATCTCTTCCCTCCTTTCGTCATTGGTACTTATCTGGATCATATAATTCATGTTAAGCGATAGTAAAAGGACTGTCAAACCTTTTTTCATAGGTATTTCGTCCTTTTCTTCTGCAAATAGATTTAGATAAGAATCAAATAAGAACCAGTGATTATGATATAATAACTTTAAGATGGGGGGTAACTAGCATGAAGAATGATATGCTCTCTTCTCTGCTGGAAACAGCCGAGCTAAAAGTGTTAAAGTTTGATATCCATCGCCGTCGCGAGATGAGCTACCGGAACCGTGTATTTCAAGAGTATTACATGATGACCTATGTGAGAAAAGGCTCGGCCAAACTCAGGGTTCAGGACAAAATCTATGCGATTGAACCGGGCTCCGTCATTTTTATCCCTACTTTTCTGGAACACGACCAATATAAAGATAGCGATGACGAAACCGAGTTTCTCTGGTGGCATTTCACTTACAAGATTCAGAATGTGATCGATGTGCTGCCGTTTTTACAGATCCCTTATATCTATCCGCTGAAAAATCACAAAAAATTCGAGGCCGTATTCGACGAATTCATACTCTCCACCACAAGGGAAGGCCATATTCCTACCATCATTTTGCAAAAAGCTAAATCTCTTGAGTTGCTTTATTTGTTATTGGACAATGCTTTGGGAAGTATGAATACCTTGGATTTGAGACAGCAGTCTCATAGCTTTTTGTCCATCTTATTGAAGATTGTAACCCAGCCCGAGGCTTCGCTTTCATTATCCGATTTAGCTAAGGATTTACATATGAATCCAACCTATGTAAGCAACCACTTCAAAGAGATGTTCGGCAAATCGCCGATCCTGCTGCATCGGGAAATGAAAATCGCAAAAGCGAAATCGCTTTTGGAAATGCAGGAAATGAACATTACCGAAATCAGCAGCTCCCTCGGATTTAACGACCTCCAAACCTTTACCCGCCTTTTCAAGAAATACACGGGTATTTCCCCTGCTCAATACAAGCGTTTGTTTGATAAAAATATTTAAAAATCTTCCAGCTGCACGACCTGTATAAGTGTTAAACTTCAGCAAAGTTGTGCTCTATTTATGTAAATCCAATACCTATACACTAATCTCGAGGGTCAATGAACCCGTTCGAGGAGGTAGGGAAATGGAAACACTGCGTATCGTTTTCACAGAAAAGCAAAAGGTTGAGGTCCGAAAGGAAACATTCGATCCTACAATCGGCCAGACCGAAATTTTATGTGCCGCTCTATGCTCCCTGATTAGTACAGGGACAGAGCTTCAATGCCTTCGAGGTGTATTTGACCCCGATACCAACTGGTCGGACTGGGTGAAGTATCCTTTCTATCCCGGTTATTGCATGGTGGCTGAAGTGCTTGAAGTTGGCCCTGAAGTTAAGGGGATACAAAAAGGGGATCGCGTGTTTGTCGAGAATTCGCATACGCAATATTTTAAAACAGATGCCAGGCATGCCTATCTTCTTCCGCAGAATATCAGCGCCGGGCAAGGCGTATGGATCAATCTTTCCAAAACAACACAGCTTGGTGTAAGAAGAGCAGAGCTGCAGTTAGGAGAAACGGTAGGCGTCATCGGTCTCGGACTTCTCGGACAGCTGGTTACTCAATATTTATATCTGTCTGGGGTCAAAGAGATTTTCGCCATCGATCCTGCTGAGAGCCGTTTACAGCTGGTTCAAGAACGACCGGGCATTCATCTGCTTCCCATGGATGCGGGAAAAGCACATGAGGAAATCAAGCATAAAACAGATGGTCGGATGCTGGATGTTATCTTCGATATTACTGGACATCCGGCTGTTTTAGCCCAAGCCACTCGGCTCGTCAAGCCTTTGGGACGTGTTATTTTGCTGGGAGATACAGCCACACCTTCTGAGCAGGGGATGGGCCGCAATGTAGTGTCCAATTCTGTTTCCATTCTGGGCATCCACGCCCAAATGAATTACAACAGTTGGAATCATCCCGAAATGGCCGCCTTATTTTTAAGTTATATCGAGCAGGGACGAATGGACGTATTACCTTTGATTACCCATTATTATTCTCCATCTGAGGCCCCGCAAGTGTACGATTCATTAGTGCAAAACCGCAGTTCTGCCATGGGTGTTCTGTTTGATTGGACGAAACTACAATGATGAAATCGGAAGAGAGGAATCGCATTGTGAAATCACAATTGAGGGTAGGACTGATTGGATGCGGGGCCATTTTACAGCGCCGTCATTTGCCTGAGTACCTTGCACATAAGGATGTCGTCATTGTATCTGTATGTGATCCTAATTTGGAACGCGCACAAGAAGTTGCTAGGCAGTTTGGTATACCGAATGCCTACGAAACACATCAACAACTGCTGCAGAGTGGCGGGATTGACGCCGTTTCCGTCTGTACACCGAATCATCTTCACAGCTTCGTGTCCATTGAAGCTATGGAATTCGGCCTGCACGTACTGGTTGAAAAGCCGATGGCCACCTCTCTGAAAGAAGCGGAAGCTATGATTCGCACGGCCAAAGAACAGAATGTATTTTTAATGGTCGGCCACAATCAAAGGTTTATGCCAGCACATCGCAAAGCAAAAGACATTTTACAATCCGGAAAATTAGGCAAAGTGTTAAGCTTTAGTACGATATTTGCTCACTCGGGGCCTGAACATTGGAGTATAGATGGCAAAAACAGCTGGTTTTTCAACCAGGAGCATGCCTTTTCCGGGGCATTAGGTGATCTAGGCATCCATAAAGCGGATTTGATCCACTGGCTGTTGGAAGACAGTTTCATGGAAGTCACGGCATTTTGCTCAACGCTGCATAAGCCCACGAACGTGGACGATCACTCGATGATATTATTGAAAACAGCAAGCGGAATCGTAGGCTCGTTAACAGCCAGTTGGACTAACTATGCGAATGAAGTTAACGCTACTACTTTATATTGCGAAAAAGGTACGCTGAAAATCGGAACCGATGACCGTTTCGGAGTGATCGTTGAATACTCAGACGGTATGAGGGATTACCATGAAGTGGGGGCATTGCAAACCAATAAGACTAGGGAACAGCATAATTCGGGCGTTATTCATCATTTTGTCGATGGTATTCTGTCTGGAAACGGTCATGAAATTACCGGAGTGGATGGGTACAGAGCGCTTCAGACCATACTTGCGGGTATGGAATCCCAGCATTTGAAGAAAGTCATCGCCATTCCGGACCTGGTGGTAAGTTACTGATTCTTTGCTAAATGTAAAAAGTGCCCCTCCCACGCGATTGCAATGAGAGTGGCACTTTTGTCTACAAATCTTGAATTCGATGTTTATTCTGCTGCCGAAACTCCCCTGGCCTGATCCCAGTCGCTCTCTTGAAGACTACACTCATATATTCTGTATGTTTAAATCCGATGCGTTCAGCGATGACTGCTAAGGAAAGTTTAGTTTCTAGGAGTAGTTTTTTTACAAGTTTTAGTTTTACATTTATGATTTCATCATGTGGTGTGCGACCCAATGCTTTCTGAAATCGGCTTTCCAATATACGGCGCGATACCTTAAGTTGTTCAAGAATATCTTGAACTTGAATGTCATCATAAGCATGATTGCGAATAAATCGTACGGCATCAGATACCATTTTATCCTCTACGGCAAGAACATCTGTTGACAATCGTACTTGAATACTTAAGGGTTCAATCAGGTACATTTGCCCCCCTATTACTTCGCCTGACATCATACGCTCGAGTAACTCCGCTGCTTGATAGCCTGTTTTGACGGCATTCGTTTTGATGCTGGATAAGGGAGGATTGGATAATTCGCACAAGAGCTCATCGTCATCCACACCTAGAACAGCCACTTCATCAGGAACGGCAATCTGAGCAATCCGACAAGCCTCGAGAAGCTGTTGACCGCAAATGTCATAGCACGCCATTATCCCTATCGGCTTGGGTAGGTCATACAACCATTGGACCAGCTTGTCTCTTTCTGTCTTCCCTGATTTTTCACCTAATAGATCTTCAGAGGCTTCATAAATATGGCAATAATAGCCTCTCTCCACCAGATATGCCGCTAAATAAGTGCATCGTAAGTTAGACCATCGAAAACGAGAGTCACCGTAAAATCCTATATGTTTAAAGCCACGTTCGAGAAAATGCTCCGCAGCCAATTGGGAAATGGATTGATCATTGGTCTCTACATAAGGAAGGCTCGGAATCATTCTTGAGGCACTGAGGTCTACTGTTGGAAGACCCGTGTCCTTAATAAACCGAGCAGTTTGCTCGTTTTCTATACGGGCGATAATGCCATCTCCCTGCCACTCACGCAGCCAAGTCAAATCGGTGTTATTTCGGCTATATTCACTGAGAAATATCGACCAAGGACGGTTTTCACGCAAATAGGTGTTTATCCCGCTAAGAAGTCCACGAGCGTACCCATTCGAAGTTTCAATTAATAGAGCGACTTGTTTTTGCTGTGGATTCGATATGGATAAATTTTCGTTGAATCCTGATGTGAATAAACTCATTGGTAAACAACCCCTTTTTCGCACTACTTATAAATATATGGTTATATTCTACTATTTACAACTAGGAAAGATAGGTGAAAAATCTCATTTTATAAAGCAAATAATCTCATCGACTTCCTTTGTTGTTTGGTCTAAAGTCAAGCTATAAACGGAATATGACAGGAGGATCCAACTGTGTCTTCAAAAATACGAGTCGCCATAGTCGGTTTAGGATTTGGGGCAGAATTTATTCCCATCTATCAAAATCATCCCTATGCGGAAATGTACGCCATCTGTCAAAGAACAACGGATAAATTGAATCAAATAGGTGACCATTTCGGTATCCAAGTTAGGTATGCCAGTTTTGATGAAATGCTGAAGGACGATAACATTGATGCTGTGCATATTAATTCTCCAATCCCTAACCATGCCGAGCAAAGCATTGCAGCATTGTTGGCAGGCAAGCATGTAGCTTGTACGGTCCCTATGGCAACGACTGTTGAAGATTGCAAACGAATAGTCGAAGCTGGGCAGCTATCTGGGAAAAATTATATGATGATGGAAACCTGCGTTTACACCCGCGAGTTTCTATATGTGAAAGCTTTGCGAGACAGCGGCCAACTTGGGCGGATTCAGTTCCTGCGCGGAGCTCATCAACAAGAGATGTCAGGCTGGCCTGGATATTGGGAAGGGCTCCCACCCATGCATTATGCGACGCACGCGGTTAGTCCATTGCTCGCACTTGCCGACAAGGAAGCAGAATTCGTCTCGTGCCTAGGTTCTGGACAAATAGCTGACAATCTTGCTGCAAAATATGGGTCACCTTTTGCAGTCGAATCCGCATTATTCCGGCTTCGTGACTCCTACCTTGCCATCGAGGTTACGCGATCTCTATTTGAAACATCACGCGAATATGTTGAAAGCTTTGACGTTTATGCGGATCAAATGAGCTTTGAATGGCAGCAGTTAGAGGGTGAAGAACCTGTTATCTTCATAGGTGAGAACGCTAAGCGGGTTGAAATTCCAGATTATGTGAACTTGCTCCCAGAAGGCATACGTAAATATACGATGCAGGGTGTCTACGATTCGGCAGATAACGTACATTTATCCTTTAAACAAGGAAACGGGCATGGTGGCTCCCATCCGCATTTGGCACATGAATTTATCATGAGCATAGTTGAGAAGCGTGAGTCTTTCCCAAATAGCTATACGTCTGCCAATTGGACTTGTGCCGGCATATGCGCACATGAATCCGCCATGAACAATGGTGCGCAAGTGAAGCTGCCAATATTCCGTTAAATCATATGGAGGTCATCCCCATGGATATTCCTTATTTAAGAGCTGAAAATGATGAACAAAGCATACGTATTTATCGTGGTAATCATCCAGATCCGATTCTTGTACAGAATGCACAAACACATCAACGTCCCTTTATTCACCCCATTCTTGCTCCGGATGGAAATGGTGTGTTAACTGAAAATGCTCCGCCTCATCACCCCTGGCAGCATGGCATTTATATCGGTTTGAATGATGTAAATGGCATTGGGTTTTGGGAGGAAGGCATTAATCATCATCCAAAGGACGGCAGCTTTCACCCTCTGCCGCTCAAGCCTGCGGTCATTAACCTGCACTATGCTTCATGGGAGATTGAAACGTATTGGCGCGATCCACAAGGAAACCACATGATAACAGAACGGCAGCAATGGAGTCTGCATGATCTGGGGAGTACATACGAGCTTGATTTCCAATGGTCTTTACGAGCTGAAATTAACCTAACCTTCGGACGTTATGATTACGGCGGTCTTTTTCTTCGTATGCCTTATCGTCGTGAACTAGGAGGCGAAGCGCTCAATAGTGAAGGTCAAATGAATGGTGAAGCAGAGGGAAAACGTGCCCGTTGGGTTTCCTGCAGAATGCCGATTAAAGGCCGAACTGATAACGCTGGCTTTGTGTTTATGGATCATCCGAACAATGCTGAACATCCTGTGCCATGGCGTGTTGATGGACAATTAGGTATTTCCCCAAGCCGTTGTATTGCAGGTCAGTGGGAGCTCCGTATAGGAGAAACACAAGTCCATCGATATCGGATACTCGTATTTTGTGGTGATATGGATCCATCCCATGTGAATAACAACTGGCGAAATTTTGCGTCAAAAATATCCATTTACAAGGAGTGAATCCTAATATGAGAAGCGTTATTATCGTCCATCCTAGCTTCGAGGCGACCTGGCCGTGGACCGCGGACCACTTTCACACACTTTGGAAAGCCCAAGGATCAACTGATTTTATTCGATTGGCTCCTAATGAGTTAAAAACGCTTGGAGAGCTTGTTCCCGAGCCCGGCAGCGTTACCCGTTTGATTTCCTTAAATGTAGCTGTGACATCCGATTGCTTACGCGCTTTCAGTAGTTTAAAAGAAGCCGTTATTACAACCTGCTCCTATGGGAGTCCTGTAACGGAAGAACAAATGGCCATTTTGAAAGATGCAGGGGTTAACATGTACACGCATCCAAGCGAAGGTTATTGGGGACAATCAGTATCCGAATTCGGTCTGGCGCTAACCCTATGTGGTTTACGTAGAATTCCTCAAACGCATCATGACATCATTACAAGCTTGCAGCCTTGGTATTATGAATCTGAGAATGGTGTAGGCACACCGAAAAAAAGAGGAGAACAGTTTTGTGACGATCCCAACTTTACGAATGGAACCGTTGAAGGTAAACGAGTCCGTATTGTTGGGGCAGGCAATATTGCTTCCCGTTATGCAAGCTTTGTCAGTATGCTTGGGGCAGACGTTGCGGCGTGGGATCCCTTTGCTACGGAACCTTCCTTTCACCGTGCACGAGCTAGAAAAGAATGGCACTTGAGTCAACTCATCCAAGATGCTGAGATTTTTGTACCCATGGTGCCATTAACAGAGCAAACAAGAGGACTACTTACATCGGAACATATTCATTCACTGCCTAAAGGATGTTTAGTGGTACTGGTAACGAGAGCGGAAATTTGCGATATGCAGGCAATTCGTGAGCGCGTTCTTAAAGATGAGATTTGCCTTGCAGCAGATGTTTTTGATATCGAGCCCTTACCATTGAATGATTCACTATTAGGAAGGCACAATGTCGTTCACACCCCGCATAACGCTGGACGAACTGTGCAAGCAAATCAACGTTGGGCCGAAAAACTAGTCGAGCAGTTCATTCCCCTTTCTCAATATGAATAAAAATCAGTTCATCAACAACAAATGCAACAAAAGTGCCCCTCCCATGTGCTTACATGGAGAGGCACTTTTGTTGTCCGAAGTCAGGATAAATTTCATACTGCTTCTTCGACTTTATTTTATTATAAGCAGCAACTGTATGCCATCATATGAAGTCTGGAAAATCTCCTATTGATGTTTATCAAACCGGTACAACTGTAAACGTAGTCTTATCCGCCTTCCTTTTCTTCACTATCGTTGGAATTTGGTCGATTTTGAGAACATCTATGACGCCACTTTCATTTTTAGTTAGTGTCAATGACAAAATCATACCCCGAATCGTATTCTCACCTCTGGTCAGCTTCGACGATATGAAGTTACCTAGTGAGGATGCAGCGACTCGATTGCGCACCTTGCCATCGTTGTCTTTGACTACGGTCTGAGTTATCGGGTGCAGCACATGAGGATGTGAGCCTAAGACTACGTTAACACCTTGCTTAAAAAGGAACTGCATCAATTGCTTCTGATCTCTGCTCGGATACGTCTGATACTCTTTCCCGAAATGTAAACATACTATGATGAAATCGGTTTTGTTTTTCAATTGGCGGATATCTGCAATCATCTTTTTTCGATCGAATGGATTAACCATCCAACGATGAGGAACAGGTATGGCATTCGTCCCTTTGGTATAGGCCAAAATGCCAATATTCACCCCTTTTACACGCATAATCAAATGCTGATTAGCTTCATCAAGGGTACGAGAGGTCCCCGTATGCTTGAGCCCGTTTTGATCGAGGATCTTCAATGTCCGCTTTAAGCCAACTACACCACCATCCATACAATGATTATTGGAAGTTGTTAATACATGAAAGCCTACGTTTTTCAGCGTTGCTGCTAATGCATCCGGGCAATTGAATACGGGGTACCCGGTTCTCGGATTCCTTCGTTCCATTGGACAATTGCATTTGGGACGGATTCCCATCCTGCCCAATTGCCTGTTCCCAGAGAAGGTCGTCTCCAGATTACCAATCGTTAGATCGTGGTTCATTAGATAAGGTTTAATGGGTTCAAAAATAGGATCAAACGAATATCCGTCTCCTTGTTTAGCAGAGTCAATGATTTCACTTTTCATCAACAAATCTCCGACAGCGGCAATCGTAATTTGCACCAACGCATTCACTCCTCTCATGAGCACATTATTCGCTGAAAGGGGTAGTTGATTGTAAAATAGGCTGGGCTTTAAGTCCGCGCAGGTTGGGCGAAGCTGTGCTGAGGGCCGGGTGCTTGGTGCTGGGGCTGGGTGATAGTGTTAATTCTGAATGTTGGGCCCGGTAACTATCACACCCAGTTACAAGGTATTTAGCGATGTTAATCATCGCTAAAGTATGGAGATTCCCCTTTCACACACACTTTAGCAATGAAAAACATCACTATGGAGCGGAAAACGGACTAATTAGCTTGATTCCACGTCATTTAAGGTTGTTTTATATCGTTAACGAAACACATTTCGGTAGCGTTCAAATTTAATGATGAAAAACATTCTTGCGTAGCGGCAATCATACAACCCGGCCTGCGTTGCCAGTTCCGACGTCACAAAAGCCCATTTGTAAATTCCGAGCTTTACTAAAAAAGAAGAACCTCCATTCCCACTGGTGGACTCGGAGGTTCTTTCACGAAAAATCTGAGACTGACTCATTCCTGCTTAGCACATTCGGCGTCTGGCTAGATCCAGTCGCCGTGCCTTCATCCGTTAGCGCTGCCCCGTTTGCGCCAGCAACCCGCTCGGAAGCTTGGCATCCCAATTATCCGGGAATGGCAGACCCAGCGCAGACAGCGCGACGGCAGCTGTGTCCATAATACTCAGGCCAGCCAAATCAGCCTCTGTTTGAACGCCAGGACCACGGCAGCCCCAGAAAATCGTCATGTCTTTCGGATGATCGCTTCCGTGATTGAAAGCATCCAAGCCCCCGCCGCCATGATCCGTCGTTATGATAATCAGACTGTCTTCCAGCATTCCTGCATCTAAAATGGCTTTACTGATCTCACCGATTTGATTGTCTGCATGCGAGATCGCCTTTAAGTACTCCTCGGAGCCATACCCATGCCGATGGCCGGCAGCATCCACATCATCCAACTGAACGAACAGCAGCTCAAATTCCGGATTGTTACGGATATACGCGGCAATGGCAGGAACCAATTCTTCATCAGGTGCAGCGTATTTATAAACTGCGTCGTTCTCTTCAATGATTCCGGTCTGTATCGGTTTCCATGAGACGAAGGAAGCCATCATCTTGCTGTTAGGTTTGGCTTCGCTTATGATTTGAAATAAGGAAGGCGCTGCCGAGGCAATTGGGTAGTTCTGTTCCATTTTAATATTCAAATGGGACTCATGCCTCTCCGGCATTACACCATGCAGCAGAGAACCCCAGCATTCCCCGCTATTGGAGGGAAAGACAGTCTGCGCATGATCCGTTTTGGCTCCGCCCAGGAGAAGCACATCGATATACGGCGTATCAGCTTCGCTGACGAACGCACCCGCTCCATCTATTCCAAGAATGATGACTCTTTTGACTGCCGCTGTTGATACCATTGTCAATCCCTCCGATTACAAGTTATCCCAAATCCGGCGCATCCGTCAGTTCGATGACCGATTCCTCCGTATGATGTAATTCAAATACGATAATTTCATTGCGTCCAGTTCGCAGTAAAGGTGCCGGCAGATACAACGTTTGCTGCGGCCCTTTATCCCAATAACGTCCCAAATTAAAACCGTTAATCCAGACTACGCCTTTCGACCAGTTTTCTAAACGAACGAACGTGTCTCCCGCTTCTTCCACGGTGAATTCCCCTCGATAAAAGGCAGGACGATCATTCCTTTCATTCGCCTCAGCGGAACGTCCAAATGGAATCGCCGTCAAATCGTCCAGTGGGAGTGGATATATTGTCCAATCAAACAAGAACTGATTGTTCATCCGCACACCCTCTGTAATACCTTTATAGTCCTTTAATTTCGGACCATAGTTGACGCGTCCCATGTTCTCGACCACAATGTCAAGCTTCGCGCCTTGAGCGGGAATGTCCATCGGGAGTGGACGTGAATCCCATCTTTCCACCGTACCTTGGTAGACACCGTCCAAGAAGACTTGCGCACGGTCATGTACCTCCTGCAGGTGCAGCTTTTCACCGGTACGCGGCCCGGACACATGCGTGGAATAAACGATGAATCCATAGCTTTGGCCCAGCTTTTCCATCGGCTCTGGACAAGTGCTCTTAACGGGCTTAGCGAGATGTGACAAATGTTCAAGCATATCTGCCTTTTCGGTCAAAGCGATTCGACCATAACTTTTCTTCTTTATTGGTGCAGGCAATTCTGGGAAATCCTCAACATTTTTACCTAAAAAACCTGCAATCACGCTGCGGACAGCCCTATATTTCTCCGTCTCATCTCCGCATTCGGACAAAGGCGAATCATAGTCGTAGCTGGTGATTGTCGCTTCATATTTATCATGATAGTTCGCTCCGTTGTAGAAGCCAAAGTTCGTCCCGCCGTGGAACATGTAGAAATTAACAGAGGCCCCAGCGCGAAGCATTCGGTCGAATACGTCCGCAACATCGCCCGCATCACGCGTATGGTGAGGCTTCAACCAGTGATCAAACCAACCGTTCCAGTACTCCATGCAAAAGAGTGGCTCATCAACACGGTATTCACGAAACTTATTAAAAGCTTCCTCCGGTTTAGAACCGAAGTTCACCGTGGCAAGCGTGCCTGGAACCGTCCCGCCCTGCAGCATGCCGTCCTCCGGACCGTCAGATGTAAACAGCATAACATCTACACCGCGTTTGATGAGTCCATCCCGCAAATACGTTAAATACGCTGTGTCATTGCCGTAGCTGCCATATTCATTTTCAATCTGCATCGCAATGATGGGTCCACCATTTGTGCCAAGCAGCGGGACCAATTGTGGGATCAGCGCGTCATAGTAATGGTCGACTCTCTCCAGATAAGCCTGATCCATGCAGCGAAGCCGCATATCCGGATAGTTCAACAGCCATGCCGGTAATCCGCCAAACTCCCACTCCGCACAGATATATGGGCTCGGCCGCACGATCACATGCAGACCCAAACTACCAGCCTGCTCCACAAATCTCACGATGTTCGCTATTCCATCAAAGTTAAACACATTTTCCTGCGGTTCATGCAAATTCCAAGGAATATAAGTCTCCACGGTATTAAACCCGCAGGCTTTGAGCTTCAATAAACGATCTTCCCAATAGTCAGGCACGACGCGAAAATAATGGATGGCTCCAGATATGAGTTGAATAGGCTTCCCATCTAAAAGAAACTGCTTATTTTGAGCTTGTAAAATGGCCATGGTTATCCCTCCGACTGATGAATGCGATAGTGTATGAATGATCTAATCATCGCTGAAAAGGCGGTCAATCCTCAATCTCCAAATGGAGCATTTTCTATACCAAATGTGCCAGTTCAATGATATGATTGAACGTACAGCAATGACGTACGGAAGGAGCCCTTCATGGATGATTTGTACCGTTTTCCGAATATGATCAATACCTTACAAGTAGTAGGATGCCATTTTGGCTTACAGCCCCCGGGATGGCATTACCCTCGGCATCATCATCATTTGTTTGAACTGCTTTACTGCTCGGAGGGTGAAGTTGTGCAAGAAATGAACCGTGAATCCATAACAATGCGGCAAGGAGACTGGCTGCTGATCAAATCAGGCGTGAGGCATCAATCCTCCAATGCCGCTGCCACAAATTATGGCTACTTTAATGTGCATTTTGATCTTGATGATACCGAAATACGCAGCCTGCTATCGACTACTCCATATCGGCACATCCATCATCAGGATGCGGAGCAAAGCAGGCTTCAGTTCTACGTAAGCGAACTAGAGGCTATCATGCATCGCAATCGGACTGAGGACACGGAGCAAGAACAGCAATATCTGCGCTTCGAGGATAAACTGCTGCTGCAATCCTATACACTGCTAATCATTCATGATGTGCTAGATTTGCTACGCAAACAGGATTCACTGAGCAAACATGCGCCAATGAAGGACAAAGACGCCTCCTTGTTCACCGCTGATGTCGCCCATGCGATTGAAGAAAAGCTGTCGCTTGGCCTCTGCGAGGAGGCGTCTGTCGCGGGGGTCGCGAAAGAGCTGAACCTGAGCCGCAGTCAGTGCAGCAAGCTCTTCTCCAAAGTCTACGGACTATCACCGCGTCAGTATGTCAGCCGGCAAAAGCTGAACCTAGCCAAAGAGCTGCTCGTCACAACTAATTTGCCGATGACAGACATTGCGGAGAAGCTCGGCTTCCATTCGGCCAGCCACTTCTCGCGGCAATTCCGGCGCTGGACTGGCCTGTCGCCAAGTGAATTCAAGCCGAAGCATCATGCTGCGCAGCAGCCGCTCGTACTTTAGCGGAACGTTCCGCTAATCCCATTTTCAACGTGTTTATCACGAAATAGCGCATCGTCGTTCAACTTGCTCATCCTTCCGTTTCTTTGAACAATAAAAACGCTCGCAAACCTCGAAGTTTGCGGGCGTTCTCGTGTGTTTTGCTCCTGTTTCCCGGTTTGCGGGCGTTCTCGCGCATTTCACTCATGGTCCCGGTTTGCAGGCGTTCTCGGTATTTTACTCCTGTGCCGCGTCTATGTCCGGTGTTTGTTCTTCAACCTCGTTAATCACGACGCTTTGTGATTCTGGTTCCCACTGCACATCGGCTTTCAGCGCTTCACTAATGAAGCGAGCCGGCACCATCGTGGACCCCTGATAGACTTCTCCTGCCACTTCTAGATCAACGGCTTGTCCATTCACAAAGGCTTTGCGAACACCTAACACAAGCTTCACTGTGACACCATCTTTCACCACGGTAACCGAGTTATCTTCTGGATTCCAAGTAACGGTAGCCTGCAAGGCTTCAGCAATCGCTCGGAAAGGAACTAACGTGTTCCCCTCTTTAATAAATGGCGGGACTTCAAAGTGAGGTTCAAGGCCATTAACGTAGGCTTTGACACCTAACTTGCCTCTCTTACTATTCAGTGCTCCAAGTTTTTTATATACAGTCAGGTTCGTAGAGTCTGATTTAATCACTTCTGTTTGAATCTCTGCAGCTATGTCCAAGTCCCCGTTATTCTCTGCCTCAATGACCGAGTCCGCAAGAATTGAACCAATATCTGCCGTTTCGCTTAACTGCAAATTATACTTTTCCAATAATTTGGAAATGACGGCACCGGCAGGGCGATCTTTGACGTTTTCGTAAGCGTTTTGTAAACCTTTATACCCCTTATGTCCATGAGAGCCGTAGGTAGATGAAGTCACCGTTTCTTGTTCTCCGGAAACCTTCTTTTCCTTTTTTTTCTTTTTCTCCTTCAGCTTCCCATCCACTTGATCGTTAGAACTTGAACTTGATTTAGAACTTGAACTTGAACTTGAACTTGAACTTGAACTTGAACTTGAACTGGTACTCGAACTTGAATGATCCGAACCTTTATCATGCTTAGGCTCTGCATACGCCACAGAACTTAATAAAGTACCCAGAACTGCTAGCGAAACCACAATGTTAAGCTTCCATTTCATGCTTTACACGCTCCCAGAATAATTTGTCGTTTTTTGTATATTGAATCATTATACCTAATAAACAGACAATATTCTGTATCACAGCACACAAAATGGCACTTTAATTCTTGCCTTATTCCCTGCATTATTCCCCTTTCCTGAACTGTCCTGGTGTAATCCCCTCATAGCGTTTAAACACCCTGATGAAGGTATTACTGTTCGAAAAGCCGACCTTTTGCGTAATATCCGTAATCGTATCATCGGTCTCCGTCATTAACTGCTTGGCCAGCTGGACACGCTGTTTATTTACGTAATCAATAAACGTTTCACCAGATTGCTCTTTGATGAAGCGTGACAAGTAAGGCGCATTGACTTCGAACTTCAGAGACAATGAGGTCAGGCTCAAATCCATATCCGCCAAATGCTCATCAATATAGCTCAGCACTTGATCCTTCAGATTCGTATTGTGGCTTTTCTTCTTGGAATCAACGTAGTCACAGACGGTTTTCAAAAACTTATAAATTTCATCTTCAATTTCCACGAAGGACTCGCACTGGGTCAATTGTTTAATGAGTGCATGCTTCTCTACCGCCAATTCATTAGGTCCCTGATCCAGATGCTCAATGGCCTTCAAGATCGTGCCGATCAGTTCAAACATGAGAAGCTTGCCGAGCTGAAGCGACAACGTGCCGTCCGACACATTCGTTACGATCAGTTCGCTGACAGCCTCCATGGCTTCCTCGTACTGCCCGGTTCTAATATGATTGATCAGCTGCCGCTCCATATCCAGCGGATAATACAGCTCGTTCTTCGGTCGTTTGATCCGATCAAAAGGTATGATTTGGCTTGGACCTATAACAAACTTATATTCCAGCGCCTCCAGCGCCTCGTCGAATCCAAGGGGGATTCCGGTCAAGAGTGGATGGATATCACTGATGCCAATCGTCAGCTGAATATAAAATTTCCCCTGAATAATCGTCTGCGCCTCTTGCGCAATATCAATCAAATCCTGCTTCGTCCGAACTTCATCTTCATTCTGAATGTTAACCAGAAAAGCAATCATACCATCCACTTCGGTCGTGAACACCGTATGTTTTCGGCCAATCAGCTCTTCCGTAATGTTCGTCACAATATAATAAACATACTGTAATTTCGACTCCGCATCGCGCGTCCCACCATCAGCAAACAAAGCCTCATAATCGCCGATATGAAACAGCAGGATGGCAAAACGGTTCGTCTCGAACCGCAGGTCAAACGATTCCATCGATTGCGCGAGTGCAGAACCGCTCTCGACTCTGCCTTTAAGCAGCCGTGCCAGAAAATGGCTGCGCAGCACGTCTTGCTGCTTCTGAATAGTTCGGTTCGCCGTAACCTGTAAAGCTTCATTTTCCGACATGAAGGACTGGAGCAGTGAGAATTCATTCCCAATCCCTTCGATATTGGACTTCACCTTCGGAGAAACCAAATCCACCATGCGGCGGATCGGCATATAATGTCTTCGCGTCAGCCAGATGGACATCGGACCACCGACAAAAATACACATAAATAAGCCAGCGTAAATCCAGCTGCGCAATTGACTTACTTTCGCTGAATAAATTTTAGTAGGAACGATGGACACATACTTCCATTCATTTTCAACCGAAGAAACGTAAGAAACCGTTACCTCTTCCTTGCCCCATTTTTGACTAAATGAACCCTCCGCTGAGTGGATCTGCTCGAAATCAATATCGGATACATGATCCGAATCGCCTGCCGTCATCAGCAGCTTATTAGTGGAATCGAGTATCAATACGCTGCCTGCTTGGGCAATTTGGATATTTGAGATAGCTGCTTTCAAACGTTCTGCATTCAGCATGACAACAAGTGTTGCCGGCGCTTCGCTGGCATTCTGAATCGGCAGTGACTGCATGTACACCATGTCATCGTCAGCGAATTGAAGGAAATTTCCATAGTAGATTTTCTCCATACTGTCGCTCCATTGTTTCATGGTGATGCCTTTATTTTTTGCGTGGAGCAATTGGAAGAGAAGCTCATCTTGATTCATTGTCGATGTCGTAACACCGAAATGATCTTTTTTCATATATACATATAAATCGTTAATATCCCCATTCGAGGCCGCATAAGAACGAAGCGAAGTGATCAGATCCAGTGTATCGATCTTGACTTGCGAATTGTTGAAATCAGCTTGATTAACATACTTAATGACTTTAGGATCCAGGGAAAGCTGGAGCCCCATCCGCTTAATATCTTTGAACTGATTATCTAGCGATTGCTTCACTTGGTTAAGCAGCGCTTTATTGGATCGAATGACCTCCGAGCTCAGTAAAAACTGCGACTGAATAAGAACCAACATCGTGATGACGATGGGAATACATAGAATGGTTAAGTTCGAGTAAAGCCAAAATAAAAATACGCTCCGCTTCACAAAGAAGTCCTCCCTCACTCATGCTGTAAGCAGTATTATCCCATCTTCATCAGCTCAAGTACATCTACGATTTTTGTAACATCATCATTTTTGTTGATTCCCTCACAGAAAGTGGAAAAAACCAAATATCCCGCCCTCTTTTTGAAGATCCAAAAAGAGAACAGGCCTGGTCGTTATTCTTTGAGCGCGCCGACCATAACACCTTTCACAAAATATTTCTGTAAAAAAGGATAGGCAATTAGAATCGGCAATGTAGCCACCATGATCGTTGCATATTTAATACTTTCCCCAATCGCTTGCGTGTCGTTCGCATTCCCCGTTCCAGTGGTCATCGAATCCGTGCTGTTTTGCACCAGAATTTCTCGAAGAATCAGCTGCAGCGGGAACATCTCCCGATCGTGAAGGAACAGCATCGCATTAAACCAGGAATTCCAGTGAGCTACACCATAATAAAGCACCATAACGGCAATAACAGGCATGGACAGCGGCACTACAATCTGGAACAAAATGCGCCATTCGCCTGCGCCATCAATCTTAGCGGATTCCATCAAGCCCTCAGGGATCGCTTCGAACGAAGTTCGCATAATAATCAAGTTCCACGTACTGATCGCCACGGGTAAGATGAGGGCAAGGTAGCTATTTCCCATGTGCAGATAGTTGTTGATTAACAAATATGTCGGAATCAATCCGCCGCTGAAATACATCGTGAACACGATGCAGATCATCAAGAACTTCCGCATCACAAACTTTCTGGACAGCGCGTAGGCCCCAAGCGTTGTAAAAAACAGATTAACCGCCGTACCCACAATCAAGATGAGTAATGTATTCCCATAACCCGTCAAAATGTTGGGATTCGCAATCACTTTCTGAAAAGCGTCGAGATTAAACCCGAGCGGTCTAAACAACAAGCCCGAATGCTGGATAAGCAAATTAGAATCACTGATGGATGCCATGAACACATAGTAGAACGGGTACAACGTACAGACGATAAGCAAAATCATGAGAATCGCATTACCGATATCGAATAGACGCTCAGTTGCGCTTAATTTCATCGTTAGTTCCTCCTACCACAACCGGCTGCCGGAGAATCGGCGGGATAAGCTGTTAGCGCTAATAAGTAGAATAAAGTTAATCATGGATTGAAATAGCCCTACGGCCGTTGTATAGCTAAAATCATTCCCTTGTGCTAACCCTTCTCGATACACAAAGGACGAAATCACATCCGCCGTTTCATACGTATTCGGATTATACAGCAGGACGACCTTCTCGAAACCGACCTCCATCAATCCACCAATTCGAAGAATGAGCAGAATCATAATGGTTGGAATGAGCCCAGGAAGCGTTACACTCCATATTTGCCGGAACCTTCCTGCCCCATCAACGCGAACAGCTTCGTATAACTCCGGGTTAATCCCGCTAAGCGCAGCCAAATAAATGATGGACGACCAACCGAGTTCTTGCCAAACAGACGTGCTGACGAAAATGGTACGGAAATTGCCGGCATCATTCATAAGTGCAGAATCTTGCCCGCCAAAGAACATAATGATGGAGTTCACAATACCTCCACGGTTCGTGAAGTCAATAATTAACCCTGAAATGACAACAATCGAGATGAAATGCGGCAAATAGGAAACCGTCTGCACAATCGATTTAAAAAGCTTCTGGCGAATCTCGTTCAAAAGAATCGCGAGAATAATCGGTGCAGGGAAGCCGAAAAGGAGGTTATAAATGCTAATCAGAAACGTATTACGCAGCACGCGGATAAAATAATAGCTTTTAAAGAAAGCTGTGAAATGCTGAAACCCTACCCAATCGCTGCCCCAGATCCCTTTTGCTGGACTGAAGTCCTTGAAGGCGATAACAGCGCCATACATGGGAAAATATTTGAAAATGAAGAAGTACAGCACAACCGGCAGTACCATCAGGTAGATCGCGCGATTTTTTCTTATGTCATCTAGTAAAACCCGAAGGGAATTAGCCATGTTCTCACTTCCTTACCTGTATGATGAAGAAGGGGAGGCTGGCTCCCCTCTATTTTTTGAAATCTATTAACGTTTGTTGTAACGATCCGTTGCCGCCTGATAAATATCCGTCGCGCGGTCAATGTTCATCTTTTTAAATTGCTCCACAGCTTTGTCGAAATCTTCGATTTTCGCGGCGCCCATGACCACTTTCGTGACTTGCTCGGACAAGAGCGTACTTACATCATTCATAATTTTCGCAGATTCCTTCGCTTCATCCGGTGTCAGCGCCACTGGCGGCAGCAACACTTTGTATGCATTATTCGCATATTTGGCGTAAAGTTTTACGGCATCTTTTTGCGACTGCAATTGATAATATTGATCATTGTAACGGTCATCGTCCAAACCGGAGAAGCCGTAGTTGGCAATAAAATATTTAGCCATCGCTTGACTGATCGGCAGGTTATCCGGATTTTTCAAAATCAGGTCCGTGTACTTCGGTTGACCATCTACTTTCGTGTACGTTTGGCCTTCGATACCGAAATTTTTGAGCATTGCGCCTTCTTCGCTATACAGATAGTCCAGCGCTTTCACGGTTTCAGCAGCATGCTTGTTCGCACTTGTGATCACCGTTCCGATGTTGTCGTATTCCCAGGACGCTTGCACGAACTTAGGTTCGTCGCCTTTCTTCAATACTGGATATTGGACAGGAGCAAGTTTTGCTTTCGGATCTGTCTTTTGCAAGGCAGGCGAATACGTACCGATACTTCCGCCGATGTATCCATAGAACGCCCCAGCTTTGCCGGAGGTTACTTTCGAATCCATCGTTTTTCCGTCATTGGACGCAAAATCCGGATCGATCAGACCCTCTTTGTACCATTTTTGCATAGTCGTCAAGTATTGCTTATATTCCGGTTGGATGGGTCCGAACTTCACTTTCCCATTGTCGATATAGAAGGCGTTTGATACGCCGTAAGCGCCTGCAAAATCAAAACCACCAATAGCAGTCGATTTGTTCAAAGTGAAAGGAATAGCGCCTTTCTTCTCTTTGAAAGCTTTAAGTACTGTTTCCCACTCGTCGACCGTTTCAGGCGCTTTCAGTCCCAGTTCTTCGAGCCAGTCTTGTCGAATGATCATACCGCTGAATGTTTTGTACTGACCATATTGACCTACTTTCAGATGAGGCATCACATAAATATCGCCGTTATCTGACTTGACTTGTTTGGCGATCTGCGGATTCGCATCCAGAATCTTTTTCAAATTCGGAGCATTCTTCTCAATTAAATCATTCAGTTTAATAATCGTGCCGTCTTTGAACATTTTGGATGTTCCGCCCTGCACGCTGTTCCAACTCCACAGCATCGAATCCGGCAGATTATTAGAAGCAACCATAACACCGTATTGCTGAATATCATCTTGCGGTGTATTTCCGGAAGAATGTTGGAAGTCAAACGTTACGTTTGTTTTCTTGGCCCACTCTTTTACCATAGGCAGCTCGTTCAAGCTCTTAACGACGGCTTTCGCATTCGGATTCATTGGTGTCCATAATGTCACCTTCACAGGTTCTTTAGAATCAGCAGTTGCGACTGGCGCTGTGCTGCCTTTATCTTTTGTAGATCCAGCATTTCCGCAAGCGGTTGCAAGTGATAGTGCAAGAATGGTCGCCGCGATCGGCAGTACTTTTAATTGAGATCTTCTTTTCATGGAAACACTCCCCTTATATCGTAGTCCGGCGCTAACGCCGTGAAGCGGATTAGCCCTGTGAAAGAAGCATATCTCACACTTCCTGATGTCGTATATCGTCGATTATTCAATCGTATTGTTTTCTTAGGAATAGACGTCGCTTCTTTTTGTACCATCATCATTATTTGAGAATTCCCTTATTTGCAAAGAAAAAATCGCCCTTTCGCCGCTATGGGAGCCGGTTCGGTGGCGATTTGCGTATTAGTCGCTGATCAGCACTTCAATGCCGAGCGCCTCAATTGTATCGATCCATTCCTTCGAGCAGCCTGAATCGGTAATGAGCATCGAGATTTCTTCAAGCTTGGACACTCTAGCAAACGTAGCCATACCGAATTTGGAATGATCCGCTACCAGGATGGCTTCCTCGGCCCGCTGCATCATTTTCCGTGAGATAATAGCTTCAGCCAAATGGAAGTCTGTAATGCCGTCCGCGAGTGAGATGCCTCCAACAGAAATAAATGCTTTGTTCACTTTAAATTGATCCAGCATCTGATCCGTCAGGGAGCCTGATGTGGCTTGATACTCGACGTTCACTTCCCCGCCTGCGAAGATAATTCTTCCCCGGAACGTTTCCATGGCCAGATTGAGAATCGGAACTGAATGGGTGATCAAGGTTACACTCGTACGATCCTTCAGGTAAGGCAATATCTCAATCGTCGTCGTGCCGTTATCCAGCATAATCGTTTCCCCGTCTTGGACCAAAGAGGCAGCCAGCTTGCCGATCGCTGTTTTCTCTGACTTCATCATTTGGGTCCGTTTGAGAAAGGGCGGCTCAACAAGCTCCATGCGCATTTTGACAGCGCCTCCGTACACTTTGCGAAGCTTGCCTTCCTTCTCTAGCCGATCTAGGTCCCGCCGCACCGTTTCCGTTGAGACATTAAGCATCTCAGACAGGTGATGCACCTGCACTTTCCCTTCCATCTCCAAATGGTTCAGGATGGTCATCCTGCGATCTTCGTATGTTAATGACATAATGGCCTCCTAAGAGTTTTCCGTAAGGAAACTGGCATCGTAAGCATCAGCTATTGACCGATGATATCCACATGGTGATGTTTCCTGTTGTTTTCATCCAGTTTATAAGGTGGCGCTTACGATGTCAACGGATCGGCTTCATCCTTTAGCCAGCGATGCAATAAGTTGATTGATCTTCTCACGTTTCTTGATAATCCAGTCGGGTTCATGCGGATAATCGCTGAATGTTAATGGCACAGCAAGATCTTCTTCAACCATAGCAATAGTTTTCTCGCGACCAATTAAACCTTCTAACATTTCAAGCGCCCTTACATCTTGCAACGCTTCATAAAATACGACCATACGAATAGATTCGATTGGTCCCGTTTCTCCTGGATATACAAGAAAGGCATCCCCAGAAGGAAAAGCTCGATCCGCATCCGTTTGGACAAATGGATTCACCATTTTACGTGCATATTGTGAATACCAGAAGTTATACCCCCAGTGTAAAAATCCTCGTATATTAAATTTATATAACTGGAATCCAATGATCCGATTTCTCTCCGAAGGAAATGCAAAGAATCGATTTGATACTTTTTTGTACTGCGCACAGCAATAATAAGTCCAAAGGTTATCCACGCCGCGGCTAATAAAGGAATCGATATGATTATTGGCAACCACTGGTGTGTTCACAAGGCCATGCGCGTAAAATTCATAGTCCGAAAGTGCATCGAACGTAGGATATCCTTGAAAGAACTGGCTCAATCGGGTACTTGCTGCTCGATATGATTCCAAATTGTCCAAGGTCGGTTCGTCCGAAACGTGGAAAAATACGCGATCCTGAATGCCCTGCTTTTTGATAAACTGATCCAATTCAGGTAAAAATGCCTCTAGAAACTGGCCATATTCTTCTCCAGTTGCGTCTGTTTCCCAACCAAATATTCGCTTCAGCTGCCCCTTTTCCGCAGCCATGATTTTGGGCGCAAACTGTGCCCCCCATTGCGTAAATAAATGAGAAAACTCATAGTATTCAACCCCGCAGCGTTCTCCAAGTGCTATCCATCTCTCTAGTAAGCGAAAATCAAATCGGTACCCATTCTCATCACGCTCTACCTCTACCAACTGCACAGTAGTCCGCTCACCGCCAACTTCTGTATCCAATGGAGGCGTGAATAAGGGTGTTAAAATCATATTGATTCCTTGTTTGACCGCAGTTTGAACATATTGCTCAATAAGAGTCCAGTGCTCTTCGCTGAAGACATTCACATTGTAATGATTAGCCAAACAATCCGTATGAAACCATTCGGTTCGAATCAACTTTTGCTTGGGCAAAGAACCGCTCATTACGTGCAAATGGATACGTTCCGATCCCATCTTATTGCCATCTGAGGATAACAACATCACATCAATCGGATACACACTCTCTAAATGTTGATTTTTGAGATCCACCGTTATCCATAGAGAGCTCCAGCTCCCAGGTAAAGCGACTTCACCATTTACATCCAATGGCATCAACGGATCGGGATACAGACCAGGTTGATCACTGATCACATAACCATCATGATCGCCATAACATGCTAATTCACTTGGCACTAATCCGACTTTTCGAATTGTTATACACTCGGCTAGAGGTGATTCGATTTCGATGCGTATGCCTTTGATAAGCTGCTCCGATCGATAGGCTACCTGAAACGAATAAATTTCGTTGCTGAACGTTGTTGCTCGTTCAAGGAAATAAAGAGAATTGAGTTCATGATGAGCGATTACTTTAGCCAAAGAATTCAAACATCGTAATTCAACCTTTTTATCAGACATGATGTGGTCTCCTCTTACTTAGAATTAATATGTTGATTGATTATAAAGATACGGTTGTTACTCCGTACCGTATATCGGCATTTTTTGCCTAATCGCTCTTTTTTGTGAAAAAATTCTTCATTGACAGCATAGCAAACCAGCGATACAATAGCCAACAAACAACAATATATAATAAAGAAACAACATGATTACTACAAAAATACAACTTATAGGGGGACATTATCGTGCAGCATCAGCTTGTCTTTCGCGAAGATCGAACTTTTACGATTGCCCAGTTCACCGATTTACATTGGGAAAATGGTGAGGATCAGGATCAGGAAACACGTCGTCTAATGGAAGAAGTGCTAGACGCTGAGCATCCTGATCTTGTCGTATTTACAGGCGACGTCATTTACACAGGGCACGGGGCTTCTGGTGAACCTGTTTGCGAGAATCCGCATCAAGCGTTTCGCGATGCCGTTCACACGGCCGAATCTCGCGGTATTCCATGGGCTGTTGTGTTCGGCAACCATGATACAGAAACTACCATCACTAGAGATGAACTTATGCATACAGTGCTTGAGCATTCCCATACCATTACCCAGCGAGGACCAGAAGGAATTAACGGTGTTGGCAACTATACGTTATCCATTTCCGGTCCCGATGGTCAGACCGCTGCCGCTTTGTACTTCTTTGATTCCGGGGATCGCTCTGTGCTGCCGCATATCCAAGGTTATGATTGGATTCGCAGCAATCAGATCGACTGGTACAGGGAGGAATCCCGTAAGCTCCAATTGAGCATCGGGGCGCAGGCGTACCCTGCCTTGGCCTTCTTTCACATCCCGCTTCCGGAGTATAAACAAGTTTGGGACAATGAGACCTGCTACGGCAACAAGTTTGAAAATGTCTGCTGCTCTCCCGTCAATTCAGGACTATTTACAGCAATGGTTGAAATGGGCGATATCGTAGGGACCTTCTGCGGACACGACCACGTCAACGATTATTGGGGCGAGCTTTACGGAGTACGTCTCTGCTACGGAAGAGCAACCGGTTACAATACCTATGGCAAAGACGGCTATCCACGTGGTGCCCGGATGATTCGACTCCGCGAAGGCGAGCGTTCTTTCGAATCCTGGCTGCGACTGGCTGACGGTACGGTAATCATCGATCAACCCGAACACAACCCCAACGTTTAACTTCTCTCAAGGTTTGGAGATGATCGCTTGTTTATCGTTTCAATTTTACTAGTCGTAGCTTCTGGTCTTACGCACGCGGTCTGGAGCTTATTCACCAAAAGAAGCCAGAATAAAAGCGTCTTCCTATGGTCCATCATGATGGTAACCACAATCGGACTTCTTCCTTATTTAATCAGAGAACTATGGCTTACCCCTTTATCTCTAAAAGCCTACGGATTCTTACTTTTATCTGCTTGTTTGCAAAGCGTCTACTCCCTGTTGTTGGCACGCACCTACAATATGGGCGACCTGTCCCAGGTGTATCCGATTATGAGAGGCACCAGCACGCTCTTCATTCCCATTGGCAGCGTCTTGTTCCTTCGTGAATCCTTATCGATATACGGTTGGATAGGTCTGCTCTGCATGGTCTTCGGTTTCATTTGGCTTAGCGGTATTTTCACCCGTAAACAAGCATCCGCCGGAACGGTTAAAGCATTCCTTATGGCCCTTAGTGTCGGCCTATGCACGACATGCTACGTTTTTGTTGATCGCATCAACCTTCAGCATGTTTCAGCTATCTCTTTATTAGAGGTTACGAATATTGGGTTCATGGCTGCACTGACGCCGATTGTACTCGCTTCTAAACAACTTCGCGTCGAATGGAAGCTGAACGCCAAGATCATTTTACTGGGTGCGATCCTCAATCCCGGATCTTATTTGTTATTTTTGATCGCCATGAAATATGCTCCTGTCGCCCATATCTCACCAATTCGTGAGATTGGCACTGTCTTTGCTACGATTCTGGGCATTGTTGTGCTCAAAGAAAAGCAAGGCACACTACGAATTATTTGCTCGATTCTTATCCTGATCGGCATTCTGATCATTAGCTTTTTTGGCTAAACAGTGGTGCCATGCGGATAAAAGCGTAATTTTGCAGAAAATTCTTTATAACAGGATATACATACATTGACTTTATTTCATATCCATCATATTATAATGTCAGTGAGTACTGACATCGTTGTGGAAGAGGGATAATAACATGGACGGCAGCAAGCTGGGAAGCAGCGATAGACTTCTCTTAGCGGCGCTCAATTTGATCGCGGCTAAAGGCTACAATGGGGTAACCACCCTTGAAATTGCCACAGAAGCAGGTCTTAGTGAGAAGACATTATTTCGCCAATTCGGCAGTAAACAGAAGCTTCTCGAAGCCGCATTTGACCGCTATCATTATGCCGAAGAGATGAAAAAGCTGTTTAGTGAAAAGCTCGTGTGGGATCTGGAGAAGGATCTGCTTCTGGTTAGTAAAACCTATCATGAGATTATGAACCGTAATCGCAAATTGATCCAGATCAGCCTCAAAGAAGAAGGCCAACTGCCCGGATTCAGCGAGCGTACGCATAAGCATCCTCTGCAATTGTTGGAAATCTTAACGAATTATTTCATCACGATGTCCGAGAAAGGCAAAATGATTCCCACGAATCCGGAGATGCACGCCTTCTCCTTTATGATGATGAATTTCGGGGCGTTCATGAACGATCTCGATAGCCATAAAAATTACTCAACCATTTCGTTGGAGCCATTTATTCAAGAGAGCGTAAAGATTTTTGCTAGGGCCTTACAACCCTAGTTTTTTTACAGAGTCAATGTCAGTCAGTACTGACAGTCAAATTTTAAAAAGGATGTGGTAACGTATGACTACCCAAACCCAAGAACCGCAGCAAGCCGGTGACAAATTAATGCGTATTTTGATGTTCACCCTGATTATATCCATGATGAGCGGCATCATGTTCAACATCGTCTTGCCCAAGATTAGTGAAGACTTCTCCCTTACGATTTCCCAGGTCAGCTGGCTTTCTTCTGCCTACATTCTGATCTACGCGATTGGCGCAGTCACCTACGGAAAGCTGGCAGACCGCTATAGGCTGAAAAGTTTGATAACCTTCGGACTCCTTTTATTTACAACCGGGTCTCTCATCGGGCTGACCTCACAAACATTCGGAATGGCGCTAGTTGGCAGATGTCTGCAAGCATCCGGAGCTGCGGTTATTCCCGCGATTGCGATGATCATACCCTTGCGGTATTTCGCTCCGGAGCGCAGAGGTGCAGCTCTTGGTATGACCGCTGTAGGCTTAGCTTTTGGTAATGCACTTGGGCCTGTTGTCGCTGCTTTAATCGTTAGCACGGTACACTGGCGCTGGTTATTTGCTGTACCCTTGCTTATTTTGGCGACCCTCCCTTTTTACCGCAAATATTTAGGAAATGAACTGCCTGGAACAACAGGGAAATTTGACTGGATTGGCGGTAGTCTGTTGGCCATCACAATAGCCTTATTTCTGCTGAGTGTTACGAAGGGAATCTGGCTTTTGTTAGGTGGCTTACTCGCTTTAGGGTTATTCATTGCTCGAATTTACACGGCTGGGGAGCCCTTTATTGCGCCAAAACTCTTTCGAAATAATAAGTACACGCTCGGACTAACCATTTCATTCCTCATCAGCGGTACTTGCTGCTCACTCTATGTACTCAGTCCTCTGCTATTAGCAAATATTCAGAAGTTGCCATCCGTTTGGATCGGTTTCGCGATGGTCCCTGCAGCTGTTGCTTCTGCTGTATTTGGACGTAGAGGCGGTAGACTCGCGGATCTAAAAGGCAATTCGTTCGTCGTTTATGTGGCTTCAAGCCTACTGCTGGCTTGTTTTATTTTACTCTCCACTTTTACTGGAGGATCCCCCCTGTTTATTGCTGTATTTCTGATTCTTGGCAACGTCGGGCAATCTTTCATTGTCATTGCGTTATCCAACTCGGTTTCAAGAACCCTGCCTAAGGAACAGGTCGGCGTGGGGATGGGCATGCTGGCGATGGTCAACTTTATTTCGCAAGGGATTGCTATTGGCATATACAGTAAAATTGTTGATCTTGGATCCCAAGGCATTCCAAACTGGAACCCCTTTTACAGCTATTCATCTGGCTTTATTTTCAGTAATATCTGTTTGGTTATAGCCGCATTGCAACTGGTTATTCTAGCTATTTACTATTTCTCGTTTGGTAGAAAGAAGCAAAAGAAGACTGTAGTCTTGAAGGAGTCTGAGACAAGGGCTTTACCGAATATTTAGAACTAATCGACAAAATTAAGAAGGCCTATGCATAGTTGCATGGGCTTTCTTAATTTCACTTTTTAAATATTAAAAAAGACAGCCTGAAAAGGCTTATTTAGGTCTGCACGAAATTCCGTTTAGAGCTGAACTGGACCAGGCTCAAGGGTGAACTGATAATATGCATCCCGTATCTTTGTTCTTAGCTTGATAGGCATGTGGCGGTACCCCTTTTAAATTTTATGGGAACAGTACCCCAATGATGATATAGCGAATAACAGCGCTTTTTTTCCGCATCTGCGCGGCTTGTTCGGACAAGCTCTAATCATCCATTACCAAAATCCCGATAGTATTGGTATAACGGGTCAAATGGCACTGAAAAACAATGTAATACATTTTTATGGAGCGTGAAATACATGAAGATTATGTTGGTGGATGACGAAGTACTGGTGCTAAATCAGATTCAGCGAATGCTATCGGGGTATTCCGGGATTTCGGTGGTCGGCTCATTTCAGAATGCGCGGGAGGCTATTGCGCGAATGCCGGAACTTCAGCCGGACGTCATATTTTTCGATATTCACTTGCCGGAGCTGTCGGGCATTGATGCAGTAGAATTGGCACAGGAGGCTTGCCCGGGAATCGATATTGTGTTTGTAACGGCATATAACGAATATGCTATCCAAGCGTTCGAACTGAATGCGGTCGATTATTTGCTTAAGCCGCTGCATCAAGCTCGTTTGGATCATACGATAAAGCGACTAATGCAAAGAAGATTGCATAAACAAGAAGACATCCAATCAACGGCGCCTTCCCGTGTTCTCTGTTTTCGGTCTCTCCGTTTTCAGAACAGCAGCGGGTCTCCGGAAATTCCGAAATGGCGGACGACTAAAACGCAAGAGCTGTTTGCTTATCTGCTGCACCATCGCGGCAATATCGTCCTCAAGGAAACGCTTCTGGAGCTGCTGTGGCCGGAGCTTGACGTGAAACAGGCGACGAGTCAACTGTACACATCGATTTATCACATCAGACAATGCTTGAAGCAAATGGTCATCGATATCCCCATCCGCAATCTGACTATTCAGGAAGGCTACGTGCTGGACACAAGCCGCATTCGGATTGACGTGGATGAATGGGAGAACGGTTTGCGGCAGGCGAGCGGAGGAAATTTGGCCGACAGTCATTCCGAGCTGCTGCGGCTGCTTGAGCTTTATGAAGGGGACTATTTTCAGGAGTACGGGTTTGGATGGGCGGAGACCGAGCGCGAAAGACTACGGAAGCTATGGTATAAGCACGCCAGTTCGATAGCCCGATTCTATGAGAAAGCCGGATTGCTGGAGGAAGCGCTCGCGATGTACGAACGGATTCAGGATGCGGATCCGTATAACGAAGACAACGGACTTGCGCTGATGAAGCTTTATACGGCAAGCGGACGGCGCAAAGAAGCGGAGAAGCACTTCCGTAAGCTGAATCATCTGTTTTCCAAAGAGCTGCAGATCGGCTTGACCGACAAGCTCGTAGACTGGTTCGAATTAATCGAGAATGAAATTTCCCATAACACAATGAGAGTGACGAAGGAGGACATAGAAGCAGAAACCTTGGTAACTATCCATGCCGCTGCGAGGCGCCCCTAACAATGCTTCGCTACAGCTCGTTCGAGCCATTTTCAAAGTAGATCTTGAGGTGCACACTTGGCTTTGAGGAGGAAGGCAATCACATCGTTCGCCTCTCTCCAAGCCAACAGCCTGCAAACGCTAAAGCTTGATACTCCTCACACTTCACTTCGGCATGACAAAGGAAACGGTCGTACCTTGCTCCGGATAACTCTGAATTTGCAATCCATTCCCATACATTTGTTTCAACCGCCGATCGATATTGCGCAGACCAACTCCTTGCCTGCCGCTCGAATGTGTGCGCAATAATCCTTTCACCGTTTCTTCATCCATTCCAACACCGTTATCGGTAATGGTTGCTTCTGAACGGTCTTCATATTCGGTGATTTGAATAAGGATCTTTCCTCCCGACGAACGCCTCGTTATACCGTGCCGTACTGCGTTTTCCACGAGAGGCTGGATGGAAAGCGGAGGAATCTTCAGCCTCATGCCCACATCAATTTCCCATACAATATCCAAATTGCCGTTGAAACGTTCATTCTCGATATACAAATAGGAACGGACGAGAGCAAGCTCCTGTTCAAGCGGAACAAGCTGCTCGGAATTTTGAAAGTTGAAGCTGGATCGCAAATAATTTCCGAACTCGTCAAGCAGAAGGCGCATTCTGTTCAGATTGATGTCGCTGAGCGCCGCTATCGCGTTGAGCGCGTTGAATAAAAAATGCGGCTGTATTTGCGCTTGCAGCCATGCAGCTTCCATACGCAGCCGTTCGCGCATCGAACGGTGCACATCGGTTAATGCCCTGACCCGAGCTATCAACTCCATCGTATCCGCAGGTTTTACAACGTAATCGTTGGCGCCTGCCAAAAATCCCGCGGCAATATCTTCAGAATTGTTGCGTGCGGTCAGAAGCAGAATGGGCAGTTCTGAGCTCGAATAGCGCTCGCGGATCGCGTGCGTTAACTCATATCCCGACATGTGAGGCATCATGACGTCGGTAATAACCAGATCCCACACTCTCGAATTTAGTTGAGACAACGCTTCTTTGCCGCTCGTAACCGCAACGATATCGAAGCTTTTCGCAGTTAAAATGTCCTCCAATACTTTCAGGTTAAACGGATCATCGTCCACAGCCAATACGATCGGTCTATCCGTAGATCTGGAACTTGGCATCTCCGTATCTTCACCGTATTGAATGTTCGAGCCGGCAGCGCCTGTTTCCATATAAGCGGGCAATAGAATCGACGCAGCTTCCATTTCCGGTTGAACGAAAAGCGAATCGGACAGCGCCAATGAAAACGTGAATACTGTGCCTTCGCCGGGGGCAGAGATGACCTCTAACGCTTCGCCATGCAGCTCTACGAGCTGCTTGCAAATGCCAAGCCCGAGTCCGATGCCGCCGCCTGGAGCCGCCGTCATGCCGGTGTCGCCTTGCTCGTAGGGCTTAAAGATTCTTTGCAGCGTTTCCGCGTCCATGCCTACGCCTGTATCCGCAACGCTAATGTACGCTTTCCCGCCCTTAACGGCTGCCCGGATGGTGATTGTCCCTTCATTAGTAAATTTGACCGCATTGTGAACTAGATTGAACACAATTTGAACGAGCCGGTTTTCGTCGGCCATCACAGGGGGATACTCGTTTGGAATCTCGCTGATGAGACGGATCGGTTTACCTTCGGTCATGAAGCGAACCATGTCGAATACGCCGGAAGTGACCGCTTGCAACTGAACACTTTGCAGATGCAGGCGGACGATACCCTCCTTGAGACGCGTCAAATCGAGCAGGTCATTTAACATAAACGACATGCGCCGGCCGACGATGATCATCAACTCCAAATTTTTGGCGCTCTTATCGCTCAGCGCATGTTTTTCGCTGTCAAGTACCGTTTGCGCCATATTCAGTATCCCGTGCAGCGGATTGCGCAATTCATGCGATGTGTTGGCCAGGAAATCGTCCTTCAATTTGTCTGCCATCCTTAACTGCTCATTCAGTTTAGCGTTTTCTTCGGAATTGCGGAAGTACTGCTTGAACCAGTAAGCGGAAAAACAGACAATAGCTGCCAGCACGTCAACCGGGTAGTATACGCTCGTTACTTCCGAGCGAGTATTAAACGCCCCCCAGACAGAGTTGGATAAGATGCTCGTGGTGGCAAGCACCAGAAAGATGGCGCCAGACTGGTTTCTTGCTATCATTTTGCCGACTAGATAGACAATCCAGCCCCATGGGAACCAGCTAATCAGCGTGAATACATTAGCATCGATCGAATGGTAAATGAGCGGTGGCGGCATGACCGCCACAAACCCCCAATATAAAGTGAAAACGCCGACGTACGTACGGAACAATCCAGTGTTTGTTTTGATCTTGGCAAATATTCCAATCAGTAATAGGAAAAAAAAGGAAAAAGACAAGTACGAGAGTACCTTGATTTTCAACGCCCATGCATAGTTGATGAAAGGCATGCCTACCAACAGCAGGCTATCGTTATCGGACACAATCGAAAGACCAGAGACCAAAAGCAGCATGAAGAAGACGAGCAACGATTTTTGCCGATTGAACATGTATAACATCAATGCGTACAAGCCATGCAACATCAGTATCATGAATGTCACAACCTGAAAGCCAATGGAGCTCCAGCGTTCGGTATCGATGACCGCATCCGACCCGAAGCGGATGTCCCTGACAATGCCGCCATTAAACGGATTTTCGAAATTGGCAACGCGTACAAGCAGCTCGATCTCACTCACTCCGTTCGCCTTATAGAGCGGGGTATAAGAAATCCGGCGGGGCGTATACGTTTTCGCTTGCTCAGTCGGTTGGCCGACTCCTGCTAGCTGACCGTTGAATTCAACTGTTGAAGAGGCTTGAATTTCCTGAATCCAGAATTCGAAAGACTGCTGCAGAAAAGGACTGACAAGAATGCGCAGCCGGTACGTCCCGTATCCGAAAGATGACTTTGACCCTGACGGCAAAGCGCTTCGCCAATCCCCCGGAACCTGTATATAACGCTTGCCAAGAGATTCCCGGCCCTTGTCTTCATGCGTGATGAACGCTTCCGGATAAAACTCCCACTCGCCTTTCAGCGTAATGGAACGGGATTTCGCGAAGTCCCAGCCGCGCAGATCGAGCACGCCTTGAACCGCTCGAGGATGTTCAGGCGTAAGAAAAAACCCGGACCAAAGCCACCGGATGCCGAGAAGTATGAAAAGAAACAGGATGAACGTGGCAGCATATTTCAGGGCGTTTTTGTTTTTTATCCGTATCATAAAGAAGCTCACTCCCAACATTTCGCCGAGCAACTCCACCATCTGCTTGCAAATGCTGGGGCTCATATTTTCGACAAGAACAGCGTGAATTCCTTCTGCCGCAATCGGATAATAAAGTCTGGAATGTAAAGAAAGCCCTCCAATATACGAAACATTGGTGGGCTTTCTTATTTTGAGCTTACTTAATCAATGACGTTTTGTTACGGTATCCAAATTTCCATACCGTTTGATTTTTTGTATTTATGGGCATGGGTTGCTTCCATGATATCATAGTATGCCCAGTAGCCACTTGAAACGTCTTTGAAAACTTTGAAGCTGGTAGACGCATCGATGGCTTTCTTGTCAGGCTGACGATTAAGCATTCTGTTTACAATCGTAGCAGACTCTGCACGAGTGATGGTTTTATTCGGTTCAAAGGTGCCGTTCGGATAGCCATTTACCCATCCATATTCCGCTGAGGTTGTTATGTTGGAATATGCCCAATGGGTGTTCGATACATCTGTAAAACTCTTATTGCCAGGAGCTTTATTCGAAAAGCTTACTGCTATTATTGTAAACTCTGCGCGAGTGATGGCCTTATTAGGTGCGAAGGAGCCATCTTTATAGCCGTTAATAATACCGAGGCTAGCTAAGGTGTTCACAGCTTTTGCATACCATGCCTTTTCAGGTACGTCAGCAAAGTGCTTTCCTGAAGTATTTACATCCTGATTTTTTAGAAGATTATAGAACATTTGAGCGACTTCAGCACGGGTTATTGAGCCGTCCGACCTAAAGGTTCCATCCTCATACCCGCTTAAATATGTTAAATGTTCCATCGTATTGAGCAACTTGGATACTCCCGTATCGGCAGCCGATGCTGGTGCCTTGTCTAAAGCTTTGAACGCAGCGTTAATCTTAACTGAACCACTCGGTTGGACATACGTGTAAGTACCGTTGCCAAGGTCTGTATAGTTGATTACATTACCTTTATCATCTGTAATCGATAACTTGTCCAGAGTATATCCGGCATCAGGTGTAACAGTAATGGTCACTTTTGTACCGGATGTAGCGCTATTATTATCTACAGTAACTTTTCCGCCTGCGGCATTATCAATCGTAACGGTGGGGCTGATGAAACCTCCGCCTCCACTTCCGCCATCCGTTGATGGCAGTGAAGGTCCTGTGCCCGGCAAGTTATCCGCAAATATCATTTGGTTGGAGTAAACCAAACCATAAGTCGAAAACTTGGTTGAGGAGAACGTTACCGTTGTTCCATTGACAGAGGCTGGTATGAATTCCGCAACGCCGCCATGAACTCTCACAATAGCGAAATACTTATAACCCAGCAGGTTTGTCGGAATGGGCAGTGTAATACTAATCGGCTCCGGCACTACAGGCACAAGCTGTGAAGCGCCTGGAGTGATTACTGTGCCGCTGCTGTTTAGTACATCTACTTTTTTTGTAATGTTAATATCATACATAAAGCCAATGATTGCCGCACTTGAGGTAACGCGGGTTTCAATTAAGCCTTTGTCGGCTGATACTCCTGGAGTTGTGCTAGTAGACACATCCGCTGCATTCAGATTAAGAGTGACATTCAAAGATTGGCCACCCAGTAGCTGAGCAATTTCTGCAGGCGTAAGCAGCATACCCTTTTGATTATCCAATTGATTTCTTGTGGCAGCAGGGTTTGCAACACCGCTTACGGCACTGCTAATCTTTAATGAAGCCTGGAGTAAATTCAATATCGCATTGGATACATTCTCTACCGTTGTCCGGCTTATTTGCAATTGTTCTTCCGGTGTGAGAGCCGTAAATTCGTCATGTGCTGCTTGTAAAGCCTCTAAAGTATTCGTGCGGATAGCAGCTGTCATATCACTGGCTACCTTTGAAACAGCAGTAGAAGGATGCACAATAATGTTTCCCTTGTCATCGCTTGTAACGCTCATTCCCGCAGGTGCTCCCGCATTTGGCTTAAATGGCCCATATGTGACGTTACCAGCGTTATCTACGGTAGCAGTAGCCGTAAATGTTGCGTTAAGTGATGCGTTGACAGGGTTCGTAATCGTAATACTTGCAGGATACACCCCTACCGGTACACCGTTTACAGCGTATTTGCCAGTATATTGATAGACACTGCCTGTAACGCCAGCCACAGTGATTGTTGCTTGTGTAGGATAGGTTGTATCTTCATACATCATTCCGCCAGACAGGTTTGTTGTAGACGTCGAAGCCAATGTACGAATCGTTGTTCCCGCGCTGATAGCGGACGCGTTCTGCGTCGCTGTCGCTTTCACACGGGTTACAATCGTATAGTCCGTATTCGGTGTCAGTCCGCTGAACGTTGGGCTATCCTGCCAGGTCACACCGCCGTCTTTGCTGTATTCCTGACCAGCGACGGCCAGCAACGTGATGCTCGTTGTTGTTTTACTTGCTACATCAGGTGCTGCCGGAGCCGCCGCTGCGGCTACCGCAGCGGTCGCCGAACTCGTTACGCTGCCTGTCGCATGTGTGCCGTCGGCGGTGACCTTCACGGTGATGGCCGTGCCGAGGTCGGCTGCGGTTAACGTGTAGCTTGAACCCGTCGCATTTGCGATAGCGACTCCGTCGCGATACCACTGGTAAGTCGGCATGTTACCCGATGTGCTCGGCGTATACGTGATCCCCGATAAGTCCGCCGTCAACGTTTGACCAACCTTGGCGACACCGTTGATCGCTACGCTCCCCCCCATAGCCGGAAGAGCAGCTGTACCGATTACACCGGGAGCCCGACCGGCGCTGGAGTCTCCTTTTACGCGAACTTGAGCATTGGAAACAGGATTCGGCACGCTTGCCAGCGGCTGTGGGTTGGCAGTTGCTGCCGTCCATGTTGTCCCGCCGTCCACCGTATATTCATAATCGGAAACATTGGCATATCCCGATACATTGTTCCACGTCAGCGTCTTCGCACTTGCGTCCAAAATCACATTGGTTGGAGCCGCCGCTCCGTCCGCTGCGGCTACCGCACCGGTCGCCGCGCTCGTTACGCTGCCTGTCGCATGCACACCGTCGGCGGTGACCTTCACCGTGATGACCGCACCGATGTTGTCTGCGGTTAACGCGTAGCTGGAACCTGTCACACTCGCGATAGCGACTCCGTTACGATACCATTGGTAAGTCGGATTATCATTCGTTGTAGCCGAATACGTGATTCCCGTTAAGTCCACCGTCAACGTTTGACCAACCTTGGCAGTACCGCTGATCGCTACACTGCCTCCTATCACAGGAAGAGCAGCCGTAACGGTGGTCGTCTTCACGTCCGTCGTGGTCGTATCTGTCCATGCGCTGCCATCCCACGTTTGCTTCGTGAAAGTAGCCGTTACCGTGTAACTGCCTGCTGTCGCAGGCGTATAAGTTGAGGTATAGGTGACTCCGCTTACGCTGAACGTTCCCGATTTGCCGCTTTCCGTCGATGACCAGCTTGTCGGGATGTACCTTTCATCCCCGTACACCGCTCCTATTTCCGACTGCCGATCTCCCGCTGCCGTTAGCGTCACCGAACCGCCTACCGTGACGCTGCTAGGGCTTTCGTTGACACTGTTGTTCGCCGCACTAGCTAACGTGCCTGTTTTTGCATCTATTGAGAATCGATTCACAGGTACACTGTTCGTACCTATTAAGTTACCAATGCCATTGTAGGACACATTCACTGTTTTACCGGTGACATCCGTTCCTGTTGGTAAAGTGAAAATCATTTTCTTAGCGTCAGTTGGGTCAGCATTAATGACCGGTGTTATTGGTGTACCGTCAATTGTAATTGTCAACCCGGTTGAATTTGTCCACCCCACCTCTTTGTCGAACGTAAGAATAATTTTATTCCCGCCCGCTGCCGCATGTTCGAGCACTGCATTATTCGGTACTGGCACTGGAGCAGCAAAGGTGAAGAATTGTCCATTCGCTAAGGCTGCTTTTGTCGTAAAATAATCTATTCCCTCAAAGCTTACTACTGTTAATTGATGCTCTGTGGCATTCGTGAAATCGGAGCCGTTATCATTTACAAGCAACGTCGAATTTGCTGGAATCATATTCTTCGGAATCGCAATTAGCACTTCGCCGACATTCCCAGTGTTCTGAACTTTCCAGATACGTTCTGCATGGTTTTTGTCTGTCGTGCCAATTTGCTTATCAAATTTTAGGGGTTGTCCGTTATCGCCCCAGATTAACGACTGTTTATCTGCAAGCGTTTCTGAAATACTCTCATTTTTCATTGACAACTGTGCTCCGATGCCAATTGTTATCTTCGATGCAACGTTCGCCGAACGGCTTTGCTTTTGATACAAACCTTGTGCATCGTCACGGGCAATACCTGCAATATTACTATTATAATTCAGATCTGCATTCCAAATTGGAGTGGCATTCGAATCCAAATAATTGAGATTGTTTAATGATTTTCCGTATTTAATCGCTAAATAGGAATTGATTTTAAGTCTGTCTATTGCCGTCAATGGACCTGAATAGAAAATTAATTCGCCTACTTGGCCGTTATAATAACTTACTGGATTTCCATTCGTATCATATTGTGAGCCGAATGATATTTTGTGGTTAATACCTGTTAGAGGAATCGTTCGGCTGGGTGCAGAAACAAGCGCATTCCCATCACGATAAATGGATTGACCTGCGTCTCCGGAACCATTGATTCCATAATTAAAATTCCAAATATACTTTGGACCCACTGTTCCTGCAGAAGCAGATACTCGTTCAGTACCTTGGCTTCCTGCATCCCAATAAACAGCTCCACTATAAGGCAGATGCACATTTAATCTGCCCCCACCGGACGTTTCTTCCCATAAAATGGAATTCGAACCACTTCCTAGATCCGACATTAAAAATACATTAAAATTATTGTAGGCGCTGCTTCCCAGAACACCATTCGCATTTAATAAATAATCATTCGTCCCGTCAAAAGTTACTGCCTCATTAAAGTTAATCCGGTTGCTTCCATCATTATAAACAGGCTGTTTGGTAGCATCGGTTTGAGAGAAATCACGGTTATTACCACTCTGATCGTTCCATGCTGAAACAGTACCGTTCGCCGTAGTCACGCCGGTATCAGCACGAAGCCATAGATGAAGATTTGTGGTAACCCCGCCCGGCGCTGCTGCCGCCGCCGCTTTGGCCGTCTGCGGAGCCAACACCGTAGGCCATAAACCTATGGTCAAGGCGCCGACCAGCAGCAGCTTGAGCGGCTTCTTCCAATTCATCCTACCATTCCTCACAAACATCATTTCATCATCTCCTAATACGATTAATCTGTGCGAATTCCATCTCTACCAAATAACAAATTACGCCATAGTTCAACATTTTCCCCAAACGATAGTAGAATACATTTTAATCCCGTTCACATACACGAACAAATTGTTCTATTAAATGTAGCTGCTACATGGTTTTCCAGGTGTTAAGCAATAACACATCATTCGGAGTTTCCCAATTATCTCAAGCAGATTTAGTTGCATCGCCAAATCCCCCGTTCAATTTGGTTTTATCATACACGTAAAGACTTGGCGGCCTTGTAGCAGGATAACCTGTGGAGACTTAGCAGTTCCAATACGTTTTCATAGCCGCACCTCGTCAAAATCAGGAGTTCAACTCCAACTACAGTAAAACATCCGACCATTCTTATTCTCTTCCGCTCTCAGCTCCTATCTGAAGGGAACCAAAGCACCTCACTCCCGATATATTGCTAAAATCCTTGTTCTTTCGACGGGTATGATCGTAACATAAGGAACTATACAAAATCTCTACAAGCTATGGGTACTTTCACACACTGTTTTCACTCACGCAAATGGAACCGATAAAAAATACATACATTATTATGGAGCGTGTGAAATACATGAAGATTATATTGGTGGATGACAAGGCGCTGGTGTTAAATCAAATTCAGCGAATGCTACCGGGATATTCTGGGATTTCGGTGGTCGGCTCGTTTCCGAATACGCGAGAGAAGCAATAAAACGGCTTGAAAAAAGCCTGAATGGCGTGGAACGGCATATCACCAATGCCGTCAACGTCGTTGCGAACGGGGGATCGAATTCGATGCTGCTGGAGAAGCTGAGGTGCGACCTTGAACAGAAGATGCTGAAGGGCCGTTCGCAAAAGAACAAGCAGCCATCACAGAGGAGTCTCTGCGACAACTGCATTCCCGGCTCGGAGACCAGTAAAGAAATTATTCAAGATCGCGTTCCGTCAGACTGAAGGCGGATGTGAAGTATATCGTCCAGCGAAATCCATTCCATTCCGTCTGTGTGGTTTATTTTGAATTTCGGAGTTGCTGATCAATGGGTCTACTCAGTGGAACTAGCGGGGGAAATTTGCATCTAAGGATGATAGCTCAAGAGCAAAGGCTGCCGTTGTCATCTATAGATTAATGAATAAAATAAAATGAAGAATGGATTAAATTGCTAGAACGCAAAGCAAAACAGTTAAATATTATGACTAACTTGCGGGGGAAAATTAGTTTAGATCTAAAAGATGGGACTCTTTCTATCTATTAAAAAGCATCAAAACTGAGTCACTTTCATAATTACTTTAGAAACCCAACTTGTTGCATTTAGTTTCACTGATGAGGAGAATGTCAATCCTTAATTCCTTCAACCAAATATCTAAAGAAACCCCAACTGGTACGTAATTAGGGTTTCTCGGAGCATTATTTTGTTAAAAGCACGCGATGAACGCCTTTACTGCCTCCAGGTGCCGTTCCTATATATAAATATCCGTTATGGTTTGCAGCCGTAGTTACGCCATTCAGCGAACCTTCCGGATCATGCCAGCTTCCGATAAGTTCTCCCTGTGGGCCAAACTCCGCAGCAAGCCCCTGCTTCGCCGGTGCGCTTGCGCCGCTAAGCAGCGACTCTGGTACTTTGGCCATGATACCGGCCAACCACGGGCTGCGATGCATCTGATCTGCAAAAGAAAGGCGAGTCGTAAAGATCCCGACCCAGAAATGACCCTGTTCATCACGCGTAATGTTATCTGGAAAGCCTGCGAGATTGTCCGCAAAAATATCAGATGTCCCTTTCTTTGGACCCTTGAGCCAGTATCTGGTCAACTGATAATGATACGATTCCGCCACAAGCACGAAATCTTCATCCGCAGACAAGGCAACCCCGTTCGCAAAATAGAGGCCTTCTAACAGGACGGTCGTCTGTTTGGTCATTGGATCGTACTTCAGCAAGCGTCCATGCGGCTTGTTCTCGGCAATTTCTCTGAATGTCACACGTCCATAGTTCGAGGTATCCGAAAAATAAATGGAGCCGTCCCGGGCAATATCAAGCTCGTTAGCTAAATAGATCGGCTTGCTGTCCACTTGATCGGCCAATACCTCTATGTTCCTGGATTGGTTTATAGACAGCAGTCCCCTCTTGATATCAGTAACGATCAAATCGCCTTTGGCATCAAATTTAAGTCCATTAGGCGTTCCTTTGGTGTCTGCAAACACTTGGGCCTTTTGCGGATTGCCCTCTGCATCGAAAGGAACCTTGTAAATTTTCCCGTCCGAATCCCCTGTATATAGCTGGCCGTCTTTATCGAATGTAATGAATTCCGGGAATTGCGGGGCATCTGTAACAAGCTGAGCAGAGCTGAGTTTGTTGTTCTGTTTCCAAGGGCCCGCTTCTTGAAAAGAGGGAGCCGTCGGTGCCAGCCATTTTACCGGTTCGATAGGTGAAGGAACTAGTAAGAAAACAATGACTCCAAGAAGGAGCACCGCAAGCAGCGATAGCCCCGCTCTGCGCATTTTACGTGGTGAGCGTTTTGGACGATTCACGCCTTCAGTAGATTTAACGGAACGAATTTGAGCATTTGGCATTAGAGTGCCTCCTATGTCTTTTAAGTGAGATTTAAATTTGGACTACGATTTTTCCGAAATATTGCTTTCCTTCAGCCAAGAGCGCGAATGCTTCGCCAATTCGATCTAGAGGGAATACACGGTCGACGACGGGATGTAAACGATGATGGGCAATCGCTCGATTCATATTTTCAAAGTGATTCCGGTTGCCGACTTGACTGCCGCGAACCGTTGCGGCTTTCTGCAAGATGCCCGTGACATCATATTCTGGAATGGTCAAGCCCGATAAGAACCCGACCATACTCAAGGTTCCTCCAATGCGAAGCGCATTTATGGATTTAACCATCGTTGCCGCTCCTCCAACATCCAGAACATGATCCACGCCGCCAGTCAGTTCTAACACTGCTTTATCCCAATCGGGAACTTCCGAATAGTTGATCGTTTGCCATGCACCGAGAGCTTTTGCTCGTTCCAGCTTGTCGTTGCTGCTCGATGTGATGATCGCTCGTGCTCCGGCCATAAGAGCGAATTGAAGCCCGAAGATGGAAACACCGCCTGTTCCTTGCAGCAGCACGGTATCGCCCGCTTGCAAACCACCGTATTCGATTAGCATGCTCCATGCGGTTAATGCCGCGATCGGCAAGGTGGCAGCCTCCTCCCAAGTGAGGTGATCGGGAATATGGACGATTCCGTCTTCATGTAGAACGACATACTCCGCCGCTACTCCGTTCAACGGACCTCCCAGACTATCTTCTAATACCCCCGGTCTTGGGTTGCCGGCAAAAAATCGCTGTTGCAAATTACCCGCTACTCGGTGTCCGACCTGAAACCTTGTTACTCCTTGGCCAACGGCTACAATTTCTCCCGCTCCGTCTGATATTGGAATGAAGGGGAATTTGATTTCAATCGGCATTAATCCGCTGAGGATCACTAGATCCCGGTAATTCAGAGAAGCTGCCCTCATGCGGATCAGCACCTCATGGGGGCCTGGTGTTGGAATCTCGAGCTCCGTTAAGGTTAATTCCTCAAAGCCGAAGCCGTTTGTCAGTTGTATAGCTTTCATCGAATTGTCCTCCCTGCAAGATCAGATTGATTACCTGTATTCTTATAATTATTAGTATTGCCGGATCCTCCGCGTGGACGAAGCATGCCTCCAACAAGTCGAAGACCTTGCTTGCGTGTTATGAATCGCGATAACTGCGCCCCGATATAATTCTGCATACCCGGAACGACATATATTTTCCCTTCCTTCAACGCACGAAGTGCAACCTCTACGACTCTTTCCGGCGTATCTTTCTTTCCAACGGAGGCTTCTTCCGTTCCTACAACATTAAAGAAGCTGGTGTCCGTCGAACCGGGACAAAGTACGAAGAATTTCACACCGCGGTCGCGATTTTCCCACCATAACGCTTGAGTAAACGACAAGACGAATGCTTTCGTTGCCCCATATACGGCCATATAGGGAAGCGGCTGAAATCCAGCGGTTGATGCAACATTGATAACTGCACCTGAGCTTTTGCGCAACATGTCCGGCAAGAACAAGTGGGTCATATCTACAACAGCGGCGACATTGAGCATCACTTCTTCATGTTGACGCTCACCTGACACTTGTTCAAACAAACCATGTGTAGCAAAGCCTGCATTGTTGATCAGCAGTTCGATATCCACTTTCAAAAGTTGACATTGCTGATATAACTCGCTGGGCGCGCCCTCTTTCGCAAGATCCATTGAGATAACCTCGGCTTTGATGCTATACATCTTTTTGAGCTCTGATGCCAGGCTCTCAAGCTTGCTCTCCGATCGGGCCACGAGTACCAAATGGCTGCCTTGTTTGGCCAGTTGTCTCGCGAATTGCTCTCCAATACCGGAAGAAGCTCCCGTGACGAGTGCCCATTTTCCTTGAAATGTCATAGTGTTACTCTCCTTTTAGATACTGTGTTATGACATAGAAACAATGTTACCAAGTGTTTAAAAGTAATCCTCAATTTCCAAGAAAATTAAGAGTCATCCGTCATTCGGTAACAGTGTTTCCCATTGATTTCATTGTAACTACACTTTTTTAGAAAGTCAATACGATTTTGGAACATCACATGTCTCATTGACAACTATCCATTCACTGTATAAAATTCTTTGTAAGAAATTAAGAAACTTTGTTTCCTGACGAAAACACGATAACCGAAGGTGATGATTATGAGCGACCAGGATAACTCCGTTAATACGAACACACGAGTGTTGAAAACCTATCAAGAGGCTCGCTTACAGAATATTGAAAATCTCCGCAAGCTCGTTGTTGATGCTGCAGCCACGCTCTTGCAAGAAGAGGGACCGGAAGCCGTTAGCGGTGCGTAAAGTAGCGCAGAAAATGGATTGCTCGACAAAAATCATTTATAGCTTATTTGTCAATAAAGAGGGATTGGCTCAGCAGTTGTATCTGGAAGGTTGTAAGCTTCTCGCTAACGAATTCGAGGGGACGCCGCAAGCTGCTGATCCGGTGCAGCATTTGCTGAATCTAGGGGAAACCTTTTGGCAATTCGGGCAACGTTACTCCAGCTATTATAAGCTGATGTTCGGAGGAGCCTTCGCAGATTTCAAACCGGACGAGGAAAGCCTGCATGGCACCGCAACAGCCATGCGGCAATTATTGACCTTGATCAGCAACGCGCAAGAGCAAGGACTGATTCCTGGCCAGTACGACACGGAATCCGTTGTACGAATAGTCTGGGCCTCTCTCCATGGCGTTATTCATCTTTACATGGGTGGACACTTGGGAGATGTGCAATCGGCCCATTCCGTATACAGGCTAACGTTGTCAATGATAGTCAGCTCGTTACTGCCAGATTACAGTACCTAATACGGGATCCTGATCCGGTTGACAAGTTTAACCGTAGATATAAATGCCATGCTCCTCCGTAAACGTCAAATAGCCCCCAACTTGAAAAGATGGGGGCTATTTAACGTTTACCCATAACATCACTTGTGTTTCCTTTATTTGTCATATATATTAAGAAAGGAAATGTATGGAAAAAAGGAAGCAAGGGAGAGATATTTGTGAAAAGAACGATAGTTTCTATTGTAGGGCTTTCGATGATTTTTGGCGCAGCAGGTGGAGTTTACGCAGGAGCTAATTTGCAAGAAATTAAAGCTTATCTGAACAACGATATTAAAGTAAAGGTTAACGGAAATACAGTTCAGTTATTGGATGCTCAAGGGAATGTAGTAACTCCAATTACATACGATGGAAGTACTTATTTACCTGCAAGAGCTATTGCAAGTTCACTGAACGTAGCTGTAGATTATGATGCTGCATCAAACAGTGTTTTGTTTGGAGAAAAAGTCGAGGGTACTCCTGTTAATGCTTTTCAAACTTTTTATCAAGCTATTAAAGACCCTAATTTAACCAAATATAAAAATAAGGATTATGGGGAAGTCATTAAGGATACAGCATATTCAGGATCGAATTTCACATTAGAGCCGAAAGGGAAGTATCAAAAACTTTATTTACAAGTTGCTGCTATAGGTTCAGATGTTGAAATAAAAATTCAAGACAAAAATAGCATTTTACTTAAACAAGACACAGTGAAGATAGATGATGGATTAAAAACAATCGAAGTTAATGTGGCTGGACTAAATGAAGTTACTGTCATTTATTCATATGAAAATAACGATAAATCAGGTATTTTTGTACCTTTAACTACTTCTTACTATAAATAATATAAATCAAAATTTGTAGTTCAAAACGAAGCACCATTTTCAAGACCCTGTCTTGAAAATGGTGCTTTTTTTGCATAACATCATACCAAATGAAAGATACATTTCTTTTTATTTCATTTGATATTGAAAAAATCCAACTGAAACAATGTGGTTTAAGAATTCGGCATATAAATAAATTCCATCTCTTCTGTGTTACGGTTATTCATACTTTCTTACCATTCAAGCGCCAACTGAAATGATAAAGTACGATATATCCATGACTACCCAACGAAGATGGGGTCTTTTTGACGTTTACCCAGTACTATTATGTAATAAACTGGGTAAACGAGATGATAACCTAACTTGTTATTTTTTCTATTGTCCACCGCAAGCGGCAGTCCGCGAGGGCTGAGCTCCTGACGCATCGCTGCCAGTGATGCGCGCTCCCGCAGTGGTTAGTTACACACCTTATCCTGTCTTTATGAGTTGTCCTCGAATACATCCTTCGCAACTTGAATCGCAGATGCGGCACGCGGCCATCCGGCGTAAAACGCGAGATGGGTCAACGCTTCGATCAGTTCTTCTTCGGTCAAACCGTTCTCTTTTGCTAAGCGGAGATGATAAGGAAGCTGCCCTGTAAGTCCTCCGGTGACTAGCACTGATATCGTAAGGAGACTACGTTCCCGAAGCGATAATTGTGCTCTTCTCCAAACGTCCTCGAAGAGCACATCTTCCGAATAACGTACGAAAGAAGGGGCAATATCCCCAAACAATTCACGGGCGTTTAATACAATTTTTCGATGCTTCATACTTATGCCTCCCTCCTTGTTGTCTGGACGTTCGATCATTTGCGCAACGCCGTTACCGAATGTCCAGTCCTCGAATTCCGTATCGACCAGTACGACGAATATGTCTTCTTTCCTCATGTTAAGCGTATCTGATAATAGTTCGGCTAACTTTCCGTAAAAGCTTATTTTCTGCTCGGTGCTTCTTCCGGATTTGAGCGCGATTTGAATATAGAGCAGCCCGTCACTTCGCTCTATGTTTAAGTAATTCCGACTATAATAAAATTCGCTTGCTTTGTGCGAGTGGAACACTTGAAAGTAATCGTCTTCCGGCACAGTGAAATGCTGGATTAGAGCGCTCATAATCGCTTGGCTAATGATGGGCAGTTGCTGTGTCCCATATTGATTTTCCATGTAGCTTACTCTGATGAATGGCATTTTTATATCACTCCTTCAGCAAGATACCCTAATTGTACTTCTCACTTCTTTATTTGTATAATTGAATAAAATGATATACTAATTCAAATTAATCGATGGAGAGAATGCCATGGACTTAAAGGAACTAACTACGTTTCAAACCATTATTCAAGAAGGAAACTTCACCAAAGCAGCCACGAAATTGAATTACGCACAGTCTACGATTACAAATCAAGTCCAGCGGCTGGAGAGGGAATTGGGCATCCAGCTATTCAAGCGAGGATGGGATGCGGAGTTAACGGCTTCTGGACAAATTTTTGCCGCGGAAATTAACAAGCTCATTCAACACTGGAACCATGTAACTGAGCAAGCGAAAGCTTTGCAAAGAGAGGATATCGGCTCCCTGCGCGTCGGAGGGCTTGAATCGTTGATAGAGCATGTGCTACCCAACTCACTGCGACGATTTCGGGAACATAAACCAAAAGTATCGTGTCACTTTGTCAATGGAAACACCGACTCCCTATCACGCGCGGTACTCCAGAATCAATTGGACTTTGCCATATGCGGAGAGCCTACCGATCTTTCTTCTTTTCGCTTCGAACCGCTATATAACGAGAATATCTCCTTTATTGTAGCGAACAGCCATCCCTTGGCCGAAAGAAACGAAATAATACCCTTTGAAGAACTGCTTAACTATCCGATGATCGTTGGCGGAAATACCTGCTTGTATTACCTGAGGTTATCTAAGCAATATTCCCATTACACCGAAACTCCTTTTCTATATACAGTGAGTCAAATCTCGGCTATTCCTGGGTTCGTTCAGCGAATCCCTTCCGTAGGAGCCGTTCTCGATTCCACGGCGTTACCCCCGAATGTCGTGAAAATACACGTCGAACTGAAGGATTCATCCATCCCGGTCGGCCTGCTGCAATTACGTAACACGGAGTATACTTCATCATCCAAAAATCTTTTAATGCAATATGTAAAAGAGGAACTGCGGCCAAACTAAGCGTATTGATCTTAAGCTTTTGGAAAACTCCGGATTTCGCTTCCTACAGTGACTCCACCAAACACAAAAAAACACGCCTTACTTGGCGTGTATAAATTTTGTTTTTTTGTGGATGCCTTTGAGCCAACCGAACCATCCATATTACGAACTCATCCTATGTCCTATAGGAGAGAGCACACTAGTACTACTCAGCCCCGCTGCCCGCCGATGCAGCTTCTCTCATAGCCGAAAGCGCTTCGTCTAGTGAATCAACGCCACCACTGGCACTTCCCAGTGCAGTACTGGCCATTTCCGCGCTATACGCCCACCAACGCACACGTACATTCCCCGGCTCCGAAGTTTGCTGTACCTTCACACCAATGCGGAACGTGCCTTTTTGTGGATAGGCAATCGTGCCAATCTTCACTTCTGGCGCATCGGGTTCAAACTCGCTGCCTTTGAACACATCGGAGGCTCCGCCGTATACGCGGTCCCCGCTGGATAGCATTTCGGAAAAAGCTTCACCGCTGCTCTCTTCCAAGCTAGTGATGATCAGCACGTTGCCCTCGCCAAGTCCATGTGCGATTTCGCCGGAGAAGAAGCTTTTCGTTGCTCTCCCGAATGGGGACACAGCAATCTTCGTGAAAGGCTCGATCGGAATGTCCACGACACCGCTCAGCATACCCGCAATGCCGCTGCCACCGCCTGCTGGAATGCTTAAATCAAATGAAAGCTCGCTAATCGCTTTATTGAAGTTAACCTTGAATTCCGGAGGCTGTCCTGGCGCCAAGGTTTTCACTTTGGACTTCGTTACGAACTGACCGGATGTTTCCTCGCGGTACTCGTTCGCTTGAGCAAGCCTGTACATAACCGAGGAATTGTACACGTATTCGCCAAATGGCACTTGCTCGACACTTTCAATGACATAGGTTGGTCCCACTTGAACAAGGCATATTTTAGCCAAATAAATACAAGGTTCTGAAGGGGCTTCTAAGGAAGCTTCCAAAGATTGTTTCACGAAGTCGGACATCAACCGTTCCCGCACGGATTCGCCAATAATCTGCACTTCGCCAATAGCTTGAGTCTGCAGCTCCAACTGCCTGTCGTCCAACTTCAAAACAGCCGTGCTCACCTGCACACCAATCGTGCCCTTCACGGAAGTCGTACTATCCGCTCGCAAAAGCACCTTCATTTCATACTCGCTCTCTTGCCCATCCTGCGGCTCTTGGAACTCAATCGTTGCTCCTTCAATCGCCTCTACGCGTTCAGCAGCCAGCTCATATTGAAAGGACAGTCTGCCGGCCTTAAGAGTCTTCTCGAAGCGCAGCTTCATTTCGAAGAGCTGACCTGGATTCACATAACGAGGTGTTGTTTGAAGCACGCGCACCCCAGAATCTTGATAAAGTACAACCGTCTGATCGGACAGATTTGCCAAAGGCAGTGAGGCTGGATCAGGCGCATCTTCCCGGATAAACAAACGATAGCTTTCCAAAACACGATTATAGTCATTAATTTCGTCGGAACGAATAGAAGAATTAGCCACCGCGTGAACGGGTTCTTTTTCCTTTTCGTCATAGGCAATACATAGGTATACGTTCTTGGCATACTGATTATTGCTGAAACCGTCCATCATCGATAGCTTCAATGTCATCGGAGAAGGCACGACAATTTCCCGGCCAAGCGTGTCGATCGCAGCTCCCATCTCTACAGAAACTGACTTTTCATCGACCGCGACAACTTGCAGACCCGTAAGTACCCCCGAACCATGCAGCAAACGGTTCATCATTCTGCGCTTATCGTTGAAATACTTTTGCTCAGACTCGAAATCCCTTACCGTCAGCAGCTTTCCATAGAAATACCGATTGCGCTCAAACGGGTAATAGCGTGTTTTTTTCATAAGTATCCCCTCACCTTCCAAGACTCATTTCGTTTATTCGATTTCGGAATCCAATTCCAAGCGAGTATGTATGTCCATTCGTTTATCGCGATCTACGTCAATCAGCACCGTATTGTAAGGCATCGACGAACGCTGATCAAGTGTTAACAGGGTAGGCTCTGATAAGTAAGTATTAATGCCAAGATAGGTATGCATGTCCGCGTACATCCACGGTTGTAGAACGATTAATTTGCCTTCGGTATAGGCTGGTTTTTGGTCTTCGATGATTTGCTCGATGGTTAGCCGCTGTGCGTCTGTCTGTACGAATTCAGGCTTTAACATAATGCAGAAGCAATAAGGATTATCCCCATATAACTGGGCAAAAAGCTGCCGCAGCTCCGATGTCTCCTGCATTTGTTTAAACTGAAAATATTCCAGCAAAAACGGTTCAGACCCTGTGTAAATCTTAAGCATGTTCATCATGCCCTCGCGAGTACCCCGCAATTTGTAAAGCTCAGGGGCCTGTTTGATCAGCAATCTTAGCTTCGTCTCGCCCCATGCCTCATGATCCGTGATAGCCAGCCAGCGACCTAACCATTCCAGATAAGTGCCGGATACTGCATCCGGATCAAAATGAGAGGAAATACGGTCTATTTTATCCTCCATATCGTCAAAGAACGTGCTGAACATCGCCAGAAACCGCTCCAGAAAAGGGCTATGATCCTCGTCCTGCTGATAAATCGGCGGCAAGTAGGCAATCAGTGACGTTCTCGGGAAGTAGACCCGAAGCTTTCGGATGTAAGGCGATTTTTGCTCGCTGCCTACCAGCTCGATTTTGAACCATAGATAACGGCCTCTGGCATTCATCAGAAGAGCATCCTTCGGATTCAGAATGGACTCCGACCATAAGTCACGCGTCGCAGCCAGCTTATCTCGAATCGAAATGCTTGGATCCGTCAAATAGCCCGTATAATTTACGTATTCGCCATCAATGAATCCTTCACTTTCATCCGATGTAAAATAGGAAAAACGAACCTGCGTTTCCTCCGGAATATCGGCTTCTAGACGAATCTTATGCCACTGTGTCTCCGTCTCCGTCGTATCCAGCTCAGCCGAGAAATAGATGGCCTCAGGAAGCTGAGTCCCCTCAAGCAGCATCGTACGGGCACGAAGATCAAGCAGGCTAATCTGACCACTTATCCGATCAAAAACATACAACCGATTGCGCCCATCATGGAGCAATTTATCCGTTCGCCCTCGGAAGCTAGTCACTTTATCAAACTGCTCACCATTTCCGCGAAACTTTAGAATAAACCGCTCCGTTACTCCCTCTTGCTGTGCGTATCCGCTGTCCCCTATATAGATATTATGATTCGTATCAATGGAAATACCGGCAAAGCGCCCTTCCTGCTCCAGCTTAAAATGAAACGGCTCCCGACCATCTTCATGGAACACCGTTACCGTTCTGAGCTGTGCATCCAATAGAACTAATTTACCATCCGCAGCAGCGGTGTAATAACGCCCTCGAAGTGCAGCAATTTCAACTGCTTCTTCCAAACGGTGTGCTTCATGCTCGTACACATGTACCACATCACCTGCCGCGTTCCACTGTATAATGCCAATCCTGCCGCCTTTAGGGACTTCAGGACTTCCATTCATACCAATCGCAATGTCCAAAGGGACCGCCACGTAAAGCGAATTCGCCGTTGTTAATCTCGTATTAACCGCGAGAGGGAATAATTCTAGCCCTCCCCAATCATGGATAGCCCACATCGTCTGTCCATTGGAAATCGAATAAACTGCAAGTCTTCTCTCGCTTTCAACGTGGGCATCTGCTATCACCAAAAGATCTGACATAGAAGCCAGCATCGCTTGATGGCTAAATAACTGATGACCCTGACGAAATAACGACTCCCGATGACGACTTTCATCATCATAAATCCATACATTCGAAGCCTCGTCTAGCAAAAATAGTTTCCGACCTGGCCCGACCGTCATCTCTTGAATAGGATGAATGCCTTCCAGCTCGTCTGTGCGAACGATGCGATGAATGCTGTATTTTTCTGTCTGCTGAATCGAAAATCCTTCGCTCTGCATATGAATATTGGCTTCATATCCCTGTTCCCAGTCAAGCGGTTTGTTAAGTGAGAAAAACGTTTGTCCATCCTGCATCGTTCGACACCTCTTTTCCTAAATAAGGATTATAAATCCGTCTGACTAATGGTTTCCACTTCATGCTCACCGGAATAGACCAAGGCATAAGGCGGGATATGAATGTCACCAGCGCCATCCTTGTGGAAGCCTGTGCCCTCGGCGTCTATCCAAATGTCCTGCACATAGACAACCCCTTTTATCCGGGAAATAACGCCATAAATATCGCCCTTATACACGGTTCGGCCAAAACGCCAGCCTTCCGATCCTTGCCCATGATCCATCGGCTGTAGCAATAGTCTGAGCTCTTGCATAATTCGGCGCTGTTCATCTTTGTGCTTGGGTTCCATCACCACGACAGCGTGAACCGTTATTTTAATATATTCGGCGGGAATCACATGTAGTTCTGTGGTCAAAAGACGATGCCGATCTAGATGCTGCTTGATCGTTTGCAAGAAACCCTTGCCAGCTTTCGGCTTATCGCTCTCGCTGTAAGGGACGACCACGACGGTCATCTGAGCGGGCGCTTTGACCTTCGGATAATCCCGCATGCCTAGCTTGTATAACGGGATTGCCTTTACACGCGCGACACGCAGACCCGGCGTCGCCTTCGCGATCGCCTCGTAGTCCTCGCCAGTCACGGCCCGTGTCGGCGTGTCGAGCTCGCGCCGCACGCGAAGCTTCGCCTGCGTGAGCGTCTCCGCTTCGAGGCCGCCTCGCGCCGGGAACGGATTCGTCACACGCACGCCTTTGGTATTCGTGAAGCCGGTCACGAGGCCATCCTTCACGTTGCCTCGCACACCTCCGCCCGCTTGCAGCGCCAGGAACCGAATGTTCGGTTCCACGGACTTGGGCGGAGTGAGACCCGCTTCGTTATTGCCGAAGCGGATCGTTCCTGCTGCAGCGTCGTAGACGTAATGCCTGTCCGTAGACTTCGAATTATCGAAGTCATCCACGGACTGCCAGTCGTCCCAAACGACGTCTCTTTCACCGCGTGGCCGGTAACCAACCTGCAGCAGCATGCTGCTGGGCTTATACATCCGGCCACGGCTGACTTCAAAGGTCTGCCCGGGCAGACCTCTGCTGCCCCCGACAAAACGGCCGTAGTCGAACTCGGCCGTATAGGCAATGAGCCGTACCCGCTGCGGACCCTGCGGCGGGATACTCCCGTTCACCCCGTCGCCAAAGCGCAGACGGGTGGTGCGCAGAGCCGAGTCCTGCTGCAGCTGGCAGCAGCGATCATCCGGCTCGCAGTCCTCGAGCTCCGCGACGATGTGCCAGTCGCGCCAGTGCCCTTGCTCGTCCTGCACCTGCACAGTGTGCAGGCCGTTGTAAGCGAGATACGAGCTTACTTCGAAGCTCTGATCAGGCTCTCCAGAACTGTTGAAAGCAGTGACTTCGCTGAAGGTTTCCTGCTCTGCTGCTTTCACCGCATTGAGACTAACCTTCTCAATCTTCGGAGACAGTTCATAGCCGTCCTCCTCGAGTGTACAGCAAATCCAGAATCGGCTGCGATCATCCGCAGGGTAAAGAGCAATCGGCTTCATCTCCGACGTGATCCGAAACCGGAGCTCGCCGCTTTGTGACAGATGAACCGTTGAGTCGCTTATCTGTTCGATCGGCAGCCAGCTTTCGCTTTGCCCCTGCTGCCCAGCCCCCGCGAACGTCCAAGCCACTTTAGCAGACGAAATCATCGGCGTTGTCCCATCTTCACGGTGACCCACGGTTACCGGATAGCGGTCAAATAACTTAAAGAAGATCGAGATCTCCGTTTGCTCAGTCAGCGCTCTATCGAAACCGAGATACAAATGCGCACCCTTACGCGCTTCAGGTCCAAAAGCATAATAAGCAATCTTAGCCTGATTATTGGATGTAAAATCGCCAGCCGCCGTCTCCGTACGGACTAGCACTTTCTCAAGCTCGGAAGGAACAAGATGCACCGTGTCTACTGTCTCAAACCGCTGGTCCATCGCTTGCAGCGGTGTCCCCTTGGGGAGCACAAGCTGCTGCTGTAATCCAGCAAACGCTACATCACAAACCGCAGATACGGCTTCACGAGGGCTAATCCCAAGCAGCTTCAGAAACTTCCGCTCACTGCGCTCCGTCACCCGGTTTAAGTAATACTGCTGCATCTCCGTCATCCAAGACATCAATTCCAGCAGCGTAATCCCCGGGTCATGTTCATTCTCATCCGTCCACTCCGGAAAAAGCTTCGGTATCGACTTCCGAGCCTCCTGTACCATCTGTTCAAACATACGATCATCCAAATTGGGTATTGGCAGCACTTGTGCTCACCTCCTTCGATTATTACTAACCCCCACCAACAAGACCATCCATCACCAATCAGCTACTTTAACGATATAAAACATCGCTAACCCACCAGCCAGCTCATTTATTCCTACTTTAACGATGCAAACCATCGTTAAAGTTGCTCGATACTCACTCTCAACCACTAATCAGCTACTTTAACGATGAAAAACATCGTTAACCCGCCAACTAGCTCATTTAATCCTACTTTAGCGATGTAAAACATCCTTAAAGTTGCTCAAGTCTCCCGTGCAACCACTCATCGGCTACTTTAACGATGAAAAACATTGCTAACCCGCCAACCAGCCCATTTATTCCTACTTTAGCGATGTAAAACATCACTTACCAACCAAATAGAAGTCTCTAGAAGCTCCTATTATTTGCTCTTTTCCGTTGGAGCTACTGATTAGCAGTCTCTAAGGACCCTTATTTCTGTTAAATCCCCTCTTTTTATATGATATTGCCGAAATAAGAGTCTCTAGAGGCTTCTATTACAGCAAATTCAGCTAAAAAACAGAAAATAGAAGTCTTTAAAGACTCTTATTTGCCAGAACCCTTTCGTCAGTATGGCTGACTTCCAATGTTGCTGGGGAGTCCGGGGGTCCGGGAGTCCGGGAGTCCGGGAGTCCGGGAGTCCGGGAGTCCGGGAGTCCGGGAGTCCGGGAGTCCGGGGGTCCGGGGGTCCGTGGGCCGAGGCCCCACTTTCCCCCATCCTCGACTCCCTCACTACAAAGCGTTCACAACCACCTTGTGCTTGCCGCTCACAATGATCCCGTGCGGGAGCGCCGGAAGGCGGTTCACGTCGAGTTCCGTACGCTCGGCGTCCTCAATCTTGTATACGGTCATGTAAAGCTTCTCTACATGACTGATCACTCGAATTGATTTCAGCAACGCATAGAAAACGGAGGGGTGAATTTGTTTTCCAATTTCCCAACCTTTGCCGTCGAAATTGCCGGTTAGCGGATCGAGGAAACGGTTCAGCTTCTCCAACGCCTGAATTTCAGTAGCTACGACAGCGTCCATCCCCTCAACAGCAACGATCGCCGAAACGGAAATTTCCATATAGACCGGCTCAATCACTTGAAGCCGTTCCGGGAAAGCAACCAGGCTGGAAGCCCGCTGTAGAATATACCTCTCTACCTGCTTCTTCAGCTCTGGAAACGCGGAGCTTCCCTTCTGCCCTTCTTTTGGAAGCACCACTAAAGTCATAGCCCCAATTTCTTTGTGCATATAGGCGTTCCGATTCGGGATGCACGTGACTTTTGCAATGTTCGGATAAGCCTCACGCGCCAGCCACTCGTAGTCTTTGGACGATACAGCTCGGTCCCGATGCTTCAACATTTCTGGTCCGCGCTGCAAGGCTGACTCCAGCTTTTCGGCTTGGCAACCGCCTGACGCTGGTTCTGGGTTATAAACCTCACCGACGAATGCAATAGAGTCCTGCATCTGGTTAATCTGCCTAGCCCCTACGTTTCCGATTTGTCCGGACGTAACTTGGTAAGTTACTTTCAGCTGCTCCAGCCCACCCTTTGGCGGACGCATGCCATGGATACCGTCACCTACACGAATACGTCCAAACGTACGATCGATCATATAATGACGATCTCGATTTCCGGAATCTGCCATCTGACGAACCGCTGTCCAACGAACCCAAAGTTGAAGTAAGTTTCCTTCGGAATCTCGACTTATATCCATAAGAGGCGCTCCTGCACGTTCGTACTCGGCTATTTCCTCTTCAGTCACAAACTCCGTCTCATCCACCCATACCTCTTCGGAGACGATCCCGCTCCTACTGAGCTGATATTCCGTTTCTTCTAGACCTTTGGAATCGGGTATTTCCCCGATAATCGTCTCCTGCTGAAGCACTTGAACCGTATTCATGTACAGACCTTGAATGGTAGGAATTTGTATCCGATCGGAACTATCATCATATTTATCATCACGATTAACTGCACGAATCCAGTAGCCATCTTTACCAAACAATGACGCTCCAGCAAAATCAGATGGACCAACGAATTGCACGGTACCGCTCTGGGTCAAACCGTTCGTATCATCAATAACTTTAAGCGCTGCCCATTCGGGAAGACTTCCCGGCATCAAACCGGTACGCAAATACTCCCATTCGAGTAATGGCATGTCCTGCTCCGAAAAACGCTGCTGTTTCACTGAAACGAACATCGATATCGGGCCTTTTACTGGCGGTGTATCAAAAGAAAGATGCAAGGCAGGATGACGGCCCTCCAAAGGTTGAAAGGGCTCAAACCCGCCCTCAAACTGACGGCTATGCCGAGTCCGATCCTCAAACACCGTATTATTCAGCGCTAAGCAACGTTCGGCTGGATACAGACGATCATCATACTTATAGGTTAGGGACACATCATCCACCCAAGGTGAAAGATAGATCGCTTGCGCCACATACGCATTCTCAATATGTAAAATCCTCGCCCGGATCCAGCAGTTTTCATTGCCGTTCACATAAGTCGCTTCTAGATCATCCGGACAGCGGAAGTGAATTTCTTTGCGTACCTTCTGCTCCTGCGGATAATAAAACAGCTTCTCTGCTTCCTTCCCCACATCCAGCCGCAACCAAGTTGCCCCATTCCAATACTCCCAAGCAACCTCCACAACGGTGACGTGAGTAACTGGCGGTTTATCGAACTTGGACTTTTTCATCACCATTTTCCAATCGACTTGTTCCGTCAGCTCCGGTTGAAACCGATTCTGAATCGCTTGCAGCCCGAAGCTCAGCTTAATATCGCCGTCTTTTTTCGTAAACACTTCCTGACTCCCGATGTAAAAAGAACCATATAGCGCAAACTGATCACCAAACGGATAGAACCCCGATGGGTCCGCGCCAATATCATTGTAAAACATCTGATCAGGCCGAACGCCACCTGTTTCCAGTGTATCGACATAATCGGTTTTAAATGAGATGTTATCCATGGACAACCTGCTGTCCGACAGCGTTTTACCACCGCTTATGAGCGGCTTTAAACGGCATTGTATCCAGCGCCCGGATGCCCCGTTCACTTCTCGCAGAGCAATCTCACCCGCCACTGCTTTCAATAAAATAACCCGATTACCTCTAGCCTCTACGTGGTCAAAAGCCTTCCAACCTTCCTCTGTGGCATACAGCCACTCGGTTAGTTCAGGATCCGCCAATTGGCTGGACATCGAAAGTTCGTCAAAACGTCGCTTCGAGTTACGGAATTCGATTTCGATACGTGCCGTATGATACACGGTGAAAAGTGAGCTGTGCTCCAAATAAATGGCATGCTCCTGTAAATTGTCGCCATCCTGCAAGCGGAAAAGCGCTGTCGGTGCTGCATATCCTTGCCGGGATGCCGTGACGAACTCATCAGAAATGCGAATGATCATATCCTGTTTGCGGCTCGTCATGTATATATCTGTAAGTAACGCGGGTGTCAATAAGCTACTCCGTGCTGTCTCATACAGGATACTGCCTTCTTCTGCTGCAGCGGCAACTTGCGTGCCTGCCGAGATGAACACGGATTCCTTCGTACCCTCGTTCAGTGCAAACGTTAAGTAACTTCGGGCAGGACGTGCCGGAAGCAGCGTCACATCGAACATGTTGAGAAACGATATCAAATTTTTCGTAGGCACTCGGTTCAACCGTTTGATATTGTCCTGAAACATATCAGCAAACATCAAGAACAGCGCGGAACCCGGGTCCGGATTGTCAGGCGTAAACCGCCACTCTGGCGTATAGTACGGCGCCATTTCCTTCATTTGCGCGATCAACTCGGGTAAATCTCTGGAATCAATTTTGGGAGGTTGCACAGCTCCACCTCCTCTCTGTACGTATCGTCATCGCTACCGCAGCCAGCCTCTCTCTATTTCGATCCTTCAAATAAATAAAATGGATATACTTGGTTAAATAAGTTATTGGTCGTACGTACCAAATAGGAAATATGAATCATCACCTTAGCAGGGTCATCTGCTTCCGGAATGGCTTGTACATCAACTTCGTGAACCCTAGGTTCCCAGTTGCGAATGGCTTCCTCAATATTACTTTGGAGCAAATGAAGCGTTGTATCGTCCGTTAATCCGAAAATAAATTCCTGAACACCGCATCCAAAGCTCGGGCGCATAACCCGCTCCCCTTGTGTGGTCCCCAGAATAACGCGGATCGCTTCGGCGATGTCTTCCTCATACTCAGACATTCGGATTCGCCCTGTTGCAGGATCAACCTGAATGGGGAATTTCCAGCCTCGTCCCAAAAAAGCTTCCGACACCTCGTCACGCTCCTCTCGTTAATTGATTTTGACCATACTGCCCTTAATATTAATGATACCGTCGGACTTCAGATCCAGTGTTGCCCCAGCCTTCAGAGCCATCGTGGCAGAAGCTTCTATGCTAATTTGGGTGGATTTGATTTTGATTTCCTTCGTGCTCTCAATGCTGACCTCGCCTTTGGCATTCAAGGTGATCTTCGAGGTTTGGCTCACAACCGAAATTTCATTTGCCGAGCCGCCCTTGATCAATATCTTGTTATTCCCGCTTGAATCCGCGATCGAAATACTCTCATCCTTATCCTTCAGCTCGATGATTTGGCCTTTTTTCGTTTTAATCGTAATGCTCTCATCACCGCTTTTATCATTGAACGATAATTCATGGCCAGAGCGTGTTTTAATCATGCGCAGATCATTTTTCTCCGCGGGAGCAGGCGGCTTATTCTTCGGATTCCACAGCATGCCTATGACGTAGGGCTGGCGGAGTTCTCCCAGATGGAAAGCAACTAAAACCTCATCATTCACTTCCGGGATAAAAAGACTGCCCATATTATTGCCGCCCATTAACGTCGCGATGCGGCACCAATCCGTTTCGGTCTCTGTTTCCTGCATGGGAAGCTTGAGCTTCACTCGTCCCATTTTATCAGGATCGGCATTATTCGTTACAATAGCAACCATGACGCCATCTAACTTCTGACTAGCAAAATCAGACACGCCACCTATGGTAATATCGGGAGTTTTGAACATTAGACCGCATTTCCTCCCAACTGAAACCGTGTAGTATAGCCTTCATCGTCAAAAATGTGTGTCGCCCCAGTAATATAATAAGTCTGGTCGAACGATTTCCCAACACCACTGAGCTTGATATATCGCCCTGCTCGTATCTCAGGAATCCCAATACATTCCCCGTTACCGCTAATCAGCTTCATCGCTCGGCGATTCAGGATCGCATTTGCATAGCTTTGCGCTTCTTCCACGGAGGTCACATTCGTGTACATATGCTCGACGAAATCACCTTTAGATGCCAAGATATCCTTGCCCGTCTTGCTGTTCGAGCCCAGCTTCGTAATGCTAGCCGATTTACCTTCGATCACTTTCAGCTCTTTATTATCCCAGGCCCGAACGGTTACTCCCGTAATTTGCTCGGCTAAATTCATATCAATCATTAAACTACGGAGGGTTTTCCCCATTTCTAGTGTCATCAATGCCGTCATAGCCGTGAGCGGCTTACGGAAATATAAGTTCTTCCCCACAACAAAGAAATCATAGTTAACCAAATTAGCTAAATTTTGAATAAAGTGATAGTCATTAATCTGACTCTGCGAAAGCGCAGGAAATTCCGTCGTCGTTGCATCAATATGTGTTTTGAAGCCATACGATTTGGCGATTTCATCAACAACATCACTATATTTCTTCTTATTCCACGAGCGAGACTTGGTCCCTTTCATCATAAGATAAGAAATGTCCATCCCCCGCACGACGAGGCCAGGAGCACCCTCTTCCGGGAAATCAACAACAACGGATGTAATATGTCCCGAAAATACAGCGGTCATTTTGTCTACATAACCTAAACTGATCTCAATGGCTTTGCCTAATGAGAACGTAGACAGCCACTGGAACTCATTATTTGTAATATCGTACGCATTCGCAATTCGAAACGAAAAGGAGTCTGCGGTTCCATCGATAGATGTTTCAACGCGAAGAATATCAATGGCAATCGTGTCCGATATTTTCGTTCCATCTACGCTAATTAGATAGGAAGGCGCATAAAATTCTTTGTACTTTTTGGCCAACTCGTCATAGGGAAAGGAGCTCGTTTCTAATTCTAAGGGCATCGGCTTAATCCAGCCTCGGGACTGAAATGCGGCGTCCCGTTGCGACTTTCATTGGATTATCTATCTGATTGGCTTTGGCGATTTCCCGCCATAAGGTTGGATCCTCGTATTCCGTTGCAGCAATCATCCAAAGCTGTTCCCCTTGATTCAGCATCTTCAACTTCGTCCGGTCGGCCGAATGGCGGGGTATCTGCTTAAGCTGGTCTTTCTTGCTCAGCGTGGATTTAAAGGTCACTTTCAGCTTGGCACGAACCGGAACTCCGGTTTCTAGAAACATCGTGAAGTGCTGATTAACCGCCACAACTACCCCCTTGAAGTCCAGAGAACCCCAAACAAACCGGCAAAGCGGCGGTGCATGAATCTCCTTCTCAACATCCAGGAGACCTGAGATTTTCTTCGTAAGCAAACGGACGTCCGTCCCTTTTTCGTAGGTGTCAAAATAAAAATCCATGGACAGCGTCGTTGTCCCTCCGCTCACGAATTGAGCGATGGGCATGGACAGACCCGGCACTGTTTTCCAAGAATAGCTGTTATTCGTATCTAGGGTATACTCACCCGGATTGAACATCACTTGTACATTTTCTGTTTTGCTTCCCTTATGAACGATAATCATTGCTTTCTTGAGCGCCATAGGTGTCTGTCCTTTCTGCTTTTATCTATATACTTAACGTTATTAACGATTCACGATGGAAATAATTAGATGCCTCGACGCTGCCGCTCGAACTTCATCTTTTTCTCAATTTCGCGGTAAACTTTGTCCGCGATTTTGGCTATGTCCAGCTGCGGGAGCTGTTTCATCAGCTCCTGCAGCTGCTCCGCACTTAGCTCCGGCGCCGCCTGATGAACCGGCGCTTCTGGGGTTGAGGCTTCATCTGCGCTTGCTTTGGTGCGCAGCCAGTCCATCTCCAGCGGCGATTCGGCTAGCGCGCTGCTGATCTCTACGGCTGGAGCTTGCTTGTGCTCCAGCGTGGGTTGAAGTTGTTGCGAGGCTAAGTAATCTTGCCTCGCGCTTGGCGTGCCGCTGAACAGCGGCGCGCCTTGGTTTGGTTGGCCGGCGTTCGGCACGCCGCCGGCTAGTGTTTGCCGCTGCACCTGCGTGGGCAGCGGCTTGATTGCTGCAGCAGCCAAGCTTACGCTGCTGCTGTGGGTCATGCTGGCGCTGCGCTGAGCGCCAGCTGTAGTTGCCCAGGCGGCGCTGCCGATGGCAGCCGCCTGGGTGAGACCCGCAGGAGCAGCGCGAAGCGCTCCTGCGCTGCTCGCCAGCAGCGGCATGACACGCGGTGTCATGCTCACGGGCTGGCGAGCCGTCGGCGCGAGCGCAGCACGCGCGCCGCCGACACTCCCTGCTGCCCGCGAAGCGGCAGCAGCCTCAAACCCTTGAGCGCGCTCCTCTTCCAGCGCGCTCACTCTAGCCCGAATGGTTCGTTCCGCTGAATCTGACTGCAAGCCTCCGGCTTCCACTCGATTCTCCGAACCATTCCCTGCCTGCAGCTCGCGCTCGCTGTCATCGACAATGACTTGTCTCTGAACATGCTCGACTTGCGCCCTGCGCCAAACGGCTCGGCCGGTCTGACTCGTCGTTTGCCCAGCAACCCCTTCGCCTGCTGCTCGATAATCCAACCTTTGACTGGTTTTTCTTGCACCTGTGTGAATATCCGCTGTTCGCCCGGCTTCTCCTGAGCTTGTTCGACTCTTCACTTGTCGGGTCATTGCTTCCCCCGTCCCAGTTTGAGTCATCGATTGTCTAGCCCCGCCAATCTCTGGTCGAATTGTCGTCGCTACCTCGGTATCGATCTTTCTTTGTATCGCAGCTTGTTGTTCTCTTACTCGATCGATTCCCGTCGGCCTGCCCGTTCTTCTTACCATGTCCACAGGTGTCCGGCTTATAGTTCCTCTAACAAGTTCCAATGAGGTATGGCTTGCTTCTTCATTACTTGCACTATCACTACTTGTACTGTCATTACTAACTTTTTTGCTAGCTTTGTTACCAACCTTTTCATTAGCTCTTTCTCGGATGGTTCCCATTACTGCCTCTATAGTCGTTCCAGTCTCACCTATCGGCCTTTTTTCAGCTTGCCTCCAAATGGCCCGAACGGAAGCTGGCTCTGATAGCTCAGTATTATGGGAGAAGCTGCGCTGTAAGCCTATTTGACCTGCATTCACTGTAAGACTGGGACCAATCTTCTTCAAACTGTTTTCAACTACTTTTGTAGCTATCTCAGAAGCTAAACTTTGGGAGGAGGGGAGGACACTGTGCGGCTTAGTCCCTAATCTGTCTTCGTTCGCCCTTGCACGTTGTTGTCTGCCCTTTTCCGACTGTCTCGAGCCTTCTGACTCAACAGGAGTACGAAAAATCCGCCGAGTCTCCTGCTTAAGTGATCCTGCTCTAGCTTGTAGGCTAGTTTGAAAACCATCAAGTCGATTCTCTGAATCAGCTTTCCTTTTAGCTTCTGCCGCCAAGTTCAGGCTTGTTCCTATTTTCTTGACACTGGATTCGGCCATTTTTGCAGCTAGTTCAGAACCCAAAGTTGGAGTTGAACGTATGCTTCCCACAGCAGGAGTTAATTTTTCTTCCACTTGTGACGCATATTGTTGCTTCATTAACTCACTATTCACTTCGTTTCCTGCCGCCTTACGAAATACACGCCCAACCTCTTGCAGCTGAATACTGGCTTGCAAGCTAGCTCGATATCCCTCAAGCGGCTTCATAGCACCCAGTGCATCTGATGTTTGGTCCCTAAGTATCACTGACCTTGCAGCTACTGGGAAATTCCGACCCATTTTCATGCTTGTTTCATTTTGCTCTTCAGGTTTCGAAGCAGCTCTGAGAACACGCTGTGAATCCTGTAAAAAAGAACTGGCTTGAAGACTGGCCAGGTATCCCTCACGGGGATTTCCTTTTTGGTATGTCACTCTAATAGCACTAGGCTTGGAAGATAGTTGTGCACTCCCGGATTTCCCTTGTGCTTTTACATAAATATCAGTACCAAGATCAGCTTCTACAGCTGCTCTTGTACTCCTATTTGGTTGTAGTGGCACTGACTCAGAGTGTGACTGCATTCTCAATTCCACATTCGGATTCGCAGCTGATCTCGTGATGGCTAGGGGATTATCAGCGTTACTTAGCATGATATTCTCCCTGCGCATAATCCGCGGAATGTGAGTAGTCATTGCTAGATGATCATAAATCACCTGTAATTTTTTTTTTGAAACTGTATGTATACTCCCAACAAATGAATCATTAGAAGAGTTTTGTCTTTGTTTTTGTCGTTGGACCAGCTGCTTTAGCAATTTCTCGTTGCTTTGAATTTTCACAACAGATTCTAGTCCATTTTCCATCACATTAGGTTTTCTATGTATCTGTGAAGGAAAAGCAGCCTCATTGTATGGAGTTGATTCAATACCCTGCTCAGCCACTTGCTTAGTAACTAACTTGATGAGGCGTTCCATCATGGAGGAGCCTCGATTCCTCTTGTTACCTTCACGCGAGCTTGAACGAGTTTCCCAATTTTCATATGAGCTAGCTTCCGAAATCGGCTGCTGCCCAGTTCCCATCTCAAGCTTTTGACCGGCAGAAGAGATTGCCTCTAGCAGCACTTGTTGGTGTGTATGTTCATATTGCAACAATTGATTCAGTACTTGATCCTGGTTTCGATTTTGATTCGGTACCTGATCCTGTACTTGATTCTGTACTTGATTCTGAGCTCGATTTTGCACCTGATTCTGCACTTGAATCTGCTCATTATCTTGGGCGTGATCCCACTCTTGCATTTTTTCCTGTTCTTGCCCTCGCAGTCGTTCTTGCAACTGTTCTTGTTCTCGCATATGTACAAGTTCTTCTACTTGTTCTTGTACTCTATCTTGCCATTGCTCTATACCCTGATCTTGCTCCAGTGATCGTTCCTGCGCTCGATCTTGCACTTGCTCGCTACCCTGATCACGCTCCTGCGATCTTTCTAGCACTCTTTCCTGCTCTAGATCACGAATTCGCTCTACTAGTTCCTCTTGCTCTTGCCTTCTCACCAAAGCCAAAGCATCAACTTGATGCACCACTTGATCTATTAGTCGTTCTTGTCCTAATCCTTCTAGCTGCTCTTCCCGCTTACGCCAAACATGTGGCACACTCTGCCGGGCTCCCCTTGATGTGGAAGCATGCATAGCAAAAGGCAAAGTTGAAGTCAACCGCGCTGCATTAATAGCTAACGGTTGCTGACTAGCAGCCAGAAAACCTCTAGCAGTTGAAGCTTCTTCCTTGCGATTTAGTTTCCCATCGCTCTTTGGCTCACCTATCGGCGACAATAGAGCAGTTGGCGAAACATCCTCCATATCATTGACATTAGCCATATTTCTGACAAGTAAGCTTCTAATAAAATGTACAGAAGCAGGTGCTTCCGCATTCGAAAAAGGCCCCTCACCAAGCTTCGGCAATGAGTTCACATACCGCGGTTGTAAGCTTTGTTTTCCCCTTTGCAGCGTTTGTGTTTGGGCCACACCATTTAAATAGAGCTTAGCTGCATGCAGTAGTGAAGGCTGCATCCCAGTTGTAGATACCACAGAAGGAGCAATAGCAGAATGACCTGCCTTGGCATCAGGCAAACCAGCGCTTGGTTTCCCTTCTTGGAACTCCTCTATCCATTGCGATGTATGCCGAATAGCATCCACATGTTTAACTACCTGCACATGATTAACCAGAGGTGCAGCTCTATGCACGATTGAGCGCTGCGTATGTATTTTTGTATGTTGAGGTCCATTCACCGATTGCGATTGTTGATTCGGGTTACTGCTTTGGGCATGTGAAAGCATCCCAATTGAAGCGGTAATTTGCCGAATAGAACGCTGGATTAACGGTGATATCCCTTTGTTAACGTAGTTAAATGAATTTGAATTCTTTGGCGGCATCGCCTGCTTCTCACCCAATATCTCATGAGCAGCGGTAGCTTGAAGATTCATTTGATTTACGGATAGGTCCGCATTCTTTTTGCTTTTTCGTCCTTTTTTCTTGCTCTGCTTGTCAGCAAGTACTTGCATCTGTTGGTGAGAAGATTGTACATCCGGTTGGCTTGAAAAATGATCAACAGTCGTCTGTGAAGCAAGCCTATATCCACTATTCGTAATCAGCTGCTGTAACTGACGAATCGTTTGCTTTTTCGTAATAAGCGGTGCTGATTCGGGATGCTGCAAGCTTTGAAGCTGCAGTTGCAGCTGGATAACCCACGACTGATCATTCGACTCCGTTAAGGCCGATAATTCCTTATCCGTAAGAATTCCTTTTTGTTTAAAAATTAGAGCTAATAGACCTAAATAGTTATTACGCCAAAATCCGTATTTACCCATAATACCGGATGCAAACTGTTTGGACTGCCTGGCTGCACGTCCTGCAGAACTACTGCTTGCGGCAGAAATCTGTAATAGGCCCTTGGTTCTCTTCACTCGGGGTTTATGCGATTGTCGAGATTTCATGAACAATCCCCCTAAAAGTTTTGCTTTAGCAAAACTAGCATCGTAAGCATTTACTGAGCACACTTATTTTTTGAAAATAGTTTTCAAACCGGCATGCACCAGCTCGATCGACTCGATAGCTACATTACCGCTGCTGGCATTCAAATCAGGTCCGTTCCATTTCACCGGAAAAGCACTAAAAAAATTCCATCGGCACATCTCCGTGCCTGCCTGGTTGTGTAAAATAATGGAGCCATTTTTACGCTTTATTTTGCCTTGGGCGACACCATTGTACCATTCCCAGAGCTCGCTGGAAGTGGTGATGCCTCTTTTTAGCACAATATTGGGATACTTCGTATGTTCGATCATATAGTGGGGGTGCGTGTTCACGCCGCCTTCCCACAAGGGCTTAACTTCCGTTTCAGACTTCATGCCAGTTACTTCAGAAAAACCGCCGACAATGAGTCCGTCCAGCTCTACCTCGAACCGGAATGCGCCACCTACGTTATGCAATTTGGACTGTTTCACTTGTTACTCACCTCTTACCGAACACATCAAACGGATTGTCAGGCTGCTTTTTACCATCGTCGTTCAGATTGCGGTTGATGCGGGATATTTCCTCACACCACGTTCGGCGCTCCCGGTGCTCCATTGACATGATTTCATCATGTGTCCAATGAAAGTAGTAAGCAATAAAGCCCGCTTCCTCATAGATCTTGTCAATGGGATAACCCGTTATGCCCCCGCCATCTCGTCCAAAAAAGACACATCCACATCAAACTCATGCTCACATTTCGGACAGCTAGTGTGTACTCTCGGCACTTCCATTTCATTAATTTGACGATAAAAGTTTTGCAAGAAGGCTAGATCGGCCGTGAAGAACTTCTCAACCACACGTGTATCAATCGCACGCAGATCACCTAGGTTGGTAATCACACGAGTAAGTAAGATGATCGTTAAATAGCCCGGATTTTGCTGGACGCGTTGGTCACGCATGGGTAGGATTTCATCCGCAGCTGTTGCTAACCGCATAACGCCTCTCTTGTGCAGCGTACCGTTGTCATCCACATATCCTCTAGGCAGCTCGAATTCATATTCCGTTTTGAAAGCCATGATGTTACCCCCTTAGCATTATCAAAGAAAACTTACTGCGTAAGCAAACTAGCTTAGCGCCTGAAAAAAAGAAGAGTTAGGAACCGGAGACTTCGTGCTCCGGCGCCTACTCTAGTGCTGCATTACTTCGTGCGTGTCATGCCTTCGTGGGCAAGCTCTAGGCTCTCAATGGCAATTTCATTGCCTGTACCTTTGAAGCTTGGAGCAGAGTACTTGGACGGCCATGCTTCAATAACCTGCCAAGTCGCTACGTCTGCGCCTTCTTCGTTGATTGCGATGATCGTGACCGTTTTGCGGGAAACTTTCCCCTGAATCGACTCCGACATCCAGTTATACATGTCCATGGAGTCAGTAACACCCCACTTTAGTGAGATGTTGCCATATTTCGCAAGTCCCGGAAGCTTCCGAGGCGTAATGGTTTCGTTTCCTTCGCGGTATTCAATTACCGACAGGGATGCGTCAAATCCAGAGATTTCGCTGAAACCAGCTTGCTGAATACCTTCTACTTCAATTCTAAATCTAAAATTGCGGTATGGATCCCTACGTTCGCCAGCCATATAATACCCCTTTCCTAATATGAGAAATATCTAACGTTTCGACTATTCTTCTCTTGTTTTCTGAGTAATACGGAAGATGACGAACTCGGCAGGTTTGACCGGAGCTACCCCGATCACACAGATAAGTCGACCGTTGTCGATGTCATCCTGCGTCATTGTGCTGCGTCCGATATTGATATAGAACGCTTCGGAAGGACTTCCGCCCATTAAGGCACCGTCTCTCCAGACACGAGTTAAGAACGCATCAATGGTTCGTTGTACACGAGCCCAAAGCTGTTCATCATTCGGTTCGAATACGACCCAGTTCGTGCCATTCTTGATGGACTCTTCAATGAAGATGAACAAACGTCTCACGTTCACATATTTCCATAAACCGTTCGACGACGTTGTACGAGCACCCCATACACGAATACCTTGTCCGGCAAAAGCACGAATCAAGTTGACGCCTTGTGGGTTCAGGATATCTTGCTCGCCTTTGTTATATTGGCAATCAAGACCCACTGCGCCACGAACGACTTCATTAGCAGGCGCTTTTTGAACGCCACGCGTTTGGTCGGAACGGGAGTAGATACCAATAACAGAGCCAGATGGCGGTATGTATATATTTCTTTTGTCTAATGGATCGAACACTTGAAGCCACGGATTGTACATCGCTGCGTAACTGCTGTCAAAGATGTTACGGTGCGTCATTACATCGGCTACTTTTGTTTTCTCTCGTGGAATATCAAGAACGGCAAAACGGCTGCCCAAGTTTTCGCAATGTGCTACAAGAGATAATTGAACCGTAGGCTCAGTTACGCCCGGAATCGCGATGATGCTAACAACATCGTTGTCGATGAAAGACTGGATACCTGTACGTTTACCAGGTCCACGGTCTACACCCATGAAGATATCAGGAGTCACTTGCGCGATTGAACCGTTGCTTCCGCCAGACAATGCGATTTGGAATTTGCCAACCGTTTCACTCTCACCTGAGAGCACTTCGAACGGAGCAACAGCACCCAGATCCTTACCATCTGTCAAATCTTTCACCGTAATGATGTTCGAACGGGAAACAATTTTCTCAATGTGGTTCGCTGCAGAGATATTTAGGGACACTTTCTCATAAGTCTCTGCTTCATCGCCGTAGAATACATGCAACGTGAATTCGCTAGTTGTTAACACTTTGGATGGAAGCAGACCGCTATCCACAACATCCCCATCAAGCGCTTCAGCAAGCTCAATAATGTTGTCTTGGGAAGAAACGACTTTGTTGTACTGCTTCTGGCCAGCGGCTTCGAAGGCAACAACATCGCCGACATTGAAACCAGCATTATTTTTCACGCGATATTGGGTCTCGCTCAGCACTTCATAGATTTGCGTCTTAGCTTTACTTGACGGAACAACCACGATACGAACTTGGTTACCCCATGTCCCTGGGTTCTTGGAAGCAATCTCCAGAATCGCAGATTCTTTGTTCGTTGCCGCTTTGTTCGTTGCTACCTTAGCGTCAGTTGGCGCTACACGCATGACATAACAGCGAGAACCTCCGTTTAAATAGAAATGCTCAACCGCATAAGAAAGGAAACGATACTCACCGAATTCATTCTCGGACAAGTAGCTGCCGAATAAACGATGGAAATCAGCTACGCTCGTAACCAGTTGAGGGACACCTTCAATTTCCCCTCTTTGCGCAAGCCCTATAAACCCGGCCGTACTTGTGCTTGCACCTTCAAGCGGTTGCGCCCCGCTGTCAAACTCTTCCACATAGACTCCAGGTGATAAATAGTCAGCCATTGTTCCCCAGTTCAGTCAGATGGCACTTCTTGCAAATCAATACGGCCACAGACATGAAACCAGTTCTCTCCTTTCTGCTTGTCATTTTTGTATAGAAGATGGACGTGTCCATTCTACTAATTAGGGTTAAGTGAGCCGAATGATGCCAAGGTTCGTCGTTGTTCCTTCTGCTACTATTACTTCCTTCATAATATGCCGCCGATCTTCGCCGTATGTAATAGCCAACTCTGTCTGAAAGGACGGAATCCGATTGCCACGAAAAGCTACAACAGCCTCTCCTTTTTCTGTAACTCGGCTTTCTTGGATGGGCAGCAGCAGTGCACCACGAGTGAATACTTTAGTCAGCTTTTTCTCTAGACGAAAACGCTTTTGATGCTCCAATACCTCAACAATTCGAATTTGCTCTTCGGCAGCTTTAGATCCGCGTCCTCGAAGCAAGTAAGAATCTCCAACTGCGATAACACCTGTAAACGAACCCAGTGTTACTTCAAGTGCTCCCTTGTCGGCTTGATCTGCCATAATTCGAGCGCGGGCACACTCTTCCGATAGTATCATCGCTTGCAGCTGGGCATCCCTCAAAGGAGCTCCGGCTGCATCCTGCAGCATGACTCGGATAAGTCCTGTTCCTTGCGAAAAAGGATAAGAAGGCAGCGGCTTTAACTGAACAACCTCTATAAAATTACCGGTTCCTACTGTGATGAGAGTTTGTTCCTGAAAATAGTGCTCGTTGCTTACTATAAGACGGTAATCACCGGGCGGTAAATCGTTGAATATATAGGAACCATTCGATTTACGAATTGCTTTCGAACGGGTGCCTTCCAGATAAACAGTGGTCGTGTTGCCAAGAGGAGTTTGTGAGGTAATTGCATCGATGACGCATACAACCAAAGATACGCGGGTTTTCAATTGCGATACGCGAATGTGATCCACAACCTAAGCCCCCTAACCCTGTATACGAAAATCGGTTTCCGAAACTCTTTTGGTTGTCTTGATGCGGGTTGAATCGATATTTATTGGCCCAACTGAATAGCTAACAGAGAGTCTGTAAGGGGTATCAGCAAAGTTCCACATATTCAGGATGCTTTCTCCTTTAAGAGGCTCCATGACAATGCGCACTTCTTCATCTTGCTCTGCTAGAGTTCCGAGGGTCATAGAACCTCGAAGTATAGAATGATCGTAGAGCACTTGCATCGCTCTTCCTAGTATCCTATGCTCATCCAGCGCTCTGGATTGCAGCTCTGCTGGTGATTGTACCGTCAGCATGTAGCTAAGATCTACAACCATAGGCGGATACTGAATTTCATTCGTCCCTCTGGCAATCATGTGGGTACGACGATTATCGCCGCTTTCGCGGACGCTGTACAAATAAAGAGATAAGTAGAAATCCCCTTTATCGACAGGCGAAGCAAGCCCAATCATCTCTGGTTGAGGAATGGGATCAGGTGTCATATTTTCTCTGAGAAGCTTGATTAAAGATGCGCTTACATCTGCAATTACAGAATAATCGCCAATAGGAGTCACTTCCTGCCTCAAAATACCTATGTAATGTAATGAAGATGGTAAGGATTATGTCATATTGTGTATCTTTTTCTATTATAATTGCAATTTACTAGGATGACTATAGGGATAAAAATTATTTATTTATAATTCTGCTGGTCAACAATTTGGGTGGCTAGCTTGTGCTGAGCGTTTACGATGTTTATCATCGTTAAGTTTGAGAATAGTGAGAGACTAGTCGCTATAACGGTGTTTTTCATCATTTCAGACAAAAAAATTCGCGCCAAAACTCAAAAGCTCTCACCTTAAGGATGCTTTTCATCATTAGCGAGGGCTTCATTGATAAATAGGGATACATAACGATGTTTATCATCGTTATGCAGTGCCAGACAGGAAAGATGCACTCGGGGGATCGGGCTATCCGGTCCAATGAATTCCGATATGTCTCTCGGAGCTATTATTAGTACTCTTCCCACTCCTGGCGGGCAAGGATTTTACCTGATTTCTGCAGCTCATGCCGAATCGACTTGATAATATGCTGCATCCGGATGGGTTCGCCAGCCTCAGCAGCTAGGAATGCCGAAGAAAGGACGACGTTCTTGATATTCCCCCCGGCGATCTCATAGCGCTGAGCTAAATATTTGAAATCGACATCACCGCTAAGCGGGGCGGCAGATGGAAACATGGAATGCCAAATCTTTTCACGATATTCACTATCCGGAAACGGAAATTTAATGACGTAATTGATTCGCCTGAGGAAGGCTTCATCAATATTATTTAATAGATTCGTTGCCAGCACCGTGATTCCTTGATACTCCTCCATCTTCTGAAGCAGGTAGGCGGTTTCGATGTTCGCATATTTATCATGCGAATCTTTGACTTCCGAACGCTTTCCGAATAGCGCATCGGTTTCGTCGAAGAACAATACCGCATTGCTGAGCTGCGCTTCCTCGAAGATTTCGTGCAAATTCTTCTCGGTCTCGCCAATATATTTGCTGATCACCTGCGAGAGGTCGACCTTGTATAGCTCCAGCTGAAGCTCACCGGCGACAACCTGTGCAGACATCGTCTTCCCCGTACCCGGTGGACCGGCAAACAGCATACTTAGCCCCTTGCCGTAGGCCAGCTTCTTCTCGAACCCCCAGTCGCCGTAGACAACGCCACGGTATTTCACTTGATTGCACGCATTGCGGAGCTGATCCTTCTGCTCAGGCGGGAGGATCACATCCCCCCACCCATAGCGAGGCTCAATGCGCGTCGCCTTGCGCTCGAGCTTGTGCTGCACCTGCTGGTAGCACGCCTTGTAGAGCGCATCGGCCCGCAGCGTATTCGACGCAGCCACGTCGCCGAAACCCTCCACAGCAGCCTGCGTCTCACGCTGCCAGGCGGAGTACCCGCGCGCCAGCGTCAGCGCGCGGCGAATTTGCCCTGGGGTGAAGCGGAATTTCCCGCTCATCACCCGCCAGTCCACGTCCGCGCTCACGCTGAGCTCGCGCGCGAATGCCGCCCAAAGGCGCTCACGCCCGCCTTCGTCCGGCACATGCAGTTCGTGCTCAAGGAGCAGCCGCTCCTTGGGCTTCCACGTTAGCCGGTTGAACCGCCCGGCCAGCAGAAACACCATGCCGCCGTAGCCTTCCAGCAGCTCGTGAAACCACCCGAGTCGCCGCTGCGCCGCAAGATCCGGCTCCTCCGGATAGAGCGCCTCCAGCCGTGTAAAGCACAGCACGGCTTGGTGCAGGATCGCTTCACGAACAATCGCGCTCAGCTGCTCTTCAAAACTCGCTGCGTGCAGAAGCACATCAGCAAGATCAACAAGCAGCAGCGGCTTATTGAAATGGCTGCTGAGGTGCTCCACCTGCAGCTTCTTGCCTGCGCCCGCATTCCCCCACAAGTGGAAGGCGAGCCGTTTGCGCTCAGCCGTCGGAGCCTGGAACGCAGCTTGGATGAAGCCCCGCAGCCGCTGCTGAAAATCCTCATGGACGAGCAGAGGGGCCAGCTCGTCATCTGGGTAAACCATCCGGACTGCCGGCTTCAGCTTCGGGTCCATTTCACCGGAATCCAGCATGAATGAGATGATTCGCTTATCGAGAAGCAGCGGCCTAGACAATAACGTCTGGCCGCTAATTTCCTGCGCTTCGCGGTGAAGCGCATAGCGCGCCAGTTTACCCTCAGGCGCCATGAATGTCGTCCGTGCTGCCCGCATATCCTCAGGGCTGCTGCAAGCAATTTGCAGCGCCAGACTAATATTAGGCGTTTTGCTGGTTAGATCATCTTGCAGAAAGCCGAAGATGCGTTCATATTTGCGATCCAGTTCTACCGCGAGCCCTAGCATAACGAACCGCTCTTCTACGAGGGACAACCCAAACACAGAAGATACATACGACAGAGGCAAGAACACACCTGCCTTGCGGCTTTCTTCACGTCGCAGGGCAATGAACGCCTCCGAATTCCGAATACTAGCCAAGAGCCCGAGTTCTTCCCCGTCAAGCTCCTCATCTTCATTTTCCCCGCCTATGAGACGGATGAACTCATCTTCGGACACGAACATCCCGCGAAACGAATCCGTTTGCGGATCGGGCGTTAGCTTTTGACGACGCTTATATAAAAGCTCAAGCTTTTTATCCAACAAGGTAAGCTCATCCTTATAATGTTCCCATGCATGTACGTAACCTTGAGCTGTCATAGCCCCTCCTGATAACCCTGATCTATATTTACAAAAAAATACAACCCTCCCCTTCGTAAACAGCTTGCCTAAAAGGGGTGTTATTCTTTACAATGATTTGATAAGGCACAAAATGTTTTTCCAATAATTGCCAACCCGAAAGGAAAGTGGCCTCCTCTACATGGAACAACTTCCGGCTAATGATCATATATGGAATCGAAAACTTATACATATTTTATGGTGGATCCTATTCATCTATGGAGTAGTTGCTATCCTTGGATTCTTCTTTAATTTGTATGATCAGCCTCCGCAATGGTTTAACAGGTTCCTGCATGTTCAAATCATTACGACTTGTCTACAGCTCATCTTAATGGGAGCCGGTTATTTGGCTATTCACTTTCTGAAACGATACAGCGATTTTATCATGATTACATGGACCATGACCATGGTTAGTATCTTTATTATCTGTATTCCCGAGCTGATGAGCAGCTACGAATTAATTAGTATCCCTATTATTTTAGCCTCTACCTATTTCCAAAAGAAATATATTATTTACGCTTATAGTTTAGGGATTATATATTTAATTTCAATACTAGTTTGCCAGGTATATCAAAGGTATGCCCTAACGCCCTCTGATGTGATCGTATCCATTACAGTCATCACCTTAACCGCGCTTGTGTGCTTTGCAATCATGAATAAAGGGCTCGTTCTCATTACAGAGTTAAAAGATTCGGTCGTCCGCGAACAGGATCTCCTTATTCGAAATGTGATGATTGATCGACTCTCCAAAGTGGATGCGCTCACCGAGCTGTTTAATCATCGTTCATTTCAAGAACATACCGATCATCTGATTTCACATATGCCCCATGATACACCGCTTGAGCTTGCTCTTATCGATATCGATAATTTCAAAAGGATTAATGATACCTACGGGCATTGGGTCGGTGACATGGTTCTCAAAACGATTGGCTCCATTCTGAAAGACGTGCTCGGCCCTGACGATATGTCTTTTCGATATGGTGGTGAGGAATTCGCCGTTCTGTTTGCAGGCAAATCACACGAGGAAGTTTTACATATTTGCGAAAAATTAATGGATGTCATCCGGAATACCGAAATTCCTGAGATGCCGGATCAACCGTTAACGATGAGTATCGGACTCGCTAGCTATAATCGCAATACGATGAAAAAAGCCTGGTTCCAGCTTGTTGATGAATGTTTGTATACCGCCAAGAGAAATGGGAAAAATCGCATTCATTCGCATATTTCCGAATAGGTTATTTCAGCTAGGAGCCCTAAAGCTTCTAGCTTTTTTTGGCTGCCGATTACCATGTCATTACTTACCAAACGAAAACCCTCATGAAATGAGTCGCCTCTTCCGAAACGATGCAGAAGCTGTTGATTGTGTAAGGTGAGGAAGCAGGGTTAATACAGGTTAATAAAAAGATAGGCCTCATACATGTATTTGGTTAATTAGGCAAATAATAGCCAAAACCAAAATGAGGTGGTAAAAAAAATGTGTCATTCCATATCTATTCTTGCTGATGTCAACGAACTGGTTAAACAATTCCGCATTGATCGGCTGCTATCGTATAGCTCCAATCGTTATGAGGTGCGGCCGACAGAGTCTGTTTCCGCTGTGATGATGAACAAAAAGGGAGAGCGCATCCTTGATGAATTCCGTTGGGGTCTGATGCCGTTCTGGGCAAAAGATGCCGTATGCGGGGACCGCGATTCAATCTTCACCAATGTAGTCTTCGAGCGTATCGTCAGAAAGCAGCGCTGTATTATTCCTTGCAGTGGATTTTATATTAGCGTGACAGAGGGAAAAGAGACAGAGTGGATTAAGTTCAAAATGCGCAGCGGCACCTTTGGCATCGCGGGACTGTATGATGTCTGGCGGGCTCCATCTGGTGAAGAGGAGCTTCGTACGTGTATGATGCTGATGACAGAAGCGAACTCACTCGTCTCTCCTTATCAACGCAGAATGCCTGCGATACTCGACCAAGATCAGGGCGAGATGTGGCTGCAGCCAGAGATGAAAGACAGCAGACTCCTCAGATCCATCCTTCGACCTGTAGATGATTTGCTCATGGTTGCAAATGTATTGTCTTCTCCTGCGGAGAAGCTGGAAAGCGGCTCGGATGTAAGTGTTTTTGTATAAAAATAAGAGGGCTGCGTCTACACGCAAGCCCTCTTATTTGGTAATGACGGGCGGCAAGTCGCCACCCTCCCCGATCAATCGTACACCTTCCGCACAAACACCGTAAGGCTCCCAACGGCATGTGGCACATAGGTGACCAATGTCGTCCGGTCTCACACGATCAGCCACTTGCCCACAAATTTCCGACCAGCTTAGCTCCATCTCCACTTGCAAGCCAAGCTTGGTGACGATTTCTGCATCGCGCTGATAGACCGTCCTATTTTCACAATGCGCTTCTTGATCCTTCGGGAAAGCTGCGCAAAGATCATCAGGTCCAAGAACAATGCGGATCATCGTTTCGGGCTTTTGACGCAATTCCTCGTAGACGTTCGTCATATTTTCGCAAAACTCTTTCGAATAACCCATTCCTCTGTATCCTAGCAGACAAATTAAGTGATGTCCCCGAAGCTGGATCGCCTTGGTCATATTTTAGGTGCACGGTACAATCCGTATCCATCCATTTTGATGATTGGATCTTTATCTTCAACTAGTCCGGTCGTTTCGGAATGCAGGGCAACATCAATGAGCCAGCGTGTAAAATCTGCCACATTCATCGATTCCATCTCGGCCAAACTATAAAACCCTGCTGCATCGACCTCCACGCCGTCTGGCTGAGGCTCACCGCTTATGTAATCCATTTCAAAAGCAATGTATACATTATGTATGCTTCTAGGCAAATCACGCACGGCTACAAGGCGGGTTACAACCGCTTTAACTCCGCTTTCCTCCATCACTTCGCGCTCAATCGTATCTTGGATCAGCTCATGCTGCTCAATATAACCGCCCGGGTTGGTCCATCGGCCTTTCCCTGGCTCCTGAGCCCTGCGTACAAGCAGCATCTTCTCATCCTTCATCACGAGTGCGCCTACACCGATGCTATAATTACCCCAATGAACAAAGCTGCACTCCGTACAAGCTCTTCTTATCGTGCCATCCACATCGCGCGACTCCATAGCGGCTCCGCAGGTCATACAAAACTTGGCTTCCATCTATCTCATCTCCAACTTCCTATTTCTCAATTCCAACTTCCATTCGAGTTCACTGTATGTAAGCTTACTGCTTAAAGTGGGCAATAGGCAACTCCGATCCCGTACGTTTTCCGTTCATTGTATAGGAAATTGGCGATACTTCCTGCGCTTGTCTTGCGATATCGCTGAATTAGACATCCCAAGAAAGATTTGGGGGCCAGATCAAAGTTGCTGCAAACTCGTCCCATACAAGTTCTCTCAGGCGCCGCCATCCGCCACCAAACTCACAAAACTTCAAAACCTACAGCTTTAAGCGCCTTTCGGCGCTCTCAGCGCTATAACAAACCTCACCACCGCCTGAGAGCGCCACAAAGGCGCTTTCGGCTCGCTTTTCGGCTCCTCAAACGCACAAAATACATTATTATTACTCAAAGCGGAAAATTACTGTATTTTGCTGCACTTTTTACATCTTCTTGTTTACAGACATACAATTTTGCTTCAAAAGTGCTAATGCCGGGTGAGTTTGACAGTTTTGACGGGGTTGATGGGGTTGACGGGTTTTGATGGTTTTGATGGTTTTGATAGTTTTGATAGTTTTGACGGTTTGGGTGGTTTGGGTACCACCCAAGACATAAAAACCCGCCACACCCATGGACACTTCCACAGATGTAACGGGTTAGATGCCTATGCCTAGTCTACACCAAAAACATCGCCACGACCGTCGTCACCGCGAGGCCGATGAGCACAGGCAGCAGATTCCGTCGCGCCAGCTCGAACGGACTCACGCCGCAGATGGCTGCTGCTGGAATCAGCGCCCACGGAATCAACGTGCCGCCGCCGACCCAGATGGCGGCCACTTGGCCGAGCGCTGTGAGCACAGCCGCGCCGGAGCCAATGGCGGTTGCGAAGAGCTGCGCAATCGAGCCCGCGAGGGAGATTCCGGAGAAGCCGGAGCCGTCGAGGCCCGTTATGGCGCCTACGACGGTAAGCGTCACGGCACCGACCGCGCCGTTCAGCGGCACTTGCCCCGCGAGTGCCACACCCAGATCGTTCACGATCCCGTGCGAGCCTTGCGGAAGTACTTTGCCAAACAGCTCCGCGAACGCGGAGTCGCCTAGGTAGAAGAAAGCGGCGATCGGGATCACGGGGCCGAATACTTTGAAACCGAATACAAAACCTTCGATGAGGTAGGAGGTCGTTTGTTCTAGTCCTTGATTCCGATGCGCGAGCAGCGTCACCGCAATGAGAATGAATACGGCGGTGCCCCCAACGAGCGCTGTCGCATCTCCCCCTTGCAGATCAAGCACGAACATCGCAATTACGTCTAAGGCGAAGAGTAGAGGAATCATAATTGCCAAAGTCTTTTTCAGACGTGGCGCTAAATTGACCTTGGCCTGCCAAGTAGCCGAAATAAGTGAACCGCTATCCCCTGGACCACTCGCCACGAGGCCATTTCGCCACGTCCCGTTCTTCATGTCCCGCCGCATCATCCAAAAAGCGGTGATCGTCGTGACAAGCCCCATCACGATAACCAGCGGAATGCTTGCCTCCATGACGGCAGTCACCGGTAATCCAGCTGCATCTGCTGTTAATTTAGGAGCTCCCTGTATAATGTAATCCCCCGAAAGCGCAATCCCATGTCCGAATAAGTTCATTGCCATAGCCGCACCTAGCGCTGGCAGACCAACGCGGACGGCCACAGGCAACAGAACAGCACCAATGAGCGCAACACCGGGAGACGGCCAGAAAAACCATGACGTCACCATCATAATGATACCGATACCCCAGAAAGCTAAAGCAGGCGTTCGCAGAAAGCGGGTTAGCGGAGCGACCATGATTTCATTAATGCCTGTTCGAATGAGCACGCGGCTCATTGCTACAATTATAGAGATGATCATGATGGTACCCATCAGCTCTTTGGTCGCATAAATGAAGCTGTTGAAAATACCGGAAACGGAGCCGCTCAACGTTTCCGTTGCCAGCAAGCCAAGCGCGAAAATACCAACCACGCAAATCATCGTTGTATCTCTGCGCTTGATTAAAAGGGTAAGAATAAAACCGATAAATACTAAATAGACCCAATGAATCGGCAATAATTGAATGTCCACCCTAGATCACGCATCCTCTCTGCCCATACAGCATTTGGTGCTACATTGTATGCTAGGCTGGGCGGAGGAGTTCGTGTGAATTCGGGTTGAGCGACACCTTGTGGTACAATAGAAGAACTATTTTAACCAAGTTAGGGGAATGCCGAGGATGGCTAGAAATGAACGCTTAGTAACGGATACAGATTTTCAAGATGCTGTTGAAAGACAGGCTGTCGTCCGTGTTTTCAAAGATGATCACATTGTAGATTCGAATGCGGTTGTATTGCGTTTCAGTGAAAAAACGGTTGTCGTACAAACTCGTGTTAGTGATTTGACGTATTATGATCGAGAGGTTTGTGAATTTTTTGAAATGAAAAAACGATAGCTGCTGCAGCTATCGCTTAGTTTAATGTATAGGAAGTTAAAAGAACGAAGCGGTAGCCCGCTTTTTGAAGCTCAGGAATAGCTTTCATAATACCTTCTGCCGTATCTTTCTCTGGGTGATTCATATGAGCTAGTACGATAGAACCGCTTCGGGCTTTTAGCAGCGCTTTGTAGACCTGCTCCGTGTTATAAGTCGCTCCAGCGTCTCCGAGTACATTGTAACCAGCCAACTGAAAGCCTAAATCATGAACAACTCCTGCTGCAATATCATCATAATAGGCTGTGCCCGAACGAAAAAATAAAGGACGCCGTCCAGTCAGCTTCTCGATCTGGTCAGCATTGTCTTTCACTTCATGAATAACTTCATTCACATTCTTGGTTCCCGCGATGCCATACGCCAACTTGCCATTTACGGACAAGGGCCTATGCTCAGTCCCATGATTTTCAATCTCAAACAGTGGGTTTGCGGCTAATTTGGCAAATATGTCCTTATTGGCCGTTATCCATCTCGCATTGATAAATAAGGTAGCCGGGATGTTCTCCTTGATCAAATAGTTGATCAACTTCTCATCGTACCCACTGCCCTCCTTCCCCCCACATGCGTCAAAAGTCAGCGCAATCACTTGTTCCTTCGTAGTAAGATGTGTCCGAACACCAGGGACATTTTCGCCCCATTTCTTTGGTTTAGCGTTTCCGTAACGCTCGATCAAGGTCTTTTCCAAAGACAAAAAAGCCGGAATAGCCAATGAACTTGGGTCGCTTGGCTCCGACGATGGAATCGTCAGTGTATCCATTGCTGTTGGGGCTGTTGCAGATACCGCCGTGGTCTCTTTTGGTGTTTCTATTGCTGTTGGTATTGGTGTCTCTTTTGATATTTCTTTTGATATTTCTTTTGATATATTTGTTGTCATTGGTGTTTCTATTGGTGTTGAAATTGGTGGTGGTATTGTTGTCGCTACCGGTGCACCACTTACCTCAGCAGTCCCTTGAGCTGCCTCTCTATTGCCCACCTCACAGGATGACAGCGCTATCATTGCAAAAAGAAAGAAAAGGAGGCACACTGTGCGCTCCCTCATTTGTGCTTACGCCAATCCAGACTGCTCTTACTGAGCAGATGTCCAAAATCATTCTCAAGCCGCTTTTCTTCTGCTTTGCGAGCAGCTTCCGCCTTCGCTCTCTCTGCATCTTTCTTCGCTTGTTCCTCTGCTTTCATGGCATCAGCCTGCGCTTTGAGTCCTTCAAGTATTTCCGGACGCAGTAAATCCTTAAGTGTTGCAGGTTTATCTTGCACGCTGGTTACAGCAGGAGTAGACGACCATTTTTTCTTAGCCATAATGGGTTCACCTCAGTTCAGTTTCTCCCCTTTATTGTACCACTTCTACTCATGCAAATGATACGGTACCGTCGCCACGACGATATCTTTATCGGCTTGCAGCTTCGAACGAATGCGTGCAGCAGACTGGTTATGGAGCAATCGATGCCACCATTTTTTCGGCATAAATTGCGGTAAAATGACCATAATGTTTTGTTTTTCCGAAACATGCGTGTCAATTCTCTCAATAAATTCAGCCAGAGGCTTCAGTATCGTCCGATAACGTGATTTAAAAACAACCAATCGAACGCCGGGATCCCACTTATCCCACTTCTCCTGCATCAATTCTTCATCTTCATCTGAGAATGATACGTAGAAGGCAATCACATTTGGCGACAACGATTTCGCATAGTTCAAGGACTGTGCCACAACCCGATGAATGCCCGCCACAGGCACAATAATCAAAGGTTCCTTCGTGCAAACCCGCTCAATCGTTATATCAATACGCAATTGCTTCGCTACATCATCGTAGTGATGACTAATTTTCGTAATTAACCAAAGCAGCAGCGGGGTTATAATAATAACAATCCATGCACCTTCGGTAAATTTAGTTATAGAAAATATAAGTAAAACAGCTAGAGAAACGATCCCGCCTAAACCATTGATGAGCAGCTTTCCGATCCAACCTTTCACTCGCTCTCTCAACCATTTACGAACCAAGCCGCCTTGCGCAAGTGTAAAAGATAAAAACACGCCTATCGCATATAGAGGAATGAGTGCATCGGTCTTACCTTTGAAACCAATCAGAAGAATACTGGCAAGCACACCAAGTGTGATAATACCATAATGAAACGAAAGACGGTCTCCTCGGAATGAGAACATACGCGGGAAGTTTTTATCCTGTGCCATAATGGATGCTAAGATTGGAAACCCGTTGAAGCTAGTATTAGCAGCCAAAACCAGAATGAGCATGGTACCAATTTGAGTTGCGTAGTACATCGCCCCACGACCAAAAGCCTGCTCTGTCACCATCGATAATACGGATGTATGGCCATTAGGATCAGGTACAATACCATAACCCAAAGCTAACACCGTTACGCCTCCAAACACGATAGCCAAAAGTGTCCCTAAGGATACTAACGTGCGCTTCGCGTTCTGCACGGACGGTGAGCGGAAATGCGGCACGGCATCGGAGATGGCCTCGATTCCTGTCACGGCTGAACACCCGGAGGAAAATGCTTTTAAAAGGACGAATAACGTTAATGAGCTCGTCATTGAACTCGGAGCAAATGCAATGGGATGCGTATTAATGGATCCCGTCAGCATATCGTATATGCCTTTGCCCACTAGCAGCAAAATACAAAGAATAAAAAAGTACGTTGGAATAGCGAAAATCGTACCTGATTCCGAAGTTCCTCGCAAATTAAGCCAAACCATGATCCACACAAGAACTAAAGTAATCGGAACAATATATGGCACCGCCGAGGGAAAAGCTGAAGTAATCGCCTGCACACCGGCAGAGATCGAAACGGCAACGGTGAGTGTGTAGTCAATAAGCAGCGAAACCCCAGTCAGCCTCCCCCACACCATACCTAGGTTTTCTTTGGAAACCATATAGGCTCCGCCACCTTGCGGATAGGCCTCTATCACTTGTCTATAGCTCAAAACTAGCAGCATAATGAGAGCGATAATGGATATCGCAATGGGCAAAGAGAACGCAAAAGCGGCAATCCCAACAGTCGCGAGTTCTAAAAGAATCTGCTCAGTCCCGTAGGCAACTGACGATAAGGCATCCGAGGATAGGATCGGCAGTCCTTTCCAAACCTGCATTTTTTCAGATTCAATTTCGCTGGATTTAAGCGGTTTGCCAAACATAATTTTTTTCAATGAGTCGCTTGTCATTCGTGCTAGTTCCCCCAATTAAACCTAATATCTGACATAAACTTGCGTTTTAGGACGCAAAAAAACACAAGGATAGACCTTGTGTTTATACACATGTTCTCCTTCCCACGGTCGCTTACGAGGTTAGCTGTCGGGTTCGGGCCGCGAGAATCTGCCCTAAATGGTGCCATACACTTAAGCACCTTTACTCACCCCATGAAACTTGTGGTTCCCCCGCTTTTCTAATAAGAAAATTAAGCGAAATATTCAACTATAACGTACGAGTTGAATACTACTCTCTTCTTGCAGCATAGTAAAGGATTGAAAAAACTTAAAAATATAACTCCAACCACCACATTCACTCAATAATTCGCTTACAATCATACGATTCATTGATTTACTACCATTCTCTTACTACATCGTGGTTTTTTAAACATTTGTTAATGCATTGAGTTATTATTGGAGCAAAGTGAAAGAAAATATTGGATTATAATGATAATTCCCGACGAAATGTTGAAACATTCGTTTACACATCTGTGTAAAGTTGTACTTTGTACATAACCTTGTTTTTCAGGAAAAGGAAACGGACTATTCGATATTTGGAAATAATCAACAGGAACGGCAAGAAAGCAAAAAATGATGATAACGACAGCATAAACAGCTAGAAGCTTCTTACGGCGAGAGGTAATTTCCAAATTTACATCTTCTTTCATTTTGGATTTTCAAAGCTCTTCAACGACAATACCTTGGGCAAATTGGTCACTAAGTAATAAATCCACTAACTTCTCGGCAATAGTCGCAGGTGAGGCGAGCATCCCTTTATCCTTTACCCTATTAAATAGTTCAGAGGCGGCAAAAACATTTTTATTGGCACTTCGTGCTTCTTCCTGTAAGGAAGTGTCAATCATCCCCGGCCAAACAGATAGTACTTTAACTGCAAAGGCACCATCTCCTTGCTCTTTCCCAACACATTTTGAGAAGACATCTAGGCCAGCTTTGGCTGCTGAATAAACACTCATACCAGAAAGATGATTTTTCGAGGACATGGAGGAAACATTTAATACACGTTTTGGAATCCGAAGGTGTTGGGAAAACCGTATGAACAAGGAGGTTAAAAGGATTGGGGCCAGCAAATTAACATGGACATTCGTAGTCAACTCTTCAGTACTTCCATGCTCAATACTGGATAACGGGGTTACAACTGCAGCATTATTGATTAGGTATATGGCTTCGGCTTTACTTTCATCGATTTTATTACATACATCCCTCATCAGACTATCCACTTGATCGATATCATTTAGATCAAATTCAAAGTAATCAATCTGCTCACTCTCAGCCATCAAACCCACATTCCTATTTCTGGAAATACACAGCAAATGATGTTCAGTGGATAGAAGTCTACGAGCAAGTGCTTCACCTAAACCTCTAGATGTCCCAGTAATAATAAAGTACTTCATTCAAATACCTCCCCAAAAATTAGTACCTGGTACTAACTCGCCTGAGTATAATCCATAATTTGGAAAACGTCAATGTAAATCAAGCTACCACTCCACAGCCCCTTTTTTTCAGTCATGGTACAAGGAATAAATTTCCGTTTTCCAAGGAAACCTACTCTCAGGTGATATAACATGAATCTGCCAGAAACAACGGATATGGCCAGACTGAAACTTCAATTCGAATCAAATAGCGATTTTGTGATGGAACAAAAGCAACTTTTGGATCAGGAAGTTGTATTTTGTTATTTTCGCCCATTTGTTAATTTGGCACATACGAACCAATTATTATCTTGGATGGAGTCCAGTCCGATCAATGATTGGCTTCAACAAATAAGCCTATTGAATGGCCAATTAAACACTACTTACGACATGCAGATGAGCAGCTTATTGGAAGGGAATTTAGTTATTTATTTACTCGAGAACCCTATAAGAAATTTTGTTATCAAGCCCGTGCCATCAACGATTAAGAGAACGATAAATGTTCCACAAAATGAGAATGTGATTGAGTCTTCCTTTGGAGCATTTAATGAGGATTTGGATACCAATATGGCGTTGATCCGCGAAGAGCTACGATCCCCACTACTAACTATGAATTCTTTGATGATGGGGACAAAACAACCCAAAAGAACCACCTTAGCTTATTTATCCGACTCTGTTAACCATAAGCTGCTTTCATCCTTAATGAAGAAGCTGGAGGCAAATAAAGTCAAGGAATTTAGCCATTTGCAGGAAATCATCAAGGTATTGGGAGAAGGGAATTTCAGTCTTATTTCCCCATGTCTAACTTCTGAGCGACCGGCAGAAGCGGCAGACCATCTGAAAAATGGCCGTGTTATCCTGTTTATCGAAGGGCTTCCGTACGCTTTCGTTATGCCTGTTATCATTACAGATCTCTGGTGCGTTAACTCCGATCGTAACTTCCCTAAGATTACAATGATTACCATTCGAATGCTTCGAATAATGGGCATGTTTATCGCTTTGGTCTTGCCTGCTCTATATGTATCTTTGGTCTCTGTGAATCCAGAGGTGCTCCGAATCCAGCTAGCATTGTCCGTTGCCCAGAGCCGTGAAGGGGTACCCTATTCGGCCTTATTGGAAGTTTTATTTATGTTAATTGTTCTGGAAATGCTGATTGAAGCCAGTATTCGTCTTCCCAAAAGTATAGGTCCCTCCATAACGACAGTGGGTGGTATTATTCTCGGGCAAGCTGTTGTAAGCGCCAAATTGGTAAGTAATCTATTCATTATTGTTTTGGCAGCTTCCGCTTTAGCGAATTTTACATTGAACGGGGTACAAAATGCCCTGTTTATTCGAATATCCAAATATGTTTTGCTTGTCTTTAGTGCTATTTTTGGTGTTCTTGGTACGATTGGCGGAATCATCTGGCTGTCCATCTATATGGCCTCTATCACGACATTTGAGGTCGCCTACGTCAATGTAAATGTAAAGGAAGGTCCCCAAGATGGTTAATAAAATATCAGTCTATCTAACCTTCATCACTGTACATTTCGGGCTGATATTTTTCATTTATCCTGAGAAAATATTTGAATCGACAAGCAAAGGCCATTGGGAAGCTATACTGATTGGCTGCCTTTTGGAAGGAACTATGATGTGGATCTATTTAAGAGGCCTGTCATCTTTCCCTAACATGACGATCGTTGAGATTCTGTAAACAAGTATTAGGCCCCTGGCTGTCAAGAATCCTTCTAATTCCAATCATGTTATATTTTCTTGCGACTCTAGCATTAGTTTCCAGGGTATATTCGGAAATGATGACCATCGTATTTTTACCAAAAACGCCGATATGGGCCTTACTCTGTTTTATCTTCTTGAGCTTGTTTGCTGCCTGGTATGGCATCAAGACTGTGCTCAGAACAAGTGTCATTATCTCCGTTTTATTCATACCTTGGATTTTTGCAGCACTCATCAGCTCCATGTCAAATTTCGATATACGTAATGCATCCCCAATTTGGAACACTAACTTTGATTTTTTCAAGCATCCTGCTTATTATTCCAGTTTTTTTGCCTTTTCTGGGTTTTTATTTTTGGGTATGATTCACCCTTATTTTCGAAATGTCGCGCGCAGCCGCAAGGTATTCATCCTTTTGATGGCTGGCTTGTTTCCTTTATATTTGGCATCCGTGTATATCCCCCTTCTCATTTTCGGGCAAGAGACTGTCATTCAATTCCAATTTCCTCTTCACACAGGGATGGATACGATCGATATGAGTTGGTCCATATTCGAGAGAATGACGCTGTTTTACACGACTTCTATGATTGCTTTTCTAATTGTTTATAGTTCGGTTTTAATATGGATCTTAGCTGAGATGTTTCGGAGCATCGTAGTTCCCTTATCCAATAGGTGGTTGAGTGTAATTATTACAATAATTGCCTACTTTCTTAGTTTTCTGATTCCAGATTGGTATGAAACCGAACACCTAATCTGGCTGGATACTGGTCTCCGAGCTTATAGTATCTTTGTCTTTCCAGTCGTAATTGGGATTATTGGCGCACTGCAAAGGAGGCGAGTTAACTAAGGATGACATACATATTTCGTTCAGTCTTAGTACTCCTAGCTATTTCCCTGTTATCAGGCTGTTGGGACAATAAGGATATTAATAAAAGGATATTGCCTGTAGAGATGGCTATTAGTCAAACAGACGCAAAAACGTATAAAGTGGGGCTTCGAGTGCCTCAACCTAGTTCCACTAATATGACGCCTCGAATCATAACGGGGGAAGCCTCCACGATTAGTGAAGCGTTGGATCGGATGCGTGGAAATGTAGAAAGCAGTATTGATTTACTGCACCTCAAACTTCTGATGATTGATGAAAAAACCGCTAAGTTTGGTATAAAAGAAGTGCTTGAATATGCCATTAGGTCTCATGACATTGCACCTAAAGCGCTGGTTTCTGTATATAGAGGTGATTTGATCGAAATGTTAAACAAAAAAGAGCAAGGCGGAGCGGAGGGGGGCACTGCGAGCTATGATTATTTCAACAAGTTGGCTGGCTGGACCCCCAATACTTCTATTGTGTATTTATGGGAAGCGTTTCGAGGGGGCTTTTCACATACGGAAGATTATGCTCTTCCTATCATTAAACCTGGAGAGCGTACGATGTTTAAGTTAGATGGTTCCGCCATCATGAGCCGGGGAGTCATGGTTGGAACGATTTCATCAGATGATACGCTAATATACAACATTATGAAAGGTAATTTCCAGGGGGCTAATGTAGAAGTAATGGAACATGCCAGTGTACTTCTTCTCGATGTGGATTTTAAACATCGTCATCATTGGGATGGCCATATACCGCAAGTGGATACGGATATGAAGGTCATTGGCATGCTTCTGGAGACGAAGGGTAACTCCAGTAAAGAACTGATTAGTGAAGAACTCAAAAGCTTGTTGAATAAGCGGGCTAAAGCCATGCTTGCCAAACTACAGGAAAATCAGTCTGATTTATTTGGTTATGGACAATATTTCCGTAATGATCTTTCTCATGCTCAATTAAAGGAATGGAGAAATACCTGGTATCCACGGCTGAAAGTGACATTAAATGTGAAAGTGAATATTAGAAATAGTGGGAATTTGAAATTTAATACGGTTGATTCGTGAACATAAGGGCAGCAATGACTGAAAAACACAGCTTCCAAGCTGCATTTTTTCAGTCTTCTTCCATTTCTATGAACGCTTCAAACCTAACTTTTCAACATCTTGCAGCCACTTTTCACGCTGCTTATCCGTTGAAGACTTAACGGGACTTATTTCTGTAATCTTGACGGGATTGACTCCACAAAATTGCAAGGTCCCACGTTTCATGACATGATGCCCTGCTTGTTTGTACACCCACCGATAGTACCAGGAAGGTGTGTCCATGGTTACTATGAGACGGGCAGACTTCCCACTCATTAATTTGTCCCAGAACATGGAATTGGGACGATTCCGATAGGCGAAGCCTGGTAGAAATACACGATCGATGAACCCCTTTAAGATCGCTGGGACCGTCCCCCACCATATCGGATATATGAACACCAGATGATCCGCCCAACGGATCGTCTCTTGAGCCGCAAGCAAATCCTCTTCTAACTCCAGCCGTTGATGGTAGCCATATTTCAAATTCGGTTCAAAAGATAAAGAGCCTATATGAATGCTGCGTACTTCCGAGCCGCTAGCGATTGCACCCTTCTTATAGGCCTCCGATAACGCTGTGCAATAGCTCTTGGCATAGGGATGTCCGTTAATAATGGCTATGTTTGGTTGCATGCTCCTGCCTCCTCGTGACTCTGTTTATTCATCTTTGATCACTGTGCGTGTTAAGATAAAGTAAGAATAAGCCATTTGGGGCTAGAAAAGTATGATGAAACATGCCAAAATCTTATTCTTATGTGCAGAAAGGAGGTCTCGGGAGTTGTCACCCAACTACACAGGGTTATCTGTATCCCTTGTTTATCCGATTATCAAAGCGATTGTGTTCAAGGGACATAACAAAGACGATTTTTTCAAAAGGCTACATATCGATGAGTCCATTCTTCATGACACCGAGGCTCGGTTGTCGGAAGAGGATTTCGAACGTATAACGGAATTAGCCGCTGCCATTACATCGGATGACATGTTCGGGTTACATCAGGGTCAGAACATAGAGCTTTCTGATTTGGGGATTCTAGGATATGTGATGCTTCACTCAAAAACCATCGGCCAAGGCTTAGCTGCTTTTCAAAAATATAATATGATCGTATGTGACGGATACAACATCAATTGGCAAATAGAAGAGAATGACGTTATCATCGGGTTGTCCTACACTCGTCCTCACAAGCAACCGGCCCGACATTGCATAGAGGATATGGCTAGTTCTTTGTATCATTTGATGATAAGGCTAAGCTGCAGAAACATTTCTTTAAAAGAAGTGCATTTCACTCATGCTCTCTCCACGAAGATTGACGCGTATACATCGGTATTAGGAATCACGCCGCAGTTTGGTAAGGATTCGAATGCAATTCGTATAAGCAAGGACATTCTGGAATACCCCATTTTATTAGCGGACTCCAAGCTATTGGGGACTTTCGAGGCTATCGCGGAGGAAACCAGACACAGACTCATGCAAGGTCGAATATTTTCTGACCAATTATACAATTGGATCATCAAGGACATGCCGATGCCTTTTCCAAGTTTAAAAGAGACAGCAATGGCTTTTAAAATGAGTGTTAGAAGCATTCAGGCAAGGTTAAAGCAGGAAAATACAACCTATCAAGATATCATGAATCGGGCTCGAAGAGAGCTTGCTGTTGGTTATTTGGCTAAACCGGAATATAAAATAGGAGAGGTCGCTTACCTTCTTCACTTTTCAGAGCCAAGTGCCTTTCAAAGTGCCTTTAAGAAGTGGACAGGGGTAACACCAAGACAGTATCGGATGGATTTATTGAAACATCTCCAACTGTGATATCAACCAAAGCCGAGAAAGCCCGAAAGGGCTTTTTTTACGTTAAACTAATATTTAAAAACTACATCGCCAGACCGAGAACACTTTAAAGCTTGCGCCGGATGAGTGAAACACCTTGAAGATCTATGCTTAGAGAAGCGTTGAGGAATTTAATTAAAGATGAGGTGTAACCATGAAAAAGCAAGGAAACAACAAGACTTTAGTTCTACTCGGCCTGCTGCTAGGCCTGGTATTCTCAGAGTTGGATCAAACGGTCGTGTCGACGGCTCTGCCGACCATTATTCGTGATCTACATGGCATGACACTTTACGGCTGGGTAGCAGGGATTTACATGCTCTCGATTACGATGTTCATGCCGATCTTCGGCAAGCTTGCCGATATTTATGGCCGCAAGAAGATTTATTTAAGCTGTGTCGCGCTATTTATGGTCGGATCCATCATCAGTGGACTCGCTGATTCGATGACCACACTTCTAATCGGAAGAGGTATTCAAGGAATCGGAGCCGGTGGACTCATGCCTTTGGCCATGATTATCATTGGCGATACATTTCCGCTAGAGCAGCGAGCCAAGGTCCAGAGCCTTGTCGGTCCGTTATTGATTCTGCCACAGCTGATCGGACCTACGATTGGCGGGTATTTCGTAAGCTATGTGAGCTGGCATTGGATCTTTCTGATCAACATTCCTATAGGACTAATCGCTGCCTTTATCGTTTCCAAAGGCTTGCGTGAAGCGGTCCGCACCGAGAAAAAATCCATTGACTGGGCAGGGGCCTTTACACTCGTTCTTGCCATGCTCTCACTTCTTCTGGCTCCGGTCTTGATCGACATCAAAGGCTATACGTGGTCGTCCCCAGTTATTATCGGCTTATTGGTATTATTCGCAGCTCTTACCATACTCTTTATCCGAATCGAATCGAAAGCCAAGGAGCCGATCATTCCGCTTGTTCTCTTCAGAAATCGGTCAGTCGTAGTGTTGTCTTGTATCGTGTTCCTCACCATGCTTGGTGTCATGGGAGGCATGTCGGGATTCCCATTTTTTGCTCAGAATGTCATAGGTATGTCGCCCACCGCATCCGGTTACTTGTCGCTGGCCTTCATGGCAGGCGCCATTCCGGCGAGTATCCTTTGCGGTAATCTCATAACGAAGATCGCCTACAAGAATCTCTTCATTGTATCGTTTATCTTCCCGATCGTAAGCTATGTACTGCTATCACGCATACATGTTGACACAACAGTTATCTATATTATCGTAGCGTTCTTCATTTTGGGGCTTGGGATCGGCGTTCTATTCGGTTCAGACAATTTGATCGTGCAGGAGTCCGTAGCGAAAGAACACAGCGGAGTTGGAGTGGCAACGGTGCAGCTGTTCCAGGCCATTGGTACCACGCTAGGATTCAGTATCTTCGGCAGTTTGCTTTCCAGAAATATCGCCAGTGGTTTATCCGGATTATCGGACCAATTTCCAGAAGGAACTGCACAGACAATCCTTAATGGTGGTATCCCACAAGGGCTCTCAGCAGACCTACTACTGCGGATCAAAATGGTATTTGCAGAGGCGTTCCAACACATTTTTGCTATAGGCATCATTTTCGCCATTGTAGCTTTCATAGCTTGCTGGTTCATGAGAAAAGAAGTGCTGACGAACACGGAAGAAGCTGTGACTACAAAAGAAGCTCTGACTACAAGTGCATGACAAACATACACGGCTTATGACGTCCTTGGTCGAATTTGTTTGTATTGGTTGATGCAACGCATGGTACGCTCAAGACGTATATGTTGTAGCATTTGCTTATTCGTGTAATGTTTTATGTTGTACAAATTTACGCAAGCTAATCGGCGTTTTCCACGCGAATATTGCAATAAATACAACAATTTCAGCTAAAAGGAGCTCTATAGTCTATAAAAAGGTAAAACTGGAGAGATAGTCAGATTAGTTTCTGATCTTCTCTATCCAGTTTTTGCTCTTCATCTTATTCAATTCGGCACGTGATAATTGCGGGCTGTTGTTTTTTGTTTGAAAATCATTTTTTTCCATATGAGCGGGATGCCGCCAATGAGGTATAAATAGCGAGCATCGATGACTTTTTTCAGGAGAGCTGCGAATTTCCCTTTGACTTTCTTCACTTTGAGTAGGCCCACTGCCTCTCCTCTGCCCAAGGAAGCCACGGTTCCTTTGAAATCGTATGCGAAGGGCTTAAGGTCGCGGCCGCGAACGGCATAAAGGAGATTTCTCGCTACGTTGTAGCCTTGCTGAACGGCAATTTGGGCATTTGCCGGATAAGGCGTCCCCTTAGGGCTCATCACAATGGAGCAATCACCTGTAATAAATACATCCGGATACTGGTAGGAGCGCAAGCACTCGTCCACTTTGACTCTTCCCCGCTGTACATCGAATCCCGCCTGCTGTAACAAGGAATTCCCGCGAATGCCTCCCGACCAAACAACGGTGCCTGCACGAATGAACTCGCCATTGCCCAAAATAACGCCATCTGGCGTGCACTCCTTAATTGGTGTGGATAGTTTATATTGAACACCTTTGCGGCGCATGACTTCCATGCCATACTCGACAAGATCTTCAGGTAGACCAGGAGGCAGCGCCGATGGGGAGGCTTCGATATTGATGATTTTCACAGTGGACGGGTCGACGTCATAGGTCCTGCTCAGCACAGGAATCCGATCCGCCAGTTCCCCCACAAACTCTGTTCCAGTGAAGCCTGCGCCCCCAACCACAAAGGTGAGGTACTCTTTCCTCTTTGGCTCCATTTTTGACTTGGCAAACATATATTCAATATGCTGGCGAATAAAGCGTACGCTATTAATGCTCTTAATCGACATCGCATATTCATTCATCCCAGGAATACCGAATGTCTCGGTCTCACTCCCCAGCCCAATAACCAGATAATCGTAGGAGAGGTCCCTATCGCCGAGCACAATCTTCTTTTCCTCGGGCAAAATTTGACTTACCGTTGATTTCACAAATTGAATCTTACGCTCATCAATCAAATCCGCAATCGCCACACGGGCATTATCGTGATGATCGGTACCAGCAGCCGGCATGTGCAGATGCGTCGTCATGTAGTGATAGTCATGTTTGTTCACCAAAGTTACATCCATCTCACTTGCTTTCATCTGCTTCTGAAGCCTAATAGCTGTGACCAGACCACCGTAACCTGCGCCAAGAATAACCACTTTCGGTTTGCTCATTGAAATCCTCTCCTCCGATTTGTGAAATAAATCACATATACATGTGAAAAATATCACATACTTTTATAAGAAGAGCCGATTAACGACTCTTTCTTTTATAATATGCTATTTCTCATCGAAAATCACTATAAATTTGACCAGTTTTTGAACAATATGAGTTTTATTTGGATTCGAAGCCATCGCTCTCCGCTTTATCATGTAATCGGCGTAATCGAAAACAGTTCATTCCTGCCACGCCGAGCTCCTCCAGCAAACCAAAGTTCGCCCAAGCGCCCACCACCGCCCCGATGCCGGGGACGAGCTGAAGCATTTTACGAAAATCAATCGTATCCCGGTATTCCTGCTGCAGCTGCTGCCAATCCACTTGATTCATGTAGTCCTCAGCCGGTGGAAAGGAATGAGAAATGGTATGCCAATTCTTAATGGTATGAAGAAGATCCGGTTTCTTATTCGGACTGGAAAAGGCCAGCTGAAACACATAGAGAATGAACAACCGCTCCCGGTAATCTTTCGTCGAGTAGCCATACGCATGTGCCAGCTCAAATAGGAATTTCAATTTAATGCCGATCAGAATCGGGAAATCCGCCAATCCTAGCAGGATCCCACCCGCTCCCGTACCTGCTCCTTCTGCTGCTGCAATCTTTTTATATAGGGATAATAGTTCCTCAGCTTTGGCATCGCTATCTGCTAAGGAGACGCCGTATAACGGGTTGTTTTTGGGAATGTAATTCATACCGAATAGGGTCGTTTGTACGATTCCTTTAACGGTCGCGGTTATTGTCTTATGAACCTTGTCGGGGATCAAGTTATTAATGCTGGTTTGAACAGATTTGGAGGCTCTTTCCATCAGGTTAGGTGCCTTCTGCTGCCGAATTTCCCAGCGTTTCAGCTTTTTTAACATCTGCTGCTCGTAAATTGTGTACGCTGTTTCCATTCTCGTCACCGCCATCCCTGTTCTTCATTTAAGTATAGTATACGGAGCGATTGGTCTCAAGATGACGTGGCGAGCGAAGGAGAATATGGAGCAGCAAGTGGAGTGAGAAGAGCTAGAGCATAAAGAAGAGCAAGAAGAAGAGCAAGAAGAAGAACAAAAAGAAGAGCATAAAGAACAAGGGGCTCCAAAAAAAGTCAGCTCCCACTTAGTGAATTTCGCAGTCTGCTTGTTTCTTCCATTGGATTAAATCCAGTGGAAGTGGGGATTTGGCGGCCTAAAAGTCAATTCCATTGGATTTTTCCAGTAGAAACACGAATTTCGAAGCCTGAGAGTAGCTTCCATTGGAAAAATCCAATGGAAGTATGAATTTCGTTTTGAATACCGATTCAAATGTCCCTGAAGGTCAATAGGCTTAAAAGAGCTGCCCTTAAGTAGACATTATCTACATTTGGGACAGCCCCCGGAATTTATGATTGCATGTACATCAGTAATGAAAAACAAAAAATGCCCGTGGCAACGAGAATTGTGTCCATACCTCGCCACTGTAAAGTGTTTTTCTTCAGCAGCAGCTGTTTGCTGTCGATTTTTTTCAGTTCCATCGCAATGGTCATTTGCTCAGCCTTATGAAACATAGCGAGCAGCAAGGGGACGACCAACGCCGGGATATCTCGTGAACGAACAGTACCCGGGCGGATTGATGCTTTGCCTCTGGCTCTTACGATGGCTGAGAACCGCTGCCACTCCCGCAGGATGAGCGGAATGAAGCGGAAAATCAAGGAAACGGCCAAAGAAAACGATTCAACCGGCAGCTTAACTTTGTGGAAATATTTCAAGGCCCAATTGAGCCCTTCCACGAGCTGACCATAAGGCGTCGTGACGGCTAGCCAATAGCCTGCCATAAGGACGAGAAACAACCGTGTTAACGTGAGTGCCGTGCTCCAGCCACGCTCCGCCGAGAAACCAAGCGGAAACTGCCCTTCAGCGGTTGACCACTCCAGCCCTGCCAGAAGGATCGAAATGAACATGAAGATCAGGAATGGCAGACCGATCTTCATGCTGCAGCGAAGGACGGATCGCGGGAGGCCGAGAAACGCGAGGCTGAGGAGCAGCATGGATGCCGCGAGGCCGCTCCACTGCTGCTGCTGCATCGTCCCGATGACGAGCAGCAGGTAGAGCAGCCACTTCGCGCGCGGGTCCAGCCGCAGCCACACGGCCTGCGGCGGCTTCGAGGCCTCGCCAGCAGCTTCGCGCCTGGCCTGCGGGCTCGGCGCTGCCGCTTGCGGCGCCGGCCTAGGGCTGGCGCTGGCGCATCCGCGCAGCGCCTCTGCGATCGCCGGCGCGGCAAGCTCCGGCGTAAGCCGGTCCGGCGCGATGGTGATGCCATAGCGCGCCAGCTCTTTAGCGGCCTCCACGCAGCTCGGGAGGCCGACCCCCGCGCGTGTCAGCACCTCCGGCGCGCGGCAAAGCTCTTCCGGCGTGCCGTCGAAGACGAGCGCGCCGCGGTCTAGAACGAGGACACGGTCCGCTAGCGGAAAGAACGTGTCCAGGTCGTGCGTGGCGATGACGAAGCCGCCACGTTCGCGCACGCGAATGACGCGCAGCAATTCGCGGACGGCTGCCGCCTCTAAGCCGGCAGTTGGCTCATCCATGAGGAGCCAATCCGGCGCAGTGGCGAACGTTGTGGCCAGAGCGAGCCGGCGCTGCTCGCCGCCGCTCAGCGAGAAAGGCGACCGATCCATGGCGATGACGCCACTTGGATCGAGGTCAGCGCAAGCGGCGCGAATGCGGCGCTCGCGTTCGTCCGCCCCGAGCCGGTAAGGACGCAAGGAGTACGCGAATTCCTGGCGTACACTGCGCGCGAACAGCTGCTGCTCGGGGAATTGAAATATCAGACCTAAACGAAGGAGATGGGCTTGGTCTACTTTCCGTTTGTGCCACAATGGCTGCTCATCAAGGGTAATCGTTCCTAAGGTTGGTTCCAGAATACCGGCCATGACCTGCAGCAGTGTTGATTTCCCAGAACCCGTATGACCAATCAACAAGGTCAGCGATCCTTCCGACAAGTTGAAGTTGATATCTTTCAGCAGTTGATTGTTAGGATCATCCGGAGCATCTACCCGAATGTCCTGCAGAACTATGGGCATAAGGTTGCCACCGCCTTAGCCAGCTCTTCCATATCTAGCGGGAGGAGGTCAAGCTGACAACCTTGCTGCAGAAGACCAATGGCTGTCTTGACCACAAAAGGCGGATCAAACCCTAATTCCATACAGGGTGTCATGACCGATAATTCTCCCCCTTCCCCATAAAAAAACACTCTCGGCTCCCCATCAAAGGTTATCCGTCCCTCTCCGAAACCAACGACACGGGTGGCATCCGCCAATTCTTCCAAACGATGGGTAATCCACACAATCGTCGTCCCACGCTTATTCGCTTCACGTACCGCTTGGCGTACTTCCTTCCTTGCCGCAGGGTCCAGCATCGCGGTCGGCTCATCTAATACAAGAATCTTTGGTTGAGCAGCAAGCGCTGCTGCAAGATTCACCAACTGCTTTTGCCCACCGGATAACGTGTTAAGCGCCCGCTCGATCGGGATCGTCAATCCAACGGCAGATAAGGTTTCAAAGTACCACTCTTTACGTGCTTCTGTGCTTAAATTCTGCCCATTCGGCAGGTAGTCCAGCTCTTCCTGAATCGTATCTCCAACAAACTGGGCATCTGGTATTTGCAGCACACCTCGGGTTAGCCTATGCTGGTCTTGTTTATGAACGAACTGCCCACTTGAGAGCGGACTTAAGCCCAGTAATACGCTGGCTAGTGTGCTTTTTCCGCTGCCATTGGGTCCTATGACGACAATCCACTCACCCTGACGAATATCCATGGAGATATCTGACCATACTTGCCTTCCTTCTCCCGATTCTGTTCGATAGATAACGGAGGCTTTCTCCAAAGAAGCTAAAATCTCTCTCTTTGTCATATGTAAAATGTTCCTTTCACTTTCACAAAAGATGTGCTATCATCTGAATTGTTAACCAACGTCGATATAATTGGTTGACAATACATTTACAATAACAGAAACAGGAGCGATGAACAATATGAAACTCACTCTCCGCGGCGTTGTTTTTAGCGCACTATTTGCCGCTATTCTCGTTTTATTCAGCTTTGCAAAAATTTCTCTTCCTTTGACACCTGTACCTATTACATTGCAAACACTAGCGGTTATGCTTGCTGGCGGATTACTAGGAGCTCGCTATGGATTCCTAAGCATGGCACTCGTTGTCGTCCTCACAGCCATTGGCTTTCCCCTGCTTCACGGGAATGGCGGTTTAGGTGTCGTCCTCGGACCTACTGGCGGCTTCATTATGATTTGGCCTATTTCGGCTATGCTTATCGGTCTTATTTTACCTCGTATTCGTGTGAATGGCATTATGGGTTACATCGCCGCCTTCTTAGTCCTTGAAGTATTCGGCTCTCTCATTCTGTATCTGGCCGGAGTTCCTTGGTTAATGTACAAAGTACCTACCTATACATTCGCCAAAGCCATGACAGCAGCGTGCTATCCATTCTTACTAGGAGATGCCATCAAGGCTGTGGTTGCAGCACTCATCATTGCTCCTATTCGCCAAGTATTCCCCCCGCAAAGACTTACGGGCAACTCTTCACATAGCGTCGTTAAAAGTAATAGTCCTACAGATCTTAGTATTTAAGACTCTGAAAACGAACAACGGCCTTACAGACGTAGAAGATCTGAGCACATACTCAAATCTTTTACAGCTGTAAGGCCGTTTTTTGTATTGCTTTTCGAGTGGGGATATCAGATTTTTACGATTTTGTAATGTGCAGCACGGAATTTTTATTCGATTGTAATGCCCTGACAGGTAAACTAGGTTCTGTAGAGCGACAGCACGATGTAAACAACAGCGCAATCCAAACAATCGAATAGGAGTGTTATATATGAAAAACAGCAAAAAGACATTAGCCGCATTAACGATTACAGCAACCGTAGGTTTATCAGCAATTCTTCCTTTCAATGCACTAGCAGCTAATCCTTTCACGGATTCTGCCAACACAGCTCAAGTTCAAACAGCGATTGAACAATTAGCACAGCAGCAAGTTGTATCCGGATATGAGAATAACACCTTCGAACCGAATCAGACTGTGACTCGCGCAGAGGTTGCCAAAATAGTCGCATTAGCGCTTCATGTGAGCATGGACCCAGCCGCAGCCAACCATTTTAACGATGTAATGAAAGGTGATTGGTTCTATTCCTATGCGGTTGCCCTTGAAACTCTTGGTGCAATGAAAGATACTTTCGGACAATTTCGGGGAGGTCAATCCATCTCTTCCGGTCAACTTGCAGACGTGATTGCGAACGTGTTGAAAGTTGATAAAGCAGCGGTTGAAAAGCTGCCAAGCTTTGCATCTATCACAGGAAGTCAAGTGACGCGAGGTCAAGCCGCTCTTCTGATCTTTGAAGCGCAGCAATTAGCGCCTATTCAAGTGACTAAGCTTCTAGCTTTGAATGCCATAACACTGCAAGTTACTTTCTCGGCACCGATTCCGGCAGCTGAATTGGAACTTGATCAAGCGTCCAAAAACTTTGTATTTGACAACGGCCTAGCGATCAATAATGTTCCACGGTTAAAAACAGGTTCCAAATCCACCTACATCGTTCCAGTTCCTACCCAAAAAGCCGGGACAACTTATACGCTGACTTATAAAGGTAAGCCTGCTGGAACTTTTGTGCGGTTTGCACACGTTTGGTGTAGTCCCGTTCCTTGACGTCGGCGCCAATGAGTGTACCATTCGCTGCATTGTGAGTCGCTTTGATGGTTCCATTTTGATCTACGACGTAGATGCCCGTGAAGCCCGCCAAATTTTCTTGCAGCGATTGCAGCTTTAGCGTTAAGCTTTCGCGCGTACGGAAGGTTGCGTCCGATGCCGTAATTGTGGCAGCTAACGTTTCAACCGCATTTCGATGATAGTCTTGGACGGCATCCCCCAGTCGATAGGTTGTCTGCCGCTGATTCTGATTGGACTCCTGCGTAATATGGGTAATTTGAGAAACTTGAAAACTGCCTAGAATTAGAATCGGAATCATCGCCATAATAGCGAAAGTTATGGTCAAATGTGATCGCATAAAATAATGTTTCAAACCATGGTTCCTCCACTCTAGCAACACTATTCTTTGATGTATTCATTAGCTCTATTTTACCATTAGCAAAAATGTAATGAAAATGAAATCTTAAATTCATCTGATTTTAATGAAGTAAGCCTATAATAAAGTTCGACCCCCCTTTAAAATATATACTTAGACCCACGGCCCGTTGCTGTGGGTCATTTTTTTGTTATAATGTATAGAAACTAAACAAAAAGGGCGGCTTCTTATGGAAAATGATCAAGAGTTGATTACAACCAAATTTCGCGAAATTAAAAATGTCATCTCCTCCTATTTGATGCAGGTGCTTCCTCACTTTCAGATTTCACCGATTATGATGTATGTCTTGGAGTTTCTGCGCAAACACCCTGAATGCATCGCTGTGGATATCGCCAATGAATTCGGGCTAACTAGAGGAGCTATCACACAGCTGTTAGATAAATTGGAATTGCAGGGTTTAGTCATTCGCAAGCCGCATCCCACTAGCCGCAGAAGTCAGCTCGTTCAAATGACGGATAAAGGAAATGAACTAATAGTTAGCATCTTAGCTGCGTACAATAAAAAAATCGAACAGCTATTTACCCCCTACTCCAAGGAAGAATTGGCTATTCTCAAACAGCTTTTAGAAAAATTACCGCTATAATCCCAACGTTCCTGTTGGGATTTTTTATTTTCATCTTGACTTATTCGTTTAATAAATATATTGTTTAGTATGTAAACAGTTTAAAACATAAACACACAAGGAGTGTTTTGAATGAATAAAATTATAGCGATTACCGGAGCCTCATCCGGCATAGGATTAGCGACTGCACTGAAATTTTCAGAGATTGGTTGGACGGTTTACGCAGGAACCCGCAACGTAGAACGTGATCAAGAGAAGTACGGACATAAGGCTAATCTTCATTTTATCGAAATGGAAGTCACCAGCCCTGAATCTATGGAAAATGCATTTGCCGTTATCGAAAAGAACCATGGTCACCTTGACGTTTTGTTCTGCAACGCAGGTTTTGGATTTTTAAGAGCCTTGGGGCAAGCGACTATGGAGGAGATTCATAACGTTTTTGATACGAATGTCTACGGGGTCATGCATACGATTCGTGCAGGGCTTCCACTGCTTCGCAAGTCAGATGCTGGGCATCTGGTTGCGACAACGAGTGTTGGCGGCTTGGTCGGTCAACCCTTTAATGAGATTTATTGCGCTGCTAAATTTGCCGTTGAGGGTTTGTTAGAAAGTTTAGCAACCTACTACAAGCCCACATTTAATATCGATGTTACGCTGCTTGAGCCCGGCGCGATTGCAACCAATTTTAACAGCACCGTCCTCGGTCATGTTCAAAAAACAGGCGGCATTCTAGAGGATGAATATAAGCCGATTATCACGCAGTATTTGGACACCTTCGCCAAACGGAATTCGGTGCCTCAAACGTCAGAATCGGTTGCAGAGGTGATGGTTAAATTAGTCACGGAGATGGATCCGAAACCCTTACGCATTCGAACATCGGAGGCTGCGGAAGCTTTCGTCCAATATAAAGTGAGTCAAGATCCCACTGGTCTGGACGGCATGCTCAACACACGTAAGCTGCATTTGAATAGGTAATAATCAAAACAAATACCACTTCGGAACGTAAAGACGTTCTGCAGTGGTATTTTTCAAATCCAAAAAAAGATTGCACAAACTAATATAATTAGTTAAAATATTATCATCATTAGTCTTCCTATGAAAGGGAGTGTTGTCCTATGATGATCATGATGAAAGCCGCCAATTTAGGCTTACGTTTTCTGCTAGAACTTTGCATCCTTGCTTCCCTCAGCTATTGGGGATTTCACGTTGGCAAAGGAGGGCTGCTCAAAGGCGTTTTGGGCATTGGCACTCCGCTGCTTGCAGCCCTCCTATGGGGCGTGTTCGTTTCACCGAAAGCTTCAATAACCGTCTCTCAGCCTCTTCAATTTTTCATCGAACTCGCTATTTTTGCTATTGCCATTATTGCTCTTTACATAACTGGCAAACATTCTCTCGCTATTTGTTTCGCCCTTTTTTACATCCTTCATCGCATACTAATGTTTCTCTGGGAACAATAAATAGCGTTTACATTTGGGCAACGAGCAGCCCATCTTTTACAACAACGGTATACGCGGTTAGACCTTTCGAAGGCACGTTCAGACACACGCCTGTATGAGTATCGAATTCCCAACCATGCAAGGGACACACAAGCTCCCCACTTTCCTCTTCTACCAATCCCCCAGCATGCGGACATTTGCGCGACACTAAACGATAGCTCTCAGGTTCGTCGTTTTTCAAAATCCAATACTTTTGGCTTTCAATCTCAACTTCTGCGGGTAGCTCTGTGAAACGTTGTTCGGGGCCCAGTTCAATTTCTTTCATCCTAATCCTCCTAGCAAAATATTGATTACTTCCGTCTTATTAGTTTATCGCAATCCACATTCTTCTACACATAATTTCCCACAATGTTACGATAGGATGTCCATAATTTTTCGGTACAGTAAGGGTGTAAGGGAAATGAATAACATTCCCTACAAGCTACATATATCGAGAGGAGTTTTCAAAATGAAAACACAATGGAAAAAACGCGCAGCTCAAACTAGCTTGCTAGCCGTAATCGCAACTATCGCATTCGGAGCCGTAAGTGCATCCGCAGCAGACACGAACAAAGAAACGAAAACAATCCAAGGCATTCAAATCTCACAACCTGAAGGCAGCAAACCACTAATGATGTTCCGTACAACTAACGCAAGCTCAGGTTTACTGTTGCAGCCATCGCATGAGCGAAACTACTGGAAGCTGCTTGCCAGTACCTATGCACCAGAAACTTTATCCGATTGGAAGAAAGCGTTGGAAGATCGCAAACAGGTAGAAAATGAGTTTCCAAAACCTGCTTTTACAAAAAAAGTGATCTTTAAGAAAGATGCTGAGACGGGTAAAACAGATGAGAAAGTCCTGACTGAAGACGATGCACTTCAATTAGAAGGGCTCCCAGCTTCCGTTACTGCCGTCCCTGCTATTCCTTCTGTTGCCATCAATTCAGATGGTGTTATAACGCCGCCTACAAAAGATATCATGATCAAACAACTGGTTACCCAAGCACTTCCACTTGAGGGTGCAGTAGCTGGTGATATAATGAAAGCGGAGCTACCCGAATCTTTCAAACGCCAACAGAAATTAACGGAAGCAGTGGAAGCTGATGATACAGCGGCGATTAAAAGCCTATTGCCTGAATTGTTGAAGGATTATGTGAAGCAAACTGAAGAGCTACGCGAGTTAACGAAGAAATTGAAAACAGAAATTCCAGCACCGGCTGAGAAATAAAGATTGTTTAACTATTTGAATCTAGTGGAATCGATCGCATTTTTTGAGCTGATCGGCTCCACTTTTTCCCTATGTAGTCAGGAAAGTAGGAGATTATGCACATGTATCACATCTATCTGGTAGAAGATGAAGAGGATTTAAGAGGCGTCCTGGCAGCATATTTAGAGAAAGAGGGGTGGCAAGTGCGCTCGTTCCCCGACGGAACCTCAGCCCGAGAAGCAATCTCGGAGCGGCCGGACTTGTGGGTCCTCGATATTATGCTGCCCGGCGTGGATGGTTATCAATTGATGCGGGAAATCAAGGCGGATCAACCGATGCAGCCTGTTATCTTTATTTCCGCGCGGGATGCAGATATAGATCGGATTATTGGACTGGAGCTAGGCAGTGATGATTATCTGGCCAAGCCTTTTTTACCGCGGGAACTCGTGATCCGCACACGTAAATTACTTGAACGTGTCTATGGGGAACGACTCGGCGGATCTCTGGCAGCCGCTCAAGAACGCCGCGTGAAACTGACAGTAGGACCCTATCTGATCGATGAGCAAGGCCGCATCGTGACCGACGCCGATGGAACGAACCCGGAGCTTACGTCGAAGGAATTCGAACTGCTGCTTTACCTGGTGAATCACCATGGACAGGTGCTTGAACGTCAGCAGGTGCTTACTGCTGTCTGGGGCATCGATTACTTCGGTACGGATCGCGTCGTCGACGATTTGGTGCGAAGATTACGCCGTAAGCTGCCGGAATTGCGACTTGAAACCGTGTATGGTTACGGATATAGGATGGTGAAAGCATGAGAATGCGTCTGGGAAATTGGCCTCTTGCGGTCAAGCTATGGGGGGCGTTCGCCTCTTTGACACTTTTGATTTTCACACTGCTCGCTATCCTGCTTCCTTGGACATTGAAGGGATTTTTCACTGAGCAGCTGTATGATATTTTACTCGATACACAGAGCGGTCTTCGGGTGGAAAGCAGCAAAGCGGCGACTTTTGCAATCCCCGCGGAGCCAACCATTCAACTCCCGGTTCCCAGCTTTGTACAGGGCATACCTATGGACAAGCGCATTTTGGTCGTATCGAAAATGGACCTCAATGAAGTAAACAACATCCTCCCTAATTCAACTATGGGGACACGGGCAACCGCGACTCTTCAAGAGACATTTAGCGGACCAGCCATTCAGCATTTCATGATAAGTGGTACAGCCAGCAATCAAACATGGGCTACGAGCGCTGCCATTAGCGAGCCTTTCATGCAGGCTATGGAGCATGATGCCTTTGCACAACAGCTGCCTGTAGAAAAATATACGCGGAATATCGAGAACAAAAGTATCTTCTATGTGATTCGCAAAGAAGGTGATCTAGCTAAGCCCAACTTCATCGTCTCGTATGCTTGGGGAAACTATCGCAACGATCTCGTGATGACGATGTTTGGCCGGCTCATGCTGCTGATGGTAGGACTTATTGTCATCAGCTGGCTCCCCTGTCTGGGAATAGCTCGCTATTTCACACGTCCACTCGTTCAGATGGAGCGCCATGTCGGGCGGATGGCCGAACGTGACTGGCACGAGCCTATCACAACAAGACGTAAGGATGAAATTGGCCGGCTAGCCAAAGCGATTGAATCCATGCGGCAGCGGTTAGTGCGCCAGGATCGGGCGCAGCAGTTCTTCCTGCAGCATACGTCTCACGAGTTAAAAACACCTGTAATGGTAATTCGCAGCTATGCGCAATCCATACAAGACGGCGTTTATCCGAAGGGAACCCTCAATGAAAGCGTTGGCGTTATTATGAAAGAAGGCGAGCGGATGGAGAAGCGGATTCGCGACCTGCTGCTGCTGAATAAGCTGAACTATTTGACGGCCAGAGAGAAGCCCTTTCAGCCTTTTGAGATCAATGCTGTCATTGAGGATGTGGTTGAGCGGCTGCGGTATCGTCGTCCTGAAATCAAGTGGGAGATGGATCTCACTCCTCATACCACACTAATTGGTGATCAGGAACAGTGGAAAATAGCCTTGGAAAATATGCTCGACAACCAGCTCCGCTATGCAAAAAGCTGCATTCGCATCCTGGTCAAATCTCAGACACTCGACAATGCGAATGCGATAAAAGGGCAACCCTCTTTATCTGAGTTTTGTATAAGTAATGATGGCCCGCTTCTTGATCAAGCCATCGCGGACAGTCTCTTTGAGCCCTTCCGCTCCGGCGGTGATGGCCAATTCGGACTTGGCCTCGCCATCGTGAAACAAATTATGGATCATCATGGCATGACCGTTCGCGCGGCAAACCAGAGAGATGGCGTATCCTTTTATATCGAGCCAGGAAAGCATGAGAATAAGTCGACCGTTCCCAAAGTTTCATAAGGACGAAAAAGCACAAGCAACAGGGAACCGATTCCTGGCCGCTTGTGCTTTTTTCCTTTGTTCCAACGGAAGCTCATTTAAGTAGCACGATTATGATTATTTTACGACGGCAACTAGAACCATCAGTCCACCAATCCATGGTGTATGCAAAAGTCCAAAGAGTCGACAACCACACCGCCGATTATAGAATGATTGGCTCATAATATCCTCCTAGTTTATAATTGAAGTGAACGGCCGTACACTTTAACATTTCGGCTCTGAGTGCTATTATATTTGTATACGAACTTTTTGATTAGTACGCACTTTGAAGTAGTATAGATACATTTAAGGTATATAGGTACTATAAAGTACCCTTATTTTTCAAAAGGAGGTTTACATCTATGGCCTATAATATTCCAGTTGAAGCTACACTTGATGTGATCGGTGGTAAATGGAAGGTCGTCATCTTGTGTCATTTGGACAAAGGGGACAAACGAACAAGCGAGTTAAAAAGGTTAATGCCCGAAATTACCCAGAAGATGCTTACGCAACAATTACGCGAGTTGGAACAAGACGGAATGGTGAAAAGAACAAGTTATGATCAAGTGCCACCGAAAGTGGTCTACTCCTTAACCGATTATGGTTGGTCATTCAAACCCATTCTGGATGCCATGTGTACCTGGGGGGAGCATCATATGAAAGAAAAAGATATGACTCCCATACTAACTCATTAGTTTGATCGTTGAGCTAAGTTGATACAAGTAACTAATCCCAGGAGGTGTTTGCTTTGAAGATCATGATTTCAGCTTCGGAAGCCATAGAAAAAGGGGTCTGGTCAGAGATACTTCGTCTCTTCGGGAGAGATAAAGATGAGGAGATATGGCCTCAAGAGGAGTTTATTTTAACTGAGGAGCAGGCGCTAAAGCTGAATCTTATAAAGAAATAAGCAAAACAAAAGAAGACCATCCAGGAGGGTGGTCTTCTTTCTAGTGCTTCTAGAGTGAGCAGCCTCTTCACGGAAATATGCAGCCTTCTACCAAAGGTAGACTCCTTTATACGAACCTAGATCCGCTATTTATGAAAAATAGCCACTAATTCAATTTTTAACACATTTCTTCCACTTTGGCGGATCGTCGTTCCGTTAAGAGCAACTCTGCCAAAAAAAGGACCTCCTCCTAATGGCGGAAATCCTCATGGATACGTGTAACAACTATCGCAAAGCAAAAAAATGCCCCCGATCACCGGAAGCATTCCTATCACATCACAATTAAGCTTTAGCCTTTGCTTTAATCTCTTCAAGCGGCTTGTGGTTACCGTATTTCGGATACTCACGTGTGGATGGAGCCGCCCAGTGAACCGCATTGCTGATAACGCGGCGGATTTGCTCATTATAGTATGTACGGTATGTCTCGTGTCCTGGACGGAAGTAGAAAATTTTCCCGTTGCCACGGTTGAACGTGCAGCCGCTGCGGAAAACTTCGCCGCCTTCGAACCAAGAAACCATGATCAGCTCGTCCGGCTGAGGAATATCAAAGTGCTCACCGTACATTTCCTCTGCTTCAAGATCGATATACTCGCCGATGCCTTCAACGATTGGATGACCCGGAGCAACAACCCAAAGACGTTCCTTCTCATCAGCTTCACGCCATTTGAGGTCACAAGAAGTGCCCATCAGTTTTTTGAACACTTTGGAGAAGTGTCCGGAATGCAGCACGATTAGTCCCATGCCTTGCCATACACGCTTTTGAACGCGGTCTACGATCTCGTCTTGCACTTCGTTATGAGCTTTATGTCCCCACCAAATGAGTACATCAGTGTTATTCAAGACTTCTTCGGACAAGCCGTGTTCAGCATCATCTAATGTTGCATATGTGACATCAACTTCTCCGCTCAAACCTTCACCAATCGCCGTATGGATACCATCTGGATACGCTGCGCGTACGACTTCGTTTTCTTTTTCATGACGGAACTCATTCCAAACCGTTACTCTAAGCTTCTGACTCATCTTCTTATTCCCTCCAAGGTAGCGTATTCATTCATACTTTTGAGTATAGTCACTCCCTCGCCGAAAATAAAGGCAAGATCCTGCCAAATTCTTATTCAATAGTGTCCTTCACCTTCAAACAATGATATACTCAATACTGATAAACCTTACATTTCACCACTTTTTACGTATTCAAAAATGTCTTTCACAGTAGTGAGGTATACATATCCATGGACCCTATTCATAGCTCTAGCACCTTTACCGAGATTGTTAATGAAGAAGTCATTTATCAGAACCCATTGCTCTTTTTGAAAATTTGGGAAATGAGTTCTGACACCCCGCAGTTTGGGCCTCCTACTCCTTGGCGTTGGCATTCACATATGCAAGTTGAATTTCTTGTGGTCATAGAAGGTCAACTCGGCATCCAAACGAAGCACGATTATACGGTGATGGCGCCTGGGGATGTCATGGTCTTGGGCTCTTCCCAGCCGCATCGTACGTATAAATATTCAGCGGACGCCTTGAGACAGATCGTTTTTCAGATTGATCTAAAGCAGCACTTTGACCTTAGTACCATGCCTTACCTGCACTGTTTCTCGGAGCTGACTCATCCGCTTGAGCAATTTAATGAGCTGTTTCAAGGCAATGCAGCCGTCAAACAAGCTGCTTACAACCTAATCATGCAGATTTATGAAGAGTCGCAATCCCGCAAGATGGGGTACGAGTTGGCAATCAGTGCAGCGATCAAAAATCTCTTACTTTTAATGCTGCGCAATGACAAACGGGATTTCTCGGCTCTTGCCGAGGACTCCGGCATTTCTCGCGTGCGTCCGGCGCTAGATTTTATCGACGAGCATCTGAGCGAACGGATTTCGGTCGAAGACATGTGCAGTGTGCTCAATTTGAGCTATCATTACTTTATTAAGTATTTCAAAAAGGTGATGGGGATATCCTTCGTCGATTACGTTAATTACAAGCGGATCAAAAAAGCCGAGCGTCTCCTTCTCACAGGCGACCTCAGCATTATGGATGTAAGCTTTGAAGTAGGCATACTGAATATGGCGCAGTTCTACAAGTTGTTTAAGCGTCATAACCAATGCTCGCCCAAAGAATTTAAACAACGCATGCGCAGTCAATCCGGGTTGACGCCTATGCTTTCGCAAGCAGACTAGCGCATTTGCAAAATAGCCTCCACGGGAAATCCCGCAGGAGGCTTTGTTATATCCATCAAGGCAGGAAACCTTGTTGGCTGACAAACACACGCTCCTGAGGAAAATGCCGCAGGAGCTGTTCGCGTACGCGCTCGTACGCATCCCGACTGTACCAGTCTGGCAGCTCCAGCGCGTCATAGATAGCGCGCACGCCGATGCGTTCCGTGCGCTTGCCCCCACTGCCATCGCCCATGAAGTAATCGTCGATGCACACCCGATCCACGATGCCCGCAAGCAGCTCGGCGAAATGCTCCGAGCTCGGCAGCGCTGGCGCTATCGTGGCCTGCACCGGAATGCCGCGAGCTGCGAGCTCGCGCAGTGCATTTAGCCGCGCCGGAATCGGCGGCGCGGACGGCGTGAACGCTCGGCGTATATCCTCGCGGTCGGTCTCGACCGTCATGCTGACTCTTACACGTTCGCCGAGCAGCTTTAATACATCCGCGTCCCGTGTCACGAGCGGGCTGCGGGTCTGAACGAACAAGAAGTCCGGCGGATTCGCGGACAGCACCTCAAGGAGCGAACGGGTGATTCGCTCCTTATGTTCGATCGGCTGGTAGGGATCCGTTGCCGATGACATGAAGATCGTAACCGGCCCTTTGCTCTTCGCTTTGGCCAGCTCCTTCGCTAGAAGCGCGGCCGCATTTTCTTTTACATCGACCCAACCGCCCCATACATCGCTACGGAATAATGCGACCGGCATCTGCCTCACGTAGCAGTAGGAACAGGCAAAAGCACAGCCGGTGTAAGGGTTTAGCGTGTGTGTGTACCCCTTAAGAAAGCCGCTCGCTTTCGTGAGCAGCTGCTTCACCGTCTTCCGGTTTACGTCAGCCTTCATAGACTCACCTCCATTTTCCCTTTCGGAGAACATATTTGGATATCATAAATATCGTATTAACTAATTTCATCTATTACATTGGATAAAATACAATACTCCAATAGAATCGATTATCAGTAACCCTAAATTAAAAATCTGATCACAATCCTGCTCTAGATTGAGGTGTCTTAAATAAGGATCAATCGTCAACTATGCTTGGTTGAGGTTGCTGAATGAATGAATCCCTATTCGCCCGTTCCTCACGAGCTTAATGACTCTAAAATCAAATTTTGGAGTTTTGAATACCAGTTGTGAGAGACATATTGAATCAATCGACAGTCTCCAAACTCCAATGGATTAGAGTTATATGCAGCCACATCTGATCAGAGTCACAATCCTGCTCGCTCCAACAGCAGCAGCTTCTCCTTATTCCGAAGTCCGCCGCGATAGCCAGTTAGCGACCCATCCTTCCCCACAACGCGATGACACGGCACCACGATTAGCACGGGGTTAGCCCCAATGGCAGTGCCTACGGCCCTAACTGCACTTATTTTATCCAGCTCTTGGGCTACCTGTGAATAACTACACGTTTCCCCATGTGGAATCTCATGAAGCACACGCCACACCGACTGCTGAAACGTAGTACCACGAAGATCCAACGGCAATGTAAATGTCGTGCGTAGTCCTTTCAAGTACTCCTCTAATTGATGGATATAGGGCTGCAGCTTCTCTGTATCCTCTACCCAGTTAGGCTCAGGCAGCTGAGCACGAGCCCATTTCACTAATTCCAACCAAGCACCCTCATCTACACCACCTGTATGATCCGCCTCATGAAATTGCAAATAGCAAAGCCCCTCATCCGTTGCCGCCATTAAAAAGTTATTCTCCAGTAAACGAACAATTCCCCAAAAGATCGACTTGGTCGGTTTAGTTTGCATCTCTGACTTCGCCTGCTTGGTTTGCATCTCTGATTTCGCCTGCATGGTTTGCGACTCGGACTTCACCCGCACAGTTTGCATCTTCGAACCCTCCTCGGTTATGTTTAAATTGTTTTTATTTGACGGAATTCCGTTGGCGAAAAACCGGTCTTTTTTTGAAACATCGTGGCAAAATGTGCCGCATTCGGAATCCCCACTTGAAAACCAATCGCATTCACAGGAGCACTCGTCTCTAGAAGCAGCCGTTTGGCGGCTTCGATACGCACTTGTTGCAGATAGGTTAGAGGCGAGACGCCCTGCACGCGTTTGAAAGTCCTTTGGAGATGATAAACGCTCGCATAAAAGTGATCTGCCAGGGTTGTCAGCGTCAGCGGCTCGGCATAACGTTCTTCGATGTGAGCCGCCATAAGCGACACCCATTCTTCATCTGGCAGTCTCACGCCGTCTGGTCTGCACCTTTTACAAGGACGGTAATTTTCCGAGAAAGCCGCTTGGCGGTTCCCAAAAATCCGGACATTCTCCTTCTTTGGCAGCCTTGATTTGCAGGACGGCCTGCAGAAGATCCCAGTTGTCGTCACCGCATAATAAAACGTACCATCATAAGCCGCATCATTCGCAACAATCGCTTTCCAAAACCGTTCTTGCATGACTACCGCTCCTCTCAGCTCCATCTCCCTACTAACTTCAGTATAACCAAACTATGCTGCTCTTGTAAGGGAAGGAAGATGAGAAAGCAAGATTACGAAAGCCGCTATCAGTGATAATAGAGGAAGAAACTTTATCAGATAAGAGGAGAATTTAACATGCCACATCTTCAACCCTTTGACCCTTCTATCCTAAAATGGTGCGAACAGACGAGCTCTCTCATACTTCCGCTTCCCGATCCTTTTCGTTATGAGCAAAATCTCGGTTACCTATCCCGATCAACCAATGAGTGCCTATTCCATGTGGATAACTTAGCTATTTACAAGCTTGTTCAGGTTGGGGATAATCACGTGCTAATCGCTGTCAACAGTGAGGATAATTCCCGGCTGCGCATTCAACTACTCCATAGTACCGACGGTACCCTCACCCCCTCCCTTCGTGAAGACGTGGCTCGTTATGTGTGGGAATGGTTTGACCTCGGCACCGAACTTACACCGTTCTACGAGTTAGCCAAGGGTGATCCGCTGCTGAAGCAAGTCACACAGGACTTTTATGGGCTGCGCCTGATGGGGATTCCAGATCTATTCGAGGCGATGAGCTGGGGCATTATCGGACAGCAAATCAACCTGACTTTTGCCTATACGCTCAAAAGACGTCTTGTTGAAGCCTTCGGCACACGGCTAGACTGGGAAGGACGGACGTACTGGGCATTTCCTACACCAGAGCGAATCACCGAGCTCACACCTGATGCCTTGACTGCTTTACAGTTCACGGGTAAAAAGGCTGAATACTTAATTGGCGTTGCCAAGTTGATGGCCGAGGGGCTGCTTGTTAAAGAGCAGCTGCTGAGTCGGAACGATTTTGCCGATATGGAGAAAGAGCTGTTAAATATTCGCGGTATCGGTCCGTGGACGGCCAATTATGTACTGATGCGCTGCTTGCGGAACCCCGCTGCTTTCCCTCTTGCCGACGTTGGTTTGCACAATGCTCTGAAGCATGTGCTTGGTTTAGAACAGAAACCGACTCTTCCTCATATTCGACAGCTTGCTGAAGGATGGAGTGGTTGGGAAGCTTACGCAACTTTTTACTTATGGCGTGTTTTGTATTGATATCTCTTAATTAATGTAATGTACATGTTATGTTTTACTCGCATTTATTTGTTTTTCTATGATTTCATATAAAAAAACGTGATTTGTTATCAACCATGCGTTAGTTTATATTACATTTATAGCAAAACAAAGAGGAGAGATTCTATGATACAAATTCGACGCTATTCTACGCTAGATCATGACGATGTTTGGAGAATTCATTTATTAGTCATCTCGGAAGCGAAAGTAGAACCTACTCATCAGCACTATCACGATATCCTACATATTGATGAGCAATATTTGCAATCAGGCGGGGAATTTCTGGTAGGTACAGGTGAGAATGGCACCGTTTTTGCCATGGGAGGTTTAAAAATCCTCGATAACAACAAGGCCGAAATCAAACGATTACGCGTACATCCCAGCTTTCAGCAAAAAGGCTATGGTCAAATGCTCTTAGACCGTTTGGAGCAAAGAGCCAAAGAACTCGGTATGAAGCAGCTAATTTTAGATACACTATCCAATCAAATCGGCGCTCAGAAGCTTTTTGAGAAAAACGGTTATATTTTGCAAGGCCCTGCCGTTATTGATGGTTTCAATGTGATTCTTTATCAAAAAGAAATCGCCTAATGCGAGAAAAAGGTTGCTCCCTTCGGTCTTTTATGATCGAAAGCGGCAGCCTTTATTTATTGTTATGGTTTTATCTATCGTCTCTCTAAACATCGATAACTAGACTTAGGTCTTGGTCAAAACTTGACTTTCAAACGGTTCATGGCTTTACTTGAAGTAGTATACTAAGCAAACATCTACTACTAATATTCTCTTTTTTGGTTACAAGGAGTGCATATGTCATGAAGTTTATGGGACTAATTGAACAATTATTTGCACAATATGGCTATTGGGTATTGTTGATCGGTCTGCCATTGGACGCTATTGCGCTTCCGATTCCTCCGGGAAATACGACGATGACGTATACGGGGTTTTTAGCTTATAAAGGGGTGCTTCACTGGTTCTTAGCCATGGTTGCGGCTTGGGTCGGAACTATGATAGGCATGACGATTACCTATTGGATCGGATATAAACTGGGCACGCCTCTGATCGAACGTTATGGAAAACTGCTGTTTTTGAAGCCCGCACATCTGGAGAAATCTAGAGAATATTACGCGAAGTACGGAAACAAATTGCTGCTTTTCAGTTATTTCATACCGGGAATCAGACAATTTATCTTTTATTTTGTAGGCATCATCCGCGTTCCATACCGAATTTTTGCTTTATTCGCCTTCACAGGCTCAGCTTTATGGGTGGTTGTATTTTTCGGAATTGGTTACCTTTTCGGTGATCAGTGGCTTATCATTTTTATGTGGGTTGAAAAATTTTTGATTTACACCTTGATTGGGTTGTGTATTGCGGTAGCTATTTTTCTTCTTCTCAAATGGCGTAGTCGTTTGAAAACGGGGCTGCATAAGCCTCAAAGATGAAACGGCCTGAAGAAAAGTAATATTTCACCTTCTATATCAAACAGAAATTCTTGAGCATACGAAAAAGGTTGCCCCTTCGGTCTTAGATAGATCGAAAGAGGTAACCTTTATTTGATTTTTCTATTATGCCGCTGCTTTTTTACGGGTGAGTAAAATAAAACATAGGATCGCTCCTATTTCCATCACGGCTATGATGATGCCTAATGGAATCGCGGTTTGGCTCCCGCCAATACCGACCAACGGAGCAACTAGGCCTCCTATGATAAAAGAAAGCAAACCTAACAATGCGGCGGCGCTGCCCGCTGTTTTCCCTTGATTTTGAAGAGCTAGGGAGGAAGTAGCTACAGAGACAGGTCCTACGCTAGAAACGATAAAGAAAAAAGCCGCCAAAATCGCATATAACCCTGCCCCGATAAGGGTAGAAATGAACAGTAACAAGCCGCCGAAAGCGGCAATGGCAAGCCCACCTGCTAGTAATCGATAATTGCTTACTTTGCCTGCTAGCTTGCCTGTGATTTGACCGGCTATGATAACACCCAGACCGTTAATCGCGAAGCAAAGACTGAACATTTGCGGGGAAACGCCGAAAATATCCTGCAGCACGAACGGGGAACCCGATATATAGGCGAACATGCCGGCAAAAACGAGCCCTTGCGTTAACGTATAGCCCATGAACATACGGTCTGTGAGCAGGCCGCCAAACGTTCGCAACGTATTGGTGAGACCGCCTTTGGAACGACGCTCTGGCGGGTGTGTTTCCTTCAAGCTGAGCACAGTAGCAAAGAGCATAACCACCCCGATCAAGCTTAAAACAAGGAATACGCCACGCCACGAGGTGAACTGCAAAATTTGACCACCTACGATGGGAGCAAGTATAGGCGCAGCCCCATTGACCAACATTAAAAGTGCAAAAAATTTCGTCAGCTCCACACCTTCATACATATCACGAACAATCGCACGAGAGATGACGATGCCAGCTGCGCCAGCCATGCCTTGAACGAAACGCAGACCCAGAAATACCCATATCGTTGGCGAGAACATGCATAGGACCGAGGAAATCGCATAAATAACGAGCCCGATCAGCAGTGGCATTCGCCTTCCGCGCACATCGCTCACCGAACCGGCGATGAGCTGGCCGATCGATAGGCCGAGCATGCAGGCAGTTAAACTCATTTGTGCCAGCGAGGTCGTGGTATGAAGATCATTCGCGAGCACAGGCAGCGCGGGTAAGTACATATCGAGCGAGAGCGGACCGAAAGAGGCCAGTGAACCGAGCACGAGCACAATCCATAAACGGTTTGAACGACTTACAGTTAGTCTCGCTTGGGAAGCAATAGGATTGGACATCACGTATCACAAACTTTCATTCGTAGTAAATTTACGCTACCATCGAGATGTGGTTTTGTCTAGTAGGTAACTTTTACAAAGCTGAAAACCAGACAAAAAAAGAACCTCCAACAACTCCAGCCTGAGTCGTTAAAGGCCCTTTTTCCAGAACGTCATCTCTTACTTCGTTACTTTCACCGTAATCTTCTCGCTCGAGGTAATGCCACCCGCATTGACCAATTCGCTGCGGTACTCATACACGCCAACTGCTCTGCCGGCAATCGTCGACACAGCGCTTTGAGCACTTGGAGAAGCTGCGTTCAAGCTCTTGGTTTCGATCAAGATGCCATTTTCGTATAGGCGATACTCGGTAGCGTTGGTGCCCCACCACATGTTCATTGTCACCTTGTAGTTGCCATCTCCATCCCAATTATCTTGAGATAGTACCGGTTTTCCTGGCGATGCGTCTGTAATCTTGACCACAAGTGGGCTGCTGGCTGTTGTTCCGAAAGAATTAATAAGTTCACTTGTATAGGTGTAAGTGCCGTTCGCTTTGTCTTTAACATCTACTTTAGCCACTTGCGCAGCTGGAGACGCGTCTGTCAATGTTTGCGTACTAATGAGTACGCCATTTTCGTACAGCTTGAACAGGAAGCCGTTATTCCCCCACCACATGTTCATTGTGACTGTATAGTTACCATCTTTTAATCCAGTTGCATGACCACTGTTATCTGATAAAACTGGCTTACCTGGCACTCCAACCGATAACGGCTTCACAACCGTAATAGTCACAGCGTTGGTTTGTACTGTTTTTCCATTCAGTGTGACAGCAGCTGTAATTTGTGCAGATCCTTCTGCCAAAGCGCCAACTTTACCTGCTGCATCTACAGTAACTACCGCTCCATTGCTTGTGTTGTAGGCAACTACAGCACCACTAAGATCAGCAGGCGCTCCGTTGCTTAATGTACCAGTAAGATGAGTAGCCGTGGTTTCACCCGGTTTCAGAGACACCGCGTCAGCAGCTAGGGTAGCTTGACTGAACGTAACACTCGCACTCACGTTGAAGGTTTGTGTCGATTGCACCAAATTGCCCGCAACATCCACTACACTGTATTGCACCGTATGTGCACCTAATGCTAGACTTCCCGCAGCAATGGTTTGACCGCTGTTAATCACAGCGCCATCCAAAGTCAACGTCTGTGCAGCCACACCAGAGTGTGCATCTGTACTGTTCAAATCAAATCTCAGCGCATCCGCATCTGTCACATCCGTCACAGTGTGGCCGGACTCCGTCAAAACAGCAACAGGCGCTGTTTTATCTAATTTCACTTGCAAAGATTTCGCCGCTTCCACATTCCCTGCGGCATCTGTAGAGAAATATCCGATCATATTCGTACCTTCGTTTTGAATGACAATGGGTGCAACGTAAGCAGCTGCTGTCCCACCATTGATACTGTATTCGGTCCCCACCGAACCAGCTGATTCATCCATAGCCGTTAAGGTAATCGTCACATCTTCTTTAAACCAGCCCTCGCTATTTGGAGCACCCGACAATGCCGCCGTCGTCACAGGTGCCACTGTGTCAGCCACTACGGTGAAATCGCCCGAACCTCTTGGTTTCAACTGGAATACACCTTTGAAAATGGCAGCCACACCTTTGATATTCACGGTTTGACCTGCCTGGTATGGGAACGTACTTTGTGTTAATCCAGTACGTGCATCAACCCGAACATGATTGCTTACCGCTCCGCTAACCGCATCAAATTCAAAAGAACCAGTCGGTGAAGCGCTGATGATATTGCTAATCGTCACATTGCTAAGCTCAACCAATTGACCTTGATTCTCGTAAGTTACAGCTGTTACAACCACAGGTGTAGGTACAACAGCGACCCCTGTTTTGGCAATTTCCACCGGATCCGTCAACTCAAGCTCTGTGTTAAATAGCGCTGTCGAAGCAGTTACCTTCACGGTATCTCCAAGATGGAATCCACTCAAGCTCTGGAACACATACAGACCGCCGGTAGCATCCTGCAAGTAAAAAGATTGTCCGCCAAAAGATCCTGGCTCCGTAATTACAACGCCTTCCACTGTCACCAGTGTTCCTGCAGCTTTCCCCCGTGCTTCAGCGACGGTGATCTTCGCCGGAATCGGATTCTGCTCTTCCGGTAACGGTTCAGCCGGAACGTTGCCAAGTGTAACGGCTTCGGTCTTCAGGTTCGTTCCGTTTTGACGCAGCCTCAAGTTGGCCGCAGCTGTCGTTCCCGGCTTAATTCGAACCTTCAAATCTTTTGAAGCATGTCCGTTAATATCTGAGGTCACGCTAAACGTGGAGCTGTACCCGTATGCAGCAGGCCATGTGCCGTCTGAATTTTGAATCATGGCAATTTGAGCGCCCCCGCTAACCAAATAAATACCCACACTGAACCCCGCTACAGTCGTAGACGCAGGAAGGTTATCCACAACTACCCGTACTGGGAAGTCCACTGCATTGGGTAGTGTTGCTTGATGCACAAAGCTGTAAGCTGCGCTAGCTGTTGCCGTAGGTCCGCCGTATGAGCCCGGTTTAAATGTGCTGCGGTCATACCATTTGTAGCCTGCGTTTGGCGCAGCCCAAGGCTCTGGCTGTGGTTCCGTTGACGCAGCCGGATCTTCAAAAGGCAGCAGCGCTGTCGGTTGATCCAACTGTAAGCCGCTAACCTGAGATAAGCTTGTATAGCTTTCTTTCTTCGAGAGCCAGTTCACCATATTTACAAGCAGCACACCATCATTCTGCTCTTTAAAACCGTCATAGGTCGTCTTCTTCGCACCTGTATCCTCGCGGACATATTTCGGTGTCGCATCTTCAACCGGTGAGGAATCGCCGATAAATCCAGCCTTTCCTGCACCCGCTTTAGCAACAGCCACATAAGGACCTTCGGCAATACCGCCTCCGTTATATACACCTTGATCAACTGCATTTGCCCAAGCATCACTCGTTTGCGGCAGGTACACAATCCCCTTCGCCTTCGTCGGGTCGAGAATGGCTAATGTTGAACCCGCATGCATAGCCACTGTCGAAACGCCGCTGGTAATCCCGAAAGCTTGCTCTGGCGCAACAATTTGATTCGCCGTAATATCACCCAAAGCATTATAGCGGAAACGCAAACCGAACTGCGTGGCCAACCAATCCGAACTAGCTACATCCTGCATGGATGACGAAGCGCTCTCCTCTGCGTTCATGCCGCTAGCTGGGTTCGTCCATGCGCCTCTGCGGTAGCCATTGAATACTTCCGAACCGTCCCAACGGTTCTTGTTACGGTCTGCATTGTAGTGATCTCCGATGAAGAAGATACTGCCGCCTCCCTGCACATATTGCTCCAACGCAGCCTGCTCACTCGTCTTATAGGGAACATTCGATTCTGCAACGACGAATACATCGTAACCGCTCAAGTCACTCAAAGTAATTGGTGTCGTTTTGCGCAGCTCTTTTACATAATAACCATTATTCGCTAAAGCATTGGCGAAATCGGAGAAAGCGCCATCAATAACCCAATCAGCCGCTCCAGCGGTTTGTTCATGCGTATTGTCGAAAAGCACCTTCTTGCCTGCGTTTTCATTCACAACTTTGGCTTCAATGAATGGAGCCGGATCACTCGGTCCTTCCGCCATAACAGCTTGCCAGCTGCTTGTGGCCAACACTTGAAACGGCAACGCGATTGTTAAGGCGAGTGTTGTTTTAAAAAGTTTTGCTTTCCATCCTGGTAGCCTACTCATTACAATTCCTCCTTAGCATTTGCTGAGTCAAAACATTTCTTCATAAGCCGAGGCTTTATGGACAGACAAGCCCAATAATACTTCTAAATTTTACCATGATTTAAAAGAGAAAAGTGATATTTTTTTGTAAAGATAAGGAAGTTTGTGCAGATGTACAATCGCCATAGATGATTATCTAAAATCAATGAAATTGAGACCTGGAATAATAATGGATCCACACACAAATAAAACCTGGCCGATGGCCAGGTTCTTGTCGAAAGCCTACGTTTGAGCATGGGGAACGAACTTCTCTTTGCTATCACTCGCTCGTTTAGATACCAATCCGCCTTCTTCTCGTCTGTAATGATGAAATATATTGTTATAGAAACGATTCCACACCCCTTCGCGACTGTAACGATGAAAAATATCTTTACTGCCTCGCTCAGCGCATAAAATTGCTTTTTTTCTCGTTTGTAAGAATACAAAACATCGTTAGAGGCACGATTTCACTTCCCCCTCGCATCTGTAACGATGAAAAATATCTTTACTGCCTCGCTCAGCGCATAAAATTGCTTTTTTTCTCGTTTGTAAGAATGCAAAACATCGTTACAGAAACGATTCCACGTCCCTTCGCGACTGTAACGATGAAAAATATCTTTACACCCTCGCTCAGCGCATAAAATTGCACTTCTTCACTAAAGACCGGGACTGATTTATCCGTTTGTTTACAAACACCGCTCAAAGTACCGGATCGAGAAGTTATGCATCGTTATGGGGGTATCTTATTCTTCCAAAAAAACAGACTTGTTCACATGTGAACAAGTCTGTTTCTTCTCCGTTAAGACGGCTGATTCGCTTTCGTTTGTCCTCGGTAAGCATTCGGCACAAACCCCGTATGCGCTTTGAACAACTTACCGAAATAATTCTTATTCTCGTAGCCTAACGAATCGGAAATTTGTTCGATGCTCTTGTCTGTGATTTCCAAGAGCTCCTTCGCTTTCTCCATCTTCAGCCGTGTGACGTATTCAATGAAATTCTCCCCGGTTTCCCGTTTGAACAATCGGCTTAAATAGCTTGGATGCAGATGCAGATGAGTGGCAGCATCTTCGAGGGAAATTTTCATATGTAGATGATTGTATACAAAACGTTGACACTCTAGAATTTCACGGTTGTGAGACTCGTGATACACCTGACCTGCCCATTGAATGGCCTGCTGAAGGTAGTCTTTGAGCCACAGCTCAAACTCACGAATTGATGATAATTCATGAACATCATGATGCAAGAGCTCCGAAGAAAAGGTTGACTGATAATGCTGAAGCGACTTGAGCCGCATCCGCACGTCGAGAATCATCTTCAGCAGCCATTCCTTTACTTCCATCGGGCGAAATCGGTTATATTGGATAAAATCTATCCACTTCGAGACAAACACGTCGATCATATCCAATCGCTCATCGAAAACGACACTCCGAAACTCATCTAGTGCTTCAGAGTACTGCGCTAACAGCAACCCTCCGTCCCCGAATCCATCTCTGACATGACCCAATTTAATAATAGATGACTCCGGCAAATAAAATCGTAGATTCTTCCCTTCGACCATACGAATCAATTGATCTTTCAAAGATCGCGCATCTTTGACTGGGCTTCCCGTTAGAAAGGTGAAGGATAGCTTCGAGTATTGCTGCAAGCTGCTTTGCAGTTGCTTTAATGTCTGCTCCACCTTCTGGCTGTTGTTGACGTGAAGCTCCGAGTAATGAGGAAACAACAAAACAAATTCTCCTGTATCGTAAGTGAAAAGTGCTGTCTCCTTCTGATCGACAAGCAGCTCTTCAACAATATTCTGGATGGTATATTCAAACAGATCCTTGGATTGAAAACGATTATCCGCCTCCTTCACACGATTCGCATAACCAAAGACCGGAAGTACGCCTTGTTTTCCAAGTCGAATACCGAATCCTTCAGCTTTCAAAGTCCACTCTTCAGCATCAAATAAGGGCTCATTCACCGTACTGCGGATAAATTGACGCTTAGACGCTCCGCGGTGTTGATAAGCCTCTTTCTCGAGCTTGCGACTCTTCGACAATACTTGGACCTCCGCGTCCAATTGTTCCTTCAGCCTTCCCAGCAACTCGGAAATGTTGCCAACGTTCATCGTTTCCTTCAAGATATATTCGCTCACCGATAGCTTCATCGCTGTTTGCGCAAAGTGAAAATCATCGTGACAAGATAATATGACGGCCTTCACGTGAGGATGAGCCTCACGAAGATGCCCAATGAGCTCCAGTCCATTCATGCCAGGCATGCCAATATCGCTGATAAGCACATCCGTCTTTTCCTGGCGTCCTGCTTCGAGCGCATCTAGTGGATTCTCGTAAGCGCCTGTCAACGTATACCCTAATTCTGCCCACTTAATTGAAGTCTTCAGAAACTCAAGCACAGGTAAATCATCATCCACAATCATAACGGAGTACATGGTTAACCCTCCTTTCCTGCCTGTTGAGGAAAGCGCAGCACAATCTGCGTTCCCTGATCTGGCCCGCTTTCGATTTCATAATCGAAACGATGACCATATATTAAACGAAGTCGTTCAAATACATTGTGAAGACCTATGCCTGACAAGGATGGGCTGCTTGTTTCTTCAGATTGTTGGGTAGGAACGACATCTAAATGATTGCGAAGTGCAGCTAGACGTTCAGGAGGCATCCCTACCCCCGAATCTCTAACTTCCACCTGCAGCCTACCATCCTCACAAATCCTCGAGGCTATGGTAATATCCCCTGCCTTACTTTTAAGCCCATGTATATAAGCGTTCTCAATAAGCGGTTGTAATAAAAACCTAGGTATTTCAAAAAGAAGGGTGTCTGAAGCCGCTGAAATCCGCAGATGTACCCGATCACCGTGCCGAGAATTTAATAGTCGAATATAATGTTCGTTAATCTCAATCTCCTCATGCAGCGAAATGTATTCATTGTTGCGGTTGATCGTCATCCGTAACAGTGATGACAATGAACTGATCAGCTCCGCATTCTCAGAATCACCCTTCATCATGATTTTCAGTCGGATCGAATTGAGTACATTAAATAGAAAATGCGGATTTATTTGCGCCTGCAGCATGGCTAACTCTGCCTTACGCTTTAATTCTTGTTCACGGCGGTTCTCTTCTAACATCCGTTCAATACGGTCAATCATTCGGTCGAAAACATATCCAAGCCGCCCTACTTCGTCCCCCCCGCTGATGTTGGATCGCTCACTCAGTTGACCCGATTCAATTCGGACTACGGTTTGGACAAGCCGCGCAATCGGTTTCGTAAGCGTGCGTACCATATAAAGGAGCACAACAGCGAATAGAATTAAAAAGAATAACTGAATCAGAAAATCAGTCTTTCGGAACGACTCAATTTTGTGGGCAGCGCTTTTATAAGGACTCATATTAACAAGCTTCCATTCAGGCGTTAAATGAGTGCTATGCAAGATGTAATCTTCTCCATCTACCTTCAGAAACGAGGATCCATCCTGCGCCGGAAGCTGATCATAGTAAGGAAACGGATGACCGATGGTGGTGGAGTCTTTATCGACCAGAATACGCCCCTGACCGTCAACAATGACCATCGATTCATTGTTTTTATATTGATCAAATAACTGTTGGATTGTGCTTAATTCCATTCCAACAACCACATAACCGTACGTTAATCCATTGATACGAAGCGGTTTTGCAGCCGCTAATAAATAAGGTTGATTGGTTGCTTGACTATAATTGGGTTCAGCGCCTATCCATTTGACATTATAACCGGACACCTTCTCCACATCGCTAAACCAACTTTTTTGCAGGAATTCATTCGGGTTAAAAGCAAAGGTTGAATACGAAGCAACATACTCACCATTGGGCAAAAGCAGTGTGACGTACAAATTACCAAATGAGTTGATGACCGTTGACATTCTCTTGAATATCGTTTGTTTATAAGCCAAGACATCCCCTTTATCCGTCAGGTCATTTGCCCGGCCTAATTCCCGAATGGAAGGCTGCAGATCCTCATCAAATTGAATGAAATTCATCACATAAAGCATGTTTTTCATTTGTCCGTTTACAATCTGATTGACAATCCGCATCGATTCCTGCGAGTTATCAGCCACTTGTGACCTCACAGCATCCCGAGTTAGCAGACTGGAGACGTTCATAGAGACGATTGAAGGGAGAACGAGACAAATCAGAATCGTCAGCACCAATTTATTGCGTAGTGATAAGGTACGAAGCCAGCTCGGCACTGCACTCTCCTGCCTTTCGGTTGTATCAATGAAATGGGAAAAAGAGGAGCCCTAGGCCTCCTCTTTCAATTATATCAGGAATGGTGCACTTGTTGGTTAATAACTACTTGGCATTGCTCTTACGGATATCTTCAATTTTCGTTTTTGCCGTCTGAATCGTTTTCTCCAGATCCTGCTTGCCTGTCAAGAACAGCTCAACTTGCGTTAAGAATTCTTTCTCTTGTTGCAGCGCATATGTTGGAGGAACGACCAATTTGGTTGCTTTGTTCATTTTCAGCGTAGCCAATAAGGACTCCTTATCGATCTTAGCTACTTGATCAGGTTTACCGCTTTTCAGAATCGCGTCTACATTCTTGCTAATATCGGCTTTTTTCCAACCGGAGAAGAACAAACCTTGTGTTTGAATCCCTTCCGTAGTGTACCATTTCACGAAGTCATAAGCGGCCTGCTTATTTTTAGAATTTGCAGCCACACCCATGAAGTCTGCGCCTGATAATGTTAAACCGTTCGTATCTTTCGCATCAAGCTTCGGATAAGGGGCGAAAACCGTATTGAACTTCGCGTTTTGCGCTAGTTCGCCGACCATCCAGTTCCCCGTTACTAACATAGCTGTTTTACCACCATAGAATACATCACGGTAAGCCATTTTCTGCGATACTACTTCAAAGTATGGAACGGACGTTTTATCTACATTTTCCATTTTGTTACGCAAGTCGAGGGAGAATCGAACCTTTTGATTGTCGATGTTCTCTGTCCCATCAGGCTTTACGAGGTATGCGTTATCCATATCTGTGTTTAATCCTAGAATCGCGTAGTCTTTCCAGTTGTGGAAATAGGAACCGTAAGATTTCGCTGCGCCTTCACCTTTGGTCAACTTTTTCGCATATTCCGCATAATCATTCCATGTCCACTCGGTAGGAACCGGCAGCTTCGCTTCATCTAATTTGTCCTTATTTAAGAGGACGAACCATTCAATCATTTTACCCGGCAACGCATAGTATTTACCATTTACAACAGGATCCAGCTTATATTCATCTTTGACAACAATGTTATCTTTCTTCAAGTACTCATCAAGGGGCTCCAGAATACCAGCTCCTACACGTTGAGCGAAATCAGAGGCACTGGAATACATAACAACGTCCATTTGCTCGCCGGAAGCAGCCAATAGATCAAGTTTTTTCATCCCTTCTATGGAATCGCCCTTCTCGGACATGCTTTCGTAAACAACTTTTACGTTCGGGTGTGTTTTATTATAAGCTTCAACTGTCGCGTTCCAATTCCCTTGAACTTCGGTGTACCATCCTTGTACTTTAATTGTAACCGGAGCTTTCGCCGTTGCTGCTGCATCCTTACCATTATCCGCTGCTGGTGTATCTCCTTTGCCACAGCCTGCAAGTGCAGTACTGATCGCTAGGACACCGCTTAGTACTAATAAACTCTTTTTCATAGGAACCCCTCCAAGTTGTATTCGTTATTTTGAAAACCTTTACATGATCGATCGTAACAAACTTGTATGGAGCACACGAGGCACTATTTTAACCTCATGCACTCATTTTTTGACCTTTTACCCTTAACCTTTAACGCCACCCATCGAGATCCCCTCGATAACTTGTTTTTGACCAATGATAAAAATGATAAGTAAAGGTACGATTGCCGATACAGAAGCGGCCATGATGAGTGAGTAGAACTCTCCATTTAAATCAGCAAAGGATCGGATGCCGAGAGGCAGTGTGAATAAATCTTTCGTTCTTAAGAAAATGAGCGGGTTCTGGTAATCGTTCCAAGTCCAGATAAAACGCAGAATCGCATAAGTGGCGATCGCCGGACGTACAAGCGGTGTACAGATAGAGAAGAAAATTCGGACATGACCTGCACCATCCATTCGCGCTGACTCGATAAACTCCTCATGAATGCCCATATAGAACTGACGAAGCATGAAAGTACCGAGAACACTGAAGGAGCCTAGCAAAATCAAGCCAAAGTGACTGTCGAACAAGCCCATCCAGCGGAACAATAGAAACTGCGGAACGAGAATCGCTTGACTGGGAATCATATAGATCGCCAGGACGAGAATAAAGAGTACATGACGGCCGCGAAACTTGATCTTCGAGAAGGCATAGGCTGCCATGGCGGAAAGCAGGACGGAAAGCGCCGTAGTTAAGACGGAAACCTTGATAGAATTCCAGTAATAAAGGGAGAACTTCGTCGACCACACCGTCTTATAATTTTCAATCAAATTCCAATGCTTCGGGATCCACTGAATGGGATATATAAACACATCTGCTTCCGGCTTCATAGATGCGGATATCATCCATAAGAAGGGAGACATGAACAATATGCCTATAATAAACATGAGTATAGTTAGCAGTGTTTTTTTAACATTTTTAAACTTGTCCATCGGTTACTCCTCCTTCTTCTCTAGTAATTGACCCATCTACGTTGCCCAAACCACTGAACGAGTGTAATCAGGAGGACAAACACCAGCAGCACAATAGCCATTGCGGAGGCATAACCGGATTGTAGATTAACGAAAGCTGTTTCATACAAACGATATACGACTACACTGGTTGAATTCGCAGGACCGCCGCCTGTTAGAACGGAAATAACGTCGAACGCTTTGAATGTCCCTATAATGCCTGTTACGAGTAAGAAGAATGTGGTTGGTGATAAGAGCGGCACGGTTATGCTGAAAAATTGCTTCAACTTCGATGCACCGTCAATGTCCGCTGCCTCATAAAGATCGTTCGGAATCGACTGCAGACCGGCCATAAATATAATCATGTTATATCCGATACTCACCCAGATCATAAGTCCCATTACACAATATAAAGCAAAATCCGGATCAGCTAGCCATTTGGGCGCGTTCGCCATCCCCCAGTCGATTAATATTTGATTAATCGGTCCATAGGTTGGGTGGAACAATACCTGAAACACAATAGCTACAGCAACAACACTTGAGATGTAAGGAATGAAATAAACAACTTTAAAGAGGTCTTTAAAATGAATTTTCTTATCGATGATAACCGCCAGAACCAGCGAAGAGATCAAGGTTAACGGCACTACAATCATAAGAATCAGATTATTTTTGAGTGATAGAAGAAATACGCTGTCATGCACAAGCTTAACAAAGTTATCTAAGCCGAGAAATTTCACTTTAGAAAATCCGGCAACAAAGTTCCAATCCGTAAAACTGAGGAAAAAGGACGCTACGATTGGAAATAATGTAAAGATAAATAATCCAAGTACCATGGGACTGACGAATGCGTATCCGACCAGATCCTCGCGCACCTGCTGCATGGACCGCTTCCGCTTCACTTGTACGGATGGAATGGTGTCTGCTTGTGAATGTATTTTGGTAGCCATGAAATTCACCCCATGTCGTGTTTTCTCTAGTCTACCTTGGTGGAGTAGGATCGGTAAGTCAATTAATTGACCCCTTTGGGTAAAATTTTAACCTGTAGCTCAAAGTTGTATTTTGTACAACAATAAGCTGGCTAATCCACGTTTTCCCTGCGATTGTTGCAGAAAATACAACATTTCCCTCAAAAACAGCTCTTTTGAAGGAAATGAGGCTAAATTGTTGTACAACATACAACATCTCCTGCTAGGATGAGAAGAAACCTCTGAAATTGTTGTACTCTGTACAACTTTCGCTCCTATAAGCCGAAAAAAGACTATCAGGCTGGCCTCCTAATCCGCCCCCTTCTCCCTCAAACAGCAAAAAATCCGATGAGCCACAGAGGCTAACCGGATCCTTGTTCTTACTTATTCGCTTCATGCACCTTGAGCAGCTTGCCTTTAATCGTCGTATTCTTCATGATTTTGAGCACCAACGGGCCTTTACCATTCAAAATATCCACATACGAAACATTGTCCTGAATCGTAATGATACCGATATCGTCAGCCGTGATACCTTCAATTTTGGCCAAGGTTCCCACAAAGTCTACAGCCCGAATCTTTTTCTTTTTCCCGCCGTTAAAATAGAGCTTCATGATTCCCTTGTTCAGTTGGTCACTTTTATCCCTCTTAATGACCGGCGTGGCCTGCATTTTCTGATCAAAAGCAGGTTGTCCAGTAGCAACCTCCTCCGCCGTGGGAGCGTCTTTTCTCGGTATTTCGAACCCCAGATAACCCTCAATATCAGCTAGAAACTTGTCCTCATTTGGCGTAACAAATGTAATCGCCTTGCCCGTCTTCCCCGCACGTCCCGTTCTTCCGATTCGGTGGACATAGCTTTCTTTTTCAAGCGGAAGATCGTAGTTAATGACATGTGTGATATCCTCCACGTCAATCCCTCGCGCCGCGACATCCGTTGCAATTAAGAAACGGAATTCCCCTCTTTTGAAAGCATTCATGACTAGGAACCGATCGTCCTGTATCATGCCCCCGTGGATTTTATCGCACGGATAGTCCAACTGCTCCAACTGTCTATATAAGTAGTCGACATGCTCTTGTGTCCGGCAGAAAATGATGCAATTATCGGGATTCTCCACCACGAAGACATCCTTAAGCACGTTAAACTTATCATTTTCTCGAACCGTTATAATGGAATGCTCAATCTGAACCTTAGATGCCTCCGGCGTTTGAATCTCAATATCAATGGGGTTACGCATGTATCGATGGCATAATTGTTCCACGTCATTTGGAAGTGTTGCCGAAAATAACATCGTCATGCGATCCGTCGGAAGCTCATCAATAATCGCCCCCACCTGCTCAATGAAGCCCATCCGCAGCATCTCATCCGCTTCATCGATGACTAGATATTTCAGCCGCTCCAGGTCCAGCGTCCCTTTCTGAATATGATCCAGCACGCGGCCAGGCGTCCCAACAACAACATGGCACTTCTGGTGCAGCTCAATCTTCTGCTTGGCAAAAGGCTGCTTCCCATACAGAGCCACCGCTTTAATCCGCTTGAATCTCCCGATATTCGTGATATCCTGCTTTACTTGGTCGGCCAGTTCTCTCGTCGGTGTCAAAATCAGCGCCTGCGGTCTGTTCTCTTCCCACTCCACCAATTCACAAATCGGTATACCGAACGCCGCCGTCTTCCCGCTTCCTGTTCTTGACTTAACCGTGAGATCCTTCTCCTGCAGCGCGATAGGAATCACTTCATTCTGCACATCTGTTGGCTGCTCGTATCCTAAGCTTTGAAGCGCCCGTACGATATCTTCACTCAAATTATAATCCGTAAAACTTCTTATACCCACGAATAAACTCCCCTTCTTCTTGCTGTTCTTCCTATATTACTACATCTTGCCTCGGGAACAAAAAAAAGCCCCTCAAAGGTGATTGAGGGGTAAGTTGTAACCATTTTTATTGGTTTATTTAAATGCTCAGTGGCAGAAGACGATTCCAGGGCTACAGCGGACACCTCACCTGGTTATATCAATACATACGGTTATTCAGTTCATTATGAGCCGTAACCTCTGTGAAAATTCGCTCCGGTGTGACGATCCGCTTTGGTAACGTTCGACCGTCGAGCATCTCCTTCACGGCTTGCATCAGGTAGGGTCCCAGCAAGGGATTACATTCTACTACGCTGTTGATGTTACCAGCTACCATCCGTTCGAAGGCCTTCCGGGTGCCGTCTACCGAGACGATCACAATGTCCTTGCCAGGCTTTAATCCATACGCTTCTATCGCTTCAATTGCTCCAAGCGCCATGTCATCATTATGCGCAAAGAGCACACGAATCTCCTTGCTTCTCCGTTCCAGCAATTCTCGCATGACCTTATTGCCCTGCTCTACCGTAAAGTTTGCGTACTCACTCTCCACCACCTGAAGATTAGGATTTTGCTTAATGACATCATGGAAGCCTTTCCCTCTTGAGAGAGAGGGGGTAGAACCTTCTGTACCTTTCAGTTCTACGATACCGATGGGCCCTTCCGCATGCAGCAGCTTATCCATGACATACTTCCCCGCCATACGCCCTTCCTCGTAAAAGTCGGAACCGATATAGCTGACGTATAACGAGGGGTCCGACACCTCAACTAAACGGTCTGTGATAATCACCGGTATTCCAACTTGTTTCACTTCTCGTAAAATGGGCTCCCAGCCCTTCTCTACGACCGGGGCAATCGCAATGACGTCAACCTTTTGCTTCACAAAGGCCCTTATCGCTTCGAATTGCTTCTCTTGGGATTGCTCCGCATTTTCGAGAATGAGCTGAATACCCGTTTCCTTCGCCGCTTCTTGGATAGAGCGCGTATTCGCTCTGCGCCAATCGCTTTCCGAACCGAGCTGTGAGAAGCCCACTACAATGCTTCTTGCGGGCACGATCTCATTCCCTGCAGCCTGAAGTGTCGGCTCGTTGGATGAAATCATCGCTGAACGCTCAGTATTTTCCTGCCCTGTCTCGCAGCCCGAAAGCATTATAAATAAGACCATCGCCCCTGCAGTGACAAGTTTCGCCAGCTTCCCCATGAATTCACCGACCTTTTCAAGCATGCTTGCCAGAACCGTTGAAAGCTCTATTAATGCCTATTGTATCAAAAAACGTGCCATGTGTTGCTCTAATTTTACCCTCTCCGTTGTACCCAACGACGTTCACTCAGCAAGCGCTGCAGCAGGATAAACAAGAAGAGCAGCAGGCCAATGACGATCTTGGTCCACCAGGAGCTCAGTGTTCCTTCGTAGCTAATAATCGTTTGAATGAGACCTTGGATCATGACGCCGAAGAAGGTGCCTGCGATGTAACCAACGCCGCCGGTCAGCAGTGTTCCGCCGATCACCACCGCAGCGATCGCATCCAGCTCCAAACCCATCGCATGCAGCCCGTAGCCTGACAGCATATAGAAGGTAAACACGACGCCCGAAAGGGCGGAGCAAAAGCCGCTGAAGGTGTACACCAGCATTTTGACACGGCCCACCGGCAGTCCCATCAGCAGGGAAGATTGCTCGCTGCCGCCCAAAGCGTACGTATTGCGTCCCAAGCGAGTGTAGTGTGCAATGAAGAAGCCGGCGAACAATACCAATAGCGCAATGATGACACTAATGGATACGTGATTTCCACCTGGTAAACTGACCTTGGTTTGAGCCATTGTGATGTAGAAGCCGTTATCGATCGTAATGGTATTGATGCTGATCAGATAGCATAGTCCACGAGCCAGGAACATGCCGGCTAATGTAACAATGAACGGCTGAATTTTAAAATAATGAATGATGGCTCCCATTGCCCATCCGAACAAGCTCCCCATAAGCAGCACCAGTGGGATCACTAGCGCCGGCGGCCAGCCTGCCTGTACAAGACTTGCGGACACCATCGTTGTTAATGCGATCATCGAACCGACGGATAAGTCAATGCCTCCGGACACAATGACTAAGGTCATCCCCACAGCCACGATTAGCAGAAAGGCATTATCGATCAAAAGATTCAGTATGACCTGCAGGGAGAAGAATCCGGTATATCGAAAGGACCCCGCAGCGAACATGAGCGCGAATAAGGAGATGGTCACCAGAATCGGAATATATTGTCTCTTAAACATGCTGCTTTACCTCCCGCTCCGCCGAATAATGGCGGGTTTTCCAGCGCTGCATCAGCGTTTTGCGGAATTGCTCCGATTGGATCAGGCACACAGCTAATACAACGAATGCCTTCACCACCAATGTAATTTCAGGCGGTACGCCGATCATATAAATGGTGGTCGTTAAAGTTTGAATAATGAGTGCCCCAATGAGCGTCCCCATTAAGTAAAACCGTCCGCCATTCAGAGAAGTACCTCCGATCACGACGGCAAGGATGGCATCCAGCTCGTACCACAGTCCCGCGTTATTTCCATCTGCACTCGACACGTTAGAGCTGAGAATTAAGCCGGCAATGCCCGCACATAATCCGCAGAACATATATACCGCGAGCAAAACGGTCTTGGACCTGATGCCAGCCAGATGACTGGCTGTCGGTTTGCAGCCCACCGACTCGATGAACAGGCCAAGCGCCGTCTTTCTCGTCAATACAGCAGCTATGATCACCACGATAGCAACGATAAAGATCGAAAACGGCAGCGTAGCCAGCGAGCCCGCACCAATATATTTGTACGAAGCGCTGGACACCGTGATGATCTGCCCACCAGTGATCAACTGAGCCAGCCCGCGCCCCGCCACCATGAGAATCAAAGTTGCGATAATCGGTTGAATGCCCACACCAGCGACCAAGAAGCCATTCCAAATCCCAAGTACAATCGATAACGCCAAGGAAACACCAACCGCTATGAATACGAGAGAAAGAGAGTCCTGTTCGCTGCCTTTACTAATAAGAAGGCAGGAGATCGCTCCAGCAATGGCGACTACAGACCCCACAGATAAGTCAATGCCCTTGGTGGCAATGACCAAAGTCATCCCAATCGCCACCAAGATTAAGGGTGACCCGAAGTTCAGAATATCGATAAGGCTGCCGTATAAGTGCCCGTCTCTCAACTTAATTGAGAAGAAGTCCGGCGAATAAAGCAGGTTAAACAATAACAGCACGCCTAACACGGTAAGCGGCCAAAACAAATGATGCCTTACCATCTCACTTACCCCCCTGCTATAGCCTGCATAACATTTTTTTGACTCATCTCATCGCCCGATATTTCTTTGACCTTACGGCGATCCCGAAGTACAGCGATTCGATCGCTTACCCGCAGTACTTCTTCGAGCTCAGAAGAGATAAACAGCACGGACATGCCTTTCTCCGATAAGGAGAGCACCAGCTTCTGAATTTCCGCCTTGGCCCCGATATCTATGCCTCTAGTCGGTTCATCTAGAATAAGCAGCTTCGGCTGAGTCAGCAGCCAGCGGGCCAGAAGCACCTTTTGCTGGTTTCCGCCGCTTAAATTTTTGATCAGATGCTCCGGGTTCGGCGGGTTGATATTGAGTACTTTCATATACGCATCCGCAATTTCATCCTGACGCTTCCGAGAGATCGCCTTGAACCAGCCTTGGGACGCCTGAAGCGCCAAAATGATATTTTCCCTTACGGTCAGATCGTCAATGATGCCTTCGGTCTTTCGATTCTCGGAGCAAAAAGCAATGCCCTGATCGATCGCCTGCCGCGGCGTCTGGATGGACACACGGTTACCCTCGAATTGGAGGACTCCCTCATCCGCACGGTCTGCCGCGAACAAGAGCCGGGCCAGCTCTGTTCGTCCGGAGCCGAGCAATCCCGCTAGTCCAACGACTTCCCCCTTGCGAATCTGCAGATCTACCGGCTCTATAGCTCCTTTTCTGCCAAATTTAGAAGCATCGAGCAGCACTTCCCCTGTGTCCCCATCCACTGCGGATAGCTTTGGCAACTCTTCCAGCATATGAAGCTCTTTACCGATCATTTTTGATACCAAATCTATTCGAGTAAGGTCCTTGGCCATATATTCCCCGATAAACTCTCCATTACGGAGAATGGTTATTCGATCTGAAATTTCATATACCTGCTCTAAGAAATGGGTAACAAACAAGATAGAAAGCCCCTCGCTTTTTAGCTTCCTCATCACTGAGAATAGCTGCTGTACCTCACCTCGATCCAAGCTGGATGTTGGTTCATCCAGGATAAGCACCTTCGCCGAAATACTTAACGCTCTTGCAATCGCGATCAACTGCTGAACGGCAACCGAGTAAGACTGCAGCGACTGCGTGACATCAATGTGCAGATTTAGTCTGTCCTTTAGCAGGGCTATCGCATTGCGGTTCATTTCCTTCCATAAAATGCGGCCAAAGCGCAACGGCTCGCGTCCGATAAATATATTTTCGGCGACCGAAAGATTCGGACAAAGATTCACTTCCTGGTATACCGTACTGATTCCCGCGTTCTGGGCATCCTGCGGACTCATGATTTGGATCTGCTTAGCCTCCATCTCCACTAAACCTTGATCAATCGAATAGACGCCTGTAAGCACCTTAATCAATGTGGACTTACCGGCACCATTCTCCCCCATCAGCGCATGAACCTCGCCGGGAAACATCCGGAAGTTTACGTCCGACAACGCTTTAACTCCAGGAAATTGTTTATGAATTCCTGTCATTTGTAATACAGGTCCGTGCTCCTTCATCTGACAAACCCTCTCCCTTCAAGAATAAAAGCCGCTCCACACAGATAACTCGATCGGAACGGCTTTGATCCTTTTTTTGTTAATTAATATTGTCGGTTAGCCAGCTCACGTTTCGCATCCTCAGAGGTGAATACGCCTTCCTTGGTTACAATTCGCTTGGGAATTTGCTTGCTGCCGAGCACATCGCGTACAGCCTGCATCAGCTGTGGTCCGAGCAGCGGGTTACATTCCACGATAAAGTTAATTTTGCCTTCGCTTGCTGCAACAAAGCCGTCCTTCACGCCGTCGATGGAGATAATGATAATGTCCTTGCCTGGCTTTAAGCCTGCTGCTTCAATGGCCTGAATCGCTCCAAGGGCCATATCATCATTATGCGCATACAAAACGTCGATTTTTTTGTTTGCCTTCAGGAATGCCTGCATAACTTCCTTCCCTTTCGCACGGGTGAAATCACCGGTCTGGGAAGCAATAACCTTAAGATTCGGATTAGACTTGATCACCTCTTCAAAGCCGGACTTCCGGTCATTCGCAGGTGCAGAGCCTGTCGTCCCTTGAAGCTCAACGATATTCACAGTTTCCTTCTTATCCTTGGATTGATCCACCAACCACTTGCCTGCACGGCGGCCTTCTTCTACGAAGTCAGAGCCTATAAAGGAGACATATAAGGAGGTGTCCTTCGAATCAACCGCACGGTCTGTAAGAATGACGGGAATGCCGGCATCCTTCGCTTCCTTAAGCACGGTATCCCAACCGGATTCAACCACAGGGGAGAACGAGATCACATCAACCTTTTGCTGAATATACGTGCGGATGGCCTTGATTTGATTCTCCTGCTTTTGCTGTGCATCGGAGAACTTAAGATCAAAGCCGGCTTCCTTCGCCGAATCCTGAACCGACTTGGTGTTCGCTGATCTCCAGCCGCTCTCCGCACCAACCTGGGCAAAGCCGAGCGTAATCTTTTTGTCTGCCGGAGCCGGAGCCGGGGTGGTCTTGGCCGTGTTCTCTGTCGCTGCTGGCTTAGCCCCTGTTGTTGTCGTTCCGGTTGTACTTCCGCACGCTGCTGTCAACATCATCATCACCGCAGCGGTTACGAGCCCCATTTTCTTAGTAACTTTCATATTCATTCCTCCCTTTGACTCACCATTATCGTTGGTGTGCCCTGATTATAAGACGCTTACAGATCGAGGGTATACGGAGTTTCATATCTCGTCTTTATAAATTTTTATGTGTTTTTCAGGCTGTTTGAGAGCCAAGCCCTAATTCCTTTGTTTTCTTTGTTAAGAAGTGTAGTTTCTTGTCTAATGATTGCGTTTTCATATTTTATACCTCATAATTTGAATACAAGAAACGCTGCACTATATTAGTAGAAAGGTCACGAATGCCTATGGCGTTGCTCCGATGGCTATCCTCCAGTTTGCGCGCGAAACTGTTGACCATGTTTGTTATTTTGACTTGTATTCCTTTAATCTCCGTAGGGCTTATCTCTCATCAGAAGTCATTCAACACCGTGTTTAAGAATAGTAAAGCGTCAACTATGCTGGTTGCAGATCAGCTAGCCCTAGATCTCGACATCCTATTTAGGGATACAGGAAAGCTGTTGGAGCTCGATAAAAACCCTAGAGTGCTCCATTTTCTTTTCTCCCAAAGTGATTCCTATGAGGATGCTAAGGACATTCTGCGGACGATGAGTTCCTATCGCCAAACGTATCAATACGATAGTGTGCTGAACATAACGATGATCAACCTGTATGGACGTGGAATTAGCGAACGAAAGGGTGTATTTCAGCTGGATCGCAATCCGCTGCGCAATGAGAATCTCGCCTATTTGGTGAACCACCCGAATGCGGTTCTTAACATCCCCTCTTCAAAATCCTCCTCCATGGATCGATTGGATGGGTTTCCGTACAAGGATAAGAATGTCATCTCCATCATGACTACAGTAAAGCAGCGCATTACCCATGAGGTCATCGGTTTTATCATCATTGATTTGGACGACAGCATCGTCAAACGGTTTTGCGACAACGTCACCATCGGCAAAACCGGGTTCTTCTATGTCGTGGACGAAACGGGTACACCCATTTTTATGCCTTCGGCACTGACTAACCAGGCAATGCTGCCAGTTTCAGATGAACTAACCTCCATTCTTAAAGGACCGGAAACCCATTTTATTGATAAATCGGAGGGAAAGCCCAAGTTCGTCTTTGCTTCCCATTCCAAAGCCACTGGGTGGGGTATTGTGGGGATCGTACCCTTACAGGAAATCGTTGAGGAAGCCAATGCCATACGCCAATTAATTATCATTAGTGTGGTACTAAGTATTATTTTTGCGATTTCCCTTCATTTTTTCGTTTCTACCCGGCTTACTAGACCGGTACATGTGCTGAAAAACAAAATGCAGCTGGCCGCCTCCGGCTTTCTTGAAGCCAAGGTCGTCCCTTCCGGCAACGATGAAATCGCAGATCTTGGGAACAGCTTTAATATTATGTTAGGTAAAATTCGGAGGCTGCTGGAGCAGAGCATTCAAGAACAACAGGAAATAAAGAAAGCTGAGCTCCGCGCCCTGCAGGCCCAAATCAATCCACATTTTCTATACAACACGTTGGAGTCAATTATATGGATGGCTGAGTCCGGCAAGAAGGATCAAGTGATTACATTGGTTCAGTCCTTGTCCAGCCTGTTCCGCATAAGCTTAAGCAAGGGAAAAGACTGGATCACCATCAAAAAAGAGCTGGAGCACGTACAAAGCTATATGGTCATTCAGCAAATGCGGTACAGAGACATTCTAGAATATGACATTTGCATAGCTTCCGAGCTGTATAGCTACCCGATTCTGAAGATGACGCTGCAGCCGATTATCGAAAATGCGATTTACCACGGTATCAAAAACAAGCGCGGTAAAGGGATGGTTCAAGTACGGGGGGTTATGGATGAGGACCGGGATATCCTCATTGTCGTTGAGGATAACGGCATCGGGATGTCGGAGACTCGGCTGGAGGAGCTTAGGTTTGCTTTATCTCAGCCTGATCCCCCAGAGGAAACGGGCAAGGAAGTATCCGGCGGCTTTGGGCTTCATAACGTGCATCAGCGGCTTCGTTTATACTACGGAGAAGCGTATGGTGTGCAGGTGAACAGCAGGGAACGGGAAGGCACTACGGTCATGATTCGAATACCAATGCAGCTGGGGTGAGGACCAATGAAGAAAATAATGCTGGTCGACGATGAGATTTTGATCAGAGAAACGATTCGGGACTGTATTGATTGGGAGAAGGAAGGCTTTGTCTACTGTGGGGATGCCTCCGATGGAGAAGTCGCACTGCCGATTATCGAGGAGCTGTGTCCGGATATATTAATTACGGATATTATGATGCCGTTTATGAATGGGCTAGAACTGAGCGATATTGTGCGGAAACAGTACCCGGACATGAAGATTATTATCTTGAGCGGTCATGGAGAGTTTGAATATGCAAGAACGGCCCTTCACATGGGTGTAGAGGAATATTGCCTCAAGCCAGTCAGCGCATCGGATATTATCCAGCTGCTCAAGAAAGTCAGCGCGAAGATCGATAAGGAGCGTGAGGAGAAGACGCGAATCGATAAGCTGCAGCAGCGTGAAGCCGAAACCAAGCATGTCTCCCGGGATAAGCTGCTGAATGATCTAAGCAGCGGCTTCCTCTCTACCACGGAAGCCATCCATCTCAGCGCTTCCTTATCCCTGCCCCTTGTTGCGCGTTACTACGTCGTTGCGATCTCTGATAACCGTGACCTCGAGAAGCAGCCCTCAGATGAGGTGTTACTTAGGGATTACCGAATTCTTCAGGAAAGATCCGATATACTCATGTGCAAGCGAAGCCGCACGGAGACGGTTTGGATTATGAAAGGGGACTCGCTTGAACAGCTGCAGCAGGAGCTGCAGCCATTGAAGGAGCTTCAGCGTTTGACCGCTGAAGCTTCTACTGGAACAGTGGGGACGATTACGATTGGCATCGGCAGTGTTCAAGAACGGCTGCAGGGCGTACATCTGTCCTTTCTGGAGGCGGAGGAGGATATGCACTGGAGGCGGCTCGCACGTCAAAATCGACACGACCTGTGGAAAACCACCGCTGGCCGACTGGACCCTTCCGTTTTCCTCGACCGGGGGTGCTTCGTCGATTTCCTGAAAATCGGCACTCCCGCACAGCTTAAGAGCTTTGTAAACGAATATGCCTCCGGGCTGTTGGACCTCGACTGGCATGCCTCCCCCATTGGCTATTATATTTTGAACGACTTGACGCTGGAGGTTTTCCGAGCTGCCAAAGACATGTATCGGCATGTGGAGGCACCCGAGGAGATGGTTCATCCGCTGCAGCAGCAGATTGAAACGATTCGTTCTTGGGCGGAGGCCTGCGCCTTTCTCGTTAAGCTTACGGAGCAGTTCTGGGCATGGCGCTCCCGAACGAGCGATAAATACGGCGAAATGCTGAGAAAGGTGAAGGCATATATCCAAGACCATTATGGCAAGGACTATATTTCCCTCCAGGATGCAGCCGAGCATGTTACGATTAGCCCAAGCCATCTCAGCAAGGTGTTCAGCCAGGAGACCGGGCAAACTTTTATCGAATATTTGACACAAACCCGCATCCGCAAGGCGATGGAGCTGCTGCAAAGCACCTCTGCGAAATCTTATGAGATCGCTTATCAGGTTGGCTATAATGATGCCCACTATTTTTCCAATCTATTTAAACGGGTTACCGGAATGACGACAAAGGAATTTAGAAAATCAAGGAGTTTGGGAGAAGCCTTGTCTGGCCCGATAGGTGAGGAGGCTGAGGCTATTGATACGTGGTGTGACCAAGGTTAAACGGCTTACGTTGCTAGCGCTTATATTGCTTTCCGGATGCCTGGGCATCTCACCAACAAGCACGCCTGCCCCTGAACGGACGCCCGTACCAACTGCGAAGGAGCAGACGCCCGTTCGCACCTTTGGAATCATTTATCCGATGGCGCATCCCTTCTATGAGATGATTACAGAACTAGCCGAACGCGATGCAAAGCCGCAGGGCATTCAGTTGATCGTGAAGGCTCCGGATGAAATTAACCTAGAACAGCAAATCCGGATGATGGAGACGATGATAAAACAAAAGGTAAGCGGAATCGCAATCGATCCTATTGACCCCGAGGCGCTGACTCCTACCATTAATAAAGCAGTTCAAGCCGGCATTCCAGTCATTTGCTTTGAATCCGATGCCCCGGATAGTGATCGGCTGACCTTTATCGGTGCTGATCCATTTCAGGAAGGTATTCGGATGGGGGAAATGCTAAGTTTGCACCTGAAGAGCAAAGGAATGATCCTCATCGAGTCCGGTATAGCCAAGATGAACTTATACAGTCGTCGATTGGAAGGTTTGCTCCATTATGTTAAACATCAAACAGAGATCCAAGTATTAGAGACTCGCTACAACGAAGGGCACAGCGAGCAGGCGCTAAAGGATCTGGAAGGGATGATCGACGAGCATCCTCACTTTGATGCTTTGGTCAATCTGGATATCATCTCAAGCTCCGCTTCGATCTTATTTTGGAAAGCTACAGGCTTAAACCGAAGTGTTCTTGCTATTGGCTTGACGCCTGAAGTCAAGGAGGCTCTAATCAACGGGCAGATGGTCTCCGTTATATCAGAGAATGAACATCAGTGGGGCAACCTCCTCATCGATCATCTGCTGATGGCCGCAGAGGGTAAGACGCTTCCGCCATGGATTGATACGGGTATGACGGAGCTTCCAGCGAAGGATACGAACAAAAATTAGATGAAAGTCTATTCTTTCGTAGAATAGGCTTTTTATTATCGTTCGCAGGTCTTCAAACAGCTTTCGCAGTATTATCCCCAAAACACTCCTGTATTGTCCTTATCAACTTCCATTCATTTGATTCTAATCTGAATTGCGCAATATCAAATTGCGTCCATTCAGTACCAATATAGGGTTCCCTTTCCTCGATAAGTGTCACATTGTTCCCTCTAAATTTATACACCATCCGAATCTGATTGTTTAAATGCTCGGGTATCTTCTTTCCAATATATTCCTGTAAAATATTTTCTAATCGTTTCTTTGTGAATTCGTCAAACATAATTGCACCTCATATCATTTAAGATTATCTTCAAAATATAAGTCATATTGCTTTATAAACTCAAGTGCTTCTTGAATGACTTAATCTTACAAAAATCAAATATTTTATTTTAACCTATTTCGTTCCTGTTCTTTTATACAAGAATTTCTTATACACATAATTTGAAACGATTATTCGGAAAGTAGGGGATTTTTTGTCCGCTAGACAAAGAGTACCACTCATCAGGCCAGGCAACTTTTCATTCAATGCAGCCGCTGACCGTTTGCGTGCCGCTTATGACGGCTTTAACGAGCAAATCCTGTTTCATCATATCGCAGTTAATTTAGTTTTCATTGGTGAATCCATCACACAATTTTGGGATTTACAAGTCTATTTCGGTTCATCCAGCAATTTCATTGTCAACCGCGGGATTTCGGGAGACATCACACCGATTATGCTTCGACGTTTTCCTGCCGATGTTATTCAATTAAGGCCCCAATATGTCCATATTCTAGGGGGAACGAATAATACATGGAGACTTGATGCTGTAGACATGCGCGAACGAAGAACACCCGAACAAATCAATCATGAGATTCTAAGTGATATCACGTCGATGGTTCGATTGTCCAAAAGCAGCGGCATAATACCAATTGTCGGTTCGAACCTGCCTACTGGCAGAGATATTCCTTGCTTCCCCTTCGAACCGTTGATTCGTTGTCCCAACAACAGCACGGGTGTTCGTAATGAACTACTTGCATTCTCAAACCGAGCTCTAAAACATATGGCAGATTATGAAGGAGTTATCTATGTTGACTATCATGCCAATCTCGTGGGTCCGGACGGCAAAACGTTGCGATCGGAATTGTCTGACGACTCCCTTCATCCAAATGTGCTCGGCTATAACATAATGACAGATGTTTTGCGCAAAACTTTATCGGAAAAAGGAATTATCATTTAAAAGATTTTTAATCGGTTCTTTCGGATAACCTTGTTGTATTCCCGAACCCTTACTAGTTTAAGGCGCGTTTGCGCCGCATGTTAGTTGATGGATCCAACTTCTTTGAATTCACCTACAGCATAGCTCTTAATAGTCTCTTCTAATGTTTCATTGCTTTTCTCATCCCATACAAAACTCAATTCAAACGTTCCCTGTTCAAAGAACAAAGGAAATCTTCGCTTAAACCAATCTTGCATAGGTAACTTTAATGCTTCTTCGATTTCTACCCACAATAGCTCCCCTTCTGGAGGATTCTTGAGTATATCTCCCTCAAATGAAGTGGCCAAATAATTAAATACCATGTACCTTAGCCCTTTATTAGGCTCGCAAAACTCATCCAGACCTTTATAAATAATGTCTTTAATAATTAAGCCGGTCTCTTCTCTTACTTCCCGAATTGCCCCATTAACTATACTCTCTGGAAAATCAACCTTACCTCCCGGTGCTATGTATCCTGGAAACCCTAGTTTGTCTGGTCTATTCATTAATAAAACTCTAGTTCCATCTTGTATCATACACATTGTATATATTTTGTGCGTTACATTCACTGACAAAATGATCAACTCCAATATTGTTGTCTCTGATCTTTCAATGCCCTCATTGATTTACTCTCAAAATAATTTGCTTTTTTTTCCTAGAAGTTTACCGAATTGTAGTCTTTCCAAATTCACCTTTTCATTATCAGTTCCTAATGAATATATAGAGAATGTATTCAGATAAAACTCCTCTGTAATAGAGACTTTATATAGTTGTTCTGCCTCTTCTTCTGTCACAGGTGACCTACCTCTTAATGTACAATGGGGCTTATATGGAAAAGGATTCTCCTTAAACCTAATACCAGAATCAGCTAATCGTTTTTGAAACTTCTTGAAAGGTCCCTCATCTTTAAGTGTTAACACAAATATATCTGTATACGGAAATCGTATAACATTACCAAATGTGGCTCTTATAGGTGGAATACTGGCCGCTATTTCCCCTACAATATTAAATACTTTTTCCGGATCTTCATTATGGTCTATAACACCAATTCCGCTTGAACCAGTAATTGTTATTTCTACAGGTAATGACAGTCTAAATTGATCCTTATTATGTTTTCGAATATTCATTACTTTCTGTGCTATGTCTTCAGGGATATCAAGAACAATGTATGAATCTACAGCGAATGGATTTTTGTTACTCTCCACTTAAATAATCCTCCTGGTATCATTTGCTTCCCTAATTATTAATTCAATTAATTCCAATATATCCCTGCACTTTTACGAACTTCCACTCACATAATTTGCAAAAAAAAGGAGCTGCCACGGCAGCTCCTTCATTATTTCTATAAACTTTTTAAGTCTACTCTAATCCCATCTTAAAAGCCTCAATAGCCTGATCCAGTCCAGCAAAAGCTTCCGAATTCTCTTGAATCGGCTTATCCGATCTAATAGATTGAACCACATGGTTTAGCAGTTGTTCCGGCATGTCCACATCCGCCGAATGCGCTGTAGCTGCAACGACTAATTGCAGATCAGGGACGACAAATATGCGTCTTCCGCCTGAACCAGATGCATAGAACACTTCATGTTGCTTTTTGCTTCCTCTGACTAGCCCCTGAGCCAAAGGCTTGGACCACCAATAATAGCCGTACCCACCTTGTGTACCATTACTGTAATTGAGGAATATACGCTTAGTCACCGACTCCCGGATCCATGACTTCGGAATAATGGTCTTGTCTTCCCACTGGCCTTCCTTCAGATACAGATAGCCAATCTTGGCCATGTTTCTTAACGTTAAAGCCATAGCCCAAGCCCCAATCGTGCAGCCCCCAGGATCATGATTCCAGTTTACATCTGTTATACCAAGCGGCTCGAACAAGCGGGATTTGGCATAGTCAAACATGGACTCGCCTGTGACCTTTTGCAGTACAGCAGACAGAAGATGCGCATCACCATTGCTGTAATTAAACATTGCACCAGGCTGGTTCTTAGCCGGACGTTCCAGAACGTTTTGCACCCAGTCCGATGAGTACATCATTTCAGTTGAGGATTGTTCATTTTCATTGTTCCACGCTAGCCCTGAGGTCATAGTAAGCAAATGCTTTAACATGATCTTAGACTTCAGTGGATCACTTTCTAGCTCAGGAAAAAAAGCAGCAAGCCTCTGATCCAGACTTATCAGCTTACGCTCAGACAAGGCAATACCGATCAATGCTGACGTCACGCTTTTGGTCACGGACTTCACATCTTGCGGCAAATCAGCTTGGGTACTCTCATTATAAGCTTCAGCAACCAAATGCCCGTTACGAATTACCGCTACACTATGTACCTGCTGGTCGCGAAAAACTTCGAGCATCTTGGCTAGTCCAGCCGAGTTCATCCCTTGCGCCTCTGGCGTAGATGTTTTCCAACCTTGTGTAGGCCAATCATTTGCCGTTTTTGCCGAAATACTATCAGAATTGATAGTCATTTGTGGAATCGATTTGTTCAAAATATGAACTTGTTTATTTTGGGTTCCAGACGCTGACAAAGAAAGGGCTGCTGTTTTATTTCCACTTCCGACAAGTGGTTTATTATTGTTTTTCATCTCTATCTTTCCTTCCAGTATGGTTTTTAGCCCCCTGTGCTAAGTATTTTACTTGATAAGTGTGAACTAATTATGGCTTAAACCTTAATAGAACCTTAATATTAGCTGAACGTTTGCTGAATTTCATGTGATTTGCACCCACATATGTTACAATATTCGTACAAATCCCCTTAAAAGGAAACCTTATTCGGAGGTTAGTCATGCGAAAACTCATATTTTTCATAGGTCCTGCCGGTGCAGGGAAAACGACACTCGCCAAAGCATGGGCACGCAAGCACGGCGGAGCTTTTTTGGACATGGATACGCTGCTCCGACCCGCGGCAGAAGCGATCATGACCCTTGCCGGACAAGACCCGAACGACCGGGATTCCCCCACATATAAGACATACTGTCGCGATTTGGGATACCGCATAACGATGGACGCAGCACTTGAGAATCTTGAACTAGGCTTGGATGCCATTGTAGTCGGACCTTTCACCAAAGAACTAGCAGATCCGCTTTGGCTGGAAAAGGAACTTTCAAACGTCGGCACTACGATCAACGATGTGTGCGTTAGGGCTGTTTTTGTCTATTTACCAAGCGAGAAAGCCTACCAAGAACGTATACAGACTAGAGGCTCCGCTTTAGATGTTTGGAAGCTGGACAACTGGAAGCATTTTAGCCAGTCGCTCGTTCGCAGAGAAATCAAATGGCTAATTGATCCCTCTTCGATTCTCTATTTCGATAATTCAGGACCGCTTTCATCTGTAAAGCTAGATGTACTTGAGAAATTCATTTATAGAGGCTAATGATCCAAAGAACAACATTGACAATATCTATTTTGTAAAGTGATTTATGAATTGACTTTGCTTTACAAAATACTCCTATAATTATAGAATACAAAATAGGATCTACATACTTCTCAAGGGGCCGTACATAAAATGAATTCGAAAACCTCCATGCAAGACATAGCCGATAAGCTAGGCATTTCCAAGAATGCCGTCTCCCTGGCCCTTAATAATAAAGCTGGCGTCAGCGAAGAATTGCGCTTTCGTATTTTCGAAGCAGCTAATCAGTTGAACTATCGGACAGATACAAAAACAAAAAAGAAACGCGGCAACCTGCTCGTCTTAATCCCTGAAAACATTCGTAATGATAAAATCTTCTACTACGAGGTGTTCTGGTCCATAGAAAAAAGAGCCAAAGAAAATGGCTACAACGCCATTATTTGCAGTGTTACACAAGAGATGGAGGATCAACTCATCCTGCCGGAGCTTTATCATGAAATTGAATTTCACGGCATACTCCTCGTTGGCGTCCTTCATCTTAACTATGTACGAAAGCTTTTTGACTTGGGAATTCCCCTCGTTACGGTGGATCATTATTACGATAGCTTACAGTTTGACGCTGTTGTAACGGCGAATGCCGAAGAGGCTTACAAAATCGTCACTCATCTCATTGACAAAGGTCATCAGCAGATTGGTTTTATCGGTGCGATTAGTAGGACGAAGAGCTTCAGGGAACGTTGGTCCGGGTACCAAAATGCCATGTCTGATGCAGGGCTGGCAATCGATATGAATCACAATATCGTTAATCCTTCACCACTGGAGGCGCTAAATTCCACCCCCATTGAGTTAGCAGATCATCTCGATGCGATGCCTTCTATGCCGACAGCTTGGTTTTGTGCGGATGATCGTATTGCGATTTCCTTCATTCAAATCCTTATTTCCAAAGGCTACAAGGTGCCAGAGGATATCTCCGTTGTTGGGTTTGGCGACATTGAAGCGGCTCAAATGATCGCTCCTCGCTTAACGACGATCCAAGTGCAGCGGGAACAGCTCGGCAATGAAGCCGTGGATTTTCTCATTCGCAAAATCGATTTCGGCGGAAGCCCTGCGAAGATTTCCATTTATGGAGAACTCATCGAGCGTGATTCTTGTAAAGTGCTTGGATAGAAATATTTTTTTGAATTCCTCTGTCTACTGGAAAATGTTATAATGTCAAATAGACGAAGAACGTCCTTGAGCCCTGTGGCGCAAGGGCGTTTTTTTATTCTTTTATAAGGAGGCGTACCCAAATGCCATTTGAACAAGCACATCAGTCGTTCATAGAAAACCATCATGCACGCAGAACTGGTGAGAGAAAGGGCCGTTTACTAAGGGGGCACAACTATGCAGAAAAGTTGCTGCTCCAACAGGTATGGTGGCCGCTATTCGGAAACTTCGACAACCTACATCCGGAATATGAGATTTACGATTGGAATCGTAAGTCACAGTTCCTCGATTTTGCATTCCTTACCCCAATCGGTTATTTTGGAATTGAGTGTGACGGCTACCAAAGCCATATCAAAGATATGGACCGCTCTTAGCGCTTAGCAAGAATGCACAGACTCACCAAGTATTTTTCATAGGCACTATTTGATCTCTGCAACCACTAATCAGACATGCATTGAAAATCCCCGAGTTCACTCAGTCCAAGTTGTATATTGTGCAACAATACATCTACCTCACGCTGCTTTGGCCTGCTATTGTTGTATTTCGTACAACAATTTGAGCTTAAAACGCCTATTTTTGAGCGATTCGCACCATAATGTTGTACGCGGTACAACAAAAAGCCAATTTGTCCAAAGAAAGCGCCTAGGAGTTGTTGCACAAAATACAACATCTCGGCGTGTTGAGGATTCTTATTGGTTTGATATGTACTAATTGAGTAGCAACTAGTTAGATATTCATAAATTGAGCGACCATTAGTCGGACATCGGAGTTGAGCAAAACTCGCAGTTTATACACAGTTTTAACATTGTTTAATTAACCTACAAGTTATACAATGAATAAAAACAATAGAATGAGGTTCCACTATGCAAATTGAGGTTTCGACCAAAAATATGTTCTTCCTGGAATGTTTCTCCTCGGAGACCCGAGTGAAAATCATTGAGCTACTGGGTGAAGAACCTTTGAATATTAAACAATTATCACAGCGGTTGGAGATTTCATCTGCTATTGTGACTAAGCATATACAGAAGCTAGAGCATGCCGGAATTGTTACGTCCGAAAGTATGACAGGTGTTCGCGGGACACAGAAAGTATGTTATCTGCAGCTCGAGCTTGCGACGCTTCAGTTCAAAGCAAAGAAACCGTATGAACATCCGACGAATACGATTTCAATTCCGGTTGGCCAATACTCATCCTTCGAGGTGAGGCCTACGTGCGGTCTTGCTTCGCCTACGCAAATCATTGGCGTCATTGATGACCCCAGATATTTTGCTGATCCCCAACATGTGCACGCCGGTATCCTCTGGTTCGGGAGCGGTTATGTCGAGTATAGAATACCTAACTTTTTTCACAGCAATCAGAAGCTTCGCTCCATGGAAATTTCTTTTGAAATCTGTTCCGAGGCCCCGGGATTTAACGAGAATTGGCCATCCGATATTTCTTTCTTTATCAACGAAACTCCCCTAGGTCAGTGGACGAGCCCTGGTGATTTTGGAAAGCAAAGAGGCGTGCTATCCCCGGATTGGTGGGGAAATGGTTTCACTCAGCATGGTCTTTTGAAAATCATCACCATCAATCCGCAAGGCTCATTCTTGGACGGAACGAAGATTTCCGATATCACCATCCAAGACTTAGATATTTCTTTCGCAAAAGACATCCATTTTCGAATTGCATCCTTAGAAGACTCCACAAACTGCGGCGGCATTACTTTGTTCGGCAAGCAATTTGGAAATTATGAGCAAGACATCGTGGTTACGATGCATGAGGATAAGTAAGATCATGTAGTTAATGAGCCCCTTCGGGTGCGAAATGCGAGAAGCCGCGGGGGCAGGCCATGGTGCGGGCCGCGGTGCCGACCATAGTGCTGGCTGCGGTACTGACCGTTGTGCCGGCCGTGATTCTCGCCATGATGCCTGGCCATGATGCGGCGCGAAGCGCACGTAGCGGCAGTTGTCAGTGGCAGCCCGTTTTCACGGGGTTTCCACTCATGTTGACAACAACAACACGTCAAGTAAACCCTCAATTCACAAATTTATATATGAAAAATCTGCGAAAACCCCACATTGACAACAAACTTGACAACAAAAAAGCACCTGTACATTTCGAGCCAAAGTACGGTGCTTTTCGAAGGGGAAAAAGAGGGACAAAGGGGCTCCCAAACCAAAGCAAACTTTACATCGATTGTTGATAGCCTAACGTATCACACATTTGCATAGGCTAGCTGCAGGCCATCTAGTGCAGGGATGAAATGATGGTGAGTATCCAATATCGCATTCAGCGTGTGAAGAGCATCTTGGTTATGCTGACTAAGCTTGGCATTCTTTTTAAGTCTCACCAGCAAAGACTGGTTGGCGATAACCTCAAGCAATTGTCTTTTCAGCTCCACCGCATTCTTCACTTCAATCGCCGCTCCAAGGCCAACAAGAAATGCCGCATTATCCTGCTCTTGACCAGGTATCGGCTTGTACAGCATCATCGGTAGCTCGAGTGCGAGCGCCTCGGATACGGTAAGTCCTCCCGGCTTCGTCACGATCAGATCGGATAAAGCCATCAGCTCATGGACATGATCCACGAATCCTGTTACCATCACACGATGACGCGTTTTCTCGCCGCCCAGCTCCTCCTCTAGCTGCTGCTTCAGCTTCTCATTGCGCCCGCAAACGAATACAAACTGCACCGGCACCGCCAAATCGTCTGATTGCAGCACAGACTTGAACTGCTTGCCGATCAAACCATGCCCGCCGCCCATCACCAGTACGGTAGGCATATCACGGTGCAAACCATGCTTATCACGGAGTTCATTACGATCATACGTTTGCGTGAAAGGCCTTCGAATCGGAATCCCCGTCACCATAATACGCTGCTCCGGAATCCGGTAACGAAGAAGCGATTGCTTCACATGTTCGGCACCAACCAGATAACGATCCGTACCGGGATGCACCCAGTAACTGTGATCCGTATAATCGGTCATCACTGTCACAGTAGGCACCGTGGTCAGACCGTTACATTTTAAGTACGACATCGCCGCTGCCGCCCCTGGAAAGGTGCAGACCACTTCCGTCGGCTCCTCTTCTTGCAGCAGTTCCAGCATCCTATCGGTGCTGAACGACTTCATCTTTTTAAACATATGGGACAATGTATTATCCTCTCGCGTCTTGCGGTACAAATACCCGTAAACCGAAGGCAGACTTTTCACCCACTGCATATAGCAGTATTTGCCCACCGAATGCAGGTAAGGATGCGTCCACTCTAGGAAATCAACCACTTTCACGTCCACATCCGGTTTATAAAACCGTGCAGCCTCCAGAATCGCTTGCGCTGCTTTATTATGCCCGTCCCCTAGGCTGCCTGTCAGGATTAATAGTTTGTCCCTACGTTTCATCTTCTAAGTCCCCCTTCGAACTTTCGCTGCTGCGTATTCACAGCCACCGAATCTTTCAGCAAACCAATTCTAAAACGTTCCACGACGTACACGACCCCCTCAGAAACCAGTACTGCGCCCACAATATCCAGAAGAACATGCTGTTTTACGAGCAGCGTCGATACAATAATGAGCAATGACATGCTCGTAACGGCTATTTTATAGGGCCAAGGTATAGTTGTTGATCTTAAGTAGGCTTTCATCATTAAATACGAAGTTAACACATGCGTACTCGGAAAACAGTTAAACGGTTGATCTGTGCGATACACCCACTGTACCATCTGCAGCAGCCAATCGCTTCCGGTTAGCTCCGGCCGAGGAACAGTTGTCTGATATATAGCATATACCCCATAACACAGGAGCAGACCCATTATGAACTGAAAAAGTGTTTTATAGTACATGCTGCGATCCTTATAAGCCAAATATAAGAACCCAACCAACAGAAATCCATACCAAGACAGGTAAGGTATTACGAAGCTCTTCATAAACGGAATTTGCCGATCCAAATCAGTAACTAAGCTGTAAGCCACCCCGTCCGCCTGATTCAGATGAATGTAGATGAGTCCCACTAGGGGGATCAATAGCAAGCCGCTGCATGCCATTATAAACGACCACCACGAAGTTTTTTTCACATCAATTCCTCGCTCTCCTTTACGTTATCTTCATTATAAAAGAGATCCAATGACTTCTTAACGCACTAAGGTACTGTCTTTCGTTAGCCAAAGGTCGCGAAAAAACCTAGACCAAAGTCTAAGTTCTATTTTTTGCATAAAGGAAAAATACACAGAAAAGACCTGTGACTAAGGCACAAGTCTAAAAGGCTAGTGAAGTAAGTATATGCTTATTTATTTCTGTCAGATCGCTAGAAATACGTTTTATAAACGGGCTAGGATCAGCATCAAGGTGGAGATAATGGCATTTTGATCACCATGCCATGTGGAGGAGGTTCAAATTTCACTTTGTCGTCTATGCCATTGATCGATTTTAGCCAGACCAGAACTTCCTCTTGTATTTGTTTAGATGAGGAAGTGGTCTTCGTAACCTTACCTAAATCAATGTCAAACACCTCTATTTTTGGACAGGTGGCATGTAAGATTGCCCCCGCCAGTAATAATGTTTTCAGCAAAAACTCCCCCTCCCCTTAGCTTAGTTCAAGCTACCTAACTTTCTTTAAGAAATCAGCTTCGTCTGCTTCGCCTTCTCCGCAACCTTCTGGGTATAGCCGCTGAGCGGCTTTTTCAGTGCTAGAGCAATGACATAGCAAATCACAATGAACACGCAGAGGAAGAACGCATCTCTAAGTACCACGGAGAGCAGCATACCACCAACCGCCTCGCGCATGATACCTACCGCATAAGTGAACGGAACGATCGGGTTAAGCTTTTGAAAAAAAGGCGAAGCTGTGCTAACCGGAAAAGTGCCGCCGGAGCTGGAAAACTGAAGCACAAGGAAGATAATCGCAATGCCTTTGCCTATGTTCCCGAATACGGAGACCAATGTGTACGTGATGGTTATGAACACGTTACTGATAAGAATGGCAAACAGAATGAACCAGAACTTATCCATAACATATGTGCCCAGGAGGTACATATCACCGAGTGTAACGATGATGGCTTGGAGACACCCAACTGTCAGGAAGATGAGCATACGTCCAAAGTAGATATGGCGAGGCTTCAGCAGGCCGTCCGGGTTATCCACATCCACTCTCATCATCGAAACAAGCATCATTGCGCCTACCCACAGGGATAGCGTTGTATAAAAGGGCGACATCGCCGACCCGTAGTTCGGAATAGGAAAACGCCTATCCTCTTTAATCAGCACAGGATTCGCGAAGAAATCGCTTTGCTTCTGAATATCATTTTGCAGCAGTCGGAGAATTTCTTCGATACTGCCCCCGCCTTCCACCTTACGGATTTGATCTGCTGCTCTGCGGACAGCCGCCTCAAATGCTGGCAAATCGTTGCGCACAAGGTTGGCCGCTAGATGAACGGCACTCTCAACCTCCGGAAATTTCGTCTGGTACAGATCAGATAATTTACGGATTTCATCCTCAGCCGCCGGCAAATCATTGCGCACAAAGTCCGCTGCCTCATGCAGCTTTTGCCGGGCTTTGGGAAGATCATTACGGACGAACGGAGCGGCTTCATTGATCGCATTGGTGAACTCGTTCATTTTGGTCTGAAGGGTCGTTGACGCTTCATGTACCTTCGTACGGATATTCGGCAGATCCTTTTGCAGCATATCGAGCTGAGCTTGCGCGAAATGAATGCCGCTCTGCGCATCCACTAAGATCTCTTTGATGTTCGGCAGTTGGGACTGCAGTGTCTGCAGCACAGCAGCTGAGTTTTGGGCGATAGACTTCAGTTGACCTAGTGCCTTGGTGATGTTCGGGACAATTTCTGAGTCGTAGCGCGACAAGATATTACTTAATGCACTGCTCACCTCTTTGGACAATGCATTCAAATTATCCACAAGTTCTTTCGCTGGTTTCTCCCCGCGTTGAATGGCCGATTGGATCTTACTTAACGTTTGAAGTTGGTTATTGAACTTGGATTTGACACTGTTCAAACGGTCGATGGAATCGGTAAGCGGGCCATTCGGTAAGTAGGTGTTCAAACGCGTAAGCAGGTCGACTGTTCGGTCGATGACCGCCACGCCCGCAGTAAGGCGATCCGTGAGCAGCCCTACAGCAGCCAAAGCTTTCTGCGGGTCAAGATTAGCATCCTGGAGCAAGCCAGTAAGCTGAGTTACCGCATCGGCTGTCTGTTGAAGTAATATCAAATTCTGCTTCACGACAGGGATAAGCGCTTGGAACGCCGCATCATTATTTTGTAAAAAGTTGGCCAATTGGGTTGCAAACGGACCACCTTGCGCAGCAATGGCCTCTACTTTAGGCAGGGTGTTTAACGCCGCGGTAACAATTTCGTCCGCCTTGCTTGATTTATCAATCGCTGTGTTTAGAGCCTCTTCGACCTTGCCGAAGTTCTGGTCCAGTTCTGCGATACGATCAGCGGCCCGCTGGATCTCCGGCAGTTTTTGCTGAATGACCAATACCTCTTGCGCAGCTGCTTCAATCTTTGGCCAACGCTCTTCAATCTTTAGAATCGTATCTCCAGCCCGATCCATTTCGGGAATCCGTTTCTCTAGTTCGACGATTTTTTGCCCCTTTTCCTTGATTTCGGGCAGCTTCTGCTCGATCTCAAGCGCTTTGTCTCCCATAGCCGTAATTTCCGGCAAGCGCTTTTCCAGCTCAAAGATCCTTGACTCCATATTCCGAATTGTAGGTAACTCTTTCTCCAAATCGATACCGAGCTCTTTCATTCGCGTCAAAATAGACGTGCTCACCGTTTTAATAAAATTTTCACTGATTTGCGCAGTCACGTTGGAAACGCCTTTGCTCGTAATTTTAGGCGCAACCGCATTGATTTTCTCATTTACCGTGTATAAAATCTCTGGCTTTTCCATCGATCCATCCACAATACTTGTTATTTTTCGCGAAAAATCGGCCGGAATGATCAAACTTGCATAATAATCCCCTTGTTCAACACCGTCCAGAGCGTCCTGCTCGTTCACAAACGTCCAACCCAGAGAATGATTATTTTTCAAATTATCCACAACTTCATTACCAATATTAATGGCTTTATCTGCGACAACTGCCCCTTCGTCTTTGCTTGTTACCGCAATTTTGATACCAGACGTATTGGCATAGGGATCCCACATCGCCTCTAGATTAATCCAGGCATACACAGACGGTAAAATAGCTAGTGCAATCATAAGAAAAAGACCTGTGGGCACTTTCCACAAGTTCCTAAGATCCGTTAAATAAATGCTCAAAATTTTCTTCATAATACCTCCACAACTTTCAACGATATGGTTAATGTTACCTTGAGCCTAAGATACCATACACTTTTTTGCCATATAAGAGAAGACCACACAAAAGAATATCCAGAATCCCCCCATTGGAATCCATCTAAAGGAGTTCTCCTGAATGTTAGAACCCTTCATGGTTGTGGATAAGTTGTCCTGTGGATATGTGTATAGAATGTCTGATTTATTGTACACAGCCTGCTCTGTGGACATGTTGATATTGTGGGTAACTTTGTGGATAACTATAAAGTAATCAGCATGAAGTCGTAAAAAGAGGGAGGAGATGTGAGTTATTCATACACCAAATTTACAAAATCACAATTTCAGGACCTATTTTATTAAAATACACAATTATCCTGACATTAAATTGACTCAATTTACATGACGGACCTATAATTCACTTAACAAATCAATTTAACGTTAGATTAATTAACATAATCACGAGGTGAAGTGGCATGGAGCCAGATTTGATCATCCAACGTTTCACTAATCCTCACTTCAGCACATTCATGGATGTAGGCATTAAAGCGGGAAGAATTGTTTTCCTGAGTGAGCATCAACCTGACTCCTACAGCGGAGGAAATATTATAGAAGCCCATGGACGCGTTCTACTCCCTGGATTCATAGAACCGCATATCCATCTGGATAAAGCTTTTCTTTTGAATCAAATGAAAGAAGAGGCCCTCACGATACAGCAAGCCATGGTATCGACCTTGGAGATGAAACGCACGTTCACGAAAGAAGATATCGAGATTCGCTCTACACAAGTGATTCAACAAGCTATAGCTCACGGCGTTACGCACATGCGTTGTCATGTGGAAATTGACCCTATCGTTAATCTCATCGGCCTCGAAGTCATGTTGGAGCTGAAAGAACGTTACCACGACGCACTTACCTTACAGATTGTCGCCTTTCCTCAAGAAGGCATCATTAAGCAGCCAGGTACAGAAGAACTGTTGAAAACAGCCTTACAGCTTGGAGCGGATGTGGTTGGCGGCATTACCTATCAAGATCCGAATCTCGAAGAGCATCTAAGCACTGTTTTCAACTTAGCCCATACCTTCAACAAGCCTCTAGATTTGCATGTGGATTTCTCCGATGACCCGCAAATGCTGGCGATTCTCACGATCATTCGAATGACGCACGAGTACGATATGCAGGGGCGCGTCAGCGTTGGACATCTCACATCTCTAGGATCCCTCCCTTACGAGCAAGCCAAAGAAATTTGCAAGTCAATTGCAGATGCGGGCATTCACGTCATGTGTTTGCCAGCAACGGATCTCTACTTAAATGGTCGTGGTGATGACCATCGCCCTCGCCGCGGTTTAACTCCTGTCTCCTTACTGTTAGAGCAAGGCGCTAATGTGATCTTTGGAAGCAATAATATTCAAAATCCTTTCACCCCCTTTGGCACCGCGGACCCCATGGATACTGGACTACTTCTCGCCCAAACCGCCTATATGGGTTCCAAACAGGATGTGGTCACGATCGTCGAAATGGCAACAACTCGAGCCGCACAAGCCCTTCAGATCGATCATTACGGGTTACAAGTTGGCGCATACGCAGATCTTGTCTTATGTGATGCCTTTGACCTACGGAGTGTTGTCTACGAACGCGCCCCGAGGCTGTACGTATGGAAGAAAGGTAAACTCGTCGCTTCTACCATGAAACAAACAACCTTTTACCATGAAATTGCGGCTTTTGATGAAAGAAAGGTGGGTTCCTGATGCATCTGACCGTCGAAGAAGCGCTAACGATTTACCCGTTATCTCGTGCGAAGCTGGTCGCTGGACAGAAAGGCGTGTCCCGCATTTTAAGATCCGTCAATGTGATGGATGCTCCCGATGCCGGCGATTGGGTTAAGTCTGGTGAGATGCTTTTTACCACCGCCTTCGCCATGAAAGATCACCTGGAAGTGGCTTTAACGCTATTACGCATGTTAGACGAACGCGGCGGTGCTGGCCTCGGCATTAAGGTAGGCCGCTACTGGTCTCAAATTCCACAGGAATTGTTCGATGAAGCGAATCGATTAGATATCCCCATTCTTGAGCTGCCGTATGAATTCACCTTTTCCGACCAGATGGATGCTCTCTTCAACGCTGAACACACCAAAACGACCAAAAAACTGCAAAACGTCCTAGAAAAACAAAAGCAGCTCATGCAGTTTGCACTGCGACATAAAGAATCATCGGATATTTTTCATATGATCTCGGGTATTCTAGGGCAGCCCATTGCCGTGTTCGGACACAGCGGAAATGTCCTATTTCATAACACCTCGTGGGCGGAAGAAATACTGCTGCATCAGTGGCCATGGCACAAAAGCGTGCAATGGGAAGGCTTCGGAGATACGCGGTGCTTTCGCATTCCTTTGATGGACCCTCAAGGATGCACTGGCTTTTTCAAAGTGTATCTGAATTCTCCGCTCACACTCAAAGAAGAGGAAGCCTTATTTCACCAAGCGGCCGAAATATTAACGTTTCATCTTGGTTTGGATATTCAAAAGGGCAAAGATCCCTCTCGACAGCATGCGCTTAGTCAGGTGTTTACAGACTTTTTCGGGAGAGAGCTTTCCTTTCATGATTTTATGAAAAGCTGCAAGACCTATCACCTCAGTGTGCTTTCCAGCACTTATCAGTGTGTGTTCACAACGGTCGCACCCGAGCATCCAACTGCCAAAAGGTTGTTGAATGAAGTGCGTCAGGAGCTCATTTATCACCCCACGATGCAGCATTATGAGTCTGAGCACCTCTATATCGCCGAAGGATTGCTTTCGATCTTTTCCTTACCCGAGGAGCAATTGTTCCATAAGAAAGAATTTATCGCCGCCCTTACATCCTGCCTATCTGGTTTGACAACAAGAACTTCCGCTTCAGGCTTGAATTGCTGGGTTAGTCGAGCCAAGGCTCATCCGGACCTGGTTTACGACGCCTATAAGGAATGTCTGGAAACTAGTCGCGTGGCCCACAGGCTGCGCATGAACCAAACCGTTCTGCATCATGAATCCATCGAGCTGTTCTCTTTGTTCCAGCACCTTTCGGAGGAAGCGATGCGCAGCTACTACAATTACGTCCTTGAGCCCATCTACGGCAATAACAAGCATATTGATCAGGAGCTGGCTTTAACGCTCGAGGTGTACCTCGAATATGACGGTTCCATTAATGAAACGAGTCGACTTTTATTCATACATCGAAATACAGTCTCTTATCGACTTGAGAAAATTGCTGACATCCTACAGATGGATTTCAAAAAAATGAGTGACGTCCTGCGCTTAAAGTTGGCCTTTCTTTTCCGAAACTATTTGCAAACTAGCAAGCACTAGCAGGGTTGGAGCTAGGATGAAAGGAGCAGTAATCATGGGACAGTGGTTAAGTAACGTTCATGTTAACGGAGGCCTGCACGACATCTATTTGAACCAAGGCATCATTGCCCAAATCGTACCTGGAGCGAGTGATCAGGAGAAGATTACCTGGGACGCACAAGGGATGCTGATGCTGCCTACTTTTAAAGATTATCACGTGCATTTGGACAAAGCTTTCCCGGATCGAGAGTGGGTTTCACGAGGAAAGGTTGATTCGTTATTTAAACAGTTTCAAATGGAAAAGGATCTGCTAGCGCCTATGAAAAGCGGGCAGAAGGAGCGTGCACGAGCGATTTTACAGCAAATGTTGGCCTTCGGAACTACACGGCTTCGCGTCCACGTCGACATCGATCCCGAGATTGGGCTGACGCATTTTGAGATGGTTCGAGGGCTTCAGGAGGAGTTCAAAAGCACGCTGGACATCGAAATCGTCGCTTTCCCCCAGCAAGGATTAATCCGTTCACAGTCGGTTAGCCTTATCAAGCAAGCACTCCAAGAAGGAGCATCTATCGTTGGGGGCGTTGACCCCGCAGGCGTTGACCGGGATATAGAAGCCTGCTTGAGTGCCATATTCGATCTAAGTGTGGCCCATGACGCGGAGGTCGATATTCATTTGCACGATCCCGGGCATCTTGGTCTGTTCACCTTAGAGCGCGTTATGAACTACACCGAGCAGAGTGGTAAAAACGGCAAAGTAACGGTCAGCCACGCCTATTGCTTAGGCCAGGTGTCAGGAGCTGAATCCTTGGCTATTGCAGAACGGCTAGGCACATTGGACATCGCTATTGTCACAAGCGTTCCCATTGACTCAGCGATGCCCCGCGTAGCGCAGTTAACCTCGCAAGGCGTGAGAGTCTACGTCGGCTCTGATCATACCGGTTTGGATGCTTGGACACCCTTCGGCTTTACCGACCAGCTTGCGAGAGGCCGAAGAATGGCGGACATGAACCGCTGGAATGACGATGAGCGGCTGCGTTCCGTTTATCCTTACTTAGGTTCCACAGCAGCTGCTTTCCAGATAGGAGACACTGCAGATTTCATATTGCTAGATGCGATAAATGCTGAGCATGCGATAGCTACCGCTCCACCACGTGAGATCGTCTGCGTGCGAGGCGTCCCAGTTGCCGGGAGACAGCTGCAGAGTGCTTGGGAGATTTAAAGGTGACTTTAAGAGTGAAAATAACCGAGAGAGAATGGGGAGATTTCAATGAAATTACTGGGGACAATAAAGGTCAGTTCAACCGCCATCGGCATGGTCATCCTTCTCACAGCTTGTGGAACGAGCAATACGGCAACAACAAGTACGACAGCTGGATCAACTTCAACGACCACAACTTCAACATCAACATCAACCACAGGCGGAACTCCCCCTACAGAGAGCACCAAGGCCAATAATCAAACGGATAAAGTCACCCAAGCGATGAGCTGGTTTGCGCAACCGGAAATGGGCGGACACTACGCCGCGCAAGTCGCCCATTTCTATGAGAAAGCGGGTCTAGACGTCACCCTACAGCAAGGCGGACCACAAGTATCCAACATTCAGCTAGTCGCTTCAGGTAAGGTACAATTTGCGATGGCTAACGCCGACGAAGTCGTACTAGCGCGCAAAGAAGGCATCCCGGTTAAAGTGATCTATGCAAACTTGCAGACCAATCCACAGAACCTCATCTATCACAAAGATTCCGGTATTAAGAAAATAGAAGATTTAAATGGACGCAAAGTCTACACAGCTGTAGGCTTCCCCTTCTGGCAATACATCAGCTACAAATATAAACTCGATAAAGTCCAAGTCCAAAATTACACCGGCTCCCTCGCTGGCTTTAGCGCAGATAAAGACTCCATCACACAAGGCTTTGCAACCAATGAACCTTACGTCCTGAAAAAACAAGGTGTCGACGTCGCTTGGTTCCTCAATGCCGACCTTGGCTACAACCCCTACGGCAACGTCGTCATCACAACCGATGACTTCATCAAAAAGAATCCGGACTTGATCAAAAGATACTTAAAAGCAACAACTGAGGGCTGGGACTACTATTATGCTCATGCCGATGAAGTGAACAATGCGCTTAACGGAGTAAACAAGGATTACGACGTGGATCACTTGAAAGATGCACAAGCCGTTGCGAAAGATTTTATCTTCGGCGGCGATGCCAAAACTCACGGCGTTGGCTACATGTCCGAAGATCGCTGGAAAACACTCGTAAGCCAGATGAAAGAAGCCGGCATGATTAAGGATGACATCCCGGTTAAGGATTTATATACGAATGAGTTTTTGATGGCTAAGTAGTGTTGGAAACCGGCTTCTCAGCCTACTTTTTCCGGCTACATAGCGGGTTCCGCTTACTTTAGGCTCGGTTTTCGAGCCTATTTCAGTTTACACAAATTGAAAGCTCGTTTTCCGCGCTTTCACACACAAGCCGCTTACTTACAACAACTTTTAGCTCGGAAAATGACTTCTCAGCCTTACTTTGTCTGGCTGCATCACCCGTTTCGCTTTCCGAGCTATCTTAAAGCGGCTTCTCAGCCTTTTCCCCATGTAGCGCATACAGTGGTCAAAGCTCACAACGTAGGGTTGCAAGGCAACACGCGCAGGTATTTACTTTTACACAGAGGCATGCTATTCTTATTTCGATGAATATAGAAACAACAGAAAGGAGCAAACTACGATGGTTGATGTCAGTATGGAAGCCAAGCAAGCGGTGAAAGTTCATAAAGCGTTAGGCGAACCCACTCGTTACAAAATTTTTGAGATCCTGATCAAAGAAAGTAATTTATGCCCCGCAGAACTTGAAAACCGTTTGGAATCGGTAGCCTTATCCACACTGTCTCATCATTTGAAACAATTAACAGACTGTGGGCTGCTTGACTCTCAAAAAAAAGGAACGTTCGTATACTTCACCGTAAATTGGGAAAACGCTAAAAAATTTGTGCCTTATTTACTTGATTAGTTTTTTTGTTTTATATTTCTACATATTTAGAAATATAAAAATACCCCTTATATCTGCTGCAGATATTTTTTTAAACAATATTTCAATGGATCTAGAAATATAAAAATATAAACGAAAGAGGTTATCAACATGTCAAAAACATGGAAAATTCACATCTTAGCACTCCTTAGTTTTTTAGTCGGAACATCAGAGTTCATTATAGCGGGAATACTGGATAAAATATCGAGCTCGATGGATATTTCATTAGTGGCTGCAGGCCAACTGATTACTGTTTTCTCTCTCGTCTACGCAATAGGCACTCCAATCATCATGGCCTTCACCTCAGGCTGGGACCGGCGTAAACTGCTCCTCTATGCGCTTGGTTTGTTCGTCATCGCTAATGGGTTGGCCTTTGTCATGCCGGGATTCGGAATGTTCGTCAGCGCTCGAGTCTTGATGGCTCTCGGAGCCGGGGTCGTCGTTGTTACCTCATTGAGTATCGCGGCTATGATCGCCCCTCAAGGAAAACAGGCCAGTGCGATCGCAACTGTCATCATGGGGTTCACTGCCTCCTTGATCGTCGGGGTCCCACTGGGTCGAATGATTGCTGCTTCATACGATTGGAAAATGGTGTTTGGCGGAATCGGCGCCCTAGGCCTGGTAGCGATGGTCATTATCGCCCTAACCATTCCTTCCCTACAAGGAGAGGCGGCTATACCGCTGCGTAAACAATTGGCACTTTTGAAAAACCCAAAAATGGCTATGACTTTGTCAGTTAGTTTCTTTTGGCTGGGCGGTTACTCAATTGCCTATACGTACATTTCACCTTATCTTTTAACGATTACCGGTATGGGTGAGAAAACGCTGAGTACCGCCTTGTTTGCATTCGGTATAGCTAGCCTTATCGGCTCCAAACTCGGAGGCTACAGCACGGATCGCTGGGGAGTTAAGCGAACACTAACTTCGGGTATACTGTTACATGTAATCACGCTTATTTTGTTAACTTTAGCCGCGCACTCACCAAGCGTTGTATTTCCATTGCTTATTTTGTGGTCCTTTGCCGCTTGGTCGTCCGGACCTACGCAGCAATATAATCTAGTTACATTAGCTCCTGAATCTTCAGGTATTATGCTTAGCCTTAACAGCTCGGTTATGCAGCTTGCCATGGCTGCCGGTGCAGGCGTTGGCGGCGTTGTAGTTGGACAGATATCTCTGGCGTCCGTTACTTGGATCGGAGCGATCGGCGTTGGGATTGCAATGTTTATTACAATCTTATCTTTTAGAAGATCAAGCGCAGGAAGCATGGCTACTGCTGAATCTTCAGTTGAGCCGTTGCAGAGAGCATAAGAAATATATCTATAGGCTTCATTAGAAAAAGAAAAAGGATAATCAGGCTCTTATGGAGCTATCGATTATCCTTTTTTATCTATCATATTAATCATAAAATTCCAATAAAACTGCCGGTAGTCCAAATCTACCGCGATCCTAATAGTATTTAGCTCAACGGTAGTGTTTGGTCGAAAATCGGCAATGCTTTGCCCCCTCGCGATTCCTTCTTTGGTAACAACATGAACCAGTCGATTCATCCACTGGAACATATGTTGGTTAACAAGAGCCATCATGGGAAGTAAGTCATGCGTCGGGGCACCTCGCAGTTGAGGCATAGATGTCTTATAAAAGTCGTAATATACATCAAAAATTGGTTTGAAAAGGGGCACCTTACCTACCCGGTTGATTGAATCACTCATATTTTGCGTCACAATAGCCTTATGGGTTACATTTAACGGAAACAGCGAGATAGGTCCGCCGTAGCTGCAAACAATTCCGATAATGTTGATTGTTTTCGTAAAGCTAGCGTACATAAGAGCAACGGCGTCATCGACCCCCGTATGAGAGAAAAACAAAACGTTAGTTATCATTGCATCTCCCTTCGAACGCTTAACTCCTTTCTATATTTATGAACGCGGTTTATACAACATGCGATAAACAGTAGAGCGGTCTTGCATAAAGAATGGGATGGAAAATAACTGAATTAACGGTCTTATAGGGTCGTTATAGCGAAAAGAAGACCGGATAAGCGATTGCTTTATCCGGTCTTCTCTTTTTCGGTATGGTTCGTAGGCTCGCGCCTCTCCGGGTTGGGCCAAAAACATATTAGCAGGCAGGCGCGTCCCGCCTCTTATAAAGGCACCACTTTGCGCCATGTGCGCAAAGCTGTTACATCTTCCGCGCCTGCGGCCGCGTAAGCTTCGCAAACGAAGCCCGGGACTTCCGTGCCGTCCCGGAGCTCAACCTTCCCGATCCCCAGCGGAGCTGGGATCGCAGCCGCAAAGCCGCCGAATGCCTCCAGCGGCATTTCCCAAACCTCCAGCAGGATGGCTGCGCCGCCCTGCTGCTGCTTCACAAGCCCCGGCTTCGCCGGCGTGGTTGGCAGCTTCACCAGGCTGTATTTCGCTGCGGTCTCATCCTCCCGGATGAACCGCGCTCCACAGCCTAGCATTTGCTTCTCCAGCGGGTAGCCGCGCATGTGTAAGCCACAGACCGCGACCAGCGTCGTCGGCACCGCTGCCACGGCAACCTCATCTGCCGCCGAGTCTGCAACACGCGGCGCACTTGCTTCAGCAGCCGATTCCAGCTCGGCGTCAACAGCACCCGCCACGAACAGCTGGGCTGCGCCGCAGATCAAGCTCTCCTCTTCAGCGAGCGCGAAGAACGTGATGCCAAAAGGCGTCTGCAGAGCCGCATCGCCCGCCGGCACAGCAACCCCGCACAAATCAAGCAGATTGCAATGATTCGTGTAGCGCCCCATATCCCGATTCGTGCTAATCGGATCAGCAAGCACTTGCTCGCGCGTCCACGTTCCCCCGCAGGTAGGCATGACAAGCACGGCATCCTTCAGCAGTTTGCGAGCTTCCAGCTTGAACTGCTGAAGCTTATGCATCGCATGGAACACGGATGCAGCATCGTACTCTGCAGCGGAGCCCGAGCGGAGGATCTTTTCCGTAACGGGGTACGCAATGCCCGGATTGGCTTCAATAAAGCTGCCCAAGGCCGCCCAACGTTCGGCCACCCATGGGCCCTCATATAGAATCGCCGCCGCTTCAGCGAATAACGTAACATCGATATATTCAACGGGGATGTTCAAATTAACACTTAATCCCTTCAATTTCTCAACAGCAGTGTCCCACGCAGCGCTGTACTCAGAAGCATAAGGTCCGTAGAATCCTAAAGGACCATCCGGCAAAAAGAACTTAGCCGGAAGCTTAGCCGCTTCCCTTGTCACACTTCGTGACCAAGGGTCATCCGCGTGAAGCCCGCGCACTACGCCGTCTACGGCGAGCGCGTCATTCAAGCTGTGCGCGAAGACGGTTACACAGTCTAAACTCGCACAGGCAGGCACTACCCCTTTGGTTGGCCAGGCGCCGAGACTCGGCTTATAGCCAACCAATCGGTTGAGTGCAGCAGGCACGCGGCCCGAGCCTGCCGTGTCCGTGCCAAGCGAGAACGCCGCTTGGCCACGAGCTACCGAGACGGCTGAGCCGGAGCTCGAGCCGCCGCTGATCAGTTCCGGGCGAAGCGCGTTATGCGCGTCACCGTAAGGACTTCTCGCGCCGACCAGCCCTGTCGCGAATTGGTCCAAGTTCGTCTTGCCGACCGGAATCGCTCCTGCGGCAATCAATCTTTCCACGACGCCCGAGTGTTCCGTCGGCGTATACGCATACTCCGCGCAGCCAGCTGTCGTCGGCACACCTGCCAGATCAATGTTATCCTTGATCGCAAATGGAATCCCCCACAGCGGCGAATCAGCCATAGAAACCGATTTTAATCTTTCCAAATAAGGCTGAATGACATCCATCGTTGGCGGTGTAATCCAGATATTCATACCCACATCATCAGAAGAGCGCTGCACAATGGCCGCTATTACTTCATGCGGAGTCAATTCTTGATTCTCATACTTATCCCGGAGCCATGAGATACTTAACTCCTTTGGCACTTCAACCATCTTTTTTCTAGTATTCTCATTTTTCTCGTTCTTTCCATTCTCATTCTTCTCAGTCTTTCCATTCTTTCCGCTCTTCTCATTCCGTTCGATCTTTTCCCACATTATTAGCCTCAGTCATCAACAGACACCTCTCTCCTTAAGCAGATTGTGCAATACCGAGAATCAACTGACCTGCATGAACTTGATCTCCAGGCTTCACTTGAATCATTGAAACATATCCATCACAAGGCGCATGTTGCGGGAATTCCATTTTCATACTTTCGAGAATCGCCAGTTGATCGCCCTTCTTCACCTGTTCACCCTGAGAAACAAGAAGCTTCCATACACTTCCCGGCATAATACCGCGAACAGCAACAGTCCCTGCCGGCAGCTCATCCTCTGGCCCTTCATTGACAGTCTCCTGTTCGGATACGTACTCAGCCAATCCCTTCGCCTTCCAGCTCTCCCGCTCTTCTTTAAAAGCAATTTGCTGCTGCTTACGGAAAGTTTCCGTACTCTCTTCGATGGAGCTTAGGAATTGCAAATATTCACCTAAATCAAATGTCGTTTCTTGAATATCCGCTTCATATCTGCCTCTCGGGAAGTCTTCACGCAGTTGAAGCAATTCCTCAGCGCTGACCTCGTAGAATTGGATTTGATCAAAGAACCTTAACAACCACGGTTTACCCGCCTTGAAGCTTTCCGTTGAGCGCAGGCGATTCCACATTTGAATAGTACGCCCTACGAATTGATAACCGCCTGGACCTTCCATCCCATACACACACATGTAAGCTCCGCCGATACCAACGGCATTTTCCGGTGTCCATGTTCGTGCTGGATTATATTTCGTTGTGACTAGGCGATGACGCGGGTCGACAGGCGTGGCTACAGGAGCCCCCAAATACACGTCACCTAATCCGAGCACCAAATAATTAGCGTCATAAACAATCTTTTTAACATCATCAATTGTATCTAATCCATTCATGCGTTGAATGAATTCCAGGTTACTCGGACACCAAGGCGCATCTGGACGCACCCCTTGTTGATATCGCTGAATCGCCAGCTGCGTCGCCGGGTCATCCCAAGATAGCGGTAAACGAACAATTCGAGATGGTACGCGGAACTCTTCCAATGGAGGCAGCGCTGCATCAATCTCAACAATTTTCATACACGCTTCACTTACCGTGATTTGGGAAGGGTCGATATGAATTTGCAAAGAACGAATCCCTGGCGTTAAATCCAGCACCGGAATTGAGCCGCTTTCCACAATGGCTTGCATCAAAGCCTGCACTTGGAATCGCAGCAGCAAATCCAGTTCAAGCTCACCATACTCAACAAGTAAATTCTGATCGCCGCAGCAGCGGATCGTAATTGGAAATCTGCGATTAGCTGCTTCATGGAAAAGACGCGGATATTCCGGCGTAATCTCTTCATTAACAACAGGTAGCTGCACAAGCACCAGCCGTCCGAAATCCCCCTCACCAATCGCGCGCAAATTACTTTCCTGCAGATCGCGCAATGCCTCTGCTTCTGGAAGTGTGAGCAAGTGGAAGCGAATTGTATCACCCGGATGAAGCTGGCCCAGCTTCCAAAACTCAGCCGAAGCCGTCGTCACCGGACATACGAAACCGCCAAGGCTCGGGCCATCAGGTCCAAGAAGAATAGGCATATCCCCTGTCAAATCAAGCGTGCCGACCGCATATGCATTATCGTGAATATTAGATGGATGAAGCCCCGCTTCCCCGCCATCTTCACGCGTCCATAGCGGAGCAGGTCCTTTCAAACGAACACCCGTCCTTGAGGAGTTAAAATGAACTTCCCAGCTCGTTTCCGTCAATTGATCCAAGTATTTTGCGTGCAAAAACTCACCTGTACAATGAGGTCCAGGGATCACACCGATCGTCCACACTCGCGTCATCACAGGACGATGCTCCAAAGCAAGCTCTACCTCCTCTTGAACCGGACTTCCGCCTTCATTCACACCCAGTACATCACCCGTACGCAGCGCTCGACCGCCATGACCACCAAAGCCGCCAAGCGTAAACGTGGAGGAGCTGCCAAGAATTTTCGGCATATCCAATCCGCCACCGATAAGAAGATAAGTACGCATACCTTCCTTTGCCTCGCCGAAGCTCAACACTTGACCACGAGCCGCAAACACCGGCTTATACATTACAATAGCCGTTCCGTCCAACTCAGCTTGCATATCTGCGCCAGTGACGCAGAACCACATGTCGCTGCGGAACTTATAAGAACCTCCGCGCAGTGTCATTTCCAATCCGCTGGCAGAGTCATCGTTGCCAAGCAGCTTGTTACCGATACGGAACGATAGCGGATCCATCGGTCCGCAAGGAGGTACGCCCACATCCCAGTGGCGGATGCGACCGGGGAAGTCCTGAACGGTGGTTTGGATCCCGCCATCAACCACTTCCAGAGCCAGTTCCACAGGCTCAAACGTATTCAGCAATTGCGTGAAGACGTTCCCGTCTACGCAATCTTTCTCTTGCAGAAGAGCCTGCAAATACTGCAGATTCGTTGTAATTCCGTACATGCGCGTTTCCGCCAACGCTTCGATTAGCTTACGAATGGCGTCCAAACGGTCTGTACCGTGGACAATGATTTTAGCCAGCATCGGATCGTAAAGCGTCGTCACTGTCAACCCGTCCCGAACCCACGTCTCATTTCTTGCTTTATCCGAAAAAACAGCACGATCCAGCTGTCCTGCACTCGGACGGAACTGCTGGAGGCAGTCCTCCGCATAGATGCGAGCTTGAATGCTGTGCCCTACCGACTTACGGATAAGTGATTGAATATCCTTCAGTTCATTCGCCGCTTCAAGCAACATCCACTCAACGAGGTCAATACCCAGCACTTCCTCCGTCACACCATGCTCAACCTGTAGTCTGGTGTTGACCTCAAGGAAGTAAAACTCACACGTTTCCGGATCGTAAAGATATTCGACCGTCCCCGCACTGCGATAGCCCACTTCAGCAGCAAGACGCTTCGCCGAGGCGAACATCGCCTCACGCACTTCATCCGACAGATTCGGAGCCGGGCTTTCTTCAATGACCTTCTGGTTACGACGTTGAATGGAACAATCGCGCTCCCCCAGCGTAACGACTTCACCGAAGTCATTACCGAAAATTTGCACCTCAACGTGACGCGCTCTCGCGATATATTTTTCAAGAAACATGCCGCCGTTTTTGAAATTCGTCTCTGCCAAATGGCGGACGCCATCATAAGCAGCTCTTAGCGTTGCCTCATCTGCGCAGACACGCATCCCAATGCCGCCGCCACCTGCTGTGCTTTTGAGAATAACAGGGTAACCAATACGTGCAGCTTCAACTAATGCCTCATTCAGCTCTGTAATCAGCGGGGTTCCTGGCAGCATCGGCACGCCGGCTCTTTCAGCGATTTCCCGCGCAGAATGCTTGAGTCCGAACATTTCCATTTGCTCAGGTGTAGGGCCGATAAACACAATGCCATTCTCTCGGCAAGCACGTGCGAAATCTGCATTTTCGCTCAGAAAGCCGTAACCGGGATGAATCGCCTGCGCACCGGTTTCAAGCGCTGTTTTCAAAATCAACTCTGTATTCAAATAACTTTCCTTCGCCGGTCCTTCACCGATCAGAACAGCTTCATCTGCCCCATCCACATGTAAACTATCTTGATCTGCCCCCGTATATACAGCAACGGACGCAACCCCGAGCTTGCGTAAAGTACGCTCAATGCGTACAGCGATAGCGCCACGATTAGCAATCAGTACTTTTGTAAACATCGTATCCACACCCCTTCGAATTTCGTAGACCATCTATCTCCTCTTAAACAAAGGAACTTACTTCTCCCAAATAAGAACCTGTATCGGTGTCGGATTATAGGCATTACAAGGATTATTAAGCTGCGGACAGTTGCTGATAAGCACCATCGAGTTGCCTATCGATTGAACTTCCACATAACAGCCAGGAGCGGAGACACCATCATCGAACTTCAATCCACCATCTGGTGTTACGGGTACATTCATAAAGAAGTTAATGTTGGGTGCCAAATCCCGCTTCGTATACGCTCCACTTTCGTGCTGAGCAAGCTGGAGCATAAACGTATCCCGACAGTTATGCATGGACAGCTTATCGTGCGAGTAGCGCACCGTGTTGCTTTGAGCTGAGCACGAACCCCCGACCGTATCATGGCGCCCGCAGGTGTCGGCTACGATTTGGAGCAATTCCTTACCGGATTCCGCCCGGAGGACAGAGCCTGTGCTGAGATAAATATTGCTTTGACCTGCAATCGTCGCCACTGCGCTATAATGATCTTCCGGATTCTCAGCATCATAAAACAGCGTGTCAGCCGCCTGATTCCCTTCCAGATCGACAATGCGCAGCACTTGCCCTGGCTTCAAAACGCGCATCCAACCGTCTCCCGCTTGAATAACTTCGCTATAGATGGCATCCTCGACTAGGCGAGGGCTTTCCACTCGATTAAAAACAGCCATTTAAATTCCTCCTAACAGCGTGTGATATTCCCATGTATTTTCAAAAGCTCGGCGATTTTCCGGGCGATAATTCAAGCAATAATCATCTTCACCCAATGGAGCAGCAGCTAGCACCTCAATTTTGACAGCGCACTGATGGATACGTTGATCTTGGGTCAAGCGGGTTTGGTGTGTTCGATAAGACGAGCAAGCAATCTAATTCCGTACGCAGCGTAACCGTGGCTCCCGCAGGACAATGAGCAGCACTAAAATGCATATCCCCATTGTCATCACAAAACACTTTGGAAAATAAATTCACAACCGGCATCATATCGCGCATGCTAAGGCCATTACGCACCAGCTCTACCGCAAAGTTTTCTTGACCGCTCCTCAGCCACTCATTCCGCTGCTCTTGGAAATTCGTCGTTCCGTACTTGGCATCGGTAGCCGTACGACTTGTGTATCCGCTAAGCGGATCATGCCAACCAATACTGTCCTCCACGATGCTCACTAACGCTCGGCCATTGTCACTCATCAGTATGTTTCCACGCGTCAAATGAGCTGTATGTTGGGCTTTCAGCGTATCCGGCATATTGTAGCGCTCCGTAAGATCCTTCGCGTGGAACACTTGTATAGACACATTCGCGCCGGCCTCCAGCGCCGTAAAACGAATCAACTTCCCTCTACCAATCGCTCCCGACCATTTGCCGCCTGGTCCTATCGTCTTGCTCCAAATGTTATCCATGCTACCAATCTCCTTTGCTATGTCGTTAAACAAAAAGGGAGACATCCACAAGACTCAAATGTCTTGGTGATATCTCCCAGGTTTTTATCCTTCCGTGGCGCCCTTATACAAGAGCGGTTTACTCTCGGACCAGCCCGGTCATAACCGGCGGAACCCTAGTAAACAAACGTATTCTTTTGTGTTACTAAACATAACATCGTTAATGATATGTGTCAATAACTTCTAGATTAAATCCTTATTTTATCTAAAACACTTCTCACGAGCTTACCTTTGTGTTATATTAACTTACACATCAGGCTGATATCTAACATGATTAAGTAAATCGTCATTTCCGCTAATAGGTAAGTAATGATTCATCACATAAATGGTTTTCTAGGGTTCCGTGAGTGCAAGCAGCTCAGTCTGGACCAAGAGAAAACGCACAGCTAACCCTGTGTTCACGGAGGGATAAAAGCCCGGGAGGATATCTGTTTCATAGATATCTCCTTGGCTTTTTTGCATATACGCTCCGTATGATCACCGGAAAACAAGGATAAGGGAGTGTCAACATCATGAAATCAGAAGTCACACTGCGCAAATCTTTAAATCTATCCCAAGTCGTTTACATGGGACTGGCATGGATGACGCCTATGATTTATTTCTCCATCTATGGCATTGCTTATGAGAATGCACATGGCATGCTGACGCAAGCTTATCTGCTTGCTTTCGTTGCCATCTTTTTCACCGCGTACAGCTATGGTGTTATGTCCAAATCTTTTCCCACTTCAGGCTCCGCTTACACCTATACGAAGAAAAGCATCCATCCCTACTTAGGTTTCCTGGTCGGCTGGGCACTGCTCCTTGACTATTTCTTCTCCCCCATCATTGCCTGCCTTACCTTCGGCATCTATCTTCACGCACAATTCCCGTCCATTCCAGCGTATGTCTGGATCATTGGACTCAATATCGTCCTCGGCATCGTAAATATTATTGGCATTAAGTTTTCTGCAAATCTCAGTAAGCTGTTCGTCTGGATTCAGATCCTTTTTATCGCGGTCTTCTGTCTTTTCCTTTTCCGGAATATCACCGGAGACGTTCATCCGCTGCAGCCATTCCTGCAAACCGAAGTACCGTTCTCCACCATTCTTGCGGGAGCATCGATGATCTGCTTCTCATTTCTTGGCTTTGACACGGTCACGACTATGTCGGAAGAAACCAAAAACTCCGAGAAAACGATCCCTCGGGCCATCATGATTATCATCATTGCAGCCAGCATTCTATACTTGGTGCCGTCTTTCCTGACACAATTGGTTTATCCACAGCTAACCTTCGTCAACATAGATTCGGCTGGTTTCGAGATCGTGAAGCTCGTCGGCGGAGCAGCACTTAGCTCTGTGTTCATCACCGTGCTTATACTCGCCATTTTCACCCAAGGCTTATCATCGGTAACTAGCGTTTCTCGTCTCCTCTTTGTGATGGGGCGCGATTCCGTTCTTCCTAAACGGGTGTTCGGTTCCCTTCATCCTAAGTTCAACACACCTGTCACCAACATCGTGATCGTCAGCGTCGTCTCTTTGCTCGCTCTTGTTATATCGCTAGACAATGCTGTGAAATTCGTAAATTTCGGGGCATTAACGGCCTTCTTCTTTGTAAACATCTCAGTTATTGCTCAAAAATACATCAAAGACAAGCAGCGGTCGCCGAAGCAAACGTTCCTCTATCTCATTCTTCCGTTGATCGGAGCCGGGTTCATTGGCTATCTACTGTCTCTGCTCGACAAAGATGCCCTATGGATGGGTGGCGTTTGGCTCCTCGCGGGCATTATGTATCATTTGATTCGAAAGCGTTCCGCACGTACATTAACAGCGGCAAGCAGGCCCAACATCACAGGCAGTGGCCGCCCTTCCGGGTCTCTGGATTAGAACGAAAAAGGGTTGTCCCATTGTAGCTTAGCTACTTATGAGACAACCTTTTTTAGATATAGAAAGTACCACTTCACTTGCCAGTATCGAACTTACTCAACCTTGATAGCCACTCTTGCCCAAAAGGACGGCGAACCGATATTTTTCTTGGCGGAATGATGTGACGGCACGCTTTGATTCATTTGCAAGCAAAGTTCAAAGCCCTTACCTATTCGGACTGACCCGCTTTACGGTCAGCGGGAAAAACAAGCCCCATCTGCTTTCTAGCCTCATCCATAATGGCCATGGCAATGCTGGAATTCGCATGTGAGTTTGTCTTTGACTCCAATGTTCCGCTTTTGATAAGCCGAATAAATTCTTCCGCTTCATAACGCATCGTTCTTACAGCTTGCTCCCGCGTCAGGTTTTCCACAGAACCATCTCGGTAACGGATTTCAACTTTTTCTGGCGTGTTGATTTTATCGATGACCATTGTCGCATGCTCACCCTGAATTTCTGCTGGTAGATAGGAGCTCGAAATTTTGGAGTGCATAATAACCGCATCCATGTCCTTGTAACTCAGCAGCAGGCTGCCCTCGCCATCTACACCAGACTCCAGCAGTACTCCGCTTGCTTGTACACGTTCAGGAGTACCAAAAAGCACCGCCAACGGATAAATACAATAGACGCCTAGATCCATAATCGAGCCATTAGAAAAAATGGGATTGAACGCATTCAGTACGGTTCCCTGCTTATAAGCATCATACCTCGAGGAATATTGGCAATAGCTCGCAAAATAACGGCGAATTTTCCCCAACTTATGTAAATTGTCTTGTATCGCCTTGAAATTAGGAAGCAGCGTGGACTTGAGAGCTTCCATGAACACCACTTTATTCGTTTGTGCAGCTTGAATCATCGCTGAGAGCTCGGCGGTATTGGATGCCGCGGGCTTTTCGCAGATAACATGCTTGCCATGATTCATACAGAGTATCGCGTATTCAGCATGAAGCGAGTTCGGACTCGCAATATAAACTGCATCGAATTCCTTACTTTGCGCAAACGTCTCTAGGCTTGTATAGATATGAGAAACCTCGAATTTCTGAGCGAATTCCGCAGCTTTCTCCTCCGTACGCGAGTATACGGCAGTTAAGTCGAACTCCCCCGTCTCGCGGGCAGCATGAATGAATTCTTCCGTAATCCAGTTGGTTCCAATAACAGCAAAACGTATCATCTCGTTCTCCTTTGTTCCACTCTATGTTTTTCATAACTATACCATGATTTCAGAATTGTTGAAAAAGAGAACAGAAACTTCACGGCAGAATTGTTACCCAACAACCCCCTTGACATGAAACCAAAAGGTTTCGTATAATCCTTTGTGTAACCATTTGGTTTCGTATTGTAATGCCTTTGGAAAACCTAATCTTTTGGACACAATACGAAAAGGACATACAGGAAGGAATGACTTACGATGCAGGACGAATTGTTGAAGAAGCTGCGCTACAAGCAAGGACGAGCTCTCGTTCTTCAGGCACCTGAAGGCTACAAGCTTGGCATTGAGGATAATGAGGAGCCGAATGGGACCTATGATTTCGTTCAGCTTTTTGTAAACAATGCCGCCGAGGTGGCTGAATGGGCGCCTAAAGCGATTGCCTATTTGAACGATGAGGCTGTGTTCTGGATAACCTATCCGAAGCAAAGCTCGAAGGTGAAAACCGACATTAACCGAGACATTCTCTGGAAGTTAATGAATGAGAAAACAGACTATCGTCTTGTAAGCAATGTTGCGGTGGACGATAAATGGTCGGCCCTGCGTTTGCGACATAAGAGTAAAGTAAAAACCAAATCCTAAAAAATGAATCATTGGAGGCTTCTTATTTATGGAAAACCAGACTCAAGGCACATTGCCGGATATCAAACAAACACTTGTTTTTAACGCACCGATTCAAAAGGTTTGGAATGCCGTAGCGACATCTGATGGCATCGCAGCTTGGCTCATGCCCAATGATTTCAAGCCAGAGATTGGCTATGAATTTCACTTGGAAGCAGGACCCTTTGGCAAATCCCCTTGTAAAGTAACCGAGCTCGACCCGCCGAACCGTATGACTTTCGAATGGGGCAAGGATTGGTCGCTGACTTTCGAATTGACTGATTTAGAAGGCAAAACGGAATTCACTCTCATCCACTCCGGCTGGGATGCGGATAAAGTTACGGAATTCGGTCAACCTCACACGGTTGTTCGCGAGACGATGTCAATGGGCTGGGGAGGCCTGGCGAAGGCGCTCGCTGCTTACGTCGAGGCATAAGATGGCTGCCCCCTCGCAGAAGCATGACGTCTTTCAAGCGATCGCCGATCCGACCCGCCGTCAGGTGTTGAAGCTGCTCGGTGAACAAGAGATGCCCGTTACGGTTATCTCCGGCCATTTCCCGATGAGCCGCACCGCGGTATCCAAGCATCTTCGCATTTTGGCTGATGCCGGGCTGGTGAAAGAACGCAAAGTCGGCCGCGAGACCCGATACAGGCTGGAGGCGGAACCGCTTATGGAGTTGAAGCGTTGGCTTTCCTATTATGAACGCTATTGGGAAAACAAGTTAAATGTGCTCAAACGGTTCGTTGAATCGGACGATGAGGAAGGCGGAAATGCTTTATCCGCTTTGGAATTGGTCGATCCCACGAAACATGAATAACAAAATACGACTAGCCGTCGGTTCATTGAACTGCCGGCTTTTTTCTTCAACAGAAAGATCATCTACCCTGCAGATTTCCACAGGTTAGATGACCTTTTTTACTTACACTAGCTACTCCTGAACAGGCAGCCACTCTTGTGACCATATCGCAATCTCACCGAAAATCGGCGCCAATGCCAGTCCCTTGTCCGAAAGTGAATATTCGATACGGACGGGACTTTCTGGGAATACTACCCTCTTAACGATACCTTCATGCTCAAGCTCCTTCAGTCGCTCCGACAACACCTTGCCGCTCAAATTTGGAAGTGCCTGATCGATATTTATGAACCGCTGCGGGCCTGATAGTAATTGAAAAACGATAAGCGATGTCCAGCGCTTGCTGAGGATTTCTACAGCTTTTTCGAAACGAGGACACAATAGGTTGCGTTCCATATTTATCACCTCTATATGTTTATTTATTATAGAGTAAGTTGACACGGATATACAAGGTTACAAAAAGTAATTTAGTTACTTGACGAAACTAACATTTTAACGTAGTATCAGTTACATAAAGTAACTAAGTGAATTTAAGTAATAAAAAAAGAAAAGTAATTTATAGAGGAGTGTTTTTATCGTGATTTCACCCATATTTGTAGGACACGGATCCCCCATGATGGCTATTCAAGATACAGCTTGCACGCAATTCCTTCTCGACTATGGCAAGAAACTTTCTCCGAAAGCTATTGTCATTTTTACGGCTCATTGGGAAACAGAGGTACTCACCATTTCGTCCACCAATGACGTATATGACACCATCTACGATTTTCGCGGCTTCCCGGATGAACTGTTTCAAATCAAATATCCTGCCAAAGGGGATGTGGAGCTGGCTCAAATGATCGCTGGCCGTTTCACGTCGAAAGGCATCCCTGTGAATTTGGATTCACAGCGCGGGCTTGACCACGGCTCTTGGGTTCCGCTATTGCGAATGTTTCCAACACCAGAATGTCCCGTCATTCAAGTGTCCGTCAACCCTTACTTGCCGCCTGCGGAGCAGTATCGCATTGGCGAAGCATTGCGCGGCCTCGATCAGGAGGATATTCTGATTATCGGAAGCGGTGCTACTGTGCATAACTTGCGAGCTCTCAATTGGGATGCCAAAGAGCCAGACGCTTGGGCAGTTGATTTCGACGAATGGCTCATACAGAACATGCAAACGCAGAACCTGGAGGCGCTGTTCGACTACGCTGCTTTAGCCCCGAATGCTCGTATGGCTGTGCCAAGACCAGAGCATTTCATTCCGCTCTTTATTACAATGGGCAGCGGCGACCCGGAACGCCCCGTTCAAGTGATTCATCGCAGCTATGAAGTTGGCTCGCTCAGCTATCTTTCAGTCTCTTTTTAACAGGTACATGATAAAATAATAGTAGTTACTTAGAGAGGAACTATTACAATGAAATGGACGACTCGCATCATCCAAGGCTTGCTGGCATTATCCTGTTTAATGTTTGGCTTTATGAAATTATCCGCAAATCCTATGCAGGTGGAAGCTTTTACAGTAACCTATGGGTATGGTCTAAATGCCATGTATGTCGTTGGAACTATTGAATTATTGGCTGGTATCGGGCTAATTATCGGCTTCTGGAAGCCGCGCATCGCGTTCTACTCCGCTGGCACTATTGTAATTATAATGGCTGGCGCTATGCTAACTCATGTCCGATCAGGTCAAGGTATGAGCGCCGCGGCATTACCACTTATCTTTCTCATCCTAGCATTAATTGTTGTGCTAAGACGTTCTAAACGCGCATAAGCAAACGGGTATCTCAGCCAGACGGCAGGTGATACCCGTTATTTGCGACTTACGACGGAATAGGCTTCGACATGTGTTCCCGATACTCCGTTGGCGTTAAGCCTGTATATTTTTTGAAGGTGCGCAGGAAGCTTCTCGTATTTGCGTATCCGACCGCTCCCGAAACGTCATTAACTTTAATGGACTTATCTTTCAAAAGCTCCATTGCCGCTTTAATGCGAATTTCGATCATGTAATCGATAAAATTGCTTTCCGTATGATCCTTAAACAGTCTGCTGATGTAAGGCGGAGTGAGATGAAACATTTCGGCCAACCGGTCTAAGGACAGATCATACTCCTGATAATGCTCTCGGATATAGTCCAGCATTCGCTCGATCGTCTCATTTTTCCCACGTTGATTGCGCTTTTCCTCAATTTGTGAAGCCAAGCCCTCGAGAGTCTCTCCGACTAGCCGCTCCGCATCCTTCCAGTTCTCACATTTTCCGATCCGGTCATAAAAGCTGCTTAGGGGACCCATCGATATTTCCGGCTCAATCCCAATGGCTTTGACGGTTTGCAAGGATTTCATCATAAGGTCGTAGCACAGCTGCCTAATCAGCTCCGGAGGAAGATTGCTCTCAACCGCTTCACGGAATGTATCCGATAAGTACGTGAGCATCTTGACGCGATCTGTTTGCCTCATGGCTTCCATCACCGGATCGATCATCCGGCTGAGCTTATAATAGTCCTGTCGGTCCGGCGGCTGCAAGTCGTCTACTGATATGACAGAATGCTTGCCGAAGATCATCTTATAATGAAGCGCCTTCTGCGATTCATCGAAGGAGCTTGGTATGTCCTTCATCTCCATGCGGCATTTGCCGACTCCTACCGTTACCGTTAAGCCAAACTGCCTCTTCATGATATCAAGTATCAGTTCAAGAATGACTAATGTTCTCAAATGATTTTGCTCCGCATCGCCTTCTGCGAAGCTGAGAAGAACAGCCGCCCGGCCGCCCCCCAGATCGATGGCCAAGCCTGCATGCTCGGTTCGAATCAGCTCCTCCGCGACATTGCAGAACATATAGGTGTACAACGTTTCGTCCCGCGGAGCAAGCTGTTCACCTTCCTTGCCAATCTCTGCCGTACAAACGATAAAGCGCTCCGAATACATGTGAATCCCCAAAAATTCCAAATGGTGATACATCGCATGGAAATCGGAACGGTTGCCATTCAATACATCCATCATGATCTTCCACTTGAGCATAGGCTTAGAATCCCTGACATGCTGCTCCAATTGCTCGCGGTCCGTAACCATTTCATCGAATATATGCTCCAGGTTTCTGAGTCCTATACTCTCTGCGCCCTGCCCTCTACGCTTGTTCACGCCGGACAGCTTACCTGCCAAACGATCAAGCGGCTTAAAGGTCCAGCGGTTCACATAAAATAATGCAGCCAATGCCAAAAAGAACATCACGACGGCAAAAGTGAGCAGCAGGTTGCGAGTGACCTTGATCGGCTCAAATACGGTGGTCTCCGGCATTATGCTGACAAATTTCCAGCCTGTGTATCCGCTCGTCCGGTAAAAGACAGACTCCTGAATCCCGTCCAGCTTCACGTTGAGGGATCCGCTGTTCGGATCCCTTAATATCGTCTGTATATATGGCAGCGACTTCATATTGCGGTAAAGCTGGTTCTTATCGTCATGTGTGACGACATTTCCTTCCGCATCCAGAATGAAAAATTGACCAGCGTGGCCATCCTCGTAGATCGCTTTAATCATCTGAAACAACTGAGCCTCTTTGATGCTAATAGCCATTAGACCCTTCCTGAAGCCTGGACTGCTGAGACTAGGATAGCTGCGGACCAAGGTAATCACATCTTGGGTCTCATGGCCATCCCACACCTTCTGAGTCGATAGCCACTTAAAATATTCAGGCATATCTAGGTACTGGGCCAACCAATTGAACTCTGACGAAGCTTGCTTTAAATAGGTTTCCTCTGTCATTAAGTCTCCACTGATATGTGAATACGCAAAGACGGATGAATAATTTGGATTATTTGAAATAAATTCCCTCAACCTGTTTGTCAATGTATAGTAAATGCTATATCTGTGACCGTCATCACTGTAGCTGTTATTCATAAAATAAACAAATTCCAACCCTTCAGCCATGGAGAGCAGATCCTTCTCCGTCTGGCGAAAGGCAGCCTCGATCTTGGAATCAACCTGTTTCAATAGTGCAAGATTAGCATCCTGCAAGTCCTTCTGCAGCCTGCCCACAGTGCCTGTATAGGACAACCAGAAGGTCAGGGCGATGATGAAGAGGAATACGATACCATATATCATCATGGCTTTTCCGGATATGCTGGTTCTCATGGTGGACCTCCGCTCGGTCGCATTGTTTTGTTCCTATTGTACCATTAACACAGTTGCCCTGAAGGGGAATGATGAACTAACCTTATCAAATGCAGTTAAAATCGCAATAGACAGTTTTTGTCGGACGTCACATTTCTTTCGATCCAACGCTGTATGAGTGCAATTCAACGGATCCTATAAAAACGTCTTAAAAGATGTAACTTGATCCGTCTGTAGGTCACTTCTTAGAATGAAAAAGCATGCTGAGACAAGAGAACTCTCTTGCCCAGCATGCCTGTTGATGTACGAATTAAATGGAATGGTACAGGTTCCGATAACCGCTTGGTGTCAACTCCGTCAACCGCTTGAACGTATGGCAAAAGTGAGAAATATCCTGAAACCCTACAGAAGCTGCAACCTCCGTAATGGGCAGATCGCTCCCCTGTAAGTACTCCTTCGCTTTGTTGATGCGATAGGCAATTAGAAACTCATTGACGGAGACCCCTGTATCCTGTTTGAAAATTCTACAAAGATACGATCGCGAAAGGTGAAACTGTCCGCACAAATCCTCTATACGCAAGGATTCTTGGTAATTCTCCATCATATAGCTCAGTATGTTTTCGACGACCTTCTTCCGTTCTCCCGTTCCCGGCTGAACAATGCCTATATCCGTCTGATAACGGCCTAGCTGTGTGAACATATGTAGCAGGAGCCCTTTCACAGCAAGGGGATATCCCGGCTGTTGTTCCCTGATTTCCCGCTCCAGTTGGCTAAGCGTTTCCTGCAAGCCCAGCAATTGGCGGGCATTTAATTGAACATGAAGGGAATCGCTGCCTATCCCCGGAAGCCACTGTTCGATCCAAGCGGCTATTTGCCCATCTTGATCGTATAGCCCATCCATATAGCTTTTCTCCACGGCAAGGACATAGCGATGAAAAGGAACCTCCAGATCCGGAAGGGATCTATGCATGGCCATAGGCCTTACAGCCGTGTAGCTTCCCGGTCCTAGTTCATGAATCCGTTCACCAGCAATGTATTTACCGCTTCCTTGTATACATAAATAAAGTTCGAATCCGCTGTGCGAATGGAAGCTGCGCTGGTACAAGCTCGTCGTTCGATACAAACAATGAACGGGAAAGGCAGAGAGTGTCAGATTCGTCCACTCGTCGATTGCCGCTCCAATGGCATCAGGCTGCTCCACCCGTTCTAAGTTTTCCGATTTCACCCCGCTCACGGCTTTTCACTTCCTTCTGTTCTATTTCGTAGACAATACCCCAAGTCAATAAGAGCATACGCCAAGCCTCACGGTCATCCTGCATAGTATAGTGAACGTATGCCACTACTCTTTCAAGGAGGAATACCACAATGCCAACTACACTTACATCTGCTCATCTAGAACAAACCGCGAGCCAAATTTATGGTTACATGCTATCTGATCATTCGGGAAATTGGGGCTTGGATATTCACCATTGGGACTGGGTGCCCGGCGTCGGCGTCATATCGGTACTAGCCTATTATGAAAGCACGAAAAAAGCGGAGATCTTGAATCATCTGACTAGATGGGCACGCCAAAACATGCATAAATCTGAGAAACTGATGGTAATCAACTCCATGGCACCCTTCGCCATATTCCCTGCACTTTATAGTAACACGAAGGACCCCGTCTTTCTGGAAACTGCTGAACGCATCGGGAAGTGGATGCTAACTGAAGCTCCCCGTACAAGAGAAGGCGCGTTTGAGCATACCGTCACCGAAAATGCCAGCTTCCCTGAGCAGGTATGGGCGGATACGATCTTCATGGCTGTACTATTCCTAGCGCGTCTTGCCCGCCTTACCGGTGAAGCTGCCTATGCTCAGGAAGCTGTCAACCAGCTTGACCTCCACTTGAGACTGCTTCAGGACGATAGATCAGGAGTGCTGTTCCACGGTTGGAATTGCATAGCGCAGGATCATATGTCCGCTGCGCGCTGGACGAGAGCTAACGCATGGATCGCAGTCGCAACGCCAATGATCCTGCAAGAACTCGAGGGCCTCGCCCAGGTACCCGAAGAAACTTTAGAGCGCTACCGTGCTATGATGCAAGGGCTCATCCGATATCAACAAGCAGATGGTCTATGGGCCACCGTCATGGATCAACCTGATTACTATCCGGAGACTTCAGGCAGCGCCGGTATCGCATGCGGTATTCTACTAGCCGTAAAACGCGGTTTGCTGGACCCTTCCAGCAAAGAGGCATCCTATCGCGCAGCTGAATCTATTCTATCAAAAGTTCTGCCTAGCGGGGAAGTAACCGGCGTGTCGGGCGGAACACCTGTTATGCCGACGATTGAAGCTTATAATACAATTCCATGTTATCCAACGCTTTATGGACAGGGGCTAGTGCTAATGCTGCTCTCAGAAATGATTGAAAAAAGGAAGGAGACCGCCATTTAATTGGCGAGCTCCATTTTTTGCTTCCTTAGTTCGGATGCTTGTCATTCGGCTTCAAGGAAATCGACAGCTGTTGCTGCGAGCCGTCCGCACGATTGTCAGCCTGCCTTGCTGTCACTTGCTCCGCTTCTTCTTCAATGACAATCAAAGGCAATTCCTTCACCGAGTCACCTATAGCTAACGAGAATAAAAACGCAGCTTTTTCCATAGCTTGGAAGTCTATTGTTTGCCGCTCACCTTTGTAAATAACCAGATCTAGTCCATATGTGTCTCCCTGTTTGCTCCATTCCCAGTTCCAACCGGCGGTAGCGGAGGATACGCTTTTGTCGCCGCAGCGCAGTTGGTTCTCTCCAGTACCCTCAAAGGCAGCATATAAGCTTTCGAAGTGCAGTGGCAGTCCATTAATCTGCACTTGCGCCACAGCGCCTTCCTGCTCAATGCTCATACGCTCCAAGCAACCGCCAAATTCCATTCGAATCCGGAAATCAGTTGCCTTTATACGACCTTGGATACGATCCAAATTCGGATGTGTATCCCCGCCGTTCGTCAGAAAGTTTACGCCTAACAGCAGTTGGTTTCGGCTCGCTGCAACACTGAGAACAGCCGAGGAATAATCGTACCCATCATGTAAACAGCGCATTTGCAGATAGGTCGGCTGCCCGTTATTATCGAAATATGCAACCATCCCTCTTGTTTGATTCCACATGATCTCTTTCCTGAACACTCCGATCGCATACTGCGGCGTTATGTAAGTCTCCGCCCATTTCACGAATCCGGTCTCCTCATTGCGATAATAAGGCTGCCTAAGATCACGTACCTCTACTCGGGTAAATTGCTCAATGTATTGTTTCGGACATTGGATTCCGCTGCCAAACCACTCTGCATCATAATCCAAATCGTCAGAGGCAAAGAAAACCAGCTTGTTATCGGTAGCGACTTGCAGGAAGGATTTGGCCTTATTCGTCAGTAAGGTACTGTAGCTGCGGCTGTGCGGACCAGCCCATTGCTGGGACACCGGATGATAATGCTCCACCACCATTCGCCAGACCATGTCTAACAATTCGGCGGTTATGTCTTTCGCACGAGAATTGAGGGAATACTCGCGGATTTTCGACAGCTCCACAATGGCAATGACAGAATAAGTAGGACTGTTGAATTCTTGGAAGGTCCCTAGACTTGCTGTATATTGCTGCAGCTTCTCTAGCCTTTCCAGCCCATAATCAGCATAATCCTTCCGTTCATACAGCTCACCGGCGATCAAGGTCACAAATGCCCCCATAATCGCAATATTCGTATAGTGCGGCCTTACATTCCGTTTGATGATCGCGTCGCATGCAAAGCTTACCGATTCTCCGATCTGATCTTTCAGCGCTTCAGGCAGCTTATGACCGTGACGAAGTACTGCAAGCAGCAGCTCCTTGCCGCAAAAGTCCGCCCAGTTCCAATCAGGAGGAGCCATCTGTGTAAGCGGCTCTTCATAAAACCAAGGCCATATCCCATAGGTATCACTTAGCGGATTCCGATCCTGCAAAGATAACAGGCGGCTAATGATATCATAGGCCCTCTGTTCATATTCCTTCATTTCCGTATTTAGCAAGCCAACCGCATAGAGCAGCGATTGATAAGTCGGATGAGTCGTCGGGTGATCCTTCGCCGTTAGCGTAGTATGATACCCCGGGCTATGAAAAGGCCGACGAAGCATACTGATCTGAGAATCATACTCACTTTCTTTGGCTTTGATTGCCTTTATCAAATGTGCTTTATGATCAAGAATAGTCTCATTTACGCTCATGCTGGAACAATCCCTCCCAATTGGCGTGCACTGATTATTTCAAGAACTCTTTATTCTTCTCATACCACTCTTGTGCAAGCTTCTCCACATTATCTCCACCAAGACGTTTCCACTCTTTACGCGCCTCATCCATTGCAGCCTCTGGGGTTAATGCACCGCCTCCAGTTACGGCTTTCACCTCGATTTGCGTAGCAATCGGATGGAACGTGGCGATCAGTTGGCTTACTTCCGGAATATCCGGGCTAAAGGCTATGTCTCTGCGATATTTGTTTTTGAGTGCCACACCTAGCGACTGTGTCTTCAATTTGGCATACTCCTGGGAGAGCGCATCCTGAGCAGCCATGGTCGGGAACCACTCGGCTTTCAGGCTGAAATCAGTTACAATCGCATACTCAGCAGCGTAGCCAACTTCCTTCCGGAATTTATCAGCGTCGATTTTTTGCGGAATCACACCATCCACTAGCTTGTGATGGACGTTTTCCTCGCCGAACTTCATCGCCATATCGCCTTTCTCCATCATCCAATCGAGGAATTTAACAGCGGATTCGATTTTATCCTCCTTCATTTTACTGTTAAAGGCTACCAGAATATTCGCCGGAAGTTCTTGATACAAGCCGTTCTTGCCATATTTACTGGCTACTGGCTCCAATGGAACCATCTTGGCATCTGGAACGTTCTTCTTGAGATCCATGAATTCGTTCTGAATATCCCAACCAGCAAAGTAAATACCCGCCTTACCAGTTGTCAACATTTGACGCGCGCGCTGGAAGTTGCTATCCGTGATATACTCTTTATCCAGCAAGCCTTGATCGAACAATGATTTCTGATAAGCAACGGAGTCCTTATAACGATCCAACGTTCTGCCAAACTTGAGCTTGCCCTCTTCCAAATACCATTGATTCTCATTCACGAAAAAGAGAGCTCTAATGATTTGCACAGCGTTGCCATTAAACGCAATTGGCACTGTATCTGCTTTGCCGTTACCGTCCGGGTCCGCTTCCTTAAATTTCTTGGCCACCTCGATCAATTCTTCCGTTGTCGTCGGCGCCTTCAAGCCCAGCTTATCCAGCCAATCCTGACGAATCCACATCCCGTGGTTGGCAAGCCCCTCTATACTTCTGCTGCTGGTAACGGCATACATTTTTCCATTAATCGTCGATGCTGATTTGAGCTCAGGATGCTCCTTCAGATACTTTTTCAAAGTCGTACTATATTTCTCGATAAAGCTGTCTATCGGTTGTATGGCACCTTGGTTGGCCAATTGCGCAATATAATTACGATCATACTCCCAAATGAGATCAGGTGCGCTCCCGGAAGCCACCAGGGTACTCAGCTTTTGTTGAGCTTGCGCACGAGGTACTGGCACCCAGGTTACCTTAGCCGGCGAATTCTCATTCATCCACTTTGTCCAACGGTTGCTCTCGTAGCTGCCCTCCTCTGCGGCTACTGTTCCACGATCAAAAGCGGAGATGCTGATTTCTTTCTTCGGACCGGCCGCAGTTGTCGTAGCAGCTGCACTTCCTTGAGGCTTTGCTGAACTGCCCCCCTCTGTAGTCGTATTAGTACTGCAAGCGGCTAGTACTGCTAAAGACATACTTGCTGCAAGAACTGGTTTCCACGCATGTTTAGTCATTTTCAATGGTTCCATCCCCCTAAATATTGTGTGGTATATATCAAGGACTATTGCCCCGAGATATCAGCCTTTAACCGATCCAATCAAGACGCCTTTGACAAAATGTTTCTGCAAGAACGGATAAACGAGCAAAATGGGAGTAACTGCAATGACGATCGCAGCCGCTTTAATACCCTCGGGAGTAAGCGTCATCTCTGCAACACCCTCGCTTCCGGCTCCTTGATCCAGTAGATTCTGATCCACCTGCAGGATCATTTGATAGAGCTTGAGCGTTAAGGTTTGCTTGGTTGTTTTGGTAACGTACAGTAATACATTGAAGTATGAATTCCACCAGCCTACGGCATAAAAGAGTGAGATGGCAGCTATGATCGGTTTGCATAACGGCAAAATGATTTGAAGCAGAATTCGCCAGTCCCCTGCGCCGTCAATAGACGCTGATTCCTCCACTTCCTCCGGCAAGCCCTCCATGAACGTTTTCATCACAAACATGTTGTACGTACTGATTAATGAGGGAAGCCATAAAGCCCAATAGGTATCCATAAGTCCTAATGATTTAACTAGTATAAAATTCGGGATTACGCCCGAAACGAACAGCATGGTGAAGGTGATGAAAATGAGCAGCCCATTACGCCCCATCAGTCTTCGTCTGGAAAGCGGATACGCAGCCAGTAAAGTAAGTGTCACATTGAGCGCTGTGCCGACTATGGTTACCAGCACCGTATTCCACATCGCTACAAAGAGCTGTCCATCCTGGAAAAGACGCTTATAGGCCTCCGCATTGAATTCGACCGGCCACAATGTCACCTCACCCGCTGTAATAGCCCTGCTGCTGCTGAAGGACGATACGACCTCATACCAGAACGGGTATAAGGCAATTAACGAAAGAAAGCCGAGTATCGCATAATTAGCTGACGTCCCTAAACGGGATAAAAGGGATTGCTTTTTATATAAACTTTGCATCGCTTACCATAACCCCCGTTCTCCGAACGCTCGAGTCAATCTATTTACGCCTACGACCAGTATCAACCCAACAGCGGATTGGAACAACCCTAAGGCGGTCGTATAGCTGTAGTTCATATTTTGCAAACCGACACGGTACACATATGTACTAATTACATCTGCAACATCCAAGACGGACATATTCTGCAGCACCAGTGTCTGCTCAAGCCCCACATCCATCATGTGCCCCATGCGGAGAACGAGCAGGATAGCGATTGTGCTGCGGATGCCGGGCAATGTAATATGCCAAATCTGACGCAGCTTCGATGCGCCGTCCATCTTGGCCGCCTCATACAGCTGCGGATCAATCGAGGCCATTGCAGCCAGATAAAGAATCGTGCCCCAACCCGCTTCCCGCCATATGCCTGATAAGGTGTAAGCAACTGGCCACCAGCCGGAGCTAGCCATGAAATAAATAGGCTCGATGCCAAACACCTTCGTCAGCACCAAATTGACAACACCCGTGCTTGGTGAAAGCATAGCAATGAAGATGCCCCCAAGAACAACCCATGAGATGAAATGGGGCAAGTAGAGCAGATTTTGAACGGTCCGTTTGTACCACTCCTTGCGTACTTCATTAAGCAGAAGCGCGAGCAGTATGGGTACCGGAAATCCAAAAACAAGGCTGTACACATTGAGCAGCAACGTATTTCTTAGTACTCTCCAAAAATCGATGCTTTGGAACAAGCTTATGAAGTGCTTAGGCCCTACCCACTTGCTGCCAAAGATGCCGTCGGCGAATCGGTAGTCCTTGAAGGCAATAATCTCGCCGGCCATCGGAGCATATTTAAATAGCAGATAAAATCCAATCACAGGCAGAAGCATCAGGTACAAATGTCGATCCCGTATCAAGCGGCCTCGGAATGTGGACGGAATCGGCTTGGTTGGAATTGGCTTCCGCTGGCTTAGCTTCTTATTTAAGCCGGTCACTCTTTCCTCCATGTTGTGTTCACCCTTTCCAAATGTGAGCCTGCTGTTGTGCCGGCGATATCATCGTATCCTGCCACTGCTTACTTGCAAATAGACACGTTTTATTCTGCTGTCTTTTCTTAACAATTGCCCTGTCACCTTACTTAAACTAGGTTCATTTTCCTAAGATGAACGCTCTACACTCTCTCACCATAAGCTCACTCTCCAAACCCAGACGCAAAAAAAGAGACCCACAGCAACGGGCTGCGGGTCTTCAAGTATATATATTTAAAAAGGGGGTCGAATTTCAGTATAGGCCCCGAACCTTAAAGCCAGATGAAAACCAGATGTCATTTTAGTTACAAATGATTCCTATTTGTTTACAGACATACTGCCTATTTTTCCTTGATCGGAATATAAATGTCCATTTGGATGAGCTCATTTCGGGATGGGTTACAGCGTTCATCATACAGTTCGAACTCCGCGCCACCTGCATGTTCATAGCCGGAATGAGGAAACCATTCTTCGAAAATGGACTTCCACGTACTCTGAATGGATGCAGCAAACTGGTCCTGAGTCACCTTCGGTGTTGTAAAAACGGCATACTTGGCCTCCGGAAATTCACGGCTTACCAGATCGGTTGGCACACCTTCGAAACCTGTGGCCTCCATTCCGATGATATAACTTAAATCCCCAGTCTCCATGTTGAAATCCGTACAAATGCCCAGCTCAACTTGTGAATCTGCATGTACGCGATTGGGAATGCGATTCCCCTTGCCCTCTTGTAGATACGAGCTCCAGAATGCAGGGATTTCACGATGGTTTCTTCCCTCTTTGCAGGACGTTTTCAGTTCATAGCCAATCAGTTTAAAAGCAGGCTTCGTCTTCAGTTGATATTCCATTCGAATTCCTCCTAAATAGGGGTTGAATTTTCTTTGCAGCACATTCGCTTTCGCATAAACTGGCGTCAGTATGCCTTGTTTACGGTAAGCAAGCGGCGTACGTTCAAAAACTTTTTTGAATGCTCGAGTGAAATTCTCGTGGGACTGGAACCCATTGTCGAGGGCAATATCGATTAACTTCTTCTCCGTATGTGCGATCTGATAGGCCGCGCTCGCTAGTCTTCTTTTCCGAACATACTCCATCACAGCTTCTCCCACCATGGTTTGAAAGACTCTATGAAAATGAAATTCAGAGAAAGAAGCAACTTGAGCTAAACAAGCAACAGATAAAGGCTCAGAAAGGTGATCTTCAATATAATCCATAGTCTTCTGAATCTGCACAAAGTAATCGGTGTCCATCGGTTGCCCCCTCCAGCATTCTAAACACAGTGTAAGCTATTTAAAATAACGGTTCTTGATCTTTCTTGCTAATGACTCGCCCGATGCTATCCCATCGATTATCTCCAACTTCCTTTGGAAGCAACCGAATAGGTCTTGTACTGATTCCTGCCCTTGATTTCCAAGCAATTGATTTGTAAGCCGTAAGCACAGCCGCCATCAATGCCGATCTTATCACGATCAAACCAAACATCTGCTTTCCCATGAATATCCTTGGCCGGCGTGTGTCCAAAAACGACTGTTTTTTTAACGACGGTTCTCTGCTGGACAAATGGAGCTCGAATCCACATAAAATCCCTTTCTGGTTGGGTTTTCCAATCCAAAAATGCGGGGTTAAGCCCAGCATGAACATAAATGTGAGTCTCGTCCTCGTAATAGAACGGAAGATTATTTAGAAATGAAATATGATCGCTGAACTTTCCTCGGATTCGTTCTTTCGATTGCTTCAAATCAAGAGCCTCGGTCCCGCAGAAGCTTTTAAACGTTTGGATACCGCCATGTTCAAAAAACTTCATTTCCGTTAGTGAATCTACGTCCCCCAGAACATCCACGAAACGTTGGTCATGATTCCCTTTGAGAGCAATCGCTCCCTTTTCGCGCACCAAATTCATAACGAATTCCACGGTTTCCCGACTTGCCGGCCCTCGATCCACGTAATCGCCAAGCAACACGAGTTGGTCTTCTACCGCATTAAAATTTACTTTATCGAGTAATTGCTTGAATTCATCCACACAGCCATGTATATCGCTTACGGCTAACGTTCTTTTCATATCCTGTACCTCCTGATGACGCGCTCCGGAAAAATCCGTCTATTTATGGACATCTATTTTTTCTAGAAAATGTTGAATCGTATGTCGAAATCCCACAAATCAGCTCCCTAGCAAACTCTGAATCTATGTGTATTTCTATTATTTAGATTTTATTTTATCATAGTTTGGTTTGTTCGGGATTCCTTAATTAACATTGATCTTACGTAAGAAACATGAAAAGGACGTCCTGTTGGACGTCCTCGTTTTCAACTTCCTGTTACTATTGATGTACGATACTCCTTTTAACCATGCGGCCAGATCGGAAGGAAAACATGGAAAACAACAAGAAAACTCAAGGTCATCCCTACCATCATCAAAAAACTGTATACAACCAGATCTTTACGATACTTTTTGTTCTTAATCAATCCGGGAACATCGCGAGAAGCAAGAAGTCCAAAAAGAACTACAATGATGATGACTTTCATTATTTTTCGGACTCCTTCTCTTTCAAAATCAAAGGTTTATTCGTTAAACCTGTACGGTTTACTGTCATATCAGCAATGATATTGACTTTCAGCTTTGGAAATTCTTCTTCCCAATGTTCTTTATACTTATTCTTCCACTCTTTTGGATATCTCCGTTCCACTTCAATGCCAAATCCGAAAATATCTGATTTAAATTTTTTTTGCGCCATATCGAGTACGATTTGGATTCTTTGTTTGAGATCCTCTTCCAACTCATTTTCCACAAAATGAATCACTTTAGGATCACTGACATCCAATTTCGAATTATTCTCATAAAGTTCGTTCTCAGCTCTTACTTTCACTTCCATGCTTAATTCTCCATCGCTAAGAATAGGAGTGATTTGGGTCTCGGCCTTCAATATATAAACACTTATTTTTCCATTTCCCTTTTCCTTCGGAATGTTTACGGTGACAACACCCGTTTTCATTTCCTTGCGTAGCCAAAGAACTCCTCTCGTCTCTAAATCATTCATCCAACCGACTAATCTATCTTTCTTGAATATCGCTGATCCTTTGATCGACAGGTTGGTTTCCAGATTTGAAGGAGATGGCGCCTTGGAATCCTCTCCATTCGCTAAGTTCGAAGAAACGAGTTCCATTTCAGCAGCAACCGGTCCCATACCTTCCGTCACAAGCATATGGACAAAATCCTTCAGATTTATCCTTACACCAATGTGCTGTTTCACTAGCTCTCTCATGATTTCAGCCGGTATTTTTTCGAGTTTGGGAACAAACTTGAGAATATTTACAGACTCCCCTTTTGTGAATATGATGTAACTGCGCATTCGCGCTTCCCGTTGTCTAATAAAAAAATCGAGTATCGGGGAAACACCGTCTCGAGCCATTTGTTCGCCAATAACAATAATGCCGCTATGGGAAAAGAAAATTCGGCGCGGCAGCTTCTCTTGGAGTCTCCGATAGGCATCCAAAATCGTTTCCCCCTTTTCTGAAACGACCCATACAGCTTTGGTTCCTATGCCTTTCTCCCCACCAAAGCCCCCTTGGCCTGCGGCGCCTAACATTCGCGGAATAGCCACCTGCAGCGCTAAACGGATTTTGCCATCCTCCATCTTATCGATTCCTGCCGCGGTTACAAATGCAAGGTCATTGACCTCAATCCGGCTCCAGCAGCCCGAGAGAATCGGCATCATCAAAAGGATCAATCCCAATAAAATTCGTGTTTTCATCCAACATTACCCTTCCGTAGAAAATCCTACTCCTTGCGGTTCGGCTGACCGGGACGCATGGACCTTTTCATTCGCTGCGGGTTTCTTTTTGCTCCCTCTTCCGGACGATTCGTCATACTCCACCAAGGCGCCCGTACAAGCACATCTTTAAAATCACCAAAATGTAAAGGGGCCAATGGAGACAAATAGGGCATGCCGAAGGAGCGAAGGCGGCACATATGGCTCATGATAAACAATATGCCTAATAGAATTCCATATAATCCCAGTGATCCCGCTAAAAACATCATGGGAAAACGTAGCATTCTGATCGCGACCGCCTGGCTAAAGCTGGGAATGATAAAAGAAGCGATACCGGTGATGGATACGACAATAACCATGGGGGCGGAAACAATACCCGCCTGAACGGCGGCCTGACCAATGACCAAAGCTCCGACAATACTCACCGACTGTCCTACCGGCCTTGGCAAGCGCACACCAGCCTCTCGCAATCCTTCAAAGGCTATTTCCATTAGCAATGCTTCGATAATAGCCGGAAAGGGGACCGTTTCACGGGAGGAAGCCACACTGTATAACAGGGTTGACGGAACCAATTCCTGATGAAATGTTAATAAAGCAATATAGAGAGATGGCAAAAACAAGGCAATCACCAAAAACAAAAAGCGGATCCAGCGGATCGCCGTCGAAATCATAAAGCGCCCATAATAATCTTCACTCGCCTGCAGCATTTCATAAAAGGTAACCGGAACATACAGGGCAAAAGGCGTATTATCGATGATAATGGCTACTTTCCCTTCCAGTAAGTTGCCAACGACTTTATCCGGTCTTTCCGTACTCTGCACCTGGGGGAAAATGGAACGCGGAGTGTCTTCAATTAATTCCTCGATATATCCGCTTTCGAGAATCGCATCGATGTCAATCCTGCCGATTCTTTCACGAACTTCCGCCACCAAAGATTCATCAGCAATATGATCCAAGTAAGTAATAACGATCTCAGTTCTTGATAACCGTCCTACTTTCATCGCTTCCATTTTTAGCTGGGGAGTTTTCAATCTCCTGCGAATGAGACTGGTATTGGTCCGCAGGTTTTCCGTAAATCCGTCCCTAGGACCACGGATCACAGCTTCAGTTGCTGGTTCTTCAACCGCACGGGACTCCCATTCTCTTGCACTAACGAATAAAGCTCGTTCTGCACCATCAAGAATCAATGCGGTATCCCCGGATAGCACATGATTTATCACATCTTGAAAATTGGCCCCACTGCTTACCTGCGCAGCAGAAATCACTTGATCCCGAAGCAAATTTTCCATTTCCTCATAACGAAATATAGGTTGTGTCAAATTATTTTTCCCGTATTCCAACAGAGGTTTTATGACATCATCGTCAATCAATTTCATATTGACAAGGCCGTCTAAAAAAAGAAGCGTCCCTTTTTGTGTCGCACCTACTTGAAAATCCCTAAACACAATGTCAGAAGAACGATCAAAGATCGTTTTCAATTGTCCAATATTCTGTAAAAGATCCGTGCTAAGCAGATCACTTTTCAATGGGTCCGTGAGGATTCCATTTCCCATACTAAATCCCCCTCACTTTTAAGCCTTTATTTTTTCACCACCATTACGAAAAGATAACCGATCGACATAACAACCATAACAACCATGTAGAAGGCTCCCATTGCAGCCAACATCATTTCCAAAACAGTGAAAGTGTATATATGTAGATGGACTAATAATTTTGACGTAATTTCCTGTAAGTAGAAATACATACACCATCCAATAAAAGCGATGAGCACGGAGAAAAAACATAAATCACGAATATTCTTCATCATTTCTCCTCTGACAAGCGAGTTGTTCTATTGGCTATTTCCAACTATTATCTTTCGACAAATGAAGGTAAATAATACCTAATTCCTAACACTTTCGTTTAAAAAGAAGGCGAACGCTAATAATGATATCTAATTCACAAAATAGGATGACTTTGTATGGCTTGATAGTAAATTCTATGTATGATGTTAAGGTGAGGGCGATATGAATCAAGAGAAAATAGGTATCAAACAACTCTTTCTAATGATGTTAGCTTTTGAAATAGGAAGTGCTGTCATTTTTGCGTTAGGAGCGGAAGCTAAACAAGATGCTTGGCTCGCCGTATTAATAGGCATGGTGTTGGGGCTTATTTTAATGTCCGTCTACACCAAATTGTCTGGGTATTATCCAAATGATTCCTTGATCCAAATCATTCAAAAAATTTCAGGTAGGTACATTGGATATCCACTCAGTATCACTTATATTATTTATTTTACCTCTCAAGCTGCAAGGATCAGTCGAGATTTCTCCGATCTTATGCTTTCTACAATCTTAGTTGGAACCCCAGAAATTTTTATTCTTGCAACTTTTGTAGCCGTAATTATATATACGCTCCGCGGGGGTATTGAAGTGTTTGGAAGGATGGCTGAAATGGTGGTTCCCGGTGTTCTATTAATATCCTTTAGCACATGGATCATCGTTTATGCTTCAGGAGTTGTAGACCTGAAACAGCTTACACCTGTACTTGGTACAGGAATAAAAAACGTATGGAAAGAGTCATTCCCAACCCTTACCAGCCTTCCTTTTGGGGAATTAGTCGTATTCACTATGATTTGGCCAACGTTAAAAGATAATACGAAGCTTAAAAAGGTGGGGATGACTGCAGTTTTGACAGCAGGAGTTTTATTATCGCTTAATATCGTAGGCATGATCTCCGTTCTTGGACCTCAGTTGTACGGTATGTTAAATTATCCTCTTTTATCGACAATACGAATGGCTTCGGTGGCGGATTTTCTTGAGCGGATCGATGCAGTAGTTATTCTGCTAATGGTAGCAGGGGGGTTTTTCAAAGTTGGTGTTTACATCTATGGCGCCGCAGTTGGAACAGCCCATTTATTTAATTTGAAGAGTTACCATTATGTTCTTATTCCGATTGCAGCGATTATTGCCCCTCTTGGTCATGTCATGACAAAAACATATGCCGAGCACCTAGCTATAGGTTTTAAATTTAACATGACCTATGTTCAACTTCCTTTACAATTTGTAATACCTAGTTTGTTACTGGTAGCAGCTTACTTTCACCAAAAGTCAATATCGCACAGAGACTCTAAATTGCGACAAAGCCAATAACGATTTACTAAATTTATTAAAAATAAGGCTGAACACGAATATGTGTCCAGCCTTTTTAGTATAAAACTCAATTTAAGCTCTTAGGATCCTTACTTCATGAGTGACTCCATTTCTACACAGGCCATCACGAATGTGCCAACGCCATGCAGGTCGTTCTCGCTAGTCGGACGAGTCACATAGTTCTCATAATCGCCTGCTGACGTCCCGATACAGATCAGCGGCAATATCACCCGCTCCTGCTCGTCGAACTTTAGCGTTCGGATCAGTCCTTCATATCCCTTCACAGCTGCGTCTATACATTCTTGACCGACAACCCCGTGCTTAATCGCTTTGGCAATCGTGTATACGAACAGATTCGTACAGGATGTCTCCAGCCAGTTATCGGATTGACCACCCTTGTCAACGATTTGATACCAGAGTCCGCTCTCCGGATCTTGATAACGAATCAAGGCATGGACGAAATCACGCAACGAGTTAACTAACTCTTCGCGCCCTGGTTCGTCCACCGGGAGCTCATCAAGGAATTGTGTAACCGCTAGGCCATACCAGCCGAGTGAGCGGCCCCAAAATTCCGGTGAACAGCCAGTTTCGGCATTCGCCCATGGCATCTTCCGGCTTTCGTCCCAGGCATGGTACAGAAGCCCTGTCTCTTCGTCTTTCATATATTTGCGCATTAGTTTCTCTTGATGCAGCGCGGTTCCACGCAAGCCAAGGTCTCCGTATGCATTCGCATATTTCAATGAGAAGACACCCGCCATATACAAGCCGTCCAACCACATGTTGTAGGCATATTTATCTTTATGCCAGTAACCGCCCTCCGAAGTAAGATTCAGCGTGTTCAGCAAGTTTCTCAGCTTATCCGCAGCGATTCGGTATTTGCTGTGTCCTGTCTGTTTTTCCAATCGAAACAACAAAAGCCCCGCTTGAACCGCATCCAGCTCATCCCGCGCGAAATAGAGATTGCCGTGTTCGTCGATCAAACCATCCACGTACGCCTGAATGTAGGCGTCATAGCGATCATCTTGTTCAGCTTCCCACAGCATTTCCATGCCGCATAAGAAAACACCTTGGTGGTAATGCCAGCGCTCGGCAGGCGGCAGCTCCATAGGCGTGTACGTACTCATAATTGAATCGCAGGCAGCTATTGCCCATTCGATGGGTGATTTAATTAAAGTTTGAGTCATTTTGAATTTTCCTCTCTATGTCTACATAGATTTTTGGATTAATTGAAATCCCTTCCTTACCCCTTAATGGAGCCGATCATAGCCCCTTTAGCAAAGTGCTTTTGCAAGAACGGATACACACACAAGATCGGTAAAGTCGCAACGACGATAACAGCCATCTTAATCGATTGTGCAGGAGGCGGTGTGACACTATCCAAATCCGCACTGACATCCATCCCGCTAGCGAGCACGACAATTTGTCGGAGGAGGACCTGAATCGGCCACTTCGCACTCTCATTCAAGTAAAGAATCGCGCTGAGGTAAGTGTTCCAATACGTCACGGCGTAGAATAACGAGATGGTTGCAATAGCAGGCATCGATAGGGGCAGCACAATTCGGAACAAGATTCCAAAGTCGCTGCATCCATCGATCTTAGCCGACTCTTCGAGTCCCTCTGGAATGTTTTGAAAGAAATTTTTCAAAATAATTAAATTAAATGCACTAATCGCAGAAGGAAGAATCAACGACGCATAGCTGTCGATCATCCCCAATTCCTTCACAACCAAGAAGGTCGGAACCAACCCGCCGTGAAACAACATTGTAAACACAACAAGAAACATAATGATTTTTCTTCCATCAACGTCTCTACGAGACAAACCATATGCCATCAGAGCTGTGATAAACATACTTATGATCGTTCCCGCAAGCGTGGTACCAATCGAAACACCCATGGCTTTAAAAATAGTATTCGTTGAGAAAATGAATCGATATGCCTCTATGCTCCAATCCGTCGGAATGATGACAAATTTCTTGGCAGCCATTTCCGCGCTTGTCGTAAAGGAACCCGCTACAACGTGTACAAAGGGGATAAGCGTAATGAGACCAATGATTGTCAGTAACAAGTAATTGATGATGCCAAACATTCTTCCGCCTAGCGTTTTATCTTCTACCATGGTGTAAACCTCCTGTTCTCTCCTAGTAAACGCCCTCTTCACCCATCTTCTTGGCAATTCGGTTAACTAACATAACCAGAACAAGTCCAATAAACGATTTGAACAATCCGATAGCAGCACTGTAACTGAACTGCCCTTGTTTTAACCCTGCCGTATATACATAAGTATCAATGATCTCCGCAACATTTCGGTTCATGGAGTTAAGAAGCAAGTAGACATGTTCAAAACCGAGTTCGAGAACCGCACCAATTTTCAAAATTAACAAAACAATGATGACACTTCGAATAGCGGGCAATGTAATATGCCATATTTGTCTAATCCGTCCTGCACCATCCATACGGGCAGCCTCATACAATTGAGGATCGATAGAAGCAATCGCCGCCAGATAAATAATCGTGCCCCAACCCGCTTCTCTCCAAATGACCTGAAGAATATAGATCGGTCTAAACCATTCCGGAGCTAACAAGAAATTAATCTTTTCAAAACCGAAAAACTCAATAATATCGTTGATAATTCCGCCGTCCATCGTCAGCATAACGAAACTGATCGAGACGATAATGACCCAGGACATAAAGTGAGGCAGATAGACGATCGTTTGAAATACTTTTTTGAAAAGATCCCCTCTGACTTCATTTAGCATGAGTGCCAGAATGATAGGAATCGGGAAATAAAACAAGAGATTCATGACAAATAAAATTAACGTATTGCTTAAAATAATCAAGAAATCCGGCTCTGTAAATAACCGCCGAAAATGCTCTAAACCGACCCATTCACTCCCGCTAACCCCTTTAAACGGTTTATAATTCTGAAATGAAATGATCAATCCGTACATGGGAATATATTTGAAAACGAGAAAATATAAGACTCCCGGCAGCAGCATGACATAGATCCATTTGTTTTTCCAGAGTCGTCTACCCAGCTCACTGCTTTGTTTCCCAGCCACCACACGTTGTGCTATATTCACTTCCTGCATACGACTTCTTCCTTTCCGGGCGATTCATTTAAACTGAGAAGACTGCTGCAAGATCAGCAGCCTTCCCGCCTTCAACCTGCATGATTCGCGACTATCTCATTATTTTTTATAAACAGCGTTGTATTCCTCGATAATTTTGCTGCCTCCACGACTCTTCCAATCTTCAATAGCCTTATCAAAACCTGCCTTATCAATCGTGCCATAGATATATTTATTCGTTGCATCTTTAATCACATCTTGAAGTTGGACGCCCTTCTCCTGGTTCGTTTTCGAATCCAAAGCAGCTACTGGATCCTGCACAGCAAACTTCAGATTGGCAATCTTAAGTTCATCTGCCTTACCTTGAGCAGGAATCGTAGGAATACCCAAGTATCTGCCGGAAGTATCTTCATCACCAATGGCCGCGTCCGTGAAAGGCTTAACCTCGCGTGTCCATTTCTCTTCATCCAGCTTCTTCGCTTTGTTGTCGATTACGCTGTAGTTAGTATCTTTAATGCCCCAGTTTGCAACGTTGGCAACTTCAGGCGTCATCATTTTGTCAAAGAAGGCCAAGACCTTCTTTAGCTCAGCTTCTGTTTTTGTAGCGGATTTCGGGAACAGAACGACGTTCGCATAGCCAGGAAGAGCCCATGCTGCAAATTTACCGCTTGGCCCAGCGACCATACTATGCACATCCACCACAGCGGTAGGCACGTTTTTGATCAAATCTTTATTAAGAGACGAAACATCCGTCATGGCACCGATATACATACCAGCTGTACCATTCGTGAACAGTTTCTGTTGATCGGTTTTACTTGTAGCTGCGAAGTCCTTGTTGATAAGTCCACCATCACGCAGCTTCTTGTAGTAATCCATTGTCGCTACATATTCGGGGAACATGAACTCAGGCTGCAGCTTGCCATCTTTAAGGCCCCAATTGTTCGGTACGCCGAACCAAGTAGCAACGGTTTTGAAAGATCCGTAAATGAGATCATTACGATCCGTTAAGCCGATAGTATCCTTTTTGCCGTTGCCGTCAGGATCATTTTCAGTGAACGCCTTCATCATGGCAACCAAATCTTCCGTTGTTGCAGGTGGCTTCAGTCCCAGCTTATCCGCCCAATCTTTTCGATAGATGAGGCCTTGACGGGCAATGTCTACACCGCGATAAAGTGTGTATAGCTTGCCATCCACTTTCGTATTATCATTGGTCGTAGATTTCAATTTACTCAGGTTCGGGAAGTCCTTCAGTAGAGGACCAATTTCCCAGAATTGTCCGTCACGAATGGCTGATTTCATCTGAATAAATGTTGCCTGGTTTTTCAGGTAAGTGACTTGCGGCAGTGCGCCTGTAGCGAACGTCGTATTCAGCTTCTCCTCATACGTATCAGCCGGGAAAAATTGATACGTTAACTTCGTATTCGTTAACTTTTCGAGTTCTTTAATAATCGTATCCGGCGGCGTTTGTGCTGTGTTCAGCGGTGCCATAATCGTGATTGCTGTCGGTTTATTGTCTGCTGTTGCTTTAGGCGACTCTACCACACCAGTCGTAGCTGCAGGAGTTGACTTCCCCCCGTCTGAGCAAGCTGCCAGCGCAAAGCTGGAAACAAGCAGAACGCTAAGTGGAATCGAGACTAATTTTCTCTTCATATTGGTTAGACCTCCGCGAAATTGTTGTGTGCTACAAGTTCCACACTACACGGCCGTAGGGAGGTACCGAAATAATCATTTACTCATTTAGACCCCGTTTGGCATGGGATGTGAGATGATGATTATCGGTCGGGGAGATGATTATCCGCTCTTCCTGCTACTGCAGCGATGTTTTTCATCGCTAAACCTCTCGCGCGCGCTCGTACGCGACTTTAACGATGAAAATCATCGTCTCAGCCTAAACCGGGCCTCCCCCGAGGCCGCTCATCTCCTCCAGCAGCAAACCAAAACGCAAAAAAGCCGCCGCGCAACAGCGCCAGCGGTTTCCTCATCTTTCCCATCATCAACCTCGTTTACTATAAGCCTCGTTGTACTCTCTTATCATCTGACCGCCGCCACTCCGCTTCCAGCGCTCAATTTCTTGCTGGAATGCGGCTTTGTCCAGTTTCCCCAAGATGTAATTGTACGTAGCGTCCGATACAATTTTGTACAATTCGACGCCTCGCTCGTCGTAGGTCTTCGACTCTAGACCAACGGTCGGGTCTTTGACGACGTTTTTCTCATTGTCCAAGCTCAGCCGATCCGCGAGCTGCGACAAGGACTCGCTCTCCGAGACGCGCATGACCTTCGGATTGTTCAGATCAGCAATCATGAGTGCATACAGCGCATTCACTTCATTCACACGGAGCTTAGAGGTCTCTTCCGAGAGTTGAACTTGATCCCCTTTGGCTGTATAATGACGTCCCTCCAGCCCGTACTTCATCAAGTTGGCGACATCTTTATCCATCGTGCGATCAAAAAATTGCAGCATCTGCTTCAATTCCGCTTCGGTACGAATCGCTTTTTTCGAGAACAGGTAGAGCGCACTATAATTGGGAATCGACCAAATTTTAAAACCCATCGGTCCTTCGATATGGTTCACGAGCGTGAGCTTCGCCTTCGGGTTAATGAGCTGAGCTTCATCCGAAAGACGCTGCACATCCTGCATGCTGCCAATATAGACGCCCGCAATGCCGCGAATTAGTTTATCGCGCTGAACTTCCTTACTGGTGACTGCGAAATCAGCATTAATCAGCTTCTCCTCATACAGCTTCTTCATATAGTTCATCGTGTCCACGTAGGCCTGGGTTTCGAACTCAGGCACTAGTTTCCCAGCGGCATCAGTACCCCAGTTATTCGGAGTACCGAAATAAGAGCTGATCGTTTTGAACGCACCAAACACCAAATCATTCCGATCGGTCAGACCGATGGTATCTACCTTCCCATTCAGATCGGGATCGCCGAACGTGAAAGCTTTCAATACCTGATATAGCTCATCCAGATTCGTCGGCTTGGCCAGCTTCAGATTGTTCAGCCAATCCTCACGAATAATAATGCCCTGACGAGAGGAAGGCCGCTCGGTATACAGCCCATAGATTTTGCCATCGACAGCTGCCTGTCCCAAAATTTCCTTGTTCAGCTGTTTCAGATTCGGGTATGCCGCCAAGTAAGGTCCGATATCCCAGAATGCACCGGAACGGATCGAATTTTTCATCAGCATGTAGTCCGTATATTTCACATAGGTTGCTTTCTTCAAAGAGTTTGTGGTGAGCGCGGTGTTCATTTTATCCGTATATATACCGTCCGGAACCCAGTTCAGATCAAGCTTCGTTTGTGTGCGATTCTCGATTTCCTGAACGAGTTCAGGGATGGGCGGATGCGGAAAATGCAGCGGTGCCATGATCGAAATAACCGGACGGTTTCCGTTCACATCATCTGCCTTTTCCCAGCTGTTCTTCTCACAAGCACTGTTCAAAATAACCATCAGCAGTCCTATCAAAAGGAGACCAAAAAGCTTGAAACCCTTGCCATATAAACTTGTTCTCATGTGAGATCCTCCCTTATAGCAGCGGTGTTTTATAGTCAAATTCAGAGAAAATGATTATCCGTCACTCAGATGATTGTTGCTCTTAACGCCTGTCTTGACTACAATACATAGATAGTCTGAATAATCATCCTCAAGATAGATAGGTGTTGGATGCGATGCGCTCTTTAAGTTTCCTTAGCAAAATGACCATATTCGGGTTCCTGCTCAGCACTCTGCCGGTGATCTTCATCGGCGCTTTCGCCTTCGTCACCTCGTCGAGCGAAATTCAAAAGAATGTCAACGAAGGTAAAATGCAGTTGATCACCCAAATCAACTCCAATGTAGAGCAGAAATTAACGACTGTCAACCATACACTTAATCAGGTCATCAATTCCACCGTACTCAAAAAGGCGATGGACATGCCCCTTACTGTAAACGATTTCATGATGTATGACGATCTGCGCAGCGAAATTCGGTATATGCAATCTTTTGATACCAAACTGGAAGATGTCATCTTGATCAATGCCAGGGAAAACTGGATGATTAAGAATTCGGGCTTGTACCGCTATGACAGCTACCCATATCACGATAAGCTTATGAGTCTGATGAACACGCAGGAGAACAGCGTTTGGACGCTTAATCCATCCAAGTGGTTTTTCACGGAAGAAAATGCGCGAAGCGTTACCTGTGAGTACAGTATTTCTCTAGTTAAAAAGCTGCCCACCACCGGTCTGGAGAAATACGGCTTGGCTCTGGCTAACATTCCTGCCTGCAGCCTGCAGGATCTGATTAAAAATGATACCGAGAATCTGGATGACATCCTGATTATGGACGAACAGAATCGGATTCTCATGCATCCGGATGCAAATCTCATCGGTAAATCTATCACTGAAGCTGGGCTAACAGATTTGAAGCAGTTAGAGGCGCCAATGGGCCAGTTCTCAGCGGATATTAACGAGAAGCCCTATTCCGTCAGCTTCCTGCGTTCCAACCTCAACAACTGGACCTACTTATCCTTAACCTCCATCGACAGTTTGACGAAGGAATCCAGTAAAATTGGAACCTATACGATCTATGTATGCGTCCTGATGCTGCTCCTCTCCATGGTCTTAGCTTGGCTAGGTTCGCGCAAAATGTATTCGCCTATTCAGCTTCTTTTGAACCAAATCGGAGGGCTTGTGACCGTGAATCAGAAGCGGAAGGCCAACGAGTTCCAGATGATCAGCGAGCATGTCCATACCTTGTTCCAATCGAAGTCCCAACTGGAAAGAGAAGTCCACCAGCATATCGGCCAGGTACGGACGTTTTTCTTAATCAAGGCTTTTCAAGGGCATATCAAACAGAGCGAGCTGCTGGAGAAGCTGGCGCAGTTCGGCTATAACAAGCACATTGAAGAGTGGAAAACGATGTCAGTGATCACGATGCAGATCGATTCTATCGATAATACGCGTTACGAAAAACGGGATATGGAGCTGCTGCTCTTCGCTGTGCACAATATGATCGAGGAACTGATTCCTTCCCAGCAGCGTCTCGCTCCCATCATTATAGACCAGACCGTGGTCACCTTGATTGGAAGTACCGATAGCGAAGAAGCCGCCTTTCGCAATACCGTATATGCATTAACCGAGCAGATGCAGCAGCATATTTATAGCTTCCTGAATCTCCACGTCAGCATTGGGATGAGCCTCCCGATTCATACTTTCTCACAGATGTCGATTGCCTATCGGGAAGGTCTGGAGGCTTTGAAGCATCGCATCAAGCTGGGTGAGGGCATCATCATTCAATATGAAAATATTAACTCAGGGAAGCATTACTTGAATTTAAACTATCCGAAGCCTATCGAAAATGAATTGATTGATGCGGTCAAGCTTGCCGAAAAGGATAAGTCCAAAGAGCTGCTAAAACAGCTGCTGCAAGCCGTATTCGCAGCTCCGCTGACGCCGCAGGAGTATCAAATTCCACTGGCAAGACTGCTCAACAACCTGCTCATGGTGATGCAGGAATCCGGAATCAGCTTGAATCAAATTCATCCGAACAAAGGGTCCCTCTTCGAGGAGCTCCTGAATTTGCATATGACAGCCGAAATCGAAGACTGGTTCTGGACAGAGGTCATTCACCCGCTGATTCGCATTTATCGCGACCGGCAGGATGCCCAGTACCACAACATTTCTGAGAAGATTATTGATCTTGTGCAGCACTATTACGACACCGATCTGACGCTTGAAGAGTGCGCCTCCCGGCTGCATTATAACGCGAATTATTTGAGCAGTATTTTCCGCAAAGAAACGAACTGTTCCTTCAGTGACTACTTGTCGACATACCGGTTCAACATGGCTAAAAAATGGCTGTCCGAAACTGATATGCCGATCAAAGATATCTCTTCCAAGCTGCGCTATAACAATTCACAAAACTTCATTCGTTCGTTCCGCAAGCAAGAAGGATTAACACCCGGCCAATATCGGGACAAAAAGAAAGAAGGCTCGGCACCTAGTGGGTAGGTTCCTTGCCTTCCTTGCTTGTCCTAATCCTAGCTACCAAATGCTAGGTTGTTGGTTTGACCGCTGCTTTGAGTGCAGCACGATTATCCCATAGAAACGATACAACGCTGTTACGTTCTTCAAAGAACGATTCTTTCTCATCTGCATAGTCTTGGCCAAGTCCATGAACGCTGAAACGATCATCCGAGTAGTTCATCAAAGTCCATTGCCCTCCGCGTTTGTTGTCAGCAAACACTAGGTATAGTTTCTCTCCTGAAGCGTCCCATTTCGCAAACGATGAAAAATTGTCCAAAATCTCACCAATGTCGTTTTTCTTTTTGATTTGCATGATCGTATCCTCTCTTTCATTTATTGTTAGGCAAGTTTACTCAAAAGCACTGTTTCCGTTTCCGTTTCTGTCTCCTGAAGCTTGGTTTTCCACTCCATTTTATGTTGTGAAACGGTTAAAAATATGTGCTTATAGCCTTCTGATATCGTCAAAACTGGTTTATCGTATACAAGTGACTGAGACATATGGTAGGTTACTTGTTCGACATCTTTCATAGTGTCACTCTGTTTCCGTAGGACAATAAGCAGCTGCATACATCCAAATACCCTAAATTGGTTACAGCACTCTGTATGATCCACATCATACCAATCCATTTTTTCAACTTCTTGAACCGTAAAAACGTTGGAGTCCCCTAATTCATTTTCTAGCGTAATTTCACTAAGCTGGATGTTGGTTTTGTCTAATTCGTATGCCACCTGTTCTAAGGCTTGCTTTTTCGTTTGGGCTTGAATGAGGTATGAAATGTTAGCATGGAAGGTTGCCTCTGCGATATAGTCTTCTTGTTCCATTTCCCCTTTGATATCTCCTTTAAATTCGTGATGTGTTGTGTCTATGGACAAGAAAATACTATAAGAAAATGGATAAAAAGGTTGTCATTCCATAGGGGTGGATTTTAGGAACCTTTGTCGAATGGAAAATGGGCTCCATTTGGTTCGCTTTCTTGTTGGAAAAATAAGAAGACTGCTGCTATGTCCATTTGACAATAGCGGCAGTCTTCCACCGTTCATCCTATAACTACAAGCTATTCGTTCCACATCTTAATACGCTCTTTTAGGAGAGCATCAAATTGCGTTTCCAACTTTTTCACACCAGCTTGCTCAAGTTCTTTTTGGAAGGAGTCCCATAACTCGTCGAACTTTTTCGGATTTGCCATGATGAGTTCCGGAATTCGCTTTCTAGACAGCTCCATAATTTTCTGGAAAATGATGGCTCCATCCGTATCTTGAGGAATATTGATTTGCCACGCCGCCCCCCAAGGTTTACTTGGGAATTCAGAAGCTTTAGGGTAAAGATCCTGCCACATCTTCACATTGTACTTAGCAAGGACCTCTTTCTCTACCGTTGTATAACCGTCAATAATTTGCTGCTCACTTTTAATCGTATACGTTTGGCCGGAAGGATCCTTCACACCATCGCCGTACTGAGAGAATGGATAACCGTATACGCCTATTCCTGTTTTCTTCCCATATTGAGGGTCCTTCACACGTTGATCCATTTCTTCCTTAGGAACGACACGTTTGCCATTCTCTATTTTGTAATGAACGCCTTCAATTCCCCAATTATTCAAAATTTGTGCTTCATCAGAAGCTAACCAATCCAGGAATTTAATAATACGCACCGGATCTTTAGCAGACTTGGAAATGGCAACTCCCCAACCTGCTGAGTAACCTGCGCTTTGGAAGTTTTTGTTCTTAAAGCTTTCATTTAATGTAATGGGATACATGCCATACGTTAGTTCATTTTTTCCTGCTTGCTTCAAAGATTGTTCTGCTTCTAAATACTGCCATTTGGAATCGATAATAGCGAGCACACGACCGGAAGCAATTTTCGCTTTATATTGATCGTATTTCTGAACAAAGCTTTCTGGATCCAAAAGTCCAATATCATTCATGTGATTGAGCCATTTGAAGTATTCTTTTTCTTCAGGACGCGTTAAATGGAGCACCGGCTTTTGTGTTTTTTCGTCGATATACCATTCCCCGTCGTCAGAACCCCCGGTTGCAAAAACGGCTGGATTCGTAACAGATTGGGCTATCCGCCAATCATCTGCGAGTAACGATAGTCCTAACGTAGGTTTCCCATCAATTGTAGGGTGTTTATCTTTAAAGGTTTTAATGGCATTCTCGTAATCCGTCACCGTTTTGAGTTTAGGATAACCAAGTTCTTTGACAACCTGATGCTGCAGTTGAAAACCATCTTTTGGCTCCCATTGCTGTTCATTGACTCCAAATGTACCTAGATAGTAAATCGCTTTATTATCCTTACTCCACTTCAATCGCTTCAAGTAATCGCCATACAGCTTTTTGATATTAGGCCCATACTTATCAATCAGCGGAGCAAGATCAACGAACCCGCCAGCATCTGCAATGATATTTGAATCGTTTTTCGCAAAAATAAGATCAGGATATTCCCCGCTTGCCGCCATAAGGGCTACCTTTTGTTTCGGATCCCCAACCGGATAATCAATTTTGAGGGTAACGCCGGTTAGTTCCGTAATCTTTTTGCCGACCGGGCTTTGCATGTTCTCATAGTTCGTGTTTTGATCAGCACTAAACATGGTTATTGTGATTGGAGATTTGTCATCTTTGGTGGTCGAATTCCCCACTGTCTTCGTATCTTTTGAACCTTCACCCATCATACTGCAGCCTGTCAATGCCAATGTTGCAATTAAAGTGAACGCTATCATTTTTCTGCTCTTTTTCATATTAGCCCTCCTTATTTTGGTACCTATGTAGTAACAGATCGATGACCTGCTCATACCGAATGAAATAAATCATATACGTCATCTAGATCACGCCTTGACAGCCCCCAATGTTAAGCCTTTGACAAAGTACTTTTGGAGAAACGGATATACAATCAGAATGGGCAGCGTAGCAACTATGGTAATAGCAGCCCGTATGGATTCAGGTGATACCTGAGCGGAGAGCCCTGGATTAGAGCTTCGTGCAAGGTCGGCATTATTGGAGCCTGCTGTCGTGTTTGCCAATATCTTCATTAATTCATACTGCAAGGTGGATAGGTGTTCGGAGTTGCTATTGTACAAAAACGTATCAAACCATGAGTTCCACTGCCCAACCGCGATAAATAAAGCAATGGTCGCAAGAACAGGTTTACACAGCGGTAATATGATTTTGAAAAAGATCGTCAAATCGTTTGCACCGTCCAGCTTCGCCGATTCCTGTAAACTAATCGGCAGCCCGTCTATAAAAGAACGGATGATGAAAATATTCCATGCACTGACGAGACCGGGTAAAATATACACCCAAAACGTATTCATTAAATGCAGCTCTCTCATTAACATGTACACGGGTATTAAGCCCCCAGAAAAGTACAAGGTAAGAACAAAGGTCAAGGAAATTTGCTTTCTAGCAATAAAATCTTTACGGCTTAGTACGTAAGCAACCATCGCTGAGCTGAATACGCCAAGTACAGTTCCAATCACAGTTCGAAGCACAGAGTTCTGGAAAGCAACAATCAAATTGTTATACATAAATATCTGTTTGTAATTCTCCCATGTGAAAACGCGAGGCCAAAGATAGATGCCTCCTCGAACGCTATCCATCGCATCATTGAAAGAGATCGCGAGAATGTTCCAAAACGGATAGATTGTCACAATACCTACAATAACCATACAGACATACAAGCATAGTTCGAACGTGACATCCCCAAATTTATTTCCAGTTCCAACCTTCATAGCTATCTATCGCCTCCTATATAACGCTTTCTTTTGTCCAACGCTTAAATAGCCAATTAGACGTCAGAAGCAGTGTAATCGCGACGATAGTGTTTACAATCCCCACCGCTGTACCGAATGAAAAGCGCGCAAGCTTGATTCCGTAGTTCAGCACATAGAGATCAAGAACCTCTGCGTAATCTTGTACAATTGCGTTGCCAAGCAAGTATTGCTTCTCAAACCCTATGCTGGTTAACCACCCGATAGATAGAACCATCATGACCATAATGGTAGGACGAATTCCAGGAAGCGTTATGTGCCAAATGCGTCGAAATCTCCCAGCTCCGTCTACCTTAGCAGCTTCAAATAGCTCTGGATCAATACCTGCTATTGCAGCTAAGTATATGATTGAATTCCAACCCATTTCTTTCCAAAGATCAGATAACGTTACAATGCCCCAGAACAAGTGTCCTTGCGCCATAAACTGAATCGGTTTATCGATAATATGCAAACCAACCAAAATTTCGTTAACGATGCCGCCATCTGTTGACAGCATCTTCGTTACCATACCAGCCACCACGACCCATGACACAAAATGGGGTAAATAAGAAATCGTTTGCATCGTTCGCTTGAAAGCAATTAAACGAATTTCATTGAGTAAAATAGCGAATAAAATTGGAAATGTATATCCTACAACCAAGCTCATAGAGCTCATTGCAAGCGTATTCCGCAAGACCAGGTAGAAGTGAGGCTCATTAAAAAGTGCAACGAAGTTATCGAATCCAACCCAGGTTTGCTCACTGAACGATTTACCTGGCTTGTATTTCTGGAATGCCATCAACCATCCCCAAATAGGGACGTAATTGAAAATGAATATCCAAATGACAAAAGGCAGTGACATGAGAAATAGATACCGCTGTTCAATGACGGTTTTCCACTTCGTTTTCTTCCTTCCAATTGAAGCAACGATATGAGGTTGACTCCTGGTTTCCATCTAAACGCGCTCCTTTAGTCACATAATTGTTCTTACATCTACAAATATAACGGGAATAAAGCGCTTGCAACACCCGAAAAACTAGATATGAATCATTTGTTAATTGGATATTGAATGGCAATTTAACGCGTTATCTGCACACAGGTTCATGTTTTTGTTTTCCATTTTTCCCGGTACATCGTCGGTGATTCTCCAATCGCTTTCTTAAATTTCAAGTGAAAGTAATCGACATTCGCATAGCCTACCATTTCAGCTACTTCATACACTCTATAGTCATCAATTAATAGCTGCTTGGCTTTGTCCATTCGAATCCGATCCAAATAAGTATTGAACGATTCACCTGTCTGACTCTTAAACAATTTCCCTAAATAGGAGCTATTGTAATGAAATAATTTCGCCAACATTTCTAAGTTGATCTCCGAGCAATAATGAGTAGAGATATAATCGAGAATACTATTGAAGTTGTTATTTCTTTTTTCTTTAACCCAATGCTCGTAAATACCAAGCAGCTCCTTTTCGACTAAGGCTCGTAAAGCTTGCATAGTTTTCTGATTGTCAATGGCCTTAACGATCTCATTTAACGTAGGCATATGGGCTTTCATCCGTTCGTCTATGTCAGTTAGGAGCTTTATCAATTCTACGTACATGGAAATATAGCTGGCTTTGATTTGTTTTTCATACCATCCAAGCTGCAGCATTGCGGATTCAGCATCCGTCAATATATCCAATAGCAGCTCTTGATTACCCGCAACAATCGCTTTTGAGGTATGATCGGCGAAACTCCCCATTGAAAAAGCTGAGGTATCGATGGTTATAACAGGATCCTGAACAGGAAGAGGGGTAAGAATGCTGCCCTTTCTCTCAGAAAGGAACTTCTTCTTCATGCATTCGTAGGCATATTGATAAGACTTACCTATCTGGTTAAAGTGGTTCACTTTAGGCCCCATGGCAACAACTAGCTCCAAATCCATTGCCTCTTGAGCCTCAGATAAATAAAGATCAAGCTCTAAATAAGGATCTATTTCCTCGCACAATATCCCAATGTACTTTCCAATGGGAAAAACGACACCTCTATGGCGTTTAATCATATGTCTGTTTAAATGCTCAGATAGGTATGTCATCTCCTCAGGCTCCCATTGTTGGAGCTCCGATTCGATCAAAATCATTTGGTAGGTGTTCCACGGAAGCTCGAGATGCAACGATAAAAGATTTTGTTCTTCTTCATTTCCATCTGAAACGCTCTCCCGACGCAGCAATTGTTGAAGCTTATGTTGAACAATAAGTTGTGTAGAAGATTGCAGCTGCGCCTGTTCTTTGGTCCGCTTTTTCCATATTTCACGTAAATCATTCATGCGAGTAAGCAGCTCAGTCTGCTCAATCGGTTTCAGTAAATAACAACGAACACCATATTCCGTGGCTTTTTGGGCGTAGGAAAATTCGGAGTAACCGCTCAAAATGATGAAATCACTCTGCAGTCCATGCAGCCTGGCCTCTTCGATAAGCCGCAGTCCGTCCATACCGGGCATTCTAATATCAACGATCACCACATCAGGATTGATATCCTTACACAGCTGAAGTCCATCCAAGCCGTTATCCGCTTCACCGCAAATCTCAATATCGAAGGACTTCCAGTCAATAATTTTCCTCAATCCTTGACGAATGATGGGTTCATCATCAATTATGATTAGTTTATACATCTTCTTTTCCTCCAATAGGTATGATGATACTGATCCTCGTTCCTAATCTGGGATGGCTGCTAAGATCTAGTCCATATTCAGCCCCATAGTAGTGCTTGATCCGCTGATGAACATTGCGCAAACCAATCCGCTGACCTTGTTCATCCTCTGGATTATGAAGTGTAGCCATAATCTCCCTGCATTTATCCGCCTCCATGCCAATCCCGTCATCGCTTACACTAAGTTTAATCGTAGAACCCTCATACTTGATTTGGACACTTACTGTCCCTTTTCCGATCTTATTTTCGATACCATGAATAATGGCATTCTCTACAATAGGCTGTAAAAGCATGGGAAGTATCATAATTCCCCCAATTTCCATCTGATTAGGCAATTCATAATTGAGCTTATCGCCAAATCGGAATTTCTGAATTTCTAAATAGATGTGTATCATTTCAATCTCCGATAACAGTGAAACTGCTTCATGCCCAATTTCAAGATTATGACGAAGAAGCTTTCCAAGCGCCTTAACCGAGTTGGCAATTTCCTCTTCCTCCTGACAAACGGCTTTCATTCGAATCGTCTCTAGCACATTAAACAGAAAATGTGGATTCACTTGGTTAACAAGCATTTTAAATTTAATTTCCCTTTGCTTAAGCTCAAGCGCATGCTGCTCTCGCTGAGCTTCTTCGACCCGTTTCATGAGGTCATCAATGCTGGTTACCATATGATTAAAATGATGCGAGAGCTGTCCGATTTCGTCCTTGCCTTGAACAACAGAGCTATGTGATAAATCCCCCCTTGCTACCATCCGAATATCTCTGATCAAAACACCAATCCGTTTCGTCATAGCACTTGAAAAAAAGAGAATAAAAAATATGGATAACAGCAGACTGCTGAATATGATCCAATACGCGATGTAACTAATGTGTTGAGACTCCTTTAATATGGTTTCCAATGGAATCACACTAATAATACGAAGGCTATTATTACTATTTTCTGGGAATATGGATTGAATAATGATTTTCACTTGTTTACCTTGGTAGATCGAATCCTCAACTTTAATCGCTTGGCTTCCGAAAGAATCGACTAGTTGGAGCTGCTTAAGCGAGCTGCCGACAAGGGTTTGGTCCTTCGCGGCAAGAACCTCATCTTGATCAGAAAGAATCATGGTCTCGAAAGGCTCTTGATTAAGAGTCGCATGCAAGTGCTGCGGATTGATCGTAATTACCAACATACCGCAGAAGATCATATTGCTATAATAAATTGGCCTGACAAGACTAACATAACTTGGTCCTTGCTTCGTTTGATCAGGTATATAGTACCAACCAATTTTGCCGCGATTTTCAATGGCCTCCATATACCAAGGTTCTTTAAGCATGCTCGTATTCAAGTGAAAAATAGACCAATTTTCAAGCAAGGTTGCATTCATTGTGTAGAATCGGATTCCGGAAATCTCTTTGTATAAAAGCATGTAGTCGGTTAGATCGGTATACTCGGAATACGCATGAAATACTTCAAGATTAGATTCATACTCTTTACTTACTAAAGCTTTTAATTGTTTATCGAAGTAGATTTTATTAGAAATGTCCGTCGGTATTTTGAGTGTCTCCTCCACTTGTTTTTTTATTTTCTCGACATTGTTGATAGACTGCTGTACGGCATGTTCGATTGCCATGTCCTTCAAAGATTCCGTCAACAAGAGCCCTACCGTTAAGACAGGAACAAAGACAACTAATAAATAAGATAGGATCAGCTTCTTCTTTATTTGAATATTGTTTGTGATTAGCGCGATATTTCCCATGCTGCCCTCCTATGCTATAAAAAAGAAAGAGGCCCAGCCTACTCAAGGCGAGCCCAATCTTATTTAACCATTACCTGCTATGTTGCAAAATCAAATCCCAGCTGCCGCATACACTTTATCGAAGCCGGCTTTCGAACGTTGAACTAAGCTCTCGGGGGATTCTGTCGGCGGCGTTGCCGTCAATATTTCCTGAGAGACAACCCCCTTATAACCAATACGCTGCAGCCCTTGCAGGAAGCCTGCCAAGTCGATTACACCCTCACCTGGATACAAGCGTCCGTTATCCAGCACTTCTTCCACGGGAACGTCTGGTGCATCGTTGATGTGGACATGCACGATCTGCTCGGCGCGAAGCTTCTCAATATCGGCCACCGTTAGCCCGTTCGTGTACCAATGGTACGCGTCGAACAATAAGCCTACGTTGCTCTCGCCAATGGCGTCGATCCAATCCAGCGTCTCATCCAGCGTCCAGATGAATGGATGCTTCCAACGGGTACGCAGATGATGCGGACCAACGAACTCTAAACCAAGACGGATACCGTAGGCGCCTAGGATTTGAGCACAAGTACGCAATCTGCGTGTAGCTAACGCCATGAAATGCGCAGCGCCCAAATCTGTTGAAGGTAACACGTATGTGCAGCAGCTCGTACATCCAAGTGCTGCAGCAGCGGCTGCTGCTTGTGTCAACTTCGGCAAGCCTGCACGGAAGGTCTCTTCCGTCCCTCGCCATTCAACCGGCAAACCGATGGAACCAATGACGAGGCCATGTTTATGAAGCAGCTCACGTGCCCCATCTACACTGTAGCTCTCTACTAGACCAAGCGCGTCGATATCGACAGCCCCGAAGCCATATTTTGCAGCCAACTCTATGAATTGTTCATTACTTTCAAGCTTGCCGAGTCCAGCCCCCGTTAATCCTCTTAGCATGTTCTTCCCTCCAAGTATGATGTTATTCGTTCCAATTCAACTTCACTTCATTCCCAGTTCGTGAAGATTCGTAAATGGCATCGAGAATTAAATTGTTCGTATAGCCGGAGAGTGCCGATGTTATCGGTTGTTTGCCTTCGCGAATGCAATCTAGGAAATGGAGACTAAGGCGCAGACGTTCACCCTCATCATCGTCCGGTTTCTTCAGATCGGTCTCGATCGCTTTGTTAAACTTCTCCGTTAACAGCTTACCGTTAGCTCCGCGATAGCTCGCTCCGCCTTCTGTTCCCATCAGGTGAACGAACGGTGTATTGTCCGTATCCATATGCACGGCCCAGCTCACTTCCAGCGTCAGCGTGCTGCCATCTTCCATGCGAATCAAAGCAGTGGCCAGATCTTCCACGTCGTACGTACCGTTCCAATTCGGCGTACCCCATGTTCCGATTCCTTTGCGGCGAGGCCCGAATTCGGCATACGTAGCGCCCGATACCGACACTGGCTTCGGATTCCCCATCAAGTAGAGGGCAAGATCCAGCATATGAACGCCAATATCAATCAGCGGGCCCCCGCCTGACTCCTCCATTTTCGTAAACCAGGTGCCCCAACCGGGAATACCCTTGCGGCGGAACCAACCTGTTTTCGCTGTATAAATCTTGCCGAGTTCACCGGCATCGACCTGCTCCTTGATCTGAAGTGGCACGGATTCCCAGCGCATTTGGTGGCCGATCATGACGACTTTATCCGATGCTTGACTTGCCTTGTAAATTTGTTTGGCCGCTTCCGCATTGATACCCATTGGCTTCTCAATCAGCACGTGCTTGCCTGCTTCAATCGCTTGTACAGCAAGCGAAGCATGGTGCATATTGGGCACGCCGATAATAACAGCGTCTACATTCTCACTTTGTATAAGTTCTTCAGGGGTAGCTGGCACGTAAGGAATACCGTGTTCCAGCGCGCGTGCTTCCGCGAGTGGCAGATAGGCATCTGTAATCGCCGTAATTTCACATAAATTGCCTAGCTTCGAAAATTCACGAATGTGAACCCCGCCAATATTTCCCGCTCCAATAATACCTACTCTAATTTTGTTAACGCTTCCCACTGTTCGTTCCTCCTCATATGCACATCCTGTTCGATCTCCTTTTATGGTAAAATAAGTGCAGCAAGAAGTCGTACCGTTATTTCGGAAAACGTCCCATTTTTTCGAAGGAGATCAGCCTCATTATGACGTACTTTCCCGATTATCTAAAAACATATCCCAATATGGAATCGTCTTTCCCTTTTCACTTCAGCAGGAATACGCTCGACCGTGGCTTTCGGGCACATCGCCATGATTACCTAGAGTTCTCTTACGTCGTCAATGGCCGAGGAGCAGAAACCATAAATGATGTGAAACATACAATGACACCAGGCACTTTTACGTTCGTACTGCCCTATCAGGTGCATGAAATTTTCACAGATCCGGGGGAGCATCTTGTCCTATTCAACTGCTCATTCAGTATGGATCTGCTTATGGAGCCAGGGAACGATCAAGGCTTGTCCGGCCTGTTTAATGATACGAATACCCTGCCGGGCTATGTCCAGCTAAGTGGGCAAGATCAACAGCAAATGAGCGCTCTCATTGAAGATATGTACAAAGAGTACAACGCGAACGAACGCTACAGGCAGACGCTGCTGAAGGCGAGACTGAAGGAAATTCTTGTTCGCTTCGATCGTTATCGTTGGAAACAAGCTGGACAGGCTGAAGTCACGGCCATCTCGCCGCTCTCAGGAGCGAAAACGAGTCCTTCCGTGTGGCCAATCATTCACTACATCCACCGCAACTATCAAGAGGATCTGGCCCTGTCTGACCTCGCTACGCGGTTCACGATGAGTGTATCCCGCATCAGCGAGGTCATTAAACAAACGACCGGCCAAACGTTCGTTCATTTCCTGCACGATCTGCGACTGCGCCATGCGTGCAGCCTGCTAGTATCCACCGACATGAGCGTGACGGAGATTGCCTTGGAGGTCGGGTACGGGTCTTATAAGACATTTTCTCGCATTTTTCGAGAAAGCAAAGGCATCGTGCCGAAGGACTATCGCAAAGCCGAGTATGGTCGTCGAGTGACGCAAGGATAAATGACTTCGGTGGCATCTTTCACATGGAAGTAACCACACGCCAGCGAAAGCCTGCTAAGAAGTCGGAGACGGCCTTCTCAGTCCCGGGCCCAGACCTCACACGCCGTTGTCGGCAGCTGAGAGGTCTTTTTTGGCACTCTGGCGAAGCACGCGCCAGCGAAAGCCCGCTGAGAAGTCGGAAACGACCTTCTCAGTCCCGGGCCCAGACCTCACACGCCGTAGTCGGCAGCTGAGAGGTCTTTTTTGTCATGTATGCCAGTGTTCATACTCCGCCTTTTGTTCGCACAGTATAAATCTACTTTGCATTTAATATAGAGAATCTAATATAGAAGCGAGGTGATCGGAATGGCTCGTATAAAAGCTGTTAAACAGCCCGATTTAGTATTGATCAGTTGGACAAGAAACCCTCTAGTTCCTGGTTCACCACGCAGGATTATTGCTGCTCGTGTTATTGGCAATGCTCAACCTTGTAGATTTACGCTAGTACCTAATGGATTGCTTATCAATGCCTTAAACTGCTTATTAGACCATGACATTGGTTTTAAAATCGTGTTCCAGAGAAAAACGTCAAGTGTTAGCGGATTTTTGTTGTTACAACGCAATAGATAATTTGTTGTCAAAAAGATAGAAAAAGATCCACAACAATGAGTTGTGGATCTTTTTACTATTTGCGATTAAATGGATAGAACTATCTTTATACTGCCATCCTGAGAATAAAATTCAAAATCGGTTTTATATGCTCTTCTAATATTACTTTTCCAGATATCCACCCAAGCATGAAAGACTCCCTGTGGATCGGTATTATCTACCTCTACAACATGGTAGTTTCCTGCTGGAATTATGACACTGCTTTCATCCGTAAATTTCTCTTCAGAACCAATATGCAAATCGTAACACCTGTAAAATCACTTGAATAATTATTATAAACTGCATATATATCACCTTTTAATTTTAAACGAAGAAACTCTTCCCACAGACTAAGTATTTTATCTGTATTTTGATTATTTGTTCTTATTCCTTTGCCATAAATAAGTTTTTCAGTAACTGCTGCATGCATGTATATGTCCTCCTACTAGTTTTAATATAGAAAATATAACATTCATAATATGACAACAGTCTGTCAGCTTTTATAAATAAATTCGATCTAATTTTTAATCTCAAAAGACGTTTTTATGTTAATGATATCGTCATACATAGAAAGATACTCAGCCTTCAACTTCTCATCATGTAGATTATATTGTACATCTGTTGGAGTGCTTAACGTGAAAATATGGTCTCCCTTTTCTCCGATTTTTGAAAGATGACTATTCCTAACCGTTTCTTCACTGTTTGTCTGCCAGTCTTCTTTCGTCCATCTCGTGATCGTAAAGGACACGCCCCCAAACACTTTATTTGCCTTATCGATAAAATCAAAACTTTCACGTTTAGAAGCTTCAAAGATGGTGTTCGCGACCTCATACTTCCCTTCCCAACGCTTAGGGAGTTTTAGAGTGAAATTGTATGCCTTATTTTCATACATGATGCTTGGGACTTGACTAATAATCCGATTGTTTACAGCGCCAATATGTAGATTAACCGTTGAGTATGTTCGGAAGTCCCCTAATCCCTCTGACACGAAGGTCTGCGCATCGACCCCAAAATCATTACCGCTTATGGCAACTTCTCCAACTTTTTCCCATTTATCATTGTAAAAAGAAAGGTTTGCTCCTATCATATTCTTGGTATTACCCATACCTTCGATTTGCAGTTGCCCTGTAACTTTCGTGTTTTCACCCAATTTTGTTAGAATTAAGTTCCCAACAGTTATGCCTTTATAATTGGGATCCGTTAACGTTAGATTTGCATTTTTCATGAAAATCTTATGTGTATCCGCATCATAGTCAATAGTAGCCCCCAAGTGTTCAGCGACAAAACGGATAGGTACATACGCATGCCCATCTACGTTAAGTACCTTGTAATCATTGTTTAATGTCGTACTATTCCCATTGATTTCAAAGCTTGCTGGAAATAGCAGGGCTTGAATAGTATCCGACGCCAAAGCAACCGATGAACAGGCCATAACGAAACCACAACTTAATCCCAATAGAAATTTTTTCAATGAGCTGCACCTCTTCTTCATTCTTTAAATGATTAGACGCTAACCATTCCATTTAGTTGTAAAAAATAGGAAGTAAGAAAGGAGCTACATAACTTGGATTTACTGTTTAAAGAGGTCAGCAATAACCACGAGATATCTGTATACGACACGCCGGAACTGTATGGTGAGAAAGGAAACTTCCGAGTATTGGAGTTTTCCAATAGGGCTATACAAGGTGCGATGGATTTGAATAATCCCGAACGAATCCTATTTGAATATCCGCGAGCGATTATCCATTTAATGGATTTCAACACCCCATCATTCGAGGATGTATTTGTCATTGGGCACGGAGTTGGAACGATTGCAGGGCATTATTCGGAGAAACGATTTAAAGTAGCGGAGCTCGATGATAAAATCGTGGAATTAAGCAAGAGGTTTTTTGGATACCGCAAGGATAATGTGATTGTTGGTGATGGACGCCAGATTCTCGGGAGTGAGGAACCGCTGACCTACGATTATATTATTTTGGACGCCTTTACGGAGAAGGGTACTCCTCTGCATTTAACGTCCAGGGAATTTTTCAGGATGACTAGGGAAAAACTCGATTCGCAAGGGTCTATCATCATGAATCTGATGGGCAAAGGCGAGAATGATCAGCTCCTTAATGCCATTCATACGACTCTTAGCGAGGAATATGCTTATATCAAATCGTTTGCCCTGCCATCTGAGGGTGCGGCCGACATACTAAATATCATTATCATGGGCAGAAACAAGCCAATCGGATTTCAGGCACGCCACATGGCGGGTTTCACAGAGATTGAACTTGGACAAGGATATATCATTAGGGACAGTAAATGAGGATTCGATGAATTCTTCTTCCAGGGAGTTGTTCACTCCATATGGTTTATAATAAAATAGGAATAAAGTAAGAATAGATCAAAAGAAAAGGTGTCATTCATGAGCATATTAAACGTAGAACGACTAAGTCACGGCTTTGGAGACCGCGCCATCTTCAACGATGTATCCTTCCGCCTACTCAAGGGCGAGCACATCGGACTCATCGGCGCTAACGGTGAAGGGAAGTCCACCTTCATGAACATCATTACAGGTAAGCTCCAGCCGGATGACGGCAAGGTCGAATGGTCCAAGCGTATGCGCGTTGGTTACCTGGATCAACATGCAGTACTGAACAAGGGACTTTCGATCCGCGACATCTTAAAGGGAGCCTTTCAATATCTGTTCGACATGGAACAGGAAATGAACGATATGTACGCCAAGATGGGCGACGTAACCCCAGAAGAGCTTGAGCAAATGCTTGAAGATGTTGGAACGATTCAGGATACACTGACGAATCAAGATTTCTACATGATCGATGCCAAGATCGAAGAAACCGCCCGTGGACTAGGCCTTACGGATATTGGGCTGGATAAGGACGTCAATGATTTAAGCGGTGGGCAGCGAACGAAGGTATTGCTTGCGAAGCTTCTACTCGAAAAGCCGGACATTCTTCTCCTCGATGAGCCGACGAACTATCTCGATGAACAGCATATCGAATGGTTGAAACGCTACCTGCAAGAGTATGAAAATGCCTTCATTCTCATCTCACATGATATTCCGTTCCTTAACAGCGTTATCAACCTGATTTATCACATGGAAAATCAAGCCTTAAACCGCTATGTTGGCGATTACGAGCATTTCCAGCAGGTTCACGAAATGAGAAAGTCGCAGCTTGAATCCGCGTATAAGCGCCAACAGCAGGAAATTTCTGAATTGAAGGATTTCGTTGCCCGTAATAAAGCGAGTGTGGCGACGCGGAATATGGCGATGTCCCGGCAAAAGAAGCTGGACAAGATGGAAGTCATCGAGCTGGGTAGAGAAAAACCGAAGCCGCAGTTTAATTTTAAGGAGGGGAGAACGGCTGGTAAGCTGATCTTTGAAGCGACCGATCTCGTCATCGGTTACGAGGATCCCTTATCCAGACCGCTCAACCTTCGTATGGAGCGAGGTCAGAAGATCGCGCTTGTAGGGGCGAATGGCATCGGTAAAACGACATTGCTGCGCAGTATTTTAGGTGAAATCAAGTCATTATCCGGGTCTGTACAAAAGGGAGATAACCTCCAAATTGGTTACTTCCAACAGGAGATCAAGGATTCCAATAACAACACCTGTATTGAGGAAGTGTGGAATGAGTTCCCCTCATTCTCACAATTCGAAGTACGCGCGGCGTTAGCCAAATGCGGTCTCACAACCAAACATATCGAGAGTAAAGTTGTGGTACTCAGCGGTGGTGAGAAAGCTAAGGTTAGACTTTGCAAGCTGATCAACCGCGAGACGAACCTACTCGTGCTCGATGAGCCGACGAACCACTTGGATGTCGATGCGAAGGATGAACTGAAACGTGCTCTCCAGTCGTACAAAGGCAGCATCCTGCTGATTTCCCATGAACCGGACTTTTATCGGGATGTCGTAACAGAAACATGGAACTGTGAATCTTGGACGACCAAAGTGTTTTAAATTATACCTAAAAAGCTTACCTGATCGTTTGCGATTAGGTAAGCTTTTTATATTCATGTATGCGTCGCATGATGATATTTCAAACTGGCATCTTCCCTCGCACATCACCTAGTTAAGTCTCGAATAGAATGCGTCCTGTCTGCGATAAGTCATAACCTTGGATTGGACGCAGCTCATTATGAAAGGATTCGGATTGTAAGACCTGCTTAACTCTCTCAATCCATTCTAGATTTTCCGGTTTTTTTAACATGACAAGGTCATATCGTTCTTGAATAAGTGGAATGAAATCAACGCCGCCAACCATATAGGCTGCTTTTTCAATCCCAACTCCGAAATCTGCTTCACCCGTGGCGACTTTACCAGCCACACCCATGTGATTCGATTCCTCCTGCTCATAACCGCTAACCAGCTGATGTGAAATTCCATGAAGACGGAGCTGCTCATCGAGAAGAACACGTGCTCCGGAACCTTTTTCACGATTGACCAATTGAAGTCCAGGTTTCTTGAGATCCGCCCAGCCGTAAATCTGCTTGGGATTTCCTTGCTTAACATATAGGCCAGCCGATCGAGAAACGAGATTCATAACCAGATAGGAAGAACCCGTCAGCAATTTCCGGATATAGGAAAAGTTATATTCACCTGTGTCACCATCCAGCAAATGAGTGCTGACAATATCAGATTCACCCTTATACATCGAAATTAAGCTATCCAGACTTCCCACGTAAGAACGAAGCGGTCTGTAATTGGTTACATGTCTCTCGATATGTTTGGCTAAAATATCCAAGCTAACGTCTTGTCCAGTTATAACAAGAGACTGTTTCGAAGATGAGGCAGCATGAAATTGCAGCTGTGCAGGAGATTCGGCCAGATCCTTTTTGAGGATAGAGGCCATACCTCCTTTCGTACGTGTTTTATATGCTTCGAGATCCGATGCGTCTACGCGCATTTGCTTGCCGACACGATAGGAAGGCAGATCCCCTTTTTTAATTAGATCATAGACGGTTAGTTTGGAGATTTTCAAAAGTTTAGATATTTCTTCCGTTGTATAGGAAATGTCAGCTGTCATTGTCAACCTCCAAAAGCATGTTTTTCATTATCATCTATCATAAGCTGACAAATAGGGTATTTCAATCCCGTTGTTTACTAATTAAATATGGTTTTATATAATTATCACTAATTATACAATTTTATTTATAATTAAATAGATATAAACTTAAACTTGGAGGGAATACGATGTTAAAAATAAGAATATTTAGTTATGTTTTATTATGTTTAGTTATAACTGCCATGATCATCACAGGTTGTTCGGGCAAAAAGGAGCAACCTGCTGCAAGTTCAACATCAGTACCCACTGAGAAAGTAGAATTAACGATTTCTGCAGCCGCAAGCTTAACCGATGCATTCAAAGAGATTCAAACGAATTACGAGAACAAAAACAAACAAATTAAACTCAATTTTAACTTCGGAGCTTCAGGGGCTCTGCAGCAGCAAATCGAACAAGGAGCTCCTGTAGATTTATTCTTTTCGGCTGCGACTAAAAATATGAAAACCCTAGTCGATAAGCAATTGATTGAGCCATCACAGCAAAAAAGCTTGCTTATTAATGAATTAGTTCTTGTTGTTCCAGCTGATGGTAAAGTGACTGTACAAAAATTAGTAGATTTAACAAACGAAACGATCAAGCACTTAGCAGTCGGAGAACCGCAGACAGTCCCTGCTGGCAGCTATGCCAAAGAGGCATTGACTAACTCGAAGCTTTGGGACACACTTCAAGCCAAAATCGTACAAGGCAAGGATGTACGCCAAGTACTTACCTACGTAGAGTCCGGGAATGCCGAAGCCGGTTTTGTTTATAAAACCGATGCGTTGACTTCAAAAAATGTGAAAGCAGCTTTTAGTGTTGATCCAAAAATGTATACGCCCATTGAATATCCTGCCGGTATTGTAAAAGCAACTAAACACAGCAAAGAAGCCGCTGACTTTTACACATATCTTCAAAGTAAAGAAGCACAAGATGTGTTCGTAAAATACGGATTCTCTATTCCAAAATGATGATGAAACAGATAAACTGGACAGAATTTGCTTATCCTATAATCCTTTCATTAAAGGTTGCCGTCGTATCCAGCATTTTTGTTCTTTTGATTGGTGGATTAGCAGCATGGGGAATGTCGCGGCGGAACTTTCGCGGAAAAACATTGTTAGAAACTACCTTTCTACTGCCTTTGGTACTGCCTCCAACAGTCGTAGGCTTTATCTTGCTTGTCTTACTGGGTAAAAAAAGTTGGATTGGGTACCTCATGGAAAACTTTTTCAATCAGTCGATTATATTCACATGGGGGGCTGCGGTGATCGCTTCGATCGTGGTAGCTTTTCCTTTAGTCTATCAAACGATGAAAACCGGATTTTCCTCGGTCAACAAAGATCTGGAGGACGCGGGGAGATCAACAGGAGCAAACGAGTGGCAAGTTCTACGATATATTACGTTACCTTTGGCATGGCGTTCTGTGACGACAGCTTACATTCTTGGCTTTGCTCGAGGGCTCGGGGAATTCGGTGCAACGCTAATGATCGCAGGCAACATCCCTCACAAAACTCAAACTTTGCCTACCGCCATATATATGGCTGTTGAATCTGGTGATCTAACCCTAGCATGGTGTTGGGCAGTAGCCATAATCATGATCTCATTCGGACTGTTATTGTTCGCTAACCACAAAACCAAGAGTTAGTTGGAGGTACTTTTATTTGCGTTTGAACTATTGTCTTTAAAAGTTACAATATGTATCATCCATATATAACCATGTCATTTCCACTTCATTCTTGCCGTTGAAAAGTGAGGACGCCTATGGATGTCTTTTGTCAATTTTTTATCAGCAAAACACTTATTTGGTTACTCTTATGTTGTAGCGATGCGTTATTCACGGATATTGGCCTAAAATTGGCATTCATCGAGGAATTAAATCCACTTATCCGGCACATTTACGAGTGGAACGTGGGTGGATACTATTTTATTAAACTGATACTTCCTTTGATCCTAATGGCCATCTATCCCCGTATTCCCAAAAGGGTCTGGGTCCAGCCCTGTTTGACCCTCACCGTCTTGATCTACGGAGCCGTCAATGTCTACCATTTCATCTGGTTGTCTTATGGATTGACTTACGTTGCAAATGGCTAATCATTCAATCAACTATATAGGCGTCGCATGGATTCAATTTTTTGCTCGATGTATGCAATAGCTTCAATTGGCCCCATTACTTTGGCTTCTACTCCCAGTTGCCAGACAAGTTCCGCATAGAAATGCACGTCCTCAGCCGCAATTGGAACTGCTGCAGTCCCGCTACCGTCTTCGTTGCGTTGTATAGTAGAGGCAAACCGAGTATTGGACTCGAGCTGCCACACGCCTTTTTTGGTCAATTCCAGTAGGAGCAATTTCTGTTCCAGATGGTCTTTTTCAGGCTTATTCAGCAAGGTTTTTTGTTCGATGTCTTCTCGGCAAGGGATCGATTCGTTCAGAGAAGCGGAGAGGAACCGATCCGCCCTGAACTGCCTAATTTCTTCACGCAAAAAACAATAGGCAGGACAATACCAATAACCAGAACTCGCATAAAGGCCAATAGGCTGAATGTTACGTTTCAACACGCCGCTGCTAGAACTATAATCTATCGTTACCACACTGCGAATCATAATCGCCTGCAGAAGGGTTTGAAGAATTTCCGGAGACATGAGCCGATACGGGCTGTAGATCGCAACCCTATTCTTTAAACGATCTATCTGCTCCCTTACGTCAGCAGGTGAGTAATGATAAAACTTATGCAGCGCAGAGCCCGCCCCATCGCCAAAAGGTAAGGAGCTGAAGTAGTCCAAGGACTGGCAGGCAAAAAACATTGCGACCGCTTCGCTTTCGGAGAAGCTAATCGGGGGAAGCAATCTCTCCTGCAGCAGCTTATAACCGCCCCCTCTCCCCTGGATGGAATAGATGGGAACGCCGAGTTCACTCAGTTCCTGTAAATCCCGCGTAATCGTTCGAGTAGATAACCCGAATTCATCAGCCAGCTCTTTAGCGGTAAAGGACTTTCTGGCGTTAACCATCATAATCAGTTGGATTAGCCGCTGTGACTTTTGCAACCGCATCCCCCAATCTCGAGATATTTTATTTCATTTTATCATATAAATAAGACAATTATTGTCTTATTTATATGATATCCTCATCTTATAAACCAATCATGAGCAATGATCCGAGGAGGAAATGAAAGATGTATACACAAGAGCTTACACAAAAGAAGACGGGGTTCGTATTTATTAATGGAGCAGGCTTGCAAAGTGGCGTCTGGGACAAAGTTATTGAGGGGCTTGATCATCCCTGTTTACAGATCGATTTTCCTTATAGGAACGGTTCTGTTGAATCGAGGAAGGAGCTTACTCTAGGGGATTATGTGAGCTATTTGAAAAAACAAGTAGATGCATGGGAGACTCCGAAGTTTGTTATTGTTGCCCATTCACTTGGAGGAGTTCTCGCTCTTAGACTTGCATCAGAACTGTCCGATCGTTTGATAGGCTTTGTCGCAGTTGGAGCGGCAATTCCGAAGAATGGGGGGTCATTTTTATCCGTTCTGCCATTCCCCAAGAGGATCCTGATGTCTACCATTTTGCGGAAAATGGGTACGAAACCACCCGAGTCTGCGATCCGAGCTGGATTATGCAATGACCTTACACCGGAGCAGACTTCGGATATTGTAAAAGGATTCGTTCCAGAGTCCGTTCGTGTTTATACAGACCCTATCGATGTGTCCGTTCCGGCTGTACCAAAGCTTTATGTGAAACTAAATAAAGATAAAGAATTCGGTTTATCCTTACAAAATAAAATGATCTCAAATCTTTCTCCACAATCGGTGCAAAGTCTGGATACCGGGCATTTACCGATGCTTAGCGATCCGGATGGATTGAAGCTTATATTACAAAACTTCCTAGCCAATAGGGAAGGACTATCCTAAGTCGCCGGTCAACTGAGAAGAGATTTCCTTGGACAGGTTGATCCACTTACCAGAACCGTTCGCTACGACAAAGCGCCTCACCGATTGTCGGATAAGGCGCTCAATGATGTTACCGATATTCCAAAGCTATTTTCCTGTGGCTATCGCGACAATATTTTGGACAATTTGATAGATGATAAACGAGGCAAAAACGAGCACAGAAATCGTAGCGTAAATTCTTCGAGGATTCTGGTACCACTTTGGAAATTGCTCAAGTCGTTTAGGTGATTGAAAGCCTTGAACTATATCGCCATGCTTAATTGCTTCGTTAAAAGGCGCCCTCTCTTCTGTGGCAACCTCATTGGCTGATTTCTCGGTTTGATGCAATGTTTTGTCATTAAATGGGTTGTAGGAAGCATCTTTCATGTTAGACCTCCTTCACGTTAATATCCTTATTATACCATTTTTTTGCGTGAAATAAGAAATAGTAGCAATAAAAAAAGCCACATTGAATTCTCAACATGGCTCCTCCTATTTTTCTAATTTAATCTGCCGGGCTCTTTGTTAACTTCAAAGTTAGTCGTATCGCTATAGCTCTCACCCATCGCCTGATAGTTAGACGGAACTTCCTCATCTGTCTGGTCCACATTATTCGAGATTGCGTTATCCGCGTTCTCTTCCGGATTCGAGGTAATGGCCCAGCTAACTGGACGTCCAAGCTTCTTATGCAATTCATTTTGATCCAAAGAAATCCCTCCGTTATTATCGCAAAATATACTTCACGATATTATTACTCAAAGTAGAAGATTTCATTCGAAACCATAGACAGTCAACTTATCTAATAGTTTCAATTATAGATTGAATTGCTTCTGTATACTTCCCCTCGATTTTTCGGTATTTACCATTCTGCTGAATGCCAACTTTCCGTTCTGAAACCCATAATTCAATGGAGTCTTGTCCAACTCGTTTCTTTACCTCAATTTTATAAAATGGAGCATCCACCATCGCATCTGCTTTCGGATCTGCACATTTTTGATTACGAAAAGATCTTTCTAACGACTGAAACATCTTTTCATTTCCTAGCCTTTGTATGTCTGTCATTTGTTCCAATTCGTTAGCACCGGGTTTATATATGGATATAGATAGAATTTGGTTGCTATATGTCCTGTATATAAATAGGCCAGTAACTAGTACTAGAAGGCTTGCGATTAACCACCAACGTTTCCTCACCAGTATCCCCCTTCGGCAATCAATATGGCAAGCTTTCGCCATCCAAATGGGCCTTCAAGTTTTCCAACGACATCCCATAACCTTCTTCAACTTGTTCTACTTGTTGCTTTGTCTCATAACCCGATTCCGTTAACGTCACGATCGTACCACCTTTTTCCTCTGTGAGTGTGAAGGTAGTAATCGTAGGTATGTCCGAAGATTCCGCATCCCAACGTACGGCAAACCTTTCCAGGGACTCGATCGACTCGATCGTTGCTCGCAGGGTTACAACCTCTGTACCCGCATGGTAGGTATTGGGGGAGTGGTGGAAGAAAACCGGCTCACCCACTTGCAGCAAGGGAATTTCCATGGTGAACCTGGTGAATACCATAGTGACAACTGCTCCGCCTCCGTCACTGCCTTCCACACCCGCTCCAGCGGAGCCTTAATCCAAATTGACCGAACAACTGTTAACCGATCCAACCGAACTCCTCCTGTTCGAAACTCTATTTATATGGAAACCTCGAAATCTTTAACATGAACAGCAGTACCCTTTATCTCTATGCCATACTGATCATTGTTTGATGTTACTGTTACGTGAATTCTGCCATCCCGGCCCATTTCATGGCCTTGCTCAATCAAAAGATTTAGTGGAGATCCTGCTTCCTTGTTTATGTATTTGGCATAATAAGCACCCATTACTCCAGAAGCAGTTCCAGTAACCGGATCCTCAATCGTACCGGAAAATGGAGATGAAAAATGACGAGCATGCATGTTCGCATTCACATCGTACGTTTCTAAGCAGAAAGGATGTACCGACGCCTTTGGCATTTCTTTTAATACTTCTGGAAAGTGCTTATTATTCGGTTTCATTGCTCTGAAAGCACTAAGGTTTTTTATCGGGACTAACAACGTCCATATGCCCGTACTTCCATACACTGTTGGTAAATTGGTTTCTAGATCTTCTTCTTGAATCCCCATAACAGATGCCAAATCTTTCAGTGAACCATTGAACTCTTGGAATTGCGGAGGGGCTTGCTGCATCGTTATGTAAATCCCTTTATTCAATTGTGACTCAAGTCTAATCGATAATACGCCTGCTTTTGTTTCAATCGTCAATTCTGTTTGATCTCCAAGCAACCCTTTTGTTTTCATTGCATAAATGGTTGCCATTGTAGCGTGACCACAGAGGTTCATTTCATGACCAGGTGTAAAAAAACGAATCTTAAGATCAGCCTTTTCGGACTTAAGCGGGAAAGCCGTTTCATTAAAACCAACTTGTTCTGCTATTTTTTGCATGTCATCATCAGAAAGCTTTTCGCCTTCCAATACGACGCCCGCAGGGTTACCCATGTTAGGAATATGACTGAATGCATCGTAATGATAAACCTTTATTGTTTTCATATCGTACACCTGCCTTTTCACTATAGATCCTCAAATCCCACTAAGACAATGATCAGAACACTGATGATAACGATATGAAGAATAGAAAAAATGAGATGCACAGAATATTTCCAATTAATATCCGATAATTTATATCTATTTAACAGTTTATTTACGAAATATCCAATTAAATGAGCAACAATTAAGGATTGTATTAACCATTTTGAAACGGTAATAAACGCTGGGGTGTTATTGACGCTTGGCAGTAAAAACCAACTAAAAGGCTCCAAAGTCAATGATAAAACAAGTACCACCCACGCGATAAGTTGAATCGGTACAGCTAATGCGATATTATTTCGAATAGCAATCCCCTCCGTAATTAAGGTAGCACATCTTCTAAAACGTCAAAAATAGGAAAAAAGTTTCATTTTACTATCTCTTCCAGAGTGAGTATCATTCAATTTTTTCTTTCTCAAAAAAGAAATAGCTGCCGCGGCAGCTTCTTTTTTGAAAAAGCAAAAAACCGGGCATCTATCGACTCCGGTAATTCGCTTGCGGAACATCTTGCTTCACGCCAAGTATCCGCTCAATCTCAATCTGAATACGTATAATCCCCTCATGACAGACATCCAAATTTTTTTCGTTTTCCATCTCTTTTTCCAAAGCCAGAACTGCCGTTAACAACGGCTCCGCGTAGAAATTGGCTGCAATACCTTTAAGCGTATGAACCATTCTGCGTGCAGTCGCATTCTCCTGATTGATGATAAGCAGGAAAAATTGCTCCGAGAAATTACGATAATCCTGTTTAAATTTCTCCATCATATATTGAAGAATATGTATTTTATGATCGATATTTCTCATTATTTGCGTGGTATCTACACCCTCGATTTCAAATAACCAATTCGGATTTAGCCACTTCTCCAGCATATCAGAAAGCTGCTCTTCATCTACTGGTTTAATCAGGATGTCATTCAGCCCAAGTTTTAGGGCTTCCGGGCGTTCCTGCATCATGACATCTGCGGTAAGGGCAATGATCGGGATCCGATTCATCAGCTTGAGCTTCCTGAGCCGCTGTGTTGCCTCATAGCCATCCATCTCAGGCATATGAATATCCATTAGAATAAGCTTCCATTCCTGCTGATCAACAAGTTCCAGGACTTCATAACCATTCTGCGCAATAACCACTTGGTAACCTAATTGTTCAAGAAGGCCAATAATCACCAATTGATTAATTTCATTATCCTCAGCAACTAAAATACTACCTTTGGACATGGACGACGAGTTGCTTACTTCAGTGGAATTGTTTGCAGAGGCTTGAAATGTCTCCAATCTAAGTTGATTCAAAGCTTGTAAACTTTTCTGCAATGTCAGCCTACTGACGGGCTTAACAATAACTGCATCCGCTTTCAGTTCCGATGGCAATTCGGACATTTCCTCTCTGCCTTCAAGTGTTGTAAACGCAATCACTCTCGTCTGAGAGCGATCTAACGAAACTAATATATGGCGCCAAGTGGCGGGATGCTGCATTTGATCCATTTGCATATCCAGGAATATATAGTCATGTGCAGACTTATTCGCACTATCATGTTCCAAAGAAGCAAACAAATCGGAAGAAGATGTAACCGTATCCACTTGGTATTGAAAGGAACTAAGGAGCTCGGATACATGCTGCGCTACAACTGGATGATCTTCAGCTAAGAGCACACGGTTATTCCCCTGCGGCAGCCCAGCGTGCTTGTCCAGGCGCTTTGCCTCTTTCCTTGCATCCCCCTTTGTGCCAAACGTCAGGCTAAAATAAAAGCGGCTGCCTTCCCCAAGGACCGTATCCACCTGCAAAACGCCCCCCATAGACTGCACCAAATGCTGACAAATGACAAGTCCTAACCCGGTACCGCCGTACCTGCGGCTTATGGATGTATCAGCTTGCGAGAACGGTAAAAATAGCTGCGATAGCTGCTCCCTAGAAATACCAATTCCAGAGTCCTCCATTGTAAAAGAAACAACGACCCCTTCGTCCACATATTTCTCGAGCCGTACTTTCAATCGGATATAGCCTTGCTTGGTAAATTTAATCGCATTATTAGATAAATTAATGAGTACTTGTTCTAGTCGAAAGGAATCCCCGCTAACAATATCCGGTAAATCTGCTGGAGTATCCAGCATGATCTCGATTCGCTTCTTGCCGATAGATACGCTGACCAGATCGGCAACCTTTTGGAGCGATAGCTCTAGTGAGAAATCCACCATCTCCAAGGTCATTTTGCCTGCCTCGATTTTCGAAAAATCAAGAATATCGTTAATCGTTGCAAGCAGGACATTCGAGGAACAATCAATTTTGTCCAAATAATCCTTCTGAATCGTCGTCAATTCTGTTCGTTGTAAAAGTAAAGAAAGTCCAATAATCCCGTTCAGGGGGGTGCGTATTTCATGACTCATCCTAGCTAGAAACTTACTCTTCGCCCTGTTGGACTCATCCGCTTCCTCTCGCTTCTTCAAGTCGGTTATATCATGTACCGTTCCGGTGACGCCGGTGATTTCTGATTTATCCTCATTGAATAAAGGGGACAAGGTGACGTTATACGCGTGCTGATCGCCATCTGGAAGCAGGAAATTAATCGCAAATTGCTGTGTTTTCCCCATCTCAATCGTTTGTTCAAATATCCGCTCCCACTTCTCGGGTTCATCCATCTGGACCAGATCCGTTAATTGCTGTCCCCTTACTTGCTCAGGCTCTAGCTGAAAGGTCTGATGCATTTTGTAGTTCGTAGAGGAGATGCTACCATCCAGTCGAAATCTGAAAATAAAGTCCTCCGAATTTTCCACCAACGTCCGATATTGCTCATCCCTGACTCTTGCTTTGATTTGCGCTGCACGGTGCTCGGTCACGTCCACGGCAGATCCAATCACTTCATTGACGGAACCATACTTATAAATGGGTTGTAGGTTAACAAGGATCGTAGAGCCGCCGCAATCGTATTCATACGAGACTCGTTCGCCCTGCCAAGCTTTATCATAATGCTTCTTTACGAATTGTTTAAACTCTTCACTTAATACATGGATTTCGTCCAACTCTTTGCCGATGAATTGACTAGGTCTCAGACCAAGATGATAGACCAGCTGTCCTTCAAATAGGATGTAAACGTATCGATCCCGGTGTTTATGGAGTTTAAACGTAAACCCTGCCTGAAAGCGCAGCATATCGATTAGTTCCTGTTCCACTTGATAGATCTGCTGCTTATACTCACGAGCCCGGAGTAAATATCGCAGAAAACAAGCAACAAGAAACAAACAAAGCAGCTGAATGAAAATATAACTGTAAAAGACATCAAACGGTGTTCGATAAACAAACCACATCATCGTATAATAGGACGGATAGAAAATAGCTCCTCCATATAACCATTTAAGCCAATAAGAACGTGTTCTAGCAAATATTATACTAGTCCCCGTGACAGCTACCATTCCAAATATCAGCTGCGGAATTTCTATGTAACCTTCAAAGATGTAGCGCCCTATCCATAAGCATACGAATGTAATACTTAAGGAGAAGAATCCTCCTAGATAAGTAGAAAGCAGTAAGGCTACTCCGCGAAAGTTAATAATAACGTGATCATCAACGTGGACACTGAAGTGCAAGAGGACAAAGACTAACATTCCATGTGAAAGACCAATAAAAACCTTATAGAGCCAAGTTGGCTTCTGATTCAGTTTCATCGTTATGGAAAGCTGTTCCACGAATAATACAAAAATCGTTATAATAGCAAAATTGGTAATCAAAGCGTGAAGCAGAATAATCACCAGCCTATATCGACTTAGAATGTAGGATAATCACGCTATCCTGTTTGTTTGTTTCTAGATGCAGCATTTCCTCGATACGCTTCGCCATGACCGGCTGGCTAAAATAATAGCCTTGAACCAGCCTGCAGCCGCACTCCCGAAGTACTTGAAGCTCCTCCTCTGTCTCTACACCTTCCGCTACAACGAGAAGATTCAAATTTCTAGCCATCGTAACCATTGTGTTTACAATAACCGCATTCACTTGGCTTTGTATCAATCCCTTAATAAAGGATTGGTCAATTTTCAATTTATCAATGGGAAAATCTCTGAGATACCCGAGTGAGCTGTACCCGGTGCCAAAATCATCCATCGCGACGCGAACACCCAGCTTCTTCAGCTGACGAAGCGCGTCTGCGGCCAGCTCAACTTGCATACTCATACTTTCGGTAATTTCGAGCTCCAAGTACTTGGGCTGTAAGCCCGTTTTCTCCAAAATAGTCTGAATCATCCGGCTAAGTCGGCTATCATTGAACTGTCGTCTGGACAGATTAACCGCAACGAACACCTTGGAAAGGCCCGCCTCCTGCCACCGCTTGTTCTGCATACAGGCTTCCTTCAGTACCCATTCCCCAATTTCATGAATAAGACCGCTTTCTTCCGCTATAGGGATAAAATCAGAAGGAGGCACATGACCCAAAGTAGCATTATTCCAACGAATCAGGCTCTCTAGTCCTACAATTCGATTCGTAAATACATCAACGACTGGTTGATAAACAAGATGAAACTCCTGATTGTCAATCGCTCTTCGCAAGTGAAACTCGATGTCCATGCGCCTTTGGAACTGATCTTGTCTATGTGGCAGGGGGGCAGAAAGAACTGTTTCTGCAATTCCTGTTGAATAAAAGTGAGAGTCATAGACGCCTTGAATCCCGTTTTGAATGGCCATTTTGCATCGTTCTAGAAAATAAGAGGTCACAATTTTATTTTTCAATTCCTGGGCTAACATTTCTTTATGAAAATAATCTGCCGCACCTAGCCGCATCGCTTGAATGGTCTTCATAGAACCTTCGGGTGTATGCGTACTAAGTACTACGACAGGAATAGGACTATGATTCATAATAAGATGAAGCGCAATTAGTCCATCTGAGTTATCCATATCTAAATCAATGATGACCAAATCCGGTTTACTAGCCAAGATGCAGTCAAGTACGGTATTTCCATGCTTCGCCATACCTGTCATTACGAACTGTATATCCTTTTCGATTAAGGCCCCTACTACCGATCTTAATTCATTTGATTCACTTACGATTAGAACACCATACCCGTCCAAAAGACCCATTTCCCCACCACCCTTACAAGCAATAATTACGCATTATCTCTATTATACTTTCCACTTATTAGGTTACTTACATAAATGGTACGAATTCCCCCTTCTATTTTCGCTAATAATTTACTAACAAATTCTCTTAAAATGTCAATGATAGCGGTTTACTCTTAAATTTCGACAAAGTATAATAGAATTAATGAGTAAAGTGTTAGCACGTGCATTCCCTCTGTTCATTTCATGAATTTTGAACTGGAAAATTTAGCTTAGTTTGGGGGAGTTTCTAATGGACAGAGTTCTACTAATTGAAGACGATGATATTATCGGAGAAATGATCTGTATGTATCTGAAAGAGGAAGACTTCCTAGTCCTAAGGTCCCACAACGGTCAGGAAGGCCTTACAGCATTGCATGAATTCGAACCGGATCTCATTCTTCTCGACCTCAATCTTCCTGACTTTGAAGGAACTGAGCTGTGTACCTCCCTTCGGAACATAACTCCTGTGCCCATTATTGTCATTTCATCCGACTCCAGAGTGAGCGAAAAGATTGAAGCCTTCACCGTAGGTGCTGACGATTACTTATGCAAACCATTCAGTATGCATGAGATGAAAGCCAGAATACAAGCCCTATTACGTCGTTTCAAACTGGGACACCCTCCCGAGACTCCAAAACTTCAGGTAGATCATGAAGTTACCGTACCAGCCATGGATTTAAACATTAATTTGGAAAAAAGAACGCTCTACGTCCGAGGCGACTCCATCGAAATGACGTTCTCCGAATTCGAGCTTATCCGGCTGCTGTACGAGCACCCCGAACGCGTTTACCGCAGAGAAGATCTCATAAATGCATTACGCGGTTTCGATTCCTACATAAACGACCGTGCCATTGATGTTCATATTACGAATTTGCGCAGAAAAATTGAAGTTAATCCCAAAGAACCGAAATACATAAAAACCGTGTGGGGCGTAGGTTATAAATTTGTCATGTGAAGATGACCCAATCCTTTCGAGGATTGGGTCATCTTTTTTTGATGAACATATAAGGGAGGTTTGTATCTATTTCCTCTGGCTTAATGCTATCTGTGTCGTATAACAATGCAATTTGTTGAAACTATATCTTTATACAAACTTTTACTAATTTTTAGTAAAAATTGGTTGACATAGAAATCATTGATCCTTTAGTATTGGAGTTCTGAAGCCACGCTTGGGGATAACCAAACTACGAAAACAAATGGGTGAGATCTTATGCACAGTAATAAATTAATTTTGGATTTGGGAAGTCATAGTGCCAAAGTGTTCAGGAAATCAAACGATCAAATTGAGCAAGTGGATGTTCTAACATGGGAGCTTCTGGAGAGCGGGGTGGACCTGCCGTCTATTGAAGGTACTTTAAAGTCTTTGCTTTCTACGCAGTGCTCCTTTATCGAAGGCCTTGGTCAAGGAGACATCGAAGCTATTGGTACAGAAGCGATGCGAAGATCACCTCATTTGTCCGAACATATGCAGGAAGTTTGTAGGAATTTGAGGATTGCTTACAGAACCATTAGCCAGAAAGAGGAGGCTGACTTGCTGAAGAAAGCTATAGCCGAATCGGATATCCCGAGTGACCTTGATGTGATCAATGCCGGGGGAGGCAGCATCCAAATTATCACGAGCGAAAGCGAGGCTCCTTATCTGATTCCTTTCGGCATCTCGGATCTTAACCAACAATTCAACTTGCTTGGACCTCCAGAACAAAGACAGATTGCCACTTGTATCAAATGGCTCTCCTGCCGATTACCGGCTTCCTTAGAGCAGTTTGCTTATACGGGCGGTGAGAAAACGTATTTGCGTCATTTCCAGATCGAGCTTGAGGATGATCTGTATTGCCAACGAAATGATTTCACCCTACTAACCAGACAATTGGCAGCGCAGGACCTCCAAACCTTAGAAGCCAACTCTCCCTTCGATCCCAAATGGATGCGTGGGGCCATTGCCTCTAATTGTGTCGTTCTTGCTGGTTTGATCAAATCAGGCGCTACCAAATTCATGCCTTCGGATCTCAATATCGCTCATGGATTTATCAGACAGTTATAAATATTCCCACTTTTGCAGCAGTCATATATAATCATTAGAGAACATTATACGCAAATAGATAAGGTGGGTTTACTCGCATGACGAAGATAATGAATGCCGTTATGATCAAGGAGTATGGAGGGATTTCAGGTATTGAATTTGGCGAGACTGCCATTCCGGAAATAAACAGCGGTGAGGTGCTGATTAAAGTACATGCTGCCTCTATTAATCCCGCCGACTTATTATTTCTGCACGGTCATTATGGCATACAACGAGAACTGCCTTCGGTTGGCGGCATGGAAGGATGCGGAACAGTTATCGCGACAGGCAGCAGCCTTGTCGCACGAATGCTAAAAAGAAAGCGTGTCGCCTTCGTATCCGAAGTTTACGGCTCCTGGGCGCCCTATACCAAAGCAAGTGCTATGACCTGCATGGTGCTGCCTGATCATGTATCCGATGAGCAGGGTGCTGTCTTCTTCGTCAATCCGGCGAGTGCCATGGCCATGGTGAAAATAGCTAAGCAGCATAAATCCAAAGCAATCGTCCAAACAGCCGGTGCTAGCGCACTTGGCAGAATCCTAGTGAAGCTCGGAAAAGAGCATGGTATTCCTGTGATTAGTGTTGTTCGTAAGGAAGAACAAGAACTGCTGCTGAGAGAAATAGGCGGACAGCATATCGTCAACAGCAGCTCAGACACCTTCGAGCAGGACTTAAAGCGCAAGTCTCATGAGCTAGGAGCTACCGTGTGCTTTGATGCCGTAGGAGGCAACTTGACGGGGCTCGTGCTGTCGGCGCTACCTGATGGCGCTACCATTTTCCAATACGGCCTTCTGGGAGGAAAAACGACAACGATCAACGCCGATGATCTTGTTTTTCGCCGGAAACGTATCGCCGGATTCTGGGCATCCGATTGGGTGAAAACACAATCGATCTTCGAACTTCTGGCCCTGCAGGGCTCGATGAAAAAATCAATCGGATCACATATCCAAACCGAGATTAGTCAAAACTTCCCGATGAGTCAAACTGTAGATGCCATCCAGCAGTATATGACAAATATGACCTCGGGCAAAGTGCTTCTGCTGCCTGTCTAGATATTGACATATAAACTAGCGCATGCGCCATTTAGGTGGCATGCGCTTGTTTGTATGCCTTCCAAAAATGATTAAAACCTATTTACAAACCAATGGTCGGTATATATAATTCAGATATAGCTATAATAATCGACGTATTAGGTTACAAACGTACACGGAGGGATGACTTTGAAGCAAGAGGAACGCAGGCAGCAAACAACGAAGCTGCTGCTGGATTCAACCAAAGAGCTGATACGGGAAAAAGGGTGTCACTCGATCACAATGAAAGACATCATGGAGAAATCAGGATTGTCAAAGGGGGCTATTTTCCATTACGTGAAGAGTAAAGACGAAATCTTTGCTTGGGTACTGCAAGAGCGGCTAGAAGAGACCAATAAACGTTTTATGAACGAAGTGGATCAAAGCCGCCCAACATTCGAGAATCCTATGCAGAAGATTACAGACAGTCTTTCAGCATTGGAAGACGGTCAGGACGTGACGAACAAGGTGTTGATGTATTTACTTGGAAAAGAGGATCAGCCTCTGATAGCGGATGTGCTCAAGCAGTATTATAAGCGGTCTGTGCATGTATCCAAGCAGTGGATACTGACTGGCCAAGAACATGGGGTCATTCCGGAATCAGTGGATACGGACAAAACAGCGGAGATGTTCGTTCTGCTCTCACTCGGTTTACGTTTGCGATCCTCGATTCCACTGGCTGGGACTTCTTTTAATACCCAAGATTATTCGTTGTTTATGAGGGATATGTTACAAGCCAATTCAAGCCAATAGACTTTAACGGAGGGATACCCATGGTACCTTTTTATGTGCTTGTTGTTTCGTTTACGCTATTTAGGGTTCTAGGCCTGTTCGGCTGGTCCTATTTCGACGGTTGGCAAACTTCGCTCCAAGGAGCGGTAGCCGTTATGCTGCTGGTTACCGCTTCCGCTCACTGGGGTAAAAGCCGACAAGACCTGATCCGGATGGTTCCATCCGCATTCCCGAGGCCGAGTTGGCTGATTACTGCCACTGGTTGGCTGGAAATTGCCGGAGCCATCGGCATTCTCCTCCCCGCTACCTCCCGCGTGGCTTCCATCTGCTTGGCGATGCTGCTAATAGCCATGTTTCCAGCCAATGTGAAGGCAGCCCGGGAACGATTAACCATCGGCGGAAGACCTACGCCTAAGCTGCTCGCTCGAACGCTGCTGCAGCTCGTGTTTCTCGCAGCGGTTCTCTTGGCTGGCAGTGCTAGCTAACCTTTAATTTAGACACCAATTTGCTAACCGTAGTGCCCTGAATCAGAAGAGAAAAGACCACATTACTGAAGGTCATGGCTAACAATAAGTCACGGCCTTCAAAGGACGGAGATATACTGAGGATCAATGCAATGGATAAGGAACCCTTCAGACCGCCCCAAGCAATAATAGGCTTCCACGCACTAGGGATCGAACGATCCCTGAGCAGACTAACATAGACTGCAATAAATCTTGCAGCCACTACAATCAGAATGCTCCCGCCAATCTCCAGCCATTTGTCCGTAAAATCAATATTTGAAATCTCTAGCCCTACCATAAGGAAGATTAAAGCATTGGCTATAAAAGCTATCACTTCCCAGAAGGAGTCCATTTTCTCAAGTGTAAAGTCGGACATCCCAATCTTTTTCCCATATGTCCCCAATAATAGACCTGCAAATACGACGGAAATCACTCCAGATAGGTGAAACATCTCTGCCATTTCAAAAACCCCATAGAATAGAACAATAGAAAGCCCTATTTCAACCAAATAGTTATCGATTTTCGAAGTAATTCTTGAGGCAATGAATCCTCCGACCACACCAATAATCATACCGCCGAGGACAACTTTCACGAATTCCACAGCACCTTCCAGGGTTCCTGAAGCACTGAGAACCGTTGTAACCGCTGCAATCTTGAATAAAACAACGGCTACACCATCATTGGCCAAGCTTTCGCCTTCAACAATCGTGGACAGCTTTTCATTTAATCCCATAGATTTAAAAATGCTAAGCACCGACACAGGGTCTGTCGCGGCCATTAGTGCACCGAACACCAAGGACTTTTGTAAAGAAAGACCTAACAGAGCGTTACAAAGTCCTGCGATTAGCACAAAAGTAATGAATGTACCTAGCAATGAGAGTAAGAGAATCGGTCGTTTATTTGCTTTTAATTCTTGAACATGCAGCTTAAGGGCCGCATCCCCTATTAAAGCTGACAGAAAGATCAGAATGACTGCTGTTTGAAAGACGTGATCCGAAGCGACATACGTTTTGATTTCATCCAGAGCAGGAATCGGTATGACCCCCAACAATAGCCCTGCAATAACCAGCAATGTTGGATACGGCTGTTTGATCTTGTCCGCTATATAGGCGACTGCGACGGCAATAGTGAGTAGTACAAGCCAGTAATGGATCATTTGATTCCTCCCCCAAGACATTTTCTCATACATCGACAGTGATCCGTTAATAAAGTAAAAAGCGGATTCGACTTCAAACCGAAGGGATCCGCTTGTTTGTGCTAGATTTCCGTAAGTATGGTGAGAATCACGGGTCTTCTGCCCGTCTTTTCATAAAAGAGTCTTCCTAGAGCTTCTTTTACATTCGTTTTAAGCACATTCCATTGATTCACGTTTTCTTTTTGAAGCCTATTTATCGTTTCTGTTGCTAAAATATTGGCTTGATCCATCAGGTCTTCCGACTCACGAACATAGACAAACCCGCGGGAGATGATATCCGGACCGGACAAAATTTTACCGTCACTTTTACTAAGCAGTAGGACCACGATCAAAATACCATCCTCGGCCAGTTGTTTACGGTCACGTAGAACAATGTTGCCAACATCCCCTAATCCATCGACAAGGGTATTCCCCGCATACACTTTGCGGCTCTGAGTTGCTACCTCGTTCTTGATATCCACGACATCGCCATTATTTAGAATGTAGATATTTGCTGGGTCCACACCGACCCCTTCAGCCAAAATACGGTGCTGATGAAGCATTCTAAACTCGCCATGAATCGGAATAAAGTATTTCGGCTTCATCAGTGTGAGCATTAACTTCAACTCTTCTTGACTCCCGTGTCCGGATACGTGCATGCCTGTAGACGAGCTCGAACCATATATCACTTCAGCTCCTAAGCTAAATAAATTATCGACAGTCCGCGATACATTGCGTTCATTTCCCGGAATCGGGGATGAGGATAGAATAACAGTGTCTCCACGCATAATTTCTACCTGACGATAATTCGAACGGGACAAGCGCGATAATGCAGCCATCGGTTCTCCCTGACTACCGGTACATAAGATCGCTATCCGTTCTGAAGCCATCCGATTGACTTCTCCCGCTTCTACTAGCATCCCTTCAGGGACCGTTAGGTAACCAAGCTCAGAAGCAATTCTCACAACATTGACCATACTGCGGCCTAATAAGGCTAATTTCCGATTCGTTGCCTGAGCAGCATCAACAACTTGTTGAAGCCTATGAACATTAGAGGCAAAGGTGGATATGAACACTTTTTGCTTCGCTTTATGAAAGGCATCTTCAATATGCTTACCTACAAGACTTTCCGAAGGTGTATAGCCTGGGCGCTCAGCATTCGTGCTTTCCGATAAAAGAAGTAGAATACCGTTCTTCCCAATCTCCGCCATTTTATGAATATCAGGGTATTGATTGTTGACTGGTGTCAGATCAAACTTGAAATCTCCCGTATGTACGACGGTTCCTTCAGGTGTATGAAAAACAACCCCCAAGCAATCAGGGATACTATGGTTTGTTTTGAAAAAGGTAGACGTGATTTGCCCTAGCTCGATGCTCGAATCGGAGTCAATCTCAATAAATTTCGTATCTGCAAGCAGTCCAGCCTCTCTCAACTTGCCTTCAATTAGCCCTAGCGTTAGCCGAGTTGCATAAATCGGCATATTCAATTGTCTTCGTATATACGGAATGCCCCCGATATGATCCTCATGTCCATGTGTAATAATCAGTGCGCGGACTTTATCGCTATTTTCGAGCAAATAGGTAATATCCGGAACGATCAAGTCAATACCGAGCAAGCTTTCATCCGGAAACTTTGAGCCGCAATCAATGACAATGATATCATCGCCATATTGCACCACATACATATTTTTACCAATTTCGTTGATGCCGCCTAAAGAGAAAACAGATAACTGATTTTCTTTCTTATTCAACTGAAAAGCCCCCCCATTTATACATATACGCTTTAATTTTTCCACATGAGGGATAACCTATACTTCGATTTACTCTATATCTAATTTCTGAATTCGAAGATTGGTACGGATAGGGCTATGCGTCTTGGGTTAATTTAATGTACATGAAAGATGGATTGAGAGGTGTAAAGTGTACTAAGCTATGAGTATCGAAAATAAAAAGCAGCTCTTCTCAATAGCATCCATACCGCTTATCATGACTTTGGGAAACTCCATGTTAATTCCTGTGTTACCCGCCATTCGGAGTAAACTAGGAATCACTTCTCTACAAGTAAGTTTACTGATTACGGTTTATTCAGCTGTGGCTATTATTTTAATACCTATTGCCGGCTATTTATCCGACCGATTTGGTCGGATAATTGTCATTATACCCAGCTTAATTATCACGGGTATTGGCGGTTTGATTGCGGGTTTAGCGGCATGGTGGATGGATCAATCGTATGCAATGATTTTGGTTGGCCGCTTCATTCAAGGTATTGGTGCCGCGGGAGCTTTCCCCATTGTCATTCCACTCGTAGGTGATATTTTCAAGCAGGAAGATGACGTCAGCAGCGGTCTTGGCATTGTGGAGACAGCGAATACATTTGGGAAAGTGCTCAGCCCTATTCTAGGATCAGCTCTTGCGATGGTTATCTGGTTTCTGCCCTTTATGTTCATCCCCTTACTGTGTCTGATTTCGATGTTGCTTGTGCTATTTCTGGTAAAATCCCCAAAAAGGAAATCGGAACAAGCAGATAAGATATCTTTTGCAAGCTATCTTTCCCATATCAAAAGCATTTTCAAGAACAATGGCCGCTGGCTGTATGCGATATTCGCTATCGGATGTATTTGTATGCTTGTTATATTCGGGACTTTATATTACTTGTCGGACTTATTAGAAGATAAATTCAACGTTTTTGGCGTGGTAAAAGGATGCCTCCTTGCTATTCCTCTTGCAGCTTTATGTATCGCTTCTTTTATAACAGGTAAAGGTATTGGCAAGGACGAGAGACTCATGAAATGGATGATATTCGCGGGGTTGATTGTATTATCTGGAAGCATTCTTCTTTGCGGTATGGTGACGTCGATTTATTGGCTCATTGCTTGGATTGGCTTGGCTGGAATCGGAATTGGCGCCGCGTTGCCATGCCTTGACGTCATGATTACAAGAGGAATCGAGAAGGACCAGCGGGGTACGATCACGTCGATTTATAGTTCTACCCGCTTCATCGGGGTTGCCATTGGACCTCCTCTTGCGTCAATCCTTGTGAAAATGTCGCCGGCCACGATGTTCTACACCATCTCAGGGATATGTGTCTTAGCCAGCGTAATCGCCTTATTCGCGATCAAACCCAAGAAGGACGAAAAGCTGCCGCAGAAGGAATCTATGGCTTAATGTATATGAAGTGTAATAAATACAAAGAGGATCCGCGTGGGATCCTCTTTGTATTTATTAAGCCAGAGTAGCAGCGGCATTCGTTCGCTTTCTGGCGTAGCCGCGATAAATAAAGGTAAAGACGATGGTCAATATGGCGATTCCTACCATGCCCCAGATTAGATTGTCGAACGCGCGCTCGGTTGGCAATGACTTCTGCCAGACGAGTGCACTCCCCGAGATGGCTACGGCAAAAGCCCCGCTGAAAAATTGCAGCAGCTGGAATAAGCCCATACCAGAGCCGATCCGTTCCTTCGTCAATTGCCGCGATAGCTCGTTTGAGACCGCACTGGAGATAGAAGTGATGCTGATGCTCGTCAGTATATAGACGGCGGCAAGTCCATAAAAGGAATGGACGGCAGTCAGCGCGAGCAACACGGTCGAAACCAGCAGCAGCCAAGGCGTGTAGCGAAGGAGCGCACCGTTACCGTATCGGTCGATAAGGCGGCCAACCCAGTTGGATACCAGCATGGCAAGGAGCGCGCCTGGAAAGAGTACGAGACCCGACACGGCCGGAGTTAAACCGAAGACTCTGGCCAGCATTTGCGGGGCGAGGAACAAGAAGGCGAAGCTGATCATGTAGGCGCTAATGCCGATAGCACCAAGCGCCAGATAAAGTCTGTCGCCAAATAGGGCGGGCAGGACGAATGGATTCGTCGCTTTGCGGATGCGCACCGCGAACAATGCTAGGGCAATCACACCCACAACGAGTGCAGCTGTGCTCTTGGATGTAAGGAAGAGCAGCAGCCCCGTCGTACCCATCCCGATCAGGACGGCGCCAATAAAATCGAACGAACCGCGCTCCGCCTTTTCCCGGGGAAGTATTAGCAGGAAAATCGGGATCAGCAGCAGTGTTAGGCCGGTGATTACAAATAGGAAATGCCACCCCAGATACTGAACGATTGATCCGCCGACGACAGGACCAAGCCCGAGGCCAAGTGAGGCGGCTGACAAAATGAACGACATTGCCATGCCCCTGCGAGACACGGGAATGTAACGAGTAACAAGCACGATCGCAAGCGAAGGAATGGCGCCAGCGCCTGCAGCCTGAATAAGCCTCGAGATAAGAAGTAGCCCAAATCCGCCGCTGAACATGCCAATCACGGATGCCCCTCCCAATGCCAGCAGCGCCGCCGTGAAGAGCCTTCGAATTGGCACGAAATCGGACAATCGGCTGAAAGTAATCGATGATATGGCAAAGACGATGGAGTAACCCGTCACGACCCATGACGCAGTCGAGGGGTTGAGTGCAAATTGTACAGCAATTTTGGGCAATGCCAAATTGAACATCATCGTGTTCATAACGACTAGAATAATAGTAATGCAGAGTAACCAGGAGACCGTCCGTTCTCGCATAATACTGGGTACCTCTGGTACGGATGGTTGCTCTACTTTTGGTAAATCGGTTGACATACGAATGATCCTCCCCACTCAGATGGTCTATCCCAAGGCTGCTAAACTATATGCTGAAGTTAATTATCTATAATCAATTTCGTTACAGTTTAGCATGGCGGCATCCGCATGTCAATTAACGATTCCAATTAAATCCAGACACCTCTACTAATAAATTGCATGACCTATGCAGTTCACCCCATTTACTGTGATTGTCCAGATAAATGGTTTTCCATGGGAGTGGTCGACACAATTTAACTGGAAAAACTGCTTCTAATCATACCCTTTCCTCTTTGAAAACACATTTTAGATGGAAAACCTACCGTAAAAACAACTGTTTTTGGTGATTTCGAAGAAAATGACTGAAATTAACGGGAGAAATTCCATGTGATTTGATCGAAGTGGTAACTGCAATCCAATTACAGGTATATTTTCACGTTAATCACTGGATTGTAGTCTGTTTTACCAGTAAATGGATCAAACTGCATAGGTCATGTACTTAAATAGAATAGTTATATTAGGGGAAGTGCTTATCTATGAAAAAATGCCAGATGCTTCATACTGTTTTCCCCCTTTCCTCCCAGATCTAGTGAGCAACTTAATTTCCTTCTATTATTACAGGGAAATTTAGCTATCACTTTCCTTTTTCCACGTTTCTTTTGCACAATTCCTCGAAACTGTGTACCATTCTCTTTAGCTAATGAGATACGGACGAATTTAGTGGAGATCATGTATGTAAGAGCATCACTTGGAACCCAGACCCCTCATTTCCGAACCCGATCTGCTGCCTAAAATGTCGTACCCTCCACCTACGAGGATCTCCATTTGGATGAGGTTTCCTCTAAAGCATGGATGGCTCCATCCTAAAGCCTTAGATGCTTTTGAATTCGCTCCAATAAGATCCAACACAAGATGAGGTGAATAAAAGAGAATGATCCAAGAAACGGATAAAATAAGCAAGAACCCCCTTTCATGGAGGCTGTTTTTTGGTATAAAGCTTGCTTTTGATTTGGCTTTAACCGGTGTTTTTTATTTTCAAAATTCAATTACAATTTTTTGGGGACTAAGTTTTGTTGTCTTTTCATTGGTGGTTTTTCTTTTAGTTCATTTATTTTATCTAAAGATGCCAAAAAAACACACTTGGCTATTTCACATCCTCATCTTAGATTTCTTGGTATCCGCTTCCTATGGTTATGTATATATAGGTGGAAATTTCCCGAATCATCTATTTATTGGAATTACAGCCTTAGCGATTTTAATGTTTTTAAAGAACACCCGAATGCTAATTATTACATGCTTACTGCTGCTGGTCGTGTATATTATTACGATGGGAAGCATTGATTGGTATTTATTTAAACGAATCGATGAAATTGGCTACTTTATTACCTGTTCGTTCATTATTTTCGCAGGTATTGTGAGCGCTCTAATCAATTTTTATCAACGCGCACGTCGGGATACGATGCAGTTGTATGCACAATTGATGCAATCCCATGAGCGACTTCAGGACTATGCTCTCAAAACGGAGGAGTGGGCAGCGACAAGGGAGAGAGTGCGCATTGCACGAGAAATTCATGATACGGTAGGTCATAAACTGACGGCATTATTGGTTCAAATGCAAGCGGCTCGCAAGCTAAGTAGTCTGGATCCTTTACGCAGTGAACAAACCTATCTTGAATGTGAAGATTTAATAAGATCATCTTTGCAAGAGGTCCGGCTTTCGGTAAGGGCTATTCGAGATGAACCTGTTAAGTCCACTTCCTTAAATGATAGCCTTGGGAAGCTTACTAAGGAGTTTACCAAATTTGCCGAGGTTCAAACCTCTTTTGAAGTAAATGGGATAACCGTCCCACTGCCAGGTGATCTTCAATTAACTGCTTATCGAATCGTACAGGAGTCACTGACGAATGCTCATAAACACGGCCATGCGAAAAATGCGAAAATCTTGTTAACCTATTCGGAGAGCAATTTTTCTCTGTGCATACGTAATGACGGAGAGGTCCCTGCTGACCTGAAGCCGGGGTTTGGTTTAATCAATTTACAAGAAAGAGTCAAGGAGTGGAACGGACAGGTGCATTTTAACATGGATCAGCAAGAGGGGTTTGCTGTTGAAGTGCAATTCCCTTATCCATTAACGGAAATGGAGCGTGTAAATCATTGAAAATCCTCATAGTAGACGATCAGAGGCTCATGAGAGAGGGACTTGCGACCATCATCGGGTTGGAACAGGGCATGGAAGTCGTTGGAACAGCGGTGGATGGGAGAGATGCCTATACCAAAGCGCTCGAATGGCGACCGGATGTTGTGTTGATGGATATCCGAATGCCTGGCATGGATGGCGTGGAAGGAACGGAATTGATTCTTAGGGCTTTACCAGAGACGAAGGTACTGATTCTGACCACCTTCGATGACGCGGAGTTAATTTTAAAAGTTTTGGAAAAAGGCGTCCATGGCTATTTGTTGAAGGATATGCCATCGGAGACGATCATAAGTGCGATTCAAACGGTATACAACGGCGGGACTGTCCTTCAACCAGATATCACAGCAACACTTCTTAACGAGTTGAAAAAAATGTCGGAATGGCACCCGGATAACGCTCATCCTTTACATATTAATGAGCCTGCCCAGCTCAGTCAACTGACGGAGCGAGAGAAAGAGGTCCTAGCTTTATTGGGCCAAGGATTAAATAATAAAGAGATTGCAGGCTTGCTTATTATCACGGAAGGTACAGTGAAAAATCACGTCTCGAACCTCATAGCTAAGCTAGGATTACGAGACCGAACACAAGCAGCCGTGTTCTCAGTTCGTCACCAAATATAATTAAAGGGCATGACTTTTGGCATAGAGTATGAGATTAATCATGCTTTAGTGATCAAACGTTCTGCCTTTTTCTTTGTGAAGACATGACTTTTCACAGATTTGCTTACGTCTTGATCTTGATAAAATCAAAGTGTAAGAAATCAGGCGAGTATGGCCGTGATTTCGGACAAAACTAAAAATATGATACGAGGAGTTATTAAAATGAAGAAAGTAAAAATCACCTACTGGGTAATCACGATTTGTACGCTCATAGGATTCTTACTCAGTGCCGTCAATGAGCTTTTACAAACCCCAAAAACATTGGCAGAATCGACTGAACTGTTAGGCTATCCAGCCTACTTTCTGACTATTCTTGGAGTAGCCAAACTCATAGGTATCATTGTTCTTCTTGTTCCAAAATTTAACAGACTAAAAGAATGGGCATATGCCGGTTTTACTATTGATTGTATCTCTGCATTTTGGTCAGAAAACGCTGTCGGAAATCCGATGGGAAGTATTAAGTCTGTTGTAGTCTTATTGTTTGTTCTGCTTTCTTACTACTTTTTAAGAAAAATGCAGAAAGGTATGGAATTAGCCAATTAGCTTGAAGATGCGATAAATCTATTACGGAGGCGAAAGGAATAATGAATTTCAAAAAAAAATATTTGTGTTGCCCATTGCCCTATTCGTCTTTTTGGGTTATACCATTTACGCTTCATTTAACAAGGATGGAATAACGAAGGCTCAAGAGGTTTTAACTACGATTAGTGAAAAATCGAGCACCAATTACGATACCGCTATTTTTGCTGGAGGTTGTTTCTGGAGTATGGAGGCGCCCTTCGAAAAGCTTGATGGTGTCTTGCGTGTTGTAACCGGGTATACAGGAGGACAAAAGGAAAATCCGACCTACGGTGAGGTGTCTACTGGAACTACAGGCCATCTAGAATCGGTGGAAGTTCGCTTTAACCCGAGTCAGATTACGTATGACCAACTGCTTCAAGTTTACTGGCGGAACGTTGATCCTACGGATGCAGATGGTCAATTCGTTGATCGCGGCAAAGAATATCGTTCCGTCGTTTTTTACAATAGTAATGAACAGAAAGAGATAGCCGAAGCATCCAAAGATGCATTAAATTCATCCGGACAGTTTGATAAACCGATTGTAACGAAGATTGTACTCGCATCAACGTTTTACAAAGCGGAGGAGGAACATCAGGACTATTACAAAAAAAATCCAATCAGCTACAAGGTAAATGAACTTGGCTCTGGTCGGGGTGCATTTTTAAATAAAACTTGGGGTAATGATCGGGTCGTGATTCCCGAAAAGATAAATGTGTATAAAGATTTTAACAAAGAAGAAAAGTTGAAAACGTTGACTAAGCTCCAATACGACGTAACTCAGCATGATAAGGACGAGCAGCCGTTTCATAACGAATATTGGGATAACAAAAAAGAAGGTATTTACGTGGATATTGTTTCGGGTGAATATCTCCGCGTAACGATTTCCCCATAACCACTTCATCATTTGACCATGTATGCTTATCTCTACTCATCATTGACAAATGCTTGAATATTCTACATCTTTATGTGTATGAAGGTACTTATGGTGGTTTGGCGAGGGGAGTAGCAAATTGATGGCACGCAAACGTTATAGCAATGCAGATCCAGCTGCGAAGGTGAAAACATGGAAGGAAATTCGCCGATGGCAGCAAGAACGGAAAGGGAAAGTCAAGGATCTCACCTTACGTATCGGTCAAGCGGAGCATAAGCAGCAAGAGCTGCTTATGCATAACCGCAGCGAAACAACGATCACTTGGATTGGACATTCGACTTTCCTATTGCAGATGGCGGGCCTGACGATCGTTACGGATCCGGTATGGGCTAACCGGATGGGCTTTGCCCGCAGACTAGAGGCGCCAGGACTTACACTCGATGAAATACCGCCGGTTGATATCGTCTTGCTGTCTCATTCGCATTACGATCACCTGCACGTCGGATCATTGCGCAAGCTGAAAGGCTCGCCTGTCGCGCTTGTGCCTGAAGGACTTGGCATGAAGATGAGGCGGCTTGGATTGAATACGGTCCACGAGCTTCCTTGGTGGGGGAAGACGACGCTCGGGCCGCTGGAGTTTCATTTCGTTCCAGCGCAGCATTGGACGCGGCGAACGCTGACGGATACGAACAGTTCGCTTTGGGGAGGCTGGGTGATCAATCGATCAGCAGAGAATTCAGTAGATGGTGCGGAGAATAAAGACGCGATTTATTTTGCCGGAGACAGCGGATATTTCCAAGGCTTCCGCGACATCGGAGCGAGGTTTCCGGGTATTCGCTATGCGCTCATGCCAATCGGCGCTTACGAGCCGGAGTGGTTTATGGGGATGCAGCACGTTACGCCGGAGGAGGCGGTTCAGGCGTTCCTCGATGTTGGAGCCGAAACGTTCATCCCCATGCATTATGGCGCTTTCCGGCTTGCCGATGATACGCCGCAGGAAGCACTTGACCGGTTGCTGGCTGATTGGCAGCGAGGGGAACTCGACTCAAGCCGTCTTAAACTGCTAAAACACGGCGAAACACTGGTGGACTGACAAAGCAATAAAGCTGCCTCGGACTAAGCCAATGGCAGCTTTTGCTTTTTAATCCTTCATTTTCACTCAACCTTTTATACCGCTAAAGGTAATTCCGCTAATAAACGTTTTCTGGAGAAAAAAGAACAGGATAATAACGGGTAATGTCATTAAGGTGGATACGGCCATTAATAAGCCCCATTCAGAACCTTTTTGACTTTGGAATTGCTGCAATCCGAGTGAGACCGTATAGGTAGGTTCATTGGTTAAATAGAGCAAGGGACCAATGAAATCGGTCCAGCTTCCCATAAATTGAAACAGTGCCACAGCTAAAACGGCGGACTTGGCTAACGGGAACATGATCTGTAGATAAATGCGGAACTCACTAGCGCCGTCTATGCGTGCCGCTTCGCGAAGGGCATCGGGCAACCCAAGAAAAAACTGCCTTAATAAGAAAATGTAAAACGGTACTCCAAAAAATTGCGGGATAATGAGCGGAAGAGCTGTTCCAACCCAACCTAATTTAGTAAACAAAAGAAAAAGGGGAATCATGGTGACTTGACCGGGAATCATCATAACAGCGAGGGTAATGAAGAACAACACGCCGCGACCTCGCCACTCCAACTTGGCAAAACTATATGCGACCAACGGACAAGATATGATCACACCAATTGTACTAACTATAGTAATAACTGCTGTATTTTTCAGATAAGTCCAGAAAGCGATATACTCAACTGCACGGGAATAGTTACTCCACTGAAAGGGATGCGGAATCCATTCTGGGGGAAATGTAAAGATTTGCGTGAGCGGTTTCAAGGACGTTGAGACCAGCCAAATAAACGGGATAATGAAAAAGAATGAAGCAATAATTAGGCATAAATGAGCTAACGTTCGGTTCATTTTTTTAATAGTTAGAGGATTCATTCCTTTATTGCCTCCTTTATTTCCCTTGATAATGAACCCAGCGTTTAGACGATATGAAAATCAACGCAGTTAAGGCCATAACGATAACAAATAAAATCCATGCCATGGCGGAAGCATAGCCCATTTTGAAATATCTAAATCCGTTCTCGTATAAATACATGACGTAAAATGTCATGGAATTTGCTGGAGTTCCTTGCCCTTTGGTCATTGTGTACGGGAGGGTGAACTGTTGAAAGGCACCGATCGTTCCCATGACCAGATTGTAGAAAATAACAGGAGTTAGCAAAGGCAGCGTTACTGTTTTCGCTTTCTGAAACCAATTAGCCCCATCGATTTCCGCTGCTTCATAGTACTCATCGGGAATGTCTCCTAATCCAGCAAGGTAGATAACGACAGCATGACCGATACCCCATAACGACATAAGAATGAGAGAGGGTTTAGACCACGACTCACCGCCCAGCCAAGGGGGGCCATCAATACCTAGGCTTGCTAACATGCCATTCACCAAACCGAAATTTGGATGCAACAACCACATCCATAGAACGGCCAAAGCCACCTGCGGCACAAGGGTCGGTAAGAAGAAGATCGTTCGGTATACAGCCATACCCTTGACCTTCATATTTAGCATCATAGCGAGCACCACACCGAAAAATATACTTAACGGAACGAAAAAAACAGCAAAATAAATCGTGTTGTAGATGGACTTCCAAAACAAAGGATCATTAAAAAGATCCTTATAATTATTCAGCCCGATAAATTCACCAGGCTGCAGGATGCTGTAAGTGGTGAAGCTGAAGTAGATGGATGCAAACATAGGAATTGCATAAAAGCAAATGAGACCTAAAGCCCAAGGTGAAGCAAAGAGCCACCCAATCAAGTTTGTCGTACGAAATGATCTCTTTTTTCTTGCTGCTGTATGTTTTAATACATGAATAGACTCAGCTGGTTTTGCCATGTGCATCCTCCTTCCGAATATCCTATATGAATAGGCAAGGAGAGAGACTCTCCCTGCCTATGGAGTATCCTATTTATTATATTTTTCTAGTGCTTTGTTTACAGTTTCTGTCACTTTATCGAGATTCTCTTTAGGGCTGCCGTTACCGCGAGTGGACTTTTCTGTTGCGGAAGCTAATTCATTCCAAAGCAGCTGTCCTTCAGGAATGACCGGACGGTTGTGTGATTTCGGAAGAATATTGACGAATTCTTTCATTATTGGATCGTCCTTGTACCCGAACTTGGCGTTAACGGAATCTATAACCGACATGCCAGACTGGGCGTTCACCAAATATTGCCCCTCTTCTTTACCCAAGAATTCAAGGAACTTCCAAGCGGGTTCAATGTTCTTGGAGCCTTTAGGAATAATAAGGGACATGCCGCCCGACCACGTCGAAAAGTTTGATCCAGTAGGTGTCGGTATCGGTGTAACACCGTAATTCAGGTTAGGTTTAAATTTTTTGATACCGGCTACCGTCCAGTTTCCACTTATCTTCATACTGATTTGACCGGAAATGAATGGATCCATCTCATCCGTACCGGCTGCGCTTGTGAATCCTGCAATGTCCTCGACATTGTATTTTTTACCGAAATCGGTCATCCACTGAAGCGCATCTACGACCTTAGGATCATTCGCAGTGATTTTGCCTGTTGATTTATCTTGGAAGTCTCCTCCAAATGACCATCCCCAGCTGTAAAGCCAACCTTGTGAATACCATGGAATAAAACCAATTCGTTTGAAACGTTTGCCATCCTTGATGGTCAACTTTTCAGAAGCCGCTTCGAGCTCGGCAAGCGTTTTAGGCGGATTGTTGGGGTCGAGCCCAACTTCTTTGAAATGATCCTTATTGTAAAACAGCAAACGTGAGTCCGTACCTAACGGAATGGCATATAGCTTGCCTTTATAACTGGACTCGTCCCATGCAAATGGATAATACGAGTCCTTTTTTATTCCAGCTCCAGCAGCCATAGTAGATAGGTCAGTCAATGAACCTTGGGCTGCCCAAGAGCCGACCTTAAATCGGTCGAAATAGGCAATATCTGGAGGGTTGCCACCTGCGACTGCAGTCAGCAGCTTCTGATCGGCGCCCTCATTGGATTCTGTATATACCAATTTGATTTTGATCGTTGGATTTTTCTCTTCAAATGCTTTCACGACTTTATTCATATTGTCCAAATCGATTGAGGTTAGGCCGTGCCACATAGTGACAGTTACATTACCTTGTCCGCCTTTATCGTTCGAGGCTGCAGTGGTTGATGGAGTGGTTGAATTACTGCCTCCCGTAGTTGGAGTAGTTGATGAACATGCGGTTGCAAGAACTGAAATAGTGAGAACAGATACCAGTGTTGGAAATGCGAGTTTTTTGGATTTGCTCATGCATAAATCCCCCTTAAGGTAAGTTTTGTTATTCATCTTCACTTCCTGTAAACCTAACTCACCTCCTATAAAATTCAGATGTACATGAGATCAAAAGTCAATTGATATCACGCGCCAATATGTATGCGTTTACATCGTTGCTGAATACACGTTATTGAATCCTTGGGAGGGAGCCAGTTCACCTCATTTCCATAAAATAGTATGTTTATGTATACTGAGTATATTAATATCTCACACATATCATGTCAACTTCAATTTCGCGACATGATTGTCTAAAAATACACCTATTCCAGACTTTTTTTGAAGAGATATTGTCCGCATAAGGCAAGCCAAACAAAAAAACATGGCTTTACCATGTTTTTTTCCAATCGCTATTCAATCACCGCTACCGGTTATTTTATGACGATCCGATGTTCGATAATTCTCTGTTCGGGGACAGCTTCTCCGATTAACTGCGAGACGAGCAAGTCCACCGCTTCTTCGCCCATCCGCCTCTCATCTTGTTGAATGTGAGTGAATATCGGCTTTCCTAGGTAATCGTTGAGTGAATCGAAGCAAACGATATCGTATTCGTTCAGTGATTTCCCCAACGAATTGATGACCTGAGCCAGCATTGTTGCGACCAGAAACTCCGAGGCGACAAATGCCTTTACATCAGGGTATTGTTCCAAAAAGCGCTGAATCATCTCTTTATCACTATCGATTGCGGTTCCGTCCAGGTTCATGGGGAGGGTACCCTTTAAATTCGTCAAACAATAGTCCTGATTTAGCTTTAATCCCTCTTGCGTAAAAGCCAAAGTATACCCCAGCAGCCTTTCCTCCAAAGTTGATGTGTTTTCCTCCGGTGGAGACAAGAAGGCGATTTTATCGTGGCCTCTCCCAATCAGATGAATCGTAAGATCCTGAGCGGCTCTCTTATTGTCCGTGTAAACGGAGCAAACCGGAATTCCTTTTAGGTATCTATCGACGAATACAATGGGAAATTTGTCCAATACGAGGCGAAGCAGTTCAGCATTATAATGTTGTCCATGGATGGGAGTCACGATTAAACCCTTGATGCCTAGACTAACAAACAGTTGGATAGCACGTTCTTCTTCGTCCCTACTCCCACGAGTTCGTTTGATGATCAAATCATAGTTGTGCTCAGCGCTCTGCTTTTCAATCGATCGAAGCAGCTGCAAGCCGAATTCGTCGGAAAAATTCGAAATAATGAACCCGATCAACGGTCTTTCATTTTCATCGGATTCCAGACTCGTTCTTTCCTCTGAATGACGTTTGTGCTCCAATCCCCCTTTGATACCATCCGCAACAAACGAACCTTTTCCCTGAATGCGTTTGATGACCCCCGCTTCGGCCAACTTCTCCAGCGCTTTTTTGGAAGTAATGCGGCTGACGCCAAACCGTTCGGCCAGTTCTTTTTCGGAAGATACGCGATCTCCTGCCTTCAATTGTCCCTCTTTAATCTCATGAAGGATATGCTTATAAAGCTGTTCATATAAATGTCCTTCCATCCAATTCACCCTAACACCTTTGTAGTTAATATACTAAGTATATCATTTCATATATGATTTTCAATATAAAAAAAGTCCCGATGAGTGTGTTCTTCATCGGGACTTTCTTTCAGATGTCATCTTCTCTACTTTTGGTTTTTTCTAAAGGGGACAACCTTTAAAGGGCTTACTTCGGATAATTAACCGTTGGATTTACACAAGTTGGAAGCGGTTGTCTACCAAGACCTGCCAATAAATTATCCACAGCTAAATGTGCCATGCGATTTCTCGTTTCGTAAGTTGCACTTCCTACATGCGGGGTTATTAAGATATTCGGAAGACTGAGTAAAGGATGGTCTCCCGTAAGGGGTTCTGGATCGGTCACATCTAATGCGGCGTATGCAATTTGTTTACTTTTCAATGCTTCGTAAAGGGCCTGGGTATTTACGATAGACCCACGTGCCGCATTAATAAAATAGGCCGATGGTTTCATCTGCGCAAACTCCTCAGCTCCAAACATTCCCCGGCTTTGATTCGATAAAGGAACGAGGGTAATGATAAAGTCGGACTCTTGCAGCAAGTCCCTAAAGTCAACAAAGCAAAATCTGGCAAGGACTTCCGGCCGTTAAGAACGGCAATGTCATTCCGCTGGATTACAAAACGTACTTCTACTTTGAAGCGAAATCCATTCTTGGCCAGATCGGTACCTTGACGGAGACGATGCTGGAGCAGACAAGTAAATAAGTTTACTAAGGAAACCGCAGGATGCATGACAGGAATGTCATACCTTACGTTTTCTTTTATAAGATTCGCTTCTGATGCCAGAAGTAGAGTATAGTAGGAGTAGTTGAAAATATATTCCAGGAGGCTACAGCCATGTCACAGGAGATTTGGATTAACCTGCCGGTCAAAGATGTTGAGAGGTCAACTGCCTTTTTCAATGAGATTGGATTCCATGCGGTGAGCGTTGGTAACGAGAGAGCCAAGCTTGCCATAGGCCAAACAACGATTCTGCTGTTCCCGGATGAGGCGTTTGAGAAATTTACAGGTTCAAAAACCGCAGATACTTCCCATAGCGCAGAAGTAATATTTTCCATTGGCGCTGAAAGCAGAGAAGAAGTAGATGCCTTTATTCAAAAAGTAGAGTTTGCCGGAGGAAGCATCTTTGGCAAGCCGAGTGAAATTGACGGCTGGATGTACGGCGCAGGATTTGCCGACCTGGACGGTCACCGCTGGAACCTGCTGTACATGGATGAGAGCAAAATGCCGAAACGCTAATATGGAAACGCCGGTCACCTGCTTAAGGTCACCGGCGTTTTTTTACACCCCGTATAATCTCATATCTGTCATTCAAATCAAGATCGTTGCTTAGAAGGAAAAATTCGTGGGTTAAACTAATACAAATCACCTGGGTTAGCCCGTGTTAATTTATTGGTCTTACATAAACTATATTAACACATATTGGAACTAACCTGCCCGTTTAGCATAACGCGGCTGCCGATCCATGCCGGCAGCCGCGTCTTTGTTGTTTATTAGGCTATAGTTTTCGTTAGCTTAATCAACAATGGTAGTAGTTTTCTGTTAACTCTCAATAATTTCGATTTCTTTTCATAATGTATCCGTTTGTTCCTATACTACCCGCAAACTCCCATCCATCATTTCCTAAATAATTTAGTACTTGAATTATTGATAAATTAACGCATTCTTTAATGGCAATTTCTGAGACATGAAGCATATTTTTGCCGCTGCGTCAAAAATATGCTTCAAAGAATCCGCTGCAAGAAATGTTTCAATTCACTAAAAAAAACGGGAGTCGCAATCGCAACTCCCGTTTCATTCAACTATCGTTTCCTCGTTTGTTTAGTTCATTTAAATAACGTTAGCATCTTTAAATTTTTTATCGGATGCTCATTTTTCCGTCTAATCTCAAAAACTAGTCTCGAAGATTTTGACAACACAAATGGATGGCGCCACACAACTTCTCTTGGAATTCTTGCCGCGATGATAAACGATGCTTCCAAGTCAATGCACATGTACAAAGCATGTCGGCAATGGTTGCAGCGTGCGTCTCCGCGTCTTTTGTTTGTTTCCCAGATGATGCTAGAATGACTTGTTCGAGTTTCTTTTGAAATGATGAACTGCTGTTTTCAACAGCGTCGCCGAGAACGCGTTCACATTGGGCCGCAAGATCAGACGCTTCAGGATGAAGGAAACCTACGTGACGGCCAAACCACTCGTCTAAAGCTTGAAACAGTTTTTTTTCCAGCATTAAGCTGTCATTCTCAAGTATCTGATCGACTGCTTGCAAACCGTCGTCCAACGCTTTTTGAATGGAAGCCTTAAGAATCTCCTCTTTATTTTTAAAATGAAGATAAATCCCCTGACGTGTGATGCCCGCGGCTTTCGAGATATCCTCAATGGATGTTTTTTTATAGCCGTACCGCGCAAAAATATTCAGAGCTGTCTCAAGAACGTATTCCAGTCTTGCCGATTCTTTTTTATCCATGTACTCAGGTTAACGAACAGATCAACAAATGTCAAGTTTGTTAATTTTCACACTTGACATTTGGAACTAAATATGTCAAGATTGTAAATATCGGTTCGAAGATAAAATAAAATTTTGGAGGGATAATGCATGAAATATTATACTAAGACGGACGTCACATTTGACAGTGCCGGCGTGAAGCTCGCTGGTCACCTTTACACACCAAACGGAGAGGTCATCAGGCCGCGTCCTGCGATCGTTGTCGGCCATCCCGGCACCGGCGTCAAGGAGCAGACTGCAGGCCTCTACGCGAAGCGCCTGGCCGAGCAAGGTTTTGTTACCCTTGCCTTCGACGCTGCCTTTCAGGGCGAAAGTGGGGGCGAGCCGCGCAATTTGGAGGACCCAGCCCACCGCGTCGAGGACTTAAAGGCTGCCGTCTCGTTTCTCAGCGTGCACAACGAGGTCGACCCGGACCGCATCGGCGCATTGGGCATCTGCGCCTCTGGCGGCTATGTGATCCCCGCCACTGTGACAGACCACCGCATCAAAGCCGTCGCCACAGTTAGCGCCGCCGACATCGGCCGTCAATTCCGTAACGGCAGTGATGGCAAACAGGACCCCGCCATCATCCAGGGCATGCTTGACGCCGCAGCGGCGGCCCGCACCGCCGAAGCCCGCGGCGAAGGCGTCGGCACATTCCCGATTTTCCCGGAGACCGAGGAACAGGCCCACGCCTTCGGCCAGCACGGATTCGAGGGTTGGGAATATTACTGCACCGATCGCGCTCAGCACCCGTGCTCGGCTAAGGAATTCACCTGGAACAGTATAGACCGCATTGCATATTTCGACGCATTTCAGTTCATCGACTTGATCGCGCCTCGCCCGCTGCTCATGATCGTTGGAACTCAAGCGGTCACGTCATGGATGACGACCGAAGCGTTTGCGAACGCGCGAGAGCCCAAGGAACTGTTTTGGATTGATGAGGCCAGCCACGTCGCCCTATACGACAAGGACGAGTATGTGTCGCCTGCGGTTTCGAAGCTTGCGGAGTTCTTCCATACGAATCTGACCGCGAAGCAGCCGGAGGAAAGCGTAAGTCGCTGATGGTAGACCCGGCAACATGCTCGCCCGCTGCCTTCATGTTCAGGCAGTCCGTCGCTTGGGAGTTGAATAAAACAAAGCCAGAATGCGTGTTAATGCACTCTGGCTTTGTTTTGTAAGTAAAAGCATTCGGTCTAAGTTTTGTTTGGATACATGCACACAAAATCGGGTGTTTTGTTCAAATGTCCTTTATTGAGCTATCGTTATCCGTTAGTGCAACGAGTCTTTATAAGAATTAAGTTACCCAATCCACAAAATGGTATTTTCTGTTTTAAAAGCTAAAGGTAACTTTTTAATAAGCAAATCAATCGTTGTCACCATATATACCAAATCATTTTTTAGTTCCAGAAGTGTAGATTCCAACTGTTCTTTTCTTATTTCTACTCCATTCTGAATACCATAAATTTTTAACTCCTCAATAGCTGGTTGCCAAAAATTTGTAAAGAATTCTTCGTTAGAAATTGGTATTTCAAAACCTAGTTCAAATAAATTATCCTCTTGATTCATTCTAAACATACTAACAGACATTAATTAGCCTCCAAACTCCGCTACCGTCTCCCGGTAGTTGAATGAATGATATGGTTCTCAGCAGTATCTTTCTTCAATAATTATTAATCTTACTTATTCTTTATCTTTTATCTTCCACTAATTTATATCCTGTATAAGTAAGTTTATCCGTTTTTGCTTTTCCATCTTCAGAATAAATAACACTCTCAGTAATAAACCCATACTTTTTACGATTATATTCGTGCTTATTCCGTTCATACTCTGATGATTTTTCTCTCGGGTCATTTTCTTTACCCAAGAAGCTGTCAAACGAAGACGAAGTTGAAAAACGTGCTCCCTCAATGACTTCAAATTTAGAAACATCATCTACAAAAAGTGGTAAGCTACCACAGTATGCGTCGTTTTTATCTTTTGAATAAGGATACTCCAGTACTTTAAAACTATCTGGGTTTGCATTGATTACTTTAAATATTGACCAGTCATTACTAACGTAAATATATACATTATTCTTATCTTTTGCGTAATGATATCTGCCTTTGGTGCTAATAATTTTGAAGGTTCCCGGATCAGACCCTTCTACTTTATGGTTTTTAAAAAATACACTGTTATTATCTCTTGCAAAATCACTGTACTTTAAAACCTTGAATTCATCCTTTTTTACATTGATCGGACTAACTCTTCTGCCAGCTCCCGCATCATAGGAAACATAATTCCATGTTCCATTTTCATATACAAATCCCGGTTTGAATGAGAACCATACATATAAACTTATAGTTAGGATGCAAACAATAAGGGTACAAACAACAATTCCGGTTATCGCTAACTTCTTTTTCATTAACACCACTCATTCTAATTAATTGTAAGGAAACAAAAGCCATAGACATTGATTTAATACATATTCGTTTAGGTTATCGTACTATCCTGCCCGTTACTTCAATGACAAAAGCAGACGGCCGCGGCTGTCTGCTTAATTTCACTATCGTTCCTCGTTACTTCAACAAACTGTATTAAGAATTGTGATTAATAGTTCCTCTGAGTACATATGGTGCTGATGATTTACCAATTATTGATCCCTTTAACTCACTTGGTATATTTATGTATTCTTCTGCTCTTTGAGGTTCCATCCAAGTAACTTCCTCAATTTCTTCTGGAAATGAGATATTTATTTCTCCACCAATTACATTCCCTCTAAAGGTAAAGAAAATTGTATGATGTTCCCTATCTACAAAAAACGCTTCACTTACACTGAAAATACCATTTAATTCAACCTCTAAGCCCGTTTCTTCTTTTACCTCACGAATAGCAGCTTCTTCAAGTGTTTCTCCCCGTTCTACTGCTCCACCAGGAAGTGTATAGTAGGAAGATTTCATACCCTTGTTTTTGACCATCAATACATTTTTTCCTTGTTCATCAAAGAGAAGCACGTAGGCAACATCTACTCTTTTCATTTAATAAATCCCCTTCTCGAAGAAATGTGAATTATCAACAATTCGTTACTTTATTTGAACTATCCTGCCCGTTAGCGCAACGAGGCCGCCGTTCAAAACGCGGCAGCCTCGTGGTATAGTTTATTGTGCTATCGTTATCCGTTAGTTGAACGCCGAACTAACTTCAATCACGTTTCCTTATGAATAATTTTATATAAGCCATATAACAGCATCACCAACACCACTAGCAATATTGCTTCAAACAGCAAACCTTTAAATCCAAAATAATGTTGGCTATAAACGGATACCACAACAATCGCTGTTATCGATATATTTAAAAAAGTTGTTGACATAAAAAGACTTCCTGACGTTATGATTCTGCGGATTTTACCTACTATGATAAGGGTAAACAATAGTGCCACTAAAAATATAACATCTGGGGAATTTGTCTCTAATTCATTTTTGTGAAATCTATAGCCAGTAATCGCTAAAATCAAAATTGTAATTGCAGGGATGAAAATGATGTTTATCCACCTGAATGCCTTATTCCAAAATCCATCCATAAGAACTCCCTTATAAATTTTTTATATATACATTTTCACCATATGTTATTCAATTATTCTGCCCGATAGTTGAACAGGCCGCCGATGAAGAAGCCGGCAGCCTGTTCGTCATTGTGCTATCGTTCTCCGTTAGCGTAATAATCCAATCATTTTGGCATTACTTTAAATGATTGCGTTCTTAAATAAATTACTTAAACAATCGGCTACTTGAGCTACACTTGTATCATCATGATATATGCGAAATACTAATTGATCACTTGTATTAAGATTAACAAAAATGGGATCACCGCTCCCATGTGAACAGCTAGCAACAAAGAGATACCCTTTTTCACGAACGTGTATCCCTGGAACATAATCCATGCTTTCCTGTATTACAGTTCCAATATCTCCCCAGATTATATACGAAACACCATCAAAGTCATCTTCTACTTGATATTCCTGAAGACCAAATTCTGCATCGATTATTGGCACGTTTAGATAGAGATCACGGTACCAATCTGGTAGTTTGATTTTTAATGCAAGTTCTAAGTCCACTATCTCTTGTTCTGTTGCCGTTCTACCAACGAAGGAAGGGTATTGTAACTTAATTTTTTCAATTAATCTTAGAGCTTCAATAACTATATCACTACTCATTGATTCTCTCCTTGGGGGTTTTACCTAAATCATACCATATGAAATATTAAATTAACTGAGAATGTGTAGAGTAGGGGACTGGTTTCCCAGTCCTCCCTCATCAAACCGTACGAGCGGTTTTCCCGCATACGGCTTTCCGATGTTCTTCACCTAGCGCAGTATAGCTGCCCCAAGCACTGACTCGTTTCAGTCCCATACGACCGAATACCTCCGCGACCCTCCTCGGGTCCAGTTGGTTTCGCTTGTGCTTCTTGTTCCAGTACAGTGTCAGTCTTCGAATAATATGCCAGTCCACTTTTGACAGAAATTTGTTCGACATGCCGGGGTCTACGCTCCCATAATAGTTCTTCCATCCCTGTATGATGGGATTGAGCTTGTCCACCATTTGCTTTGGTGACCAGTAAAGTCGCGCGCGAGGCGCTGTTACTTCCTTTACCTTGGCACGCATCTTTTTCATCGCCTTTTTGGATGGAATACTTCGCAAGTCATAAAATTTCCCCGACTTAAACAATTTCGGCATGCGGCGGTGATGGAATCCGAGAAAGTCGAATCCCTCTTTATCCAACCACAGGTTCACAAGCTTAGACTTGTCCGTGTTCATTGTCAATTCCAATTTACTGAAAACTGCCTTAAGCACCTGAATGGCTTCCATAGCGTGGGGTTTATTTTCACATAAAATAACCAGGTCATCAGCATATCGCACCAATGTGCCAATATGGGAAAATTGCTTTTCCCATAGGGTATCGAGATAGTTCAGGTAGATGTTTGCAAGGAGCGGTGAGATGACTCCACCCTGGGGACTCCCGATCACGGTATTATGAACCTTTCCATCTTCCATGACATCGGCTTTCAGCCACAGTCGAATAAGTTTCAACACTCTTCGATCACTCACCCGTTGTTCCACGAGTTTGAGCAATTTGTCATGCGGGATGTTGTTAAAGTATCCGGCGATGTCTACATCCACCACCCAATACACTCTCCCGTAATTCACCGTCTTGTGTATCCGCTCTATTGCCTGTTTCGCGCTTCGCTTAGGTCGGAACCCAAATGAGCAATCTTTGAAATCCGCCTCGTATATTGCCTCAAGAACGATTTTCGCTGCCATTTGCACCAATCTGTCCTGGATTACGGGTATGCCGAGCGGGCGTGTTTTGCCATCACCCTTCGGTATATCCTTCCTCCGAACGGGCTTGGGGCGGTAGGCGTTTTCCACCAACTGCCGTTGCGTGTCCTTCACGAATTGCTCTTCTCCATACTCCTGAACAATGTGCGTAATTGTCACGCCGTCGATACCGGCGCTACCTCCATTTGCTTTGACCCGTTTCCATGCTTCCCACATGACATCTGTGCTGTATACTTTGTCGTACAGAGCGTGAAACCTGCGCTTGTTATTTGCCTTAGCCGCAAGGTAGAGGGTCCTTTGGAGTTCTTGAACTTTTACTTTGGTGTAGTTAGCAGATTTCACTGCATTCACTCGCTCTTACCTCCATCGCTACCCGTAAACAAAGTAAGGGTGCTTTCCTCCCGCAGGTTATGTTGTCCTACGTTCTCAGGTACTACCACCCTCTCCGACTCCCTTCTCGCCGCTTGCCACTTCACCCTCCAGGCTTATAGGTTTGCGCTTTACGAACCAGTCGTGCGAGGTAGGGTCTCCCTAGTTCCAGACACAACTGTTATTACATGCTGTTCCCCATACACCGGAGGATTCTTCCGCGTTGCTTATCCAAGTTCTTCGCGCGTTCCATGGCCTTCACCGTACAACACGGGGTTCGGCTCCCTCTTGTCCCTTTCGGGTTGTTTATGACGATGCGGCAGGATTCACTTCATGTTACAGCCTGCAATTTTGCTTCACCCCAGTTGGGGTTTTTCACAGGGCTTCATCCTTAGGTTCTCACCACCAGATGCCTGCTAGCTACGAGGCGGCTTGGTCCCTACCTCGGTTGGACTTTCACCAACTAGTTGTGCCTAGCTTTGCTAGGCGCACTGTTGAACAAATCTGCCCGTTAACTGAGAAGACTGCCGATCAATTTGCTCGGCAGTCTGTTCCTGACGATGATTAAGCTATTGTGCCCGTTAGCGCAATGATGCGCTTATTTTTCGAAGTCGATTGGTACTTCCCCCTCATGATGGAACTCAATTACAAATTATTATGGCAACAGATCAATAGGTATAAGCCTTTCCGCAAATCTCCTCGCCATCATAGGATATACACATCCGCATTGGAGGAGGAGTGTACGTTTTGGAAGAGATTAAAAAGATGAACACTGAATCTTCTTCATTAAAAAAGAAAAAGTATATTTCTGTAAAAAAGAAAATAGCCACTAGCCCATCTAATTGCAAAACGTGTGAGGAAGAATTAAAGCCCTTCATTCGTAGAACAATCCGTCAGTTTTTGAGAAAAGTACACTGTGTTCCTGGACCCCGCGGTCGGAAGGGACGTAGAGGAATTGCGGGACCTCAAGGTCCGCAAGGTGTAACTGGACCGGCAGGGCTAGTCGGGCCGCGAGGTTTAGCAGGATCCCCTGGTATAATTGGACCTCAAGGAATACAAGGTCCAACCGGGCCACAAGGTGTTATCGGTCCTCCAGGTCTAGATGGACCTCAAGGCATTCAAGGCCCAGCCGGGCCACAAGGTGTTACCGGTCCTCCAGGTCTAGATGGACCTCAGGGCATTCAAGGCCCAACCGGACCTCAAGGTGTAATCGGCCCTACGGGTCCTACTCAGTTACTTGTGAATCAGACGGCATTTGTCGATCCTGTGTATGGTAACAATGCAACCGCCATGCTTGACGACGAGACAAAACCTTGGCAGACGGCCGCTGCAGCTGTGGCTAGTGTCCCTTCGGGCACGACAATTATTGTACGTCCCGGAGTATATACGGAGACGAATTTGGCTAAAGACGGGATCAGCTGGGTATTTGAAAAGGGAGCCATAGTGATAGCAGTCGGAAATCTTTTTGATGATCTGGGGGCAGTGATCGCCTTTGATGTGCTTGGTGAGGGTCAGTTTCTGACTAACGGAGCAACAGCTGCAGGTAGTTCCATTCTTCAGAGTACAGGAGCCAGCACGGTCCACTTTGAATGTGAATCAATGAGTGATACGGTTGGTAACACGATCAGTCTCCTAGGTGGCGGGAATTATACCATTAATGTTAGGGAGAGTATAACGAACAACTTCATCGGAGGCTCTGCGGTTGTGATTGCTAGTGGTGTGCTGTTTTTGAAAGCTTTTGAAATATCGAATGATATCACCAGTACAGATGACCTCATCCTTTTTACGGGGACAGAAACGATTAGTATTGGCCTTGAAGTAACCATGATTAATAGTGGAGGCAGGGCTATTGTTGTGTCCAACAGTGCCGCAACCCAGACAACAGCTATCACAATGCGAACACGCAACATACAGTCCAACTCTGGTTTAATTATAGATGTCACTCCGACATTTACAGGAACCTTTATTAGTTACTCCATTGCTCTGGTAGGCAGTTCCCAAGGGGTCTCGCTCCAAGCCGGTAATATTAGTTTATTTTCTTATATATTGGTCGTGATTAATTCAGCAGCTCCGGCACTCGTTATTAATGGGAATACGCAATTCACGGGTGATTTCGATAGAATATTTAGTCAAGATCGATGTATTCTTATGCAGAACGGTGAGGCAGTTATCCATGTCAAAACAATGAATTCCTTCCAGACGGTGAACCCGGCCATCGATCTTCAAAATGGGCAAATGAGATTACAGGTGGATCTCATTTCTAGCGAGGCAGGAAATATCAACGTAGCCGGAGGTAGTCACAAGGTGACTGTGATGCAGATGACCACAAACGGGTTAACCATTCCATCCGTACGTGTTGAAAACAACAGTGTTCTATTCCTGAATTTCCAGGAAATATCTGGATCGGTAAATGGGCTTATTACAGTTGGGACCGGCGGAAATTTAAACATGATTGGAGAACGTATCAGCACATTCGATCGTGGTAACGGTTTAAATACAGCCTTGCTAATCACGGATGGTCAAGTCGATGCGAATGTTAATGTGATATCAGCTTTTGGAAATTGTATCCATCTCTCTTCTGGCGGTGGCAATCCAAACCTCCGTTGTTATGTAGATGAACTCTCCAGCAATATAAACACAGATCCTATATTTACAGGATCCAGCTTAATACTTCAAGAAGCAGGTACTGCAAACATTAGATTCAATCGAATGGATGCCTTCTTTCCAGCGCAGATGATAAGACTAGTGAATGGCAATCTTGACATAGAAGGAGGACTCATGTTCAACACTTTTACGCCTTCTTCTATAGGAATTATGGTCTCCGGAGGCAATTTCTATGGCAACATTGATAAAATTCAATTGGGCACACGTGCTTTAGAAGCGAGTTCAGGCAATGTAGCACTTACTTTTGACGAGATCTCTGTCTTCCAGCCTAGTTTAGATCAAAATATCATTTTGCTAAGCGGGAACGTCATCACTCGAATCGTTGGTAACCTTCTTCAGGGTGGCACGGATTATACAGGCATTTCTGTTCAGGATTCGGCGAATCTCGAAGCACATATCAAAGATTTTAGAGTCGGTGGTGTATGTATTCAATATAATTCTACGGCCACCTCAGACATTTACTTCGATAGTATTTTTACTCCTGGCGGCGTAACCCTTGCCGGTACAGCAGCCATAGTTGTAACTGCAGGTACCTTAAGGGTAAAGGGAGGACAACTCGAAAACGGGACCGGACTTAATACGGGAACTGGTATTCTACTTGCTAATGATGCAAGTTTTATCGCTGATATTGACTTCATTCGCACATCAAACAACGCGCTAAATACCTCTAGTACAGGGAGGATCAAATTATATGCGGATGAGGTGGAGTCGGATACGGAAGTCATTAACATTAACAACCTTCCTAATGCAAACTCAGCGGATTATACGTTCAAAGGTCTATATCGATCTACAGGACCCAACACATCGGCGATTACCATTAATAGCATAGATCCACCTAATGTGATGCGGTTAATCGATACAACTCTTATTAGTGGAGCAGGACCTTCGATATCATCGACAGTTGCAGTATTAGTAAAGAACTATGGTGTCCTTACGGCTACTTTTTCACCGGATGCTACGGTTACATTCTTATTCCCTGCTTCTGTTAATATTGATCCAGCAGTTAATTAGTGTTGTTATTCGAGCAAAACCGTCGTTGATGTGCGGCGGATTTTTTGCTTAGACAGAAGATTTTTCATCAACTACCTGAGACACGGCAGTATTACTTCTAAAGTAAAAAGCATATGCAGAAGAATACGTTCAGGGAGCAGTGCCGTGGCGGTCTGCTCCCTGTTTTGGTTAAACTATCGTGCCCATTAGTTTAATGAACCAATTTAACTTATTTATCAGATGTGCCTGGCTTCCAGCCTACTTCTTGAGACCAGCTATGAGCTTTTTGGATGATATCCCAAACGATCGGACCTTTTCCTTCAACATATTTTGAGCGTTCATTTTTAAATAGTTCCATTAACCGATGTTTTTCCTCTGCATACCTTAAGCAATCTTGAGGTTGCTCACGTAAATAATCTCTAAAGAGCAAAGTCATTTGCTCAGAGAAACTACCGATTTGTCTTACATGAATATGAGTTCTTCGAGTGCCCGGTAGTTCTCGAAAATACCTCTTAGTTTTGTCTGGATTTTCTTCGCGAAATATAAAACCAACACTCTCAATTTTGGTCTTATAGGATTTTATGTCATCGTAATTTAGAACAGATATCTGGATATCAATGATTGGTTTAGCATCCAGACCAAAGATCGATGTAGAACCAACATGATCAATACGAATGGCCATATCTCCTAATGAATATCTTAATTTTAAAGCAATTTCATTGAACAGATCCTTCCATCCACTATCATGTTTGGATATCCTCCATTGATCTTCCATTTAATCTAATCTCCTTCATAACAGTTGTTTTATATATTCGTCCTAATTTTACCATATCTAGATTTCCAGTTTGATATCAATATTTGGCTCCTTTAAGCATAACTCCAGTTACTTCAATGAAACAGGAAATTGTAATAGGTGTAATCCTGCATTAACTGCCAGTTAGCGGAGCAAAGTGCCACCTCACGGCAGCCCTTATTGATTGAACTATCGTTTCCGTTAGCTTAAGCCACGAAACTACTCCATTGTCAGGTGTGACTCTTATATATATATTGATGTATATGAGGGATTCTTTGTCTTTTGTAGAGAATGAGTTGCGCATACGTTAATTTTAAGGTTTATAGAGAGGCGGCCAATGAATAAAACAGACCGTTTGTTAGCCATAGTGCTGGAGTTGCAACGAAAAAAAGTGGTACGAGCCGAAGATTTGGCAATCCTATTTGAAATCAGCGTGCGGACCATTTACCGCGACGTTCAGGCTCTAAGTGAGGCAGGCGTGCCGATCATTGGAGCCACAGGAACAGGATATTCTTTGATGGAAGGCTATTTCCTGCCGCCGGTCAGTTTCACGGTAGAAGAAGCCGTAACCTTGCTCATTGGAACGGACTTTATCGAGCAACGATTTGATTCTGATTACCGTCTCAAGGCTCAAGCCGCTCGCGGGAAAATCGAAGCTATTCTACCGGAGAGCGTTCGTAATGAAACCTCTCGAGTACGCAAGGCTATGCGCTTGCTCCCTTCCGATAAACCGATTACGCCTTCAAAAGAAAGGGAATATCTCGAAAAGATCCGTCGAGCAATATTAGACGAGCGAAAGATCAGCTTTCGTTATATAAAAAGACTTGTGGATTCCGAGGAGAATCGCCATAGTTTTCGTACGGTTGCTCCCTATGGACTGGTGCTCGTTCAAGGATCGTGGATGCTAGTGGCTCATTGCGATCTGCGCCAAGACATTCGACATTTCCGTTTGTCCCGAATATCGGCACTTATCGATCTGGAGGATCGCTTCGAACTGCCCGCCCATTTTAACCTAAGGGAGTACACCCCTCAGGATGATCGGCACATGCAAGTTAGCCTTCGATTTAATCAGGACATGGCTGATAAGGTGAAGGAAGCGAACTACACTTACATGGAAGACATGGAAGAGCAGCAAGATGGGTTGTACGTAGTCTTACGAGTTCGCCAACTGGACGAATCGCTGCAATGGGTGCTTAGCTGGGGAGCGGATGTGATGGTACTGGAGCCTGAATCATTCCGGAATCGGATTCGCGAGGAAGCCGAAAAAATGTTAAAACGCTACTGACATACTGTTGTCAGTAGCGTTTTTTTATAATCGTAGTAAGTAAACATAAAGGAGTGGGAGATAAATGCGAAGTATTCTGGCCCAAAATGATATGATACGGTATTGTATCATTTATTATAGGAAGGATGGTATCTCGTGAATTTTGCATCTGTACGCATCATTACCGACGACGTGGATCGTCTCGTCGAGTTCTATGAGAAAGTCCTGGGTGTTTCGGCGGAACGCCCCGCACCCGTCTTTGCCGAACTCGTTGTGCCATCGTGCACCCTGGCGATCGGCCACTCCCAGACGGTGCAACTGTTCGGCGCTGGTTCCGCAATGGCGGCCGACAATCACACTGTCATCATCGAGTTTCGCGTCCACGATGTCGACGCCGAATACGAGCGCTTGAAGCCGTTTGTCGACGAGTGGGTAAAGGAACCAACCACGATGCCGTGGGGGAACCGTGCTGTGCTGTTTCGCGATCCCGACGGCAATCTGGTTAACCTATTCGCGCCTGTGACCGAGGAAGCGATCAAACGGTTCAGCGGTAGGCGTTGACGGACAGTTGAAGTGAGTGAGGCCTCAATTTGGGGAGTGACAACGATTCGTATGGCCATTTTGGCCGAATGTGCCGATAACATTTCTCCGATGATAACATCGTCTTTCCCGGTATGACAATGAACCCGAATGGGCCAACACGACTACCAATGTGTATATAGCTTATGGTAGAAACTATTCCAATTTGTGGTCATTATCATTTAGTAAGTAAGAATTTTCATGAACAAGTCAAAGGAGCAGCTACGGCTGCTCCTTTACTGTTTTCAGTTCTGCTTGCTTTCTGGTGTCAGCAGAAAATAAAGTATTAGACTGGATGTCTTTATTCCATGCGGCTTTTCGAATTGTCATACCGTCAGACTTCATTGACTAAGTTTTAGACTGACCTTAGAAATTGAAACAGCGACAGCAAAGGACTAGAAAATAAAGTCCTAGACTGTCGCTATTTCATTGAACTAACGTTCCTCTTTTTAAACCATATTCAATTAACCTGTCCATTACTTGAATGAAAAAAAAAGAGGAGCTGTAGCGCTACAGTCTCCTCCGCTATAGTTCGCCGTTAACGTAATGACGCTGTATCACTGTAATAGCCTTAAGATTTGAATATTTCTGTTGTTTCTCTTTGAACATAATCACTCAGTATCACTCTTTCATTAAAAAAAGCTTTAAAAAGTACTACTGCTTGATCAGAGTTCAAAACTTCATTTGTCCTTACTTTTATTTCTCCACCGCTATAGGGAACCTTAGTACTTGTCTTGATCAGACTCTTAACACCTATTACAAAATGCCTAAAATCGTTTCCGCTTTTATCTGGTGATCTGTATTCTATTGTCATTTTTGACTTAGAACCCGCACATTGAATAAATAAAAAATCATTAAACGATAATGTACAAAAGGAACTTGTTATGTTGTTCATTTGTTTGAGGAAATTGATAACAAAATCAATATCTGGATCAATATCTTCCATTACATGGTTATCTACTTCATATTGAAATTTCAAGAAATTCAGCCCCCACAGTTGTTCATTATATTATGAATATTCGCTTGTAAACTGAACAATCCTGCCCGTTAGTTGAGAAAAGGCTGCCAGTTTACTCGGCAGCCTTTGACTTGAAGATTAATTACGCTATAGTTCTTTCGTTAGCCTTAACCTTAACATTCATTCGTGCAATATGATAAACTTGGACTGAGGTGATCAACTAATGCCATCAAACAAATTAATGCTGTCAGGTATTTTTCTCTTTGTACTGATGTATTACGTTCAAAACAATATGCATATAAGATTGCATCTGTTTGAAGTAATAATTCCACTAATTGGGGTTGTCCTGTTTATTCTCGGACTAATTACGAGGGACAATAAATAGTCAACTGTTAAACTAAACTGCCAGCCCGTTACTTGAATGAATAAAAAAGAGGAGCAGCCACTAAGCATGCTCCTCAACTATAGTTCTTTCGTTAGCGGAACGGAAATTCAGCAAAGACCAGAGTAATATTACAAACCTGTACCTTCTACAAATTCCCTGAAATAGGGTATTTCCTTTAGCTTTGGGTATTTATCAATTAAGGACGACAGATATTCGTTAACACTTTCAAAACACCCATAAATAAAGTCGTCTTTCTTTAAAATGTTCACTTTAGAAATAGGAATTTCCTTTTGAATTGACACTTTTTCTCCATCGTACCAAATATATTTTTCAGAAAAAAAGTCTTCGCCTTCGCGAACTGCAAAGATAATATTTTCTCCGTTGCCGTAATCAACACATACGAGTGATTTGCTGATTTGTCCAGTGTATTCTTCGATAACAACCTCTTTTTCTTTCTTCAGGTTAACAATCCCTTTAATAAATGCTTCCAGCATCGGGAAAACAGGTGTAGATATTCCTTGATTGGAGATAGAAGAAGTACCTTCATAATACTTATCATAATACTCTGAGCGGAAATTAATAAAAAAGGATTGTCCATCAATTTGAATATCTAACTTACCCCAAAAATCAAAATCAATATGTCCCTCTTTAACTATCTCAACAATGTTCTCAGTTGGTTCTGTTTTAAAGACAACTTCAAACCTAGCCATGCTTACCCTCCAAACAAATGGTCAGTTCTTTTTCACTCTCCGAAAGCCCTTTTTTGCCTAGTATCGTCTTCTGGGAATGAAACTAAGTAGAGTAAAGGACTGGATTTCCCAGCCCCTCCTCATCAAACCGTACGTGCGGTTTTCCCGCATACGGCTTTCCGACGTTCTTCATCTAGGGCATTACGGTTTTTCCATGAGCATACTGTTTTCAATCCTGCACGTTGAAGCAGAATCTGCATCTCCGACCAATTCCGCTTGCGCTTCCTATGTTTGTTATTCCAGAACAGTCTCAATCTCCTCAGGATGTACCAGTCCACTTTCCCAAGGAAACGGTTTGCCATACTTCGATCTACATCCTGATGAGCATAATAGTTGCGCCATCCTTGAATCATTGGGTTCAGCAGCTTGACCATCATATTTAACTGACAGTTTAACAGGCCTCTGGATGCCGTTTCTTCCTTCACACGAGTGCGCATCTTCTTCATTGCTTTCTTCGATGGAAAGCTTCGAAGTCGATACTTTGTCCCGGTTTTATGAAGGTAAGGCATCTTCCGATGATGAAAGCCAAGGAAGTCGAATCCGTCCTGGTTCTTCCATAGACTCACTAGCTTTGATTTAGACGTGTTCATGGTCAATTCCAGTTTCCCAAAGATCGCTTTAAGTGTCTGAATCGATTCTAGCGCCTGCGGTTTGTATCGACATAGAATGACTAGATCGTCCGCATACCTTATCAGCTTTCCGAGATGGGAAAACCGTTTTTCCCATATCGTATCAAGGTAATTGAGATAAATATTGGCCAGAAGAGGAGATATTACGCCGCCTTGTGGGCTTCCGATCTCCGTTTTTTGCCATATGCCATCCTTCATTACACCTGCTTCAAGCCACTGTCGAATTAACTTCAGTATGCGCCTGTCGCAGATGCGTTCTTCGACCAGTTTCATCAGCTTGCTGTGGGAGATATTATCGAAGTAGCCTGTTATATCTACGTCGACCACCCAGTTAATGACGCCCCAATTGATGCTTTCCCGGATGCTTTTTATAGCGTGGTGAGCCGACCGTTTGGGGCGAAATCCGTAAGAGCAATCTTTAAAATCTGCTTCGAATATGCCTTCGATTACCAGTTTGGTTGCCATCTGAACAGTCCGGTCACGGACTGTTGGAATACCCAAGGGACGTGTCTTACCGTCCGGCTTCGGAATCTCTTTCCGTTTAACCGGAGACGGTCGGTATTCCCCATTCATTAGCTGTTGCCTGATCTCTTCGATGAAGGATTCTTCGCCAATATCTCGAACGATGAATTTAATCGTTTGTCCGTCAATACCGGCACTACCACGATTGGTTTTCACTCTTGTCCATGCTTCTTGCAAGATATCTTTTCGGAATACTTTGTCGTACAGTGCATGAAACTTACGCTTTGGGTTCTCCTTAGCCGCAAGATAGAGGGTATTTTGGAGTTGTCGAGCGTTTTCACTGGTGGCGTTAGCCGTGTATTCGGCATTCACTTGCTCTTACCTCCTTAATATCCCGTAAACGAAGTGGGGTATTGCCTTTCGGCGCCCTTCCCTCCCCGGGGTTATGTTGTCCGCCGGATCTTTGGTAATATGGCCCCCTCCGACTCCCTTCCCGCAGCTTACCACTTCACCTTTGAGGCTTATAAGTTTGCTCGTTACGAAAAAAAAAAAACTTCGTGCGGGGGAGGGCCTCCCTAGTTCCAGACACAACTATCTCTACATGCCGATCCCTTTACACCGGAGGGTTCTTCTACGCTGCATTCCAAGTTCTTCGCGCGTTCCATGGCCTTCGCCGGGGCAGTCGTGGCTCGGCTCCCTCTTGTCCCTTTCGGGTTCAGTTTCACGATGCGGTAGGATTCATTTTCATTACGGCCTGCAGATTTGCTTCATCGCGCAAAGCGCGACTTTTCACAGGGCTTCAGCCGCCGGATTTCGCCGACGTATGCCTGCTAGCTACGGGGCGGCTTGGTCCTTACCCCGACTGAACTTGCATCAGTAAGTTGTGCCTAGCTTGGCTAGGCGCGCACTGCCCGTCCCTCGGTTTTAAGGATTTATCTTACATTTACTCACTCATTCGCAGGATTTCGTCGCCATGTATAACAGCTGTGCTCCAGAAAGTAAGCTTATTAGACACCGTCGTTCCATGTTTGGATATGCGGGAACAGAAGAAACGTGTGGAACATTTCTCCAAGTGCTATTCTTCTGCACGCATACTCCACTTTCTCCTTGGTGTTCACCATCCCATGGCTCAACGGGTCTATGCCCTTACATTCCTTCGTTACACCTGACCAAGGCGTGGAGACCGATAGCGTTTAGCGGACGGGTCTGAAGCCCTTGCCGGGCAGTAGCTCGGTTCTCCGTGCTTTCTTTTTTGAAATCCTGCGAATGAGTCAATCTATGTGATCATTAAGTTCGTTTTAAGCAGCTTGCGTAAACGTTGGAGCAGCTATCTCAGGAGAAAAAGTTTCTCCTTTTTGAACAATACTAATGATGATTCGTGCCAGTTTTCCAAGCAGTTTAAATACAGACTGTTGCTTCTTCATATGCTTGATTTGAACATTATTCTCATGTAACTGTCGGAACACAGGATTATTCCCTACGAGCTGGATCGTGGCTAGATATAGATATTTTCGCAGTGTAGCATCACCTCTTTTAGAAAGCACGATCTGTCCTTTACGTTTTCCCGACGTGCTTTCGGCTAGGTTCAAGCCTGCTTTACGTAATAATTGGCGCCCATGCGCATACTGTCTAAGGTCACCAGCACCTGAAAGAATAGCTGCCGTACAGATTGAGCCTAGTCCTTTGATAGATCGAAGCTGATCGGCCATAGGAATTTCACTGAGCAATTTTTGGATATCTTTTTCAATTTCATTTAGTATTTCAACAATCCGTTCGAACTCTTGCAAGAGTCGGTGTAAATCCTGATTCGCTTCATTGAGAGCAGTCTTGTCGCCTACACTTCGCTTAGCTAGAGAGATAAGTTGCGCAGCTTTCTGCATGCCAGTGGAACCACCGGCTCGCTGCATATGCGCTCTCCAAGCGGTGATCACCTCAGATACGGACAGAGACTCTATATCCTGCGGAAATGGGAATTCCTTAAGCGTAGCCAAGGAACGTTTGCAGGTCCAATCTTTAAACACAGAAAAATACTCAGGGAAGCGAATATCTATCCAGCGGATGATTCGGTTCTGCAGCCGTACACTATTTGTCACCCAATATTCCCGATCACTCATCATTGTTCGCAACCTTTGAAAGACTGCAGCTTGTCGAGAGTATTCATAGTAAAATCCTCGGCTGACCACGTCGGCAATGACAAGCGCATCCTTCGGATCATTCTTAGATGGACTATTGTCGCGATTCTCCTTGTTTCTTTTGGTGGTGGCCGGATTCACCATGACAACGTTTATGCCTTTGTCAGCAAGCCAATTAGCCAGGTTTGAACCGTAATGTCCAGTCGGCTCCATGCCAATGATGAGTCCCTGTAAACGGTGTTTCTGTTTCAGTCCATCGATCCACCGTACTAATTTTTCGAAGCCTTCAATTGTATTTGAAAATGTGAGATGACGCTGAGAAAGTACGATGCCGCGAAAATTAGTCGCTTGTGCGACATGAGTTTCCTTCGCAATGTCGATGCCCACAACAAGATGAGAAGTGGTAATTCGTTCAATACGTTGATTTTGTCCGTCTGTTTGTTTAAACTTCATAGTGAGAGCGCCTCCTTGATGGTATTGGGTTATAAACCCGTCGACAAACCCATCATACCGAGGCGCTCCTTTTTTGACAAAGGCTATTTCTTAGCCCTAACAGGAATGTTTACTTCAACAGGCTGCCGAGTAAGCCGGCAGCCTGTTGATATTGTGCTATTGTTTCGCGTTAGATCGATGAATCATTTGTGTCCATAACCAGTCCTATCGCTTGATAACCCCAGTAGTTATCTTCAAGTTGGCTGCATAGGTCAGAAAAACGTCATTTTTAAAGACTTTAGATACTAATGATTCCACTTTATATTCATTCCTTGCTTCTTCATAAGAAGCACCTCTTTGAACTAAATTCGAAATAAATGTTTCTTCTACTCCTGGATCGGCACCAAATCCATCTTCCTTTAGCGAGGTATATAGAGTATCCATTTTTAATGTGTCAGAATTCGGATCTAAGAAATTAACTCTGTCGCTGACTCTACACTCAATTTGCTTTACTCCAAGCTGGCTTAGGTAAACAGGTACCTTTATCCCGATATTACCGTCTTTGCCACTACGCTTCATGTCACTTTCAAACAGCTTCTGAAGAAACCCTAATTGGACTAACTCCGATGTATTGTACCCATCAAGATAATAGTTTGCCATAGTTGAGATCCAATGTGGTTCAAAGCAAATAATTCTGCCTCCATTAATCAAACACCCTATCATTCTTTGAAGAATTTCCTTCGGATTTTCAACATGCAATAAAAATGCATGGCAGACTACAATATCATAATTCTGCTCGAAATCCATCTCTTGAATATCACCAAGGATAAATTGAGTTTTATATGGCGTATCTTTAAATACTTCCTCCGCATGATCAATCAATTTATTTCCGAAATCGACTCCCGTGTATGTAGACTCTTCTGGCACCAATGGTAAGAGTTTTGTCCCCAAATACCCATAGCCACACCCGAAGTCGATAATCCGAACTGGCGATGTAATTTTCCATACACTTTTAATAAGGAACTCTAAGTAATCATCATTGTAATATAGCCATCTAGTTTTACTTAAATAATCGATTTTACTATCCCAATAGTAGTCACTCATCTTCTAACCCCCTATTATGAGAAACATCCAGTCTGAATATTAGCACTTAAAAAAGTTTAAAGATAAAATATTCCACAATACTGCCAGTCCCTCGGAACGCTACTTGCAGCAATGAAAGCCAGCGATGGATCGGTTCCATCGCCTCGCTAGTGTATTTCGATAGTTGAGTCTCCAATGCAAATCAGAGTGGCAATACGGTGATTAGCTCGTCTCCTAAAATTTCGCCGTTGTCACGGAATCCGAAGCTTTCATAAAGCTTTTTGGCGGGCAAGTTATCTACCTTATAAGAAATCCAGCAGTAATGTGCAGGCCCGGCAGGAAAGGTGCGGATAAATTCCAAGATTTTTTTCATAGCTTCCCGACCGTACCCCCGGTTCTGGTGGTGCTTGTCAATCATCAGTCGCACGATGCAATAGCTGTCGTGCGCGATTGACGGAAGGTCGTATCCGGTGATTCCATAAGTCAACATAACAAAACCGACCGGCTGTCCATCCGAGTAAATGGCAAATGGAAATGGATGTCCCCCATTGGTTGTAAGGACATAGCATGAAGCCGCGCTTGACAGATTGGACGCAACGAAGCGCCTTTGTTCGTCTGATACTTCCAAGTTAAATATGGCGCGTCGGTTTTCCAACGTTATCTTTCTGAGCGTAATCATGAGGTCTTCTCCCTTCATCCCTTATCGTTTTGCGCCGCGGTCGCATAAATAACATACAATTTTATCCAAAAAATGAATAGACTTATGTTGATTTTTTTTATATACTATTATGTATCCATGACTTTTTTAGGGGTATCCTTTTGTCATATTCGCAATTGGTTAAACGGCACAATGTTGTGCCGTTTTTTTTTTACGTAATCACCCCGATAATTGAATAGCAAAAAGAGACCCCGTTTGGTCGCAAGGTGGTTTGACTTTAGTGAAATAACTTATGATGCAAAAAAAGTTCTGTCTGGGAATCCTTTTCCCTCTTTATAGCATCTAGCAATAGCTGAAACGGCCCTCATGAATGTATGGTCATTTTTTGTATTTGGCACTTGCTCTAGTTCCCTAAATTCTTCAACAACCTTGTCAAATTCAATTCTTCCCATTCGTTCTTCCGTTGGACCAAATTTATAAATTACCTTCTCTGAATCATCGTACTCTTTGATCAGTATTACATATGTCGCCAAATTCCGAACCTACCTTTCGATTATCAGTTACATAATCCAGGATACGCACTTTTCCATTATCTTTTAAATATAGATGCCCGTTAGCACAAAAGGCTGCACGCAGCAGCCGTTTTAGGTTTGTTCAACTATTTTTTCCGTTGCTTAACGCCAACTCGACAGTACTATATAAGATTAGTACTTATAGTAAGCGAACTGAATTTATATAATGAGTTTAATGAATTAATTAAAAGCGGGGTTTGCATATGAAGGTTCTAGAGTACGTATCATTGATGATACTTGGTTTAATAATAGGTTTTATTTATATGATTTTATCTTTAGTTATTTTAATGGTCACTTATTCATATTTGAGAGAATTTGAAGAAATGATTAAAAATATTTATCTTTATTATCTGCCAATAATTATCTTACTTATTTCGATACTTTTAAAACAATACAGATCTTCTATTACTATACTTATATCCATTATTACAGAAGCATATTTATTTTATTTATGGGAAGAAATGTGGAACAATACAACATGGACATTTTAACTATTCCTAAATTTAATATATTGTCACTATGTAAACCTGACCTTTACTTCAACGGACAAAAGCAGCTGATCATGTGCCGGCTGCCGTCGTGATTGAACTATAGTTCTTCATTTGTTTAATGAAATGCCTGGATCCATTACCTTGAAATGTTTTATGAGATAGAGGGTGAGTTCCCGATCAGGATTGTTTTTTTTAGAAGTAGTTACCTTTATTGAAATACTAAAAATCATTCTTTATTAATTGTATCCAGGATCATTAGAGCAGTTTCATTCACTTCTTCAAGTAATTCACCTTTAGTTGGTGTATTAGCAATTCTAATTAAATCAGTCTTAAATTCCTGAATTAAATGTATTGGTAGTTCCTTCACGAAATATCTTAGGCTCCACTCTTTCCAAATATCATCATTTGTTATTAAGACATCTTTAATATGTGGTATTGTCTCCTCTGGATGTTTAAGTAAAAGTTTCGCAACTTCTGAAGAGATTGGCCAATTAATATCTTGAAGCCATTCTACAAGATTAGGAATAATCGCGATCAAAATAGAATCGTCTAAATTACGCAATTGATTAACTCTTTCAAAATCATGTTTATCTCTAGGTAGATAAATACCAAAATCCTCCATGAAAGTCCCCTCAGATTAGTTGAATTAATTTAGAACAGATTTTTTTAAATTTATTGTTTCACTATCGTTATCCGTTAGCTAAATAACAAGACCTCGTTCTGAGGTCATCTATCTTCTGAAAAAACATATTCTTTTTTGGCTTCTTGTACCTTTTGGGTACTGAGTATAAAACTAACGATTGCTGCGCCGCTACAAACATAAGGGAGCAGTGAATATCCCCAATTAGATATGACATAACCTCCAATCATTGAACCAATCGTGATACCTATATATAAAGCTGTATTATTCCATGCCATTGCAATTCCTCGTTCTTTTGAATATTCCATTGCTAATCTTGCTTGATATGATGTGAATCCTGCATAACCAACCAAAGCCCATATAAACAGAAAGAAATAAACCCAATCGCCAGATGAGAAGAATATCCCTAAACAAATGAGTATAAGAGTCAAGAAAATTAGTGTAGCCTTTGAAATTTTTCTTTCTCCAAACTTATCTGTTAATTGTCCACTTGTAAGGCTTCCTAAAACCGCTCCGATACCATAAAAAGTAACAGCTAATGCGATTTCTGATGACGAGAATCTATTTTCGGAGTAAAGAGCTGCTCCCAAATAAACATAAAGAGTGTACATCGAAATTGCCCAAATGGTAGTAACACTTACAGAACCTAATATTCGAAGAAGATTTCCTTGTAGTAGATTTATGGTTGAATCACTTCTTGGAATAGAAACCCATGTTTTGAAATTCACTACTGCCAATATTGCTCCTATGGCAGCCATTACAACAAATACTGAACGCCAACCTAGAAAATGCTCCAATAACGTACCGAACGGCGCTCCTGCCCAAAGAGCCGTTAAGTGTCCTGAAACAACAATTGAAAGCCATGTTCCCCTCCGATTTGGTGGTGCAATATCACTAATGATTGCATAAATCAAAGGGGTAATTGAAGCGACGGACAAACCAGCTAAAATACGGCTTATAATTAACCATAAAAAAGAAGGAGTAAAAGCGGTTAGTGTATTAGAAATAGCAAACAGCAATAAACCAAACGTAATAAATAATCTCCGTCCCTTTTTATCTGAAAACCAACCAAAAAAAGGAGCTGAAAAAGCATATGTAACTGCAAAAACTGTTACCATCCATCCAGTGGTCGATGTACTAACCTGATATGCTTCCGAAATGAACGGTAATAACGGAGACACCACAAATAAGTCAGTACCCATAAGAAACAAAGTTATCCAACCAACACTTAAACTTATCTTCCCTTGTAACTCCATTAAATCCCCCCCCATTGAAATGTATATTCACAAAGGGGCATAAAAAGAGTTAGGTTGGAATCATTAATGATGAAACATATCACTACAAAAAAAAGGGGCTGCCGAACGCAGCCCATCTTATCGAACAATCGAATCCCTTCGTTTAATAATCAAGAACTTACGCTATTGTCGTAGCATACTCTCTAATCTGTCCTTCACGAAAAGCCATTCTTCATCGATTACACTGTAATACACAGAGTCTCGCACATATCCATCATACATGATGCGATGCCGACGAAGCACTCCTTCCTTAACAGCACCTAATCTTTCAATTGCCTGTTGAGACCTAAGATTACGACCATCTGTTTTTATTTGTACACGAATTGTCCCTAGTGTTTCAAAGCAATGCTTCAAAAGAAGATACTTACACTCAGTATTTATACTTGTTCGCCAAACTGTCGGAGACAGCCATGTCCAACCAATTTCCAAACTCCGATTAGGTATGGATATATCAAGAAAACGAGTGCTTCCCACAACTTTTCCTGAATCATTATCATAGATAACGAAAGGAAATTCAGTTCCTTGTACTTTTGCTTGAAGCGCTCCATCCACAAGACATTTCATATCTTCAATTGAATTTATTTTCATTGGCATATACGCCCATATATCTGGATAGTTTCCCGCATCAAATAATTCCTGTACGTGATCAACTTCCATAGGAAGTATCTTAACCCTTTCTCCTATCAGTTCTACTGGCGTTATCTCCACGATAATTCTCTCCTTTTTATGAATATTGAATAGTCATTTCGTCTCTTTTATGCCTTCTCCTTCTTATTCAGTTAAACTGCCCGATAGTTCAACAAAGCCAGCCTATCGTATTGACCGGCTGGCTTCATGTTTTTATTCAGCTATCGGTCTGCGTTAGTTAAATAACAATTACTATTCTAATATTATTTTTCCATCGAACTTTTTATAATCTTTAAATACCCTTTCGTGATGCTTTGCAAAAAGCTCAGTTGAAGCTTCTGGTAGATTATCTAAAGGGTAAAACTTAGCATCCACGCTTTCATCTGTCTCTTTTTCAAGCGTCCCCGTCCATTCATCCACTCGAAACAGATACTCTATTATGTGATGCTCGTTACCCCAACGGTCTGTGAATGTTTGTGTTGTTGGAGAAGAATAAATAGCAATTAATGTTGCCTTAAGAACATCAAGCCCTGTTTCTTCTTTAACTTCACGCTTCATCGCGTCAAACACTGATTCATCTAGTTCCATGGCTCCTGCAGGCATACCCCACTTTTTATCACCACTACGCTTTATAAACAATGCACGACCTTTTTCATCAAGTAAGATTGCCCGTACTGAGTTTTCGATTATCTTTTGTGTGCCAATGACTTTGCGAAGTTTGCCTATATAAGAGTCGTGCCAACCACTCATTTTTTTCATCCCTTGGATTATTCTGGATGTGAATATAATAGTGTTTTAATCCTATTAATAAAACAACTAATTTTAGATGGATTCGTTCTAATATTGATATTGAAACCCAACCACGTTTGTTGAATTTGTATTAACTATCCTGGCATTCTGTTCCCTTATTTTGAACTATCGTATCCGTTAGTTCAACGTTTTTTTACATTCATTTAGATTTAGAAAGGTCAAAACGTGCGATTTCTTTTTCTTCGATTGAAACAATTAATGTCGCATCGAGGGCATTGATTAATAACTTGTTTGGTAATATTCCAAATATATGATGGCGTTAAGTTTTTCAGTGACTCCATCTGAATTGTTCTATCCGATAAAGCCAAAAATATCAGCACCTTTTCTAAACCACTTAATCCTAAAAGGAAAAACTCAAAAAGTGGAATCCTATATTTATTAAGGGATTCCACTTTGTTCTTTTCTGTGAAAATGCTCTAAGAAGAAGGGGAGTACCTGCGAAGCTCACCATTGCCAACTCCCTTAAAAAGTTTCATATTAGACGTGTATTGGAACAAATCGAAGGGATCACAATATGTTTTCGCCTGATCTTTTCTGTCTGGAAGAACAAATAGCGGGGAATCCCCGCTTTGAACGATTTGCGTTACTTCAACCAGCCCTTGTAATTATGTTTTTTGGTCCACTGATCACCCAATAATTGTACGACTTGCTCGTTTGTGAGATTTTTCTTATCTACAGTTGCATATAATTCATTGAATTCTTCCTGAGTAACAGTAATTTTCCATAACTGATCAACCATATATTTACGAGTGGTTCCCAACTGAATTCCTTTCACCTTAAAAGGAACCTGTCTTTCATTCATATAAATAAACATCTCCATGGCGGCGTAGACATGGTTCAGCTTTCTGTTATCTTTGGTTTTTGATATTACGTATAAAACCTTTGCTGTTTCATCAATTGTTCCATCCCTCTCGGGGATAGCCTCTTTAGTTGATTTATTGTTGCTAATTACGTCTATTCGTTCAACTGATACTTTATCTGCTGCAATAATCTTGAGGTCATGTATCAAAGCCTCTTCTGTCACACTACTACCGACTGGATCAATTCGATTCGAGATCAAAGTGATAAAAAAGTACAATAATATAAGAGCCGAAACTCCTAATAAAATATAATAAATGAGACGTTTCTGTACTACCATGATTGCCCCTCCCTTTATTAGAAAAGCTGAGTCCTCATAAAATGAGAACTCAGCTGTTATGTGGTAATTGTCCCAGCAACTTGACCTCGTAATACATTCCGAATTCGTGAAGTGATTCATACTCGTAGGCATTAAAATTTTCAATTATGGCGATAAGTCGATCGATGACAACTTGAAATCCTAACTCCTCCAAGAATTCACGGACGACGATTTCCTCCGTCGGCTCATTCACCTCAGCTCTTCCGCCAGGTAAGACCCAAGCGTCACCTTTCTTGTTTCTTTGAAAAAGAATTTTATCACCATTACGTAAAACCCCTGCGACTCTGATACCCGGTAGCCTCGTCATGTACTCATGGAGCTATCGTTATCCGTTAGCTTAATTGTCCCTTGTTGTAATCCCCTTTAAGGATTCCGTATATTTCTAAATCAACAATTCCTTTTCCAGACCATATAGTGGCTTGTCTTATTATTCCTTCCTTGAGGAACCCGTTCTTTAGAAGCACCCCTTTTGAGTTCCCGTTTGATGGCATAACTTCCGCCTGGACTCTATTTACACTTACAGTTTCAAATAAAAATTTGACAAGTGCATTAACAGCTTTTGAAGCAATCCCTTTTCCCCAAGATGACTCCGCCAAAAAGTACCCAATCGTTACCATGCTTACCTTTTGATTAAAATCCATTGCCTCAATGATGCCCACCAATTTGGCGGGCTCCTCTTTGGTGAATATTCCCCATTTAACTCGTGCTTTTTTAGTAAAGTCTCGTTCAAAATGTCCTATCATATTTTTTACAGTTTCAATATTGTGCTTCGGAATAATACCACAGTATTCAAATACATGGTCATTACTGTATATCGCATATACATCTTTGAGGTTATTTAACTCAACCTTCCTAAGCAGCAAATCCTCTGATTCCAGATTTGGGAATTGGTCAAAAACCATTTGAATGTTCAAAATAATCTTGCCTCCAAGATTGAAATTATTGGTGTACTCTTTAGGAAGTGCCACTTCCGTATTTTTCTTATAACTTCTACAAGATCAGGTTATTTCCTCTATCTGGTATTGGAGATAAGCCCGTTTGCTGAGAAGGCTGCCGATCTATTGATTTCGGCAGCCTTCTCCTGATGTTTATTGAGCTATCGTTTCCGTTAGCGTAACGCGGCTGTACCAGTTGTTTCATTTAGCAGTTGTTTCATTTCATGTAGCGATATTCCAGGAGATTCTTCAAATTTGAGATTTTCTGCAGCAGCTTCTCCCCGACATTGGTTTCCCTCACCAGCTTCCGCTCCAGTTCTTTGTCCACCAGCCTTTTTACAGACAATACGTCCGTTCCGTTACATAACACATCTTCTTTTGAATTAAATTTCTGATGGGCAACGAGCTGCATGCCAAAGGAATTATACAACAAGGTATATCCGGCGATGCCCGTTGTGGATTGATAGGCTTTGGAAAAACCGCCGTCAATGACAACCATTTTCCCGTTTGCTTTAACGGGGTTCTCTCCACGAATTTCTTTAACTGGCGTGTGGCCGTTAATGATATGTCCATAATCCGGATTCATATCAAACTCCAGCAGGATTTTCCGGCAGATCTCCTCATTTTCACGCAAATGGTAATAAGGGTTCTTTCTCTCCTTATAGGTTTCTTTATCTTGGATAAAGTACCGTTCAAAGGTGGTCATTTCTCTCTTTCCAAAGAGCGAGGAACATTCCCCTGTCCAGATGTACCATACCATATCCGTAGCCAGATCATCCGTCTCTTCCGGATGCGCAAAGGCGTAACGTAAATAATATTCAAAAACATCGAGCAGCTGACGGCCCGAATACGTCATGTCTTCAATCTGCATTTCTTCCATGTTTCCTTCTTCATCCAAGGGAATACAGCCGTGAAATAACAAATTCCCGTTGTATTTTAAATAAAGGCTGCCCTTTTTCATAAGAAAATTCATATGTCTGGCCAGCTTTTCGGAATGCTGAACGGAGAACAGCAGCTTTTCCATCACCTGCTGTTCTTCCTCCAGCAATTGTTCAGGCTGCTGCGGATTTACGGTTGCGAAACAGGTATTTTCCAGCGGGTAAGTTTTTCCGCCAATCTTGATTTCAGTTTTGTCGTAATCGATTTGCTCAAGCAAAAGCCTTTCAGACATATTAAAGTATGGGCGTCTCTTGATAATCGGGATTTCAAGCTTAAACTGGATCATGGCAATGGCTTGATGAATTTTGGTAATCTGCAGGATTTCCTGCTCCGAACCGTTATGGTCGGTCTGCAGCTTCGGTCTAAAGGCCGGATTGTCATCATAGTATTTCTCCGCCAAGTTCAGCAGTGGGCGAAGATTGATTCCATATACGTCTTCGATGATGTCCAGATTGTCGTATCTGGCGCAGATCCGGATAATATTCGCAAGGCAGACCAGGGAACCCGCATAGGCGCCTATCCACAGGACATCATGGTTCCCCCACTGAATGTCTACAGAATGGTAGTTGATCAGCATGTCCATAATTTTATCGGGGTCCGGCCCGCGGTCATAGATATCTCCGACCACATGAAGATGGTCAACCACCAGGCGCTGGGTCGTATAAGCAAGGCCGATAATGAGCTTGTCCGCCTGGCCCAAGGAAATAATTTGCCGGTATATTTCCTCATAATAAGGGTCCTTATTGTTGGTCGAATCCGTCTTGTATAGAAGCTCTTCTACAATATATACAAACTGCTCCGGCAGAGCTTTACGCAATTTCGAGCGCGTATATTTGGAAGAGGCATAAGAAATGAGCTTAAGCATTTGTTCAATCGTTTGTCTGTACCATCGGTTCAAGGCTTGTTTATTGTACAGGTCTCCTTTAACCAGCTGTATTTTTTCTTCCGGATAATAAACTAACGCCGTAAAATCATTGATTTCATGATCCGTCCAAACCTCACGGAACAAGGCTTTGATTTTCTCTTTTACGGTACCCGAACCGTTTCTTAGTACATGCTGAAAAGCCTGGAACTCCCCATGCAAATCACTGACAAAATGCTCAGTTCCCTTGGGAAGATTGGAGATCGCTTCAAGGTTGATGATTTCTGTTACAACTTTTTCTTCCGTATCATATTTCTGGGCCAATAAATCTAGAAACTGCGCATCCAAAACAGATGTCCCCCTTCAAGGAAATATGGTGATGTATAAGAGGTTTTTTAAATGGGGCTAGCCGCGTAACGAGGTTCCCTTTGGTACTCTTACTAACAGCTATTATAACTGAAACTTCCCACGCTATCCTGCCCGTTACTTGAATGAACAAATAGAGGAGCTGCAACGATGCAAGCTCCTCCATTAAAGTTTGCCATTAGTGCAAAGAAGGTTGGGTTAGATTCAATTCTGGATTGAATAATTTGTTTTTCTTTAGAAATGTCTTTAAACTGTGGGTTTTAACATGGACTGCAACAAGACCATTTTCTTTTGTAAATACAAGTAGAGTTGGAAAATAAGTTTTGGACGGACTAATAAACATCACTACTTCTGTAACTGTCCCAGTAATCCAACCGTTATTAACTTTGTAAGGGGGCATAAGCGGAATCTTAATGGCTATGCCATCGTTTGGTTCGATTTTAAAGGATTTTACTGTACCATTTGCAGAGGATAACAATTCTTTAACCTGGTCCTGCAACGAATTTGAGTTTTTAATTATAAGGATTATCTCACCTTTCTTAATATCGAACACTTCTGCTCCTTCTGATGCCCTAACTGTTTGAGTAAAAAGGAGACTAAATGCAGCCACAAGTAATAACATCCGGACTAGCGTTTTCAACAATAATCAACCTCCACTAGAAGGTAATATTCCCCATTCTAATGAGAATAATTAACCTTCTACCAATTGAACTATGCTGCCCTTTAGTTTAACGAATCAGTTTATAACAATGAATTACTCAATTCATTGAACATATAAGGCAATTATTTATTATTATTTTTTGTATCTGGGATCTCCACCACAATTAGACTTTATAGTCTAGTAACATTCACCTCAAACAAACTCAGTTTGTTTGGCGGTAGAAACCTGGTCGAAGCTCAGCTTAGCTCCTCTCTTCAAGGTTTTTTACGTTCATCGTTCTGGCGAATACCAAAGCCATAAGGGCAGAAAGAGCAAACAGCCCCGCAGCTGCTAAGTAAGCGATCCGGACTCCGAACAAATCGGTGATCAGCCCCATAATCAGTACGGAAACGCCGAAAGTAACTGCAATGATGCTACCCTGTGCTGCAAATACTTTTGGCAATTCCGATACTGCCACATTTGTTTGAAAAATGGTTCTTTGTGCGATATCACGCAATTGGTATGCAGGCCCCATCAGCATGCAAAGAATCAGCGCAACAGTCGGTAATGAAGTGAGCGCGTATCCGAGCGTCATTAAACTGAATATCAGGGAGCCGGCAATCATTGATACAATTAACCTTGGTTCAACCCACCGCGATAAAGCGATGACAAGCAGCCCACCCGATATCGTTCCGATAAAATAGCTGGCATTTATGAATCCGAACCAGTCTGTTCCTCTATGGAGCACTTCGTTTACGTACACTAAACTGATGGCTCCCGCCCATACGCCATTGGCGATCCCCTCTATAACATCCATCATCATCACGATCCGCAGCGTCGGCGTTCTCCATATGGTCGACCATCCCGTTTTCATGGACTCCAGGCTGGAAACTTTCTTGTCATTCCCTTTTTCCACAACAGTGTCACCCTTTACCCACCAGAGCGATACCGTGGAAATGAGAATCAACACAAGAGACAGCCAAAGAGTATTCTGCCAGCCTAATAAAGCGACGACAACACCGCCGACAGCCCATCCTGCCATTTGAACGGTTTGATCTGTGGTTGAAAGCAGGCTGTTTGCTTTCACCAAGCGCGCAGGATCAACGAGTCTCGGCACCATGGCATTATGAGCCGGCCTGACTCGATATCAATACCGTCCGCAGCGCCAATTAATCCATGATTATAGGTGCTAGCAGCCCACTGATTAACAAAGCCGTCACACGTATAATGGGGATCATACCGGTAATAAAAGCAGACTGCGTATACTCTTGAACGAATACAATAATAGCAACGATAAAAAATACATCCGCCAAACTGGTAAATGATTGGCCGATGACAAAATTCCAAAAAGAACCTTTAAATCGCATGCGACCTCACCTTTTCTGGCTCCTAAGCCTTAGTCCAACGCCTACTTCGATAGAACAATGGGCTACCCCGCGGTAGCCCTTTTTGTATTGAACGATAGTATCCGTTTGAATAAAGATAGATCTGATGATTATTGAACTCTCATTTTTCCGAGAGAACTTAATGGGATACCAACGTTAACTATCGAACAATCCCCTTCGAATCAAGTTTGCGGTAATCGGCTGCTTTCCGATTTCTCGCGACCATACGGACAATTGGCCGATGTGGTGGATCTCATGGGCGAGAACATGTCGCATAATCTCCCCGTATTTAAAGCTCTCTGATTCGTCTGTTGCGTTTTCGTCCGCTAAAACAAGAGTTTCCATGCTGCTATTCCAAGCGTAGATGAATGGAGCGATTTCCTCATGGCAACGTGCGGAATATTCTCTTAACTTTTGCACATTGGCATAGTCCTCGAAAGGCGGCTCTTGTGGCTCCGGCTTTCCTTGCAATCCGCTTATCCAACTGTACTCGACATCCACAATGTGAAACAGCGTATAGAGAATGCTGCCCGGGCCCCCTGTGCTTCTCTCTAGCAACTCTTTTTCGGTCACCGAGTCGCACCAGTCAAACCAATCTTTGCGTACTTGCCAGTTATACTCGAATAGTTTCAACATGGCGTATAGCCTCCTGTATTTTTCTGCGACGTAGGGTCTTTTTATTATTCTCGAAATCATGAAGCCTTCCTGCCCTTTAATTCAATAAAATGAGCAGGCTGCCGAGGACACCTGCTCATTAATGTTATTATTCAGCAAACGTTCTGCGTTAGCGGAATGAACTAACGTAACACAGTTTGAAGGTTTGGGAATGCTTGATCGACTTCAGCGTCGCAAGAAATACGTCGAGCCCCTTGCGGCGGATCTTCCCCTGCAGCCTCGAGCACTGTTTTCTTATACCAGTTGCTGTCACAGTTCCTCTGAATTATTATTGGGGTCTTCATGCCGCTCATCGCCCCCGCATCTCGTTGACCAGCCGTTGCATAGCCTTTTTCATGTCCGCCGGCGGCAGCTTCACCCGTTCCCCGTGGCCGGGAAGCACCCATTCGAAAGTTTCAGCGGCAAGCCGTTCCATAGAAAGCCCCTGCTCTTCCCAGGAATACCAGCAATAATCGTCGAACGCCTCCATCGCCCCTCGGTGCCGGTCCCATGCCAAGTGGTCACCCGTGAACAGAAACCGTTCCCGATACAGCAGTACCATCGAGCCACGTGTGTGGCCCGGAACGACGACGATTTTCATCTCGTTATCCCACTGTACATCCTCGAAGCCCTCGATCACATGTTCCGCATCGGGTTGCGCCTCCCTCTCGATCGCATGGATGATGCGCTTCGCGCCGAACCGCTCCGCATACAACTTCGCATCCGCCACATCGTCCCGGTGCGTGAGGAAGATTGTATCGATGCCTCCCATTTCCTCGAACCTTCGAGCCAAGGATGGCACGAAGCGCGGCGCATCGACAAGCCAATTGCCGTTCGGCCGTATGATAAAATACGAGCTGCCGCCGAACGATTTGGGCGACGTATATCCGCAATAATGGACACCGTCCTCCAGCAGCAACGGAAAGTCGGCCATCGCCTCGGCGATGTCGCTCTTCTCCTCGCTCACTATAGCCGCTGTCGGACAAGCGAGCAAGGCTTGCAGTGCCTGCTTCCGCTCGAGTCCCGTTTCAGGCTGGTGGGCAACGATGGAGAATCCTTTAGCTTCGGTGAATATCCTCGGCGCGAGCTGGCGGCACGTATCGCAATCGATACAGGCGGACGTGACGTACAGCGACCCGGGCACATTCGTATCCAATCGGCGATGCGAGCTCATGCGGTCAGCCTCCGTTTCGGGTTAAAATAACTTCCCTTTTCCCTTACAATACTTCGCCCCAGACTTTTCACCCACCTGCTTATCGTGCGACGTCTGGCTAATATCCGTTAGTATCGATTTGTGGTAGATTTTAATATTGAGTAAGCTCTTAAAATATAAAAACCAATTTACGTTTGTGTCATCGGAACGACACAAACATAGGTGCTATTGTGACACAAACATATGTGATTGCAAAATTCGGCCACCGCGGCCGGATTTTATTAAGCTATTGTCTTCCGTTAGCTCAATACCGTGACACATAAATACGGTCAGTATCGATATCAATCACGTAATCTGACTTTACCCACTCCTTATACTGTGAAGACAGTCGCTCATTAGCAAACGGTGGTGATGAATGTGATAGTCGAAATAGTGGTTATTTCGAGAATAAGCTCGGCGGGCCTGATCGGCGGTCGTTGTTCATTATGGCAGCCGAGTGACGTGGATTTGAAGGTTTGAAAATTGCCCCAGAGCACCTTAATAATCTAGTAGACGTCCATTATCATTCCATTGACCGTACATTTTGTTTTCTCTAGTATTTGTTATGAATTTATCTAATCTGCTCCTAAACAATTCTGACTGATTCTTATTGCTTTGTATCGTGTCGATCCGAACTCTATTATAAAGATCTGGAAATGCCATGAAATTATCGTATACTTGCTTTTCCTCTTTTAGCCTTGGCTCTATATCTTCATCTATTCTAAAAGAATCGTGATCCATATCAGGAAGAGCCCTTCTTCCTTCGTCTCTCATTAACCTCAACTTTTCGAGGCGACGGACACGTTCTTTATTTAATTCAGTCCATGAACTTTTTTTACTTCTAGGAGATAGTCTCTGAGCCAGCTCCGTTTCAGAAATTTTCTTCTTGACTCCATCGATCCATCCAACGCACAAAGCTTCCTCGACCGCGTCCAAATATAACAGCACATCGGGGGTGGGCGTCATACTAACCAAGACCCAGCAACACTTTTCAGTCTTGCAATTGTTCTGCAGCCAATTTCTTAAATCTTCTCTCGATTTTACCGGAATAAAATTTTTCATTTCCATAGTAAAATACATTTTCCTTTCTAAATTGATTACAAAAGGAATATTAAAAAAAATGGTCTTTAGTTGCAAGACCATTTTTTATGAGCTACCGTTTGTTGGAAATCACTTTATCAAGAAATTTATCTGCGTCACGATTAAATTTCCAAACAACACCAAATTTATCAACCAACATTCCGAAGCAGGAAGACCAGGGCATTTCTGATAACGGCATGATAACATAACCACCTACAGACAAATGAGAAAAGTAATTTTCCAGTGTCTGAATATCATCAATAACGATACTAATCAGTATATTGTTGCCTTTAACCAACTCGCCCGTTACACTCTTCATCGAAGGTAGAATATCCGACATCATGATTTTCCCGCCTGCGAATTCGATGGCAGACTCCATGATCATATTCAATTCATTTTCTGGCAATGGATAGTTTGGATCTTGCGGAAAATCGCTGAATCTTACTTTTTTTACCTCATTTGCATTTAAAGCCTCCGCATAAAATTCAATCGCTTGTTCTGCGATTCCATCAAAATTTAAATATGCAATAGCTGACATAAAGTCATACCTCCTTCTTGTGATAAATGAAGTATAATGTATAAGTGGTGACATATGTATGTCACCTTTTTCAAATAAAGTACAAAAAAACAGAGGGGAAAATATGGAGAAGGTTGAGAGATTAATATCCATTATCATGATATTGCTCAAAAAAGATATCGTTTCAACAAAAGAATTTGCACAATTATTTAACGTTTCCAAAAGAACGATTCTTCGTGATATGGAAACACTGAGTTTATCAAACATACCGATCTATTCTATCCACGGAATTAATGGCGGCTACGGCATTATGGATGAATACAAGGTTGATAAACGTCTTTTAAGCAGCTCCGACTTGGAGAATATATTAACTGCACTCGGCGGATTGGGACAAATTCTAATTAGCGAAGAAGTTGAAGTGACCATAAAAAAAATAGAAGCCATGGTTAGCCCATTGTCTCCGAAAGGTTCAATCCGACTGTCATTTTATGATTGGGAGGGACGGTCTGATATTCTTCAAACCTTGAAGATATGCCAAGAATCGATATTAAAGAGAAGGTTAGTTTCATTTAACTACATGGATAAAAATGGATTCGCTACGAATAGAATTGTCGAGCCTTATCAGCTTCATTTTAGTGAATCGAGTTGGTATTTGAAGGGATTCTGTTTACATCGTCAGAGATATAGAACATTTAAATTATTCAGGATCGATCATCTTGTTATGGATGAAAACACATTTAACCCTAGAGATTATTTATTGGAACAAGAACATGAAGCAAGTTATCAACCGCAACTAGTCGCTATTAAGGCGTTGATTTCGCCTAGCATAAAAGATCAATTCATTGAAAGGTACGGTCGAAAAAGTATTGAAAACTATAGTTCTGAATATTTCTTAGCCACCATCTATGTTCCTCAAAACAGTATTGGCTTTCAATTTTTAGCGAGCTTCGGGACAAATCTGGAAATAGTAGAGCCGAAAACCTATGTTGAAGAATTTCGAGATTATTTGAATAAAATGGTGGAGAAGTATATTTCAAAAGGCCCCCATTAACATCAAAATGTTGGCGGGAGCCTTGAACCTAACAAGAATGAGTAACATGCAATTTGCTTGAAGGATTTGTAATAAAACTGGTATAGAAGCACTTACATGAAATTAAACCGCCTAGTCTTTAATCTGCGCAACTTCCTGCGAATCCGCCAAAAAGTAATCAACTGCCTCTTTCGATATCTTATCATCATTTTCCCACTCGATGGCTAACTGACTTAATACTGTACTAATCTCATCAACTTTACTTTTATCTAAACCGTCACCCATCCTTAATTTAATTAGCAACCCGTCATCTTGATGTAAAAGCAGATCTCCGAGATATTTTACTAAGTCTTTTTCCATAGTATCCTCCCTAAAACAAACCTTAGTTCGAATGCGTAAAAGAGCCAGATGCTCACTGCAAGCTTAAACAATTATTCGAGAAATATGATTAATTCCCTCCTTATTTCCAAGAGGATTACCACGTTATTCTGCCCGTTACTTCAATGAACAAAAAAGTGACCCACAGCAACGGGCTATGGGTCATAACTATCTATATTTTAAAGGGGGTCAGTTTTATTATAGGCTTGATTCATTAAAGTCATATGAAAATAAGATTTCATTCTTGTTACATTTACTCAACTAACGTTCCTCGTTAGCTTAATCGCCGGAGTGGCCCTCAATCAATTTATCCCCCACCTAATGACAAAGATTCGTTCGTCTAACTAGCATCCTGCTAAAAAAAGCGTTCACCCAGTAGAGCGAACGCCTAATTACTTCAAGACTCTATATTGTTACTTCAAAACTTATTTGATTTGTCGACGAATATAACAACGGACGTCCGGTAACAGAGTTGCGTAATTGTATTACCAATTAGAAGTGATTAAACATAAAGCCAAAGATTTCGCTTACTCAAGAAATGAATTTAACATCCAAACATGCTTTTCCAAGGATGTGTGAATAGCCAGCAACATATCTGCCGTTGTGTCATCGTTGAGAGATTCTGCTAATACCATCCCGCCCCTTAATTCTACAATCATAATTTCAAAATCTTGAGCGATGGTTTTCACCATTTGATCCGCATTTTCTGTCCCGGTTGCTTCTTTCACTGAGGAATAATTTAAATAATCTACCATTCTCGCCATCGGCAGCCCCTTAATTGCAAGTAACCGTTCTGCTAAATCATCACTGTGAAGCGCAACTTCGTTGTATAACTCTTCAAATTTGAGATGAAGCGTAAAAAACTGATGTCCTTTCACATACCAGTGGTAGTTATGCAGCTTGGTATACAGCACATTCAAGTTTGCTATTTGTTTATTCAACACTTCTTGCAGTGTTACGGTAGTTGAACTCATCATATCTCGTCTCCAAAATTCAATTTATTTTTTCTATAAAATATTTAACTATAAACTATATTTCCTCTATCTCCAGATTCCAGTACTGCCTTTACGATCTCCAAACCAAAGCTTCTTCTATGCTCTAGTAATGAACCAAACTTTTGCTTTGCCAATTTAAATCCCATCCTTTTCAAAATAGTTTGCGATTCTGTTAAGAATCTGAGCTTATTTCATCATGATTCCAATAGATCAGATCATCGCAGCCGATACTTTTTTGTTCCTTCCGCCTGTTGAGTTAACTATACCGAACTTGTTGATCTTTCGCTTCGCTGTAAAGTCCGAACTATTTGTTCATTTAGTTCAATCGTGCAAGTTGCTTTTCAATATTTCTTTCCAAAGCCGTGATTTGATTTTTCTGTTCATTAAAGGGATTAAACTTTTGTAAGGTTAATTTTCCACAGATTATTGGCATATGTATAAAAATTCCACCACAGCAAACAATATGGCTAGTATTAGTGGGAAGTGGGGGATTTTCCATGTTAAGGGCTGACACAACTAGTCTCATTGTTGAACAAATCACGGAACGTCTTGGACAATCTCCCGACTTTATTTGTAAAGAACTGGTAATCAATGAAGAATTGAACCTTTACTGCATTTATCTTGCATCGATCGTAACGACGAATCAGATCGATGAAATGCTATTGAAGCCCATTTTTGAAGGAAATCCAAGCATAGAAGCATCTACACATCATCCAGTTCACTGGTTGACAAATAGAATCCCTCTTATTGGGCGGAAGGAATTGTCAGGATCCATAGAAGGTATCAACGAACTTCTTGAAGGTCATTGTCTTCTCATTCCAACCTGGGGAAATACAATTCTAAGTTATGATGTCTCAAAAGGGGAATATCGTACTATTTCGGAACCCACATCGGAGGCTTCTGTTCGTGGTCCAAGAGAGGGCTTCGTTGAGGATATATCGCGGAATGTCGCTTTAATCCGGAAAAGACTGAAGAACGAACATCTAGTGTTTGAATCCATGACGATCGGGTCAGCAACAAAGACTAAAGTATACCTGACTTATCTCAATAATGTGGCCTCCGTGCAAGTTATTGATGAGTTCCGCCGTCGTCTTCATGCCATTCAAACCGATAGCATTTTGGAGAGTGGATATATTGAAGAATGGATTCAAGATAAAACATTCTCGCCGTTTCCTCAACTAGTTAGTTCAGAACGACCAGACATTATTGTCGCTAAATTACTCGAGGGACAAGTCGCGGTCATTACAGACGGAACACCGATCGTTCTATTGGGGCCCGTCACTTTTTTTCAAATGTTCTCATCGGCAGAAGACTATTACCAACGAGCGGATATTGCCACTCTTACGCGATGGTTGCGTATGCTTGCTTTTTTGTTATCCGTATTCATACCCTCTCTTTATATAGCGGTGGTAAGCTATCACCAGGAATTATTGCCTACCTCCCTCCTAATCAGTTTGGCGGCTCAACGTGAAGAAGTGCCGTTTCCTGTGTTTATTGAAGCGATTATCATGACGGTAACGTTCGAGATCTTACGTGAAGCCGGACTTCGTATGCCGCGTATTGCCGGCCAATCCATATCTATCGTAGGCGCTCTCGTTTTAGGCCAGGCCGCAGTGGAAGCCGGGCTCGTTTCGGCAGCGATGGTTATTGTTGTATCCCTTACAGCTATTTCGAACTTCGCTTCTCCTAACTACAGTTTCGGTATTACTCAAAGAATCATTCAGTTTTCTTTTATGCTATTGGCCGGGGCACTGGGATTATTTGGCATCATGTCCGGCGTTTTTTTTCTACTGGTTCATTTGGTGTCGATACGTTCGTTCGGTGTCAAATATATGACTCCACTAGCTCCCGTAGCGCTTTCCGACTTGAAGGACACCTTGGTTAGGGTCCCCCGGTTTTTAATGAAACGAATTCCGCGTGCGTTTTATTCAAAGAAATAAAATGGAGTGAGAATCGTGAGAAAATCATGTCTTGCCTTATTTCTTCTGCTGTTCTGCTCAGGATGCTGGGATATGAAGGAAATTAATCAATTAGCGATTGTCAACATCGCTGCAGCCGACAAAGACCCGAAAACGGGTATGATCACCTCTTATTATCAAGTAATAAATCCCTCCGGTGTCTCAACGAAAAAAGGCGGCTCAGGAGGCGCAGCCGTATATACGTATGATTTCAAGGAATATAGTTCGGGGAGATTTGCGGATAAGACAAGCAGGGTAATGCCAAGGTTGTTTTATACACCTCAAATACAGTGTTATATTGTTTCGGAACGGTATGCCCGGCAAGGTATTTTAGATTTAATTAATTTTCTGGAGCGAGATCCGGAACATCGGACAAATGTGGATATTATCGTTTCCGACGCACCGTTATCCGTTGTTATGAACAGCTTTACCTCTCTGGAAAGAGTACCGGGCCGGTATATTCGCTCTTTGTTTGAACTTCATGCGCGTAATTTTCATATGAGTGTATTCCCTAGCCGGTTAAACGATTTAGCGAAAGGTATCAATTTCCACCAACCGACCATCATCCCCATTCTCGAATACAGCAGCAAGCAACCTGCTTCTAAGGCAGATAAATTGGAAAGCATCAATGCAAGTAAAGAGTCGATGAGTTTTGATGATGGAGCTGTGTTTATCCATGCTCGCATGGTTGGCCGTTTAGGTGTGGAAACAAAAACGGTATTCTACATCTTGAATGGCAAGCTCGAGAAATTTGTAGAACCCATTGTAGTTAATGGAGAAAAGGTCGATGTTGAAGCACAGAATGTTCGAGTTCATAGGGAATATGACCGCTCTTCCTCTCGTCTTACTATACAGGTCCGAGCTGATCTTCGGATATTAAGCAATAAACAAAATGAAATGACCGTTCAGAATCTTCATGATATAGAAACGGCATTTAATCAATCCCTAAAACAGAAAGCAAAGTCTTTCGATGAATTGTGTAAAAACAAAGACTGGGATCTGCTAGGCATTCAGGATAAAGACGTTGATCCTGCAGCATGGCATCAATTTAAGGTCTTGGTTCTCGTAAACTCCAAGGTCACAACGATCGGGAATACAGGATCTTCATACAAGGTAGAAAAGAGTGATTGATAAATGGAAAATGCCCAGCTAAGCGGATGGCAATTGGTCACATTAACTTTTTGCTTTGTCTGCGGTACTACGTTTCTTTTGTTACCGGGAAAACTTATCGCTGATGCAAAACAGTGCGGTTGGCTTGTTTGTGTGTGGTCGTTCTTGTACGGGTTAGTTTTGGCGGTGTTGTGGCTGTATTTATCCAAACGTTACCCTGGGAAAAGTATCGTACAAATTGCGACACAAGTTCTGGGGAAATGGGCTGGAGGAATCGTCACTTTGCTTTACATCCTTTATTTCATCCAAGTTGCATCCTGGGTAACACGTAATTTAGGTGACTTTATGCATACCAATCTGATGCCGCGAACTCCCATTTCCATTTTCAATATCGTGGTGTTGCTCGTGTGCGCTTATGCTGTTGTGAAAGGGATTGAGTCGATTGCAATGGTTTGCGAGCTTGTTACGCCGTATATTGTAGTCGCTTTCTGGATTCCTTTCTCGGTCATGCTTAAGGTCTGGGACTGGCGGGCATTCAGTACACCCTATCATTTTCAGCTTTGGACCACAATTCTTCAAACCAAATATGCGCTTGCATTTCCCTATATGGAGACGGTTATGTTCATGATGCTTTTTCCATATGTAAAACGCAATTTAAAAACTTCATTTCTTTTAGGAATCGGCTCAGCCGGGGTTATCCTTTCTATTTCTATGTATATGACAATTGGTATTTTAGGATTAGAGCGCAGCTCCCATCATCTATACCCGGTTTACACCATTTTTCGTGAAATGAAGTTTTCCGGTTTCGTAGAACATTTAGAATCGATTCTTTCTATAAATATTTTCCTGTTAGTCTGTATCAAATTAAGTTTGTTATTTTATTGTGCGGTAACAGCGATATGCCAGCTGTTCAAAGTGGACAGACGCTCTGTAGTTGCCTATCCGTTAGTATGGATCATCTCCGCGTACTCCCTCTTATTCGCAAACGTTATAGAGAACGTTGAGTGGGTTCAAAAGTATTTGTTTAGCTACTATATGCTTTACGCCGTCATCGTTCCGGCCATTCTAATTATTGGTTCCTGGCTGCGGAACAAACAGAGGAGTGAAACCACGGCATGATCAGTATGCTAATCCTGTACACAATATTTCTCATCGGAGGTTTGATGGTTCTTAACCGGGTACGAAAGTTGATTAGAAAGGAATTACTTATTTTCATCGGGGTGACAACAGTGGGTGGAGTTCTTTGGGGAAGCATCATTGTACATCATCCACTTGATTTGAATAAGGTTATTGCATTGATTATTGACGAGTTGCAATAAGATTTCATGTTTGATTTTTCGGAGGCTTACATAAAAATAAAAAATCTATCTTTTTACATAGCAAAAATTATGCCAACGGGGGAACTCAAGCCTTTGCAATCCATTTTATCTTACGTCAGATGATGTAACGGCAGAATTCATTATATGAATCTGCCGTTACTAGGTTTTACCTTAAAAGCTTAGATTTATCTTTTCCTCTTTTATTGAGCACTAACATCCTCATGATCTGTACCTCTAATAACGTCGTACCATGCCTCAATATCTTTTTCAAAATTAGCCGTCTTTTCCCGGTATCTTTGCAGCGAATCCTTACCAAGCGGCAAGTGAACCGGCGGCTTCTCCGCGCCCGCAACCTTCACGATTGCCTTGGCTAACTTGATGGGATCGCCCGGTTGTTTCTTATTCGCTTGAGTAGCGAACTTTCTCATTTCTCCTACTGTTTCCGCATAATCCGGAATGATGTTACTTGACCGCGTTAACGACGCAGCATCCAGAAATTCCGTACGGAAGAAGCCTGGGGCTACCACGGTCGCATGAATCCCAATCGGAGCCAACTCCAATGCAAGAGATTCCGTCAATCCTTCGACAGCAAATTTAGTAGAACCGTATACTCCCCACCCAATATTACCGCTTAATCCTCCAACGGATGAGATATTGATAATATGTCCAGAATGTTCTTTTCGCATAAAAGGCAGTACCGACCGGGTGACATTGAGCAAACCAAACACATTGGTATCGAAATTCTTTTTCACGTCATCAGCAGTGGCTTCCTCAACTGCACTCAGAAGTCCGAATCCGGCATTATTGACTAATACATCGATTCTTCCGAGTTTTTGAACAACTTGATTAGCGACTTCAGCCGCCTGTTTTTCATTCGTGATATCCAAAAGAACAACACTTAGATTCTCGGGGTTTCCTAATTTATTAGATAATGACTCCGCCGAGCTACGGACAGTCGCAACGACTTTATCTCCTGTATCCAGCACTGCCTTTACGATTTCAAATCCAATACCTCTGGATGCCCCAGTGATGAACCAAATTTTTTGCTTTGCCATATATAATCCCATCCTTTTGATGATTATTGTAATTATGTCCTGCCGGCCGATAAGTTAACTATACTGAACTTTTGGAGCTTTCACTTCTCTGCAAAGTCCGAACTATTTGTTCATTTAGCTCATTTCTGTTTTGTTACAATAGAATAAGCCCATGCGAATTGCATGAGCCTCTGATAGAAATCTATTATGTTAATCTTAGCGGTTTTTTAAGCAGTGATGGAGATATACCAAATCTCTCCTTAAATACCTTTGAAAAGTGAGCTATATTTTCGAATCCCGTAGAAAAGCAGACATCAGTTACAGATAGTGAAGTATGAGTCAGCAGCTCTTTTGCCTTTTCCAATCTTCGATTACGTATGTAGTGTAAAGGAGAAGTATTATAAATTTCCTTAAACTCCCGCTTGAAGGTTGATAAGCTTCTCCCAGACAAATAGGCGAGATCATTTAAAGATAAGGGATTAAAAATGTTTTCTTCAATAACCTCCGTAATGCTTTTTCTTTCTTTCCGTTTCAGTTGCAAAAACTGAATTAAAAAATTTCCATCAGTGTCTGCCACATCAAATAGCAATTCAAGCAGTTTAATCTTGATAAGCCCATTTCTTACTTCCTCAGGTTGATTAAAATAGGGCTTTAGAGATTCAATATAGCTAATAAGGCGGTCATTTACTGATTTAACCGATACTGGAACAAGAGCCTCGGGGTAGGAGGGCTTGAGATCGGCCATCTTGACAAACTCGTTAAGTAAATCATCCTTTAAAAAAAACATCATATAGTCGAGTAAATATTCCTCTTCCTTCTCCCCCGACTTCTCATACTCTACAGTGATTGACCTCTGCAAGAGAACCATTTCATTCTTCTTTACAGTGTATGACTGGTTCCCGTAGCGAACGGTGTACTTACCTTTGAGTACAAACAAAAACAAGTGGTCCTCAAGAAACATGGTTCCTGCGTTATTTTGCGTATGCGTACACGATTCTATGACAGATAACCCGTTCATTTTTAAAATACTTTGATTATATGGGGCAGTTGTCAATTCCAGAGGCGCCTTTACAACCTTACTGGACCTTATGAGCAATATGATTCCTCCTTTCTATTTAAGATTTTCAATTAATGTTCTAACAAATCTAAAACATGATACTTTACCGATATATCAATACCCGTAGGTCGGTAATAGCTGCCCCCATAACGGATAACTATTGACGCGGCCTTGTATTCGTTACCAGCGATCCGGGTCTTAGTCTTTTCAAAGGATTACATTCTTACATACATTATAACCTAAAGCGATGGATTTACCCGTCACCGCCGAGCCACAGAAATCGAATTTTAATATATTTCTCCACTATCCTCCCGTTAACTTACAACTTTATTTACTGTGCTAATATGTTTCATTCATTTGCTCGTAAGGAGCTTGCATTCGATCGTCCAAAGGCGGCAATTCGGCTTCCCCAAGCGTCAATAACACCACAAATAAAATAAGACGATCCTGAGAAAGATGATCAGGATCGTCTATTTTATTCCAGAGATTGGTATTTTAATGTTACATTCTGGGATTCTTTACTACAACATCCCGAATTTCTTTATTTATCAGTTACAAAATGTATTGTCTGGGACTGGAGGGCATTTAGTACCCCCTATCATTTTCGTAATTTAAAAACTGCATTTCTTACTGCGAAACCTCACTGGACACAAAATGAACAACTCTTGAAATATTTTCAGGCTCGCCCAGACGGCCGAAATCGCATTTCAAAATTTTATTACCAAATTAATCAGGTAACCGCTTTTTGATTTCCCGTATAAGGTCTTCCAATTAAAGAAAAAGGCAATCAAGTCATTGAAATTAAGGATATGATGTATCTGATCCAAGACTATTGGCAAAATATCAAAACCCATCACGCGATGGTATTGCACCGCTCTAATGGAGAATTATAATGGCAAAGACTTCCGCATCTTCGACTTTTTGTTTTACTCTTTCTTCCATAACAATTTCAGAAAGCATTTGTTTTATTATGGATATTTCAAGTTGGCTCAGTTCTTGTACCTTTTCTTGAAGTGCTTGCGGTAAGGATTCTAAATCAGTTTGCATAGAGGAAATGAGACAAATTCCATCCGCAATTGTATAACCTGGTTGCGAAATGAGTAAACCGTTACCGAAGGATCGACGATCGTTTGTAATAAAGATTGAGGATTTATTTGATACGGTCAGAAACGAAATACCTAAATCCCCTTTCTTCTCATTTCCAGAGGAGCCGCAGCGCCAATTCCGTGATTTTTTTCTGTTTTCCATACCTTTAGTTTAACTTTCCAACACTTTTGCAATGTTAATTTTTAGGCATGAGCTAAATGAACAATAAGTTAGAACTTTTTGGAAAAGTAAACCCCGTAAAAATTCGGTATAGTAAGCTTATCATCGACAGGAACAAACAAAAATAATAACGGATGGTGACTCACTATGCATCAATCGCGGCGCGGAGACTCTGAAAAAGCTGATACGAGAACCAAAGTATCCTACCTTGAACTTTTCTTTGACTTGGTATTTGTTTTCACCATTACTCAGGTAACCCATTTAGTCATCGATACTCACTCCGTATTGGATGTGTTTAAAGCTTTAATGGTTCTGACTGTAACCTGGTGGATGTATAGCGGATATGCTTGGCTGGCAAATAATATTGGAACTGACCGATTTCTTTATAGGATGCTGATGTTTTGTGGTATGGCCGGTTTTCTTAGTATGGCCATTAGTATCCCATCTATTTTTGGGACGGGTGGAGTTCCGTTCGGCATCGCTTTTCTACTGGTTACGGTCATTCATATCCTTCTGTTCAGACGTTCACCACATGTAACATCGATCAAGGCAATTACATACTTGGCTCCTTTTAACCTTTCAGCAGCTCTTTTGGTTCTTGCCTCCGGAATATTGAATACCTGGTATACATGGAGCTGGTGGTTGACGGTTGCAGCTGTCTTGGTTATTCTGACCGCTTCGTTTAAAAATCAAGGCGATATTTTTGTTATTAACACTCGGCATTTTGTTGAAAGGCACAGCTTGATTGTGCTCATTGCGCTAGGCGAAACCATTCTGTCCATGGGTTTAGGTTCCAGCCATTTATATTTCAGCTTCACGCTATTTGTGTCTATAGTTTTAGGATTGGCCATCGTCATCACTTTATGGTGGAGCTATTTTGACAAGGATACGCTACTGGCTGAAGATTATATGTTGCAGGCATCACCTGAGAAACGTGCTCGACTAGCTATGCAGGCTTATTGGCATGCTCATTTAATTATGATATCTGGCATTGTCATCTCTGCTGCAGGTATCGAAGTAGCCATTAAACAACTTAACGGCGAATCGGTACACTCTTTTTCATGGTATTTAAATGGCGGCATTACCTTATACCTTGTCGGAACCGCAATATTCAGAAGACTGGTTCGCATCGGACCAGCTGGAACGCGACTTGGTTCAGCCGCTCTATCTTTATTCATTCTTATGTTCAACGCCTTCAGTTGGATTGGAACTTTACAAATGATGACAATTCAGATTTTAGTGTTAGTAGGAATGATTGTAATCGAACAACACAAGTACAAAAAATTATCTAATTAAATCCTAAGATTACATAGTAAAGCCGGAGGAGGGTAGACAAATCATGAAGGTTTTGATCATTGATGATAATGTCATCTTTGCCGAAATGGTTCGAATGTATCTTGCCGAAGAAGACTTTACTGTTCAAACCGCTTCAACGGCTCGGGACGGGCTCAGGACATTTCATTCCTTTGTACCGGATGTTGTATTGCTCGACCTCTCGCTTCCGGATGTAGACGAGATTACGTTGTGTAAAACTTTGCGACAGCAAACGCAAACACCTATTATAGTTGTTTCTATCAATTCCAGAGCAAGTGAAATCATCAAGGCTTTTACTGCAGGGGCTGACGATTTCTTAACAAAACCCTTTAGTATGCAGGAATTGAAAGCAAGAATCATGATAGCGATCCGCAAATCAATACAGCTACCTTCTACGGAAAACAGTCCGGAAATTCCCGCAGCTGAACATTTTCTGCAATTGCAATTGGACCCGGTTCGTCGGTATATCTCAGTCAATGGTGATAGGGTTGAGACAACATTTTCAGAATTCGAACTCTTGAAGGTTTTTTATGAACATCCATATCGAGTATTCACACGCGATGAATTAATTACGATTATTCGAGGCATTAATTACCATGTTAATGATCGTTCCATCGACGTTCATATTACGAATCTACGGAGGAAGATCGAGATAGACCCCAAAAAGCCGAAATATATCCAAACGGTATGGGGTCTAGGCTATCGATTTGCGAAACCTTAAATTGCATCTTTACACCCTTAAAATTGCCCACAATCCTTGCAAAGGGACATTCCAGTCAAAATACGAATTGGGAAGCAATAAAGCGGATACGCAATATTACTATCCAGGAACCATCAGCAGTTCCACAATTTTTTTATTTGTTTTCTAAACACTGTACTAACAAATTTGGGAGAACGAAAGATTACCTTACAATGTATTGTCCAAGTGGGAAAGTTCGGAAGATGGGGAGAACGGATAGTCCGTGATTGCCATCCGCTCCATCTTCAAAGATTTGAATCAGATTTTAAGGGGAGACTTATGATTGGGCTTTTGCAGGGGGTGCTTGCATGTGGATGGAGCCACGCCAAACCTTTCTTTAAACACCTTGGAAAAATGAGCCACACTCTCAAATCCTGTCGAAAAACAAACATCCGTAACGGATAAAGAGGTGTTAAGCAGCATTTCTTTCGCGATATCCAACCGGCGATTACGGATCCAGCGTACAGGTGATGTTGTATAATAGATCGCTTGGAAATCTCGTTTAAAAGCTGATAAACTTCTGCCTGATAAGTAAGCAAGATCATTTAGCGAGACAGGGTTGGTTAGATTCTGCTCCACAACCTCCGTTATGCTCTTCCTCTTTGAACGATTGAGCTGTAAAAACTGGAATATAAACTGTTCGTCAGCATCCGCAACATCAAACAATAATTCCAACAATTTTACTTTAATTAATCCATCCCTAATGTTATCGGTTTCCTTGAAATACGGTTTCAACGAATAGATATATTTAATTAATCGTTCATTGATCGCTTTGACAGATACCGGTACTAACGCTGATGGATAGTTACTTTCGAGATATGCCATATTGATAAATTCAGTGAGGAGCTCTTCTTTAAGAAAGAACATCATATAGTCCAAAACATAGTCAGAACCTTCTTCTCCCGATTTCTCATATTCAACCCTGATCAATTTCTGCAGTAAAACCATTTCATTCTTTCGTACGATATATTCATGACTGCCGAATCTTACCTTATAGGTTCCCTCTAGTACAAACAAAAGCAGATGATCCTCCAAAAACATGGTTCCCTTTAAACCTTTTGTAAAGGTACAAGACTCGACAACTGTAAGTCCTTTCATCTTCAAGATCCCTTGATTAAGCGGTTCTCTGGCCAGACCGTGAGGAACCTTTATTACTTTTTCGGCTCGCAAAAACAACTGTATTTCCTCCTTATTGTTCAACTGCTAGGAACAGCTCCATGGTAACAAGGACCATACTTACGAGTAGTTTGATCCTACCGCCTCCGCATTTATAAAATTCCACTCGTTAAGATAATTTCCAGATAAAAAAATAACTCCTGTATCGGAACCAAAGGAGCCATATCGATGTTTTGGCAATCAACGCCCATCTTTCCAGTCAAGTTGGTTGCTTAAAGCACACCAGACAATTGTACCGGGGTGTACGGAGAACGCTCGTACATGATTCGGCTTGCCACGCTTATCCGGTTCTAAGCCGAATAGTTCTTTAAGTCTCACCTAGTTACGCTTCATTGAACAGAGTCCAATGCGACGATGGCTTTGTCTCGTGAGCGGGCCGGAACGATACTTGGGCGCCTGCCTTGGCTAATAGCCTCGATACCTCCAAGCCAATACCGGAAATATCCGCCAATCGCGATGGCAACCTTGCCTGCCAAATCTACTCCTTGTATGATTTCTTCCGCAGTCGTACATGGTCTGTATTCGGTGTGCAAAGGTTGTTGCGGGGTCTGTTGGTTTGCATGAATTGTCATAAATTTATTTCCTCCCTTTGAAAGAGATACAAACAGTCATAATAAATGTGACCAGGATGATCATATTAATAAAGACCTATCGAATCGACCCTAGGCGAAAAGCAGAATGAAGGTACCAAACTTAAGCGCCATCCACAGGTGAAGTTGCTCGGCGTATAACGATCGGAATTGAAAAACCGGAGTGCGAACGCCCCCGGTTCAATTGGATGTATTCGACTTAGAAATTAGACATCATCATGATCTGTGCCTGTAATAACGTCATGCCATGCCTGTATATCTTTTTCAAAATTAGCCGTCTTTTCCCGGTATCTTTGCAGCGAATCCTTGCCAAGCGGCAAGTGGACCGGCGGCTTCTCCGCGTTTGCAACCTGCACGATTGCCTTGGCCAACTTGACGGGATCGCCCGGTTGTTTCTTATTTGCTTGGGTAGCAAATTTTCTCATTTCTCCTACCGTTTCCGCATAATCCGGAATGATGTTACCTGACCGCGTTAGCGACGCAGCATCCAGAAATTCCGTACGAAAGAAGCCCGGGGCCACTACGGTCGCATGAATCCCAAGCGGGGCCAATTCCAATGCAAGTGACTCCGTCAATCCTTCAACAGCGAACTTCGTTGCACCATACACGCCCCATCCGATATAACCGCTCAATCCGCCAACTGACGAGAAATTGATGATATGTCCAGAACGTCTTTGACGCATATGGGGCAGGACCGCTCGGGTCACATTCAACAAGCCAAAAACGTTGGTTTCGAAGTTTTTCCTCACCTCTTCAGCAGTGGCTTCTTCAACGGCACTCAACAATCCAAATCCTGCATTATTAACAAGGACATCAATTTTGCCGAATTTCTGTACGGCTTGATTTGCAGCCGCTATCGCCTGTTGTTCATCGGTAATATCCAGAAGAACAACTTGAAGATTCTCAGGATTTCCCAATTTATCAGCTAAAGACTCCGCCGAACTCCGGACCGTTGCAACTACATGATCCCCAGTTTCCAACACAGCCTTCAGGATTTCAAAACCAATGCCTCTTGCTGCACCGGTAATAAACCAAGCTTTTTGATTTGTCATATTGCTTCCTTCTTCCTTTATCTTATTTTTGAAGTACGTTATTTGCTTGGAACCTCATAATCTCATCAGCAAGCAGATATTCTGCGTAATGCCTAGAGCTTGAAACTAATTCTTCATCGCTTTTATCATCGGTATCAAAGATTGTGAAAGGCATCAAGAAGTCGGTTTCGATTAAATTACTCGTAGCATGGAAAGGGCTGAGGAGCTCATGAATCGTATAAAGATCACCGCCTCCAGGCCGATAATCAATTTCCGAGCCACCCATAGAAATTGCCAACCCAAGTTCCTTCCCTCGCAGCTTTCCTCCTTTCGACGTATAGCCCCAACCGTAAGTCAGGACATCATCCAACCACTTCTTAAGAAGCGGAGGTGAACTATACCAATAGAACGGAAACTGGAAAATGATCCGATCATGCTTTTCAGCGAGTTCTTGTTCTGTTTGAACATCAATCCGCCAATCTGGATAGGATGCATATAAATCATGCACGGTAATCTGATCCTGATACTTCTTTACTTCCTCAATCCAAGCCTTGTTCACTCGAGATTTGCCCATATTGGGATGAGCGACTAGTACCAAAGTCTTCACGATTACCCTCCTATTCTCAGAATTCGTATTTTTTCTTCCTTCAGTATTTGCCTTGTTCATATTGTTTATGAATTCCTGTATTAACTTTAACGTAAATTTGAGCTTTCCGCTTTTCTGTAAGGTCCGATCTATTTGTTCATTTAGCTCATGTCCGTTTTTAGAAAAGAAAAATGCACCACTAGAATTTCATCGGATAAACCAAGGTGGTTATTCAACATCCATTCTAGGGGGTGTACTACCAGGAGGTTATATTCCCATTTCATCCTATGCGCCTTTTTTAATCAATTGCTAAGTCTTTTTTTCTAGAGCCGGAATAACCAACATACTATGTTTGCATTCAAGTTTTGAAGGTATGCAAGGGGATACCGCGGGAGTTGAGAAACCTATTGCTCCATGATGTTGTTAAGCCAAATAACCGTATTCCATGAGTGATTGCTGAATTTCATCCAGCAATCTTTTTACCCCCAGGGATTGGGTTTTCAGACAGACGATTTAGTTCATTTGAAGAAACGTTGTGTAGGCAACATCGAAAGCTTTTGCTCGGGGAACTTCGATAACAAACACACTCCCTCCCAATTTTCTTTTGGTTATTGGGTTTATTGCACGACCAGCGTAATCTGCCCGTTAATTGAGAAACGGCAGCCGATCGTTTTGTCAGCTGCCGTTGTGTCTTAATTGTTTTCCGTTCGTTTTATCAAATGTATTAGTTCCAAAAAGTTGATTTTGCTTGGATATGAGTGTAGGATCCAGCGTAAGATGATAGATCCAAAGCACCGCTAAATATCCAAACTCGAACATTTCTTTCGTCGATCCATCTCCTCCCGCGCAACGACTCCCGATGGACACTTCCCGTTCCGCCCAATGCGCAATATGAGCCGTTGATTTTGTAAAGATGTGACCTTCCATCCATGGGCCTTCATCGCTCTCCCAGACGACGGCAAACGGATTGGGGCGGACCATAGTCCTGCCGGATTGCCGATGCCCCAGACGTCGTCGGTCGTGATAAGTTAAAGTAGGTCCGTCATGATAGCGTTGCGTCGGCGCGTAGATGCCTTCGGAGCTTTCCCTGCCTCGGATTTCGAGGATCTTGTTGTCGGCCAGTTACTCCTTGACGCTGCCGAGCTGCAGACCATGCACAAAATATTTTTGCAGGAACGGGTAGACGACGAGGATCGGCACCGAGGCGATCGTAATCGACGCCCGGATCGACATCAGTGTTACCATGTTGCGTATGGCGCTTAAATCGGCTCCGTTTGCGACGGCCGGATTGCTGTTCGAGTTCATGGAAGAAGACAGAAGCTTCATCAGCTCGTACTGCAGCGTACTCAAATTTTGCTTGGATGACGTAAACAGGAAGGTATCGAACCAGGAATTCCACTGCCCGACCGCGATAAACAGTCCACGGTAGCCAGAACCGGCTGGCAGAGCGGGAGGACTACCGAGACGAACGTCCCGAAATCTCCCGCGCCGTCTATCTTTGCCGATTCGATCAGAATTAAGAACTGATACAACCGACTGGTAGGAGGTATCCTCTCGCCCCTTCTTTTCCACCCATTCCTCTTCACCCGTTTTCTATATTCATAACAATATTTGTATATTTTTATTTATAACAAATCACAAGTGTTTGTTTGAAGAAATCCTTATTTTGATTTTTTTTATACCACTGCTATACTTCAGCAGTTCTATTCAAATTGAGTGTTATTACATAGTTAATGTATATTGCAATGAGGCCCGCTCCTCCAATAGCTCGACTTACATAGTGCATGTAATGCCACTTGGTAGGAAACCCATCTTTATTTCTGACGGAAAATTGACACATAGGAGGCATGACGACGCGGTTTTTTATTCAAGCCTTTTTTCTTAAAAGTACTAAATAAATGATCCATTACCATTAACTCCTTTAATGATTTAATTTGCAGCTTAGCAGCAACAGATGAACTGCCCGCGAGTTGTTTCCCCGCCATTTATCACGCAACCATACGGGCTGCTTGCCGAGATGGCTGCCGGCTCACGAAATAGATGCTGAGCAGGATCAGAACGAGTCCCGCGAACAGGGAAACCGTAAACGGTTCGCTGAAGATAAGGCAGCCTGTGAGGATAGCCACAAGAGGGATCATGAACGTAAACGACGCTACTTTGCTCGCCTCTCCGGAGCCAATCAACCGATAGAACACGAGCCAGCCCAAGGCGATGACGAAGACAGATATGAATAACAGGCTCCCTATGAAGCCGGCGCTCCAAACCACGTCGGACCAGTTCTCGACGCAGGTGCCGAGCACTGTCATGAATCCCCCCCCGATCAGCAGTTGAAGCGTCACGAGCCATATCGGATCCACGACGGCGCTAGATTTTTTGACGAACACGATGCCAAGCGCCCAGCTGAGCGCTGATCCCAAGGCAAGCAATATCCCCGCGACAGAGATATGGCCGGAGATACCTCCCGCGCCGCTGCATATGACGGCCACACCGGCAAATCCTAGAACGAGACCAATGATTTTTAGCCCGTTCATCGATTCGCCCAGCCATAACCACGAGAACAAACCGACCAGTACCGGCTGAAGAAAGACGATCGCCGAAAACAAGCCTGACGGCAGGTACCCTAGTCCGATCGTTTGCAAGCCGTAATACAGCACGACGTTGAGGATGGCGGAAACCGCATAGATGCGCCAAGTTCGCCTGAATTGCAGGTTCTTGAATCTCGGAATGGCAACCCCCAAAAGCAATAGTCCACCCAGCAGGGTTCGAATACCGGAAAACAGCACTGGCGGCATGTAAGCCAAAGCATATTTGGATAAGGGCCAGTTGACTCCCCAGACGATGACGAGGTATGCGATCAATAAAGCCGTTTGGACACCCGTTGATTTCTTCATGATGTAATTGTCCCCCTTACGAAACGAATAAAGTCAGCAATATATTTTCCATCCAATGAAGAGTGCAGAAGGCAAGGCTTTTGGAATTAAGGACATTAATGCAAAAGAGGCCAACATATTGTTGCATTTCGATAAATTAAAGGCTGCCGATCAGGAAGAAATTATTGATTTTATAAAGTTGAAAATAAGTCGATATTAATAATTTAGTTATTTTTATATTGTTCTATCATCTCTCACTGCTCATAGGGATACTTTACTTAGGAGAACGTATGCTGACTGACAAGTTACGTCTACTTAAGCGTCCAAACTCAGCTAAAGGGACATGGGGCATTGCATTTGTGCCTTGTTCACTCGAGATTTGCCCATATTAGGATGAGCGACTAGTACCAAAGTCTTCACGATTACCCCTCCTATTTCGGAATTCATATTTTTACTTCCTTCCGTATTTGCCTTGTATATATTGTTTATGAATTCCGGATGTATTAACTTTAACGTATATTTGGGCTTTTCGCTTTTCTGTAAGGTCCGATCTATTTGTTCATTTAGCTCATACCCGTTTTTAGAAAAGAAAATGCACCCATTAAAAATTTCATCGGATAAACCAGGATGGTTACTCCAACGTCCATTCCAGGGGGTGCACTACCAGTAGATATGAGTTAATAATGTCCCTATTTATAAGTCTAAAAGTCAGTATTTCAATATGGCTTTGTCTATAACAGCCATAGGAATTGCTTATGCAAAAACTTAATAAAACTTTTAAAGGGTATAGTTTTTTTTAAAGCATTGTATAGAAAACAGAATATTGTTTGTACAGTTAAATTTCATTAGACTGAGACAGCAGCACAGAATGTCCATTTTTATGGACCTGTTCAATCAAATATGGAAAGTTGGGATCTTTGAATGTTTGACGGCAAGACAGATCTACTATTGGCTGAAAACTCTGCAATTAAATTTTAGGAGGAAAAAGTATGCTGAATAATCAAACAAGTAAAGAATGGGCAAATCCGACACCCGCGGGTCTAGTGGCACTGGCAGTTGCCTGCGCATGTTTTTTCGCTTTGCTGACCGGTCGCGTGGAATCTTCTGCGCTGCCTCTTATCGCCTGTTGGCTGCTAGGCGGCTTTGTAGTACAATTGATCGTCGGCATCTTGGATTTAAAGAGACAAAATGATACTGGAGGAAATACATTTCTATTTTTCAGTGCGTTCTTCATGTTGGTGGGTGGCCTGGAAATGTTGCTCAAATACGACGCGATAACAGCAGGTATACCTTTGGATTCTCGGATTGACGGTTATGCATGGTCGGTGTTGGCAATTATATTGTTGCTGTGGACGCCTGCATTTTTTAAATCATTCAGCCTGCTCTCTGTTATAGTAATATTACTGGATGTTGCCCTTCCGTTTATTGCACTGACTGATCTTGGTGTGCTGGCAAAAGGCTTTGAACAAATTTCTGCATGGGCGCTGCTTGCTTCAGGCGTTGTTGCAGTGTACCTCTGTTCAGCACAGGTTGTAAATCAGGCGTATGGTCGTGTAGTCTATCCATTGCCACGCTTAGCACGGGTAAAGATGCAGACGGTAACAGTAGCAGACCCCAAATAATACCTAAACAACGAGCCCACCATTTCCTGGTGGGCTCTCATCTTCTATGCCGCGGATTTACATGTTCTTACATAGCGGCCCTTCCCTTGGATGCACTTCTATAATTTACCATACCTCACTTACTCATCTCCTCAATCCTTTCAATTGTTTTAACAAGCTATGTCCGAAATTATAAGTCTAAAAGTCAGTATTCTTACTAGTAATAAGGCTTTCTCTATAACAGCCATAGGAATCGCTTATGCAAAAACTTAATAAAACTTTTGAAACGTCTGACGGCAAGACAGATCTACTTTTGGCTGAAAACTCTGCAATTATCCTTGCGCATCGCGGGCCTTTTCAGCGTACTCATCGCTATTTGACCAATTCCATAAACTTATGCGCTGTGGTGGAGAGCGGCATGTTGCCCATGATCATGAATCCTACCTGGGACGACGGCATGTTGACGTGGAGCTGAATTCCCGGGTCACGTACGAAACGCCCAGGCCCTTGCGCGCGAATAAGATCAACAGGTCGATGCTGCCGACCTCGATTTCGAACAATTCCGTGATGGCATCCGGACCCGGCTGTTCCGCGAGAACAGGAGATCGGGTACTGAAGAAGCTGCTCCATCGACATCACCACGCCTTTGAGCTCAGCGTAATGGGCTTTTATTACTTCCTCAAACAAACCTTATTCACTCGAGTATGTCCAAATTAGGATGAGCGACAAGTACCAATGTTTTCACCATAACCCCTCCCATTCTCGGAATTCTCTAAAGATTGATTCAGCCTAACTTGAACATTTCATTCTCAGTAATAATGAAAAAATATAGACCACATAAATATGCCTCCTTTTATTATAAGACCTTGAACTAATTCTATTAGTAAACAAAGTATCAACCAACATATAGGGAGTACTTATATGTTGTAGTCGAACGGCCCTATAGCTTAAACAGATTGAATGTATAGAAAATATAGAATTGATCGATATATTTCGGTATTAGTATTATAAGACATGCGAGAGGCTTCATAACTAGTTATTTTGAATGCCATCGTAAAACTCTAAAAGGCAGGAGAATACAGATGATTACAGCAGATCAAGCCCGCAAGATTATCGCCGCCGGCGAGGCGCGGGCCACAGAAATAGGCGTTCCGGTCAATATTGCAGTCCTGGACGCTGGCGTGAACCTGAAGGCCTTTGGCCGGATGGACGGTGCCCTTCTGGGCTCCATCGACATCGCTCTCGGCAAGGCCCGGACAGCCGCGCTGTTCGGCATGCCCACCGAGGCAATCGGTGAATTTTCCAAACCCGGCGGCACCTCGCCCGGCCTGGAGCAGACCAATGGCGGTCTGGTGGTCTTCGCAGGAGGCCTCCCCCTGCTAGACACCAGCGGCATCCTGATCGGCGCAGTCGGCGTATCCGGTGGCGCAGTAGCTCAGGACCTCGACATCGCCCAAGCCGCGGCAGCGGCGCTCGGCAACTGAACACTAACCCAAGCAAACCATCAACCCATCTGAATGTGAAAGGAATGTATATATCATGACCACTAAAACCATCCTCATCACCGGCGCTGGCTCGGGCTTCGGCAAGGCAGCGGCCATCGGCATGGCCAAGAATGGCCACAACATCATCGCCACCGTCCACGTATCCTCGCAGGTGACCCCGCTGCGCGAGGAAGCCACAGCACTCGGCCTTACCAACCTGCGCGTCGAGCGGCTCGATCTGACCGACCCTTATGATATCAAACAGGCGCAGTCCTGGGACTTCGACGTACTCTGGAACAATGCGGGCATGGGCGAAGCCGGCCCGGTCTGGGAAATCCCCGTCGATCTCGTCCGCAAGAATTACGAGGTCAACGTCTTCCTGCCACTGACCCTCACCCAGGGCGTTGTCCAGAAATGGGTTCGCGAGGGCAAGCGTGGCAAGGTCGTCTTCACTTCGTCCATGGGCGGCCTGTTCACCCCCGCCAACTGGGGCACCTATGTTTCGACCAAGCATGCGCTGGAGGCATTCGCCGAAGCCATGCAACAAGAGCTGACCCAGTATGGGATCAAGGTCCAGACCATCAATCCGGGCGCCTATTACACGGGTTATAACGAGACGATGGCGGACAATCCGTTCCGCTGGCTCGACGACCAGGTCAACTTCACAAAGCGCGTCGATCTGCGCAAAGGTTTCGACGATTTCTTCGCCACGCCTGAAGGCAAGATGGATGCGCAGGAGATGATCGATCGCATGATCGACATCGTCCCCGCCGACGAAGGCAAGTTCCGAAACGTCGTCCCCCAGGTGGTCGAGGACATGCTGAAGGACCATCAGCTCGCCGCTTGGGAAAACCGAATCTGATCTCAACCTAGCCACCGAGCGGTGCCTCAAGTGGGTGCCGCCCGTTCTTGCTAGAAAGAAATTTGCCGCTTTCCATGCTCAAGACCTGCACCAGGGTTAGCAACTGAACACCAACCCAAGCACAACCATCAACCCATCTGAATGTGAAAGGAATGTATATATCATGACCACTAAAACCATCCTCATCACCGGCGCTGGCTCGGGCTTCGGCAAGGCAGCGGCCATCGGCATGGCCAAGAATGGCCACAACATCATCGCCACCGTCCACGTATCCTCGCAGGTGACCCCGCTGCGCGAGGAAGCCACAGCACTCGGCCTTACCAACCTGCGCGTCGAGCGGCTCGATCTGACCGACCCTTATGATATCAAACAGGCGCAGTCCTGGGACTTCGACGTACTCTGGAACAATGCGGGCATGGGCGAAGCCGGCCCGGTCTGGGAAATCCCCGTCGATCTCGTCCGCAAGAATTACGAGGTCAACGTCTTCCTGCCACTGACCCTCACCCAGGGCGTTGTCCAGAAATGGGTTCGCGAGGGCAAGCGTGGCAAGGTCGTCTTCACTTCGTCCATGGGCGGCCTGTTCACCCCCGCCAACTGGGGCACCTATGTTTCGACCAAGCATGCGCTGGAGGCATTCGCCGAAGCCATGCAACAAGAGCTGACCCAGTATGGGATCAAGGTCCAGACCATCAATCCGGGCGCCTATTACACGGGTTATAACGAGACGATGGCGGACAATCCGTTCCGCTGGCTCGACGACCAGGTCAACTTCACAAAGCGCGCCGATCTGCGCAAAGGTTTCGACGATTTCTTCGCCACGCCTGAAGGCAAGATGGATGCGCAGGAGATGATCGATCGCATGATCGACATCGTCCCCGCCGACGAAGGCAAGTTCCGAAACGTCGTCCCCCAGGTGGTCGAGGACATGCTGAAGAACCATCAGCTCGCCGCTTGGGAAAACCGAATCTGATCTCAACCTAGCCACCGAGCGGTACCTCAAGTGGGTGCCGCCCGTTCTTGCTAGAAAGAAATTTGCCGCTTTCCATGCTCAAGACCTGCACTAGGGTTATCTACAACGCCGCACTGGGCGTCACCGCGACCGCGCTGGCCCTAATCGCGATCGAGTCCCGCTCCTCTTCCGATATCGAGACACAAAACAAGACTTCTGTCGATAAACGATGTGGGGGTTGTTTCGTGGAGAGGGACCCTCGTTGGTTACACAAGCGGTAATGTCTCGAAGCAGGTTATGCTCCGGTTAACCATTCTCTAATTATGGTGGGTGCTATGTTTAGAATAAATTTGAATTTGCTAGAATATCGCGCACATTGCATCGCATGACTAGGTAGGGCGGTGAGGCATTCACGGTTATACCTACGGATATAACGCAGGGGGACCAGGCTTGCCACTGAAGCAGCAGGGACGTAGCCGCGTATGTGTTTATGAAGAAAGCTTTTCCGATGTAAAGTGAAAATAACAGCCCCGTATTTTATTTACGGGGTTTTTTGTTGTTGGTCGGTAACATGTTCGAACGTCAAAATGATTCTGTGTTTGAGATGATCAATTCTAATAAAAACCTATTGACTAGCCGAAACCTCTAAGCCTTCCATATAGTTCCGCAACATTGCTTATTATGCGAGACTTAATAGTTTTAGCGACGGGTCACAGACTCAGGTGAACATCCGATCGGCCCAGGCTACTAAGAAATACACCACCAAGACAAAAATGGTCAACCAGTAAAAACCGGTTGACCTCATAATACGACGGAGAACGTTAGTTCAATTAACCGCCAACGCGATTTACCCATTCAACACGTCTTGCCATAGCCGCTGCTGATATTCGCTCGATAACAGGTCGGAGTGGCGGACGAACAAGCGGGTTAAGATCTCCGTAGTGCAGCCGACCTGTTCGGCGATTTCCTTGATTTTTTTCTTCGGCTGCTCTTCCACGAGCTTGCAGGCCATTTGGAAGCGGAATTCGCCCAAATAGTCCTTGAAGTTGCGGCCCACGATATTCTTGAACAAGGTGGACACATAGTTGCGAGACAGGTTCAGGTAATCGGCTAAGCTGAACAGGCTGATGTCCTTGTTATAATTATCATGAATAAAGGAGAGCATATTCTCGGCCAGGCTGTTGTTCGACTTCTCGCGCTCTTGGGAGAACCAGTGGTCCAGCGCCGCCAACGTATCGAGAGCTGCCTGATGCAGCTCCTCGTACGTGCGGCAGGATCGTAAAGGTAGGTCCAGCTGCTCCAGCTGCCCGAACAGCACCAGCGATTGGCCACCCGAGCTGTCGATGATCACCGACAGCTAGTAGTTAATGTCTTTTTTTCAATATGGGTTGAAGGGTAAATCGAGGAAGCGTTTAAGCTTCATAATTGCCCTATTTGCGATGGCTATAGTCTGCTTACTTTTTCGATTGTTCTAAAAAGAAATCGATACATGTTTGAACCGAAGGATTATTGTAATGATGCTTTTTAAAAATAAGCTTGATCTCACGAACAGGCGTTGGATCTACGAGTCGGATCATTTTTAATTGCTGACCAAAAAAGCTGCTTTCAATTAAATAAGCAGGTAAAATAGCTACCCCCATCTTATGCAGTACCATAAAAAGAAGAATTTCCGTGGAAGTTGACTTAAACTTTGATTGCAAAGATTTGGCGATCTTATGGCTTAATTTATGAAGTTGCTCGATTAAACTTATATCCTTAACAAATAAGGCAGATTCTAAATCCTCTAGCTCATGAAAAGAAATAACGGTTCGATCTGCCCATGGATGATCCGCATAAACGACCAATGCTTGTTCTTCTTTATATAGGTGCATCATATGAATTTCTTTGTTTGGTTCATGTTTGTCGGTAATGCCAATATCGATACTACTATTCAATAATTGCTGTGATGTATCCTCTGCACTGGTAAAATTTAATGTGATATCAGGATACTGTTCATGGAATTCCAAAAAACGGGGTATTAAACAAAAAAAGGCCATAGGCGAGATGCCTATTAAAAGATTATTTGTTCGAGCATTGCGTAACTCGTAAGTTTCTTTCTTCGATTCTTCAATGAGCCTCATCATGAAAAGAGCTTTTTCGTAAAGTATTTCACCAGCAGCTGTAATCTTTACCCCTCTACCAACTCTCGCGAACAATGGAGTTCCAACTTCTCTCTCTAAAAATCGGATCTGTTGACTTAAATTAGATTGAGAGATCATTAAAACTTCTGCAGCCTTAGTAAAGCTTCCTTCTTTGCAAATTTGAACGTAACATTCTAGTTGCCTGAACACGAAAGATTTACCCCCTTTTCCCAATAGATCGTACTGTTTAATATGATCGTCCTGTACTTACATATGAATTCATCTCTTGAATGAATATGCGTGCAGCGAAACTCATAGTTGGTGGCGCCTTAGCATTCCTGCCGTGCAATGATATACAGATTCTTTTGATCGAAATCCTTTACGGTATGCACCAGAACCAGCTCGCTGCAATCTTCGTTAAAGCGGGAGATGATCGTATTCAGCAGCTCTTCCGTCATGAAAAATTCCGATCGGAAAAAATCCAGGTTCCCGGTCCGATTATTCAAGATGACATAATTATCCGTATATTTGGTGACAACGATCGCATGGCTCTGGCTAGAAGCTATCCCATTAATGCCGTTGACGAAACTGGAAACTTTGAGCTTCTCATAGTTGGTCAAATATTCGCCTAAATACTTCCGAGTGTACTCGGAAACGCCCAGCATCAAACCGATCTCTTGCGGAGACTGCAGACGGATGTCCGTATAATCGCTCAGCTGCCTCGCTTTAGCCGCCACATCTTCGTTAAACGCATTTAACCGCTTGGACATATGAATTCATCTCTTTAATGAATATACGTGCAGTAGACCTCATAGTAACGGAATTAAGATATACAAGAGATATATCCCAACAAGGAACATGGCCTTCTAATCTTACAATACGCAAAGAATCGTCCCTTAGACTTTCGAGCAAAGATGTTGGTATAAGAGCTGCTCCAAGTCCATGACGAACCCAATGAATCAATACTGAAGTGGAGGACGTTTCTATTATCGACTTCAAGGTAAACCCACAAGAGAAACAATACATATCAATTAATGATTTGTTTTCTTTACAAAACATGATCGAATTCATTTGCTTTAAGGATCGAAAAGGTATCGAAGATTTATCGGCTAAAGGATGTTCTGAGTGAATCAATAGCGCCATATCTTGTCTATACAAATGAGTCGAAATGACCGAAGCATCAGAAATCGGATTTGCAGTGATTCCAATGTCTACCCTCTGCTCCAAAACTTTATTCTCTGCATCCTTTGCATCGATAATTTTTAATAGAATATTCGGGTACTTCTCGCGAAATCTCATGAAATAAGGAGCAAGATATTCAAGTTCAGCAGGACAACATCCAATAGAAGTTGTTTCTCCAGATATATTGTTTCGGCCATATATTTCATTTCGCGTCTCTTCAAGAAGATTCATAATAGCGTTTCCCTTATTCAAGAGAATTTTTCCCGCTTCCGTTACTTCAACTCCCTTACTTACCCGATCGAACAATGGAATATTATACTCATCTTCCAAAACCCGAATTTGCTGACTTAGTGTAGGCTGAGTCACACCTAATTCTTCTTTAGCTTTGCTGAAACTTCCCGATTTGCATATTTGAATAAAATATTCAAGCTGGCGCAATTCCATAGTGTATCCCCCGCTGCAAAGATATTTCAAACAAAAAGCACTGCCTCATTGAGAGCAATGTGCACCTCTTAGAATTGACTTCACCTATATTCGCCTGGCTGGCCGGTCCTGTTCAAGAAATCTCAGCTTGGCCGGTTCGCTGTTTTTCGTGTGATTGCTGGACTTTGTAAACATTATAAGAAATAACACGTCATGTAATATACCCGCTAGATTTCAGGTGAGGTGCTACGGATGATACATGAAATATTCGGAAAGTTGATCCACCGGAACACCTATTTGCTTGGTCATAATAGTCCGCTGCAGGAGCATGATTATTCTCGTATATTTTTCGTTCTCTTATATCTGCTTTAGTCACCGTCAACGACTCACCTTTTGGGACAAATATATTTTCTCGATACAAGTAAAATGGATGTTTGGTTTTTACGATTGTCAGAATGGCTGCATTTGAGTATAAGCTGCCGTTGCAGCTAAGCATCATGCCAAACTTCCCGTTATCTCCGGCGCTTCCCCCAATAAGAGGGAAGTCTTTGTTGGGAAATAGGGATTGAATAACCGACAATACTTTTTCCTCCGCTTTCCTCAAGCCGTCAACGAGCAAAATACCAAACGTATTGTTATCATATAGGGCCAATCCTTCAAACGCACTTGATTCGCGTTCTCTGAACCGCATCGGAATCGTTCAAATCCCCTCGATCACAGCCACATTTAATTGCAGATTTAGGGAGGATAGCCCGATGGCAACGATACAGCGATCGGTAAATCCTTCTTTGGAGATTCCTCCCGCCACTACGTATCCTATACATTGCGTATCCGGGAAGTGATGATGAAACGATGCTCCGACACCTCTTCAAAATCGTAATCATCGGAACAGAAGAACAATATGAAATTCAGAGTTTGGTGCTTAAGCCGGAAGATCGTCTCCTCAGCCGCTTCGGCTGTTTCTGGTTGCCTGCTAATACTCTGAATAACCTTTAACAAGAGAGCCAATTCCAATCTGAGTTTGTCTTGATATCATCATTTTGATTCTATCAGTAAACGATACCACGATCTGCCTGTCATTACTTTGTTGTAAAGTCCATTTTTGTTGTTCATTTCGTTTGTCTCAGAGCATGTCCCTAGTTGGGCGGTGCATCGATAACGGTCCATGGAATCTTTCTGGGGACCCTAAAATGCGAGAAATATTATTTACACACGTACCATACCTTTGAGGAGCTCAAGCGGGACATTGAGGCCTATATCCGCTTTTACAACAACGAATGATTACAAGCGAAAAACGGCCTCAGCCCGATGGAAAACAGGACTAAGGCCGCTTAATTGATTTTATTTTTTGTACTGTCTACTTGAGAGGGTGCAGTTCATGCCCGGCTGCCGTCGTGAGTTTGATATTAAGCTAATGTCTCCCGTTAAGCTTAAAAATAGTTCGTTATTCTACACTTAAAAAAAATAGTCCCGATGGCTGTAATAGCTCACCGGGACTAACTAAGTGTTCACGACTTAATATCAGATCTGATTTTACCTTTATTTAAAGAAATCTTTATTTTAATGATTTCATCGATTTCTTTTTGATCAAACCCATCTAACAACCTATAGTTAGAAATCATGCTTAACTCTCCTTCTGATAGAACAGAAGAAACATTAGATTTAATTAAATCATTCTCAATTATTATTAAATCATCTATATTACAATTAAATTGTTTCTTTATTGCTAATAAGGTATCAAAGGATGGATTGCAATTTCCTTGCTCAATCTCACTTAGATTCCCTTGAGAGATGCCTATTCTACTCGAAAACTCCACTTGATTCATATTATTTAATTTTCGTAATCTACGAATATTGGACCCGATATTTATCATTTTTTCACATCTAATTAAATAATAAGTGACCCGACCATCTTATTGATCGGGTCACCTGAATAAAAGCCGTTAATTTTGACAAGAAGTTATTATTGTGGTTCCACACTTTTATTATTGGTTCCACAGTTTTATTACTGGTTCCATACTTTTGTTACTGGTTCCACACTTTTATATCACCAGACAATGTAGTGTCTAAATAATCCAAACCTACTCCACCGTCACACTCTTCGCCAAATTACGAGGCTTATCAACATCATTACCACGCGCCAACGACGCGTAATACGAAAGCAGCTGCAGCGGTATTACCGACAACGCAGGTGATAAAACATCCAGCGTCTTAGGAATAACGAAGGTGCTATCTACAGACTTCTGCAGCTCCAGCTCACCTTCTACGGCAATCCCAAGTACATTTGCGCCGCGCGCTTTAACTTCTTTAATATTGCTTACCGTTTTCTCAAGCAGTTCATGCTGAGTAGCCAACGCGATAACCGGAACACCATCCTCGATTAGCGCTAGTGTGCCGTGCTTCAATTCACCTGCTGCATAAGCTTCTGAATGAATGTAAGAAATCTCTTTCAGTTTCAAAGATCCTTCCATGGCTACAGCATAATCCAAGCCTCTTCCGATGAAGAAGAGATTATCATGCTTAGCCATCTCCTCAGCGACTGCTTTAATGGCTTCCGCTTGCCCCAAAATTTCTTCCACTTGAGCCGGCAGCTCTTTCAATGCCTTAACCGCTTCTTTAATCTCATCCGATGTTTGTGTCCCTAGCGTTTGAGCCAGGTGCAAGCCGAGCAGATAGAAAGCAATTAACTGTGAAGTGTATCCTTTCGTAGACGCAACTGCAATTTCAAGGCCCGCCCAAGTTGTGATAACATCATCAGCTTCACGCGCTACCGAGCTTCCTACCACATTCGTAATGGCCAGTACATGCGCACCACAACGTTTAGCTTCACGAAGCGCAGCCAGCGTATCCGCCGTCTCACCTGACTGACTTACTACGATAACAAGCGTATCTTTCGTGATAATGGGTGAACGATAACGATATTCAGAAGCAACATCCGTTTCCACCGGAATACGCGCCAACTTCTCAATAACATACTTACCAACCATACCGGCATGATAGGCTGTACCACAAGCAATAATATGAACACGGCTAATGTTGCGAATCGCTTCAGCTGTAATCGTAAGCTCATTCAGCGTCACGCTAAGACCATCAGGGGAAATACGGCTGCCCATTGTGTCGCGGTAAGCTTTGGGTTGGTCATAGATTTCTTTCAACATAAAGTGATCAAATCCGGCTTTTTCGGCAGTTACAATGTCCCAATCGACATGAAACATTTCCCTGGAAATAAAATTCCCCTCTAAAGTCATTAATTCGACACCATCACGCGTCAACAGCGCCATTTCGCCATCATTCAAAATAAACACATTACGTGTATATTCAAGAATAGCAGGGATATCCGAACCAATGAAATTCTCGCCTTCGCCAATACCGATAATCAAAGGACTAGCCTGGCGCACAGCTACAAGGCGATCCGGCTCATATTCGGTCAGTACACCTAGCGCGAATGCACCTGTCATATACTTTACAGCTTTTTGGACAGCTTTGAGGATATCTCCTTCGTACAAATCAGCGATTAAGTGAGAAATTACTTCTGTATCCGTCTCAGATACAAATTCATGACCTTTCGCAGTCAACTCTTCTTTGAGACTAATATAATTTTCGATAATACCGTTGTGCACAACCGAAAATTTCATTGAATTATCCGTATGAGGATGAGAGTTCACATCCGAAGGCTTACCATGTGTTGCCCAACGCGTATGTCCGATTCCAACGCTTCCGTTCAGTGGAGTCTCATCCAGCTTGGATTCAAGATTCGCGATGCGGCCTTTTGCTTTCTTAATTTGTAAACCATCAGCCGTGTACACAGCTACACCTGCAGAGTCATATCCTCTATATTCGAGCTTTTTGAGCCCTTCCAATAAAATTTCCTGAGAATTACGCTTTCCAATATAACCAACAATTCCGCACATAGTAGTACCTCCATAGTTTTATAAGCCTCTTTTATAAGGGCTATTTTTCAAAGATCCTGGTTTAACAATCAATCAAATACACAAGAAAAACGGCAAATCAAATAAACCATATATAAGGACGATCATTACGTTCATAAATAATAATTTAAGTAGATGTTGGATACTTGTCAGCCTGGTCGCCCAAACGTTTTTGCTCTCCAACTTAACGGCACTCCTCATGCCGGAAGGTCCCCGCCGAATGTTTCGAACACCTTCACCTCGTCAACTCACCTGCGTAGTAGTAGCAATCTCACTACATTTCCGTCCCGCTTGCGAGTTCTGGCGCTATTTGCTGCTTAATTAACCTCTATCCTGCCTTTCCTTCTTGAGTCAAATACATCATATTCATTTTAAAGCTTGCTTGCAACTTATTTTTTCTTGGAAAATCCCCCAATTAGCAATAAGCACGAAAGGGGGATCCACATGTCCCTGCCTTTTATACTAATTGCTCTTGAATAACCTTAGCAATATCATGAACATAAGCCTCAACTTGCTCCTTGTCAGGACCTTCAGCCATAACGCGAATTAACGATTCCGTTCCCGAAGGTCGCACCAGTACGCGGCCGTTATCTCCGAGTTCTTCCTCCACTTTACGAATGGCTTCCTCAATCACTGCGTTGTCCTTGAGCTTGCTTTTATCCGCAACGCGAATATTAACCAATAGCTGCGGGAACTTACGCATAATTCCTTTTAACTCACTAAGCTTACGCCCTGATTGGACAATGGTGTTCACCAGCTGTAATGCCGTCAGAATGCCATCCCCGGTCGAGATGTAATCAAGGAAGATAACATGCCCCGACTGCTCTCCGCCTAAGTTATAACCGCCTTTACGCATCTCTTCCATCACGTAGCGATCGCCTACAGCGGTTTGCAGAGCTTTAAGACCCGCTTTTTCAATCCCTTTGAAAAAGCCAATGTTCGCCATCACCGTCGTCACAATCGTGCCGTGGTTCAGCTTCCCAGTGCGATTCAGCGCATCGCCCAGAATACTAAGGATGAAGTCGCCGTCGACTTCTTCACCAGTTTCATCGATCGCGATCAGACGATCCGCGTCGCCGTCAAAAGCAAGACCAATGGCTGCGCCATGTTTCACCACTTCTGCGCGAAGCTTCTCAGGATGCGTGGAGCCGCAATGGTCGTTGATATTGCGACCGTTCGGCTCAGCGCCGATGGTGATAACTTCCGCTCCTAGTTCGCGGAACACCGTAGGAGCCAGCTCGAATGCAGAACCATTCGCGCAGTCCAGAACGACCTTGTATCCGGCGAAAGACTCGGATACCGTCTCCTTCAAGAACGCCAGATAGGCGAACTTCGCATCTGGATCATCCGAAACCGTGCCAATCTCGCCGCCAACTGGGCGAGGTAATTCATCCACAGCCGCGTCAAGCAGCTGCTCAATTTCAAGCTCCGTCTCGTCAAGCAGCTTGAAGCCGTCGCCCCCAAAAAACTTAATCCCGTTATCCTCAACCGGATTATGCGAAGCCGAAATCATAACGCCCGCATCGGCTCCGAGCTTTTTCGTTAAATAAGCTACCGCCGGTGTGCTGACGACACCGATGCGAATAACCTCAACGCCAATCGATAGTAAGCCTGCTACGAGTGAAGCTTCCAGCATTGGACCCGAGATCCGTGTATCTCTCCCGATAACAACCTTCGGATGCTTAGCCTGTCTCGTTAATACATAACCGCCGCATCGGCCTACTTTATAAGCTAATTCTGGTGTCAGTTCGCCATTAGCGACTCCTCGCACACCATCTGTACCAAAATATTTCCCCATGTTTATATTCTCCTCTTTTTCTACAACCCATTATGGATTTGTTACTTTAGGTGTTTTCTCGCTGATTTCTACAGTCGCCTTCACTTCTTGCGGCATACCGAGCTTCACATAGGTCGGCAGATTTAATGTCACCTTCAGCTCATGCTTACCTGGCGGTAAATTACTAACATCCAGGATCGCCTGTACATCCTGCACTTTCATTTGATCAATGAGTGCAGGAGCGCCCTCTACCGTAATGTTTAGCTTAGCCGTCTCCGGCAATGTAACTTTCGTATCATAGCTTTCGTTTTGGCCAATAATCGTGATCGGTACATTTTCCAAAGCCTTCGTAATGGAAGGAACAATTTCCACGCGGACCGTAACTTTGGCAGGATCCAGTTGAGTTACTTTATTCCTCAAGGGAATGTCCAGTGCAAACTCCTTTGTTTCCTTCAGATCCTGAACACTCAGCTGCGGCCCCTGATAAAATTCTAGGCGATCTACAACATCTTGAGTACCGTAGACGGTTACCTTGTCCGGATTTTGAGTAACCATCGCTATCGCGAAACCTTTTGGCGGCTCTCCACTAATCTTCATCTGCAGCGGTATGGTTTGGAAAGGGCTCGTGATTGGCACTTCGACATCGACCACAGAAGGATTGATATTCAAAGTTACTTCTTTGCCATCTTTATCAAAAGCTTGCAGTCTCACTTGCTTCGTAACTGCAGCCTGGGCCTTATCTACCGAGACCTCGCCGCGAACATTCTCGATCTGCTCGAGCTTACTAGTCTGCGCGGTAATATACACCTTGGCTGGCTTTACAATCGGCTGTCCGGCTTTGAGACCGGCTGCTGGTGTTCCTTTGACATTAATAACGACTGGCACTTCTTTCATCTGCAGCTCTTCGATAATCACATGGACCGTTCTAGGAACAATTTGAACTTCCACATCTGAAGGTAAACCAACCGGTTTAAGTGTAACTTGATGATCTCCCTTGCCCACTTGCGTCAAGTCGAGTTCAATTTGATAGGAATTACTGGTCGTCACTTTCTTAACCGAGGATTCCTTCCCTTTCACAATAACCTGTACGTTGGCAGGAGCCATGGACGAAATGTGATAATGAGTTTCATCATATTTTGTCGTAATGGCTACGTTATTTATGGTTTCCTCCCGCTCGCGGAGAGGAGAATTTCCGGATATATTGGTTTCTTCCATGTGAACAACAACCCATAGCAAAATACCTATCACAAGTGCAACAATTCGCACCACATTCGTATTACGTAACCATTTATCCATTCGAACGCCCCCTCCATTTCAAGAAAGGGTTTTTCTCATTTGTTTTCGCCTTTGGCTTCAGTTCTTCGAACAATTTGGCGATCAAAGATTCTTCTTTAATGTCCCTTACGATATGACCATTCATTGTGAGCGAGATTTGCCCGGTCTCTTCCGAAACAATGATACACATCCCATCTGAAACCTCACTCATCCCAATGGCCGCACGATGCCGTGTACCAAGCTCTTTACTGATAAAGGGATTCTCAGACAAGGGCAAATAACAACCAGCAGCCATTAATTGGCCTTGTCGAATAATTACAGCGCCATCGTGAAGCGGCGTATTCGGTATGAAAATATTAATCAACAGCTCCGCACTGATCTTACTCTCTATCGCAATACCGGACTCAACATAATCAGTCAGACCGGTCTCTTTCTCGAAAACAATCAAGGCCCCTATCTTTCTTTTGGCCAAATAGTTCGCAGCACGTATTACTTCACTAATCCGCTTATTAACATCTTGATCCTCTTCCGTGGAAGATCGGCTGAATAGCTTCCCCCGGCCCAACTGCTCCAATGCCCGCCTTAGCTCCGGTTGAAAAATAATAATGACCCCAAGAACCCCGAACGTAAAGGTCTGGTTCATCATCCATTGCAGCGTACTGAGCTGAAACCAAATACTAAATACCCATGTAATGACGACAACAAGGATACCCTTCATAAGTTGAATAGCCCTTGTCCCACGCACCAACAGGATCAGTTTATAAATCACATAGCTAACGATCAGAATATCAACGATATCCTTAGCCGAGATGCTCGTGAGTAAGTCCATTTATTATTCTCCCCCAGCGACTGAACACAGTGATCTCTCTATAATAGAATCATAACATAAACCCAGATATACTTCTATTTTTCTCTCTACACAAGACGTTATCAAAACGAGTTTGGTTCATTTTATTAGTATGTAAAGAAAAAAACGTCCTCCTCTGGCAAAAAGCCATTTGGAAAACGTTTCAAGCTAATGCGAGAGCATGCCTACGAACTCGCCTAATTTATACCAGACCCAGCCCAATGCTTCATCGACTTGCGTGACGTGCCCAGAGATATGCGCGGTTGACGCTAGATTGAGAGAACCATCAATAACGGTTAAGTTTCCTGTTACATCGCCTTCAACTTTCAGTTTACCCCGCTGAACAACGAGATCACCTTTCACGGTATGCCCTTGCGGTACAGTAACTGTATTACCCTCAATCACAACGTCCTGAAGGTTACTTCCCTTCACCATCAAATTCGTATCATCATTCCACATGGACATGAAGCTTCCGAACATGACAGTAGCGAAAACAACAGCTACTGATACAGCAGGATGCTTGCGAATGAAGTCCATCCAGGAATTGCGCTTCTTCACTGGAGGCAGTCCGCTCATGATTTGTGCAGTTAACGTATCAGATACTCTAACGGGAGGCAGCATTCTAACCATCGCGTCCGTTTTCTCCAATTGTCTGAAAAGAGCATGACATGCTTGGCAGGATATCAAATGCTCCTTCAATCGCTGAGAATCGGATCCGTTCAAATCACCGTCGAGATATTCATGTATGAGCGGGAGGGCTTCTTTACAATTCATCATTCAGCCACCCCTTTCTTAGACTTTTGCATGTTGTGGTATACCATACGTTTGAATTTCAAATATGTTTCACATATGAACAGGATTTGTGCTACCAACTTGATCCTCCTGCTCTAACCTTTTACGCAAGTACTCCCGACCACGATGTACACGCGTTTTGATCGTTGTAACTGGCATATCAAGTACGTCGCTTATCTCCTGCAAAGACATATCATGCAGATATCTCAGAATCACAACGGATTTATATTTTTCAGGTAACGTTTCAATAGCCTGACGTATCTGTTCCTGTGTTTCGGACACAATCACTTGCTTCTCAGGTGTGTCCTCATGACTTGGTAGCATGGCATAATAATCATTGCCCTCTCCATCCGGCATCTCCGCATCAAGCGAGTAGGTGTTCTTTCTTCGACGCAGCTTATCGATACACAGATTCGTCCCTATACGGAAAATCCAAGTCGAAAACTTCTGATTCTCATCGTATCGGTGCAGATTGGTAAATACCCGCAAGAACGTCTCCTGCACAGCATCCTCGGCTTCTTGCTTATTATTCAGCATACGGTAAGCCAAATGAAAGATCTTGTCCTTATAGAGCTCCACAAGCTCTGCAAAAGCATTCCGATCCCCATTCCTGGCCACCTTAGCCAGACGTGCTTCTACAAAGTTCAATTCGATTTCCTCCGGCTTCTCGACAATTCGATCTACATATACATACGCAGAAATTATGATTTGTTTTCAGAAATAATTATGCCTCCTATGATCAGTCCCATCCCTAACCATTGTAACCCATTTACCGGCTCTCCTATAAGTAGGTAAGCAGCAATAACGGCTACTGGCAGCTCCACCGATCCAAGCATAGCAGCAAGCGTACTACCGATTCGCGGAATTCCGATATTAAACGACACCGTAGGCACAACCTGTCCCAAGAAGCCCAGCATAAGTCCCCATAACAGCAGCGTACTTCCATTCTCATGTACAAAAACCGTTGGTGGATACAGAATATACATAACAGGCATCGCCGCGGTAAGCATAATAGCCGAATTCATAAGAGGAGGCAGGGTACTAACCACTTGTCCAGTGAAAAAGAGAAAAATGCTGTAAGTCAAAGCCGACAACAACCCATATAAAATCCCCAGTAAACTAAATTGTTCCCAGTTCGTTTCGAACACATTTACAGCAAGTAATGTACCCACCAATATTAAGACAATCGCTATGCTTTCTGCCTTTCTTGGAAGCCTTCGTTTCACGATACAATCCATTGTTATGGTCATCCATGTGAACTGAAACAGAAGAATAATCGATAAAGAAGCATTCAACTCTTTTAAAGCAATATTGAAAAAGACCGTCGTTAAAGCCAATCCAAAAATACCTATCAAACCAAGCTTAATCCAAGGACCTTTAAAGGGATTGACCCATGATTTTTTGTGAAAAAGAATCAACATCCATACGAACAACGTTCCCATCGTCATTTGTGCCGGTGTAATTTGTCCTTCTGTAAATCCTTGATCGTAGGCCATCTTGATAAAAGAGGAAAGCAAGCCATAGCTTGACGCCCCGATTATAACAAGGACCATTGCTAACCATCGCCCCATGTTGTTGCACAACTCCCGTCTATGGGCATTTCGTATAAGGACAGGAAAAGTCGAGCTGCCTACGTTAGACGTGGCCCCCGACTTTATCATCCTGTATCTTACTTCCTACGCTCTAAGTTTTATCAGCCTGTATTTCTAAGCCCAGCGGCTATTCCGTTAATCGTAAGCAGCACTTCACGAAGCAGGATAGCATCATCCTCGTTGTTCTCCCGTAGTGCACGAAGCTCAGTAAGCAGCTCTACCTGCATATAGCTCAGCGGATCTACATAGGGATTACGCAGACGGATGGACTCCTGAATAACAGGAACATTATCCAAAATCTCTTGCTGACCCGTAATTTGTAAAATGATGGACGAAGTCAGTTCATATTCTTCCCTAATAAGATTGAAGATACGCTCTGCAATTGCCGATTCTTTGACCAGGTTGCCGTATTCCTTAGCAATTTGAAGGTCAGCCTTAGCTAGAGCCATTTGCAAATTATCAATCATCGTTTGGAAGAACGACCAATTTTCATACATTTCTTTCAAAGTTTCTAAGTTCGCCGCTTTACCTTGATAAAAGCTTTGGAGACCCGAACCCGCCGCGTACCAAGCCGGAAGCAAATATCTCGTTTGGGTCCAAGAGAATACCCAAGGAATCGCACGCAAATCTTCGAATTTATCGCTATTTTTACGTTTGGATGGACGTGAACCGATATTCAGCTCACCAATCTCTGGTAGCGGTGTGGATTCTTTGAAGAACGTTAAGAAGTCTTCGTCTCGGAAAATGAGATCCTGATACTTCGTCTGTGCTTGTTCCGAAATACCACGCATAATGTTCTCCCACTTGTCTTCCAGTGGATTTCTTTGCGGAGAACGGGATAATTTGGATGCCGTAATTAACGCAAAAGTCGCTTGCTCCAAGCTGCGGTATGCAATGCCTTGCAAAGAATAACGGGAAGATAATACTTCGCCTTGCTCCGTAATCTTAATGCCGCCACCAAGCGTTTCAACCGGCTGAGCCAGAATGCTGCGGTTAAGCGGCATACCGCCACGACCTAATGCTCCGCCACGGCCATGGAAAAACTTCAGCTTCACGCCATATTGTTTAGCCGCTTCCGTAATATCCTGAAGCGCCATACGAAGCTCCCAGTTCGCTGTAATCACACCGCCGTCTTTATTACTGTCTGAGTAGCCCAGCATAATCTCATGGAGTTGTGTCACAGGGTCAAGGCTAGCTTTGTAAGCAGGGATCGCTAACAACGTGCTCATAATTCCAGGAGCCGCATGCAGGTCATCGATCGTCTCAAAAAGAGGTACAGACTGTAACGTACTCGTCACACTGCCATCGCTCTCTTTGCGATATAATCCAGCCTCTTTTGCAAAGACAACTACCTCCAAGAGGTCACTAGCTCCTTGCGTCATACTAATGAGATAGCTGTTAATACAGTTGCGACCGAATTCCTTCTGTGCTTTGCCTACAGTACGATAAACATCTAAACACTCCTGAGTACTTTCCGAGTAATCCAAATACGTAGATGTAATCGGTCTTGGATCATTCAGAACATCCGTTAAGAGACTGATTTTCTCCTCTTCCGACAGCATACTGTAATCACTCGTGATGCCCATTTTCGCCAAAACCTCAGTCATCGCATTCTCATGCTCTTTACTGTGCTGTCTGATATCCAGAGCAGCCAAGTGGAAGCCGAACAGCTCAACCTGGCGAATAAGCTTTTTAATATATTTGTCAGCTACATAGTCAGCAAAATGCATCCTCAAGCTAGCCTCGATGATTTTCAAATCACTAATAAACTCTTCCGGACTGTTGTATTTCTGGCTTGTAGGAACATTCGGATTGCCAGTGTTATGAACCTTCTCAATCATATAAGTCGTCTTGATGCGATATGGCTCTTTCTCATTACGCCAAACGTCCTGTATATTCCCCATAGCTTCACGGTCGCATTGAATAGATTCAAGTAGATCGTCGCTAACGTTCACAATGCTTTTACTGAAGCTCATATTCTCAAGTGTTTCTTTGAGCACTTCTTCATACTTTTGCAAAGCCAGTTGACGATGCAAACCTAGTGTTTCCCAAGTCACATTCGCTCTAACCGATGGGTTACCGTCACGGTCCCCACCAATCCATGAACCGAATTTCAAGAAAGACGGCACATGCCAGGAGTCTTGCGGATAATATTTATTTAAACAGCGCTCAAGCTCATGATAGATCTCTGGTAGTACATCAAACAAAGTTTCGTCAAAATAATACATACCATTACGAACTTCATCAATAACCGTTGGTTTCCTATCACGCAGCTCGTCCGTTTGCCAAAGATTAAGAACCTCTCCGAGCAGCTTCTCACGCAATTGTTCACGCTCGCGATAAGTCAGCATAGGATTATCGAGTTTCATCATATCTTCCGAAATACGCAGATTAATATCAAGTACAGCTCTACGCATGGCTTCTGTCGGATGTGCTGTCATTACTAGTTCCAAGGAGATAGCTTTCAGAATTTCTTGAACCTCTGCATATGGAATATGATTATTCTTTAACTCTTGCACAATACTCTCTATGGAACCTGGCTGTACGGACTCACCAGATGAGCGTTCGTAATCTCTTTTACGACGGATCCGATGGTTCTGCTCAGCAATATTAACAAGTTGGAAGTAAATAGCGAATGCACGAATCACTTGATGACGAATCTCCGGATCCAAGGAGGAGATCGTTTTCTTAAATTCATCATATATCTCGATTACATAGTGTGCTCTTAAAGACTTACTCATCTCACGAATTCTCTCGACAACATCAAGCAGATCATTACCGCCTTGATGAACCAGAACTTCACCTAGTATGTGGCCCAAGAAGCGTACGTCCCTGCGCAGCAGGTTATTCGTTGCTTGCTTCTGTAGGACAATATCATTCTCTAACATTACTCTCCACCTCATCTATTCACTATGTTGCACTAATGCTTCTCTCTACAAAAGCTAGATGTTATAAAAACTCATTTCAGAATATTTTACCACAATCCGCCCTCTACACATAGTATTAAAATAAAAAAAAGCCACGCCAGAGCGTGGTAATTTATGTATTACGTCTTTTACAGCCTGTACAAATTCACGGACGATCGAACCTATATGGCTTCTCTTCTTTCCCGTTCAATGAAAAAAGACCACCCGAAGGTGGTCTTTTTTCATTGAAGCGGGCGGCGGGAATCGAACCCGCGCGATCAGCTTGGAAGGCTGAAGTTCTACCATTAAACTACGCCCGCGTGTCTATCGGGACGACACGATTTGAACATGCGACCCCCTGCTCCCAAAGCAGGTGCTCTACCAAGCTGAGCTACGTCCCGATAAGGTAATAACATATGAAAAATGGCGCGCCCTGAGAGATTCGAACTCCCGACCTTTTGATTCGTAGTCAAATACTCTATCCAGCTGAGCTAAGGGCGCTTAATAAAATGGAGCGGAAGACGGGGATCGAACCCGCGACCCTCGCCTTGGCAAGGCGATGCTCTACCGCTGAGCCACTTCCGCATGGGTACCTCAGGAGTATGAATACTGCTGAGGATTTGATGCGCGTAGAGGGACTTGAACCCCCACGGTCACCCGCTAGATCCTAAGTCTAGTGCGTCTGCCAATTCCGCCATACGCGCATGCTGTAAATAAGGCAAGTGAGTCATGTAGGATTCGAACCTACGACACCCTGATTAAAAGTCAGGTGCTCTACCAACTGAGCTAATGACTCAAGTGAAGAACTGGGGATCAAGGATTTGAACCTTGGCATGACGGAGTCAAAGTCCGTTGCCTTACCGCTTGGCTAATCCCCATCGAAAACATGCCGTCGAGAGGACTTGAACCCCCAACCTACTGATTACAAGTCAGTTGCTCTACCAGTTGAGCTACAACGGCTTATGAAGTTAATGGTGGAGGCTGACGGGATCGAACCGCCGACCCTCTGCTTGTAAGGCAGATGCTCTCCCAGCTGAGCTAAGCCTCCATAGGATAATGAATTTGGTGCCCACGCAAAGTAATCGGATTAAGCTTCGTAGCTTTACGTCACTTTGTGGGAATTATTGGTGACCCGTAGGGGACTCGAACCCCTGTTACCTCCGTGAAAGGGAGGTGTCTTAACCACTTGACCAACGGGCCTTACTAATAAATTACTGGAGCTTCCAACCGGAATCGAACCGGTGACCTCATCCTTACCATGGATGCACTCTACCGACTGAGCTATGGAAGCATTGGCTCCCCGAACAGGACTCGAACCTGTGACAACTCGATTAACAGTCGAGTGCTCTACCAACTGAGCTATCAGGGAAAACTGCTTGGCAACGTTCTACTCTCCCAGAACCCTGCGGTTCAAGTACCATCGACGCTGGAGGGCTTAACGGTCGTGTTCGAGATGGGAACGCGTGGATCCCCTCCGCCATCATCACCAAACAGTCAAAGCGTGTTTGCGCCTTGAAAACTAGATACGAAACTTGCGTAAAGTAACACTCAGGGTTTTGGTTAAGCCCTCGACCGATTAGTATTCGTCAGCTGCATACATTGCTGCACTTCCACCTCGAACCTATCAACCTCGTCGTCTACAAGGGGTCTTACATACTGGGAAATCTCATCTTGAGGGGGGCTTCGCGCTTAGATGCTTTCAGCGCTTATCCCCTCCGTACATAGCTACCCAGCGATGCCTCTGGCGAGACAACTGGTACACCAGCGGTACGTCCATCCCGGTCCTCTCGTACTAAGGACAGCTCCTCTCAAATTTCCTACGCCCGCGACAGATAGGGACCGAACTGTCTCACGACGTTCTGAACCCAGCTCGCGTACCGCTTTAATGGGCGAACAGCCCAACCCTTGGGACCTACTTCAGCCCCAGGATGCGATGAGCCGACATCGAGGTGCCAAACCTCCCCGTCGATGTGGACTCTTGGGGGAGATAAGCCTGTTATCCCCAGGGTAGCTTTTATCCGTTGAGCGATGGCCCTTCCATTCGGTACCACCGGATCACTAAGTCCGACTTTCGTCCCTGCTCGACTTGTAGGTCTCGCAGTCAAGCTCCCTTATGCCTTTGCACTCTGCGAATGATTTCCAACCATTCTGAGGGAACCTTTAAACGCCTCCGTTACATTTTAGGAGGCGACCGCCCCAGTCAAACTGCCCACCTGACACTGTCCCCATACCGGATCACGGTACTAGGTTAGAACTCCGATACGATCAGGGTGGTATCCCAACGATGCCTCCACCCAAGCTGGCGCTCAGGCTTCAAAGGCTCCCACCTATCCTGTACAGATCGTACCAAAGTCCAATATCAAGCTGCAGTAAAGCTCCATGGGGTCTTTCCGTCTTGTCGCGGGTAACCTGCATCTTCACAGGTATTAAAATTTCACCGGATCTCTCGTTGAGACAGCGCCCAAGTCGTTACGCCATTCGTGCGGGTCAGAATTTACCTGACAAGGAATTTCGCTACCTTAGGACCGTTATAGTTACGGCCGCCGTTTACTGGGGCTTCAATTCATAGCTTCGGAACCGAGGTCCCTAACCACTCCTCTTAACCTTCCAGCACCGGGCAGGCGTCAGCCCGTATACTTCGCCTTGCGGCTTCGCACAGACCTGTGTTTTTGCTAAACAGTCGCTTGGGCCTTTTCACTGCGGCCCCCTCGGGCTATTCACCCTACCGAGGCACCCCTTCTCCCGAAGTTACGGGGTCATTTTGCCGAGTTCCTTAACGAGAGTTCTTCCGCGCGCCTTAGAATTCTCTTCTCACCCACCTGTGTCGGTTTGCGGTACGGGCACCTTCGCCTGGCTAGAAGCTTTTCTTGGCAGTGTGAACTCATGACCTTCGGTACTTAAATTTCCCTCCCCATCACAGCCCAGCCTTACGATGTGCGGATTTGCCTACACATCAGCCTCACTGCTTGGACGAGCATCCATCAGCTCGCGTCACTATCCTTCTGCGTCACTCCATTGCTCATAACGGCTACGGTGGTACAGGAATTTCCACCTGTTGTCCATCGACTACGCCTTTCGGCCTCGCCTTAGGTCCCGACTTACCCTGAGCGGACGAGCCTTCCTCAGGAACCCTTAGGTTTTCGGCGGATCAGATTCTCACTGATCTTTTCGTTACTTATACCGGCATTCTCACTTGTATGCGCTCCACCTGTCCTTACGGTCAGAATTCTACGTACATACAACGCTCCCCTACCCATGCACAAATTCATGTGCAAGCCATAGCTTCGGTGGCGTGTTTAGCCCCGTTACATTTTCGGCGCAGAGTCACTCGACCAGTGAGCTATTACGCACTCTTTCAATGGTGGCTGCTTCTAAGCCAACATCCTGGTTGTCTGTGCAACTCCACATCCTTTCCCACTTAACACACACTTGGGGACCTTAGCTGATGGTCTGGGCTGTTTCCCTTTTGACAATGGATCTTAGCACTCACTGTCTGACTCCCGGATTTAAGTTTGTGGCATTCAGAGTTTGACTGGACTTGGTAACCCTTGGCGGGCCCCGCACCCAATCAGTGCTTTACCTCCACAACTCAACATCCGAGGCTAGCCCTAAAGCTATTTCGGGGAGAACCAGCTATCTCCGAGTTCGATTGGAATTTCTCCGCTACCCCCACCTCATCCCCGCATTTTTCAACATGCGTGGGTTCGGGCCTCCAGTGAGTGTTACCTCACCTTCACCCTGGACAGGGGTAGATCACACGGTTTCGGGTCTACGT
>NZ_JAUSZE010000001.1:6992500-8075623 GCF_030817295.1 Paenibacillus sp. V4I9
TTACTGCATGCCAGCGATTCGTCTCAACAAACACATGAGGCCTTACCAGTTATCATTGAGCAGTTAAGAGCTAAGGGATACGAATTCGTTACGGTAAGTGAGCTAATCAAACAAACCCAAGTGGAGACGAAACCGGTTGAAGACCAGACAATGAAACAAATCAATTAATGATTATACTTAGATTCAAAAAAGAGCTAATTTTATTAGCTCTTTTTGTTATCCAATATTTTATGTAGAATCAAAATTTGCCATGCATTACAAACAAGCAACGGAGCCAACATAAATAGACTTGATGCTGCGTTATCTAGCTTTAATGCAGGTACGGCTTCAAGAACAGATACAGCGCACATAAAGAATAGTGTCGGGATAAAAGCATTCTGATTCGTCATCTTCACTTTCCAATAAGCTACTGCTATGGAAATTACCAATATGATAGCAGGTAAAACGGAGTAGCTCAAAACGGATCCTGTGCCCTCAAAATTTGTCATTCTCAGATATACAAGGTCAAACAAGACAACAATGACGATAGCCAATTGTAAAAGATCCCATACCGTCTTGGAGCGAATGATACCTGCAGCAATGAATCTGACAATCAGATAAGCAAAAAAGCCCATTTGACTCAGAACGCTTATTGTTGCACCACCAAGCAGCATATTTAATACATTAAATCCTACTGCCGATAGCCCCATAACCGAAAATTCTTTGTCGGAATATTGTAAGATGAGTCCAATCCCTATAGATACAATCATTCCTAATAACAATGTTGTCCAAAATAAGTGAAACCACTTCCGCAGCGTCAAGATCAATTACCTCCATACTTCAACTCTAATTGTTAATTGTACCAACGTTTACGATAAAAAGCCAATGAATGGCCCTTATAATCTATCCCGAACCACACATACTAACAACTATTAAGCTAGGGAAGGGAGCATGCTTTTATGTTAACAACTAAGCTCAGAAAGCTGCAAGTCCTACCACTGATTTCTATCGCTTTACTTCTCGCTTCGTGTGGATCAGATAGTTCATCACAAGGTCAAGGTCAATCTCAAGCTAATACGTATAAAGAGCAAAAGACCATGATTCTTGATATTTTGAAGTCAGAGGATGGGAAGAAAGCAATCAGTGCGGCGAACCGCAGCATAATGAATGGGGATGTGGGCGCCAACGGTGTAGCTGGTCAATCTCAAATCAAGCTTTTGTCAGCAAATGAATCTTTGCAGCTGCAGATGGCAGTAAAGGATGTACTCACAGCAAAAGAGAATAACATGTTCCTTACCGATATGATGAAAGATCCTAAATTTGCTGGTGATTTTGCTAAGGCTATCCAAAAAGAAACTAAACAGATGTTTAAAGAGCTTTTAAAGGACCCAGAATATCAAAAATCACTCGTTGATGTTATGAAAAATCCGGAATATGAAAAGATGATGCTAGATGTCATGAAAACTGCCGCCTATCGCCAGCAAATGATGACGGTTATGGAAGAATCAATCCAGAGTCCTTTGTTCCGCGCACATATGGTTGACCTTCTTAAGGCAGCAATAGCACAACAAAGCAAGCCCGATCAGATGCCTACGGCTAAGAGTGCTCAAAAGAAAGAGGAAGGTGGAGGCAAGGGAGATAGCGGAGGAGATAAGAAGAAAGACGAGAAAAGCGATTCAGGAGACTCCGAAAAGAAAGACGGCGATAAGAAAAAGGATGACTCCAGCACTTCTGAATCTTAAATATAGTAAAAGGGCATGCGGATTTTATCCGTATGCCCTTTTATTTTTATTTTTCCAATTTGGTAATGATATTCGCAGCCATATCCAAATAGATTTGTCCAGCTTTTGAGTCTGACTTGTAGACAGACGGTGAATAGTCGATTTCTGAGACATGATTGTCAGGAGCTCCAAGTGGAATCTGCGCTAATAATTCACTATGCAAATCTTCCGCCAGTTTAGCTCCGCCACCCTTACCGAATACGTAATCTATGCTGCCATCTTTGCATTCATAATAGGACATGTTCTCCACAATACCTAGAATTTCATGGTTTGTTTGAATGGCCATCGCTCCAGCTCTAGCGGCTACAAAGGCTGCTGTGGCATGCGGCGTAGTCACAATCACTTCTTTACTTTGCGGGATAAGCTGATGCACATCTAGCGCTACATCTCCCGTTCCCGGAGGAAGATCCAGAAGGATGTATTCAACATCTCCCCAATTAACTTCATTGAAGAAATTGCGAAGCATTTTCCCTAGCATAGGACCACGCCAAACAACAGGCGCATTATCTTGAACAAAGAAGCCCATAGAGATTACTTTTACACCAAATTTCTCAACTGGCATAATGACATTATCGACAAGCTTCGGCTGTTCTTCGATGCCCATCATATCAGGGATACTGAAACCGTATATATCAGCATCAATGATTCCAACCTTTTTCCCTTGGCGGGCTAAGGCAACGGCTAAATTAACAGTTACGGTTGATTTACCCACACCACCTTTGCCACTTGCAACGGCAATAAACTCAACTGTAGAGGCTTCTCCCAATATGGGTTGTTCAATCGGCGGTTGGACAGGTTGGGTTTGTTTCTCTGCAGCCGGTTGAGCCGTATCTTTAATCTGATTACGCTCATAACCAGTCATGAGTCTGAAACGAATATGTACTTGTGCTATACCTAATTTTTCTAAAGTTTGCTGAATATAAACCTTCGCTTTTTCTTTGAACGCCTCATCCTCAGTCGTGACAATTAAGCTTAAAGATACGTTATCCTCTTTAAACATCACATCTCTAACTAGATTAAGCTCTACAACGCTTTTATTGTAATGAGGTTCAATAAAAGGTTTTAACGCTTCTAATAGTTGGTCTTTATTTATCATAGCCACACCACACCTTTTATTCGGACATTGTAATTGTGGCCTTAATTATAACACATTTTGATTAAGAACCCACTTTTTCCCCAGCATAAAATCTTAAGATACCTTGATAGACAGATGCTGCCACCATCTTCTGATATTTCTCACTTGCAAGCAGTCTTGCTTCTTCTGGATTTGAAAGGAAACCCACCTCTACAAGAGCACTCGGGATTTTTAGCGTTTTTAATAAGTAAACAGTCTTGTCCGCCGGCTTGGCAACACGATCAGTATTCTCTAAGTTCTTCTTTAATTCCAACTGAATGAGTGCGGCTAAATTAGGGTTTTTAGGATTATTCGGGTAATAGAACGTTTGTGCGCCTCTCCATTTCTGAGAAGGTATGCTGTTTAAATGCACACTAAGAAATAAATCCGCATTATTCTCATTAATGAGATCTGCACGGTTGTGAAGATCTTGCGTCTTTCTTTTACTATATCCCTTCGTACCAGATTCAGCCAAATCGGTATCCGTTTCCCTTGTCATAATGACTAGCGCACCGGCCTGCTGCAAATAATCACGAAGATGAAGTGTGATCGCTAAATTGATATCTTTCTCAACAACACCTTCCTTACTGGAAGCTCCACCATCAGGTCCACCATGACCAGCATCCAGAGCAATTGTTTTACCTGACAAAGGTAAAGTCCAATCCGACCACGTCTTCGTTGCCGGCAGCTCATAGGCATAGATGAAAACAACAAGTGCAACCAGCAAGGTCGAGAGAACAAGCTTAAGACTACTGTTAAAAGTCAGCCAGACGACCAGCCTCTTCTTCCTTTTGCGCATAAAAAATCCACCTCTGTTCCCCATAGACTCTGTAACATCTATATGGGACAGGGTGGACAAATATACCTTACTTAAACCTGATATTCAGGGTCTCTTAGACCTTCAATAAGAACCTGTGCTACTTCAGGACGTGTGAACTCCGGAGGCGGGCATTGACCCTCTCTAAGCAACCCACGAACCTTCGTGCCAGAGAGATGCATATGCTGGGACTTATCATGAGGACAAGTTTTGCTAGAAGCCATATTGCCACATTTGGTACAAAAGAAGCTATGCTCAAAGAATAGAGGTGTAATACCAATCTCTTCTGCTGTAAAATTACTGAAAATCTCTTGAGCTTCATAGGTACCGTAGTAATCGCCAACACCCGCGTGATCGCGTCCTACGATGAAATGCGTACATCCATAGTTTCTACGCACAATAGCGTGTAAAATCGCCTCACGAGGACCTGCATAACGCATAGCAGCCGGGTATACACCCAAGAAAGTCCGATCCTTCGGATAGTAGTTCTCAAGCAATACCAAATAACTTTTCATACGTACATCGGCAGAGATGTCATCGGATTTAGTCTCACCTACAAGCGGATTAAGGAAAAGAGCATCCACGATTTCCATGGCCGACTTTTGAATGTATTCGTGAGCTCGGTGAACCGGATTACGCGTTTGAAAACCAACAACAGTTCTCCACCCATTTTCCGCAAAAATGCGACGTGTTTCGGATGGATCAAAGTAAAACTCTTCAAACTTTTTAGGTTTTGGTCGGTTAAGCAGCTGAATAGGGCCTCCGATATTCGTAGAAGAACGCGAGAACAGTTTATCTACACCTGGGTGAGCCATATCATCTGTTTTGAAGATCTTAATTGCTTCATTTTGTTGATCTACTGTATAGATGCTAGTTGCATCTAAAACAGCATATATGACATCATCTTCTTCACCGATAAGCGCTACTTGTTCACCGATTGAAATGGAAGCTCCAACTTCAGGGTCAATAGATAATGTAACAGGAATACTCCACACAGTTCCATCTGTAAGACGCATGGTCTCCACAACTGAGGTATAGTTTTTCTCATCAAGGAATCCAACTAATGGTGAAAATGCACCTACCCCAATCAGATCCAGGTCAGAAATAGTCCATGAATTTACACGAATTTGTTTCAATAATGCTGCACGTTTTAGAAGCTCTTCTCTTTGCTCTACTGGTACCAAACGGTTAATTAATACGCCGCCATGCGGCTTAATCGTCGTCATTACGTAGTACCTCCGTGATTTTATATCTATGATTACTTATGAAGTCCGCATTCTGTTTTTTCGATACTAGCCCAACGACCCGCACGTGGGTCTTCACCCTCAGCTACTGGGCGGGTACAATGTGTACATCCGATACTTGGGTAGTTGCGATCATGCAGCGGATTGTAGATAACATCATTCTCACGAATGTAATTCCACACATCTTCGGAAGTCCAGCCTGCTAGTGGATTGAATTTAATCAAACCAAATTTCACATCGTACTCAACTTTTTTGGCATTTGCACGAGTAGGCGCTTGATCGCGGCGAATCCCTGTGATCCATGCATCATAATTTTTAAGAATATCTGTTAAAGGATCAACCTTACGAATGTTACAGCATTGGTTAGCATCGCTTTTCCAAAGCTCATCACCGAATTTCTCAGCTTGTTCTTCAAGCGTTAGCTTAGGCAAGACTTGAACGAACTTCGTTCCGTAATGTTGTTCTAGGCGATCTCTTGTTTCATAGGTTTCGGCGAAATGAACATTCGTATCCAAGTAGAAAATGTCTACATTCGGATTAATTTTTTGAAGCATATCCACAAGCACAACGTCTTCAGCGCCAAAACTACAAGCAAGTGTTAAGCTTGGAAATGTTTCGATAGCAAGTTTCAGTATCGCTTCCGGTGATTGATTTTCAAATTCTTCCGCAGCTTTTGTTACAAAGGCTTCTTTTTCAAAGAGATTCATAGTAAATACCTCCATTTTTAATCCCGACTGTTATTGTATGATTTATATTTAATTATAGCTGACTTCTTCTTCATGTCAATGACTTTTTATCATTTTGGTTTTAACTTCGTTAAAATCCCTATTGTTGGCTGGTCAAGCTCTCTTTTTTGTGTAAAAAGAAAAAACCTTTCCAGCACAATGCAGGAAAGGTCTCTCTTGAGCGCCAAAAGCGCGAAATCTTAACGTTTGGAGAATTGAGGAGCGCGACGAGCGGCTTTCAATCCATATTTTTTACGCTCTTTCATACGGGAATCACGTGTTAAGAATCCTGCTTTTTTCAGGGATCCACGGTATTCCGGATCAGCCTTCAGCAATGCACGGGAAATCCCATGACGAATTGCTCCAGCTTGTCCGCTGATTCCACCACCATTTGCAAGAACTAGAACATCGTATTTACCGACAGTCTCAGTTAATGTCAAAGGTTGTTTAACGATCAGCTTCAAAGTTTCTAGACCGAAATATTCGTCTAGATCACGTTTATTGATAATGATGCGTCCTTCACCCGGTACTAAGCGCACGCGCGCTACCGAGTGTTTACGACGACCCGTTCCATAATATTGAACTTGTGCCACGAAACAGTCCTCCTTATATTATCCGCGAAGATTCCAGACTTCTGGTAGTTGTGCTTGATGTGGATGCTCTGCTCCACCGTAGACTTTAAGCTTAGTTTTCAAGCTGTCGCCAAGACGGTTCTTAGGAAGCATACCGTGTACGGCAAACTCGATCATGCGATCAGGTTTGCTGTTCAGCAAATCCTGAGCAGAAGTCACTTTTAAACCACCTTGGTATAAAGAGTGACGGTAGTACATTTTGTTTTGCATTTTCTTACCTGTTAGCTTAATTTGGGAAGCATTGATAACAACAACGAAATCGCCAGTATCTACGTGTGGAGTGAACTCCGGTTTGTGCTTACCGCGGATAATGCTAGCAACTTCACTTGCAAGACGGCCAAGTGTTTGGCCTGCAGCGTCAACAATGTACCATTTACGCTCTACTTCATTTGGCTTAGCCATATATGTGGTGCGCATGCTTAATCCTCCTAAAAATATATCTCAATACATAATTATTATTGTTAATTTACATAAATGATGGATGGTTAATGGCCATTTGTGATCAGGGGCTGTGGGGTAGCCGATCACGAAACGCCAAGTTATATTTTACACGAAACATCGATAAGAAGCAAGTAATGTTTTAAGCTTTTTAATAGTCGACTCTCCATAACGTTAAACCCATAGCTTCGGCCGTGGGACCTGCTTGAGAACGGTCTCTAGCTTCAAGAATTCGCTGCATATCGCTGCTAGGCCTCTTACCTTCTCCAATCTGAATCAGCGTTCCTGCGATGATCCTAACCATGTTATATAGGAAACCATTACCCGTTACGATTAACCGAATTCGGGCGATTTTCCCCGTCGTAGATAACTCGTCAGCTTCCGTCTCCAGACGAACCTCGTAGAGGGTTCTCACTTTTACTTCCTTATCTGTTCTCACCGTACAAAACGAAGTAAAATCATGCTCACCTAGCAAGCAAGGGAGCGCCTCTCTCATGGCTTCCACATTCAAATGCGTAGGATGATGGTATTCATAGTTGCGGTGAAAGACATCAGGGAAGCGCGCCGAGCGAATTGAAAAGCAGTAAGTTTTGCGTTTCGCGGCTTTGCGAGAATGAAAGGAAGGAAGAACTTCTTCCGCGGTATGAGCGACGATATCTCTGGGGAGTCTAGCATTTAGAGCTAAACACCAACGTTCCACTGGAATCTTAGAATTCGTGCTGAAATTAATAACTTGTGCTTTCGCGTGTACACCAGCATCTGTACGCCCGGATGAGATGACTTTCACCTTCTCACCAGTCAACATGAAAACAGCCTGCTCTAAACGGTATTGAATCGTGTCTGCTTTAGGCTGAATCTGAAAACCTGAATAAGCGGTCCCATCATAACTTATGGTAAAGCGTAGATTTCTCAAGGCTTGTTCCTCCATGAGTCATCCTTCCTATCTAAGTGATTAGCCTTAGCTAAATTCACTTCTAGAGAGCGTGCTAAGACTGCAAAAAAAGGGCTTCACCAGAATCTAGTGATTCCGTCCACCCTTTCCCATCCGTCTTTATGCGCGATCTACTAGCTCTAGGTAAACCATTGGTGCTGCGTCACCGCGGCGTGGTCCCAGTTTAAGGATACGAGTGTATCCACCTGGACGCTCGGAGTAACGAGTAGCCAAATCGGAGAACAGTTTTTGAATCGCATCTTGATTCTCGTCTGCAGCTTCTCTACGAACAAAAGCAGCAACCTGACGGCGTGCGTGAAGATCTCCGCGCTTCGCAAGAGTGATTAACTTCTCAGCGATGGAACGAATTTCTTTTGCTTTTGCTTCTGTAGTTTGGATGCGTTCATGTATGAACAGATCTGTAACCAGATCACGGAATAATGCTTTACGATTACTGGAATCGCGGTTCAACTTTCTGTAGTTCATTGAATTAACCTCCTTCTGACAAGATTATTCCTCAGTACGTAGTCCCAAACCCAGCTCTTCGAGCTTCTCTTGAACTTCTTCAAGTGATTTGCGGCCTAAGTTCCGAACTTTCATCATGTCTTCTTCTGTTTTGGTAATCAGCTCTTGTACGGTGTTAATCCCTGCACGCTTGAGACAGTTGTAAGAACGAACAGATAGGTCAAGTTCCTCGATAGTCATCTCCAGAACTTTCTCTTTCTTATCTTCTTCTTTCTCTACCATAATCTCAGCATCTTTCGCTTCATCCGTCAAACCGACGAACAAGTTCAGATGTTCTGTTAAGATTTTGGCACCCAAGCTCACTGCTTCTTCTGGTCGAATACTTCCATCGGTCCACACTTCGAGGGTCAACTTATCATAGTTAGTCACTTGGCCGACGCGAGTATTCTCAATAGCATAGTTTACTCGGGTAATAGGCGTGTAGATCGAATCAATTGGAATCACACCAATTGGTTGTTCTTCATGCTTATTTTTGTCCGATTGGACGTAACCGCGACCTCTGCCCGCATGAATCCTCATATGAAGACGCGCATCTGGAGATAAGGTAGCGATATGCAGATCCGGGTTAAGAATCTCCACATCACTATCACCACGAATATCTGCCGCAGTAATATTACCTTCCCCTTCTGCATCAATTTCAAGCACTTTCTCCTCATCGGAGTGAATTTTCAACGATAGGCCTTTCAAGTTGAGGATAATTTCCGTTACATCCTCAAGCACGCCAGGAATCGTTGAAAACTCATGTAAAACGCCATCGATTTGGACAGAGGTTACTGCTGCCCCCGGTAAAGAGGACAGTAAGATACGACGTAGTGAGTTACCTAAGGTTGTACCATAGCCACGCTCCAACGGCTCGATGATAAATCTACCATAAGCGCCATCTTCACTTAATGCTACGGTTTCTATTTTTGGCTTTTCGATTTCGATCATGAAATGTACCCTCCATTCAATACGTCGTTTCCCTCTGGATACTTCGCCTGAAAATTTCATAGTATTCCTATCCTTCAAACCATTATTCACGATTTTGGAATAATTATACTACAAAGTCATCCTGAATTATACGCGACGACGTTTTGGAGGACGGCAGCCATTATGAGGAACCGGAGTCACGTCTTTAATCAGGTTTACTTCAAGACCTGCTGCTTGCAAAGAGCGGATTGCTGCTTCGCGGCCAGCTCCTGGACCTTTAACCATTACTTCAACAGTTTTCAAGCCATGCTCCATAGCTGCTTTAGCTGCTTTTTCAGCTGCCATTTGCGCTGCAAAAGGTGTACTTTTACGGGAACCTTTGAATCCAAGGTTTCCTGAACTTGCCCAGGAAATTGCGTTACCATGCGGATCCGTGATCGTTACGATCGTGTTGTTAAATGTTGAACGGATGTGTGCTACACCGCTCTCAATATTTTTCCGGTCACGACGTTTCGTACGGACTACTTTTTTAGGTTTTGCCATTAGCTCTAACCCCCTTTATTATTTCTTCTTATTAGCTACCGTACGACGAGGACCTTTACGTGTACGAGCATTAGTTTTAGTACGTTGTCCACGAACAGGAAGACCACGGCGGTGACGAAGACCACGGTAGGATCCGATTTCGATTAGACGTTTGATGTTTAGGGAAATTTCGCGACGAAGGTCGCCTTCTACTTTAAGGGTTTTGTCAATTACATCACGGATCTTGCTCACTTCATCTTCAGTCAAGTCGCGAACGCGAGTACTAGCGTCGATACCTGTGGAAGCAATGATTTTCTGAGCAGTTGTAGTGCCGATGCCGAAAATGTAAGTTAACGCGATTACAACTCGTTTGTCACGAGGTAAGTCAACTCCAGCTAAACGTGCCATCTACAGATTGCACCTCCTTTTAACCTTGTTTTTGTTTGTGCTTAGGATTTTCACATATAACCATTACATTACCTTTGCGGCGAATAACTTTGCATTTCTCGCAAATCGGTTTAACCGACGGTCTAACTTTCATTTTTAAGCCCTCCTTATCATCGTAAGCAACCATGTTGCGTTTTCTGTTAGAAAACTTGCTTCGTAAGCATACGCCTTGAGAGAGTAACTTACATGTAAGCCGAACATTTATTTGAAACGGTAGGTTATACGGCCTCTCGTTAAATCATAAGGCGATAATTCTACGGTAACCTTATCTCCAGGCAAAATGCGGATAAAATGCATTCTGATCTTACCGGATACATGGGCTAGGATTTTATGACCATTTTCCAATTCAACCTTAAACATTGCATTCGGAAGAGGTTCAATCACTGTACCTTCTACTTCAATTACATCTTCTTTGGCCACAGTCATTCTCCTTTCTCTTGTGCTTCATCTTGCATAAGTTCAACGAATTTGGCAATTGCGAAGCGCAACTTTCCATTAGTAACACGACCTGTTTCCCTAATGCTTGACTCCACTTCACTGCTAATCGTTTCTTGTAACTGAAGATGATTCAGGTTCTTCTTCTTCGGTTGATCGAATTTGCGATGATCACCGTCGGCAAGCCAGACAAAGCGATGATCGACAATTCCAATCACGACCGCATATTCTCCGGGATCTCGACCGCGAAGCACCTTTACGATTTGACCCACCTTCGGAATCTTGCTATCCATTCATCATCACCTACGATCTAGGCAAAGTTAATATTTCATAACCGGCTGCCGTAATTGCAATCGTATGTTCAAAATGAGCGCATAGGGTACGATCCGCAGTGACTACAGTCCAATCGTCTTCGAGTGTTTGGACAAATCTTTCGCCAACGACCACCATCGGTTCAATGGCTAGGACCATGCCTGGTTTGAGTCGAGGACCTTTGTCAGGTACACCATAATTCGGAATTTGTGGTTCTTCGTGAAGATCCGTTCCGATACCGTGACCGACATACTCTATAACCACGGAGAAGCCTGCGTCTTCAATACAAGTTTGGATTGCATGCGACAACGTGTAGAGTCTAGCATCCGGTTTAGCTTCTGCTATGCCTCGATAAAGTGATTGTTCTGTCACAGCTAACAAGCGCCCAGCTGTTTCAGAAATTTCACCGACAGGATACGTCCAAGCAGAATCTCCATGATAACCTTTATACTGAGCACCAATATCTATACTGATAATATCGCCCTCAGTCAGCTTTCTTGGACCAGGAATACCATGAACTAATTCTTCGTTGACTGAAGCACAAATGCTTCCAGGAAAACCGTTGTAGCCTTTAAAAGATGGAATCGCTCCCTGACTGCGAATGAATTCCTCTGCGATCTGATCAAGTTCTTTCGTTGTAATGTTCGGACGAATCGCCCTTGCCAATAAGCGGTGCGTTTCGGCTACGATACGACCAGCTTCTCGCATTAGGTCTAGTTCAACCTCGGACTTACAAATGATCATTACGCTAGACCTCGTAGCAGTGAGCTAATTTGTTCGGTTACCGCATGAATGTCTTGTTCCCCGTTAACCTCACGCAATAATTCCCTCTTTTGGTAGTAATCCAGCAGCGGAGCCGTTTTATTGATGTATTCATCCAAACGAGTTCCGACTTTCTCTTCCGTATCATCAGATCGTTGGTACAACTCACCCGAACATTTATCGCATACGCCTTCTTGCTTTGGTGGGTTGAAGATTACATGATACGTAGAACCACAGGATTTACAAATTCTTCGGCCAGTTAGTCTTGCTAGCAGGAAACTGCGATCAACGGAAAGATTGATTACTACTTCAATCTTCTTACCTAAGGAATCTACGATTTCAGACAACGCATCTGCTTGAGCAACAGTTCTAGGGAACCCGTCAAGCAAAAAACCTTTATCGCAATCCGGTTGGGCAAGACGTTCTCTCACAATACCGTTCGTAATTTCATCAGGAACTAGTAGTCCCTTATCCACATAACCTTTGGCTTCAACACCAAGAGGTGTTCCTTGACTCATCGCCAAGCGAAATGCATCTCCAGTTGAGATATGAGGAATTTGAAATTCGTTTACGATCCTTTCTGCTTGCGTACCTTTGCCTGCACCAGGAGGCCCCATAAAAATTACGTTCATACTTAAAACCTCCCATCGCACTCGGCATTACGAACAGCACAATAGGTGCCGATGTCGCAGATATTGCCCCATCAGAACCTATTAGCTATTTATTGATAAATCCTTTGTAATGACGCTTAATCAATTGGCTCTCGATCTGTTTCATCGTCTCAAGACCAACGCCTACTACGATAAGTAAAGATGTACCACCTATCTGAACCGAGCTAGGCAAACCGGCAAGTCCTCCGAATATCATCGGAAGAATCGAGATCGCTGAGAGAAACAAAGCTCCAGAAAGAGTAATTCTAGTCATTACGCGAGTCAGATAAGTCGATGTTGTCTTACCGGGTCTAATACCAGGTATGTAGCCACCATTTTTCTTCATCTGGTCAGCCATTTGAACTGGATTAATTTGTACGAAGGTATAAAAGTAAGTGAAACCAATAATCAGCAGTACATACAGTACAATCGCTAATGGTGCAGTTTGGTTAATACTTAAGTTAGTAATAATCCATTCTGCAACAACATTTCCTCTCCAATAGCTTGCGATAGTGGGTGGGAACATTAATAACGATAGTGCAAAGATTACTGGGATAACACCAGCCGCATTCACTTTAAGAGGAATGTGAGTGGTTTGACCACCATACATTTTACGACCAACTACCCGTTTCGCATATTGTACAGGTATCTTACGGACACCTTGCTGCACGAATATGACCCCGGCAATAATCAGTATAACAACCAAAGCAATAATGATCAGTTTCACGATATTCAGGAACAAAGCTCCTTCGGTCGCAAAAAGTGATTTGTAGATTTGTTGAATGCTTGTTGGAATCGCCGCGACGATACCAGCAAAGATGATAATGGAAATACCGTTTCCAATCCCATATTCCGTGATTTGCTCACCGAGCCACATCAAGAAAGCTGTACCAGCTGTCAGTACGAGAGCAATTAGAGCAAAGGTTGTGACTCCTGGATCAATCACGAGTCCGCTATACAAACGGTTAAACCCAATTGAAAGTCCAAAAGCTTGAATCACACCTAGAATAATCGTACCGTAACGAGTAACTTGTGTCATTTTCTTTCTTCCGACATCGCCTTCTTTTGCCCATTGCGCAAAGCGTGGAATTACATCCATGGACAAAAGCTGAACAATAATAGAAGCCGTGATATAAGGCGTAATTCCCATCGCGAAGAGGGAAAATTGGAAGAGCGCACCGCCAGAAAACGTGTTGAGCAAACCAAAGACATCACTCTGATTCGCTTGGTCTTGAAGTTTCAGAACATCCGTATTAATGTTAGGCACCGGAATAAAGGCACCTAAGCGGTAGACGATTAGCAAGATGAGCGTAAAGAAAATTCTTCTGCGTAAATCTTCTACTTTGAAGATGTTGGCTATGGTATTGAACATTAAATCACCTCGGTTTGACCGCCGGCAGCTTGGATTTTCTCAATCGCTGATTGAGAGAACTTATTCGCTTTAACGGTTAATTTTACTGTGATTTCACCGTTTCCTAAAATCTTGATGCCATCTTTAGGAGCTTTAACAATACCAGTCTCCATCAATACTTGTGGAGTAACTTCGGTACCAGCTGCGAAATTGTTCAAATCTTCAAGGTTTACGATTGCGTATTCCGTACGGAAACGATTCGTGAAACCACGTTTAGGTAAACGACGGTATAACGGGTTTTGTCCACCCTCGAATCCAGGACGAACGCCTCCACCGGAACGTGCGTTTTGACCTTTATGTCCGCGAGTTGATGTTTTACCCATGCCGCTACTTGTACCACGGCCAACACGTTTACGAGTGTGACGAGAACCAGTAGCAGAACTTAGCTCATGTAACTTCATCGTTGCACACCTCCTCTAGATCTTAATATCTTGCTACTATGCTTCGATTTCTTTAACTTCTACCAAATGGCTGACTTGATTAACCATGCCTCTGATCGCAGCATTATCTTGATGAAGAACAGTTTGGTGCATCTTGCGAAGACCAAGTGTTTTCACTGTAATGCGTTGTGTTTCAGGGCGGCCAATCAGGCTGCGTTTTAGGGTAATTTGTAATTGTTTCGCCATGTTTACCCCTCCTAACCTAATAGCTCTTGAACTGTTTTACCGCGAAGCTTTGCAACTTCTTCCGCTTTTTTCAAGCGGCTTAAGCCTTCAAGCGTTGCGTTAACCATGTTCATGGAGTTCGATGAACCAAGGGATTTTGTCAAGATATCGCCGATACCAGCAAGTTCAAGTACTGCACGAACTGGTCCGCCTGCGATAACTCCTGTACCTTGGGAAGCTGGTTTCAACAGAACGCGTCCTGCACCAAACTTACCTGTTACAAGGTGAGGAATCGAAGTGCCTACGATAGGAACATGAATCAAGTTCTTTTTCGCATCTTCAATACCTTTGCGGATTGCATCAGGAACTTCGGAAGCTTTACCGATTCCTGCTCCAACCCAGCCATTGCCATCGCCAACGACAACAAGTGCGCTGAAGCTGAAACGACGTCCGCCTTTTACTACTTTAGCTACGCGATTAATATTAACGACTTTTTCTGTTAGCTCTAAAGTATTAGGATCTACACGCAAGTCTTTTACCTCCTTATATATGTTTTTCCTAGAATTCAAGTCCAGCTTCACGAGCTGCGTCAGCTAATGCTTGAACACGTCCATGATAAAGGTATCCACCGCGGTCAAATACCACTTTGTCTAAACCTTTTTCTTTCGCGCGTTGAGCTATTAATGCGCCAACTTTACGAGCAGCTTCAACGTTACCGCCATTACCAATTTCACTTTTCAGTTCTTTATCTTGAGTCGATGCAGCAACGATTGTAATACCCGTTGTATCATCGATAAGTTGAGCATACATGTGTTTGGAAGAGCGGAATATGTTCAAGCGCGGACGAACAGTTGTACCTTCGATTTTCTTACGAACCCGAAGATGTCTTTTCAAACGAGCTTTATTTTTATCGCTTTTAGTAATCATCTATACTTACACTCCTTTCATCATCTTATGATGCGAGGCTTATGCTTACGTAGCAAGTTTTCATACGAAAACTCTTAGCTATTACCCGCGATCTAACGATCTTATTTCTTCTTACCAGCTTTACCTTCTTTACGAAGAATACGTTCGCCTTCATACTTGATACCTTTACCTTTATACGGCTCTGGCTCACGTACGGAACGAACTTTAGCTGCCATAGCGCCTACTAATTCTTTATCAATACCTTTAACGATGATTTTCGTGTTCGTAGGAACATCGAACTCAATGCCGTTTTCAGGAGTGATTTCAACTGGATGGGAGTACCCAACGTTGAGAACTAATTTGTCGCCGCTCTTGTTAGCACGGTAACCAACGCCAACTAGATCCAAAGATTTCGTGAAACCTTCCGTTACGCCACTTACCATGTTGGCAACAACACTACGTGTTGTACCATGCAGGGAACGATGGAGTTTGTTATCGGAAGGACGCTCAACGGAAATCTCGTTTTCTAGAACATTTACTTTCATATCTTTATGAAGTTCACGGGACAAAGAACCTTTAGGGCCTTTAACCGTGATTTGAGTATTGTCTAGTGTTACATTTACACCACTTGGAATGGTGATTGGCTTACGACCAATACGAGACATGTTTGCACCTCCATTCAATTACAATTGTATTACCAAACGTAGCAGATAACCTCTCCGCCAGCTTTGGATTGACGAGCATCTTTATCCGTCATAACTCCTTTAGATGTGGAGATGATGGCAATCCCTAATCCGCCCAGTACACGAGGGATTTCTTGTGATTTAGTGTAAACGCGTAGACCTGGTTTGGAAATTCTTTTCAAACCGGAGATAACACGCTCATTGTTTGAACCGTATTTCAGGAACAAACGAATGATACCTTGTTTGCTATCTTCAACGTACTCAGCGTCACGGATAAATCCTTCTTTTTTAAGGATTTCAGCGATTTCCCTCTTCACTTTTGACGCAGGAATTTCAACTGTTTCATGACGTACGATATTCGCATTACGAATGCGAGTTAGCATATCTGCAATTGGATCTGACATGACCATTTTGTGTAAACCTCCTTCCCGAAAATAGGGTGATTACCAGCTTGCTTTTTTAACGCCTGGAATCTGACCTTTGTGTGCTAATTCGCGGAAACAAATCCGACAAATTTTGAACTTGCGAAGCACTGAATGCGGACGTCCGCAGCGCTCACAACGTGTGTATGCTTGCACTTTAAACTTCGGGGTACGTTGCTGTTTGACTTTCATCGAAGTTTTTGCCACTTAATATAACACCTCCTGATAGGTACGACTGGTAACCTATTTAACGAAAGGCGCTCCGAGTTGTGTTAAAAGCTCGCGAGCTTCCTCGTCGGACTTAGCCGTTGTAACGATAACAATATCCATACCACGAACTTTATCAATTTTATCATACTCAATTTCTGGGAAAATGAGTTGTTCTTTCAGACCAAGTGTGTAGTTTCCACGGCCGTCAAAAGCCTTGTTGGAAATACCACGGAAGTCACGTACACGTGGAAGTGATACGTTGAAAAGTTTATCCAAGAAATGATACATGCGCTCACCGCGAAGAGTTACTTTCACGCCGATTGGCATATTTTCACGAAGTTTGAAACCCGCGATCGCTTTTTTGGATTTTGTTACAACTGGTTTTTGACCAGAGATCTTTTGAAGATCTTCTACTGCTGTGTCAAGTACTTTGGAGTTCGATACAGCCTCACCAACACCCATGTTGATAACGATTTTCTCGACTTTAGGAACTTGCATTACAGTTGAGTAGTTAAACTTTTGAATTAACGCTGGAGTGATTTCGTTCAAATAACGATCTTTCATTCTTACTGCCATGACTCATTTGCCTCCTTTCCATGCTTGTTTGTATTAATCGATAACTTCGCCGGATTTTTTCGCGATACGAACTTTCGTTCCGTTATCCAATACTTTGTATCCTACGCGAGTAGGTTTGCCGCTCTTAGGATCAATTAGCATCACGTTAGAAACGTGGATTGCAGCTTCTTGATTCAAGATACCGCCTTGTGGATTTTGTTGAGATGGTTTCGCATGTTTCTTAACCATGTTTACACCTTCTACTAGCACACGGTTTTGACGAGGATAAGCAGCGATAACGCGACCCTTCTTACCTTTGTCTTTACCAGTGATTACAAAAACCGTATCGTCTTTTTTCACGTGCAGTTTATTGTTATGAGATTCTAATCTCTTTTTTAATCTTGGCATTAGCTTCTACACCTCCTGAGGTTTCCCGTTAGGAAAACAAACATCGTAACTGTTCTTAGATAACTTCTGGAGCCAAGGATACGATCTTCATGAAGTCTCTGTCACGAAGTTCGCGTGCAACTGGTCCAAAGATACGTGTACCACGTGGACTTTTATCTTCTTTCACGATAACAGCCGCATTCTCATCGAATGAGATATATGATCCGTCTTTACGGCGAGCACCGCTCTTCGTACGAACGATAACTGCTTTAACAACGTCACCTTTTTTGACAACGCCACCTGGTGTTGCTTCTTTTACTGAACAGACGATCAAATCACCAATGTGACCAACGCGACGACCAGTACCACCCAAAACGCGGATACACATTAATTGTTTCGCACCTGAGTTGTCAGCGACAGCCAAACGAGTAAATGGTTGAATCATCGTATTCCCTCCTTTCGGGGTTCATGTCTAGATTATTAGATAACAACAGCAACTTCAATAATTTCAACCAGTCTCCAGCTTTTATCTTTGGATAACGGTCTAGTTTCACTGATTTTCACAGTGTCACCAATTTTAGCTTGGTTGTTTTCATCATGAGCTTTAAACTTTTTCGTATATTTGATTCTCTTGTGATAGAGTTCATGTTTTTTGTAAGTTTCAACAGCAACAACAATGGTTTTATCCATTTTATCGCTGACAACTTTACCGATCAGAACTTTACGATCGTTACGTTCAGCCATCTAAGGAACACTCCCTTCTAGATTTGGTTACCCAATCCCCAATTCTCTTTCACGCAAAATAGTCTTGGCACGAGCGATCTCTTTACGCAAATCACGAATTTGAGTCGGGTTGTCCAATTGACCAGTAGCTAGTTGAAAACGGAGGTTAAAGAGTTCTTCTTTAAAACCATTAACTTTTTGCTCAATTTCAGCAGTGGTTAAGTTCCGGAATTCACTACCCTTCATTTGCTTCACCGCCTACTTCTTCTCTTTTCACGAACTTCGTTTTGATCGGAAGCTTGTGGGCAGCAAGACGCATCGCTTCACGAGCGACCTCTTCACTTACACCAGCAAGTTCAAATAAAATTTTGCCCGGTTTTACTACAGCAACCCATTTTTCCACGTTACCTTTACCACTACCCATACGGACTTCAAGCGGTTTTTGTGTAACTGGTTTAGCTGGGAAAATTTTAATCCATACTTTACCGCCACGTTTGATGTAACGTGTCATGGCAATACGTGCTGCTTCGATTTGACGGTTGGAGACCCAAGCCGGTTCTACCGCTTGCAGACCATATTCGCCAAAAGCTACTTCCGTTCCGCCTTTAGCGCGACCTTTCATGTTACCGCGGTGTTCTTTACGGTGTTTTACACGTTTAGGTACTAACATGATTTAAATTCCTCCTTCCGGCTGAGCCTTTTTCTTAGCTGGCGGAAGCACTTCTCCACGATAAATCCATACTTTTACACCGATACGTCCATAAGTAGTGGCTGCTTCAGCAGTACCATAGTCGATATCCGCACGAAGCGTATGAAGTGGAACTGTTCCTTCGCTATATCCTTCCGTACGAGCGATCTCAGCACCGCCAAGACGTCCGCTAGTTGCTACTTTGATACCTTTTGCGCCGGATCTCATTGTTCTTTGCATAGCTTGTTTCATAGCACGACGGAATGAAACACGACGTTCCAATTGAAGTGCAACAGCTTCAGCTACGAGAATAGCATCAAGATCTGGGTGTTTGATTTCAGAGATGTTAATGTGCACTTTTTTATTGGACATTGCAGCGATGTAGTTGCGAATAACTTCAACTTCAGCTCCGCCTTTACCAATAACCATGCCTGGTTTTGCAGTTTGAATCGTAACGTTCACACGGTTAGCCGCGCGCTCGATTTCGATGTGGGAAACTGCAGCATCTTTAAGTTTATTTTTTAAGTATTCACGGATTTTGACGTCTTCAAGCAACAGAGTTCCGAAATCTTTCTCTGCAAACCATTTGGACTCCCAATCGCGAATAATACCAATTCTAAAGCCTACCGGGTTTACCTTCTGACCCACACGTTACCCCTCCTTATTTTTCAGATACCACGATTGTAATGTGGCTGGTACGTTTTTTGATCGCGCTAGCGCGGCCCATTGCACGTTGTTGGAACCTTTTCATTGTTGGTCCTTGGTTAACATACGTCTCAGAAACAACAAGTTTGTTAAGATCCAATGAATAGTTATGCTCTGCATTCGCAATTGCGGAATTCAGTAGTTTCTCCAGAATAGGAGAAGCTGCTTTAGGCGTGTGACGCAGAATCGCAATCGCTTCACCTACCGCTTTCCCCCGAATCAAGTCAACAACTAGCTTTGCTTTACGAGGAGCAATCCGAGCGTGGTTCAATATTGCTTTAGCTTGCATGGTAGTACCTCCTCTCGGTTAAAAATGAAATTAACGTTTTCCGGTTTTCTTGTCGTCATCGTGACCTTTGTAAGTACGAGTTGGTGCAAATTCACCAAGCTTGTGTCCAACCATATCTTCGGTTACATACACAGGCACGTGTTTTCTTCCATCATATACTCCGAAAGTGTGACCAACGAATTGCGGGTAAATCGTAGAACGACGGGACCACGTTTTGATAACCAGTTTTTTGGTGGATGTGTTCAAGTCTTCTACTTTTTTCAGTAAGTATCCATCAATAAATGGACCCTTCTTTAAGCTGCGACCCATGGGTGTTCCTCCCTTCCTTGAACCTCAAGAGAATTGATATATCCTAGATTACTTCGTACGGCGACGTACAATGTATTTATCGGATGCTTTGCCTTTTTTACGAGTTTTGAAACCAAGCGTCGGTTTACCCCATGGTGACATAGGTGATTTACGTCCGATTGGTGCGCGTCCTTCACCACCACCGTGTGGGTGATCATTCGGGTTCATTACGACCCCACGAACTTGTGGACGATTGCCTTTCCAACGATTACGTCCTGCTTTACCGATTTTCACGAGCTCGTGATCTTCGTTACCAACAGAACCGATTGTTGCGCGGCAAACTTTAAGGACTTTACGAACTTCACCGGATGAAAGGCGAATGGTTACGTAAGTTTCTTCTTTACCAAGAAGTTGAGCTTCCGTACCGGCAGCGCGCACTAGTTGTGCACCTTTACCAGGCTTCAACTCAATGTTGTGGATAACTGTACCAACTGGAATGTTTTCCAATGGAAGAGCGTTACCTACTTTGATATCTGCTTGTGGTCCAGAAACGATACGATCGTCCACTTTAAGACCTTTAGGAGCGATGATGTATTTTTTCTCGCCATCAGCATAATGAATCAATGCGATGTTTGCGGAACGGTTAGGATCGTACTCAACTGTAGCAACGCGTCCTGGTATTCCATCTTTAGTACGTTTGAAATCGATGATACGGTATTTACGCTTGTGTCCACCACCATGGTGACGAACCGTAATTTTACCTTGGTTGTTACGACCAGCATGCTTGAACAGAGGAGCAAGCAATGATTTCTCCGGTGTTGATGTTGTTATTTCTTCAAAAGTAGAAACCGACATCGCACGTCGAGCTGGTGAGGTTGGTTTATATTTTTTAATTGGCACTCTGATTTCCTCCTTACTTCAAGAAATGGGTTATACCGATTCAAAGAATTCCAATTCTTTGCTTTCTGCGCTTAGGGACACGATAGCTTTCTTCCAGATGGAAGTGTAACCGGAGTGTTTGCCATAACGTTTAGGCTTAGCTGGCATTCTCAATGTGTTTACATTTGTAACTTTTACTTTGAAGATAGCTTCAATAGCTTGTTTAATTTCTGTTTTGTTAGCGCGAAGATCCACTTCGAAAACATACTTTTTGTTAGCCATTAGGTCGCTTGTACGCTCAGTGATGATCGGGCGCTTGATAATGTCGCGTGGATTTTTCATTGTGCAAGCACCTCCTCAACTTTCTGTACAGCTTCTTGTGTAATGATCAATTTGTCATATAACATGACATCAAGAACATTAACTCCATCAGCAGCAACAAATTTCACACCTGGGATATTACGAGCAGATAAAGCAACATTGGAGTCGTTAGCAACGCCTACAACTAATACTTTACGATCTACTTTCAGGTTGTTCAAAATAGCTACGAAATCTTTCGTTTTTGGAGCGTTCAATTGAAGCTGATCCAATACGATCAAGTTGTTATCGATAAGTTTCGAGGACAAAGCGGATTTGATCGCTAAGCGACGAACTTTTCTAGGCAATTTGAAACCATAGCTACGAGGTGTCGGTCCGAATACGGTACCGCCGCCTTTCCACTGTGGAGCACGAATACTACCTTGACGCGCACGACCTGTACCTTTTTGTTTCCAAGGTTTACGACCACCGCCACGAACTTCCGAACGACCTTTTGTTTTGTGTGTTCCTTGACGCACAGCTGCTTGTTGTAAAAGAACAGCTTCGTGGATCGCATGAACGTGAGGCTCAATTCCGAAAACAACGTCAGACAGTTCAACTTCTCCTACCTGAGCACCTGTTACATTATATAAAGCTACTTTTGGCATCTGTCTTCCTCCTTTCTTACTTTTTCACAGCAGACTTCACGCTAACGTAGCTGTTTCTAGGACCCGGAATGGAACCTTTAACTAGCAACACGTTACGCTCAGCATCTACTTTAATGATTTGCAGGTTTTGCAAAGTTACTGTTTCGTTACCCATGTGCCCTGGCAATTTCTTACCTTTAGGAACGCGGTTTGCTTGAATGGAACCCATGGAACCTGGACCGCGGTGATAACGTGATCCGTGAGCCATAGGGCCTGTGGATTGGTTATGTCTTTTGATGTTACCTTGGAAACCTTTACCTTTGGAAGTACCCGTTACATCAACGAATTCGCCCTCTGTAAACAGATCTGCTTTCAGTTCTTGACCAACTTCATAGTCACCCAACTGAATGCCACGAATTTCTTTAACGTAGCGCTTAGGCGTTGCCCCTGCTTTTTTCGCATGGCCAAGCTCTGGTTTAATGATTCTGCTAGCTTTCACATCATCAAAACCGATTTGGATCGACTCATATCCGTCGTTATCCACATCTTTCTTTTGCAGTACCACACATGGTCCCGCTTGAATGACAGTTACCGGAACTACATTACCCTCCGGAGTAAACAACTGTGTCATCCCAAGTTTTTTTCCTAAGATACCTTTCATCGTTGACACCTCATTTCCTTCCTAAACGTTCATTCTATAGTTGTTTTACAGTTTGATCTCAATATCAACGCCAGACGGTAAGTCTAAACGCATTAGAGCATCAACTGTTTGTGGTGTTGGATTCACAATATCGATAAGACGCTTATGCGTACGCATTTCGAATTGCTCACGCGAATCCTTGTACTTGTGCACCGCACGAAGAATCGTGATGATTTGCTTCTCTGTCGGAAGCGGAATCGGACCGGATACACCTGCACCGGAACGCTTGGCAGTTTCCACGATTTTCTCAGCTGATTGATCAATAATTCTGTGATCATAAGCTTTCAAACGGATACGAATTTTTTGCTTTGCCATGATAAGTCCCTCCTTCTATCGCCCAATTTATTATCGGACATACTCCGCGAAAATTCTCCAACAACCATCCCCATGGCAAAGGGGCCAGGTGTGTCGGCAACCTTTCGCATCATCGCAACGTCACAGACCAACGTTTTATATTATATAAAATTTGAAAACGAAAAGCAAGCGAAATTTTAGGCATATGCATAAAAAAAAACACCCACCGCCTAAACGGTGAGTGTTTCTTCTATATATAGGTATTACTTTTGAATTGTTGCAACCGCGCCCGCACCAACTGTACGTCCGCCTTCACGAATCGCGAAGCGTGTTCCTTCTTCGATTGCGATTGGGTTGATTAGTTCAACAGTAACAGTGATGTTATCACCAGGCATAACCATCTCAGTGCCTTCTGGAAGGGAGATGATACCCGTTACGTCAGTTGTACGGAAGTAGAACTGTGGACGGTAACCTGTGAAGAAAGGCTTATGACGGCCACCTTCTTCTTTAGTTAGAACGTAGATTTGTGCTGTGAAGTTCGTGTGTGGTTTAACTGAACCTGGTTTCGCAAGTACTTGTCCACGCTCGATATCTTTACGGTCTACACCACGAAGTAAAGCTCCAATGTTGTCACCAGCTTGAGCGGAATCAAGCAATTTACGGAACATCTCTACACCAGTTACGATGCATTTACGAGTTTCTTCAGCGATACCAACGATTTCAACTTCTTCTTGTACTTTAACAGTACCACGCTCAACACGACCAGTTGCAACTGTTCCACGACCAGTGATTGAGAATACATCCTCAACTGGCATAAGGAAAGGCTTGTCAGTTTGACGCTCAGGAGTTGGGATGTAAGTATCAACTTGTTCGAACAACTCGATGATTTTGTCAGCCCAAGGACCTTCTGGGTTAGCAAGAGCTTCACGAGCTGCACCACGGATGATTGGAGTATCATCGCCTGGGAACTCATATTCGTTAAGAAGGTCGCGAACTTCCATCTCAACCAATTCAAGCAACTCTTCGTCTTCAACCATATCACATTTGTTAAGGAATACTACGATGTAAGGTACGCCTACTTGACGGGAAAGAAGGATGTGCTCACGAGTTTGCGGCATAGGGCCGTCAGCTGCGGATACAACCAAGATCGCTCCGTCCATTTGAGCAGCACCAGTAATCATGTTTTTAACATAGTCAGCATGTCCTGGGCAGTCAACGTGTGCGTAGTGACGGTTAGGTGTTTCGTACTCAACGTGAGCTGTGGAGATTGTGATACCGCGCTCGCGCTCTTCTGGTGCTTTATCTATTTGGTCGAATGCTACTGCAGCTCCACCGTATCTTTTGGACAATACAGTTGTAATAGCTGCTGTCAAAGTTGTTTTACCATGGTCAACGTGACCGATAGTACCGATGTTAACATGCGGTTTGTTACGTTCAAATTTAGCCTTTGCCATTTTAAACGATTCCTCCTTAGAGTGACTAATAGTTTTATATTAAGCGCCTTTGCCTTTTGCAATAATTTCTTCTGCAATGGACTTAGGTACTTCTTCATAATGCGAAAGTTCCATGGAGTAAACACCACGGCCTTGTGTTCTCGAACGAAGTGTTGTGGAATATCCAAACATTTCGGACAAAGGCACCTTAGCACGAATGACTTGTGCTCCATGACGGCTATCCATACCTTCAATGCGTCCACGACGGGAGTTAAGGTCGCCCATAACATCGCCCATGTACTCTTCTGGTACAGTAACTTCAACCTTCATGATTGGCTCAAGAAGAACCGGTTTACATTTTTCTTTAGCTGCTTTAAGTGCCATGGAACCCGCGATTTTGAACGCCATTTCATTGGAGTCAACATCATGGTAAGATCCATCAACAACTGTAGCTTTGATATCCACAAGAGGGAATCCTGCGATTACACCATTCTTCATGGACTCTTCGATACCAGCTTGAATAGGTGCGATGAATTCTCTAGGAATAGACCCGCCCACAACTTTGTTTTCGAAGATAAAGCCTACGCCAGCTTCTTGTGGTTCGAACTCAACCCAACAATGTCCGTATTGACCACGACCACCGGATTGACGAACGAATTTACCTTCAACTTTAGCTGCCGCACGGAATGTTTCACGATAAGCAACTTGTGGTTTACCTACATTGGTTTCAACTTTAAACTCACGAAGCATACGGTCAACGAGGATCTCAAGGTGAAGCTCACCCATACCTGCGATGATCGTTTGTCCTGTTTCTTCGTCTGTAGAAGCACGGAAAGTAGGATCTTCTTCAGCAAGTTTTTGCAATGCGATACCCATTTTATCTTGATCGGCTTTCGTTTTCGGTTCAACAGCAAGCTGGATAACCGGTTCAGGGAAGACCATTCTCTCAAGAATAACTGGGTTTTTCTCATCACAAAGTGTATCACCAGTTGTTGTATCTTTCAATCCAACAGCCGCGGCAATATCACCTGCATATACAATGCTGATTTCTTGACGTGCGTTCGCATGCATTTGTAGAATACGACCAACACGCTCACGTTTTCCTTTTGTTGCGTTAACAACGTAGGAACCGGAGTTCAAGGTACCAGAGTAAACACGGAAGAACGTAAGACGACCAACGAAAGGATCTGTCATGATTTTAAACGCAAGCGCTGAGAAAGGTTGATCATCAGCAGACTTACGAACCACTTCAGTACCATCGTCAAGCACACCTTTAATGTCAGGTACATCAAGAGGGGATGGCAGGTAGTTAATAACTGCATCCAACATCAATTGAACACCTTTGTTTCTGTAAGAAGACCCTACGATAACTGGGAAGATTTTCACTTCGCAAACACCTTTACGTAGAGCTGCTTTGATCTCATCAACAGTGATTTCTTCGCCTTCGAGATATTTCATAGTAAGCTCTTCATCAAGCTCAGCAACTTTCTCGATCAATTCCAAACGAAGCTCAGCAACTTGATCTTTGAACTCAGCAGGAATTTCGATTTTCTCGATGTCCTTACCAAGATCATCTTTGTACATATAAGCAACTTCATCAACCAAGTCAATGATGCCTTTGAAATCATTCTCAGCACCGATCGGAAGTTGAATAGCTACTGCATTTGCACCAAGTTTTTGACGCATGGATTCAACAACTTGCAAGAAGTCTGCACCGATGATATCCATTTTGTTTACGTAAGCAATCCGTGGAACGTTGTATTTATCAGCTTGTCTCCAAACTGTTTCCGATTGAGGCTCAACGCCCTCTTTCGCACTAAATACACCAACTGCTCCATCCAACACACGAAGGGAACGCTCTACCTCAACGGTAAAGTCAACGTGCCCCGGGGTATCAATAATATTGATGCGGTGACCTTCCCATTGCGCAGTTGTAGCGGCGGAAGTAATCGTGATTCCACGTTCTTGTTCCTGCTCCATCCAGTCCATCGTAGCTGCACCTTCGTGCACTTCTCCGATTTTGTGAACTTTACCTGTATAGTACAGAATGCGCTCTGTTGTTGTCGTTTTACCAGCATCGATATGAGCCATGATCCCGATATTACGTGTGTTTTTTAAGGAGAACTCTCTAGCCATAGGTCGTTATGTCTCCTTTCTGATATTGATTTAGAATTCTACCAACGATAGTGAGCGAATGCTTTATTAGCTTCAGCCATTTTGTGTGTATCTTCACGTTTCTTAACGGAAGAGCCAGTGCTGTTGCTAGCATCGATGATTTCATAAGCCAATCTTTCTTCCATCGTCTTCTCACCACGTAGACGTGAGTAGTTTACCAACCAACGCAAGCCTAATGTCGAACGACGATCAGGTCTTACTTCGATAGGTACTTGATAGTTCGCTCCACCAACACGGCGAGCTTTAACTTCTAGCACTGGCATAATGTTTTTGATAGCTGCTTCGAACACTTCCATCGGCTCTTTACCTGTACGATCTTTCACGAGGTTAAAAGCGTTGTATAAAATGGACTGTGCTACCCCTCTTTTTCCATCAATCATGATACGATTGATAAGACGAGTGACAAGTTTGCTATTATAAATTGGATCTGGCAATACGTCTCTGCGAGTAACTGGACCTTTACGAGGCATAGTTATCCCCCTTTCTTATAAGAATCATCCCTGATTATTATCTCTTATTTTTTAACTTTCGGACGTTTTGTACCGTATTTGGAACGGGATTGCTTACGGTTGTTAACACCGGAAGTATCCAGCGCGCCACGTACGATGTGATAACGTACCCCTGGAAGATCTTTAATTCTACCTCCACGGATCAATACAACACTGTGTTCTTGCAGGTTGTGACCGATACCTGGAATGTAAGCTGTCACCTCTACGCGGTTCGTTAAACGAACACGTGCATATTTACGAAGTGCGGAGTTAGGCTTCTTAGGAGTCATAGTACCTACACGCGTGCAGACACCACGTTTTTGAGGTGCACTCAAATCCGTTGCTTCTCTTTTCAAAGCGTTAAAACCTTTTTGCAAAGCTGGTGATTTAGACTTATCCACCTTCGCTTGACGACCTTTACGTACTAGTTGGTTAATTGTTGGCATATCGCCACCTCCTCCCTACATTCATAACATGATGTTCTTCTTGCAAGCCCACAGATCCAGGCGAGTCATAAATGAGCAAAGAGAAAGTCCTTGCCATGGATAGCTGCAAAAAGTTACAAGAACTTATGTAGGCTATAGCCACTAACAAAAACGTCTTTAGCGCTTATTCATTTACAACAGCTGCTACCGCAGCTCCAACTTCAATTCCACATGCTTTACCTAGCATCTTCATAGAATCAACATAGGTAACAGGTACACCCTTCTGCATACAGAGAGTTACCAGATTTATCGTCAATCGCGGATCTGCATCTTTGGAAACAAAAACTTCGACTGCCTTACCTTGTTCGACTGTTTTTGTAACTTTCTTCGTACCTACTCTTATATTCTCCGCCTGTTTGACTTTATCATAAGACATAAGGCACCCCCTTCAAAGAAAAGGAAAGAATATCGACTTAGGCACACTACGATATATTAGCACTTTGATCTCCGGGTGTCAAGGAATAACTTCTTATATTTTATTATTCTTACTAGATTAGTAAAAGTATATCAAAAGGGACAGCACACTTCATAATAAAGTGGCCATCCCTCATGATTACATAGCGAATCTATTCAACAGTGACAGTTTCTTTTTCAAGATCCTCGTCTTGTACAAGAACTTCGTTCGGATCCGTAATACGGATGTTCCGGTAACGAGGCATACCTGTACCTGCAGGAATAAGTTTACCGATAATAACGTTCTCCTTAAGACCAAGCAATTGGTCAACCTTGCCTTTAATCGCTGCATCCGTCAAGACACGTGTCGTTTCTTGGAAAGACGCTGCAGATAGGAAGGAATCGGTCTCTAGGGACGCTTTAGTAATACCGAGCAAGATAGGTCTTGCAACAGCAGGCTCACTACCAGCGAACAAGGCTACTTTGTTGGCTGCTTCATATTCATGAATGTCTACGAAGGAACCAGGAAGAAGCGTTGTATCTCCAGCGTCAACGATACGGATTTTCCGCAGCATTTGGCGAACCATAACTTCGATATGTTTATCGTTAATTTCTACCCCTTGATTACGATACACGCGTTGAACCTCTTGCAGAATGTAGTTCTGCACGCCGCGGATACCTTTGATACGGAGCATTTCCTTCGGATCGATAGAACCGTCAGTCAACTCGTCTCCAGCTTCCACTTGTTGATTCAATGAAACACGTACACGTGAACCGTAAGGAACTGCGTATACTTTCGATTCCGCTTCGCCTTGAACTTCAATCTCACGACGATCTTTGGCTTCACGAATTTCTTTGACCGTACCATCAATCTCAGAAATGATCGCTTGACCTTTCGGATTCCGAGCTTCGAAGAGCTCTTGAATACGCGGCAAACCTTGCGTAATATCATCTCCGGCAACACCACCGGTATGGAACGTACGCATCGTCAACTGTGTTCCTGGCTCACCGATGGATTGAGCAGCGATAATACCTACTGCTTCACCAACCTCAACAAATTGGCCAGTCGCTAAGTTACGACCGTAACATTTCTTACAAACACCATGATTGGTGCGGCAGCTAAGAACGGAACGAATTTGAAGTTTCTCGATACCTGCTTCAATAATTGTATCTGCAATACCCGATTCGATAAGTTCATTGCGTTGAACAATGACTTCACCTGTTTTCGGATGACGAAGGGTTTCATAAGCATAACGACCCTCAATACGGTCATAGAGATCTTCAATAACCTCTTTACCATCTTGAATTTTGCTAACCATGAAGCCTTTATCTGTTCCACAATCATCTTCGCGAACAATAACATCTTGTGCAACGTCAACGAGACGACGAGTCAGGTAACCGGAGTCAGCAGTACGTAGCGCTGTATCGGCAAGACCTTTACGCGCTCCGTGCGTTGAAATAAAGTACTCCAAGATTGTCAAACCTTCACGAAAATTCGACTTAATTGGCAACTCCATAATTTTACCAGATGGATTCGCCATCAAACCACGCATACCGCCAAGCTGTGTAATCTGTGATTTATTACCCCGGGCTTTGGATTCAACCATCATGCTAATAGAGTTGTATTTATCAAGGGATTTCATCAAAATATCTGTGATTTCATCCTTCGCTTTACTCCAGATCGCAATAACACGGTCATAACGCTCTTCATCTGTAATCAAACCACGGCGGTATTGGTTCGTAACTACACGTACTTTCTCTTCACATTCTTTGAGGATTGCTACTTTTTCAGTAGGAACAACAACGTCAGAGACAGCTACGGTAATACCCGCTTTGGTGGAGTACGTGAATCCAAGCTCTTTAATTTTATCAAGGATCATGGACGTTTGAGTTGTGTGGTATTTACGGAAACACTCAGCAATGATAGAACCGAGATATTCTTTACCTACCGCTTTGTTCTCTTCACGTTCCAACATAATAGCTCTAAGATCAGCACCTTTTTCGAACACAAAGTGAGCATCAGGAATCCCGTTCAGCAGGTTCGTTTTGGTTGGTTCATTAATGAATGGAAAGTCGCTAGGGAAAATCTCATTCATAATGATTTTGCCGATCGTCGTGATCAAGATTGCATTTTGCTGTTTCTCAGTGAAACTAACTTTGTTCAATGCTCTTGCAGGAATAGCAACCCGTGCGTGTAGGGCCATTTTGCCCGATTGATAAGACGATACTGCCTCATGTACTGTTCTAATAATAGAACCAGCACCCTTAGCGAATTTGTTGTCTGTTGTTAAATAGAAGCTTCCCAGAACCATATCCTGTGAAGGCGTAACAACAGGCTTACCGTCTTTCGGATTCAAAATGTTACCTGACGCCAGCATGAGCAAGCGAGCTTCGGCTTGAGCTTCAGAAGACAATGGTACGTGAACGGCCATTTGGTCACCGTCGAAGTCAGCGTTGTAAGCTGTACAAACGAGCGGATGAAGCTTAATCGCGCGGCCTTCAACCAGAATCGGTTCAAAAGCTTGAATACCAAGTCTATGCAGCGTAGGGGCACGGTTCAGAAGAACCGGATGCTCCTTAATTACTTCTTCAAGAACATCCCAAACATCTGGGCTTACGCGCTCAACTTTACGTTTTGCACTTTTGATGTTATGGGCCAAACCTTTATTCACAAGCTCTTTCATCACGAAAGGCTTGAACAACTCAAGTGCCATTTCCTTCGGAAGACCACATTGGTACATCTTCAGGTTAGGACCTACAACGATAACGGAACGACCGGAGTAGTCAACACGTTTACCGAGCAAGTTTTGACGGAAACGTCCTTGTTTACCTTTCAGCATATGGCTGAGGGATTTCAAAGGACGGTTACCAGGGCCTGTTACCGGACGGCCGCGACGACCGTTGTCGATAAGAGCATCAACCGCTTCTTGCAGCATCCGTTTCTCATTTTGAACAATGATATCCGGAGCGCCTAGGTCGAGCAATCGCTTCAAACGGTTGTTACGGTTGATAACGCGGCGATACAGATCATTCAAGTCAGAAGTCGCGAAGCGGCCACCATCGAGCTGTACCATCGGACGAAGCTCTGGAGGGATGACTGGAAGTACATCCAGAACCATCCAACCCGGTAAATTCTTCGAGTTACGGAAAGCTTCCATAACTTCCAAACGCTTAATCGCACGATTACGACGTTGACCTTGCGCTGTTTTGAGTTCTTCTTTGAGTGTATCTACTTCACGCTCGATATCAATGTCGATTAGAAGCTTTTTAACGGCTTCCGCACCCATTCCCGCTTGGAAAGCATAACCGTACTTCTCGCGATAGCTGCGGTATTCTTTCTCGGAAAGCAGTTGTTTCTTCTCCAAAGGCGTATCCCCTGGATCAGTTACCACATAGGAAGCGAAGTAGATAATTTCCTCCAACGATCTTGGAGACATATCTAACGCAAGTCCCATACGGCTTGGAATACCTTTGAAGTACCAAATGTGAGATACCGGAGCTGCAAGTTCAATATGACCCATGCGCTCACGACGTACCTTTTGACGTGTTACTTCAACGCCACAACGGTCACAAACAACGCCTTTATAACGAACTCGTTTGTATTTACCGCAATGACATTCCCAATCTTTGGTAGGCCCGAAGATCTTTTCGCAGAAAAGACCTTCTTTCTCAGGCTTTAAGGTTCTGTAGTTAATCGTTTCCGGCTTCTTTACTTCCCCACGGGACCAAGAGCGAATTTTATCGGGTGATGCCAAGCCGATTTTCATAAACTCGAAGTTGTTAACGTCCATCAAGGAGCAACCCTCCTTTAAGAATTTAAACCCACTATGCAGTGAATCGTTCTCGATCTATTGTGGTGTTCTTTATTCGTTGACTCCTAATTCAGAGCCCTCTAAGTTTAGGTTTAATTTATCGCTAGTGACTTCGTCGTCATCGTCGGCTTCTCTCATTTCGATCTCTTCTTCGTCGCCGGAAAGGATTTTAACATCCATACCTAAGCTTTGAAGCTCTTTGATCAAAACTTTGAATGATTCCGGAACACCTGGCTCTGGAACATTCTCGCCTTTAACGATAGACTCATATGTTTTCACACGGCCTACAACGTCATCGGACTTCACAGTAAGAATTTCTTGCAGTGTATAAGCAGCTCCATAAGCCTCGAGTGCCCATACCTCCATCTCCCCGAAACGTTGTCCACCGAACTGCGCTTTACCACCCAGCGGCTGCTGAGTAACAAGGGAGTAAGGTCCTGTTGAACGGGCATGGATTTTATCATCAACCATGTGCGCCAGTTTAATCATGTACATGACACCAACGGTAACTTCGCGTTCGAACGACTCACCTGTACGACCATCGTACAGAATCGTTTTACCGCTACGCTGCATACCTGCTTCTTCCATCGCATCGAACACGTCATACTCACGCGCTCCATCGAATACTGGCGTTGCTGCATGGATACCCAGGTACTTGGAAGCCATACCTAAGTGAACTTCAAGAACTTGACCGATATTCATCCGTGAAGGAACCCCTAGTGGATTCAATACAACTTCAACCGGTGTACCATCTGGAAGGAAAGGCATATCTTCTTCCGGAAGAATACGTGCAACTACCCCTTTATTACCGTGACGTCCCGCCATTTTATCGCCTTCGGAAATTTTCCGTTTTTGTGCGATATAGACACGAACGAGTTGGTTCACACCAGGAGGCAGCTCATCGCCGTTCTCACGAGTAAATACTTTCACATCAACAACGATACCATCTGTACCATGCGGTACGCGAAGGGATGTATCGCGAACCTCACGAGCCTTCTCACCGAAGATTGCATGCAGCAATCTTTCTTCCGCTGTCAGCTCTGTTACACCTTTAGGTGTTACTTTACCAACAAGGATATCGCCTGCGCCGATTTCGGCACCGACACGGATAATACCGCGCTCGTCAAGATTTTTCAGTGCATCTTCCCCAACGTTCGGAATATCACGTGTGATTTCTTCAGGTCCCAGCTTCGTATCACGAGCTTCGGACTCGTACTCCTCGATGTGAATAGAAGTGTATACATCTTCTTTCACAAGCTTTTGGCTAAGCAAGATCGCATCCTCGTAGTTGTAACCTTCCCAAGTCATGAAAGCTACGACAACGTTACGTCCAAGCGCCAATTCACCTTGCTCTGTTGAAGGTCCGTCAGCAAGAATATCGCCCGCTTTAACCAATTGGCCTTTTTTGACAATCGGGCGTTGATTAATGCACGTACCTTGATTAGAACGCATAAATTTGTGGAGTTTATATTTGACGATGTTGCCGCTAACCAGTTTGCCATCGACCAATTCTTGGCGACGTAACCAAATTTCGTTCGCAGCAGCTTTCTCAATAATTCCATCGAATTTGGAGACAATACATACTCCAGAGTCTTTAGCGACCTTATGTTCCATACCTGTGCCTACAAGAGGTGCTTTCGGGATCAAAAGCGGAACCGCTTGACGCTGCATGTTTGAACCCATAAGCGCACGGTTGGAGTCATCATTTTCAAGGAACGGAATTAACGCCGTTGCCACGGAAACAACTTGCTTCGGAGAAACGTCCATGTAATCGACACGTTCAACCGGAAGTGTTAAGTTGTCATCCTTATAACGAACGATAATTGCGTCTTCAACGAATTTATTATCTTCCGTCAATTGTGCATTCGCCTGAGCGATAACATAGTTATCCTCTTCGTCTGCTGTCAGGTAAGCGATTTGGTCGGTTACAAGTCCTGACTTCGGATCTACCCAACGATATGGCGCCTCAATGAAGCCATACTCATTGATACGAGCAAACGTAGACAAGGAGTTGATCAAACCAATGTTCGGTCCCTCTGGCGTCTCAATTGGACACATACGGCCATAGTGAGAGTGATGCACGTCACGAACTTCCATACCTGCGCGTTCTCTCGTCAAACCGCCGGGTCCGAGTGCTGATAGACGTCTTTTGTGCGTCAATTCAGCAAGTGGATTCGTTTGGTCCATAAACTGAGAAAGCTGGGAGCTACCGAAGAACTCTTTGATCGATGCGATAACAGGTCGAATGTTGATTAATGCTTGCGGAGTAATCACATTCGCGTCTTGAATCGACATACGTTCACGAACAACACGCTCCATACGGGAAAGACCAATACGGAATTGATTTTGCAGCAATTCACCTACAGAACGTAGTCTACGGTTACCCAAGTGGTCAATATCATCCGTATTTCCGATACCGTGAAGCAAATTGATGAAATAGTTAATGGATGAAATAATATCGGCAGGCGTGATGTTTTTGACAGTTTTATCAATAACACCGTTAGAAATAACTTTTACGACCTTGCCCTCTTCTGTTGGTGAATAAACGTTGATGCACTGAACCGGAATCGTATCCGCACCCGTTACACCTTTAGGAATCGTAAATTCTTGATATCCTGCACCTTTTTCAATAAAAGGAAGGATTTCATCTAGCACACGACGATCAAGCAGTTGCCCAGCTTCTGCAATGATTTCTCCAGTCTCGGAGTCCACCAGTGTTTCAGCCAAACGTTGATTGAACAATCTATTTTTGATGTGAAGTTTTTTATTGATTTTGTAGCGACCTACATTGGCCAAATCGTAACGCTTCGGATCAAAGAAACGAGCAACGATCAAGCTTCTAGCATTATCTAGTGTAGGAGGCTCACCCGGACGAAGTCGCTCATAGATTTCGATTAACGCTTTTTCCGTAGAATCCGTGTTATCTTTATCGAGCGTATTACGGATGTATTCATTATCACCGAGCAAATCCAAAATCTCAGCATCTGTACCAAATCCTAAGGAACGAAGAAGGACAGTTACTGGAATTTTACGCGTGCGATCGATACGAACATAGATGATATCTTTCGCATCAGTCTCAAGCTCTAACCAGGCTCCACGGTTCGGAATGACGGTTGCGGTATATGTTTTTTTGCCGTTTTTATCCACTTTCGTGCTATAATAAACACTGGGTGAACGAACGAGCTGGGAGACGATTACACGCTCCGCACCGTTAATAATGAACGTTCCCGTGTCAGTCATGATAGGGAAATCCCCCATGAACACTTCTTGTTCTTTGACCTCACCGGTTTCCTTATTAATCAAACGGACTTTGACTCTTAACGGCGCCGCATAGGTTACGTCGCGTTCTTTGGATTCATCAACTGAATACTTAGGCTCGCCTAAGCTATAGTCAATAAACTCCAGTACTAGGTTACCTGTAAAATCCTGGATCGGAGAGATATCCTGAAACATCTCGCGAAGTCCTTCTTCCAAAAACCACTCATACGATTTTTGCTGGATTTCAATCAGGTTTGGAATGCCCAGCACCTCATTAATTCGTGCATAAGTCCTGCGTTTACGTCGTCCAAATTGAACAAGATGTCCCGCCAACTTTCATTCACCCCTCAACTCTACTCAATAAATAAAAAGAAGAAGAAAAACTTCTACCGACGTACACTCAGGACGCCTCCGTTAGTGGAGCCCGTCCGAATTAAGCGACTGTATGAAGGAAGGTTTTTCCCTGTAATCAATAAGACTTTTCCAAATATTTCTTCCCATCCTGTTAGAGTTTCCTAAAATTCAAACATTATACGTTACAAGTTCAAATTTTATTCATCCCGGAAGAAAAAAACACTTGACATTTTTGTTAACTAAAGACATGTGTCCCATCTTAATACTGACATTTTTTAATAATACCACATTTGAAATGTCAAGTCAAACAAATTCCCTCGATTGTAACAAAACCTCTAACAAGGCCATTCATGGATGAGTGATCACATTTAATGAGAAGAGACTTTGGTCTCGACTACTTCGTGGCTTTGAGAATTTTGTACCCTTTATCTTTGGATACCTCAGTAACTTCATTGTACAAAGACTCGAGTTTTTTCATGGCCGATGGAGCACCCTGCTTTTTTTGAATAACAACCCAGATAGACCCGCCGTCAACTAAACAATCATAAGTCTCTGTAAAAATGCGATGAACGACTTCCTTGCCGGCACGAATCGGTGGATTGGTTAAAACAGCGTCAAAACGCTGCTCCTTTACTTGTTCCAAGAGATCACTTTGGAGGATGGTCACATTCGTAATTCCGTTACGCTTCGCATTATCAATAGAAAGCTCAATCGCTCTCTCATTGATATCAACCATTGTCACATGCCCTTTCGGACACATCACAGCAGCGCTTAGCCCAATAGGACCGTAACCACACCCGACATCAAGAACCTTAGCATCCTCGCGCAGCTGCATGGTTTCAATTAAATGCTTACTACCATAATCGACACCTTTTTTCGAAAAGACTCCCGCATCCGTCAGGAACGTATATGTTTTGCCACGCAGCACTTCTTGCATAGTGTGAACATCTCGTTTAACCGTCGGACGCGCCGTATAGTAATGCTCTGACACGTTATGAATTCCTCCTCCACTTTTACCTTTAGGAAAATCAAATAACGAGAGCGTTCCTAAGGCTTTCCTAAGGGTAAAAACCTCATCTTATAACGGTTAAAAAAACCTCTTGAAGTCAAGCTTCAAGAGGTTTCCTATTGAAAGATTACTTAACTTCTACGGATGCGCCAGCTTCTGTAAGCTTAGCTTTAACAGCTTCTGCTTCTTCGGAGCTAACTTTTTCTTTAACTGCTTTAGGAGCGCCATCAACCAAGTCTTTCGCTTCTTTCAGGCCAAGACCTGTGATTTCGCGAACTACTTTAATTACGTTGATTTTGGATGCGCCAGCGCTAGTCAAGATAACGTCAAACTCAGTTTGAGCTTCTTCAACTGCTACTGCTGCGCCACCGCCAGCTGCTACTGGAGCTGCTGCTGTTACGCCAAACTCTTCTTCAATTGCTTTAACCAGGTCGTTCAATTCCAAGATTGTCATGCCTTTGATTGCTTCTAGGATCGTTGCATTGTTGCTCATGGTTAAACCTCCATTATCATTCATATATTTTGTGGTTGTTGTTGTAAAACAAAATTAAGCTTGACCTTCAGCTTCTTTTTTCTCAGCAACTGCTTTAACAGCAAGTGCAAAGTTACGAACTGGAGCTTGAAGAACGCTAAGCAACATGGAGAGAAGACCATCTCTGGATGGAAGTTCAGCAAGTGCTTTGATTTGATCGTATCCAACTACGCGGCCTTCGACCACGCCGCCTTTTACGCTCAATTGATCATTCTTTTTCGCAAATTCAGTCAAGATTTTCGCTGGAGCGACTAGATCGTCATTGCTGAAAGCAATAGCAGTTGGACCTGTTAGGTACTCATCCAATGCGCTTAATTCAGCATTTGCTGATGCGCGTCTAGCCAACGAGTTCTTGAGAACTACGAATTCAATACCAGCTTCGCGCAAGGTTTTACGCAGCTGTGTTACTTGAGCTACGTTCAAACCGCGGTAGTCTGCTATGATTGTAGAAGCACTAGCTTTGAACTTTTCAGTTACTTCAGCTACTGCTTGTTCTTTCTGTGCAAGAATTTTCGCGTTTGCCATAGTACACCTCACTTCTTATGCATTTATCTTTCAAGATCGCAAACAGTAGGAGCATCAGCATTCCTTATTAAAATAAGAAATGCCTTCGTAGACGCTACGAAGGCATGATGTGTTCACTATTTCCCTGATGTACAAAGAAATCGCTATATATATCATAACACCTCGGTAGGAAATTAAGCACGTTGGCACCTACTGTCTACGGTTTGCATATTCATTTTTATGACCTTTGATAGAGTATCACGCCCAGCAACCGAAGTCAACTGGTAGCTTTTACTTATCTGAAGGATGACAGGTTCACACGAACACTAGGTCCCATTGTCGAAGATACAGCAATGTTTTTCAGGTAAACACCTTTAGCAGCTGCTGGTTTCGCTCTAACAAGCGCATCAACCAATGCTTTGAAGTTTTCGTTCAACTTATCCGCATCGAAAGATACTTTACCAAGTGGAGCATGGATTTGTCCTGCTTTGTCAAGACGGTATTCGATTTTACCAGCTTTGATCTCCTGAACAGCTTTGGTAACGTCGAAAGTAACTGTTCCTGCTTTAGGGTTTGGCATTAAACCTTTACCCCCGAGGATACGACCCAGTTTACCAACTTCACTCATCATGTCTGGAGTAGCTACGCAAACGTCAAATTCGAACCAACCTTGTTGAATTTTGTTGATCATATCAGCATCACCAACAAAATCTGCACCAGCTGCTTCAGCTTCTTTCGCTTTCTCGCCTTTGGCAAATACAAGTACACGTTTCGTTTTACCAGTACCGTGTGGAAGTACAACGACACCACGAACAGCCTGATCTTGTTTTCTTGGGTCAACACCCAGACGAACTGCAACATCTACAGTTTCATCAAATTTAGCAGGAGCTGTTTTCTTAACAAGCTCGATTGCTTCTGACGGATCATACAAGGCTTCAGCGTCAACAAGCTGAGATACCTCGCGGTATTTTTTACCGTGTTTAGGCATTTTAAATATCCTCCTTAGTGGTATTAGCGGATAATCCTCCCACCGAGCGGCTGAAGAGTTTTCACAGAGAAAACTCACTTCGTAAGCTTAGCTTACCGTTTAACCGCATTCCTTGCGGAATTAATCTTCGATGACGATTCCCATGCTGCGAGCAGTACCTTCAACCATACGCATTGCAGCCTCAACGGATGCAGCATTTAGGTCAGGCATTTTTTGTTCAGCGATTTCGCGAACTTTTGCGCGTTTCACAGTTGCAACTTTCTTTTTGTTTGGTTCACCGGATCCTTTTTCGATACCAGCAACGACGCGAAGAAGAACTGCAGCCGGAGGCGTTTTAGTGATGAATGTAAAGGAACGATCCTCGAATACTGTGATTTCAACCGGAATGATAAGACCAACTTGATCAGCAGTACGAGCGTTAAACTCTTTACAGAAAGCCATAATGTTCACACCTGCTTGACCCAATGCTGGACCGATCGGTGGTGCTGGATTTGCTTTCGCAGCTTGAACTTGAAGCTTCACGATTTTAATAACCTTTTTTGCCATGATAGACACCTCCTTGCATAGAATATAGGGATCTTTGATGGAATCAAAGTCTCTCTACTTTGGGATTTGCTATCCATCCCACTAACGAAGGTCTATCCCGAGGAATAGACCTGGTAGAAACCCTTGGTTGTCTTGTTTTATAGCTTTTCCACTTGGTCGAAATCGAGCTCAAGCGGGGTTTCTCTACCAAACATGTTGACATGCACCTTAAGTTTACCCTTGTCAGCAACAATTTCTTCAACAGAGCCGACAAAGTTTGCGAAAGGTCCCACCTTGACGCGTACGGTTTCTTTGAGTTCGAAGTCGATTTTCTCCTTCGGCTCTTCCATACCCATATGCTTCAGGATAGATTCAACTTCCTCAGGTAATAATGCAGTCGGTTTAGAGCCGGATCCAGTAGAACCTACGAATCCAGTTACTCCTGGCGTATTACGTACAACATACCAAGAGTCATCCGTTTGAATCATTTCTACGAGGACATAACCTGGATAAACTTTACGCATGACGACTTTTTTCTTGCCGTCTTTGTTTACCAGTTCTTCTTCCATAGGCACAAGCACACGGAAGATCTTGTCCGTCATTTCCATAGATTCAACGCGTTTCTCTAAGTTGGCTTTCACTTTGTTCTCATACCCTGAATAGGTATGTACGACGTACCATCTTTTTTCCATGAATAAATTCACCTATAGTCCTGTTTATTTAAAAACAAGGCGCAGCAACTCAGAAATTCCTAGATCCAGCACAAAAAAATAGATGGCAACAAAAGCTACAGTACCCAATACGACAAGCGTATAGGTAGTCATCTCTTTGCGACTTGGCCACTTGACCTTTTTGAGTTCTGACCAACTGTCGGTGAAGAAGGAAAAAGTGGATCCGAAGCTTTGTCTCATTCTAGCCAAGAACGCCACAAACTACACCTCCAAAGAACTACCTAGTCTCGCGATGAGCAGTATGTTCATTGCAAAATTTGCAATATTTCTTCAACTCAATACGGTCGGGATTGTTGCGCTTATTTTTAGTGGATGCATAGTTTCTTTGTTTGCAATTTGTGCACGCTAATGTGATGATGACCCGCATGATGTACACCTCCTACAGACACTTTCTAATTAAAGCCCTTCTAAGCGCGTCAAAAAGAAAGCGACTTTTAGGGCTACCTGAAATACTTTATCACAACCCGTAATAGGGTGTCAAGGCAGAAGTCTCATAAATGCGAGAGTATCATCAGTATAGACTCCCTAGACAATTGTTAAACATTCTCCCAAAGAAAAACACCCGCACAGCTTAAGCGGCGCGGGTACTTCCTACAAATCTCGGACTTCTAGATAACGTTCAAGCTTGCGTTTAACACGTTGAAGAGCATTATCAATAGACTTCACATGACGATCGAGATCAACGGCAATTTCTTGATACGATCTGCCATCGAGATAGAGCATCAGTACCCTGCGCTCTAGGTCACTTAATATCTCTCCCATTTTATCTTCAAGGCCCGTAAACTCTTCTTGATTGATTACAAGCTCCTCAGGATCTGTAACCCGGGAACCGCTAATAACGTCAAGCAGCGTACGATCAGAATCTTCATCATAGATAGGCTTGTCCAATGACACGTAGGAATTAAGAGGAATGTGCTTCTGACGCGTTGCTGTTTTGATCGCCGTGATGATCTGCCGCGTGATGCACAGTTCAGCAAAGGCTTTGAATGAAGCAAGCTTGTCTCCTCGGAAGTCGCGAATAGATTTATATAAACCTATCATACCTTCCTGCACAATGTCTTCTCGGTCTGCACCTATCAAAAAATAAGAACGTGCTTTGGCACGTACGAAATTCTTATATTTGTTGATAAGGTATTCCAACGCTTCGCTACTGCCTTCACGGACTGCTTCGACGATGTCTTCATCTGGCTTGAGGTCATAATCATACATTCTCAGTTCTTTGAGGTCGACACTCACCAACAATCCCTCCGGCCTGCAGGACTACCCAGATTCACAATAAAAGTTTAGGTTAAGTATACATGAAGAAAACTCACACCGTCAACGGGGAACCGCACCATTTCTAGCATTTGGAGGATTCACTCTCCTCTTCGCCACCGCTCGAACTGCTCTTTGAGCTCATGGCTCAGTTTACTTTCGAACGGATTACGCTTGGATGAAGATTCAGGATGAATGCGTTCTCGCACTTCTTTGCGATTCTGTTTGATTTTGACTAGCAGTTCACCAGCGGGCATCCGAAGAGCTCCTTTACCGAAAATGACATGCTGCTCAATCATATCCGAGGTGGCTACGTAGATCTGCTTACGTCTTCCCATCAGATTCGTGACCAGGCGTTCGATCCGTTCATCTGCCGTTTCCTTCTCTTTGGTATAGAGTACTATAAGCTTACTCTGCACATATTTCTTACCAAGTCCCGGTACCATATAGGCATCAAAAACAAGGTACACCTTCATACCCGAGTAGGATTGATACTCAGCCAGCATATGAATTAACTGATCGCGAGCGCCCTCCAGATCCGTGTCCTTCAGCTTACTCAACTCCGGCCAAGCGCCGATAATATTGTAGCCATCAACAATCAGAAATTGTTCCATTTCATTTAACTCTTATTACGCTGTCTAACCACTTCATACATCAATACACCCGCGGCAACGGACGCATTCAAAGAATTCACATGTCCCGCCATCGGAAGCTTAACTAAGAAGTCACATTTCTCTTTAATTAATCGCCCCACACCTTTACCTTCATTACCGATAACAAGTGCTATTGGAATACTAAAGTTAGCTTTATACACGTCTTGAGCAGCGGTTACATCCGTTCCAGCGACCCAGACTCCCTGTTCCTTCAATTTCTCAATCGTCTGTGCGATATTCGTCACACGTGCAACGGGAACATATTCAACAGCCCCAGCTGAAGTCTTGGAAACCGTAGCCGTAAGTCCGACGGAACGACGTTTGGGAATAATGACGCCATGTACACCTGTGCAGTCTGCTGTTCGCAGGATCGAACCCAGATTATGCGGATCCTCGATCTCATCAAGAATCAGGATAAATGGTTCTTGCCCGAGCTCTTTGGCCTTAGCTAGAATATCTTCTACTTCGACATACTCATAGGCAGCAACTTGCGCTACAACCCCTTGGTGTTGAAGTCCTTCAGCCATTTGATCCAGCTTGCGCTTGTCCGTAAACTGAACAATAATGCCTACATTTTTGGCTTCCGCTACAATAGGACCTGCGAATTGCTTCTGAGCACTTTCTGCGATCCATATTTTATTAATCGTCCGACCTGCACGAAGCGCCTCCAGAACGGAGTGCTTCCCGCCGATATATTCTTCATCCATTCCTGTTCCTCCTAAAAGTTTTGCTTGAACAATACGATCACCTTTAGATTAAGCTACTTGTTCTGCTTGAAAGAAATCGCAAAGTCTAATATTTCCTTTAATCTCTCAAAAGATTGTTTATAGTACAAATATCCGATTAAGCACTCAAACGCGGTGCTGTGCCGGTATTCCAGCACTTCCGCGTTTTTGGCTGTAGTTCCTGATTTGGCATTGCGTCCCCGCTTCACCATGTCTACTTCTTCTTCCGATAGCATAGGCATCAAAGCCTCCAACAATTTGGATTGTGCTTTGGCTGAGACATATCCTGTCGATGCTTTGTGCAAATGGTTCGGCCGATGGTTAGCTCCAGAAATGACATATTGTCTGATGTACACTTCATATACAGCATCCCCTATATAAGCCAATACAAGCGGATTTAGTAAATGAGGACTTTTAGAAGGCGGAAAAATAAAAAGGTTCGCAGCATCATGGATGGACTCGCTCATTTACGGCGCCAGCGTATTCCCTGTGGTGTATCCTCAAGGAATATCCCTTTCTCTGTGAGCAGATCACGAATTTCATCCGCGCGGGTCCAGTTCTTCGACTTACGCGATTCAGTCCGTTCGATAATCAACTGCTCAATCTCTTCATCTAACAGCTCATCCGTTTGCTGCGAAAGAATCCCTAAGGTTTGATCGAATGCTTGCAGCTGATCCAAGAAAAGCTGCAGCGCGGCAGCATTTACCCGCTCCTGCTGCAGGTACAGGTTCGCTTCAGCAACAAGGTCGAATACCGCTGTAATAGCATCCGGAGTATTGAAATCGTCATTCATCTTATCATCAAACTGGCTCGCAATCGCAGCCAAGCGATCCGTTAATGCTGATTCTATTTCGCTAGTCGCAGAAGCAGTAGTAAGTCGGTGCTTCAAGTTGTCATAAGCATTCTGGATACGCTCTAACGCATTAGAGGCTTGTTTCAAGCTCTCATCGCTGAAATTCAGCGGATTGCGATAGTGCGCGGACAACATGAAAAAACGGAAAACTTGCGGCTTGATTTGTTTAACTAGATCACGAATAAGAATCCCGTTGCCAAGTGACTTGGACATCTTCTCATTGTCAATGTTAAGGAATGCATTGTGCATCCAATAGTTAGCCATTGGATGACCTGTTACAGCTTCCGTCTGAGCGATTTCACACTCATGATGCGGGAAGGTCAAATCTTGTCCGCCACCGTGTATATCAATCGTTTCACCCAAATATTTGCGTACCATGGCGGAGCATTCGATATGCCAGCCTGGACGGCCTTGGCCCCATGGACTATCCCAAAAAATTTCTCCCGGTTTGGCCGCTTTCCACAGAACAAAATCCTGAGGACTCTCTTTGCGATCGTCTACTTCAATACGGATACCGTATTGGAGCTCTTCCAGATTTTGATTGGATAACTTACCATACTCAGCAAATTTGCTTGTTCGGTAATAAACGTCACCGCGGGCTTCGTACGCGAAATCTTTCTCAACGAGAGCAGCAATGAAATCGATAATTTCCTGGATGTTCTCTGTCACACGCGGATTCAAGGTAGCATCGTGAACGCCAAGGGTTTTGACGTCATCCAAAAAGGCTTGAATGAATGTTTCTGCAAGCTCTGGAACGGTAACAGCCAACTCCTCGGCTTTACGAATCATTTTATCATCCACATCGGTAAAGTTCGTAATATAGGTTACTTCATACTTCTGAGATTCCAAATAGCGACGTACAACATCAAAGAAAATAACCGGTCTGCCGTTACCAATATGAATATAGTTATACACAGTAGGCCCCGCAAACGTACATCTTCACTTTGCCTGGTTCAATTGGAACGAATTCTTCTTTTTTCCGCGTTAGCGTATTATACACTCTGAGTGTCATGTTCTCTCGTTTCTCCATTCTTAAGGCGTTCTTGTTCAAGTTGTTGTTTTAAATCATTAATCTGATTCTGTAATTCCTGAAATATATCAACAATGGGATCAGGTAAGTTCCCATGGTCCAAACGATTCACACGAACCCCGTCCCGCTTCACAAGTTTAGCAGGGATCGTGACGACGGTGCTATTTGAAGGAACTTCCTGAATGACTACCGCATTAGAACCAATACGTGAATTTTCGCCTACAAGGAAAGAACCGAGAATTTTGGCACCAGAGCCAATAACTACATTATTGCCAATAGTTGGATGTCTCTTACCTTTTTCTTTACCCGTCCCCCCTAAGGTTACGCCTTGGTATAGGATGACATCGTCGCCAATCTCACAGGTTTCACCGATAACAACACCCATGCCGTGATCAATAAACAGCCTTTTCCCTATCGTTGCACCCGGATGAATCTCAATACCTGTCATGAACCGGCTCCACTGCGATACAATACGAGCGATTGTATACATCCCCCGCTTGTAAAACCAATGGCCGATTCGATGAGACCAAATCGCATGAAGCCCAGAATACGTAAAAACAACCTCAAACCAGCTGCGTGCAGCCGGGTCGTTATCGAATACGGCGGATATATCAGATTTGATCGTTGCCCACATGTTCTCACCTTCTCCGTAGAAAATCATACAAGGATTCTTATCAAGCAAAAAAGCCCCTGCAGCCATATGGCTGCAGAGGCGTAGTTATCGCGGTTCCACTCTGCTTGGTGACTCGGAAGTCTCCCAACTTAGGTTCCCGTAACGTGGGTATTCCGGCTGCGCCTACCCTACTCTTACGAGTATTCGGCGCGGCAGCTCCCAGGTGCATTTCCGATTACAGGAATTGGATAACTCACAGCCAAAGCCTTGCGGCTTCGATTATCCTCTCTGATAAATCCCTAGTTAAACGTACTCTCCTGATCATTGCATTCGATATTGAACTAAGTATAGCGAAAAGAAACCCGCTTTACAATAAGTTCCTTAGACGTGAGGCGACTTTTTCTTTACCAAGTAAGTATAGGGACACATTTAAGTCCGGTCCGTGTACTTGTCCCGTTAACGCAGAACGAATCGACATGAACAGTTGTTTCCCTTTGAAGCCCGTATCCTTCTGCACTTGTTTCAGCAAAGCAGGGATGGCTTCTACAGTGAAAGATTCCGCTTGCTCGACTTGCGTAAGGAAGCTAGCTAGCACAACAGGCACATGCTCCTCTTTCAACACAGCCGAAGCTTCCTCATCGATAATCAGCTCTTCTTTGAAGAAAATGCTCGATAGTTCGACAATCTCTGCTGCGAAACGCATTCTCTCTTGATTGAGGCCTACCAGAGCCGTTACCCACTCTTGAGCTGCAGCATCCAAATCACCTTGGATGTATCCAGCTTTTTGCAGATGCGGCACACTAAGCTCAACCACTCGGGAAAGAGGGGCCTTTTTCAAATAAGCATTGTTCATCCAATTCAATTTATCCATATCAAACACAGCCGGACTTTTGGATACGCGATCCAGGTCAAACTGGGCAATAAGTTCTTCCTTCGTGAACATTTCTTCTTCGCCGCCAGGAGACCAACCGAGCAGGGCAATGAAGTTAACAACAGCTTCAGGCAGATAGCCTAGCTCTTTGTACTGCTCGATAAACTGAATGATGGATTCATCCCGTTTACTCATTTTTTTACGATCAGGATTCAAGATAAGCGCCAAATGAGCAAATTCAGGCACAGGAAGTCCCAGTGCTTCGTACATGAGGATTTGTCTTGGTGTATTGGACAGATGCTCCTCACCGCGAATAACCAGATTGATTTTCATCAAATGATCGTCCACAATGACAGCAAAATTATAAGTTGGAATGCCATCGGTACGTGCAATGATGAAATCGCCAATGCCATTGGATTCAAATTCAACATGCTCGCGCACCTTGTCCTCGAAGCCGATAATCCGGTCTTCTGGAACACGGAAACGAATGGAAGCCTTACGTCCTTCAGCTTGATAAGCAGCAATCTGCTCAGGTGTTAAGTTACGGCATTTACCTGAATAACCGCCCATTTCTCCGCGTGCTTCTTGCTCTGCCCGCTCTTGCTCCAAATCTGCTTCAGAGCAATAGCAATGGTACGCATGGCCGCTCTGAACCAATTGATCGAGATACGTCTGATAAATATCCAGTCGCTCCATCTGGCGATAAGGACCGTATGGACCTCCGATATCCACGCTCTCGTCCCACTCCAAACCAAGCCATCTAAGACCGTTCAATTGATCTTCAATTCCGGACTCTTTGTGACGCGTTTGATCCGTATCTTCAAAACGAACAACGAACGCACCGCCATGGCGACGCGCCAATAAATAATCAAACAGTGCTGTACGGGCACCGCCAATATGTAAATGTCCAGTCGGACTAGGTGCATAACGCACACGTAAAGGCTGATTCATGTGTGTACCCTCTTCTCCCCAATATTATCTGCTATTCTAGCACATCTCGAATTAAACAAACAACCGATTGCGCAGCAATTCCTTCGCCTCGACCCGTGAAACCAAGCTGTTCCGTCGTCGTAGCCTTCACGTTGACTTGATCTGGCTTAGCATCAAGCGCAGCTGCAATAATTTCTACCATCTGCGGGATGTACGGCGCCATTTTGGGCTTCTGTGCTATGATCGTAGAATCCGTATTCCCAAGTAGATAACCTTTGTCCTTAGCCAGCTGCCAAACTTGCTTCAGCAGTTCTAGACTATCCGCATCCTTGAACTCTGCAGCCGTATCCGGGAAATGCTTTCCGATATCGCCTAAGCCCAGTGCGCCTAAAATTGCATCGCTAATGGCGTGCAGCAGCACATCGGCATCAGAGTGACCGAGCAGCCCTTTTTCATAAGGAATTGTCACGCCTCCAATAATGCACTTGCGGCCTTCCACCAACTGATGAACATCAAATCCTTGTCCTACGCGAATCATAGCTGTCCCTCTCCCCTTACGTTGTGTAGTATCCATTCTGCCCATGGCAAATCTTCCGGTGTCGTAATCTTAATATTATAATAGTCCCCTTCGACCACATGTACCGTCGTTCCTATTCGTTCCACTAACATCGCATCGTCCGTCCCCATGAAATTATCCTGAAGAGCCCGTTCATGCGCTTCCTGTAGAAGAGAAAACCGAAAAGCTTGCGGCGTTTGGATCGCCCACAAGCTTCGTCTATCGGGTGTAGATTGAATTCGTTTCTCGGTATCTACGATTTTGATCGTATCCTTAACAGGAACGGCCAGCACTGCTGCATCCTGTTCTTGCGCTTTCAACAGGCAATCGAACACATGTTCTTTTTTCACAAAAGGCCTAACACCGTCATGAACCAGTACCCACGTTGTATCCCTCTGTAAGGAGTCCAGACCCCGTCTAACGGAATCTTGACGTTCGGCGCCTCCTGCTAGCACATGAGTGACCTTAGAAAGAGCGTAGTCCTGTATGTAGCCTCTACAGCGATCTACATCAGTTCCCCCAACAACGAGAATGATTTCATCCACTTCATGTATGTTTTGAAATAATTGCAAGGTATGTACCAGAATTGGCTTGTGTCCCAGTTGTAAGTATTGTTTACTTTCAGCCGTTCCCATTCGCGAGCCCTTGCCCGCTGCCACGATGATAACTCCTAGCTTCCCCATATGACCTCCAACTAAGTGCTTTCTGAAAGAAAGCTTTCTTCGTAAGCATAGGCCCAAGGATAAACGACTCCGTCGTCCTTTTTGGACGAGCGGTTTGTCAAAGTAGATGCAAAGCAACAGTATAAAACCTATACTTTCCCATCAACTAGTAAGAGCTATGTTACATCTCCTTATCATACTGGTTTTACTGTGCTTTTTCCAATAGTTTCGGTTTCGCGAAAATCATACGTCCCGCCGATGTCTGCAGAACACTTGTGACCATCACTTCTAATGTCATCCCGATGAATTCGCGCCCGCCTTCCACCACGATCATCGTACCATCGTCCAGATAAGCTACACCTTGTCCATGCTCCTTGCCATCCTTAATGACTTGAACTATGATTTCTTCACCAGGCAGGACAACAGGCTTCACTGCATTCGCGAGGTCGTTGATATTGAGCACCGAAACACCTTGCAGTTCACATACTTTGTTTAGATTGAAATCATTCGTAATCACTTTGCCCTGCAGTACTTTTGCGAGCCGGACTAGCTTGCTATCTACTTCAGATATTTCTTCGAAATCTCCTTCGTAAATGAGCACCTTCACTTCAAGTTCCTTTTGGATTTTGTTCAAAATGTCCAGACCGCGTCGACCGCGATTCCGCTTGAGTAAATCCGATGAATCGGCAATGTGCTGCAGCTCTTCCAAGACAAATTCCGGAATAACGAGGGTTCCCTCAATAAAGCCTGTTTTGCAAATATCAGCGATCCTGCCATCAATAATGACACTAGTGTCGAGAATCTTATGCTCCTCATAAGGACGGTGCGTCTGCTTCTCCGGGCCTGTGGATCGGCTCTTTGCAATGATCTGAACCAGTTCTTCCCGCTTGCTGTAACCGATACGGAACCCCATTACAGCTAGTACAGCAGAGACAATGAACGGTAAAAAGGGACTAGCCCACTTCGCCTGCTCTAATACAGGGAACACCAATACCGAGATAAGCAGTCCAATGACTAACCCTAATGTACCCGAGAGCAAATCGGATACCGGGATATCCGCTACATTCCTTTCGCCTCTCATAAGCAGCTTCATTCCCTGACTAGCAACCCATGACGAAAGGAAGAACATACCTACTGCGCATAAACTATTAATCCAGATAACTTGTCCCGCATCACCCATTAACGCTGTCTTTCGAAGGATCGAATCACTCCAACTATAACCTAAACTACCACCCATGATGGCCAAAATGATTTGTACCCAATTTCCTCATCACAGATTCACCCCCTAAATCAAACTTGTTTTAAGCCTTATTACAATTATGTTCCAATTTCTCCAACGTTAATCACTTCTTTACATGGAAAATTGAAATATTAGAGGGCTTCCTTTATAATGAAATTGGAAGTTACCAACACACCCGAGGTGGATGGAATGAGCTCCTTGACTTTAAAGCAGTTTCAGGATCAAGTATCCGAATTGTTACTCCGTCACCGAAGTCTGCTTGACGTCTTATCCAAGTTTCAACAGTCTGGCGCAGCTACTAATCGTTCCGTGGTCAAATCTATTACGGAATGTGGATGTATTCAGGTTCATGCAGCCAAGCAAGAGTATCATCCTGAGATGACTTTGGATGAGGCCAAGGATGTACTTGGCACTCATGTATCTGGTCACTTATGTGAACAATGCATTGAGGTCGTAAGTACTGAACTAGGTAGAAATCTCTTCTATATGTCCGCACTTAGTAACATCCTAGACGTTAATTTGGAGCAAGTCGTTGAGAACGAATCGAAGAAATGCACAACACTGGGACTATTCAACATGTCATGAAGACGAAAAAAAAGCATTTATTTTCTCTCTGAATCATCAGAAGAAAATAAATGCTTTTTATTTTCGAAACATGTGTTAAACGTCCGATTTCACTGAATTCGTGTCGTCCATGCCACGTCTTTTGTTCTTTCTCCGGAGACGGATGAAGAATCCATCAACGTTTTTTTTTAGGCCATATAGCGCGTACGCTAACAGAGGTACGAAAATCATTTTAGAAATCGATTCCGGCCATTTGATAGCAATCAAAATTGCCACAGCAACGATAATTGGCGTAATCCAGATCGCTGCTTTCGGAATACCGGCTTTCTTGAAGTTCGGGTACTTTACTGTACTTACCATCAAGTAAGACAATAGAATTGTACTCACCAACAAGACATACACGTTAATTTCGTTCACGAATAACGCTAGTGTACAAAGTACACCGCCTGCTGCTGGAATCGGCAAACCGATGAAATAACCAGGCGTACCTGCAACGACATTGAAACGAGCTAAACGAAGAGCTCCACAAATCGGGAAGATCGCTGTAACAATCCAAGCAAATGCCGGACTAATCACACTCGGATCATTAAATGCAACCACATACATGATAAAGGCTGGTGCTACACCGAATGAAATGACATCGGAAAGCGAATCTAACTCTTTACCGAACTCACTCTGCGCGTTCAAAGCTCTGGCAACACGTCCGTCAAGTCCATCAAGCAACATAGCGACAATGACGAGTACTGCTGCAATTCCGTGTTCACCACTGAAAGCGAGAATAATTGACAGTACACCTAGGAATAAGTTCCCTACTGTAAAAAGACTGGGAATTGATTTCGTTAACATATGTTTTTGTCCACCTCTGGATTTACTATACCCTAATCTCGACTTAATAAAACCTCGACTGCATTAAACTGCCTTGACTTAACAAAACCTCAACAATGATACTTTATGATTGTATCTAGTTTAAATATGTCTGTCAATGAACACTTGTTCCTGAATTCTTTTGAGACCTTCCTTAATGGCGCGTGCTCTCACCTCTCCGATTCCGTCAACTTCATCCAATTCTTCAATTGTCGCCATCATCATGTGAGGCAGATAACCAAACTTTTCGACCAGATTGGCAATAATGATAGACGGTAGCCGCGGAATTTTCCCTAAAATTCGGAACCCTCGAGGAGAAACCGGTTCTTCGGCAATAGAATTCGTATGCGGATATCCAAGCAATCGGATGATTTGGTGCGGCTCAAGCAGTTCATCCGAGGATAAACGCTTTAAGCCTGCTTGCATTTCTTTGACGCGGTCTTCCGATAAATCACGTACATAATCTTTTACGATCAAACGCGCTTCAAGTTCCGCATTCCCAACAAGTTCTTCAAGCTGCATGCTTATGAGGCGGCCTTCATTACCTAGCTCATTGATGTATCGATTAATCTCGGCCTTAATGCGCAGCACCATTTCAAACCGAGCAATGACATTGGTAACATCGTGCAGGGTAACCAATTCCTCAAACTCGGATGCGCTTAGATTGGTCAAAGACTGATCCAGTACGACTTTGTAACGCTCCAATGTCTGGATCGCTTGATTCGCTTTAGTCAGGATAACACCAATATCTTTCAGCGCATAACGCAAATTACCTTGATAAAGAGTTATGACATTGCGCCGCTGTGAAATCGAAACAACCAATTTGTTTGTTTGCTTCGCAACACGTTCGGCTGTCCTATGCCTAATTCCCGTCTCCGATGATGAGATAGAGGAATCTGGGATTAATTGTGTGTTCGCATATAGGATGCGTTTGATGTCCTCACTGAGGATAATCGCGCCATCCATTTTGGCAAGCTCATATAAATAATTGGGGGAAAAATCACAATCTATAGAGAAACCGCCATCCACGATTTCCGTTACTTCTGTACTATAACCAACTACAATAAGTCCACCCGTTTTGGCACGTAGGACATTCTCTAACCCATCACGGAACGGTGTACCAGGTGCTACCATTTGCAGCAGTTGGCTCATGACGTCTCGCTTTATCTCTTCTTTGCTCATCATTTTCCTCCTGAAGGCTTGCAGGTTGAATGATCACGAGTTAACCCAGTGCCGCTTTCAATGCCTCTGCTACCGTGTTCACTCCGATAATCTCCATACCGGACGGATGAGTCCATCCCTTCAAACTTTTCTCCGGCATAATTACTCTAAGGAATCCAAGCTTTTCCGCTTCCTTCACACGTTGATCAATCCGGGATACACCGCGGACTTCTCCTGTCAACCCAATCTCACCGAACACCACATCATAGGGCCTGGTCGGCTGATCCTTAAAACTGGATGCAATACTAATGGCAATCGCTAGATCGACTGCCGGTTCATCAAGCTTTACTCCACCGGCCACATTCAGGTAAGCATCTTGATTTTGTAAGAACATACCCATGCGCTTCTCCAAAACGGCTATAATCATGGAGTTCAAAAATGCCGATTTCATTCGTCGAACCAAATCGATTCTTGACTGCACGCCCAATTCTCAATAAAATTCTTTTACACGATATAATAGACGATTGGATTAGACAGCATCCCAACCAATGCTCATAACATTTGAATAAACCATTTGAAGCATATCCAATGAGTCCCGTCTATAATCTTCTTCTTCTTAAAGCAATCCCTCTACATATATAATACATTTCACATTCGAAATTCATGCTGCTTTGATCCAACCTAACACCCTTAATCCGAACTGTACTACTGGATGGAGTCCAGTTGCTAAATCCTTACAACTAAGTATAACGGAAAATTCATTCCTTTAAAAGAAGTTGTAAATAATGAAAGAACAGTTCTAATTTTCTTACAATAACCAGTTTAGTTTATAACTAAGTTTGAAATTTTATCATTCAATCTAATGGTTCAAATTGGCTGTTGTCTAATTATCTTCCTCATCCCAAGGTGCTTTCTCCTCTTTGCCTTTAGAAGCAGTGCCAAATACAGAGTGGATGACTTGGCTCAATGTTTTACATGGGATTACCTTTATTGTAGAAAACGTAGTTGTGCTTTTCAATCCATTGAGCGCAACATAGACACGTTTGAAACCCATTCTTTCAAGTTCTCTAATTCTTAGTTCTAACGTAGGTACTTTTTTTAATTCACCCGTTAATCCAATATCTGCGATAAATACAGTATCATTTGGGATACCTTGATTCTTGCAGGAAGATACAATGCTCATTATCGCGGCTAAATTTGATGATTGTTCTTTTAAACGAATACCGCCTGTCGTTTTAACAACCACGTTCTTATCATGAAGAGGGATATTGGCTCTTTGCTCCATGATGCTGATAAGTGTATTCACATGGTCCTTTTTTAAACATTCAGCAATCCGGCTTGGGTATGGCATGAACGTGGTTGATACCAAACTTTCTATTTCCAAAATGATGGGTCTTGTGCCTTCTTTAACGACTGTTAATGCACTTCCACTAACTACATCATTCTCGTCTCTTTGTGTCATAAAGAACTCTGAGGGATTATCAATAGGTGTCAATCCTTGCTCACCCATTGTGAAAAATCCAAGCTCTCCTGTGCTGGCGTAGCGATTTTTAGTCGAAAATAGCTGTTTTAGCTCCTCGCCTTCCTCCCCCTCGAGAACAAGAACAGCATCTACCAAGTGTTCTAATGCTCTTAATCCAGCTAATTCGTTATCTTTGGTCATCTGCCCAACCATTATAATGGCTCTTGGTCTTTGTGCATCTTTTGCGACCTTTAAGAGAGTATTCGCGCATTCCATCGTCTGCGTGGGTGAACCAGGTCTTTGCGGATATTCTTCTAATACAAAAGTTTGAATACTATCAATAATAATGAGGTCAGGGTCTACTTGGTCAATACAACCTAAGACATTATTCAAACTATTATCAGAATAAACCCAAACGTTTTTATGAATATCTTGCAAGACTCGCTCTGCTCTTCTCTTTATCTGACTATCACTTTCTTCACCTGAAGCATACAGCACTTTCAATCCTTGCTTTGCCACATCATCTGATATTTGCAATAAGAGTGTGGATTTTCCAGCACCTGGAACAGCCGTAATAATCGTAACAGAATCTTTAACGATTCCTCCACCCATTACACGATTAAATTCATTGTACTTGGTAACAATCCTATCACTGTTTTGGGATACGGTATCTGTAAGACGGTTTATGATAACATTCTTCTTTTTATTTATGCCCTTCTGACCACCACTAGGAGCGTTTATAACATCATCTTCTTCAAGGGTATTCCACTCACGACAACTACTGCACGAACCTTGCCATTTTGGATGCTCTTGACCACAACTGGTACATTTATATATGGTTTTCTTTTTCATAGTTAAGATTCACTTCCCCAATTAATTAAATAGTTTTACAAACTACTCCAATAACTTAATTTTTTTCCACTGGAATCGTCAATTTGCTTTGCTCTTCTTGCTTTATTTCAAGAATCAATTTGAATGCTTTATTTTCCTTAAATAATTGTTTATTTCTATCATACATTTTTTTATGCATTTCTTACATATTTATCAACATGGTTAATACCGTTTGAGATACATTATTTATTTCAACAAACTTTATTACGTTCAAAGTAGCAAATGAGCTATTATCTGCTACATATTCTATGTCTTTCTTGATCAGCTTCTTATAATACTTATTTACTTTAATCTTTACTTCTTTATCTCTTCCAAAATTATGATATTCAATGCCGTCGATAGACAGCTCTTCTTTGGAAAAACGAGCAAGTTCTGTAAAAGATATTTTCCATTTAGTCTCTATCAGATTCAAAATATTTATGTAATAATGTCGAATAGCTCATTTGATGGGCGCTGTGATAAATAAAAAGCATTTTGCTGCACCCTAGGTAGGATGAAGCAAAATGCTTCTTTGCTTTATTATTTTACGGCTACGCCTTCGCCCTTCAGGACAACAAGTTCGCCATCTTTCTCATCAATGGTCAAGGAGTCGCCTTTGGCAATATTGCCTCTGAGCAGTTCCTCCGATAAGCGATCCTCAATATGCTTTTGAATCGCTCTACGCAGCGGTCTCGCTCCGTAAGTCGGATCAAATCCTTCTTTGGCAAGAAACGCCTTCGCTTTGTCTGTTAGCAAGAAATCAACCTCTTGCTCTTTCAGACGTTTGCGTAGATCATCTGCCATTAGGCTGACAATTTGCGCAATATGTGCTTCATCCAAGGAGTGGAACACGATAATTTCATCGATACGGTTAAGAAACTCAGGACGGAAGCTTTTCTTGAGCTCGCCCATTACTTTATCCTTCATATTGGTATAATCTCTACCTGCATCGACAGCAGCCGTAAAGCCAAGCGAGGAATTTTTCTTAATCATATCCGCACCAACATTGGATGTCATAATAATCAATGTGTTGCGGAAATCAACCGTACGTCCTTTGGAATCTGTTAAGCGACCATCTTCCAGCACTTGCAGTAGAATGTTGAACACTTCTGGATGTGCTTTCTCGATCTCATCGAGCAGTACGACTGAATATGGCTTACGGCGTACTTTCTCAGTGAGTTGACCGCCCTCTTCGTATCCAACGTAACCCGGAGGCGCTCCTACTAATCTTGAAGTCGAGTGCTTCTCCATGTATTCCGACATATCAATACGGACTACCGCGTTATCATCACCGAATAGAGATTCTGCTAATGCGCGTGCTAATTCGGTTTTACCAACACCCGTTGGTCCAAGGAATATGAAGGAGCCCATTGGACGCTTCGGATCTTTCAGACCTGCTCTAGCGCGGCGAATAGCACGACTTACCGCTTTAACAGCTTCTTCTTGGCCAATGACACGCTCATGAAGAATATCCTCCATTTTGAGCAGACGCTCTGTTTCTTCTTCAGCAAGTTTACTTACCGGAATTCCTGTCCAGCTCGCCACAATTTGCGCGATATCATCTGGCGTTACTTCTGTGTCCAAGCGACCTTGCTTTTCTTTCCATTCATTCTTCGTTGTATCCAGCTCTTCGCGAAGCTTTTGCTCCGTATCACGAAGTCCAGCCGCTTTCTCGAATTCTTGACTTTGAACCGCTGAATCTTTCTCCTTACGGATGTTATCCAGCTTGCTCTCAAGTTGTTTCAATGAAGGCGGTGTTGTGTAAGAACGGAGCCTTACTTTGGAGCTGGCCTCATCGATCAAATCGATCGCTTTATCCGGTAAGAAACGGTCCGTAATGTAACGATCGGAAAGCTTTACAGCTTCTTGAATCGCAGCATCCGTAATTTTTACACGATGATGAGCTTCATAGCGATCACGCAATCCGTAAAGGATTTGAATAGCTTCCTCAGGAGATGGTTGATCTACTGTTATAGGTTGGAAACGACGCTCTAAAGCGGCATCTTTTTCAATATACTTACGATATTCATCCAACGTTGTAGCACCAATACACTGCAGCTCGCCTCTAGCAAGTGCCGGTTTCAGGATGTTGGAGGCATCAATTGCACCTTCCGCTCCGCCAGCGCCAATCAAGGTGTGAAGCTCATCAATGAATAGTACGATATTGCCCGCTTGACGAATTTCGTCCATGATCTTTTTGAGACGGTCTTCGAACTCACCGCGATACTTGGTCCCTGCTACAACAGAGCCCATATCTAGCGTCATAACTCTTTTATCCTTCAACGTTTCCGGAATTTCATTGTTAATAATTTTCTGTGCAAGGCCTTCAGCAATCGCTGTTTTACCAACGCCAGGTTCGCCGATCAGTACCGGATTGTTCTTCGTTCTGCGGCTTAACACTTGAATGACACGCTCAATTTCTTTGCTGCGCCCAATCACAGGATCCAAATGACCCTCTTTGGCATACGCCGTCAAATCTCTCGCTAAACCATCCAATGTAGGCGTGTTTACATTTGGATTACTACCATGACTTGGTGACACAGTCTCGCTGCTTCCAAGCAATTGAAGGACTTGTTGACGTGCTTTATTCAAAGAGACACCTAAGTTATTAAGGACTCTTGCAGCAACACCTTCTCCTTCGCGAATAAGCCCGAGTAAAATATGTTCAGTCCCCACATATGTGTGACCTAATTTTCTCGCTTCATCCATCGAAAGTTCAATGACCTTCTTCGCTCTCGGTGTATACGCAATGTTGGTAGGCTGTTCTTGTCCTCTGCCAATCAGCGACTCAACTTCGTCTTGAATTTTCTCAAGACCTAAGCCCAATGCAACGAGCGCTTTAGCGGCAATGCCTTCCCCTTCACGAATAAGACCAAGTAAAATGTGCTCCGTACCAATATTGTTATGCCCTAAACGAACAGCTTCCTCTTGAGCAAGAGAGAGCACCTTTTGCGCACGTTCCGTAAATCTTCCAAACATCATAGAGAACACCTCCAAAATTAGTATATCTATGGAAATCCTAAAGGATGAATCTTATCTTTCTTAAACCCTACCAAATCTTTCGCGAATCAACTCAGCCCTGCGTATATCTCGCTCTTCGGCACTTAATTTCTCACCGGCATATTGCTGAAGAAAACCGGGCTGCGTCATCACCAACAGCTCATTCAGAACATTGGATGAAACGTTGTTGATAATTCCAAGGTCAATGCCAAGTCTCACATCTGATAAACGCTGCGCGGCTTCTTTCGAATCCATGATTCCCGCATAAGACAGAATACCTAATGAACGGTTCACACGATCTATTATCCGCATTCGGGACTCTTGAATCAGCTTATGTCTCGCAGCACGTTCATGCTCTATAATTTGCCTTGCTACACTGTGTAAATTATCAATAATCTCGTCTTCGGATTGGCCAAGCGTAATTTGATTCGATATTTGAAACAGGTTTCCCAAAGCTTCGCTGCCTTCCCCATATAATCCTCTAACTGTCAACCCAACTTGCGTAACAGCAGATAAAATCCGATTAATTTGTTGGCTTAGCACTAGCGCCGGTAAATGCATCATCACCGAAGCACGGATTCCGGTACCGACATTCGTAGGGCAGCTTGTTAAGTAGCCCCTCTTTTCGTCATATCCGTAATCCAGCTGTGTTTCAAAGATATCATCGATTTGGTTCGCCAAATCCCATACTTCTTTAATCTGAAAACCGGGACATAAACATTGTATGCGAAGATGATCCTCTTCGTTGATCATAATACTAATGGATTCATTTTCGCTTAAAATAACGGCGCCATTCCTGGACTCGTTAGCTAAATTAGGACTAATTAAATGCTTTTCTACCAAAACCATTCGCTCAAGCTCATTCAGATCCGATAGCGGAATAAGCGAAAAATTGCTTATCGTCTCTAACTCATCATTTTCAAGCACACCGGACAATTGATCCAGTACTTCTTGTGATTGTTGATTCGTCGCTAGCATTGGATAAGGGTAGTCCCTAAGGTTGCGAGCAATGCGGATCCGACTACTGATGACGATATCCGATTCAGGCCCTTCGCCTTTCATCCATTCACTTAATGCATCTGCTGTAAACCGCTGTGATGTCACTGGATTCACACCTCCTTACAAACTCACATACCCGCAATTTTCTTCTCAATTTCACGAATTTGATCACGAATCTTTGCAGCCTGTTCGAACTCTTCTTGTTCGATACAGGTCATCATATCCTTCTTGAGCGTATCAATTTCCCGCTTACATTGGATGATGCCACCACTTCGCTTGGGCACTTTCCCAACATGAACGATATTTCCATGCACTCTTTTAAAGAGAGGATCTAACTTTTCTGAAAAGCTTTGATAGCATGATCCGCAACCAAAACGTCCTAATTTACTAAACTGAGAATACGTAAGTCCACAGCTCTCACAACGGATTGCCTGAGACTTTGCAGCGGATAGAGATGACGGTTCGAAATCAAGTAATCCTGATAACAGATTGTGAATCGAAAATCCGTTGGATGTTCCGGGAATCATTTCACCCTTCTCACGAGCGCAATTCTCACAAATGTGGAACTCGTTCTTGTCTCCATTCACAATCTTTGTAAAATGAAGAGTCGCCGGTCGTTTCCCGCATTCCTGACAAATCATTTCATATGCCTCCTCATCTGCTAAGCAAGGATATCAGCATTGCTTTAAGAATCTTGGCCCGAATTTCATCGCGCAGCGGGAGCTTGAAGGTCAACACATCTCTCGAAATTGCGGCCCGAATCAGGTTAGCTTCTCGTGTTGAAATATAGTGGCCTTCCTGCAGTTGGTATACGAGTCCTTCTGAAGTAACTTGATCAATGTGTGTATGAATCGTGCGAAAAATGTGGTCTAAAATGGACCCGTGACTCTTGAGCTCGATTTTTTGGATACGAATGTATCCACCACCGCCGCGCTTGCTTTCCACAATGTACCCTTTTTCCAAGGTAAACCTTGTACTTATCACGTAATTGATTTGGGAAGGCACACATTGGAACTGATCAGCCAGATCATTGCGTTGAATCTCGATGGCTCCTTCGGAACTTTGCTGCAGAACATGTTTTAAATACTGTTCAATAATCTCTGATACGTTGCGCATCAATTCGTCCTCCCAGATTGCCAGAAGTAAATTGACTTTGACTTTCTTTGACCTTAACTAGATTATAATCATTTCCTTTCTTTTTGACAAGTACTGCTCTTAAAATGCAATCCTTAATGATCCGATATCCAAAAGTGAACCTTACTATTGTTGACCTTACCTACAGTTTTATTCGAAATAAAAACAAAAAAGCCTTCTTGAGATTTCTCTCAAAAAGGCTTTAGCTTGTGCTTGGCAACGTTCTACTCTCCCAGAACCCTGCGGTTCAAGTACCATCGACGCTGGAGGGCTTAACGGTCGTGTTCGAGATGGGAACGCGTGGGTCCCCTCCGCCATCATCACCAAACAGTCAAAGCGTGGTTTGCGCCTTGAAAACTAGATACGAAACTTGCGTAAAGGTAGAGCTCTTAGGTTTTCTGGACCCCGAGAAAGTAGTGGGAATCAGCTACAAAGCTTATCTTCACTTTCTTGGGTACATTTTGGTTAAGCCCTCGACCGATTAGTATTCGTCAGCTGCATACATTGCTGCACTTCCACCTCGAACCTATCAACCTCGTCGTCTACAAGGGGTCTTACATACTGGGAAATCTCATCTTGAGGGGGGCTTCGCGCTTAGATGCTTTCAGCGCTTATCCCCTCCGTACATAGCTACCCAGCGATGCCTCTGGCGAGACAACTGGTACACCAGCGGTACGTCCATCCCGGTCCTCTCGTACTAAGGACAGCTCCTCTCAAATTTCCTACGCCCGCGACAGATAGGGACCGAACTGTCTCACGACGTTCTGAACCCAGCTCGCGTACCGCTTTAATGGGCGAACAGCCCAACCCTTGGGACCTACTTCAGCCCCAGGATGCGATGAGCCGACATCGAGGTGCCAAACCTCCCCGTCGATGTGGACTCTTGGGGGAGATAAGCCTGTTATCCCCAGGGTAGCTTTTATCCGTTGAGCGATGGCCCTTCCATTCGGTACCACCGGATCACTAAGTCCGACTTTCGTCCCTGCTCGACTTGTAGGTCTCGCAGTCAAGCTCCCTTATGCCTTTGCACTCTGCGAATGATTTCCAACCATTCTGAGGGAACCTTTAAACGCCTCCGTTACATTTTAGGAGGCGACCGCCCCAGTCAAACTGCCCACCTGACACTGTCCCCATACCGGATCACGGTACCAGGTTAGAACTCCGATACGATCAGGGTGGTATCCCAACGATGCCTCCACCCAAGCTGGCGCTCAGGCTTCAAAGGCTCCCACCTATCCTGTACAGATCGTACCAAAGTCCAATATCAAGCTGCAGTAAAGCTCCATGGGGTCTTTCCGTCTTGTCGCGGGTAACCTGCATCTTCACAGGTATTAAAATTTCACCGGATCTCTCGTTGAGACAGCGCCCAAGTCGTTACGCCATTCGTGCGGGTCAGAATTTACCTGACAAGGAATTTCGCTACCTTAGGACCGTTATAGTTACGGCCGCCGTTTACTGGGGCTTCAATTCATAGCTTCGGGTTGCCCCTAACCACTCCTCTTAACCTTCCAGCACCGGGCAGGCGTCAGCCCGTATACTTCGCCTTGCGGCTTCGCACAGACCTGTGTTTTTGCTAAACAGTCGCTTGGGCCTTTTCACTGCGGCCCCCTCGGGCTATTCACCCTACCGAGGCACCCCTTCTCCCGAAGTTACGGGGTCATTTTGCCGAGTTCCTTAACGAGAGTTCTTCCGCGCGCCTTAGAATTCTCTTCTCACCCACCTGTGTCGGTTTGCGGTACGGGCACCTTCGCCTGGCTAGAAGCTTTTCTTGGCAGTGTGAACTCATGACCTTCGGTACTTAAAGTTTCCCTCCCCATCACAGCCCAGCCTTAACGATGTGCGGATTTGCCTACACATCAGCCTCACTGCTTGGACGAGCATCCATCAGCTCGCGTCACTATCCTTCTGCGTCACTCCATTGCTCATAACGGCTACGGTGGTACAGGAATTTCCACCTGTTGTCCATCGACTACGCCTTTCGGCCTCGCCTTAGGTCCCGACTTACCCTGAGCGGACGAGCCTTCCTCAGGAACCCTTAGGTTTTCGGCGGATCAGATTCTCACTGATCTTTTCGTTACTTATACCGGCATTCTCACTTGTATGCGCTCCACCTGTCCTTACGGTCAGAATTCTACGTACATACAACGCTCCCCTACCCATGCACATACGTGCAAGCCATAGCTTCGGTGGCGTGTTTAGCCCCGTTACATTTTCGGCGCAGAGTCACTCGACCAGTGAGCTATTACGCACTCTTTCAATGGTGGCTGCTTCTAAGCCAACATCCTGGTTGTCTGTGCAACTCCACATCCTTTCCCACTTAACACACACTTGGGGACCTTAGCTGATGGTCTGGGCTGTTTCCCTTTTGACAATGGATCTTAGCACTCACTGTCTGACTCCCGGATTTAAGTTTGTGGCATTCAGAGTTTGACTGGACTTGGTAACCCTTGGCGGGCCCCGCACCCAATCAGTGCTTTACCTCCACAACTCAACATCCGAGGCTAGCCCTAAAGCTATTTCGGGGAGAACCAGCTATCTCCGAGTTCGATTGGAATTTCTCCGCTACCCCCACCTCATCCCCGCATTTTTCAACATGCGTGGGTTCGGGCCTCCAGTGAGTGTTACCTCACCTTCACCCTGGACAGGGGTAGATCACACGGTTTCGGGTCTACGTCCACGTACTAAAGCGCCCTATTCAGACTCGCTTTCGCTGCGGCTCCGCCTTTTCAGCTTAACCTCGCACGGGAACGTAACTCGCCGGTTCATTCTACAAAAGGCACGCCATCACCCATATAGAGGGCTCTGACTTTTTGTAAGCACACGGTTTCAGGTTCTTTTTCACTCCGCTTCCGCGGTGCTTTTCACCTTTCCCTCACGGTACTGCTTCACTATCGGTCACTAGGGAGTATTTAGCCTTGGCAGATGGTCCTGCCGGATTCCGACGGGGTTTCACGTGACCCGCCGTACTCAGGATACCTCTAGGGGTTTCGTTCGATTTTGGCTACAGGGCTTTTACCTTCTATGCCGGACCTTTCCAGATCGCTTCGCCTACCGAACTAACCCCACAACGAGGTCCTACAACCCCAAGGAGCAAGCTCCTTGGTTTGGGCTATTCCGCTTTCGCTCGCCGCTACTGACGGAATCACTTTTGTTTTCTTTTCCTCCAGGTACTTAGATGTTTCAGTTCCCTGGGTATGCCTCTACTATTGCTATGTATTCACAATAGAGTAACTGCGCATTACCACAGCTGGGTTCCCCCATTCGGACATCCCCGGATCAAAGCCTGCTTACGGCTCCCCGAGGCATTTCGTCGTTCGCCACGTCCTTCTTCGGCTCCTAGTGCCTAGGCATCCTCCGTGTGCTCTTTCTAGCTTAACCTAGAAAAAACTTTAAAGATTTTTGCATGATCCAAAAGAATCACACAACCTAAGTTCTTACTTTACGTTTTGTTGACAATTGACCTAAGCTTCGCAAAGGTAAATTGCAACTGTTTCGTTATCTAGTTTTCAAGGAACAACTTATATCTCTGTGATTCGCTTTTCTTTGCCCTATTTCAGCGGCGAAAGTTATCTTATCACATCTTATTACTTCATTTCAAGTCGAAATTTCTTGGAAATTTCTGTCTTAAAATGTGGTATTGGTGGAGCCAAGCGGGATCGAACCGCTGACCTCCTGCTTGCAAGGCAGGCGCTCTCCCAGCTGAGCTATGGCCCCATAATGGGATAAACTTATATGGTGGGCCCTAGTGGACTCGAACCACCGACCTCACCCTTATCAGGGGTGCGCTCTAACCAGCTGAGCTAAGGGCCCATAAATGATACATTTTCGGGAAACTTTCCAAAATAAAAACCCACCTACGAGCTTTCGAAGAAAGCTTTCTTCGAAAGCTTGACGTGGGCTCGCTTGGCAACGTTCTACTCTCCCAGAACCCTGCGGTTCAAGTACCATCGACGCTGGAGGGCTTAACGGTCGTGTTCGAGATGGGAACGCGTGGGTCCCCTCCGCCATCATCACCAAACGAGTGCAACATGGTGTTAACCATCCTGCAGAAAGAGGCTTGCTCTTTCAAAACTGAACACGAGTGAGTAAGCGATTTGTGTACTTACGTACACTTGACTGGTCTTATCAAGACCGAGTCTCCATAGAAAGGAGGTGATCCAGCCGCACCTTCCGATACGGCTACCTTGTTACGACTTCACCCCAATCATCTACCCCACCTTCGGCGGCTGGCTCCCTTGCGGGTTACCCCACCGACTTCGGGTGTTGTAAACTCTCGTGGTGTGACGGGCGGTGTGTACAAGACCCGGGAACGTATTCACCGCGGCATGCTGATCCGCGATTACTAGCAATTCCGACTTCATGCAGGCGAGTTGCAGCCTGCAATCCGAACTGAGATCGGCTTATAAGGATTGGCTCCACCTCGCGGCTTCGCTTCCCGTTGTACCGACCATTGTAGTACGTGTGTAGCCCAGGTCATAAGGGGCATGATGATTTGACGTCATCCCCACCTTCCTCCGGTTTGTCACCGGCAGTCATCTTAGAGTGCCCACCCGAAGTGCTGGCAACTAAGATCAAGGGTTGCGCTCGTTGCGGGACTTAACCCAACATCTCACGACACGAGCTGACGACAACCATGCACCACCTGTCTCCTCTGTCCCGAAGGCCTACGATATCTCTACCGTATTCAGAGGGATGTCAAGACCTGGTAAGGTTCTTCGCGTTGCTTCGAATTAAACCACATACTCCACTGCTTGTGCGGGTCCCCGTCAATTCCTTTGAGTTTCACTCTTGCGAGCGTACTCCCCAGGCGGCATACTTACTGTGTTAACTTCGGCACCGAGGAATCGAATCCCCGACACCTAGTATGCATCGTTTACGGCGTGGACTACCAGGGTATCTAATCCTGTTTGCTCCCCACGCTTTCGCGCCTCAGCGTCAGTTATAGGCCAGAAAGTCGCCTTCGCCACTGGTGTTCCTCCACATCTCTACGCATTTCACCGCTACACGTGGAATTCCACTTTCCTCTCCTACACTCAAGTCAACCAGTTTTGGATGCGAACCGGGGTTGAGCCCCGGGCTTAAACACCCAACTTCATTGACCGCCTGCGCGCGCTTTACGCCCAATAATTCCGGACAACGCTTGCCCCCTACGTATTACCGCGGCTGCTGGCACGTAGTTAGCCGGGGCTTTCTTCTCCTATACCGTCACACAAAGAGCAGTTACTCTCCTTGCTGTTCGTCTAGGGCAACAGAGCTTTACGATCCGAAAACCTTCATCACTCACGCGGCGTTGCTCCGTCAGACTTGCGTCCATTGCGGAAGATTCCCTACTGCTGCCTCCCGTAGGAGTCTGGGCCGTGTCTCAGTCCCAGTGTGGCCGTTCACCCTCTCAGGTCGGCTACGCATCGTCGCCTTGGTAGGCCGTTACCCTACCAACTAGCTAATGCGCCGCAGGCCCATCTATAAGCCACAGATTGCTCCGTGTTTCATAATTCTCTCATGCGAGAAAACCAGTTATCCGGTCTTAGCTATCGTTTCCGATAGTTATCCCAGTCTTATAGGCAGGTTACCTACGTGTTACTCACCCGTCCGCCGCTAACTTATCCCGAAGGATAAATCCGCTCGACTTGCATGTATTAGGCACGCCGCCAGCGTTCGTCCTGAGCCAGGATCAAACTCTCCATAATAGTAAAACTATTTGAAAGCTTAATTGCTCATTTGCGTTGCTAGCGAGATTTTGCAATCTCTTTTTTGAACGATTTCTCATTCGTGCTTACTCACTCGTTGTTCAGTTTTCAAAGATCAATTGTATAGTTCGTCCTACTTTCTTTCGAAAGCCGGAAGACCAATATAACACACTAACATTTCTTTTGCAACTTGTTTTTCTCAAGTTACTTCTTTATCCCCGCATGTCTCAGCGGCAACTTTTATAAGATACCACAGATGCTGCAGCCGAGTCAACACCTGATTTACTTGAATGATCTTCCATCTAGAGCAAAGTCAGTTTTAAACCTACAAGAAGTAAGACCCCAGGAATCCCTAGAACAGTAACCGTCCCCAGAGTGACTGTATTTATAGGGAGTTCAAATTGAGTATAAGTACTCAATAAGTTCAATGTATATAAGAGAAATGCTGCAACAACAACATTCAACCCCAGTGCAGATAATACCCTTCCTCCGCCGCGACTACGAAATATCAGGAATACTAGCATGAGAGATGAGAATATGAGTACCCCCCATATGACATATTTAAGATCCACTTACTTCACCTCCATTAACCGGTCACTGTCAATTAGACTTACACCTAGCTTTTTGGCTTGTTTGATGAGCATCTCAAATCTTTTTTCTGCGGCTTCCATCGCATAGATGGCATAATCAATCTGATCCTTGTCCAAAGCAAACTCAAAGTGTGCTTGAGCTGCCACCCAAGTCTCATGAGCCGTACGGATCTCTTGGATCAGCATCTGCTTGTCCTTTTTCAGTTCTTCTTGAACGTTTTTCGTCTTTGGGTTCTTCATCCCGTACTTTCCTAATAAAGCTGGTCTCACAAGCAAACCTCCATTCCTCATATAACCGGATTGATTTATCCATATGGGAGAAAAGGAGATTTTAGAACATCAAGAATTTTTTGGGCAGCAAAAAAGAGAGCTTTGCAGCTCTCTGATTATGATGCAGCTTATTTATAATTCCCTGCGTCCTTCCATGGCTTTGGTCAAAGTCACTTCGTCCGCATATTCCAAATCTCCGCCTACTGGCAGCCCATGCGCGATACGCGTAACCCGTAGACCGAAAGGTTTAATTAACCTGGACAAGTACATGGCAGTAGCTTCTCCCTCGATATTGGGATTGGTGGCCAGAATCAATTCCTGCACCGTCTCATCACCCAAACGTTTGAGTAATTCAGCGATATGAATTTGATCCGGTCCAATTCCCTCCATCGGGGAAATCGCACCATGCAGCACGTGATAATACCCTTCGAATTCTTTGGTGCGTTCCAAAGCGACCAAATCCTTAGGCTCTTGTACGACACAAATGATGGAACTGTCCCTACTCTTATCTTGACAAATGCGGCAGGGATCAACGTCAGTAATGTTACAACAAACAGAGCAATAGTGAAGGTTCCGTTTCACATTGACGAGCGCCTTCGCGAAGTCAATCACTTCTTCTTCTTTCATGCGTAGGACGTGAAAAGCCAGGCGGCCTGCCGTTTTGGGACCTACCCCAGGCAGACGGGAGAAAGCATCGATTAACTTGGCTATCGGTTCGGGGTAATACAAAGGAGGACTCCTTCATCATTCAGAATCGTTACACTCGGTTATCTTAGAACAATCCAGGGATATTCATACCACCTGTGAATTTGCCCATATCTTTGTTAGCAATTTCTTCTGCTTTGGACATTGCATCATTTACTGCCGTAAGTACGAGATCCTGCAGCATTTCAACATCATCCGGATCAACAGCTTCAGGCTTAATTGTGATGCTTTGAACTTTTTTGTGTCCGTTAATAATAACGGTAACAACACCGCCGCCTGCTGTACCTTCGATCATTTTCGTACCTAGTTCTTCTTGGGCTTTCATCATTTGCTCTTGCATTTTCTTCACTTGTTTCATCATTTGGTTCATGTTATTCATGGTAGGTAGCTCCTTCATATTTAGTCTTCTTTAATTGTCACTAGCTCTTCGCCAAATAATTGGATCGCTTCCGAAATCCATTCTTCTTTGACAGCAGTTCCGTTACCTTCGCCATCAGCGACTAGCTCCATTACTTCTGGAGCGCTGCTAGCCGCATCATTCTTAGCGTCGTCCCATTCTTTACGCATAATCGTAAGTAAACGAATAGGCTTGCCAAGCACCGAAGTAAGCACTTGCTCGATAATGACCTTGTTTTCTGGCTTTTCCGTTGTATTGCGATGCATCTCATTCTTGAAAGCCACGAGTACGACATCATCAAGCATAGACACCAGATCACCATTAACGAACCAAGCATGTACGGTAATCTTCTTTTCTTTAACATCACCTAACACTTGACTCCACTTCATGAGAGCAGCTTTGGTTTCTGGACCCTCCGCGGCTTTCAAGTAACCATCCAGCTTAATGCCTGACTTCTTCGAAGGGGCTGAGGCCACCGGCACTTTGGCAGAGGCTGCTTGCCTCGCATTGGAATCGGCCGCTGCACCCGTTACTCCCGATTTTACCAGTGAAGCTATCTGTTCTTCAAGTTGTTGAAGCTTCTGGGTCATTTGGGCAAAAAGATCACCTTGAGGCAAACGCCCTCCGTCTTCCGCCGCGATACTGACAGTCGAACTGCTATCTGCTCCTCTGTGACCACCGCTAATTTTCATAATCGATATTTCTAGCAGGGTCTGAGGCTGTACAGAGTATTTCATTTCGCTTTGGTAATGATTCAACGTCTCAATCATAGCCATCATTTCACTCGGTGAGAAGTGATTCGCTACTTCCCGTAGGTCACCCATATCAAAAACACGTTCAGTAATCACAGGTGAATTCGGCACCATGCGAACCATGAGTAAATCACGGAAGTAATTAATCAAATTTTCAATACATTTATCAGCGCTCTTGCCTTCCTGCATGAAAGTATCGACGAGCTCAAGCGCAGCTCCAAGATTCTTCTCTTTGATGTAAAGAACGAGCTTCTTGAATTGATCGGAAGCGACACCACCGGTAATGGACAAAATGTCTGATAGTTGAACTTCACCCGTCGCAAAGGACGCTGCCTGATCCAGCAGGCTGAGTGCATCCCGCATCCCGCCATCCGATAGTCTCGCTATATAATGGAGAGCTTCTTCGCTAACCGAGATCTGCTCCTGATCACAAATATATTGCAGCCGCTGAACCTGATCTTCCATCGAAACTCTCCGAAAGTCAAAGCGTTGACAGCGGGAAATAATCGTTGCAGGTATCTTATGCGGTTCCGTTGTTGCCAAAATAAACATGACATGCGACGGAGGCTCCTCAAGCGTCTTCAAAAGGGCATTAAAAGCTTCGGTCGTGAGCATGTGCACTTCATCGATGATGTAAACCTTCTGCCTTACTTCTGTAGGGGCATACTTCACTTTATCACGAATATCCCGAATTTCTTCTACACCGCGATTGGAGGCAGCATCGATTTCGACAACGTCCATGACAGCACCTTCAGTGATTCGTTCACATGCTGAACAAGCGTTGCATGGCTCTTCCGCCGGACCATTTAAGCAGTTGATTGCCTTAGCTAATATTTTGGCCGTACTGGTCTTACCTGTTCCTCGAGGTCCGTTGAACAAATAAGCATGAGTAAGGCGATTTTCTCGCAAAGAATTCTGCAGCGTCTGCGTGATATGTTTCTGACCGACAACTTCACGAAACGTCTGAGACCTCCACGTTCGGTACAGAGCAATATGTGCCATAGTGTTCCTCTCCAATAATCCCTGCATGGAATAACTGAATCCATTATACTATAACGCACCTAGGGATGAAATAGAGGATCAAGTATAAGGAATCGATATCGTAAACGTCGTACCAAAACCCTTTGATGCTACACGTATCGTCCCTCCCATATCATGAATGATTCGTTGGCACACCGAAAGACCTAATCCGGTCCCCGTATCCTTGGTTGTGAAGAATGGATCAAAAATTTTGTCAATCACGAACATCGGTATGCCAGAACCTGTGTCATGAATGTCAATGCAGACATTTCGTTCTACCGTGTCCACTTTCTCTGAAATCGTTAAAACTCCTCCATCCGACATAGCCTCGATGCCATTTTTACAAACATTTAAGAATACCTGCTTGAGCAGCTCTTTATCAGCAATTACTTCAGGTAAATGGTACGAGGCCTCATATTGAAGATTCACATCGTACAAGATAGCTTCATTATTGATAATAGGCAAAATCCCTCGCAGCACTTCAGTCACATCGATCCTCTCATAAGAAACATGCTTTGGCTTACTAAGCAGCAGAAATTCGTTCACTAACTCGTTGATCCGATTGATTTCCTCCAGCATGACTACCGTGAAACTCTGCTCTCGATCCATCCCTTTCACTTCAAAAGTGCGCCGAAGCACCTGAAGAAATCCTTTGATTGAAGTTAGCGGATTCCGAATTTCATGAGCTGTGCCAGCAGCAATTTGCCCGATCATAGCAAGCCTGTCACTTCTTTGAACCATTTCTTCCAGCGAGCGCATATTCGTGACATCCTTGAAGATGACATAAGCTCCTACGATATTACCTTGATTATCTTTAAGCACATTTGAATCCAACAGCAGCTCAAACCGTTCTTGATTATTCATCCATGAAACCGCATGATTGCGGACTACAGCACCATTCAAAATCGTTCGTTGGACAAGCTTATGCTGACTCGGAATCGTAGCAAAGATCTCATCTAATGACTTATTAAGAATATGCTCCCGATCCATTCCTAGAATCTGACATGCTCGATCACTGACGTCTACAAGCGTAAAATTCACACTAATCAATAAAACACCTAGATTAATATCTTTCAAAAAAGCGTCCGAGAACCGCTGCAGTAAGCTTAATTGCGAGCTATCCTGATGCTTCATGGTCAAGAGATACATGAACTTATCACCGCGCATAAGCTTCAACATCGAGAATTGATAAAACATCGTTTCACCATTCTTGCCTACTAGGAATCCATGGGGCCATTCCCCCGGACTGGAATCGTTCTTAAAGTAAAATTCATACAGCTCACGCAAAGATGCCCTCACTTTAAAAAGCTGAGGGAACGAGATATGCGTAATTTCCTCGGCTGAATAGCCCGAGTTTTTCAATACTTGATCTGTTGCTAAAATGATCTTACCATCCTCATCCACAACGAGCATACCCGTTTGTATGCTATGGTTGAATAGCTTCCGCATTTCATCGATGGATACCATGTAATCTTGAGGGTCATGAATGGACATTTCAGCAACACCTTCACTTTCTCTCTATTCAATCGCAAAATGCGCAAACGTTTACATGAATCTACATATTATAACCATTCTCTCTAGAGCAAGAATTTTCCTTCCCTTGAAAAAAAGAAAAAACGCCCAAGATACTGGCGTTTTGTTAGGTGTCATTATAAATTCACATATAATCATTAAAACCGTGCACCTGTTATTGATAAAGTGATACAAGCGAACTCTTACCGTTGGCTCAAATCAGGCAACCCCTCGGCACATGAAACATCTCACTTACGGCTGCTTCCTTCCAGACCTGACCGGGTTCATGAGCATTCATTGCGAAGGACCCGACTCTCAACACCACGTGTAAAAGCCAGACCTCACATCACAGTACCGCTAACAGGAATTCAACCTCGCTACAGCGGATTGCGAGTTACAGGGCACCGCTACCTCCCCATCTAGCACGGTAAAAATAGTATAGCTGATTCAATTACAAATAGCAACCGAGGGTAAAATCTACCTGTTAGGGAACCATTTTTACGATGACATTGTAGCGCGGCATGTTGGTGTTCAGCGCCATTTGAGCTTGTGAGCGAAGCTCCTCCACTTGCGCAGCCGTCAAAGATGGTCTTGGTTTTATTTTCACCTTAGCAGTTGGTCCGTTAATGGAGATATTGGTTTTCTCAATACCTTGCAGCTGTGAGAGCACTGCCTTCATTAAGTTCGAATCATCCTCGTAGTGATGATACGTAGGGTTAAGCGGGTCATTCGGATTCACACTGGTAAGCCCCATGTACCCGTCTTGCTTGTAATGTTGTGCTTTATAATTCGGATCCTCGGACAGTGGGTTCTTGTTACCTGAATTAATTCCACAGCCAACTAAGCTTGAGATGAGCAGAATGGCAACCGTAAACCTAAGCAGACCCCTAAACATAAAAACACCTCCCATTGGACTCTAAGCCTAAGCTTAGGATGACCAAGGGAGGTTGTCTTATGCTGATTGGCAGCAAAGTAATTGATGCCAATTAGATTCCGTATTTCTTTTTGAACTTGTCGACACGGCCGCCTACATCGATAAACTTTTGTTTACCTGTGTAGAAAGGATGGCAATTAGAGCAAATCTCAACACGAAGATTTTGCTTAATAGAACCCGTTTCGAACACGTTACCACAAGCGCAAGTCACTGTGGTTGCATGATAAGTAGGATGAATACCTGCTTTCATGATGGTTCACCTCTTTCCGCCCTGAATCATTTGCTGAAACAGAGTTAATGGACGTACTTATGCATTGTATCATATTCAGAAGTCTTGATGCAATGGAAAAAGACCGTGGATGGCCTCCTTTTAGAGCACCGTAGTGACAGTTCTGTCACTTGTATAGAACTTCGGTGTATGCGAATAGGAACCCAACACAACATCAGGAATTTCTTGCTCGAAAATCTCAATCATTTGCTTCATCCCAAGCAGTTCACCCCTTGCTTTGGGGATAATGCCCAGGTAACTTTCGGGATCAATATTCAGGTTGCGCAATTGAATCAATTTCAATCCGGTTCTTCGCACGAATTCAATCATCGCTTCGATCTCTTCTTCTCGATCGGTTACACCTGGAAATACAAGATAGTTAATCGAAGTTATAACTCCTTTATCCGTAGCGTAGCGGAGAGACTTCTCTACATTTTTGAGCGTATAAGCTCTTGGCTTATAGTAGGCATTGTAGTGATCATCCAGCGCGCTAATCGTACTAACCCGCATGAGATCTAGCCCAGCATCAACAATGCCGCGGATATGATCCGTGAGACCTGCATTGGTGTTGATGTTAATATAGCCCATCTTCGTTTGCTCACGCACTTGCTTGATGGCATCGATAATAATCACAGCCTGCGTGCTAGGTTCCCCTTCACAGCCCTGTCCGAAGGAGATAATACTCTCAGGCGTCTGCAGATGCTCGAGCATGATCTGAGTGATCTCTTCGACCTTAGGCTTGAAGTTCATCCGAGTCTGAGGCGCTACGAAGCCACTCTCATCCGGTTGTTCCGAAATACAGCCGAAGCATCCTGCGTTGCAGGAATAAGATACCGGAACGGCACCCTCCCAACGTTGAAGGAACGTATTCGAGGCTGTCAGGCATTCATAACCCAGTGCGCAGTTGGATAAGTGGGCATATAACCGATTATCTGGATATTTGGCAACCAGTCGTTTGACCTCTACCTCAAGCTCAGTAGGGTCACAATGAACGGGATTCCAGTAATAAGGATTATCTGTCAATCGAGCCGCTACATAGAAGCCATCATCTTTCCATACGACCGCGGTATAACCGAATAGCGGTAGTGCCTTGGACTTGTCCGATTTCACATAACCGGGAAGCAATAGCCTAGTGAAGCCTTGCGGGAGCAGCGCCCCAACGGCGTGATAATCTCCCTCAACCAGCTTCATATCGCCTGTTGCGGCATCAATGCCTACCGGGCGTGTAAACGGAAGACTGACTAGTGTTGATCCCTCAGGAAGAGGAATTAACTCATCTTCTAAAATTTCTGTTATCATTTCAGCGTTTCGACCTAGTGCCAAGAAATCAGGATGGTCAAAAACGTTTCCTTGTAAGTCTGAATAAACCAAGTTCATAACGGTACTCCTCTTTGTGCGTCACGGATAAACGACTTAAGTCGTCCTTAAGGACGACCGTGTTTGTCATGATTGATGCGAAGCAGATTATTTGAAGCTTAAGAAGCTGAATTCTTGACTTTACCTTTGTTAACTCCTGTAGATCCCGCTGAAGGGGAAGCCAAAGAGTCCAAAAACTCTTGATTGGTCTTCGTATCGGCAAGCTTCTTAATGAAGGATTCTGTATATTCATGCGAATCGTTCATCCCTCTGCGAAGTGCCCATACTTTCTCAAGCTCATCTTTGCCAAGGAGTGCTTCCTCGCGGCGCGTACCGGATCTACGAATATCAATCGCAGGAAAAATACGGCGTTCAGCCATTTTACGGTCAAGATGAAGCTCTAAATTACCTGTACCTTTAAATTCTTCATAAATGACATCATCCATACGTGAGCCCGTTTCAACAAGTGCTGTAGCAAGGATCGTTAAGCTGCCGCCTTCTTCAATGTTACGAGCGGCCCCGAAGAAACGTTTAGGCCGATGAAAGGCAGCAGGGTCTATACCACCCGTTAACGTCCGGCCCGAAGCAGGAACCACAAGGTTATAGGCCCTGGCCAACCGGGTAATACTGTCCATGAGAATGACAACATCTTTCTTATGTTCAACTAGACGCATTGCGCGTTCTAAAACTAGCTCAGCGACCTTGATATGATTCTCAGGAAGTTCATCGAAGGTAGAAGCAACAACTTCCCCTTTCACGGAACGCTGCATATCCGTAACTTCTTCTGGCCGCTCATCAATAAGCAGAACGAAGAGTTCAATTTCAGGATAATTGGTGGAAATACTGTTGGCAATTTCCTTAAGCAATAATGTTTTCCCTGCTTTAGGAGGTGCTACGATCAAACCACGTTGGCCTAGACCTACAGGAGCAAGCAAATCCATGATACGCATGGAAATCTTATTTGGCTCCGTTTCGAGCGTAATCCGAGTGTCTGGATAAAGAGGTGTCAACGCAGGGAAATGAAGTCGCTCCGCTGCCGTTTCCGGCTTCTCTCCATTCACCGCTTCAACTTGAAGAAGCCCAAAATAGCGCTCATTCTCTTTGGGCGGACGACATTTGCCTGATACAATGTCCCCGGACCGCAAATCAAATTTGCGAATCTGGGAAGCCGAGATATAAATGTCCTCTGAGCTTGGAAGGTAATTAATTGGACGCAAGAATCCAAAGCCTTCCTGAAGGATCTCAAGAACACCTTGCATGAACATTAGACCACTCTCAGCAGCTTGTGCACGTAAAATTGCAAAGATGAGTTCTTTTTTCTTCAGCGTACCGTAGTATTGGATCTGATGTTTCTTAGCTAGTTTATATAATTCAGTAAGCTTGAGTACTTCAAGCTCAGCAAGCTGCATGCTCATGTTTCAACCACCAAACTATTAAATTTTCAATTGGATTCTAGCATTGCCTGTTGTCTGGTACTTTATTCCTCGCTCTCGCGCCAAACCTCTGCACCCAGTGAAGATAAGTTGAATACCAGGTTCTCATAACCACGATCAATAAACTCAACCCCGGAAACTTCTGTGATGCCACCTGTTCTTACGCTAAGACCCGCAAGTACAAGAGAAGCTCCTGCTCTCAAATCCGTTGCTCTCACTTTGGCAGAACTAAGCTGTGAGCCCTCAATAATGGCTGAGCGTCCTTCGACCTTCATCTTTGCTCCCATACGTACAAGCTCAGGAATATGCTTGAATCGATTACTATAAACGTGGTCCGTTAATATACTAACTCCTTTAGCCTGGCAAAGTAAACTTGCCATCGGAGACTGTAGATCCGTCGCAAACCCTGGGTAAATTAACGCTTTCACATCGACACTTTCGTATTCAGGCTGACCCACAACACGAATCGACTCATCCATTTCATAAATATGAACGCCCATTTCTTGAAGCTTTGCCGTCAGAGCCTCCATATGTTTAGGAATGACATTGTCGACGGTCACATCGCCGCGTGTAGCCGCTGCAGCTATCATGTACGTACCTGCTTGAATACGGTCAGGAATAATGGAATGGCGGCAACCATGCATCTCAGTTACACCTTCAATACGAATGGTCTCTGTTCCAGCGCCCTTAATTTTGGCACCCATTGAGTTTAAAAGTGTTGCCACATCTATGATTTCAGGCTCTTTGGCCGCATTTTCAATAATCGTAACGCCTTTAGCGCGTGAGGCAGCCAGCATGATATTAATCGTCGCTCCAACACTCGCCATATCTAAGTATATTTTGGCACCGCGCAGCTCTTTGGCGCGTATCTTTAAGGCGCCATTCTCATTGCTAACCTCGGCACCTAAAGCTTCAAAACCTTTTATGTGCAAATCAATCGGACGCGGTTCGAAGTTACAGCCACCTGGCAGACCAATCGTCGCCTCTCCAAATCTTCCGAGCAGAGCTCCCATTAAATAGTAGGATGCTCTAAGCTTCTTTACTTTGCCATTCGGCATAGGAAGTGATTTCATCCGACTTGGGTCGATCGTCATCCGATCTTCGTTCCAGTCAATGGTAGCCCCTAAATCCGTCAAAATTTCTGTATATATAGCCACATCACTCAGATGAGGCAGATTATCCAAAGTAACCGATGTTTCAGCAAGTACAGCGGCCGGAATGAGTGCAACTGCACTATTCTTAGCCCCGCTAATTTGAACTGTTCCCCGTAGTGGACGTCCCCCGACCACCATTAATTTTTCCAACATGATTCTCCCCCTAAACCAGGTGCCTCTTACTAAGTAGTAAATCAAAACAATCAAAGCAACCTAACCCAACACAAACTTCACCCAAAAAATAAACGACTCCACCGCCCCTTAAGACTAGCGATAGTCAAGGTTCATACGAAGCGATAGTATAAATTCATACTGTCTTACAACGACATACAAAAAAAGAGATCCTTCACAAACTAAAACAGCTATGGTCCTCTCTGAGAACATAAGCGCAAAAAAATAGAAGAAGGAAACGCTTGTAATGACACAGACGGACGACATTCTTGCGTCTATCCTCCGTCTGTGCCTTACTGCATTTCCTACCCTGTCTATACAATTGGAATTAAGCTTGGTTGCTGCTTCCGAACAATTGAATTTTGGATTTTACTACTTCGATCATAGCATTACGTGCTGGGGTGAGATATTTACGAGGATCATAAATTTTAGCATCTTTAGCCAGAGCTGCACGGATATTCTCTGTACAAGCCACTTGGTTCTCTGTGTTAACGTTGATTTTACCAACGCCTGCCGCAATAGATTTACGAATCATTTCGTCAGGAACGCCGGATCCACCGTGAAGAACAACAGGAACTGGAATCGCTTTGGAAACCGCTTCGATAATATCAAAGTGAATGTTAGGCTCGCCTGCGTACATACCATGTGCAGTACCTACAGCGATAGCCAGACAGTCTACACCTGTTTCTTCGTAGAAACGGATAGCTTCTTCTGGTTTTGCAAGGTTAGCGTGCTCTTCATCAACAGAGATGTCGTCCTCAACGCCGCCAATTGTTCCAAGCTCACCCTCAACGGATACGCCCATTGCACGAGCTGCTTTTACAACTTCTTTCGTCAAACGAATGTTTTCTTCGAAAGAATAGTGGGAACCATCGAACATAACGGAGCTGAATCCTGCACGGATACATTTCATCGCTACTTCAAAGGAACTGCCATGATCTAAGTGTAGAGCAATCGGCAGACCTGATTTTTTAGCTGCCGCTTCAGCAATCGCCACTGTAAACTCGATACCCATATATTTCAGTGCGCCTTCGCTAACACCATAAATGAACGGGGATTTTAATTCGATTGCAGCTTCCACAATCGCTTGAGCAAATTCAAGGTTGTTCATGTTAAATTGACCCACCGCGAATTTGTTCGCTTTTGCTTTAGGTAAAAATTCATTCATTGAAACCAATGCCATGTTTCTCTTCCTCCTAGAACCTGTAGTAGTTGCGTATACCGCTCTTTGTCATACCTGAGTTATTATAGCACATAACTTTTCAAATGATAACCAAGCCCTCCCTTTTCAGCAACAAAAAAAGACCCTATAACTAGGATCCCACTGCAAAACCGCTGCTTGATTCATTATTCAGCTGCATATTTACCGCCATACGCAATTCATCAATATCAAAAGGCTTTGTAAAATGCATAATCGCACCGAGGTCTGTTGCCTCTTTAATCATATCGAGCTCGCCGTAGGCTGTCATCATGATCACTTTGATCGATACATCAATCGCTTTAACGTGTTTCAAAATATCCAGACCGTCCATACCAGGAATTTTCATATCAAGTAGTATAAGATCAGGTGAAGAATTTTTCACGATTTCCAAGGCCAACTTGCCATTCGAAGCCTGATAGGTATCGTACCCTTCGTTACTGAATACCTCCATGAGTAGTACGCGAATTCCATTTTGATCATCGACAATTAATACCTTTTTCTTCATCAGCTTATTTCCCTCCCGAAAACGAATAACAAACTCCCATGTATATGTTTCTAAAGTTATTCGCTATTCATTTTCGATTTCCTTCTGAGGGACAAAACTAATTGAAAAGTTTTACAAATAAGTTGGTTATCTGGAGGGACAACCGTTATAGCAAGAATTAACGAGCGATTAACTGCGCAGCTTTCACGAATTCACGGAAAAGCGGCTGCGGACGATTCGGACGCGATGTAAATTCCGGATGGAATTGAACAGCAAGGAACCAAGGGTGACCTGGAAGCTCAACCATCTCAACCAATCGACCGTCCGGTGACGTACCGGAAATGCGCAAACCAGCAGATTCAATCAAATCGCGGTATTCATTGTTAAATTCATACCGGTGACGATGTCTCTCATAGATAAGCTCATCATTGTAACACTGCTCAGCAAGAGAGCCTGGGACAACCTTGCAAGGATATAAGCCAAGACGCATTGTACCGCCTAAATTCTCGATATCCTTCTGCTCTGGCAGTAGATCAATAACCGGATAAGCCGTTGTAGGATTAATCTCGGAGCTGTTCGCGCCATCCAAGCCTGTAACGGAACGCGCATATTCAATGACAGCAACCTGCATACCTAAGCAAATCCCAAAGAATGGAATTTCCTTTTCACGGGCATAGCGGATCGCTTCCACTTTACCTTCAATACCACGATCACCGAATCCACCAGGTACAAGAATACCTTGAACACCTGAAAGAAGCTGATGGACATTATGCTCAAAAATTTCTTCTGCATTCACCCAACGAATATTAATTTCGGAGTCATTATCAATGCCGGCATGACCTAGTGCTTCAACAATACTTAGGTAAGCGTCATGCAGCGCAACGTATTTCCCCACGATCGCAATTTCTGTCTTCTTCGTCAATGATTTAACCTTACGAACAAGGCTTTCCCATTCCTTCATATCCGGCTCGTTCGTCCGTAGTTTCAGGTGATTAACGACATAATCGTCAAGCCCTTGCTCGCGAAGCATCATCGGAACTTCGTATAAGGTTTCTGCATCCTTACACTCAATAACAGCTGCAGGATCGATATCACAGAATAAAGCTAACTTACGCTTCATATCTTCCGTTAGGGAATGTTCTGTACGGCAAACGATAACGTGAGGTTGAATCCCCAGCCCGCGTAGTTCTTTTACACTGTGCTGTGTAGGTTTCGTCTTCACTTCACCAGCTGCTTTAATATAAGGAATCAGCGTAACGTGAATATACATGACATTCTCGCGGCCGATATCATTTTTCATTTGACGAATGGCTTCTAAGAAAGGCAAGCTCTCGATATCGCCCACGGTGCCGCCAATTTCTGTAATAACGACATCAGATTGCGCTTCACGGCCTGCACGAAGGACGCGATCCTTAATTTCATTCGTAATGTGCGGGATAACTTGTACCGTACCACCCAGATATTCGCCTCTGCGCTCTTTGGTAATGACGGAGGAGTATACTTTACCTGAGGTTACGTTGGAACTTTTGGAAAGATTAATATCAATAAAACGCTCATAATGACCTAAATCCAAATCCGTTTCTGCCCCATCGTCGGTTACGAACACTTCACCGTGCTGGTAAGGACTCATAGTTCCCGGATCCACGTTAATGTAAGGGTCAAACTTTTGAATAGTAACTTTCAAGCCTCTGTTTTTGAGCAATCTCCCTAAGGACGCTGCTGTAATTCCTTTGCCAAGGGATGAAACTACGCCTCCCGTAACGAAAATGTATTTTGTCACTATGTACGCCTCCTAGAGTTTTAGTATGGTTTTGTAATATAAGAAACTTACGTCGTAAGGCATAAGCTTATCTTTTGCCAGAAGAAAGACTTTGTAAGCATTAGCTTCTGCTAAATAAGGCTTTTCATGAAAATAAAGTGAAAAAACACAAAAAAAACACTAAAAAAACAAAAAAAGTGACACCCGTAGTGACGGGGCACTTTTTGAACGCTTGAGCGAAATGTTAAGATTCTTTTAAAGCCCATGCAATAGTTTACTCTGAACAGATAGGGGCTGTCAAGACAAGTTATTTGCCCTCTTCAGCCTCTTCATCCAAATCGTCTTCCTCGTCTTCCTCATCGGAATCCTCGTCTAAATCGTCTTCACTATCTTCGTCTGTTTCTTCAATACCCGCTTCACCAAGATCCTCTTCGATCTCTTCATCTTCGAAGAATTCAGTATCCTCTTCCGCCTCTTCCTCTTCGGTTTCGGTACCAAATGTATCGTACTCATCTTCTTCTGCGTATGTATCTTCTTCCTCTGCGTAGATGTCTTCATCCAGATCGTCATCTTCGTCGTTAATGATTCTTGGACGCTTCGCGTTACCAACCGCGTCGTCTGATTTCTCGACAGGATACCAGCGTTTCAAACCCCATAGGTTCGTGCCTACGCAAGCAAAACGACCATCGATGTTGATTTCCGTATATAGTTGGGCAATCACTTGCATAACATGCTGCTCGGACAGCCCTTTTATTTTAGCAATTTCAGCCATCAGGTCACGATAGTAAAACGGCGTATTCGCCGACTTCAGTAATTCAAACGCCAAATCCACCATGGGCATTTCGCGTGCTTGCTCTGTGGTGATTTTGAGTGTGTATTCGCTACTCATCTAAGGCACATCCTTTTCGATCGTGATCGTCTTCTTCGTTCTTCTATCTACCTTATCCAATATCTTCATTAAGTAAAACCTATTTTTTCTAAAAATGCAACTATCCCCAAGGATAAACTATTTTCGTCGTCCTGAGGACGAGCGTGTTTGTCAAGGTTGTGCGGGGCAAGAGTATAAAATTCATACTTTCGTTTCAACTTAGAAACCTTTCGAGCAGATGCCTTATACACCCCTTCGGAGGGAAGAAAGCGTTCCCCCTAAAATGAATACAAGCGAAGGTCCCCCTCCGCTTGCGACTGTATCCTAAGGAAGCGGTGTGAATGAATCACAGCCGTTTCCACTACCTGAGAAAGAGACACTCCTGCCCGCGCCTCTCTATTTATCCTATGTAAAACCTACGCATCTGACACGGCTTCGCACCCATTTATTTCTGTAGAGACAATGACACGGTCATACGGGGTGACCTGTACATATGATAGGGGAGATTCGATTCTAAGCTGTCATGGGGGGATGGCACGATGGATATAGCCACCTTTCTTCATTTGCTTCATGAGGAAATCGGTCTCACCAAGCATTCTGGCAAGAAGCATATCATCCATTTCTCATCGGCTAAGGACTATTACGCATGCAAATCAGCGCTGAAACGAATGAAGTCTCAGTTCGTAAATCTTTCCAAGGTCCGCGATCTAAGTATTATTCACGCCTTCTCCTGCACGCTTCGTCCCGATACCAAGCTCAGAGGTATCTCCGGTGCGCCGAACATCGTAGAGGATACCAAAATAACCGTTCACCAAGCGATGGGCAACAAAATTACCTCCAGACGATCAAGCAATTTATCGGGCTCACACACGATACCTTGGGGCATCGATCAAGTAGGCGCGCCTGAAGTCTGGAACAAATCGGTAGGTCAGAATATTCGGATCGGGGTCATCGATACCGGAATTGATTACAATCATCCTGACTTACGCAATTCGATATCACGGGGCATTAATTTATTAAACCGCAGCATGCTGCCTTATGATGACAATGGACATGGCACGCATATTGCCGGAACCATCGCGGCAGCTGGCCGCCATTCAGGGATTGTCGGTGTTGCCCCAAGAGCCATCGTTCATCCTGTAAAAGCATTTGACCACGCTGGAAGCGCTTATGTCTCGGACATTATTGCCGGTATCGATTGGTGTGTCCATAACGACCTCGATATTATCAATATGAGTTTCGGTATGAAATCATACAACCGTTCTCTCGAGCAAGCTGTCATGAACGCGTATTACAGAGGTAAAGTCATCGTAGCTTCATCCGGCAATGACGGCAAAAAGAAATCGGTCGATTACCCCGCCCGCTTCCCCCAGGTCGTCTCCGTTGGAGCCACAACACGGTTAGGCAAAATCGCTCCCTTCAGCAACCGCGGGAAGCAAATTGATATCTACGCACCAGGCGAACGGGTCTACTCGTCCTGGCTTAACGGCAAATACAACGAGCTAAGTGGCACTTCGATGGCCACTGCTCATGTCAGCGGCGTCATCGCCTTGATGTTATCGATCAAGCCGATGTCGCCGCTGCAGATTAAAAGCGCGCTGCGGCGCTGTGCGATTGGCCTTAACAAGCGAGAGAGCACCACGCGCTGGAAGCCCGGGCATTTGAACGCTCGGCGCGCTATCCGGGCGGCGCGGCAGGGCTGAGATCCGCCGACGCTTTCGGCGTTTGGTATAAAAGTTGTACAAAGTACAACTTTAGTCATGTTAATCTACGTTATGCCTGCGATTATTGCACGAAAACACAACATTTTCGCCCAAAAATAGCCATTTTGGATGAGATACTGCTATTTTGTCGTACAGAATACAACATTTCTCTGCTTGGAGCGAAACAAGTGGAATTGTTGTACTTTTAACAACTCCACTCACATGTAAGGAACAAAAGTAGCTCTAAATATATCAGAAAAATGCGCTAGGGTTGCATTACACAGTAAAATACACGCCCCCAAATATGACCGAATAGACACTTTCATGGCGCGAAACATTTGTTATGGTAGATGCACCACAAGTTAAGTCCACCAGACTTATACGCTGGTATGAACAAAAAAAGGGACGATCTCCATATCTGCGTAGACATGGAGATCGTCCCTTCGGTTTGTGGAGCAGATGTTACATCCGCTCTGGGGCGGATACGCCAACTACACGAAGCGTGTTGGCTAAGGTAATGCGAAGCGCGCCGAGCAAGGCGAGGCGTGCCTGGGTCAAGGCCGCGTCATCCGTGATGACATAGTGGCCTCTGTAATAGCTATGGAACTGGCTTGCCAGTTCATAGACATAGCGGATGAGCCGATGCGGCGCATATTGATCGGCCGCAATGGCGATTTCCTCCGGAAGCTCGCCCATCTTGCGCAGCAAGTCGAACTCAGCTTCCGATGCAAGCTGGGTAAGGTCTACTTGCTCCAGCGGCAGCACCTGGATGTTCTGCTCTTCCGCCTGACGGAAGATGCTGCAAATCCGCGCATGTGCGTACTGCACATAGAACACAGGGTTCTCATTAGACTGAGAAACCGCCAAGTCCATGTCAAAGTCCAAATGTGAATCCATGCTTCGCATCGCGAAGAAATAACGAATCGGGTCTACACCGACTTCGTCCATAAGATCCTCCATCGTGACTGCTTTGCCAGTTCGTTTGGACATTTTCACCTTTTCCCCATTTTGGAAAAGGCTCACCATTTGGGCAATAAGTACAACGAGTCGATCCGACTCAAAACCAAGCGCCGTCATAGCCGCTTTCATCCGTGGAATGTAGCCATGATGATCCGCGCCCCAAATATTAATCAAACGCTCAAAGCCGCGCCCAAATTTATTGCGATGGTAGGCAATATCCGGTGTAAGGTAAGTAAAGGAACCGTCATTCTTAATCAGTACGCGATTCTTGTCGTCACCTAGGGGTGTTGTGTTTAACCAAGTCGCGCCTTCTTCTTCATATATGTGTCCATTATCCCGCAGCTCTTGGAGAACGGGTGGAATGAGGTTATCTTCATAAATCGACGTTTCGGAGAACCAGTTGTCGAAATGAACACCAAAGCGACCCAAATCGCGTTTGATTTTATCGAGTTCTTTTTTCAACCCGTAGGTACGGAAATAAGCACGACGCTCATCTTCTGGCAAGCTGAGAAGGCGATCTCCCTCTTCCGCAGCAAGATCCGCTGCAAATCCTTTGATATCTTCACCGAAATACCCGTCTTCCGGCATCTCCGCTTCTTGTCCGAGAGCCTGCAGATAACGGGCCTCGATTGATTTGGCCAAATTGACCACTTGGTTGCCCGCATCATTGATGTAGTACTCTCGGGAAACGTCGTATCCCGCCAGATCGAGCACGTTGCATAGCACGTCCCCCACTGCTGCTCCCCGAGCATGTCCCAAATGCAGAGAACCTGTTGGATTGGCGCTAACGAACTCCACTTGCACTTTAAGTCCTTGACCAACGTTCGTCGCACCGTAGCGATCACCTAGTTTTTGAACATTTTCAATAACCGGGTACAGGTACACTTTGTTCATTTTAAAATTAATAAAACCAGGCCCCGCAATTTCCGCTTCTGCGATATTGGCTTTATCTTTTTGCAGGTTAGCAATAATTTGCTCGGCAATTTGTCTTGGGTTCTGCTTAGCAATACGGGTCAGCTGCATCGCGACATTCGTTGCGAAATCCCCGTGCGTTTTCTCTTTCGGGACCTCTAGAATAATCTCCGGTATTTGCGCCTCGTCCACGATACCTGCAGCTGTAACTGCTTCTATAATGGCTTGTTTAACTATGGCTTTGACTTCGTTTAGTACATCCATTCGTCTTACTCCTCCTGAATTAACAACTTGATCCTGTATGTTCCCGCATGAGTGCCTGATGCATATAAATCATAGCTCCACCTTGTGATACCGATGCCATATACGGCTTCCGAGGTCAGCTCATGTGTCTCGATTTCGAGTTCCAATCTACCTTGGGGTGTTTGATAAAAGCCAATCCTCTTCTCGCCGGGCAGAAATGTTTGCTCTGCTTGCACGTCACCTTGGCGGACAATTCTTATCTGATTGTCTTCCAGCTTAATGAGCGTCACTGTTCGTCCAAGCTCGTTCGGCTCTTCTTCATAGCGGATGTACGTGTGATCGCCTTTACGATAGAGATCCCCTCGCGCCTTCTGCACGGTTGTCTCGCTCCCGCTTCGACTTTCAATTCGGATCCGCACGCGTTGCTTAGCCGTCATGGTCCGTCATTCTCCTATTCTGCAATACCTGTTTGCACCTTATGTCAGATAAGGCAAGTTAGGTATTAGTTTATATGAAAGGTTCGCTAAATTCAATGTATTACAGGAGATCAGCGTACATAGCGGGGTTATCGTCGAGCCGATTTCTCTGTAAGTTTGGGGAAATAAGACGTACATAGATCCTGAGAGAATCGATTTAGATGTATAAAGTGCAGGCTTTTTTGATAAAAACATTGAACTCGCACCGAGAACCTGCATTTCCTACATCAAATTTGGGTGATTTTTGCGTTTTGGGCAAGTTTCACTGAAATTTAATGTACTTTTCGCAGCTAAATTACCTGAGAAGGCAAGCCAGGGGCGGAAAGCTGGGAATACATACACCGTGTGTACGGGGGCAACGAGCGGTAGGAATACGGGGCAGCCGAGTGAGGATAACGGTAACATTGAGAGTTTGATTACAAGACAGCCGGGTAACCGCGACGGGGACAGTGAGAGTTGGAATACCAGACAGCCAGGCGGGCGAAGGATAGCGGGAGCCAGTCGTACAAGCACAGCGGCAACGTTAGCGCCAAGTACATAAAGAAGGATGCGTCATCAAGAGTAGTCCGACCAAAGTAGGGCATCCGCAACCCAAGCCGCCAAAACAAAAACCGCCAGTGATCCCGTGACATGCACAGAAACAACCGGCGGTTCAATTTCATTATTTAATCAAATCTTCAACAAATTTAGGCAATACAAAAGCCGCTCTATGTAGGCGTGGTGTGTAGTACTTCGTTGGGAATTCCGGGATTGCTGCTTCCTCAACTTGCAGTGGATCGTGCTTTTTGCTGCCCATTGTGAAGGTCCAGAGACCGCTTGGGTACGTAGGAATGTTCGCACTGTACACACGTACGATTGGGAAGATTTCTTTGACATCACGGTTAACTGTTTGGATCAGGTCTGCTTTGAACCAAGGGTTATCCGTTTGTGCAACGAAGATCCCGTCTTCTTTTAACGCATCAAAGATACCTTGGTAGAAGCCTTTGGAGAACAGCTCAACAGCTGGACCAACAGGTTCAGTGGAATCGACCATGATCACGTCGTAGGTGTTTTTGTGATCGTGAATGTGCATGTAGCCATCGTTAACAATGACTTCTACACGTGGGTTGTCTAGTTCGCCGGCAATGGTTGGCAGGTACTTTTTGGAGTACTCAATTACTTTACCGTCGATATCAACAAGAACAGCTTTTTTCACTTTCGGGTGTTTCATGATTTCACGGATTACTCCGCCGTCGCCGCCGCCTACTACAAGCACGTTCTCTGGGTTCGGGTGGGTAACAAGCGCAGGGTGAGCAACCATCTCATGATAGACGAATTCGTCTCTAACCGTTGTCATAACCATACCGTCCAGGGTAAGCATTGTTCCCCATTCTTCGGTTTCGATCATTGAAAGGTCTTGGAAGTCCGTTTGTTCTCTTACATATGTCTCTTTTACTTTTGCTGTAATGCCGAAGCTATCGGTTTGTTTCTCTGTGTACCACAGTTCCATGTTTATACCTTCTTTCGCTGCTATATTTGGATGAATAAATCCTGACATTCGTTGTCTCTAACAGTGTTCCACCAGTTGGAAAAGTCATGCGAAGCGGATCTTTAATTCCCAACCCCTTCACACGCACAAATTGTATTATAGTTCATTACCCCCAAAATGCAATATTTTCCTAGGGTTTTTGAACATTTAACAAAAAATATTTACAATTTGTTGAATACGGACTGCCAAGCTTTTCCATACTGGATAGTAATGCTTTAGAGCATGGAGAAAGGAGGTAAGAAGAGATGTCCGAGAACGAGAACCAACGTCAGCCATCCACAGGCTCACAACAAGCACCGAGGGATAAAGAGGTACCTGCGTCAATGCGCTGGATGCGTCGTATTAAGAAAATGTTCTCATTCCTATTCACTTCCTGCGTTCTGCTCCTTGTCGTGGCAGCTGGCTTTCTCGTCTATTTGCGTGCTCAAACACTGCCCGTTACCAAAATGCTGCAAACCTCCCAAATGTACGATACACATGGCGAACTGATCGATACCTTCTATTCGGGTCAAAATCGACAGGTTGTCTCACTGAGCGAAATATCGCCTTATCTCATTAAAGCAACGCTCGCTGTGGAGGATCAACATTTCTATGATCATTTCGGCGTAGATGTGAAGGCAGTTGCCAGGGCGGCTGTTGTCAATGTGCAAGCTATGGCTAAGGTGCAAGGTGCAGGAACGATAACTCAGCAATTAGCTCGGAATTTATATTTAAATCATGACCGGACTTGGTCGCGTAAAATCAAAGAAACCGTGTTCGCTGTGCAAATGGAAATGCAGTTGACCAAAGATGAAATTCTGACGAATTATTTGAATCAGATCTACTACGGTCATTCGACGTATGGGATTGAAACGGCTTCCGAGCTTTTCTTCGGCAAGCATGCCAGTGAATTAACGTTGGCGGAAAGCGCTATGATCGCCGGTGTCCCTAAAGGACCTCGCTACTACTCGCCATATTATGACCTGAAGAATGCGATGGATCGGCAAAAGGTGGTGCTGCAGACGATGGTGCGCAGTGGCTTCATTACACAAAGCGCTGCTGACGCCGCAGGCAAAGAGAAGCTGACGATTCAGCCCCTTACGAAGAAGAAGCCCGCCGCAGCCCCCTACTTCCGGGATTATGTACGAGCACTGGCAACTGATAAGCTGGGCATTCCGGAGGAACAGTTCGATCAGGGTGGCATTCGTATCTTCACGACACTGGATAAAAATGCTCAGCAGATTGCTGAGACTGTGATTACGAAGCAGCTGACGGGTAAACTAGACCTTCAAGCCGCCCTGGTGGCAATCGACCCAAGGACAGGAGAAATTAAAGCGATGGTCGGCGGTCGCGACTATTCCGAGAATCAGTTCAACCGTGCACTATCGAATACGAGACAGCCGGGGTCCTCTTTTAAACCGATTGTTTATATGGTCGCTCTGCAAAATGGCTATACACCTGTGACGCAGGTAAAAAGTGAGCCGACGGTGTTTACCTACGATGAAGGCCGTCAACGGTACACACCCAGAAACTTTAACGATCAGTATGCCAATGTTAATATTGATATGCGGCAGGCGATTTCGAAGTCGGACAACATCTATGCGGTGCATACGATTCTAGACGTCGGTCCTGCGAAGGTCATCGATCTGGCTCGCAAGTTGGGTATAGCTTCTCCGATGAAGCCTCTGCCGTCGCTAGCACTGGGTTCCTTCCCCGTGAGCCCACTAGAGATGGCGTCAGCGTTCGGATCGATTGCGAATCAAGGCATACATCATGAAACAACAGCGATTGTGCGTATTGAGGATGCGAACGGTCAAATTTTATATGAAGCGAACCCGCAAGAGGAGCAAGTGCTTGATCCAGCTGTCGCCTATGTGATGACGAATCTGATGGAGAGCGTGTTCGAAGAGGGCGGAACCGGCAACCGCGTAGCCAGCACGATTAAACGTCCGATAGCCGGCAAAACCGGCACGACCGACACCGATGCGTGGCTGGTTGGCTTCACACCGGAGCTCGCAACCGCCGTATGGGTCGGCTATGACAAAAGTAGGGATATTTCCACAGTTGAGTCTCACTTGGCTTCTCCGATCTTCGCGGAATTCACCGAACAAACGTTAGAGGCGATACCGCCTAAGTTGTTCCCGATTCCTGAAGGAGTAACCAGTGTCTATATTGATCCGGTGAGCGGCAAGCTGTCCAATGAGGACTGTCCGAACTCACACATGGAGGCTTTCCTGGTTGGCACGGAGCCGACAACGTTCTGCACAGGCAAACCCGCGAAGCCAGCTTCGAACGATGATCCAAAGAGCACCCCTAAAGGTCAAAACGGCTCTTGGTGGAATGATATCAAACGTTGGTGGAACGACTGATCCGCCTGTTTCCAGAGAACACAAAAAGGCAGAACTAAGCGCGTCTTAGTCTGCCTTTTTGCTGTCCTAGTATATGAGGTAACATACACTAGGGTCTAGTATACAAGGTTCACCCAAACGTAACAATGGATGACACATAATGTTCATAATCTCGATTCATGCGTTTGATCGCTTAGGAAAGTGCATCTTTCAATGCTTGATCCGAGCGATTCCACCATTCCTCGTTGTGTGCGATCAGCTGATTTTTGAGCAGCGCCCGCTCCTTGTCATCCAAGCCGTCGAAGATGAATTTACGCTTCATTGCAGCATCCATTTTGTTCACGTGCTCGGCTAGAATTTTCCACCCTCTGCGAGCTTCTGTGTCAATCAACATTTCGCAAGCTGTCATTCCGGCGTAGTAAGCCCCTTCTTCGGTACGGTCTACTGCCACCCAAACGATCCAAGCTTTACGGCCACTCGGCACATCTTCTTTGTTCGTTGAGAATTTGATGCCTTTTTCGATCTTGCTTTTGGCATGAAGGGTACCTTCGTCCAGGTAGGCCTCATCCCCATCAATAATGACACCAGATACGTTGCTTAGGTCGATCGCTCCGGCACCGAATCCTTTATGGTTCACTTTGGAACTTACTATATTTAAGGCCAGCTTCTTTTTATCCGCTTCCATGAGGGCACCTTCCAGTCTTCGTAATGTTAAAATGACGCTTTGCTTTCATTGTAGCTAAAGTCATCCTCCAGAACAAGGGCTGGTTGCTGTTAGTGTGGGGGGATAGTTACTCGTTACCGTCTTTTACTACTTCACTTCCACCGTGATACTGCCGACGGCCCTTTCATCTATAAAAGCATCCAAACGCCAAACGCCCGGGTTATCAAACCTCATCATTGCGGGAAACCCCGCATCAGCCCCATTCATCGGTACCTTTCCCGGCCAATTCATTTCCCCGACTAAGGCATTATTTTGCAGTAAAACCTGTTTTTTCTCTCCGGTTGTAACACTCACTGCTTCAACGCGGAATTTCTTCCCTGTCAGAGGCTCGCCCTGCTTCCATATGTGCCACATATATTTGTTAGGCATATTTACCTTATAACCCCCTGGACTCAGGAGGCCGATCTTTCCCTTCTCTCCCTGCAATTGATAGCTGCCGCTTTGAAAAACAGGACTTACCTCTGCCTTATCCATCTCTGCTACTGGCGTAACCTGTTCCCCAGATTGTACGTTAACCGCTTTAGGAAACCAAGAAAATTGAGAAAGCACAGTGATGAGAACAATCAGACCAACGAAGCAGCTCAAAACAACGATCACTTTTCTAAATTTATACATCGATTCCACACCCCTTATACCTTATAGACTCATTAATTAGCCACTTCGTTCCCCCTCCTTCTAACAATTCTTTTCCAAGCTCAGAAATATTCCCTAGGTTGTCTACATATACATGCTGTAGATGCTTGTTTAGGCGGGGTGGATATCATGAGTGTTCTATTCAAAAACCGCAAGGTTCAATGGTTCGTTGTCATGCTCCTTGCAGCAGGCACTGTCCTGCTGTCTGAAAATTTGCTCCCATCTGCAAGTAAATGGGCCGTTCCAGTCGTCTCTAAGGATGAAAAGTCTGCTCCGGCGCCGGACATGCAGCCTGCAGATAGCGCCAAGTCATTAGAGAAGCAAGCGCCAACAGCGCTTAGCTATCGTATTGCGGAGTATCACATGAACGTTGCTTATACGCCCGAAACGAGGCAGCTCAATGGGCAGCAAACGTTGACTTGGGAAAATCCGGGAACCGTTCCTGTGCAAGAGCTTTACCTCCATCTGTATCCCAATGCATTTGCCTCAAAGAAAACGACGTTTATGCGTGAATCTGGTGGTAAGCTGCGTGAAGATGAAGCCAAGGCAGACAGTAGTGGCAGTATGAAGTTGCTTTCTGTGAAAACGGTTGACGGCGAGGATCTCAGTATGCGCATGGCGTTCGTGCAGCCCGATGACGGCAACAAGGACGATCATACGCTGCTCAAAATCCCACTGCCTAAACCGGTAGGGGCCGGGGAGCAAGTCACGATCAAGACAGAATTCCTCGTCAAGCTGCCTGCCGCCTTCGCAAGAATGGGCTATGTGGATGACTTCGTCATGGCCGGACAGTGGTTCCCTAAAGTTGCTGCCTATGAACGGATTGGAACAAGAGGACGTACAGAGCCGGGTTGGAATCTCCACCAGTACCATGGAAATTCGGAATTTTATGCCGATTTCGGGATGTATGACGTGAAAATTCAAGTGCCGGCGAACTACATCGTAGCAGCTACTGGTTTCCCCGTTAAGCCTGCTGTGACCGACAACGGGATGAAGACGTACCAATTTTATGCGGATGATGTGCATGACTTCGCTTGGTCGGCATCGCCTCATTTCGTTTATGTGGAAGAACCCTACTCGACCGCACAAATACCCGGGGTCAAGATCAAGCTCTATCTGGATCCCAATCATCAGGACTTGAAGGACCGCTATATGTATGCCGCTAAAAAGGCACTTTCCCGCTACAGCCAATGGTACGGATCGTATCCTTATTCGACCCTTTCGATTGTCGTACCTCCCCCAGGAGGCAACGGTGTGGGCGGTATGGAATATCCAACTTTGGTGACGTCGTGGGATGCTAGCGACAAGAAACCAGATCTAGAGCTAGAACGCGTCGTTGTTCACGAGATTGGACATCAATTCTTCTATGGAATCGTAGCTAGCAATGAATTCGAAGAAGCTTGGCTGGATGAGGGCTTTACCTCCTATGCAGAGGATAAAGTCATGGAAGCGGAGTACGGGGTGTCCCCTAATTTACCTGTCGAGTCAAGCTTTATTACATCTCCTCATACCCTGCAGCAGAACTCATGGGCCTATACGGGACATGATCAATACGCAGAGAATGTGTACACACGAGGAAAGCTCGTACTTAAAGCCATTGAGAAACAGGTTGGCAGTAAGACGATGGACCGCATCATGCGCACTTATTTCCAACGATGGGAATTCAAACACCCTTCTACGAAGGACTTCCAGAACGTTGTCGAAGAAGTGACCAAGACGAAGTGGGATGATTTCTTCAATCAATATGTATACGGCGCCATGATGATGGATTATTCGGTGGAGAGCATCCGAGTCAAATCCTTGGGCAGCAAAGGGGCAGAGTCCTACGAAAGTGCAGTTCTCATCTCCAAACGCGGCGGCAATTCGCCTGAAGTGCCGATCCAGTTCCATTTCTCTGACGGCACTGTACTGGATAAAACATGGGATGGTAAAGAAAGCAGTATCGAATTCAAATTAACCCACAAGACTCCTGTAGACTGGGTTCGAATTGATCCTAATTACTCGCTCGTGCTGGAAAATAAACATATTAATAATTTTATGCAAACGCAAGTGGATACGAAGTGGAAAATCCGTTGGAATCTCGGTCTCATTCAATTCCTGCAAGCCATTTTCGGCTGGGTCGCCTGGTAAGCGACTAAAGCAAAACTCTTAGGTACATGCTTACGAAGTAAGTTTTGCTAAAGCAAAACTCTTAGGAGGGACAACTGTGGCAACTTATATCAAGTCTGGCTTCAGGGCGGCTTTACGGCAACCTTTCGCCACGATCGTCTTGTTCCTGTATCAGATGGGCTGGGGCATCCTGCTGTATAAGCTTGTACAGGGTGTTCTCGTCCCTCTCATGCACCGCTATCCAGGTGGCGAGCAGCCGAAGCAAGCGCTGCAGCTATTTCTAGCTGAAGGACAGTTCCAACTGGTCAAAACCGATCTTAGCCATTCCTACCTCTGGTGGCTGGCTGCTCTACTTGTTATTCGCATGCTGCTCACCCCCATGTTAAATAGCGGCGTCTACTATTCGCTGACCCATTCCCAGCAAAATGCCGGCTATCGCTTTTTCCGAGGCATCAAGGAGCTCATGCTCCCATTCCTAATCGCGTATGTCGTTCGAATCTCGCTTTCCTTACTGCCGCTCGTATGGCTGTTTCCTAAAGCGCAAAAACAATTCGCACATACCACTTCGTATGAGCAAGCAGTTCTCCAATTGCTGCCTTGGTTTCTGGGCTTGCTCGTCTATGGCTTTCTCTTACATCTTCTTTTTATGTACGTACAATTCGCGGTTGCTGCCAAACTTGGCATTTTGTCCACCGTCATCACTTTCGTTCGCAGTTTTCTTCCTATTATCGGGCTTGCGCTTATCCTCCTGCTCGTCTCGGGACTATTGGCAGGGGTCACTGTCACTGCAACTTACATCTGGGCAGGTCTGGTAGCGCTAATCATTTATCAGCTCTTCCCGCTTTTCCACATTTTCATCCAAATGTGGGCCATAACATCCCAATATCAGCTTCTTTCTGCAAAAATGGACAGTTAAAAACAAATAAAATAAGTTAAAGTTGGCTTATATTGGTTCTCCCCCTTGCAAAAGGGGCTTTTTTTTGTCTCTTTTCCGAACTATTGACATATTTTTAAGACAAAATGCATAGAAAAGGAGGAATTTCGATGTTTATGACGAATTACAAGGACTAGCATCAAAAAACCAAATATTTCATGCCGAATTCCCCATTTTTTGGGGAAACGGGGGAACCACACCGGGTGAATTGATCTTGCAAGACAGGGATCATAGGGAACCTTCAACCGAACCCTCCAGCTAACCTCGTAGGCACCGGAAGGAGACAAGCAGTTGAGAAAGATTGTTGTTCTTGTTTTTAGTCTTGTTTTGTTTTTGAGTGTAGGTTTAGGAAGTGTGTCTGCGTCACAATCCACTTTGGATGAAACGGTTGACGGATTGCTCGGAATTCCGTACAGAGATGCGGGAACGACAACAAGAGGCTTTGACTGCTCTGGTTTCACCGCATACGTTTTCGACAAATTCGGCATTGACCTTCCGCATAGCTCAGCATCTCAGAATAAAGAAGGCTACTGGATTGACAAAAAGGATCTTCGCAAAGGTGATCTTGTGTTCTTTGACACAAGCGGCGGCAAAGGTATCTCTCACGTAGGTATCTACCTTGGAGACGGTGAATTCATTCACTCTGCATCCAATGAAGGTATAGTGAAAAACAAACTTAGCCAATCTTATTACGCGAAGCGGTATGTATCAGCCCGACGTGTTCTGTGGGATGATATCTACAACCAATTAACTGCTGAATCCAAGTAAATTCTTGCACGATTCATGAATGAAGCCCGGAAAGCCCCGCTCGAAAGAGCAGCTTTCAGGGCTTTTATTCATTTCGGAGGCATAGCGTATAAAGAGAAGCTTGTAACTTGACATCGAATGTTAGCCGTTCTATAATAACGGCATGTCGTTTTCTAGGGTTCCGTGGCGTTCATCGCCAGTCTGGTCCAAGGGGAAACACACAGCGAATACGCTGTGGTCACGGAGGGGAAAAAGCCCGGGAGTCATATCGCTTTAGCGATATAACTCCCGGGCTTTTTCCTTTTTTTGCGACTTAATAGGTACGTATAACAAATTCAAGAGGAGTGATTCATCATGGCATGGTTATATCTCGTCATTGCAGGTGTATTTGAGGTAGTATGGGCGATCTCGTTGAAATTTTCTAATGGTTTTACACGTTTAGTTCCTTCCAGCGTCACGATCGCAGGGATGATTGTAAGTTTTTATTTTCTAGCGGCAGCCACGAAAACTCTTCCCATCGGCACAGCATACGCGGCTTGGACCGGCATTGGTGCTGTCGGTGCGATTATTATCGGCACCCTTTTTCTAGATGAACCCATTAGTTTAACAATGGATCTTGTTCATGATTCTGATCTTAGTTGGTGTTCTAGGTCTTAAATTTACTTCTGGGCATTAGGGATTTTGAATAAATCGGACCCTATCTATGCAGATTAAGCCATACAAGGAGGGAAATTCAACGTGAATACATCTGATGATATCAATCGAAAACAGAATCGTAATGACCAGTTTCTCGGGGAGGGGTTAGAAGTTGACTCCGATGTTAACGAGGATCGCAACCGAGAGCAGCAATTGGACGATTCGTTTCAGTACTGGTACAGAAACGTCGGTTATTGGGTGCAGCAAAAGGAAGATTTGACTCAGGTACCGAAAGAGAACGTCTTCGATGCCGCCGCTGATTTGGATAGTTAAGGTTAACCGACAGTTCAAATATTACATCTAGAATCTATCATTGGAGGTATGAACGATGTCTGACAATACGAATAACGTTGATGTAAACAAAACGAGTATCTTTAAAAACGGGGTTCAATCCGCAACAAATTATGTACAGAACGCCATTGAAAACGTAACTGCATCCTCGCAAGACGCAACTCAAAACTTAGTGAATAACGTAATGAAAAAACGACAAAATGAAAATAATAAATAATTAGATTGAAGATGTGAATTTTAATGAGGAATTCATTGTTCTATTGGGAATCCCATATAGAAAAAGCTTAGTCAGAAAGCAGCCGCAGGGCCTTGACTAAGCTTTTTTTGTTGGTCTAATGTATATCGTGAGTACTGACGCGAAATTAATTATTATGCAACTGTGTAGCTGACATACCAGAAGCTGTTTCCCACAAAAATTCGCAAATGCTGAGATAAGGGCTTAAAAATGTCGTTTAGTTCTTCATACGAGTAGTAGTTTTTGATAATTTCATGCATGGATCCGTCAGCCAGCTCGCGTCTTTTGTAGGTATCCTCACTATGTTCATTCGTTAGCAACTCTCCGCCTCTTCCGGACACGTAAACATTATCGGCGATAAAGACGCGGGCACCTGTGCCTAGACGTTGGTGGAAACTCTGCAGAAATGACTCGATCCGATTCTTCGGAATATGTGAAAACCAGAAGTTGGCAAGACCAAAGTCGAAAGCCCCTGTCACTTCGGAGAGCTGGTACGCATCTCCCTGAACAAATGCTGCATTTGAAGCTGGCCAAGGCTTCGATTTAGCAATTTGCAGCACTTCTGGACGAATATCAACACCTACGATGTGCTTAGCAGTGCCCGCCGCAATTTCGGTCCAATACCCTGTCCCACAGGCTACCTCAAGTACGTTGCGACCCTCCACCTGCTTCCTAATCATTGCTGCCAGAAGTACAAGCTCTTGTTGGAACTCAGCGTCCTCCCGATGGTAAATCCGTTCATACTCTTCCGCTCGGGCGCCGTAGTATTCTTGCATTTTCACTTTCTCCTCGTTTAAAAGCTGATGCTTATCCTTCACTTCGTGGAGAATTCGTTGTCTGGCTGCCAATAAATCAGCGAAAATAGCGCCACCCTGTGCGGAGTAGTTAGCTAGCAAGCCATGCGTGGCCATCACAATTAGCTGTGTCATCGACAGACCCGTTTCGTCGGCCATTTGCTCTAGGTCCGACTTTACTTTCTCCGGTAAGTAAACAGAGAGTCTTTTGGTTTTGTCATTCTTGTTATCCACGTTAGGCATCTCCCTCATGATTTTCCATTATTTTAACATATATTATGTGTTAATATAACACTTAAATTACTTTTTGACGGCAAGTTAAAAATTGAGGCTGCATTTTTAGAACTCTATCAGCTATTAACCCTCGCAAATCACTCTATCAAACATAGAATACTTTGTAAGTAAATTCATATTTTGATAGGAGATGGTTAGATGATTAAGAAACAACGTATCGCAGGTAGACCGACTAAAATTGTTAGACTTCCTAAATGTTCAGGCCTACCGAGAACGAAGGCAATGCTACTGTACCACGCTCAACTGAGAAAGCACAACAGACTAGGAGCAGGCCGCTTTCTGAGCCAGCGTACAATCTCGATCGGAACCGATAATTCTTGGTTCAACGCCCAGATCATTCCTCGTAATCCAGCATGGGTACCGGTGACTAACGCCAACTATGTATGGTACTCCGGCAATCTGAGCGCTGAGAATGCCGTCATTTCGACACGATTCTCGCTCTCGCAGCGGAGAGCCATTCTCGCCGCATCGCTCTTCTTGTCGGTCGACAATTACGCTGTTGTGATCATCAATGGTGTGCCGGTGGTCTATGATGCACCACAGAATACCCCTTCATTCTACAACACTGGTCGCACCTTCAACGTACGTCGCTTCTTAAGACAGGGTCGTAATGACATCGTCATCATCGCTTTTAACTTTGGTGGACCTCGTAGTGATGCTGCGCCTGCAGGCGTAGCTGCTAGATTGGACATCCAACTCAGCTCATTACGACGATAATTCACATGGAAAAAGGTCGGAGCCCATCCTCAGGATGGAACCCCGACCTTTTTTTTGCTTTTACATCAATTGACGTTCACTGCCGTAGCGGTGTTTGAGCTGATTCAAGAAAAACTGCAGTGCTAGGAATAGTCCTGCGAAGCTGGTGCCTGCACTCAGAATAATCCATGGATGCAGTCGAATGTACCTTGAGCCATAGGCGATTAGCGATAACCATTCACCCGATGTTGTGATGGCAATGGAATAGCCCGCATCGCTATCACCAATTGTCTCAACCCCGCCAAGTACAATGTTAAAAACAGCCAACTGCCCTAACAAGAAAAGCACCTGCATGAATTCGCTCAGGAAGATGAACAACATTTCATTTCTCATACAGGGAACCAAATGTCGCATCGTTCGATGGTATACAGAACCACCCATCAAACGTGATGCCTCAATAAAAAGTCGTTCATTATAATAACGTGTCCGATCTGCCACTTGATGGGCTAACGGGAATATCCCAATGAATGTGACTAGGCTAACAAACGTAACCGTGAACAGCAGCTGGTAATGCGGGTCCGCCTTCAGCCCCTGATCGAGCCGCAGCCCAAAGTACATGCCTGCTAAAGGCGGGAACAAAAAGACAAATGCAGGCATAGAGGAAACGACCCACTGCATGGAGCGAAGAATGCTCCATCCTCTGCCCGTAGTCCCGCTCCACAATCCCCATGGGAGGGCAAAAACAAAGCGAATCAAAGTTAACGCTAATGCCGTACCCAGTGTATATTTCAACCCATTCAACAATAAGCTCAGCACATCAAAGCCCCTATGATCGGTGCCCAGCAGGAAGGTGCTGTTCGGCGCGTATGGAGGAATGCTGTATCTCGTTTTACCATCCTCTTGATATTGGAGCATATTAATCTTGTCATCCGGTGTAACCCCATGGGGCATCAGCCATGTGCCGAATATCATCACAAGCAGGATGAGTACGATGAGTGTAATCGAACAGTAGTAAGCAGTTGATGAGCGTTTCAACATCGTCAAACCACCTCCCCTGTCCGAACAATACACTTCTTGCGCAGCAGTGCGTAGAACACATGAAAAGCCATAGCGACTAGCGCAAGTGCCATACAGATAGCCGACATGGAGGAGACACTCTGTAATGCTGGGGAGACGATAAAGCCTCCCAAGCCGGAGATTCCGCAGATGGCTTCCGCAACAGCCATACTGGCAAGTGCCAGTGTGGTCGCTTTGGGTAAGATCGCTAGCAAATCCGCCATTACATTTCGCATAACATGAGAGATGAGCACCTCTCTGCGGGTTAACCCTTTGGCTAGTGCGGTAACCACATAATCCTGTCCAAGTTCACGCGCGATCGCGATGCGAAGGGTGCCGTAGATGGTGACCGAGGGAATCAGCGCGATCGTGAGAAAGGGGATGAGGAACGGCGTCTTATCACCGACTTGAACAATAAGCAGCACAAAGTGTCCCAAATATTTTGTCGCATAGATCGCCCCCAATTGGATGAGAACGATTAAGAAAAAATCAGGCAAGCCAACAAGCAAGGCATGTGTACCATCCATCAAGGCACCTAATCGGCGGAACATGGATGCTATCATCGTAAATAGCACACTAAGCACAATCGCAAGCAGTAAACCAGGAATGAAATAAGTGCATGTGCGAAGAAGCATGTTGGGGAGCTCACCAAGAACAGCAACCTCTTTCCTATTGAAAGGACTGCGGAATTTGCCAAAATCACCATGAGCGAAACCTTTGATTTGATCTATCAGCGAATAACCGTAATAACGCCAGGAAATAATGGGATACTCAAGAGGCACAGTTGTAGCGCGAAATATGCCTTTAATGGACGTTGTCTTTCCGATGTAGTCCCACGACTTTCCATAAGGAACAGACAATACGCCTCCTTTTTCATTCAGAACTTGGCTGCCAGGCAACTGCTCACTTATTTTCTGGATGCTCGTATCCGGACCTATAGCGACCCGAATCTGATCCGGCTGCGTAGATAAAAAGGCATTACGGATATTGCTCAGAAAGAAGATGCACACAAGTGTAAATACCCCAAGCAACAACCACCGAAATATCGACTTCAACTATCGTCACCTCGCTCTATTATTCACCGTTGGTAGATAACTATTGTCATAGTTTATCACGATTCATTTGGAAGTTCTATCCTATCTTTGGGAATAAAAAGAGGCTGCAGCGAACTAGCCTAAGCTAGCTTGCTGCAGCCCAGCTCAAGAGCTGAACTGCGCTTGGTGTAAGCGGCTGTACACACCGCCAACAGCGATGAGCTCCTCGTGCCCGCCCTGCTCGGTGATGCCTTGCTCCGTCACGACGACGATACGATCGGCATTCTTGATCGTCGCCAGCCGGTGGGCAATGACTAGCGTCGTGCGGCCACGCGACAGCTCGGAGAGCGACTGCTGAATCGCCGCCTCTGTCTCCGTGTCGAGTGCCGACGTCGCCTCATCGAGGATGAGAATCGGCGGATTCTTCAAGAACATCCGCGCGATCGCGAGGCGCTGCTTCTGACCGCCAGAGAGCTTAACGCCGCGCTCACCTACAACCGTATCCAGCCCCTTCGGCTGCGTCTGGATATAAACCTCCAGCTGCGCACGCCGCGCAGCTTCCCAGATTTCCTCATCCGTCGCGCCAAGCTTGCCGTACGCGATGTTCTCCCGCAAGGTGCCGGAGAACAGGAACACATCCTGCTGCACGATGCCGATCTGACGGCGCAGCGACTCCAGCTGGATGCTGCGAATATCGAGGCCATCAATGGAAATGCTGCCCGCACTCACGTCATAAAATCGGGGCAGCAGGCTGCAGATCGTGGTCTTCCCTGCACCTGATGGACCCACGAAAGCAACGGTTTCTCCCGCACGAATAGATAAGCTGATATCATTCAATACACGGGCTTCATCCCCGTAGCCGAATGACACCGAGTCGAACGTAATTTGACCATCGAGATGGCTAACCTTCATTGCATTCGGCTGATCAGCTACCTCTGGCTCCGTATCAATGACTTCAACATACCGTTTAAAGCCGGCAATTCCCTTGGGGTAGCTCTCAATGACATTATTAATCTTCTGAATGGGACCAAGAAAAACGTTCGTTAAGAGAACGAAAGCAATAAATTCTCCATAGGTAATCTGCTTGTCAATCACGAACCACGTGCCGCAAATAAGAACGAAAACCGTTACCAGACGCATCAAAATGTAACTCAGCGAAACATTCCACGCCATGATTTTATAGGAAAGCAGCTTCGTCAACCGGAACCGTCCATTGTTATCCTCAAACAGTTTCTTCTCATAGGACTATTTGCGAAAGCTTGAACAACACGAATCCCGCCAATATTGTCTTCGACTCTTGCGTTAATATCGGCAAGGTCGCCCATCATTCGTCGGAACGTTTTCGTCATTTTTTGATTAAAATACACCGCTATCCATAGCAAGAATGGGACAATAACGAAGGTTAGGAGCGCTAACTTCATATTAATATGAAGCATAAGCAGGAGTGCACCGATCAGCGTCATAACCGCGATGAACAAGTCCTCTGGGCCATGATGCGCAACTTCACCAATTTCTAGTAGATCGTTTGCCATACGGGACATCAATTGACCCGTTTTGTTATTGTCATAGAACCGAAATGAGAGCTTCTGCAGATGATCGAACATCTTTTTCCGCATATCCGTCTCGATATTAATCCCTAGCTTATGTCCCCAATACGTGACTATGAAATTCAGTACCGTGTTGAGTCCGTAGACAGCAAGCAAGCCCGCGCAGGCCCAAAGAATCCAAATCCAATTCCCGGCAGGAAGCAATTTATCGACGACCTGATTAACAGCAAGCGGGAAACCCAGTTCTAGGAGCCCAGCCACGACCGCACAGGTAAAATCCAAAATAAATAAGTGCTTATAGGGCCGATAATACGAAAAAAAGCGTTTTAACACATATATCTCCACCTTCCTTCGCCTATTATACCTGATAGGATCTGCCAGCTGAAAGTCTCCTAGAAAATAGGCGATTGTCGGAGGACAGCTGTCCACTATTTTCATATATATAGGAGAAAGGCATCCTGTGTATATGGAGGAATCGACTTATGCTCAGCAACTCATTAGATACACGGACGGCCATCTTTCTAGCAGCTATGTGCAGCCAAAGTTATATCCAATTTGAAAATGGTCCCGAAAGCGTTATTATGCCACACAATTACCGGTTGGTTTCTTCCTTCAAGGCCACCTCCATCCTGAGTGAAAAAGAATTGTTCGGCTTTATTGCCGAATCCGATAGACAAATTGTCATCGTTTTTCGAGGCACGCATACGACATCCGATTGGATCTCCGATGCCATTGCCAGGCAAATCCAGTTTCCTTACACCAAAGAGCAGTGCTTCGTACACGAAGGGTTTCTCGACATCTACCGTTCAGCCCGCAAATCGATTGTAACAGCGCTAAACAAACTTTCCACTGAGAAAACGCTGTACATTACAGGGCATAGTCTTGGTGGAGCTCTCACTGCGTTATGCGCCACCGATATTTCCACAAACACGAAATTTAATAATCCATCCGTGTATACTTATGCTTCACCGCGTGTTGGAAATCAGGCATTCGCTAGTCTTTTCAACCATAGGACTGGGCCTCATTATCGGATTTATAATACCAACGACTTCGTTCCTTTGCTTCCGCCCTTCATCTATACATCTCCTCGAACAGAAAAGATTTACCACTATATTCATGTGAAAAAGGGGGTTGAATTAACTTTTCAAGGGGGCTCCGTCTCCGCTAACCACTCGATTAGCAACTATTTCACTGAACTTGCCAAGCTGGATCCCCGCTTCACGCAGCAGTTATACGCACAGACTCCGGGATTTTGTCCGAACTGAAAAAGATTGCCAATCACCAGACCAGAAAGGCCGGGTAGGAGGCAATCTTTATTTTGTTTACTTAGATCAGCTGTCCCCTCCTAAGAGGAAGGTTTAAACATCTCAATAAAGGTAAAAATAGGAGACGATACTTATTTGCATCTTTTTACGCTATTCGATTATTTTGTCGCAAAGGAGCCCTGCCTTGATTCTAGTCATTTGTCTGCTTTTTGTTTGGTTTAGTATCCTTATATTTGCCGTCCTGCCCAATAAGTTGTCTGTCATTACGAACGTGCTGCTTTACATGCTCTTAGCTATTGTGGACATTAACAAACTAACGATTTTAAGTGACACTTTAGGACTTTTCCAACTTAGTAAAAAGGTTCCTGAATTCCTTTCGGTTATTTTACATAGGGACTTCACCTTCTCAATAACACTTCTCACTTTTGCCAATGTCTATTTGACCACATTGAAACGCAGTATAAAAATAGGCATTTCTCTCTATACATTCACTTTTCTCTTGTGCACAGGCCAATTCCTAAGCTTGAATGGTGCTATAACCTATGTGAAGTGGAACATCTTCTACGAGTGCCTTTTAATCGTTTCACTCATGATTTTCACTTATTGGGCTGGCCGCTTATTCATTCATCTAAAGCAAAAGGAGAGGTCTCTATGAATGACATAACCATTTACGATAATGGATTTAACGGAAACGAATGGTTCGTCATTGCGATGATTGTCGTGGGGACCCTTGCGATTTGGATATTACCAAAAAAATTCACCTTAACACAGAGCTTGTTTAATTTATTGATAGGGGTTGTTTTTGGTCTCATGTTTGATCATACGATTGCCGTCCCACCCTTTGATTTCTACGATGTTGGTGACGAATCCCATTATCAGCTGTTTGATATTTTCTCCTATACGATGTATGCTCCATTTGGTTATATATTTGTTTATTTCTACAAAAAATGGGATGTGCGTGGTTTTTACACGTTACCCTATATCTTACTCTGGACGTCAATGGGCATTGGTATCGAGTGGCTAAGCGAGCTCGTTGGTATATTTCATTACAAACATGGGTATAAGCTCGTTTATTCGATACCGATTTATTTATTTTTGCAAGCTATTCATTTATTACTTTACCGAACGTTCTTTCCGGAGCGTAAGACGATTTAATAGACTACTTCTAGAGCAAATTCTTTTCCTCACGAGGTTTCAACCCTGACAGACTCTTGTCAGGGTTGTTTGTTTATAATCGATTTATACAAATCAATGAATGAAGAAGGGAAATGATTATATGACGAAATCAACGAACCAAACCGGCATTGTTTTAGCTGGATTACTGCTAGCCATTCTAATGTCTTCGATGGACAATACCATCGTTGCGACCGCTATGGGCTCCATTATCGCAGACCTCGGAGGACTCGATAAATTCGTTTGGGTAACCTCGGCTTACATGGTCGCTGAAATGGCAGGGATGCCGATTTTCGGTAAATTATCGGATATGTATGGGCGTAAACGTTTTTTCATCTTTGGTATCTTGGTGTTTATGCTTGGATCCGCTCTTTGTGGAACAGCCACCTCGATCGTACAGTTAAGCTTGTACCGGGCCATACAAGGCATTGGCGGAGGTGCTTTGGTACCCATTGCCTTCACAATCATGTTCGATGCGGTTAAACCAGAAAGCAGAGGCAAGCTAATGGGTTTGTTTGGAGCAGTGTTCGGTATGTCCAGCATCTTCGGGCCGCTCCTTGGCGCTTATATGACCGACTATATTAAATGGGAATGGATTTTTTATATTAATTTACCACTTGGTCTGATTGCCTTCCTAATGGTTGCCATCTTCTATAAGGAATCCCGTCAGCATGCTAAACAGCGTATCGACTGGGCCGGCGCTTTCTCGCTTGTAGGTGCCATCGTCTGCCTAATGTTCGCCATGGAGCTTGGCGGTAAGCAATTTGCGTGGAACTCCGCTCCGATTATTGGCTTATTTACTGGATTTGCTCTTCTCACGGTTAGTTTCCTCTATGTGGAGACGCGGGCAGAGGAACCTATTATCTCCTTCCGGATGTTTCGGGATCGCCTCTATTCGGCAAGCAATGCGATCGCGATGTTAAGCGGAGCAGCCTTCATTACGGCATCTGTCTATATTCCGATCTTCATTCAAGGTGTTCTCGGAGGAAGTGCGACGAACTCAGGCCTCGTACTTCTGCCTATGATGCTCGGCACTGTCGTTACAGCTACCGCTGGCGGCTTCCTCATTAGTAAATTTTCATATCGAGCCATCCTGATCTCCACCCTCATTCTGCTTGTGGCAGGTATGGCACTGCTGATTACTTTGACACCAGATTCATCGCGTTTGCTTATCACTATATATATGATATTAGTTGGCTTAGGAATCGGCGCTTCATTCTCTGTGCTCAGTAACGCTGCCATTCATTCCGTACCTGCCAGTCAACGAGGGGCAGCGAGCTCTACGCTGAATTTCCTTCGCTCACTCGGCATGACGATCGGAATCACTATCTTCGGTATTATTCAAAGCCATTCGTTAACCCGGCATTTATCGGATGCCTTTACGGGGAGCGGACAATCCGCGATGCCGCAGGGTCTAGACTTTAAAGACCCGCATGCTCTGCTTGACCCGGCGACTCGCACCCAAATTCCGGAGCAAGTGCTTGGTAAAATATCTGAAGGACTTTCCTCCTCCATCGTGGCCACATTTGCGTGGGGACTTATCCCTGCAGTACTCGCATTAGCTGCCGCTTTTGCCATGAGCAAAGAGAAACTCGTGATAGAAACAGATAAAGAAACGTTCGCGGCCGCATCGCATTAAGGCAAGTTCCGTATAAACCGCGCAACACAGAAAGACCAGAGATCCGCCGCGGATTCCTGGTCTTTTTTGCGTTTTAACTTATCACTCATCAAATAGATTCGTAGACAAATACCGCTCACCGGTATCTGGCAGGATAACAACAATGGTCTTCCCTTTATTCTCCGGTCGTTTCGCAATTTCTCTTGCTGCGTAAGCTGCCGCGCCGGATGAGATGCCGACCAGCAGACCTTCCGTTTTGGCCAGTTCACGGGCCGTCGTTATGGCATCCTCATTGGTCACTGTTAATATTTCATCTACAACTGAACTTTTAAAATTATCTGGAACAAACCCAGCACCGATGCCCTGAATATGATGCACACCACGACTGCCACCTGACAAGACGGGTGAATCGGATGGCTCGACGGCTATCACTTGGACGGATGGATTTCTCTGTTTCAGTATCTCACCCACACCAGTGATCGTCCCTCCCGTACCAACTCCTGCGATGAAAATATCCACTTTACCGTCTGTATCTTTCCATATTTCTTCGGCAGTGGTATTTCTGTGAATCTCCGGATTAGCTGGATTGCTAAATTGCTGCGGTATAAATGAGTTTGACATCTTTGCAGCTAATTCCTCTGCTTTTTTAATTGCGCCTAACATGCCTTCACAGGCTGGCGTGAGAACGAGTTCTGCACCCAGAGCCTTTAATAATTTCCTGCGTTCTATACTAAAAGAATCAGGCAAAATAATGATTAACCGATACCCTAGTGCAGCGGCAGCAAAAGCAAGAGCGATTCCTGTATTTCCGCTGGTAGGCTCGATAATGACAGTTTCTTTATTGATCTTTCCTGATTTTTCAGCTTCTTTAATCATCGCGAAACCAATACGATCTTTTACACTGCCAGCCGGGTTAAAATACTCCAGCTTCGCGACGACTTTGGCATCAAGTCCATGCCGATTATTATAATTCCAGAGCTCGAGCAGCGGCGTATTACCGATTAACTCTGTCAAATTGCTATAAATTTTTGTCATAAGAAAACCTCGCCTTCCTATCTATTATTAAACCCATGAACTTAATCGGATAAATACAGTATATCACGCATTCGAGTGAAAAAATAAATCAATAATGCTGATAGATCGGTATGCTATTTTCTTATATTATCCTTATTTGGTATAATCACCGATGAATTGAAATAGTAAGAGTGAGTGGGGTTGGGTTGGGGTTGGGGTAGTAAAGCTTCCCAGATCTTCATACATCGCCGACGAGGACGAACTTATGGTACACTGAACTATATATGACTGTAAGCAGCAAGGGGAAAAGGTGAAGATGAAACTAGTATCTTGGAACGTTAATGGGTTAAGAGCAAGTGTCAATAAGGGGTTTATGGATTATTTCGGGCAAACGGAAGCAGATATTTTTTGTCTTCAAGAGACGAAGCTGCAGCAAGGACAAATTAACCTTGTACTGGGCGAAGCCTATACACAATATTGGAATTATGCTGTTAAAAAAGGGTATTCCGGCACTGCCGTTTTTACAAGAATTCAACCGATTTCGGTGAGATATGGTATGGAGGAGAACGAAGAGCCGGAGGGTCGGATACTCACATTGGAGTTCGACAATTTCTACCTCGTGACCGTCTATACACCCAATGCGAAGCGTGATCTCTCTAGGCTGGATTACCGTGTGGAGTGGGAAGATCGCTTTCGCAGCCACCTCTTGCAATTGGACGCCAAAAAGCCAGTTATCGTTTGCGGCGATTTGAATGTTGCCCACCATGAAATTGACATCAAGAATGCGAAAGGGAATCTCAATAATTCGGGCTTTACCCCTCAGGAACGCGGCAAAATGACGGAGTTGTTGGATGCAGGATTTATTGATACGTTCCGACATCTCTACCCTGATCGGACAGATGTCTACTCGTGGTGGTCTAATATGCCAGGCGTAAGAGCACGGAATGTGGGATGGAGAATCGACTATTTCCTTGCTTCTACGAGACTAGGTCCTAAAATTATTGATGCACAAATTGACTGCGAAATATTGGGCAGCGATCATTGTCCTGTCGTTTTGGAGCTTGATTTGACCTGATAAAAGTAAATTCAAACGTTGAAAACGAGATTGGAGCGATTATTATACTAACCTCTTCCTTAGGGCGTTTGCGTCTAACAAGCTATATTGAAGGTATCTCCTATCTTTTCCTACTGTTTATAGCCATGCCGTTTAAATACTTCTTGGACCAGCCTCAACTCGTTTCTGTCGGCGGTATGTTTCACGGTGTGATGTTCGTGCTTTACATCTTAACGGCGGTACACGCTTTTGTGAATAGACGTTGGAACTTGAAACGAGCACTCCTAATTATTGGCTGTATTTTCATCCCGTTCCTCTTCATCAAGCAAGATCGTATGATCCAGAACGAGGAGTTGGAGCTAAAAAAGGGGCATCCAATTGACCCGAAAAAGAGAGCTTAGACGATGTTCAAGCCGCTTATTTCATTCCAAAGCACTTCTTTGAACCCCTTCTATGGGGTTCTTTTGCTATTCAGCAAGTCTTGAAATTCAAGACTTTTATAAAACAAAAAAAGCCGCAGCAGCCTGCCACAAAGGCAAACTGGCACAGCCATAAGATTAGCCTATTAAGTGAATCGCAGCTCACTCACCCAACGCACAATCACTTATGCCGGATTAGAAGGCGTTGGAACGGCAGGCTCTCCATCCCGCCCAAGCCTTCTGCTTGCCGTTTCTCGTTTTCCGACAGCGGGGACGTGACTTCCAGCCTTTGCAAGACCGAAGACAGGCATGTTGTTATAGACACACTCGTAATTTCCTTCAGGAATCAAATAGGTTTCATGGTAAATCCCGACAACGCCGTCTGTTCCAACCTTTTTATTAAAATTACGCCACGCTTCTAAATGGGTTGCCCCATGTCTAGCATAGTGTTCTAATTGCTCAAACGATTTCCAATACTGGATAATGGTCACGCCTCGCCAAGAGAGATGAAAACTGGCCTCTACAAAACCTAATTCAGGGTTGCGATACAATTCTTGAAGCATCGGATTCATTGCCTTGGCCACAGGCAGCCACTTATGCAGAGCCCATAATTTATTCACTCTCATCCCAATGATAAAGACAACGAAAGAACCATCCATCTGCGCCGTAAATCTGCCCGGAATTACTTTACTCATAAATTCATCGCTCCTTTTACCTATGTTCAAGCAATTGTAGATGGGTGTTATAAAAGCCCTTAATATCCTTGGAACTATATAGTTGAGCGGTCAAAAACGCTCCGTAAAACACCGTAAATAAAACCTTTACCGCTGTTTCTACCGTAAATTCTTTTCTTAGCTTTCCATCCGTATCAGCCTCGGTCATGCAACGATGAAACAGTTTATACATGTCAGGTGTCTGCGCGCCAACTTCTTCATGACCAGGGAACAGCAAATGAACCTCCGCTTCACTCAATTCCGGCATGCAAGGATGCATGTTCATTTCTGCCAGAAAAGAAATCAAACTTGGCATCAATCCTGCTCTTTCCTCAGCCTCTTCCGCCACTTTATTCAGCACATGCTGGATAACTGAGAATCCACGTGTACCCTCCGCTTCGATCTCAATGATACGTTCCGTTAACCAAACACGCATAAAATAAACGAGCAAATCTTCCTTTTTTTGAAAAAACTTAAAGAACGTAACCCGGGATATTTCCGCCTTCCGGCAAATATCATCGAGCATCATGTCTCGAAACATCTTGTCTCCTATCAGTGACAAACTGGCTTCATACAATGCCACTTTGGTTCTAGCCTTTTTTAATTCCCTTAAAGAAATAGCTGACCGATCCATGAGTTATCTCCTATGACTATAATTAACTTTAGTAAATAAGTTAACATGTGTTAAGTTATTTTGTCAAGATAAAGTAATTTATAAAATGCCCTCTTAGAAGGGCATTCTGGCAGCTCCATCCCCGACTTTGGTTGGGGTCATCACTCCGTCTGAAGTCGCTTTTGAAGGTGGATCCTTTGATGATAGAATCAACTCAATGATAAAAAAGACCGAATGCGAGGGATGAATAATGGGAGTACGACGAAGTACGATTCGCGCTTGGGCATTTGGACTATTGGCTTTTTTGGCTTTAGCAATTGGAGCTTATGCTTTGGTCATGTACGGAACGCCTGACCACCTCCATAGGCAGACGTTCGTAACGGGAAAAGGCAGTCTGCCCGATTTGTGGTACAACATCCTCTGGGCCCATGCCATCTCGGCTGGAGTAGCACTTGCTATAGGCTGGCTTCAGTTTATCAAGAAGCTTCGCCATCATGCACCGAACATTCATCGTTTGATTGGCTATTTGTACTCCACAATGATTACAATCGCGGGCCTAACCGGCTTGTACTTAGCTTTCTATGCGAGTGGCGGTTGGTTCGCGCAACTTGGCTTCGGGTCGCTGTCAGTCCTATGGCTTTATACACTCTTCCGCAGTCTAAAGAGCATCATCGTCGATCGCGATAAAGCTGATCATGGCCGCTGGATGGTACGAAATTACGCGCTTAGCTGCGCGGCAATCACACTCCGGATATATACCCCGCTGGCTGCGGTATTTCTAGGATTGACCGATACGAATGATACTTTCTTCGTCATCGCTTGGATTGCTTGGATACCCAATTTGTTGCTAGCAGAGCTTATCATTGGTGAAAAGAAGCGTACGAACAGCAGGACGTTTGTACGGTAGTTATGAGCGGACATTAAAAAGAGCCAACCCATTAGATTTGTTTACAAAGAAACCAAAAAGGGCCGTAGCAGGCTACTCATCGTAACCTGCTACAACCCTTAAACCTGCGTCCGACGCAGTCTTTCTTCTCTTACTTCTCATCACGACCCAGCTCCAATTGAGAAGCCTCTTTCCTATATATTCTGCTCGCTTATTCCCAATGCCGGGTCGAAGGTCAGCATTTTCGTCCCGATTTTATCAATAAAGAACCGATCATGGCTTACCGTAATGACGGCGCCGGGAAAATGGATCAACGCCTGCTCCATAACCTGAATGCTCGTTAAATCCAGATGGTTGGTTGGCTCATCCAATATGATGACTGCGGCACCGGATAGAAGGCATTTCGCAAGCGCGACCCGAGCCTTCTGTCCGCCGGATAGGTTACCGATGAACTTGCTTAGGTCCATCTCCGAAAATTGCAGCATGGATAGAAATTTGTTCACCTTTTTCCGTGGAGCGTCCAGTCCCAATCCGTACGTATTCACCGCGTGGCTAACGGTATCCTTAGGATTAAGCTCCTCCCACATCCGGTTGAAGTAGGCGTAGCTGACGCCCTTCTCCCAGATCACCTCGCCGGATTCGGGCTTCTCCTGACCCGTAAGCACCTTAATGAGCGTGGACTTCCCGCTTCCGTTTGGACCAACGATGACTAAGCGGTCTTCCTTCTGAATGTCGAAGCTGACGTTCTGAAAGATCGGCCGATCATCATAGGTCTGCCCGATTTTCTTAACTTCGCATAGCTTGTCAGGGAAGCGCAGTTTCTCATAAATATCAGTGATTAGAACATTTACGGGGTGCGGCTCAATCCGCTTTTTGTTATCCGCCAGTTGGCGGGAGAGACGATCCTTTGAAGATTTCTTGCTTGCACGGCTGTCGATGGCTTCTGACTCCATGAGAAGAAGCTCTTCCTCCCATTCAAACTGGCGGTCCAACTCCTTCTTGCGCATTTTCTTTTTGCGGATGTAGTCGGTGTAATTCCCTTCGTATTCCTGAAAATGATAATTCTCGATCTCGATCGTTCGCGTGACTACTTTGTCAATAAATTGCCGGTCGTGTGATACCAGAATCATAGCGCCTTTGAACCGATACAACCACTGCTCCAACCACGCTATGCCTTCCATATCCAAGTAATTCGTCGGTTCGTCAAGCAAGACGACATCAGGCAGCTCAATAAGCATCTTGGCGAGCGCAGCACGGTTTCTCCAACCTCCGGATAGTTCATCGATAGGCTGATTCCGCGACCTCTCGTTGAACCCCAGCTTCGTAAGAACTGTGTTAATCTCAACGGATACGTTCCAGCCATCCAAATGCTCCATTTGTTCGAATAGCTCCGCCTGCCTCGTCAACAGCCGATCCATTTCTCCGTCTTCGGTGACCAGACCCAGCTTTTCTCCAACTTCCTGCAGCTCCCGTTCGATAAGAACAACCTGCTCGAAGCACATTTCTAGCTCTTGCTGAACGGACAGGCTTCCTCGCATTTCCGAGAATTGGGAGAAATACCCTACTTTAACCTGCGGATCTATTTCCACTTTCCCGGACGTTGGTTCTTCTTTACCCATAATCAACTTGAAAACCGTCGACTTACCGGCACCGTTCCGCCCGATTAGGCCAATACGCTCTCCTTGGGTCACCCGAAAATAGATATCGCGAAAGAATCAGGGACTCTTCATATTTCTTAGTGACGTTCTCCAAACGAATTACACTCATACTATCACCCTTCTAACTCCATCAGTCTAGCGTGATTATAACACTAGATCGCTGTACTAATCTTCTCACGTTTTGATTTATCGACCGATCCCTCTGCGTGACCAGATCATAACCGGGATCAGTAGCAGAGACAGGAACCCGCCCGCCAGAGAGAGGAAGGCAAAGCTCGAATTGGCGACGACCATGCCCGACAACGCTCCGCCCGATGCCCCTGCCAATGATACTAGGACATCCACAGTTCCTTGTGTCTTGGCGCGCGTGACCGGAGATGTTGCATCGATGATCTGCGCAGTGCCGCTAATTAGTCCGAAGTTCCAACCGAGTCCGAGCAGCGCTAGAGCGACGATGAGCCAGACCATCGAATCGGCCGGCGCCCATGCGGCAAGCAGTCCCGCCAACAGCAGCGTGAACCCAGCTGCGCAGGACATGAACGTACGCCCGACCTTATCTACGAGAACCCCCGTTATCAAGGAAGGCAGAAACATCGCCGCGACATGAATGCCGATCACCATGCCGACCGCGCTCAACCCATGTCCGTGATGCTTCATATGTATCGGTGTCATCGTCATGATGGCGACCATCACGAGCTGCGTTAAGACCATCACGGTTGTCCCGATGATGATTCCCCGGTTACGGACAGCTGGCGCCATGAGATTCGCATTAACCGTCGCTTTGGATGGATTCGCTTCTTGCGCTTCGGCGATGGCTTTAGCAACGAGATAAGGATCTGGACGGAGCAAAGCCCACATCACCAGACCCGCTAGGATAAAAGCGACTGCCGCCAGCATAAACGGACCCGCCAGAGCAGGGGCGCCGACAGATGTCGCGAATCGTCCCATGACCCCCACCAGGTTCGGCCCCGCAACCGCACCAAATGTCGTGAATACCATGGCTAAGCTGATGGCTCTTGCACGCTGCTTAGGCTGAGCTAAGTCGGTTCCCGCATAACGCGCCTGCAAGTTAGTCGACGTGCCGGCGCCATAGATCAGCATTGAAGCGAACAAAAGTGGAAGGTTATCAGCGATGGCTGCGAATACGACGCCGATCGCGCCGATCCCCCCTGCAAGAAAACCCGCGGTTAGGCCTGCCCGTCGGCCCAGGCGTTGAGACAGCCTGCCAACAAGCAGTGACGACGAGGCCGCGCCCAGCGTCAACAGCGCCGAAGGAACCCCTGCTAAGCTATCCGTCCCGAGCATTTCCTGAGCAAGCAGCGCTCCGACCGTGACGCCTGCCGCGAGTCCTGCTCCGCCGAATAGCTGGGCGATGATCACGATCATAAGCGATCTCCGATAGAGCTGCTGCTGTCTCTCAGGAGAATGAAAGTATTCTCTAATCAATTCGCTTCCTTCAGCCATTCATGCTCTCCCCCCTCCAGCTTGTATGCCGTGATTCCCTCCCGCTGCAACTTGGCAACGGCCTGTGTTGAACTGATGCAATAGGGGCCTCTGCAATACACCACAACTTCAACGGGCCTCGGCAGATTTTGAAGATACGGCTCCAACTCTTCCATCGGTATGGAGATGGCCCCCGCGAGATGACCGGCCTCATATTCGTCTCTCGGTCTTACATCGAGTAGGATGATCGCTCCGGCTTCCATTTTCGTCCTTGCTTCCTCCAAAGATAGCGTCCGAATATCCTTGTACTCGTGTAAAAATTCCTGTTTAATCCGAGTGACGTCCGCAAGTTGACTCTCGCCAATGCTCCACAAAGCAAACAAAAACGCGCCAATTGATGGGTCAGCCAGCGAATAGATGACATATGTACCTTTCTTGCTGAACTTCACCAGCCTAGCATCGAGCAAAACCTGCAGATGGCGGGATACGTTAGCCACACTCATCTCCGTGACTTGGGCCAGCTTTTCTACTGACTTAGGCCCCTGAGCAAGCAGGCTCAAGACTTCAAGCCGCTTGTCGCTGGATAGACACTTCCCCACCCGGGCTAACTGCTGAAACAGTTCACTCTTAAATTCTTTTGCAGAAGTGTTAGCAATGGGTACAGATTCCATGATTGTGTATCCTTTCATATTCAATTCATTAATTGAATATTAGAACGCATGTAGACTGTTCGTCAAGAAGTAATATCACAGTCATCTGGCATTGACTCCGATACCGCACATATTTTCAGCCAAAAGAGGGCCGGAACAGCCCACCTCTCGGCAACCTGTCACAGCCCTCAAACCCGCGTACAACGCGGCTTCCAAGTTCTTACTCTTCGCCCTTCGCAATCGGATTATCCTCGTACGAAATCCAATTACTCGAGCTTCGTATTCCTCCACATACCCCTATGTTCAGAGGGTTCCGAAACAAAAATATGGGGTTTCCAATCATCGCGAGGGAATGCATCCGACGATATGCCAGAACCCATATCAAGCGATCTCCCTTGGCTACGCTTGGGAGCAATTAGGGAGCAAGAAGCCCGCGGACGACGCGGCTCGGAACAACGTGCCTATTGAGCCAAGGCAAGCCCAAACAAGTGAATGCCATGAATCCCAATGTACATAACCAACGCCAACAGGAAAAAGCAAACAACTCCTGCACTTAGGTGATAGCCCATGGGTTGTTTGAAGCTTGGTGCCGGTTGTTTGCCAACATGCGTCGGATAAAACTGTTTAGTTCAAACTGCACCTTGATAAAACTGAATATTTATCCAATGATATTTCATAGAGGGATAAATCCCCAACTCACACAGTCTTTGTATCCCTACTACGATCTAAAGGAGTGATGGTGTTTGAATACTAACAAAAACACAAAAGAGCCTGTGAAAGGTCGTTATTCGTAATCAAGTAGACCTCTCATTAGGTAATGGGAGGCAGACAAGAAATGATGTCTTTAAAAAATATGCTACGAGGATTAGAAAATGATTCCCGTGTCAAACAACTGATTCAGTACTGGGATCATGATGCTGAAACTTTGAAGTTTTGGAGGGCAAGCAGCAATTTTATTTACTTGTTTGAAAGAAATGGTGATCGACATTTCCTCAGGTTCATTCATGAAGAAGATAACACAATCGAGAATATTCAAGCTGAGCTTGATTTTATGCTATACCTGATAGCCAAAGACTATCCGACCGTCGATCCCGTTCGTTCCAAGAATGGCAATTGGATCGAAACAATCCGGTATGCCTATATTTCTATTGCGTCCCCTTACCATTTTGTGTCACACTATGGGTATCAAGCAGTAGCCTAGTGGCAAAGAATGCCCCGCTTCCTTTCGAATTGGAAAGGAGTCGGGGTTTTGTGCTTTTTTAAACGAATTTGGAGAGGTGAGGGGAATGAGTTTTGAAATTGAACACCATAAATGGGTAGGCGATCATCTAAGGCGAAGAAAAGGGGAACGTCTGGATGCTCTGAAACGTGGCCACGGGTACGGAAATCGTTTGTTTGTTGAGCGAGTCTGGTGGTCGCTTGCTGGAAACTTCCACGGATTGCATCCTGAATATGAAGTAAAGGACTGGCGGGGGAGATCCTACTTTGTCGATTTCATGTGGATTGTTGGGGCTATTCGAATTGTATTTGAGATTATGGACTATGGCTCGCATGGCACGGATCGCAGCAAGTATAGAATGGATTTGAACCGAGGACTTTTTCTCCAGGCTCAAGACTGTACTGTCTTCTATATCTCTCTGGATGAGTTAAAAGAGAATCCAGCGTTTATCCTCTCTGCATTGCGGAACATCCTGTCCCCTTATCTGTCGGCTGGGAGCGGAACCAAAAGAACGGTTGAAAGATTCTTTTCAAAAATCGAACGAGACTTGATGCGAGCGGCCATTCGCCACAATCGGACCATTCGCCCCACCGAGGCGGCGAAGGAATTGGAGTTGCATACTATGACCGTCATTAAATACTGTCGCAAGCTAGTGGATAAGGGGAAATTTCGAGCTGTGGCGAGTGGAGTATCGGGGCGGATAACTTACTATGAATACATTGGCTCTATTCTAAGTCCGGATTTGGTGTGACTATGACCATTCATTTAATTCTATATGAATTATCATATAAAATTTTCCCTAAGATCGTATTATCGAAAAATCTGTATGAAAAATCGTATAGAATCACTCTTTTAGCGTAAATCCCGTTCATTCTATCTGAAAAATCATGCAGATTGACGGACAGGAAGATGGAATAGCGAGTTGTGGATAGGTCGTGAGCCGACCGACCCACTGTGGGTGGTACCAGGGTTACCGTAATTGTTTTCATCAACTTCTTGTTTACAAGCTTGTTTGCAAAAGACCAAAAAAAGGCCGCAACAGCCCACCTCTCGGCAAACTGTCACAACCCTCAAACCCGCGGAAAACGCGGCTTTCCAGTTTTTACTCTTCACCCTTCGCAATCGGATTGTCCTCATACGAAATCCAATCGCTCCAGCTTCCGCTATAGAGCTTCACGTTATCAAAGCCCGCTTCGCTAAGGCCCAGCACGTTCGGGCACGCCGTTACGCCGGAGCCGCAATAGACGATGATTTCATCGGCATCGCGCAGCGCGGCAAAGTGCTGCTCCTGCTCCGCAGCTGACAACCAGGCGCCGTTCTCACCGAGAACGCCTTTCCAGAAGAAGCTGCGCGCGCCCGGGATGTGGCCGGCCACCGCATCGATCGGCTCTTCCAAGCCGAGGTAGCGGCGCTCCTCGCGCGAGTCAACGAGCACGGTGCCTGGGCGGCCGAGCTTGTCCTTGACCTCGTCCATGCTGGCAAGCATGGCGCGATGCACCTTCGGTGAGAAGGTCCGCGGGAACACCGTGGACACTTCATCGGTAACCGGATAGCCAGCAGCTTTCCATGCTGAATACCCTTGGTCTAATACGTATACCTCGGAGTGACCTAGGAATTTCAGCATCCACCATAGCCGCGAAGCCATGGCTCCGCCTTGATCGTCGTAAGCCACGACGGTCTTCGTACCATCGATCCCTAGGTTGCCCACGAGGATAGAGAAGGCTCCTAGATCAGGGAGCGGATGCCGGCCTCCGTGCGCCATTTTGGCACCGGAGAGGTCTTTCTCCAAATCTACATACACGGCTCCTGTTATATGGTCTTTCTCATAATTCTGTCTGCCTGATTCTGGTTGTCCTAGCGCAAAGCGGCAATCCGCAATCACGATGTTCGCATCGCCAAGCTGTCCTAGCAGCCAAGTTTGACTTACGATATTTTCCACAGTTTCATGCCACCATCTTTCGTCATTCGATTAATCGCCCATTCCACTCGTCGGATTAGCGGAGTACGTCTGCCAATCACTGCGATCTCCACCCATTTTATCGTAAAATGCTTGGGCGCGGAAGTTATCTTTGGCCGTTGTCCACGTTAAATTGGCATATCCATTTCTCGCGGCGTATCCTTTGCAAGCAGCAAATAGTTTCGCTGCCGCTCCCTGACCACGTTCAGCCTCTATGACGAATAAGTCGTTCATAATTGCTATTTTGGACGCACGCAAAGTGCTGAAGGTAAAATATAAGGTCGCAAAGCCGACCAGCGTCCCCTCTTCCGTCTCCGCTACGAATTGAATACCTTCCTTCTGCTCAAGCAGTTGGTGAATCAATCCGTTCAACTTCTCATCCTCAGGTTGTCGATACTGATAGAAGTCCACAATATAAGCGAGCATTAACGTTTTCAACTGCGGGATATCTTGTATTACCGCTTCGCGAATCGTAACTTGGGTCATTTAGGGTGACCTCCTATTCCTATTAAGTCTATATTTTCATTGTACCCCAAATCTTGCCTTTATGATGAAAGGTATCCTCGGTTAAATGTCTTCCATTTCCTTCCGATACAGGAGATAAATGATCCATCCTAATAGTAGGGATAAGCCTGCTGCGAAATAGAATATGGACGTTATTTTCAACGTAACCCCATAATAAGTCAATGAGAACAGCACAAATGCAAAGAGAAACACATGTAACAGGACATTTTTCTGTGGAAGCCAAGCACTTTTGGAGCTTAACTCGATTCGAACGGTAAAACCTAAGCGTTTCTTAACCAGAACCAAAGCTGTGAGGAATGTAAGCGATGCGGCCACCATTTTCAAAGCACGATAAGAGGTATCCAGCCCCTCAAAATAAGTAACCAGAGAAATATGCGTAATGAGCGGCATGATAAATAGAACAATGGCCAAATAAATCGTATAGCCAAGCGAGCCGAGAAACGCTACCATGAGCGCATGCAGCTTTCGCACGCGAAATATATAGTGAATAAAAACCGCTTCCGTTACAATAATGAGCATAGGTTGCAAGCTCTCCGCCCACGGCTGGGATAAAAATAATCTAAATAAGCAACAAATAACGAAGGAAACAAGCAGCACAAGCGGCCATTTTTTTTTCACCGAGATCCGGAATAGGGTCAGTCCCAATACCAGCATAGAAAATAGAGTTATTGTGCCAATTGGAAGTTGACTATACCAATCCATTTGAACCTCCAACCAATAGATGAAAGGATGATAACTACGAACAATATGATGCATGAAAGCCTACCATGGCGCGTCGTTCCCCTTACTGAAGCGAATTGCCATGAACTTTGCACTTGGAAGTATTCGCCTCCATACGATTTATACAATTGGTCTCCATGGGAGACTATGCTTCGTGAACAAGCTGAATTCGCCGACCCGCAAATTCGAGCAGAGCAATATCGAGCTGTCGTGGATGAAAACGGAATATTGTCTGGGTTCGTTCAATTCTTCCCCATTGTTGGGGTGACACGTTTAGGACTAGGACTTCGACCGACTCTTTGCGGGAAAGCGAGCGGAATCGGTACCCAATTCGTCCATCTTCTTGTTCAAGAGGCCCAGCGCCGGACGCCCCAGCAGGAGATTGATCTAGAAGTTCTCGTCTGGAACGAACGTGCGATCCAGACGTATGAGAGAGCTGGTTTTACGATTACAGACACATATAATAAGTGGACTCCGACCGGAATGGCTGACTTTCACTGCATGGTATATAACGGACCGAGCTTAATCTGGTGATCCACTGCCAGTAGTAATGTCAGCAAAAGCCTGATCAAATTTAGCTGCGGATTCGAAATCCAAATCAGTTAAGCCGCCTGCATGCCAGGAGGTAAGTCGCAGCGTGACCATCTTATAATCGATGGCGATCATAGGGTGATGATTATCGGCTTCTGCTATGCTGGCAACCTCATTCACGAAGTCTATGCCCTGCATAAAAGAAGTAAATCGATATTTACGCACAATCCATTTGTGATCGTCTGTCGTCCAGCCAGTCACCTCCGCAAGCTTCTGATCAATGTCAGTGTTCCCAAGCTTCACCCATGACCACTCCTCTGATTTCAATCAAAATCATAGGCGACCGCACCCAATTCTCCCTCTCCCGCATACGTGCGAAGGAGGTCCAGGAACGGCTTCCCGTAGTTTCGGTATTTCACCTCGCCGACACCTTTGATTCGCAGCATGGCGGATTCCGATGTCGGACAAATCTCACTCATTTCACGCAGCGTGCTGTCCGAGAAAATAATATACGGCGGCACCTTCTCACGTGCAGCAATTTCCCGACGAAGCAGGCGAAGCTGCTCGAACAAGGTGTTATCGATAGCGGCAGCCTTAACCTGCTGCTTACGCACCTTCTGGTTGACCTGCAGCTTCCCTTGAAGCACTTCGGCTGCGGGCTGCATCAGCTTCACAACTGGATATTGACCATCCGATAACTGCAAAAACCCTTCTGAAATCAGCACGTTGATGAGATCAGAAATTTCCTTCTCCGGCAAATCTCGCATAATGCCATGGGTCGGCAGACGATCGAAGCGATAGTCGACAATCTTCTTCGCTTTCGAGCCTTTGAGCACGGAGGCGACCATCGAGATGCCGAAGCGTTCCCCCATCCTGCGGATGCAGGAGAAAATCTTCTGCGCTTCGACGGTGATATCCACCGTATCGCGATCATCTTTGCAGGAGCTGCAATTGCCGCAAGTATCTTTAATATTGGTTTCATCAAAATAGTGCAGAATGACGTTGCGCAAGCATCGTGGCGAATAGCAAAAGTCGATCATCGTCTGCAGCTTCTTGTACTCATTCGCTTTACGCTCCGGCGAGAGCTGATTCTGCTCGATCAAAAACTTCTGCGTCATAATATCCTGCGCGCTAAACAGCAGGATACACTCACTCGGCTCTCCATCACGACCAGCGCGACCGGCTTCTTGGTAATAAGCCTCCATATTTTTCGGCATATTGTAGTGAATGACATACCGGACGTTGGACTTATCGATGCCCATCCCAAAAGCGTTCGTCGCGATCATCACGCGAATATCATCGTATAGAAACGCCTCCTGCATGTAGGAGCGTTCCTCATCGGTTAGACCGGCATGGTACTTCCCTGCGGCGAAGCCTTTTTTGCGTAACGTTTCATATAGCTCTTCAACATCCTTACGCGTAGCGGCATAAATAATACCAGGCTGATGCGTATGTTCTTTCACATAATTCTGAATGTAATCCCGCTTATTCTCACCTCGCAGAATCGTCAATTCCAGATTATCACGTGAAAAACCATTGACGAATATGCCCGCTTGATCCAAATCAAGCAGTCTCGCAATATCGGCTGTTACCTCGGCAGTAGCTGTAGCTGTGAAGGCTGCGACAATCGGGCGATTAGGCAGCTCACGAATGAACGGAGCAATCGACACATAGCTCGGGCGAAAATCATGCCCCCATTGCGAAACGCAGTGCGCTTCATCAATGGCCACTAGCGGAAGATTCAGCGCTGACATTCGAGCACGAAATCGTTCCGACTCTAAGCGCTCTGGCGCGATATACAGCAGTTTATATTTGCCCTGCATGGCGCCTTGCATCCGCTGTTCTACTTCTTTAGCTTCCAGCGTACTGTTAATGAAAGTTGCCGGAACACCTAGCACACTTAACGCATCCACTTGGTCCTTCATCAAGGAGATGAGCGGTGAAATAACCAGCGTCACTCCCTCCATAAGCATGGCAGGCACTTGATAACAGATCGATTTACCTCCGCCCGTCGGCATAATGCCTAGCGTATCTCGACCTTCAAGCAGATTCGTAATGATATTCTTCTGGCCCTCGCGAAATTCCGGGTATCCATAAACTTGTTGTAAAACCTTCCTTGCTCCATCCAGCATAACTTCCATACACCTTTCTATATCACACTTCTGCCTTATTTAGACCAAATAGATGACGGAAACCAACTTCTCCCCGTCATGAACCTTCAGCACGTGATTATTCGGATCATGGCGAACGGATCCCGCTCCGATCTGCATCACAGGTGCGTTTCCTAATCCGTAAAAAATATCGTCAGCCAGCGTTCGCAGGCATTCTTCTTGTTCGTCCTTATCAAGCTCCAGCCAGTCGTCTGCATTCATTTCCAACAGCTCATAAAATCCATCAACCAACTCAATGCCACGCACGAAATCAGTGACAATGTCCTTATATTCCCTGCCAAATTTTATGCCCACCCTCGCAGTCTCCCTTCAAAAGCATTTCGTATAGCTTCACTTTATCATATTATAGGCAGGAATGCAGGGTTAACCCCTTTTACCCCGATGAAAACTTATTTTCTGATGTGTAAAAAAAAACCCTTTGGCATAAACTGTGGAAATGGGCAATTTCGGGAAAAATCTGTTACTATGGAAGAAGGATTGTACCGCTCGGAGGGTAGGAAAGCACACATGCTGAAACTGCAGATTCCCAAAAATCGAATGAACTACCTAATCAAGCAAATCCCCCTTCATTTCGACGCCGTCGTTCTGGAGCAGGGCTGGGAGTATTACCATAAAGGTCGTGTGACCGAAGTCGATCTGAAAGGCATGAACGTTCAGGCGACCGTCGCAGGCAAAAAAATACTGAACACGATGCTTAATTTAGAAAATTTCGCCACTAGCGAGTGCAGCTGCTCCTATGATGGCTTTTGTAAACATATCGGTGCCACTTTCTTCAGCTTGTATGCACCTTATGGACGTCCGGAACTACTGCTTCAACAGTTAAAACAACAAATACACACACGGAAAAAGCCCGCACGCGGGGCAGCTTTGATACAGGAACGCAAAGCCGCTGCAGCTGCACAGGCCAACGTGCCTCTTGAAGAGGCTATGCCAGTAGATTGGCATCGCTTTTTTGAAGGGAAATTCCATGGATTCTCCATTTCTCATCAGCACTCGATCGAAACCTTCTACGATTCAGCACTGGAGTCCCTGCCCGGCTATGCGGCAAATTGGAGAAGTTCAACCCGCGAGCTCTATATGTTCCATATCGTGCTGTTCATGATGCGGAAAATTGAACAATTTTATCAAGAAACGAAAAGCTCCTACCTGTCTTACTATCACGAGAACGGCTGCAAAATTGCCGCAAAAAATTGTGAGGATAAGATGGTTGAATTCGTGGAACGAACAGATGTGAATATCTCTTTCGAGGCGGAACCCAAACATTGGCTATCCACCATGAAAATGCTTGGAGAATTCGCTCTGCAGGGCAAGGATAGTCCGATTGATTGGCTGTTTGTGTATCGCTTCATTTGGTGGAAACTGACGAATCATTCTGCGGCTCAGAAAGAGGAAATCCAGCGTCTCGAGGCACTTCTCACGAAGAAGGACCTCTTAGCTCGAAAGAAGGATACACTTCTGGCGGCAAGAGCGCATTTTGATATTATGCAGGGGGACATGGATCGCGCTTTCGAGCGTCTTGGTCAGCTCACTCATCCCAATGCGAAGGATTACTTCCTTTACCTGAATTATTATTCCAACGATAAACAGTGGAACAACATGCTTGTTTGGCTCCGTTGGCTGTTCACGTCGATTAGGAATGCAAATCACGATGATTTCCGGACCTTCTGCCAATACTGGCTCGATACGACCAAGCATCTAGAATCTGATAGCGAATGGGTGCAGGTGATGGAGTCCCTACTGCCTCGTTCCTATTACTATTACACGGCATATTTATTGCAAACGAAACGGTATCGGCAGTGGGTGGACTTGCAATTGGCAAACCGAATATCACCGCTGAGCTTATATGGCACGGAGCTTAAAGCGATTGAAGAGCATGATTCGGCTTTACTCCTCCCCCTCTATCACCAAGCGGCCGAACGGGCTGTTCTGGAGAAAAATAGGGCTTCCTATAAGACAGCTGTTCGACTGCTTAAGAAACTGCACGGCATTTATAAACAATTAGGCCAGGACGACCGCTGGGAGCACTACGTATATCGATTAGCGGATAAGTTCTCACGCTTGCGTGCTTTCCAAGAAGAGCTCAAGAAAGGAAAATGGATTCGATGATCGAAACCAGCGCGCTGACAGTTCACGTTAGCTCCATACCTAATGGTTCTTTATTTCTATGGGGTACCCGCGAGAACGGCGGCATTTGGGATGCTCTTGATTTGAAAAATATGTTGTTCGCCTGGCATCGCGCCTCTTTTTTCGGCACGTTCATGGAGCCCAGCGAGTGGCAAAATCGGGAAGGCATCGAGCTGCAACCGCTCGATGCGCTCGATTATTTCAGCGATCCACAGCCTGTGCAGCATCTACAGCTTAGCTGGCATCAGGACTGTGCGGATTTGATGCGCCTTGCTCCGGCTGTTCGAGAAGCGTTGGCGTCCGGTAGTTTCATGCCGGACTATGAAAAGTGGAAAGCCGGCGAAATCGGCTGGAAGCTGCAGCTTCCTGAGGAACTGCAGGCATTAGAATCACCAGCCGTATCGCGCTGGATTCATGCGCTGATTCCTGAGTGGGTGGACGCAGACGGCCTCATGAAAGATAATCTGCGCAAGCTCGAAGCAGCGCATCCTCTAATGCGCCGCGGTGAGATCGGCGCTGATCTATGGCTCGACGAGGAGGATTGGCTCGTCGCCATTGGTTGGCGCCAAGACCGGTCGCCCATGCGGACCTGTCTGCAGCTCGTGGAGCCGGACCTGGCGCACGGCGCAGGCTGGCAGCTGCGCGTGCTGCTGCAGGACCGGCTTGCGCCGGAGGTGCTGCGCACGGTGACGCCCAGCGGCGAGCCGGTCGTTGGTGAGCTGCCGCTGCCGGAGGCGTGGCAGCCGGAGCTTGGCCGCGTAGAACGTGACGCGGCGAAGTGGGTACGCATCCTGCCGTGGCTGGATGCGGAGGAAGGCGGACTCCGTCAGACGTTGACGGAGGAAGAGGCTTGGCGCTTCCTCGCAGAGGGAAGCGTGCGGCTTGTTGAGGCCGGAACGAGCGTGTTCCTGCCGGCCTGGTGGGAGCGCATCCGCAAGATGAAGCCGAAGCTGCGCGCGAAGATCAAGTCTTCCGTCGGTTCTGGACGGGAGACGATGTTCGGGCTGACCCAGCTGATGCAGTTTGACTGGAAGCTGGCTGTGGGGGATTTGGAGCTGACAGAAGAGGAATTCCGGCAGCTTCTGGAGGAAAAGCGCAAGCTGATCCAGATTCGCGGCAACTGGATTCAGCTCGACCCGCTGTTCATGGCACAGGTCGAGCAGATTATGAAGCAGGTGCAGAAGAAGCAGGGCCTCTCCTTCCGCGATGTGCTGGAACTTCACTTCGCGGGCGATGCCGGCGGGCTGCTGCCGTCTGAGGATGACCCCGAAGCGATGCGCTACATCGAGATGGAGGTAGAGCTGAACGAACAGCTGCGCCACATGGTCGATCAGCTCACACAGGCGGAGTCAATTCCGACGATACAGCCGCCGCCCAGCTTTCAAGGATCGCTGCGCCACTATCAAGTGGACGGTATCTCTTGGCTGTTGTTCCTGCGCCGTTTCGGCCTAGGCGGCTGTTTGGCCGATGACATGGGTCTCGGGAAGACGATCCAATGGATTACGTATTTACTTACGGTGAAAGAGAACGAGAAGCCTGATACACCTTCCCTTTTGGTATGTCCGACGTCCGTGCTGGGGAACTGGCAGATGGAGCTTAAGCGTTTTGCGCCGTCGCTGAAGGTTCATCTTCACTATGGCCCTCAACGATTAAAGGGACCTGCTTTTAATGAAGAAGTCGTTGGCAAGGTTGACTTAGTTTTAACATCCTATACGCTTTCCCATCTGGATGAGGTTGAGCTAGGCTCTATTGCCTGGAACTCCATCTGTTTGGACGAAGCCCAAAATATAAAAAATGCTTATACGAAGCAAGCTTCCGCTATTCGCCGACTCGATGGTTACCATCGCATAGCGTTAACGGGAACACCGATTGAGAATCGGCTCACGGAGCTGTGGTCGATCTTTGATTTTGCGAACCCGGGCTATCTGGGCACAGTTCGCGAGTTCACGCACCGCTATGTGAATGCCATCGAGAAGACGCGCGATAGCGAGACGATCGGCAAGGTACAGAAGCTGATCCGCCCTTTCCTGCTGCGCCGCGAGAAGAAAGACCCTGCAATTCAGCTCGATCTGCCGGAGAAGAACGAGTCGAAGACGTTCATTTCACTTACCGCCGAGCAGGGCTCGCTGTATGAGAACTACATCCAAGACATGTTCGATCGTCTGGATAAGCTCTCCGCTATGGAGCGGCGAGGTCTCATTCTCGCCGCTCTGACGAAGCTGAAGCAGGTGTGTAATCACCCTGCTTTGCTGCTCAAAGAAGGCATCCACGCGCCATGGAGCGGACGCTCTAACAAGCTGGAGCGCCTGCTCGAGATGGTGCAGGAGCTGCGCCAAGAGGGCGACAAATGCTTGATATTCACGCAATTTGTGGAGACGGGCAACCTGCTCCAGCATGTGCTGCAGCAGGAGCTTGGCGAGAAAGTGCTGTTCCTTCACGGCGGAACACCGAAGAATGGGCGCGATGAGATGATCGCGCACTTCCAAGACGTCAGCCAGCCTGTCGACGAGCAGCGGAATGTGTTCATTCTTTCGCTGAAGGCCGGCGGCATCGGGCTCAACCTGACGGCGGCGAATCATGTGTTCCACTACGATCGCTGGTGGAACCCCGCCGTCGAGAATCAAGCGACGGATCGCGCCTTCCGTATCGGCCAGACGCGCCATGTGCAAGTGCACAAATTCGTGACGCTGGGCACGCTTGAGGAGCGCATCGATGAGATGATCGAGCGCAAGCTAGGCCTCAGCCAGCAAATCGTCGGCTCCGGCGAGAACTGGATCACCGAGCTGTCGACCGACGAGCTGCGCGATTTGTTCTCGCTGCGCCGCGAGTGGGTCGAAGCTTAGGAGTCTGGGGGTTCGGGGTTTAGCCACAACGCCTCATATACGTTTGTCAGAATCCTGCATAGTTTTGTGCAGGATTTCTTTTTGCCTGAATGTAACCACTAATCATCCAAGCATCTTGCCACCCAATCAGCCAATGTTAGCTCGTTCGTTGAGTTTTTAGATTAGTAGGAATAGCTATATCTCTGGGTCCGAGTCTGGGCTCGGAGATCTGGTCGGTTAATGTTTTGCTCCAACACAAAAAAAGGCCACCTGGGGTAACCTCTCACAAGACACTCATTTTGACGTACTATCTTATTCCCACTCTCTGCCACGTACTCTCTCAAACACTCTCTCTCATTCTCTTATAAATCTCTCAAATCAAATCATCAAATCTCCAAACAAATAAAAGCCCTCTCCTAACGCACAGGAATAAGTCTGGATCTCATGCGAGGTATCCAGGTCCGTGTAAGCTTGGGATAGAATCCCTTGTTTTTGCAGGTTCATCATCATAATGTTGGAGATGAAATAGGGCCTCCACGTCCAGTTTGCCCCGCGATAGCTCTCATCTTTGCTCCATGCTTCGTCTTTGCGGCTGTAGTTGGACGAGATTTGGTAGCCGTCCTCCCGACATATGTACATACGTATACAGTTTTCCGACACGTTGCTAATGATATTTTCGATGACGCGATCTGCATCTTCAGCTGTTGATATACAGGCAGAAGAATGGATAAGCAAATCTAGACTTTGATGAATGGTCAAAAGGCGGCTATAGCGCCCAAGTTCATCGTTACCAAAGAGTTTCATTTCCTCTTTGAGCATAGACTTGAAGGCATCCCGGCGCTGCAACTGCGGTTCAGCTTTGGAGAAGAGATAGCCCTGTACATACCTTGCTCCGATTTGAAGAGCACTGCGAAGTTCTTGCTTCGTTTCTACCCCTTCGACAAGCAGGGAAGCCCCCATTTGAGCCGCTAGAATGGAAAAGGATTGCATCAGCGCTTTGTAGCCGGCATGGACCGCGCTTTTTTTCAAAATATTAAGATCGATCTTCAATATCTTCGGTTGTAGACTGGCGATTCGGTCGAAATTGCTAAACCCGCTGCCCACATCGTCAATGGCAATCGTACAGCCGAATTCTCGATATAATTCTACAATTTGCGTCAGCTCATGAAGCTTCCCTGTGAATTCCTCTTCGGTAATTTCGATCACGATACGCGCTGGATCTATTTGATATTTCCTTAATAGCTCGATAGTTGGCAGCACGCCTGTGCGCTTATAGGTTTGATAGATCCATGAAGGTTTTAAGTTAATGAATAAGGAACTCTCATCTTGAGCCGAAGCTAGCTGTTCAATCGCCCGCTCCCTCAATTGCCGATCAATATGAAGCTGCATGTCTTCGGGAATGTCAGGATTTTTGAAAAAAGGCCCCAAACTTTCGACACTACCTTCCCGAATTCGTCTTCCCAGTGTTTCGTAACCGATGATTTCTTGGCTCTGAAATGAAAGTATCGGTTGGAAGAATGGACGTACTTCGTGTAGTGGCGGAATCCTGCTGTCTTTTACCTGCACTGTGCGCCCTCCTCAAGCAAACTTCGACGATCTTAAAACTTAACATCAATCGTGTAATGAATCATATTTTAAACGACATTTCTATATCTTGCAATCTATTGATGGAAGAAAACATAACATGATCGTTTTTAAAAGGAATTTGTTGACTCATGTCGAATTTTTAGTACATCCTTTCATCCTATTAGAATCTAGGTGACCGATTGCTATGAAGTCATTCACGAGATCTCGGATCTCCATGCTATACGTTATTTTAATCGTTATTTTATTAGCCTTTGTGAGTGTCTCCAACTTTATTGCTTCTCGCAATATGGAAAGGGAAAGCGATGCGATCGTGCACGATTCCATTCCGATTTCAATCACAACGAACAGCCTGCTTAAAGATTTAATTAACCAAGAAACGGGTATCCGTGGATTTGAATTATCAGGTAATGAGCAATACCTGGAGCCCTATACGTCTGGTAAAAAGCAGCTGGAAGTTGATCTGAACACGATCAACCAATACGATAAAAAGTACCCAACCTTGCAGCTTATCATGGACACGCAAGCCATACCAGCCATTAATAATTTACAAAAGTATTTTGACACACAATACGAATTGGTGAGAACTGGTAAAACAGAAGAGGCGAAAGCTCGCGTAGCGTCCGGCAAAACGATGATGGATCGCTACCGAGTTGTTCATGTAAGCATCGAAAAGGCCATAGAGCAAATCACGTCAGATGCCTACACAGCTTCCCTTAAAGCCGGTAAAACCTCTCGTACGATTACAATGGTTGGAAGTATTATTGCCTTAATTGCAGGTGGTCTGTCCATTTTCATTTCCTATCGAGCCTATCATGCTGAAGAAGAGATTCGTAGAAGCGAGGAAACGTATCGCTATATGGCTGAGAGCTTGGAGACGCAGAATGAGGAGATTATGGCCCAGCAGGAGGAGCAGCAGATCACACTCGCGAAGCTATCCGAACGAGAAAAGGATTTGGAACTCATCTCGTCCTATCAGGAAAAGCTTACAGGTTACGTGAAGTTGAAAGATTTCTTAAAGCATACGCTGCCAGCCCTGCTCAATTCATTATCGCAGGATGCGGCTCTGGTCGTCATGGAACGTCACGCAGAGGACTCTTCCTCTTATGAAGTCATTCATTCCATTGGTTATCCGAAAGAACATATTAATTTGAATCAGAGAGAGCTTTTTGGGCCGGCTAGGCGTGTTTTCGATGAAGGGACACCTATTATTCATACGCGAGATGTATCCGGTCATGAACAAGGTGTCCATGGGGGAATGACACGGGCTATCGATCAATATGTCCCACTCTTGGATGATAAACAGAAGGTTATTGGTTTCTTGCTGCTAACGAGCTATCAAAGTTCCCTCTTTCAAGAAAATAACCAACGATTGACCAAAGGTTTAGTTCGTCAGTTCGGACTCGCCTTCTACGCGCAGGTTATGAACGACGAGAGGCTGGGGCAAGCAGCCAGCTTAGCAGAGCTGAATGATCAATTAACAACGGAGAAGCAGTTCATCGAAGCGCAGCGCGATCTGATTCAAAATATTTTGGAATCCGCACATGAGGGTATGATGATGTGTGATTCACAAGGTACAATCCTGTTCTCCAATCATCGAATGAATCAGTATTTCAGTTTAAACGAACGAATAAGTGAGAACCTGGTCGATAGCAGTCACGAAATAGCTGCCGATTCTCCGAGCTTTATTGGCGTCGCTTCATCCATTGAAGCGTTGATCGATGGCTCACTGTCAAATCTCACACAACGTTTTAGTTTCGAGCTCGAAGGTCAGGTCCAACATGCGGAGCTATATGCGACCGTAGTAAGTGAAGATACCGAACAGCAAGGCTACTTATTCGTATTTCGTGATCGCACCGAAGAAGAGCGTATTGATGAAATGAAGAATGAGTTCATTAGCATTGTATCCCATGAGCTGCGAACTCCCCTTGCCAGTGTGCTTGGTTTTATCGAGATATTGCTGCATCGGGATCTTTCACAAGAGAAACAAAAGAAATACATGGAAACCATTTACAAAGAAGCACATCGCTTATCGAATTTAATCAACGATTTTCTTGATTTGCAGCGAATGGAGTCAGGTCGACAACTGTATCATTTCTCCCCTGTCAATCTGCTGCCTACTGTACAAGAAATCGCTGAGCAGTGGCAGGATAAACATAGCCATCGTATTCTCATTCATCAGCAAGAAGCAGAACTATGGGTACGAGCCGATGCTGATCGTATTCGTCAAGTATTCGACAACCTGATCAGCAATGCGATTAAGTACTCGCCAGGAGCAGATCACATTGATATTCATATAACTGTCGACCAAGGTAAAATTACCATAGCGATACAAGACTACGGACTCGGCATACCAGAGGAAGCCCGTAATCAAATGTTCTCCAAGTTCTTCCGTGTCGACAACTCGGACCGTCGCCAAATTGGCGGTACCGGCTTAGGTCTCGCAATTGTAAAAGAGATTGTTGAAGGACATAACGGACATATCTCCTATACTTCTGAGATGGGGCAAGGTACGACATTCCGCATTGAGTTCGACCAATATGAGATTTCTGCCATGGATGGTCAAATTGTTATTTTCGAAGATGACGATAATCTGGCCAAATTAATTCAAGTTGCACTGAACAAATTGGGGCTCCCTTCCATGCAGCTTCGTTCTGCTGAGGAGGGCATTATCGCGCTTAATCGCTGTAAAGGCGAGGGACCGATTCTGTTCATCGTCGATATTCATCTAGAAGGCGCTAAGACAGGTTGGGATTTCATCGCTGATTTATACCGTCATCCGGTGCACTATCAGACTCCTGTTATCGTTTCAACAGCGCTCGATCCACCTCATGATTATCACGAGAAAGAGATTGAGAAATATCTCAAAAAGCCGTTCACAATGGAACGTCTCGTCCAGGTGGCGAAACGTCTCCTCGATAATAAGCAAAGTAATGCGTACGTTTTCCCTGCCCAAAATAAAGAGAAGCTCTCGACCACTCTACAGCGGAACGGCATCGATGTGCTTGAAATGAAAGAGAGCATAGATGTGATCGAGGTCGAAATCAAAAAGCCGCAATCGGATGCTTAACGCATCAAAGAGAGCTTTCGGTAGGCATTCCATGCAACTATTGTGTTATCCCCTCTCTCTCCTTCCAATTTGATTAGAGGGAGAGTTTTTTCATTGTAAAGACAGAGGGATTTCCCGGCCTTATAGCCAATATACTAGAGAAATACCAATTGATGAGAAGGAAAGGTGTGACCCTAGTGGCAAAGCTTGAATCCGCTTCCAACCCGATGCAAGCACGTAAAGTCTGGACCCTGTTCTTCTCCTTGCCGATATTCGCTTGGGCGATGTACGATTTCGCGAATACGATTTTTTCCTCCAATATCGTGACTGTATTTTATCCATTTTATTTAAAAGAAACGTTAGGCAAAAGCGAAGAATTGAATCAGATTGCAAGTACTTTCATCACTTACTCCAATGCTTTATCCAGCTTTTTCCTCGTGTTGTTGTCACCCTTATTTGGGGTATGGATTGACCGGACAGGTAAAAAGAAGGCTTACCTCGTCCCCTTCACGCTTATTGCTATCGCGGCAACTCTGCTTATGGGCGCTTCAGCCCTTTGGCACTCAGACCAGCAGTGGATGGGACTCAACACCTCCATACTAGGCGTGATTTTCTTCTTTATGGTCGCCAAATTCTTTTACAATTCCAGCTTAATCTTCTACGATTCAATGATTTCAGATCTGGGTAATGCACGTGAAATCCCCATCATTTCCGGTGTTGGCGTAGCGGTTGGTTATGTCGGTACATTAGTTGGACTTGTCGTGTTTCCATTGATCAATGGCAATCATTTTGAAAATACGTTCATCCCTAGTGCGCTTATGTTTCTGATCTTCTCTTTGCCTATTATGTTTCTTTACAAAGAGAAGACCCAGAAGCCCGTCAGCGGGAAAAAATCGCTCCTCAGCGGTTACCGTGAGATCTGGGCTACGTTCAAAGAAGCAAGAAAATACCGAGCTGCCTTCTTGTTCATGATCGCTTACTTCTTCTTTAACGATGCGATTGCCACGGCGATTGCCGTCATGGCCATTTATGCGAATACCGTTATGGGCTTCACCACGGGGCAATTCATTCTGCTCTACCTCGTTTCGACGGTATCGAGCATTATCGGTTCGTTCCTTTTCGGATATGTGGCCAGAAATATCGGTCCCAAAAGAGCGGTGACCATCGTAGCCTTCATCCTTATTATCGCGATTTCCTTAGCGGCATTTGCAACAAGTCAGAGCGTATTCTGGATTGCCGGCAGCTTGTATGGGGTATCTATGGGCGCCATGTGGGTCACATCCCGCACACTGATTGTTGAGCTAACGCCGGAAGAGAAACGCGGTCAATTCTTTGGATTATTCGCCTTCTCAGGTAAAGTGTCCTCGATCGTTGGTCCTGCTCTCTATGGTACGATTACCTGGGCGCTGGCATCATCTGGCAACCTGGCTAGCCGCGTAGCCTTAGGCTCTCTCTTGATCCTAGTCGTGATTGGTCTGTTCGTTCATATGCGTGTGCCGCAGAAATTGCATTCCTCCTCTTAATTCGTGTACAATAACTTTTAATCATAGACGGAAGGTGTGAGGCGTATGAAGAGTCCTGTTGATATTAGAAACGCGGTCTTTTCCTATTTCTCATTCATGGAACACTAAAGCATTCGTTGCTTTAGTGTTTTTTTATGTCAATGATACAGATTTTCTCATCTGGGAGGAGAGATGGATATGCGGTACAAAAGGGTCCTAATTAAACTTAGTGGCGGGGCTGTAGCTGGAGATAGTGAGTTTGGCTTTGATCCTACGCAGCTAGATCACATTGCCAATGAGATTATGACCGTTGTCAATCTAGGTGTCGAAGTGTGCATCGTGATAGGCGGAGGTAATATTTTTCGCGGGAATATGGGCGAGAGTTGGGGAATTGAGAAGGCAGAGGCTGATAATATCGGTACGCTTGCTACCGTCATCAACAGCTTGATGCTGCGCGGTGTTCTTAAAGCGAAGAGCGAAGCTGAAGTGCGCGTCATGACAGCGATTCCGATCGCTTCTGTGGCGGAGCCTTTCATCCGACTGAGGGCCATTCATCACTTGGAAAAAGGGTACATCGTTATTTTCGCAGGCGGCAATGGACAGCCTTTCGTCACCACCGATTATCCATCGGTCCAAAGAGCCATTGAAGTCAACTGTGAGGCGATTCTCGTCGCGAAGCAGGGGGTTGACGGTGTTTTCGATAAAGACCCGAAGCACCATAAGGAAGCTCTTCAGTACAAATCACTCCACTATAACGACGTTATCCACAATAACCTCAAGGTCATGGATCAGTCCGCCTTCATTTTGGCGCGAGATTATCATATCCCCATGCATGTTTTCAACTTCGATAAGCCTGGCTCCATGAAAGAGATTTGTGAAGGTCAGAATACAGGCACGATCATCAGCGGTTCATCCGAACTCATTTTTCATTAGAAAAGTCATTCTTTGTAAAATATAAAGAAAAGGATAGAACGCAGGGATTGCCTGTCGATCTATCCCTTTCTTTTTTGGAAACGTTTTAGCTGAGTAGAAGCACATAATAGTCATTCGCATTTTTCGTTTTAAAGCCACATGATTCGTATAAGCCTAACGCCTTCTCGTTTTCAACAGATACTTCCAGCTTAATGTAGCTAGCATGATCCTGTTGCTTTAATTCTGTTATTGTTTGGCTCAAAATACGCCGCCCATAGCCTTTGCCACGATACGCCGGCACTACACAAAAACCATAGATGAATCCATTCTCTTCTGCTTCGACCATGGCTCCGACTTTACCAATGGGCTCTCTCTTCTCGCCAAGCTCCGCGATCCACGTCCGCTCTTTCGCACCAGTAATGGTTTGGGTGACATACTCTCTCGTGTCGCTCTCCGACATGTCGAACCCTGACATATTGAGCTTAACCAACAGCTCCGTATCCTGCACATCCGCCAAACGAATGACAATATTATCATTTAAATCTAAAGCTTGCGGAGTCTCTGCCTCTTGCTCTTGAAGCTCCATGACATATTCAGAAAAACTATATGCTGCGCCAAGATTCGTCAGGAAAGCTTTGCCGCTCTCCGACCCACGCTCATTAATAAAAATAAGTTTTGGAACTTCCCTGCGCCGACATTCGGCTATTGCATTTTGAACCATTTGGCCAAAAATACCTTGGCGCCGCGCCTCTGGATGCACCATTCCACTAATCTCTACTTCCGTGGACATAAAGCAATATATGGCCAAAAATCCGACAATACGGTCATTTTGGTAAAATAAAAAGTCATTCGTCACGCCAGACGGACGGTCCGATAGTGTGCTCCAATTTAGTTTAATCTCGATATGGTCATGGCTATTACAAACCTCCCAAAGCTTCCGAACTTCCTCCAGCTCCTGCGGTGACAGTCCTGCTCTTGGTAATATGCCTTGTTTCAAAATGTTGTCCTCCATCATTCTAATGTTCTTACCTGATGTCATTATACATGTCTGCACAATGGCGTGGTAAGCTAATAAATAATTTTACATAAATTTTCGTGAACATTGAACGATGTATCTATGAATTCAGGCAGAGGGGATGTTCATTCACTTGGAAGAATTATCTATCAAAAAAAAGAAGGACTGGCAGCAAGATGCCTGTCCTTCTTTCTCATACCGTCAGCCGAGCATATTCATCAGGAGTCTGGCCAATTATGGACTTGAATTCTTTGATGAAATGCGACTGGTCATGATAACCGAGATCCATGGAGAGCTTGGACCAGTTATGCCTCTGGCTTAGATCCGTCGTCTCAGCTGCATTCTGGATTCGGGCCAGCTTGATCACCCACTTGGGGCTAACTCCGACATAGTGGTCGAACAGCCGCTGCAGCGTTCTTTTATTCACATTGAAGTAATCGCAGAGGGTATCAACTTTGGTGAGATCGGGCTTCTGATTGATATGATCGATGATCTTATTGATAAAACCGACCTGTTCATCCTTTTCGGGAAGCTTGGGACGGATTATCTGCTCGATATGTGAAACCATAAGATGTTCTTCTTTTTTAGCAAAAATATTCGTCTCAAGTCGACGTGGATCTATGTCAAAAACGCTCTGGACACTCATTGGATTGTTCAGCAAACCGGAGATCGGCTGTTTCAAAAAAGGGTAAAATCCGCCAGGCTTGAATTTGACGCCAAATACGCATCCTTGGCCATGCAGATAATGCCCATACTTCTCTTTCCCTGGACCGTAGATGGCCGTTCGACCTGGTTCAACGAGGAGATTAACGCAGGGATTCGGGATAACATGCTGCAAATAAGGCTCCTGGTCGGTTAAATCCCACCTAACTATCCAGTAATGCCGGATGAAAAAGGCCAGATCTTCGGAGGGGGTATGTCGCGAAAGCTGAAATTTCTGCTCGCCTTGCTGCAGATTCATAATGCCTAGGCTGGGCTTGGAGGCTTTGGGAATCACTTCGCACACTCCTTGTCGCGTTTTTACAATACATAGGTTGTACAATCATCTATACTTAATCATATCACATACCAAAGGAGCGGAAGTATATGGAACTCAAATACGAATTTTACATTGGGGCAGGACTTAAAGAAGTGTGGGATATTCTAGTGACTCCGGAGGGTACTCGTAAGATTCTCTTTGGCAGTGTGCTTCAGTCTACTTTTGAAATAGGATCCGATTATGCTTATGTGGGGCCTGGTAATGACGGTGAGGAAACCGTTCATGTATACGGTAAGATTTTAGCTTACGAGCCGGAAAAGCTCATTAGTTGTACCGAACATGCTGGTCCATCTTACAACCCGAATCATGCGGACTTTGAATCTAGAATGACGTTGTCACTTGAGACTGTTGGGAGCTGTACAAAACTAACGTTGGTCAATGATAATTGGACACCCAACCACCCAAGCTTCGAGACTACGAAAGCAAGTTGGTGGATGATTCTGAGCAATATCAAGACACTGGCGGAGACTGGAAAGACATTGGATTTTGGTTGGTAGGGAAATGAAAAAGGAGTTAAGCTGCTTATATATGCTTAACTCCTTTATTTTTAATACTGTAGTAAAACGAAATGAATTGCCGTAAGGATTCCCATTGGATAAATAATTGTTCTAGAGAACGTATTCTTAAATCCATTACGGGGGTGCTTTTCAAAAAATAAGTGCAGGATTGCATGGATGATTAATAATAAATCTAGGATCCAAAAAGTAATAGTCTGATATTGGCTGAAAAGCAAAGAGAGTATGATTGTATAAAGAGGAAGGTGAATAAATGTGAAGAATTTATACATGAAAGAAGTACCTGCCTCCCCTTTTATAATCGGACAAGCACTCTTCCTCTGACCTTCCCTTCCAGAACCTGCTTAGCAGCCTCCGCAACTCCATCCAGCGTAACCTCTTGATAGACTGTCTGTTCCAGGTCCTTCGGCTTCAGTTCCTTCGCAATACGCTCCCACAGGGGCTTTCTAACCTCCATCTGGCAAGCAACCGAATCAATCCCTAACACATTTACACCTCGCAGGATAAAAGGAAACACCGACGCTGCGAACTCACCGCCACCTGTCAAACCACTCAGGGCAACAGAACCTCCGTACTTCATCCTGCTCAGCACATGGGCAAGGGAGTCGCCCCCTACAGGATCAACAGAGCCCGCCCAATATTCCTTATTGAGCGGCTTGCTACCAGAGGGAGCAAGCTCCTCTCGCGTTAGTACCCGCTTAGCCCCTAAGTCGAGCAGGTACTGATGATCCGCAGACTTCCCAGTGCTTGCCTCCACCTCATAACCGAGCGCTGCCAGCATGGACACGCTGCTGCTGCCCACTCCGCCAGTTGCACCGCGAACAAGCACGGGTCCCTGCTCTTTGCTTAGCCCATTCTCCTCCATCCGCTGTATGGAGAGTGCAGCGGTAAATCCCGCCGTACCCAGTATCATCGCCTCGCGATGGGTTAGTCCCTGCGGGAGCGGCACGACCCAGTCAGCCGGGACACGCGCATAAGCGCTGAATCCGCCGTAATGCCCTGTACCAAGCTCGTAACTCGTCACAAGCACCTCATCGCCTTCGCGAAACCGACGATCTGACGAAGCTACAACGGTTCCGGCCAAATCAATCCCAGGTACCATCGGATAGGCACGCACAACGCGTCCAGTCGAGCTGCAAGCTAACGCATCTTTATAATTAATGCCGGAGTATAACACTCGGATCGTCACTTCGCCTGATGGCAAGTCCACCATCGACAACTCTCTTACATTGGCTTCAAAACGCTCTTCCGTTCGCTCCACCATTAACGCCCCAAAGTTTTCCATCCGGTTTTCGCCTCCTCGATCCAAAAGGATCACATCAACTAATTTCCAACTACTTACTATTCAGTTTACTACTATCAAGCTCTGGATTCAAAAGCTAATACCGCTCCTCATTCCACGTAAATAAAAAAACCGGCATGCGCCGTCTGGTTGAGAGTGTTTATAAAGGTTGATGCAAAGCAATCTACGCCCAAGTGACGTAATACGGAAACATTCGCATACTTATCCGTGTAAAGTTGTACTTTATACAACTTTAGGCAAGCTAATCCGCGTTTTCCAACCGAATGTTGCAAAAAATACAACACTTTTAGTCTAAAATAGCTCTACAGCCTATAAAAGGGCAAAACTGTTGTATAGCATACAACATCCTGAGCTTTTCAAGAAGAAATCAAGGAAATTGTTGTACGCAGTACAACTTGCTTTTCTAATTCTCCAATTTTCCAAAAAACCAGAAGCAAAACGTTAAAAAAACATAGTTACTTGCCGATGATTATGCCTATCCATAATCTCACTTAGCCTAGCAAAAATCTGTAGCTAACTATCCTAAATAAGGTAAGGTTCATCACCTTACCCTAACCCCCAAAATATAAATTCTTATATATTAACAAAAAAACTCCCCGATCAAAGTGACCGGGGAGTTCCAACTACATTTACTGCTGCGCAAAGCCCGCAGCCGCCAAAAACCGTCCAAAAGCCGCTTGTCCGGCTTCATCACGCTTGAACACGCCTGCGTCCAGCAGCACGTCCATGAACTTGCTGCCGACTTCGGCCTGCAGCACCGCATTCGCCCCGTCCTGCGGCAGCGCAGCGCCGTGCTTCGCGAGCATCGCTTCGATCCATTCCGCATGCTTATGCAGCGGATGGCTAGCCTCTTCGCGGATCTCGCGGCCGAATGCGGCTTCGCCGGTGAGGAGCTTGGCGATATCCGCCAATTCCTCCTGCAGGCGGCCTGGCAGCACCGCCAGCCCCATAACCTCAATCAAGCCGATGTTCTCCTTCTTGATGTGGTGCAAGTGCTGGTGCGGATGGAAAATCCCATCCGGATGCTCTTCACTGGTGCGGTTGTTGCGCAGCACCAGATCAAGCTCGTACTCGCCCCGTGCATTGTTGCGGGCGATCGGGGTGATCGTGTTATGCGGGACCCGCTGTCCGTCCTTCTCGCTGAAGGCGAGGACGTCCGCTTCCGCATCACTGTAGGCGCGCCAGTCTTCGAGCAGCTTGCTCGCAAGATTAAAAATCTGCTGCTTGTTGTGCCCGCTCAAGCGAAGCACTGACATAGGCCACTTGACGATAGCGGCCTTCACACCGGCAAACTCAGTATGTGAAAATGCCTTCTCACTTGGTGCTTTTTCCATCGGGAATTTATGGCGCCCGCCTTGGAAATGATCGTGGTTCAGAATAGAACCACCTACGATCGGCAGATCCGCGTTCGATCCGATGAAATAATGAGGGAACTGATCGATGAAGTCCAGCAAACGGTAGAACGTGTGCGCCGTTGTTTTCATCGGGATGTGTTTCTCATGGAAGATGATGCTGTGCTCGTTGTAATACACGTACGGTGAATACTGGAAGTACCACTTCTCACCATCCAATTCCAGCGGAATAACACGCAGATTTTGCCTCGCCGGGTGATTCACACGACCTGCGTAGCCTAAGTTGTCTGCGCATAACAGACATAAGGGATAACTGCTTTGCGGCAGTGTTTTGAGCAGGGCAATTTCCTTCGGATCTTTCTCCGGTTTGGAAAGGTTGATCGTGATTTCGAGATCGCCATACGTCGTTTCGGACAACCAGTAGGCATTTTTCTGAATGCGATCCATCCGAATATAGTTGGAATCGATGGATTGCTTGTAGAAGTAATCCGTCGCCGCCTCAACGCTCGTTGTTTTGGCAGTGTTCCAGAATTGATGCACGACCTCGGAAGGACGGGGCATGAGCAGCCCCATAATCCGTGCGTCCAGCAAATCACGGTACGTTGTCGTGTTCTCTTCCAAGAGGCCTGCCTCGAAAGCTGCATCGAGCAGCTCTTCCAGCAGTGCAACCGGACTGCTTAATTTCTCTATCGGAATTTCCCCTTGATAAGGTTCAGCAAGACCGAATAAATCAAGTAAAGCATTGCGAGAAGTATATACATCAAGTTGCTCAATCAGCCCATTTTGCATAGCGAACTGAAGGAGCCTTTCTATGGTCAACGCTGCATGCTGCGATGCTTTAACTTTCCGTTCCATGTGCCACGTTCCTTTCTACAAAACAAGCCTCTGTTCAGCTCCGTTCTGCACTGTTCTGCCTTACTCTACTCTTCGTACCCGTTCGGATGATTCTGGTGCCAGTTCCACGCGCTCTCGATAATGGATTCCAAGGAATCACGTGTTGGTTTCCAACCAAGCTCAGCTCTTGCACGCTCCGAGGAGGCAATTAGCGTTGCTGGATCACCGGCTCTACGCGGTTCGATGACGGCAGGAATCGCATGACCGGTTACTTTACGGGCGATTTCGATGACTTCTTTGACCGAGAAACCCGTACCATTGCCTAGGTTGTAAATATTGCTTTCTGCTCCGCCGCGCAGCTTCTCAACCGCAAGAACATGGGCGCTTGCCAAATCGCTAACATGAATGTAGTCGCGTACACACGAACCATCTTCTGTTGCATAGTCTTCTCCGAAAATGGAAATATGCGGCCTTTGACCAAGAGCTACTTGAAGAATGATAGGAATCAGATGCGTCTCTGGGCTATGATCCTCCCCGATTTTGCCACCGGCATGAGCCCCAGCTGCATTAAAATAGCGAAGTGATACATATTTGATGCCATGAGCAATGTCGAACCATTTCATCATTTTTTCCATAGCAAGCTTCGTTTCGCCATACGTATTTGTCGGCAGGGTGCGATCGCTTTCTAGAATAGGAATATTTTCAGGCTCACCATACGTGGCAGCCGTAGAGGAGAAGACAATTTTCTTCACGCCGTATTGCGTCATTTTCTCAAGTAAGCAAAGCGTTCCGTACACGTTATTGTGATAATATTTCGCAGGATTGGTCATGCTCTCGCCAACTAACGAATTCGCTGCAAAATGGATGATAGCATCTATACTGTTCTCAGTGAAAACCGTATCCAGAAACTCACCGTCTCGCAAATCACCTACATACAGCTTGCCCCCAAGCACAGCGTTTCTGTGCCCTTGTTGCAAATTATCAACGATAACGACTTCTTCCCCTTTGGCAACCAGCTCCGCTACCGCATGAGATCCGATATAGCCAGCTCCACCCGTTACTAGAATAGCCATTTTACAAAGCCTCCCCGAGTTGCTCGACACCATTGCCGATATCACAAACGTAGAAGCTTGGTGTCAGGCCTGTTTTTTCCGTATATTCTTTACCCACTTGATCGATAAACGTCTGTACACTGTCCTCATGAACTAAAGAAACCGTGCATCCGCCGAAACCTGCGCCTGTCATACGTGCCCCAAGTACACCCGGAACCTTCAGTGCTGCCGCAACCATTGTATCCAACTCTACCCCTGTTACTTCATAAAGATCACGAAGCGAGTCATGGGACCCGATCATCAGCTTACCGAAAGATTCAAGGTCGTTCGCTTCCAGCACCTCAATGGATTTGAGAACACGGTCAATTTCTTCAATAACATGCTGCGCTCGTTGGCGGATGGTTTCGTCTGGAATTAGATGTTTGAATTCGTTAAATTGCGCAAGGTTCAGTTGACCAAGCAAAGTGATCGAAGGAAACTGCTTTTGCAAATAGGTCACAGCCTGCTCACATTGGCTTCTTCTCTCATTGTAAGCGGAGTCTATCAGACCTCTGCGTTTGTTCGTATTCCCAATAACCAGCTTGTAGCTGCCGCTTTGAAAAGGCACATGGCGATACTCAAGCGTGTCGCACATGAGCAGAATGGCATGATCTTTTTTGCCATTGGCTACCGCGAATTGATCCATGATACCACTGTTGACGCCAACGAATTGGTTCTCTGTTTTTTGAGCGAGCAGTGCGATTTTCACGGTATCAATCGGATACTTTTCAAGTGTTAATAAGCCAAAAGCTGTAACGACTTCAATGGAAGCCGAGGACGAAAGTCCGGCACCATTCGGGATTTCACCGTGGAACAAAAGGTCATAGCCCCGCGTAACAGGGAAACCTTCTTTCGCCAAGTGAACGAAGATCCCTTTCGGATAATTGATCCAGTCGTCCTCTTCTTGATAGGACAAGTCATCTATGGAAATTTGTTTGCGAAGCACCAGGTTTGTCGATGCAAATCCAATTACACGATCTTGTCTTGGACGAATGATCAAAGTCGTTCCGAACGTTAACGCTGCCGGGAAAACATAACCGCCATTGTAATCCGTATGCTCACCGATCAAATTGACCCGACCTGGAGCATGAAAAGCTGAAATTGCCGTTGTAGAATTCCCGTAAATTTCAATAAACGTGTTTTTTAGAGCTTGCAAGTCTGCCATTCTGGCACCGCCTTTAGTGGTTTTAGAAGTGATTTTGCTCGTCATCTGAGGATGATGGAGTCGTTTATGCTTGGTATCTTTGTAACTTCAGTATACGAGAAGAACGCGTGATTGGCTATGGAGGCATGTTATTTCCACATGGAAAAATGTGATCTCAAGCTCACTACTTTTTATTAGATTTATGATAAAGTGATGGTATATGAAGATGCTTCGATCGGAGATGATGAGTAGGTATGCCAAAGTCAGAGAGCTATTACGTTGTTTCGAATCCACTGCCCTCCCAGGAGAGTGACTTAACCGTGCTGTTTGCGGGTGAGAGCCAGACCAAGCCTGAGCATCGGCTAGGCCCCAAGGTATACGACTACTATCTGATCCATTATGTGATATCGGGTAAAGGGGTATTCTCTTCTCAAGGTGAAGAGTATGAGCTTGGCGCCGGAGACAGCTTCGTCATCGAGCCTGAACAGCTCATTAGCTACGTCTCCGATGAGACAGATCCGTGGCATTATTGCTGGATCGCTTTTACAGGTACGCAGGCCGCGGCGTTGGTTGCATCAACAGGAGTGAATCCTTTGCAGCCCATTATTAATACCAAGCGCAACCGCCACATCCCCGTCCTTTTTCGCCATATTCAGCAAGCTCTAAGATCCAAACAAGCGAACGCACAGCTGAAATCCATCGGATACCTACATTTGTTACTCGGTGAATACTGTGAAATATTATCAGCATCCACATTAGCCAGCGCGGTCACAGAAGCCGAGAGTGATCGCATCGTGCAGCAAGCGATTCACTACCTGTCCACCCAATACGCCGAGCCTATTACCATTGAGCTGATGGCGGAGAGTTTGGGCTACAACCGCGCATATTTATCGCGCATGTTCAAGCGTCATACTAAAGTAACACCCGTCACGTTTCTTCTGAAACTGCGTGTGGATAAAGCTCGTCTGCTGCTTCGAGAACGGCTGGAACTCACCATCGAACAGATTGCATCATCCGTCGGTTTCTACGATCCGCTGTACTTCTCTAAGCAATTCCGACGTTGGTACGGCGTCTCGCCAAGCGAGTACCGGAATCAAATCAAATCGCTTTGATTTTAAGGTCGCAGTGTCTCAAGGCACCGATTCGCCACCTCCACAAGCATCGGATAAAATCCTTCACGCAGTTCCTGAAGCATGTTCATAAGGGGGTACTGATCATATCTGTACTCCCCACTCCCAAACCTAAATGTTCCCACATCGATCGTAAAAGTATACCTCCGAATGGCTCTTTTTTTCGCATTCGCTAATGAGAGAGCAACATTTCGAATGTCACCCTGTGATAAAACTAAACATGAAAACATTTAGGAGATGAGGATATGAGCATGCTGAAAGGTAAAATCGCTTTAGTAACGGGTGCAAGTCGGGGGATTGGACGAGGGATTGCACTGCGTCTCGCACAGGATGGCGCCATAGTCGCCGTACATTACGGAAAGAATCATAACGCCGCGGAGGGAGTGGTTCGTGAGATTCTGCATAAAGGCGGCTCCGCCTTTACATTAGGTGCGGACTTGAATGCCGTAAACGGCGTTCGTGATTTATATGTGGACTTGGACGAAGCCCTCGAGAAGCACACTGGCGGTAATCAGTTTGATATTCTTGTTAATAACGCCGGAATCGGGCAAGGTGGAACCATCGAGGAGACGACGGAACAATCTTTTGACGAAGTCATGGGCATCCATGTCAAAGCACCGCTATTTCTTATCCAACACGCTTTGCCACGTCTGAGAGACGAGGGCCGTATCATCAATATTTCTTCGGCTGTCACACGTTTGGCTTTCCCTAATCTTCTGGGCTACAGCATTTCGAAAGGTGCGCTCAACACACTCACCTTCGTCTTAGCTCAGCATCTTGGGAATCGCAGCATTACGGTGAACGCCATCTTGCCCGGTATCATCGATACCGATATGAATGCTGCAACACTGCAGGATCCAAATGGGCAGAAATTTGCTACCGGTCTCTCCCCTTTTAACAGATGGGGGCAGCCGGAAGATGTGGCCGATATCGCCGCCTTTCTTGCTTCTTCGGACAGCCGCTGGATTACAGGGCAATTGATTGATGCAAGCGGCGGATCTCATCTGTAAAATAAATAAACAAAGCACCTCACCGATAGTCGGATGAGGTGCTTTGCTCCGTATTTTATTTCAACTTGAAGCGGTTGATTTGATCCTGTAGATCGACCGCCAACACGCTAAGCGATTCGGAGGAGGAGCTGATCTCTTCCATCGATTGCAGCTGACCACTTGCCGACTTGGCAATGGCCTGCAGCTCATCCATAGCCTGCCTCACGATACTGACTGTCTCCTGAGAAGAGGCAGCCACCTCTTCGGTTCCCGCTGATATTTCCTCTGATGCGGCCGATACTTCTTGGATTTGGTCGTTTACATGCCCAATCGAGGCCAGAATCGATTGGAATACTTGCCCAGCCGTTTGAACGAGAGCTGAGCCTTTTTCAACCTCTGACAGTCCGCCCTGCATCGAGCTTGATGCTTCTTTCGTAGCGTTGATCGTTTCACCGATAATGGAGGTAATGTTCACGGTCGCACTGCTTGTTTGCTCCGCCAACTTCTTAACCTCGCTAGCGACGACGGCGAAGCCTCTGCCATGTTCGCCAGCCCTTGCCGCTTCAATGGAAGCGTTCAAGGCAAGCAGGTTAGTTTGTGAGGCAATTTCGGAAATAAAGCTAACAATCTGGCGAATTTGTTCGGATTTCTCCTCTAAGCCGTGCACGAGTTCGGCCGTATGTTCTACAGCATGACTGACCTGTCGCATTTGGGTAATTGCTTGTTGAATCTCCCCGTTTCCACGTCCTACTTCTTGAGTGCTGTTTCCGAGACATTCGTGGATGATTCGGCAATTTTTTGCACGCCCGATGACATTTCACCCATCGCGGTCGAAATTTGTTCGGATGCCTGGTAGTTCGCTTCGGAACCCCGCACAACCTGCCCCACCGCTACAGTAATATGTTCAGAAGCCTTCGTCGATTCACTCGCAATTGCAGTGAGCTGCTCGGAAGATGCTGCGGTGTGCGAAACTGCTTCTGATATTTTGCAAATCATCTCGGAAAAAGAATCAAGCATCGCATTGATGTTCTTGCGCATCGAGGCGATCTCATCATCACCATGGTTGTTTAATCGGCCGGATAAATCACCTTGCCCTACTCGCTGCATGAGGGATGAAATCGTCGTGATTGGGCGAATCATCATCCGTGAGACGATCATAGCTAGTACAATGACAAGCAGCGCAGAAACAGCTAGCATGATGGCTGCATTTTTCTTTAGGAGATTTACTTTCTGGAATACTTCCGATTGCTCACCGGTCAAAATAAGCTTCCAACCCGTGGCTTCAATGGTTTGATGAGCAGCTGACTTCAGTGTGCCATCTGGCTCTTTGTATAGGATATACCCGCTTTTATCCTTGAATACCGTATTTTTGTAAAGAGCCATCTTCTCTGCCGTGGATGATTTCTCCAGTTTTTCACCAATCTTCTGCGGGTGCACGAGATATGTACCGTTTGGTGAGAGTAGGTAGCCATAACCCGTTTCGCCGAATTTGATGCGATTGATGATGGATAGCATTTGTTCAGGAAAGAGGAAAGATTGCACGATGCCGCGGAAATCGCCATTGCCGTCCACAAGCGGAACATCGATGATGATAATGTTTTTACCGCTGCTTTCCTCCTTGATGATTTCGGATACCGATACTTTCTTATCAACGATAGCTTTCTTAAAATTATCAAATTTGCTTGCGTCCAACTTATCGCCAGCTGTGTCAACGGACATGCCCAGCGGGTCAATATAGGCAAAACGATACACTTCCGGATCGCTCTCCGCCATAACTTTCAGCACGGGTAAGATCGTGTTTGCTTTAGCATTCATAAACTCTGGATGGGCTTTAACAACGGATTGAATAGAAGCAATTTTGCCATTCAGCCAGGCATTGATCTCGCTTGTACTAAGCTCCGCAATATGCATTTGCTGATCTTTGGTATCAGACTCAACAACAGAAGAAGCAGCAGCGTCATTTTCACCTTCAGCGACTTGGCTCCTAACAAGGTTCGTAAAAAAGACATTTGTGGCATTCTTCCTTCCGCGGTCATATGTAATAGATTATGAAAAATATCGAGTGGACTGGAAATTCGCCACGCTTCGACATTTTTCCTTTATTTTCCGACACAAATTGACTGGTGATTGTTTACAATGATCAGACAAAAAAACATGCACCGCCGCGGGAATATTCCCTAGCTATGCATGTTTTATTTCTATCGTTTACCTGGATCGTAAGGTTCACCAAGAGCTGATGGTGCTTTAGCCCGACCTACTGCGCCTGCCAGTACTAAGATGGTCAGTACATAAGGCAGCATGTAGAGGAATTCCTGCGGAATATTTTTCGAGAATTCGAACAAACGCATGAAGTTGTTGAGCGCCTGCGCCATTCCGAAGAAGACTGCTGCGCCCAGTGCGCCTACTGGATGCCATTTACCGAAAATCATTGCGGCCATCGCAATAAACCCTTGACCTGAGATCGTGTTATGTGAGAAGGCACTTGTTGTCGTAAGCGTAATGGTCGCCCCGCCAAGTCCCCCTAACAGACCGCTAATCAACACGGCGATGTAACGAATACGCTTCACTTTAATCCCTACGGTATCCGCGGCACTCGGGTGCTCCCCAACGGAACGAAGACGTAAACCGAATGGTGTCTTGAACAGCACATAGTAAGTAACCGCGACGAGAATTAAAGCAATGTACGTTGTTGGATAGGCATTGAAGAGAGCATATCCGATATACGGTATTTTGGACAAAATCGGAATTTCCCATTTGGAAAACACATCATTTAACGTTTCTGTTTGACCAGCACCATTGAACAGCACTTTGACTAAATATAACGTTACGCCTGCTGCCAAGAAGTTAATCACAACACCGCTGATGACTTGATTGGCTTTGAACGAAATCGTTGCTACCGCATGAATCAGAGCGAAAATGAGCGCAAATACCATGGCAGTCAATAAACCGATCCACGGGGACCAGATACCCATATTCGCCTCTTCTGCATAATAAGCACCAACAGCCGAGGCGAATGCCCCGGAAACCATGAGGCCCTCAATCCCGATATTGACTACTCCGGAGCGCTCCGAGTAAATCCCACCCAAAGCTCCAAAGATGAGCGCCGTCGAATAGACGAGCGTCGTGTTGATAAGTTCACTAAATTTCGTGAAAAACGCGTTAAGCATGGTGAGCAGGTCCATGTTACGTAGCCCTCTCTTTCTTGCGTTTACTATAGAACGGGATGAGCACCCATTTAACGATACCTTGGGTTGCAACGAAGAAGATGACCGAACCGATGACAATACGGATAATCTCCGGCGGCACATCAGCACCGAAACTCATGCCTGCTGAACCGTAAGACAATCCGCCAAACAGTGCGGCCCCGAGCACAATCCCTATTGGATTGTTAGCACCCAGCAAGGATACCGCGATCCCATCAAACCCGTAACCTGGGAAGCCTGCTGAAACAACTTGATAGTGGAATACACCAAGAACTTCAAACACGCCCGCAAGACCGGCAAAAACGCCTGAGATAAACATCGCTTTAATAATGTTCTTCTTCACATTCATACCGGCATATTTCGCGGCATCGATGTTATGGCCAACTGCACGCAGCTCATAGCCTTGTTTGGTTTTCCATAAGATGACATAGAATACAATCGCTGCGAGTATCGCAATCAGTGTACCCCAATGCATCCTCGCGTTATCTAGCATTGTCGATAGCCATGTGATACTCAGAGATGCCGACTCTTGGATCATGTAGGAGCGCTGCTGCTTCGGCTCTAGAAGAAATTGATTAATGATATAATTCGACAGGAACAAAGCGATCCAGTTCAACATAATCGTTGTAATGACTTCATTAACTCCACGCTTTGCTTTCAAATAGCCCGCAATAGCTCCCCATAGTCCACCAATAAGTGCACCGACGATAACAGCTAACGGAGCATGAATAATCCATGGAAGACCTGTCACTTTGACACCGATAAATGTGGCTCCCGTCATACCCATAACGAATTGCCCTTCGGCACCGATATTAAACAAGCCTGTACGAAAAGCGAATGCGACGGATAATCCTGTCAAAATAAGAGGGGTAATCGCCCGAATGGATTCACCTATATCATACGAATTACCGAAAATGCGAGAAAATAGCGCCCCATAGGCGGCAATTGGGTTATATCCGCCTGCCAGCATCACGAGTGCTCCGAATAACAGCCCAAGTATAATCGCAACGATCGGATTCACCGCTGATTCACTTGTAAAAATGCGAGCAACCTTATTCATGAGCAGCTCCTTTCTCTGTGCGCTTACTGCCAGCCATAAGCAAACCAATCTCTTGATCGTTCGTCTCCTGCGGCAGCACTTCTCCCACAATCTGTCCTTCATAGATGACGGCAATGCGATCCGACACATTCATAATTTCATCCAACTCAAAAGAAATCAACAAAACTGCTTTGCCTTTGTTCCGCTGCTCGATCAATTGACGATGCACGAACTCGATTGCACCGACATCCAATCCTCGCGTCGGTTGCGCGGCAATGAGAAGATTGGGATTTTTGAATATTTCCCTGGCAATAATCGCCTTTTGCTGATTACCACCCGACAACGATCGCGCTTTATTGTAGATACTTGGAGTTCTAACGTCGAACTGCTTGATCAACGCTTCCGCATGGCGGTCGATAGCTTCATAATTCAAGAAACCAGCTTTGTTATACGCAGGATGAAAATACGTTTCCAGCACCATGTTCTCGCTCATTGTAAAATCGAGCACGAGTCCGTGCTTGTGCCGGTCCTCAGGAATATGGGACAATCCAGCCTCGGAGATTTCTCTCGGCGTATGGTTGGTAATATCGCTTCCCATCAGCAGCACACGACCGCTATCAATGGAACGCAGCCCAGTTAATGCCTCGATTAACTCACTCTGTCCGTTGCCATCGACACCGGCGATACCCAGAATCTCTCCGGCTTTCACCTCAAAGTTAAGCCCCTTTAGAGCAGGCAAACCCTGCTGGTTACGCGCGACTAGTTCTTGCACCTGGAGAACGGGTTCTCCGAGCTTCACATCCTGCTTGTTCACTTTGAAGGAGACGTCGCGCCCAACCATCTTCTCTGCCAGAATCTGCGGATTCGTCTTCGAAATTTCCAACGAATCAATCACTTTGCCCCGACGAATGATTGTCACGGTATCGGCAATCTCCATAATTTCTTTCAGCTTATGTGTAATGAGAATGATGGATTTGCCCTCTTTGACAAGATTGCGCATAATGACCATCAATTCACTAATCTCTTGCGGCGTTAGTACAGCTGTAGGTTCATCAAAAATAAGAATATCGGCGCCGCGATACAGCGTTTTCAATATTTCCACACGCTGCTGCATGCCGACAGAGATATCTTCAATTCTCGCTTTTGGATCCACACGCAAACCATATTGCTCCGATAACTTGCGTACTTTGTCTTGCGCTGTTTTGTAATCGATTTTCGACCCTTTTTTGGGCTCCATGCCCAAAATGATGTTTTCTGTCACGGTAAATGGCTGAACCAGCTTGAAATGTTGATGCACCATACCAATGCCAAGCTCGATAGCACGATTCGGGCTATCAATAAATACTTCCTTGCCTTGCACTTTAATATTACCTTCATCCGGTTGATAAAGACCGAATACAATGTTCATTAGTGTTGATTTACCCGCACCATTTTCGCCAAGCAAGGCGTGAATTTCACCCTTCATCAGCTTTAAGCTAATGGCATCATTCGCCACTATTCCTGGAAACCGCTTCGTAATGTTGCTAAGTTCAACAACAGGGACTACTTCACTCATCAGATCACCCTAAGGATCAATTTTTTTAATTACCTCTAAAACTAAAGAACAAGGCTAGTTATTATAACCAGCCTTGTTTGAACAGAAGCAAACCTATCGTTCGTAACCGCAATGCCTTTTATACCTAAATTAAGGTTTTTCAGGAACTTTGATTTCGCCGCTAATAATTTTTGCTTTGAACTCATCCACTTTTTTCAAGATTTCCGCGGATACGTTCTTCTTGGAAGTTTCAGGAAGGCCTACGCCATCGTCTTTCAAACCAAGTGTAACCACTTTACCACCTTGGAATTTGTTGTCGATAATGTCTTTGGAAACACGAATAACTGCTGTGTCAACACGTTTCAACATGGAAGTCAGTGTTACTTCATCGCCGAACTCAAGGGATTGGTCTTTATCTACGCCGATAACCCAAACCTTTTTACCGTTTTTCGCGCGGTCTTTCGCTTCGTTGAATACACCATTACCTGTGGAACCAGCTGCGTGGAAAATAACATCAGCGCCATCGTTGTAGATCGTAGCTGCTGCTGCTTTACCAAGGTCTGGCTTGTCAAAAGCGCCTGTATAGTTAATTTGAACTTTAGCATTTGGATTAACCGCTTTAACGCCAGCTACGAAACCAGCTTCAAAACGTTTGATAACCGGGATGTCGATACCGCCAACGAAACCGATTTTGTTTGATTTGGTTGTTAGACCTGCAACTACCCCAACAAGGTAAGAACCTTCTTGCTCAGAGAATGTTACGGATTCTACGTTTGGAGCTTCTACGACATTATCAATGATCGCTAATTTAGCATTTGGGTTTTGTGTTGCTACTGTTTTTAGTGCATCGCCCATCAAGAAGCCGATACCCCAAGTCAGGTTGTAGCCGTCTTTAACGAATTGGTTTAAGTTAGGTGTGTAATCTGCATCGCCTTTACTTTCAAGGTTTTTCACTTTAACGCCTGTTTGTTTCTCAAGCGCCTTCAAACCTTCCCATGCACTTTGGTTAAAAGATTTATCGTTGACGCCACCAATATCGGTAACCATTCCGATTTTGAAATCTTTACCGCTGTTGTTGCTTGGTGCCGCTGAAGCTGTTGCTGCTGCAGTAGTAGCTGGAGCCCCTGAAGCCGCCGGTTTCGTTTCTTCTTTTTTGGCACAGCCGGAAAGAGCTAATGCAGAAACCGTTACAGCCATAAGAGCTGTTGAAAGCATTTTCTTCATCTTAATTACCCCCATAGGATCATTTAATTAAAAACCATGAAATCTCACATCGTAGGTTGACCAAAATTAGTTAAATTATGTAAGACTGGCTATAAGCTTGAGTGTATCATTTTGAAACCCAACAGAAAAGCGATACACGAGCTAAACAACATAATTCGTTATGTCATACAAGTTGACATGGTCTTTTTGTAAGCCCCTACAATATAGGTTCCAAGCCCCAATTATTTATTATACTACCACTGGTTAATAAAATCTAGATTACCCTTTGTTAATTTTATCGTTCATAAGCCTCAGGAATTGTTCGGGTCCTAACGGGCTGCTGAACAGCATTCCTTGCACTTCCGTACACTGCAAAAGTCTCAAATGCTCCAGTTGTTCTTCGGTTTCAACACCCTTTGCAATTAAATTCAGACCTAGACGGTGAGCCATGCGAATAATGGCAGCAGCCAGCAGCTGATTCTCATCGTCGTCGACCAAATCCCGGATCAATGTACTATCCAATTTAACGCTATCGAGCGGCATTCCTTCGAGCCCGCTTCGTGTAAATAGGCCTGTACACAAGTCATCCATAACGATACGCACACCAAATTTCTTCAGCATAATCAATTTTTCACTAGCCTCTTGTACATTGGAAGATGTGATGCTTTCCGTAAGGTCCAGCTCCACCAACATCGGATCCAACCCTGTTTCTTTCAAAACAACAGCAATTTCTTCAATAAAATGCTCATCTTTAAACTGCGAAGCCGTTACTGGTAGGGTTATTCTCAGCGGTGTGTAGCCATCGTCCTGCCAGATTCTCATCTGTCTGCACGCCGTTCGTACAGCCCATTTCCCGATGGGTATCATGAAACCCATTTCCTCGGCCGCTTTCTTCCAATCCATGCTAGGTGTGAGGAGGTTGTCTCCCTTGCTCCAATATATGATCGCTTCCATTCCGATTAATTTCCGATTTGTTATTTCATATTGAGGCTGATATAGGATTTCAAATTGATTGTTGTCTAAGGCCAATCGCAGCTCTTTCTCCATGTGAGCTTTGCTCTTGACCATAGCATCGATGTCAGAGGCATAGAATTGAAACTGGTTATGTCCTCGGTTTTTGGCCTCATACATCGCTTCATCTGCATACGCCATCAGCTGCTCAGGCAGCTTGCCATCTAACGGATACAGAGCTATCCCTATACTAGCTGTTATGGTTACTGGCATGCCATCTAGGATAAAAGGCTCTTCCAGAGCCATTTGAATTCGGGAAGCTACAACTCTTGCATCTTCAGGCTTTGTAAAAGATTCTAGTAATATAGTAAACTCGTCGCCACCTTGGCGGTACACCGTATCCGATCCCCGCAGGCAGCCCAGTAAACGTTCTGCTGCAAGGCGAATTAAACGATCCCCATAAGCATGACCTAATGAATCGTTGACATCCTTGAATCTGTCCATGTCCAAGAACATAACAGCCGCCATCTGTTCACTACGCTGCGCATGCAGGAGCGCCCGCTCCAATCGGTCATTAAACAATCGGCGATTAGGTAATCCCGTTAATGTATCATGATAGGCCAAGAAGGCAAGTTGTTTGCTCTTTTCTTCCTGCTTCTTACTAGTAAGAAGCAGTTGTCGGACACTCTTCGCAATAAACAGACAGATTAGCGCTTGAAAAAGCATACTAATGAAAACGTAAGGCGAAAAGGAGAAAGAAGAAGCAGCAAGTAGATTAACGGTCAACAAAAAGAAGCCCAGCACGCCTAGATAGACCAACGTTTGCGCTTTCATATGCTGTATCCACTTAGAAAATATGCCTCTCATTCATGAACCTCCTTATCTGATATTTAAAAAAGGCTATTCCGAATCGGAATAGCCGTAGGTGTACCTGTCTAGGTAAACTGCAACCTGTCGGCAGCCAGCCATCATTGTTGCGAGGGCAACCTTAGATCTGCAGCTTTGCGTCCTTACCTTTCGATAAGTTTGCCTTTACGATATTAAGGAAATAAGCGGGACTAATTAACTATATCATAGTCATTCCACATTTGGCTATTTTTCCTTAAATAAGCAAGTTAAAGAGCTTGGGGTCTTTATTTATTTCTATATAGCCATAATCTTTCTGGGATAGGCGCTCAATAAGCCCCTCATAATCATCTTTATTTTTGAGCTCTATGCCGACCAACGCCGGAGCATCGTCGCGGTTATTTTTTTTCGTATACTCAAATCGGGTAATATCGTCTGTGGGTCCTAAGACTTCTTCCAGAAATTCGCGCAAGGCCCCAGCACGCTGCGGGAAATTAAGAATAAAGTAGTGCTTCAAGCCTTCATACACGAGCGATCTTTCTTTAATCTGCTGCATACGGTCGATGTCATTGTTGCCGCCGCTGATGATACAGACCACATTCTTACCGCGAATCTGCTCCCGATAGGTATCGAGTGCTGAAACGGGGAGTGCGCCAGCGGGCTCAATGACAATCGCGTTATTGTTGTAAAGCTCAAGAATGGTTGTACATTCCTTGCCGGAAGGGACAATTACAATATCCTCCAACTTTTCTTTGCAAATGTCAAAGGTAAGCTCGCCGACCCGCTTCACGGCTGCACCGTCTACAAACTTCTCGATCGTGGATAAGGTCACGACCTTCCCCTGCTTGAGCGCTTCCGTCATGCTTGCCGCGCCTTCTGGCTCTACACCGATGATGCGCGTTCGTGGAGAAACACTATCCACATAGGTCGCAACTCCCGCTACAAGTCCACCTCCGCCAATCGTTGCGAAGATAAAGTCAGGAGATTCGGGCATCTGATTCATGATCTCAAGGCCAACCGTGCCTTGCCCGGCAATCGTACGGACATCATCGAAGGGGTGTATAAACACCTTATTCTCTTGAGCACAGTAGGCTTTGGCATGGTTAGAGGAATCATCGAATGAATCACCTGTGAGAATAACTTCAACAAACGATCCGCCAAATAGCTTAACTTGGGAAATCTTTTGTCTAGGCGTTGTCGTCGGCATGAAGATTTTGCCTTCAATACCGAGCTGTTTACAGGAATAAGCCACACCCTGCGCATGATTGCCGGCGCTCGCACACACGACACCCGCTTCGCGTTCCTCTGGCGTTAAACTTTGAATCACATTATACGCTCCACGAATTTTGAAAGAACGAACAATTTGCATATCTTCACGTTTAAGATAAACGTTGCATTCATACAAGTTAGAGAGCAGCTCATTGCGTTGCAATGGCGATGGTTCGATCACCCTGCTGAGCACATGATTGGCCCTAATAATATCTTCCAAACCTACTTTACTGGAAACAACCATTTTCTCTTACTCCCTTTCTCCACATTGTGCTATTAAAGTTTTAAAGATTATTGTAACACAACTCTACCCGCCTGTACGAAAATAATATTGGTATAGCAAATATGCTGCTTACATCGTCATCATTTTCGGCGTTCTGTATTTCCTAGTTCGATATGTGTTCCCAATGTTCTAAAGCTAGGACTTAAGTTGTGTTGTAACCTCATCAAAGAGGGCACGATCTGGAGCTCGGTCAACCACAAGAAGCCTCAAAACCCACTTGTTAGTGGATTTGAGGCTTCTTTTAGTGATATTAGAGGAGTTAGCTAACTCCCCTCAACCACTTAGTTAGTAATAGTAACGAGGCTGCTCCTGAAGCTCAGACCGTCTTTGCAAAAAGCGATAGAAGGCGCTGGCCGCCTGTGCTTTGGTCACTTCTTGCTGAGGTACGAATTGTCCATCGTCCAGAGACATAATATTCAGCCCCACCACAATGGCTGCGTCGCCAACATGCTTAAGTTTAGCAGCATCTGCGAAATTGCCATTGAAGATGCCATCGAACTTCGTCAGGCTCTTGTAGCCAAGCGCCTTCACGATCAGCTGTGCCATTTCCTCCCGATTCATCGCAGCTTCTGGATTGAAATCAGCACCTACATCTAACAAACCGCGATCAACCGCATTTTCGACATAGGCAAAATAAGGAGAAGATTTACTCACATCGGCGAAGGATGCCTTCCGTTCTGCCCCGTAATAAATACCACCGTTACCGCCATTCATGGCAATAACGAGCATTTTGACCAACTCACCACGTTGAATGGTTTGATTCGGATTCACTTTGCCATCCTTCACATCCAGCGCTTGATAATCAAGCATAAGCTGAAGCTCATTTTTAGCCCAGTGATTGTCAATGTCGCTTACTGTCACTTTATCCAAGGAAATCACTTCACCCGTTTCACTATTCCGCCATTGACTAGTTTGCGCATCCAAGAGGAAAGGTTCACGGTTAAATTTAGGAACGAGTGAATAGACAAGCTTTGCATCTAGTTTCCCGTCTGTTTTCAGATCCATGGATTGCGGGACATCCCCAGCAGCCACCATGACTCTGTATTTCTCCAGTGGAATCCCACCGATGAACCCGGTGCCTTCAACCACATAATTTAACTTGATGTCGAACTGCGCGAGCCAAAGATCCTTGGCTTTATCAATGGCCAGCACCTGCGGCTTCTGCTGTGGATATGGCAGATTGCTGATAGAGAAGTGATAACCAACAATTTGGCCGGTTACACGATCGATGCTTACCGTCACTTCTTCATTCCCGGCATTTACGCCATCAATCACGCGCTTAAAACTAATATCCCAATTGCGCATATGCTTCAGTTGATCTTCCGAATAATTTTTAGCCGTTTGTACACGAAGCAACAACTGATCGGTATAAGCAGTAAGCTGCTTTTTCACAAAATCAACACCTGTTGTTATCGCATCTTCCAGGGCAATTTTACCCTCTATATCTTTATCGGCATCAGGACCATAAGGGGTGTAGCTGCTGAAATTCGTAATCTCTCCGGTCTTGCTATTCACGCTAGCCCATGCACCTTTGCCGACAATTTTAACTTTAGAATCCTTCTCAGACGTCTCATTCCAACTTAAATTCCAATTTGAATTGGTTTCCCCTGTTTCAGGGTTGGTGAATTCATTATAAGATGCTTCTTGGATTTTGTAGTCGGAGGATAGGTTGAAAACCGTTGTCACCTTCTTAACAGCCTCTTCCTTAGTCAGGTCCAAGGTAGCTTCTGGCTTAGCAGCCAGTGGCTTGTCGGTTAACGGCTTATTCCCCTCAACATCCTCCAGCCCTTTGACTGGGCTCCAGATCTCACCGGTTTCTGCATTCAGGGAGAAGCCGCCAAGCATGTAAGAAATAATCGGCAATTTCTTACCTTTGGCACCGTATGGAATCTGGTAAAGTAAAGAAAGATTCGCCTTATCGCGGAACATTTGGGCAGCTTTCTCCTTAGCAATCGGCGTTACATTCTGCTGAAACGTGACATTATCATCCCAATTGTAGTTATAATTCGTAACCTGTCCGTCCCCATTGACGACCACATTGATACCATTTAGAGCAAAAGGCACACCGCCAACAGATCGATCGAACCGAATATTGTACTGGTAATTACCATTCAGCGGCGTACGAAATGCATTCTCCTCTGAATCATTGTATACAAGTTCCTTCTGCTTCTCTGGGTTCATTTTGCCAACAAAGGCAGAAGCGACTTCCTTGGCAGCTTTGAAATCCACCTTCGGTGGATAGCTAGGTTTATGGTCAGGGTCATTGTCATTCATGGAATAGGAAGTCAGCGTTCCGTCCAAGCCGTTAATCGATATGTTTAAAGAGCCGTAATTCCGATCTTTTACCATTTTGGAGTAATTAATGTTCCACGTCGGGAAATTCCGGCCATTCATGTTGTAATAAGCATTCAAACTGATGGATTGAAACGTATAACCTTCCGGCAGCGTTATGTAGGTCTTAGCTCGTTCAATGGCTTGTTCTTTGGTAATTTTGGCATCCAGCTGCTTATCATCTTTACCGGGAGATACAGGGGGTGCAATGGACGTGCTTCCTACAGCAGCTTCAGCCGCCCAAACCCCAGGTGCAGCAGTGAGCAGCAGTGTCGAAGCGAGTACCAACGTTCCTGCTTGTTTGATTAATTTCAAAGTCATCTTCCTCCTCAACGTTTTACGTTCCAAAATACAGCTTTAAAGCTTTAGAAACATAGAGATTCCATAATAATCCTTGACGTTTAAAACTGGAAAAAAGTTGCTTTAGAAACTCGATTACTGCTATATATTTTTAATTACACGAAATGTCATTGGTTCGAAACGGTTTATGTTCAAAAAATAATAATTTTGAGCAAAAAAGCACATGTCTGAGCACTCCATTGTCGGGTGTTCATACATGTGCGATTCTTATACTGAAACTATCGGTTTGATTGGGTGTTCTCTTTGCTAAGTGTATGCATTAAATCCTGCATTTCACCTTGCGTCAAATTCCGCCATTTGCCAACCTTCAAATTACCCAGATGGATATGCATGATCCGAACCCTCTGCAGACGCACCACCCGATAACCAAACGCTTCGCACATCCGACGAATTTGCCTGTTAAGCCCTTGTGTGAGAATAATTCGGAAAACGCGGTCACCAACTTGGTAAATCTCACAAGGCTTCGTCATCGTGCCAAGAATTCGGACCCCGCTAGCCATTCCTTGCAAAAACATCGGTGTAATCGGTCGATTGACCGTCACGATGTATTCTTTATCATGGTTATTCTCCGCCCTCAGAATCTGGTTCACGATATCTCCGTTGTTGGTCAAAAGGATGAGCCCCTCAGAATCTTTATCCAGTCTGCCGATCGGAAAAATACGCTCAGAATGCCCCACGAAATCAACAATGTTGCCTCTGATATGCGCTTCGGTTGTACTTGTGATCCCTACAGGCTTGTTGAGTGCAATATAAACATGTTCCTTCTTCTCGCCAATTGGTCGACCATCGATCCGAACCTCATCCCCAGGGCCAACGACGCTCCCCAGTCCGGCAACCTCACCATTAATCGTAACGCGCTGCGCCTCTACCCACTTGTCCGCTTCCCGTCTGGAGCAAACACCGGTTTCGCTAATAATATTTGTTAATTCTCATGCTTGGGAAATTCCCTTCTATGCCGTAATCAAGTACCTACTATTATGCTGGATTCGCTCACTCGGTTCAAGTAGCATTCAAAGGGATCTATGTAGGGAACATATTGCCAAAAAAAAGATCGCCCCTCACACTGATCATACCAGATGTGCACGGGGCGATCTTTGGTGGATCTATTTCGACGATGTGGCGCGAACGACACGTAGTTGCTTTAGCATCTCTGCCGATAAAGGTCGAACATAGGCATAATTCCCCTTTGGAGCAGCCCCTGTAACTCTACCTGCCTTGAAACCTCCAGTTCCTGCAGGAATGGCTACCCGCAAACCAAACGTATTCAGAACGCTTGCAATCGGGGTACTAACAGAACGAGTGCCACTGCCCGCAAAGTTCAAAGCAGCCGCAAACCTACCTCTCATCCAGACAGAGCCTGAATCACCAGGCAATGATATGTTATTCGGTGCTGTAAGCAAAGTCTGATTGCGGAACTGTAAGGTGGCATTGCCAAGCTCACGGTAAGGTCCAACATTAAATTGCATACCAATACTTTCGACAGTACCAATAACAAGTCCGGTTGTACGCCCTGATTTAAAAAAACGGTCACCGACACTGTAACTTAGTAAATGACCTTGTGGAACAATCAATTGGCCCGTTGAGCTGACCAAGTAAAAAATAAATAGATTCTTGCACCGTCTGAACAAAGGGTTCAGGACCGATGAATCCGTTATGACAAGACAAGACAATGCGAGCATATCTCGGGGAAATTCCCACCCCCGAGTGTGATAAGCGTATAATAATGATAACCATTAAAGAAACAGGGAGGCCCCATCATGCATATTCTCATATTAGGAGCCACAGGAAGAGTAGGAAGAAGAATTTTTGAAAAAGCACTAGCGAACGGACACGAAGTCACTGCACTCGTTCGAAGCATTGAGAAACTGCCGGGAATTCACTCTGAAGGCTTAACCATGCTTCAAGGGGACGCTCGTAACGGAGAAGATCTACATGCTGCCCTCCGCGGGGCGGAGCTGGTCATAAGCTGCCTCGGCACCGATGGCGGCACGGTGCTGACCGAGTTTACGCCTCTGCTCATAGAGGCTATGAAGACACACGGCGTAAGCCGAATAGTCACTGTCGGTACAGCCGGCATTCTGCAAAGCAGAGAGCATCCCGGCTTGCTGCGCTATGAAACGCCGGACTCCCGGCGCTCCTCAACACGCGCCGCCGAGGAGCATCGCAAAGCATGGGAGCAGCTCGCTGCCTCGGGCTTAAGTTGGACAGTCGTCTGTCCAACTTATTTACCCGACGGCGAGCCACAGGGGCAGTACCGCATCGAGCGGGACTATTTGCCCGAAGGCGGGATGTCTGTCTCCGTGGGCGACACCGCGGCTTTCACCTACCGAGCCGCTCTCGAGGGCGAGTATGTGGGGTGTCGTGTGGGGATTGCTTACTAGCGTGGAGTAAAGAAATGAAAAAAACACCTTATTTGTCGTAGCACTTACGATAAAATAAGGTGTTTTTTCATGTTAAACATTTTACTATCAATAAATTCCGTTATTTATTCTATATATTTCTATTTATGTATATAATTAATTTGAATTTACAAGGAAAATGTTGTAAATTGTCATTTCATGTCATTTAAATATTACAGATTATTCAATCCGTGGGAGGAACCAGCATGAAGAAATTGAAATTCATTTATTTTACTCTAGCCCTATTGTTAGCCATTGGAGTAGGCATTCCAACAGGCGGTTATGCGAACGACTCTACAAACATGCAATCAAAGACAAGCTTATCATCTTCACTATCCGACGTTAAGGGACACTGGGCAGAACAAACAATTACAGGTTATGTTTACAACAATGTAGTTCAAGGCTATCCGGACGGCACCTTTAAACCTGATAGTTCTATCACTAGAGCTGAACTCGTTACAATTATCAACAAACTTTTTGGTTTTCAACAAGCCTCATCCGAGCTTTCATTTTCAGATGTAACAATGAACGATTGGTTCTTTAAAGATGTTGCAACAGCACAAAACGCTAAATATATTTCAGGCTATGCCGATAATACTTTCAGAGCAGACAACCAGATTACAAGAGAAGAAACAGCGGTTCTCATTACCAATATACTTTCTTTAAAAAGGTCTTCGTCTGCCAATTCCTTTACAGATACAAACAATAGCCCTGAATGGAGTAAAAGTGCGATTGGCTCTGTTATTGACGCCAAGATTATGAATGGCTATGAGAGCAATGTTTTTAGACCAACATCAAACTTAACTAGGGCCGAGGCATTGACAGTATTGGAGAAAGCCTTAGCTGCTAAATCAATAACTTATAAAACAGCAGGCGTCTATGGTCCAGAAACAGGCGTAGAAAAGATCAAGCAGAATGTCATTATAGATGCCGCCAATGTCACTTTGAGAAATGTAGAGATTGAAGGTGATCTTCTTCTAGGTAAAGGTATTGGTGAAGGAGATGTCACTCTCAAAAATGTTAACGTCCATGGAACTACGACAGTGCGTGGCGGTGGCGAGAACAGTATTCATTTTGAAGACTCAATTATGGTCACCATTGTTGTAGATAAAGCTACTGGCAAGGTACGTATTGTTGCTAACGGAGCAACACAAGTGGGCAACGTTACAGTGCAATCAAATGCAAAAATTGAGGCTGAGACAGGTTCAAAGATCAATAGTGTAACACTATCTGAAGCTTTACCTAAAGACTCACGCATTCAGTTAGTAGGTTCATTTGAAACCGTCAACGTTGTTGCCCAAAGCATTGTCATTGAGCTTCCAAAGGGATCGGTGAAAGACTTTAACGTTGGAAAAGCTGCTTCTGATACTAAAATCGATATCGGAAATGAAGCCGCTATACTCTCTTTAATCCTTAATGCTGCAACAAATATTAGCGGCCAAGGCAAGATTTCAAACGCAACCGTAAACTCTGAAGGCGTATCGATGGAAAAAGCACCCGAGAAAACGACAAGAGGTGCCGATGTCCCGAGCGATGTTAAACTTAAGGTTGGCGGGAATGAAGTAAAAGCCGAGCAACCAGCATCGGGTACTGCACCTTCAGGAGGCGGGGACAACTCCAATGGAAATGGAACACCAGGCAATGATACAACTCCTGGAACAGGAGGCGGTCCAATTATTACCCCTATACCGTCGGGTCCTACTCCAATTTTATCTAAGGTAACTTATCAAAATACTGTTGGTGAGAACGTTTATGCGGTGAGTGACCTGGATGGTTGGATTTATATTGTTGAGAATGGAACTACGCGAAATTCTATCATTCTTGATGAAGCAGTTAAAGGTGGCAAAGGTGTAAAAATTAAAACAAAAGCTAACATAGGCTCCTACATAAATACAACTGGATTGAGCAAAACGAAAGTTCATTTTGTTGTTGTTGCTGTTAGTTCTGAGGGAAAGATATCAGATCCTAGCCATATTAAATTATACGCTGGCCCATCGGATCCCTTACAGTACGGAGATACTATTTACTTTACAGGTGATTACACAAATAAAAAATTCGGAATGTATTTTAATAAGGATATATTAAACAATCTTGCCGACATGAATGCTTTAAAAGCAGCTATCTCTTTCTCTAATGATTCCGTTAGTTTTCAACCTTTGAGTAATAAGGATGAGGTTGTTTTTGAAGGTAATACAATATCTGTAACTTTCGACGTGTATTACACAGGAACTAACAATAAACTAAAATTGAATGCTGGGTCCATTAAAGATAATTTTAACCATGTATTTGATCAAGAACTAATTTCGAAGCCTATTCGAGCAGTACCACTTGTTAAAAAAATGTCAAATGCATCTACATTCCAAGCTGGACAAACAGTTACTGTACGAGTGAATCAAGCAGAAACAGTATATCTAATTCGTTCTAATTTTTATTACAATACTAGATTTGATTTAGAAAATGAAGTCGTTGCTAAGCGAGCAATCAAAGTTGTTATCGATACGGACAAAGCCAATGTAGATGTTGATATTCCCACAATTGGTCTTGAACCAGGTAACTATCAAGTTATGATATATGGCAGCAATTCTTTCCCAATAACAATTAATGCCGCTCCATAAAAAAGACTAATTAAAAAAGCAATTGAAAAAAGACGGATGGAAGCCAGTTAAACCGGCCTCCACCCGTCTTTTTTAGTACGAACAACTAGTAACCTCTGCTTCTTCCTTTCGCCAATGCCTGGATGTTGATCCATGAAACAACAATCCCAATCACACGGAAAAGGTACCCCGCTACTGGAATAAAACTCAAAAAAGCCATAACAATATTGATGACCGTCTTTGTCGTGGTCCCATTGCTTGTAAGTATGGCAAAGACCAGGTTGACGAACACGAGCGGAATCACCCACGAGTACGACCATAAATATACAAACGGAATAAGACCAAGCAAGTATCCGACAGCAATTGCAATTTCGGACAGCAGCTGAAGCAAGTTTAACAATCGAATCGTTTCTGGACGCATGATGCTCCTCCATTTCAAATAGGGAAATATTACTTATTGTAGCATAGCGCCGACAGATAGTCTTTAGCCTTGTTAATGAGCTTTGTCCGCAGAATGGAGGGTGTGCGCGTCATGATGCTGCAGTCTGTACAGGTAATTGGCTTCAGAGAATTGGCGGTAAAAAGGACGAATAGCTGCACTTTTTACATCAATTCTGGTTCAGTCAAACCCGGCGTCAAGACGAAGATGACAAAGGGAAAGGGACGTCTCACGTCCGACGTCCCCTTTCCCTTATCCCTTGTTGGGACTCGCCAGCCCTACCGGCCGCTGCGCACTTCGCTCTCAGCGGCCGAGGCTGTTTCCGGATGTCCCTGCTGCAGCTGGTACATCTGATAGTACCGACCGAGGAGCTCCATCAGCTCCTCATGATTACCACGCTCGACGATCTCGCCGTGGTCGAGCACAAGAATCTGGTCGGCGCTCTTAATCGTCGACAGGCGGTGGGCAATGATGAAGGTGGTCCGCCCCTTCGAAAGTACTTCGAGCGCGGCCTGAATGATGGCCTCGGTCTCCGTATCGATGGAGGCCGTCGCCTCATCGAGGATCAAAATCGCCGGGTCGAACGCTAGCGCCCGGGCAAAAGAAATCAGCTGCCGCTGCCCAGCAGACAGCGTGCTGCCCTTCTCGATCACGGGCTCATCGATGCCGTGCGGCAAGCTCTTGAACATCTCATCTGCGCCAACCTCGCGCAGCGCAGCCTCCACCCGTTCCCGGGTAATGGACGGATCGTCCAGGCTGACATTGGACGCGATCGTCCCTGTGAACAGGAACGGATCTTGCAGCACGATGCCCATATGCTGACGCAGCTGCTGTTTGGGCATCTCCCGCACATCGCGGCCGTCCACCGTGATCCGGCCTTCATTCACATCGTAGAAGCGGAAGAGCAGATTCAAGATCGAGCTTTTGCCCGATCCGGTATGGCCAACAAGCGCCACCGTCTGCCCCTGTTTAGCCTCGAAGGTGATGTCTTTGAGCACATCCTCCCCTTCTTTGTAGGCGAAGCTAACGTGCTCGAATTTCACATTGCCCAGATAGCGATCCGCTTTCTCCGCAGCCACGTCGATGCCCTGTTCATCCAGCAGCTCGAATACACGGTCAGCGGATACAAGGGCACGCTCCAAATTCGGCAGCTGGTTCACAATCCCGACCATCGGATGAAACATCCGATTCAGATAATCGACGAAAGCGTACAGCACACCGACGGTGATCAATGTGTTGATTGAACTACCCCCGACATACCAGATCAGACCGAAGAAGAACAAATTTCGAACCACATTCATCAGGTTATGAGAGGTCAGCGAGTTCAAGCTAAGCAATTTATTCTGATATCTCGTATATTCATCGTTCAATTGTTCGAATTCTTGGATCGTTTCCTTTTGCCGGCGAAAAGCTTGAATGATCGTCATGCCTTGAATCGCCTCATTGATCATCCCATTGATCGAGCCGATCCGTTCCCGTATTTCATGATTATAGAAGGAGGCATATTTACGGTAAACAATGATCCATACATAAAGCAGCGGAATAACCGGGAGTGTGAATAAAGCCAATCTGTAATCTAGAACGAATAAAGCCGCGATGATGCCCACGATATAGATCGTACCTGTAAAAAAGTTTGCAAGCACCTGTACATACAGATCCCTGACAGACTCCGTATCATTTGTAATCCTCGATACAATTTTACCCGCAGGCTGATTATCAAAATAGTTGATAGGCAGTCGCTGAATTTGTGCAAAAACATCACTTCTCATGCGCTGAATAATCCGATTCGCCGCCGATTGAAGTAAATACTTTTGTCCATAGGTAAAGCCTGCACCAATAATGATTAACAACAAATACAAGCCTGCCAGTTTCATTAGACTGATAAATTCTGGTTTATAGAACGTATAGAGCTCTTGAATACCCAGCTTCTTAACCACATACTCAGCTTTTTCGGTCCCTTGTGTAATTGTTAGCTTACCATCGTCTGCTAGCTTGCGTACGCCATCAAATGCAATCGGCTGATCAACCCATACGAACTGGCTGCCCACCTGCAAAATGCGAACTTCCTTCCCCTTCGGCTCGCCTTCTGCAAAGTTATCGCTTCGCTTATAAAAAATCCCATTCGCAGGGACAGCCTTGCCAGTCTGCGTCGCAGATGTAGTCTCGTACCACGGCTTCTCGATACCGAGAATGTGTGTATCAATCATCTGTCTCGCGATAAAAGGTCCTGCCAGCTCCGTTGCCACCGCGATCGATAAGAATAAAAGCGCAATGAGCAGGGGCTTTTTGAATAACGCCGCGTATTGAAATAATCGCTTACCTGTCTGTTTCAGGGTTCTCACCTTCTTTTCATCGGATATCTATTTACTAAACCTTCGTCTGCTCTTCTAACTGCTGACGGTCATACTGCTCTTTATACCAGCCGCCGAGCGCGACAAGCTGCTCATGCGTACCTTCTTCCACGATATACCCCTCATCCAGCACAAGAATCCAATCCGCATGTTGAACAGCAGAGAGTCGGTGCGTCGTGATGAGTGTCGTTTTGCCGGCTCGTTCCGACCGAATGCCACGAATGATTTCAGCCTCTGTTTTGGCGTCCACCGCAGAAAGCGCATCATCCAGCATAAGGATTTCAGGGTCTACATAAAGCGCCCGTGCAATGGAAACGCGCTGCTTCTGACCACCGGATAAGGCGACGCCTTTTTCACCTACCAACGTTTGAAGGCCTTCTGGTAAGAACTCCACGTCCTTACGGAACGCGGCCAGCTCAAGCGCCTGCAACAGCTCTTCTTCCGTTCCTTGGCTGCGCCCGAACATGATGTTCTCTTTCACCGTTTTGGAGAAAAGAATCGGCTCTTGCGGCACGTAACCAATCCAGCCATGAAGAGTGTCGATGGTTAACTTCTCGATCGGCGTTTCCGAAATAGCAATCGCACCTTTACCTAATGGATACTCTCTCAGCAGCTGTTTAAGCAGCGTTGTTTTTCCGCTTCCAGTACGCCCTACAATACCGAGCGTCTGCCCACGCTGCAGGTGGAATGAAATATTCACCAAGTTATCAATAGAAGAAGAAGGATAGCGGAACGTTACTTCTTTAAAACTAATCGAATTCGGCAGCAGCAGGGTCGTCGCTTTTGGGTCTTCTTTTACATCCGGCTTGTAACCAAGTGTTTCATTCACCCGATCGAGGGAGGCATTCCCGCGCTGCATAATGTTCATTAGCTCGCCAATTGCGAACATCGGCCAGATCAGCATCCCAAGAAAAGTATTGAAAGACACGAGCTCTCCGAGCGTCAGTTCACTGTGAAACACCAAATATCCGCCGTAACATAATCCGATTAAATAGGAAATGCCCACTAGGATTTTGACCGTTGGTTCAAAAAGGGCGTCGATCACGGCAACCGCAATATTTTTGCGATAGACATCGTCTGTCATTGTTTTGAAGCTTTGTTCACTGGCTTTCTCTTGTACAAAAGCACGGATAACGCGAACACCGGCTATCGTCTCCAACACCCGATCATTCATCTGTCCGAAGGCATTCTGAGCAAGTAAAAACCTTTCATGTATGCGTCCCCCATAGATCGTAATCGCAACTGCCATAATCGGCAGCGGGAGAATCGAAGCGATCGTCAGCTTCCAGCTAATGAAGAAGCCCATCATACCTAGGATGGTAAGCATGAATAGCGTCGAGTCTACAAAGGTCAAAATCCCAAAGCCCGCTGTCGTCGACACCGCTTGCAGGTCATTCGTTGCTCTCGCCATCAGGTCACCCGTGCGGTTGCGCTCATAGAAGGTAGGCGTCATCCGCAGCAGCTGTCTCATTAACCGGGATCGAAGAATGCGTTCCAGCACGAAAGCGCCGCCAAATAGCTGATACAGCCAGACGTAGGATAACCCATACCCAGCTACAATTAACGCCCCCCAAAAAGCGAGCAATTGGATCAATTTACTGCCTGTTAAAGTTCCCATGTGTATACCATCAATCGCGTAGCCAATCAATTTCGGTGGAATTACATCAATGATTCCAACAATAATAAGCAGTCCAATGGCGATCGTGTAACGTATCCAATTCATTCGGAAAAACCAAGCTAACTTTTTTAATACCGTAAACATGTAATCATGTCACTCCTCTCAAATGGTGCAGTCCAAAATAACCAAAATCCACACAAAAAAGGCACACCGCACGCAGCGATATGCCTTCTATGAAACAGAAAAGCGCTCGTTACGAACTTCTTCGTAACCCGCGCTTTAATTAGCGTATGTGAAGGGGCGGCAGCAGCCGAACAAGCACAAATCATGCGCTTCCGGCTAACAATCGGGTTACAAAATATGAAATTGTATGGTTTTTATCTGTAAATCTGCGATGAGCAATAGGATCCATAACCATATCAATCATTTTTGAAACCCTCCTTTAGTGTTGTTGTAAGAAAACTTGCATCGTACTTAGCTTCTTTTCCAAAAGTTGTATATTCGTGCTTACAGAGGTGATCTTACCATCCTTGGCGAGTCTGTGTCAATCGGAGAGAAAGACTATAACCGAACTATCTTACCTCGACATTTCGGATGAATTTACTCGCTCTTTTGCCCCATCAGAATTGTCACACATGTTTCATAAAATGGCGGCATATCCATAGTATACAGGTTCATAGCGCATAAGGGAGTGGATGTGCATGGTCGATCAAGTGTTTGCTCTGATGGGTTGGATTGTCGTTTTTGGAGTTGTTATTGGAGGAGTCATCGCAGGCATCGCCCGCTTTGTCGAAAGTGATTCGACAGAGTACGATATGACATTTTTGTGGGAGCATCGTTATACACTGGAGGAGCTGGAGTTGGTTCGGGACAAGTAGCTATGACCAATCAAAACAAAAAAAGGGCTATCCACAAGGCATCAAGCCTTTGGATAACCCTTTTCATTATTTCGCTGGTGCTACTGTAGGCGACGGTGCAGTGGATGCTGCTGGAGACGCTCCTGGTGATGCAACTGGAACAGCCGTCTTCGCTGGAACCGGTTTATGTACCATTTGACCACCAATGTGCCCTGTATAACCAACAAGGATAACTGCCGCGAGCGAACCAACCAAGTAGATTGGGTTATGACCCAATTCTTTCTTTTTCCAGATCAGTAAGCCAACACGTACAATCGCTAGCACGATAGCCAAAAACATCGTTAATTTCGCATAAAACTCATGCGGGACCACTAGAGGATTACGCCATGGGGATGGGCCTGTTAGGACACTTGCGATAGCTCCGAGTGCGCCCACAACAAGGCAAAGCATACCAGCGGAGTGCCATTCACGTTTTTTCGCGATAATTGCGATTAAATCAAAAATAAAACTAAAAACAAGAAGTGCAATTGGTACATGTGTTACGATGTAGTGTAAATTTTTCAAGATATAATCCATTAATCTCTCTCCCCCATAGTAAAAGCCGTGTAATTTTTCACACTACAAAGTGTAGTTTTGGAAATCCGAAAAGTCAAGCCTTTTCTGCAGTTTTTGTCGAAGCCCGTCAACTTCTCTAACATGGGCTTCGACTGCTAAATGTGAACCATTGTTATCAGGGTATCCTATCTTAGATAAGTCCCACAAGTAAAATAATTGTTAAGAGCGAAATGAGTAGCCTTACAAGGGGCCATTTGAATGAGATTTTCATCTGTGGATCGAGAATATGCATGATGCGAACATTCATTGATGTTTCGGCGAATGAGGCGTGAGATAAGGATACATGCGGTGTTGGTGCTTGTTTGAGTAGTTTGAGGAGAGCACTGCCTAAATGTGCGGACTGTTTCATTTGTGTAATGGCATATTTGTCTGCCCGAAGTTCAATCATAATGGGGTATTTCTCTGCCATCCAACCGAATATTGGAATGTACCACATCGACTTGGATATCATCGAAAGCAGGAAGATCGCGAGCGGATCTCTGTGCATCATATGGCACTTCTCATGCTCGATGACGGCGCGCAGCTCATTAGGTTCCAGCATGTCCATAAGTCCGGATGATAAGATCATCCGCGGCTTCCACAGCCCTATCGTCATCGCGATGGGAGCTTTGTAAGAAATAATCTGGAACTGACCTTCACCCAACTGAATTTTTTCGGGGTATTGCTCTGATAACAGAGGGTCTTGATACTTCTCAACGAGCTTCATCGCTTTGATGGAGCCGAGGGCATGCCGAGCTGATATCCAAAGGATTGCACTAAACGAGTAGAGGATAAGAGCGTTCACTACATTCCAAGCAATAGGTGCAGGTACATGAAGATATTTAAATAAAATAACACACAAATCAAATATATTATATAACGATTTCCATTTATAGATAAATTGAAGAGCAAAGAGTAACATTTGTCCTAGAATAGCCCCCGATAAGGCGAGTGACGCTGCATACAACCATTTAAAACGCGTTTCCATCATCCTTATCGATCCTTTTTGATTTCTTTAATTTTTTGCTCCAGCTTGTCAAGCAGATCGGGGTCTACTTTATCAAGCGCATCCACCATATGGGTGACTGCCAAAGAACCGAATTCTTCGATTAGGTCAAAAGTAAGCTCTTTGGATTGGGCTTCCATGAACTCTTCTCTCGTAACGACGGGTTTATACTTAAACGATCTTACAACGGATTTCTTTTGCAGAATTCCTTTGGCTACCAAGCGATTCATAACGGTCATAACGGTATTGAAATTAATGATTTTGGCTTGATCCAACTTCTGTTGGACATCTTTAATCGTCATTTCAAGGGAGTTGGTCCAGAGAATTTCCATAATTTTTGCTTCTAAGGGGCCGAAAAAGCGGTTAAGTCCGCTTCCTTCATATTTAAAATTTTGCATTTTCATTATAGGCACACTCCTTACATAAGAAATTGTAGTTCGGGATAGATGCGAAGTCAAGATCTACCCAAGTTTGACCTGCAGTAGGGCTTTGACAGACAGATAGAAAAGATTTATAATACTTACATATAGTAAGTAATTAAATATTTTATAGCAAAGGGGTTGTTACTATGAAAATTCAAGTATTTTCAGCTGAGCAACAGGGCGTTGGCGCTTTTGACGGAGGCAAATTCCTGGAACAACGAGCCATCAGCTTTCCGGGTGAGAAAACGGCTGTTGACCGCGTCGGTCCCTTATTCTACTGGGCTTGGGGTAAGGCTTCCGAGGTTTCGGAGATCGGTATGCATCCTCATAAAGCGTTCGAAATTGTCACTTATGTCATTGATGGTCTTGTAGAACATAAAGATTCCCTTGGTTCCTTGGAAACAGTGACAAATGGTGGCGCTCAAGTTATTCAAGCCGGCTCCGGTGTTTATCATGCGGAGGCGTTTCGCAGAGCAGGCAGCGAAGCGATGCAAATCTGGTTCGAGCCGCACCTTAGTGAGACTGTGAAAAAGCCTGCCGCTTACCATCAATATGAGCATGAGAAATTCTCAGTCCGCCATAACGGCGGAGCAACGATGAAAACCGTAATCGGCGGGGATTCTCCCATTAAGCTGGATACGGACGTTAACATGTACGATTGGAGCCTTGAGCCTGGTTCCGAGTTCAGCTACACACTTGTGCCAAGCCGCTCGCTAGCCTTCCTCGTTATTCGAGGGCAAGGTACAAGCGAAATCGCCGCGGAGGAGCTTCAAGCATGGTCACACAAGGACTTCGCGATAGTCCAAGCTACCACGGAAAGTGAAACTCTTCACCTTAAAGCTGACAGCGATCAAGGCATGCGTATCATTGCCATTGAAGTTCCGGAAGATCCCGGCTATACGTTATATCATAAATAATAAGCAGATTAGGCAGCAAAAACGTAACAGCCCCGATCCTGGTAGGAATCGGGGCTGTTTGTATTATTGGATATTCTGGAGCCTAGCTTTCTCATCGTTCAATGATTGAACGGCTTGCTGCAAAGCTGGCGAATCGGAATGATTCGATGCCTGCTCCAGCGCTCTTTCCGCATGAGTGATTGAATTTTGAGCTTCTTCCTTCGTCTGAGATGTTGGATGAGACATCGCACGAGAAACGGCTGCATGGACATTTTCTACCGAGTTTTGCGCTGAGGATATCGGATTTTGTGATTGTAGACTTGAATCTGGCTGTGTCATGGTGATTAAATTCCTCCTTTGGGGTTAATTCGTTACACCCGCTATGGTGAGGCATTTGGTCACATTTTATACCTTCTTTTTGATTCTCTCTCTTCCAAGCTTCGTTTAACAGCCGCGAAAAGAACAAAGGATATACTGGCGCCAAGCACATTCAATATCACATCATCGACATCGAAGCTGCCTACAGCACATACATACCAATAGTTCGAAAAGGGACGATATTATAAGCAAGTTGACCTGAAGTGTGCATATTCCGCCCGAAGCCTAGAAACATCCAATACAGCAAACAGCTCGTGTAGCCTATGAAAAGCAGCCAGATGAGCGGCCGAGCGAGCTTGATATTCATGGTTAATATCCCCTATCCCCTTTAGAGAATCCATCTAAGGTTAACAAAGAAACCTCTCTTCAGTTTAAACCGATGAGAGGTTTCTCAATTAGTGCAGAGCTATTTTTTCACACCGTCCAAAAATTTAAACGACTCAAAAGCCTTATTCAGCCGAGCCTGATTGGCATCGGTGCGGACAGCATCATCCATACGAAGCGTAGCTGTGTAAGAAATATTATTTTGACTGAAAATGTAAATCATTTCCTTGTAAGGAATCTTGGCGCTGGCATAACTAATCTCATACTTCTTGGCTTTCACATCACCAAAAAGCGAGATTTCCGTATCTGTAAACGTATAGTCATTATCGTTATCTTGACTCTTCTTCTGAGCGGCGTCTTCCTCTTTAACCATTTCTTCGTAAGTCGTTTTCGTTTCTGCACCAACGCTCAAGTACCCGCCTGTGAAGAGGAACGTCTTATTCACTTGATCTTTGTTATCGTACGACTTGCTGCTGGTCCAGATCTCAGGAATTTGCATCGCGTATTTGAATTTCTCATTTTTGTAAGCAACCGTACGATTGGGATCCATGAGTTCATCCAGATCCTGAATGAAGCCAAGCTCTTGATCCATGCTGTCTTTATCCACGTTGATCGTAGCAGTTAGTGTTTTCAGGAGATCCTCTCGCGTTGCCCCCTCTTCCTCTTGCGGATAGTTCACATCCACCTCATATTTATACTTATCCTTAATAAAAAAGAGGGAATAGCCTGCATTCCACTTATCGCCTAACGTACTCGCATAGGTTACTTTCAGAGCAGGGACTCCGGCTAAGGTTAGATCTTCGGGTTCTTCCATACTGCGGTATTTGGGGGCATATGAGTCTTCAAACTGCTTACGCTGACGATCCACCCACGCTCCCAGCGTATCACCGGAAGAAGCTGATGTTACGCTGACATGAAGCATTTGGGAATAGTCATCATTAAAGAAGGAGGAGCCGTCCGTATAACCGTCTTGCTGCCAATCGGAGGGCAGCTCAAAGGATAAGCCATACTCGTTCGAGTAGGTTGTGTTGCCGCCAGAGTAGACTGATATATCTTTAAGCGACTCATCCTTATCATTAAAGGAAAGCTTGAAGCTATCCAGCAGATCGTTGTAGCTATTTTGCTTAAAATTGTTATTGTAATGCTCTTTCGATACAAATAATTGCACCGTGTATAAGCTTCCTTGGTGAAGGTATCCTCGGGTCTGGATATAGCCTTCATCCCCTGATCGACCAACAATTTTGGCATAGGGATTTCCTTCGCGCTTCACATACTGACGCTCCAAAAGGCTACCAACCGCACCGGAATATTCGTCCTCATCATCACTGGCCAATCTGTTCAGCAGCGCTGAAGGAGACAGTTCGTCGCTTTGATTGCTTTCTACTTTAATCGTTAGGGAGAAGTCCCCCTTCGCATCCACGAAACTGACGGAGTCGCCATCATCGGACTGATGACCTTTCACTAAGCCCGCGGGGTATTTCATGGACCATCCGTAGTGGCTGTCGCCGATTTTTGTTTTGCCGCGGTCCGCATCCAAGTAAGAACCCTCAGCGTCCTGCGTATGTTTCGTTTCCTGCTGCTGCGCTTCTCCGAGTGTAACCGACTTCGATTTGGTAGAATTACCAGATTGTATGGTTATTTCGATCGTTTCACCCGGCAAATATTTCTTAATCGCCTCATTGTAATCCACCAGCGTCTTCATTTTACTTGTGCCGATCGATACGAATAGGTCATCTTGCTGAATGCCAGCCCCAGCCGCTGGTGAATCCGGATCTACATAAGCAACTCTTAAACCAATAGAACTCGGTAAACCAACAACCGCTTCCCAGCTCTCTTCCAGCTCCAGACCGAGATAAGGGCGCTTTACTTTGCCATAAAGCTGGAAATGCTTTAAAACATATTTGACGGTATCTACCGGAATCGCGAACCCGAGATTTTCGACGCCGATATCCGCATATTTCATCGTATTAATACCAATGACTTCACCATTCATGTTGATCAAAGCACCACCGCTGTTACCAGGGTTAATGGCCGCATCCGTTTGAATAAGCTGATATTGCGAGTTCACGGAGCGGTCAAGCCCGCTGACAATTCCAACGGTGACGGAGTTTCTTAGGGCAAAAGAAATCGGAGTCCCGATTGCAGCTACGGTTTCACCCACTTTGATATCTGAGGAAGAGGCGAATTTCGCAGGCGATAAGCCTGTGGCTTCGATTTTGACTAAGGCTAAATCGCTCTCTTCGTCGATATTCGTTGCACGTCCATTATAAGTTATACCGTTCGACGTAACGACGACGATATTCTTCATATCTTTGACCACATGCGCATTCGTCACGATGACACCGTTCGATTCCACAATAACACCCGTGCCATGCGCCAGATTAAAGCGGTTCTTGTCTAGGGATTTATCCGAATCCGATGAAGGCTTTCCAATAATGGCTACAACAGAAGGTGATGTCTTCTCAATAACCTTCGGAACCTCAGCATTCACTTCGGCTGCATAAGATGGCGCAGGACCCTGCAGAGAAATAAGTAAGATGGCTGCAAGCAGCACGGTGATCCCTTTTTTCGTAAAAGTATTCCAATTCCCCATTGTTGTGTTCCTCTCTTAACAAAAGATGGCAATAGCTAGAATCTAGCATAATTAAGATAGAGAAACAATACAAATATTTCCACAAAAAGAGGGCTTTATCGACATTCTGTTATGCGTTCCGGGTGCGTATATACCGATAATTGATCCCTGCGGATGAAGCCAACCACCGTAATCCCTAGATCCTGAGCCAAGCGAAGTGCCAGATCTGTCGGGGCAGATTTCGACAAAAGGATACCGACGCCGATTTTGGCGGCCTTGAGAGCGACCTCGGAAGAGACTCTTCCGCTGAAGGCTATGACTTTATCACGAACAGGAATTCGCTGCCTTAAAAGGTGTCCATAAATTTTATCTAGTGCGTTATGTCTGCCGATGTCCGCCCTGCTGAGAAGCAGTTCGTTCGCCGTACAAAGAGCTGCATTATGCAGACCTCCCGTCGCTTGAAAATCAGCCGATTGCTCCTGCAGTTGATTCATAAGGTAAAAGCACTGGTGAATCGATAGTTGGAGGTTCGTTCTAACGGTTTTGGCGGTGCGAGCGTCGTTGTGAAAATAGAACTGGCGGCTTTTCCCGCAGCAGGAACCGATGAAGCGCTTGGACACCATCTTTTGACTTAATTGATGGAGATGACGCATCTTAACATGAACGAAGCCCCGCTCCTCTTCCAGCGTGAGCGACTCGATCTGATCTACGAATCGAATCAGGCCCTCGGAGGCTAAAAAGCCTGTGACTAGATCGATGGTATCGGTCGGTGTATAGACGAGTGTTGCGAATTCCTCGCCATCAATTTTGATGGTGAGCGGTGCCTCTGTCGCGATGGTATCCTCTTGAGAGAGTACCTCTGTCCCATTAAAGCGGTATATCGCCCATGAAGTTGTTGATTGAAGTGGAGAATGAGGTACTGTGCCCCCATTAGGAGCGTGAGAGTTATCCTGTTCGTCGTTCATCGTCTTCACTCCACTTCTGTCTCCAGCTCTTGAATGCGCCGCTGGGCGTAGCGTGTATCCTTGTGAGCGTGGTAGGTTTCTGCCTTCTCTACAATGACTGCTGTATTATACTCAGGGATGCCTGCATACTTCTCATACACACCTTTGGGAATCAAGGAGTTGCCTTCGGGCCAATGCACCTCGATGTTGCCTGGTTTGACATCGGCACATTTTACCCTTCCGTGCATGCTGCCGTAGCTGTTGTAGATGACGACTGCCTCTCCTTCATTCAAAGAGAGAGCCCTAGCGTCGTCGTTATGAATAAGCACATCGTAGCGATCTGCTTCATTGAATGGATCGATGTCGCTGTAGATCATCGAATTGAACTGCTTGCCGCGGCGCGTCGTCACCGCGAAATGCCCTTCCGGCTTCCGCAGCTCCGGAAGCTCAATCGGCAGCAGCGCGCCGCGGCCATCCGGCGTCGGACAGACACCGTCCTCGCACAGCCACGCGCCGCCGTACTGAAAGACATCACCGCGCTCACGCAGGTGTTGGATGCCGTTGTAACTCGGCGCGGCCAGAGCAATTTCCGCGCGGATGGCTTCTGCACTGCCGCAGCCCAGCTGCTCGGCGGCATCCGGTTTCACGCGGCGGGCGAGATCCACGTAGATCGCCCATTCCGCGCGGGCTTCGCTGATGCGGGGGCCGGCGATCTCGGGTGAGAAGTACACCATCCGCTCCGTGGAGGTGGACGTGCCCCCTCCGGGCTGCTCGTAGCGAGTCATCGCGGGCAGCACCACCACAGCCTCCCGCGCGTCAAGCAGCGTGGAGGTGTTCAAGATGATGTCCTGGTGAACACGGACATCAATGCTTGTAAGGGCTTCGCGGACGAATGCCGGATCCGGCATCGTCTCAAGGAAGTTGCCGCCGGATGTGTAAAACATCCGGAGCTTCCGCTCCTGCTCCTCAGGCAGGAGCGCGTTCTCTAGGGTGACACCGACAATGTCACCCTGCCATTTCGGCAGCTCGAACCCCCAGAGCTGCTCGATTCTTGCGCGGTCGGCGGCGCTGGCGGTTTCGCCGCCCGGCAGACTGAAGGGATCGGCGCCCATTTCGCCGGATCCCTGCACACCGCTGTGGCCGCGGATGGGCATCAGCCCACAGTGCTCGCGGCCGAGGAAGCCCCGCAGGAGGGCGAGATTCGCCACCTGCGAGATGTTGTCCGTACCGAAGCGGTGCTGTGTGAGCCCCATGCTCCACACGAAAACCGCACTCTTGGCACGCGCCAGCAGCTCCGCGAACTCGCGTATGCGTTCGCGGGTGAGGCCGGACGACTGCGTAAGCGTCGTCCAGTCCTGCTGCGCCACGTGGGCGCGCAGCTGTTCTAGCCCGTTCGTGTGCGCCTGCACGAACGCATGGTCAATCGCGGAGCCCGGCTGGTGCTCCTCCATCTCGAACCACACCTTCATGACGCCGTTCATGAAGCCGATATCCCCGCCGATGTTCACTTGATACACATCGTCGGCCAGCTTCGTCCCGAATAACGCCGATTCGGGAATCGAAGGAATCCAGTACTGCTCCATCGACGGCTCGTAGTACGGGTTAATGACAATGATCTTCGTCCCTTTGCGCTTGGCCGCGTACATATACTTCGTCGAGACCGGCTGATTATTCGCGGCCACGCTGCCCCAGAACACAAGGACGTCCGTGCCGATCCAGTCCTTGTAGTTGCACGTCGAAGCGCCCACGCCAACGGAGCGCTTAAGTGCCGTCTTCGACGGGGAGTGGCAGATACGCGAGGCGTTGTCGATGTTGTTCGTACCGAGCAACCTAGCCACCTTCGCTGCCACATAGTACGACTCATTCGTAATTCCCCGAGCCGTCAAGTAAAAAGCCATCTGCTTCGGATCAATCGTCCGCATCTTTCCTGCAATCGAGTCCATCGCCTCATCCCATGTGGCTCGACTGAATTTCCGCTCCCCATGGCGGCGGATAAGCGGATAAGGGATACGCCCGAGCTGTCTGAGCTCAGTGCTGCTCATACGGCTCAGCTCGTCAATGTCCGCATGCAGCAGCTCCTCGCGAATCGCCGGCATCGTGTTCAAACGCAGCACATTAAGCCGCGTTGTACATAGATGCGGCCCCGCCAGCGTTTGGTCGTAGAGCCCTGACACGCCTAGCGCGCAGCCATCGCACACGCCTTGTGTCAGAATGCGGTACGCATAGGGCAGATTATCGCGATTTTGCCAAGCAATTTTTGCCGTTTCGCGAATATGCTGCGGCTTTATTTTCCCAAGTCCAAACGGCACCTTGCTGACCCACAGCTTCGGATCTGGTTTAGCTGGCAGCTTGATTGGCCCAGTATGCTTCGTTTTCCCCATCTTAAGAACGCTCCTTTAATTCTATTTTTTTATCTCTTCCACCCATTTGCTCTTGCTCTTACTCCTGCTCTTACTCTTACTCTTACTCTTACTCTATGTAATTTTGCATCCTCATGCCTGCGATCAACTCTCTATAACACTTGCTCACACCCTACTCTAGCCACTATCCCATTGGCTCAGATTCCGGAGTCGCTTCCCCCACTTCCATCTCGCGCAGCATCCTATCACTATCGTTTCTCCATACTCCGTCACCCAATAGCTGCCCTAACATCACCCCAGCAAGCAAAAAACCACCGCAAAACAATCCCTAGACCTCCTCTCATCAGAGGAAGCCTCAAGTCATGTCTCACAGTGGTTAGTCTCCAGCAGGTTCGCTACCAAGTGCCAAGCACCTTTACCTATTTATATGCTGCTAATCGAGCTGTTATTTACAGAATTTTTCTTACTTAATTACCTTCATCTGAGCCGAAAACTGCATAAAGTGCAGCAAATCGGGCTTAAATTCCTAGATTCAATGAATTTGATGCAGCTACTTTCCCGAAAATAGATACACTTTTTACATCAACTCAAGCCGGAAGCCAGGTAGTTGACTTGTCGGGTTGCCTAGTTACCAGTTACCAGTTATCAAGTAGGCGGGTTATCAGGTTGCTACACTACCAAGCAACTCAAGTTGCCTCACAAGGTCAAGATGTCCACGTCAATGACGCCAACATCTTTACTTACTAAACTTCTTTTCTAGATCCTGATCAAAAACGAACACCGACATCCCCTCATCCAGCTCAATATCGATATCGACGAACAGCTTAACGAACTTCGCGCCAAGCAGCTCCTCCATCTCGACAGGGGGGTGGTCCTTATAAATCTCTTTCACCATTTCCGTGCGAGCCGTGCGGAGCATTTGTCTGCCATCGCCAGTTTTCGCCATAAACTTTTCAACGGGAGAGAGGTTTCCTGCCATTTCGCATATCGCCCAGCATTTACAAAAGGTCGTCATCACGCGCTCTGGCCCCTTGCCCATATGCTTTTTGCGGTAAGCCTTCACTAGGTTACTAAATTCGGCCTCTATTCGGTTCATCGGCCAGCCACCTTTATATTTACTGCTTCAATCATAGCAAGAAAGCGTATACCTGACAACCGAACCGCTAGACTCATTTAATAAAAAAGAGCGGACAACTTTGTCCACTCTCTCACTTCCTACTATAGGTAATTCTGCTTTAAGCGAATTATTTTTTCAGAAAATATTTCTCCAAGTCATCCAGCAATAGATTAGCAGCTTTAATTCCGCCTGCCGTATTCCAAACCGCATCACTTACTTTGTGCACCTTACCTTGTTTCACGACTTCGAGATTTTTCCAAAGTGGATCATTCGTCCATTCTTGCTCGATTTTGTTCGCTTCTCCCTTTTCGTTGTCCCATGTGAAGTAGAATAGAATGTCCCCATTCATATCGGGAATCCGTTCTTTCGTCAGTTCATCTGCGAATTTATCTTGATTCTGTGAAGCAGGACGCTGGAAGCCCAGTTTATTGAGAATAACCCCAGAGAATGTATCCTTCATATAGATACGAACCTTACCCGGCATAAAACGAACAATCGAAACCTTCGTCTTTAACTGATCGCCTGCTTTTGCTTTGAAATCTGTGATACGTTTCTCAAAATCTGCAATGATTTTGTCACCCTCAGCTTTTTTGTTCAAAGCTTCTGCATACAGCTTGAAGTTGATCTGCCAATCCCCTGATAATCTCTCCGAAAATACGGTAGGAGCAATTGCAGACAACTGCTCATATACTTTTTCCTGACGCACCTTATTTCCGATGATTAAATCAGGCTTTAGGGAAGCTATCATTTCTAAATTCGGTTGGTTTTCGTCCCCAACTATTTTCACGCCTTCCATATCCTCTTTGATATGATCATACCAATCACCTAATGTGAAAGACTTCACCGCACCAATAGGCTTAATCCCCATCGAGAGAACGGCTTCCGTACCTTCATTCGTTAACACGACAACCTTTTGGGGAGTGCCTTTTATCTTTGTTTCGCCCATGGCATGCTTAACGGTATATTCTCCGGATTGAACGGGTTGACTTTCTTTCTTTGTATTCGTGGTAGCTGCAGCATCTGACTTCGAAGTATCCGTTTGTTGTCCGCAGCCAGCTAAGATCAGCATGATCATCGTAACAAGAACAAGCAGCTTAATTCCATATGTACGATTTGTAGCAGAAAAATGGGTATGCATAAATAGTTATCTCTCCTTCGAATATTATGAGAATGATTATCATTATCTATAATATCCTAATTCCTTTACTAACACATGTCAATATCTCTACAGGCTAATGCCCCTTTTGATGAGAAAACCTCTATCGAGGCCATTCGAAGATGAGCGACCGCGTTTAACGAGGAGAGACTTTGCTCTACGACCAAAGATCCCTATATGCGGAGAGACTTTGCTCTACGACCAAAGATCCCTATATGCGGAGAGACTTTGCTCTACGACCAAAGATCCCTATATTAGGTTTTATCGCCAATAAGAAAGTCAGGTTTTCTTTTAGAAAAAACTTATACTTTCTTATGTGGTAAAAAAAGACCAACCTTCATTTGAAGGCTGGCGCTTTAGCATTCCATTTAGTAAATCAGTGTCTAATCGTTATCCTCTTCATCCCATTTACGGGAGTACGCTTTCTTCGTTACCCAGAATGTCAAACCTACTATGATCAAAAGGGCAATAATACCTAAGATGATGGCACCAACCATTGTCTAACTCTCCTCTTTTGCTTATACTCAGCCCCAATTAATTATTACCCTTACTATAGCTCAAAAATCTTTAAACACGCAAACAAACAAGCCCTTTTCAATTGCTAAAACAAATCCAACTGCCGTGGTCCCAGCCCTTCATATTCTAAACCGAGCAGCCCCATCAATTCCTTGGCATTCCCAGCGGCATGTCCGCCTGAATTGTTATTGAAGATCACGCATACCTCTTGTGTTTGCTGCTGCAGCTCTAGCAGCCACGCTTTCCACTCCAGCAACTCCTGCTGATTGTAATGGTATAAGTACCGTACGTCGCGCCAGTTCACCTCGTTGTTTTGCACCCAACCGCCAACATTGCGGCCGTGGAATCGAACCATCGTCATCTCGGGGTGTGTAGCCTCCAGCACTGTTGGCACCGAACCAACCCCTGCCTGCGGCTCATCACAGATGCTATGCATCCAACCCTCTCGCCGCATAAAAGTGAGCGTCTTTTCGCGCATTTCCTCCGTAAACCAACTCTGATGGCGGAATTCCAGCGCTACGGGTACATTACCCATCTTTTCTTTAGCATCACGCAGCACATCCACATTCGTCTTGTTGCAATCAAACCATGGCGGGTATTGAAACAGAACAGCTTTAAGCTTCCCCGCTTCTTGAACAGGTCGGATCGACTGTAAGAAAACCTCAAACATTTGCTCCATCCCACCGGCAAAAGGATTCTCTCCCCGCAGATGACCCGTCATTCCTTGGTATGCCTTAATAATGAAACCAAAGCGTTCTGGCGTCTCTTGGTTCCATTTTATATAATTACGCCCCGGTTGGATCGCGTAAAAAGAAGTATCCACTTCCACAATCGGAAAGTGTGCTCCATACTCTCGCAGCTTCCCTTTGCTGCCGCCTAACTCATGGTCGCCCCAGCCGGCTAGACCGATGTTGATCATGCCTTTCACCTCTCGGATATTCGTTAATTCCATTGTATCGTGCTGATACCCACAGAAACAACTTGTCTGGTCATAAAACATGCTTCCTCCCTGACATTACGTTGTCAGTAACTTGTTATATAATGGAATTTATATAGCAAATGATCGTTCAAATCGTAGGAGGCATATCCACATGTCGTTAATCAATTCTTCAGACGAGGGCAGCGCTAAAATGGACATTTCTAAAACCGACATGATCGGTTGTGCCAGCCCCGTCCTCAGTCAGCGTGCCTTAAACCGAGCACTATTAGCTCGGCAATTGCTACTCGAGCGCTCGGACATGCCCGTCCTCCAGGCTGTCCAGCACCTCGTCGGCCTGCAGGCGCAAGCTCCTAACCCACCCTACGTGGCTTTGTGGACTAGACTGCAGAACTTTCGTCATGAGGAGCTCTCTCAGCTCATCATGGACAGAAGCATCGTGCGCATCGCCCTCATGCGCTCGACGATCCACCTCGTCACGGCCGAAGACTGCCTGACGCTGCGCCCCGTCCTGCAGTCCGTGCAGGACCGCGCCTTAAAGGGCACGTTCGGCAAGAAGCTTGCCGAACTGGATCTAGACGCGCTCGCTGCCGCCGGGCGAACGCTCCTGGAGGCGCAGCCGCTCACCTTTAGTGAGCTCGGCAAGCGCCTCCAAGCCCAGTGGCCGCAGTGCGATGCCACTGCTCTCTCTCAAGCGGTGCGCTGCAGCCTACCGCTTATCCAGGTGCCGCCCCGCGGCATCTGGGGCGCCAGCGGGCAGGCCGCCCACACCACAGCGGAGGCTTGGCTCGGCCGCCCGCTGGGACAAGGGCAAGACCCCGAAGCCATGCTGCTGCGCTACCTGGCGGCCTTCGGACCTGCATCTGTCAAGGATATGCAGGTCTGGTCCGGGCTTACTCGGCTGCGCGAGGTGATCGAGCGGCTGCGCCCAAGCCTGCTCTCCTTTCGCGACGAGCAAGGAAACGAACTGTTCGACCTGCCGGATGCTCCTCGGCCGGACCCTGCAGCCCCAGCTCCGCCGCGTTTCCTATCGGAGTTTGACAATATGCTCCTGTCCTACGACGATCGCACCCGCATCATGCGCGATGAAGATAAGCATCTGGTGTTCACGGACAATGGCATCATCCGGGCTACACTGATTGTTGATGGTTTTGTTCGCGGCATTTGGTCCATCACTCAGAAACGCAAATCTGCTATTTTGACAATCAACTTATTCGAGCCATTATCCCAGGCTGATCACGCAGAGGTTTCTGAGGAAGCGGTACGGTTATTTGATTTCAACGCACCTGGTACAGATTCGCGAGATATTCTCTTTATTAATCAAAAAAAATAAACCCCGAGGCTGCCCTCGAGATTTCCTATTTTATGGGGAACTATGGTTTTATAGACTACTAGCTTTTCTTAAGGTCTGAATAGCCAAAGTCCACGCTAAATTGCTTGCAATAGATAACAACCTTACTATAGATGCTGAGGTCTGTATTCTGTGGAAGCTCATAATTCTGATTTCCAATGTTGCCTTTCAGTTTACCCAGGTCAATGCCTTCACCTGTTTTACTTCCAGGTTTCGCCAAAAATAAATGTAAATCCGGTCCATTCGTCGCATCCAGATCTTCGAGCCGAAGAATCGTCTTGTCTCCATCCATGAGCGTAACGGCCCTGCCCTTCGCATGGTGACCTGGCTCCCCATCGATAAAGGCTCCCTCAAACATGGCAGCAATCTGCTTGACTGTCTCCTTATCCGCAACTTGCATAGCAGGAGTTTTGTTCTCCATTTCGCCGGCTTCTTTGCCCTTACCAGCAGTCTGTTCGATGCCTTGCTCGATCTGAGATGCCATGGGCAAAGCTTCATTTATTTCCTTATCAATAAACAAAGGCTTCAGAAGCCACCATCCTACAACCAGCAGAACGACACCGAAACCAACTGCCGCAATTTTCAAAGTCGTTTGCAGCTTGCTCATGCCAACACCTCCATCACCTACATACGTTTAAGCTCTACTATCACCATAACGCAATTTTCTTAAGAAAGTCTTACGAAATTAATACAAATTCAATTTGGCCTTCCCGTCCTAGCCGCCTGCCTCAAGGCCCTAACTAATATAACTTGCCAACTATGTGCTTCCGCCACCTTGTATTGCTATCTATGATATACGGATTATGCCGTCCTTTTGGGATGATAGCACTTATCAATGTTCGATCCTGAATGTTGTAAAAAATACAACTTCGACAGCTGAATGAGCAGAAATCAACGAAATTGTTGTACTCTTTACAACTTGGCCCATTAGCCTGGAAGAGACTAATACGCAGAAACAAAATAAAACTCCCCAAGTGAAATTCACTTATCCAATATCTCAATCGGTAAAACCCATAGCTAACCAATCTTAAATAAGCCATAAGTTTTTGCCTACTCCAAGACCAACTTATATGTACACACAAAAACAAACCCCAAGGCCGCCCTCGAGGTTTGCTCCTATCCTTACCCTTTTCCGTACTTTCCCTATAATTCTTCTCACTTTATCTATACTTTTCTGTAGTTTTTCTTTACTTGTTCTTTACTTCTTCTATACTTCTTCATCACTTCTTTTGCACTTCTTCTGTACTGCTTCCGCTCTTCTCCACCCTATTTCTGCGCTTGCTTCTCCCATTTCGCTTTCAGCGCACTTTCTATTTCAGCAAATACCTGCTCGGATGTCTTACCTTCCGTGGAGATACCTAATTTAGCAGTTTTTTTATTCACTGCTTCTGCCCTTTTACTTTCTTTACTCGCCTTTAAAGCAGCGCGTATTTCTTTGGCTGTCTTGCCTTCCGTTGCAACACCCGCTTTTGTTGCTTTATCTTGCAGTTTCGTCAAAGCAGCCGCTTGTAGCTCAGTTCTAACTTCTTTATTTGTTTTTCCATCGGTGGTAACACCGAGCTTAGTCGCTTTTTCCTGCAGTTTCGGTAAAACAGCTGCTTTAAGAGCTGCTCTCAGCTCTTTATTCGTTTTCCCATCCGCGCTAACACCAAGCTTGGTCGCCTTCTCTCTCAGCTTCACTTGAACAGCAGCTTGAATATCAGTTTTCAGCTGTTCCGCTGTTTTGCCGTCTGTGCTAATACCCAGCTTCGCTGCCGCTTTGTTCAATTGCTCTGTGTGTTTGGCCGCATTTAAAGCTTTAAGCTCAGCTTTGATCTGCTCACTTGTTTTGCCATCTGTTGATATTCCAAAAATTTGCGCTTTATCCTGAAGCAGCTGCTTAACTGGTTTAGTGGACTTGCTTGTTGGCGCTGCAGCAGCAGCCCCCTGTTCATTCTCGGCAAAAGCCGCAATCGGAACTGTTAATACAATTGCTCCAACCAACGCAAGTCCTGTTAATTTTTTCAACATAAGTATCGCTCCTCGATTCGTTTATGGTTATGTTTACCTTACGAACCCTATCTTACCGAATAGTTATGTCATAAGTTTGTCATGCGGCGATCATAGGTGACTGCAAAAATATTTTAAAAACCGTACCCATTTGAAGTTGAGATTCCACTCGAATCGAACCGCCATGAGCTTCTATGATATGTTTGCAGATCGTCAAACCGAGGCCTGCGCCGGAACGGTTGCGGCTTTCGTCCGTTTTATAGAAACGATCGAATAGATGCAGCAGCTGCTCTGGTGCGATACCTAGACCGTTATCCCACACTTCGATCCAGCGTTCGTTCTTGACTACTTTTACTCGGATACCCGCCGATGACCCCTCAGGAATATGGTTAATGGCGTTGTCCAGCAAATTGATTAACACCTGCCTCAACCGATCTGCATCCGCATAAACCAAGTAAGGCCCCTCCGCCTCTGAGCTCAATTCGATCTGCTTTGCTTTAGCTTTCATCTTGAGTTGGGTAACCACCAGCCCTATTAAGTCAGGTACATCGATATCCTGGAGGTTTAATTTGACCTGCTTCTCCTCAAAAGACGACAGCTCCATCAAATCATCAACTAAATGGCTCAGTCGAAGGGTCTCCTGAAGAGAAACTTGGATGAATTCCTTCGCATCCTCAGGCTCAACAACGCCATCCGTTATCCCTTGCAGAGAGGCTCGAATTGTCGTCAAGGGCGTCCGCAGCTCATGAGAAATTTCGGATAGAAATCGCTTGCGCCCCTCTTCTACCTTCTGCAGTTTACCGGCCATGCGATTCAGAGATCCTGACAGCGAGGCGATTTCGTCCTTGCCTCTAACGGGCACCCTTCCGCTGAAATCCCCCAAAGCCAAAGCCTCTGCGGTTTTACTCATAAGCTGAATCGGCTTCATAAAATGTCTGGAAACAAAGTACAGGACTGCAATCGCAAGTAACGCAACCGTTAGTGCAGATAGGAATATCGCCCGATTAATGCCATTGATAGTGCCTTGAATATTCACTATTGGAGTGTATAAGAATATCCCGCCAATGACCCGGTTCTCCTGCATGACAGGTCGCCCGACAATGAGCATTTTCACCGTACTATTTTGAGCAAAATTGCTTTGCACCGTCACTTGATTACCCGACAGCACTTTATCCACCCATTCTTTACGTGCTGGGGCCTCGCCCACCGACTGAATCTTATCCAGATTTGCTCTGGGATGCTTGATAACGGCAACGCGAACGTTCGAGGATTTCTCAATGGCGCTAATCTGCTTACGAAAATCCTTTAGAAGTGTCGAGTTATCGAACAAATCCTTGGCCAGTTCATCGACTTGCTCTACCTTCTCGAGTAGGAGCTTCTCGCTGCGCTCATAGGTTTTCTGTTTCATCGTATAGCCAATGGTTCCTGAAATGGCAAGAATGGACACAACGGTAATCGAAATATAAATAAATAATAGCTTGCGATAAAAGGAGTTCAGCATACACCAGGCCCCTCAAACTTATACCCGACGCCCCAAACGGTACGAATGCTCCAGTCCTCTTTCCTCTCCGTCAAAGCAGAAAGCTTTTGTCTCAAACGTTTAATATATAAATCCACGACGCGGTCTTCACCCTCGAAATCCCAACCCCATATCTTGGCGATCAGGTCCTCCCGGGTAAAAACTTGATTCGGATTTCGCACGAAAAACAGCAGCAGCTCATACTCTTTCTTGGGTAAAGCAACGAACTGCCCTTCTACAGTCACATCATGGGACAGGCTATCCACTCGCAAGCTGCCTACTTCATATAGATGAGCAGGCACAGCAGCTTCTGTGCGGAGCAGCGTCCTGCGAAGAATTGTGGTCACACGAGCAACCAGCTCATTCGGATCAAAGGGCTTCACTAGATAATCATCAGCGCCCATCTGCAAACCTTCAATTCGCTCATCCACGTGACCTCTTGCCGTCAGCATGAGAATAGGAACATCACTCTTCGCACGAATTTTCTGGCAGACCTCCCAGCCATCGCGTTTGGGCATCATAATATCGAGTACAATGAAGTCTGGACGCAGCTCATCGAACTGGGTTAGCGCCTGCTCACCGTCATTTGCCGTTACCACCGCATAGCCATTTTTCTCCAAATATAACTTCGTAATCCGGCAAATATTAAGATCATCATCTACCACCAATACGGTTGTCACGCGGCACTCTCCTTAAGAAATAGGATTCATCATTTATATTACTGGATATTTGTGAACAAAAAATTTATTTTTTCAAAATCGTTTTTTACCGCGACAGGCTTCCTGCACAACAAAAAATCCTAGCTTTCACTAGGATCTCCTGTCTAATCTTTATATGAACTCAAATGAGCCCTATCTTATATTTCAAACGAGCTCTTCAGCGAGACAATCAGGTTAAACACCAGTTTGTCGCTTGTTGTATGTTTCGGATCTACGTTGAAATAGCCGTGTCGGAAAAATTGGAACTTATCATGCGGCTGCGCTTGCTTCATATTGTCTTCCACGAAACCTTGCACAATTTGCAGCGAGTTTGGATTCAAATTCTCCAAGAACGAAGCATCCTCGTCCTCTTGGTTATCGAGAATCAGCGGCTCATACAGGCGGAACTCCGCAGGTACTGCACTCTTTGCATCCACCCAGTGGATCGTTCCTTTGACTTTACGACCAGTAAAGCCGCTGCCGCTTTTCGTTTCCACGTCATAAGTGCAGTGCAGCTCAATCACTTTGCCGTTCTCATCTTTGATGAAATCATTGCATTTAATGAAGTAGGCGTTTTTCAACCGCACTTCGTTGCCGGGAAATAACCGGAAATATTTATTCGGCGGATTTTCCATGAAATCGTCTTGCTCGATGTAGATCTCGCGGGAGAACGGAATTTGGCGATTGCCCATTTCCGGATTCTCTGCGTTGTTCTCCATATCTAGCATTTCGACTTGTTCCTCAGGATAGTTCGTGATCACGACTTTGAGCGGATTCAGAACACCCATCGTACGCATCGCCTTCAACTTCAAATCCTCACGGATAAAATGATCCAGCATCTTCGCATCGACGACGCTGTAGCTGCGAGCTACGCCGATTTCGCGAGCGAAATTACGAATTGATTCAGCCGTAAAGCCTCTGCGGCGCAGACCAGAGATGGTGGGCATCCGCGGATCGTCCCAACCGTCTACGGCTTTCTCGTCGACAAGCTGTTTCAGCTTTCTTTTACTCATCACCGTATTCGTCAGGTTGAGGCGTGCAAATTCATATTGTCTAGGCACATTCGGCATCTCACACTCACGAATAACCCAATCGTAGAACGGGCGTTGGTCTTCGAACTCGAGCGTACAGATGGAATGCGTAACACCTTCGATAGCATCTTCCAATGGATGCGCGAAAGCGTACATCGGGTAGATACACCAAGCATCTCCCGTATTATGGTGATGAGCATGGACAACGCGGTAAATGATTGGATCGCGCAGATTGATGTTCGGCGAAGACATATCGATCTTAGCACGAAGAACACGCTCTCCATCTTTGAATTCACCGGCACGCATACGCTCAAACAAGGCGAGATTCTCTTCGATACTGCGTTCGCGGTAAGGACTGTTCGTACCCGGCTGTGTAAGCGTCCCGCGGGTTTCACGGATTTCATCCGCTGTTTGGTTATCCACAAAAGCTAAACCTTTGTTGATCAAAACCACCGCACGTTTGTACATTTCCTCGAAATAATCGGAAGCAAAAAACAAACCGTCCCATTGAAAACCGAGCCAAGCGACATCAGCTTTAATGGATTCCACATATTCCGTATCTTCCTTCACCGGATTCGTATCGTCAAAGCGAAGGTTCGTTAACCCCTTGAATTCATCCGCAAGCTCAAAATTAAGACAAATCGACTTCGCATGTCCTATATGAAGGTAACCGTTCGGCTCCGGGGGAAATCGGGTAACTACCTGACTGACTTTGCCTGATTTCAGATCTTCGTTTACAATGTTCTTAATGAAATTAGATGGCGTGCTTACTACTGCGCTCTTCGTTTCCATATGTTCCCAGCCTTTCTCCCACGGGTTAAAGTTTTATTTTCTATCATACACTAAAAGTTACTCAAATATAAAGGAGCCAGCGAGATGGAGACATTCGAACATTACTTAGATAAATATGCAGAGCTTGCCATACGTGTCGGATTAAATGTACAAAAGGATCAGACTGTCGTCATTATGACGCCGATCGCCTGCGCTGACTTCGTGCGCAAGCTAACGAAAAAGGCTTACGACGCTGGCGCCAAAGATGTCGTCATCGACTGGGACGACGACGAAGTGAAAGCGCTGCGCCTCAAGCACGCTCCGGAGTCCACGCTGCGCGAGTACCCCATGTGGCGAGCAAGCGGCCTGGAAGAGATGGCAAAGGACGGTGCAGCCTTCCTCCAAATCTACGCACCTAACTCCGATTTGCTCAAAGATGTAGACCCTGAGCGGATCGCCATCTCTAGCAAAACAACGGCTACTGCGCGTGAAGGGTTCCTGAAATATCTGCGCAGCAATCAGGTGAATTGGCTGATGGTCTCCTTCCCGACAGCGGAATGGTCAGCTAAGGTATTCCCGGATTTGAGCGAAGCCGAGCGCATCAAGAAGCTGTGGGAGCAGATTTTTAAACTTACTCGTGTGGATAAAGAAGATCCGGTTGCAGCATGGAAACAGCATATCGAGACGCTGACAGACAAGCAGAACCTGCTGAACAACAAAAAGTACAAGCAGCTACATTTCAGAGCTCCTGGTACAGATTTATACATAGAGCTAGCCACTAAGCATCAATGGGTTGCCGCAGGGAGCGAGTCGGAGCGAGGCATCTTCTTCGTGCCGAACATCCCAACGGAAGAAGTCTTTACGATGCCTGCACGAAATGGCACGAACGGAACCGTTCGCAGCACTTTGCCGCTGAGTTATCAAGGCTCCCTAATCAATGGCTTCAGCCTGAAATTCGAGAATGGCCGAGTTGTCGAAGCAACCGCTGAGGTGGGGCAAGAAGTGCTGAATAAGATGCTGGACATGGATGAGGGTGCTCGTTACTTGGGTGAAGTGGCACTTGTGCCTTATGACTCCCCCATTTCACAGTCAGGACTCATTTATTACAACACATTATTCGACGAAAATGCTTCCTGTCACGTAGCGCTAGGCAATTCTTATCCGTTCACAATTGAAGGCGGAACGACGATGAGCCCCGAGGAGCTAGTTCAGAATGGCTACAATAAAAGCCTAATCCACGTTGACTTCATGATCGGCGCAGCTGACATGGAGATCGATGGCATTCTGGCAGATGGAAGCCGCGAACCTTTATTCCGCAAAGGTAACTGGGCATAGGAACGGTAAGCAGGACTTCATAGAAAGACCGCCATCTCATGGTACAACGCACCGTGAGATGGCGGTCTTTTTTTAACGTAACTTGCTAGACAGCGTTTTGACAATTGAGGAGTCTTTTAAAATCCATTTCCCTTTTTTCCATTTCCAAACAGAGATGGCGTATCCAAGTGTATCTGCATTCGCAATACCGGTGATTCGCTGAACACCCCTCAGCTCACAGTACCCATCCCGATCTACATCCAAAGGCTTCAGAGCGCCATAATCGTTGACACTCACAATAATGGGCTTCACTACCATACCATTTTTGTACACACCGAATTTCTCGTAATCGTCCTTGCGGTCTTTGATATCAATTTTGAAAGACTTCCCTGTCTCTTCAAGTTTCATCTTTACCACATAATTTTTCTTAAAGGATGCCTTTACATGAAGGGGACTAGGCAGCGGGATAGCAGTCGGAACATTATTTTTCAGTGAGTAAATATAGTAATAGGATAGCCCCCCACTGCCCCCTGTTTCTGCGGATACATAGATTTGAGGAAGCTTGTCCTGAATAAAGTCACAAAAGTCCATCTGTGGGTTATATCCACCCTCAAGCGGGATGACAACTTGGGTCTGAACCGGTCCTACGACGGTAATGAATAGCTTATCATAGTACGGACTGCTATTATCCGACTTCATCCCTATCAGGGATACCGTATCTGGCTTGCCGTCGCCAGTGACATCAATCTCACGCGTTTGTATAAGCTCGCCTTGCTGTGCAGTTTGTGGTGGCTGCGGTGGCGGTAACTCTTCAGCGGATACGAATCCACCTCTCCATAAGAATGAGCTGCTCAATAGTAAACTAATTACTGCTGTGTGTACGGCGATTTTAACGCATTTTCTAAACATGTAATCCGACTCCTAATCATAGATTTGAATTCGGCTTATTATTTCAAAATTTTCCATAGGGTATGCGGAACTCCACAAAGGAATTCCTTCTCTGGAATCGAATGTTAAAGTTACATATATGAATCGATGAGGTGCTTTTCTTGAAAATTGATCGTCTGCTTGCCATAACTATGCTGCTTCTAAACCGAAGAAGAATCAGTGCTAAAGAGCTTTCGGAGCGATTTGAAGTGTCTTTACGTACGGTTTACCGAGACGTTGAGGCCATTAACCAAGCTGGCGTTCCTGTCGTTTCTTATGCAGGGATGAGCGGTGGTTACGAAATTATGGACCAATATCGGTTGGATCGCCAATTTCTGTCCCTCGATGAGCTGCAATCTATTATTGTCGGCCTCAAAGGAATCCGCTCTACCGTCGGCGACCAAGAGATCAGCAACCTTCTTGATAAAGTAGGCGCTCTCGTGGCGAAATCGGAACAGAACACCGTCGCTAACCTAAACAATCAACTTATTATTGATATGAATCCTTGGCGTGGCAGCAATCAGGACAAAGAGAAGCTAAGTATCCTGCGCACTTCAATTAAGGAATCCAAACTGATTTCCTTTCAATATATTACTTCTCAAAGTGAGCAGTCTGTGCGAACAGTAGAGCCTATGGGCATTGTAGTTAAAGGCTTTGGCTGGTACTTGTACGGCTACTGCCTGCTGCGTCAAGATTTTCGTGTCTTCCGATTATCTCGTATGAAAGATATTGAAGTGCTTCAGAGAACATTTGAACGCAAAGAAGGAACCTTAGAACAGCTTGATCATAACTGGGGCAAAAGAGATCCCTCCACGCTCATCAAACTCGTGCTGCATGCGCAGCCGAACGTTCGCGCTCAAGTAGAGGATTATTTCCGTCCTGAGCAAATTATCGTTCAAGCTGATGGCACTTTGATGATTACCGCCACTCAACCGGATGAATCGTGGCTTCATGGCATGCTTCTTAGCTATGGTCCCAACCTGCGCATTCTCGAGCCCGCCCATATTGCTGCCAACATCAAAGATAAAGCTGAAAAAATTGTTCAACTCTATGCAAATGAACACTGACAGGACGTTGTCAGTGGTGGTTGTCTATAATGAGGTTATGAAGTAGGCGAAACCAATTGATGACTGCTTACGATGCCAGTTTTTCTGGCGAAAACTCTAAGGAGGCTCACCCATGTTTAGAACAATCGAAGATTTTGTAAATGAATGGAACAATGAAGCAAAAGCTACCCAGCGCGTGCTGGACACTTTGACAGATGCTTCACTTAAACAGCAAATCGCGCCCGACTTCCGCTCGCTAGGACAATTGGGTTGGCATATCGCGACTACTATTCACGAGATGACCTCACGTACTGGTCTTACGTTCAATGCTCCCGAAGGCGAAGAACACGCGCCAGCGTCCGCCAAGACAATTGCTGACACCTACCGCTCTTCCTCAGCCGGGCTAGCCGAAGCAATCCAGGCCCAGTGGACAGATGCTAAGCTCACTGAAAGCACTGACATGTATGGCGAGCAGTGGCTCAATGGCATAACACTGCGCATCCTCATTTCGCATGAAATTCACCATCGTGGTGAAATGATTGTCTTGATGCGTCAAGCCGGACTGCGAGTCCCGGACATTTACGGTCCGACTCGCGAGGATTGGCTGGAGCGCGGCATGCAGCCGTTGGTGTGATTTAAATTTGGAGCATTTGAGTCGATTCCATTGGAAAACTCCAATGGAAGTATTAATTTCATGCTGAATACTGATTCGAATGTTCCATAAGGACAAAAGACCTTAAAGGGCTGTCCTCAAGTAGATTTACCTACTTTTAGGACAATGGCTGCGAGCCCGGACGTACGGACGGTCAGCGGCGAGTACTACTACAGGCGGAAGATCGCGCCTGTCTCAGCTAGAGCCCAAAACGAGGAGCTAGCTCGTCAGTTTTGGATTTGGAGTGAACGCGAAGTAGGATTAACACCAGCCACAGAGTAGACGTTGGTAGCCCCCTAGAATCCCTTCACTCCAACCACCCATCATGGATAAAAACGGGAAAACGAGGAAACATTATACGAGCATTTACCCCATTTTCGGAGTGTGACGTGAATTGGACTTCTTTCATAGCCAAGAATCTCTAACCACGATCCAATGGATTTTGCGCGCTGTTGCAGCCTATCTCTTCTTATTAATTACGGCCAAAGCTTTGGGGCAGCGATCCATCTCACAACTGCGTTTTCTGGATTTCATTATTGCTCTAATCTTAGGAAATATTATTGCCCACCCGCTTTCGGACGAGCATTTAGGTTTAACCGGATCCATGATCACCACGATTGTAATCGTAGTCCTATATCTGACAACCTCCTGGCTAAGTTTAAAATGGAATTTCCTTAAGCATTATTTAGACCCGCCGCCGCTTAGGTTAATTAAAAATGGACAGATTCAAATGAAAAGTTTGCGCAAAGCCAAAATTTCTGTAGATCACCTCTTCTCTGAGCTGCGTAAGCAGCAGATTGAGGATATAGCCAAAGTCGCACTTGCTCTGTGGGAGCCAGGAGGAATCATTTCTGTGTTCCTCGAGCCTCAGTATCACCCTATTACCGCGAAAGATATGTACATACCTACATCGTCGTTCTCTCTCGTGAAGCCGATTATTGTTGAAGGGTCCAGTGATGATAAGGTGCTTGCTCAGCTGGGAAAAGACCACGCATGGCTGGAAGCTCAGATTCACGCTGCACATCTCGATATGAAGGGTGTTGAACTAGCTACCATAGATGATCAAGACCAAATACGTGTATATACTGATTTAGACTCCAATGAAAAAGACGAGCAAACGCTGTCCTGATAGCGTCTGTTCGTCTTTTGGCTTTTTAGATGAGAAAGCGTTGGATCTGTACTCGCAGTTCGTTCGAAACTTGGTTTAACGCAGCGGCATTCCCCGAAGCTTCTTTCACGGTTTCCATTTGTTGCTGTACCATATCGGACTTTACGTCATTTATACTTAGATTGCACCGAGTTAGGGCTAATCAGCATTCCTAATTATTCCTTAATTTGGAATATTAAAACTGTACGATCACCACAATTTATGTTATTATTTAATTACGTAAATTCGTAATTAATAATTTAGATGAGGTGATCCTTTTGACCACAACACGGGATTATAGCACCGAGCTAGATGCGCTGCAGGCACAGATGAATGATCTTCAGCAACTTGTCAGACAATTGATTCCTAACCAAGATGAGAATAATAAAATGTTTATTGAGAAAAAGAATTCAGACGCTAGTCTCGGGAGTGTGTTTTACTCCGGGCAGTATCGGGGAGATCAGGCTAGTTTCCGGTGGGAGCCTCAAGAAAAGCACGTCCGTCAGTTAATCGAATTGGATGGCGATAAAGCAGCTAAAATCATAGGGGCTCTTGCACATAAACAACGACTTGATATTTTAAGATCCGTCTTGCAAGAGCCGCTTACCGGACCCGATCTGGTGGAACGTCTGAACATGGGGACAACGGGACAACTCTACCATCACATCAAGGCATTAGTAGGAGCGGACCTTCTCGTTCAAGAAGAGCGAGGCGGCAAGTATACCATTCCTGGCCCCCGTGCACTTCCACTTTTATTACTGCTGGCGGCGGCTTCCGACCTCATGGACACTAGTGACTATTTAGCTATGACAGAAGCAAGAACGAATGCGCATGCTTATTTGGGCGGAGCACAAGAAATATATGATCCACACTTACTGCTGTGGGCTGTTGTCGAGAACAGCATTCTGGAGTACCTGCACGGCACCTGTAGTGAGGTTAGCCTCTTTTTGCATGCGGATGGCAGCATCACAGTTGCAGATAATGGACGTGGTATCCCCGTTCAAGCACTTCCTGGTAGTGAACACCCACGTGTTCAGACTGTTCTTACAGACATGAGCCGACTAAGCTCAAGTGCTACATTCTTAGCACCCGGCAGTGAAAAAGGCATCAGCATGCCCGTCGTCAACGCGCTATCACTCAAGCTTTCCGTTGAGATCAAGCGCGACGGTCGAGTGTTCCAACAACACTATAAGCATGGGATTCCGCAAAGCGAGCTCCAAACAGTAGGCGTGACTAAGGAAACCGGAACGAGTGTTACCTTCCTGCCAGATCGCGATATTTTTAGCAAATCATTTGAGCTAAGCATGCTTGAGAAACAAGCTGGGGATTTTGCCGTTTTATATCCGAAGCTGAATATTCAGGTGTGGAGTGATCTTGCTTAAATAACCTCCACCCCGACACCCAGCTCCCGCCATCGATCAAAAAAGTCTGGGCATGTCTTCGAAACACAGCCCGGATCCGCAATCCTGACGCCATCTACCCTTGCGCCGATCAGCGAAAGCGCCATCGCCATTCGATGGTCGTCGTGGGGGTCGAGAAGCGCGGGTTGCGGCTCCCCTGGGTGCACCGTTAACCCATCTGCATGTTCCTCCACCTGAATGCCAAGCTTCCCAAGTTCCTCACACATCGCCGCAATGCGGTCACACTCATGATGCCTGATATGCGCAGCATCCGTCAGTGTAATTGGACCATCCGCGAAGGGGGCCAGTGCAGCTAGTGTCAGCGTCTGGTCCGACCAACGCTGCATGCTCACTGTGAAGTCGCCTTTAAGACGTTTTGTACCCCGAACTTCAATGTAATGTTCACCACGCGTCACCGAACAGCCCATTTTCTCCAAAACAGACAATAGCTCTATATCCGGTTGTCGCGTCTGCGCGGAAATACCCTCAATACGTACACGTCCATTCGTCAGGGCAGCGAGAGCCCAGAAGTAACCGCAAGTTGATACATCGGGCTCCAGCATGAATGTACGTGCTTCATAAACACTCGGCTGAATCGTAATCGCTTGCCCATCCTCATGAACCTCTGGTCTCACACCAAACGCCCACATCATATCCAATGTCATCTCGACGTAGTCCCGCTGCACAATTTGATCAGCGATCTGAATGGTTAGAGTTTCTTTGGCATAAGGAGCTGCGAGCAGCAAGCCGCTAATAAACTGACTGGAAACCGCTCCAGAAACCGTTACTTCTCCTCCATTAAGACCGTCCGCATGAAGCGTCAGCGGTACACATCCAGGATTACCCTTATATCGGATATCCGCTCCCAAACTGGATAACGCATCCAATAAAGGTGCAAGAGGTCTTTCTGTCATACGCTTACTGCCATCAAGTGTCCACTCCCCATGACCAACGACAAGTGCCCCGGGTAAAAAGCGTGCAACCGTACCAGCAGCTCCCACGTATAAATCTGCTTTCGCGATTGACCAATGTCCTTCGTTTCCATGGATTGTAACTGTATCCCCATCCATCTCAATTTCAGTTCCCAGCTCTCTGAGAGCGTTCATACACCAATAGGAATCATCGCTTTGTAAAACACCCTGCAGCCGGGTGGTCCCCTTCGCTAGAGCCGCAATAAGAAGTGCGCGGTTCGTGAAGCTTTTGCTGCCCGGTATCGTGATAGTCGCATCTACTGCTCCATGAAGCGGCGACAACCGTACCTCCTGTCCTTCCAGATGTTGTGACCATGGTGATCTAGCTCTCCGATCTGGCTCGTGCTTCGCCCAATCCTGCATTTTATCCACCCTCTCCAATTGTGCGTATCTTATAAGCCAATTATAATGGGAGGAGCAGGCATAGATGAAATCACCAAATAAGCACCTTCCCATAAAGGAGCTCTATATCATAATCCATTTAGAATGGTACCGAATATTCCTACATGCCGCCAAAGCGGGCAATTTAACCAAAGCAGCCGGGGAGCTTTATATTACCCAACCATCCGTCAGCTATGCGATTAAACAAATGGAACAGGCGTTATCCATGAAGCTTTTTCATCGGCAATCCAAGGGTGTGGAATTAACAACTGAGGGGAAGCAATTAATGCTTTATGTGGAGCAATCCTTTGCGCTTTTGGAGGCTGGGGAGAAAAAAATGTCCGCACTCAAGCACCTCACAGGAGGCGAACTTCGTGTCGGAGCGAGTGATTCGTTATTCAAGCACTTCTTATTCCCTTATCTGGATACCTATCATAAACAATATCCCGATGTCCGCATCAGGCTTTCTCACGGCAAAACATCCGAGATTACAGCTCGTGTCAAAGAGGGCAGCATCGATTTTGGGCTTATTCATTTGCCAACTGCCGATGATCCTCATCTCGATGTCCAAACGGTTATGACCCTCCAAGACTGCTTTGTGGGCGGTGAAGCCTACCGTGATCAAGCAGACCACTTACTTTCCGCGCAGGATATCAGCCAATTCCCCTTACTGCTCCTATCTCCCGGAAGCAGCACTAGGCGCTTCATTGAGCAATGGTTTGCTGCCCAAGATGTCACCATCGAAGCCGACACTGAGCTCGGCAGCATTGATCTGCTTATCGAATTCGCAAAACTCGGCTTCGGCGTTGCTTTCGTTCCTCGGTCTTATGCCGTCAAAGAATTGGCTGAAGGTACGCTGCATGAGCTAAAGCCTGCCAAAGCCATTCCCGCCCGCAGCATCGGAATCACGACCCGCCGAGATATGACATCGTCTGTTGCAGCGGCTAAATTTCTTGAGATGCTTTCGTCTTAATTACATAAACCGCTTCTCGACTTTTTTGCTAATCATAAGTGAGATCACAATAAATAAAGCCACATAGATCAACTCATACGGATTCTCAATGAATCGCTTAGGATCGTGGCCAATGAAGCTAACCGACAGCACCATGACCGCTTTTCCCGCCGCAACCGCAACCAAAAAAGAACGAAACTTCATGCCGACCAGCCCGGCAGCCATATTAATCACAACGAAGGGTCCTATCGGAAAAAGACTGAGTATAAACACATAGTTGAAGGCCTGACGACGCGCCCAGAGGAGACTTTTTTGGACTTTGGGCTTTTGTGCCCAGCGCTCTAGATAAGGATGGCCGGCTACTTTTTTGACGATCGCAAAAGTCACCAAGCACCCGCACACAATACCTATCCAAGAGTAAAGAAAACCGAGCCATAGCCCATATACCGCTGCATTTACACTAATAATGACAAGTGTAGGGAGCGGCGGAACGAACGATTTCATGAAAGGTAGAAGAAGACCTGGTAATGGGCCGAGTGATCGATACTTGTCCAAGATCATTGCCAAATTTTCTTCCGTGAGGTAGGACAAGAGTTCTGTTATTCCCATATGTATGCACACCTACTCGCTTAACAATTAGTTGAAGACTAGGATAAACTTACGAATTAACGAAGGATAAGGCCAAAGCTGATGCGAAACAAGCGAATGTACAAACTTATAAATTCGAATCAACTGAAAAAAAGAACCTCCATAGGCATAATAGCACATGGAGGTTCTGGCTGCTTATTTTTAAGTGAAAAACACGAAATTGACACATGAATGATTTCGCCTGCGGATGCTTATTTTAAGCAAAGTATGATGTATGTTTGCTGACATTCACTGACTAACCGTCGTTCTATATAATAATACATCCTCGTCCGCTCTATCTTAGCCTACAAAGTTGTATTCCGGAGAGGTCTTTTTCTGACGTCTCGCGCCTCTTTCGCTACATTCGAGCCTCCGAGACAGCCTTTTCTGCCTTCTCAGGCTGCAAACCCCGATAACTTGCTTTCACTCAGCAACTGAGAGGTCCTTCTCGGACGTTATGCCGGAAAGTGGCCAAATTGTTTTAATTTTTTGCAACAATTCACCTAATTGGCCAGAATTTCTCCAAATTGTTGTACGAAATGCAGCATTACTCGTCCATGCCCATTGGTGGGCATGGACCTTCTCATGGAGCAACCAGTGAGCTATTTGCGTGAAAAGTAGCTGTGGAGCAATAGCTGGAAATGCTGAACAGCTGAAATAGCTGGCGCCGCTGGAGCTTTACGCCTCCAGCGGGTTCACCGCTTCATGGAGCAGCTGCTCCAGCTCAGCGGTGTAGGCTGCTGTTTGCGCTTCGTCCCAGCCGAAGCGCTCAGCCATGAAGGCGATCGCAGGCGCCTTCCACTGCTTTGCCCACGCGATGTCGAAGAAGAGGGCGCCCGTGCGGCGGATGAAGAAATCCGCCGGCTTCACGACCATCTCGCGCTCGATCGCGTACACGAGCGCAGCGAGCACGGCGGCGGGCATGCCCCGCTGCGCCGCCTCAGCCCGGTGCTGCTCCAGCAGCTCGAATACGGCGTCCACGTTGGAGCCGTACCTGTGCGCGAGCAGCGCAGCCTCTGCCTCGGTCAGCCCCAGCCGCAGGCCTTGGCTGACCTTGCCCCGCAAGAACGGCGCCAGCTTCGCGGAGCCGCCCACATCGCCGCCGGAGATCGGCAGCGTCCGGGTGCGGCTCGGCGGCAGCGCCGCCGAGACCTTGCCCTCCGCCAGCAGCATCGCGGCGATCTTGTCCACGACCGACTCCGCCATTTTGCGGTAGCCGGTCAGCTTGCCCCCGGCCATCGAGATGAGGCCGGAGTCCGAGACGAAGATTTCGTCGCGTCGCGAAATCTCAGAAGGGTCTTTGCCCTCTTGATGGATCAGAGGGCGCAGCCCGGTCCAGCTCGATTCGACGTCAGCCTCCGTCAACCCGAGGGACGGAAACATCTCGTTCGCGGCACGCAGCACATAGGCGCGATCCGCTTCGGTAATACGGGGATTGGCAATATCCCCTTTGTAATTCGTGTCCGTCGTCCCGATGTAGGTTTTGCCGTCCCGCGGAATGGCAAACACCATCCGCCCATCCGGCGTATCAAAATAAATCGCCTGCCGCAGCGGGAACTTGCTCTGATCGAACACCAGATGCACCCCCTTGGTCAGGTGCAGCGTTTTGCCGTGCTTGGATCGGTCCATCTCGCGCAGCGTATCGACCCAGGGCCCAGCCGCATTAACAATCTTACTTGCGTACAGCGAGTATGCCGTCTTTCCAGACGTCTTTCCAGATGTCTCACCAGCCCCACCGCCAGCAATCTGGTCCACCACACGCACACCAACCAGCTTGCCATTCTCCACCAGCAGCTCTTCAACCTTAGCGTAATTCACCGCCAGAGCCCCCAGCTCGACAGCTTTTTTCATGACTTCAATGGTTAAACGCGCATCATCTGTGCGGTATTCCACATAGTAACCGCCGCCTTTAAGATCCTTCTTCTTCAAAAGAGGCTCATGAGCAAGGGTTTCCTCTGGGCGAAACATCTTGCGGCGCTCCGATCTTTTGACACCAGCCAAGAAATCATAAACCCGCAGACCCAGCGAGGTGGACAGCTTCCCGAACGTGCCCCCCTTATAGAAAGGCAGCAGCATCCACTCCGGCGTCGTCACATGCGGGCCATTTTCATACACAATTGCACGCTCTTTACCGACCTCAGCAACAACCTTCACCTCCAGCTGTTTGAGATAGCGCAGCCCGCCATGAACCAGCTTAGTCGAACGGCTCGACGTTCCCGCAGCGAAATCCTGCATATCAATCAACGCGGTGCGAAGCCCTCTGCTTTGTGCATCCAGCGCAATGCCCGCTCCCGTAATCCCCCCTCCAATTACAATCAGATCAAGCGTTTGCTCAGACATGGCCTGCAGCATTTCTGTTCTTTTCAGCGCATTAAACCCCTGTTGTTGCCCTTTATCATTAGTTTGCTTAAGTTCCTTCGTCATCCCAATCTCTCCTTCGCAGATATAAAATAAAAAAACCACAACATACCTAATACGTATACACGTATAGGCCGCTGTGGCTTCTCCTAGTCTCCAACCGAATATTAACTTGTTATTAGTATATCACTGCACACGCTTATTTAAAAGCCATTGCGGCATTTACCGCTTTTTTCCAACCGCCATACAATTTCTCTTGAAGCTCAGCTTCCATTCCCCGCTCAAAAGCCTTATCCACCTGCCACTGCGCCGCAATCTCCGCTTGATCCTTCCAAAAACCTACAGCCAGACCCGCCAGAAAAGCCGCACCAAGCGCTGTCGTCTCACTAATCATCGGACGTTCCACCGTAACTCCCAGCATGTCGCTCTGGAACTGCATCAGAAAGTCGTTCTTCACAGCACCACCATCCACTCGCAGCTTCGTGAGCTGAATGCCGGAATCATCCTCCATCGCTTGCAGCACATCCTTGGTCTGATACGCGAGTGATTCGAGCGTTGCCCGAATGAAATGCTCCTTCGACGTCCCCCTAGTAAGCCCGAATACCGCGCCCCGAACGTCGCTGTCCCAATAAGGTGTACCTAGTCCGACAAACGCTGGTACGACATACACACCCTCTGTTGAAGCAACGCGCTTCGCGTACTCTTCACTATCCTTCGCAGATTTAATCATCCGCAGCCCGTCCCGCAGCCACTGAATCGCCGATCCTGCCACGAAAATACTGCCTTCCAACGCGTACTCCACCCCTTTCCCGTTCAATCCCCAAGCAATGGTGGTCAAAAGTCCGCTGCGCGATGGAATCGCGTGATTGCCCGTATTCATCAGCATAAAACAGCCTGTGCCATACGTATTTTTGGCCATCCCTTTTTCAAAACAAGCTTGCCCGAACAAAGCCGCCTGCTGATCCCCTGCAGCACCCGCAATTGGAATCGCCGAACCGAAAAAGAAGCTTTCCTGCGTATATCCATACACCTCAGAAGAGGAGCGAACTTCCGGCAGCATGGAAGCTGGTATGTCCAAATGCCCCAGAAGCTCCTCATCCCACTTCAGCTCGTGAATGTTATAGATAAGCGTACGCGAAGCGTTCGAATAGTCCGTCACATGCACTTTCCCGCCTGTCAGCTTCCAGATCAGCCACGTATCCATCGTGCCAAAAAGCAAATCCCCACGTTCCGCTTTCTCTCTGGCACCGTCAACGTGGTCGAGAATCCACTTGATTTTGGTTCCTGAAAAATACGCATCAATCAGCAGTCCCGTACGCTTCCGAAACAGGTCGCTAAGCCCCTGCGTCTTCAGCTCTTCACAAATATCTGCCGTCTGCCGCGACTGCCACACAATCGCATGATACACAGGCATCCCTGTGTGCCGATCCCAGACAACCGCTGTTTCCCGTTGGTTGGTGATGCCAATTCCCGCGATTTCTGCAGGCTGCACCCCAGATTCCGATAAAACCGCCGACATGACTCCCTGAATCGACAGCCAAATTTCGTTCGCATCATGCTCCACCCAACCCGGCTTCGGAAAATACTGCTTAAATTCCTTCTGGGCTACATGCACAATACTCCCTTTTTGATTAAATAAAATAGCTCTAGAGCTTGTTGTTCCCTGATCGAGGGAAAGGATATAAGAAGGTTTTGTCCCCGTGATTGCCATTGCCTTGCCTCCAAATGTTCAGGATCATTGATGATAGTGCTGCCACAGCTCCGTATTCGACGTAGTCACTGCCGTTGCTCCAGCTCCTAGCGCAAGCTCCACATCCTCCACTGTACGAATGAGTCCTCCTGCAAAAATAGGAATGCCCGAACGCTCCTTCACTTCCGTGATAATATGCGGAATAATACCGGGAAGCACCTCAATGAAATCGGGTTTGGTCCTCTCCAAAAGCGTGTAGCTTTTATCCAAGGCACTGCTGTCCAGGAGAAAAAGCCGCTGAATGGCGATCAAGCCATTCTGTTTCGTCTTCATAATCACATTCCCCCGCGTCGAAATGATACCGGCAGGACGAATACTTTGACACAGAAATTCCGCCGCATAATCGTCGTTTTTGAGCCCTTCTATTAAATCAGCGTGCAGCAGCAGCTTCTTTCCGTTTGCTTTGCCCAGATCCACGATGCTTTTCAACTGCCCAATATGACAATCCAACAGAACAATATACGTATAATTAGACTTAAATAGCTTTTCTAGGTCTCTCATTTTGCGAATGGCTGGTAAAATGCACTGCTCTTGCAAAGACATTACCATCGCCCCCGTTTCTTTAAAATGAACATCTGTGCCTTGGACACAGTTTGCCTGCAAGCAACAAGTCCAGAATGAGCGGAAATGACAGCAAAAAAACTCACCAAGTATTGCCAATGATATTCAATGGGCAATCCAAGTGAGTCTCCTGTTCTCCGTCACATGTTATTAACTTACCTTCATTGTACTGAGGCGAGTACATCATGTCAATGACAATGATCATCCAGCTAACTTAGGTCGACAATGCCTTACGCACAGCTAAAATATACTTCGACTGATCGAGCGGATTGACTCCACGCCGCTTACGCTCCGCATGAACGTCCGGAGGACTTGGCTGATAGCCTGCAAAAGAGGATGTTATTACACCTCGTCCACCTGACATTGCACTCAGCTTCACTGGATATTCCAGTGACGTAGCGACAGGCAGACGACCTTCGACTACGAATCTGCCTCCTGTAATTTGCGGCGGATCAAAAACCGCTCTCATCTGCACAAGGTCACTAAGTACCTTGCCTCCGAACTCTTCAGGCACGGTGATGCGAACCTGCAGCATCGGTTCGAGCAGCGTCGTGCCCGTCTGCGCAAGGCCTTGCATGATGCCCATCGGCGCAGCGACAGCGAAGTCGAGCGGGTGAGTGTGCCACACGTGGTGCTCGCCCTCTATAAGCGTCACCCTCAAGTCGGTGACTTCCCAACCGAGCAGCCCTTGCTGGAGCGCCTCCGGCACGCGGCGCGCCACCTCGTTCTGGTACTGTACGAGCAGATGCTCGCCCCGTACCAGCGACTCATACACGAGCCCGCTGCCCGGCGCCCCAGGCTCGATGCGAAAGCGTAAGATCGCCCAGCACGGCTTGGGCATCGTATAGGCAATGAAGCCTTCGCCCACTTGCGAAGGCGTTTCTTTGTAAATCACGGAAGGTTGGTCGAACCTTACTTGGAGACCAAAGCGCGAGCTCAAGAGACTCGTGAGAATCTCGAGCTGGATCGCGCCCATGACTTTCACATGCAGCTCTCGCTCCTCCTGCAGCCACTGCAGATCGAGCAGCGGATCCTCGTCGGTCAGCTCCTGCAGCGCTGCGACGAGCGCCGGATACTGCGCCTCACCCTCGGCGTGAACCTGCACAGTCAAGAGCGGAACCGCCATCTGCGGCGCAGGAGGCACGCTATCTGCCCGGCCCAGCACATCGCCGATCCGTACCTGCGTCAAGCCGCAGACGGCCGCAATGTCGCCGGCCGTAACAAACCCGATGTCTTCGGCTTTACGGCCGTCGATTTTGCGAATCTGTGTCACCTTCTCCTCCACGCTCTGCGTGACATTGACGACGGTGTCCCGGTTGCGGATCGCCCCCTCGTAGAGGCGGACGTACGCCATTCTCCCCATGGTCTTGTCCCGTTCGACCTTGAACACCACGGCCGAAAGCGGCTGCTCCGCAGAGCCACTCGGCCCAGGCAAATAATCAAGGATCGCTTCCATCAGTTCCTTGATACCGAGCCCCTTGCTGGAGGCGCCCACCAGCAAAGGAAAAGCCGCCCCCTGCCGCGCATACCGCTGCAGGGTTGCCTTCACCTCGCGCGCCTCGACGGGCGCGCCTTCGATGTAGCTCGTGAGCATCCGCTCGTCGAGCTCCGATAGCTTCTCCACCGCGGATGCCAAGTCGAATCCGCGCACCTCATCCGCGGCGACCGCATCCGCCGCATCATCCACCAACACGTTCACCGCACCGCGGAACGTGTCCTCTCGACCAAGCGGTGCATAGATCGGCACCGCCATCTCCGTGAGCTGCTTGTGAATGTCGCGCAGCACGCGCTCGGGATCCGCGCCGACGCGGTCCATTTTATTCATATACAGCAAAGTTGGTATCTTGAGGGATTGCAGCGTGTGCCAGATCATTTCCGTCTGTGACTGCACGCCTTCTACCGCAGAAACAATAAGAATTGCCCCGTCCATTACCCGAAGTGAACGCTCCACTTCCGACAAGAAATCGACGTGACCTGGCGTATCTACAAGGTTAATCAACGTATCCTTCCATGAAAAAGAGGTCGTCGCGCTGCGAACCGAAATCCCCCGCTCTCTTTCCACATCCATAGAATCCGTCTGCGCAGTCCCGTTATCTACACTACCCAGCGCACGAATTCGCCCGCTATGATAAAGAATATGCTCTGTCGTCGTCGTCTTACCCGCATCCACGTGCGCAAAAATGCCCACATTTCTTCTGGATATTGCTTGATTATCATCCCTCATCAGAGCTCGAATTCCTTTCTATCACTATACATACTTTCATTATACTAAAGTGCGTACGATTGGATAAGCATCCCTGTCACCAATAAACTTTTTACAAATTTTACTAGGCCTCATAGCCTGTTAACCATTATGATGGAAATACTGAGCCTAAGGAGGTTTTTTCGCCATGAAAACTACGGAATTTGAGGAGTCAAGCCAGTCTATCCAACCTGAGGTAACTACAATACTATTGAATAAAATGCATCCTGCGATAACGGCCTTGTCCCAAGCAGACAGCAAGCTAGCAAGTCTCATTGAACTGATCGGTGATCTTACACTCACACCCAGCTACAAGCCCTTTGAGTCGCTCGTGATGTCGATTATTTCCCAACAACTCTCTGCAAAAGCGGCTGCAACGATTAAAGCCAGAGTGAAGCTCGTTATACCGGACGTCACGCCTGAGCTTGTGCTCGCTGTGGAAGAGGAAGCCATCAGACAATGCGGGGTCTCCTATCCCAAAATCCGCTACATCCGGGACCTTAGCACAAAGGTGGTATCCGGCGAGGTGACACTCGATAATCTGCAAGATTTAGATAACACAGAGCTGCTCAAACAGCTCACAAGTGTCAAAGGTATCGGCGCCTGGACAGCGGAAATGTTCCTCATTTTCACATTAGGCAGACCCGATGTCATGTCTATTGGCGATGCCGGCCTCCAACGTGCGGCCAAATGGCTGCATACCCTTGCCGATCGGAAGGACGGTAACTACTTAGGTGAAATCGCTCCGAACTGGGCGCCTTATCGCAGCTTTGCCTCGTTATACTTATGGCGAGCGATTGATATGGGGTTTGTGGATTCAGGCCTGCAGGTGGAAGCTTGTACGAAACCCAACTTGGAGCAGGGATAACCGACTGAGGTCGTCCTTTTGGACTAGCGCGTTTATTTCGCCACCACTAATATTCTCGATCCTTTAGTCAAGGCAGTAGGTTGTTGAAGAAGAAAGCGGCGGGTACCGTCGGTAATCTCCCTATCGTTGAATCAAGTTCAGTTGAACGTTTTACAACATAGATATGCTAGTCCCATGACCGTCGATTCATTCCTCCAATCTTGTTCTAGATTAATTGTCTTAAGTCGGAATCCATCGTCAGATATGCTTATTTGAGGTTGCCGATTGAATGAGTAATGTGAATGAGGGAAGCCTCGCTTATCCCCCATTCCAAAACATACAATCAGAAAAGCGCAAGAAGCCACAACGGCTCCTCGCGCTTTTTCTCAATTAACTGCTATTCGTAATCCTCTTAAATACGTTTTAAGCAAACGCCGCAGGCTCTCGTCTCTTTCCAGCTCCATCCGGAAGCCGTTTCTATGCTCGAGGGAGGCAAAGCCATGCACCATGCTCCGAAATCCGCGTACCACGTGCAGCGCATCTTCTTCACTGAGTCCATATGGCTCTAAAATGCGCAGCAAGAAAAGCACAACTTGGCTGCCTGCCTCTTTCAACTCAGGATCCTCGTAGTCAGGCAATGAGGAGATCGCCTCGTATAATCCCGGCTGTTTCCTAGCGAATATGACGTAAGCGAAGCCTGCCGCCAGCAGCGCGTCATCTTCAGCTTTGCCAATAACAGCCTCGACCATCGCCTCTTTAATGAGTACGAGGCCGCGACGGGAAAGCTGCTTTCTGAGGTCTGGCAAGCCTTTAATATGATTATATAGTGACGGTGTTTTTACGTTCAATTTAGCAGCTAATGCGGCTAGTGTCAGCTGCTCAACACCTTGTAAATCAGCCATTTCAATAGCTGCTTGGAGCACAGTCTCTGCGTCTAACCCCTGTCTGTATGCCACGATAGTTCCTCTTCTCTGTCTCTAAATTGCTGCTGCATCTGTATGAAACTTTTTAGCCGCTTCTTCCAAAATGCGATCCATGGTCGGGATCGGCTGCTCAATCATCCGTCCGTGTCCGACGGCTAGAAGGCTTGGCTCTAGCTGTCTCAGCTTGCGTGCGCTCTCCAACGACACTTCTTTATTCCACGTCGCCATCGCTGGGAACGGAAACCAGAATTTCATAACACCCGAGACCGCTGCACCGCCACGAACTTGAAAAGAATCCCCAGCAATCAATGCTCGACTGCGCACATCTAGGAAAGCCATCATCCCTGGAGTATGCCCAGGAGCTGATACAACTTGCAGCGATCCTACAAGGTCGCCATCCTCCAGCAGTACATCCGGCTTCGTTTGTACAGACTTAGGAACATCTCCCTTAATCGGCGAATTTGGTTCGCCAACTTCTAATTCTTTACTGCCCGTCAGCAGCTTGGCATCTCTTCTTGAGATATAGACCTTAACATTCGGCAGCGCCTTTTTCAAACCGTCAAGTGCCCCAATATGGTCTCCATGTGCATGTGTAAGGACGATGCGAGTGATCGGCTTTCCAATTTGTTCTGCTGCTTGAAGAATGCCTTTGACACTGAACGGCAGCGCCGCATCAATAAGCGTTAATTCATTCTCTTCCTCCACCAAATAACAATTCACCGGAAAAAATCTCGGCATAAAAGCCAGTTGATACAAAGAACCAATACGTGTCATTTTCATAATAACGCCTCCCGTTTACTATTTATATTAGTATAATAACTAATGACATTAGTTTTGTAAAGAGGGAAATTACCTTAAATCCATTTTTTTCTCCATTATGGTAAAATAGATCTCATATTTGCACCAAAGCCTATTTCGATAAAGTGAGGAACCCCACATGAATACAGAAACGTTAGAGCTTTTTCGGACGCTGACGGAAATGCAAGCAGCGCCCGGTTTTGAACGTGAAATCCGCAAGTATGTTCGCGGTGAATTGGAGAAATATACAGACGAGTTCGTTCAGGATGGACTCGGCAGCTTGTTCGGTATTCTGCGCGGAGACGAAACAGGCCCTAAGATCATGGTGGCCGGCCATTTCGATGAGGTCGGCTTCATTGTGAGCGGCATCACGGAGCATGGCACGATCAAGTTCCAGCCGCTAGGCGGCTGGTTCAGTCAAGTACTGCCCGCGCAGCGCGTGCAGATTATGACGGATCAAGGGCCGATCATCGGCGTGATCGGCTCGGTGCCCGTGCATTTGCTGGACGAAGCGGCACGCAGCAAGCCTGCAGACATCAAGACGATGTATGTAGACATCGGCGCTGAAGATAAAGCCGATGCGCAGCGCATCGGCGTTCGTCTCGGGCAGCAGATTGTTCCCATCTGCCCATTCACACCCCTGGCCAATCCGAAGCGGATTATGGCCAAGGCTTGGGACAATCGCTACGGCGTCGGCCTGGCGATTGAACTGATGAAGGAGCTTCACGGCGGGCCGAAGCTCCCGAATATCCTGTACGCCGGTGCAACCGTACAGGAAGAGGTTGGCGTGCGCGGCGGACGCACGGCTGCGAACCTCATTCAGCCGGACTTGTTCTACGCGCTGGATGCCAGCGCCGCCGGGGATATGACCGGCGACCACAATGCTTTTGGGCAGCTAGGGCGCGGTGCGCTGCTGCGTATTTTTGATCCCACGATGATTACCCACCGTGGGATGGTCGAGTTCATTCTCGATACGGCGGAGACGCATAAGATTCCGTATCAGTACTTCATCTCGGCGGGCGGGACAGACGCCGGACAGGTGCACGTGCAAGGCAGCGGCATTCCCTCTGCCGTCATCGGAGTCTGCGCGCGCTACATTCATACATCTGCGTCCATTCTTCACGTAGATGACTATGCCGCCGCGAAGGAACTTCTGATCAAGCTCGTGCAAGCGAGCGATCGCACAACATTGAATACGATCCACGCTCAAGCGTAATCGCATTCTTTTTAAAGCTTTCCAATAAGATTTAGCAGAAAAAGCAGTTGAGCAGAATGTATTTCTTGCTCAACTGCTTTTTTGTTTTGATTCATCGCTACTTTCTTCTGTAGATGGGAGACAAATATAGAACCCATGTTCCAATATATGGTATAATTAGCAGAATCATTGGATTATAGAAAGAAGGACGACTATGACGTATACCATTCGTGAGGCTACATCCCAAGATACCAAACAAATTAGCAGCTTTGTTTCAGAGCGTACCGGCAAGGCCATTTCACCTTTACACATTGAAAATAGGCTGCATTTTATACGTGAGAACCCGGACGAATCACTCTATGTATATGAGGAGAAGAATCAAATTCTCGGTACATTAGGCTTTCGCATTCGCCATGGTGCCGATATGATTTTGAAATTCAGTGAAATCTCCGTTATTTCTGTGGATGAAACGATGAGCCGACAAGCAGCCGCAGATAAATTAAAAAGCTATGCCGAGCAGCTAACCAGCAAACACGCTTGCTCCGGTATGTGGTGGATTACCGGCTCAGAGAAGAACGACGAGTCACGGGCCGCCAAGGAGCCATTAAGCTTTCATGAAACGGGTTACCGATTCGTTAAACGATTTCTCTAGAAAATCGGGAATATGCTTGCGCTAAGGAGTGAAAAACATGTCATCTGGGTTTAACATGGGGCCTTTTCCTGGTGGAAGTGGCGGAAATCTTTTTCTAATTATCTTTACGAGTGTATTCGTTCTCGTCATTGGCACTTTTATCATTTTGATTATCAAATCACTTAGGACATGGTCATCCAATAATGCCTCTCCCATCCAAAGCCGGAACAGTAAGGTCGTAGCCAAAAGAATGCATGTCAGCGGTGGCTCTGGAGATTCAAGTACAAGTACTAGTTATTATGCCACCTTTGAATTTGAAGACCGTAGCAGGCTTGAGTTATGGGTGGGACGGGAACAGTTTGGTTATATCGTAGAGGGTGACCAGGGAACACTAACGTATCAGGGCACAAGGTTCAAGGAATTCTTTCGTCCTCTATTATAAAATTCAGAAGGAGTACTTCATATGACACATCAGTTTGTGAGCATTAAGGGCTTAGAATTGGTTGCCAAAGTTAGGGCTTTCTGCATGGAACTGCCGGAAGCTGAAGAAAAGGTGGATGGCTTTGGTCATATCACCTTCCGTGTGAAAGATAAACCCTTCGTGATGATGGGCGAGACGGATGGTCAACCATCTACTGCCATTAAAACGAACCTGACAACACAAGAGTTCCTCCTTCAACAAGAGGATACACCCTACCACAAAACGGCCTACATTGGACAGCATGGCTGGGTATCAATTCTAGATACAGACAAGGTTCCTTGGACGGAAATCGAAGACCTGATAATGGAAGGATATGCCCGGACAGCTCCGAAAAAGCTCCTCAACCAGCTGCAAGCAACTCGGAAATAGCTGCATGTTTGGGCGGTTTTTCGCCAGTATAACGATGTTTTTCATCGTTAAAGTAATGATATTGAGCTGCATCTCTACTTTAACGATGAAGAACACGCTTACAAGCAGGAGAGTTCACATTAGAGAGCCGAGTCGATAGGAATGGCGTCAGTTGGATCGTGCTGCGGTTGGAAGAAAAGGTTATGAAAGACAGCTTGGTAGAGCGTGAAAACCAGCGAAATTAACTGCATGTTTTACATCAAATGGTGTTCGAGCAGTCCCATCACGACATCCACGCTCACAAAGTTAGTTCCGCCCTGGATTTACCGGTTCACTTAGCGGTCATAAACAAGAAATAAGGATTTCGCTTAAAAACAAAGTATACGGAAGGAATTCCATGAATAACCTAAATTTGTCGGCAAAAATTGGATTTTATCGAATAATCTGAATATTTACAATATTTTAATAATGGGCTATAGTAAGAGCAGGCCCACTTGAAGGACAAGCCGCACAGACGGTACGGCACCCCGATAGGAGCCAGGATATTCTCAACTTAGGGAAGGGGATAGTCCAATGGACCACGTTAGCGAAACATGCCCACTTTTACTTCAAACGACGGAAGAAAAGGTGCGGGAACGGTCTACGTTCATCGGGCATGTGGGAATCCAACACGGTAAATGTGAATAGCGTTTATTCGAGGAAAGGATCCGTTCGTAAGTAAAGTCGTAATTTGCAACGTTAGTTGATTGATTGGAGTTGTGTAGGTACAATTGAATACCATTAGTGATCCTTAGGGACCTCCGGTTATCATAGATAAGCGGGGGTCTCTATTTGCGTTCACTCCTTACTTTGGCAGCGGGAGTCGAACTGTAAATGTGGTCTTCTCTTCCGGCGCACTGACTACGGCAATAGTTCCCTGATGCATTTCGGTAATTTTCTTCACGATAGACAGGCCAAGTCCATTGCCGCCAGACATTCGATTTCTGGATTTATCTGCTTTATAAAAACGTTCAAAAATATGCGCTCGATCCTCCTCCGAAATGCCCGCCCCATTATTCGAAATTCGGATAACCGCTTCGTCCCTGCTGCTTATGAGATGAACGCCGATCGTTCCGCCATTTGGCGTGAATTTGATTGCGTTATGAATCAGATTGGTCCATACCTGGCTCAGCAGGTCCTCGTCAGCAATTAGCGTAATCTCTTCTAGTTCAACATCCATCTCTATGTCTTTATCTACCCACTGCGGTTCGCAGGTCAGAATATGATTGCGTATTTGCTTATCCAGCCGGTAACTTTTCGGCTCAAATGGGTGGTGCTGCGATTCTAACGATGATAGCTTCAGTAAGTTATCGCTAAGCTTAGATAGCCGTGTACTCTCAGCTTCAATGATTTCTAGATAATGTTTACGTTCCGCAGCCGTAATCTGGTCATTCTGTAGAGCGCGGGAGAAGCCGCTAATCGAGGTCAGAGGCGACTGTATTTCGTGGGATACGTTGGAGATGAATTCCTGCCTCATTTTCTCTATCTGCCCTAATTCAACGGCCATGTTGTTGATCGAATCCACCAGCTCCACGAAAGGACCACCATGTGGATTATTATCGACGGACACATTGAAATCCCCTCTAGACATACTTTGAATCGCCTGAACCATCGTTTGAAAGAAGAGCATTTGCTTACTGCGGAAAAACCTGCCCAGGAAGGCCATGGTTATTCCCCAAAGAAACATGCCGCCGAGTGAATTAATCAATTGGACAACGACAGCTGAAGGGCGCTTGTTGATAGACGTAAATAGCCATTCTGTCCCGTAAAAGACTGCCAACCAATAAAGAATAATAAGCACAAAAATGCTTACAGTAAACAAAAAGCCACGTACCCGCTGAGCTTTTGTCATTTTGCTCTTCACTAACCTCTTTCGTTTCTTCATCCTCATGTTCGCAGCACCTCCATCCGATAACCTAATCCGCGGATTGTTGCGATCCGAAAAGCGTGCCGCTCCTCGGGAAACCGCTCGCGAAGCCGATTAATGTGCACATCCACGGTGCGTTCGTTACCTTCGTAATCGAAGCCCCAAATCTGCTCGATCAACTGGTCACGCGAGAAGGTTTTGCCTGGGTAGCTCGCCAACTTATAGAGCAGCTCGAATTCTTTGAGCGGTAAGGTGACGCTCTCAGAGCCTACTGCTACTTCGTAGGTTTTGCGGTTCATGCTCAGGTCTCCGACCTGAACCGTTTGGGAAGAAGCAATTTTGTAACGCTTCAGCAGCGCCCTCACTCGCATCGCCAGTTCCACAGGCTCGAATGGCTTAACGAGGTAATCGTCGGTGCCCAGCTCGAAGCCTTTGACCTTCTGCGAGGTTTCGCCTTTGGCGGTTAGCATGAGCAGAGGGATATCGTAATGCTCTCTCAGCTCTTTGCACAGCTCCCACCCGTCCATATTCGGCATCATGATATCCATGATCACCATGTCGACTTGGACGCTTTCGAGTTGTTTGAGCGCATCTGCGCCGTCAGAGGCTTCGATGACATCGAAGCCTTCTTTGAGCATGAAGACGCGGACCAACTCGCGTATATAAGGATCATCATCTACGATCATAATAGGTGCCATTTGCATCTAGCCTCACTTTGGTGAAATCTTCTTCTCTATTCTTTCTAGCATACAACAGCAAACGGGTTTAGACGAATTCAGATTGCTGCAGCATCGAGTCTTTATTCGGTCTTACATCGTTATCGGTAGGCTTTGTCTCTTGCGGCAGCATTCTTGCCTTACCTAAGAAGAAGGTGATAATGACTCCGGCAAAAACAATGAGACTCCCTGCCAAGAATATGCCGCTCAAACCATGAACAAACACATGCTGCAGCTCTGTCAAAATGTCGGCAGGCAGCTTCGCTCGCGCATTCGCATCCAGCAGCAGCTGTGGATTGGCGAATTGTTTGAGCTGCTCCGCAGGGATTTGGCGGAACTTTTCGCCCATACCGGAAAGGCCATCTGCCATTCGATTCGTCATCATGACCCCCATGATGCTCACCCCCACTGTTGCGCCGATGGAACGGAAAAACTGAACGAGCGATGTTACGATACCGCGACTAGTTGCTCCAACTTCACCTTGAACTGCAATGTTTAGTGTTGGCATAATAAGACCCATACCAAGCCCAGCCACGATCATATAGAGGATAATGAAGAGCTTGGAAGTACCTGCATCCATGGTCGACATGAAGGTGAAACCGATACCTATGAGGATCATCCCCGTACCTATTAAGGTACGATAGGAGACTTTGCTCGACAGCCTCCCGCCAATAATGGCTGTTGCCACAACGGATAACATAAGAGGCGTCAGGATATATCCCGCAATCGAAGGGCTGACGCCAATGACGCCTTGCACGAATAAAGGAATGTAGGTAATTGCACCGAACATGCCTACGCTCATCAAAACGGCAATCATGCTGGTGACGGAAATGACTTTATTTTTGAACAAATGCAGGGGGATCATTGGCTCTTTGGCTTTGGTTTCAACCCAGAGGAACAGCCCCAGAAGAATGGCACACGCTGAGAAAAGACCGATAATTTGTGGAGAGCCCCACGCATAATGGAGACTTCCAACTGCCTCGGGATCGCCCCCTAGAACCAGACCGAGCAAACCTGAAACAATAGCTCCGCTTAATGTGAGTGCACCCAACCAATCTATGGAACGCTTCTCAGTGGTACGGCTTTCTTTAAGTGCTGAACCGATAATCACCATCGCTGCGATACCAAACGGAAGATTCACATAGAAAATCCAGCTCCAGTTCAAATGTTCCACGATAAAGCCGCCGATTGCTGGCCCGATAATGCTAGATAAAGCCATTACACCGCCGAACAAACCTTGCATTTTTCCACGTTTCTCTACTGGCATAATATCGCCAATAATCGTCATTGCTATCGGCATTAATGCACCGGCGCCAATGCCCTGCAGACCGCGGTAGATGATTAGCTCCGTCATGTTCGTCGCAAGCCCGCATAGCGCAGAGCCTATTACGAAAATACCAATCCCTACGAGATAAATACGCTTCCTACCATACAGATCCGCCAATTTCCCAAAGATGGGCATACTCGTCGTCGAGGTTAACATGTAGATGGAGAACACCCAGCTGTACATCGCAATCCCGCCCAGATCTCGAATGACAGTTGGCATCGCCGTCGAGATGATCGTCTGATCCAGGGCTCCCAACAACATTCCGAGCATTAGTCCTACTATAATCCACGCTACTTTCTTTGGTTCACTACTCATTGCTAATCGCTCCTTTGCCATTTTCTTCGAATGAAATTAGCATAAGGGACATTTATAAACTGAATTTAAACCAGAGTGGGCAATTTATTATGTAAAGGCTTTTATTGGAAAAATTTTTGTGATACATTTTGGGAAAAGGAACTGTTTGGGGGTACGTACCTATATGACCAATCATTCATATGCAGATTTCAAAACGCTTTCCACCAACGAAGCAGAAAAAGCGTTTCAAAATGAAATCCTCTCCGAGGGATACTCCGGGTTTCGCCGACTGCTAGATGGCATGACGGAGGCGATCAAAACAGCTGGGGATGCTGACATCGAAGGCATTGAGAGGACCATCGCCAAAGCAAGCAGCCTGTTCCCTGAGCCGGTTATCTTCAGCCCCTCGTGGGAATGCATTTGGCCTGAACTCAAAGCTACTTTAGCAGCGAAAAAACATGTCTTATCTACCATATCTCCAACAGACCGCAAAGGCGAGTGGCAGGTTATTATGGACAACCCTCAAGCGGTACAAGAGGTTGTTTGCTACCCCGGTCTGGAATTCCATGACGCCGCCTATCTGTACGCCTACTTCCGGCCTCAGCTGGAAAAGTCCGAGTATATCCGGCTCCAAAAGATCCAAACGGTCATTCAAGAGGTTGGCGGTTGATCTAAAATTAGGAGGGATACCATGATTATCATGATTAATGGAGCTTTCGGAGCAGGTAAGACGTCAGCCGCCAATGGGCTTCTTCCCTTCGTCCCAAACAGCATGATTTTTGACCCGGAAGAAATCGGTTATATGCTTAGAAAACTAGTTAATGTAGATGATCGACTCGTTCATGAGCGAACGGATGATTTTCAAGATATGGAGCTGTGGAGGGTTCTCACGGTCAAGACTGCTGCTGAGTTGAAATCGACGTACAACAAGCTTCTCATCGTGCCGATGACGATTTATAAACGCCAAAATTTCGACTATATTTATGATGGATTCAAGGATATAGACAAGGATGTCTTTCATTTCTGCCTCAGCGCTTCCGCGGAAACACTACATAGACGTTTAACCAAACGTGGTGATGAGCCGGGGGGATGGCAATTTCAGCAAGTGGACAAGTGTGTAGCCGCCTTAAAGGACCCTGTTTTTGAGGATCATATTATGACGGATGAATTGGAAACGGGAGATATCATTCGCCTTATTTTAAAGAAAATATCCAAATAACATCTTACCTACGCGAACTCAAAAATGGGGGTTATCTCAGTGGTCGTTTCATTAATAGCAGCAGCATCAATCAACGGCGTGATAGGGATGGATGAGGTTATTCCATGGCACATACCAGGTGAGCAAAAGCGTTTCAAGGAGCTGACTCTCGGAAAATCCATTATTATGGGGAGAAAAACGTATGAGTCCATTGGCAAGCCTTTACCTCAAAGGAAGACCGTTATCATTTCGAGAACTCAGCAAATTACGGATACGAATTGTATAACTGTTACATCATTAGATGAAGCGTATCAGCTGTTAAAAGATGAAGAAGAGATTTTCATCGCTGGCGGTGGAGAAATTTATAAAGAAGCGCTGCCCTCAGCCGACAAATTGTATCTTACGGTTGTTGAGCAAGAAATCGAAGGTAATATTTATTTCCCTGAATTCGAAAAGGATGCATCTACTTACCTTTCTGAGGTTTTAATAGGAACCATTCCACAACAATGAGATTGATAAGTAAACCGATCCAGATGTTTATTTCTAAAATGTCAGCGACCACTTGCTCACGACCGCCTGCGGGAAGATGGAACCCCATCTTTGCGATATACAGCAAAATACAGATCGGTACAATCAGCCTTGCCGATGTGGCGACGAGCGTAATGGCGTAGCTGCGAATCATCCATACACGGTGCTCATCAAATTGCCTTTTTAAAGCGTATCGGAAGCCTTTCCATGTTGTAAGTAGCCAAAGTAGACTCAGTGCTAGAAATGCCATGGCCTTCGTAAAGCTTTCGATATACAAGGTCATAACGAGTCCCAAGAGACCGCCTAGCATAACGCTGATGACATACACGCGCCCCAAAGCTCTATGCCATGCCGGATAGTTGGTGCGGAAGCGCTTATGAAATTGAAATAAACCGCTAACGAGCGCAACGAACGCGAATCCAATATGTAGAACAAGTACGGTATAGTGTAGGGAAAATGCCGTATTCAGCTTTACTCGGCTGTCGGCCGGATTCAAGGTGACGTAGGGAAATATCGCGGCAATCGCCACGCCTACGATGATGATTACAAAGAAAATCCCTAGCTTTTTACTCATATACAGCCCCCGTTTATGTTCATCACTTCTTCTGCTATCTTACCTCCCCGGTCTAAAACCCTTCTAAATTAATCCTTAAATAAATATAAACTCGTTACATTTATTTCAGCTTCGACTTCATCCATTCGCACCAGACCAAGTCTGCGTCTACTTTCATCGTTGCTTTCTGGATCAGCACATAGAGCCCGAATAACGGATCATGGATCTCCAGTTCCTCGAGCGGTTTAGCACTATCCTGTTTAACTCGTTCATAAGATTGTGTAAACCGCTCTTTCTTCTTCTGGTAGTATACCTCACGCTCATGAAGCATTTTCCGTGCTTGTTTCTTGTCTACAAGGCCAATGCAGAATACCTTCAGTGCCAACTCATCCCTTACTATGGGCTCATCTGTAGGCTGCGCAATCCATTGTCGGAGCGCTTCCCTGCCATTATCCGTTAGGGAATACACTTTTTTATCCGGTTTATCCGATTGTGGAACATGCACAAATTCAACGTACCCCTTCTGCTCTAATTGAGCAAGGAGTGGGTATATTTGGCTATGCTTAGCTTGCCAAAAAGGTTGAATATGCTGCATAAGTTCATAGCCAGTTCGGGAATTTCTGGTTAAAAGGCTTAGTAAGCCATATGAAAGGGTATTCATAGCCACTCCTTTGTTATGTCATTATTGACATATACATTCATTTGGTAGTATGATAATTTTCATTCAAATTATAGAGAATACTACGGATAAGATCAATGGATAGAGTGGAGGCATTACTTTGAGTAAAGATGAGTTAAAGCAGGTTCGTTTTTGGCCGATCATGATAGCCATTTTCTTCGGGTCGTTCGTTGCGATCCTGAGTATGAGTACAATTAATATTGCGATACCGATTTTAAGTGAACATTTCCAGAGCGATTTAAGCAAAATCCAATGGACGATTACAGGCTTCATGCTCGCTAGCGGTACGATCGCCCCAATTACAGGCTATTTGGGTGAGCGGTTCAGCTATAAACTTCTATATGCTACGGCACTCGCTGGCTTTACGGTGTTTTCCTTTTTATGTGCAGTCGCTTGGGACGCTCCTTCTCTCATTGCCTTCCGCATTGCGCAAGGCGCCTTCAGCGGACTCATCATGCCGGCGACCATGACCATTGTGTACCAAGTGATACCGCGGGATAAACAGCCGATTGCGATTTCCCTTTGGTCCTTGTCTGCCATGATGGCTCCTGCTATTGGGCCTACCTTGGCCGGTTGGCTATTGCAAAATTGGAGCTGGCACTGGTTGTTCCTCATGAACGTGCCTGTCGGTATCATTGCCATTCTTCTCGTATTTAAATTGATTCCTTACTATCGTCTCTCTGTACCGAAAAAGTTTGATTTACTTGGCTTATTAACGGTCATCGTAAGCAGTCTTTCCTTACTCGTTGCATTCTCTCAAGGTCATGCTTGGGGATGGACGTCAGGTAAAGTTATTGGCTTGTTCGCGCTCGGTATTCTTGTGCTTCTGCTCTTCATCTGGAGAGAGCTCCGCGTAGAAACACCGCTGCTGAATATTCGCGTATTATCTAATTCACGTTATACACTAACACTAATTATTTCTAGTATTGTTACGATTAGTTTATACTCAGGCACTTTTTTGACTCCTATTTTTCTGCAAAATATTCAGCACGTGACACCGCTTGATACGGGCTTAATCCTGCTCCCTGCCTCACTTGTGATGGCATTAAGCATGCCAATTGTGGGCAAACTATATAGTATTGTAGGTCCGCGTATTCTCATATTCATCGGTATTTCCTTAATCGCTATAGGAACATTAACGCTCAGCTGGCTAAGTGTCGATGTATCTCGCGGTTATATCGTGTTCTGGATGATCGTTCGGAACCTTGGGATCGCCTTTGCCACCATGCCATCGAGTAATGCTGGGATGGAGCAAATTCCGAGAACGTTGTCCGGTCATGCGACTTCAATTAGCAACTGGGTACGCAATGTGTTCGGCTCCTTTGCTATTGCCTTGTTTACTTCTGTCCTTTCAACCCAAACAGCCACGCATGCCAAGGAATTGGCCAGCAGCGGTTTGAAGGATAAGGTACAGATCGGGATGCAGTCCTTCACAATGAGTGTGAATGATGTCTACTTGCTAGCCACATTCATCGTGCTAGCCGCGCTGCCGCTCAGCTTGTTTATTGGCAAGCAGACTGCGCCTGCGGAGAAATCTACTGCTGCTCCGACTCCCGCCGTTGTTCAACCCAAACCAGCTGAATAAGAAGGGCAGCGGCCGACATAGGCAGCCTAGTAACATATTGAAAAAACCTACTGTATGCAACATGCATCAGTAGGTTTTTTTGCGTTTATTACACTCAGCAATCCCTCAGCTAGGTCTCAGATTCTTTTCAGGATAAGCCTCTATACTACACCTATACCAACAAATTTGGAAAAGGTGGGTTTCACATGAAAAGAACACGTCAACTACATTTATGGATTGGCCTGATTTGCTCGGTTTTTATTTTGATCCAATCGATTACGGGACTTCTCTTATCCGAGAAGTGGCTGACAGGCTCAGGTGGAGCAGAGATGCGACCTCCTGGGGCTATGTCTCAATCCTCTACTTCGATGACTCCTTCTGCCGCGGGCGATCAAGGAACAGCCGGAGCTATGCAGGGAAATAGACCTGCATTTAACGGCCCTGGCCCCGGTCAGGAAGGAGCAAACAGTCTGACAGGTATCATCAAGGGACTTCATGAGGGGAGAATCGGGAATTCGAATGTGAAATGGCTTGTCGATTTAGCGGCGATTAGTATGATTTTCCTGACGATTACGGGCATTATTTTATCGATCAAGACGCTTCGTGCACAAGGAATTCAAAGGAAAAAACGCCGACCTTTAGAAGCCTAAGATATCGTATCATTTTGTACATTTCGATAAAAAAAGCGTTACGGACGTGGGCTGCCGCCTCAAACGTCCGTAACGCTTTTATTTTAAGATTTATCAACGTAGTTATTCATCACTAACATGGCTGCGCCTACAACGATCGATTTGCTCTTCAATCCGGAAGTCAGGATTTTGAACGTATCACGAAAAGGCTCCCATACCACCTGACCGCACTGTTCTTCGATTAAAGGCACAATCTCACTGTAGTTTTCCACCAAATCACCACACAAAATGACGGCATCGGGATTGTACATACAGACGATATTGTTTATGGTTATGCCAATGTAAAGCGAAGTTCTGGATATAATATCTTGGGCCCAGTTCTCTTCGTTCTGTGCCGCAGCGAACAGCTGCTGGATATCGGCGGTCTCCTTGATTCGGTTTGCTTCATGCAGAATAGCCGACTCGTCGATATACGTTTGCAGACATCCTCTTTTGCCACATTCGCACATGTTGCCATTCGGATCCAGCGTGGTATGTCCTAACTCCCCGGCACTGTTTGAACCCCCACGAAAAATGTCACCATCAATGATCAAAGAGGAGCCAACTCCGGTGCCCAACTCAATCAATGCTGTCTTTCTCGATCCGCGGGCGGAGCCTAGTAAATACTCAGCAAGGATTTTCACTTTCAAGTCATTATCAATGACCGTAAGAATATGCAGCTTGTCCTGGATGAACTGGGCGAAAGGGATATTTCTCCAACCCAATGTCGATGAATATTGGACGATTCCCCGTTCATGGTCGATCACGCCGGGCACACCTATGCCGATGCCAATGATTTTAGACTTGTCGAGATTTTTATGCGCAATTATCAAGTTAATCGTTTCGGAGATGATGGCCGCCGTAGCTTCAGGGGTTGTTTGCAGAGCGATATGTTCAACTCGCTCCTCATGGAGAAGTTCGCCGCTGAACTCCATGACGCCGAACTTAATCACCTTTTTACCGATGTCTACCCCGATTGTAAAAACCGCCTGGGGATCGATATCTAACATAATCGCCTTACGTCCAACGCCTACCGAGGTTAACGCGGTTTCTCTCACCAATCCTTGTTCACATAACTCGCCTACGATACGCCCAACAGATGTAGGACTCAACTTGGTGATTTTGGTGATTTCCGCACGGGAGATGGGCCGACTCTTTTTAATGATTTCCAAAATCATCTGCTTATTGTGTAGTCTGATAACATCTTGGTCATGCTTTTCAATTTTTTTCATTTACTTGGATTCCTCTTCTTTATTCCACCCATGTTAATAAACCTAATGTTAACCATCCTATACACCGCAGTCAACCATTAGCAACATGATCCCTACCTATATTTTTTATATCTTTAATTTTTTCTGTATCGATCTCATTTAACGGATTATGATCCACCCGTACCCCTCTTCCGAAATGAATCTCTGTAACACCTGTCGATTGAAGGAAGGAGGGAATTGCACCTACCGTCAATCCACTTCCGGCTAAAATTTGCAGGTGAGAATGTTCCGCTTTCTTAACAAGCTGTCTTATTTCTTCTTGCGCATCAAGCACGTTTGGCTTTCCTCCAGATGTAAGCACCCGGTCAATTTGGTTATAAGCTAGAAGTTCATCTAAAGCCTTCTCCAGATTGCTTACTTCGTCAAATGCACGATGAAAAGTCACGGATAACCCTTCCGCTTCATCTAACAATCGGCGCAGCGTCTCGTGATCAATCCTACGGTCTGAGGTAAGCGCCCCAAGCACAATGCCATGAGCGCCAATCCGTTTCACAGTCTGTATATCTTTCATCATCACGCCCAGATCTCTCTGGTCATAGCAAAAAGATTGACTATGCGGGCGAATCATCACTTGAACAGGGATTTTCGTGCTATGCACAACCTCATCAATTAAGCCGTAGCTAGGCGTTAACCCACCCTCTAGAATCCCAGTTATGAGTTCGATACGATCCGCACCGCTCTGTTCGGCCAATAAAGCATCTTTCACTGTAGTTGCAATAACTTCCAGCAGCATGATTCTCCTCCTAATATAGGGATCTTTGAGCGTAGCTCAAAGTCTCTCCGCTTCACCTATTGAAGTCGTTATCCTTTGACTGCACCCTCTGTAAGACCTGATACAATGTATTTTTGGGCAAAAGCGAACATAATCACAACCGGAATCAAAGATAAAATACCCGCTGCGCTCATTTGTCCCCAGTTAATATCAAATTTTTGCACAAAACTACTTAGTCCTACAGGGACTGTTTTGGTGCTTTCGCTATTTGTAAACATAACCCCGAAAAACAAATCATTCCACGCGCCTGTAAATGCGAATACAAGGGTAGCAACAATTCCCGGCCGCATAATAGGCAGAATAATTTTGGTCATCGTTTGAAATTTATTACACCCATCAATAAGAGCCGCTTCCTCGAGAGATACGGGAATTCTCTGAAAGAAACTGGACATCGTCAGTAAGCAAAAAGGAATGTTCATGGCCGTATAGGTAATGATCAACGAAGGCAGCTTATTTAGCAAGTGTAACTGGCTGAATGTAATGAAGAGTGGAACTAAAATGACCATCACAGGAATCATCTGGGTAGCCAAAAAGGAAATTAGAAATAACTTCTTGCCTCGAAATGAATATCTGGCCATACTATAGCCACCTAGAATGGATACAAACAACACCAGGATTGAACTACTCATGCTCACAATAAAGCTATTCATAAAATAAAGCGGAAAGCTAGAATTCTGGAAAGTATCTATATAGTTCGAAAAAGTTAAATTTTGGGGCCAAAGAGTTAGCTTTCCGCTATAAATTTCCTGTCTATCCTTTAGAGAAGTGACTAACATCCAATAAAATGGAAACAAAGCACCGATTAGGAACAATGTTAACGTAATGACTCGAGAAACTGTCGGGGCTACATTCCGAACATAGGAGACCATTAGAAATCACCTGCATCATCATATTTAGTCGTTTTCAAGAAAATTAACGTATAAAGAATAAGTATTGCTAGCATCATAATTCCCAATGCGGAGGCTTGCCCATAGTCTGTCGTATAAAAGATTTTATTAAATATATAGGAAGGCAAATTATGAGAAGTATTAGCTGGACCCCCGTTGGTCATGATGTAGATCAAATCAGCTGAATTGAATACCCAAATCACGCGAAGCAGCAATGTAATAATAATCGTCGGTTTGATATAAGGAATCGTAACCCGAAACAGTTTGGTCATTCGGCCTGCCCCATCCATATCAGCTGATTCATAGATGTCTTTAGGTACGTTTTGTAGAGCAGCAAGAATCATAATCCCGAAAAAAGGCACTCCATACCAAACCATAGCAGCGATGACTGGGAAAATAGAGACATGTGGAATAGCCAAAAAGGGGATGCCTTTTTCCAGAATTCCGAGTTTCACCAATAAGTAATTAATAAGCCCATTCTGTTCATTAAACAACCATTTAAAAATCATCCCGATTAAAAAAGCAGACACGGCCCAAGGTAGAAAAACTATAGATTGGTAGATGTTTTTTCCTTTAAACTGTTTATTTAGCGCTAGTGCCAAAATAAATCCAAGTACGAATTGCAAACCTACCGTTAAGATGACCCAAAGTACAGAATTACCTAATATTTGAGGGAGATTCTTATCGGCCAGCAAAGATCTAAAATTTTCAAAACCTGAAAAGTGGATATCCCCCGGTTCAAATAAGACATAATGCATAAAAGCAAGCTTAAGTCCTGATAGTAAAGGATAAGCAAAAAAAGCTAGAATAATTAGAACAGCAGGAGCGATTAATAAATAGGGCTCGAATGATTTCCATCGAATTGCTTTTAGCATACTTCTCTCCCCGCCTTTTCAATACTTCAGAATAGATAACCGGGGATTCATCCGTGTCCCCGGTTATCTGCCTTCTTTTTTATGGATTTTCCTTCATATAAGCTTGTTGTTCTTTTGTTAGAAAATCTGCAAGATGCTTAACAGTATCCTCGAGCGATTGCGCTTTTGTCAAATACTTTTGCGTCTCTTCTACTGCGAACGTTCCCGTGAATTGACCAAGCTTCGTTAAATGGCTCGGAGGGCCTGCAAACACAATGTTGGAATCCGCCATGGAACCCGCATACCCAGCAATAGCGCCTTTGCTAAAGAACGGATCTTTCAGGTTTTCTTTGTAAATTGGAATCGTAGAATTTTTAATGCTGTACGCTAAGTTATTCTCAGGAGAGCTTAAGAATTCGATCAACTTCCAAGAAGCCTCTTTATTTTGTGATTTGGAAGACATGGCGTAAGCGGCTGTGTAACCCCAGAAAATATACCGTTTTCCGTCATCTGCTTTTGGCATTGGAACTACATTCCATGTGCCTTCTTTCATATTTTTCTGAGCTGTAATAATGACTTCAGGCGTTTGATTTAAAATAGCAGTTTGACCGTTTAAGAATCCTTGAACCATTTCGTTGAAGCCCCAATTGACAGACTCTTTAGGAGCATTCCCGTTTAAGTAAACATCATAAAATTTCTTAAAGGCCGCAGCGCCTTCAGGTTTATACAAAATTGATTTGCCATCCTTATCAAACCAACTATCAGAGTGGACCGCGGCCATCACATATTCCATGGCTCGAATAACGCCGTTAGCTCCTCCCCTAAAGGAAATCCCGTATCTGTTTTTCGCAGAATCCGTGAATTTTTGCGCTAGATTAAAGTAATCATCCCATGTCGCGATCGTCTCGGGCATATTCAGTTCTTTAAACCAATCGCTTCTGATAAATAAGCCCTGCAGCAGGAATCCATCTGGAATCGCATAGACATTCCCTTTGAATTTGTTTCTCGCTTGTTTGGTTGCTTCCGTCAAATTATTTAATTGATCCCATTTGTCATAAAAGGGCTGCAGGTTCTCGATATAACCAGCTGAAGCCATGGCTACTAAGGAAGTATCATCAATACTCAATACGTCGGGAAGAATGCCAGCTGCACCCATGGTCATCCATTTCTTATTCGCATCATCCCAAGGAACAGACGTATATTCAACTTCGATATTCGGGTTTTTCTCTTGAAATTGCTTCAAAAGCCCCTGCATAAGCGCTGTTCTTTCAGGGCTTGGAAGCGGATCGAGATACGAGATCTTCGCTTTCTTGCCTGTGGCTTCTTTGGCTCCTGCGGCTCCGGTGGCTTTTGCCGCTTCATTCTGCCCGCCATTCGTTGAGCAGCCTGCTAATGCAAAAGTAAGTACAAGACTGGTACATAAGGCTAGAATCGTAGCTTTTTTCTTCATTTTTATAACCCCTCCTGTAATTTGATCTATGTTATAAAATCTTGCTGAAGTTAGTTTCCTCAACATAATTTAGTAACTAAGCCTGGGTTTCTATATGATTTCTAAGGTAAAAACCGCTTTGTTCGTTCCTATAATTTTCTGATTATCGTTAGTAATGTCAGTCGGCGTGAGTTGATACATACGATCGATTGTCTCTTGGTTACTATAACCAATCTGTTCAAGGATGGACGCTGTAATGATGGGCCATTCATCCTCAGAACCATCCATTACTTTAAGCGCGAAACCTAGCTTTTCTTTTTTCAATCCAAAGCAGTACACGCCTTTAGCTCCGCCCTTAGCGACAATATTGGGATCCATAAGTAGGCTTGAGCAAATTCGATCTGAACCGGCAATCATCTCATAATGCTCGTTCATAAGAGTGGTTATTCGGATGACAGCGGATCGAATCTCAAGATCTTCAATCATCTCTGGACAGGCCAGCTTCATGAAGGCAGTCGCTAAATGCTTAAGTGGAATAGCGAACACCGGAAAACCGCAACCATCTGTACCTATGTGGATTTGTTCTCTAGGACATTCAGATAAGTAAGCGAGCGTGTCTACGATCTCGATTTGAGCAGGATGATCTGGTTCAAAGTAGCCTTCGGTCGGATATCCCATGATTTTGCACAAAGCAAGAATGCCAAGATGCTTTCCAGAACAATTATGATAAATTGAACGTTTAGGCTTCTGCGCTCTAAGCATGGCTTCTGAAGCAGGTACGCTCAAGGGGTAAGTGGGGTGACATACAAGCGCTTCCTCTCCCACCCCAATTTTGGTAAGCATGGATTCCAATGCTTCAACATGGAAGGTCTCCGCACGATGGGACCCGATCATAATAGCCGTTTCTTTATCAGAAAGCCCAAACTTTCTATCCGCGCCATGCCTAATGACAGGAATAGCTTGAAATGGTTTTCCGGATGACCTTAAATATGTTAATGAATCTACATCCCCAACTGCGTACTTAACAGCACCCGAGATAGAGACTCCACAAATATGCCCGCTATGCACGCATTCCAACACACCTCCACGATACTCTTCAACTAATGTTTTATCCATTTCGTCTTCCCCTCTTTTGCGTTTAATTTCATGGTCTAATGTTATTGCGAGGCTAGTTATTCCACAGATGTTATTAAATGTCGAAATAAAACAATGGAATAATAATATTTACAGATAATATCGACTTATAATAGGGGATTTATCTTTTATTTATTCCAGTGATGTTAATAATTAAATATTAACAACTCACCTATCTGTTGTCAAACACTTTTTGCTTTTTTGTTAAGTAAACTAACAGGTAGCGCTTTCGTAGTGAAGTTTAACAGAATAAGAGACAATTATAAAATCAACTCATGTTAACTAAGTTAACTCCGTTGTTAGACTAGCGTTGGACCTAGCTAAATCTATACGTTTTTGTGCGTGTTTCGAAAAAAAAAAAAAAAAAAAAAAAAAAAAAAAAAAAAAAAACGCCGACGGGTAATCCGTCGACTTCGTTTCCTTCCGGTGCATAAATTCGGTCCCATGCGACAACCACATAGGACTACACATCAAACTCAAGCTGCTTCTTTGCCTGTGCGATGAATTCCAGAGGATTCGCGATCAGCTCCGAATTATACTCGCAGACACCCATTTTCAGGATTAACTCAACCCGATATTTCCCAGCGAATTCGTTCCGATTTCGTTCATCCACCTGATTCCTTAAACGTTCCATTACAATCATCGCGCCAGGGAGATCTGTGAACAAAAGCATACCCCACATCGGATTTTCTTTGTTGAGCAGATAGAGCGAGTCATTCGTACGAATGCTGATTTGATTCATTTTGGACAGATCATGGATGGCTTCCATTAACTGCTCCTCCCCGATCATGCGGCGGATTTCATCCCAATACTTCACATTGATTACCAATAGTGTTAAGGGAATCTTGTACCGAACCGATAAAGCCATGAAAACTGCAGCATCGCTTTGAAAGGACAATGTGTTCTTTAAGCTAGTCCTGGCATCGACAGTCGCCAGTGATTCGTTAGCCTTTAGCAACTTCTCATTCTCCTGTTGCAACTGCTTGTTTCCCAGCGTTAGCAGCCAAGTCGCCAAGGTAAACAACGGGGTCATGATGAGCCAAAAATAGTTCTGTGTTCCAATAAGTCCACCCACCACAACGGTTTGATACAGTGTAAACGTTCCATAGCCGAATATGAATAAAACATTCAAAATCAGCCCTGTAGTCACAGTAGTAAAGTACGTAATCACAGCAATCAAAAATGCGACATTCAAAAAGATAATGTTCTGAATATACAGGTTCGGATTGCCAGCCGTGAATACGATGCTAATGAAACAGGCAAGGATCAGCAGCAGGAATGCGCCGTCCGATATCATACTGCTCCGAAAGTGATTCATCGACGGTTCCTCCGTTTCTTGCTGCTGTATTTACGAATCATCAGTATGAGAGACAGGAGAACCAATAATCCGACAAGCAGCGCAGCGGCCATAAAACCAAGAACATCTTTGCGCTCAAGAACATCGGTCAGTACATTGGACGGCTCGGATGTCGTTTCTTTTTTGAAACGGAAGGCTCGGATGTTTCCGTCTATATCTGTTACGGTTCCGTCTCCAAAAACTTTCCATAATGTCCCTTCTGAACCGATCAGTTTGGAAGCAAGATACGCATACTTTGATCCGCTGCCAGTTACGGCTAAGAGACCTAATCCGTTTTCATAGGGCGAATCGATTAATTGCAGGGTACCGATACGTGTGCCATAGTTCGTATCAATGCTCATTTTCTCATTGGATACAAAGCCACGGCCGCTCTTATCATAACGAAAATACAACTTGTCATTATTGTCTCGAATCACCTGATTGTCTTGATAGCTGCCGATCGCGATAATTTCCCGCCCTTTCAATTTCTGTGCACTAACATTGTCTTGATAAAAAAGAACCTCGCCTGTATTCGTCTGTGCGTAACGTCCTAATAAATTAAACAAGTTTGTCAGGGTTTGATAAATGTAAGGGTCTTTTTCTTTGGGGAGAACAACAGCCACTTTATTGTAGCTTCCGTCCCGCAGGAATGGATATGGATAATTGTTAAACAGTAGATCTGCTCTGTCTTTGGTATTGAGCTGCAACTTCGAGTCTTTCTCGATGAATGCCCAGGGCATTTGCTCTTGATTTTCAATACATCCCGCATTTTTGAGCTCCAAATCGAATGCAACTTTAACTGTAAAGTTGCCGCTGACGTTTAGCGTTTTGGGAATGGTCAAATCGATTTGATCGCTATCGGCCAACTCGGTAGAAAGCTTTTTGCTGCCGATCGGTGTATCATTGATCGATACTGTAACCATGGACCGGTCAAAATCTAGATTTCTCGCATAACGGTATTTAATGCTCAGCTTGCTGGCATCCGAGATTGAACGGTTACCTGGAAGAGAGATAAAATAAGCTTTTTCCCGGTGTCGGTCCCCTACAAGCTTATCGCCCGTTTCCGTTAAAGTCATATTGCGGCTCACGTTCATCGGTGGCGTTTCCACTTCAGTGGTGCTGTCTACTTCTTTACGAACAGCGTCGATTTGGCTTAATAACGCCTGATTCGCTGCTAAACGTCCCGCTTTGACCAATAATCCAGCATCCTTGGAAGTAATGACCAATGTCAGGCGATCCGCTAGATTGATCAACTGAATCAACGCTTTATTCTCAAGATTGTTCACCTGCACAAGAGGCTTAATTTCTTCAGGAAGATCCTCGAGCAGAGAAATCAATACAACCGCCTGTTTATCCTTCAGATTATCAGCACTATACTCTACTAAGGGTATAGGCTTGTCCGAGACAGGATTTGCCTTGGCAAACCCAGACAAGGCGTAGGTCGCTGCCTCCAGTACGGCGGAATTGTTTTCCTTTGGAATCGCTATCGCATTTTGTCCATCTTTTACCGTACCCAGGCCGATAAAGTGTTGATTAAAATCACGGATGCTACTTTGGATCGGTTTATTTATATAATTAACAGAGATTCGCGAGGTTTTGGCAATTTGCAGCCAATTGTCCCTTGTGTCTGTTGGTAGACACGCATTATCCACGACAGGAGTAGTCGTTTCCAAGTGGCCTTGAACATTTAATGTATTTACGCCCTTCACAATCAGTTCGGCGGGAACATGAGCAGTCATCTGCTGCCCCCCCGGCTCCTGAGCTAATGGACGAAAGGAATGAAATGGTGTTCCATTCATCATCAGCGTCACGCTGGAGCGCTCATTTTGGGTGAGCTGCGAGACTTTATAGTCGAGATGAACGTCAATGCTCGTAACATTCCAATAGCTTTCAACTTGAAAAAACTGCTGCATATATGTATTGCCGCCTGACAACGAAGTATCCGTGAAATTCGTTTGATATTGCTTTGTCACAGCCGTTATAGCATCTTCTGCCAAAGCTGAAGTAGGGGAAAATACTTGCAGCATGACCATCATAAACATAGCTGGCAACCATAGCTTTCTTTTCTTCATGGTGATCACTCCTGCTCTAGAACCTTTCGGTTTTGTACCATTTTGCTTCTCTCTTAAAAACCAAATCCTTCAAGTATGTGTACATGCCGTAAGCAGCGACAACCATCCACATTTGACAATAGGACACATACATAAGCAGAATAATCCATATATTAGATAGCCTCATTTCTCCTTTTTCCGTGACTAGGGTAATGAAAGTCCCCACCACGAACAAAGTAATGGCCAGTACCCATAAAAAAGAACTGAATCCGGCGATTGTCGTTGTCACATATCCCAGAGCATGAAGAACAAGAAGTAAATCGGACATGAGTAGTGAGGTCAGCAGCAAAAAGTAAATGGAGAGAAAGTATAAAATATCGAAACGAATAATTCGCGCCGAACGATCAAACAACAACGGAATATTTTTGACAATAACATAAATATTTCCCTTTGCCCACCTCGTCCGCTGCTTGAACCATACCTTGACGGTCTGGGGCTCCTGCTCCCATGTTACGGCCTTCGGCTGGAACTTAATTTGGTACCCCATCATATAAATGCGAAAGCTGATTTCGGTATCCTCCGCTATCGCCTTCACATCCCAGCCCCCGATGCGCTCGATGATCTCACGCCGCATGATAAAATTCGTACCGGGAATCGTACAAAGCTTAAACAACTTCCATCGGCCAGCCTGTGCCATCCATTGAAAGGATAACGTTTCAACATTGATAAATCGAGTCAGCAGGTTGGTATCCCGATTACGCGTACGAAATTTCCCAACCACCGCACCGAGCTTAGAATCATTCGTAATCTCCGAAACCAAGTAGAGCAGTGCTTTCTTCTCCGGCGTGTTATCCGCGTCATATATCGCTATAAGTTCCCCACGGCTCTTATCAAAACCTAAGTTCAAAGCATTCGACTTCCCTTTTCCTCCCGTCACTGCGTCCGTATTGATGATCGTCAAATTTCTTCCCGGGTGCTTCTGTTGAAGTTTACCCAGCAACCTGCTGCTGTTGTCTGATGAATTGTCGTTGATGACAATAATTTCATATCGATCATGCGGATACTCCAAAGCGAGCAAGGCTTCGACGGTCTGGGTTATCACTTTCCCTTCATTGTGAGCTGGTACGATGATCGTGACGAAAGGAGTCTCGCCCTTCAGGGATGGAATTGGCTTGTTCTCGATCTGAATGTAGTACAAGTATCCGGCCACGATTAAAGCGACGTTTATAAGGAGAAGAGACCAGATACAAATGACCGAGATCAACATGAGCATATCTGCAATTGTCATAATTGTCTCCCCGAATGTGTGTATTTTCGCTTGTACAGACGGTACCCAATTATCAAGAAGGCCATAAAGATGAGAAGCGTAGATAAGATAAGAATAATGAATACATTATTTTGTACTGAAAATAAGGCTGTTAAACTTTTCTTGCTTTCTTGCATATAAGCGTGCTCTGAACTAATATCCTGCATGTTATTGTTTAACAAAATCGTTTGCCCATTAATTTGAAGATGACCGGCACGCGACCCCATTTCATTCACTTCTGTCCGAACTGTATGCAACTCATTCTTATAATCGGAGTACGTCTTCCAGTCGGCTATCACAGCGCTTAGCACAGCTTCCAACTTCTTGCTGTCTTCTGGGAACGAATACACTAGTGCAGTATCCATCGGGAGTGGCTCCAGGACTTGTCCAGGTGCAACATATTGATTCAATTCCTCCTCTTTGATGGTATAAAGCGACGACACGAACGGTCTTGACGTATCGGTCTGTGAACGGTACATAACCTGTTCGTTCGGGAAAATGACGCTTGAATCAAAATAAGTCATGCCATTGGTTGCATAATGCTGATCATAAGTCCAATACATTTCAGCCCCGACTCCGAGTGGAACAATCCCATATCCAGCCAAAGCATCGATAAATGAACTCATTTCCGTCTTCAAAACCCTGATGTCCTGACTTATCGTAGAAGTGACAACAGGAGTCTGCACAATAATGCTTCCATTTCGTGATTGCACATGCTTTAACGTCTCCAGGTAACGCTGCACGGCGGGATATTCAAGATTGCTGAGCACTGGCTGTACACTAGCAATAAAGGGGATGCCTGCGTCATATAAACGATCAGCCATCTCATTCAGCAGCTCTAAATCCGAGAATGGATAGATCTTGTCCAACAATAAATAATAATGACTATTCTTTTTCACTGATAACCAGTCTTTCAGCAAATAAGCAGCGGCCAGTTCGTTCAAATTCCCTTTTGCCATATAAGGGATGTAAGCAAACTTCCCGTTAGAAACGCCATATGGTAATCTTGCCTTCATTTTCTCTGACGTCAAACTGCCATACGGTTTACCGTTGAATTTTGTTATATATGAGATGCCGCTTACCGTAATGGAACTTTGAGATAGTTGTCCGATCGCCTGGCTTACGGTATCTTGATCAACTCTCTTCTCCTCCAACTTCAAAACCTTCCAAACGTTCTCAGGTATCTGGTTCCCAATATGCAAATAATCCCCATCGTATCTAGCCAAATCCCTATCGTAGCTATCGGGGAGTTGAAACAAATCATCTGCGTTGCGAACAGAAATGACCTTTCTGAAATGACTCAACATACCCGTTTCATATCGGTCATAGGTCATAAGCGTTACATGAGCTCCCAAGGAAGCCAGAATTCGCTGAAGAGCTTCTATATTTCCTTCTTTTGGGGTGCCGAGCGCTGCGCTGTCGTAAATGAGAAGCACCGCGGCAGACTCCGTAGTGCTGGCCTTAGTTACATGCGGAAAAGGCAGCACTGCAAGCATATAGATTAGTAGGAGCCCTATCAGAATGTTTCGCTGATTCAGCATCCCATCCCCTCCTTATTTTTCATCTGTCGCATGTTCTCCAACTGATTCATTTGTCCACAGCCGTTTTGCCAATAGATCACCAATAGTCAACAACGACACCAAATCAAAACTCAATGTAAATAAAAATTTATGCTTGGAAAGATCCGCATCACCTGCGCCGATGATGGAAACGAAAATAGCCGTTAGCCCCAATAGGATCATCATCACGATCAACGGCAGTCTTAAGGACGACCTCCATTGCCTAGCCCGTATAGCCGAAACAAAGGATGGCATGTATAACCCCACGATAATCAAAATCCAAAGAATGACGAATCCAAATGTTTTTGGCGTTAGGGCATCTTTCAGCAAACTGTACCCTGAAAAAAAGACCGTCTGGGCACCAAAGGGTTTTCCCGTCGATTTTTCGTAATTCCCCAAGGCTTTAGGCCGTATGGTGAATCCGTCACGAGCGGCCAGATTGAGCATTTTGCCCGCTTGATCGGGATGGGAAATATAATAAGTCAATATGGAGCCAAATCCGTACTTACTATAAAAATTGTCTTGCAGGAGCTTTGAATCAACATCTAAAGAAGCGTATGGATTGTAATACAAACTACCATTCAGAACCGCGTACTGCTTTTCAATACCGAAGGCTTCCAGAGACTTCTCCGGATTCACCGAATTCATGAGTACGCCTCGTGTCATCGCATGGTATTTGTTAATATTGACAAACTCTTTCGGAATAAGCACGTAAGTGCCGATACCCACGCCAAGCATTCCAATTAAAGAAATAAAGGTGACTATCCGATAGGTTCTTTTATTACGGATATAGATGAGAAAAAAGCCTAAAACTGCGGTTATGATCCCTACCGGCGCATTTTGCTGCTTGCTAGTCGTTAAGAAGATAGAACTTAGAATAAATGCAGACAACATAAGGTAATCATTGCTGTATCTTTTCCGATACAGTAACAGACCGGAGGCGATCATGAATACCATCATAATTAGTACGATGCTTTCACTATAAAAAGAATTGAAGTAAGCTGTATAACCGGTATCACCTAAAATAAAAATAGCAATGGTCGCAACAATGTAACCTGGCTTTTTCGACATTTTCCAAGTGAGGGCCTCAACTAGTAAATAAACAGCGATTGTATACAATACTAGGTATAACCAGGCTTGATATCGTATATCAAATAACTGAGAATCATGAAATATTAGATTTATGAACATGGAGGCTTTAATAAACAAAGACTGGGAGGAGAATAAAGTTGCGCCATTCTCGTTAAAATATTGATAGATTCCGTAATTTTTCACGAAATAACCAAGATATTGACTGTTATAATTCGGATCGTTGAAATAAAGGCCGTTGCTGTAGAGAATTCTAAAAAAATCGCCGTTATCGGCCATACCTATATATGGAGGTACAAAAAGAGCGGCAACGGTAATCAGTAACACTCCAGCAGCGGCGAAAGCGGCAGGTGACACATAACGCAGTATCATTCGCAAAACGTTACTGATCATCACATACCCCTTCCTAGTTAATTAATAAACGCCAGCAAAGCCATCAGATTATCGAACGAGTAAGCTTGCCGAGCTTTAATATCTCCGAATCCACCATGTAATGGGCTTTGTTTATCCAGAATCTGAAACTCATTCATCTTGCGGATACTGTCTTCGTATAACTCTTGGTCTCCAATCACGTAACCAATTATGGCCGCGATAGCATAGATCGCCGTAGACCTCACATCGTTTAATGGCTTTCCTTCCATCGTATATTGACCGAACAAAGTGCCTGCTTTGACCTGTTCCTTTATATAACGAATACTAGCGTTCTGATGCTGCCTAACCTCAGCCAAATTCAAAATCGTCAATAAAGACTCCACTGTATTTATGTTATCGGATTGATAGAGCTGCGCTTTGTAATCATATCGCGTTTGGTAAAAAGGAAATTCGTCAGAAAGGTACCCCCCTTGTGCGATCTGAAGCATAGCCGTTACTAGGGAATCTTTCTTTTTTTCCGATATCGAAAGGAGCTTTAAAGATGTAGTATCTATGTAGCATAAGGTAATGAACGTATTCCTCATTTTGTAAGTTTCATCGTAGAAATCATACAAATGATTATCTGCGATATTATACTGGTATAAACGATTACTGTAGGATTTCAGCTCCGGTATATATGCATCCGTATGGAAGGCATCTGAAGCTTCAGCCAGAGCCCGAATGATTCGCAGATCATCCACAGAAGCATTTAGCGTAAATTTTTTCTGCAACTTTGGACTATAGCGATAACTAAATCCTGTTGTCATATCCAAGTTCTGCTTCACACGCAGCCACTGTTCATCAAATTGTTCTTTCTGCCCGGTTAATGCATAATACCTCATCATGAGACCTGCAGACTCACTCAACACTTCGTGACCTGAAGCTCCTTCACCTGTCTGATCCGTTTCTTGCAAATTCGTATATATCCCATAGCTGCCTGATAGCTTTCTAGTTATAAATTGATACAAAATATCTCGATTTTCCTTAACTTGAAGCTGCTCGCCATAGGAGTGCTTGACGTTCTGAGTGTCCTGTTCCTTTGCGGTCGAACCGTCCGCTTGACAAGCTGTGAGAACAAAGAACAATGCAACACTGCTACATAGTAAGTTACGTCTTTTAATCATACTTAAGCTCCCTTACCAAACAGTAAACAGCAGAAAAGTCGAATAGTGTCGAATGAAGTGTTTTTCAATATTATATAATATTTTTACAGGGGAATCGAATGTTGAAGTTAATTGGGAACCTTGTTCAAAGGCTAGACATTTAGTTGTAGTTTATCACAGACTGCTCCTTCAATCCGAAGGCAATTAATGTTAGCTGCTGGAAGGCACAAGCATATGATTCAACATTCATCCCAGGAAAGCTTCACCCGAACGGACACAGAAGTCGTTATATGTGAATTTTAGGGTCGAATGAATTTCTATCCGACCCAGAATCCCTTATTAGCCTGGAACGGAGTCCAAAAGCATGGAAAATTATGAAATAAGGTCCGCTGTGTCCGAAAGGAACGAGAAACAGAAGGAAAGCAGTAAATAAGGACTCTGGTGTCCGTTCCACTTTATTCTGTATCTTATCGAGTCCTTAAGCTCAATTATTCACCTTTGTTTTCGCATTATCCTCCAAATTACATTACAAGGCTGCCGATCAGTTCCTCGGCAGCCTTGTGGTGTTATTTATTCAACTCTTGGTAGCAATAGGTACGCATCTGATATGTTTTCCCCTGCCCCTCTTCCTTGAGTAGTAATATTCCCACGTCATACCATATAACGATGCCCAATAACTCTCTACGTGAAATACTTGGCGGGGCTTGGTTTCGAAGTCTTTCTCAGAGGTTCACGCGCAGGCAAAAATATAAAAATTATAATTTCCTATATAACAAAAAAAGCCTTCGGCCCAGGGAATCCATCCCTTTCGCCGAAGGCTTTCTCTCTTTAACCCAGCACCACGCGGTCATCCGACAGCTTGTTGCCGCTGATGTGCTCGAACTCACCGAGCAGCTGCTCCACGGTGAGGTCCTTCTTCCGTTCCTCGCTCACATCAAGGATGATGCGGCCCTTGTCCATCATGATCAGGCGGTTGCCGAGACGAATCGCCTGCTCCATGTTGTGCGTGACCATCAAAGTGGTCAGCTTCATTTCGCGCACGATGTCCTCGGTCAATCGTGTGATGAGCTCCGCGCGCGAAGGATCCAGCGCGGCGGTGTGCTCATCAAGCAGCAGAATCTGCGGCTTGGTGAACGTCGCCATCAGCAAGCTGAGGGCTTGGCGCTCTCCGCCGGAGAGCAGGCCCACCTTCGCGCGCAGACGGCCCTCCAGGCCGATGCCGAGGCGCTGCAGCTGTTCCAGGAACAGCGCGCGCTTGCGCGCGGTGACGCCGAAGCTCAGCCCGCGCTTCTTGCCGCGGGCATACGCCATGGCGAGATTCTCCTCGATGGTCATTCGAGGAGCGGTCCCCGCCATGGGGTCTTGAAAGACGCGGCCGATCCAGCGGCTGCGCTCGTATTCCGGCAGGTGGTGGATCACCTCGCCACCTATGCGCACTTCGCCGGCATCCGGCGTCATGACGCCGGAGATGATGTTCATCAGCGTCGATTTACCGGCGCCGTTACTGCCAATGACCGTGACGAAGTCACCGGGCTTCAGGTTCAAGTTAATACCGATTAGCGCGATTTTCTCATCCGCTGAACCGGGGTTAAATAGCTTAGAAACATTCGAGAGCTGAAGCATTAACGATCACCTCCCTTGTTCATTTTCACAGCAAGGGCAATGAGTTCAGCCGATCGCCGTTTCGCTGTTGCTTTTTGCTTAATGGCTCGCTGAACGGAAGGAAGAACGAGCGCGATAATAACAATAATCGCGGTAATTAACTTCAAGTCTGATGCTTTTAGCCATTCGACTCGCAGTGCCAATGCGACAACAATACGGTACACGATGGAACCGAGTACAGCAGCCAGTGTCGCTTGAAAAACCGTCCGAGCGCCAAAAATCGCTTCCCCAATAATAACGGAAGCCAGTCCAATGACGATCATCCCGATCCCCATCGAGATGTCGGCAAAGCCCGACTGCTGCGCGATGAGAGCTCCGGATAGTGCTACCAATCCGTTTGATAAGCTAACGCCTAGAATCGTGGTATTGTCCGTGTTTGCGCCGAAGCTGCGGATCATTCGCGCATTGTCACCCGTTGCTCGCAGAGCAAGTCCCAAATCGGTATGCAGGAACGCATCCAGCAGTAATTTGAACACGATGACAATAATGAGCACAACGGCAATCGGCGACATCGAGGTGAACAACGTATCCACCCCAAGAAGCGAGATGTTAGGTTTGCCCATAATGCGCATATTGATAGAGTACAAGGCAATCATCATGAGAATTCCTGATAAAAGCCCATTAATTTTACCCTTCGTATGGAGCAGTCCTGTACAAGCTCCAGCCACAAGCCCGCCGGCAAAAGCAGCCAAACAAGCTAGCAGCGGCGAATAGCCATGAGCAATCATGATTGCTGCAACAGCACCGCCTGTTGTAAAGCTCCCGTCCACCGTTAGATCGGGGAAATCGAGAATGCGAAACGTGATATAAACACCAAGCGCCATCAGCGCATAGAGAAGACCTAGCTCGACGGCACCATTCATTGAATCCATCATGTGAATAACCTCCTACTTTGAAAAAAAGGGGTGAACGAAAGCGACGTTCACCCCTTTTGTGTCTTAAACCTTACTGAATGATGTTTTTCTCTTTATCTTTTACTGCATTTTTCATAGCGTCTGTTACATCAATGCCTTGAGCTTTTGCTGCCTTCAGGTTTAAGATCAGATCCATTTTTTCAGGAACAGTTACTTTCATGTCTGCTGGTTTTTTACCATTCTTGAGAATGTCGACAGCCATTTGGCCAACTTGGTAGCCATGATCATAATATTTGAAGCCAACTGTTGCAAAAGCACCTTTTTCCACAGTATCGCGGTCACTGGAGAAGAACGGAATGTGTTTGTCATTCGCGATTTGAATGATACCATCCACGCCGCTAACAACCGTGTTATCAAGGGTAATCAAGAAAGCATCCGCGCGGCCAACAAGGGATTGCGCAGCTTGTTTTACCTCAGACGTATTGGTAACAGGCGCTTTAATGAGCTTAATACCATGTTTCGTTAAGGATTGCTCTGCATTTTTGGCCATGATAACAGCGTTAGGCTCCCCTTCGTTAATAACAAGACCAACTGTTTTCACTTTAGGCATGTTCGCAGCTACGAAATCCATTAATTGTGCAACAGCCATTGGGTTCGTGTCCGAAGCTCCGGAAACATTACCGCCCGGCTTGTCCACATTGCTAACAATTTTGGCTGCAAGCGGGTCTGTAACAGCTGCGAAAAGAATTGGCGATTTCTTCACTTGCTGTACAAGAGCTTGTGCGGATGGTGTTGCGATACCAAGCACCAAATCGTAGTCAGCGGAAGCAATTTTTTGAGCAATGGATAAGTTATTCGGTTGATCGCCTTGCGCATTGTTGAAATCGACTTTCAAGTTGGTACCTTCTACGATACCACCCTCTTTAAGTGCCGCTAGGAAACCTTGACGTGTTGCATCCAGAGAAGGATGTTCTACAATTTGTGAAATCGCTACTTTATAAGACTTTTGCGCGGCTGCCGTTGCTGCCGGAGTTGCTGAAGCCGCAGCACTTGCTGCTGGAGCCGGAGCTGCCTTCTGCCCACAACCTGCTACGACCATAAGAGCTGCTGTTAATGCAAATGATACGAGTGCTTTCTTTTTCAACATAATTACCCCTCTCTAAGTTCCCATTTATCGCTTGGACTCATTGCTCACTCACCACTTTAACGCTTTTGCGGGACAAAGTTTGAGGATATGAAATACCCAAGACTCCATATTAATTAACCATAGTTTAAAGGGCTCTTGGGTTTCCGTCAATTGTTTTATCCGCATTTATATGTTTCTGTAAACATTTGGAGAAGATTGCTCAGGACTGCTGTTGAAGATAAAAGTCACGAAGCAATTCATCCATCACCCGATTTGTTCGCGCCGCAGTCCGACCAGTACTAGGGCTTTTACCAATACCCCGCAGCTCGTCAACCACGGATTGAATAAGAGGCTGTTGCACATGAGCCGGATACGGAATGGCATACTCCTCGACCTGACCATCTGCCATCTCCAAGCGAATATCATCACTAAACGTTGAAAAGGCAATTTTACCAAGACTCCCAGTAATTTCAGTTACGTCGCTGCGCTTGAATGCATTGAAACTCCAAATCCCAGCACCCATAACACCTGACTCAAATGCATAGGTCGTTGTTACGATATCTTCAACTTGATACTGCCCCAACTGATTTCTGGCAAAACCTTTCACTTCACCGATTGGGCCAAGTAAATAATCAAGAACATCCAGCGTATGACTCGCCAAATCAACGAACAAACCGCCTCCGGAAAGCTCCGGCCGTATCCGCCACGGCTGCTCCTGTCCATCATCTTCCCTCATGGTTTGGAGAAAAGTCGTCTGCACAAATCGGACCTCACCAATGATACCGCTGTCAAGCAATCTTTTGATCTCAACAAATTTCGGCAAGCCTCTGCGATAGTAGGCCACGAATAAAGGTACCTTTGCTTCTTCGCAAGCAGCTATCATTTCCAAACATTCCGCATGATTCCTCGCCATCGGCTTTTCCACATAGACAGGCTTCCCCGCCTGTGCGGCTAGCAGGGCATATTCCCGATGAAAACCTGGAGGTGTCGCAACATAGATCGCATTGACATTCGGATCATTGACCAGCGCTTTAGCATCATCGTACCATGCAGCAACTCCGTGCCTTTTGGCATAATCTTCAGCTAGCGCTCCATTTCTTCGCATCACAGCGACAAGCTCTGAACCCTCCGCCTTCTGTAAGGCAGGCCCGCTCTTGACCTCAGTCACATCCCCACAACCAATAATCCCCCATCGTACCTTATCCATTTATCAAACCTCCCAACAGGTCACAGTAACACAAGATTTTATCATACATATTCGACACGAGTTCGTCTCCTCCTTTGACCTTTTCTTATAAATGCAGCAGACAACATCATTGATCTAATCCATTTATTATGAACTGGCACTTCTTCTATGTCACCTGAATGGCTATAATTGGCGGTCCATTCGCAACTCACCTTCCCTTATCATTGGATAAGAATCGAGAATACTTAATTGGACATTTTGCACGCCCTAATCCGCAATGGAAGGATATCGAAAAGCAGGAAGTCTTAGCGATTTTTCAGGGTCCGCATTGCTATATCTCTCCCTCTTGGTATGAGACACCCACTACAGTTCTCACTTGGAATTATGTGGCTGTTCATGTTTATGGCCAGGTTGAGCTTGTAGACGATGTACAAAAAGTGATGAACTCGTTAACTGATTTGGTTTTGAAGTATGAAGAACCGGGCAGTTCCTATCAATTAGATCAAGTAGACGCTAATTACATTGCAGGTTTGAGTAAAGGTATCCAAGGATTTAGAATCAAAATTACTCGCATCGAAGGTAAGGCAAAATTGAGTCAAAACCATCCAGCGGAACGGCAAGAGCTTGTTATAAAACGGTTAGAAACAATGACTGGTGAAGATGAACGTAAAATTGCCTATACAACATTAGCAAGGCTGTGGCTCATCTACACTCACAAAGCTGCAATGGCTGCCCTTTCGCGAACCAGTAAATCGCAGTCACATAAATAGAGCCCAACCCAACAACGTGTCGTGATCCTGCAACTCAACAACTCAACAACTTCACCCAACAGCTCCAAGTGGCAAAAAGCGTACATAAGTACTGTCTCCTCAACTATTCAAGCATTAAAAAAAACGTTTCAAACCCCCAAGTTCAGGGTTTGAAACGCTTTTCACTTACTATGAGTCATCCCATCCTAGGAATGAACCTCAGTAGACACTGTTTCCAACTGCGTATGATCTGAAGACGTCTGCTCTTGCAGCTGCAGCTGCAGCTGCTGCGTAGCAAACTCGCGGTACATCTCATGGGACTCCAGCAATTGTTGGTGTGTACCACTGCCCGTCACGACGCCTTTGTCCAGAAAGATAATTTGGTCGGCATCTACCACCGTCGATAAGCGATGCGCAATCACTAGTGTTGTACGTCCCTGCATCAAATTTTGCAGCGCTTGCTGCACAACGACCTCCGATTTACTGTCCAGACTCGATGTCGCTTCGTCCAGCATCAGTATCTTCGGATCCCGCAGCAGGGCTCGCGCAATGGCGATCCGCTGCCGTTGTCCACCTGACAGCTTGATGCCACGTTCACCGACCTCGGTCTCGTACTTCTGCGGCAGTTCCTCGATAAAGTCATCGGCATACGCCATCCGTGAAGCCCGCTTCAGCTCCTCCAGCGTCACTTCATGCTGCAGGCCGTAACAGATATTGTCTCGAATCGTACCTGCAATCAGCGGACTCTCCTGCGATACATAGCCAATCTGACTCCTCCATGAGATGAGCGAGAATTGATCAATTCGGTCAGCCCCCAACGCGACTGAACCTTTTTGCGGCGTATAAAATCTTTCCAAAAGAGAGAACATCGTCGTCTTCCCGCTGCCGCTCGGTCCTACAATCGCCGTTACCTTGCCCGCTTCCATAGTGAAGCTGACATTTTTCAGAACAGAGTCCCCTTCTTTATAGCTGAAAGATACCTGATCGAAGTGAATCGACTGCGAGGCATTCGTGACAGGTACTCCGGCATGCGGATTCTCTTCTTCGTAATCGAGTACCTTGAGGATCGTATCGGTCGCCCCCATCGCCTTCTGTACCTGATTGAAAAACTGCGTAATTTGCGTAATCGGCGCAACAATTTGGAACAAATACAGCATGAATGCAACGAGCTGACCAGCCGAAATAGCTCCAGAGGCAACCTGCATGCCGCCATACCCGAAAAGCACGACAAACAGCATTAGCATGACAAAGGTGACCAGCGGCGCCATTAATGCTTGAATCCGACCCTCTTTAAGCCCGAATTTGAAAAGCCTTTGAATCCCTGCAGCCCCTTCTTTATACTCAACAGGCTCGGCATTGGCTGCCTTCACTAAGCGCATTTCCGATAGCACTCGATTCAGCACGGAGGTGAAGCCAGCAGTCTCGGCTTGCATGCCCTTGGATATTTTAAACATTTGCCGCCCCAGCGGAAAAAGAATGACGAAGGCTATCGGGAATACACTGAACATGATGAGCGTCATTTTCCAATCCATAAACAGGAGCACCACAATAGATCCAATGATCGAGATGATCCCCGTGACGAAACCCGCCATATGCTCGGCAATGAGTCCCTTAATGACAGCTGTATCATTTGTCATTCGAGAAATCGTATCTCCCGTCTGATGGTTATCATAGTATCTAACCGGCAGCACGAGCAGCTTCTTCCACAAACGATCCCGAATGCCTGCCACAACGCGCTGTCCCGCAAAGTTCAGTAAGTACACCGAAATCCCGGAAGCTACTGCCGATGCAACAAAAGCGATTGCCATACCGCCAATCTGTGCCCAATTCAGGGAACTAATCGAGAAGCTATCAACGACATTCTTCGTAAACAGCGGGATCACCAATCCCACCAATGTTGAAATAATACTTAACCCTAATGCTATGCTTAATACGAGCTTTGGCGGGTTAGCTTGTGCGAGCAAACGAGCGAATCCGCGCCAGTTGCTCTTAACCTTAGGCTCTTCTTTCCTTGTAGCTGCCATCTATCTCTACTCCTTTACCGATTGGATGTTCATCCGTTTCTCTGGTATGATCCCTTACTTAGGTATCATACACTTCTATTTTAAACGGAATGTAAACAAGATCCCATCGGCCCTCAGGCGGAGAAGCAGCCTCCTATTTCTTTAAACTCTCGCGATAGTACGCCACTGTCTCGGTAAGCGCAGTCCGCAGTGGCGTAGGTCCCGCCTCTCCGCCAAAACGCTGTACAAACTTCCTGCTATCCACGACGAAAGGCTGCTCAAATTGATACAGCATCTCGATAACCTCCTTGGCCGCCGGTATGAATAGACCTCCCAGACGGAGCATCCCACGGCCCATTGTGCCAATGCGCGGAGAGTGCCCTGCAACCTCATAGGCTAGTTCCGCGAATCGCCGAGCGCTTACGGTCTCTGCATTGGGGACGTGCCATACCTGACCGAAGGCATCCTCATGCTCACTTAAGGTCACGAGGGCTCGACCGAAGTCGTCTATATACGTAAATGTATGCGGCGCATCTGGATTCCCAAGCAATGAAATCGACTTCCCAGCCGCCACTGGTGTGAAAAAACGCGCGCCAACGTACGAGTTTCCTACCTGAGGCCCAAAGAAATCAGCCCCTCTGCCGATAGTAACTCTCACTGTCCCTTTTTGGTGTAAATCCAACAGATCGCGAGCAACTTCAGCCCTTACTTTGCCTTTACGCGTGGAAGCCTTATAGGCTAGCCCTTCATCGATCGACCCTATAACTTCACCGTACATATAGAGGTTATCCCCCATGATTAGGTTCGCCTTATGATGGGCAGCTGCTTTCGTAATATTGCTCATCAGTTTCTGAAACAACCCATCCCACTTATGATAAGGCGGCTGAGCGCATTGAAATACGTTCTTTGCCCCTTTTAACGCAGTTAGAGCACCGCTTTCACTCATCAGATCTGCTTGCATTACCTCAACACCATCAGGCACATTTGCCTTGCCCGAGGAGTTAACCATTCTGACTTTCTTCCCTCTTCTCAAAAGCTCTTTCATGACGGCCCTGCCCAGCGGACCCGCTCCCAATATGACTTCCATGCTGCATCCTCCCAAATGGTTTTCGCCAGATTGACTGGCTGGCTTCTTCTTATGAAAATAACAATAAACCCTATAGCAGCTATAGGGTCAATACGCTTTTCACAGGAATTTGAAGATCAACAATAAAGTCATCTGTATTCATCATATGGGTAAAATCAATCAAATACCGCTCCAGCACAGGACCATTTTCTACATAGCCGTTCAAGCTCATCCAATCCCTTAAACGCTGGAACAGCGATTTGCACGTATCTTCATTAGGAAAACCAGCGTATACCGCGGATATGTAATCCCCGCCTGGCAGCCACCGGGTAAAGGCAGGTTCGGGCTTACTTGGCAGCAGAGGCACACAGATCTCAATATCGGAGTCTCCCCTGTCAAACGTCAGTAGATCTTCATGGTAGATGGTCATAATGTGTCCATCCATCGTCAATCCGTTCTCTTTGATCCGGTCCATCAGCGCCATGAAACGCATAACTGAAGCCTCCATTCCGCACTCGTCACGTTTGCGTTCGAAAGCGACGAAGCGATCCGGATATGTCTTCAATTCTACCACGACTTGCGTATGCTCGAATTCGTTGCGAAGCTGCCGCTGGGCGTCCAAATGCCGCAGCCTTTGGTCAATCGTGCCGACGACAGTCTCCAGTGTGCGGATCGTTTCTTCCGCTTCCGCCTTTTTCCCACGCATCAGTTCTGGGATACCGTCTATGTTTTTGCTTTTGAGAATCTGACCGATCTGCTCTAATGTGAACTGCATACCCTGCAGATCCTGAACGATTTTAATCGCTAGAATATCTTGACTGGCGTAGTACCGATAACCATTCTGCCCATCCACACGATGCGGCTTTACAAGCCCAATTTTGTCATAGAAATGGAGGGTCTGGATCGAGGTCTGGCATATTTTCGCCGTTTGTCCAACGGTATATCCCTGCCTATTTGGCATAGTTTTCATAAGATGATTACGATTCAGTTGCTATCTGCCAGATCACACCGAAAGGATCCTCCAGACGACCGAACATCGTCCCCCAGAACATGCGTTCGAAAGGCATTTTCACAACGCCACCCTCGGATAGTCCATCAAATATATGGCGCGCTTCTTCTTCGCTCTTAAATTCCAGCGTCAAATCCAGTCCTTGGCCTCTATCCACCGTATCTTTACCTGAATCAGCCATGAAAAAGCGAAGGCCAAGGGCCTGCAGCTCTAGATGCATAACGCGATTTTTAATTGATTCATCCGCATCCGGCATATCCGCGAAAGTACGCAGGCTAACCAATTCCCCGCCTAGTGCCCTCACGTAAAAGTCAGCTTGTTTTCTTGCATCACTGCTGTAAATGTATGGAGTTAACGTTGCCATGCTGCTTCCCTCCTAATTAGTAATAGTTGATACAGACCGATCATACCATCTCTTGCCTAGGGAAGTGAATAAGATCCCCACACTAAGCGGTCTCTACCTTGCTCCTTCGCTTCATACAAAAGCGCATCTGCTGCAGCCACTAGCTCTGTCACCTTTTGCTCCTTGTCACGAACCGTTGCTCCGAAGCTCATGGTAATATGGAACTTATCCTCGTCAGTACCGAACTCAAGCGCGCGCAGCTTTTCTCAGAATTGATAATTCTAGTCACAAGCACGCTGCATCACTTCCCTGATATGGGTTTGTTCACATTTAAATTATATGGAAATAATGGGAAGTCCTGCCTCGTTCAATTAATATACAACTTTTCTTGCTGAGCGCCGTCTATTACTCATCTTATTATCATTTCCCGATTGAAGGAAGAGCTTACTTTTTTCATCATTTTGTTACGCAGGATGGGACTATCTACTGGTTGGGAGATCGGCCTTTCACGCGCCAGGAAACCAAGGCCGGGGCTGTCGTCATTCCTTAGCAGAGGCCAAATTTTGTTTTTCACTGTTTCTTCTATACAATGAAAGGGTAAGAACATTCTACCTACAGACAGACTCACTGAGGAGGTAATTCGATGAATAATTTTACATTTCATAATCCAACCACACTGCATTTCGGTCAGGGACAACTGGAGAAATTAACAGCTGAGGTACCTAAATATGGCAAGAACGTGCTGCTCGTCTATGGCGGCGGGAGCATTAAGCAGAATGGCATTTATACGAACGTTGTTCATCTGCTGAAAGGCTTGGATGCAAATATCTTCGAACTGAGCGGTGTAGAGCCTAACCCGAGACTAACAACTGTTCATCGGGGTGTGGAAATGTGCCGCAACCAGAACATTGATCTCATTCTTGCTGTCGGCGGTGGCAGCGTCATCGACTGCGCCAAAGCTATTGCTGTAGGAGCGAAGTACACGGGTGACTTCTGGGATATCGTTACACGGAAGGCTTCTGCAACGGGTGCGCTGCCCTTGGGAACTGTCCTCACAATCGCAGCAACGGGCTCAGAAATGAACTCTGGTTCTGTTATTACGAACTGGGAGACGAAAGAGAAACTCGGTTGGGGCAGTCCGTTCTCATTCCCTAAATTTTCGATTCTAGATCCAGCCCACTCGACTTCCTTGCCTGAAAATCAGACCGTATATGGCATGGTTGATATCATGTCTCACGTGTTTGAACAGTACTTCCATCATACGTCTAACACACCATTGCAGGATGGCTTCTGTGAAACAATCCTTCGCACAGTGATCGATACGGCTCCCCGCTTGCTGCGAGATCTTGATGATCTGGAAGAACGTGCAACGATTCTATATAGCGGTACAATGGCGCTTAACGGAGTCCTAAGCATGGGCGTTCGCGGCGATTGGGCGACCCATAATCTCGAGCATGCCGTTTCAGCCGTTCACGATATTCCGCACGGAGGCGGCCTAGCAATCCTCTTTCCGAACTGGATGACCTACACACTCGATGCAAACGTGGCACGGTTCAAACAGTTCGCACAGAACGTCTTTGATATTGATGCGATTGACAAATCGGATCGCCAAGTTGCGGAGGAAGGCATCGCGGCTCTTCGTGAATTCTTCGCCTCCATTGGCGCGCCAAGCCGACTATCCGATTACGACATCGACGACTCGACAATTGAGCTCATGGCCGATAAAGCCATGGTTTACGGGGATTTTGGCAACTTTAAGAAGCTGACTCGCGAAGATGTTGTGAACATTTATCGGATGTCATTATGAAAATAGGAGTGAGCTGACATTATTGTCAGTTCACTTTTTTTCTTTCTAGGATAAAAGCTGCAAATTATTTACAGACAGGATTTCTTATGAAATACTTAAAGGGAAAATATCCCTTTAATGGAGGTTGAGTTGATATGAGCGAAGTTCGTGCGTCAAGTCCGATTAAGAATCGAATTAGCAACGTCTTTATTCCCGTTCGGAATATTGAGAATGCACGTGATTGGTACTGTAAGTTACTTGGTGTAGCTCCTGACGGGGATATCTTGTTCGGACACCTCTACGCTCTTCCTATGGATGGAACTTCCCTTGTGCTTGATCAAATGCCCATGTGGGGCGGCAACGAGCCTGGCGGCCCTCCAACTTATCAAACACCTGCTTTTATGTTTCAAACCGAGAATATTCAAGCTTCTTATGAATTTATGAAAAATAACGAGGTGGAGCTTGTTACGGAAATCCAAAATGAACAATGGTTCGCTTTTCGGGATCCGGACGGTAACCTGCTTATGGTTTGTAAATAACAGTTGAGGAAGTGTCGTACATTGTGCTGCACTTCTTCTTTATTTTCGCCTCCATCAGCTTCTGAATACTTAAAGCGACGAGGATCATACTATATCCATGACAAAACTTACTTTTACAGCCGATCAATTGGTCAGTTCCACCACGGCTTCCAAGAAATTTGGCGAGCTGCGTAAGAAGGCGAAGGATCTACCACAATTCATAACAGATAACGGTATCGTCGACACCGTATTGGTTGGATACCCTTACTTTGAGCAAATGTTTGAACGACTGACTCAGCTAGAACAACAAGAGGAAGAGCGAATACTGAATGAACGAATAGATCGAATCACGCAAGACCCAGCCTCTATTTTGATTTGGAAAGAAATCCGCAAAGAACCACACGAAGGAGCGATTGGCTATTCGTTTTGATGCAGGAGCAGCTCAGGAGTATTGGCAGTTGGATATTTCCGTATTAGATGAAGTCAATCAAGCAATCGATGAATTGAGTTACCGAGCGAATGAAGTTGGCGAAGAGCTCAGCCATTATTCCGATCCTAAATGCGCATGTTGCAAAGAAATTACCCTAAAAGAAGCTGGTATCCGAATAGTTTTTAGGATAACTAACGATGTCGTAGAAATTCTGCGTGTGGTCCCTGCTTCTAAAATAATGACATCCGAGGCCCCAAATTATACGGCCTTAGACCATTTTCCAGGCAACCATCGAAATGAATTCATTTTAGCTATCCAAAAATGGAAACAGGAATATGAGCATTAAAGCTGCGTATTCTTGTTAAAGCCATTCAATAAATTCAAGGCGATTGCCGAATGGGTCATTCAAATAGAATCGTTTTACTCCCTCGTCGTCTCTTGCATCATCTGGAATGGTTTGTATGTTAAGATTCACCAAATATCTCTGCAACTCGTCTAATTGGCTTACCTGAAATGCTGGATGAGCTTTTGTAGCAGGAACAAAATCCTTTTGAACCCCGATGTGAACCTGATGAATACCGCATTGAAACCAAACACCGCCGCGTTTTCTTAAGTTTTCAGGTTTCGGGATTTCTGTCCAGCCTAGTAATTTTGCGAAAAAATTTCTCGCCTCATCTTCACGGCCTTCAGGAGCCGCTAATTGAATATGGTCAATCCCATAAAATGAAAAGTTCATACATAACCCTCCAAGATAAATTCCACGTGGTGAAACGTGGTTTCATTTTAACTTTAATTTTATCAATAACTACCTATAAATTCCACCGTTTATTTGTGCATGAATGAGTGTAAAAGTTTATAGTTATGTCAGATATCTCATTTTCATTGGAAATATCCAATAGATTTTCTATTCATGCTGTGGAAATTGTAATTTCATTGGAATTATCCAATGGAAGGGCATTGATTTTCCAATTTCAGTGATTTACTTCCTGTTGCAACGAAAGGCGAAAATCCCTCTAGGGTTCTTCGCCTTTTTTTGGTGCCTCGCTTTAAAAGTTACAGTGCTAAACATGACATACACTACTGACGCTGAGCCTGCAGCACTGTGTAATCGCGCCACTCTTCTGGCAGTAGACGTTGATATAGCGGCTGCAGATAGCGGTCGTCGATCAACAGTAGAACGCCGCGATCCGTTTCAGAGCGGATCAAGCGCCCGCCGGCCTGCTGCACTTTGTTCATGCCTGGGAACACATAGGCATACTCGTAGCCGTTTTTGCCGGTACTGTCCATGTACGTCTTGATAAGATTTCGTTCCGGTCCTAGCTGCGGCAAACCGACTCCGACGACAGCCACGCCTGTTAGTCGGTCTCCTACTAGATCAATGCCCTCCGAGAAAATACCGCCCATCACAGCAAAGCCTATAAGTGTCTTCTCCGTTCCCGCTTGAAACTCCGCCAGAAAGTTCTCCCGCTCCTCCTCCGACATTTTCGTCTGTTGTACGAGAACTCGGAGCTTCCTTTCCGGTTGCTCTGAATGCAGGACCTCCTGCTCACCTACGAGGTCAGTGAAAGCCTCATATACGCTGCTCATATAGGCATACGAAGGGAAAAACACCAAATAATTACCCGAACGCTTCGCCATCCGTTCATACAGCGAGCGGGCAATCGGCTCACGACTGCGCTCGCGATCCTGGTAGCGAGTTGATAGAGGCTGAACGAAGACATCCAGCTTCTCTTTGGAAAAAGGGGACGGCACCGTCACGGAATAGTCGTCCTCCCCAGCCCCTAGTATGTCCATGAAGTAGGACAGCGGCGAAAGGGTCGCCGAGAAGTACACATGCGACCGATACCCCTTGCCCATCTGTCGAAGCAAGTGGGAGGGATCGAGGCAGAATAGCTTCACGCTGACCTCGTTTCTGTCACATGCCATGAACGTCACATACCGTTCATCGTACAGCTTCGCAATGCGCACAAAATTTTGTGCGCCGAAGTAAGCCTCCAGCAGCAGCGGGGCTGTAGGGGGTGTGGGCGTTGTGGCGCCTGCCCCGGCCAACTCTTTTTCCGCTGCTGCAATAAACACGTCCAGCAGCCCGATTAACAGCTCCGGCAGCTCCGGCTCCACCTGCATCTGGCGATCCCCGATCTGCTTTCGCATCGCAATAAAGTACTGATTAATAGCCTTGGCCGCATCATGCAGCTCAGCTCGAACGCCCTTGAACTCGCGCTGCAGCGTAAGGAAATCCGATTTATTTAAAACGCTGGAATACATCTCGCGCGCACGATCCACTAAATTATGAGCCTCATCTACAAGGAGCGAGGTTTGCCGCTTCTGTTCCTCGAAGAGCCTTTTCAGATTCACACGAGGGTCGAAAATATAATTATAATCACAAATGACAGCATCTGCTGCATAGGCGACATCGAGTGAAAATTCAAAAGGACACACCCGATGCTTGCGCGCATACGATTCTATAACTGAACGCGTCATAATGGTCTCTTGTTTCAAGAGATCGAGTACGGCTTCATTAATCCGGTCATAATAGCCGTCGGCGAACTCACAATGCTCCTTCGAGCACCGCACTTCCTCCTTAAAACACACTTTCTCCTTCGCCGTAATCGTGACTACTTGCAATTGAAGTCCCCCAGCCTGCAGAAGCGAATAAGCTTCTTCCGCTGCGGTACGGGTAGTTGTTCTCGCCGTCAAATAAAAGATCCGCTGCAGCAGTCCCTCACCAATCGCTTTGACCGATGGAAATAGGGTCGACATGGTCTTACCGATACCTGTTGGTGCCTTGGCGAACAGCTTGCGCCCTTCGTTTATCGTTTTGTACACCGCACCGGCCAGCTTACGCTGTCCTTCACGATAATTCGGGAACGGAAAAGACAGCTCCTTGATGCTCTGATTCCTGCGCTGTTCATGCGCATTTCTCGCCTGTGCATATGGATAATACCGCTCCACTACGTCAAACATGAACTGCTCAAGCTCGTCCGATGACACTTCCACAACAAATCGCCGAGTCTCTTCCGTATCAACCTGCACATACGTGAGTTGAATTCGCATACGGCTTAGCCCTCGATCCTTGGCCACCATATAGGCATAGCATTTCGCTTGTGCCCAGTGAACCGGATAGGAATCCTCCTCGATCTGCCCAATATCGGAGGAGGTTGATTTGATTTCGTCCACGGTAACCATCTCGCCATCCGCATCCATCAGAAGCCCGTCACAGCGCCCATCAATGACAAATAAAAGATCCTCATAGGAGATCTCAGCCGAAACATAAACCTCATGCTGGTCCGACTCGCCGTATTGCTTCTGTAGTTTTTGATGCGCCTTGGTCCCTTCCGTCAGCGCACGGCTCGTCCTAAAACCTGACTCAATACTGCCGCTGCGATACATATATTCCACAAGGGAGCGCACGGAAATGTTGACGTTAGGGGTCATCTCTATTTTTCTCCGTCCTAGAACATTTGTTCTTTATTGTAGCATGCACCAGTACTAAATAGCTACTTTTCTCACTATAAATGGAAGTATGTTACAATCAATTTAAATCAATTATTTTACCATTTAGACTCAAGAAAGGGCGCTACATGTACTATTTCAGTAAGTTCTTTCTCAAACTTCTGCGGATGAATAACAAGTTTATTTTCGTCGTAGCCATCACGTTTATCATCCTATCTTCCGTGAGTGCTTACCTATTGGAAAAAGAAACATTTGGCAGCCTCTTCAATGGCTTATGGTGGGTCATGACGACCGTTACGACAACCGGCTATGGGGATTATTTTCCGAAAACCGTGGCCGGCAAATTCCTCGGCATGTTTCTCTACATCTTCGGAATAGGTCTAATCTCCGTCACCATCGGTAAAGTTATCGACTCATTATTCGTATACAGACAGCGAAAGGAAGAGGGCAAATTGAGATATCAAGGCGAACAGCATTTTGTGATCGTAGACTGGAGCAAAAACGCCGAGTTGGCGATTCAAGAAATTCTGAACACGGACTCGGAAACGGAGATCGTCCTCATTGATACACTGGAGAAAACACCTATCGTTCATGACCGCGTTCATTATATCCAAGGAAGTCCTACCCTCGTTGAAACGTTGGAAAAAGCTAATATGAAAAAAGCGCGTTCTGTGTTCATCTTTGCCAATGAAACAACGGAAGATCAAGCGATGCTTCGCGATCCCTCCTTTGTCGACGGCAAAACACTGCTCGTTGCCACGACCATTGAGCGGAATTACCGCAACGTGCACTCCATTGTGGAAATCAAAAACAGCGAAAACATGCAAAACTTCCTGCACGTCAACGTGAACGAGTTCATTCTTGGATCCGAGACGATCTCACAGCTTGCCGTTCGCTCTGCCTTTTCACCAGGCTCTTCCCGTATTGTTTCACAGCTTTTAACCAGACAATCGGGTGATAATCTTCATGTTCTTGGCAAAAGAAAATCGTGGAGCACCTACCGTGACGCTTTCGAGCAGCTGCTCCAAGAAGGTGCGACACTAATCTCCGACGGCGATCAATTGAACATCAACCGCAAGCTGGATCAGCTCATTCCTGGAGATGCGCGGCTGTTCGTCATCTGTGATATCGATACATATCAGCGTATCTCTTCAAACACATAAAACGGACAAAGGAGGGCTACTGCCCTCCTTTGTCCGAAGTTAATTATTCCCACTTGTAGAGGTGGGGACATATTAGGTTGTGTTATTTGAAATTTATCATATCGAATCCCCAGACATATACTTCGTCCTAAATTCTGAAGGTGTCATGCCGATATGCTTCTTGAACACCTCGCTGAAATAACGCCTATCCCCATAACCAGTTGCATAGGCGATTTCCTGAACTTGATGACCGGCAAGCAGCCTGTTTTTCGCCAGTTCCATCCGCTCTTGCGTGACAAACTGCATAAAGGGCATACCTATCGTTTTTTTGAACAGGTTGGCAAAATAGCTTCCGCTGAGATGAACAAGCCTCGCGCTGCTTTGCACCGATAGATCCTCATGAAGATGGCTGCGGATATAGTGTACAGACTCCTCGATGATGGATGAGGCTTCACTGGCCCGCGACCGTTCAATCAACTCGCAGCACAGCTGACATAGCTGCTGCAGCTTCCCTTTCAATTTACCCATAGAGACTGACCCCAGCATACTCCGGTCACGAACACTCTGTAGAATACTTATTGCATCTTCTTGTGAAACGATTTCCAACAAAACACGGATCATCATGTAGGCGAGCTCATAATACATACTAATGACATATTCAGGTTCGGGCATTTCTTCCGTACTCATAAATTCAGCGAAAATATGCGTTATGATCGCGGCAGCTTTCTCCGAATTGCTGCTGCGTATGCTATATTGAAGCTCTTTCTCCATATCAACGGAGTAATAAATACGTCTGATATCAGTCGTTGTCACTTCCTGATAACCAAACACACCATTGCCTCCGGTGTAAAAATGGTACGATAAAGCGGCAACAGCTTGATCGTACGAACTAGCGAGCTCGTTGATGCGCGGAATAGCTAAGCCGAGACCGATGGATACCGTAAATCGCGTATACATCGCAATGTGCTGGCAGCATTTTTCCGCGATCACCATGCTGCTATTTCCCTCTTTTTCATTAAATACAGCGACAAACCGCTCCATCGTCTCTCTGAAAACGATACAAGACGTATAGGCAGATACTGTTTCTTCAACGATATTTTGCAAAGCAAATCGCAGTAATTCCGCTTCTTGAACCGGAATGTGAAGGCATTGCTCCTCAAAGTTATCAATTTCCAGGACCATGACAGTCAAGTTCTCTTTGGCAAGCGGTATTTCCAGAAACTCCCAGCGCTTAAGTATATTCTCTTCCTCACCGCGATGGTGCAGCAGCAGTTGCAAAAACTCTTGCTGCAACATCGGTATGCTTGTCTTAACCCTCTGCTCCAGCTGCCAGCGTTTACGAGCTTCACTTCGCTCTTCTTCGAGTACTAGCTTCGCCTTAAGAACAGCCTCCACGATCTCAGCCAGCGAGAACGGTTTTGCTATAAAATCGAATGCCCCCAGTTTAAGTGCCTGCTGGGCGTATTCAAAATCTGTGAATCCCGTTATGAAGATGATTTTGCAGCTTGGATATTTCGCCTTGACTCGCTCCGTTAAGGCCATGCCGTCAATTCTTGGCATTCGAATATCGGTAATGATGATATCTGGCGACATCTCTTCGATCAATCGAAGCCCATCTTCACCGTTCGTCGCTGTACCGACCACATGAATGCCATGCTCACTCCACCGCACACTCTTGGAAATCCCCTCAATCACAGCCACAATGTCGTCGATAACACACATTTTCCAGTCGTTATTCTTCATACTCTTCCCACCCTTTTCTTCATGGATAAGATGGAATCGTTATGGTCGCTTTGGTAAATAAACCAGGTTCGCTTGCTAGATGCAATTCGGCATCATTGCCATACTCGAGATTTAGACGCTTCTGAACATTGTACAGCGCGTATCCATTCAGTTCCTTCCCGGGTTCCTCTATGGTGGAGAATCCTTCCCCATTATCCTCGACCTCCAGAACAAGCAGCTTCCCATTCTGTACGATACGTATGTGAATGAATCCACCTTTTTGTTTATTTTTAAATCCGTGCAGGATCGAGTTCTCTACAAGCGGTTGCAGCAAAATTTTCAAAATATGTTGTTTGATATCCACATCCCTCTGCACATCAACCTGAAAGTCAAACAAGGATGTGTAGCATTGCTTTTGAATGTTCAAATACTGCGTCACATGGACAATTTCGTTCTCAAGGGTAGTGAGTTCACGACCTTTATTCAGGCCGAGTTGAAACAAACGAGAGAGTGAAAGCACCATATTTTGCACATGTTCATGCTCTTGAAGCTGACTTTTCCAATAAATCGTGTTCAAGGTATTGTACAGAAAATGCGGATCGATCTGCGCTTGCATCGCTTTCAGTTCTGCCTTCCGCTTCTCCGTTTCCGCCTCCTTGACCTCATGGAATAAACGGTTGATTTCATCTAACATTCGGTTAAAGCGATACCCCACCTGCGTGATTTCATCTTGAAATACGCTTTCGAATCGGACATTCAATTGGTTAAGCTCCACTTTTTTCATTACGGTTTGGAGACGATTCAGCGGCAGAAGCAGCAATCGGGTTAACAGTCGCGCAAACAGGATGGAGACCAGGAGACAGATGAGAATAATCGCAATCATTGCCCACTTGATATTACCCATCTGCTGCAACAGACTCGATTTGGGGAGTACACTGAACATGACCCATTCTTTGGCCGACCCCAGCCTCCTATAGTTGACGAAATAGTCTTTTCCATCGGCCTGATAATCGAAGTAGCCTTCATCGTTTTGCAGGGCATGCTGAACAGCACTATTCTGGTTGAAATCTGGAAATAGACCGATGTCCGAAGGGAAAATCATCTCTCCCTCGCGGGAAAGCAGCATGAAACGCCCTTCGTTCCAGTCTAAATATTGGTTAATGTATTTTTTAAGTTCCTCTACTTTCACATTCGCAAGCACATACTTGCCACTTGAAGCTTCATTCATAGCCCCTTCCGTCAAAAAGGAGACCATATCATTTTTCTCGTTATAGAACAGATCTACATGTCCCGCTATCCAGAACTCAAGATGCCTGTCTGATGCAGATTTGGCCTTGGTATAAAGTGTCGTAGAATAAAAGGATTGCCGCGGAAGTCCGATTTTCGAAGTTTCATAGTATTGGCCATCTGGCGTTGCAATGAGAATGGAATTAATTAAAGGTTCAATCAATTTCAGCTGAATGAACACCGATTGCAAAGCGGATAGGTGCGTATAATAATTTTGAAAATCCGAAGTGGGTTCCAGTCCGACAGCTCTTCTGTAATCCGTGTTCATCATCATAGAGAAAATGGACGTCTTGATTTTGTTCAGCTTTTCATCCAATGCTTGCGAAGTCTTGTTAAGTGTATCCTGACTAAGACGGTATGCATTTTGTTCAGCTACACCTGCGGCGATCCGATAAGCAAGCAACCCTGTAGCTAAGATCGCCAAGGATACAACAAGTATGAACGCCATCCAAATCCTCTGGCGAAAGGACAATCTGTACATCAAGTCCACGTCAATCCCCAGCCTCACTTTAGGTTCATACCCCTGATCTTAACACGTCAAAGACTCACCCCTCAACCCTTTAGTGCTCCGACATTCATCTGCACGAAGGACTTGTTCGCAAGCAAGTAGATCAGCAGCATTGGAACCATGGAAATGCAAGCTCCCGTTAGCATGAGGTGACTTTGCACAGCCCCTCCATAGCCATAGCGAATGTTAGCCAGACCGACCGTAATGGGCTGCAGATTCGGCTGCGACATAGTGAAGACGAGGGGCATGATGTAATTGTTCCACGCTCCCCTGAACGCGAATAGAGCAACGACACCTATCGCTGGCGTGCAAAGCGGTAAAATGATTCGTGAAAAGATATAGAATGATCCAGCGCCATCGATCATGGCTGCCTCGTCCAAATCTTTGGATATCCCTTTAATAAACGCATATAGAATAAAGAAGGTTGTTCCACCCGCTCCGGTCATCATAATAATTAATCCAAAAATTGATTTATGCAAACCGAGCATGACCATGATTTGATAAGCAGGCTTTAAGGTAATTACGCCCATGTGAATAAACATCATGGCGGAATATACCCCCAGAAGCAGCTTTTTGCCGGGAAAGTCTTTACGAGCGACGGCGTAGGAGGCCAAGGCACAAACGATGATTGTCGTAATCGTCGCACTAATGCTATAAATCAAGCTGTTCCACACGTATCTGGAGAATTTGGCTTCTTTCCATGTGTACATGTAGTTCTCAAACTGCCAAATACTTGGCAGTATGGACGTGCCAGCATTTAGCTCCTGATTCGTCTTAAAGGAACCGAGCATGGCGAGCACAATGGGAAGCAGCAGAAGCGCAGCAACCGCAAGTAGAAATATCCATGTGATGATTCTGCCCGATATGCGCGGCATAAATTACCCTCCTTTCGCATTCCTCAGGAATGAACATCATTAAGTTTTCTTGATAAGTATAAGTAGATTCCTGTTATGACGCCTACAATCAAAGCCAGGAACATGGCCACCGCCGCTCCGTAACCGATATCTTGAGACATCGTTTCACCTGTAGAAACAGGGAATAATAATTTGTACAAATATAAGTGCATGACTTCCGTAGTCCCCGCCGGTCCTCCGCCGGTCAATACCATGATCGCCTCATAGCTGTCGAGCGCACTCATAATAGCGAGCATCATGATGATATTCAGTACGGGACCCAGCATCGGAATGGTGATCGACCAGAAACGCCTTATACCCCCAGCTCCATCCATCTCAGCACTTTCGTAAACATCCTTGGGTATGCCTTGCAGTCCAGCCAAAAATAATAACATATAGTTACCGATACCGCCCCACGCTGCAATCAGGATGCAGGTTAGTAAAGCGTACTCCGTGCCCAACCACTCCACAGTCGGTAACCCAATCATTTTCAATATTTGATTTAATAAACCGTTGTAGGTGTTGAAGATAATATAAAATACAACCGCCATCACTGCTGTGCTAAAAATGGTGGGCATGAAGTAAATGCCACGCAGCAAGTTGCGCCCCTTAAGCTTACCGTTCAAGATGACGGCCAATATCAAAGCGACGGGTATCGTAATGATCATTTTGCCGGCGGCAAAAGTGAACGTATTCCAAATTGCATCCCATAGAACGTCGTCACGAAAAATCCGCTTGAAGTTATAAAAACCTACGAACTTCGCAACACCGTAGCCTTTATAATCATAAAACATGTAGCGCAAAGCCCATAAGATCGGATAAATACCGAGTGTAATCGTTAAGATTACACTCGGAGAGACGAACAGATAGGCTTCCGCGTGGTTCTTCCATTTTCGAATCATGGCAGCCTCCAGAAGCGTATTTATTCAAGCCTTATTTTTTCTGCAGCGCCTTTGGATCAAAATTCGGATCAGCCTTCACTTTCACGCTGCCGCTGCTCACCGCTTTATCTAAAGCGGCATTATAACGAGCTGTTACGTCTTTGATCGTCTTATCCAAATCGCCGCCACTCAAAATGTACTTCGTAAACTCTTCGTGCCATGTTTTCCCTTCAGGTGTAACGCCTTGCGGTGCTACAGGCCAAGCAGCATCATTTTTAGTCAAAAGGAAATTTTTGATGCCTGGAATGCTAGGCTCTTTGGCTCCTTGCAATACATGAGGAAGCACCGTTAAACCAAAACCTTGCTCGTGGTACCCGCGAAGAATCTCATCCTGATACATGTAGGAAATGAACTTCCATGCCTCTTCTTTGTGCTTTGACTTACTGCTCAGGGACAGCCAAGTACCTGCACCAGGATCAATCGCGCCTTTAGGCTCCCCACCGTCAATCGTTGGCACTAAAGCGGCGTCCCAGCGAATTTTGGGCGGGAACTGATTTTTATATACTCCCGGTTCAACCGAGTAAGAGATATACATCCCAATCTTGCCTTCCGCAAACTGCGCGCGCATCGGATCCATGTCCAGCGCCTCGGAACCCGGCAGGACACTGCCATTTGCTTTCATTTGACGTAACGATTCGATAATAGGCTTCCAGCCTGCGAAATCATATTTACCTGCTTTGAAGTCAAATCCAGTTCTGTGGAATCCGTTCATTTCAGCCATTTTCGCTACAGAACGGTCCAAAGCGCTTGCCGGGCTCTTATAAGGAAGCGACCAGCCATAAATACCGTCAGCCTTGCCCACTTCAGTAATTTTCTTTGCTGCGACAACCATTTCATCGAGCGACTTTGGTGGCTTGAGGCCCGCTTTGTCAAACATATCGACGTTATAAATGAGTCGAATCGTGGTGCCTACGTTAGGAAGTGAAATGATGTTGTTATCGAATTGGTTGTTGCCCTCGAACACGTAGCTTCCGAATTTTTTCTTCATATCGTCTGTTAGGTATTTGTTAAACGGTTCAAAGTAACCTTTGGCATAGAGCTCTATCTGTTTACCCGGCGTTGCGAATACATCAGGAGCCTGATCGCTTGTAAAGGCCAGATCCAGCGATTGCGGATAATTCTCCGCCATCATCGTCATTTCCACTTCAATGTTGTCCTTATTCGTCTCGTTGAACGCCTGGATTTTCTGCTTGATGTAATCGGCGTCATGTCGTTGGAAGGTCCAGTAAGTCAGCTTTGTCTTTTCTTTCTTGGCTTGCGGCGCAGCGCTCCCGGAAGGAGTTGATCTTGAGGCCGATTGGCCGCTATCCGCAGTACCGCATCCTGCGATGCTGATGGCTAACGTAATCCCTGCTAAAACAGTTAACGGTTTTTTTATTGCTTTGTTCATCGTTTCATTCATCCCCTCTATTTAACTTGTCTGCTGCGTCTATCATATCGTACATTTCGCCAGGTGAGAGCGAGGGAAAGCAACTTGTTCGGTGGTGTATTTCAACTATTGTGTAATGACGAGAACAGGACGTTTGGTTTCTGTTGCATTCTCCCGAGCACCATAGGTTATATCGCCAGTACTGCCAACATCCGTAGGTGAATTTACCCGAATGGAAATCATTTTAGAGCCAGCGAGGGCGCTTTGAACCTGTGCCGTCACATCGATGTCGACCGGTGTGTCGACAACCATGGAAGACCACGAACGAATCAATGTGCTGCCAATCGGCTTGTTGTTCCATGTGATAGACGACTCGATCCATGTGTCGTCGCTGACAAGCTCAGCCTGATTTGTCGTACTCGCGGAGCCGACTCCAACGGGGATCAGCCTTATTTTGGCGCTGCTCACCGCCCCTGAAACAGATGACAGATCAAAACGAAGATAGCTGTATCTGTTATAGCCGGCAGTACTTTTCTTCGTTACCAAAGACTGCACTGTTCCATAATTCGTGTCTGCATAGCTTCCATCCCTAACATAAGCGTCAGCATTTGGTGAGAGGAGCGTTTGAGTGACGGCTCCCAGACTGAATTTGACTTTAAAGGTTCTTCCCTTGGAACCATTTGTATTGACGGTCAGCTTAATCGTCGGGCTAAGCTGTGTCACCGTAACACCAGAATCAGCTATCAATTCGCCAGAGGCGCTTCGATTGATTTCCAGTTGAATCGTATCTGTATTGGCTTGTGTCGGATCGGAAACGCCAACCTCGATATCGCTCGCCGTTTCAAGCGTCATTACAGAAGCCTTCTTATTGCTTGTCAAGAACGGTGACCCGTTAACTTGAATCGTCTTAAGCGTGTCCGTCCAGAAGTTGGCGCCAACTGCTTGGCTTGTCGTATCTTTGACCGCTTGCGCGTCTGGAGAATTCTCCAGAATCGCGATGCCGGGATTCGCCGCATAGCCGCTGACTTGGGCGCTTGTTTTGTTTGGGAGCATGACGTACGCATAGCTCGCATTCGATGGATTCGTCCCATGTTCCTGCCACAGAGTCAGAAAATTCCTGGTCAATACGGTGGAATCAATCGTTTTGGCATACATATTCACATCGCTCCATGCGCCCGTTCTCGCTTCGCGCAACCCCTTGATCGTTGATGCTGTCGGGAAATAATAACCGATATCGGATTCAGGCACGTTACCGGCCATATGCAGCCAGTTTACGCCGTTCAGCGTTTCGGACCAACCGGAGAATGCAGGTTTCGCCACGCCGTTGACCGTCAGCATATTGTCGCCTGCTGTATTTATTTTTCGATTCTCAATGGTTGTTTCAATCATCCTGTTGTCAGTACTCGTAATACCGGCACCTAATGCGACAATCTCATCGTCAAACATAAACCACGACTTTTTGCCGTTCAACGTGCTGCTCCAAGCATCCAACTCCATGCCGGCAACACCATACTTATTAGCCACTTGTGTGCCTCCGACCCAATTTTTGCTGCTCTTGTAGCTTTGTCCGGATGAATTTGCTCTGGTTTGTGTATCGACCGTTGTACCCGGTAGACGATATTTATTGACTAGCGCCCAATATTCATCACTATAATGACCCAAATCATTATTGTAGAGATAAGTCATACCGTCGCTTGTGTACCAGCCTTTGAGATTTTCATTATTGATCGACTCGTAATTGTAAATTCGGCTTGACGACATACTAAGCGCGAAACCGAACCCAGGACGCAGATGAACAGCGCGATCCATGCTGGGGAAGGGTTTATTCATGACAAGTTCGCCCCGAGCTGTAACGCTCGAATCATTAACGATCTGTTTGGCAAGTGTTACATGGTAGATAGAAGCGTTGGCAAAGAAGTTATAATAAGTATCCGATTGGATCCAGTACTTAACCATACTTTTAAGTTTATTCGCATCAGAAAGCGGGGCAAACTGAGCAAGCTGAATGATCGGTTTCATGACTTCCATGCCAACCATATGATCCTGTGCTGTACGCCGGGATGCCTCCCTGCTGCGGGACATATCCATCATTGCCCCTTTATACATGAGCGGCTCAAAGGAATCATAGACCCATTTATACAAGTTTTGGGAGTCTGGTGTTGTGATAGCCCAAGATGAGCCGCTAAGTAGATAAACAAAAGGCACAATCGTCTGCAGCAGCGATTTGCCGTACCCTCCCGTGTACGGATGGGAAGTATGTTGAATGAACGAGCCGTCATCGTAGAATCCGTCACCGCTTGTTACATTTGCAAATACGTTGGTCAAAGCGTCGCGAGATGAAGCGATACTTGCACTATCTTTGACGATGATGCCACGAATGCCTACGGCAGTTGCTTTCCACACTCGGTTCGCGCCTGTTGCTGTAGTACCGTTCGTTATCGTCGCAGAAGGAGCGAATTTATTGATCGCGTTCATGTAATTGTTTTTTTGCGTGGAGGTTAAGCTATCGTACAGCAGAATCGTACTATTATTAAGCGTGAGGGGAACATTGATTTCCCAATCAAACCAGTTCCCGTATTTTGTTTTGTTCTCATTGTATGTATTGGCATACATCCAGTCGAGACCGCCGATAATGTCCGATAAAAGAGTGGTCTCCTGATAAAGGGAAGATCCGTTCATCGAGTAAGCTTTGGCCATGGCGTCTAAACGGGAATAAGTAATTGCCATAAAACTCGATTTATTCAAATCCGTTCCAGCGATGCTATCGCTCAAGTCACTCCATAAATAAGTGCGAGAAGCCGATTTGTCCATTGTGTCCCAGTATCCTTGTGCAGTCGATGTAAGGGTTTGCAAGATAACGGAAATATCGGGATCGGAAGCAATATAGTCACCTCCGAGCAGATATGACTTCCATTTGAGCCTCAACACGTCGTATTCGTCAGCAGCCGCTACCCGTCCTGCAAATAATGATGAAGTGAATCCAAACAACAATAAGGCGATGAGAAACATGCGAAAACCTGACGTGATCATGCGTTTCATTCATTTTCCCCCATTCATGAGTAGGATAGCGGTCAAATAACCGCTTCTCACAAATAACGTATACAGTTTCTCATGAATAAAATAGGGGGGAAAACGATTTTGAAGGTGAGGGAATTCAACTATCAGGGAATTTCTTCCCCAGCTTTATCCAATATGGCCCCAGATTGTAACCATCTGAGCAAATACGTATCAATTTTCCCGTTAAATTCCAATTTAATATGAAGGTTAGCACCAGACTGGTCAGGGTCGGTATGTTGAATACTTTGGTCCACGATGACCTCCAGCGCTCTTGTTTCTTCTATTAAAGCAACTCGTGAGCCAACCGTTTCCTGCTTGTACATAAATGCTTGTACGAATAAAGCCGTTCCCTCGGTACGCACTTTTTGGATAACGGATTGACGCTGTTGATGGGGCGGATTGTCCGGTGTCCGGGCCGTATATAGGTCTACTTGGTGTGAACACCAGCACCAATGCTCAAGTTCCCCCTTTCGCATCTTGTAGCGAAATGATTGCGGCGATTGCATCACTGTGTGTTGCTTATCCTTGAACAAATCTTGCGAGAGTATGCTAAAACGCTCATCAGTCGGCTGCCAGTAATGCGAATCGTTATGAAGCATCTCCCCGCTGATGTGACCTAACAGTTCCAGTTCACGTTCGGAAGGTACGGTCACCCTCACAATATCGAGCAAATACTGTTCCGTAAGTACGTTGATACGCCGAATCTCTGCACCTCTGTAGGCTTCTTCGTCCCATGGGCACATTTCTAGCGGGAGGATGATCTTGTCTTTCATCGTGTAGCTGTCCTCTTTCCAATCAACAGCCGTTTCCACCCATACTCCCCATGCTGTCTCCTCAAATCGGATGATGCGCGCGTCTTGCGGGGGCTGGTCTTTACCGTCGATGCACACCGTATTATGAGAATACGTATGCTTAAACCAGGCATAGTGAGCCGGAACCCCGTAAGCGACCGTACCTGGGTCGATCATGAGCGGAATACTCCCGTAAGCCAGCGATATGCCCAAACGGTCCATGTGATCGTGTTCCCCGCCGAACTTGCTGTGTTTGACAACCGCATGCAAGCCGTCTTTTCTTACCAGCTTCGTCAGACCGCTGTCTGGTGCAGAGCTGCTTTGTCTAAGCATGGATACAAAATCAAAAAAGGATGACGGTTCCGTCAAATCTTGACCATACAAAATCGCATAGACCGAATCTCGCAGTCCCGGCTCAAAGTCGATTACTTGCACGGATGCGGCTTCTGTCATTCCGTAGGCTGTCTTCAGTAAGGCTCGGTACTCGGGCTTATCTTGCCAATCTAGTGCAATTTCATAAAAACGCGCGTAGCTCTTAATAGTGCCCTGCGAAGAGGCATCGTTCATCATCGGAAATGAGCCATTCGGTAAAATGAAAGCGAGCGGGAAGTCGAACATTTTCACTAATGTTGGATGGTTTCGTAAATCCCACTGCGTACCCTCAGCAAGGAAGCAGTACGTCAATATCGACTCAAAAGCATAGAAGTGATAATTGAAATTCCCTTCATACCAGAGACCGTCGCCCAGCGCGCCGCGATTGATTTGATCTATAAGCCCATACTCGCCATCCAGTCCGCTTCGCAGCAAATCCTCATCTTGCAGCATCACCCCCAACGAACAAATAGCCGATGTTATCAGAGAGGCATGATTGTGGATTTGCTGCTCTTTGTGGGTGATTAGAAAGTTCGCGCATGGCCGAAGCAGCCCTTCCCGAATACGCTCATCTTCTTCAGGATCCATTACCACTCTCAGCAGGCCGTACCCGACGACTAGATCAAGAATCCAATGCGACTCATCTAATGTCTGTGCGAAAAGCTTCCCTGGTCCGTTATAGGGGATGTCACCATGTGGCTTGTATCCACAATAATGGTCGGCATAAGCAAGCAAAAACGATTTGGCTTTCTCGGCATACCTTATTTGCGGGTCTATTCCGTACATTATTCCAAGGCTATAGATACCATGACCGATCTGTACATGCACATGTGATTGCCATGCAGCATCAAATGGTTCCCCTGTCCAGACTGTCCCACAAATAGGACAACGATGCTGCTTTGGTAGTTTCCAGTCGAATTGAAGCCTCGTTCCATCGTGATGACAATGGTAGTAATGACCCCAGTCACCGCATTCATTCGCGGTAATGTTATAGCTGATAGAGAGCGCTTCTTCAGCGTCCCTTCTCATTTTAGCCATAGCTGCCTGAAATTGAGGTTGTTTGGCGTTACGCTTGCCTCTGTCCATTCTTGTAGTATTCATGTGTTCCCCCTTAATAAAACGATCGGTTTCATCATTTTCTACTCCACATTTAATTAACAATAGTTGAACAATTAAAAAGCTGCAATGCGTCATAACAACGATTAAGGGCGGCTATTTGATTATAAAATATGTAAGGGATAAACTATTTTGTAAACACAACAAATAAACTTAATCAGGCAGCTTGTCAACGGGCTGGATTAAGCTTTCAAAAAAAGACACCACACTCTCTATTAATATTAAGAGTCGGTGTCCTATTTCTATTTACCCCTTCGGCTGAACCCAGCGAAACGGTGTCGTATTAAAAAATAAGTTCGGATTGACCTGCACATTGTGCGCCCAAAAGGTAAAGTGCAAATGCGGCCCGGTAGAGAAACCGGTCGTGCCGACAAGCCCAATGATATCGCCCTGTTTGACCCGATCACCCGTTTTCACGCGCAGCTCCGAGAGATGGGCATACTGCGAGAAAAGCCCCATCCCATGATCGATATAGATGGCATTGCCAGTCAAATACAGGGTTTCCGCCAGCGCGACTACCCCGTCGTTCGTAGCTTTGATCGGGGTGCCTTCCTTCGCGGCCAGATCAATGGCTAGATGAGAGCTGTCGTATTTCCCGTTCACATAACGGGTGTACCCATACGGTGTCGTCAAAATCCCCTCGACGGGCTGCACGAACGGCCCGCTGAACAGAAACTCCGGCTCGGATTTACTTCGCGTTAGGTCGATCTTCTTCTGGTCGGCTGCAATGCGCCCCGTGTCCTGCTTCATGCTTTCCATCTGAGCCGTTACCTTCAGATACTGCGTTTCGAACTTCTTCGGTTGAATGGTTAGTGTCTGATCACCGATCGGATATTTCCCCGGCTTTGCACTCATCGTAATCGGCAAATATGTAAAATATCCCGTTCCAAAAGGCTGAAGGGTATACGTTTTATTTAACCAAGTGATACTCCCAGGTTCATTATGACGCACCAGCACCACATCCCCTGGAGCTGCGCTATCCGGAACGAGCTTCCATTTCGAACCGATGACCGCTTTGGCATCATCCTTGGTTCCGTAGAGCGCCGATTCCATCTTCAATTGCTGCAAATGATTTTTCTCTTTCTGAATGGCCTCTTTGACCTCTGCCGTCATACCGTCCACCCAGGTCTGTCCACCATCCGCCGTGATGAGCAGTGGGTTCTTACTATCCTTCGTACTGGCGAGAAGCACCCATCCGATGCGAGGTGTCAGGAACTGCGATTGCTTCACTTGTAAAGAGGCATTGCCCACTGTGACCGTAAGCGGCTTTGGGCTGTCCTGACCGGCCGAGCCTGAACTTGCTTCTAGGCTAAGCAGTTCCGTTAACGGTCCGCCTGTTAGCAAAGCGCCACCGGCTTCCTCGGCGATGATGTCTGTTCCTGACGTTTCTCGCCACTGCGCCCCACCATCCTCTGTTCTCGCGATTCCATCTGCATATTTCACCCAGCCGCGATCAAAGTCAAGCATGCGGAAGTCCACAGCCTCTCGCGGTGGTGGCGTTGGCAGCGGTGTTGCTACTACAACAGCAGGCGTATTGTCTTTCCAAGAGAATGGTGCGCCGAATGGCGATTTATCAACTAAAATCACCACACATGCGGCAAGTAGGCAGGCGCCGGCCAAGAGCGGCCATTGACGACGTTTTCTTGATTTCATTGACATTTTCCTCCCCTGCTTACAAGTGAGTTATTTCTTCTATGCTTACTTCTTACATGGGAACACAAAAAACCCGAAGACATCCATGCCTCCGGGTTTCGTTATATTAAATTTGCACGCCCTTTTTGAGCGCTTTCTGATCCGTATTCGTGTTATTAACTAAAGGAAGTAACTTGACACTTCGAACCATAGTGGACTGACATAAATGACAAGTCGGCACGTGATCGAATGCAAAATTATCTCGCATCCAGCCTTTACAGCCTTCTTTTTCACAAGACCATACCGTCACATTTTCTAGAGGCATCTCTTCAAGCGACTTTTTTCTGGAATACATGGATAAACCTCCTTAGAGTTTTACGTTAGTAAAACTAGCTTGGTAAGCATTGACGTAGCGTTTTGCTATTTGCAAAACGTTCTTCGCCCTCATAAGCTAAATTGAAAAAGACTGCCATTACACAAGTAAAGGCAGTCTTTTTAATTATATTACAGTTTTACAACGTTTTCTGCTTGTGGTCCGCGGTTGCCTTGAACAACGCTGAACTCAACGTGTTGGCCTTCGTCCAAAGTTTTGAAACCGTCGCCTTGGATTGCGGAGAAGTGAACGAATACATCGTTGCCGCCTTCAACTTCGATGAAACCGAAACCTTTTTCTGCGTTAAACCATTTTACTGTACCAGTAGCCATGAGAAATACCTCCAAAAATTATTAACATGTTTTTATTCTTCAAAGAGAAAAAATTCACACATTGCAAAAGGTTCACTAACAAAAATGAAAACCCTTTACAATATGTGAATTCAGGTTCTTTTTGTCGATTGGATTTATCATACCATACCTATCTTGAAAACGCAAACTATTTCCAGTTAATTTATTACAAAGTAACCGCTTTCCTCATAAAATGGGCGGATGGCAGCGGATGTATTTTTAACCCCTACTTAAGTCTAGGTATTCACTTAGCCTCTGGACCGTGTGCCGTTTTAAGCAAGGGAACTATACTGAAGTTATCGATTCTTAGGAGGGTTTTCATTGTGTACAGCATAAGTGTTCAAATCATACTGTTTGTTTGTTTATTATTCGTCATTTTCACCTGGATAGGGAGTGTCAAAGCATCCCGATTACTATATAACCAGAGTCTGGAACGGATGCACCGCAAAGCAAGCAAGCTGCTTTTCTGGTCATGGTTTCCGGCTATTCCTGCTGCTGCTATCATTGGAGCTATTGTCTGGATGCAGCAATCCATGGTTCCGGTCTTCTGGCAAGACCGCGTGTTTATTCAAGCGCCCCTGGTAGTTCTGCCTATTTTGACCATATGGTTCGTATCAGTTCCTAAACTGATCAAATTGCGTTCCTTAACGAAGCAAAGCTTAGCCGAGCCTGGTGCAGCAATAGAGCCAACTATTTACCATAGAGCTGCTAGCCCTGGTCTCATTATTCCTTTTCAAATGACGGCTCTAGGCGCGTTAACCGCTTTATATTTCTCACTCGTGCCTCCGGTTCCATTTCGGTGGTTGGAAATTTCCATACCTCTGGCTGCCTTTGTACTCGCAACGGTTGGACTTTGGTGGAGACATCAGATTCGCTTCAAACAGGTAAGTAAAATGGAAATTTACGCCATTCCTACCTTTTGGAAACGCGCCTTAACGTTGGTAGGTGTTATGGCTGTTGTGGCTGGATCTGTCTATTATCTGTTTACGTTGGCGATGAACAACAGTCAATTACCAGCGGAAATCGATATGGCGAGCGGAACACACGATTATGGCGGTCAGGCAGTAACGGCGAATAGGAGTCCGCATAATCACGGGATTGAGGGAATGAACGGCTCCTCTGCCAAAATGGTGTCTGTTGCTGACCTTACAGGTCCGCGCGAAGGGACGCCGGATCGCCATTTTACACTTACAGCTCAAAAAAAGACGGTCACACTTAGCTCTGGCAAAACCGTGGATGCTTGGACGTACAATGGGCAAATTCCAGGACCGGAACTGCGTATGAAAAAGGGAGAGCTAATCGAGGTCACTTTGATCAATGAGGATATCGAACATGGTGTTACTGCTCATTGGCATGGTTTGGATGTACCAAATGCCGAGGATGGCGTTGCTGGAGCCACGCAAAATGCCGTTATGGCGGGCGAAACCTACACATATCGCTTCCGTGCGGAGCAAGTGGGCACTTTCTGGTATCACTCCCATCAAGATTCACAAGAAGCAGTTAGCATGGGGCTTTTCGGAGCGTTAATCGTTGAACCGAAGGTGGAAACCCTGCAGCAAGTGAAGGACATCACGGTCATGACACATCGTTGGAAAGGCAATACATTCGCCATTGGCGCGTCAGATCAGTTAGAACGCATGACAATTGCTCCAGGGACGCCTGTCCGCATGAGACTTATTAACACGGACGATTGGGTGCAGCAAAAATATACCCTTGTCGGCACTCATTTTGAGGTGGCCGCGATTGATGGAACGGAACTGAATAAGCCAGGTGTATTGACCAATACGCATTTGGTTGTGGCTACAGGTGGTCGGAATGACATCACGTTCATCATGCCAGAGCGTCCTGTGTACCTGAATGTTGGCGGTAACCGCAGCAGCGGCATCTTGATGTCGCCGGATGGGAAGGGAGAAATTCCAGAGCTTCCTCAAACGGTCGCTTTCGATCCTCTTCAATATGGGGACCCGACTGCGACACCCTTTGATGCAAATAGCCGTTTTGACAGAAATTTCACCTTGATCTTGGATAATAAACTCGGGTTCTATAATCGTAATCTAGATTTCCTTTATACATTGAATGGCGAAGTATTCCCGAATACACCAATGCTAATGGTGAAAGAAGGCGATCTGGTCAAAACAACTATCGTTAACCGCGGAAACGTCGACCACCCGATGCACTTACACGGTCATCATGTGCTGGTGCTATCTCGTAATGGCAAGCCTTCCACGGGCAGCCCTTGGTGGTCCGATACGCTGGCTGTACTGCCAGGAGAAACTTATGAAGTGGCTTTCGTTGCAAATAATCCTGGACTATGGATGGATCATTGCCATAACCTCGTACATGCCGCAGCAGGAATGACGATGCATCTTATGTATGAAGGCGTAACGACGCCATTCTCGGTAGGAAGCAGTACGATTAATCATCCAGAATGATTGACTCCGTTTTCATAAAAGAGGGAGGGGATGTTAGGATAGGTAACATAGACTGTTGACAAAATGACCTGTATCGGTTTACGCTAGAGGAAAGCAAGCGAGAACTGAATACTATCCATTTCGTATAACCTTAATAATTGGATTAAGGGTCTCTACTTAGAAACCGTAAATTTCTAGCTACGAAAAATGTGCGCATGTTTGGCATATTTTTCATGGCTAGTTTTTTTGTGTCCATTGCTTCATACAATACTAGGACTAGGAGGTTTTTAACGATGACAACCATTCTAATTAAAGATGCGCAAATTGTGACTATGAACCGCAATGGAGATATGATTACAGGGGATATTTTCATTGAAAATGACCGAATTACAGCAATTGGACCGGATTTGAATCCCGCACAAGTAGATAAGGTGATTGACGCCAAGCACCGTACGATCATTCCAGGTTTCATTCAAACCCATATTCATTTATGCCAAACCCTATTCCGCGGTAAGGGAGACGATCTGGAATTAATGGATTGGTTGAAAAAGCGGATATGGCCGCTTGAAGCCTCGCATGACGAGGAATCGATCTATTATTCCGCCATGCTTGGGATCGGCGAACTGATTCAAAGCGGTACAACGACGATCGTCGATATGGAGACGGTGCATCACACCGACTTTGCTTTTCAAGCTATTGCAGAGAGCGGCATGCGCGCTTTATCCGGCAAGGTGATGATGGACAAAGGGGACGAGGTTCCTTTTGCTTTGCAAGAGAAGACCTCCGAATCGCTCCAGCAAAGTGTCGATTTATTGGAGAAATGGAACGGACACGACGATGGCCGCATCCAGTACGCGTTCTCTCCACGATTCGTCATATCGTGTACAGAAGAACTGCTGCGTGAGGTCCGCAGCCTATCGGAGCAGTACCAAGTGAAAGTGCACACGCACGCATCTGAGAATCTCGGCGAGATCGAAATTGTGCAGGCCGAGACTGGCATGCGCAATGTCGTCTATCTCGATCATCTCGGTTTGGCGAATGAGCGGCTTATTCTGGCGCACTGCATTTGGCTTGATGAGGAAGAGAAGCGCATCATCCATGAGCGGGGCGTGCATGTGAGCCATTGTCCCGGCTCTAACCTGAAGCTTGCTTCAGGCATTGCCGAGACGCCCGACATGCTGAAGCTCGATATCTCCGTCAGCCTAGGAGCAGATGGCGCGCCGTGCAATAATAATCTCGATATGTTTAACGAGATGCGTTTGGCTGCGCTTATCCAGAAGCCGATACACGGGCCGACGGCCATGAATGCGCAGACGGTCTTCCGCATGGCGACCATCGGGGGAGCCCGCGCTGTCGGCATGGAGAAGGAGATCGGCAGCCTCGAGGTCGGCAAGAAGGCCGACCTCGCCATTCTCGATCTCAACAATTTCCACACGTATCCGTCCTTCGACGTGGATCCGATCTCTCGCATCGTTTACTCAGCGACGCGAGCTGACGTAGAAACGACGATCATTAACGGTCGTATCGTCATGGAAAACCGTATCATGCGGACGATCGACAAGGACATCGTCCTGCCCGAAGCGAACCGCTCCATCCAGCGGCTGCTCAAGCGCGCCAACCTGCGCTAAGCGGCGGCTATCATACAAGCCTGCAATCCAACTAGCATAATGCTAGCTGGGCTGCGGGCTATTTTGCTTCGCCTTTTGCAGCATAATCAGCTAATTCCAACTAGTGGGGGGAGAGATCGTCAATCCTCTCACGAACCACTTTTTCGTCGGGGTTTCCGAAGGAAGCGAACCGCATCTATGCCGGAAATACGAGCACCATTACAGTGGTTCAAGACGGCATATGACCAAAAAGCCTCCAAACCCACGAGCGATCCGTGGACATGGAGGCTTTACTATAGGATCACTCGAATGAAGCGCGAAGGTCGCTATTTTTCCGTTGAACAGACTTCATTAAATCGGCATTAACTTCTTTCTCATCCGCCATGCTAATCAACGCATGAACATCCTTCGGCAAGCATTTCCCGCCGTACCCGCGACTATCCTCATACACGAAGGTATGGCTGCGGCCGATTCTCGGGTCCTCGAGCCAAACTTCCCGAAGTTCATTGTAATCAATCCCGTGTGCTCCGGCAATATCATAAAACTCATTGCAAAACGACACTTTAAGCGCAAGGAAGCAATTCTCCATATACTTCGCCATTTCGGCTGTGCGGGCATCCGTCCGTCGGATTCTCACTTCTGCGTTGTACACTTGCTGATAGGCGCGGATCACAAGGCTAACATCCTCAGATTCGCCCCCAAATGTAAGCCAAGTCCGATGACTCAAATCCGAAAAGGGGTGATCCACGGTTTCTCCATAGTATTCCGGCTGGAACACGATTCTTTTCCCCGTTCGTTCCTTCATAGCGTCGGTGAACCCTACGGGAACAGTCGAGCGAATCACAATGACTTTAGCTGTCAGCCACGTAATCACTTCTTCAACAATAGACGTATCACATTTGCCGCTCGGGAGTGAGGGAGTCGGGACACAGACGAAGACGACATCGCTTTTGTTTACCTCCGCTTGACTGCCCACCTGCATAGGTGCATCATAAACCGCAGCGTTTGGAAACAAAGCGTGTATTGCCTTCCCAACATGACCGTATCCAACAATTCCTATGTTCATCGTCATTCAGTCCTCACTCCTTATGCTTAGCCGTTCGAAATTCCTACTGCAGCTATCACGCAGCCACTTTCTCTTCTTCTACCTGCTCCTGTTCATGACGCTTCTTCTGAACGGCAAGCAAGATGAATACCAAGAAGTAGTATCCCCAGTAACCGACGAATTCCTCCAGTGAAGGATTCTGCGTATAGCCTAGAAAAGCTTTAAAGAAAATGCCGACTTGGCCGTTAATAAGCGGCTCTTTACCCATGTCACGAAGATATTGCACACCATCAATTGGATGCTCCGGCATAAATCCCGTTATATTATATATTTCACCGATTTGGTGTCCCGCTGTCCGATATAAACTTCCAATAATACCCAAATCCTGCATGATTCCAATTGCTTGCACGAACAGACCCGCAGAAATCATCATGAGAAATACGCTTGTAATGCGGAAAAACGTACCTAACCGAATTTTCTTCGTCCCTTTGAAAAAAAGCAGGCCAATTACAACAGCCAGAATGAGTCCACCCAATGCTCCCCAGCTTTCGAGTGCTTTCTGTATGTTTCCTCCCGTAATTGCGGCAAAGAAGAAAACCGTCTCCACGCCTTCGCGCACAACGACTAAGAACGAGTGGACGACCATATTAATGGCGCCGCCAATGGTTAGAATATGTGCAACCTTGCTTTGAACCCTCCCTTGCAATTCGCTATTTTGTTTGCCCATAAACATGATCATATGTGTCAGCAGCCCGGAAGAGACGAGCATGATACCGATTTTCATGTAGTTTTGACTGCCCATACTGGCAAATCCGGTCAATAAAACCTGGAAAGCCAGAGCCAAGCCGTAACTAACGATCAAAGCCAAAAAAACACCAACCCATACCCATTTATGCCAGTGTACGGCATCAATACGAGTTAAATACGTAACGATTACACCAACAATGAGAATGGCCTCAAGCGCCTCACGAAACGTAATGAGAAATGCCTGCAAATCCATAATCTGCCTCCTGTTCTCTTCCTTGCTCCTCCATACTGAAAGACACTTGCACCTATGGGCACAAGTGTCTTCGCTATGAACGAAATGATTAACGAAGAATGATAATTTCACCATTTTGGTAGAATACACGTTTACCGAATAACTCAGCTACAGCACGCAATGGAATGAATGAGCTTCCGTTTTCGATAATAACGGGTTGATCCAATTTGACTTTGTCATTCACTTTACCATTCTCTACCACTTGATCGGATCCTAATGTAATTTCTGTTTTCTTACCATCTTTTGTAATGACAACTGTTTTCGTTGCATCTACCCATTCAACTTGAGCTTGAATCGCTTGTGCAATAACACGAACCGGCACCAATGTGCGATTGCTTTCTACGTTAATGAAAGGGGCATTCTCAGCTGTGAAAGCAGCTCCATCCACTTGATAATCCTTGCTGCCAATTTTCAAACTGGAACCATCTTTGCCAACCAGGAACTCTAGAACTTGGAAACCATACTCTTGTGCATTTGCAAGATCAGATGCATCTACAGCAGAGGAGAATTTCGTTGCCACTTCAAGAGCAGCCGCATACTTCTCTTTACCTAAGAAAACTTCTTGGCTAGCAAGGAACATGTTGCCTTCTGCCGCATATCCGCGAGCACCTTGCAGGTCCCCAGCTTCAAGCTTCGTAAATGCTTGCTTCACATATTCGGATACTTTACCGATCATTGTGCGGTGTAACGCATTTTGGATTTCATCTTTTTTGATTTTGCTTGCATCGCCGGATGCGAACGCATCTCTCACGAAGTTAGCATCTGCGATACTGCCGCCTCTGAGGTATGTGTATACCGGCATGTAGAGGAAGTAACCTTCTGTAATCGCTGCAGGTTGATCAGCAGGAGCCTTAGTAGCAATGCTTTCTGCGTATGTAAAAGTAGCGAGTGTGTAGTTTTTGATCAACGTTTTGTCTAAGAATTGACGGTGAACATTGAATTCATTCAAGTTATTCTCTTTAATATCTTTTTGGATAAGTTCAATCGTTGTTTTCAACAATGATTCCATATTCAAGCTATATTTGGCATCGCGTTTCACTACGTTTGGTTGCAGCGCGCCTTCATAGATTTGAACCGCTTTATCGAAGGCAGCTTTTGCTCCGGCAACATCACCTTTGGTCATAGCTGGACGTACTTGGTTGCTCATCAGATCGCGAAGTGCGAAGAAGAAATACCATTGCAAGCCTTTGTCTATAGCTTGTTTCGCTTGGCCAACTTGCAAATCGCCTTTAATCGCGCTGTCCAACACAAGAGTGATGTTCGCATCGATTTTAGGATCATCTGCTTTGATGTTCACATCAAGACGTTTTACATCCGTTTGGAATTTATCTACATATAATTTCTGAACATCAGCAAGTACCGTTTTGTCTGTAAAAAGTGCTTTAATATCCGTAAAAGATTGAAGTTTTGATGCGATCGTTTGATCTTCTGTGATTTGGAATTTACTTTCTGCAAAAGCAACGGAAGTAACCGTAACCACGCTGGATAAAGCTAGTGAAACACTTAAAGCAACAGCTAAAAATTTACGCATAATAAGTTTCTCCTCTATTCATCTTATATTTTTATATTAACTATTAAATCCACTTTCTTTTACGCGCGAACCATACGCCCCCACCCAGTAGAACAATGACCCCTCCGATAACAGCTATGCTGATGAAAGGATTCGTTTTATCGGAACGCTCCATAGGTGCATGTGCGGACGCTTCTTTTGCCGAATCAGCTTGTTTAACATCTGAACCCGCTGCTTTAACGGGCGCTTCTACAGTCGCTGTAGGCTGAGCCGCATCCGTGGTTGGCGCTGGACTAGCACTAGCCGTCGCAGAAGGCTCAGACGACTTCGTCTCCACTGCAGCAGCGGCATCCGGTGCCTTTGATTCTGTCGGTTTAGCATCTTTAACCGGTGATACTGGTTGTTCTGTCTTGACCACTGCCTCGTTCTTAACCGGCGCAGTTGTTGCCTGCGGCTTGGGAACGGGGGTAGACTCACTTGGAGCAGCAGGTTTCACGTAAGCCGTATAAGGGAACAACGGTTTCACTTTACCGTAGATAAAGTTGACCTTTTCCTTAAATACCTCTGGCTGTACATCCTTCTTCCCTACACCGAACAATCCAGGATTCCCTAGCGCTTCAAGCGCGGCTTGGAAAGCTTTATTAATTTCACTCGTACCCGCTCCCACATAAGGCTCTAATGTGTCAAAAGTCGCCTTAGCTTTGGCTAGCAAGAGTTTAGACTCTGCATAATCATCAATGCCTTTAGTAGCATAGGTGAATCGACGATCCAAGTTCATTACGAGGACAGCTTTGAAATTAGCAATGACTAATTTACTATCTTTGGCCTGGAAATTAGCATCAAGCGTGGCACCTATTCCTTCGCCGAAGTGCGATACGAGTTCTGCTCTTCTCTCCTTATAGGCGCCTTCCGCAGCGTTCCAATCGTTCGCCCCATCTCCAATACTGGATTGCACCAGTTTAAATGTTTCAGCGACATCTTCTGTATTGGCGTCACCATACGAATAGGCCAGCGCGGAGGACGGCAGGATAATCAATGCCGCTAGAACAAAAGTCATACCGGCTAGTAGCCATCGTTTCATATCTTCACCCCTGTTATGATTGTTTGGAACCTCGTTGTCATTGATAATGATAATCATTGTCCATATATGTGTCAACCATTTTTTTACTCAGCTGAAAAGAGGGACCCCATCTTAACGCACCCACTCATATAAAATGACGTGAGCATATGCCGGATCAAATAGAGCGTCCGACTTAAACTCAGCAAGCTGCTTAACATGCTCCTTCACCGATTTGCCTTGCTGCGCAAAGCCTTGAACGACATGATCGGTGAGGAGCACTCGCCGCTCGGAATTCGCCCCAGCCACCGCTTGAAAGTACTCGTACGTATAGATGCGCTGATGATCGTAGTCGGCCTGCAAGTACTGCAAGACTCTCGTTTCTTCCCATGTAAACAGCAGGAGAGGCCCCTGCAGGCTGCTTACATAGTCATGAAGCTGATAAACCGCTGGCTCTTCCACGGCCTGCCGTTTCTGAAGCTGAGCCCCGTAGACGACTTGAATGGTTATGAGGCTAATGAGGAGAGCGTACAGGCTCGTTGGCGCTATTCTCAATAGACGCGTCCTATGCGTGGATGTCCTTAATCCCTCTGCCGTTCGAATGATAAAAGCAAACATAAGAAGCAAAATCGGAGCAACGACAGGAGCGATATGACGCGGTTTCTCAATATTTTGACCAAAAAGAGCCCATAGGGTGTACAAAACGGCACAGCCAACGAGCCAGAAGATATATCGTCGATTCTCATTGCCTTGCACACTAACAGACACAAATCTCCGACCAATAAACGCTGCAACGACAATAATGACAAGCCATAAGCCAATGAAAACGGAACCGCCCAATAGGGCTGATCCTAGTAAATTGTGTCCAATGAGCTGGTAAATTCGTTCACCAAGCGGTATCGGGGTAGAGATAACACCGCCGCCCCATTCGGAGAAGTGTCCTTCAACGAAAGCAACAGACAGCTTCCAGAAGCCAGCTAGGGTTCCTTCGGAAAGCACCAACCCAGCTATCCAAAGCAGTTGAAACCACAGCGCAGTTAAGGCCGAGCACCCCAGTCTCAACCATCTCCGCCAACCTCTCGCACCGTACTGCCAAATTCCGTGCCAGAGCGGCACTAGCGCTAGACCGTATGGAAAGAAGGATAGGCGTGTACCCATAAGAAAGCCGAACATCAGCAGCACCAGACCATGGCGAAGCAGTGAACCAGGACGATCCATCGCAAAGCGGATACTCCAAAGAAACCACCACAATAAGGCCATACCCGCACACTCCGACATGGGACGTGAGGACATGAGCCAAATGTAGGGGCTGCTTAGTACGAGCGCAGGCAGTAAAAGACTTTTCATGCCGCTGCCCGTCAGACGGTTTGCCAGTAAAAACATCGGAAGCGCGGAGCTTAGAGCTGCTAGGGTATTGAAGACAGATAAAGCTTTGACGGGGTTATTCATCCACTGGTTAATAAACCATCCACCTAGAATAAAATAAGGATAACCCGGAAAATGAGGCTGCATAGCGAGTAGATCATACCTATGTAGAGCCAAAGTGAAATCGACCTCGTCCCACGTTCGCGCAAAGGGGCTGGCGTAGACAATACTCAGGCACGTTACTCCAGCAATAACCGCAGCTGCGAACAGCGCCAACCATATTGCATTAAGTCTCATACGCCCGCATCATCTCGATTCGTCTGTGGATTCACATTGCGCTTGGAGACAGGGCGTCTCATTTCTTTATAGATCGCCGGAAGAACGGAGGTTACATATTGTCTGAATTTAATGAAGGATTGACCCTTCGTACGCACTTGATAGGTGATCGGAATCTCCTCCAAGCGATATCCTTGGCGAACCAGATTCAACGTGAGCACCTGGGCATAGTTATAATCGTGGACAATAACGGCATTCTCCATTGCGCCGCGAGAAAATCCGCGCATCCCGGATTGGCCGTCATAAATCCATCTGCGCAGCAGAATCGCCTGCAGCAGTGTGAAGGTATAGTTGCCTAAACGGCGATGCAGCTTCATGCCTTGAATTTGCCCTTTGAAGCGTGAGCCAAAGGTGTAATCCGCGCGTCCGGCGATGATGGGCGCAAGGACATCGGGAATTTGCTCCGGCGGATACTCATTATCCGCATCAATCATGATGCCAATGTCGGCACCTAGCTGGCAGCATTGCTTCAGCCCTTCACGAACGGCAGCACCGAGTCCTTTATTGTGCGGGAACGACACAATATGGTCGGCTCCCGCTTCCTCAGAGACGGCGACCGTGCGGTCCTTGGACCCGTCGTCAATCACCAGCACCTCCACCTCATAATGAGGGTGGAAATCTCTCGGAACGCGGGCAATAACCCCGCTAATATTCTCTTCTTCGTTATGCGCAGGCATAAAAACGATGATTTTCTTCTTAGTCATGATGCTTGATAGCCTCCGTTAGGACGGGTCCGCGACTATGGCTCGGGAATGGAGCTCCTAGTAGATAAGCTAAGGTCGGAGCCATGGATACGAGGGAATGTTTTTCATCAATGCGATGGCCAGCCTCAATGGTTGGTCCATGCAGGAAGAAAGGAACATAGCGCTCACCTTCGTCCAAATGGCCATGCCCGCCAATACCATCAGCTTGTCCGTGATCGGCACAAATGATGAGTGTCGTATTCTCCATCATGCCGCGCTCTTCAAGCCAGCCAACGAATTCTTCAATTAATTTATCGGCTTCTGCGATTTTTTGCGTATAATCGTCATATAAAACGCCTCGGCTGTGACCCGTTTGGTCAACACCAATCAATTGAGCAACGAGTAAATCAGGGTTTTGTTCGGCCATGATCTTCTTCGCCCGTTCGATAATATTACGATCTGCGACATCGTTATGCATCACAGCGGTCACACTCTCAACATCGTCTCCCATGGAGTCGATTAAGTGCGCTATGCCAAGCAGACGTCCTTTTTTCCCAACCTTACGGAGCGAATCAAAAATACTTTCAACCCGAATACCCAACCTCCAAACCATATTGGAGCGAATACCGTGCTCGCGCGGGTAAGTACCCGTGAACATCGAAGAGAAACATACCACGGTACGCGCAGGATACACGGTTTCCATTTGAGCATACTCCGTGCCTTCTGCTCTCAGTTTCTTCATAAATGGCGCGTCGGCTTCTTCAAAGCGCTCTTTGCGCATCCCGTCCACGACAATCACAATGACCTTCTTGTTCAGCGCTTGTCCGCCCGCTTGTACATCGCTTGAATCGCGTGTGTACGTAGGGATTTCGGCTGGTTTCCAGTCAAACAAATAACGGTGGAGAATGAAGCTGTATATCAGCAACCCGCCCGCAAATAGAAGCCCTATACCCACATCAGCGGAAACGCCTGCCTCAAACTGACGGTAATAATGATTCCATACGAAAAGCAGCAGCAAGAACTTAGGCATCTGCTCCTGCGCATTGCCACTAGTTGAGTCACTATTTTTCAGAACAAGCTTCCAGAACCGTGTGAAATTCCACCAAGTCGTCCCAATTCGTAGATGATAGTAAAAAGTGCCCCAGAAATACACCGTAAAGAAGTAGAACAACCCGAGCGCTAGCAAATACAGCGAGAAATCAGACCGTTCCCAAATCAGCAGCGCAGCAATTAACGGCATCCATAAATAATTTCGCAAAAAAAGCGGAAAATCAAAGCAATAATAAAGCACAAAAAGAGGGAGGGTCACGAGCAGCCCCAAACCAGCGGCACTCCAAAAGTTAGGATCGGACCATACGCCGATATGATAGAGCAGAAAAACACCCACAACGAAAATCGGGGTAAACGGTTTCCCTTCATTGAGCAAATTCCAGCAGCGAGCTGCGACTATTTCAAACGATGAAGCTTTTTTCATATTAATCATCCTTCCGTGCGTTGCCATTCAATGATGGTTTTTTGTGACTCGTAAGCCGCCCAATCCAGGTTTTCATCTCGCGCCAACGTAAGGGTATTCGCACAAGTGAATACACCCCTAAGCGTATAAGCAAATAGAAATTTAAATGTATGCGACACAAGCGCCGCTCTATAAGCATCCTTACCATTCACACCCAGCAAGACAAGGGACCCGCTCATTGTACTCTCATAAGTACCTATCCCACCTGGGGTAATATGAAAAATTTGTCCAGCAATCGTCATACTATTCGCCCAAACGAGTGAGATTGTCCCTAGCTGCAAGCCGATCATGCGAGCTACAGCAAAGATAACACCAGCTTCTAGAATCCAACTTATCGCAATCAAGCCTATAATGATGGCCCCTTTTCTAGAGAGCATTTTAAGATGAAAATAAGCCGAATGCTTCGCTATGAACGGAATTTTGCGAATCACAGGCAGGTAATGCGCTGTTGCGAGAATCACCGTTCCCCCAGCCAACACCGTCACCCAGATCCATGAAGAGGGCAAACCTAACCGAATGATGCCAATTCCCCCGATTCCGGCAAGCACGAGCATATCAAGCAATCGCATGACCGCAACGGAATGGGAACGCTTCTTCCCACGATTTTCCCCCATGCTTCATATATAAGCCAGCACGAACGCCATCTCCCGCTTTTACCGGAAGTAGATGATTGACGAGCAAGCTATAGCTAATGGCATGAAAATAAATGCTGAATCGAACCTCAGATCCTGTATAAATTCGCCAAGCCGCGGCCTTTAGAAGGAAGGAGAGCAGGTATACGACGAACATGAAGACCAACCATTGGGGTTGATGGAAAAGAAGCTCTACGTCACTGAGCCATTCCTTCGAATCAAACCATTGCCATGTTAAAAAAATAGAACAAACGATCAGAAGCATCGCCATGAAACGAACAATTTGTTTCTTTGTTGGCATATTTGTTGTGACCTTCTTTTAGTTAAGGGTACCTCAAACTAAATTAATGTGAGAATGAGAATCATGGTCAGTATAGGCGGTTTAGGGGGCTACGTCAACCTAATTGAATTAACCCCAACCATTTCCAGTAGGGGATGCAAAGAATTGCCAACAGCAAGACTACTAACTACCGGACAGAATGACTATAGCGATTCTTTATCCGCATTGTCCTTATATGTTTTGTTATCATGTTCATTATGAGACATGATGGATTTATTCGAAAGAGAGTGAAGATAAATTATAAATGAAACAATCTATGTCAGCAGGCTTCGAGCCGCTGGTTGTGTTTTCGCCGAAGATGAGGCCCGGTTACTCATCTCAGCAGCTCGGACGTCGGACGATCTCATCACCATGGTGGATCGTCGAGTCGCCGGTTTGCCTCTCGAACATGTAATCGGATGGGCAGAATTTTGCGGTCTAAAGATAGCAGTGGATCCAGGAGTCTTCGTACCTCGCCACCGCACAGAATTTCTCGTTCGCCAGGCCGCAGCTCTCGCACAGTCAGGAGCCGTAGTGGTCGACCTGTGCTGCGGCTCGGGCGCGGTAGGCACAGCACTGGCTGCCGCCTTAGAACGGATCGAGTTGTACGCCACCGACATCGACCCTGCCGCAGTTCGGTGTGCCCGCCGCAACGTCACTACCGCCTGTGGTCACGTATATGAAGGCGACCTCTACGAACCTCTGCCCGCAATACTGCGAGGCCGCGTCGACATCTTGGTCGCTAACGCACCTTACGTCCCCACCGAGGCGATCAGGCTGCTGCCTCCTGAGGCCCGGATTCACGAATCGCTGGTGGCGCTCGACGGGGGTGCAGATGGGCTTGACGTCCAGCGCCGGGTGGCGGCTGCGGCGCCAATCTGGCTGGCACCGGGTGGCCATCTTCTGGTCGAGACTAGCCAGCGGCAGGCGACGCAGACAGCCAAAATTTTCGCTAGCAACGGGCTGATCCCGCAGGTTGCCAGATTAGACGAACTTGACGCCACAGTCGTAATAGGAGCCAGGCCCGGCCTGTCCGCAAACTAGAGGTGAACCCAGTCAAACACTTTATTTTAGTGTTTTGACTGGGTTTTTGTTTATTAGAAACATATTGTCTAAAAAATCAACACCGTCAATCTACAATTTTATTTTCTCAGAACAATTTGTTCGATTGTGAATGAATTGTGTTCATTACTCTCATTTTTCGGGTGAGCAATACCTTTTATACTAAACATAAAGGTGTTATTGAAATGAAAGGCGGTTTATCCGGATGAAGCCTGAAGCTAGCATTGCTCACCAAAAGCTTTCCTCTCGCAAAAAGACAACAGCATTCACCCTGAAAGGGCGCTGGGAATCACCCATAGCTGGGTATCTATTTATTTCCCCGTGGTTACTTGGATTTCTCCTGTTAACCTTATGGCCGATGGTTCAATCGATGTATTACTCATTTACTAAATATACGTTGTTAGATGCGCCAGAGTGGATTGGTCTGAGAAACTATGAGCGTATTTTTGCAGACGATGAGATGTTTCGTCAATCATTGAAAATAACGATTCTTTTCGTCGTTTTATCCGTGCCAATCAAACTCTTCAGCGCCTTAATGGTTGCTATGGTACTCAACAAGAAAATAAAAGGGATTTCTGTTTATCGAACATTCATCTATTTGCCTTCACTAATAGGGAGCAGCATTGCTGTAGCTATTCTCTGGCAAAATATTTTCGGTATTAACGGTTTTATCAATCGATTTTTAAGTTATTTCGGTATTGAGGGAATCAGTTGGATTAGCAATCCCAATACGGCATTAGGTACCTTAATTATTCTGGTTGCTTGGCAGTTTGGTTCTTCGATGGTTATTTTCCTAGCCGGATTAAAACAAATACCTGCCGAGTTATACGAGGCCTCTTCCGTAGATGGTGCATCTAAAGTCAGACAGTTTGTTAGTATTACTCTACCTATGCTATCGCCTGTACTATTGTTTAATCTCGTTCTGCAGACAATCGGTTCCTTTCAAATGTTTACCCAAGCCTTCATTATTACGAAAGGCGGACCTATTAACTCCACGTATATGTACGCTTTATACCTGTATGATCGCGCTTTTTCTAGATATGAGATGGGTTATGCTTCCGCTCTGGCATGGATACTCCTTGTGGTGATTGCGATCGTAACGGCTTTAATTTTCGCCTCATCCCGTTACTGGGTATTCTATGAAACCGAAGGAGGGAGAAGAAAATGAGAAACCATCTGATTGGAGCACGGACTTTCCGAACGCATTTCTTATTAGCACTGTTTAGTCTAGTCATGATATATCCCATGTTATGGTGGGTTGGAGCAGCCTTTAAATCGAACGCGGAGATGAGCTCGCCCAGCTTCTTTCCTACAGAGTGGTTATGGAGTAACTTCAGCCAAGGGTGGGTAGCCATTCCTAAGTTTACCTTTACACATTTTTATCTGAATACATTTGAACTGATTGCTGGAGTACTTATAACATCTATCATTTCCTGCAGCTTGGTGGCTTTTGGTTTCGCTCGATTGGATTTTCCGCTGAAAAATTTCTGGTTTTCCATTCTGATGGTCACCCTGATGCTGCCAAGTCAAGTGACACTGGTTCCCCAGTACATCATGTTTAATACTTGGGGTTGGGTCAATACGTATCTGCCTTTCTATGTTCCACATGCCCTAGCTGGCGGTATCGGAGGACCCTTCTTTATCTTCCTGTTGGTGCAGTTTATTCGCGGAATTCCGCGGGAGCTGGATGAATCGGCCAAAATGGACGGCTGCAGCTGGTTCGGCATTTACTTACGAATTGTGCTGCCCTTAACGAAACCCGCACTCGTAACGGTCGCCATTTATTGTTTTCTTTGGAATTGGGATGATTTCTTCGGACACTTGCTGTATATCAATTCTGTGAGCAAATACACAGTCGGTCTAGCCTTGAAGCTGTTCGTTGACAGCCAATCTGCGCTTCCGTGGGGACAATTACTTGCCATGTCGCTCGTTTCTATTATTCCTTCACTGATTCTCTTTTTTATGGCGCAGCGCCATTTCGTCGATGGCATTGCTTCAGGTGCAGTGAAAGGATAGAATAATATAATAATGAAAAAGGTTGCGCTACCTGCAGCCTTTTTTCCACTTTTTTGGACGTAAATGAGGAGGAGCTGCTGTGTTTAACTTATTCAAGCGCGTTCGAATCGGTCGCCTGTTCTTTGGAAGCTTCGCCGCATTCATTGCCGTGCTGCTGCTCATTTCCTCCTGGATCAGCTACAGTCTAACTTCACGCGAGTTAGCTGACAATACGGCTAATTATCAGCAGGATCTGTTAAATGAGTTGAATAAGCGCTTGGTCACTCAGTTGAACTCTATTGAGCAAATGTCTCTCGCAGCCTATAGAAATATCGATATCATTGGGTATGATCCGTTGGAGAGTGACTTATTTGAACGAAACAAACGTAAAGAAGATTTGGGTAAGCTTCTTGCCAGCATTACGTACAGCACGACAATGGTGCAATCCATTTCATTATATATCGAGCGCCCGTTTGTGACAGATGCTCAGGGGCCAGTTCGCGTTTATGACTTAAAAAGGGTGAAGGACGAGGAATGGTACTCGGACATCCAAAATAATGATTTTGCCTGGATAAAAGAACGAACCATTCAGACGAATAAAGGCTCGTTATCTGTTACTAGCTTTGCAAGAAAGCTTTACAATAACTCTGGTATCTATTATGGCTTGCTTTTGCTCAATGTGAAATCATCTGAGATCCAGAATTTGATTCGAGGTGAAACGGAGGGAAGAAGCAGACTATTAGTTGATGCTGGCGGCAGAACGATTGCTGCCATTGGCGATCCCAACATACAAGAGAGTGAGCTGGAGAAGATTAGGTTGATCCAGGAGAAGTCCGGAAGTGTTCATTTAACAGCCAAACAACAAAATGAATCCTTACTCGTTTGGAGTAAATCCCCTTCGAATTGGACATTGGTTGAGGTGACACCGTGGAAGAGCATTGTCCATGGCAGTATTCGATTAGCACTAATTCTCTTAACCGTTGGCTTATCCGCCATTTTTATCGCTTCCTTTTTCACTTTCTTTATATCCAGACAATTCACCAATCCAATTCGACTTTTGGTTGCTTTTATGAGTAAGCTTCCCGATCGAGGTTTTGTTTCGGACTTGCCTACGGACTACACCAATGAGTTTGGAAATTTATTTAACGGCTATCGTAAACAAATGGAACGAATTGAGGAACTTTTAACCTCATTGAAAGCTCAGCACAAGCGCCAACGCGAAGCTGAAATTAAGGCGCTGCAAGCCATGATTAATCCCCATTTTCTGTACAACACATTGGATCAATTAAACTGGTTAGCTATTGATTCCGGTCAAACTAAAATCAGTAAGATCCTTTCCTTAATGGGTAAAATGTTTCGCATCGGCCTATCCAATGGTGAGACATTGATTCCGATCGCGGACGAGATGACCCATGTCGAATGTTATTTGCAAATTCAGCAAATTCGTTGGGGCGATCGCTTGGCATTCACCATCTCTGTCGATGAAACAGCCAAAGAACTCTATGTACCAAGGCTAACCTTGCAGCCTTTTATCGAAAATGCGATCATCCACGGGTTTCACGGGCGAAAAAAAGGAGAAATCCGAGTAAGTGTGCAGCTGCTTCAACAAGATATCCAATTTCAAGTTTGGGATGATGGTGTTGGGCTGCGAGCCGATTGGGATCAACCTAAGGCAAGGAAAACAGGCGGTTACGGATTGCGAAATGTGAAAGAACGAATTGAGGCTTATTTTGGGCCTCCTTATGGGGTCCATATTACAAGTACGGAAGGCACGGGCACCGAAGTCACCATTCTATTGCCGCAAATCCAAAATAAAGAAGAAGTCGAGGAGAAGTATCATGTGGAAAATACTCATTATTGATGACGACTTTCAAGTGTTGGAAGGTATGAAGAAGGCGATTCCCTGGGAGTCCATTGACGCAGAATTAGTGGGTGAAGCCAGTGATGGCGCCGAAGGTCTAGAGATGGTTCGACAAACTCAGCCTGATATCGTGATTACCGATATTTACATGCCTGTGATGAACGGCCTGGAAATGATTGAAAAGCTCCGAGAAACTAACTTTCCCGGTGAACTGATTATCCTTAGCGGTTATGCCGATTTCCAGTATGCACGGCAGGCTTTGCGGCTGCAGGTGAGTGACTATTTGTCCAAGCCCGTAACCATTGAAGAGCTGGGGGCTGTGCTAGCCAAAGTCGTTAAAGAACTGGAAACGAAAGAACTGAAAAAAATAGAGCAAGAAGAAGTCAAAAGAAGGCTGATGATGTATGAGCCCTTTGTGCAGCAAGAATGGTTGAAGTCGGTCATTACCGGCACCTTTAATGAAACGATTGCCGCGGAAAGCATTCAGCTATCTGAACAAGCCTACTGGCTGCACAGAAACCACCTCGTGATGGGTATAGAGCTGATGAGCACTGTTCGTACGGCTAACCTATCGCTAATCGATTGGAATTTGTTTCGTTTTGCATTAGCTAATATTATTAGAGAAATTTTGGCCGAAGATTGGCCTGAGTCCGACTTCATTGAGCTTCACAGCCATCATGCCGCGATTATGTTTCATGTTGAGCGTTCGAGTGTGTCAGATGACGCGATGCGTAGGATTCAATTGATTGGTGAGCGAATTACGGACTGTGTCCTTACGTACCTGCGGCTAACGATCCGTATAGGGTTAGGCCAGATGAAGGAATCATGGCAGGAAATATCGGATTCCACCGAGGAAGCTTTTCTAGATTTATTGCAGATGACCATTATCCCGCCGCTTGCACGAGAACATCCATCTACGATTCCATCAGAGAAAGAACTTGCTATTCGTCCTATTAAGTTTTATCAAGAGCTTGCGGAAGCGATTGTGTATTCCAAAGAAGAAACGGCTGCACAGATTGTGGAAGCTTACATCAACCGGCTGCAAACCATGTCAACCATAACCCCGGCTTACTTGCAGTATTTATGTACAGAGCTTTGGACCATATTTGCTTATTCCTTATACAGCGTAGGTATTGTGCTTGATGAACTGTTTCCAGAAATGAAGCTGCAGCCGGAAATTATTCAAATCCAAACACCAGAGCAATTGCAGCAATGGCTGCAGGGTAAAATTCATATCATTGCAACCAGCCGCCATTGGAACGAGAATTCCAAACATAAAGAAGCGGTTGATTTCATGATTCAGTATGCACACGATCACTATTCCGAAGAGATCAACTTGGAAGATATGTCGAAGCAGCTTTACTTGTCTCGCAATTATTTGAATCAAATATTCAAGAAAGCGACCGGTGAAACCTTCACGAACTACGTCATACAAGTACGGATGAAGAAGGCACAAGCCCTTCTGGCCGAAGGCAAATATTTGATATATGAGATATCCGAAAAAGTTGGCTATAAAAACGTCCCTTATTTTAGCTCTATTTTCAAAAAATATAATGGTATTAGCCCGAGTGAAGTAAGTAAAAGCGGGTTATAATCGGGAATGATACCTATTCATCGCCATATTGTGATCAATAGTGAAAGAAGTGTGTTCATTACTCTCCTTTTTCTTCTTTTCAGTTGTCCTATAATTAACTTGTAAAGATAATGAGGTAGTGAAAGGGGATTTTCAATGAACGTGCAGATGAGAAAATGGAGCATGCTCTCGATGACTGCCATGATAGCGCTGTCCCTAAGTGCATGTGGTTCCGGAAATACACCAAGTACTACAGGTAGCAGCCCTGCTGCAACGGCAGCACCCGCGGCTACAACCTCCCAGCCCGTTAAGCTTCGTATTGTATGGTGGGGTTCACAGGCAAGGCACGACGCTACATTAAAAGCACTAGATGCGTATACAAAGAAACGTCCGAACGTGACCTTTGAGCCAGAATTTTCTGGGTTTGATGGCTACGCGGATAAGCTGGCTACTCAAGCTGCAGCCAAAAATGCCCCTGACATTATCCAAATGGATCCGGCATGGCTAGCCGAGTATGCAGGCAGAAACCAGCTGGCTGACTTATCCAAAGGCATTCGTACCGAAGATATCGACAAATCGCTCGTGGATTCAGGGAAATTTAAAGATAAGCTTTATGCCATCGCGCTAGGCAATAATGCAACTGGTATGATCTACAATAAGAATGCCGTTGATAAACTAGGGATTACACCTCCCAAAAACGGTTGGACATGGGATGAATACTTCCAATTTGGTAAAGATGCGAAAGCTAAGCTTGATAAAGACAAATATGTGTTGATGGATGCGACATCCGATTATACCATGTATTCTTCTTATCAAATTAGCCAAGGCAAAGGCTACCCGATAACCGAGGACGGCAAATTCAACTTCGATAAAGATACGTGGCTAACCTTTGTTAAGAAATATGCTGAGCTGCGAACAGCAGGGGTTATTCCTCCTGCAGAAATCGCCAGCACAGACAAAGAATCTGACGCAAAGCTTGATTTAATGAACAATGACAGCGTATTGATGAAACGCACTTTCGCCGCTCTATTCCCTGGTTATGAGGGTGTTAAGCCTGGTGCTTACTCACTCATTGCTCAGCCTAAAGGGACACAATCCAGCGGATTTCTGAAGCCTTCCATGTTCTGGTCCATAAGTGCTGATTCCAAGTATGCCGAAGAATCCAAGAAATTCATCGACTGGTTTGTGAATGATAGCGAAGCCGCGGACGTTCTAACGACAACAAGAGGTGTTCCTGTTTCCAAAAAAATGCTCGATTACTTAACACCTAAGTTAACTGCCGCAGATAAATTACAAATTGAACTCATTAAAACTGTTGCTCCTGACGCTCAGCCTTTCAATGCTGGAGCTAAAGGCTGGAGTAATTATACAGCTAAAGATTATAAGAGTATCGGTGAAAAAGTGATGTTCGGCAAAATAACGCCGGAAGCTGCTTATGACGAGCTTGTGAAAAAGGCAAAAGATTATCAATAATTTACATGAATGAGGAGCCTCCAAGAGGCTCTTTATTTTTGTGTGGCTGCCTTTAGAACTGGACGCAAAAAAGAACGACCCTCAACGTAATGTTAAGAGGCCGTTCTTCGAGAATGCTATTTGTGCAAGCTAAGCTTACAGTTTTACAACGTTCTCAGCTTGTGGTCCGCGGTTGCCTTGAACTACGTTGAACTCAACGCGTTGGCCTTCGTCCAAAGATTTGAAACCTTCGCCAGTGATTGCGGAGAAATGTACGAATACATCGTTGCCGCCTTCAACTTCGATAAAGCCAAATCCTTTTTCTGCGTTAAACCATTTTACTGTTCCTACTGCCATGGGTAATACCTCCAAAGTTTTATTAACATGTCTTTTTTCTTGTTTCGAACAAAAAAATTACACATTGGAAAAGGTTTCATTAACTTAATGATAACCCTTTGCAATACGCAATTCAGGGTGAATCTTTAAGACTTAACATTACTTTACCACACAATATCGTGTAATGCAATTGTCCCTAGAAGGGATTTCTTGCTAAAGATAAGAACTCTTCCCTGTCCTCTATTTTCAAGGCAATGGCTAGTGCTAATGCGACATCTTTCGACGGCTCGATTCGACCATTTTCGATAGAATTAAGGATGGAATAGCTGATTCCTGCCTTCTCTCCGAGCTTACGGAGAGTTAGATTCTGCTGCTGTCTGAGCTCTTTTAATTTCGTGTGAAATGCCACTGTTGCGCCCTCCTCAGCCATTTTGGTTGCCTTGCTGTCTGTGAATTTCAGCTTTAATTTTGTCGAATGGGTCCTGCCAATGGGGGGGCTTGATGGTCTTGCCGGTCTCATTTTTATGAACTTGACCATCAGGCCATACCTTAGACATATTTGCATGCTGAACAATGTCAAAGATCGGTCCAGGCTCCACGCCCATTTCAACCAATGTACCAAGGACAAAATATAACTCATCAATCATCGCATCCACTTCGTCTTCCAGTGTGGCTGCTTCTTTAAACTCCTGGAGTTCCTCTTCCATCCAAGCTAGACGAGCCGCTTTGCGGCTTTCGGAAAGGCGCTGTGGGGATGTGCCTACTGGATGCTCAAACGTTTCATGAAACTTTTTAACATCTTCAAATGCTTTTTTTAAGGTCATTTCGTTTCTTCTGCTCCCTTGCAAACGGTTTTCTTTTATATACCATTTAAAAGTGCCCTCGGTCAACAAAAAGCCCTAACTCGATTCCCTCTCGATGGTGATAAGTGCTTCACCATGAAAGGAGATCGAGTGAGGGCTTGAGGGGTGGATTGAGGCTTAAGCGCGGATTTCGCGACTTATCTCCACGGGAGTGTTCCAATAAGCTCGATTTTAGAGCTTATTGGACTGCGACGCGGGGGTGGGCGGCTAGTTTTGCCGCTTTAAGCGTGGCTTAAGCGCAGATTCCTGCGGGAGCGCTCAAGTAAGCGCTGTTTTCGCGCTATAGCAGCTTGTCCATTTTTATAAACGACGACCTTTTATGAATCTATCTTTCCAATATCCCTTGTTTAAATCACTTATAACTACACCGGAGCTTGTCGTGTTGCTAATGAATTTACCATTCCCTAAATAAATGCCAACGTGATTTATTCGGCCTGGTTTGCTCACGCTAAATAGAACGAGATCGCCTTTTCTTAATTGCGATTTATACTTAACGGGAGTTCCTACTTTTGCTTGTGCGCTCGATCCCCAAGGGATCGTGATGCCATTTTTTTTGAAAACGAGCTGTGTGAACGCGGAACAGTCTAATTTTAAATGTTGGATATCGCGGACACCGAAACGATATCTCACTTTGCCGACATAGGACTTGGCTGTACGGACAATGCTATCTGCTCGCGTCGCACTTATCGCTGTGCTTGTAGCGTCAAGCGCATCTATAGAGCTGCTTGTTTCAATAGCAGCATGGGCAGCTTGCGGGCTCCAAAGTACGCCTCCCGCGGTCAACAAGGAAAGACTAAGGCTTATCCCTACTAACGATTTACTAAGGCGGTTCTTATCTATGAAAATCATGATTGATTTCCTCCTTCTTGATCGTGAATATTAGGTATGACCTGTGCTACAACCATAGCACAAGATTATCCGCCTAATATTTACCACAAAAAAGAGAAAGCCGCTAACCGTCTAGCTTTATTGCTATTTCTTAGAATTCCATGAGAATTTAATAAGAATTATTCCCTTGACACATACTTATCCGGTTTATCACCTGCGTTTTCCTGGCGATATTCCGACGGGGTTACGCCGTACTTTTTGCGGAAAACTTGCGAGAAGTGGCGCATGTCGTGGTAGCCAATACGTTCGGCAACGTCAGCGAGCTTGAGCTTGGGATTCAACAGCAGCTGCTTCGCCTGCTCCAAACGCAGGTGAATAACGTACTCCTTGAAGCCTTGACCCGTCTTCTGCTTAAAAAGCTGACTGAAGTAGACAGAGTTTAGATAAACGATCGAAGCGACCTTCTCTAGCGATAGATCGGCATGGTAGTGTGTGCGGATATATTGCAGGGCAACTTCTATGGAGCGATCGCTGCCGCTGGCATGGTGCTCGTAGACCTGCGTCGTAGACGCTTGCCTCATACGCTGTACCTCTGCCGGCACCGCCTGGAAGCAGTCGATCAGCTCGGAGCTCATCATCTGGAAGGGCACCTTCAGGTACTTCACAAGATGACTGCGCAGCTCATCAATCAGCAGGGTCAGGCTGCCACCTTCCGGCAGCGTGACTAGTCCTAGCAGGCTTTTGCTGTCATGCACCGTCACGAAGCCCTTGCCGTAGCGCTCGATAAGCTCGAGCAGGACGTTCTCGATAATGAAATTTTCGAGGAAGACTGGCTTATCGGTCTCCATTTTAACCATGATGAGATGAAAATAAGGGTGCTGCTCCATGAAGGGTCCCATGTCGATGCGACCCGTGTCCAAACCCTGCACCCAGCGCTGGAAGACGGCTTCCTGCAAGTATTTGCGGTTGGCCTTCAGCAGCTCAGCCTCTTCGATCAGCTCCGTTTCACGCGTAATTTCTTCGCTTAGCTTGCTGATCATTTCAATCAAAACCTCTTTGCCGATCGGCTTTAGCAAATAGTCCTTAGCCCCTAGCCGCACTGCCTCCTGCGCGTAGGCAAACTCCGAATAAGCCGAAATGACAACCCATTTCACATGGGGGTGCCGGCTACGAGACATATTCATAAGCTCTAGGCCGTTCATGCCCGGCATCAGAATGTCCGTGAGAACGATGTGAATCGGATGGCTCCGCAGCAGCGTGACGGCTTGCTCAGCATTCGCAGCCAGATGAATCCGATGCTCGGGGAAACGGTTCTGCAACGTCCGCTGAATGCCCTCGCGTATGACTGTTTCATCATCTACGATGAGAATGTCCATGTTTTACACTCCTTTCCGAGGAAGCGGCATCACGATGATGACCGTTGTTCCTTCCCCTTGTTTACTATGAATACGGAGCCCGTAGGCATCTCCGAACATTAACGTTATGCGGCGGTGAACATTGGTGAGTCCAATGCCCCGCCTTGTTTTCGCAGAAATACTTGCCGCTTGGATGGAGCTTGGCGCTATGTGCTGCTCCATTTTCATCGAAGCCACCACGCCACCTGCATCCGTTGTATCCGAACGCAGCAGCTCCTGCATCTCCTCTAGGATGCTCTCCTGGATACCTACTCCATTATCCTTAATAATGATATGAAGCTCTTGATCATGGACTTCCGTAAATACACGGAGAATTCCCGGCTCACGGAGAGGTTCCAGCCCATATTTAACGGCGTTCTCGATGATCGGCTGTAAAGTCATTTTCGGTAGGATGACATCCAGAACATCTGGATCAATTTGTATGTCTGTACTAACTCTACCTTCCAAACGGCTTTCAATAATCGTGATGTAATGCCGCATTTGATCCAGCTCCTGCCGCAGCGTCGTCTTAGACGCTTCCTGCCAGTCGCTGCTGTAGCGGAACATATGGGACAGGGCTAAGATAACCTTGCCCAATCGATCGTTCTCCCGTTCATCCAGCATCCAATAAATCATATCCAAGGTGTTATAAAGGAAATGAGGGTTAACCTGCGATTGAAGCGCCTGCAGCTCCGCATTCTTCTCACTCATGGAAGAGAGTGTAATGCGCTCGATAAGCTCATCCATCCGGTTCACCATTCGGTTAAATGATGAAACCAACGAATTAATTTCCTCAAATGACTTTACCGTCACCGAGCCTTTAAAATTCCCCATCTCTACTTGCTTCATCTCGCGAATCAGCAGCTTGAGCGGTGAAGCGATGTTGCGGGAAATAATGCTTGCCAGGACCGTCGATAGAATGACCAGTGCAATAATAACGAGGTATAAATACTCTCTAGTCCTCACAACCTCGGCGTTGATATCCTCTTTTGGAGTCAAACCAAGCACGGTCCAATCGGACATCTTCGCTTTCGCGGCGACGAGGAGATGATCCGTTCGATCATCAACGATGATCTCATTCGTTTGAGGACGCGGAAGCCCGCTGAAAGAAGGCGGAATGACTTTCTCTTCCGCGGTAGAAGCAATCATTCGATCTTCCCGGTCAACAATGTACACCTGGCTGTTCGGGCTGATGGTGACGTTCGAAAGAGCGGCAAGAATCGGCTGCGGATTCGTTTCTATGAGCATAACGCCTATCACCCGGTGGTCGGTTAAATCGTACAGTTTGCGCCCGAATATGAATAACGGATCCTTCTGAAACTGATTGATGACAGAGCCTTGGAAAAGCCCAAGCCATACCATTTCTCCCGATGAATCCTGCAGCTTCCGGTACCACTCCGAGGATGGATAGTTCGTGTCCATAACACTATGGAATCCTCGTTCGTAGTTATAGTTTTTGCCGGCATTCGTAATCACATGAATTCCGACAATATCATCGCGCGAGTAATAGATAGCCCCTAAGATATTGGTAATCGTGCGCTCATTAATAATGCTAACAGCTTCATCCTTATTGGTGTCGCGATCTTGGATTAATCTCAGCATCTCAAAATTGCTGTTCAGTGATTTCGTGATACTATCATAACCTTGCAGCAGCAAATCAAATAAACCTACCGTTTGAGAAATATTTTTCTCCGCCAAATCACTAATTTTACTATGGATAATTTGCGTTGTTTTTTTATAATAGAGCACGCTTCCCAGGAGAACGAGAACTAACATACAGGAGATAAATAGCAGAAATAGCCGGTTATGAATGGAGTGTAGGCCTCGTGTCACTTCGTTGTCGGTCCCCTTTCGTTATAAGCTACTTCCTATTTTATCATAGGCATCCCAAGAAACAGCAAAAAGAGAGGGGTGAAATTAACCCTTCACCGCTCCCGCTACCATACCTTTTGTAATTTTATCTGCTAACAAGAAATAGATGAGAATGACCGGCAATGCGCCCAGTACTAAGAAGGCACCGATTGCTCCGTAATTAACCGAATATTGACTGACGAAGCTGTTCACCCCAAAAGGCAGCGTCTTCAGCCGCTCGGACGAGATGAAAGTCGCCGCGAGAATGTATTCGTTCCAAATGCTAATAAAAGTTAAAATACAGACTGTCATCATTGGAGGAATGGAAATCGGTAAAATAATACTGCGGAAAATCCGGAAAACCCCTGCGCCATCCATAACTGCGGATTCCTCAATCTCACTCGGAATGGATTTCATAAATCCACTAAGGATAAAGACTGTAATCGGCGTCTGAAACGCTATATAAGGAAGAATGATCGAAATATGCGTGTTCAGTGCGTGTAAATTTTTGAAAATAATCATGAGCGGCAATAACGTTGCCTGCAGCGGTACCATCATTCCGATAAGGAAGATGACCATCACGACCTGACCGTATTTCCAACGGAATCGGGCGATTGCGAACGAGGTAAGGGAACTGAGCAGCAGGACGCTCACCATCGTAACCGAAGTGACGAATAGGCTGTTTTTCAGATATTGAAAATAGTGTCCCGCTTTAATCGCATCCGTGAAATTCTTCCATTGCAGCGTATGAGGGAGAGCGAAAAATTGACCCGACAGGATTTCTTCATTGCTTTTTAATGAGTAAATCGCCAGCCAAAGCAGCGGATATACTTGTGTAACCACGAGTAGGGAAAGAAAAGCGATCACGATGATTTTGACGATAGAGAGGCGTTTGCGTCTCCGAATGGTTGCAGGCTTAGCCGAAGCTATTTCCCGTGCGGTCTGCATGGTAACACTCCCCTCCTTCACGAAAATCTTCTCTCTAGTCGGTTGAAAACCGCATTAATGATAACCGTTGCGATCAAACACATGCCGACCAAGAAAGCCGCAATCGCGCTTCCGTACCCATATTTCATGGAAAGGAAAGACATGTTGTACATATGCGTGGAGATCACGTCTGTCGCGTGTGCCGGTCCCCCTGCGGTCATGACCATGACCATGTCGAACGCTTGCAGCGAGCCGATAAAGGCGAGGACGATCGATATTTTAAAAATCGGAATATTCATAGGGAAAGTAATGTGCCAGTCGGCTTTAAGCCCCTCGGCTCCGTCAATCCTGGCTGCCTCATAAATATCAGCAGGGATGTTCTGAATACCGGTAAACTGGATCAGCGTATGGTAACCCAAGTATTGCCATAGGGCTACAAAATAGAGAGAATACATCGCAATTTTAGGATCTGTCAGCCACGATCTCGTCCAACCATGTAAATTCAACATATCGAGCACTTGATTGAGCATGCCCCCCATCGCGGCGGGGTTATAAATAGTTTTCCACAATTGACCGATGATGACGACGGATAAAATAACAGGTAAAAAGTAACTCGAAACGAGAAAATTCGGTTTTTTGATAAATCGGTTCAGGAGAATAGCTACACCTAAAGCGACTGGAATTTCGGCCATGGAAAATACAGCAAACATCAATGTACGGCGAACAGACGGCCAGAAAACAGGGTCTGCGAATAGCAGGGTTTGAAAATTTTTGAGACCAACGAATGTCGACTCGCCAATTCCGTTCCAATCCAGCAGTCCACTGTAAAGAGACACGAGAATCGGGACGAAAACGAGACTAACATAGATCAGCAAACACGGTAATACAAACATGGCAATTGTCCACTTGGAGACTCTTAACACATTCACTTGGCTCGCCTCCTTCCTGGCATATACCAATCGGAATTTACCTTCAGCCCATTGCGGCGCTCAAGATAAATTCCGATTCGGCTGCTAATTCATCTTATTTTTTATTCGTTTCGTAAGCGGTTTGGTGTTCTTTGCCCACTTCAGCAGGATCTTTCTTCTGTACAAAAAGGTTTTGGATGCTTGTTAAGTGTCCTTGCGCTGTTCCTGGGTTCATCGTATTATCGAACGCAAGATCGCCGCCTTTTACTTGTTTGAACAAGCCAAGCACTTCCATTGCCATATCGGAGTAACCAGCGGCTTTAAAGTCGCCATCTACTTTTTGTGCGATACCTACAGCACCTTTTACTGCGAAAGCTTCTTTAGGGAAGTTCAGCATGAAGTAGTTCAAGAAATCTTTGGTTTCTTTCAAATGTTTGCTGTTTGCAGATACGGCGAACGCGCTTCCTGGAGCAAGCATGAACTCGTCTGGGTTCCCTTTACCTTTAACCGTTGGGAATTTGAACACGCCAACTTTACCATTAACGGAAGATGTTTCGATTCCGCCCGTTGCCCAGCTGCCCATGAAGTACATAGCGGCTTTGCCGGTTTTGAACAAGTTTTCACCTGCGTTGTAGTCAAAAGATGTTGCGCCCTCTTGGAATGCGCCAGCTTGAACTAGGTCTTGGAAGCTGCTTACTGCTTCTGTGAATGCTGGATCAGCGAACGTCTTTTTGCCATCAATGACAGATTGTAGGAAGCCAGGACCGCCATTTGTGCGAAGCAGTACGTTCATGAACAAGAAGGAACCTGTCCAGGAATCTTTTTCACCGATCGCCATTGGCTGAATGCCTTTGCCTTTGAGTGTTTTTACCGCTGCAACCATCTCTTCGAAAGTCTTCGGTACTTCAACGCCTGCTTGCTTGAATAGATCTTTATTGTAATAAACGACTGCAATGTTATTACCGTCAGGCAGTGCGTAGATGTTGTTATTGAACGTGTACCAGTTCAGAATACCTTCTTGGAACGTCCCTTTTAATCCGTTTTGGTCAACCATGTCGTTCAGTGGCGCGAACAGGCCAGCATCGACGAAAGGTTTCATTTGCGCTGCCGGATTCACGATCGTGATGTCGGGAACCTCTTTGGAAGCGGCTTGTGTTTTAAGCTTCAGCTTTTGTTGATCTGTGTTCAGGGAGTCAAGCTCGATCTTGATGTTCGGATTTTTCGTTTGGTAATCGTTAACGATTTTCTTCAACATGCCGTTCTTTGGATCTGTTGGATCCGGATATATATTTTGGAACGTGATCGTAATGTTCTCCTGCTTTTTAGCTTGTGCTGTCGCAGTCGGTGCCTCGCTTGTTTTCGTATCTGTTGTGCTGCCGTTCGTGCTTCCACCTGCACCGCAAGCTGTTAAGCTGATAGCTAGAAAGCTAGCTGCAACGACGCTTAGTGCTTTATATTTAGTTACCAATGTGAATCCCCCTCGTTTGTTGTTGTTCTTGATGTCCTTATTATCGCTCGAAAATGGTAACCCTTACAATGTGGGAACTATAGGTATGATGTTTGATTTTTATAGGTTTATGTTGGGAATGGATGCAATAACAATCAGTTTTCTATATAAAAAAATAGCTTCCTATACGGCAAAAAAGATCAACCTCTCTCGCTATTTCAGCGAATAAGAGATCGATCTTTAAATATTAATATGAGTGCAGCTATTAAAAACTAGTAAGCCTTCGGAACCTCAACTCTTTGTGTTACACCGTCTTCTGTGAAATAAATATGCGTGTCGAAGCCTTGATCATCCATGAAATAGGACACATATTTCGGCTCGCCGTGCTTGATCGGCACAAGGAGTGTTGCAATGCGGTGACTGCGCGACGGCTTGGTCGTTGCCTTCAGATGCCAGTGCAGCGGCAATCCCTCGATTTCAGCTGGATCCACATCCGTAAAGCCTTGATGCTGCGTCAGCTCCAGCTCACCGGATGAACAATAGACGAAACGCCCATCCATATCTGCCTTGCGGCCTTGGACTTTGAAAGTCTGCCCGTTCAGCTTCATTTCATACAGCGTTTGGAACAGCCAGTCAACAGAGCCTGCCTGCGACAAGTCGATGTGATCGACGACAACAACGTACGTGCCAAAGAAGTAGATCTCGCGAACGTAGCGCTCCAAATAAGGAACGTACTCTTTATATGCTGCGGTTGCGTTACTACGGGAATACCCGTAGCCTTTGCGCTGCTCGGCAACTTCAACGAACCCATTAGCTGCCATGTTCAGCACTTTGTTCTTCTCGGCATATTGACCCAAACCGTCAATCAAAATATTGTTCGTCGAACGCGTCTGTCTGCGCCAGTTCATGTGCATTGTACTGCTGAATGCTACGTAATAACCGCTTTCAATGGCAAGCGGTTCCCCGTAAGCATGCAGCAGGAAGCCATTCTGGTCGCCATGACTATGACTGACAGAGCCGTATTTGCTGCTCTTCGTCAGCAGCATGATATGGCGCTCAGGATCGGCCATTTGCGAGTGAAATGCCACCCAGCCGATATCGCGGAACCATTTGACCGGCTCGATATTCGCGTCGGTTGGAGCGATAGCTTCCACTTGCGGATAATCATGACGGTAGACCATTTCGTCGAAACGGAAATCCCACCAACCATAGTTGTAAAATTTCATTTCTGAATCGGTATCCGTCTCACGTACCCGCTCAAAATACCACTGGTACAGACCATTACCGGTCACACCGGCGAACTGACGGATGTTAAAGCCAGTTTTCAAGCTAACTTGATCACCAAGGGTCGATTGGTCGCCGAAGCTTGCGCGAAGGGTATCCGGACTGAATGCGTATAGCGGGAAATCGCCTGTTTTCGTGAAAAATGGCCTTTTATAAAAGTTAATGCCTGTATATTTCTTAAGCAAATTCATCGCTTCCGTAACAAAAGACATCCCGGTCGTCCAATACATCGGACCTTCCGCCCAACCTCCATCCGGTCCGCCCCAAGGCGAATATAAGCACGCATAGTATTCGAGGGTATAATCGAGCCATTCGCGAACTTCCGGCTCCTCATTCAGGAGCGCGATGCAGCACGGGACCAATACACTGGATAGCGAGCGCACCGCATGACTGTCGAACGGCACATGATGGATCTTGGAATGCTCAATAACATGCTGGGCGATTTGACGTGTACGGGCGAGCAGAACTTGCCGCACCTGCTTCCGCTCATCCTCTGTTAACCGAGCATAAAGCCAGTCATAGCCCCAGGCGATAGCTCCAGCCATACGGAAGGAGGCTTCGTCGTTATAGTCACGGCTTGTTGTACCGTTCACGTCCCAGCTGCACAGATGGAGCAGCCACGTTTTCGCGCGATCAAGCAGCGTTTCGTCATTCAGAATCGTACCCGCCATCACGAGATGACGAACCGCATAGAGCGCTTCTTGGGTATCCATGTACATTTGTCGCCATAGCTTAGCTACGCGCTTATTGCCCGGATATGGCAGCGGCTCTGCAATCAGCTCACGCTCGATCCAAGGTTTAACGGATTTCTCGTAAAAGATATCAAACCCGCAATAAGCCGGATCTGTTGCTATAGCCTACTGCGGAAGTCATCAAGCTCAGAAGATTGCAGCCACAATCTAGGGTGCTGGGAAGACGCTTCCGCATATCGGCGTTCTCTGCTAGGCAGTGGCGTCTCCGGTAAATCGGCTGGCACCTCGAAGCGTCGAACGAGGCTCCAGACGGTTTGGGAACCATCTACCTGGAGAAGTGCGTACCGCCAGAAATAGGTACCTGGGGTTAGCGCATCATCCGGTGTATATAAGTTATACGGAATCGGCTTAATCGTTTGTGTGTCAGCCTGAGAGAAGGCCTCAGAATGCGAGATTTGCAGTACATAGCGATCATGCTCCAATTGTGCGGGAATCCACGTGAAACGAGGTGGGTTTTCCAGCAGTACGGTCTGCTCATTCGGTTCGTATTGTACAGTTAAAACGCCGCTCTGCGGTTCGTATAATGGCGACAATGAAGTCATATCCATTCTCCTCCCGGTGGGTTCTCTATTGAAAATAGTCTTATATTAAAAGCAAGCCTTTATCAGCTGTTAATTGAATGTGTTTTGAGCTGTTCGTTTGTCCCGGGACTGAAATGGCAATTTCCTGTGCGGAAATGCGAGTGAGTTTAGCACGGCTGCCAGCACGATACACATGAATAAAGTCAGCCTTACGATCATTGCGACGGTGAAGCATCGCTGTAAGCGACTGACTCGGATCAACGGAATCGCCCGGTGTCCGTACAGCGAGGATCTCATCGCCCGGCTGAACAAGCGCCGTGTGGAACACGGTCGCGGCGGAGCAGCAAGCGTTAGAAGCGTGCAACTTTGGATCAGAGGCCAGGGCGTTAGAAACGTGCTGTTTAGGATCAGAGCCTAGGGCATAGGATACGTGTAATTGAGCTGAACCGCTTGCGTCGACGGAATCGCCAGGCAAGAACTGACCGATGATCGGCAGATCTTGCACAGAGGCAGTGGCGGCATCGGAAGCAGCATCCTTCTGTTCAATGAGAAGTTTGTAAACTTCATCGCAGCTGTGCGACTGCTCCGAATGCGTTTGAGCAGCAGGATGCATCCACCACTCGATGCTTTTCGGCTCTTCGCCTGCGAGCTCGACTTGAAACCAATCGAGCAGCCACTCGCCAGTAAGCAGCAAATGGCGATTCAACGTGCAACCTTCGTAGGCTTCTGTTGACTGAAGCCAAGCGTACACGGTCGATTCGTTGGCCTCATAGCGGACACAGCGCCCTTCATGCGGCGCTTGGGATCGGCCATCCAGCGACACGGTGTTGTGGCTGGCGGTTTCGGCAAACCACGATTTCCGCATGGGCGAGCCGTAAGGCACCATCCCGAAATCAGGTGTCAGGGTTTGGTCCGTGTGCATCAACGTCAGATGCAGCTTGTCATAATGGCCGTGGGACCCGCCGTGCTCGCCGAAATCGGCGAGGAACGACAGCGGGTTCCCGGCTGCGCGGCCAATGACGAAGCCGGCGTCCGGCCAGAGCCTCGACCCACGCGGCTCTAGGTCAGGCGCGCGGTCAACGGCCTCGCCAGCGCCATAGAGCAGCGCCTCAAGCTGCTCGCCGCCGGCAGCACCTAGCTGCCGGTACGCTTCGCGCAGGACCGGCGCGAGCCCGGCGATGCCGTAGATCGCGAGCCCCTGCTCAGCGATCTCGGCGATCTCGCGGGCGTAAGGGTCCCGCGCCAGCGGCCCGTCATGCAGGGCGGGCAGAGCGCCCTGGTCATCGGCCAAATCGGCCAGCGCCTCGAGCATGCCTCGCATCGATTGGCCTTCTGCGCCTATCGTGGCGTAGAGATCAATACCGAATCGCTGCGCCATCTCTGCAGAGATTAAGTACGCCCGAAGCACGAATACGTGATAGTACGTGCTTCCCTCGAACTCCAGCTGATCGGCCTTCACGCCGATCGATAAGTGATGCTTGAAGCCACCTTGGCCTTCAATGAGCGCTTCCAGCGCCGCTTGTTCTCCGCGAGCGGCGTATACACAAGATAATGACGCGTTCAGCCAAGCGGTGTAATTGTTCTCCGCATTGTTCCGCTCATGAATCAGGATGTGCCGGTATTCTTCCATACTCCCCGCGAGTAAACCCAGGAAGGCGTCAATCGCCGCCTGCTCCTTCGCCTCGAAAACAACCCCTTCATCGCGCAATAACAAGTAAGCGCGAATCAAGGTCGTGGACCAGATCGCCTCGGTGAGCGCCTGGTGAAAAGCACGCCCCTTCAGCATCCAGCTCTGAGCTTCCGGATGCACGGGGTAAAGCGGGAACTGCTCTGCATACTCTACGAGCAGCCTTTTACTAATCTGCGCGTACGACTTTTCGCCCAGCGCTGCATAAACGGCCGCTGACTGCAAAGCCACCCGCGCAAGGGACTGGTGCTTGAACACGAGCCAAGCGCCTCGGTAAGCTTCTCCCTCGATTTTGCAGCCGTGCGGGCATAGAAATTCGGACGCATCCACCTGCATCGCATCGAACGTCAGTTCGGTATGATGGTGTGGACAGACATACTGGTGCCACCAACCCCCAGGTTCCTTAGGAATGGAAAGGCTGCCCGCTTGCTGCAGCCTATCAATTTCCTCTTTTAATATGTGTGCTGTACGGCCTGCCCAAGTCAGTTTTCCCAGCTTTTCGCCTAGCCTTAGCGCGGTACTCATCGCATCATCATCCCGCCGTTGATTTCGATTGTTTCACCCGTTACGTAGGCAGCTAGTTCGGAAACAAGGTAAAGCACGGCGCCTGCTACATCATCCGGTGTTCCTTCACGCTGCAGCGGAATGCCATTCACAGTTGCTTGGCGTGCTGTGTCCGTCGTAAATGTCGCGTGGAACATCGTATTGCCGATAAAGCCAGGAGAGACGTTGTTGACGGTAATTCCACTTGCCGCCACTTCCTTGGCTAATCCCTTGGAGAACGTTTGTAGAGCTGCTTTACTAGCTGCATATATGCTGGAACCAGGTCCGCCGCCGTTATGCGCAGCAACCGATGTCATATTCACGATACGGCCGTAGCCCTTCGCTTTCATGCCGGCAAGCACTCTTTTGGACATGAATACGGCACTCTTTAAATTTACATCCATAATACGGTTGTACATCTCTTCAAACATTTCAGAATTCGCCACACGTTGAACGAGATGGCCTGCATTGTTCACGAGAATATCAATCGTCCCACCCAAAGCTTGCTCAACAACACTCACGAGTCTGTCGATTTGCTCCAAATTCGTAACATCCGCCTGTATCAATACGGCCTCGCCGCCTGCCGCTTGAATGGCTGCTACAACTTCCTGACCTTGTGCAACGTTATTCAAGCAGTTCACACCAACCTTCGCCCCATTGCTAGCCAAAGCTAGTGCAATTGCGCGTCCAATTCCCGCATTAGATCCTGTCACCAGTGCAATTTTCCCCGTCAAATCGATGTTCATATAAATTCCTCCCATGTATGTGTGGTTTACCGTTTCTCCATGTTCCTAATTAAAACTAGCTATCTTTGCAAAACTTACTGTGAATTAGGCAATTTAGCGAATCTAAAGAGGAATAAGGGTCTCTAGCGGCTTCTATTCTCCACTCTTCAGCCACTATTGCTCAGATAAGAGTCTTTAGAGACTGCTATTCGTTCGTTAACAAGTAATTTCACGAAATTACAGAGAGATAAGAGTCTCTAGCAGCTTCTATTTTCCACTCTTCAGCTAATATTGCTCAGATAAGAGCCTTTAGAGACTGCTATTCTCCACTTGACACTGGAGTCCAATGGCTGTCCCTGAGTTCCGCTCGAGCTCACCCACGCAACCGAGGCCTCACCGTCTCCGGCATTGTCATCGTCAAACAGGTCCCTCGTCCCCACTCACTGTCTATGGACAGCCCGTAGGCCTCGCCGAACACCATCTGAATCCGTCTATGGACGTTCATTAGTCCAATGCCGCCACCTTGTGATTCGCCTGTCTCTTCCGGCTCTGCCAAGCGGTTTTCCTCCAGCTTCGTGCGCAGCTCGGCGAGCCTCTCCGGCTTGATGCCTGTGCCATTGTCCAGGGTGGACACTTGGAACAATCCGCCTTCTTTGCGGGCATCGATGCGTATGAAATGATGCGGTTCCACACCATCCGGGAATGCATGCTGAAAAATATTTTCGATGAGCGGCTGCAAAGTCAACCGAACCATCTTTTCCAATAGCAATCCCGGCGGGATCGCGACATCAATTTCAAACTCTTTTCCCGTCCGGTGCTGCAAAACAATCATATAGTTGCGTACATGATTCAGTTCATTCGCTACTGTAATTTCTTCTAAATTTGTCTGCACCGAGTATCGGAGCATGAAAGCCATCGCTTCTACCATCTCTGTAATTTCACCGGAATCCTGAACTATTGCATAACAATTGATCGTTTCCAACGTGTTATATAAAAAATGCGGATTGATCTGCAGCTGCAAAGACTGAAATTCTGCCCGCTGCCTTTCAAGCTTCGTCTCACCTAGCTCAAGCTGGTTCTTCTGCTGCTCCAGCTCGGCCTCATACACCCGTTCGATCATATCGGAAAGACGCGTTACCATCAAATTGTAGCTATGAATAAGTCCACCGATCTCGTCTGTTCGGCCAATCTCGTCGATGTATTGCCAGTTTCCTTTTTCGGTTTCCCGCATGCTGTCTTTCAGCCCTCGAATGGGGGCAATAATCGAGCGACCAAAACGATAAGCCAACCATAACGCAATAGCCAGTGTAACCAAACCAACGATGATGGTCGTCGTTCGAATCGTATTGGCTGGTCGGCGCAGCTCCTCAACTGGCATCGATGCGACAAGGTTCCAATCTGAGTATCCGGATTTCCTTGATACAAACATACGTTCTTCTCCGTTGTATTTATGAAGGAATGTCTGATTGCCACTCGCCAAAACGAGTGATGACAGTTCATCTTGAGGCTTCCGCTCGCTCATCGAACGAGGATAAATGTAATTACCGGCATCGTCCACAATGAAGAAAAAGCCCTTTTTCCCCAAACTCACACGATCCCAAGTTTTTGCCAATTCATCTAGCTTGATCTCAATAGCGACAACCCCGCGATTCTCATCACCATAGGAAGGTCCTCTTACTTTACGAGCCATTGTCACGACAGAGCCTTGATCAACAGGACGTATGCTCATATTTAGCAGCGCAATTTTGCCGTCACCCGCAATTTTCATCAGATTATCGAATTGTTCTTGTACGAGCACGGGATCGAGGTTCAGTAGATTCTGATTCTCATAAATGAAGGAACGCCCATGCTTACCGACGACATAAATCATGTTCAACTGTTTGTACAAGGTGACAACGGTTTGAACGGAAGATTCCGAAAATTTCTTAATTTTATCCGAATACACATAATATTCATACGCGTCATCAGGCTTAATTTCCATAAAATTCCTGACATCAGAGTTGGACGAAAAGGCATTACTAAGCAGCTCGTAAGCCTGCAAATAACTATCCGTCTGATAGTTCGCACTATCGACCATTTGCTCCATATACTGCTTCACTTGGTCGTCTAAAGCCCGCGATGATTGCCAATAGGATACAGCGCCTACGGACAAAAGGGACAGCACGATCACAATGAGAAAGTACGTATAAATTTGACCTGACAGCGTCTTTCTTTTCATGAACGGATACCCATTTGTTGCCGATATTCAGAAGGAAGGCAGCCTTCGTATTTCTTAAATGTTTTTGTAAAATGGGGATGATCGGCGTAACCGACCTCACCCGAGATATCGGTAATTCGCCACTGCGGCTGTTGAAGCAGCTTCTTCGCCTTTTCCATGCGTCTGCGTGTGCGGTACTGCACGAACGTTTCCGCCGTACTTTGCTTAAACAGTTGACTGAAATAAGAAGGATTAAGCCCGATAAAGTCAGCCACCTCTTCTAAGGATACTTCCTCAGCAAGATGCGTCTCTATATAGTTCTTGGCTTCCTCAACAGGGTCCTTAAGCTTGCCTTTGCGTTTGATTCGAAGCTCTTCCAGATACCCACTGATCGCAGTCGTGAAACGAAGCCACGCTTCCTCCTCGCTTACAGCGCCGGTTAAATCGAGCTCACCCTGCATGAAATATACATCCCTTACATTTAATCTTTGGTGCAGAAGGGTGTGGATCTCTTGCAAAATATCGCTAACCCGGTTGAGCTTGAGCTTATTGGCCTTCAGCTCCGCCTGAATTTCCTCTAAGACGCCGTTTAATTCCGTCTGCTGCAGCATCCACACGGCTTGCTCCATATGGCCTGCCCACTGTTCCAACTTCGTTACAGCAACGAAGGATTCGGAGCTTACTTTACTTTGATTACGAATTAGCTTATCTAAAACATGCTGAAATCCCTTAATATTAACGGGCTTCAGTAAGTACTCTTTCACCCCATAAGACACGCATTTCTGCGCATATTCGAAATCACCATAGCCGGATATGACCACAACTTGTATGTCCGCATCCATTTCTGCAACACGAGCACATAGCTCCAGCCCATCCATCTTAGGCATCCGTATATCGGTGAACAGGAAGTCAGGTCGTTCCTCTTGAATCCGCTGCAGCGCGACAACGCCATTCTCAGCCGTTCGCAGGCTTTCGATGGGGAGCTCCGATTGTTCAACGAGTTTCTGTAATCCTTTACGTATCATCGGTTCGTCATCGACAATGAGTATGCGGTACATGAGGAATGCTCCTTTCAAACCCTTATGAAATGCACGCTCCCCACGGGCTGGTGGGCACGTGAGGAGGCGGGCATGCTCAGCAGATGAGCTTTATTTACGCGGCATCGACACTGTCGTACCGGAATCTTTACTATTGAATTTCTCTGTTGCTTCCTTGATTACTTCGTTACCGCCTTTGGATTTCCACTCTTCCAATACTTTCGGCCAATCGGAGATCGGCTCTTTGCCGTACACCATTTTCACCATGTGCTGGAGAATGACTGGAGGTGCTTGGTCGGAAAGCGGTGAAATGTCAGGATTTTTCATTAAAGATTCAAGACGTGGCTCGAAGCTGATACCGTCGCGTCCTTCATTTTTTAACGTTGTATCATAGACATTCATTAATTTCTTACCTTCTTCGGTCAAGCTAAGTGTCCCTTTATTATAAGTCGTATCTTGGACAAGCCACAAGAAGGATTGACGGTAACGCTCCTCGTCTACACCCGCTGTATCCGTTGGGGCTTTGTAGTCGATTTTGCCATCCACCGTTTTGTATGTGTCACCTTCAATACCGAAAGTAAAGTATTTCTCTGCCTCATCCGACATCATCCAATCGAAGAACTGGATAATTTGCGCAGCATTTTTAGCATTTTTATTAATGAAGTAAGCACGCGGCGCAGGTCCATACAAGTAGTGGCCGCCTTTGCCATCTGGTCCTGCCGGGGATGCGATGATCTCGATATCGCCCGTTGGCACAGTTGTTTTCAGCTGTGTTTCCCATTGCAGCAATTCATTCGCGTTCATGGACCACATCCCTGCTTTACCCGCAAGAATGGTGTTTTTGAACACTGTAGCGTTGATCGTTGCGAACTCTTTGTTGATTAAGCCTTCATCAAACATCGTTTTGTATGTTTGCAGCGCTTTCGTCATATTCTCTGTATCGAAGAACTTAGGCAGAACTTGATCGCCTTGCTTCTCGAACATGGATAGGTAAGGGAACACATCGTATGCTCCGAAGAAGGAGTCTGAATACTTGAAGTTTTCACGACCCATGTACGGGTTCTCAACGCCCATCTCTTTGAACTTGCGAAGTACGGCCATGTACTCGTCAACTGTTTTAGGAACCCCTAGGCCTGCTTTATCAAGCAAATCTTTACGAACGAAGGTAGAGCGACGGGACGGGTTGGACAAGTATTCCGGAATGGCGAAAATTTTACCTTGGTAAGTTACGTTATCCCAAGCGTCTTTCGGCACTTTTTTGAGCAGATTCGGTCCATACTTCTTCAGCAATTCATCAAGCGGTGTGAACACGCCAGCCTTCACGGAACCTGCCATTTCTTTACCGTTCACACCACCACTGCCCTGTACAACGTCAGGAATGTCATTGGTTGCAAACATCTGAATCATTTTTTGCTCATATTCTTTGTGAGGAACAAGTACGATATTCATATCGGAGTTCGTCATCTCTTCTAACTTTTTCACCCATTTGTCTTGATTAATATCAGGCGACTTCTCTACATGTCCGAATGCGAGTGTACGCAAGGAGATGGAGAACTTCGTTTTTTCAGCAGGCTTTGTGCTTGACGTGCCAGCCGCCGCGCTAGACGCCGGTTGTTCAGCGGTTTTAGAAGAGCAAGCAACCAGCAAACTGGCCATCATTACGGCTGCCATTGTGATGGGAATCCATTTTTTCATTTCTACCCCTCTTTTCATTTCACTAAGATATGAACGCTTTCACACCTTCATTGTAAAAGCGTTTACAAATTACCGATATGGAATGTCTTTAGTTCGATTTGTCTTTTTTTTAGAATGCTGTAGAAATTGTTGATTTCATGCAGCACTATTTCCTTAAGATTTTACAGAACCCACCATCATTCCTTTGACGAAATGACGCTGCAAGAACGGATAAATAAGAATAATTGGGATTGTCGCAATAATAATGGTCGCCATCTTGATGCCTTCTGGATCCATATGAGCAAGTCCGCTGAATTGGGAAGCGTTCGGATCAATACTGATATCCTCAGATACAATCAACTGACGAAGCTTTACCTGAAGCGGCCATAAGGAAGGCTTGTTAATATAGTACAGTGCGCTTTGGTACGTATTCCAGTGACCCACTGCATAGAAGATCCCCAGAGAGGCCATCACCGGCTTGGACAAAGGAAGCACGATATTCCAGATCATTCTGAGCTCGGAGCAGCCGTCGATACGTCCGGAATCAATCAGCTCACTCGGAATTTGCAAAAAGAACGACCGCATGACGAAAAAGTTGAAGGCGCTGATAGCACCTGGAAGCATTAAGGCCCAGAGCGAATTCGTCAGATGTAAATTTTTCATCAAAATAAAGTTAGGAATCAGAGGAGCTGTGAAAACCATTGTAATGAGAACCATAATAACGACAACGTTACGGCCAGTATACTCTGGTCGAGACACCGGATACGCTAGTGATGCCGTGGCGATCAGATTGATCAGGGTACCCACTACTGTAATATACACAGTCACTCCGAAGGAACGCCAGATCGCCGCATCGCTAAACACATATTGATAGTTGATCGAAGTAAATTGAACAGGCAGAAATAATACCTTCCCATTCACAATGGCTTCCGAAGAACTGAACGATTGGGCCAGCACGTTTAAGAACGGCAGGAGCATCGCCAGCGATAGAAGAGTCAGAAATAGCACATTAAAGATGTTAAAAACTTGCCAGCCGGCTGTCGGCTTGCGATTCATAAAGCGTTCACCTCCGTCTTAGTACAAGCCTTCACCCGTTGTTTTTTTGCTTAAAATATTGCCAGTAACTATAAAAATCACGCCAACTAGTGCTTTGAAAAGTCCTATCGCGGTCGTGTAGCTAAATTGCTGACCTAACAACCCCGCAGTGTAGATATACGTGTCTAGAATTTCGCCATTTTCTTTATTAAGCGGGTTCAGGAACACATAAACACGTTCGAAGCCAAAGTCCAAGAATTTACCGATATGAAGGAGGAACAAAATCATAATGGTTGGTAGAAGTGACGGGAGCGTAATTGAAATGGTTTGTCTCCAGCGGTTCGCGCCGTCCACCTCAGAAGCTTCATACAGATCCGGGTTAATTCCTGCCAATGCGGCCAAATAAATGATCGTGCCGTAGCCGGAATCCCGCCAAATACCCGAAGAAATGAGCACTGTACGAATCCATGACTCTTCACCCATGAAATAAATCGGCTCGAAACCTAGCCAAGTGATGAAATGGTTCAAAGCCCCCGTTGAAGGAGAAAGAATACCAATCGCAATCCCGCTCACAATAACCCACGACAAGAAGTGAGGCATGTAAACAACGGTTTGAAGTAACCGCTTGTACACGACAACGCGCAGCTCATTAAGCAGTAAGGCGAGTATGATTGGCGCTGGAAAAGCCAGTACCAAATCGTAAACGCCGATCAGAATCGTATTCTTCAAAATCTTGAGGAAGTCATAATGGGCAAACATCCGAGTGAAGTGTTCAAACCCAACCCATTCACTCCCCGTGAAGCCATCAAAAATGTTGTAATCTTGAAAAGCAATGACTGAACCTAACAAGGGCACATACTTGAAAACAATAAAATACAAAATCCCCGGCAGCGATATCAAATATAGCGCCTTATACTTCCAGAACGTTCGCAGAAAGGATCTACCTTTACGTACCTGCGAGCGCTGATTCATCTTTTTTACCGTTTGTGCGTTGACCGCCATTCTTGGCCCCCCTCACTATTCTTCGCTGATGTTATACCTACATCGTACCCTGCTAAAGCGCTTGCAACAATGGATTGTCTTTTCACTCACTTGTGTTTTTTTTAGGTGGGGGAAGTGCGGCGATGTGAATTTTCCTGCTCGTAAGTGTGTTTTCATCGTTACCGTCGGGCTGCTGCTCAATATCATCACATTCACAACACAACAAAAAGCGCCACCCACAAATGTGGGAGGCGCCCAATCAATCCATTCACTTCATCCTCAAGCGGTTCTACTCTCAGTGGACACTTGCCTAGCTTCTGACTTGGGCTTCATCCGCAGTGCCTCAGGTATAGCGAGCAAAGCCGGCAGCAGCATCGGCAGCAAAATAAAGCAAAGCACGACGAGCCCAACGATCACGGCAACGGCTAGCTCAATCAGCAAAACTAGACCTGATGGAACCAACGTCGCGAAGGTACCGCCGAGGATCACCATAGCGGAGATCACCACGCCGCCGATGTGCTTAGCGGCTTGAACAATCGCCTTAGACGGCGATAACTCGCCTAGTTCTTTATATCGCATCATCAAGAAGATGCTGTAGTCGACACCGACTGCGATGATGATGATGAAGGAGAAGAACGGTACGAAAGATGAAACACCGTCTGCACCGATGATTTTATCTGTAACGATATTGGTAGCGGTCATGGCTACATAGTACGAGATCACTAAGGAGACGATGATATAGACTGCTGGCCAGAAGGAGCGAATTACGAACAACAGGACAATAAATACACCAATAATCACGATGATCGCTGTGCTGTTGAACGATTTCAGCTGTGCTTTGTTCGTGTCATAGGTCGTGGAACTTGGTCCCGCGGCGCCGACTTTCGCTTTCTCCAGCACCGTGCCTTTCAAACTAGACGCTAACTCGGCGTTAATCCCCTCAATGGTGTCCATAGCCGCTGACGAGTATGGGTCATCCTTCAGAATGACGATGAGTTTCGTACTCTTGCGATCTTTGGACATGAAGCTGTCCAGCGATTTGCCGAAATCCGCGCTCGTTAGTGCTTCTTTCGGTATAAAGAACGTCTTCGAACTGTTCAGCTGCGTCAGGAACTGGCTCGTTTTGCCGAGCCCTTCGGACACATCGCCCAGTCCGTTACCGCTTTGACCGAGGCCTTCCTTCAGCTGGCTCATGCCGCCAGCCAAGCCCGACAAGCCCTCGTTCAGCTTCTGCTGCCCGTCCTTGACGCTGCCCAGCGCGTCATTCAGCTTCGCCATGTTCGTGGCAATCTCTTGACTGCCCGCGCTGCCTTGCTTCAGCCCTTTCGCGAGCGCCTCCGAGCCGCTCTGCAGAGAAGCCAATCCCGCAGCAAGCTGCACCTGCGCACCGTTAATCTGCGTAAGTCCCGCAGCAGCCTCAGCGAAAGAGCCATTCAACTTGGCGGCATTCACGCCAAGCTCCTTCAGCCCGCCGTTCAGCTGGGCGAGTCCTGTTTCCAAGCCCTCACCCGTTTGCTTCAGCTTCGTGTAATCGGCATCTGCCTTCAACTGGCTGTACTTTTCGCCTAGCCCACCAATAAGCCCATTCATCCCAGTCAGCCCCTGCTGAATGCCAGGAAGCTTCCCTTCAATCTGACGATAACCGTCAGATAAAGCACTGTAACCCTGCTGCAGCTGCGTAAGTCCACTGCTAAACTTCGACGTATTAGCATCGACTTGCATCATGCCATCCTTTAGACTCGCAATGCCCGCAGTTAGCTCCCCAGCGCCGTCAGCACCCTGCGCAATCCCCTTCGATACTTGCCCCAGCGCAACAGTAATCTGGCTGTAGCCATCCTGGACTTTGCCCGTTCCGGCCACTAACTGATCAGTGCCGGATAAATCTGGACTGACCAATTTGCTCTGCATCAATTGCAAACCATCTTGTATTTGATTTACGCCTTTCTGCGAAGCGGTAATTCCTTCTGCGACGGTCGACGTTTGGGTCGAAATATAGAAGTTATCAATCGGCTTCGACTGCGGCTGTGTAACACTGGATACCTTATCCACGCCCGGAACACTCTTCAATTTGTCCGTTAGCTTATCAATTGCGGCTAATCCGTCATTATTACCAAGTGCTTTCTCATTCTCTATCACGACCATGGTCGGGAGCGCTTGGCCTCGGCTAAAATGATCCGCTACAAGGCTGAATCCTTTGGTGGATTCATGATCATTCCCTAACTCTTTCAACTGGTCAAAAGACAATTTCTGATGGTTGGAAAGGGCAATCGGAATCATCAAAATCAGTATAAGCAGCGTTGTGATCACTGGTCTTTTCACCGCAATAGCCGTCAAGCTCGCCCAAAATTTACTTTCCTTATGCCCAGTTGCACCCTTGGAAGGCCAATACAGCTTATTTCCTAGTACTTTCATGAGGAAAGGAGTCACCGTCATAATTTCAAGCAAGAGCACCGCGGTACCAATAGCCACCACATTGCCTGATTTATAAATACCAAAATCCGAGAAGGTCAAGCTCGCGAAAGCAATAAACACAGTCAAAATACTATAAAAAATCGTTTTCCCAGCCGTTTTATACGTCACAATAATCGCTTCATCCACGGACAGACCGTGGGATAACTCTTCTTTAAACCGATTGAACAGTAGGATGTTATAGTCAGTTCCAATGCCGAAAAGAATCAAAATTAACAGCATCTCCGTGACACTTGTCACTGGAAACTCAAACTTATCAATAAGCTGCGCGGCAATCCCCATGGAGCACAAGTAGGAAATACCCACAGCAAGCAGCGAGACAATCGGAATAACAACGGAACGGAACATAATGACTAGCACCGCTAGGATGAAGATAACCGTTAACGCCGCACTTTTTGCCACACCCGATTCGGATGCTTTGATGTAATCGTTCTGAATGAAGTCCTCACCTGAGAGGTAGTAATCCACGTTCACTTCTTTCAAAACAGCCTCAAACTCCTGCTGAATCTCATCGACATGACGTCCTCTTTTATCCAAACTAAAATTCGCCATTAACGTAGTCTGATCCTCCGAAATAAGCGAAGACTTCGCGTCAGGCAGTGAGAACGGATCAAGCAATTGATCAAACCCAAGCTCCGCTTGATGGTTCTTCATACTCGCAATACCTGACTCGATCTGCTTCATGTCAGCATCAGACAGTTTATTCGGGTTGTGGAACACGATGATATCGCTAGTTCCCTCAAACCCATTCATTTTATTCAAAATGGATGTAGCGACCTTGGACGGACTGTCCTTTGGCAGCGGATCTTGGCCCCTGAGTCCTAAAATAGCATTCACATCGGGTTGAAAAACCGTGAGAACTACGGTGGCTACCAGCCACAAGGCGACAATCGTCCAGCGCCATTTAATAATTTGTTTCATCTCTCTAATTCCTCCTCCGATTTACAAAACGTTAGTAAACAATCGTTCATTTTTGAGTCAAAAAAATTTTAGCACAGACCTTGAAGCTTTATTTTTTCTGAAATACCCGCAGAATACAGGTACAACAGCTCATCAACCAGCACTTTAATCGTATCGCCATCCTCATAATCGCGCAGAATAAGGCTCATTCCTTCAATAAGCGTAACAGCTAGCATCCGTGCAGATTGCTGCTCATTTACTTCGAGCGGGGCCGGCGTTTCTTTCGTGGTGGCGAACACGTTCTCCAAAATTTGGTACACCAAATTAATGAGTTCCTCTTTCACAGTTTCGTAGCGTGAGCCTTCACTCAGATTTAGGAGGATGGTCAGCTCAACACTTGATTGCTTGAAAAGCTGCAAAATCGTCGCATCAATTTTACGCAAAATAACGAGATGATCAGCAGTTTCCTTGCACAATTTGAAATCAACCTCATTCTTGATCTCAAGGGTGTAAGCAGCAAGCTGCTCATAGACGGGTTGAATCAGCTCATAGAATAGGTCTTCTTTGTTTTTAAAATATCGATAAATGTTGCCTGGTGTAATACCCGCAGCATCTGCAATATGCCGTATAGAAGCTTTCATATAACCATGTTTCTTGAATTCGGACAATGCCGCTTGGCGGATACTCTTTTTTACGTCATCTTTTAAAACCTGCATATAATAAACACCCGTTCACTTTTTGTCGTAATGGAATGATTATAACGTGCGTACTTCCTTTTTTGCAAGTATAAAATCGAAGAGAAAAAGCCGACAACCTAAGCAGCATGCTACTTGAGGCCATCGGCTCTTATTTAAGCGTTACTCCGCCTTCGTTTTGAGCGTCTCGATTATTCTTTTCGACTTGAAAGGCTTGAGATCTTTGAACTGTATGAATTTCTTCGTTTCCTCGTTCCAAATACGGAACTTAAGGGATTCCAAGCTTGTCTTCAGTGTAATCGTCTGCACTTTGCGAAGCTCAGCGTTCTTGTTATGAACCTTTTCCAAATAGTAATTAGGAACTCGCGGGCTCAGATGATGAATATGGTGAAAGCCGATATTACCTGTGATCCAGTGCAGAATTCTAGGCAATTTGTAGAAAGAGCTTCCATGCATAGCCGCCTTCATATAATCCCATTCTCCGTCATTCTCATAGTACGAGTCTTCATAATTGTGTTGAACGTAGAAAAGCCATATCCCAGCCATACCTGAAATTAAAAACATCGGACCTTGGACTAGGAGGAATGATTGCCAACCCATACCCCAGCAAAGCAGTACAATACTTCCAATAATACCCAAGTTCGTGATGTACGTATTGATGCGTTCTTTCATTCCTGCGCGTTTACGGTTAAAACGGTAATCAATCAAAAAGATGAAAATGGGTCCGACAATAAACATCACAATCGGATTTCTGTAAACCCGATAATAGAGTCTTCTAAGCGGAGAAGATGCCATATATTCGTCAACCGTTAGTGTCCATATATCGCCGACACCTCTACGATCCAAATTACCGCTGGATGCATGATGGACGGAGTGGGTATGACGCCACTGATGATAAGGGACAAACGTCAAAATGCCTGTTAATGTACCAACAATTTCATTCGCGAATTTATTTTTGAAAAAAGATTTGTGGCAGCAATCATGGAAAATAATAAAGATTCGAATCAGGAATCCTGCTGCAATAATGTCTAACACGAACGTAAGCCAGATAGAAACCGAAAGACTTAGGAAGGCGAAATACCAAAGCATAAAAAAGGGTCCTAATGTATTGATGATTTGCCACACACTGTGCTTGATATGTGGTCTTTCGTAAGGCGCGATGTCAGACCGCCACCCACCTTTGTTTTGTTGACTCATTCTAATTAAAGCTCCTTCTCTCCGTTTCATACCGGACTGATTTATGCCACCTGATGTAGTACGTTGGGAATTCAATTAAGTTTCCATTATAAGAGAAGAAATGTTACAATGCCCTCTCATCATAAGTTCCAGAACGCTTTTTGTAAAATGCAATATAAGTCATATGTGCATTAGGCTATATTTTTACTATTCTACACAGCCCAAAAATCATCCTGCGAATGGCAACCTAACCCTTATTTTCCCATAAAAAGAGGTATCTCATACGGATTTTCATATGCCTTTTTCTGCAAATATTTCTTAAATAATTGTTTCCATATATGTAATAATTATGATTATTTTATAAGGAAATTTCTGTAGACAAATAGGTAAGTCTAAGTGAACAAATAATGAACATTGATTTCTGGTCGCAGGAGGTATCTACTACTAGCTTGACCCATTTATGCGCGCCTTACTTAATACTGGTATAGTAGTATATATAAAAAATGGAGGACTATTCAATGATACCTATATCCGTTTTAGACTTGGCTCCCGTTATTGCTGGCGGTACGCCAAGAGATTCATTTCACCGTTCCGTTGATCTAGCCAGACACGTTGAAAAGTGGGGCTATCATAGATATTGGCTCGCCGAACATCATAACATGCCGGGTATTGCCAGCTCCGCCACATCACTCGTCATCGGGTATGTCGCTATGGCTACGGAGAAGATTCGCGTAGGCTCCGGCGGCATTATGCTGCCTAACCACGCACCGCTCGTCATCGCCGAGCAGTTTGGAACGCTGGAATCGATGTTCCCGGGGCGCATCGATCTTGGTTTAGGGCGCGCGCCTGGCTCCGATCAGGCTGCGGCAAGAGCGCTCCGCCGCGGCTTAGGCAGCGACGGTCAAGACTTCCCGGAGCAGCTGAGTGAGCTCCGCGGCTATCTCGACCCGGCGCTGGGTACTGGTGTACCGGGCGTGCGCGCCGTGCCGGGCGAAGGGCTAGACATCCCGATCTGGCTGCTCGGATCGAGTGACTTCAGCGCCCAGTTGGCTGGTCAGCTGGGGCTTCCTTTCGCTTTCGCCAGCCACTTCGCTCCGGATTATTTGCTGGCGGCTCTTGATCTGTATCGCCGTCAGTTCCGCCCGTCGGGCGCGCTTGAGAAGCCGTACGCGATGGTCGGCGTTAACATTATTGCTGCCGAAACCGATGAGGAAGCTCAGCATTTGGCGACTTCGCAGCACCAGCAATTTCTGAACATCGTGCGCGGCCGTCCTGGCATGCTGAGCCCACCCGTGGACAGCATGGAGTCCCTATGGAGTCCTCAAGAGAAAGCTTACGTTCATAAGGCCTTAAGCTTCTCCATCGTAGGAAGTAAAGACACCGTCCGCGAGAAGCTTGCTAAACTCCAGGAGCAAACTGCAGCTGATGAATGGATCATCGCCGGCCAAATTTATGATCACAAGGCTCGCTTGAGGTCCTATGAAATTGTGGCTGAGGTTGTCAAAGAGATCTAGAGAGGTTGGAATTCATTATTATGAGTCAGCAGCAAGCAACGATTGGGGGCCATGCCACCAAAGGGCGGTTCCCGATCAGTTCCGTGCGTTGACCCAGCCGAGGCTTCTGCTGATGCTGCTAATGGGCGCTCTGGGAAGCGGAAGCTTGTTCACCGTTTTTACTTACATAACTCCTCTCTTGGAAGAAGTGACTGGCTTCTCAGAGCATAAAGTGGCATGGATTCTTGTCTTGTTCGGTTTTGGGGTCACCTTCTGCGTGGGAGTGTCCTCTTTATTATGACTCGCCTTATTTGATATGGCTTATCAATGAATGCTCATATCTTCTACATCTATATCATCATAGATTTTTATACTTAGAACAAAACCAATAGATATCATGTTGATCAATAAAGAGGTGCCTCCATAGCTGATAAAGGAAAGGTGATCCCCGTAATCGGCATGATACCGATCAGCATCCCAATATTTTCGAAAACTTGAAACAGAAACATAGCCGTAATACCGCCAATGATGTATATGCCTGTTTGGCTGCGGATGTTCAGCGCGATAGTGATCATTCGATAAATAAGAAGAAAGTAAAGTATGAGTAACGCAGAAGATCCTATAAATCCAAATTCTTCTCCCACTACAACGAATATGGAATCTGAATAGGTATACGGGACTTGACCGCTTTGAACTGAGGTTCCATGGAGGTAGCCATCTCCTTCTAAGGATCCTGATCCGATTGCTTTGACCGATTGTTTCATGTGATAGGTTGCTTTCTCAGATGCTTGGTCTGGCAAAAGGACGGCGTCAACCCTATCCAACCAATACGCTTTATGTTTAGACGCCATGAATTGCTTTACTTCTTCATGATATTTTACATAGCTGTAAAGGGAGCTTCCGCTTACGATTATGATAATGACTAGGCCGATCAAAGCATGCTTGTAGTTAATATGGCCGAACCAACAGACGACAATGAAAATGACAAGATATCCGATAGAATTACCGAGATCCGGCTGCATAAGAACCAAGAGAAAAGGAACTAATGTAATAACGCCCATCGGCAGTATTTCCTTGAACAAGCTAAGGGTCTCAACTTCTTTTTTGGACAGGAAATACGATAAAAACAGGATTAAAATGAGCTTACAAAGCTCTGCCGGCTGAAAGCTGATCCCACCAGGAAGAGTGAACCATCCCTGAGCATTGTTGAGTGTATCTCCTTTAAAAAATAATAAGACTAGCAGTACCAGCCCAATGAAATAGTACAGCGGCGAAAACCGCAATAAGAGTTTATAGTTAACAAACAGCATCGTAAATAAGACTACAAACCCCAACCCGTAAAAATACATCATTTTAATATACGATTGCGAAAAGTCTGGAACTGTTCGTGTCGCGCTGTAGATGCAGAAAATGCTGATAATCATAAAAATGAGCAGCAGCAACAAAATAATGGCATCCAGACCTTTAATTATCCGCTTCAACATGAAGGCTATTTGCGTTCCCTTGAAAATACTTTCAATAACAAATCACCTATTTCTATATGAGGTAACGAAAGATACATAGAGTAGACGCAATGGTTTTACAAATAGTTCCATCTTTGTAGATAGAAAAATAGAAAAAGCCCCCGTCATCCATTATTGGACACAAGGGCTTTCCTATTTATTGATTCAAACGGGACGATCCATCGCAAATTGTTCTCCCAATTTCGCATACGAGTTGCCGGCCAGCCGACTAACTGGCTTAAGTCCATTCGGGTCAATATGACCGTTCTCATATAAGGATTCAGCGATATGAAACTGTACGACTCTCCCGATTAATAAATCAGCTGAAGGAGCATCTTCTGTTCCACCAAGCGTTATAACTTGCTCCAGAACACATTCCATACGTATGCTCGCTTCAGCAATACCTGGTACAGCAATCTTGTCACTCGCGACGGGTGTAAGTCCGGCTAAAGCAACTTCGCTTTCATCCGGCGCTAACGCAGCAGCGGTTTGATTAATCTGGTCGATGTACGATTCGTCAGAGATATGAACGACGAATGCTCCAGTATCGATGGCGTTTCGCGAAGTATCTTTGCGAACACCCTGCTTCCTCTGCACGGAGATAGCGACCATTGGAGGATTCGCCGTCACAATTGTAAAGTAACTATACGGTGCTGCGTTGAGCACACCCTCTGAAGATAGGGATGTAACAAATGCGATCGGCCTAGGAATGATGCTGCCTATCAATAGCTTATAGTTTTCCCGCTCACTTTGACTTGAGGGATCAATGGATCTCACTAAGCATCTCCCACCTTTACTAGACTCGGCCTCATGCTAAATTCGTCTTGAACCAAGTCGCTGCCGCTTCTACCTCCGAACGAGTCAGTTGATGCCCTGCCTGTTCCCAGTGAACAGCGACAGTTGATCCAGCTTCATTTAACAGCTTCTGTAATTCCTCTGTCTCCTGCGGCGAGCAGATCGGATCGTTCTGACCCGCTCCAATAAAGACAGGAATACCCGAGAGATCCGGCAGTTGAATGCCTCGCAGCGGCACCATCGGATGATGGAGGATCGCTCCTCGCAGTGCATCTGGATAGTGGAATAAAAGGCTTCCGGCGATGTTTGCGCCGTTGGAGTAGCCGATGGCTACGAGATTCTGACGATCAAAGCCGTGTTCCACGGCAGCTTGATCGAGGAAATCGTACAATTCCTTAGTACGGAAGATGAGATCCTCCTCATCGAAGATTCCCTCAGCCAGCCGTCTAAAAAACCGCGGCATACCATTCTCAAGCACATTACCTCTAACGCTTAGCACCGACGATGTCGGTGAAATCGCCTGAGCTAGCGGCAGCAAATCACGTTCGGTGCCTCCCGTGCCATGAAAGAGCACGAGTACCGGAGCCGTTACATCCGTTCCCTTTTGATAGATATGCTTCATTGTTTTTTCGCCTCCAATACACGTACTTGAATCGGCGGAAGATTACGCTCGATTTGTTCACGGCTCTCCTCGAACCATTCTGGCAGCATCAGTTTCTCACCTAGCGCCTCAGGCTGTTCATCACGTGCAAAGCCCGGAGGATCTGTTGCAATCTCAAAGAGTATGCCGCCTTCTTCACGGAAGTAGATCGCGTTAAAATATTGACGATCCACGACCGGTGTAGGTTGGAACCCATTCGTTTGAACACGGCTTCTCCATAGCGCATGCTCTGCATCATCTTTGGCACGCCATGCAATATGATGGACGGTACCCGCTCCACCAGCTCCATAGGCCATCGGGGTTACATTAATATCGACGATGTTCCCCAAATCTCCGAAGGATTTGAACCGAGCGTAGGCTCCCTCTTGCCCTACTTTCTGCAGCCCCATCACCTGTTCTAGTAACTGCGAAGTTTTGTCAGGTGCCGTGCTGTAGAGAACAGCGCCGCCGAAGCCTTTGATCGCTTTATCCGTTGGAATGCCGCCAAATGACCACTGACTAAGGGCTCCTTGCTCGCGCTCTACGATTTCAAGTTTCAGACCATCCCGATCCTCGAATTGAAGGTATGTCTCTGTAAATCTTTGTGTTTTTTCAAAAGAAATATCAAATTGGGCTAGACGCTCTTCCCAGAATAGCAGACTGCCTGTAGGCACAGCATACGTTGTGATACCAACTTGACCGCCACCGATACGTCCTTTGCGAGAGTGCGCCCATGGGAAGAAAGTGATGATTGTCCCCGGACTTCCCATTTCATTACCAAAGTACAGATGATACACTTCAGGTGCGTCAAAGTTAATCGTCTTTTTGATCATCCGAAGGCCTAGAACCCCTGCATAAAAATCTACCGTTTCCTGTGCATTTTGTACGAAAGCTGTTATATGGTGAATACCTGCTGTTTGTTGTTGTGTCATTGAATCCAACTCCTTTAGTTTAGTTTAATTATGTCCAGACCTGATTTAAAAGTATCCAAGATTATTAATTGAATAAAGCGTCAACGGAGTAAGCTCCTGCACCAGTTAATGCCACACCTACCGCAATAGCAATCAGCAGCAAGTTGTATTCATAGCCGCCTGCAGTAGCCCAATAGCCGCTCTTAGCGTGTACTTTGACAATCGCAACGACCATTGTCATGACGATGAGCAATGAAGCAATGACTGTACCTAATCCAGCGGCAAATAACGCACCACCTACGAACTCCATGAGTCCTGCCATAACCGCCATAGCAACACCGGGTTTTATACCGATGGATTCCATCCAGCCGCCCGTTCCTTTCGGACCATAGCCGCCGAACCAACCAAATAACTTCTGTGCCCCATGCGCCATAAAGCTTAATCCAACAACCAAACGAATGATTAATAATCCTAATGCGATACTCATATTCATTCTCCTCCAATTTAAGAATCTCTATTTTAAGATATTAGTTAAAAGGTTAAGTAGTTAACACCTCTTATGGGAGGGCAAACTACTTGAAACCATCCTGAGCAAACTTACCGAGCTTCTTCAACAATTGACTAGCTATCTTCTTCTCTTCCGCTGTAAGTCCAGCCACCGCTTTCTCAATGACCTTGGTATGCTTGGGAAATACCTCTTCAATAAATTGCTTCCCTTTTTCCGTAATTTCCGCAAAAATGAGCCTGCGGTCTTCGGTTGATGTCTTTCGCTTTACGAACTCTTTCTTCTCCAGCTTATCTACAACATAGGTGATGTTCCCGCTGCTCATAAGCACCTTTCCGCCAATCTGTTGAATCGGCTGCGCGCCTTTATGATAAAGCAGCTCGAGAACACCGAATTCCGTTCGATTCAATCCATGATTACGAATATCGCGGTCCCCATGGGCGTTGACCCATTCGCTTGCTCTGGAGAGTGCAATATAGAGGTCTAATGAATCATTTCTCTGTTCACTCATTGGTTCACCTCATTTCTTTTATCTTTTTGCTGTGGTGATCTGTGGTGCGCTGCAAAATCTTAATTTGTAATATCTTGATTTAAAGATACCTCAATTTGAGATAGATGTCAATGACTATTTTTAAAATAATGTTTCCCCCTTTATCATGCTGCTTATAATACGCTAAATTGCATCATCTTAAACAATATGACCTGATCTCGGCAAAATGGCAAAAGGATAAGCCATTCCCTATCGGGAAAGACTTATCCTTTTGAAACACGCCCTAAGCTTCAGTTATAGGCAAGCTTTGTACGTTTAGGTCAGCCCACAACAGCCGACTCGCCCTTCTGCAGCTGATACATCTTCGCGTATCGGCCGCCCAGCGCCATCAGCGTCTCATGGTTCCCACGCTCAGCAATCTCGCCGCGGTGCAGCACGAGAATCTGATCCGCATCACGGATCGTCGACAGCCTGTGCGCGATGACCAAGGTTGTGCGCCCTTCGCTAACCACCTTCAACGCTCGCTGGATCAGCCCTTCCGTCTCACTGTCGATGCTGGCTGTCGCTTCATCCAAGATGAGAATCGACGGGTCGAAGGCCAACGCTCGCGCGAACGAAATGAGTTGTCTTTGGCCGGAGGACAAGGTGCTTCCCCGCTCCACGACCTGCTCATCATAACCGTTAGGCAGCTGCTCGATGAAGGAGGCCGCGCCTACATCACTTAGCGCATTTTTCACGCGTTCAAGCGAAATCTCCTCATTATAGAGGCTCACATTGAATTTGATATCTCCGGCGAACAAGAACGGATCCTGCAAAACAATGCCCATATGCTTGCGCAGCGCTTGCTTGGAGATCTTCCGGATGTCCCGTCCATCAATCGTGATGCTGCCCTCATCCGGTTCATAGAAACCGAGCAGCAGGTTCATGATGGAGCTTTTCCCGGAGCCTGTATGTCCGACCAAGGCTACGGTTTCCCCTTTGCGAGCTTCGAACGAAATATGCTTCAGTACGTTTTCCCCTGCTTTATACGCAAAGGTCACGTCCTCGAACTTTACGACGCCTTCCGGGCGGCTGACCTTATCCGTCTTCTCCACCTCTTGACCTTCCATGTCTAGGATGGTGAACACCTTATCCGCGGATACAAAGGCTCTTTGCGCATTCGTCAGCTGATCGAAGATCCCGATAATCGGTTGAAAGATCCGCCCTAGATAATCGATGAAAGCATAAAACACCCCGAAAGAAATGGCAGTTGTCAGCGATTCCCGGCCAAAATACCAAATGACCATAGCCGTCACCAAGCTGCCGATGGTCCCCACAATATTACGAGAGGATAATGAAAAAATGCGGAACTGCTTAAGTTGATTCACATAGCGATCCTTGTTCAGTACTTCGAATTCCTCAAGCGTCACTTTCTCCCGGCGAAAAGCTTGAATAATTGGCATAACCACGATCGATTCATTAATCATCGCGTTCATATCACTTAGCCGGGCACGCATAATGGTGATGAAAATTTTAGAATATTTTAAGTGAACGACCATAATTAACGCAAAGATAGGCGGCAGCACTAAGCAAAAAAGAGCGAGATGCCAATCCAGAATGAATAAAGCTACGAAGATGCCCGTTAGCTGCATCATGCTTACGACGAACGTTGCCATAAAGCTCATAAATAAGTCGCGGACCGCTTCCGTATCGTTTGCAACTCGAGATACAACCTGCCCGATCGGCGTGTTATCGAAATAGCGCAGCGAAATGCGCTGAATGTGCTGCATTAAGTCCATCCGCATGTTTTTAATAATCTGCAGAGCCGTAGATTGGAGCAAATAGGCTTGCGAGAAATTACAAACGCTTGCTATGAGTAGCAAACCCATGTATAGACCAAGCAGCTTAAGTACAGGCGCCATCGTACGTGTATCTGTAGACAAATGCTGATCGATAATGGTTTTGGTTATATAAGGTCCGCCCAGCTCGGCAGCTACTGCGCAGCATAGAATGAGCAACGCGCCGATTATCCTGAACTTATAGACGAGCGCATACGAAATCAGCCTTCTCGCCGTGGACGGTTTCTGCATCTTGTCTTCCTCCCTTCTTATGTTTGTCATTCTTCCAAACTCGCTTCCATTTGTTGTCGCTCCCACTGCTCACGGTACCAGCCGCCGAATAGCATTAACTCTTCGTGAGTGCCTTCTTCGACGATTCGCCCCTCATCCAGGACGAGGATCCAATTCGCGTGGCTTACAGCCGAGAGTCGGTGCGTGCTAATCAATGTCGTTCTGCCCGCTCGTTCCTTGCGGATATGCTGGAGGATGCGGCTTTCCGTCCGCGCATCGACGGCGGATAACGAGTCATCGAGCAGCAGGATTTCCGAGTCGATCAGAAGGGCTCTAGCAATTGCCAAACGCTGCTTCTGTCCACCAGACAGCATCACGCCATTTTCGCCGACAATTGTCGCTAGGCCTTCCGGCATTTGTTCGATATCTTGGGTAAAAGAGGCCATCTCAATGGCCCGCGCAATCTCTTCCGGCGAAGCATCGTGCTTACCCAGCGCGACATTGTCGCGAATGGATTTCGACAGCAGCAGATGCTCCTGTGGAACGTAGGCAACCCAACGTTTCACCTGATCCAAGGTGATTCTCTCAATCGGTACGCCTGCAATTAGCAGCTTACCTGGTTCGATCGGGAATTGCCGCAGCAGCTGCTTCAGCAGCGTGCTTTTGCCACTACCCGTCCGGCCTACAATCCCTAGCGTCTGACCTCTTTCTAATTGAAAAGAAACGTTTACGAGGCTTGGATGGTTTGCAGTCGGATACGTAAAGGTTAGCTCCTTCATCTCGATACGTTCCGGCACACTCACCGCAATCGGTGCATCGACATCCACAATATCCGCTTTCTGCGTCAGCGCTGTATCCAGACGGTCAGCCGAGGCACTTCCGCGCTGCAGGACATTAATGAACTCGCCGAAAGAAATCATCGGCCAGATCAGCATACCTAGGTAAATATTAAATGAAATCAACTGACCCAGCGTGATCTCATTATGAAAGACCATATAAGAGCCATATCCTATGCCTATCGAATAACTTAGACCGACAATCAACGATGTAAGCGGCTGAAAAAGCGCATTCAACATAGACACGCGTCTATTTTTATTCATCACTTCTGACGTAACCTTATCGAAGGCGACTAGATCATGATCTTCCTGAACATAAGAACGAATCACACGAATACCAGAGATGGACTCGAGTGCGTGGTCATTCATTTGGCCAAAAGAGGCCTGTGCAGCAAGGAAGCGAACTCTCACTTTTTGACCCAGCTTACTAATCACTAAGGCTAGAAAAGGCAGAGGAATCAGCGCCGCAATCATTAATTTGAAGCTAATTAGAGAGATCATCGTAATAATGACGACAGAGGCCCCGACCAACGTGTGAACGAGTGTCATAACGCCGTAACCAGCAGTCTGGCCAATAGCGAGCACGTCATTAGTGGCTAATGCCATTAACTGACCCGTACTGTTGCGTTGGAAGAACGCCGGTGTCATTTTCGTCAGATGAGCCAGTAAACGCCCTCTGAGCACTTTCTCAACGAGTGCCGAATTGCCGAATAGGGTCGTGATCCAAACATAAGTAATTACATATAATAGGAGAGACAAGCCTACAAGCAGAAGGACCGTCTGACTTAGGCTAGATGCCGTTAAACTCCCGCTGCCAATCTGATCGATTGTATTCCCTATCATTTTAGGCGGAATTGTCGCCAATAAATTCACACAAATCATTAAGCTGATAGCAAGAACGTAGTATTTCCATCTTTCTTTGAAAAACCACCGCAATTTCATTACAAAAGACAAGAATTCCACCCCTTTCCATTTATAGTCTGCACATATTGATTCTATAGTTTACCCATGATCAAGTCTACGCCAAAATAAATTAAAATGAAATTTCCCGCTCGTTTAGGGTCGATTTCACATTCAGCCATTCCTCAGCATTTACTCAGAAATATTTCAGCGGAAAATAAGCTGGTTTTCAGGGTTCCTTCATTTCAGTTTCAGGTGGGAATTCTATACTTCAAATTGTAGAAACCAGAAGAAAAAATTGGAAAATTCATATCGGAAGGATGGCGTATTTTTATGAAAAAACATTTCGTTGTATTAATGGGGGTAGCTGTATTAGCCACCTCGACTAGCGGCCTTGTATTACCGGTACATTCAGCGTACGCGAGTGATGCTCTTACGCCTGACAGTCAGACTCAAGAGGCAGCAACTTCAGACGATGCTGCATCAATACCTGTAGATTATCCTACCTTGGTATTGAACAGATGGCTGAGCAAGCTAGACCAGTATACCGCCGCCGCTGCAGATACAGATAGTAGTGATGTGCTTAACGCAATTGCAAATAATCAAAGCCTAGTAGCCGCTTCCGGGCTGGGACAATCAGATTTGGTTGCAAGGCTCACCGATTTCTTCTTACAAGATCTTGCCTATCAGGTTAAATCAGGCGAACTCACGCAGAAAGAATCAACACAACTTCAACAGCTTGCCACTTCTCAAATTAACGATCTCGTTTCCGGTAGTTGGAAAAAAACGGCCTTTACGACGTCCATACATAACAATGGATCTGCTATTATACATAATCGCCTGCAAAACATCATCTCGGATACAGCAGGAATTGCAACAGAAACTAACTCCTCTGGGCTAAGGGCTGCCCTTCGTAATGGACAAAGCTTAGCCGAAGCTGCAGGGATTGACGCTGGTACATTGACGGATTCCTTGACAGCCTTGCTGAATAGTGACTTGCAGGCGGCTGTAACAACCGGTGGGCTCCAAGCCGACCTTCTCGATAAAGCCGAGCAAATCGGAGCTGCGGCTGTGGGACAGATTGTCAGGGAGAACGGCTACGATATAGCAACAACGGGCTGGATGGAGAAATACGGCCAATCTGTTCTCGCCGATAAAATGGATTGGACCATTCAAGCAACAGCTATCTTCGCAAATAAAGATTATAGCGATGTGATCGACGCTTTGAGCTCAGGACAAAATTTGGTTTCAGCGTCGGGTCTGGCCTATGACGACTTGCTCTCCCAATTAACGAGCAACATAAACCAAGGATTTGAAACCGAATGGCAAGCTGGTAATATCTCCGCTAAATTGGCGAGCCAGCTCGAGCAAAGTGCTGCCAAACAACTAGGCGACGCTATCACACAAAATGGATACGGACAGAGCATTGTCGGCAGCAGCAACAAAGGAATCGCTGCTGAAAGTATACGCTCCATCATCAGCGATAGCGCCGGGTACATCGGTTCTCCTGTAGGTGACCTGGAAGCCGCATTAGGTTCAGGAAAAACGCTGGTAGAGGCAACAAACCTTGCAGACGGCGAGCTTCTTGGGGTTCTACAATCCAGAGTTGATAACTATTTGAGCAAAGCCGTTCAAAATGGCTGGTTGAATGCCAATGATAAAAATGCGACGAAACAAGATGCTTATGCATTGCTGAATGACGCCATCGGTACACGAGGCTACAAGGTCCCGGTTGATGCGAAAAGCTACTTGGTAGAACGCTTGGACCGTATTATTAATGATGTCGCTACCGTTTCGAATATCGAGGCTGCTGATCTGACGAAGCGTGTAGCACAAGGTCAGAGTTTGGCACAAGCGGCACAAACCGATTCCGATTCCTTGCTCTATAAATTGTTAGCTCAAGCGAACGAGAATATGAATGCCTTTGTGACTGCTGGAAGTGTCAGCGAGAATGACGCTGCCGCATTCAAAACCGATTATGCATCAGGTGTCAGTCAACTGCTGAGTATTAACGATTAAGAGTGGAGAAAGCCACTCTTGTTAAAGGCGCGAATGTCATCGGATTTATGGACCAGCATTGACGAAAAGCCTTCCTCCTATCGGTAATGTATGGAAAATCGTTGTAGGCGATAAACAAGAATAAGTTATTACTATTAAAAAATCTAAGAAACCTTCCACTGTTGGAGGGTTTTTTTGCTTATTTGTAAAGTATCCACACTGTCCAAATGGTCTGTTTTTTGATACAATAACTGAAAATTCAATCGTAAGGGGACTCATATGGAATACATTAGCACTCGCGGAAAAGTAGAACCCATCGGCTTCATCGATGCCATCTTGATGGGATTGGCAGACGACGGCGGTTTACTTGTTCCTAAGCATATCCCACAATTATCAGCAGATACGTTACAGAAGTGGCAAAAGCTCTCCTACTCGGAGTTGGCTCTTGAAATCTTCTCGCTATATGTGAATAACGAAATCCCGCGCAATGAGCTGAAGCAGCTGGTTGACGACAGCTATGCAACCTTCCGGGATGACGCTGTGACACCTGTCAAACGTCTGAACGACGGTACGTATGTGCTGGAGTTGTTCCACGGACCTACTTTTGCTTTCAAAGACATTGCTCTGCAATTCTTGGGCAATCTTTACTCGTACGTTTCTCGCAAAACGAATTCGATTATCCATATTCTTGGAGCCACTTCTGGGGATACTGGGGCTTCGGCCATTGAAGGTGTGCGCGGTAAAGAAGGCATCCGGATTTGTATCCTTCACCCCCACGGGAAAGTCAGCAAGGTTCAAGAACTGCAAATGACCACCGTTGATGACGCGAACGTGCTGAATCTTTCCGTTGAAGGCACTTTCGACGACTGCCAGCGCATTATCAAGGAATTGTTCGCTGATGTTGAGTTCAAGCACCGCTACCATTTGCGCGCGATTAACTCAATCAACATTGCCCGCATTTTGGCACAAACGGTATATTACTTCTATGCTTACTTCCAATTAGCAAACAATAATCAGGCTGAGAAGGTCAACTTCAGCGTGCCGACAGGTAACTTCGGCGATATCTTCGCTGGCTACTTGGCACAGAAAATGGGCCTTCCTATCCATAAGCTCATTCTCGCAACGAACGAAAACAATATTCTTGAGCGTTTCGTACAGGACGGCGTTTACCAACCAGGTGCGTTCCGCGGAACGCACAGTCCTTCCATGGATATTCAAGTGGCTAGCAACTTCGAACGCTACTTGTTCTACCTCTATGGCGAAGACGCGCAAGCTGTCTCGGCTATCATGGATCAATTCAAAGCTGATGGCCGCGTTATTATTCCAGCCGACAAGCTGCAGGTTGTGCAAGCTGACTTCGCTGCATATGGCGTTCAGAATGAAGAGTGCCTGGATACTATCAGCGAGTACTATAAGAAATACGCGTATCTGCTCGATCCGCACACAGCTTGCGGGGTAGCTGCTGCTGACAAGCTTGCTGTAGACGGCGAAGTGACGGTTGCCCTTTCAACAGCTCATCCGGCTAAATTCGATGAGTCGATCCGTTTGCGCAGCATTGAGCAGACTTATCCGCAGCAAATTCAAGCATTGTTCGACAAGCCGCAGTTCCAGACGGTTGTTGGCGGTACGAACGACGTGATTAAGGATCAACTTGTTAAGTTTTTCTAAGGATGTGAAGAAGCCTCGAAGACGACTGTCTTCGAGGTTTTTTTTACACTCGTTTATCCCTGTTACTTAAACTGTTTAGGGAATTGTTTAATGATCCCATCTGAAAGAAAATCGGCCAGCATAATAATATGCTCCTAGCCTTGATCGAATGCAGCAATATCGGATCCCAATCTTTTTTAAGCCTAGCTGACACATTGTTTGTGAGCAATTGCAAGTGCCCATATAACAGATCTTGCAGCGTTTTCATGGGCCAATTCGGGTTTGCCTTGCTGAGAAATGCGGCGATATCGTCGGCATTACGATACCATTCCTTATTATACTTCTCGAAATCAGGCGCATTACCGCCTTTGGCTGGACTATTTTCATTCATAAAAAAATCAGTCCTCCGACCGATACCCATCCTCCCCCTTAGTAGGAAGACACTTCCACCTTGTCATGATATCCTTAAAGTAATTGCGAATTGATAATAACGTTTAGGAGTGAGCATGTTGAATATGAATCGCAGCGCCTTTCTGGGCCCTATATTGATTATCTTAGGTATTTTTATGTTTCTAAAAGGTGATAGTACGTTCAATACCGGTACCATTTTCGAGTATTTCTGGCCAACTTTGTTTGTCATACCCGTGGGAGTGTTTTTCCACTGGTTATACTTCTTCATCCTGCAGCGGCGGGGTGTTGGCTTGCTTGTCCCAGGAGGGATTGTTTTAACGGCTGGTGTCATTTTCCAAATCTCCATGCTGTTCGATATCTGGCACCTTATGTGGCCTGGATTTATGTTGGCAGTTGCTGTTGGTTTATTCGAACTGTACTGGTTCGGAGGACGAAATAAATGGTTGCTCATCCCGATTAACATTCTAACCGTCATGTCCCTTTTGTTCTTCGCCATTTTCTCCATAGGCTCCATTTTCAGCAAATTTTTCCATAACCAACCGATCATTGCTATCGTTCTCATCATAGCAGGCGGATTAATGATGATTACGCGTAATCGGAAATCAATGTAACTCTATCGCAGGCTAAATCCGCGTTATCCCCGCGATTGTTGCAGAAAATACAACAATTACAGCTTAATGAGAAAAAACTAAAGGAATTGTTGTAAGTTGTACAACTTAAGCGGGGAATAGAATTACATGTTTAAAACGAAAAGGAGCCTCATGAATTTCTCATGGGCTCCTCTTTATTTATACCTTTACAACAAATTGATAGGCGCCCGACTGGCTGCCATCCGCGTTGTTTTTAATATCCATCAGCAGTGCCTTGTTGTAGATGCCATCCTTCGCATTGCCCGCTTCATTCGGGAAGAAAAGCTGACTCGTCAGCACCTGACCATTCGGCGCCTGCACCTTCACATGAATATGGCGCGTTCGCCCTGGGTACAAGCCCGGCACAATCGTTTCCAACGTAAACTTGCCTTTATCGTCCGTATATTGATGCCCCCGAAGGGTGAAGCCTTTGTTATCATATTGACCGTCGGCATCTGCCTGCCAGAAGTCCAATAATGCATGCGCAACCGGCTTACATGTCGTGGATATCACGTAGCCTACAAGCGTAAGCTTCGATCCTTTCATCCCTTGCTCTAGCAGAGAACTTTTCTCCGGCGAGTTAGGCGTAAAATACGGACCTTCGGTAACAGCTGGCGTCATCTCCTCTGGTGAACCACACGCAGGTGTTGGCTCCAGATTCGCAGCTTTCGGTGATTCGCTCGCTGTTTCCTTCGCTTGATTACCCTCAGGCTGAATCGTTGCTCCGCCAGTCGTTGCTCCGCCGCCCAAATTGATTCCGCAGGCAGCTAACGCCGCACTGGTGACCATTAGAGCACTGGATACCAAGAACCGGCGACGCGTTATTTTCATACTCGAAGATTTCGACTCATTTTGCTTCTCTTCCATATGTCGTCCCCCCATTTCAATCTCTTGTACGAATAGAATAGCATGGAACTGGGGGAAATTCCCTGAAATTTAGCCGAAAATTGGCTTAAAGTTTACTGAAATTAGGCGACGAATAGGCGAAAATACGGTTCTGTAGCTATTTTGAAACAAAAGGATTCCCTTCGACCCAGAATCGCCACGGATATTCTCTGGCCTCCCCACTATTGTCGATGCCGATTCTCGGTCCAGCCGCAACGGATTCTACTGTTTTTCCTTCGGCAATGAAGAGAGGACGCTCAAAGAAAGGCCTTCCATAATCCTCTTTTACAATGCCAAGGGCTTTCGTTAGTTTGCCGGGACCGTTGGTGAGTTCCTTTAGCTTTTTATCTTGGCCGCGGCGATCAAACATGAGATCAATTCCTGTACATGGCTCCACAGCTCGAATTAAGACAGCCTCTGGATGGCCGAGCTCCCCGCTAACAATGTTCACCAGACAATGGGTATGCATCACATAGGTATAAACATAGCCTGGAGGGCCAAACATCACTTCCGTTCTTGGTGTCCTGCGATTGCCAAAGCTATGTGCGGCGCGATCTCCCGGCCCTATATAGGCCTCTGTTTCTACAATCCAGCCTGCGGCTATGCCTAATTCGGTTTCTTTCACAAGCAGTTTGCCGAGCAGTGAACGAGCCAAGAGCAGTGTGGGTTGCCCAAAAAACGCAGCAGCTACGGGTTGGGAAGACAGAACATTCATCTCCATTTAAGTCATTCCCTTGATCCTTTGAGTAATAAGCTCAACATCCTGGACGAAATATTTCATAAGGACGGGTCTCCGGCGTACAGCGAGTGGATGATAAGAGAAAGCAATAGGTAACCCTTGGAATGTGTGCCACCTACCCCTATAGCTTTTTACATCGGCACCAACATCCGGAAACATAGAATCCACAACAACATTTCCTAGTCCAAACAACAAACTGGGTTTCTTCTCTTCAAGTTGAAGCTTTAAATGGGAAGAGCATGCCTCTTTGGCTACGGGCTTGTTATAAGCTCGAATCGGGCGGCACTTCAATAAATAACTTACATAAACCAAACCCAAATCCAGCCCCGCTTCCCTCATCCCCATCTGTAAAGTTTCCCTTGTACCGCATACGAAAGCTTGTCCCTCCTTGTCTTCACGGGCACCCGGGTTATCCATAATAATGAAAATCGGAGCTTCGGGATTACTTCCCCCCAAATCACACGATGACGCTGCTTGGAAAGCTCACATTGCTGGCATGCGATGGCATGAGAAGGTGCAGTTTCCTCTTCTAAAATAACGGCTTTGAAATCTGACATTCTACGCCTCCTATACCTATCTCAGATGGGTCTTAAGTCATTTTTCCCTTTATATCAAAGCTGCTATTCTTTACGAAAAAAAGACCCGATCAGTATCTGATGGGGTCCCGACTTCTTTATTATCCTACAACCAAACTATCCTGACCCAAGTTATCCCCTGTGGTTTGTTTGATCTGTTTACTTCTTAATTGTCCACACGCGGCATCAATATCCGTTCCATGCTCAAGACGAACACTGCAGCTAATTCCCTGCTTTTTCAACGTATCATAGAAAGCCCGTACGGATTCCCGCTCGCTCCGTTGATATTGACTATGCTCATCCACTGGATTGTAAGGAATTAAGTTCACATTGGCAAGATGGCGAATATGCTGGATGAGCTCTGCTAATTGCAGCGCATGCTCTCTACCGTCGTTAACATCCTTCAGTAGAATGTACTCCAATGTAATTCTCCGGTTCGTTTTCTCCAAATAGTACTCGATCGCCTTCATTAATTTCTCAATCGGAATCGCTTTGTTTATTTTCATGATCCGGGTACGAAGCTCATTCGTCGGGGCATGCAGAGAAATCGCCAGATTTACCTTCAGATCCGAGTCCGCGAATTCGATAATTTTATTAGCAAGACCACTAGTTGATACTGTAATATGTCTAGCGGCAATGTCTAGGCCTTTTTGATCTTTCACAACGCGGATGAAATCAACCATATTTTCAAAATTATCAAATGGCTCGCCAATCCCCATCACAACAATGTGGCTGACACGTTCACCTTTGGCCGCTTTGTCCAAATGAAACTGAACCTTCATAATTTGTTCCACGACTTCAGCGCTGGATAGATCACGACTTTTGGCCAAAAGCCCGCTCGCACAGAAGCTGCACCCAATGTTACAGCCGACCTGCGTTGTTACACATACGGATAACCCAAATTTGTGTCTCATCAACACGGTTTCGATCAAATTACCATCCTGCAGCTTGAAAAGGAACTTCATCGTGCCGTCCGCTGATTCTTGCCTCGTATGTTCAGTCAATGTCTGAATGACGAAATGCTCTTCCAAACTCTGAATACAATCCTGCTTTACATCCGTCATCTCTGAGAAGTCGGTTACCCGCTTCCGATATAGCCAATCCCAGACTTGTAATGCCCGCGATTTTTTGTGTCCATTTTCCTCAAGCCATGCAATCAATTGATCCAACGTTAATCCATAGATGGATTGTTTATTCATCGTTATCCTCTTTTCAAGACTTTCACATACAGTCCTATTCTACTAAGCAGCCGAAGCGTACCATCTGTTTATTATTGTGCCAAAAATCCTTCATGAACACAAGGGGAGTGAGAAGGCATACCTGTTCCTTTATCTACCTCTTATTTTACCATCCTTTTTCGAAAAATACGCTATTCTCCTAATCTATTAATCCATACAGTTCCCACCACTTTTACGTAGAATAGGATAAAAGGAAGTGAGAAAACATGGCATCCAAAACGCAGAAACTCCCTGTTTATTTTAAAAAACAAGCGGTCCTGCTTAAAAAACGCCGTATTCGTCCTAAGCAGATCCCCATCATCCAAGCAACATGGTCTATCGAAGCAAATGGATTTAGAGGACTGCTAAATACTATTATCGCTCGTAATGGCTTTGTGACAGGAACGGTATTCGGGAATACCATTCGAGGGTGGTATGACGTTCCTTCTGGTAAAATTACTTTCCTAAGATTTGTGCCGGGTGGCAGCATCCCAGGAATAAACAACCAGCTTTATGAAGGCTATATTCAAAGGTCTACAATCAACCGCGGGATCACGTTTACCGGTTCATTTATTACCGTTGGTAACGGCTCATCTGCTCAACTGAATAAATTCAGCTGGGTAGCTAGAGCTATCATCTTAGTATGAGAATCAAATAAAATATAAGGCACCTCCAAATAGCTGGGGGTGCCTTTTATGAATACATCCTTTCACATATACAAATAATGTAACTAGTACGTGAAGGAGGACAAACAATGAACAATCAACGCGCTCAAGAGATTGCTGTTTCACCTGTCATGGTTGATGTCACTTATAATGGGACGCCAATCTACATTCAAAATGTCGACGAAAAGAATGAAACCGCCAGAATTTATCCTTTGGATCAACCGGAAAATGAGCAAAGTGTCCCTTTGAACAGTCTAGTCGAGCGTTCTCAAATGCTGGAGATGGAAGATGTTAAAATGATATGCCCGCTGCCTCCGAATGATTGAAAAGAAGTAGGAAAAAGAAAGAGGATACCCACGTGGTATCCTCTTTACTAATGATATTTGTAAAGGTCTATGAAAATTTAATTAAACCTACCGAATGCAAGAATACACAAACGATGAGTATGGGAGCTACCACACGCAGCAAGAACATCCAAGCTTTATACCAAAAACCCTTCAAACCCGCTTCTTCTCCAGCCTTTTTCCACGCGTAGCCAGTAAACAAGGTAACCACTAACCCACCGAATGGCATCAGTACATAGGAAGTAATGAAGTCCATCCAATCAAAAATGCTTTTACCCCCAGGATGGAAATCCCCTAGCACGCCTCCAACAGAAAGCCCTGAAGGAACACCTACCAAGAAGCAAAGTATGGATAAGATAACTGCAGATTTTTTGCGGCTCCACTGCCATTTGTGCATGGCATAAGCGACTGGAACTTCTAAGATGGAAATTGCTGAAGTCAACGCCGCAATGGCTAGAAGCAAGAAGAATAGACCACCAAAGAAGAAACCAAATGGCATTTGCGAGAACGCTGCAGGCAGCGCCATGAACGCCAAACCTACGCCTTCACCAGGCTGAAGCCCGTAAGAGAACACCGTAGGGAAAATGACTAGACCCGCGATGAAAGCATATACTAAATCACCAAAACCAATGGCGAGCGTCGCCGTACCCAGTGATTGTCTTTTTTCCACATAAGACCCATAGGTTAACATACAGCCCATCCCTAGCGATAAGGAAAAGAACGCATGTCCTAAAGCAACTAGCGCAGACTCCGCATCCAGCTTGGAGAAGTCAGGTTTCAAGAAGAAGGATACCCCCGCTGCTGCCCCTGGAAGCGTAAGCGAACGGAACATAAGAATGAGTAGGATGATGAGAAAACCAGGAATCAAAATTTTGTTGAATTTCTCGATACCACCAGAAACCCCCTTGGCAATAACCCACCCTGTAACCAACATAACAACAGCCTGCCAGAAGATAGGCCAGTAGCCCGAAGCGAATGATAGGAACTTCTCTTTATAGTCGGAGCCCTCTTGAAACAAGAGGCCAGTAAACGATTCTACCGTATAATGGAGCGTCCATCCCGCGACTACCGCGTAGTAGGACATAATCATGAAAGCGGTTAGAATTGATAATAACCCGAATGCTCCCCAGTATTTTTTGCCCGTTAGATTAAAGAAGGATACCGATGCATTCCCTCTGCCGCCGCGGCCAATCGTCATCTCTGCAAGCAAAATAGGTAAGCCTACAATTATTAAACAAATAATGAACAACAGGAAAAAGGCGGCACCGCCATGTTTACCCGTAATGTAGGGAAACTTCCACATGTTGCCGAGCCCTACCGAGCTGCCGATCGCAGCCAAAATAAAACCAGTAGACGTAAATCGTTCAACCGTTCCTGTTTTCTTGCTTGCTGTTTGTCTTGATGTCTGATCGTTACTCATGATGAATGAATATCTCCTAACGTTATTTAGATGAAATAATGTTACTGGAAAATCCTTCTCGCGTCACCTTGTAAAATTTCACAAAGTTCCCAATTGCAGAAATGCGAGTTGTGCCTCTATTCTTTATCAATCGTTTGATGGATACCATCTTCATAAAAATCAAAGACAAGCTGTTGTTTCGTACCTCTTGCCGCATAGAACACGTCCGATAACTTTTTCCCCTTGCGTTTCAACTCAAGTTCCAACCATTCCTTAGTCAGTCCGTTATTCTCTAGGTTTTTCTCCATCATTTTTCCATCCATAATTAATTCTATGGGAAAAACTTGGGCGTTTGGAAGAAGCTTCATATCCTTTTTAGTTACATATTTGTACTCGTCTTTTTTTAATACCGATACCACTCCGTTATCTTCAAGAACGGCATAGTCCACTTCCTCTATGTCAAAAACCCCTTTTTCCCTCAAGGCTTGGTCCAAGGAATCCAATGTATATCTTACCTTTCTCATATTATCTTCAAGAATTTTCCCACCTTCAATAAGTACGGTTGGAGAACCAGATATCCAATTTCTCATTTTGCGGCTCTTTAATGCAATGACGGATAGCAAATAGGACGTTACGGTTATGACAATGAGCGATAATATCAAATACGAAAGCTTTATTGTTTCATTGAATGCCAAGTTAGCAGCAATAGCTCCTAATGTTATACCGGTTACAAAATCATGAAACGTCATATTGGAAATCGTCTGTTTACCAAGCATTTTGGCTATCAACAGAAGAACTAAAATAGATAGAACGGTTCGAATTAGAATATCCATGTAGGCATGCATACTTATGTCCCCTCCTCCCCTGTCATTATCTCCTAAACGGAAAAGAAAAAACCAAAAAGCCTCTGCGCGATGGAACCATTTCCCATGCTAAAACGACTCTCTTAGTATACTTTTTGATACTATAGTACTTAAAAGTAGGTACTTGCTTTTAGTTGCAATACCATTAATAATAAATGGAGTAATTGTCAGTTGATGACCGCGCTCACACCGTCGACCGTGAATACGGAGCTAGCTGTGAACGCTGGTCTTCCCATAGGCGATGAGGATCGCATGATGCAAGCGGAAGATGAAGAGGAGCTCATCCTGGCTGCACTGAAATTGCCACCACGCGTTTTCTTGAAAACCGCTGGAATTTGGACAACGAACCCACAATAATCACCAATTAGACAGGCGTATAAATATATCATTGGAGGTTACTAGAATGACTCAGAAATTGTTTGCTTCGTATGATTTGAAAGGTTTGCACATAAATAATCGCATCGTCATGGCGCCAATGTGTCAATATTCGGTTACAGCCAAAGACGGGAAGCCGAATGAATGGCACTACGTTCACTATCTTAGCCGCGCTATTGGCGGTACAGGCCTCATTATCATGGAAATGACGGATGTTGATCCCGATGGCCGCATTACCGATTTGGACCTAGGCATATGGTCAGACGAGCACATTCCGGCCTTCGCCAAAATTATCGACGGTGTACACGCGCATAATGGCAAAATCGGGATTCAGATCGCACATGCTGGACGCAAAGCAGAAGACGCGGCAGTCCCCATTGCCCCATCTGCGATTAAGTTTCCTGGTTCAGCTTACAAAATGCCGCGCGCCCTTACAACCGAAGAGGTTCAAGACGTGGTTCAAAAATTCGGTCATGCAGCCCGCCGTGCTGTACAAGCTGGTGTGGATACGATCGAGCTGCACGGAGCCCACGGCTATTTGATTCATCAGTTCCAATCGCCTCTAACCAATAAACGAGATGATATTTATGGTCAAGACCTTGCCCGTTTCGGCGTAGAAGTCATTCAAGCCGTCAAAAAAGAAATGCCTGCTGACATGCCGCTCATCTTCCGTATCTCCGCAGTGGAGTATGCCGATGGTGGATATGATATTGATCATGCCATCGAGCTGTCCAAAGCCTACCAAGCTGCAGGTGTAGATGCTTTTCATGTGAGTTCAGGCGGAGAAGGACCAGCCGGAGAGAGAAAACCCGGCAATTACCCAGGCTACCAGGTTCCGTTCGCACGTAAAATCCGTCAGGCACTGAGTGTACCCGTCATTGCAGTAGGTATGCTCGAAGATCCAGCGCTTGCTGAATCCGTTATCGGCAGTGAAGACGCAGACTTCGTAGCGATTGCCCGGGGCATGCTGCGTGATCCGTATTGGGCTACGCATGCAGCTATTACGCTTCGCAATGAAACAAACAATATTCCAAAACAATATATTCGAGCTTACTAATATGGAAAAATGATCCTCCCTAGTTATCTAAGGGTGGATCATTTCCGTTTGCTTCTGGTATTCTTGAGCTGGTTGCCACTAAACCTTGACACTTACAAAAAACCGCACCTCTTTACCTATTTTTTAAAAGACATGTCTTGATTATAAGCTTAGAAAACTAAATAATATGAAATGGTCTTATTGATCGGCACGACTTGTTTACAATTGGAGCCAGAGTACACACAACAGAAAGGTTGCCATTGACATCATGGAGTTATCTCACCGTATTACCAAGGAACAAGTAACCAAAGAACCGTTCCCCATCTCTATACTTTCTCTTACAGTTGGCGCCTTTGCCATTGGAATGACTGAATTTGTCATCATGGGTCTTCTTCCTAATGTCGCTAATGATTTGCATGTCAGCATCTCATCCGCAGGACAACTCATTACGATGTATGCCCTCGGGGTAGCTATCGGTGCGCCAATCCTGACGGTTCTCACCCACCGAATCCCGCAAAAGAAACTGTTATGTCTGCTAATGGTTTTATTTATTCTAGGTAACGGAATCTCACTTTTCGCTCCAAGCTATGCCATTCTGATGGGAGCCCGTATGATAACCGCATTGACACACGGGACATTCTTTGGCGTCGGAGCTGTTATCGCCTCCAATCTTGTACGCCCGGACAAGCGTGCCGGGGCCGTATCCATTATGATGGCCGGTCTAACCATTGCGAATATTATCGGTGTTCCTCTGGGGACATTTATCGGTCAACACATGGGGTGGCGATCCTCATTTGGCGCGATTGCGATCATGGGAATCATTGCATTAATCGGCATTCTTATCTTCATACCGCAAATTCGGCATGACAAACCAGCGAGTATCGTTAAGCAGATTAGCGCTCTCGCCAAGCCCAAGCTCCTTCTATACCTGCTGATCGGAGCACTAGGCAACGCCGGCCTATTCGCCGTATTTACTTATATTACGCCACTGCTTGTACAAGTCACCGGTTTTGCTGAACATAGTGTAACTTGGATTCTAGTCCTCTTCGGCTGTGGAGTAACCATCGGCAATATCGTTGGCGGGAAGCTTGCGGACTGGAAGCTGATGCCTTCCATTCTGGGACTTTACCTTTCGATATGTGTCCTTCTTACCCTCTTCACCTTTACTATTTATAGTCCAACCGCTGCCGTATTGACTATATTTCTGTGGGGAGCTGCTTCCTTCGCTGTGTTCCCTGGGCTGCAGGTACGAATTATGAGCCTAGCACAGGCGGCGCCAGCACTTGCCTCTACCTCTAGCCATTCCGCCGGTAATCTAGGAAATGCAGCTGGCGCTTTCATTGGAGGATGGGTCATTACCCATCTGGCCATAACAGCCCTTCCTTGGGTCGGAGCCGTACTCGTAGGACTGGCGCTGATCTTAGGATTTGCATGCTATCTAGCAGAACGCAAGCCCGCTAACGTGTAATCACAGCAAACAAATCGCTAGGAAAACATAAAGACCCAATCAGCCTGAGTACAAGCTAATTGGGGTCTTTATTCACTCTGTTCATGTAATTCTTTTTAATGCACGATGCGTAAGAATGCTTTCAATCGTTCGCTAGTAGGCTGATGGAAGATCACTTTGGGATCTCCTTGTTCCTCAATGACTCCATTGTGCATATAAATCACACGATCTGCTACTTCACGAGCAAAGGCCATTTCATGCGTCACAATAAGCATCGTCATTCCTTCTCTGGCAAGCTGTTTGATAACTTGCAGAACTTCACCGACTAATTCGGGATCAAGCGCTGAGGTTGGTTCATCGAACAGCATAATCTTAGGATTCATCGCTAGTGCTCGGGCAATAGCAACACGCTGTTGTTGACCGCCCGAAAGCTTCTTCGGGTAGACATCTTTTTTATCAGACAAACCGACTTTCTGCAAAAGCTCAAGCGCCGTTTTCCTTGCCTCTTCTTTGCTTTTTTTAAGTACGTGCACGAGTGCTTCCATAATATTACCGAGAACGGTCATGTGCGGAAACAAGTTAAACTGCTGAAACACCATGCCAACTTCCTTGCGAATTTGATGAATGTGCTTAACTGAATCATCTAACATCGTTCCATTAATGACGATCTCCCCTGAAGTTTTGGACTCCAGTTTATTGAGGCATCGCAGCAATGTGCTTTTACCGGATCCGCTTGAACCGATTAAAGCGACCACTTCACCTTTGTTGACGGTTAGATTAATCCCTTTCAGCACGTTTAATTCAGCAAAACTTTTACAAAGATTATCAATGCGAATGATCGATTCCAATGTATTCACCTCTTATTGATCGCTTGCGGATAGCCTGTGCTCTACGTTCCTTAAAACGGCGTACACAAGGGTCGTTAGAGCCAAATAAATGGCAGAAGCAGCAATGTAAAATTCGATAAAGGCAAAATTACCAGCCGCAAATTGTTGCGACGTCATCATTAATTCAGAAACCGTAATGACGGAGGCTAGTGAAGTGTCTTTTAACATCGAAATCGCTTGATTTCCTAATGCAGGAACACTCACCCGGAACGCTTGCGGCAATATGATTCGCCAAAGCGTCTTAAAGTAATTCATTCCTAACGATGCAGCAGCCTCCGTTTGCCCCTTTGGGATAGAAAGAATGCCACCCCTAAAAATCTCAGCAATAAAGGCTCCAGCATTAATTCCTAAACCAAGGACGGCAGATTCAAAGGCTCCGATCTGAATGCCGAGCTGCGGTAGTCCAAAGTAAATGAGTAGTAACTGCGCAATCAAGGGAGTCCCTCGGATGATCCAGATATAAAAAGATGCTATCCATTGAAGGGTCTTGGAATTGGAAATTTTCATCAAAGCAGCGAATAAGCCTAGAATTAACCCAATCATTATCGAAAGTATAGAAAGTTCTAAGGTAACCAAGGTTGCTTTCAACAAAAAAGGAAATACTTGCTCTACCGCTGAGAAATTAAGCATACAACCACCTTTTATCGAATGTCTTCGTTAAACCACTTTGTGCTGATTTTGGTGTAGGTGCCATCATCCATGATCGATTTTAAGACGGTATTAATTTCATTCAAAAGAGCGGGCTCGCCTTTATTTACGGCAATACCAATTTTGTAGGTAGTCAGAGGCTTGTCGATTCTTTTCTCTGGATAATTGTTTGCTTTGGCAGTAACCGCACCCACGATTTTATCTGTGATTACGCCGTCTAGACGACCCAGGGACATATCCTGATGGGCAAGTGTGTCATTTTTATATGTGCTTACGATTCCGCCTAATTCTTTAGCATCGTCTGCAAATTTGGAGCCCAGTAATGCACCGATCTTTTTACCAGTCATCTGTTTAGGATCTGTTATAGCGGAGTTCGTCGGCACAAATAATGCAGAATAAGTCGTATAATACGGGTTAGAGAAATCCACTTTCTGTTTCCGTTCTTCCGTAATTCCCATACTCGACAAAAGGATATCGAATTTCTTAGCAAGCAGTCCTGCGATGATGCTGTCCCAAGGAGTTACAACAAAGTTCACCTTTACACCAAGTCTTTTAGCAAATTCATTGGTCAAATCAACGTCAAATCCTACGAGTTTTTTATCATTATCGTAACTGTTAAATGGCGGATAGGCTCCTTCAATACCAACATTGATGACCCCCGCTTTCTTGATCTTGGCTAGTTCATCGCTCACTGAAGGAATTTCGCTTGGTTTGCTTGTTGCAACTGTTGTAGCCGTTGTTGACGTTGCATTCGTAGGTGCTGTTGATTTACCACATGCCGTTAAAGAAATTGCGGTGATTAATACGATCATTGATAGAGTCATCTTTTTCATAAAATGCCCACTCCCCTTGTTTATGCTTAATCGTGTAAGAATATCTTACACTCACTTCACTTACTACAGCATAACATGTATCTAAAAGCCCAACTAATTAAAAAATCCAATCGTAACCATTGTAAACTTTAATGACATACCGAGATAAAAGGTCATACTCCAGCTCTTCATCGTTATAATATCTCACATGATGTTATCATATTTCAACAACCTATTCATTGGGCACCGTATCCAAATACCAAGAATAATACGAGGCCACGGCATGCTGTTTACGGGTAAGCTTCTCGGTTCTTTCTTTCACTTTCTTCGGATCGATGAATACTCTTGCGCTGCCTGTTGTGATCGCCGCTTTGGCGACAGCCATGGCAACATGGGGAGTAACCCTGGGATCAAATGGATGAGGGACCACATAGTTCTCATGCAGCTTATTTTCCGGAATCAAATTCGCAATAGCGTATACCGCAGCCAATTTCATAGCGTCATTAATTTCTCTCGCCCGAACGTCCAAAGCCCCACGGAATATCCCCGGGAAAGCCAGCACATTGTTGATTTGATTGGGGTAATCAGAGCGACCTGTCCCTACGACCTTAGCACCAGCAGCTTTTGCATCCGCAGGCATAATTTCAGGGTCTGGATTTGCCATGGCGAAGATAATTGGATCGCTTTTCATAGTTTTAATCATCTCCTGAGTAACTGTCCCAGCTGCTGATACCCCAATAAATACATCTGCCCCTCTTAATGCAGCAGCCAAATCACCTCTTTCTAGCGCCTTGTTAGTGATCCGTGCAACGACTTCTTTCATGGGATTCATCCCTTCAAGTCGTCCTTCATAAATAATTCCCTTGGTATCGCAGAGAATCATATTTTTCGCACCCATTTGGTCTAAAAGCTTTACGATCGCAATCCCAGCAGCTCCCGCTCCACTCACAACGATACGAATTTGGTCCATCGATTTATGAACCAATTTCAGGGCGTTAATTAATCCAGCAGCCGTAACGATTGCTGTACCGTGTTGATCATCATGAAAGACAGGAATGTCGCACTCTTTGACAAGTCGCTCTTCAATTTCGAAACACTGCGGCGCAGCAATATCTTCAAGATTAATGCCTCCAAAGGTAGGTGCCAGCAGCTTAACGGTTGTAATGATCTGTTCCACATCTAGCGAGTCCAAGCAAATCGGAAAGGCATCTACCCCGGCGAATGATTTAAACAGAATGGCTTTCCCTTCCATTACCGGCATTGCCGCACTAGGTCCAATATTGCCTAAACCTAAAACTGCCGTCCCATTCGTAACAACGGCGACTAGATTTCCTTTTATCGTATAATCGTAAACTTTGTCTGCATCCTTGAAGATTTCCATGCAGGGTTCGGCAACGCCAGGAGAGTAAGCAAGACTTAAATCTTTGGATGTCGATATAGGAACCTTAGAAATCATCTCCAGCTTGCCTTGGTACTTCTTATGCATAATCAGAGCTTCTCCTATATTGGACACAGGCAAATCCCCCTTTTATTCAAATCCACCCTCGCCATTTGGTTGCTTCCACGACTCGCTTTAGTCCGACAATGTACGCTGCTAATCTCATATCTATCTTTTTCTGGACAGAAGTTTGATAGACGCTATGGAAGGATTTAATCATGATATGTGTCAACTTTTCGTTCACTTCTGCTTCTGGCCAGTAGTAACCCTGATTGTTTTGCACCCATTCAAAATAAGAGACGATCACGCCGCCTGAGCTGGCGAGCACATCTGGAACGAGCAGGATGCCTCTTTCCGTTAATATTTCCGTTGCTTTCATGGTTGTAGGCCCATTCGCTGCCTCCACAACAATCTTCGCCTTGATATGCGGCGCATTTTCCTCTGTGATTTGATTTTCGATCGCCGCTGGCACGAGGATATCGCAATCTTTGATCAGCAGTTCTTGATTCGTGATTGTATTTGAAAATAAATTGGTCACAGATCCAAAGGAGTCGCGCCTGTCTATGAGGTATTGGACATCTAATCCATCCGCATCGTATAAGGCGCCATTGGCATCGGAAATCCCGACAATTCGGGCTCCGGCATCATGCAGAAATTGAGCAAGGAAGCTGCCAGCATTGCCAAATCCCTGAATAATGACCCGCGCACCCTCTAACTGAATGCCTGCAACTTGAGCCGCTTCTCTAATCAAAATCGTAACACCCATGGCTGTCGACGATTCTCTTCCAGCAGATCCGCCCAAGACGATTGGCTTGCCGGTAATGAAGCCCGGGGCGTCAAACTCCCGAATGCGGCTGTACTCATCCATCATCCACGCCATAATTTGCGCATTGGTATAGACATCAGGAGCTGGGATATCTTTAGTTGGCCCTACAATTTGGCTAATAGCCCGCACATACCCTCGGCTTAAACGCTCCAGTTCTGGGAACGACAAGGAACGCGGGTCGCATTGAATGCCGCCTTTCCCACCGCCATAAGGGAGATCGGCAATGCCGCATTTGATCGTCATCCACATAGAAAGCGCTTTCACTTCTTCGGCAGTTACACTAGGATGAAATCGAATGCCTCCCTTGGTAGGTCCAACAGCATCATTATGCTGCGCTCGATAACCCGTAAAAATTCGAACAGAACCATCATCCATTTTTACTGGAATACGAACCGTTAACAACCGAAGCGGCTCCTTTAACAATTCATAAAAGGCTTCGCTGCACCCCATTTTCTCGAGTGCAACACGAATCACCTCTTGTGTTCTTTCCAAGACATTTGTATTTTCCATGAGCGGCTGTTTCTCTGTAATGGCTTCAGTCGTCGTTAACCCCATCTTGTATCTCTCCTCATAACCCCATGGATTCTGCTAAAAGCTCTACGACATGAACGGCCCGAACGGTGCCGGATAATCCTTCTCGCCTAATTCCTAATTGCATTTGCAGGAGGCATCCAGGATTTGTCGTAACAATAATAGTCGCCTGCGTTTTCTTGGAGTCGATCATTTTGGCATCTAGAATTTCCATTGACTCCTCATAGTTCACCATATTGTATATGCCTGCAGAGCCGCAGCACATATGAGGATTTTCCATTTCCTTGTAGGCAGCACCAGGAACGCTTTTGATCAACGCTAGAGGTTCAGACACAACTTTCTGCACATTGGTCATATGGCATGACCGCTGATAGGTGATGACCGCTTCGATGGGATGTTTGAAAGGGAGTTCGCATTGGGCCAAGAGCTGGCTAATATCCCGATTCTTCTTGGCAAAAGCGGCGGCCCGCTCCTCCCATTCCGGATCACCCTTAAGGAGATGGTCATACTCCACCAACGCAGCACCACATCCGCCGGCATTGTTAACAATAAAGTCTACATCCAGTGATTCAAAAGCCATAATATTCTGCTTCGCCAGATTACGGGCCTCATCCATTCTTCCAGTATGGGCATGCAGCGCGCCACAGCAGGTTTGCTCCTTAATCACATAGACCTCACAGCCTGCTGCCGCTAACAATTCCATTGAAAGTCGATTAATTTTCTCAAACATCGCATCCATGATACAACCGGTGAAGAAGGCAACCTTCCATTTGGTTGGAACCCCTTCACTCGGCTTAAACACATCCGGCCGCTGACGGCGGGCTTTCGGTGATGTGATTGTAGGCAATATCTCTTCAAACGCAGATAAATTGCCCGGCAAAATTCTGCTTAGCTTCCCCTTACGGACTATTTTTTGCAAGCCAGAGGATTGATATAACCACAGCACATTCGACACTTGGTTTAATCGTTTAGAATTGGGCATTAATTTATTGAATAATGCATCTTGTGTCCATTTAACAGGTGCACTTTGGGCTTTCTGCTCGTGCAGAACCTCTCTGGCTCCTTCTAGAATCTTGCCATACTCAACGCCCGAAGGACATGCTGTCTCACAAGCCCGGCAGCCCAGACACAAGTCGATCGATTCTTGCATATCCATGACGGCGATGCGCCCTTCAGCCGCCATTTTTACTAAATTAATTCTTCCGCGGGGGGAATGGGTTTCTTTGCCCATCGACACATAGGTTGGACAAGCAGGTAAGCAGTAGCCGCACTGCACACATTGAATGGTTTCATCGTAAGGAAGTTTTGTCATCTCTTCATCCCTCTGTCAGTACGAGCTTTTGACCTGGTTTAGGAAATATTTTGCCTGGATTCATAATGTTCTTGGGGTCCCAGCTCTCTTTAATCCGTTTCATCATGTCTAGTCCGACTACACCTAGTTCCATTTCCATGAAAGGCGATTTCATAGTACCAATGCCGTGCTCACCCGAAAGTGTACCGCCTAAAGCAATAGCCGTTTCGAAAATTTCCGCAACCGCCATTTCCACCCGCTTCATTTCCTCTTGGTCCCTTTTATCTGCAATAATATTCGGGTGAAGGTTGCCGTCTCCGGCATGCCCGAACACAACAAGATTGACGTTGTACTTATCGCGAATCTCTTTCAGCCTTGCAAACATATCCGGAATTTTACTGCGGGGGACGGTTGCATCCTCGGATATTTTGGTCGGTTTCACCCTTGTGATCGCAGGGGATACCATTTTCCGGGCTTTCCACAGACTGTCGCTTTCCTCTTGCGTCTTGGCTATAATGACTTTCCGCGCACCGATTTTCTCGAAAATGGCGGCAACTTCAACCAATTCTTCTTCAACCGCGCGGGGATGACCATCGATCTCGATGAGAAGAATCGCTTCCGCATCGATGGGCAAGCCGTTGGGTTGATAGGACTCTACAGCCTGAATGCAGGCTTGGTCCATAATTTCCATTTTTGCAGGCAGAATACCTGACGTTAATATTTGTGAAATGGCTTTGCCCGACGTAACAATATCATCAAAAATCGCCATTAACGTTCCGGTAGCACGCGGTTTTGGAATCAGCTGCAGAATCGCCTGTGTGATGATGCCTAAGGTTCCTTCCGCCCCAACGATTAGCTTGGTTAGATCATAGCCGGTCACATTCTTGACGGTTCGACTGCCTGTTCGAATCACTTCTCCTTGAGGCGTGACCACTTCCAAACCGAGCACATAATCTTTGGTTACTCCATATTTCAACCCTCTTGGACCGCCCGCATTTTCCGCCAAATTTCCACCTATCGTAGAAATCGCCGAGCTGCTTGGGTCAGGGGGATACATCAATCCGTATTTATCTGCTGCGCGATGAATGTCACCCGTGATGATACCAGGAGACACAATGGCAATGAGATCATCAGGCATAATGTCCAGCACCTGATTCATTTTGGTCATATCCAGTACAATTCCGCCTTCAACAGCGAGCGGTCCTCCAGATAACGAAGTAGCCTGGCCCCTCGGACAAATAGGAATTGTATGTTGATAGGCCAGTTTAACAATGCGAGCCACTTCATCTGTAGATACAGGTTGAATCACAATTTCGGGAAAATGAATACCGAATGAAGCGTCGAAGGAATAGCTGGCCAAGTCTTGTTTATCCATGAAGATACGTTTTGGCTCTGGGATGATCTCGCGGATTTCAAGTACGATTGCCGCATCCACTTTTCTGTAGCCCACTTTATTCACCCCTTGCTGCACTTAGATTTCAAGCTGAATCGAGAGGAACTTATAATCCAAATAATCTTCGATGCCGTATTTCCCGCCTTCGCGGCCAACCCCGGATTCTTTCACACCGCCGAATGGCGCTTGAGCAACGGTTGGCAGGGGATCATTGATCCCGACAATGCCGTATTCCAAAGCTTCCGCAACACGGAACATACGGGATAGGTTTTGGGTAAATACGTAGGAAGCTAAGCCGAATTCCGTATCATTGGCTTTCTGGATCACTTCTTCCTCTGTCTCAAATTCGAAAATCGGAGCCACAGGTCCAAATGTTTCTTCTCTGGAAATTTTCATTTCCTGTGTGGTATGCAGAAGCACCGTCGGTTGGAAAAAGGTCCCTTTGGCAAGTTCGCCTTCCATAAGCCTGCTTCCACCACTGATCAATGTTGCTCCTTTGCTCATAGCATCGGCAATTTGATCTTCTACTTTCTCAATGGCCTGGTTATCGATAAGGGGACCGATGTTTACTCCCGCATCTAACCCATTGCCGACGACCAACAATTTCATTTTCTCTGCGATAATCTCGGCGAATTTCTTTGCGACCGATTTCTGAACATAAATGCGGTTCGTACACACACAGGTTTGGCCGGCATTGCGGAATTTACTTGCGATCGCGCCCTCCGCGGCTTTCTCCAAATCGGCATCTTCGAAGACCAGAAACGGTGCATTCCCGCCTAGCTCCATAGATACCTTTTTCATCGTATCCGCTGATTGTCGGACCAGCTCCTTGCCTACTTCTGTCGAACCAGTAAATGTAATTTTGCGAACGACTGGGCTTTTCATCATCGCCCCCACAACCGCTGAAGCAGAACCATTCACAAGATTTACAACACCGGGCGGCAACCCAGCCTCATCAAATGCCTTGAAGATTTCAATCGCCGATAATGGTGTAGCGGATGCCGCTTTGAGCACAATCGTACAGCCCGCTGCGATAGCAGGAGCAACTTTACGCGTAATCATAGCCAGCGGGAAATTCCAAGGTGTAATGGCCCCAACAACACCAATCGGCTGTCGAATGACGATAATTCTTTTATTAGTTGCAGACGCAGGAATCGTATCTCCATAGATTCGTTTGCCTTCTTCGGCGTACCAATCCAAATAATCAATGGCCAGCCCGAGCTCTCCCTTCGCTTCAGCTACGGGTTTACCCATCTCACGTGTGACCAGTTCCGCGATTTCATCGGTTCGGGAGCGAAGAATATCCGCTGCCTTCTTCATATAGGCATAACGCTCTTTCGCCGTCTTCTTCCCCCATGATTGGAGCGCAGCTTGTGCTGCTGTTATCGCCGCTTCCGCATCAACGGCGTCCCCTTTGGCTACGGAGGCTACGATATCGCCGGTCGCTGGATTTTTTACCTCAAATGTTTGATTCGAATGTGCGTCGCACCATTGTCCGTTTATATAAAGCATATGAAATCCCCCTTGATCTAGATTAGCCGAATATTTCCGTTAGAGCCTCTCTGATAATCGCCATGGCTTGATCGATTTCCGCTTTGGAAACGGCCGTCGACGGCATAAAGCGAATGACGTTCCTTTCGGTGCCGCAGGTTAAGAGAATAAGTCCTTTTTCGAGCGCCTTATCTTTCAGCATCGTAACAGACTGAGCATCAGGCTGGCCGTCCTTCGTCATAAGCTCCATGCCAATCATGACACCCAAACCACGGATGTCTTTAATTGCCGCAAAGCTTGACGTAAGTCCCTTTAATTGGTCCATAAAGTACTGGCCCATAGCTACAGCGTTATCAAGCAGGCCGCCTTCTAACAGTTCGATTACGGCTAATGAGGCCGCACACGCAATCGGATTGCCGCCATACGTACCGCCATGAGTGCCAGGAGCCCACTGATCCATCAATTCGGCTCGCGCCACTAAAGCACTTAGCGGAAAGCCATTAGCAATGCCTTTGGCCAGCGTCAGAATATCCGGTTTCACATCAAAATTCTGCCATGCAAACATTTTACCTGTACGTCCGAATGCGGTTTGAATTTCATCATAGATAAGCAGGATGCCATGTTGATCACAAATTTCGCGAATCGATTTCAAGAAAGCTTTCGGAGGAACGATGTACCCGCCTTCGCCTTGAATCGGTTCCATAATGATGGCTGCTACTTGATCCGGAGCAATCAAGAAACGGAAAACTTCATCCAATTGATCCAGACAACGCTTCGTTTCAGCTTCCTCTTTCAATCCCGTACGGAAAGCGTAAGGATATTCTGCAAAATACACGCTCGGCAGCAGACCTTCATAATCCTTGCGGTAAAGCGAGTTCGATGCGGTTAATGTTGTTGTGGCAATCGTACGGCCATGGAAGCTGCGCTTAAAAGAAATAATGCTTGATCTTTTCGTTACCTTTTTCGCTAGCTTAATGGCTCCTTCATTGACTTCCGCGCCGCTGTTAGAGAAATAGACTTTATTTCCTCCGCCATTTAACTCATTCAATTTCTCCGCTAATTCGACATAGGCTGGGTAGTAGACCACATTATGACCGCCGTGGATTAGTTCCTCCATCTGGGCTTTCGCTTTTTCCACTACATACGGGTGGTTATGTCCTACATTGGTTACAGCCACACCGCTTGCAAAGTCCAAATATTGCTTGCCGTCTTCGGTTGTCACATAGGAACCTTGCCCTTTAATCACACCTAATTTTGTAGCGCGCAGCGCAGCTGGCGGCAATACTTCTGCAGCTCGTTCAAATAACGTTTTCTGAAGCAGTTTGTTCATGTGCCATCACCTTTTCCATTAAATTTATTAATCAGCAGATTGCTCTTTCAATCTTGGTTCGTTTATAATTTAGTCACATTGTTTGAAGTTGAAGGAGGCTGCTTGCGATCGAACTCAAAAACTTAAAATCGTTTCAAGTCGCTGCAGACTATATGAACTTAACCAAAGCTGCCGAACACCTAGGCTATACGCAGCCAACTATCACTTTACAAATTCAACTTCTCGAAAAAGAAATCGGTCATAAATTATTCCATCGTATCGGTAAACAAACATTTTTAACGCCCGCTGGAAATCTACTGAAGCAATATACGGACAAGCTGATGCTCGTTGTTCAAGAAATGGAAGAAGGATTAAAGCAATTAGATCTTCCGCATGGATCCCTTGTTATTGCTGCGCCAGAGTTTTATTGCAGTCATTATTTGTCCTTCATCATCAGTGATTTCTTGAAAGCTTATCCTCAGATCAATTTGCGTCTCGTTTCATGCAACAGTCACGACACGATTAAAATGATTTCTTCCCGTACGGCGGACATCGGCATCATTGCAGGTGCTTGCGACTCTAAAGAAATCGAGGCCATCCTGCTCAAAAAAGAAGATCTGCTCTTGACCGCAGCAAGCAATTTGACCCCAGAGAACGATTTATCCTTTATTTTTAAAAATTTTCCGTTTATTTCTTATCAACACAGCTGCAATTTTACCGAATTGGTCAACAGCTGCTTATCCAATATGACCTACTCCCCTTCTTCCATCATTGAACTAGGGAGCGAAGAAACGATTAAACAGGCGGTTATCAATAAAATGGGAATCGCTTTAGTTAGTGAAGATTTGATGAAATCAGAGATCAATACAGGTGCAGTCACCGTTCTTGAACGCTTTCCGAACCAAGTGGAAACATCCGTTATTTATTTAAAAAGCCGAGCCCATGAACCTGCAATTAAGTCGTTCTCGGATTTATTACAAGGCGTTTGGGACATCCAAAGCTAACGCAAGTGCTTGTTCCTTTCTTTTTTGCAGAGCGATCAGCGAAATCATTTCAAAAATGAGGTTTGCCGCCAAAGCGGAAGTAATCTGGTCATGATCATAAGCAGGCAATGTCTCCACAAGATCAAAGCCGATAAAGCGGATTTCGTTCAACCTGCGCAGGATAGCCAACGCTTCACGGGACATGACACCGCCGACTTCGGGCGTGCCTGTTCCCGGAGCAAACGCTGGATCAATAAAATCAATATCAAACGTCATAAATACGGGACGATCTTGCACTCTCTCTCGAATCATAGAGACGATTTTGTCCGTCCCCATCTCCACAAGTTCTTCTGTCGTAACGACTTGAAAGCCAAGATCTTTAGCATCTTGCACGTCGTTAGGATGGTTTAACGATCCCCTAATCCCAATTTGGATGGAATGTGCGGTATCAATAAGTCCTTCTTCTACTGCTCGACGGAATGGTGTGCCATGTGTATACTTTTGGCCGAAATAAGTATCCCACGTATCACAGTGTGAATCGAATTGGAGAAGCGCAAGCGGACCATAGGTTTTGGCGGCTGCACGCAGCTCTCCCAAAGTAATCGAATGATCTCCGCCGATGATAATTGGAACAATCCCCTTTTCATAAATTGGCGTTAATTCCTCTACCATTTTGTCATAGGTTTCCTTAATGAACCCTGGGATCACCGAAATGTCTCCATAATCTACACCTGAAACGTAATCAAACAAGTTCAATTGATGATAGGGTGAGAATGTTCGGGTTAGAACCGAAGATTCACGAATGGCTTTCGGGCCAAATCGAGCCCCTGTACGAAAGGTTTGCCCCGTGTCGAAAGGTACACCTGCCACCAAAAAATCAATTTCCTCTAGTGTCTGAACATGCGGCAATCGCATAAATGTGGTAATCCCGCTAAAGCGAGGTTGCTTAAATGATGCGTCCGGCTTATATTTAATCATGATATGCCTCCTAATATAGGGATCTTTGAGCGTAGCTCAAAGTCTCTCCGCTTTGGGATCTTTGAGCGTAGCTCAAAGTCTTTCACTTCTAAGTTTAATATCAATGATGTTGACCATCTGATCCCATTCTTGGGACTCGTATAACGCTAAGTTTTTCAAAAACAGATCCACACATCGATTCATGTATTGATTCGTTCTTGCTGAGATATGCGGTGTAATCATCAAGTTGTCCATGCCCCACAGCTTATGATCGGGAGGAAGCGGTTCTTCTGCAAACACATCCAAAGCCGCCCCTTTCAATTTGCCTTGCTTCATAACCGCAATAAAATCGCTTTCAACTACTAAATCCCCACGCCCTGCATTTATGAAAATGGCGCCGTCCTTCATAGCACGGAAGCGTTCTTGGTCCATTAGTCCAATCGTAGATGAAGTAGATGGAAGCACGGAACAAACAATATCGCATTCGCTAAGCAGAGCGTCAATTTGTTGAAAAGGAAAGACAGCGTCGAAATCCTGAACCATTCTGCCATCCCTATTTAATCCGATGGTTCTCAAACCCAATGCTTTGGATTTCTTTGCTATCTCGCTTCCAATATGGCCAGTTCCTAGAATGCCGATGGTTTTTCCTTCCAACTCTTCGGCTTCATCCGTACCGTCCCAATGCCGATTGCCTTTACTATTTAAATATTTCGAAATATCCTTATAGAAATAAAGAATCATACTTAACACATATTCACTGATCGGTTTAGCGTGAACTCCGCTTGCTGTCGTCAGTTTGATATTTCTTCTGGACATCGCTTCAAGCGGCAAACTATCATATCCAGCGCTAAATAGTTGAATCCACTCTAAGTTAGGCAATTGCTTCAGATCGGATTCCGTAATGATGTCATCGTAGTTGCCATAAGTAAGGAGTATTTTGATTTCATCTTTATTCGTTATGGAAGGAAAGTCTTTGGATACTTGAATTTGTTTGCCAGTCTTATCTAATACCTGAAGACAATGCTTCTCACTAAAATCAAGCGTTGTGCACAGAATCATATGCCTCTCCTTTCCAGCCTGAAACATTTCGTCTATCGTTGCTGTTTTTCTCAGGATAGCACATGGCTTTAGCGTTTAAAAAATTGCAATTCTTAATAGTAACCATTGGTAAAGCTGATGTACCGGGCCCAATCATTGAGATTTGTAATGGTAACTATACAGTTTTTCAATTAGTTTCACATTTTCATTCAATGTTATGATGAATCCAATAAAAGCCGAATGACTTTGTAACCGCATACAACTACAATTAATTAGGAGGGTCTACATGAAAAAGATATTTCTTATCACATTAGCTTCCATTATTACATTGACAACCGCTTGCAGTTCTAAACCCGCTACAGATAAAGTCACAGGGAAAGCTGCTGCCGATGATAAAGCTCTAACTGTTACGCTTCCTACTTGGCCGGGATACGGTCCGCTGTTCTTGGCCAAAGAAAAAGGCTTCTTCAAACAGCGCGGTGTTAACATCGATCTTACGATTATTGATGGATTAGGTGAACGAAAGCAGGCATTAGCTGGCGGGAAAGTTCAGGGAATGGCTACCGCAACGGATGTTACCGTATCCGTAGCAGCCAGCTATGTTCCCCTTGGCATCGTTTGGGTATTTGATGATTCATATGGCGGGGATGGCATCTTGGCTAAGAAAGAAATTGCATCTCCTGCCGATTTGAAAGGGAAAAAGATTGCCTTGGAAGTGGGTTCCACCAGTCATATTTTCTTATTAAAAGTTCTTGAGAAAGCGGGGTTATCTGATAAAGATGTGGAGATCGTGCAAATGTCCGCTGGAGATGCCGGCGCAGCCTTTGTTGCAGGCAAGGTAGACGCGGCTGTAACCTGGGAGCCATGGTTATCCAAAGGGACGGCTGCCGGTGGGAAAGTACTGGTTTCCAGTAAAGATTTAACGGGAATCATTGTAGATTCGGTTAGCTTTGCCAGCGATGTGATTAAGAATCAACCAGAGAAAATGAAAGCGTTTGTAGCTGCCATGAATGACGCAATGGTTTACTGGAAAGCAAATGATAGTGAATCCATCAAAATAATGGCTAACGGTTTGAAAATGAGTGAGGAAGAATTCAAAGCAACCGTAGGATCGCTTAAATTCTATGGATTGGAAGATAATAAAGTACAAATGGGGACAGCTGATAAACCAGGTCCTATCTACAGCACGGCTAAATCAGCAGCTGATTTCTACTTTTCCAAAAAGTTGATTGAAAAAGCGCCTGATGTGAATCAATTAATTGTTCCCTCTTTCGTTCGTGAATTGAAATAATCGATAATCCCTCGGATGAAGGAGGCAAGCCCATGATAAAGAAGTGGTTCTCACCTATGAAAGAAATCCCAAAAGCTGCCGCCATGCGGTTAGGCGTTTCCGCGTTTGTCCTACTGATTCTGCTATGGTCATTGATGACGTTCAGCGGTTGGGTCAAACCTATATTTCTACCGTCTCCAGGCAAAGTATTGGATACTTTTGTGAATCTGATGAAGGAAGGCAGCCTGAACCGCGATATATGGGATAGTCTCTTACGGGTCGTTTTAGGATTTGCCTTTGCTGCCATTATTGCCGTTCCCTTAGGCTTGTTCATGGGATGTTTGCGCTCCGTGCAGTCCTTTTTTGAACCCATGATCAGCTTTATCCGTTACATGCCGGCTTCTGCTTTCATCCCCTTATTCATTCTATGGATTGGAATCGGCGAATCGGAAAAAATGACGATTATTTTCTTCGGAACGTTTTTCCAGCTAACGCTAATGATTATGGATGTCACCAAAAATGTATCCAAAGATTTAGTCGAAATTTCTTATACCTTAGGCGCGACAAACTGGCAAATTTTCCGCAAAATCATCTATCCAGCAGCCAAACCAGGCATTGTCGACACACTGCGTATTACCTTTGGATGGGCATGGACGTATCTAATCGTTGCCGAAATTGTTGGGGCAAGCTCAGGTTTAGGCTATATGATCATGCAATCCTCTCGCTTTCTGCGTCCCGATAAAGTCATTATGGGCATTATCATTATTGGTTTGTTGGGTTTAATCACTGATTTGCTGTTCAAATTATTTTATAAAAAAGCCTTCGCCTACCTCAATAAAGGGGGGAAATAAACTTGTCTTCTCTACCTAAAAAACAAGAAACGATACCATCCTCGCTGCATTTGGTCAAAAAGAATCAACTCGTCATCGAACAAATTTCCAAAGTATTTCCTACGAAAAAAGGGGATGTAACAGCCCTTCAAGAAACATCCCTGACCATTAATGAAGGCGAGTTCATTACTATTCTTGGTCCGTCCGGCTGTGGAAAATCAACCATTCTAAGAATTGTCGCGGGGCTAGAGCAAGCTTCCTCAGGAAAAGTAACTTTTAAAGGAAAAGAAATAACAGAACCCGGTATTGATCGTGGAATGGTGTTTCAAACCTATACCCTATTTCCATGGCTGACCGTAGAGGACAATATCTCCTTCGGCCTAGAATTGAAAGGAATTCGGCAAGCAGAGCGTAAAGAAATAGCCCGCCATTATTTGAACTTAATCGGACTCACCGGTTTCGAGCATCACTTTCCCGCCCAGCTTTCAGGAGGCATGAAACAACGTGTTGCCATCGCTCGAGCGCTTGCCAATGATCCCGAAATATTATTGATGGACGAACCATTCGGCGCATTGGATGCACAAACCCGTTTGATTATGCAGGAAATCTTACTCAAAGCTTGGGAAGGCACCAAAAAGACTATTCTCTTCATTACACATGACGTCGACGAAGCGATTTTTCTTGGAGATATTGTGCATGTCATGACAGCGAGACCAGGTAAAATTAAGCAAACCGTAGCTGTACCCTTTGATCGGCCCCGAAACTATGAAATCAAACATACCAAAGCGTTTTTTGATATGACGCAGGAATTGCTCTCTTATATTCGGGAAGAAAGCTTTAAAGTGTTATGAAGCCGTAGTAACTGGCAGCAACCAAGGGATTTTCATAATTGTTACCTGGCTCAACCTAGATGCGATGTGAAAAAAAGAACCTCAAGCTCCTTTTGTGGAGTCGAGGTTCTTTTCACATCATAGGTGTGACCTGTTCCTAATACCACCCATCTATACGGAACGAGGAGGCGTTATTTCACTGAGATCTGCTCAAATTTGGGTTCAAGCGGAACGACGATTCGTTATTTGGCCGTTTTTGCGTCTGCAGCGTGTTTTTTAAACAAATAAGGTCTTCACGTTCCGTGAGATGCCTGTTTAGCTCTCATTTGCTCAAAATAACGATCCGTCGTTCCTTTTCATGGTAAAAGGGGCTCGACAACCGCCCTACCGCACCACGACGAGGGCTCAGGATTCAGTCGTGTTGGGAAAAGTTCTATATGGGATGCCTTCTTCTTTGCTTTTATTCCAATTAGAAGCTTTTCTGGAAGACCACAAGGCTTCGATTTCCTCCAGCGATTTCCCCTTTGTCTCGGGCACAAGACGCCAAGTGAAAAAGAAAGTGAGCAAGGACATGAAACCGAATATCCAGAATGTCACCGCTGGCCCTGCAGAACCAAGCATCGGAGGAAAGGTCTGCGATACGATATAATCCGCTGTCCATAGTACCATGGAAGCTATCGCCGTAGCTTTTCCACGAATACGGTTCGGGAAAATTTCGGACATAATCACCCACACGACAGGCCCAAGCGATACAGCAAAGGAAGCCACATACAGTAAAATAAAGATTAGCACCAATGGCCCTGAAGGTTGTCCCGTTTGAAAGGCGGCGCCTATAACGACTAGGCACACTGTCATGGAGGCAGATCCTACAAGTAAAAGAGCCTTACGTCCTACCTTATCGATGAGCCAGATAGCAAGAATGGTGAAGAGGAAATTAATCAAACCGACCAAAATGGTCTGAATCAGCGAAGCATTCGTGCCAGCACCCGTTGCTTTAAAAATTTCTGGGGCATAGTACATAATCGCATTGATTCCCGTAACTTGCTGTAGAACAGCAAGCCCCACACCTACGATTAATGCAAGCCGCAAAGCAGGGCTGAACAGTTGGCGGATCGATCCGCTTTCCTGTATGAACGATTCCTTGATATCCAATACTTCCTGTCTGGCCAGTTCGTCGCCGTGAATCTTAAGCAAAATCGGAAGAGACTCTGCTGCTTTCCCCTGCTTGATCAACCATCTCGGACTTTCAGGCACAAAGAAAAGCAGTACTAAGAAGAGTAAGCCCGGAAGAACCCCGAAGCCGAACATCCACCGCCAAGCTGTTGAAATATCCCACGCATCGTCGCCATACCCCGCAATGCCCATATTAATGAAATATACGAGGAAGATACCGGTCACCGTTGCGAACTGATTGAGGGCAACAAGACGGCCGCGATACTTGGCAGGCGCTATTTCTGCGTTATAAAGAGGGCATAGCGTTGAGGTAATACCAATCCCAAGTCCGCCAATAATGCGGGCAATAATATAACCGGTGAACGTATCTGGAATGGCGGAACCAATGGAACCGATAATAAATAGGATCGCAGCCATAATCAGCACTTTTTTCCGGCCGAACCTGTCCCCCAACACACCAGCTCCTGCTGCTCCAACGATACACCCGATGATTAAGCTGGAGACCGCCCAACCCACTTCCACCTCACTGAGGCCGAAACGTTCTTTCATAAAACCGATTGCACCCGACACAACAGCTGTATCAAATCCAAATAATACACCGCCCAAAGCGGCAACCATCGAAACTAGCGTTACAAACTTCATGCTTACTTGTTGGTCTTGATTGTTTATATGTGAGCTCATAAGCGATTATCCCTCCTGACTTATCCGCACCTTCATGCGAGTCTTTTATCATGAACAAATCGTAAATCGTCTAATGCGAGACTCATTATACCATGCGTTTTGTTCAAGTTAGGGGCCAATTCCCTTCACTTATTTGTTGTTTACAAGCATAATATTGATGCCTGTAATTAACCGTCAGATATAGGGCAGCAGACTAGCACATTTTTGTTCGGTAAAAACAAAAAAGTCCATGCATCTCAGCATGAACCCTCTTTTAAAGTTGGTTGCGGTATTCGGTAGGCGTTACCCCTGTTACCTTTTTAAATACTCGGCTGAAATAATTTGGGTCTTTATAACCCACCATATAACAGACTTCCTTTAAGCTGAATTGCCCGTCCCTTATGAATTCTTTGGCCCTTTCGATCCGCAGCCTTGTCACATAATCAATGAAGGTTTCTCCCGTTTGCTGCTTGAATACTTTGCTGAAATAATACGGGTTCAAGTGGACATGCTCAGCCACGTCTTCGAGGGAAAGCTCCTCACGGAATTTATCTTGAATGAACGTGATGGCGTTGTCTAGGACACTCCATGTTCGCTGTTCACGTTCCTCGCGGATTCGTTTGATTGCCAATTCCACGTAAGTACGTTCAGAAGTATTGTCTGCAATCAACTTATCAGCCGTTTCCCGCTCCCCTTCTAGGGAAAGCATTTTCAAATTCTCAAAAGAACAAAGGTTACCCCAATTTTTAGGATAAGTAGATGCGAAGACGGCTTCAAAATACGATCTCCTTATTCCTTCAATATCCACTTGGACGGATCCGATGCCTACATTCGCGTCTATACTACGTTGTTGATGAAGTGTCTCCACCAGCTTAGCGCCTAGGAAGTGAGCCTCTTCTTGCAGTATCTCATCCTTGATTTCTGCCTTCTCGAGAAGAAAAATGACCATATGCCGATGGACCATAGAACTGACCACACAACCGACCCTATTCTTGATAAATCCTTTGGCGCAGTTTTTTACCGTTTCGTAAACCTTTTTCTTTTCGATGCCTAATTCCTGCTCGGATGTATGCCCGAATTCCGGCAAGGCGAGCACAAGCGCACATCCTTTGTCTATGGCAAGCTCGAGGATATCAGCCAGATACCCCACCTCGGTTTCATTCACTTGATCTGACATAAAGACCAGAGCCATTTCCGTTTCCGCCAGCGGAAGCAGCTGGAAGTACTTATCGCGCATTGCGAACTCCTCATCGCGTTTTCTTTGGTCCTGATCTATTTCAGCTACCATCCGCTGGAGGAGTGCGACGACTTGATCACGCTTTGCCGGTTTAATCAAGTACTCCTTTACCCCCAAGGAAAGGGCTTCTTTAGCGTATTCAAATTGTTCATAGGCCGTAACCAGAACCATCTTGATCTGCGGACTATGAGCCTTAATTTCCTTTAACGCTTCAAGGCCTTGAATGCCCGGCATCCTGATATCCATCAGCACGATATGCGGCCGAAATTCATCTGCCTTTTGAATAGCCACGCGACCATTCTCTGCATGAATAATTTCAAAGGTATTCGGCATCATTCGGGTAACAATCCATTCAATGCCTTCTCTCTCTAAAGCTTCATCATCTGCGATCAGTAGGCGATACATCTCCATCCTCCTTTCCTGCAGCAGGCATCCGGATAAGAACAGTCGTCCCTCGGCCCGGCTCACTGTGAATATCTACAAGATTCTTCCTACCATAGAATAATTCGAGTCTTTTAAACACATTACGCGTCCCTAATCCCGTGGATTGTCCCTTTTCTTGGCCAAGCAGCGGTTCGGATTCGAAGTGAAGCAGAGACTCGCGGACCTCCTCGCTCATACCGATCCCATTATCCGATATGGCAACCCTTACCTCACCAGGTCCGCATGCAATAACCAGCTTAATCTCAGCCCCTTCTTCCATTCCCTCAATACCGTGGACAAAGACGTTCTCAAGTATCGGTTGAAGGGTTAGCATGGGAACAAACACACCCAGTCCGCTCTCGTCAATATCCGTTACAAACTGAATCCGGTCGCGAAAGCGGGCCTGTTGGATGGTAAAGTACTCTTTGGCATGCTCGACCTCATCCCTGAGTGTCACAGGACGATCCAATTTCCGAAGATTATACCGAAGAAGATTCGACATGGATACCGTAAGATCGCTTGTTTTCTCAGCACCCTCAAGCAGAGCAAGCTTGGATATGACATTCAAGGAATTAAAGAGAAAGTGCGGATTTATCTGATTTTGCAAAACTTCCAGCTCCAACTCTTTGACCAGCTTGTCCTTTTCCAAGCTTTCTTTCTCTTTCATAATCAGTTCTTTCAAATTATCCTGCATGCGCCCAAAAGCCTTAGATAACATTCCAAACTCATTACGCTCGCTAATCTGCGGAGGGGGCGCTTGCAAATTCCCGTCTGAAATTTGTTGAGCCGTTAAGGCCAACTGCTTGATCGGTCGGGTAATACCTAGGGAGATCCAATAAGCAAACAACACGCTTATCAGCGTATTCAAGATAAAGATAGCCACTCCCCAATGATTCATAACTTCCGTTTGGATAAGAATTTGTCTGTAGAAGGGCTGATAATAACTGAGTTCCAAGTCAATAAGATGATGTCCTTCATCTTGGATGAACGCTGCTGTCTGCTCAGCCTCTTCGTAGAAAGCCGCATATGTCAAAGAGCCTTGGCTATTTAAAGCCTCTATTACACCCGCTTCTTGCCCTATAAAAGTATCGATCATATTGCGATAGCTGCGGACTGTAAGATCAGTAGTTGTATTTGTCGTCTTCTGTGCAGACAAGCTTTCCCGCAGATGATTGAGCTCATCCCTCTGACCTATATATGTCTTGCGGCTGTTCTCCGTTCGATCCATTAAGTAAACATTCAGAGCATGAAGATTCCCCTGCGTTTGTCCGGCAATTTGCTTGTACAATAATACCCGATCCAGCATCACATTATAGCTTTGCTGCACCGTTCTTCCGCTTTCAAAGATGAAATAAGCGACTGCGTTATTCAAGATAAAAAGCACCGGGATGACAATAAATAGCATTCTACGTATATTCATGGGCTGCCCACACTTGCCTTCAAATGGTCTCTATCCAGAATTTCCGTAGTGGTGAAGTGCTGGACCGGAATGGAGTTCCCTTTGAAAATTTCCGCCAGCAAATAAACGGATTTGAATCCAATCTCTTTAGGCTGCTGAACGACGGAAGCTAGGATTGCTCCTTGGGAGATACCCTGCTTGGTTTCCTCCAGGTCATCAAATCCGTACACGCTTACATCTGCTCGATTCGCTGCCTTCAGTCCTTCCACAATACCAACAGCATCTAAGGAGCTAAATCCGACCATCGTCTGAATACTTGCGTATTGGTTTAACATAGCTTCTGTCTGCTTAGCGGCTTGAATCCGTGAAATATTCGATGAGTGGACAGCTACGATTTCAAAGCCTGGCGTACTTCGAATAATTGAACGGAAACCCTCTAGACGCAGCTGTTGATTGTCCGCCAGTTCGCTTCCGATCATGACGCCGATACGGCCTTTCCCGCCAGCAGCTTTCACTACAAGCTCTCCCATGCGTTTGCCCGCTTCCCAATTATCTGTTCCCACGTAGGCAAGTCGCCGGCTCTCCGGCTCATCCGCATCTACTGTGATCACAGGAAGACCTTGATCTATTGCTTTGCTGATCAGTTGATCGTAGTGCTGCTCCTTTATCCCTTGCACGATAATGGCATCCGGTTTGGCAGCAATCGATTTCTCCAGGAGATTCATTTGTTCAGCAGGATTTATGCGAATCGGCCCCATGTAATCAATCTTCATACCCAGCTGCGCCGCGGCTTCTTTTGCTCCCAGTTCCACCGTTCTCCAGAATGGATTATCAATCTCTTGGGCTATAAGTACAACGTGCTTGATACGTTTATCCTCTACCTTGCTCTGTTCCATTTGCCCGACCAGGTGATCAATCTTAAGCGTGGAAGATAAAAACTGGAATAAAAAATAACAGAAAACAAGAAATATGCCTATCAGCCCCACAGTCCACTTGTTATTTGCCATGGAGCACCCCCGAGGTTTAGTAAAAAATATAGACTTATTATACAAAGCCTGCAGATAAAACGGAAATTACGTTTAGTATTCGATTATGAATAATTTTCCTATACATAGCAAAAGGTACTACTAACAATTTAAGGAAGGATGATTTGGGGACAATGGACAAAGACAAAGATAACCAAGGGATGACCTTAACGAATCGACAAGGTCATCCGATTTCAGATAATCAAAACATACGAACGATTGGAAATAGAGGGCCTTCAACGCTCGAAAACTACCACTATATCGAAAAAATATCCCATTTTGATCGGGAGAGAATTCCAGAGCGTGTTGTACATGCACGCGGTGCCGGTGCCCATGGATATTTTGAGGCCTATGGTAAAGTCGGTAATGATCCTATATCTAGCTATACTCGTGCCAAACTTTTTCAAGAGGCAGGTAAACAGACCCCTGTATTTGTCCGATTTTCTACAGTCGTTCACGGCAATTACTCTCCGGAAACATTTCGCGATCCCCGTGGGTTCGCCACAAAGTTTTATACCGAAGACGGTAACTGGGACTTAGTCGGCAACAACTTGAAGATATTTTTTATTCGCGATCCATTGAAGTTCCCGGACATGGTTCATGCCTTCAAACCAGACCCTGTTACCAACCTGCAAAACCCAGAGAAAATGTTCGATTTTGTATCGAATTCTCCTGAAGCCACTCACATGATTACATTCCTTTTCTCTCCATGGGGGATTCCAGCCAACTATAGACAAATGCAAGGTTCTGGTGTGAATACCTACAAGTGGGTCAACCAAGAGGGGCAAGCCGTATTAGTCAAATATCATTGGGAACCGCTGAAGCAAGGAATGAAGAACCTGACTCAAAAGGAAGCTGAAGGCATACAGGGGAAAAACGTAAGTCATGCCACGCAGGATTTGTATGAAGCAATTGAGCGAGGCGAGTACCCGGAGTGGGAGCTCTGCGTTCAAATCTTAAGTGATGACGAGCATCCTGAGCTCGACTTCGACCCGCTTGATCCGACTAAGCTTTGGGATCATAAACAATTTCCTTTTTTACCTGTGGGCAAAATGGTGCTGAATAAAAACCCCGAAAATTACTTTGCTGAAGTCGAGCAGGCAGCTTTCGGTACGGGGGTTCTGGTAGATGGTCTTGATTTTTCCGATGACAAGCTGCTGCAGGGCCGAACATTCTCCTACTCCGATACCCAGCGATACCGCGTGGGAACGAACTATCTTCAGCTGCCGATTAACGCCCCCAAAACACGTGTAGCCACGAACCAACGGGATGGGCAAATGGCCATCATGGTTGATCGGGCACCCGGGCAGAATCCGCATGTGAATTACGAGCCCTCCTCGCTTGGCGGGTTAAAAGAAGCGACTCCTTCAGGTAAAGAACATCAGCCTATGTATAATGACAAATTAGTCCGTGAAAAAATTAGCCGAACCAATGACTTCAAACAAGCCGGAGATACCTACCGCAAATTTGAAGATTGGGAACGTGATGAATTAATTGCGAATTTGGTAAATGCACTAAAGATATGTAAGCCAATTATCCAGAATACAATGATCGAGCATTTTACAAAGGCCGATTCTGATTACGGTCGACGTGTTTCTGAAGGTCTTGCTCAAGCTAACGTCGATTCAGCACACCTCGGTTCCGCTTCTGAAAGAGATGGAGCTGAAATTGCAGAGAACTCAGGAAAGCGTACAGATGGATATTAAAGATTAGCACAAATTAGTGACGAAACACTTGTTTCAGGAAATGACCGCGCAAGGCTCACAGCCTTCCGGTCATTTTTTCGTTTCCCACACTGTCCGAACGGAAAGTTTTTTGCTGCACTCATGGTATTAGACCATACAGACGTATCCCTTAATGAATAGTCTAGCTATTAGCTACTCCTTACCCATCTTAAATAAAGTGAGGTTGCTACATGGCAAATCCCTATACGAAACACCGAATTCGCAAAATTACTCGCCGCTTCGGCCTGCTGCCGTTGAGATCAGGCATGGTTGCTTCCTTTTACCGAGAAAACGCTATTATTCAAGTACAAACGGAAACTGGCACCTATGCCATGAAACCCTTTTTTCGAAATACACTCCTCCGCACGAGTACCGTTCATCAAATGAAAACAACGGCAGCGTATATAGAACTCTTGATGAATAGCGGATTCAGTTACATGCCCAAATGGCTCGCTACCCATTCTGGGAAATTATGGACTTTACATCGCGGACGCCCCTTCTATATGACGGAATGGATAAACGGAAGAAATCTGGCAACGAACGAAGATTTTGAAGAGCTTGGCCGGGCCCTTGCCACTCTACATACTACATCCAGTGGTCTCCTTGACACTAAAGGGCCCTTCACGTATAAACAAATCGAATTATGGAAAATCCAAGATCGACTCTTTCGTAGACGAATGGCAGCAGCTATCCAAACGCATGAACGGAACCGCAAATGGTACAAAAAATACGGAAAATACTGTAAGCGCCTTACCAATCGGGCATGGGCTAACTTAAGCAGCCCCGAGATCAAAACTCTTTTGGATAAGGAAGCGAAGCATCCCGCATTGATACACAACGATATTACTTCCCCTAATGTCATCATTTCTGAAAACGGCCAGCTCTTCATTATCGATTGGGACCGTGTTAAAGTTGGTTCCATCTATGTGGATCTAGCGAAAGCGCTCATGAACACAACACAATTCAATCCCGATTTCATATTAGCGTTGTTAAAGGGGTACGAAGAACGCCGTCCTTTAAACGAGACCGAGCGCAAATTAATTTCGTCCTTATATGGATTACCACGGGAAGCTTGGCACGCTACTCGGTTCCCTAATCACTCTAGAAGCCGTGAAATGCTTGATATTTTGGAAAAAACCTGGCATCCCCGGTTAAAAGCAATGGATTTATTAGATGAATGGACAAAATCAATCCCTAAGGAGAATGAGCATGAAGATGTCCATGAAGTCGTCAATGAAGTCACAGGTTGAACAAATATATGGCATAAAAATTAAAGAAACTTTTCAAATAAAAGATATTTATAAGATTCGGACCACGAACGAGACTTATTGTTTAAAAAGTTACGCTTTCCCAGAAGAGGAGGTCCGGTTTATTACCCGGATTCTATCCTATATGGATGAGCGTGGTTTTACTCGCAGTCAAAAGGTTTCTCCTACAGTGGAGCACTCCCCGTACATGACTCATGATGGCCTTTTCTACACGTTAACGAATTGGGTTGATGGACAGAGGCCGGACTTTACGAGGAGGAAAGACTTAAAGAGAGGCATTCGAACTTTAGCTAAGTTCCATTCCATAGCGGAAGGATTTCCTACAGTCGAAGCTCCGGAAGCAAGAATTCGATATATGGGGCTGGATCACGAAATTACCGAATATAAAACCCTGCTCAGTTCACACAAAATTACAGCACATTTAGCAGCACTTAGTGAGGACGTACTTGCCCATTTACAACAGCCCAAAGTGATAGAGGCCATCGATACGGAACAAAAAGCTTCTGCCTTTGTTCATGGCGATTACAATTATCCCAATCTCATGAAAGACAAACGGCGGAAGCTGCATTTGATCGATTTTGACAACACTTCGCTACACACCAGAATGAAGGATTTGTCCCATATTCTTCACCGAAATTGCCTCTGGGACGGTTCGGAGATGCTTCGTTGGATTGATTATTATCAGAGATATCGTCCATTGAGCTCTTCTGATCTCTGCCTTCTTCATGCACTTTTATCTGCACCTTATCATGTGGTCCGGAACATTCGGATTGGCGGTATTCGTTCGGCCAAAGAGATTATTCCTACAGTCGCGCATTTGAATAAGTATCAGCGTGAGCTTAGGGCTTTACTGTAATTGGAGTTTAAACGCAAAAACCCCCAAGCTCACATTAGAGTGAACTTGGGGATTTTTGCACTTATTTCGTTTTCTTATCTGCTTCTTTTAGTGCTTCTTCAGGTAACTTTTCACCTGCAAGCCCTCTTTACATTACTTTTGTACTTTCACGATGGTCTGACCGATTACCAAAAATCCATTTAAATAGCCTTGGAATTCTAGGTTTTCATTTGGTCCTGTCCAAGTAAAATCGGAGCGTTCGAATTTGAATTGTCCGTTCTTCGCTTGGTTATAGTAACCATTGTTGCTTGTTAATGCTTTAACACCATTAAGTGTAACCGTATTAAGGTCAAATCCTTCGCTTTTGAACCCTTCCGGTAAATTCACACGAACGGTAAACACACCATTATTGCCTTTGATTACTGTTGGTGTTACTTCAATGGAACCCGCAATGTAAACAACAAACTGTTTTTGAATCGTAGTACTTAAGCCTGCAGCATTACTTGCGTTTACTGTGATTGTATAGGTCCCAGGCTTATCCAATTTAATTGCACTTTCATTAGCAATTGGTTTACCCACAGATTCGCCTGGCTCTTTAATTGTCACACTATCGGAAACAACGCCTGACAATATATCTCGTGTAGAATAACTTACTGTTAACATCGTGTTGAGTTTGTACTCGTTATTCAAATTCATTGTGATTTCCGGTGCCGTGCGGTCGATCTTCACTTCTACGGTCCGTGCCTTCTCTGTGTTACCTGCTTGGTCAACCGAGTAGAAACTGACCTGGCTTACGCCTTCTTGACTCACCGTCACGCTTGTGCCTTCTGTATACCCTCCGCCGTTCACGGAGTACAGCGTCTTGGCTACTCCACTTTGGCCATCCGCAGCTGCCAGCGTCACGGTTGCATCGGACTTCGTCCAGCCTTCTGTCGCCGTCGCTGTAGTCACTGGTGCTGTGCGGTCAATCTTCACTTCTACGGTCTGTGCCTTCTCTTCGTTACCTGCTTGGTCAACCGAGTAGAAGCTCACTTGGCTCACGCCTTCTTGACTCACCGTCACGCTCGTGCCTTCTGCATAGTCTCCGCCGTTCACGGAGTACAGCGTCTTGGCTACTCCGCTTTGGCCATCCGCAGCTGCCAGCGTCACGGTTGCATCGGACTTCGTCCAGCCTTCTGTCGCCGTCGCTGTAGTCACTGGTGCTGTGCGGTCAATCTTCACTTCTACGGTCTGTGCCTTCTCTTCGTTACCTGCTTGGTCAACCGAGTAGAAGCTCACTTGGCTTACGCCTTCTTGACTCACCGTCACGCTTGTGCCTTCTGTATACCCTCCGCCGTTCACGGAATACAACGTCTTGGCTACGCCGCTTTGGCCATCCGCAGCTGCCAACGTCACGGTTGCATCGGACTTCGTCCAGCCTTCTGTCGCCGTCGCTGTAGTCACTGGTGCTGTGCGGTCAATCTTCACTTCTACGGTCTGTGCCTTCTCTTCGTTACCTGCTTGGTCAACCGAGTAGAAGCTCACTTGGCTCACGCCTTCTTGACTCACCGTCACGCTCGTGCCTTCTGCATAGTCTCCGCCGTTCACGGAGTACAACGTCTTGGCTACGCTGCTTTGGCTATCCGCAGCTGCCAGCGTCACGATTGCATCGGACTTCGTCCAGCCTTCTGTCGCCGTCGCTGTAGTCACTGGTGCTGTACGGTCAATCTTCACTTCTACGGTCTGTGCCTTCTCTGCGTTGCCCGCTTGGTCAACCGAGTAGAAGCTCACTTGGCTTACGCCTTCTTGACTCACCGTCACGCTCGTGCCTTCTGCATACCCTTCGCCATTCACGGAGTACAACGTCTTGGCTACGCCGCTTTGGCCATCCGTAGCTACCAGCGTCACGATTGCATCGGACTTCGTCCAGCCTTCTGTCGCCGTCGCTGTAGTCACTGGTGCTGTACGGTCAATCTTCACTTCTACGGTCTGTGCCTTCTCTGCGTTGCCCGCTTGGTCAACCGAGTAGAAGCTCACTTGGCTCACGCCTTCTTGACTCACCGTCACGCTCGTGCCTTCTGCATAGTCTCCGCCGTTCACGGAGTACAACGTCTTGGCTACGCTGCTTTGGCTATCCGCAGCTGCCAGCGTCACGATTGCATCGGACTTCGTCCAGCCTTCTGTCGCCGTTGCTGTAGTCACTGGTGCTGTACGGTCAATCTTCACTTCTACGGTCTGTGCCTTCTCTGCGTTGCCCACTTGGTCAACCGAGTAGAAGCTCACTTGGCTCACGCCTTCTTGACTCACCGCCACGCTCGTGCCTTCTGCATAGTCTCCGCCGTTCACGGAGTACAACGTCTTGGCTACGCCGCTTTGATCATCTGTTGCCGCCAGCGTCACGATTGCATCGGACTTCGTCCAGCCTTCTGTCGCCGTCGCTGTAGTCACTGGTGCTGTACGGTCAATCTTCACTTCTACGGTCTGTGCCTTCTCTGCGTTGCCCGCTTGGTCAACCGAGTAGAAGCTCACTTGGCTCACGTTTTCTTGACTCACCGTCACGCTCGTGCCTTCTGCATAGTCTCCGCCGTTCACGGAGTACAACGTCTTGGCTACGCCGCTTTGATCATCTGTTGCCGCCAGCGTCACAATTGCTTCCTTAGACCATCCTTGAATATTGCTTGCCTTTGTTACTGGAGCCGTTTTGTCAATCTTTACATAAATGATTTTTGTCGCTTCCTTGTTACCTACTTTATCTACAGAATAAAAAGATACTTTATTCGATCCTTCTTGGCTAACAGTAACGGCAGTCCCCGGTACGAAAGCTTGGTCGTTCAATGAATAGAACGTATTTGCTACTCCCGTTTCATTATCGGTTGCCGACAATGTTACTGCAGCACTTTGATTCGTCCAATCCGTTGGTGCAGTTGCTGTCGTTACCGGTGCTTCAGTATCGACAATCAGCTTTGCCTCAACTGTGTTGGAAGGATCCGATTCACCAAATGAATTACTATACGAAGATACATAGTATAGGTGGTTCGCATAAGATAGGTTATTTACTGTATAGGACAAGTTGTTTAAGTTTTTAACTAGCAATATCGGTTGTCCATTTACAATTTCATACACGTTATAACCATTAGCGTATGTGACAAAATTCCATGTAATTACAGCGCTCGTTTGACTTAGCAGCCTCGAACTTGCCACTGGGGACTGCATGTCAGGGAAAATAATATCAAAATTTAACCGATTGGAAGGTGCAGACTCTCCAAAACGTGTATTATAAATCACTAATTCGTAATAATGGGTTTTTTCTGTCAGGTTGAATAGCTGGGTTGTTAAAGCCGCACCTTTGTACATTAATTGGCGAGTATCGCCTGTCACCTCATAAACGCGATATTCATTTGCCCAAGTTGCCGTCATCCAAGTTAATGTTAGATTATTAGCATTCGTGACTGTTCCTTTCAATTGCGAAGGCTGAAGTACCGGCCAAGTTAAAGTGAAAGTTGAGATCACTGCCTTCGGAGATTCACCGAATCGATCACTATAGGAGTAAACCTCATAATTGTAGTCACCTTCTGGCATGTTGGTAAACGTTACAGTTGTACCCGTTTGTGTTTTTTTCAATTCTCTTTGACCATCTACGATTTGGTAGACACGATAAGCCGTAGCGTAAGTTACGGTTCCCCATTTTAAAGTAATATCATTGCCATTCGTGACACTTTTCGTCACATTACCCGGTGCTTCCATGATCGGATGTACCAGCTTGAATAAGAGCTCTTCTCCCTCCGGAGACTCACCAAAGCGACTGCTATAAGAGTGCACTTCATAGGTATAGTCACCTGCTGGCATATTGGTATATGTTACAGTTGTTCCTGTCAGTGTGCTTTTCAACACCTTTTCACCATCAACTACTTGATAAATTTTATAAGATGTAGCGTAAGTTGAAGTTCCCCACTTTAAAGTAATGTCATTACCATTTGCAATCGTCTGGGTCAGACTTCCCGGCGCTTGCATCACTGGGAAAACTATGGATAGGCTCACTTTGCTTCCTTCCAGCGACTCTCCAAATTTAGTACTAACAGAGTGAACAACATACGTATGATCCCCTGCTGTCACATTCGTGTACGTTACTGCTAACGTGGTCATTGTACTTTTTAGAACCTCAGCACCATTAATAATTTCATAAACTTTATAGCTGTTAGCATAAGGTGCTGCAACCCATGTTAAAACCACGTCGTTACCATTCTGCGCCTTAGCTGCCAGATTACCCGGTCCTACCATTGTCGGCAGAATCAAATTGAAGCTAACCTCTGCTCCCTCTGGGGATTCTCCTAAAATCGTTGAATAGGAATCTACTACATATTGATAGTCCCCACCAGGAATGTTTGCATAGGTTACCGTTAAGCCTGTCAGCGTACTTTTCAAGACTTTTTGGCCATCAATAACCTGGTATACTTTATAACTTGTTGCGTTAGGTACAGAGGTCCACTTTAATGTAAGATCATTCGCATTCGCCAAACTGTAAGTCAGGCTAGCAGGAGCTTGCATCGTTTGGTCGTTCAAAGTGAATGTCAATATCGTTCCCTCTGGAGATTCTCCAAACCGTGTTGAAACCGTATGAACTTCATACGTATAATCACCAGGCTCCATGTTGCTATAAGATACCTTTGTTGTCGCTACTGTACTTTTCAATACTTTTTGACCGTTAACAATTTGATACACTTTATAGCTGTTACCGTTTGCTGCTGCGTCCCAGTTTAATGAAAACGCCGTAGCCGATGTTACACTCTGCACCAAATTAGATGGCGGCAGCATTGTTGGAAGTACGATAGAGAAAGTTGCCTGGGCACTTTCAGCCGATTCTCCATATCGTGTGGAATTGGAGTGAATTTCATATGTGTAATTCCCTGATGCCAGATTCGTATAGGTCACGGTCGTTCCGGCTACTGTACTTTTAAGTACCTTCGAACCATCTACGATTTGATACACTTTATAAGCCGTAGCATTGGGTGCAACCGTCCAGGTCAGTACAACATCATTTACATTCTGGAATTTGTATGCGAAATTACCAGGAGCAGCCATAACTACTTCCCCTACCGTTAAGGCAACTTGGGTTCCTTCGGCAGACTCACCAAAACGGGTACTAACAGAATGAACTTCGTATAAATAATCACCCGCAGGCAGGTTGACGTAGGTAACTGTCGTGCCTGTTACCGTGCTTTTCAGTACTTTTTCATCACCGATAACTTGATAGATTTTGTAGGAGGTAGCATTCGGTGCAACCGTCCAAGTCAGCACGATATCGGTTAGGTTTTGTAATTTGGAAGCTAACGTTGCCGGAGGCGTCATCGTGACCGATCCTACAGTCAAGGAAACGGTGCTACCGTCTGTTGACTCGCCGAACAAGTTGCTTAGCGAATGGACCTCATATACATAATCGCCGGTCAGCATATTCGTAAATGTAACCGTCGTACCGGTTACTGTGTTTTTCAACACTTTTTCTCCATCGATTACTTGATAAACTTTATAAGAGGTTGCGTTGGTCGCAGCACTCCAAGTAAGTACCACGTCGTTCACATTTTGAAGTTTAAAAGTCAGGTTGCTTGGCGGCACCATCGTTCCTACGGTTAATGAAATCGTGCTGCCCTCGACAGACTCTCCGAAACGGTCACTGAAAGAGTGAACCATGTATGTATAATTTCCAGCGGGCAAATTCATGTAGGATACGGTTTTTCCCGTTATTTTACTGCTTTTTAATACTTTTTGATTATCAATAATTTGATAGACGTTATAGCCGGTTGCATAAGCAGCAGTATTCCACTTTAGTGTAACGTCATCGGTAGCCACCGTATACGTTAAACCGCTAGGAGCCGTCATCGTCAGATTTCCTATAGCAGCTTCTACTGCTGTTGAGTTTGGAGATTCGCCATACAAAGGATGGCTAGCTGTTACTGTATATGTATATATTCCCTCTGCGGCGTTGTTGACGGTAAAAGTTCTCGCTGTCCCCGAATAGACTAACTTTCTTCCGCCTTCTTGATTTACATACAAATTATATGTTTGTACATTAGGAGCAGTTCCCCAGTTCAAAACGATATTGTTACCATTTTGTATGGTGTACGTTAATGTAGCCGGGGCAATCATATCAGGATAAGTGATATTGATATTCACCGGAGCACATGGGCCCGATTCGCCACCTGAACTTAAAGTAGACACTACATAACTGTATGAGCCCTCTGTCAGGTCATTTATGGTAAAAGAAGCTGTTGTCGTTGTCCCGACATTAATAAGCTGCCCATAGGTGATGCTGTATACAGTGTATCCTGTAGCTCCATACACCGGGCTCCACGTTAATTTCACATCATCAGGCGTTAGAAGTTGAGTAGCAAGATTGCTTGGAGGTAAGATGGTTCCGTTGTCTGTTGCTCCCCACGCATGTAAGGCTGGAAAGATTAATTGAACAAATAAAAGCAGTGTGAGAACCATAGACATTTGTCTTGATTTCTTCATTGACATCTGACTCCCTTCCCTTCTTATAATAAGGATTGATAGATCTCAAAAAAAGAAAAGAACCTTAAACAAGGTTCATAGAAAAACACTATGATTCCCTGTGGTAACCGGCTACCATGCACGTTTTTTAATACGCGTTTCAGGCCCTTGGCTTTGCGTCTCACAGTTTCCTGTAATTTGCCCTTTTCACTTGAGATTTCGATACTTCTATCTCTGCCATAATACTATATTCCTAGTAATTTGAATAGGTAAATTTAACTATAAGATTCATGATCCGCATATATTCTAGTACTTTTGATCTTCTTTATTAGTTAAAATTCAATGATTTTCCTATATTTATGAAACTAACATTGTAAATTCGACAATATTTGAATTGATACCCCTTACATATAATGTTGTATACAAGATAAACATTGAACTATTTAGAGTCTTTCAAACAAAAAATAGACCATGCTTCTACAAACGTAGATAGCATGGTCTATTTTAAGTACCCTCAGACTTCCAGAGTGTTTCACAAAATTAATTCTGTCCTTCCGCTATACCTTAGTTAGCAATTTTGCTCCATACAGGGTACTCTTCCAAGTACCCATATTCGTTCAATTCCTTAAGAGCCTTGCGTATGCTATGTTCATCCTCGCCCGATTCACTGGATAGTTCCACTAGATCGTCTAGGTTGATGTTCGGGTTCTCTTTGCAAAACGTAAGCAAGCCCTTAGCAGCCCAGGAAAGCCGATCGTCTTGGAAATCTCCAACCATACGGCGGAATATTTTGTGCGAGACAATTCTCAGCTCTACGAGTTGCTGCAAAGCTTTAGTCGCCTGCTTGAGATTCATGCGACCGAGCTTAGCAATATCAGATAATCCTGGAATGTTCGATTCCGAAGAAAAACATTTCAAGACGATAAAGGTCATTTGTGTATAAATATCCATGCCGGGATGGTGAAAAACTTCATCTGAAAGATTAAAATGACGCGCTGCGTCCTTAGCTTGTCCGTTGTCCATCTGATGTCCTCCTTTTCATTACCATGGAGTTCACCTACTCATTATTGTTGCCATGATCCGAGGGCTGTACTAGCTTTCCCGAATTGTGCCGAGATTGCCGGAATATTTGCGCCAAACTGAATTTTTTCTGATCATTGGCATCCGGGATCTCCTTCTTTGGCTGGTTGAAATCATCATTCGCTTCATGAGCAGGTTCAATAGGCTCTGCCGACTCCATGTCACTATAGCTGTCTGCTAGAGAAACGGCCTCATCCATGTCCGAGACCATTTTTTTCCCGGGAAATAATTCCGTAATCGGTCTCCTACCCGATTGCTCTTCTCGAACATACCTTGTCAAAATATCCATGATTCCTTGACTGAAAATGCCTTCCATTTTCAATTGGTTTAAATAATCGATGACCTCAGGCGGTGTGTCTGACGGAATATACAGGGTAACATCCTTACCTGAACGAACGTAAACGGTGGATCTCCGCTTTTTCAATCCGATTCGCTCCCGCTCTCGGATACTCCTTCAGAGTCAGCACTAGCCGCCGCGGATTCGTCCGCATGTTTCAGCGCGTGGTCAAGCATAAGAAAGGTGCCTCGCACATTTCGGAATTGGCTGTGTTCCACGGTATCAAACTTAATGGGCAGGCCCAGCTCGGCGTTTAATTTCTCAATCCAAGGCTGCAAAACGACCGCTCCACCGCCGATGAACCAAAACTCATTGGCGTAGCGTACATGCTTCCAAGAGTTACGGGCGTATTTCAGCACTTTCTCCGCTAATATGCGCATATGCCGGTTAATAAGGCTTGTCATGTCAAAAACAACCTTACCCTCCGCATAAATCTCATACTCTTTGTTGACCAACATGAGGGTCAATTCCGCCGTGCTTGCGATTAATTCCTCGCCTTGTGAATTAACCTCGTTGCGAATGCTCTCTAAAGCATCATTGAGGTAGATCTTAGCGCCGGTAGAGTGCCGTTGATCCAGATCGAGACCGGGTTTGAAGAACGCGATATCCATGTCGACACCGCCTACATCCGCAATGCCGAAGCCTTTGTGGGATAGATGTGATTTGGAAGTAGCCTCAAGGTCGTAAACACCGGAAACATCGTCTATGCTGATATCGGTAGGAAGCGAAAATTCCATTTCCACCGTTATCCCTTTAAATACGGGGGTCGTCCCGAATGTAACGGAATGTACGCCTCCTGTAATCTTATGAGCAAATTCCTCGCGGAATTTCGTTATTTCACGAATCGGCAGACCTGTACCCAAGTTGACAGCGGCTTTTATCCGCTTTTTCCCCCGCCTGATGGCATCCTCATGTTTCTTGGCAATGGCATACGCCGCAGCCGTAAGGAGTGTCACCATTGTTTCGGGTCTCTGGGCCTTCTTTTGCACCGCTTTATCCCCTACAATTTCATGAATAATCCCTTCGTCACCGATCGCTAAGTTACCCACGTAAACATGTCGGTACTGATCGCTCTCTATCGAAGGCGATGTAATCTGTACGTCAAGAAAATCCAGGGGATCACCTTGTTCCATCAAAAGAAATCGTTCACCAAACGGTTGCGCTAGTACATTAGGGAAAATAAAGTTATTGTCCAAATGGTCGTAAATCACTTTAACGTGACTGCTGCCATTATCAATAGACAGCGTGATGGTAGTGGTTAAGACTTCGTTCTTTGTCAAGTCTATTCCCCTCTCCGGTGGCCTTATTTGAGTTTATATAAAGATTCGCGTTACAAGGGCCAATTGAGAGGGTATTTGGAGAAATTGGTATTTTTAGCAGCTAGTTGGAATGAAGTTTAAAGTTTAAAATTTGAAGTTTAAGATTTAAACTTTAACTTGTACGATTTAAACGTTAAGATTTAAGCTTTAAAGTTTAGGATTTAAATGTAAAGTTTAAACTTTGCGAATGTTGCAAAAAACACAACAATTCCTGCCAAAAGTAGCTCTAACTCATATAAAGAGGCTAAATTGTTGTACAACATACAACATCCTTAGCTTGCCTGGAAGAAATCAAGGAAATTGTTGCACGCTGTACAACTTGCCATTATTTACGGTACGGCTTACCGTTGAATCATGCACATACAGCCTTTCTGCGATTTGCTTCATAGTCATAGGCCTAATATGAGAGGAGCCTTTCTTGTAAAACTCTGGCTGCAGCTCAAAAAACCCTGCTCCCTTCGTCAAGGAAGAGAACAGGGTTTTCATCGTATCCTATAAAAAAGCTTAGAGACCCAACACACGCCGCTCCTCATCCGAGAACATCCTCGAACGAGTCAGAAAGCGCCGCCCTTCCGGCCCCTCAAGCGAGAACATCCCGCCTCTGCCGGGCACCACGTCGATGATGAGCATCGTATTCTTCCAATAGTCGTATTGCGACTTGCTCATATAGAAGGGTGCGCCGCCTATTTCCCCTAGCCATACGTCGCTGTCGCCGATAAGAAACTCCCCTTGCGCGTAACACATCGGAGAGCTGCCATCGCAGCAGCCGCCGGATTGATGGAACATGACAGGGCCATGCTTGGCCTTTACGATTTCGATTAGCTCTAGAGCGGCATCGGTAGCAACAACCTTGCTCACTTCTATCGTCATCGTACAGCTCTCTTAGAAGAAGCCCAGTGCGTCGGGGCTGTAGCTGACGAGTAGATTTTTGGTTTGCTGGTAATGGGAGAGCATCATTTTGTGATTCTCGCGGCCTATGCCCGAGCTCTTATAGCCGCCGAAGGCCGCATGGGCAGGATACGCATGGTAGCAATTCGTCCATACGCGGCCGGCTTGAATGCTGCGCCCCATCCGGTAGGCCGTGTTCATGTCGCGCGTCCATACGCCGGAGCCAAGACCATAGAGCGTGTCATTGGCGATCGCCAGCGCCTCTTCCTGATCCTTGAACGTCGTAACGGAAAGAACCGGTCCGAAAATCTCCTCTTGGAAGATTCTCATTTTGTTATGCCCCTTCAGAACGGTCGGCTGAATGTAGTAGCCGTCGGAAATATCTCCTTCTACCTTTGCCCGACCTCCGCCGATCAGGCATTCGGCGCCTTCCTGTGCACCGATATGGATATAGCTCATAATTTTCTCAACCTGCTCGGTAGAGGCTTGTGCGCCAATCATCGTTTCCGTATCCAGAGGGTTGCCCTGTTTGATGGCAGCGACTCGCTTCAAAGCTCTTTCCATAAATTGATCATAAATCGATTCCTGAATTAATGCGCGTGACGGGCTGGTGCAGACTTCTCCTTGATTCAAGGCGAACATCGCAAAGCCTTCGAGCGCTTTATTGAAGAAAGCGTCATCACTTGCGACCACATCCTCAAAGAAAATATTCGGCGACTTGCCACCCAGCTCCAAGGTGACCGGTATCAGGTTTTGCGAAGCATACTGCATAATTAAGCGGCCTGTCGTCGTCTCGCCGGTAAAGGCGATTTTCGCGATCCGGCTGCTCGAAGCAAGCGGTTTGCCGGCTTCAAGTCCGAAACCGTTGACGATATTAAGTACGCCCGGCGGCAGCAAATCTTGAATGAGCTCTATCAGCACCAGTATGGATGCCGGCGTTTGCTCAGCGGGCTTCAGGACGACCGCATTTCCGGCCGCAAGTGCCGGAGCAAGCTTCCATGTCGCCATAAGCAGTGGAAAGTTCCACGGTATAATCTGACCGACGACGCCAAGAGGCTCATTAAAATGGTAAGCCACCATATTGTCATCCAATTGGCTGAGCGAACCCTCCTGGGCGCGAATGCATCCTGCAAAATAGCGAAAATGATCGATCGCCAGTGGCAGATCAGCCGCAAGCGTTTCCCGAACCGGCTTCCCGTTATCCCAGGTCTCGGCAACCGCAAGCATTTCCAAATTCGCTTCCATGCGATCGGCAATTTTATTTAAAATGACGGCACGCTCCGCAACGGACGTGCGCCCCCATGCGTCCTTTGCAGCATGCGCAGCATCTAAAGCCAGCTCGATATCCTCTGAAGATGAACGAGGAACCTCGCAGAAAACGCGATTATTTACAGGTGATGGATTGTCAAAGTATTGGCCCTTAATAGGCGCTGTCCACTTTCCTCCGATAAAATTTTCGTACCGTTTTTTAAACGTAACCTTTGATCCGTTTTGTCCAGGTTGTGCATAAATCATCTAGCTCAGCCTCCTTAAAATGGAATACGTTAAATATATAAGCAAGGATCGTGCCAACATATTAAATACCGTCCAATAAGGCAATATGGTGAGCGCTTACTAGTTTTTGTTCCGCTCTGAAACAACGGAAGTGTTCCATTTTGGGACATTCTTTCTTTCAGTACTCCATTAATAAAAGCATCTATGATATGATCGGATTAGGAAACCGATTGCAATGGAGGTGTTTATTTTTGCTATCCGTGGAAAATAACTTTTTATCAGAAGCGGCGGCGTCATCTTGGAAGCGCTGTCACGAACTTGGTTTAATGCACACCGACCCCATTGACGATGACATCTTAACCGGAAACCACATTCAATCTCTATTAAGGCAAAACGAGCAAACCATACATTACACGGAGCAAATATTCGAGCAAATGCACACAAGCATCAAGCAATCCGGCCAGATGGCACTGCTTATCGATTCGGAGGGAACCATTATTCACACAGTCGGAGATATCGATTTCTCCCGCCGGGCGTTAGCGGTTCAGCTGCAAGTAGGAGCAAATTGGGCCGAGAGAAGAAAAGGAACAAATGCCATTGGTGTCGCCCTCGCAGAGAAAAAACCCGTACGTGTGCATGCCGAAGAGCATTATTTCAACTCCAATCACTTCTTGACCTGCGCCTCAGCACCCGTCTTCAATTCAATCGGCGAGCTGATCGGTATCATCAATATTAGCGGCAAACAAGAGAATTACCACGCCTATACGTTTACACTTGCCTGTATGGCAGCCCATTCCCTGCAGAACAAAATTCTGCTGGAAGAGTCGAAGAAGGAGCATCTCATTACCCTCAAAGAACTCGAGCATTCCTCACAAAATCATCCTTTACCACTGCTCTCTCTAAGCCGGGATAACCGCATCCTTCGTGCTAATCATGCCGCCATCCGCATTGTTGGTAGTGACGCAATTGGCAAAGTGTTTACGAAGTTGGAAGGCTTTTCTGTCAAAACTATTCATAATGAGCATCAGAAGCTGTGGCAGTTCGTCTCCATTCAGAAGCAAGCGGCAAACGAGCAGCATTTGTATGCGTTTAGGGATATTGTCGGCACGTGTCCGACCATCATACAGAAGAAAGAACTAGCCAAGAAGGCGGCTACGACTGATTTTCCCGTCTTATTATTGGGTGAAAGCGGCGTGGGGAAGGAATTGTTCGCGCAATCCATTCATACCGCTAGCACCCGGTCGGCGGAGCCGTTCATTGCATTGAATTGCAGCGCCATCCCGGACAGCCTGGTCGAGAGTGAATTATTCGGATATGCTCGCGGCGCTTTCACGGGAGCGAACAAAGACGGCAATGCCGGGAAATTCGAGGCCGCGCACAAGGGTACTATTTTTCTCGATGAGATAGGCGACATGCCTCTTCGTGCGCAGGCTGCTTTATTAAGAGTGCTACAGGAAGGCATGATTACTCCGGTAGGCAGCGCGAAGAGCAAAGCAATTGACATTAGAGTCATTGCAGCAACGAATAAGGACTTGGCCACGGAGATAAAGGCAGGCCGATTCCGGGCTGATCTGTATTACCGGTTGAAAGGGATACATATTACGCTGCCGTCATTACGAGAAAGAAGCGATATTTTGACATTAGCCGTGCATTTACTCCAGAAGCATGCTTCGCCCTGTCCATTCATAACGGAAGCAGCGCAGCAAAAGCTGTTAACCTACAGCTGGCCGGGCAATATAAGAGAGCTTAGAGCGGCATTCTTATGCAAGCAGTCTTCCTAGCTGGAGGCCAGGCGATTGACGCTGAGCATCTATCGTTCGAAGAATCCGATGGGTCTGTGCAAGCAGGATCAGGCAAAGATCACACACTCACGTTGAAGGACGCGGAAATCACGGCGATCAAGAAGGCGCTGAAGGCCTCGGAATGGAACCTTAGTAAGGCCGCCGGACAATTGAAAATAGGAAGAACGACGCTATATCGTAAAATTGAGGAGTACGGCATAACGTTATTTTAACGATATATTTTTATAAACCCAGCGCCCTATCTCAATGAGATTGGGTGTTTTTTCATCGGTCTGTCAGTGGTATGATGAACCCATATGGAAAGCATTTCCTCGGAAAGGAATATGGGTTATGTCAAAAGCAGATCATATGCTTACTATCCTGTGGTTGCTCAAATCTCAGAAGCGAATAACAGCTAAGCAGCTTGCTGAGAAGCTGGAGATTAACATCCGAACCGTTTATCGATACATCGATGCATTATGTGCCAGCGGAGTCCCGATTATTGCCGATTCCGGGCATCATGGCGGTTATAGCTTGCTAGGTCAGTTCAATGAAGCTCCGCTTATATTTGATCTAGATGAACAAAAAGCGTTAATTCATGCGGCCGCTTTTGCCCAGGAGGCGGGGTATCCGTTTGGAGAGAAATTGAGTCAGGCCGTCGCTAAGCTCAAAATGTATTCCAATGAAGAACAACGCCATCAAATCAATCTACATGAGCAAGGTCTTGACGTCATTCTTCCTCAAGCTGATGCCTCGCAAGTATCCCTGCTTCAAGAAGTGGAAATCGCGGTGGCTCAGAGCGTAATGATATTTATGCATTATCAAAAAGGCTACGGATCTGTAACAGAATCTCGTCATTTGGATCCTTACGGGCTTGTTTGCTGGAAAAGCAAATGGTATGTGGTAGGGCATTGTCATCTTCGCAAAGAAATTCGAAGCTTTCGTATCGATCGTATTCGAAAGTTGGATACGACGGAGAAGACTTTTGAACGGCCTGCTGATTTCTCGGCACGCAAATTTATCCTTTCAGGTGTGCTGCCTGATTCGGATAAGCTAGATGAGCTCATATCTGTCAAAATTACAGGAAGAGAGCAAGCACTAGATGATCTATGTGGTCATTGGTTTCTGGCCCATGCGTTGGTAGAACGTTCGCAGCTTGAAGCACATTTTAAACTGGAAGAGCGATACATCCTGTATGATCTTCCATACTTTCTTCTGACTTATGGGGGGACCCTTCGCATTAAAGAACCGCAGCTGCTCCAAAACCAAATGATTGAGGTAACTAAAAATTTACACAATTATTATGCGGCGGCGCAGCTTGACTGACCGTTTCTGTCAGTGAAGATGGGCTACAATGGGTCTTAGGTGAAACCTAAGGAGGAACGACCATGAATTTATTACAAGTTCGTATTTTGGTAAATGATTTTCACAAAAGCGCAGCTTTTTATAGGGATCAATTAGAGTTAAAAGCTGACTGGTATGAGGAGTCGATGGAATACGCCTTGTTTAACACGGGAGCTGCTCGTATCGAGCTGCTGTCCCGCAAAGCCATGGGCGAAGCACTGGGAGAAGATTTGGTGCAAAGCGGCAGCTATGCAACGAATTTTGTACTCAATATTGAAGTTGAAAATATAGATGATACCTACAATCGTTTATCCGATAAAGGCATCGAATTCGTCAAAGAACCATTTAATCATCCGACATGGAATGGACGACTTGCCCATTTTCGGGATGCGGATGGCACATTAATAGAACTCTATCAAGCAAATAAGAAGGAGGATTGATCCGATGTCTACTCAAATTCTCAAAAATTACGAGTATCATGTATGGGCTAATAAGCGGGTTTTCGCTCGTTTAGAGGAACTGCCGGAGGAGATTTTGCTGCAGGAGATGAGCAATGTATTTCCAACCATCTGTGCCGGCCTTGTGCACATCTTCAGAGTGGATACTGTCTGGTTGTCCGGCATGAGGGGAAGCAGCTATGAGCAGACCAGAGAGCTGATCGTCACTGCTGAAGAAAAGACCAAAGGGAAAAGCTTAAAACAACTAGAGGCCGCCTTCTCGGAATTAGCCGAGACTTACAAAACCTTTCTGAATAGCGATGCCGATTGGCAAGCCATGAAAGACTTTCCGCATCCAACCTATGGCGTCCTGCATGCCAGCAACGAAGAGCTTATCCAGCACGTTGTTAATCACGGCACTTACCACCGCGGCAACATCACTTCTATGCTCCGCCAGCTCGGACATGCAGGTGTATCTAGTGATTATGTGTTTTACTTGTATGATGTAAATAAGTGAAATAAGATCGCTATCGAGATAAGTCGCTTTTTATAAAGTGGTATCATCGGCGATCGACGTTTCCATCAATTCCTTTATCTCTTTGAGGTCATTGCTCTTGCCTAAAGCCCACATTAATTTCGGAACAATTGCTTCTTTATTCATATCCTTCGACGAAATAATCTGTTCTCTGCCTACTCGTCGCCCAACTTCGTAAAGCGTCAGATCGCCGCCTTCTTCCAGACATTGTGTCGTAATGACAACAGCGACTCCTGCTTCTATAAGCTCAATGATTTTCGGAAGAAGGTTGCGACCTTGGGTAGGAACCCCTCCTAAACCAAAGCCTTCGATAATCACGCCTCTATAGTTTTGTTTCAGATAGTCAAAAAGTTCAGGCTTCGTACCTGGATGCAGCTTTAACAAAAAAACATCGGGACATAGCGATATATCCAGCTTTATCTCTTTATTTTGTTCAGGTACAACAGACGTAGTGTACTTGATTTCATCGCCTTCAAAGTAAGCCACATAAGGATGATTAATGCTTTCAAAGGCATCGTAACTGCGGGTTCTCACTTTCACGGCTCTTGTCCCGTTAATCACCTTGCCATCAAAAACAATAAATACACCACCAATGTCTTCACACGCAAACTGGGCAGCATTGCGCATGTTATGGATGGCATCTGTGTGGTTGTTGTGGATTGGAACCTGAGAACCTGTAATTACAACCGGCTTACTCATATTTTGCAGCATATAGGAAAGCGCGGCCGATGTATAACTCATCGTATCTGTTCCATGCGTGATCACAAATCCATCATACTCATCATAATTCTTATAAATGGCTTCCGCGATACGGACCCAAAATTCAGGCTGCATATTCGTGCTGTCAATTTCCATCAGTACGTTACTGTCTACCTGATACAGGTGATTTTGTGCCGGCAAATAGCTTATCAGTTCATCGGCCGTCATCCCCGGGGTCAATCCATCCTCCCCAACCACAGATGCAATGGTTCCACCCGTAGCTAATAAAAGTATCTTTTTCATAGAAACGTTCCTTTCGCATGGTTTCCGCTTACATAAAAGAGCAACATGTAGAAAACCTCTATCAAGGCCGTTCAAAGATGAGCGACCTGCTAGAGGTGAGTTTTTATAACCATTATAAATCCATTTATAGGATTTTGCTAAGAAATGCTTGAGAACGTTCGTGTTTGGGGGAATCGAATAACTCGGAAGGTGTTCCTTCTTCTACGATATACCCTCCATCCATGAAGATTACACGATCTGCCACCTCGCGAGCGAAGCCCATTTCATGCGTAACGACAATCATGGTGATCCCTTCATGGGCTAAATCCTTCATCACTTGCAGCACTTCGCCTACCATCTCGGGGTCTAAGGCCGAAGTCGGTTCATCGAATAACATCACGCGTGGATTCATAGCCAGCGCACGGGCAATGGCTACACGCTGCTGTTGTCCACCAGACAACTGGTCAGGGTACGCATCCCGCTTCCCGGCCAAGCCCACTTTGTTCAGCAGTTCCATGGCCTTTTGTTCATTTTGCTGCTTATTTACCTTTTTAATGTGCTTCGGGGCTAGCATGATATTTTCCAATACGGTCAGATGAGGAAATAAGTTAAAGAGTTGAAATACCATTCCTACATTTTGGCGCAGTTGATCGATATTCGTGTTAGGTGAAGTAACTTCGACATCGCCGATCACAACTTTTCCAGACGTCACATCCTCAAGAAGATTCAGACAACGTAGGAATGTACTCTTTCCTGATCCAGAGGGTCCAATGACGCAAACCACTTCTTTCTCTCGGATCGTAGTAGAAATATCTTTCAGTACTTCGTTCGTACCGAATTTCTTTTTCAAGTTTTGTACGACGATCATTTGGAAGCATACCTCCTCTCAAATACGCGAGCTAAGCGGGATAAAGCATAGATGATAATAAAGTAGATGACACCCACGACTCCCCATATCTCAAAAGCACGATAGTTCGCAGAGATAATAATCTCCCCGCTCTGTGTCAACTCGCTAATTCCAATGACGGACAAAAGGGAAGTATCCTTAATACTTACAATGAATTGGTTGACAAAAGCAGGCACCATCCGGCGAATGGCTTGTGGTAAAATGACCAATCGCATCGTCAACCATTTACTTAATCCCAACGAGCGCGCGGCTTCCATCTGTCCCCTGTTAATAGAGACAATACCTGCACGGAAAATCTCCGATATATAAGCGCCCGCATTTAAACTGATGGCAATAATACCTGCGGTCTCTGCAGGTATTCGAATATCAAAGAAAGCAGGGATACCAAAATATTCAAAGAAGACCTGCACTAATAGCGGTGTTCCCCTAATGATATCAACATAAAAGGTAGCAATAGTCCGAAGAATTTTACTAGAAGAAACATTCATCAAACCCGTAATTAGACCTATAAGAAAAGCGATCGGTAAAGAGATGATAACAATTTTAAAGGTGATTAAAGCGCCTTTCAACAACATGGGTAGTGCATCTAAAATAACCTGCAACGAGGAAGTCACCGGATCCCAACCCTTCCTTTTTAATGGAATTCATAATGACGCTAACCTTCTGAAGCCCAGCGAACATTGGGTGACAAAAGGTTAGCGCTTGTGTTATCTATTTTGTGGATTTTCCCATATAAGTGCTGATAATTTCATCATATTTTCCGTTAGCTTTGATCTTCTTGAGTCCATCATTAATTTTTTTCATCAATTCTTCGTTATCTTTTCTTACCGCGATACCATAGTAATCCCCGTTCAAACGTTCCCCAACGATTTTCAGTTTGGAATTGGGATCAACTGCAATCTTATAAGAGATAACCGGAAAGTCTTCCAACGTTACATCTGCATTTTTATTGGCGACTTCCTGATACATGGCCGGACTATCATCGAAATACTTAATTGTCGCGCCATATTTTTTACCATATTCATCGGCAAGTTTTGCTCCGGAAGTTCCTTTTTTAATAGCAATGACTTTCCCCTTCAAATCTTCAGGAGTTTTGATTGTTGTGTTATCTTCTCGAACGATTAGCGAAAGTCCGGCTTGGTAATACGGGTCCGAAAGGCTAACAACCTGTTTACGTTCGTCCGTAATACTGATACCAGCGATAGCGCCATCCAATTGTTTCGATGTAATAGCAGGTATAATTCCTTTGAAGTCCATAGGTTTTAAGTCAACTTCAAATCCTTCTTCTTTGGCTATTGCGTTGATTAAATCAATATCTATTCCAATGTACTTGCCATCTTTTTGAAACTCGAAAGGGGGATACGTCGCATCTGTACCAAACGTGTATTTTTTAGCTGTTGCTGTTTGTGCGGGTTGCGTAGTCTTATTATCCGTAGTTGCACCATTTCCACAAGCACTAAGTGTTAAAGCTATAACCGTTCCCAGTACTACTGATAAACCTTTTTTCATGTAAGAACCCCTTTTCTTCTATTAAAATTGAGATCGATGGATTCGATCTGTTTGTAATTACATACTACCTCCCGCTCTACAGCAACATACAGAATCCTACAAAAACAATTACACGACATGAAAATAAAGTTTACATGCGCGACGATTAAATTTACTTGAAAAATTTGTATCCGATTACATTTCGTATCGGCATCTATCTCATGTGATGATATATAACAGCGAAATAAAAAAAGGAATCCAAACCTTCAGTCCTTACTATCTCCAGACTTGAGAGGTTGAATTCCTTACTCAACTATTTAATTTTTCTAGTATTTCCATATAAAAAACTTGTAAAAATTTTTTGATATTTACTTTTCCTTTATCGGGATGCTGTTCTTCGTCCATGACTTTCATCCTCATCCGAATATCCTGGAAATCAAAGTACAGCGGGGCATAATATTCGAACTTAGGATTACTATAATCGGTTAAACCAATGGAAGCCATATTATTTAATGCAGCCATGATCGTCCGTCGAATGCGTTGTTCAATCGCCTTACTTTCTTTCTCAATATCTTTCTGGCTTTGTTTATAGGTGTGGGCGACAGACTCATACAATTCTTTTAAAGGAGGGAAACTAGTTGCTTCTCTATGTTCGATGGCATTCTCCATTAAAGCTATAATGTCTTTACTGCCTATCTCACCGATGATTCCCAAATCCATTAGAATTGTCTTCACCACATCACGAACTTTTCGTTCTTTACGAGGAGAGGACGGTCCAGCGATATCTAATTTAGCTAAAGATTGCTTGATCTCAGAAACATACCGCTCATATTTCCACTGCTCATTGACTTTGCTCAATACGTGCTCTACTTCCACGCGATTAATCGGCTTATGAATAAAGAACTCGATTCCTTTTTGATAAGCTTCTCCTACCATGTCCTTATTCTCAATTTGTGAAATCATAATAAATTTTCCGTCATACCCACTGTTTTTTAATTGCGTGATTGTCTCAATACCGTCCTGATCAGGCATCAGCAAATCAATCAACACGACATCCGGTTTCGATTTAAGGATCATTCGAGTCCCCTCAATTCCACCTTCCGCTGTCCCCATAACCTCGCCAATGCCGCATTCATCAATAATATCTTGCAGCATACTTCTGCAAACGATATCATCATCAACGATCATAATTGAAAGTGCCATCGACTCTACCCTCTTTACTTAGACTTGTTATTGGGAGACGAACAACAAACTGAGTACCGCTTGCTTTCTCCATTGATGCTACTGCGATACTCCCCCCAAAGGAATGAACAATATCGCGTACATGAGAAAGACCGATCCCGGTTGCTGCTATCCCTTCTTCATTGTATTTTGTCGTGTAACCTGGTTCGAAAATAAGCTCCTTCTTATGATCAGGAATTCCTTTTCCTGAATCTATGACGATAACATATACGTCGTCTTCTTTTTCAAAGACCCGAATATGTATGATTCCATTTTTCTCTATAGCTTCTACCGCATTGGCAACTAAGTTATTTATGATCGTCAGCAAAGGCACATAGTGCGTAGTGTTCAGATTAAATGCCAGTTCTTTTTCAATGATAACCTTTTTCCTTAACATTTCGCTATATTCTTGATTTCCCTTTACGACAAAGTGCATGATCTCCGAAAGACTCATATGAACGACAACTTCACTATCGAATAATTTTAATAAACCTGCCAAAATACGTTGGGAGTCCTTCTTAACTTCATGGATTTGTTGAGCAATTCCTAGCGTACGCTGACTATAGCTTTTAAGATTGTCCTCATTTAATTTCCGATAGAGGTCATAGCTATCCGCGGTAATCCCCTCTATGGTATCCATTGCTTTTTTTAAATAAAAGGCTTCTCCATACAAACCAGAGTTGATGTTTAGCATCTGCTCCATCCGCTTTTCCTGCTCAGCGTGGAGAAACCGCATCTGATTAATAACGATGCTGTTGTACAGACCGATAACAAAATAACTGCGTACTACGGCTATGACCATTATAAGGAACCATTCTTTAAAATAAAAGGTATTCGTACCAAGGAATACCCCACGCAATAAGAGCTCCGTTTCATTAGAAACGAAGTCAATTAATGCGATATATCCACCTAACATGAGGGGGTGAAATTCGTTCAATCTTTTTCGAAGCTTACTCATTCCAAATGCAAATACAACATAGTAGCAACCGGCTGCTGCATTATTCTGTAAGCTCTCCAAGATCGTAAATGAATGCACGTGAGAGATCCAATCTCCAGACTGAACGATCATGCTAACGATCCCCGTTAGGAAACCCGTCTTCACATAGGGTAGATGCGGCATGAGCAATAAAAAAAACAAAAAGATACTAACCCCAAGACCAATGCGAAAATAATCGTTGCTAAAAGGATTTATCTTGAATTGTGCGCCAGTGGCCGTAGCTATAGCGATGACGATTATTTGCAATCTTTCGTTTTTGACCAAATTCTGCATCTTTCGATTCGCACCTACTTGGGGGGTCAGATTTTATCCGCTACCCATGAACTAAAATTCTAATGCTTTATACTAACATACATGATCCCTCATTTGAATAAAAGCTTAGCCGTCATTCTCCTTTTAAATGACAGCTTTAATTTGTTTCGTATAGAAAAAGCGAACGATGAAAAATTATGCCGTAAGTGCCACGGCCCCATGGACAAGCGCCACAACAATCGGTGCGAAGAAAAGAATCGCTGTTTGCCTGTTAAGCACTTTTTTCAATTCAGTTTCAGTCAAACCCATTTCCTTTGTTTACAACTGATTGGCTGTTCTATAGATTGCACTTATAGTATGAATAAAAAAGATTGCCAAGTAAACAATATGCAAATAAATGACAATGTCGGGAGGAATCACAATGGTTGGCATATTGGAAGCAGCAATTACTACAATCAAATCTTTAACTGATGAAGAAAAACCCCAACCTCTTCATGTAGGAGAGGTGATGGCTTGTTGGATTTACTTAGCAGGCCTTGAAATAGCCAAAGCAACTGTTCAAGCGGGTATAAACACCACGAGTGATGAGGATCTGAAAGCCATGCTTAAGGATGATTTGGAACTCAATCATAGTCAACGGGAACGCCTCTATGAATTCATGCTTAAGGAAGGAATTACTTTACCTCCTGCTCATGAAAATATGCCTCACTCGGATCCTAATAGTATTCCGCTTGGCGTTAAATTGACGGATGAAGTACTTGCCAACGAATTATCTTTTAAAATCGTTAGTTTGATTCTCCGTGCCGCAGGTGCCAATGCAGAATCGATTCGGACCGATTTTGGCTTAATGTTTCTTCAATTCCAAGCGGAAAAAGTCATGTTGGGGGCAAAATTAAAACAATTAATGATGAAACGCGGGTGGATTAAAATGCCGCCGTTTTTCATTCCTCCTGGCTCCCAACAAACATCAACTTAAAACTTTAGGGGGCTACCTTTTAAGTCTTAGACTCTTAGGAAAGCCCCTTTTATAAAAATGCAGAACTCCGTTTCGCCAATCAGCCTCACTCTGTGAGAAATAATAATTCCTCATTTTCTGGTACGTCAATGATTACACCATACTCGTATATAGCTCGCCTGTTTCGCCTTTCCAAGAATCCAGAAACAAAAAAACCTCTCGCACTTGTTATCCCTTTTTAGACCTCGTGTTTCAATTCCCGCTATTATGTTTATATTTTTATTACGGCTTTTTTGATCGGAGAGGGAATTTCTGATTTAAGGATAGTCTGATTTCAACTAAACAACAGGAGGTAGCTATGCATATTGTTGAAGTCAATAATTTGACGAAGGTATTCGGACAAGATCCCAAGAAGGCCCTTTTACTTCTTGATAAAGGATGGTCCAAAAAGAAAATATACGAAGAAACGAAGCATACCGTTGGTGTAAATAAGGTCAATTTAACCATACAGGCGGGCGAGATCTTCGTGATTATGGGATTGTCAGGAAGCGGTAAATCTACGCTGGTCCGTCTATTGAATCGTCTGATTGAACCCACCTCTGGAACAATTCTCATTGATGGCGAGAACATTGTATCGATGAACCATGAACAGCTTCGCCAAGTTAGGCGCAACAAGATCAGTATGGTTTTCCAGAAATTCGCCTTGTTTCCGCATAAAACAATCATTGAGAATGTGGAGTTTGGACTGGAGATTCAAGGCGGCTCCAAGCAGGCCAATCGGCAAAAGGCGCTGGAATCTTTGGAGCTTGTCGGTTTAAAAGGATTGGAGGACAGCCATCCCGACCAACTGAGCGGAGGCATGCAGCAGCGGGTTGGACTAGCGCGCGCTTTAGCGAACGATCCTGATGTTTTGCTCATGGATGAAGCGTTCAGTGCACTGGATCCTTTAATTCGTAAGGATATGCAGGATGAACTGCTGGAGCTCCAGGATAAAATGAAAAAGACAATTATTTTTATTACACATGATTTGGATGAAGCCTTGCGAATTGGTGACAGAATCGCTCTTATGCGAGAGGGTTCCGTTGTCCAGATTGGGACTCCAGAAGAAATATTAATGAATCCAGCGAACAAGTACGTGGAACGATTCGTAGAGGATGTCGATCTGTCCAAAGTATTAACGGCTGCACACGTGATGCGCAGGCCAGAAACAATCACTTTGGAACGAGGACCTAGGGTTGCCTTGCAGTTAATGCAGGATAGTGGGATTTCAAACCTGTACGTTGTGGACAAAGCAAAACGGCTCATTGGCGCCATTACTGCAGAAGATGCAGTTCTTGCAGTCAAAGATCATAAAACGATTGGGGATATCGTCATTCGTGATGTGCTTACAGTCCCGCCTGATATCCATTTAAATGAATGCTTCGAGCTTATTAGCGGTGCCAAAATTCCGGTTACAGTGGTCGATGAAAAAGGCCGTTTACTAGGCATTATAGTTCGTGGCGCAGTCCTAGCTGCTATCGCAGGCACCCATGATACTACTGACAAGAAGGTGAACCCCTAATGTTCACGAAAATTCCTTTGGACCGCTGGGTCGAATCCATCATCAGTTGGTTCAATACCAACTTTGCCTTCCTGTTTAATTTCTTCTCATCTATCATAAGCGGGATCGTAGGCGGATTTACTTTCTTATTTCATGCCTTCCCCGCTATCGTTGTTATCATACTTCTAACGCTCCTTGCTTACTATTTCGGCAAGTGGCGGCTGGCACTATTTGCCGTGCTCGGATTGCTGCTTATCCTTAATCTCGGATACTGGGATTCCACAATGGACACATTGGCTTTGGTATTAACCTCCGCCCTTATTTCCATCGTTCTTGGACTGCCACTCGGGATCTGGTGTGCCAGAAACCGCTCGGTGAGGAGTACACTGACCCCGATGCTGGATTTTATGCAGACAATGCCTGCGTTTGTATACCTCATTCCTGCGGTTACTTTCTTCGGTCTTGGCGTGGTTCCAGGCGTTATCGCCTCGGTTATTTTCTCGATCCCACCGACCATTCGCTTAACGAACCTTGGTATTCTACAGGTACCAGCCGATTTAGTAGAAGCTGCTGATGCATTTGGGTCAACCCCGGCTCAGAAGCTTTTCAAAGTACAGTTTCCTTTGGCACTGCCAACCATATTAGCCGGGATCAACCAGACCATTATGCTGTCTCTGTCGATGGTAGTCATTGCTTCAATGATCGGAGCACAGGGCGTCGGAGCAGACGTATACCGAGCTGTGACTCAATTGAAGACAGGACAGGGGTTTGAGGCAGGACTTGCTGTTGTCGTTTTGGCTATCCTACTGGACCGATTAACACAAAGCGTCATTGGAAAGAAGAGAACAGGGAAAAAGTCTTTCGCCTTAAAGAAGCCCCTGGTAATCGCGGCTATAGCCACTTTCTGTGTCGTTGCTATCTTTATAGGAATAGGGAAGAAATCTCCTGTTTCAACGAGTACTTTTGTTGGAGACCAGGTAAATTACAGCATTATTGGCATTGACCCTGGTTCCGGCTTAATGAATGCTGCGGACAAAGCACTTAAGGCCTATAATCTTTCCTCATGGAAGCTAGTTGAAGGTTCCAGTACAGCTATGACTATTGCCTTGGACAAAGCCTATAAGGAAGGCAAGCCCATCATTGTGACAGGCTGGACACCACACTGGATGTTTTCTAAGTATGATCTGAAATATTTGGCAGATCCGAAAAACGTATTCGGCGGAGATGAAGAGATTCACACGATTGTACGTCTCCATTTGCAAGCCGATCAACCTTCGGCCTATCAATTCCTCGATAAATTTCAGTGGAAACCTGCCGATATGGAAATGGTGATGGCGAACATCCAAGATGGCCAGAAGCCAGAGGAATCCGCTGCCCAGTGGGTGGAGACTAACCCGGATAAGGTAAATGCGTGGATTAGCGGTATCCCCAAGGTGGAAGGGAAGAAGTTAAAGCTTGCCTATGTAGCATGGGATTCAGAAATTGCCAGTACAAATGTGGTTAAATACGTGCTGGAGAGCAAGCTGGGATACCAAGTGGATATGCTTCAGGTTGAGGCTGGACCTATGTGGGCCGGCATCGCTAGCGGGGATGCTGATGCCATGGTAGCTGCTTGGCTGCCAACCACGCATAAAGATTATTATGAGAAGTTTAAAGGTAACTTCGAGGACTTGGGACCCAACCTAATAGGAACCAAGCTCGGTCTAGTCGTTCCGAAATATATGAACATTACTTCCATTGAGGATCTGGTTAAATAATAACGGAAGCGGCATTTGAACAAGTGCTGCATCCTTTGAATCCGCAAAGATATTACTTGCAAAAGAACGATCGATTTTTAAACTGTCGATGGGAAAAAGTTTCAAATAGCTTAAAGAAGAATATCCTGTTCTAAAATCTCATAAAACGACAATTTCCAATTATACTCAACTAGATTCCTCCTATTACCTGCTTGAATAATTCTAGCATTATGGGAGGAATTATCTTTAATCAACACAAAAAGAACAGCCCAGGAAAAAGTTCTCCCGACCTGTTCTTTGACTATTATATGTCACCAACGAATGCCTTCATAATTAGTTATATTCTCATCAAAGCTCGTCGCTCCGCTTGTGGTTTACATTGATCACATACTCCTAGTACCTGACCGCTTTCTGATGAATAAAAATGAAGACGTTTGGCTTTTTTACGACAAAAACTACAAGTTTGTTTATTCACCGAATTCTTTTTTTGTTTAAGTGATAATTGAACTACTTTTCTTGTCTCAAGTTTATCTCTAGCCTTGCGTGCAAACAGGACCAAAAAAATTAGAACGATTATCAAAATAATGATTAAAAATAACCAATACATGGCTGATCCCTACCTTTGGAATGACCTATTCAGATATATTCCTTATAGCAGCATCTAATGCATGGATAACTTTATCACACCAACTATCAAATTCCTTATCCTCTTTTTGATGTTCAGGATGGGCTAATATATATGCGATCGTTTGCCTAATCCCTTGATCAAATCGTGTGCTTGCAACAAATTCAGGAACAAGTCGTTTCAGTTTTGAATTATCAAATACGACCGAGTTAGCCTTATCTCCTAGCAACCCACCCCTATAATCCTCCTTACTGCAGGCAACCAGAAATTCAGACGAAACATGGACAGCTTTAAGCTTTACTCCTAGAGCATCAGCAATTACCTCGTAAATTTGATTCCAAGTAACCGTCTCATCTGAAGTGATATGAACGGACTCACCAATCGCATGTATATTGCCCATTAAACCAATAAAACCTTTTGCAAAATCACTATTGTGTGTCATTGTCCACAGGGAAGTACCATCTCCGTGAATGATCACGGGTTTGTTCTCCAGCATTCGCTTAGCAACCTGCCAGGTACCCTTACTTCCATGTACGCCAAGTGGGATCGAACGTTCACTATAGGTGTGACTTGGTCTTACGATTGTTATCGGAAAACCATTCTCACGATACTGCTTCATTAAATATTCTTCACAAGCAATCTTATTTCTGGAATACTCCCAATATGGGTTTGATAAAGGAGTTCCCTCTGTAATTCTATAGTCGGATAAAGGCGTCTGGTAGGCAGAAGCTGAGCTAATAAACATAAATTGTTTCGTTTTACCCTTAAATAAGCGATAATCTCTCTCCACCTGAGCCGGTTCAAATGCTATGAAATCAGCAACGACATCAAATTCCAAGTTCGCAATAAGCTTAGATACTTGCTCTTCATCTTTAATATCTGCTTTTATAATATTTACGCCTGCCGGCAAGTCCTCATTCCTTGTGCCTCTATTCAGAAGATAAAGTTCGCATCCTTTTTCTAATAACTGCTTGGTGATTGCAGAGCTGATCGTCCCTGTGCCTCCGATAAATAGCGCTTTCATGTAAAAACACCTCCGTTAATGTTGATATCTTCCATACGATTTTACAGATCGATCTTGTAACACAATCATTCGACGTTGCACTCATAAAACCTCCCCTAGGTACCCATATAAAAAGGACACGTGGTAATCTTACCCACATGCCCTGTTTCCCCCCCTGCTCCTCGCTTCCGTGAGTGAGGTCGTTTATTCGAGCGGGAATATAAAACACAAAACCCTATCTCATAAGATAGGGCTACGATTGTTCAGGTTATTAATGATCCATTCCTTTAATTCGATGAATGATATTCCGTTCCTGCTCATGGTTCATTTCTTCTATACGCTTATTTAGGAAAAAAGCATCTATCCAACTCCAAAGTAAGGATCCGCTTAGTATGAAGATGAGCACCCACAACATGAAGTAATTGAACGATTCTAAATCAGTGTAAACAGCTAATAAAATTATGGCGATACTTGGAACAAATGTAGTCGCAAACATTATGCTTGCATACAAATAGTTTTCAGTATAGAACCTGTGAGCACCAAAGAAGTGTAATCCTGCCCAAAGGCCCCAAACTGCTTCTTTAGATTTTCGCTTTTTGAGTAATTCTGCCTCTAATATGCCTAGCTCTTCCAAAGTTAAAGTGCGCAATAATTGTAAGTTATCCATTTTCTTATACTCGTAAACCTATCCCGCGGCTACTTCTGAGTTAGCTCTTGCTTGACTAATCAGACGAAGCTCAGAAAGGATCTCATTCTCAATCTTTTCATTGGTATCCTTAATCATACCGGACAAAAGAAATAAGTCAATTAATGTCCATATTCCTAATCCACCAAGCGTAAGTAACATGGCAACCCCTGTTCCAACTCTGCCTAGGTAAAAACGGTGCCCTCCGATACCACCTGTAAAGAACCAAAGTAACCAAGCAATACCACCCGTTTTTTGTTTCTTACTCATCTCGGATGCAAGTAATTGAAGTTGCTCCGTTGTTAAGTTTTGTTTTTGCAAAAGTGACGACATATTTCGACCCCATCTCTCAATAATGGCTAAATTATACAATGTAATTTCTTTAATTAATAGTACCTTTTTATTAAATTTGGTTAATTTTTCATAAAGATTGCAAAATTCCCTATCTTTACCCCTACTAACTACCTAATAAATTTTTACTATGAGATACACTTTAGGATTAGCTTTCAGGTCCTTTTCCTTGTCATCTAGGGTAGCGCGAGAAATCTCTATATCTCTCAGAAAAGCGTATTCAGCGGTGGGCGGAGCGTCCCAACCATCAGTTAACAGTCGGATTAGTTCACGATTCCACGCGTTCGATCTGGACTTCGGGACAGGGCAACGGAGTTGATTCATCCAAATACCTGTATGAAATTGGCTCGATTACCAAAACAATGATCGGCCTGTTATTGGCAATCGGCGAGCAAGCGAATTACAAGGATGATGATTAAATCAGCGCTCTTGCATAGATAGTCATCATCTACGGCGGGCTGGCCGCAGGTATATTTGAAAACGGTGGACGTTGGATAGGCTTCTCTTTTCTATTAAAAAAGCGCAAAGAGCGCAAAGATGGCATTGCTGTAGGGATAGGCCACGGCGGCATCGAGGTATTGATAATAAGCGTCGGTATGGGCATACTGCATTCGAGCGTATCCCTGCGATATTTATAAATTGCATCTCTCCACGCCTCTCTGTATCACTCTAAAAAGGCGAATTTTAAGGGCACCCAAATTGGGTGCCCTTAGATTCGCAGTGATCCTCGAATACAGCCTCGATCACCCACGGAACTTTGTTAGCTAACTTGATCAATTACTGCGTCTTTTGCGGCGGTTCTCCACCACCTGCTGGTGGCATTCCACCTCTGCCTCCGCCCTGTCCTCGATTGCCGCCGGGACCTCCCATCCCGCTTCTTGCCGCGGTCACACCCGATTCGGACAACCAGGTTATGACACTCGAGGTTGTAAAATCAACCACCTTCGTCCCCCCTTGGTACTTGCCGCCGTCATAGAGACCGTTCACTTGACTACCAGTCGACGTTCCTCCCGAGCTAAGCGTATATGAAGCATCCTTCTTGATTGTCGGGGAGCTGACGAACAAAGACTGATAGCTTTTCGGTGGAGTAAATGTTAGAACCGTATTGCCATCGCTATCTTCCAGATGAACCATAGCGCCTGCTTGCTGCGCTTTCGAGTAGGTCATCAGAACGCCTGGCTGTGTCGATTGCTCGGATGTAGCTTGCGCCATGCCGGAGCTGCCTGCGGCAACCAGGAATCCACCCGTCATTACGAATGTCCCGTCGTAATCCAAGGGGCCATTGCCGTTCTCAGTTGGACCGTTAACGATAACGGTACCGCCGGTCATTGCAATCGAACCGTTCGAATCTAAACCATCGCCTTTCGAATCGACAGTAAGATTCCCTCCGCTAATCGTAAGTTTGTTGCTTGAAGCCGCGCCGGATTGATTTCCACCAGGTCCAGCAGGCCCACCTCCACCAGCGGCTTCGGCATCTCCCGATGAGATATTCACGCCGTCATCACTCGAGACAACACTTGTTTTACCGTCTGAGATCACGACCGTAGGGGCTTCGATCCCTTCATTGCTTTTGGCAATATCAATCGTACCTCCCGCGATAGCGATCGAGACCTCCGCGTTAATCCCATCGTCGCCGGCATTAATATGCATATCTCCCCCATTTATGTGAAGACCGCCGCTGCTATGCAAGGCATCTTCGCCGGAATTGATGTTGAACGAACCGCCGGCAATGTCAATGTAACCTTCGGAACCCTCTGTATCCTTCGTTGTTTTGATTCCGTGTCCGCCAGCTTCGATGGTCACACTGCCTTCTTGGACAGCCACTAAATCGCGCCCCATAAGTGCATCGTCAATAGCATGAATATCAAGCGTTCCTCCGGTTATTTTCAGCTTATCCTTACTGGTAATACCATTGTTGTAATTTCCTTGAACGACGAGCTTTCCGGCACCATTGATCGTAAGATCGTCTTTGCTGAAGATAGCCGAATTGGGTTCGTCTGTTGACGCATCCGGGTAGACGTAAGTTTTTCCGTCTGAGACCAGGTTATTTGTTCCCTCTTGCAACGAGATAATTGTCTTCCCTGCTTCTTCGACGAAGATAGCCGAGGTACTGTTGTTATAAATCTCCGCTCCGTTCAATACCAAACGAACGGTTCCTTTATCCTTTACGTCGATCGCGATTTGACCGTTATCCAGTTTCCCGCTCACCACATAGGTTCCAGCCGCTGTGATCGAAACCGTACTTTCCTTCACCTCTGCCCCTGAACCGTTAATGCTTGCACCGGTACCATTCAGCTTGATTTCGGTCGGATTCGACGAGCTCCAATCCGTGTACTTGTCATCATCAGCATACTCGACCTTCTGGATTAGATCGGTACTGGCTGCTTTCGTACTTGACGCTGATGCTGTCGAAGAAGCCTCCGCATTGGAATTTGTTGTGGCGGTTTGATCGCTGCATGCTGATGCTATAACAGCACATAATAGAACTACACCGGCTTGTTTTGTTATTAAAAGTTTTTTCATATCTCATCTACCTCTCTAATTTTAGTATTCTGATACGGTTGGACTCATCGTTAGGGTAATATCCAAGTTTCCATTCCTGCACCTGACGGCATCGAGGAATTCTTTCTGGTTCGTGAGATGATCGATGGTAACCAGATATACAAGCTCATACAAACTGCCCAGTTCGGTGGTTCTGACCTTTCTCAACTCATAATCAATCTTGAATGTCTTGAAGATCTCATCAAAAGCTTCCTCGTACCCCAGATTTTCCGGGATTGTTACTTTCAGCATTTTCTGCGAGGATCTTTTTGCTCCAAATTTGATAGCTTTCAGGAAGAACATTAATAAGCAAAGAGCTATTGTGAACAGCACCGCGTAACCGAATGAACCGACACCACATGCAAGTCCAGCCGCCATCGTAAACAAGACGAACGCGATATCCTTCGGATCTCCAGGAGCGCTTCTGAACCGAATAATGGAGAAGGCTCCGGCAAGACTAAAGGCTCTAGCTATGTTGCTGCCGATCAACAGGATGATAACCGCTATGATCGCAGGCAATACAATCATCGTCAAAGTGAAGCTCTGATTATACATAGGTTGAGTTTTCATATAAGTGAAGCTGATAATCGCACCTAGTGCGAAAGAAATCAAGATAGTTAACAACGCATTGACTAAGGTTAAATCCGAACTTACCTGAGCCGAAGCCAAAATGGATTCTATCATAATTGAATTCTCTCCCCCGCTAATCTTTCATTTCGCATTTTTTTGTATTCATTACCGTACTTGGAGAAGCTTGTTCGAAACATTTGGTGTTCAGACAGCATTTTCGATAGCCAGAGGGGCACCGTTTTCTCCGCCTTCACTTCCATTAACCATTGCCCGCGGCTGATCAGCGATTCTCCTTGATCCCCATTTTCAAGCTTGAGGTCATACCGCCTAGATCGGATATTCGTATCAAAAGTAATCCGCAGATCCCGGTTATTTTTGCAAAACATCGCAATTCGGTCATAAGCCAGATACACTTTGGGCTGCAGGTCATATCTTTGAAGGAAGTATTTGATTTCCTGGATGACTTGCTTGTTCATATAAGCCTTGAATTCCGGCTCAACACCAGAGCGGACAAAATCATAAGCCTCGTTCAGCATTAGCGCCGTCCTTCTTTTGTTCACTAAACCGAATACCTTCTTCTTAAGCTCCAAGTACACCTTGCCATCTTCTTCAGGAATGCCGTAGGCTCTTATTCGGAGTTTCTCCCTGTATTTTGGCTTCGCCAAGCTGTTCCTGATTAAAGAATCATGTTCGGTATCGTAATACATGTTGCTTATCGAATAGAACTTATCATTCTTGTTGTATTCATCGAGCTCCATATATTCAAGCAATCGGTTATATATAACGTAAAAGGCTTTGCTATCCATCAGATATTTATTTTCATATCGGTTGAACACTTCGATCGCCATTGGGATGCTCCCCTTTCTCCTTTGCGAGTGCTTGCTGCTTCATGTCTGTATATTAGCCCTCGAACCTTTAGTGAAACTTAAATGATGGATTTCATGTAAATTTTTTATTAAGCTCTAGACAAGTGTTAAGATTAAGTTTGATTAAAGGTTCGATCCCTATAATGAAGTCATGCAGCGTGGCTTTACCAAACTGACACAAAAAGGGGAAGCAATCATGAGAATTTTAATTGTAGAAGATGAGGTTCATTTAGCGGAGGCTTTAACCCAAATTTTAAAAAAACACAATTACTCCGTCGACGCTGTCCATGATGGCCAATCTGGACTGGATAATGCATTAAGCGGCATATATGATCTGTTATTGCTCGACATTATGTTGCCTGAGATGGACGGCATCACCTTATTGAAGACGATTCGCAACAAAGGGATTTCGACTCCCGTTATCCTGCTTACAGCCAGAGGGGAAATATCCGATAAGATTTCAGGTCTGGATTACGGCGCTGACGACTATGTTGCCAAACCGTTCTCGACCGAGGAGCTGCTCGCGAGAATTAGAGCGGCTTTAAGGCGCAAAGGCGAGGTCATGCCCGAAGATGCGTTAAAGTTCGGAGATATCGAATTGAATACGGGGAATCTCAAGCTTACGTGCAAAGGAAAGGAACTCAAGCTGATTTTAAAAGAAAGCGAATTGCTGGAGCTGCTAATGTCGAGGAAGCTTTCGGTAACATCGAAAGAACAGATCATCGAAAAGCTCTGGGGCTTCGATTCCGAGGTTGAACATAACAACGTGGAAGTCTACATCTCTTTTTTGAGGAAAAAAATTGCTTTTCTGAATTCATCGGTCCGAATAAACACCATTAGAGGCGTAGGCTATGTTTTGGAGGTGACCACCTAATGTTCAGCAAGCTTCGCAATCGATTTCTTATCGCTAACCTGGTCATCATCTCCTTCATCATGCTCTTGGCCTTTGCTTCCATTTATACGATTACCTATCAGAACGTACGGCGCGATATCGATATGGAGCTGCATAAAGTATCCGACTTCTACCTCAAGCCTGGCGGAAAAAAGGGAGAGCCGCGACCAGATGGGGATCATCCTCCACAAGAGTCCAAGGTAAATGCCGACCTGTCGCCGGAACGCTCAGTCTCTTTCTTATTGCAAACAGACGCACAGTGGAAGATCACAGCCACCAAATCCCGATTTGACATGGACACCGAGTTCTACGACCTGGCGATAAAGAAAGCCGCCTCCAATAACTCGGATGACGGCCAATTTAAACTAGATGGCAATTCATGGGCTTATATCGTGCAAAAAAATGCCACAGGGTATTCCGTTGTATACCTTGACGTCACTGCTCGGCAGAACATCCTTACGAATCTCGTGTATACGTTCTCTGTCGTGGGATTGATTATGCTCATTGTCATCTACTTTACGAGCCGATTTTTCGCGAACCGCTCCATCGCTCCTGTCAGAGAAGCCTTCAATAAACAGAAGCAATTTATCGCCGACGCTTCCCATGAATTGAAAACGCCATTAGCCGTCATTAACACCAATGCGGACGTTCTCTTATCCAATAGCGAAGATACGATTCACAATCAATCGAAGTGGTTGCACCATATCAAATCGGAAACGGAAAGAATGAAGACGCTGACCAACGATCTCCTATACCTAACCGAAATGGATGACTCCAGAGCAAGAATGATCTTCACGAACTTCAACGTGAGCGAATCCGTTGAAAGCGTCATTCTAACGATGGAAGCCGTTATGTTCGAGAAAAATATTTCATTAAATTACGAGATTGAACCTAACTTGCCCCTTCACGGCAACAGCGAGCAAATCAAGCAGGTGGTCATGATTCTCTTGGATAATGCCATCAAATACACCAATCCTAAAGGATCTATCTCGCTCACCTTAAAGAAGCGTCATAACGATATTATGCTAAAGGTGACCAATACAGGCGAAGGCATCCCACTAGAGCATCTAGAAAGAATCTTCGACCGCTTCTTCCGCGCTGATTCATCTCGTTCACGCAAGCATGGCGGATATGGCCTGGGACTCGCTATAGCCAAATCAATTGTCGAACAGCATAAAGGAAAGATTTACGCGAAAAGCGTGCTGAATGAGACTACTTCGTTTTATGTTCAGTTTCCCTAGGCTTGCAGCTAACACAAAAAATGCCCCTCCACATAAGATTGACGATACACGGGCCCCGCTCCCTAACTTTTGAATAAATCAGACCAAAAAAGCGTCAAAGACACACAATTGTTCTTCGACGCTTCAATTATATACACCTCGGTCAATAGCTTGCGCTGTTGACCATCGCTAGGGCGAAATTTTCAGAATTTGCTGGATAATCGGCGTAATTCCACTTACCATAAACTCAATGGCAATCACCATAACAATTAGTCCCATTAAACGCATTAGCACATTATTGCCTGTTGGCCCAATCAATTGATAAATTTTAGCTGAGTTAACAAGGACAATGTAAGTAAGCATAAGTACAACCGCCATCACAACTATTAATATAATCTTCTCCATCAAATTTGTCGTAGATTCCATAAGAACAATTCCATTAGTAATTGCCCCAGGACCACAAATCATTGGAATAGCCAATGGAGTAATGGAAATATCATTTACATATGTATCGACATCCGCTTTATCAACCTTTGTACGAACAAGTCGTGCCTGAAGCATATCCTGTCCCATTAAAATGAAAATAACCCCACCGACAATCTTTAAACTGTTAATTGAAATGTTGAAAAAGTGAAATACCCATTCGCCAGTAGTTGAAAATATGAGCAATATAAAAAATGAAACAATTACTGCTTTACGAGCAGTGTGGACTTTCTTCTGTGATTCAAGATCGGCTGTCATCGACATAAAGATTGGCATAATGGCAAGTGGATTAATGAGTGTAAAGAATGAAGTGAGGCTCAGCAATAAAAATGATGTGTACATTTCCATGTAGTATCTCCTAGTTGTATGTTCTGTTTCCTTGTCCAGTTTTTAATAGTTCTCAATCCGTATCGGTAGTGTCCTTTTCCAAAGAATGAATTTCCTGCTTAATGGCATCCATTCTTTTGGTTCCGCAATCATACATCACATATGATTTAATGCTCAATTCGATATGCACCCTAAATCTTTCATCAAAAACTTGCCGTCATTTGTGATAAGGTTCCCCCCGATTTATCCGCATCGCGCGATAAATCTGCTCCACCAGCACCAGCCGCATCAGCTGGTGCGGCAGCGTCATGCGGCCAAAAGACAGCCGCATATCCGCACGGCGCAGCAGCTCGCTCGATAGCCCCAGCGAGCCGCCGATCACGAAGGCCACCTGGCTCCGCCCATAGGTGGCCAACTTGTCGAGCGAGCCTGCCAGCTGCTCGCTCGACCACATCTCGCCGTCGATGGCCAGCGCCACGACGTACACGTCCGCAGCGAGCTTGGCTAATAGCCTCTCGCCTTCCTTCACACGCACCTGCTGCTCCTCAGCAGGGCTCATGTTCTCCGGTGCCTTCTCATCCGGCACCTCAATCATCTGCACCTTGGCATACGGCCCAAGGCGCTTAACATACTCCGCTATCCCGTCCACGAGATAGCGCTCCTTCAATTTCCCTACGGTTAATATCTGTAAATGCATAACCGACAATCTCCCCTCATTTGCTCCATTGGATAAAATACAATCAAATCGAGCTCATTCACCCTATTTCCACGCTTTCATTGGAGTTAATCCAACAGAATGCTCCAAAAACAGCTCCTCTGAGCTAGTTTCCACATATTCCACTGTATAAATCCAATGGAACTAACCCCAACCGCGGATGTCAGGAGACTTCATTGGATCTAATCCAATCAAACTCGTCCAGTTCGTGTTGATCGACCCGCTCCCAATCCAAACAAAAAAGGAAGGCCTCCGCCTTCCTCATACAACTAGAAATCGCGCTAACTCCTTGCAGTGTTCGCAGTGCGTCGGTGGCTCCCAACTAGCAAAGTGGGTCTTCTGCAGATCCACAATGTCCGGAGCTTCCTCATACTCATCAACAAACTCATCAATCGCGATTTCCACATGATCTTTACAAACTACATGCATGCAAGTACCTCTCATCCGCAATGTTTCTATCCACGCATATCTTGTATCTCTTCAAATATCACTTATCTTTCATCTTTTTCATCTTTTATCTTTCATCACTTATCCATCGCTTCAACCAAAGTAACCACCGCATTCAGCTTCTTACCGCCGCGGTAGTACACCACGTTGACCTTATCGCCAATCTTCTTCTCGTTATACAAATATTTCCGCAGCGAGATCGTACTGTCAATCTTGCGGTCATCCAACTGGACAATGACATCCTGAGCTTTGAGGCCCGCTTCTTTGGCAGGTCCCGACACATCGAAGACGATAACTCCAGTCTTAACATCCGTAGGGAGCTTTAATACATCCGTCCCTTTAAAAGCTTGCAGTTCCTGCGTCGAAACACCCATCAACGGTCTTTTCACCTTATGATCCTTGATCAAGCTCTCAATAATCGGCTTCACACTATTAATAGGAATGGCAAAACCTAACCCTTCCACGCCCGTATCTGATATCTTCATGGAATTGATTCCGATAACCTTGCCCTCGATGTTCACCAGAGGTCCGCCGCTGTTCCCTTGGTTGATAGCCGCATCCGTTTGGATAACATCCATCTCCCAGTCGTAATCCGTGCCTTCACGTGTCAGCGAAACCGGTATCGTTCGTTTTGGCGAAGAAATGATACCTTGGGTAACGGTCGGCGAGAATCCAAGTCCAAGCGGGTTGCCTACCGCAATCGCCATCTCTCCTGCTCGCAGCGTTTCAGAATCACCGAATTCAGCAAGCACTTTAATGTCTTTCCCATCCGCTTCCAACACAGCCAGGTCTGTAATCCGATCGCGACCGATTAGGGTTGCTTTGCGATGCTCACCTTGAAAATTAACGATTTCGAACTGGTTCCCGTTCTCAACAACGTGACTATTCGTCACAATTCGAATTTTATCACCATTCCGTGCGAAAATAACACCCGACCCAATCCCCAGTCCGGTCTCTTGCCCTTTATCATCCTTCTTCGAGGAAATAACGCTGACCACAGCAGGCTTTATTTTCTCCGTTGCCGCTACAACAGAATCGTTGCTATTCATCGGATGCACCTCGGCTTTTGCCGCAGAAGCTGGTATAGCTAGCGCTGCCCCAGATGAGTCACTTTTCCCGAAGCCGCCAAATACCCCGACCAGCAAAAGCATGGCTAGCGCTCCGCCTACTCCAGCAATGAGGGCCACATTCCGTCTGCGTCCCGCGAAGCTAGTGAATGCCCCTGTCCCTTTGGGACGCCAAGAATCCTGACGCTGCCTGGACCTTTTGGTAGAATAAAAATCATCATCAAACAAACTCATATCGGGTCCCTCCTCGCTGATAGGGGTTAAGCTATGCCGCTCTCGCCTTGGATCATTTATTGTTATCTTTAATTGTTTTTCGATCTAATCTTGGATTGTTCTATTTTTATCTTTGGATTGTTTTTCGACTTCGCCTTGAATTGTCTTCGATCTTGCCTTTGCTTTTCGATCTCGCCTTGAATTGTTATTTTTCAAATAATAGGAATGTTTCGTTCACTTCTTGCCTACAATAATAGTAAACCAAATCTCTTAACGAAATACTAGAGTTAACTGAAATTTTAAATCATACAAATAAAGGAGAATGCTCAGAATGAACCGTATTCCTTCCCATTTTGATGAAATTAACATGATTGGTAAGCTCGCTGACCTTAAAGATAGTCACTACCACCAGTCACTCGTCCTCTCATCTCTCATTCAAGTTCTGATCGATAAGGGTCTCATCACTGCGCAAGAAATCCAGCTCAAATCCAAAGAGCTCGACGCTGCGCTTACTCCGAATCCAATACATCCCATTTCGTAGAGCGGTCAAAATATGTATCCATCAGCCGCAGCTGTTTAGCTTCAGGGGCACGCTCTTGTACTATGTTATTCAACGTTAGCCTGGCCAAATCCATTAAATTATGATCACGGCTTAAATGCGCCATATAGACAGACTTCGTCTTGTTCGTCAACACGTCACAGAGCGCTTCCCCTGCAGCTTCATTGGATAAATGACCCTTGTCCCCAAGGATACGACGCTTAATACTCCATGGATAATGCCCCACGCGCAGCATGTCCACATCGTGATTCGTCTCGAGTACCAAGCTATCTGAATCCGTAATCTTTTCTTTGACTTTCTCACTCATGTATCCCAAGTCCGTTACAACACTTAACTTCTGTTCCCCTTCATAAAAGCAGTACCCCACCGGCTCCGCTGCATCATGTGATATTCCGAATGATTCAACACGAAGCGTACCGAATTCCTCGATACCTCCGGTTTCCATCACCTTCTTGTTGCCTTCCGCGATCACACCGATTTGACGGTCCAGCTCTTCCCAAGTCTTCTCATTCGCATAGATAGGCAAATCATATTTGCGAGCCAGCGCTCCCAGCCCTTTAATATGATCCGAATGCTCGTGTGTGACCAGAATGGCATCAATACTGCTCGCCTCGAGCTCACGTTCCTTCATTAACAGCTCCATCTTCTTGGCGCTAAATCCCACATCAATCAGCAGCTTGATTTCACCATTGTCAACCACCGTCGCATTACCCGTCGAACCGCTCGACAGTACCGTAAACCTCATACCCATCTTCCCTACTCCTCTATGCCTACATGTCATCCATCTAGCCGTCCATTGTTGACTATCACACTTGCCTACTTCTTATCCTTGCTCTTGTCCCCGCTATTTTCAGGGTTCTCCGTTGTTTTCGCACCATCCACTTGCGTACCAAATGGAGCTAGTTCAGACCCTTTCTGCGGAGACTCAACTGCTCCATTGAAAGCTTGTAAATAATAAATATCTCCGTTATCGATCGTAATCCGCCAATGTGGAAACATCGGTTGCGTTTCTGAGTTATACGGCTGTCCGTGATACCCCAGTCTGACTTCCGTAATAATAGCGCCGTCATTCAAATAATTGTCCACTAAGCTGCGAACAGCTAACTGGGCAGGGATCAGCTTCTGCTCCGTCTGTTCTACTCCTGATTCTACTTCAACGTAAGCTTGACGGTAACTGGTAATTTCTCCATTTTGTTCATTCAGCTCCACCCAAACGTCGAAGAGCGGAAGCTTGCCATATAGCTGTGTGAACACATAGACACCATTTTTTCTCATCGAATCCAATTGGTACAGACCAAAGTGTGGAATCTCCGATTGCGCTTGAATTTCTTTACTAGCCCCTTTACCAAGGAGAAGGCTCATGTTAATGGGTGTTTTCAATGTTTTCTGCTCACCTGGCTTTATACTATCGTCGTACTTCACCGTGATGACCTTCAACTTCAGTTGATCCGTCGGTAACTCATCCATTAGCCGTATATTTTTATTTCGGAGCGCGTTATTCAGCTCTTCTACAGTACTTGATGTATCCAAAGCGATTTCCGTCTGATTGGAACGATTGGTGGACCAAAGTTGGAAACCAAGAATCATATTCAACATCAAAAAGGAACAAATCAAAATCGTTTTAGCCCGACTCCAATTCATGATCTCACCAACCTTTCCTCAGAAATGGAACCTGTTTACTCCACAAAATCGTATGTGCCATCACGCAGTTCAATAGCCCATGTTGCCGTCAATACAAGCGTCTTATCCGTTATTACCGGACGATATGCTGGGAAAATAGTAACAATACTGGATCGCTTCTGATAATACTGCAGCCTTTCTTCCAAAGCATCACCGGACATGATTTCAAAATCACGACGCTGTACTGTCTTCAGATCGGGAATAATCATCGACCTCTCGAATCCAGAAATAATTCCCTTCTGAACTTGCATTTTCATGGAACCATAGCCCTCAGCCTGCGGCGTAATAATCGGCAAAGATTCATAGTACTGTCGGAACGTGAACGAGTGATTATCGATTAATTGCTTCTGTGGCGTGTGAGAAACTATATATTTCCCATCCCAACCGATATGCTGATTAATAAATTTGATACCCGCCTGCAAGTCTTCCAATACCTCTGTTTTACTTTCTACTGGCGCTACAGGATCCGAATACGTGACCCACCGCAGATCTCGATTTAGCTGAAAACCGCGCTTGCTGTCCGTATAAATTTCAGAACCGTCGCGCTCTTTGAGATACCTAGTAATACCTGGATCAACGAACAGGCTTTGTTTTAATTGATCTGCCGTCAACAAGCTATAACTAAATATATAGTTCGGCAGTCGAAGCGGCTTTATTGGGAGATAGTAATCCCCGCTGTTTGTCGTTTTGTATAGGTTCGTGAGGTCACCAAATGCCGCGAAATTTTCCACATCTTTACTGGTAAAATCGGCCCCGATGACTTCATACCCAACGCCCGGGGAATCCGTAAAGAAGAAGGCACGAACATCCTCGTTATTGCCCTTAGAGTAAATCCATATCCGTGTGATTTTATCATTATCAATCGGCATTTCGCCTTCAATACGAAGCAGCTGCTGAAGAATCGTAAAAGGGATGCCGTCGCGGAATCGAATCTCAACCCCTTGCTGTTTCGTTCGAACTTCTTCCCAGTTCACATTGACCAAATACATCGACGTTTTGCGAAAGCCTTTAAAACTTCGCTGCTTAATATTTTCGAGCAGTCTTGTATAGTAGTAATTGTTTGGATACAGAACAGAGTGCTGCTGATTGCCTAAGTGAACGATGATTTGATCAGGGAACAGCATGTCATGCAGCTCCGATTGCTTCCCTAATGTCTCCGTCTGAACATAATTACTTTGTTGTATAGGCTCAATCTTCGGCGGGGTGTAAGAAGCTAGATAGAAGCTTTGGTACAAGCTCGTCCCAATCAGGACAACAAGAAGGATGGATTTCAGACTCTCGATCATAGCTCATCTTCCTCCTCTTGCTGAATCGGCAGTGTGAATACAACACGAGTTCCTTGTCCCAGTTCCGACTCCAAAATGATCGAACCGCCATGTGCTTTTACTATTTCCCGGGCAATTGAAAGACCTAACCCCGTACCGCCCATATTGCGGGAACGCGCTTTATCCACACGGTAGAATCGGTCAAAAATGCGGGACAGATCTTTCTTCGGGATGCCAATTCCGTTATCCTGAACCGAAATTTCCAGAACATCCTTCTCGATCTTCCTCGCTTCAAGCTGAATGGCCCCTTCATCACCCGTATACTTAATTGCATTCGACACGAGATTGTCGAGTACTTGATCAATTTTATCCCGATCGAGCAGTAAGCTGGTTACGCCCTGCTCCACATGAATTAGAATTTGAATCTTACGCTGCTGCAGCTGGAAGGAGAAGCGGTCGGCCACCTCCTCCAGCATCTCGCTCACAAGCGTCGAGGATTTACTCATCATCGATTGCTTGGAATCAAGCCTCGATAGATGCAAGAGATCCGTCACTAAGCGGATCATCCTCTCCGTCTCGCTGCGCGTAACGCTGATGAAGCGTGAAGCCAGCTGCGGCTCCTCGATTGCGCCATCATCTAGCGCTTCCAGATAGCTCTTGATCGTCGTCAGCGGCGTACGCAGCTCATGTGATACGTTCGCTACGAATTCGCGCCTCGCCTGCTCCAGCTTCTCCTGATCCGTTACGTCCTGCAGCACCGCAATAATCCCATTTTGTCCTTCACCTCTTCGGTGAATCGGCGTGAATGTGATACGTACGGATAACTGCTCATCGTCATCGGGGAGATGAATATCCAGCAGCGTCGTACTAACATGACCTTGGAGGAAACCGCGAATCGTATCCATCGGAATGCCAAGCACCTCAGATATGTCCAGACCGAGAGTCGTCTCCTCTTCCGTTTGCAGAATTTGCTTCGCCCTGCGGTTAAGCACGATGACATGGCCTCTATCGTCCGTGGCAATAATCCCGTCATTCATATTCGTTAAGATCGAAGCGAGCTTCTCCTTCTCTTCTTCATTCAGCGAGAGCGCTTCTTTGAGCCTATTCATCATAAAATTAAATGTATGACCGAGCTGCCCAATCTCATCGGTCCCTTGAATAATAACCTGTTGATCAAAGTTGCCTTCTGCGACAGCCGTCGCCTGCTTCGTAATCTCTTTGATCGGATTCGTGATCGTACTAGTAAGGAGCACACCCAGAATAGCGGTTAACCCTAGAGCAATCAAGGTTCCCGAGATGAGAATGCGGTTAATCGATCGGATCGTTTTATAGACATCTTCCATCGAAGCGATAATGTATACCGCACCCAGGACACGGGCACCGCTGCCCACCGGTTTGGCGATAATGACCTTCCGATAACCATCCTCATCCGTGAAGATCCGTTGGTTATCCTTAATCCCCTGCAGCGCCCTGATGACTTCCGGCTGCGTGTTCTTCTGTTTCAAATGATTAGGAACCGATGTACTAATGACGTTCCCGTTCGCATCTATAATTTGAATTTCCGCATTATTAATAGAAAATAAATTGCTGACGAATTCGTTCAAATCCGCGTACGTCTTCTTGCCTTCAGCAGCGTTCTTGCTGTCCTGATCCCCTGTGAGGTACGATCCCACAAAACCGGCCAGCAGCGTTACCTGACTGTTGCGTGAAGCCAAAAAGTCATTCTTGAAATACGTCTCCACCGTCTTATAGAAATACACGCCAATGAGCTGCATCGCAATCAGAATAAGTAAGACATAAATAATAATCAGCTTCGCTTGAATCGATTGAAAGAAGCGGATGCCCTTCATGCTCAGAAGCCTCCGGCCTTAGGACTGCGCATTAAGTAGCCGAGGCCCCTGCGCGTCATTATATACTCCGGACGGCTCGGGTCCGTCTCCAGCTTCTCGCGTAAGCGCCGAATCGTTACATCGACTGTTCGTACGTCGCCGAAATATTCAAAGCCCCACACCGCCTGCAGCAGGTGCTCGCGTGTCATGACTTTGCCTGAATTTTTGGCCAAATACTGAATAAGCTCGAACTCCCGATGTGTCAAATCGAGCGGTGTGCCATCTTTATACACCATGTACATGTCGTTATCGATAAACAGGGCATGAATACGCATCCCATTCCGCTGCGTGTCTGACTCGCTTGGAGCCGACTGCGCTTTCGTCTGTCTGCGCAGGTGCGCCTTCACTCGGGCAAGCAGCTCCCTAGTACCGAATGGCTTGGTCACATAGTCGTCTGCGCCCATCTCTAGGCCAAGCACTTTATCCAGTTCTGTATCTTTGGCTGTGAGCATAATGATAGGAGTATTCAGCTTCGAGCGAACCTCTCGGCACACATCCATCCCATCCTTCACAGGCAGCATGAGATCCAGCAATATCAGATCCGGCTGCTCAGAGAAAGCAAGCTCTACAGCGCTTCCTCCGTCATACGCACAGATGACCTGGTAGCCCTCTTTTTCCAAATTAAATTTCAAAATATCTGCAATCGGTTGTTCGTCATCCACCACGAGAATTTTACCAAACAAACCTACCACCGCCTACTCAAGGATAAATGACTTCGTCCCACTGGGACGAGCATGTAAAGTCAGTCTATTTCCTGCATACTACCCTCTATTTTATCATACATTCAAGTGAGAAACCCTCTACCCGAGGCAAATTGAAACTTATTCTTTCTATTGTGGAAAAAAGAGACAAGGCCCCCCGAGTTGTTCGGTTTGACCTTGCCTCTGTCTATAATTAGCGGTTTAAATACTTTAAAGGATTTTCTAAACTACCACTTTTGTGAATCTCAAAATGTAAGTGAACACCCGTGGAGTCGCCTGTACTTCCCATAATACCAATTTTATCGCCCTTTTCGACGATAGTACCTTCGGTGGTGGTGATTTTGCTCAAATGACCATATAACGTCTCGTAACCGTTCAAATGATTAATAATAATATAATTGCCATAATCGGATTTATAACCGGTTTCCGTGACTTTGCCGTTATCGGCCGTCATGATATTTTTGTTGCCAGTAATATCAATTCCTTTGTGGAGCTTACCCCAGCGCATGCCGAACGTACTTGAAATACTTGGGGAAATGACAGGCCACGCGAACTTCCCTGAGCCTTCGCCTTGAATGACTTTGGTTCCTTTTTTCACCTTAGCCATAACAGGTTTATCAATGATCTCTTCATTCACAAGCTTCTCTTCGGTCATTAAACCGTCGACCTTCGTCACTTGAATCGTAACCTTCTTCAGCCCATTCTTCCCAGCGGTTATCGGTTGAACAACACCTACACGAAGTGAATCATCTTTCACATACTCAGTGTCGTATTGAATCTCCTGATTCTGTACAACCCGTTCTGTTGTCTTAACAGAGAGCGTTGGTTTGAGCACCGTCACATCAAGTTGGTTGCCGATTTTCAGCTTATCATCTTGAAGGCCGGGGTTTTTATCATAAATGAATTGCTTTGTAATCCCTAATTTCTTCGCGATACAGGAAACGCAATCTCCCTCGACAACCGTATACTTAGCAGGCTGTACATCACCGGTCTTGAGCTTTTTAATTACATCTTCCGGTTTAGCCAAATCATCTGGTTCGATAGGAACTTCCTTGGTATCTACCTGCTGAACAAATTCTACTTTCTCGAGTTCCGATGGTGCTGTTGTGATATCCTCACCCAACCCTGTTGATAGGGCAGCTACCTTAGCGGTTTCCTTGGCTTTAGGCGCGAAGGGTGCACTTACCTGTTCAAGAATCTGATCAGCCGTCTGCTGATCCTTCACAATTGCGATGGTTTTCCCATCTACCTTCAATTCAATGCCGACCGGTTGCGGCACAAGCAGCTTATCAAGTGTTGCCAAAACAGCTGAATCATCTGGTTCTACATTGTAAGCCTTTTCAGACTCATAGGTAACTCCGTTTGTTTTCAGCACGACATGCACATCTGGGAATTTTTGTTGCACTTCTTGCGGTTTTCTTTGCTTATATTCTTCAATAATCTTATTGTCGCTTACAATACCTATTTCTTGGCCATCCAGCTTCACATGATACACATTCACCATGCCTGCTTCAACATATTGATGTCCAGTAAACGTAATTATCCCAGTTAGTGCGATTGCACTAACTCCCAGAGCAAGGGACCATTTTTGTCGTTTCATTACCGTTAGCGTCGTTATTGTCGTTGATTCTTCCAGCTGCTTGTCTGATATTGATTCATTTCCGGTCAAGCTTTCTCGCTTAGGCGTGAATCTCTTGATGAGATCCATGACAAAGCGCATTCCCCTGAAACCTGTCATGATCTTCTCCCTTTGAACGGTTTTGCATCCGTAGATACATAAATAAACCTTGATTAGACATAATATCCATAAAGGATGTCTTCCTTTTGTTAAATTTAACACACTTTCTCTGCCTATTTCAACAAAATACTCGATATCCATGTGATAGATTCGTGTCCATCACCAAAAGAAGGCGCTAAAAATTCATTTTTTTGTATGAAAATCCAAGAGATTATGCGCATTGTTACAAGGTTTGACGAATTAGCATGAAAAATTGAAAGGGGACATCAACGATGGAAATTAATTTGGCTGCTACATTCCAAAATAGGGATAATTTAGAGCAAGCGGCGGAAGTTCTTAAACTGCAAGGTGTACTAGATATCAAATTCGATAATAGCGTAGTGCCTAGTTCTGATCAAGGTGACAGCTTCATTCAATCCGTAGACAGCTTTGCTGCTGAGCCCTCCTTTGCACTCATGGTAAGTGTTGAGAAGTCACGCTACCGCCAAGCTGAGGATACGATTATCAAATACGGCGGACAACTCCATTAATACTTGCTCAGGATATCTGTAAGCTGCTTCAATTCCTTCTCACTTAAGTACTTTTTAAGCGTGTCATTGACTTGCTTTAACTCCTCTGTGGTAATCCCATCTTCGAGCAAAACGGATAGATTCTGCACGTCACTTTGCGGCAGCTTGGCAACAACTAGAGAAAATATTTTCATCTTATCGTCGCTGGACAGTGCTTCTTTTTTTTTGGCAAAATCCTCCGTCGACATAACGAGTTCCTTTTTCTGCTCGTTCGCTTCACTTCGCGCTCTTCCCATAACGGCTATGGCATCATCCTTGGCTCCTTGGGAAGCATCTCCACTGTCAGTAGAACTAACTCCACTTGTGGGAAGTTGATCGTTTGGACTAGGGCTAGATTGGCTTCCAGACGGGTTGAGACTAGGAACAGGCTTCGTAGGTGCAGGGCTTTCAGATGGGGCAGCTTGCTTCCCCCCGTCTCTACGCATAACTATATTCAGCTCCCCCGCCAATCTTGCAGCAAATTCGTTAAATTGAACCTTTTTACCCAAAGCTGGGATCTGATATTGTCGAAATATATCCTCCACGTACATGTTTACAACATACCATGTCGTAAACATCGTAATCGATGTAATCAGGACTGTTCCAATGACGATCTTACTTAACCATGCTATTAGTTTCATTCTCGCTATCACTCCTGGCGCATAATCATGTTCCTCCTTCCCAGTATTGACGAAATCATCTCCATTAAATCCCTTTTTGATAAAAAAGAAATCCTCTAAGCTGCTAACAGCCTAGAGGATTTCTTAAGTTATTCAGGAAAAAGCGAACATTACGCCTCATTTGGTTATGATTATGCGTAGATTGGACGAACCAGGTTCGTTTGCTCACGGTTACGACCTACGGAGAAGATCGCGATTGGAATACCTGTCAGCTGGGAAACACGCTCCACATAATGTCTGGCATTCTCAGGCAGATCGCTCAGCGTACGTGCGCCGGATACGTCTTCTGTCCAACCTGGAAGCTCTTCATATACAGCTACACACTCGGAGATAGCTTTCAGGCTAGCTGGGTAGTGCTCAATCAACTCGCCGCGGTACATGTAGCCTGTGCAAATTTTTACCGTTTCAAGGCCAGTTAGAACGTCAATGGAGTTAAGGGATAAGCCCGTGATTCCGCTAACGCGTCTTGCGTGACGAACAACAACGCTGTCGAACCAACCAACACGACGTGGACGACCCGTTACTGTACCATATTCAAAGCCTTTTTCACGAATCCAAGCGCCGATTTCGTTGTCTAGCTCCGTAGGGAACGGGCCATCACCAACACGCGTCGTGTAAGCTTTTGCCACACCAATGATATTGTGGATCTTCGTTGGGCCTACACCAGAACCAATGCATACACCGCCTGCAGTTGGGTTCGAGGAGGTAACATACGGGTATGTACCTTGGTCGATATCCAACATAACACCTTGTGCGCCTTCGAATAGTACTCTGCGTCCTTGATCAATGTATTGGTTCAATACAACCGACGTATCCGTTACATATGGACGAATGACTTCAGCGTACTCGAGATATTCTTTGAGAATCGGCTCTACATCAAGACCCTGTGAACCGTAAACTTGCTCAATCACAACATTTTTCTCTGCAACGATGCGTCTAAGCTTCAATTCAAACTCTTCCGCGTCCATTAGATCAGCGATACGAATACCGTTACGAGCTGCTTTATCCATATAACAAGGTCCGATCCCTTTGCGGGTCGTGCCAATTTTGCTATCACCTTTGCGATCTTCTTCCAGACCATCCAACAACAAATGATACGGCATAATGACATGCGCGCGGTCACTAATGTTAAGGTTCGTCGTCGTAAAACCGTTATCATGAATGTAGTTAATTTCTTCAATGAGTGCAGCCGGGTTAATCACCATGCCATTCCCGATTACACAAGCTTTATCTTTGTAAAAAATACCTGAAGGTATCATCGTTAGCTTATATTTCTTCCCGCTAATAATGATTGTATGGCCTGCATTGTTACCACCTTGATAACGAGCAACAACCTCAGCAGATTCCGCTAAGAAATCCGTGATTTTCCCTTTCCCTTCATCTCCCCATTGCGTACCGACAACAACAACCGTTGACATATGCACTTACCTCCGTACGGTGACGAATCACCCATAATGAGCCGTTATGGCTTTAGTACCACAGAGAGAAGTTGGACTTCATTAAAGCGCTAAAGCGTCTAGTGTCCATCTTACTTTCCCTCTGGCGATGCAAATACCTCTATACACCGTTTCACATTTGGCGAACCGGTTCAGAGGGCTTACTCACCGCAAAGGAACATCCAGGTTTCTTCGGCAGTCATCTGCAGGAAGTGAACCTACCTTACGGCATGAAAAACGACCTTATTTCGAAGTTGCCTTACGATAAGCAGGCATTCGACCAAGGTTTTTTCACCGTCTCTAGTGTAGCAGTCCCCCTGAGCAAAGTCAATTAAAAACGAACAATTACACAGGTGTCTGTATAATCGTTCGGATATTGCGCAAACTAATAGGTTAGCTTTATGAAAATAAAAAAAACAGCCGTCAATACTGCGCGGCTGCTGCTTCCTGATGACTTCGATCCATATTTACGAACTTATTAAATTGCTTTAAGAACGCCAGCTCTACGGTTCCTACGGGACCGTTCCGCTGCTTAGCAATAATGATCTCGATAATGTTCTTCTTTTCGGATTCCTTATCGTAGTAATCGTCCCGGTAGAGGAACGCTACGATGTCGGCATCTTGCTCGATCGATCCCGACTCCCTAAGGTCAGACATCATCGGACGCTTGTCTTGCCGCTGCTCAACACCCCGGCTCAGCTGCGAGAGCGCGATGACCGGAACGTTGAGCTCACGCGCAATTTGCTTCAGCGTACGGGAGATCTCAGAGACCTCCTGCTGACGGTTATCGCCTTTGCCGCGGCCGGCAATCAGCTGCAGGTAGTCGATGAGGATCATGCCGAGCCCCTTCTCCTGCTGCAGACGACGGCACTTCGCGCGGATGTCCGCGACCGTAATCGATGGTGAATCATCGATGTAAATGTTCGCCTCGGACAAAGCGCCAATTGCCATCGTCAGCTTCTCCCAGTCGTCGCCCTCGAGATAACCCGTCCGCATGCGGTTGGCGTCGACGTTCGCTTCCGCGCAGATCATACGCTGTACAAGCTGCGCCGCGCCCATCTCCAGGGAGAAGATGGCGACAGTTTCCTTAGCCCGTACGCCCACGTTCTGCGCAACGTTCAGCGCGAACGCGGTCTTACCAACCGAAGGACGGGCGGCCAAGATTACAAGGTCCGAGCGCTGAAAGCCGGACGTCATCTTGTCGAGGTCAATAAAGCCCGAAGGGATCCCCGTTGACCCTCCCTTATTCGAGTAAAGCTGCTCGACTTTCTCGAATACTTCCATGAGCACATCGCGAATAACCACGAAGCCGCTTGAGCTGCGGCGCTGCGAGATCTCAAGGATCTTCGCCTCCGCTTCGCTGAGCATTGACCCAACATCGTCCTCATTGGCATAGCCATTGGAGACGATTTGGGTTGCTGTGCGGATAAGGCGGCGTAACATCGACTTCTCCTCGACGATAGCTGCGTAGTAGTCAATATTTGCTGCTGTTGGCACCGCATTAGCCAACTCAGAGAGATACGTCACGCCGCCGATCTCTTCAAGTTGCTGTTTGTTCTGTAGCCGCGACGTAAGCGTGATCAGGTCGACAGGCTCCTGCTCTTCTGCGAGTTCTACGATCGACTCGAAGATGCGTTGATGTGTACCACGATAGAAGTCGTCGCTTGATATCCGCTCCATGGCGGTAATCAAGGCTTCGCCGTGAATCAAAATAGCACCGAGTACGGCTTGCTCGGCTTCTATATTTTGTGGGGGTACACGATCCATAAACATATTATCTCCGCTCATGCTGCTGTACCCGCCTTTCTTTTCGTTAGTAGTTTACTAGCCTTGCATCACAAAAGATGAGAAACTCTTTAATCATTTTCTATCATCCACACTTCGGACTGAATTGGTTCATGTTCAAATATCATTCAAAGCACTTCAAACAATTTAGAAGGCTTTAGAGGTTTACTCTTTACTCTTTACTCTTTACTCTCTTACGCTCACAAAACTCTTAAACATCTCTACAGACATCTAATAAATTTCCCCGCAGCAAACTACGGGAATTATCTCATTAATCCAACAACCGCGGTATTACCTCACAATAGATAAGAGCCCCTCCAAGGGACTCTTACCTTTATCCATGTTCTTTCTCCATTTACGCTGTTTTCTCTTGCTCCGAAACGCCACTACCCACGTTCCGTCACTCCACTTCTTACTTCTCCTCCGTCACATGTACGTTCAAGCTAGCCGTTACTTCACTGTGCAGTTTCACAGCAACCTTCGTCACACCAAGCGTACGAATTGGATCTTCCAGCACGATTTTGCGCTTATCGATTACGATTTTATATTGCTTCTCTAGAATCTCTGCGATTTGCTTGCTAGGGATGGCTCCGAATAGACGTCCGCCTTCACCGGCTTTCGCCTTGATTTGAACGGTCATTTCACCGAGCTTCTCACCGAGTGCCTGAGCATCGGCTTTCTCTTGATCCTTGCGGCGCTGTTCTGCCTTTTTCTGATTATCAAGCACCTTAACGGTTCCTTGTGTAGCTGGAGCAGCAAGTCCCTGCGCGATTAGGAAATTCTGTGCGTAGCCCTCAGATACTTCTTTCACTTCGCCCTTCTTACCTTGGCCTTTTACGTCTTTTAGCAAAATGACTTTCATTCGAAAAGTCCCTCCTCTTCCTGCATTTCCTCAAGTACTTTCTTCAATCGTTTCGTTGCTTCCTCTAAAGTGCCATCTATCTGCGTAGCTGCATTCGTTAAATGCCCGCCTCCGCCCAGACGCTCCATTACGATCTGAACGTTCATCTGTCCCAGCGATCTTGCGCTGATTCCGATCAATCCGTCCGGTCGTTCGGCGATGACAAAGGATGCCATAATATTCGTCATATTCAACAATGTATCAGCTACTTGCGCAATCATCAACTGAGAATATTTGCGATTTGGCTCAGCAACTGCCAAAGCAACATGCTCGTAGATCGTTTCTGTATGTTTAATAACTTCTGCTCTTTCGATATACGAATCGAGATCTTCCTTCAGCAATCGCTGGATTAAGGAGGAATCTGCACCATTACGGCGCAAATAGGATGCCGCTTCGAAGGTTCTTGCCCCTGTACGGAGGCTGAAACTCTTCGTATCAACCACAATCCCAGCCAGCAGCATCGTTGCTTCCAACACTTCCATGGTTAGCTTTTCATTGATATATTGAAGAAGCTCCGTCACAAGTTCACACGTTGAGGACGCATAAGGCTCCATATAGACGAGCGTCGCATCATGGATGAACTCCTCACTACGGCGATGGTGATCGACCACCACGACCCTATGCGTCAGCTGAATCAGCTTAGGTTCAGCCACCATGGACGCCTTATGTGTATCCACAACAACTGCCAGCGAGCGCTGTGTCGTAATCTGCATCGCCTGCTCCGGCGTAATGAACCAACGATGCAGCCGCTCATCGGCAGCAATCGTCTCCATCACCTTCTGAATAGAGGGATTAACACCCTCCAGTACAATGTAGCCTTCCTTGCCGACAACCTGTACTGCCTTCAAGACACCAATCGCTGCACCAACGGAGTCCATATCGGGGAACTTATGACCCATGATGATCACTTTATCGCTATCCTTCATTAGATCACGCAAGGCGTGAGAAATGACCCTAGCTCGAACCCGCGTACGCTTCTCAACCGCATTCGTCCTTCCGCCATAGAAGGAAAGTCGCTGCCCGACTTTGACCGTTACCTGATCGCCGCCGCGGCCGAGTGACATGTCTAGTCCCATCTGTGCCATTTGACCAAGTTCCATGAGCTGCTCAGCTCCTGAAGCGATCCCAATACTAAGTGTCAATGGAAGCTTATTTTCAATCGTCAAATCCCGCACTTCGTCCAGGATTTCAAACCGTGTTTGTTCCAATTGGCGCAAAGCCTTTTGATCCATCAGAATGAGGAAACGATCTGACGACGTCCGGCGCAAATAAAGCTGGTACTTCTGAGCCCATTCCGTAATCTCGCCAGTCACTTTAGCCAGCATAATACTGCGCGTCTGATCATCGAGACCTTGCGTCGACTCTTCTAGATTATCCATCATTACGATGCCGATCGCCGTTTTCTCATCTTCATACTTCTTCGCCAAATTCGCTTGCTCCGTTATTTCACGGAAATAAAGAAGCCGCTCCTCTGGCCGAATCCATACTTGATAAATAAACTTTCCAATGGACAGCTCCAGCTTGTCACTTTTGTCGTTTTTGTCCTTTTTGTTTTTCAAATCAGGGAAGTATTCAAATAGCGACTCGCCAATGACCGAATCCTTCTCAAGCATTTTTGCCACAAAAGGGTTGTGCCACTCGATGCGCTTCTCTTCATTATATAAAATAATTCCGATGGGAAGGCCACTCATCACTTCATTGCCTGCTTTTTTCACCCGATGTGTAATCGTTCCGACGTACGTATTTAACTCTCTACGAAAAGCTGTTTCTGCTTGTAGCGTAAAGTAAGCCAATACACCGCAGACTAGAAAGGCTGTAAGGCCCAGCCACCATTTGAACATATAAATAATGGCTGTCAAAATGATGAGTAGGACGAAAATCCACACGATATGTTGACCGTGCCACCGCTTTAAAAGGAACTTCGGCATTCGAACTAGCTCCTAATCCTATATATTTTTCTTGAACCGTTCTCGGATTGGAAACGCAACATCAAATACCCCTAATAAGCTGTATACGATAAATAAAGGAGGCATGAAGCAAACTAATACAATCGCCACGATTGGCAAAATAGGCTTCCACTTGTTCGCATGTGCAACAAAGAATAGAAAGCAAATCGCCTGAATTGCAAAGGCTAGCATAAGCAGCGGCATCGCATTCATTAATAACGTAGAGATAAGCGAAATTGAAGCCGGATTAACGAATAAATCTAAAACAAATACAACTAAATAGATCCAGACAAGCGATTTCTGCAGCATCCACTCCCTCATCGGGCGCAATCCTGGAATCCCTTCTCCTGTTTTGTTGAGCAGCCAGCGGCTAATGCCGTGAGACACAAATGTGTAGAATAGGGCTACGAAAATTAAATATAAAGGAATCACTTGCACGATGAAATTGACATACCAATCCTGATCTTTCGGCAAAATATCACGAATTCCTGGAGGCATACTCGCTATACTTTCCATCATGAACTGTTTGAACTTCGCAACCGGATCAAATCCGAGCGCATACCCGATAACAAGACTCACCAGAGACTCTGCCAGAATCGTGATAATCCCTGCCGTTAACACAGATCTTGCCGCTGCTTTACGTTTATATAAGTTACCCATGACCAGTACAGGCGGTAAAAAGAATAGAGAAACCGACATAAGGAATATCCCTTGCCATTGGGTAAGTATATAAACAACGAGCAAGCTGAGCACATAGCTAATGACGAAACGCCTTGTGCTTGATTTTACATATAACATTAGAACTGGAATCATGAGAAAACTAAATGTGAAAATAATAAAAGGCGTCATTAGAGATAGCAATGAGACGATCGTCACTGCGCTCCATATGATGCTTTGCCAACTTCGTTTCCCCAACCGGGCTCACCTCTTACGTAAATGTTCTTCTAGCGATGAAATGTCGCCGTACCAGTCCTCAAGTTGATGGCCCTCTTGGCGGTGCTTCTTCATTTTCTCTACAATAGCTTCGTCTAAACTGTGAAATGAAATGCCTAGTCTTCTGCCTAAGATGTAACCGCTCGAAATTAAGCTGGCTAATCCATCTACAATTTTCACATGGCTGCCTTCCCATATGCCTTTGAGCAGATGTGCTACATGATCTACGACTTCTGTCTTGAGCCACTCAATGACTTTGGCCCGTCTGGCTAGGTCAACATCCTTTTCCCTATTCAGCAACCGCCATCTCTCCTCATTCAGCAATGACTATTGTCTCAATTATACCACAAATAGGCACAAGAAAAGAAAGCCTCTACAGAGCTGTTCGATCCCCTTGCGTTGATGGTGTTGAAATCACTAGAAATTCGACATCTTCCAAGGACTCGTTATGAATTTGGTGCGGAATACCAGGTAAGATTGTACAACCTTCCTGCGACTTCAGGGTGATGACCTTACCATCGATCCACATCTTAGCTTCTCCACTTAAAATGAAGAAAAACTGCTTCGCCTTTTCATGCACATGCTTGACTTCACTCGCGCCTGCCGGCATTCGCTCTTGGATTATTGTCCTATCTGCGTCCCGCTCCAGATACCAACCGTCGCAACTTTCGCCCCATATGTAGTGTTCCGCCTGCTTTTTATGGATTTTCACGATCGGTTTCTCCCCTCGTAGTTTGCTTCTTGGCATACAAAAAAGACAGCCGTTAGATACAGCTGCCTTCTTGGTTTAACCCTATTCCGTTGTGTAAGGCAACAATGCGATTGTACGGGAGCGCTTGATAGCGATCGTCAATGCACGTTGGTACTTAGCGGAAGTACCAGTTACACGTCTAGGAAGAATCTTCCCGCGCTCACTGATGAACTTTTTAAGAGTTTCAATATCTTTATAGTCAATGTGCTTGATTTTGTTTACTGTGAAGTAACAAACCTTACGACGTTTACCTTTACCGCCTTTACCACGAGGAGCAAATTTGCGGTCGCCGCGATCTTCACTGTTGTTATCTCTTTTTTGGAAAGCCATTAGTTTGTTCAGTCCTTTCTACTTTAGAATGGCAAGTCATCATCGGAAATATCGATCGGTTTTCCGTCATCTATGAAAGGATCCTGCTGCTCGCGCGATCCACCGCCACGATTGCCACTGCCGCTTCCGCCGCCGTAGCTTGCGTTTGCGTTAGATGATCCGCCTTCTTCGCGATTACCGCCGCTGTTGCTGGATTCAAGGAAACGTACATTATCGGCAATAACTTCGGTCACATAAACGCGCTTGCCCTCATTGTTGTCGTAATTCCGTACCTGAATACGTCCTTCCACTGCTGTTAAACGACCTTTACGCAAATAGTTCGCGCATGTTTCAGCAAGCTGCCTCCACGTGACGATATTGATAAAGTCCGCTTCCCGTTCTTTCGACTGTGAGTTCGTGAAAGGGCGGTCTACTGCAAGTGTAAATTGTGTAACAGCTACGCCAGCTGGCGTATATCGAAGTTCTGGATCTTTGGTCAATCGACCGATAAGAATAACACGGTTCAACATGGAACAACCCTCCTGACGAAAATACTGGCATGCATTTAAGCTACGTCGTTTACGATTAAGTGACGAATAACTTCGTCCGAAATCTTAAGTACGCGATCAAGTTCAGTTACAACAGCAGGTTCTGCGTTGAAGTGTACCAGCACATAGTGCCCGTCACGGAACTTCTTGATCTCATACGCAAGACGGCGTTTGCCCATCAGGTCATGTTTGGAGATTTCTCCCCCACCGTTCGTGATGATGCCTTGGAACTTTTCTACCGTAGATTGAACAACTTCTTGTTCAACGTCTGTACGAATGATGTACATCAGTTCATATTTGCGCATGTATTTCACCTCCTTTTGGACTAAGCGGCTCCTCTTTAAGCTTGTCAGACAAGCGAAGGAGCAAGGAGCGAGGATTCTTATTCAAAACTCGCACCTGAATACTATAGCAAATTGAGCGACAGATTACAAGTTTTTCTCTAACAAACTGTGAGGAGGAAGCTGGTAATGGGATTCATACATGCTTCCCCTGCAAAGGGGTAATCTAAACATGATTGTTATTCTTAAGAAGAGGTGATCATCGTGGGTGAATGGACAGAATTCAATGCTGGCGATCATGTTCCTAACGACGGCGAGTATATGGAAATCGGTGAAAATGCTTTTCACATGGGCATCAAGAATCCTAAAACCGTTACGTTGAAAAAAGGTGACACTTTCCCGGAAAATAGTAACCACAATCGAAAATGGCATCGAAAAAAAATAACGCTAAAATAAGTTCACCATGAGTAGGAGAATGACCAATGAGAATTACCACGTTTACATGGCTGTTCACCTTCCTAGGTGCTGCCTTGTGCTTGGTTCATTATTTATTTCATGATCATGATGCCTTCTATATGCTGTTCTACGCTCTCAGTATACCAGCATGGTTTGCATCAACATTTACGAACATCTATGAAATTTCCATGTTTCGAATGCTTATCATTTATGCGTTAACGATCGCCTCATGGGCCCTGGTTGGGTATATCATTGACCGTTTCTCTGTAAGCTACAGGCGGCGGGATAGGAATCATTAGCGATTGGAATGAATAGCTGGCCCTTATGTAGTTTACCTACTTAGGGCCAACTCTTTTCAATTGAAATGATCAAACTATAAACCTGTACCCTGATCCCCAAACTGTTCCTATATACTGGGGTTTAGATGGGATTTCCTCAATTTTCTCTCTGATTCTGGCAATATGAACCGTTACGGTAGAGGTGTCGCTCATCGCATCCATCCCCCAGATTCTCTCAAAAAGTTCTTCTTTACCAAACACCCGATTGGCATGCTGCAAAAGAAACAGAAGCAGGTCAAATTCCTTTTGCGCCAAAATGACTTCATTCCCGTTCACAAAAACTCTCCTGGCATCTTTTTGAACCTCAAGACCTCTGACCTGAATCCTGCTTCCCTCATTCCCATTTCCAAACCGCTCTTTCATACGCTCAAATTTTTTCAGATGGGCACCAACCCTGGCTACCAGTTCACCCGAGCTGAACGGCTTTGTAATATAATCGTCCGCGCCGAGTCCTAAACCATTAATCTTATAGATTTCCTCTGCTCTAGCTGATACCAGAAGCACAGGAATATCATCCTGCTCACGCACTGTTCTCAAAACTTCAAACCCGTCTATATCCGGCAGCATGATATCTAATATAATGAGCTCAAAATCTTCCTCCTTTAGAGCTCTCAAACCCGCTGATCCGCTGTTCACCGTCTTAACCGAATAACCGCTCAACTCAAGGTAATCCTTTTGCAAATTGGCAATACTTTGGTCGTCCTCAACAATCAGAATTTTTTTCATCATAACCTCCAAACATGTTAGAACTTCTTCAGAGATATCATTATGCGTGTCCCCTCTCCCACAACGCTTTTTGCCCATATTTTCCCTTCTTGCCCTTCTATAATTTGCTTTGCGATAGCAAGTCCTAGTCCGCTGCCGCTTTTTCTTGAAGGGTCTACCTGATAAAATCGGTCAAATATGAAGGGGAGTTTGTTCTCGGGTATTCCATTGCCGTTGTCCCTAATTTCTATAATAGCAGACGTTCGTGTTTCCCTGAGTAATATGGCAATCTTTCCATTTGTCTTACCTGCATACATCACAGCATTATCAAGAATGTTCTGTATGACCCTCTTTAATCTTTCACGATCGATTAATACTTTGACAGGCTCCTTTAATTCGTTTATTAACTCTAATGAAAGGTTAGCCTTTTCACACTCATATTTATGATCCGCGACGCAATCCTCGAAATAGCTCGTCAAATCGCTTTTCTCAAAATGATAAGGAAGCTGATTCAAATCAAGCTTGGAATATAAAAGAAGATCATCGATCATAGCGTTCACCAAAATAGCTTTGGATCGTGCAGTTTCAAGGTACTCCTCAAGTTTCTCAGGCGTCTTGGCTACCCCATCTATAATCCCTTCAATATAACCTTTAATGGAAGTAACAGGCGTCTTTAAGTCATGTGAAATGCTTGAAACTAAAAACTTCCTGTTATCATCAAATTTTTGCTGCAAATAGACAGACTCCTTTAGCTTGATCCGCATTAACTCCAAGGTTCTGCTTAATTCCTGAATTTCGCCTTCGCCCTCTTCGGAAATCTCGCAGCTTAAATCCCCTTCCCTGATTTTAATAGCGGCGTCCTTTAACCTGGAAATCGGTAAAATAATTCCGCGTGAAAACTTATACGAAATCCAAAAATTCATTAGCAAAAATACCACAGTGAAAAAGCTGACTGTAAAAATGCCAAGCAGCACATAAAAACTTGTTTTCACCTTGATTGGCACAAGCAGCAGCAAAATGCCCATATCCCCTGAAGGAAGTTTGTAATCCGCTCGGGTAAACATATAAGTTTTGCCCTCAAGCTCAATCTCATCTCGATGAGACGAATCGCCAGACAGCATTAGGCTTTTCTCGATATCGATCTTATTAAAATTATGTGTAGCAAACAAAACTTCTCTATTTATTAAAATGATCGCACTGGCATCCAAAGCGTTAACTCGATCAAAGAGCTTTTGTTGATAGTTATGATCCAAGTGCTGCTCGAACTTAAAGGTCAGTGCTTCTCTTTTGATTTCGCTGATCGCTGCCCTGACTTCGAAGACTTTTTGAAACTCCTTTATACCGGCTTCGCGGCCAAAAACTTTCGTATAAGCAGCAACAAAAATAATGACAGCCAGGAACGTCAAACCAATGGAGACCAGTACAGCCAGCGCATTCATCGTGAAAAAACGTTTGGTTAAGTGCATGTATATTCCTTTCTATATATCCTTCCTGTCAAACAAGTAATACCCCGTAGTAAATAACATGATACCACAGCCTGACATGATTAAGATCTGTCGGAATATTTTAAACACATTGATCGATTCAGAAATCCAGAGGGTGTACCAATCAAACATCGACGTAATAAAAAAACTCGAATAGGATGAGAACACAATACCCATAAAATTAAAACCGATAAACACTAGAATAGAGAGGAAAAATACTGCTAGTCCTCCCTGGATCACATTGGACAACAGGACGACGATAAGTGCAAACACAAATACGGGAAGAAAAGTTAAGCCATATGATAAAATCACCTTTACGATGCCCATGTAGCTGGCAGAGGCCGGATTAAATATGAATCCAACAAGCAAAGAAAGAAGCATAACAAACAAAAGGTTCCCAACAATAAATAAGGCCAAATTTAAAACCTTCGCACTAAACACACCAAATCTGGAGACCGGCCTTAAGAGCGTTATTTTCATAGTATTCGACGAGGATTCACCGTTAAACATATCGATCGCTACAAAAATGGCAAACAACGGTAAAAGCGTATAAGTAATAAACGTTAGCACCACTATGGGAAATTCCACACTCCCAACAACCCTTAATCCAAGGCCATGCTTAATCGTCGTTACGGCAATTTGCCCGATCACAACGGCAAGAATGGACAAAATCACGGCTGCAAGCATTTTTTTCTTTTTCAGCAGCTTCACGGATTCATTTATAAATGCAGCTTTAAACCCTGCCATTCCTGTCCACCTCACTTACAAAATAATTTTCAAGCGAAGAATAGTAAGAAAGAATATTCTGGGTATATTCGACGTTGACAAGCTTGCCTCCGTAAATAATCCCGATTCTTGTGCACGTTAATTCCACATCGTGAATCAAGTGGCTGGAAATAAAGAAAGTCGTGCCCTCCTGGGAAAGCTGTTTGATCAATTTTCTCATTTCCAGCATCCCCTCGACATCAAGTCCGTTTAAAGGCTCGTCCAAAATTAAAAGCTTTGGTTTGGACAGAATCGCAGCCGCTATCCCCAGCCTTTGTTTCATCCCGAGTGAAAATTTCTGTGATTTTTCATTTTTATATTTCAACATGCCTGTGATTTCAAGACATTCATCAATTCTTCGCTGATCAATCTGCGGGTAAAACCTGGCGAACAGTTTCAGGTTTTCATTTGCTGTTAAATATGGATACGATTCCGCTGTTTCAATCATACAGCCTACATGCTTCATGGCATTGACGTAATCTTCTAAAATGCTGGCGCCGAAAATCTTCACATCACCACGATCCGGTTTCGTGAGCCCGGTCATCATCTTCATGGCTGTTGTCTTCCCAGCGCCATTTGGTCCTAGAAAACCGAATATATCGCTTTGATCTACTTCTAAGTTTAACTCGCTAATCCCCCGGCCATTCTTAAATGACTTGGTTAAGTCGTTTATTTCAATTGCCTTGACTGTCAATTCATCATCTCCCCAAAAAATGTTCAAGAAGCCGCCATTTGCAGCCTCCTGAACCCCATTTTCTATTCAAATATGCGTCTAAATTCTCCATCGTAATATGGTTTCGAGCTAGATTTGTACGAGTTTTTATCAATGACCTCTATACCCATTTCAAAATAAACCTTGCCAGCGGAGTTCGGATGAATCATTCCATTTTTCTGTTCACCCTTCGCATCTGTGTAAGTAAAAGTTGTGGATGACACCGGATTGTATGCAAAGTCAAATGCATCCTTGTTTGGATACTCGCTCTCAAAACCAGGATAAACAGTCTCTGAATACTTTCCTGTCACTTTATCGCCGTCTATGCTTGTGATTTCAACCGTTCTCTCGCCAATCTTCACAAACTTGCCGTCTTTGTCCATAATGATATCATTTTTATATGTTCCCACATATTTGCTGCTGAATCCGCCCGAATAGCTGACCTTCTCAACGTTCGCGCCTGTTAGGTCAGGCATAGCAATCTTCGTATTGCCAATCTCAGAAAGCTTTACAATGACATTGAGGTTTAAGTCATGCTGAACACCATTTTTATCTTTTCCCGACAGGGTAATATCACCCGTCACATTTTCCAGATAGCCTGCTTTATTTTCAACGGCCGTACCCACAACCTTTTTCACAAAAATATCGCTCTCTATTTCCGGTAAATCCCTCTCATCGTTAAGCATCTGCTTGATACCAAAGGAGGAGACAGCATTTACGACGGCCGGCACTTGTGTCTCGGACAAGCTCCCCGCATATACTTTTCCGCCGTCATTCCCTTCCTCTACCTGCACATAATCTTTCAGAGAGCCAACCACAGCGTCAACAATCTTTTCGATCTCCGCTGCTCCCTTCTCTTTAAACGGGTTGTCGAACTGTGCTGGTCCTTTCCTGTTCACATTAGCCGGATATTCCGTGACGTAATAGGTATCCTCCATGCCGCTTTTCCTAACTGAAAGCTTATTGTCGGAATACGTATAATTGGAGGTGGTTTCGCCATTTGCTTTTTTAGTCACCGTATTGTCTTCAGATGTTTGTTTTGCCGTATCCATTTTCTTGATCATTGAAGCTTGAAGCAAGGTTTGATTATTATCCTTCAACGTATACAACGCCTCGACCGTATAGTTGTTCAAATCCTTTTCCATGAGTGCAGCAGTGTTTTTTGCTGAATCTTTCAGCCGGTCATATCCAGATCCAAGCAGCGTATCGGCAAAAGCAGTAGATACGAATAGACAGGCTCCAATCGTAAATGAAAGTACAGTAATTACTTTTTTGCTAAGTTTCATCTTGGTTCTCCTTTAATACGATTTAGGGGAAACGTTTCCTTACTATTTATTTTAATATAGGCTTATTGAATCCATCTAAATGAATTATTAACAAAGTATTAACTCTGTTTCAATGATACTTCTGCTCTTCCCGTTCTGTTCGCTTTATCTTATAATTTACTATATCTACCAATCCTTTAATGAGGTGAAATTTTTTGAACGAAAATAAAGATAGACAGCGTGAAGTATCATCTTCTGATCTAAACCCTCCGCCCCAATCTACAGCCTCTTTTAGCCGTAGAAAACTGCTCTCTTCAATTGGCGCCGCAGGTTTAGCTTTTGTAGCAGGAGACATCTTCACAAATAGCTCAACTGCTCAAGCAGCATCTCCTTCCACACTTATTTACAATGTCAAAGATTTCGGAGCCCGCGGTAACCGACGCTATGATGAAGACGATGCTCCTTACATCCAAAGCGCAATCGACACAGCTGCTCTATCAGGTGGCATAGTTTACATCCCGCCAGGCATGTACTTTCTCAAGATTCCCTTGCGCGTGAGTGCGAACATTACCTTAATAGGGGCCGGCAGCAGCAGTATCCTTCGGTCATCCACCCATAAATTCGGTCTCCTTAACTTATCCGCGGTTCAACATGTACATATCCAGGGGTTGTCCTTCCAAGGAATTGGATCTTTCGGGAATGCCTCGGTACCACGCATTGAATGCGGAATTGCGCTCGACCAAGCTACCGACATTACCATCACAGACTGCACCTTTTCAATGATCGATAATGGCATCAAATCCGTTGACTCTAACCGAGTCGTTGTGGAAAACTGTACTTTCGATAACATCATCGGAACGCTGGATTACGATTCCCAAGGTTATGGCATCTGGTGTAGTAATGTTAAGAATCATCATTTTGTGCAAAATCAATTCAACATGCTGTTTCAAACGTGTATCACTTTTACCAATGGCAGCAGTCATTCTGTCATCGCGAGAAATCGCATGCAGAAGTGCTATCAGTCTGGGATTGACCTTATATCCGGTCCCAGAGAAGAGCCATGTCAGTTTAATACCCTCTCCGATAACATTATTGAGAATTTTATAAATTCAAGCGGAAATAAAGGGTATACCTATGGCATCCGTCTCAAGGGTCACTGCATCTCCAATATGATTACTGCTAATATTCTAAATGATATCGACGATATTGGTATTCTGTTAGCGGGACAAGCGGACACCCAACTAAAACGACCTCATCGCAATATCATATCCAATAACCAGCTCCAAGCTATAGGTAATAACGGGATTGTCCTCATTAATGCTTATGATAATCAGATTCGTCAGAATTCTATTCGTAGTTGTAAAGCAGAAGGCATTTTACTAGCTGCTGAAGGCAAAGAAAGCGGTTCGTACTCAGATAGCAATCAGTTAATAGGTAATAGCCTAAACACCTGTACCAAAGCACCGATCCGGATCACGGATACCAATTGCCGAGAAACCATCCTCTTTGGCAATGTGGGTTCAGGCAATGGTGAGAAAATTTTCGATAAAGGCACAAATACAACCACTTCTACCCTATGAGCAAAAAGGCCACACAACCCAGTTGGGTGTGCGGCCTTCTTCGTTATTTCTGATAAACTCGCTTCTCCGATATCTTACCATCCGCAAAGAAAACAAGCTGTACATAATAACCAGGTTGATTGGATATCTCAAAGTCATACGTTTTCTTTCCATTCTCTTCTTTAATCAACTTACCTTTGGATCCTGTCAGCTTCACCATGTCATCGTAAGTGCCTGTCATACTTATTTTATCGGCCTGTTCCTTCGTTATCTTAGGAAGCGGCTCATCCTTCGTCGCATTGTCTCCGGCCTTTGGTGTCGCAGTTGCAGCTGTTCCACCAGTTGGACCGCTTGTCCCGCCAGGCGTCGCAGAAGCCCCTGGAGAAGGCTGTACAGTCCCACCAGCAGTAGGACTTGCTGTGCCCCCCTCGTTCTTCTTGGAGCACCCTGTGATGACCACAGCTAGCACCAGAAGCATCATTAACCAAATTCTCATAACGGTCTACCTCCTTCATTTTACCTATGCCTAGATATGGGGTTATTTTGCTTCCTTTCCTTGCCTTTTATCCCCTAACTGCCAAAGCAAAAGAGCCCCCTACGTCTTCATAGACGTAAAAGGCTCTTAATTTGTTTCACGCTGTTGGTTCCACTAGAGTACGGAAAGAGTGGGAGTCGAACCCACGCACGCCTCGCGACGCCTAACTGATTTCGAGTCAGCCCCCTTGGACCACTTGGGTACCTTTCCATGAAAAGCGAGAACAGGACTTATTGTATCAAAAAAGTCAGGCTCTCGCAAGTGTTTTTCCTGAACCCATTAAGAGGACTCTTCTTGTATCTCTATATTCGATCGGAGTACTTTTTTTAGCTTACTTTCGAACTTCGTTCTCGGCACTAATACACTGTGTTTACAGCCTACACATTTGATCCGAATATCCATACCCATCCGAATGATTTCCATTTCATTGGTGCCACACGGATGGGGCTTTTTCATTTGCACAATATCGCCAAGTTGATACTGCTTCTTCTCCATTCGTCTGCCACCGCCTTTTTTGAATTTACGGACATTATTTTCTTGGGTTATAGCACTTCTATTTGGGTGATATTGAGCTGCTTCTTAATTTCGATATTCAAAAGTCTAGTGACATTAAATTGTCTTGTCGGCTTACACTCCGCGATAATACGAATTTTCAAATCCGTCGTACCTACCATCTGAACACCAAGCACCTCAGGTTCTTTCACAATATCATCGGTAAGCAGCTGAACTTGCTTCACCGTTTCCTTGAGGATTTCTGTCGCTTTATCAATATCCAAATGAAGAGGAATCGTTACATCAACTACAGCAAGTGAATTATAGGTAGAAAAATTGGTTACTTGTTTGATATTTCCATTCGGAATAATATGCACTTCACCTGTCCAACTCTTGATCCGGGTCACTCTAATCCCGATTTCTTCCACTGTACCTTTGAATTGATCAATTTGAATGACATCCCCCACTCCGAATTGATCCTCAAAGATGATGAAGAACCCTGTTATTACATCCTTCACCAAACTCTGTGCTCCGAAACCAATCGCTAGCCCGAGTACACCTGCACCAGCAAGTAAAGGGCCTATATTCAGCCCAACTTGCCCTAGTATCAGCATAATGCATATAAGATTGATCGTGTAAGCTATTAGATTATGTATGAGACTTCCTATTGTGTTCGTTCTTCTTCTATCAAATTTCAACGGAGACTTGTCTCTGGCTGAAATCATATGAGCGATTGTTTTATCAGCGATTTTTATACAAATTTTAGCTACTACATAGATTAATATAATTTTAACGATAATCCAAAATATCGAGGCTATCATTTCCGGTTTAGTTATATGTTCGTGTATCCATTGACCTAAATCTGCAAAAAACTTAGTTACAAAGGCCATCTGCAGCCCCCCTTAATTTCATTCCATCGTAACATATTTATCCTCATTTTTAAAATAGATGCCTCTTATTTCCACATTTTCAGAATGAATGATGTCTCTTACTTGTTCTAAATTCTCTCCGGGGAATTCAATAGACAGTGCGCAGCCCGCGGTGATTTCTTTCGGAGTTGGTCGTATGTCGATCTCGATATCTGCATACTCTAGCAGCATTTCTGCCCTCAGTGCTTGTTGAGTAGAATCGAACGCTAGCAACATGATTGAAAGTTTCAGGGAAAGTCCCCCTCTTCTACGTATAAATGTCCCTATCTCTCCATATACTAGTAAAAAAAATAGTAACATTTGGAGGGATACGATGAAATTCCAATTTGGTTTCGATGGAGTGAAAAATACGGTTCTAGAACCACTGAAGATTCAACATACAGATGCTGATACCCCTTTTCTTCTCTCAAAGCATTTACACACCATCTTTAGCAAACTACCAACCTATCAACCTATCGTTGTCATATGTGTAGGAACCGATCGTTCTACTGGAGATTCCTTAGGACCACTAGTTGGCTCTCATTTGAATCGAACAACCAACCTCCGCAACCTCCATCTTTTCGGCACTTTAGATGAGCCTGTCCATGCCATGAATTTAGCTGAAACCGTGGATAAAGTCCATAACCAGTTTCAAAACCCCTTCATCGTTGCCATCGATGCTTGCCTTGGTCAAGTATCTAGCGTCGGTTGCATTCAAGTTGCAGATGGACCTCTTAAACCGGGCGCTGGTGTTAATAAAGATTTGCCCCCAGTTGGTGACATCCATGTTACCGGAATTGTAAATGTCGGTGGATTTATGGAGTATTTCGTCCTTCAGAACACGCGGCTTAGCTTAGTCATGAATATGGCCAATATCATTGGTGATGCTCTTCATTCTGCTTTGCGCCGCACACAATCTTATACCCCTAATGCTACGGCTGCTTTAAAGTTTGATTAATCGCTTCTTTTTCTTCAGGGCTTAGCGTATAGCTTGATTGTGCATTCTGAATTGGCTTAGCATACAAATACATCTGCTCGCGACTATGTATACCCGTCAGAATGACCCCATCTTGATAATCATCCAATATAGCAATAGTAAAGCTTAAATCACTTCCACCTTCATTGAAGGCATTATAGCGATGGATCGCGATTTTTGACTTCGTCTTCATCAATGCTTTTTGAATTGTTTCAACCCTGGCTGAAGTCGCTATTGATTCGGCCTTTTGCTCATTTAATCCTTTTTGCATATCAATAATGAGCTGTTCCATATTCTCTGCTTGTGACCCGTTCATCATTTGTGAATATTGTTTACGCAAGGAAGCTAATTTAATGGATACAATTAATATGAAAATAAATAGCACAACGATTAATGCGAAACAAGTTAATACAATGACCCCAGCATCAAGGCCAAACAGTTCCCCCATGATTTATCCCTCTTTCTACTTCGCATACTGCGTTTGAATCTCTTTTACAGCATCAATCAAGGCTTCGACTTCATGATCCGTTGTGAAATAACCAATACTCGCTCTTACTGCACCTTTAGCTAAAGTTCCCGCAGCTTCATGGGCAAGTGGTGTACAATGATAGCCTGAACGAACGGCTATCTGAAAGGATTGATCCAGGATAAAGGCCACTTCCGATGAATCCGCATCGTTGATATTAAAGGAAACAATTCCTGTTTTATTTTGTCCAAGCGTTGGCCCAAGAACCGTGACTCCTTCAATTCCCAGCAAACCTTCCATCAGGAGTTGAGTTTGGCGCCACTCTTTCTCATGAATCTTTTCTACAGTTTCAGCCCAGACAAATTTCACACCTTCATTTAGTCCCGCAATTCCAACTGTATTTTGCGTCCCAGCTTCATAACGATCTGGTCGCACGGTGGGTTGGTGTATGGCCTCCGATTGACTCCCTGTGCCTCCGTGTAATAGTGGCTCTAAATCAAGGTCCGGATGAATGTATAAACCACCTGTTCCCTGAGGCCCCAAGAGCCCCTTGTGGCCCGGAAATGCCAGCATATCAATATTCATACTCACTACATCAATAGGCAGTATACCGGCACTCTGAGCCGCGTCTACGAGCAGCCTAACGCCTTGATTACGGCAGATGTCTCCCATTTCACCTACTGGCATAATTGTCCCCAACAGATTTGAACTATGATTGACAACGACCAGTGTTGTATTGGGTTGAAATGCTTTCTTCAATTCATCTAATCGAATATTACCTTGTTCATCGCTAGGAATATACGTAAGTTCAACCTGAGCCGAGGCCTTCAAATATTCAAGAGGTCTACGCACGGAGTTATGCTCGATATTGGTGCATATTACGTGGTCTCCAGCTTTTACGAAGCCTTTGATCGCTTGATTCAGTGCATGGGTTGTATTTAGTGCAAACGATATATCATTAGGATTTCTAATCCCGAATAAACGCGCCGTATTTTTCCGTGTCTCAAATAATACTCTACTGGCTTTCACTGCCATCTGATGACTGCCTCTGCCTGGATTTGCTGCGAACTCCTGCATACATTGCATCATGGCATCCATAACAGCAGGTGGTTTTGGCCATGAAGATGCCGCTTGATCAAAATACATAACACCCGTCATTTTGTCACCTCTCTCACATGGATATACGGTTCAACCCGTCCTTAAAGTCGAGCTGGTTTGTAAGGTTGGTACGAAGCACGTTAAGTTGTAAACTTACTCATCAACTCATAAATATAGCATACCTTAGTTTGATCTTTCAGTTCGAAAGAAAACCATCGGTATGCTATCTAATTTTAAGAAATTTTACCTTGAAGTAATTCTAGTAGACGGTTTAAATCGTCTTTGGAATAGTAGAGAAGTTCAATCTTACCTTTATCCTGCTGATTTTTAATTTTCACCGTCGTGCGGTAAATATCTCTCAACTGATCTTCAGCTTGATTAATGTATGGATCTCTATTCTTTTCTTTTTGCTTACTTCTTTCTTTTTCTTGCCCTGGTGTCTCTTCCAACGTTTTCACAGCTTCTTCAAGCTCACGTACACTCCATTGTTTACTAATGGTTGTTTCTGCGAGTTCTTTTTTCACCTTATCGTCCTTCACACCCACAATAGCTCTAGCATGTCCCATTGATAATGTTCCACGTGAAACATATTGTTTAATGGAATCAGGCAGTTGCAGCAATCTCAGAAAGTTAGCAATATGCGATCTACTCTTTCCAACCTTTGCAGAAAGCTCTTCTTGCGTGAGAGAAAACTGATCAATGATACCTTGATAAGCAAAAGCAATTTCCATCGCATTGAGATCTTCACGCTGTACATTTTCAATCAAAGCGATTTCCATTACTTGCTGATCCGAGAAGTTTCTTTCAACAGCCGGTATCGTCGGCATCCCTGATACTTGAGAAGCACGGAATCTCCGCTCACCAGCGATAATCTCAAAACCTTTAAGAACTTTACGAACGATGATCGGTTGAATAACACCGTGTTCTTTGATTGAATCAGCTAATTCTCTAATGCTATCTTCATTGAAATTCTTTCTAGGTTGATAAGGGTTTGCTCTCAATTGAGATAATGGAATTTGGATAACTTTATCACTATCATCGATATGTAAAGAAGTAATTAAAGCATCCAATCCCTTACCTAAACCTTTAGAAAGGCCTTTGGTCATACAGAGATCACTTCCTTCGCAAGCTCTAAATACACTTCCGCGCCTTTTGATCTAGGATCATACGTAATAATGGATTGTCCATGACTGGGTGCTTCACTTAAGCGAACATTTCTTGGAATAATCGTTTGGTATACTTTCGTTTGGAAGTATTTCTTAACTTCTTCAATAACCTGTATACCAAGGTTAGTTCTTGCATCGAACATAGTCAACAAAACGCCTTCAATTTGAAGCCCTGTATTGAGATGCTTTTGAACTAAACGAACTGTATTGAGCAGCTGGCTTAATCCTTCAAGCGCGTAGTATTCACATTGAATTGGGATAATGACAGAATCGGCAGCAGTTAATGAGTTAATGGTTAGAAGGCCTAGTGACGGAGGACAATCAATAAGGATGTAATCATATAAATGTTTCACTAACTGGAGGGATTTCTTTAATCGTACTTCCCTTGAAATCGTCGGAACAAGTTCTATTTCAGCTCCTGCTAACTGAATCGTTGCAGGTACTATTTTGAGATTTGGAACGTTGGTTTCAACCGTTGCATCTTTGGGGTGAACATCATTAATTAGTACATCATAGATACAATTAACAACATCCGCTTTGTTTACACCGATGCCACTTGTTGTGTTGCCTTGTGGGTCGATGTCAACGAGAAGCACCCTTTTCCCTAATGATGCTAGGGAAGCACCTAAATTCACAGAAGTTGTCGTCTTACCGACGCCACCCTTCTGATTTGTTATTGCAATTATTTTAGACAAAACCATTTCACCTCAATCGCTTATGTTCCAAATGCCATACTAAAGCAGTATTACTATCTTAACATATCTATGGGCGAGTTACCTTATCAATATTTGATAGTTTATGTCCATAAGATGCAAAAAAAACGGCTTGCGCCGTTTAAGGTAGCAATAAATGCCTTATTATCGTTTAGGAATCTTAATTATAATTTCGTAATGATCATCATGATCTTGCTCAGACGTATTAATATTTAAACCAGAACTCGAAACCATTTCAACGGATTGACGAATTGTATTTAAAGCTAACCGAACATCTTTCGAAAAAGAGACGCGTCGAGATTTCTTGATTTTAGTTGCTTCCTTCAAGAAATTAATTTTTATTTCTGTTTGCTTTACATTCAACTCTTTGGCGATGATTTCTTCAAGCACTTTAACTTGCAGTTCTTCTTGATCAAGCGCCAACAATGCTCTGGCATGACGTTCCGTAATTTTACGTTCCATTAATGCCATCTTAACAGGTTCGCTTAAATGTAATAACCGGATTTTATTTGCAATCGTCGATTGGCTTTTACCGAGACGCTGCGCTAAGCTTTCCTGCGTTAAATCATGCATCTCTATTAATTGTTGGTAAGCAGCAGCCTCTTCTATTGAGGTAAGTCCTTCGCGCTGAAGATTTTCAATAAGAGCAATAGATGCTGCTTGAGAATCATTGAAATCACGTACAATCGCAGGGATTGTATCGAGACCCAACTTTTTAACAGCCCTTAAACGTCGTTCACCGGCAATTAACTCGAACGTGTTGTTTTTAACTCTGACAACGATGGGCTGAATGATGCCATGAGTTCGAATTGTTTGCATGAGTTCATCAATTCGATCATCATCAAACAACAACCTTGGCTGATAGGGACTTGGAATAATACTATTAACCGATATGTTCTTGACCTCGTCAGTCGTTGATCGATCTGATAGGCCAAATAGCTTTGAAATTTGTTCTTTCATAGGAAAACTTACCACCAACTCTTCCCGTAGTTTAAGCGACCAAAATGATCCAGAGATAGACGACCTCTTCGTCCTACACAAGGATAAACGACACCTTCGTCCTTAACGGACGAATGCGTTTGTCAAGGTTGATGCGAAGCAAAAATATATACTTATACTTATACTTTCTTTTCAACGAACGAAAACATTTTGCCAATATTACGTCGAAGTAATACAAGTGCAATCTCTTAAAATTGCTTATCTATTGGGTTAAATTCACTCTATTATTAATTCAACATAGAGTCCCTATTTCCTTCTATTTGACACTCGAATCCATGTAAATGTTTCACGTGGAACAAATTCACAATTTGACTAAAGGCTCTTTCAGTGGGATACCTGCTTTTCTAGGATACTTAGCGGGAGTCGATGCTAGTTTATGAATCTCTACAAAATGCCGGATCGATCCCTCAATCGGTAGCTGCATACGATTCACCTTGACTACCTTCCCTCTTAACTCTGCTAAACTGAATGAAGCCTCACTTAGTTCCTCATCAATCTCTGAACCTTTCATTGCAATGAACGTTCCACCCTTCTTAACAAAAGGAAGACAAAATTCATTTAAAACCTGCAATCGTGCAACAGCTCTAGCTGTAACCAAATCAAATTGATCCCGATACTTAGGTAATCTAGCAATGTCTTCTGCTCTACCATGAACACATTCGGTATCCGTAAGCCCAAGTTGCGTAACTAACTCTCTTAAAAACAAGATGCGTTTATTCAAAGAATCAACGATCGTAATTTTAAGATGTGGAAAAGCAATTTTCAAAGGAATACTCGGAAATCCAGCTCCAGAGCCAATATCAGCAACGGATGATACTTGTCCTATATGATAATTAAAAGAAACAGAAAGAGAATCATAGAAATGTTTCAAGTAAACCTGATCTCTCTCTGTAATACCCGTTAAATTCATTTTCTCGTTCCACTCAACAAGAGTCTTGTAATACAACTCAAATTGATCAAGCTGTAATGTAGAAAGAGTAATTTGTTGTTTTTCTAATAATTGAACAAATTGTTGTTGAATATCATCCATGAATTAACCTCTAGCCGCAATGACTCTGTTGTAGTGTTCCAAATAAACAAGCAGGATTGAAATATCCGAAGGTGTAACGCCACCGATACGAGATGCTTGACCAATAGATATCGGTCGAATTTTAGCTAACTTCTGCTTAGCTTCCGTCGCAATTCCGTGTATTTCGCTATACTCGATGTCATCAGGAATCTTCTTCTTTTCCATCTTGCGCAAACGTTCAACTTGATTGCTTTGTTTTTCGATGTAACCAGCATATTTCACTTGAATCCCTACTTGTTCTTTCATTTCATCGTCAAGCTCAAGTGGAGAAGGAGTCATTTGTTCAATATGCTTATATTCAATCTCAGGACGACGAAGTAACGAAATAGCTGGCACAGAATTGTTCAACTGCACACTTTCCAGACTTTCTAGTAATTCCTGCACATGAGGTTCTGGTTTCACCTTAACGTTAGTCAGACGTTCAATTTCTTGATCAATCAAAGCCTTCTTATTTAAAAATGCTGCGAATCGTTCGTCTGAAATTAGCCCAATTTCGTGACCAATTGGTGTTAGTCTTAGATCAGCATTATCATGACGAAGAAGCAAACGATACTCTGCGCGAGATGTTAATAAACGATAAGGTTCATTCGTACCCTTCGTTACAAGATCATCAATTAAAACGCCGATATACCCTTCCGATCTATCCAGAATGATAGCTTCTTTCTCTTGAACTTTACGAGCCGCATTAATCCCAGCCATAATCCCTTGACCAGCAGCTTCCTCGTATCCCGATGTTCCATTAATTTGTCCAGCAGTGAATAATCCACTTACCAATTTCGCCTCCAATGAAGGTTTCAACTGAGTAGGAACTACCGCATCATATTCAATGGCATAACCGGTACGCATCATTTCCACTTTCTCTAAACCAGGGATTGAACGCAGTATGCCCAATTGTACATCTTCCGGCATGCTTGTTGATAACCCTTGAACATAATATTCCGAAGTATTACGTCCCTCTGGCTCTAGAAAGATTTGATGCTTAGGTTTATCAGCGAATCGAACTATTTTATCCTCAATGGATGGGCAATACCTTGGACCTGTTCCTTCAATAGCCCCCGAGAACATCGGAGCACGATGTAAATTAGAATTAATAATGTTGTGCGTTTCCTCAGACGTGTACGTTAACCAACATGGCAGCTGCTCATTACCACCAACCTCAGCTTTTGTCTCAAATGAGAAAAATTTAGGTTCATCATCACCCGGTTGAATTTCCGTTTTGCTAAAATCAATTGTATCCTTGTGAACGCGCGGCGGTGTCCCTGTTTTGAACCGAACAAGATCAAAACCGAGTTTACGCAAGGATTCCGATAATTTAACAGAAGGCTGCTGATTATTTGGTCCGCTCTCATACATCAGTTCGCCCATAATAACTTTCCCTCTTAAATAAGTCCCCGTCGTTAATACAATTGCTTTAGAGTAATATTCAGCGCCTGTTTTAGTGATAACGCCCTTACATACGCCACCTTCAACAATGAGCTCTTCGGCCATACCTTGACGTAACGTCAAGTTTGGAGTCGCTTCAATTGTTTCTTTCATTTTATGTTGATACGCAAATTTGTCCGCTTGTGCGCGCAGCGCATGTACCGCGGGGCCTTTCCCTGTATTCAACATCCGCATTTGAATAAACGTTTTGTCGATGTTACGACCCATTTCGCCACCAAGCGCGTCAATTTCACGAACAACGTGGCCCTTCGCAGGACCACCAATAGATGGATTGCAAGGCATGAATGCGACCATGTCTAAATTAATCGTTAATAAAAGCGTATTACAACCCATGCGTGCTGAGGCCAGTGCAGATTCACAACCTGCGTGTCCGGCGCCGATGACAATAACATCATAATCACCTGCATGATATCCCATAATAAACGTCCCTCCCTCTTTTATGAAAACGCAAATGCTGTCGTTTTCATTTTCCTAAGCAAAATTGTGTAAATATTTGATCGATCAATGATTCTCCGACTGAATCGCCAATAATCTCTCCAAGCTGCTCCCAAGCTGCTCGAATATCAATTTGTATCATATCAATAGGAACATATTGTTCATTAGCATCAAGTGCATCTTGTAACGAGCGTTTAGCTTGTTTCAACAGCGAAATATGACGAACATTACTAACATACGTCAAATCGCTTGATTCTAGTTTACCCTCAAAGAAAATTGCCGCGATCGCTTTTTCCAAATCTTCAATACCTTTATTCTCAATCAGTGATAACTCAACAATACGTTCCTGTGGAAAATAACTTAGTACTTGTTCGACATTCAGCTTTCTAGCTAAATCCGTCTTATTCAAAATAACAATCGTTTGCTTATCAGCTAATTGTTTCATCAGCGCAATTTCGTCGAATTCAAGCTCTTCATTACTGTTGAGCACTAACAAAATAAGATCTGCTTCAGCTAAAGCAGTCTTCGAACGCTCAACTCCGATTTGTTCGACAAGATCTGACGTTTCCCTAATGCCCGCAGTATCCAGCAGCTTTAAAGGAATACCGCCAATATTCACGAATTCCTCAATAACATCCCTTGTTGTACCTGGAATATCCGTAACAATTGCACGATTCTCCTGCGCTAATTCGTTGAGAAGCGATGATTTACCGACATTCGGCTTACCTACAATGGCCGTTTCAATACCTTCTCGCAATATCTTCCCTTGCTCCGCGGTTATCAAAAGACGGTCAATTTCAAGCATTACCGTATCACACTTGCTCTTTATGAAAGTGTTCGTCATTTCTTCTACGTCATGCTCCGGATAATCAATATTCACTTCCACGTGAGCCATCAATTCCACTAATACATGCCGTAAATGCTTGATTTGCTTTGACAAATTTCCTTCAACTTGCTTCAAAGCTACCTTGAAAGCCCTATCCGATTTGGCCCGGATTAAATCGATCACCGCTTCAGCCTGAGTCAGATCAATCCGACCATTCAAGAATGCTCGCTTCGTGAACTCACCGGGTTCAGCTAACCGAACTCCCTGCTGCAGCAATAGATCAAGCACTTTCTTCACAGAGACAATGCCCCCGTGACAACTGACCTCCACGACATCTTCCATCGTAAATGAACGCGGAGCTTTCATTAACGTAACTAGAACCTCCTCTACCTTTTGGGCAGAAGCAGGTTCTATTATGAATCCATAATGTACCGTATGCGTCTCAGCAACAGATAATTTCGTTTTAGAGCGAAAAATACGTTCCACGAGTGGAACAGCTTCGTCTCCGCTCACACGAATAACCGCTATCCCACCCTCACCAAGCGGTGTAGAAATAGCAGCAATCGTATCATTTAACATAATATTTACACCTCGAATTTACCTCATCTTAAAGAAAAAGCAATGACATGATCAAAGTCATTGCGGTAGCTTTATTTGACAGCGATAACCACCCTACGGTTCGGTTCTTCGCCTTTACTGTATGTTTTTACAACTGGATGTCCCTGTAACTCAGCATGAATAATCTTTCGTTCCTGAGAATTCATGGGTTCAAGAATCACTTCTTTTTTGGACTTAATTACACGATTGGCGAGCCTAACTGCGAGCTCCTCCAATGTCTTCTTACGTCTATCCCTGAAATTTTCCGCATCTAGGATAATACGAAAATGAGAATTCGCATACCGGTTTGCAACGATATTCACCAAATACTGCAAAGCATCCAGTGTTTGTCCTCTTTTACCGATCAGAATACCTAATTCAGAGCCACTCATATTCAAAATGTAGCCTTCACGATCTTTACGCGTATCTATGGTGATGGAAATCTGCATCGCTGCGAACATATCTTGTAAGAAAGCAATGGCTTCCTCAAGTGGATCTGGAATCAATTCAAGCTCTACTTTAGCTTCTTTGGTACCAATAAATCCGAACCACCCTCGAGAGGGTTGCTCCAAAATATGAATGTTTACACGATCCTCGGAAACTTGCCATTGAGATAAACCGGATTTAACCGCTAGCTCAATAGTCTTTCCAGTCACCACAATTTTTTTCATTTGGACAGGCCACCCTTATTTTTTTGCCCCGACTTTTGCGATGCAGGAGAACCATAAATAAAGTAAGACTGAATGATTGTGAAAATGTTACCGTAAATCCAGTAAAGCGGAAGAGCAGCTGCGAAATTCATGGACATCACGAAAATCATAACTGGGAAAATATATAATAAGCTTTTCATTTGTTGATTCATTTGGGAAGACATAAACATTTGTTGAACGAAAGTTGTTGCCGCGGCAATCAGTGGAAGAATGTACAGGTGATCCGGTTGTCCAAGATTCATCCATAGGAAAGTATGTTCACGGATGTGATCATTACGCATAATCGCTTGATAAAGAGCAATTAGAATTGGCATTTGAACAATGATTGGGAAACATCCTGCTAATGGATTCACACCATTTTGCTGAAACAGCTTCATGGTTTCTTCCTGCTGTTTCTTCGCATCATCTTTATACTTTTCTTTGAGCTTCTTCATCTCTGGCTGTAGATCCTGCATCCGTTTGGAACTTTTGTACTGCTTAAGTGTAAGCGGCAAAATAATTAAACGAATGATCAAGGTAACGACCAAGATGGATAATCCGTATTGACCCCATAAATGATCAGCGAACCAGTCCAGCGTTCTGGAAAGCGGGTACACAAAATATTTAACAAAAAAACCTGCGGTATTCGGATCAATAGGTGCCATAGCTGCACTTGACGGACTACATCCGGACAGTAATAAGATCAACGCAGAGAGTGAAGCTAGCATATAAATTCGACGAGTCAAAATGAGATCCTCCTAAATATCTTTTCCATCATAAACTATAACACATCTTCAGCCCGCAAGGAAATATTACGTTACTTTTTAATGACATCATTTCTTTTTAATAAAGAAGCCTTGCGAATCACATGCCAGATACTTTTCTCCATCTCGGCATAGTCCATTTCAACCACTGGTTTTCTAGCCAATAAGATGTAGTCATAGTGTGGCGTCATATTCTCTTTTTTCAAACGGATAATTTCCTTCATCATTCGTCTGAGCCGGTTTCGAACGACAGCATTGCCTACCTTTTTACTCACAGACACGCCAAGACGAAACTGTTCCAATTTAGGTTGGGGCAAATAATATAGAACGAATTGATGATTGGCCATCGACTTCCCATACCGATATACCTTATTGAAGTCTTCTCTTTTAGCTAATCTATATACTTTTTCCACAATTATGTACGCTCCAGACAAATGACTCCGTGATTAAGTTAAGTTCAATACAATATTAGTTAGCTTATATAGTTTTAACAGAATTATCCCCATATAAACCAATCCCTCAAAATGCAAAAAAAAAAGCCCCTTCCGGAGCCTCATTTTTACGCGCTAAGAATTTTTCTTCCTTTAAGACGACGAGCTTGCAGAACTTTACGACCGTTCTTCGTGCTCATTCTTTTACGGAAACCATGATTCTTCTTACGCTTTCTCGTATTCGGGTTAAACGTCGGACCCATCTATAGCACCTCCCTACCTGAGGATATCCATCCTACAAAATTTCTACTACTCATTAAATCATTTCCACAGCAGAAAGTCAACCTACCTGAGTGTACAGGTGAAGAAGACATTTCCTCAGTAAAAAATAAAAAAAGAATAACCTGTGTATAAAATTTTACTCCCCAACAGAGAAGCTTGTCGAAAATTAACATAATATCAACAATATCTTGTGTTGTGAACAAAATCTATGCACAACTTGTTGTAAATGTGGATAATATCAAACAATCCGTTGATTAACAAGTAATCTTTTGATAAGATGATAATGTTTCTGTTGTGGATAGACACCACTAACCCTCCGACTTATCAACAACCTGTGGATAACATTGTGAACAATTTTCCCTCTACAAGAATAAGTCATTTCAACCGATCCTTAATAATGTGGATAAAATCGACAAAAATCGTCCTTTCTTGACCGCATCAGACATATAAGGTTCTTTTCGTTGTTAACCGAGTAAGCTATATACAGATTTCGATTAAGCCATCGTGTAAAGTGAATTGCTTATTTTCGAGATTTAACAATAAAGCTTTATAAACCGAACATATCTTTACTGGCCTTTATGCCACATGTTTGATTTCAAAGGAGTGAATTACTGTGGAAGGCCATTCTACGGACTTATGGCAGCAAATTTTAACGATTATTCAAACTAAGCTCAGTAAACCAAGCTTCGACACTTGGCTTAAATCAACCAAAGCGACAGTATTCAATGATTCAACTGTCGTTATTTGTGCGCCCAACAATTTTGCCCAGGAATGGCTCGAAAGCCGTTATACCAAGCTTATTGAAGGAACCATTTATGACTTTACGGGTAAACAAGTTTCTGTGAAATTTATCATTGAAACGGAAGATCAGAAATCTCAGTCTACAGCGGTTCAGCCAGCTGTTTTCCCACCTAAAGGTCCTGCGATTGTTACAGGTGAAGAAAATTTCACCAATATGATGAATGCTAGGTATACCTTTGATACGTTCGTTATCGGATCCGGCAATCGATTCGCTCATGCTGCATCCTTGGCTGTTGCCGAGGCACCAGCTAAAGCTTATAATCCCCTCTTTCTTTATGGAGGAGTTGGTTTAGGTAAGACCCATTTAATGCATGCCATTGGCCATTATGTGTTAGAACATAACCCTGGGGCACGTGTTTTATATATTTCATCAGAAAAGTTTACGAATGAATTTATTAATGCGGTTCGTGATAACCGCGGTGAAGGATTTCGTAATAAATATAGAACGATCGATGTACTTTTGATTGATGATATTCAATTCCTCGCTGGTAAAGAAGGTACGCAGGAGGAGTTTTTCCATACATTTAACGCGCTTCATGAAGAAGGCAAACAAATTATTATCTCTAGTGACCGGCCGCCCAAAGAAATTCCAACCCTGGAAGATCGGTTACGCTCTAGATTTGAGTGGGGATTAATTACAGATATTCAGCCCCCTGATTTGGAAACACGCATCGCCATTCTCCGCAAGAAAGCGAAAGCAGAGAATCTGGAGATTCCGAATGAAGCGATGATCTATATCGCGAACCAAATCGATACGAATATTCGTGAGCTTGAAGGTGCTTTGATTCGAGTTGTTGCGTACTCATCCCTTATTAATCAGGATATTAGTGTGCATCTAACAGCCGAAGCATTGAAAGATATTATTCCATCGAATCGACCACGGGTAATCACGATACAGGATATTCAGCAGCGGGTTGGAGAATTCTATGGTTTAAAGCTAGAGGATTTCAAAGCCCGTAAACGAACAAAAGCCGTCGCATTTCCTAGACAGGTCGCGATGTACCTGGCACGTGAGCTGACGGACTTCTCTTTGCCGAAAATCGGAGATAATTTTGGTGGCCGTGACCATACAACGGTTATCCATGCCCATGATAAAATATCACAACAATTAAAAGTAGATCAGGATCTTTACAAGATCGTTCATAATCTGACAGAACGCATCAAGAACCCCTCTTGATAACATTTAATTTTGGGTAAGCCTATGCACAATCTATTCACATGTGGATAGGCTTGATTTATATAAGGTTCATCCACATATCCACATATCCAGAGCCCCTACTGCTATTACTAATAAAGAATGTTATTATATAATGATTATGCTAACGCAATGAAAAAAAGAACCACAGGAGTGAAATCATGAAATTAACCATCCTAAAAGACCATTTAATTGAATCCATTGGTCACGTTTCCAAAGCCATATCCTCTCGTACAACAATACCTATCCTTACAGGGATCAAAATAGATGCAACCTTAAGCGGTGTAACCCTTACAGCAAGCGATACGGATATTTCCATTCAAAGCTTTACCCCTAGTGAAAATGACAAGATTAAAATTATTGAACTATTTCAAGCCGGTAGTGTCGTTCTTCCAGCCAAATTCTTCGTCGAAATTATTCGTAAGCTACCTGCACAATTAATCGAAATCGAAGTAAGAAATAACTTTCAAACCATTATTCGTTCTGGTTCTTCTGAGATTCAAATCATGGGGCTCGATCCCGATGAATACCCGCTTCTGCCCGAAATCGAAGAAAGTAAAATGCTGCGTTTGCCTAGCGATTTGCTGAAAACAATGATTAAGCAAACTTCTTATGCCGTATCAACGAATGAATCGACGCCTATTCTTACGGGTGTGCTCTGGAACATCTCAGGTGATAAATTGAAATTTATTGCTTGTGATCGTCATCGACTCGCAAGCAGAGAAGTAACGGTTGATAACGATAATGCCCATCAACTTCCGAACATTGTTATCGCAGGCCGAACTTTGAATGAATTAAGCAAAATTTTGCCTGATCAAAATTCCCTTATAGATATAGTTATTTCAGACAATCAGGTTTTATTCAAAATTCATTCGATTTTGTTCTATTCTCGCATTTTAGACGGAACCTACCCGGATACATCAAAGCTGATTCCGCAATCTTTTCAAACCGAAATGGTCGTACCAACCAAAGAATTGGCTGAAGCCATCGACCGTGCTTATTTACTTTCTAGAGAAGATAAAACGAACATTGTTAAAATGATGATGCTTGAAGACCAGACGATTGAGATTTCTTCAAGTTCTTCCGAGCTTGGAAAAGTAACTGAGCAAATTAACCTGCAGCATATTGCTGGTGAGTTACTCAAAATCTCTTTTAACTCCAAATATATGCTCGATGCGCTTAAAGTTCTTGATTCCGAGTTCATTCACATCGGATTTACTGGAGCTATGCAGCCAATCATCATGAAGCCTCAAGATTCCACAAACATTCTGCAGCTTATTTTGCCGTATCGAACAACGAATTAAGGAGTGCGCTATATGAAACAGATCCCCATAAATACGGACTATATTACACTTGGACAGTTTCTGAAATTATCGGACTGTATATCCACAGGTGGACAAGCCAAATTTTTTGTTGTGGATACAAAAATTGAAGTGAACGGACAAGCTGAAAATCGTAGAGGCCGGAAACTCGTGCCGCAAGATGTGGTAACCGTGGAGGGTTTCGGACAATTCGAAGTCGTTAGCTCCTGATCGGATTAACCCAGGAGGATGGCCACCCATGTTTTTGAACAGACTCGTACTCAGTCATTACAGAAATTACGACCAGATTGAGCTAACAACGGATAGCAATGTGAATATATTCGTTGGACCTAACGCCCAAGGTAAAACTAATTTGTTGGAATCAATCTATGTAATGGCCATGACGAAATCACATCGCACCCATCAGGATAAAGAATTAATTGGCTGGAACGGTGAGCAGACGCAGCTGCATGCGGAAATTCAGAAGCGATATGGCAGCTGTAAGCTGGATCTCTCCATTTCGACCAAAGGTAAAAAAGCGAAAATCAATGGCCTTGAACAAAAGAAGCTTAGTAACTTTATCGGTGCTTTGAACGTGGTCATGTTTGCACCGGAAGACTTAGAGATTGTCAAAGGAACTCCTGGTATTAGAAGGCGTTTCCTCGATATGGAGATTGGCCAAGTACAGCCCTCCTATCTGCATGATTTATCGCAATATCAGAAAATATTGGTGCAGCGGAATAATTATTTAAAGCAATCTTTTCCAGGAAAAACCGCGCCAGACGCGATGTTAGACATTTGGAATGAACAATTAGCACAGTATGGTGTTAAAATTATGAAAAAACGTCAAAGCTTTATTAAGAAGCTACAACAATGGGCGGAAACGATCCATAGAGGGATTACGAACGATAGTGAGGAGCTTCTTATTCGCTATTCCCCCTCTTTTGATATAACACCGTTTGAAGATGAATCTGTTTTATTAGACCAATTTATGATAAAGTTATCATTGGTTAGAGATCAGGAATTCCGAAGAGGTGTTACGCTAGTGGGCCCTCATCGTGACGATCTTCTTTTTTACATCAACGACAAAGAAGTCCAAACGTATGGATCACAGGGTCAGCAGCGAACAACAGCGTTATCACTTAAGCTTGCAGAAATAGAGCTTATTCATGAGGAAGTTGGCGAGTATCCCCTATTATTGCTGGATGATGTGCTATCCGAGCTTGATGAGTATAGACAAACACAGTTGATCCGCACGTTTCAGCAGAAAGTCCAAACTTTTATTACAACAACAGGTCTAGAGAGTGTCCATTTGGATCAACTGGATCATGCTTCCGTGTTTCATGTTTTGAAAGGAAATGTAAGCGGCAGGAGCTGAGGAGCATGTTTATTCATTTGGGTGGAGAGAAAATTATTAGAGCATCCGAACTGATTGCTATTTTCGATATCTCGATAGAGAAATCTTCCAAAATATCGAAACAATTCATACAGCAAGCTTTAAAAGATAAAAAAACAGAGCAAATCGGCGAAGAAGATTGCAAATCACTCGTTGTTACGAAGAGTAAAGTGTATTATTCTCCAATTTCCTCTACCACGCTCAAGAAAAGAGCGCATCAATTGTTAACGAATTAACCTTTTCTCCCCACATAAGAAAGCATAAGATTTCGGCATTTCGAAAGCAGCTTTCTTATTGGCGAATATACTGTCCTCTAAGCGCGGTCGCTCATTTTAGAATGACAACGATAGAGGTTTCTCTCACTAAAAAAAAGCAGGTGAAGAATAACATGTCTGTGAATCAAAATGCGTACGATGACAGTCAGATTCAGGTTCTGGAAGGTTTAGAGGCCGTTCGCAAAAGACCGGGTATGTATATTGGTTCAACCAGTGCCCGTGGACTTCATCATCTCGTATGGGAAGTTGTCGATAATAGTATCGATGAAGCTTTGGCCGGCTACTGTACAAAGATAGACGTCATCGTTCATAAGAATAATAGTGTTACCGTTATCGATAATGGCCGTGGAATCCCTGTCGGTGAAAATGCCAAGTTAAAAAGACCAACGCTCGAAGTTGTTCTAACGGTTCTTCATGCCGGTGGTAAGTTCGGTGGAGATGATTCCGGCTATAAAGTATCGGGTGGTCTGCACGGTGTAGGTATCTCTGTTGTAAATGCGTTGTCTGAGCTGCTGACGGTTCAAGTTAAGCGTGATGGCAAAATTCATGAACAAGAGTATCGCCGCGGAGCGCCGCAGTATGACGTGAAGGTCATTGGCGAAACCGAAGAAACAGGGACACAAGTTACGTTCCAACCGGATCCGGAGATTTTCAAGGAAACGACGGAGTATGACTATGACATTCTCCAATCTAGAATTCGCGAGCTCGCTTTCCTGAATAAAGGAATCGAAATTAATTTAATTGATGAGCGTACGGATACGATCAATACACATAGATACGAGGGTGGTATTGTTTCCTTCGTTCAGCATTTGAACCGTAACCGTGAAGTCGTCAATGAGATGCCAATCTATGTGGAAGGTTCCAAAGATAATATCTCCATTGAGATTGCCCTTCAGTACAACGATAGCTATACGGAAAATATTTACTCCTTCGCGAATAACATCAATACACATGAGGGTGGTACTCACGAGTCCGGTTTTAAAAGCGCGCTAACGCGGATCTTAAATGATTATGCCCGCAAAAGTAATTCGTTAAAAGAAAGTGACTCTAACCTATCGGGGGATGATGTGCGCGAAGGTCTTGCTGCCATTATTTCCGTGAAAATTCCAGAGCCTCAATTTGAGGGTCAAACGAAGACCAAACTAGGAAATAGTGAAGTCCGCGGTATTGTAGAATCTCTATTTGCTGAGAAGCTGCAGGAATTTATGGAAGAGAACCCTGCGATAGCCAAGAAGATTCTCGAAAAAGGGATTCAAGCGGCACGAGCTAGAGAAGCTGCGCGTAAAGCGAGAGAATTGACTCGTCGTAAAAGCGCATTGGAAGTAAGCGCGCTGCCAGGTAAACTAGCAGATTGCTCATCCAAGGATGCTTCTATTAGTGAGATCTACATCGTAGAAGGTGACTCTGCAGGCGGATCAGCTAAGCAAGGACGTGATCGTCACTTCCAAGCAATTCTTCCACTTCGCGGAAAAATTTTGAATGTAGAGAAAGCTAGATTAGATCGTATTCTATCCAATACGGAAATTCGTGCAATGATTACAGCTTTTGGTACTGGGATCAGTGACGATTTCGATATCGCTAAGGCACGTTATCACAAAATTATTATCATGACGGATGCCGACGTTGACGGAGCACACATTCGTACGCTTCTGCTTACTTTCTTCTACAGGTACATGAAAAAATTAATCGAAACCGGTTATGTGTATATTGCGCAACCTCCACTATTCAAGCTCGAAAGAAATAAAACGGTTCGCTATGCGTATAACGAAAAGCAAAGAGAAGCCATCATGCAGGAGTTCGGTGAAGGCGCCAAAGTCAATGTGCAGCGTTACAAAGGACTTGGCGAGATGAATCCAGAACAATTGTGGGAAACGACGATGGATCCGGAAAGCCGTACATTCCTGCAAGTGACGATCGAAGATGCGATTGAAGCTGATACGCTCTTTGATTCATTGATGGGAGATAACGTAGAACCTAGAAGAGATTTCATCGAGGAACATGCGAAGTACGTGAAAAATTTAGATATCTAAACGTCCTAGACGTTGCTAACGATGTAAGCTTTCAGGAGGAACATTCATGAGCGAAGAATTACATTCGCAAGTCAAAGAAATTGACATTTCTACCGAAATGCGTACATCTTTCTTAGACTATGCGATGAGTATCATTGTCAGTCGTGCACTGCCAGATGTAAGAGACGGTCTGAAGCCTGTTCATCGTCGTATCTTGTTTGCGATGTCTGAGCTAGGCATGTCTCCAGATAAACCACATAAGAAATCGGCGAGAATCGTTGGTGAAGTCATCGGTAAGTACCATCCGCATGGAGACACTGCGGTATATGAGACGATGGTTCGAATGGCGCAAGATTTCTCACTTCGTTATATGCTGGTTGATGGTCATGGTAACTTTGGATCGATCGACGGTGATATGGCAGCAGCCATGCGTTATACCGAAGCTCGCTTGTCTAAGATCGCGATGGAGCTTCTTCGTGATATTAACAGAGAGACAATTGACTATAAACCAAACTATGATGGCGAAGAACATGAACCGGTTGTTCTCCCTTCTCGTTTTCCGAACTTGCTTGTGAACGGAAGCTCCGGGATTGCGGTAGGGATGGCTACGAACATTCCTCCTCATAACCTTCGTGAGGTTATCGAAGGTATCCAAATGATGATTGAAAATCCGGATATTACACCTCTTGAATTGATGCAAGCTATTAAAGGACCGGATTTCCCAACAGCTGGCTTTATCTTAGGCCGTGAGGGGATTAGACAAGCCTATCAAACAGGCAGAGGTTCTGTTACGATGCGCGCTAGAACTGTTATTGAAGAAAACAATAATAAAGCTAGAATCATTGTTAATGAGCTGCCTTATCAAGTAAATAAAGCTAGATTAGTTGAGAAAATAGCGGAACTTGTTCGTGAGAAAAAGATTGATGGTATCACGGATCTTCGAGATGAATCCGACCGCAACGGTATGCGAGTTGTCATTGAGCTTCGTCGCGACGTCAACCCGCATGTTGTTCTGAATAACTTGTTTAAACATACGGCCATGCAATCGAACTTCGGTATTATTATGCTTGCACTCGTCAACGGCGAACCAAGAGTTCTAAATCTTCGCGAGATGCTGCATTATTATCTCAAGCATCAGCAAGAAGTAATTCGCCGTAGAACTGAGTTTGATCTGCGCAAAGCGGAAGCGCGCGCTCACATTTTGGAAGGCTTACGAATCGCACTTGATCACTTGGATCAAGTTATTGCTTTGATTCGTGCTTCCCGTACAACGGAAGAAGCTAGAGAAGGGCTCATGACTACGTTTAATTTGAGCCTCGATCAAGCTCAAGCTATTCTCGACATGCGTTTACAGCGTTTAACAGGCTTAGAACGTGAGAAGATCGAAGCTGAGTATGCTGAACTTATGAAGAAAATTGCTGAGCTTAAAGCGATTCTTGCTGATGAGAATCTGATTCTAGCCATCATTACGCGAAGAATTGAATGAAATTAAAGAAAAATTCGGCGATGAGCGACGTTCTGAAATTACGGTTGGTGAGGAAAGCATCGAAGATGAAGACCTTATCCCACGTGAAGATGTCGTCATCACGATTACGCATACGGGTTACATTAAGCGTCTTCCGGTTACGACGTATCGGAACCAGAAGCGTGGAGGACGTGGCATTGTCGGAATGGACACCAAGGACAATGACTTCGTCGAACATTTATTCGTGACGAATACGCATCATTATCTGATGTTCTTTACGAATAAAGGTAAAGTGTATCGTCTGAAAGCTTATGAGATTCCGGATTTGAGCCGGACGGCTCGTGGAACACCAATCATTAACTTAATCCAGATCGAGCAAGGTGAGACGGTTAACGCGGTGATTCCGGTAGAAAGCTTTGAAACAGAGCAATACTTATTCTTTGCAACGAAGCAAGGTGTTGTGAAGAAAACACCGATCGACGATTATTCAAACATTCGTAAAGGCGGCTTAATCGCCATTAATTTACGGGAAGATGATGATCTCATTGGTGTGAAACTGACTGACGGTAACCAAGGCATTATTATGGGAACCAAGTTAGGCATGTCCATCCACTTCCCAGAACAAGATGTTCGTTCCATGGGTAGGTCTGCTACTGGGGTTAAAGGTATACACCTGGACCCAGAAGATACGGTTATTGATATGGACGTTGTCCATGAAGATAATAGTGTACTCATTGTAACGACCAAAGGCTTTGGTAAGAGAACGCCTGTTTCTGAATATCGGATCCAGTCACGCGGTGGTAAAGGGATTAAGACCTTGAACGTTACAGATAAGAACGGCCCTATTGTCGGTCTTAAAGTGGTACAAAATGATGAGGATCTTATGATTATTACAGCATCGGGTACTGTTATTCGTACAAGTATGGACGGCATCTCTATGATGGGTCGTAACACGCAGGGTGTACGCTTAATCAATATTCGTGAAGACGATGAAGTTGGAACCTTAGCTCGCGTGCAGAAAAATGAAGAGCAAGGCGAGAATGAGGAAGATGGCGATTGGGAAGAAACAGAAGTAACTGAAACAGAAGAAGAATAAAATGTCGGGATGGGGCTTACAAACCCATCCCTTTTACTTTACAATAAGAAGTATAAGACAAATTAAGGTGAGTGAATGATTGTGCCGACAGTAGCCGTTTCTCAATTAAAATATGGTGAAAGATTAGGCGATAACGTAATAACGAAATTGGGAAATGTACTTTTTAATAAAGGAAAAGTCATTAGTGAAAGAGAGATTGAAATTCTAAAAGCATTTCTCATTTCATCAGTCTTTATTGAATCTAAGAATGGTATAGAATCCGAAGCCACGAGTGAAGAAACGAAACCGAATGAGGTTGCAACCGTTCATCCTTTTTATATGGAATATCAGAAAATGTTGAAGCTCCTTAAACGCGTCTTTTATCTAGCTAATGGTGGACAACCGCTTCCCATTTTAGATCTTCGGAACGGTCTTGAAGCACTCATTCAACATATTGATGCCTATAAAGTACTTACCTTCACACCGAAAAATCGCAGTTTGCAAGATTACATCTATCACAAAAGTATTCAGGTCAGCTTAACCGCTTATTCATTAGCTAGATGGCATGGTCTTCCTCAGAAAGATCTGATGCAAATTGCGTTAGCCGGACTCTTACATGACATTGGTGTTTCTAAAGTTGATCCAGCCATTCTTGAGAAGAAGAGTGCTCTAACAGTATCCGAAATGGATGAGATTAAACAGCACACGCTAATCGGGTATCAAATTCTTAAAAATATTTCCGGTATTAACGAAGGTGTCAAATTAACGGCCATTCAGCATCATGAACGTGAGGATGGGTCGGGTTATCCTCTAGGAGTTAAAGGTGACAAGATTCACATGTATGCCAAAATAGTTGCGATTGCTGATATTTATAACGCCATGACCAATGAGCGTTACTATAAAACGGCTGTATCGCCGTATGTTGTACTAGAGCAGCTCTTCACTGAATCATTCGGTAAGGTAGATCCAACCCTAGTTCAAGTATTTATGAACAAGTCCACACAAATAAGCAATGGAACAATCGTAAAACTAAGCGATAACCGTGTAGGTGAGATTATTTTCTCCGATCGCTCGCATCCTACCAGACCTTGGATTAACGTTAATGGAACGATCGTAAATTTAACATTAGAAAGAAGCCTATTCATTCAAGATGTTATTGGTCATATTTAAAAGTCATAGAGATAATGTTAACCCCCTACTATAGGGGGTTTTCTTTATTATTAAGAAATGATTAAGAAAAGCTTGCATTCTGCCTTTAGATTTGTTATATTACTCCTTGTCGCTTCGGCGGTCGAATGAAAGAACGAAAGAAATTAAAAAAAGTTCTTGCAATCGAATAGGCAGATGTGGTATATTAATCAAGTCGCCTTTGAGGGGCGAAGGATTAAAATGAAAGAAATTGATCTTTGAAAACTGAACAACGAGTGAGTAAGCACGAATGAGAAATCGTTCAAAAAAGAGATTGCAAAATCTCGCTAGCAACGCAAATGAGCAATTAAGCTTTCAAATAGTTTTACTATTATGGAGAGTTTGATCCTGGCTCAGGACGAACGCTGGCGGCGTGCCTAATACATGCAAGTCGAGCGGATTTATCCTTCGGGATAAGTTAGCGGCGGACGGGTGAGTAACACGTAGGTAACCTGCCTATAAGACTGGGATAACTATCGGAAACGATAGCTAAGACCGGATAACTGGTTTTCTCGCATGAGAGAATTATGAAACACGGAGCAATCTGTGGCTTATAGATGGGCCTGCGGCGCATTAGCTAGTTGGTAGGGTAACGGCCTACCAAGGCGACGATGCGTAGCCGACCTGAGAGGGTGAACGGCCACACTGGGACTGAGACACGGCCCAGACTCCTACGGGAGGCAGCAGTAGGGAATCTTCCGCAATGGACGCAAGTCTGACGGAGCAACGCCGCGTGAGTGATGAAGGTTTTCGGATCGTAAAGCTCTGTTGCCCTAGACGAACAGCAAGGAGAGTAACTGCTCTTTGTGTGACGGTATAGGAGAAGAAAGCCCCGGCTAACTACGTGCCAGCAGCCGCGGTAATACGTAGGGGGCAAGCGTTGTCCGGAATTATTGGGCGTAAAGCGCGCGCAGGCGGTCAATTAAGTTGGGTGTTTAAGCCCGGGGCTCAACCCCGGTTCGCATCCAAAACTGGTTGACTTGAGTGTAGGAGAGGAAAGTGGAATTCCACGTGTAGCGGTGAAATGCGTAGAGATGTGGAGGAACACCAGTGGCGAAGGCGACTTTCTGGCCTATAACTGACGCTGAGGCGCGAAAGCGTGGGGAGCAAACAGGATTAGATACCCTGGTAGTCCACGCCGTAAACGATGCATACTAGGTGTCGGGGATTCGATTCCTCGGTGCCGAAGTTAACACAGTAAGTATGCCGCCTGGGGAGTACGCTCGCAAGAGTGAAACTCAAAGGAATTGACGGGGACCCGCACAAGCAGTGGAGTATGTGGTTTAATTCGAAGCAACGCGAAGAACCTTACCAGGTCTTGACATCCCTCTGAATACGGTAGAGATATCGTAGGCCTTCGGGACAGAGGAGACAGGTGGTGCATGGTTGTCGTCAGCTCGTGTCGTGAGATGTTGGGTTAAGTCCCGCAACGAGCGCAACCCTTGATCTTAGTTGCCAGCACTTTGGGTGGGCACTCTAAGATGACTGCCGGTGACAAACCGGAGGAAGGTGGGGATGACGTCAAATCATCATGCCCCTTATGACCTGGGCTACACACGTACTACAATGGTCGGTACAACGGGAAGCGAAGCCGCGAGGTGGAGCCAATCCTTAAAAGCCGATCTCAGTTCGGATTGCAGGCTGCAACTCGCCTGCATGAAGTCGGAATTGCTAGTAATCGCGGATCAGCATGCCGCGGTGAATACGTTCCCGGGTCTTGTACACACCGCCCGTCACACCACGAGAGTTTACAACACCCGAAGTCGGTGGGGTAACCCGCAAGGGAGCCAGCCGCCGAAGGTGGGGTAGATGATTGGGGTGAAGTCGTAACAAGGTAGCCGTATCGGAAGGTGCGGCTGGATCACCTCCTTTCTATGGAGACTCGGTCTTGATAAGACCAGTCAAGTGTACGTAAGTACACAAATCGCTTACTCACTCGTGTTCAGTTTTGAAGGATGAATTTACCTTCAACGTTGTTCCTTGAAAACTAGATAACGAAACAAAACGTAAAGTAAGAACTTAGGTTGTGACAATCTAACGATTGCACAAAAATCTTTAAAGTTTTTTCTAGGTTAAGCTAGAAAGAGCACACGGAGGATGCCTAGGCACTAGGAGCCGAAGAAGGACGTGGCGAACGACGAAATGCCTCGGGGAGCCGTAAGCAGGCTTTGATCCGGGGATGTCCGAATGGGGGAACCCAGCTGTGGTAATGCGCAGTTACTCTATTGTGAATACATAGCAATAGTAGAGGCATACCCAGGGAACTGAAACATCTAAGTACCTGGAGGAAAAGAAAACAAAAGTGATTCCGTCAGTAGCGGCGAGCGAAAGCGGAATAGCCCAAACCAAGGAGCTTGCTCCTTGGGGTTGTAGGACCTCGTTGTGGGGTTAGTTCGGTAGGCGAAGCGATCTGGAAAGGTCCGGCATAGAAGGTAAAAGCCCTGTAGCCAAAATCGAACGAAACCCCTAGAGGTATCCTGAGTACGGCGGGTCACGTGAAACCCCGTCGGAATCCGGCAGGACCATCTGCCAAGGCTAAATACTCCCTAGTGACCGATAGTGAAGCAGTACCGTGAGGGAAAGGTGAAAAGCACCGCGGAAGCGGAGTGAAAAAGAACCTGAAACCGTGTGCTTACAAAAAGTTAGAGCCCTCTATATGGGTGATGGCGTGCCTTTTGTAGAATGAACCGGCGAGTTACGTTCCCGTGCGAGGTTAAGCTGAAAAGGCGGAGCCGCAGCGAAAGCGAGTCTGAATAGGGCGCTTTAGTACGTGGACGTAGACCCGAAACCGTGTGATCTACCCCTGTCCAGGGTGAAGGTGAGGTAACACTCACTGGAGGCCCGAACCCACGCATGTTGAAAAATGCGGGGATGAGGTGGGGGTAGCGGAGAAATTCCAATCGAACTCGGAGATAGCTGGTTCTCCCCGAAATAGCTTTAGGGCTAGCCTCGGATGTTGAGTTGTGGAGGTAAAGCACTGATTGGGTGCGGGGCCCGCCAAGGGTTACCAAGTCCAGTCAAACTCTGAATGCCACAAACTTAAATCCGGGAGTCAGACAGTGAGTGCTAAGATCCATTGTCAAAAGGGAAACAGCCCAGACCATCAGCTAAGGTCCCCAAGTGTGTGTTAAGTGGGAAAGGATGTGGAGTTGCACAGACAACCAGGATGTTGGCTTAGAAGCAGCCACCATTGAAAGAGTGCGTAATAGCTCACTGGTCGAGTGACTCTGCGCCGAAAATGTAACGGGGCTAAACACGCCACCGAAGCTATGGCTTGCACTTTAGTGCATGGGTAGGGGAGCGTTGTATGTACGTTGAATTCTGACCGTAAGGACAGGTGGAGCGCATACAAGTGAGAATGCCGGTATAAGTAACGAAAAGATCAGTGAGAATCTGATCCGCCGAAAACCTAAGGGTTCCTGAGGAAGGCTCGTCCGCTCAGGGTAAGTCGGGACCTAAGGCGAGGCCGAAAGGCGTAGTCGATGGACAACAGGTGGAAATTCCTGTACCACCGTAGCCGTTATGAGCAATGGAGTGACGCAGAAGGATAGTGACGCGAGCTGATGGATGCTCGTCCAAGCAGTGAGGCTGATGTGTAGGCAAATCCGCACATCGTAAGGCTGGGCTGTGATGGGGAGGGAAATTTAAGTACCGAAGGTCATGAGTTTACACTGCCAAGAAAAGCTTCTAGCCAGGCGAAGGTGCCCGTACCGCAAACCGACACAGGTGGGTGAGAAGAGAATTCTAAGGCGCGCGGAAGAACTCTCGTTAAGGAACTCGGCAAAATGACCCCGTAACTTCGGGAGAAGGGGTGCCTCGGTAGGGTGAATAGCCCGAGGGGGCCGCAGTGAAAAGGCCCAAGCGACTGTTTAGCAAAAACACAGGTCTGTGCGAAGCCGCAAGGCGAAGTATACGGGCTGACGCCTGCCCGGTGCTGGAAGGTTAAGAGGAGTGGTTAGGGACCTCGGTTCCGAAGCTATGAATTGAAGCCCCAGTAAACGGCGGCCGTAACTATAACGGTCCTAAGGTAGCGAAATTCCTTGTCAGGTAAATTCTGACCCGCACGAATGGCGTAACGACTTGGGCGCTGTCTCAACGAGAGATCCGGTGAAATTTTAATACCTGTGAAGATGCAGGTTACCCGCGACAAGACGGAAAGACCCCATGGAGCTTTACTGCAGCTTGATATTGGACTTTGGTACGATCTGTACAGGATAGGTGGGAGCCTTTGAAGCCTGAGCGCCAGCTTGGGTGGAGGCATCGTTGGGATACCACCCTGATCGTATCGGAGTTCTAACCTAGTACCGTGATCCGGTATGGGGACAGTGTCAGGTGGGCAGTTTGACTGGGGCGGTCGCCTCCTAAAATGTAACGGAGGCGTTTAAAGGTTCCCTCAGAATGGTTGGAAATCATTCGCAGAGTGCAAAGGCATAAGGGAGCTTGACTGCGAGACCTACAAGTCGAGCAGGGACGAAAGTCGGACTTAGTGATCCGGTGGTACCGAATGGAAGGGCCATCGCTCAACGGATAAAAGCTACCCTGGGGATAACAGGCTTATCTCCCCCAAGAGTCCACATCGACGGGGAGGTTTGGCACCTCGATGTCGGCTCATCGCATCCTGGGGCTGAAGTAGGTCCCAAGGGTTGGGCTGTTCGCCCATTAAAGCGGTACGCGAGCTGGGTTCAGAACGTCGTGAGACAGTTCGGTCCCTATCTGTCGCGGGCGTAGGAAATTTGAGAGGAGCTGTCCTTAGTACGAGAGGACCGGGATGGACGTACCGCTGGTGTACCAGTTGTCTCGCCAGAGGCATCGCTGGGTAGCTATGTACGGAGGGGATAAGCGCTGAAAGCATCTAAGCGCGAAGCCCCCCTCAAGATGAGATTTCCCAGTATGTAAGACCCCTTGTAGACGACGAGGTTGATAGGTTCGAGGTGGAAGTGCAGCAATGCATGCAGCTGACGAATACTAATCGGTCGAGGGCTTAACCAAAATTCCTAAGTAATCTAACTTTACGCAAGTTTCGTATCTAGTTTTCAGGGTGCAAGACAGCCTGAACTGGTTTTCGATGTTTCCTGGCAGAAGCATCCCGTTTGGTGATGATGGCGGAGGGGACCCACGCGTTCCCATCTCGAACACGACCGTTAAGCCCTCCAGCGTCGATGGTACTTGAACCGCAGGGTTCTGGGAGAGTAGAACGTTGCCAAGCAATATAAAGAGTCTTTTTGGAAGAAATTCCAGAAAGACTCTTTTTTTACATCAGTACAATGCGACATATTAAACCATACTAGCCCTATGAGGAGGGATTAGTATGGGTGCATCGATATACAGGAGATGTTTGCGTGTTTTGTTTCTTGGTTTCTTAGTGATACAAATGGTAAGTGGCTGCTATGCCAAGATGGGCTCGATCAAGGATGGTACAGATCCGTTAGGCGCTTTAAACAATTTAGGAAAGACATTGCCTATCTCAATCCAAGAAGCGAAGCAACTGTCTTCAGCTGAGGTCAAGAACCTGCCTCAAAAGCCAGCTAAGCAGGTTGTTAAAGGTATTTATGTATCCGCCTGGTCAGCGGTAGGCAATAAATTTGAGCAGTTGGTTGACCTAGTGGATCAAACCGATCTGAATGCGATGGTTATCGATGTAAAGAACGATTCGGGACAAGTTACATATCCGTCGGCGGTTCCTTTGGTGAATGAAATAGGGGCAAATAGCCATGTTATTATTCGTGATCTGAAAGCCATCCTTCTAAGGTTAAAAGAGAAGCACATATATACGATTGCGCGAGTCGTTGTGTTTAAAGATCCTTATCTAAGCATGAAAAAAAGTAATTATGCGATGATGACTCAAGCGGGTAACGTGTGGAAGGATAGTAAAGGAACGGCTTGGGTGGACCCCTATAAGGAAGAAGTGTGGGATTATAACGTTCAAATTGCTAAGGAAGCAGCTTTATTAGGTTTTGATGAAATCCAGTTCGATTATGTGAGGTTTCCTGAGAATGGCAAGAAAGTGGATCAGGAGGTCAAATTTGATAACCCCAATAAATGGACCAAAGCACAGGTAATCGAGAATTTCCTCAAGAAAGCCAAAGAACAAATGGGTGGACAAGCTTATTTATCTGCTGATGTCTTTGGATTAACAACTTCGTCTGATAATGATATGGGCATTGGACAAGATTGGTTGATGATCAGTAAGCAGGTTCATTATATTTCACCTATGTTGTATCCTTCTCATTATTCTAGTGGGGTATATGGAATTAAGAATCCCGATTTACAACCTTATGCGGTTATTCGTAAAGCGATTAGCGATGCAAATGGGAAGAACCAGCTTTTAGTGAAATCAGATAGTCATATTGCGGAAATAAGACCATGGTATCAGGATTTTACAGCCACTTGGGTGAAATCACATAAGAAATATGGGACTATTGATGTTAAGGAGCAAATTAAAGCAGCAAAAGAGCAAGGTGTGGAACAATTTTTGTTATGGAACTCGAGCAGCACGTATTCGTATCGTTAACGGAATTGACTTATTCGGGCAGAAGGTTATCCGGTAGACTTGTCCTTTTCCTTGACACGAAAAATAGGCTTTTGTTAAGATTGCAATCATAAACAAAACGAATGAGAAGATTCATTCGAATAAAGCTTTCTTTCATAGAGAGCTCTAAGGAGGAATACGTGTTGTGAGGGAAGACAAGTTTGGTAAGGAAGGCTTAACGTTTGATGATGTATTGTTGGTGCCAAGAAAGTCTGAAGTGTTCGGTAAGGAGATCGACGTTTCAACCGTACTTGCGCCTCATGTGAAATTAAATATCCCGTTTATTAGCTCTGCTATGGATACTGTTACGGAATCTGCGCTTGCAATTGCGATGGCACGAGAAGGCGGTATCGGGATTATCCATAAGAATATGACGATTGAGCTTCAAGCTGAGCATGTTGACCGTGTTAAGAGATCAGAGAGTGGCGTTATCACGAATCCTTTCTCACTAACACCGGAGCATCATGTTTATGACGCGGAAGAGCTGATGGCGAAATACCGTATATCTGGTGTACCGATTGTGAATGAAGCGAACAAGCTGGTGGGGATTTTAACGAACCGCGACCTGCGCTTTGTACACGATTATTCCATCAAAATCAAAGAAGTAATGACCCAAGAAGATCTGGTTACGGCTCCTGTGGGGACCACGCTTCAGCAAGCGGAAGGTATTCTTCAAAAGCATAAAATTGAGAAATTGCCTTTGGTCGATGAAAATTTTGAGCTTAAAGGTTTAATCACGATTAAGGATATTGAGAAGGCCATTCAGTTCCCTAACTCCGCTAAGGATGCACAGGGGCGTTTACTCGTAGGTGCAGCTGTAGGTGTTGCTAAGGACGTTATGGAGAGAGCAGCAGCTCTTGTAAAAGCAGGCATCGACGTGATTGTCGTAGATTCTGCGCATGGTCATCACATTAATATCGCAGAAACCGTGAAAAAGCTTAGATCACAATATCCAGAGCTGCCTATCATCGCAGGAAATGTTGCCACAGGTGACGGTACACGTGACCTCATTAAGGCTGGAGCATCCATGGTGAAGGTAGGAATTGGGCCTGGATCCATTTGTACAACAAGGGTTATTGCAGGGATTGGTGTTCCTCAAATTACAGCTATTTATGATTGTGCGCAAGCTGCAGCAGAGTTTGGAGTCCCAATTATCGCAGATGGCGGTATCAAGTACTCCGGTGATGTTGTCAAAGCGATCGCAGCGGGGGCTAGTGCGGTTATGATTGGTAGTCTTTTTGCTGGAACGGATGAGAGTCCGGGTGAATCGGAAATTTTCCAAGGGCGTAAATTCAAGGTATATCGGGGTATGGGCTCTTTAGGGGCGATGAAGGAAGGCAGCAAGGACCGTTATTTCCAAGAGAACGAGAGCAAGCTTGTTCCTGAGGGTATCGAGGGTCGTGTAGCTTATAAAGGGCCAATGGCGGATACTGTTTATCAACTCGTGGGCGGTCTTCGCTCAGGTATGGGGTACTGTGGTGCCCGCAATATTCAAGAACTTATTCATGATACCCAGTTTATTCGAATTACAGGTGCAGGTTTAAAAGAAAGTCATCCGCATGATATTCAAATTACCAAAGAAGCACCTAATTACTCGTTGTAATTGTCACAATATAGATGAAATTGGAGGCGTGGGAAAATGAACCTACGTCTTCTTTTTTTTGTCCAATAGGGTGTGGTACAATATAACGTATTATTACATCATTAGGAGAGTGAAATTGTGAGATTTTTAAGTTTTACAAAGAAAAAGGTTGCTTTGGTGTTAGGTGTCAGTTTAATTGCTCAATCCTTACTTTTACATATACAACCAACATATGCCGCGGATACCAAAGCACCAGCAGCCACAACTACACCAGCAGCCTCAACGGCCCCAACGGCGCCAACGCCAGCACTCAATGAACCTAAACCAGCAGCTAAATCTGCGATTATTATGGAAGCAAGCACAGGAGCCGTACTCTATGAATTAAATGCGGATGAAGCTTTCCCACCAGCAAGTATGGCCAAAATGATGACTGAGTACCTGGCCATGGAGAGTATTAAAGAAGGTAAATTCAAATGGGATTCGCCAGTAACAGCAACTAAAAATGCTGCAGACGTGATTGGTTCTGGACAACTGATCGCTGAAAATGAAACATTGACTTTCAAAGATATGTTTAATGCGATGTCAATCTACTCCGCGAACGATGCTTCCGTGGCTTTTGCCGAATTAATCGGTGGTACGGAAGAAAATTTTGCGAAAATGATGAACGAAAAAGCCAAACAACTTGGTATGTCAGACAAAGCTCATTTCATTAGCGCTACTGGACTTTCACGCGCCGATCTCAAAAATCCGCCGGCATCTATTGAAGGTGAGACCAAAATGACTGCACGAGATGCTGGCATTCTCGCCTATAATATCCTTAAGGATCATAAAGAAATTCTTGAATTTACGAAAATCCCATCTTTAAAACTAAGAGCTACGGATAAAACGCCGATGATCAATTGGAACTGGATGTTAGAAGGAAATCTGAGCAACACCAATTTGAAAAAGTATGCTTATCAAGGACTGGACGGTTTGAAAACAGGTTCTACTGATGATGCAGGGTACTGCTTTACAGGGACTGCTGAACGAAATGGAATGCGTATTATCACTGTTGTCATGGGTACCAAAACAGAACCGGAGCGTTTCAACGAAACGAGAAAGCTGCTCGATTATGGATTCAATAATTTTGAAATTAAACCTTTCCTTAATGCGAAGCAAGAAATAGATTCTTTGAAAATCGTAAACATTAAGAAAGGTGTTCAAACACAAGTACCTCTTGTGACTAAAACGGGTCTGACGTTCGTCACTCGAAAAGGTGCGAAAGATACTGACTTTAAAATTACGGCAGAGCCGCTTGAAGAGAGCAAGCTCGTAGCACCTATTACGAAGGGCGATACGCTCGGTAAAGTGAAGGTAAGCTACAATGGACAAGATAAAACGGTTGATCTAATTGCTAATGATGATGTACAAAAAGGCAGCTGGATTCGTCTCTTGTTCCGCTCCTTCAAAAACTTCTTCAGCGATATGTTTAAAGGGATTAAAGACGGCTCCTAGACCAGAAAATGGGTTGTATATTAACCCTCCTTCATGTAAAATAATTGTTTAGAAGATTTACTATCGAATCGTGTAGGAAACTGCATGAAATTGGCATACAAGCTATAGGAGGATATAAAGAATGGAAACAGGAACTTCCCGCGTTAAAACTGGTATGGCCGAAATGCAAAAAGGCGGCGTCATCATGGACGTTATGAATGCCGAGCAAGCTAAAATCGCAGAAGCAGCTGGCGCGTCCGCTATTATGGCGCTTGAGCGCGTACCCGCTGACATTCGTGCAGCTGGTGGCGTATCCCGTATGGCTGACCCTTCAATCGTTGAAGATGTGATGAGAGTAGTATCCATTCCTGTCATGGCGAAAGCAAGAATTGGACACTTCGTTGAAGCGAAAATTCTTGAATCCCTAGGCGTTGACTATATCGATGAGAGTGAAGTACTTACACCTGCGGATGAAGTATTCCACATCAACAAACGCGATTTCACGGTTCCTTTCGTATGTGGTTGCCGCGATCTTGGTGAAGCTTTGCGTCGTATTGGTGAGGGTGCTTCCATGCTTCGTACCAAAGGTGAGCCAGGGACTGGTAATATCGTAGAAGCTGTTCGTCATATGCGTACAATTCAAGGTCAAATTCGCAAAATCCAAGGAATGTCCAAGGATGAATTGATGTTTGAAGCGAAAACACTTGGCGCTCCTTATGAGTTGCTTCTACAAGTTCACGAAACAGGTAAATTGCCTGTTGTTAACTTCGCAGCTGGTGGTGTTTCCACACCTGCAGATGCTGCGCTCATGATGCACCTTGGTTCCGATGGTGTATTCGTAGGCTCCGGTATTTTCAAATCCGATAGCCCTGAGAAATTCGCGAAAGCGATTGTTGAAGCCGTAACTCACTACACAGACTATAAATTGATTGCAGAAATCTCCAAAAACCTGGGTGCCCCTATGAAGGGAATCGAAATTTCCAAGCTGCAAGCTTCCGAGCGTATGCAGGAGCGCGGCTGGTAATGACGAAGATCGGAGTTCTCGCGCTGCAAGGCGCGGTAGCAGAACATATTCGTGGGATCGAGAAGGCTGGCGCCGAAGGCGTCGTTGTCAAACGAACCGAGCAGCTAGCTGATCTTGATGGGATTATTCTACCGGGTGGGTGGAGAGAGTACGACAATCGGCAAGTTAATGCGCACCTATGGTTTCATTGATGCGCTGAAGGATTTTTCCGCCGCGGGCAAGCCGATTTTCGGCACCTGCGCGGGGTTGATTGTCATCGCGAAAGAGATCAACGGGCAGCCGGAAGCTCACCTTGAGCTGATGGATATCACGGTGGCTCGCAACGCGTTCGGTCGTCAGCGCGAAAGCTTTGAGACGGACTTGCCGATCAAAGGTATCGACGAAAACGTTCGCGCGGTCTTTATTCGGGCCCCACTCATCGAGAAGGTGGGACCTGGGGTAGATGTACTGGCTACGTATGACGGCCAGATCGTTGCAGCGCAGCAAGGGCATCTCCTTGCAGCGTCGTTTCACCCAGAGCTGACAGACGACTTCCGTCTGCACAGCTATTTCTTAGATATGGTAAAGCAAAGACAAGCATAATTGATGGTACAAGCACCTTGATATCACCGGATTATTGCCGGTAAGGTGCTTGCTTCCATATTCTAAACATTTTGCGCTAACGGAGGAATCTCCTTGTTTGATGTAAAGTTACTTCGAAGTGATTTGGCAGCTGTACAAGCTGCAATGCAAAACCGTGGTAAACAAATTGAAGAGTTGAACGGCTTTACGGAATTAGATTTGAAGCGTAGAGAGCTCTTACAAGAAACCGAGCAGCTCAAAAACCGCCGAAATACGGTATCCCAAGAGGTAGCTGGTCGCAAAAGATCCGGCGAGAATGCGGATGAGCTGATCCAAGAAATGAAAGTTGTCGGAGACCGCATTAAGGAGCTCGATGACGAGATTCGCTTACTGGACGAGTCCTTACAGCAGATATTGCTTTCCATCCCTAATATGCCCCATGCAAGCGTTCCTGTGGGCCGCACGGAAGAAGAGAATGTGGAACTGCGCCGCGTTGGTGATATTCCACAGTTCGATTACGAAGTGAAACCGCACTGGGAAGTAGCGCAAGAGCTTGGCATTCTAGATTTCGAAGCTGCGGCGAAGGTGACGGGTTCGCGTTTCGTTTTCTACAAAGGGCTTGGCGCTAGGCTGGAGCGTGCATTGATTAACTTCATGATGGACCTGCATAGCGATGAGCATGGATATGAAGAGATGCTGCCTCCATATATCGTCAACCGCGATAGTTTGACGGGAACAGGGCAGCTTCCCAAGTTTGAGGAAGATGTGTTTAAACTGGAGAATTCGGATTATTTTCTTATTCCGACTGCGGAAGTACCGGTAACGAATTATCATCGGGAAGATATTCTCACGAACGAGCAGCTTCCTGTTAATTTTGTTGCGTTCAGTGCATGTTTCCGTTCAGAAGCTGGATCTGCAGGTAGAGATACACGCGGTTTAATCAGACAGCACCAATTCAACAAAATTGAGCTCGTTAAGCTCGTTAAGCCCGAAGACTCCTACGATGAGTTGGAGAAGCTTACAGGGCATGCTGAGCGCGTTCTACAGCTTCTGAAGCTGCCTTACCGTGTGTTGTCACTTTGCACAGGGGATATCGGCTTCACGTCGGCTAAGACGTACGATCTGGAAGTATGGCTGCCTAATAGCGGCGCATACCGTGAAATCTCTAGCTGCAGTAACTTCGAAGACTTCCAAGCTCGCAGAGCGAACATCCGCTTCCGCAGAGATGCGAAGGCGAAGCCGGAATTTGTGCATACGCTGAATGGTTCAGGTCTTGCGCTTGGTCGTACAGTGGCTGCTATTCTCGAAAATTACCAGCAAGCTGACGGTTCGATTCAGGTTCCTGAGGTTCTCATTCCTTACATGAACAATGTCAAAGTGATTACAAAAAAATAGCACTTGATTCTCCTATAAGATCTGTGCTACAATGCTTTTTGTCACTGCACAAGGTTGTCTCCCTACTAGGAGACACCTATCGTGGAGAGGTGGTCGAGTGGTTTAAGGCAGCGGTCTTGAAAACCGCCGAGGTCGCAAGGTCTCCGTGGGTTCGAATCCCACCCTCTCCGTAACCATGGTAATACCCTAACCAAGAAGTCATGCGATTCATTTTGAATCGTGTGGCTTTTTTTGTTGTTTTTTTACATGGATAAAAGGCGGGTGGCCTCCGCATTTTATACATGTGGAGGTGTTACCTATGAGCAAAGCTGACAAGCTAACGATTGATCAAGCTGAATTGGTAAATGAGTGGATGACGGTACTCCCGACAACGCTGCATCAAACCGATCAGGCGCGTGTATGGGCCGATGAGGCCGATCCTCAGGCACTGAGGGTTCATATTATGGCGGCGGGGCATACGGGCTATACAATCGATTTTAAAGTCACCTACGTGGACGACAGAGAGGTAAAGGTTGAACTGACTGATGTGCAGCAGGGCACTACACACATTGATGAGACCAGTGAAATTGTGCAGAATCTGGTGGATGATTACATTCGGCATATCCACGAATGCGCACAAGCCTTGCAGAAAGTTACACACGCCTAAAGGGCGAAGGGGGAATTCACAATGACCAAACAAAGAGCGGTTGATAAAAATTTGCAGAATGTAGCTAAAGATTTTGAAGCTAGCCCTGTTAATAGCCATCAGGCTCAGCAAGTGCAGCAGCAAGTCAATGATCATAGACATCAAGATGCCTTAAACCATGACAAGAATAGGGGAGACCACTAAATGTCAAAACCGAAATCTTATTCTGCAGGGGATAATCTGGTAGAAAACGGTTCAGTAAAGAATAGTGATCGGAATAATAGTCCAGAGCCATTATCAGGCTCTAAGAAAGTGAAGAATCAGAATCACTCAAGAGCTTCTCACGCAGAAGGCCGCGGTCATGAAAACTAAATAATCGCGAAGAAAATCTTTACAAAATGTTTAAAATCCACAAAGCCGGACATACTATATTTTGTCGGTGAGCAGAGAGGTGTGGTTCCGTTGGAGCAATTAGCGAAAGGGAAACAACCGTTGCATAGAGGACTTTTCTACCTGTTATAATCAGGCTGGAGGGGATGTGCCAAAGACACTTACCGTGTTTTATAAGCAGATTTTCCTAAGGTTTACGTGTAACATGTTTTAAAGAAATCATCAACACCGACAAAAAAGAACCCTTAGGGGTTCTTTTTTTCGTCTATTTCAAGATATTGTTGAGGCATTGGATTCGATTGGTGCGATGACGAATGAGCATCATCAGTAAACGTTGAAAACGTTGAAACGTGCTGTTTACGGTTCACTAATAAACGTACGCCACCACCGATCAGCAGCAGGGCTACTATGAGGGTTTGACTGAAATTCGTAATTAAATACATGTAATTTTTTGAGCTAGGTAGAATTTGATACATAAATTGAACAACAACATCTTTTAGGACATAGTAACTGCCAAGTAAGATCAAAACCATGCCAATGGGTCGTTGATAAGCTGTCCAATTCTCGATGATTGGTTTGTCAATTAGGGTACCATTTTCGTACTTCGTAATGCTCTGCAAAGCATCAAAAAAGCTAAAAAACCAAAGAATCGGGATCAAAAATAAAAACAGAGACAATCGGAGTACATCCAATATATAAATGGAGAAGAGGAAGATCGCCATTAACTGGACGCCGCGTTTCGTCATAGAGAGGTACAAGTGAGCTGCTCCTGGAAAAATAGCAATAATCGTTGCCAATGTCCGGTTTTTGCGACCGTAGTCATCCCCAAAGTGGAAGTCTTCAAAAATACTGCGATCTATAAGCTCTAACCCCGCTTGTTTATTCCCCTGTTGCTTCAGTGCATCAAACATCGTGTAAAACCATAGAACTGGCAAGGCCAACAGAAAGGCAACAAAGCCTTCGTTATGCGTCATGATGGTGACGAAGAATACTAATATAGCAACTCCAAAGAAAGAGACCATCGCTGTAAGACCTCTATGCATCAACCCAAGCTGATAATGTCCGAGTCCAGGGATGAAGGAGAGCAGCATAATTTTTGTTTTTTCTTGTTGACCAGCCATTCGAGTGGAATAAGGATTCGCGTCCCAAGAAGGCTGCTCATGCTGCCCATGCTGCTCGGACCCGTAAGAGCCAGGCAAGCGATAGGGCTGTGAACGCAGCAGGAAGATAATCATATCCAGCATATTTACAACCCATGTCAAGGCGGCCAACAAGGCAAGAAGAATCAGGAAGTCATCCGGAGCGTGTAATATAGCGACTCCCATGAAGATAAGGAATAACGATCCAAAGAACCCGCCACCGTATAGGAGCCCGCGGAATAAACGGTTCATATATAGATGGCCTACTCCAGGTAGGAAGGACAGCAGGAATGCGACTAGGCTGCTTTTATTAGGCATTAAGGGTGTAACCTCCTTGTGTTTATTTATTTTGCAACGTGTCTAGCCACGTCAGTGTTTTATTTAGCAATTGGTCCGATATCGGTTTATCTGTTTGTAGGGAGGAAGATGTATTTATTGAGTTAGAAGGTTTAAACGAACCTACAGAGTCCAATTCCTGCGAAATTCCGTGAAAGAAGCCGGTAGCCACAAGGATGAGTGTAGCCGCTGCTGCAATACCGTAATGCAGCATTGTTGAGTGGTACCAAGAGCGCTTAGTTCCTGTCGTACGGGCAATGATAGCATCCACATACCCTTGCGTATCCCTTTCCATGATCGGAAGTATAGCTTCCATTTGTTCCAAACATGTCATATACATCGACAAGCATTCATCACACTGATACAGATGAAGCTCCATCTCACTCAAAGTATCGGGTGACAAACGCTCTTCCACATATTGCTTCCATACATGTTCATTATAATGGTTCACAAGAATTCCTCCTCCTTCCAATTGTTACGAAGCCACTGCTTGGCTCTATATAGCTTGGATTCTACCGTTTTTACCGTTACCCCATGAGCGTTGGCAATATCTTGATACGACTGATGATGAATATAGTAGGCCGTTAATACTTCATGATAGTTGGCAGGGATTTGATGGAGCTTCTTACGCACGAGCTCAGTCGTCTCATTCAATATCACTTCATGTTCCACACCATGCTCAGAATAAGGATGATTGCCAGAGGATTGGATGGGTTCCTCCATCTCAGCCGTCATTTCTTCCCTACGCCTGCTGGCCGATCGTTTGAAATCGATAGCCCGGTTCACCGCGATGCGAGTCATCCAGGTTTTCAGACCCTTCATTTGATACTGAGGGAGGGAGAAATAAATCCGGGTCCAAACATCCTGTGATAAATCTTCGGCATCCTTTGCATGGCGTACAATCGCATAGATCGTTTGGAACAAATGGTGACGATATGTTGTTACAAGCTCACGGAATGCTGCCTCATCGCCATTCATTATGCGCTTTACGAGTGCTTGTTCCTGAATATGCTTCTCCTCCTCTCCGCATGAATAGACGAAGGCAACCACCGGTACCCCTGCACGATTTCAAAAAGAAAAAGAACGAATCTTCAAGATCCGTTCCCCCTTTTAAAGTGCTGCTGTAGAACTGCTAGGTTTGGCTTGATGCTTAGAAGGCGTACTTTGTACGAACCATTGAGATAGAAGTGCGCTCAAAACGCCAAGTACACCTAACACAATAAATCCCTGATTCAGAGAAAACCAATCACCGATTATACCCATAAGAACGGGTCCAATGAACATGCCCAATCCATAAATAGCTTGAAAAAACCCCATTGCTGTTGCCCGCTTATCCGCAGGCATATGCTTTATACTCATCCCCATGAGTAAGGTAAAAGAAAGTCCGCGGCCAAAGCCGGCAAAAGCCTGTGTAACCATGAGCACCCAAAGATGATGGGTGAAAGGAATCGTAAATGTAAATATCCCCATGAGAATAAAACCCCAGACAACCATGCGCCTCTCCCCGTACCGAACAGCCCATCGCCGTCCGCCAAATAAGGAAGCTAGCGCTACCGGTACATTGGCAAATAACGAAAGCATCGATAAGGAGAATTTATCAGCTCCAAGCTGAGTTGCATAAACAGGCGTAAATCCAAAAACCGTTGCGAATATGAGGACTTGCGACAAGATAGCGAGTAAGGAAACGAACAGCAGCGTACGGTCAGTCGCAACGTCACCGATACCGCGCATCGTAATTTTAGGCGCATCAATTTCGACTTTTTCTACAAGGAAAAGTGATCCAATCATCCCCATCAAGCCTAGCAGAGCTCCCAAAATGAAGACGGCCTCCCAACCGAAGGAATCTGCCGCCCATCCTGCCCCGAGAATACCAAGTACCTGCCCAAGTGAATTGAAGAAGGAGATCGTTCCGATCGCTTTTGTTGAATCTTCATGCTTATAGTAGCTCGTAAATAATACGGTAAAATCAACCCATGTTGCCGCGGCTGCGCCTGCCAGTGCTCGAAGAATAAGGATCCATGTGAAATCATGCGTTATCCATAGTCCTAAACCGGTTATTGCCGTGAATAGCAGGCCAAAGGTAATAAATAACTTCCTCTTATGAAATCGGTCTGACATGATACCTACAGGAATTCGCAGCAGCATTTGGGAGATCCCGTACATGCCGACAATCCATCCGGCCAACTGGTGGTTCCCGCCAAGGAATTCTACATAAGGCGCCATGATGGGAACGCTCGTATACATCGACATCCAGAACAGCAGTGTAACTATACAGAAAAGAGGAATGCGATAGGAGGATGAAGCTTTGATGCTTGTCATCGAAGAGCCCCTTTCTGATTAGGTTCTTGGATTGAAATGAGGACTAACAAATCTACCGTTTATTATAGAACATCGATAGCGGCAAGGCTATGACTGGATGTTTGCAAAATAAGACAATGGTCGGAAATCGGCTGATATCCCTTACCACGCCTCATGATTCCTCTAACAAAAATGGATGATTGATGGAAACGAATGCGCCTTGTAAATTGAAAGCAGTTGTTGACCAACCGTTAGCATTGACTAGCAAAAATCATCACTATAGAGGAGGGGGCATGGCGAGGCGTTTTTTGGTGGGATTCGCTGCCTAAAGTAAATGCGAAGTCGGATTCCAACACGGTTGCCTTAGTTCAAAAGCTTCCTAATGTGGGAGAGCCATACGGTGCGCTTATTTTATATTTGAATAAAGAAAAACTGGTGCAGATGGTCGAGGAAATGACCACAGATAACAATGGGGCTTCCTTCCTAATGGCAAAAGATGGACATATTATCGTCTCCCAGAAAACCGTCGACGAGGAGCACGCCCAATTTAAGGCAGCTATTCATGAAAGTGTAATGAGCAGGACGGCAGAATCTGACTCTTTCATACTGGATCGTAAAGGACAGTCTTACTCTATTGCTTACGGTCAATTGACCCGTACAGGAACTCTGTGAAAGTATGTAACTGCAACCTCCTTATCTCAACTTACAGCACCCGTGGAATTTATGTCGAGGAGCATGCTCAGTATTGGAGGACTAGGGCTACTTATAGCCGTTCTGCTCTCTTGGTTCGCATCCAAACGGATTTATCAACCGATAGTGCGGCTCGTGAATGTCATCAATGATTACAAGACAACGCAAGAAAGCCAAGAGGATGAACTAGCATTTATCGAGAGAGAGTGGAAGCATTTAAGTCAGGAGAGCAGAGCGCTGGAATTGAAACTTGACCAGGCCTACCCTGCACTCAGGTCAGCGTTCCTCTTACAGCTGGTTCAAGGTCATTTCTACTCCTTAAGCGAGTCTGAGTTGAGAGGACGATTGGAGAGCTTCGACTGGAAGACGGAGTCACAGTGGTTCGCTCTGCTGCTGGTGCAGATTACCGGTTTTGCGAAGGAGGATGGCAGATTCCTAGAAAGTGAGGAGCAGTTGGTCACCTTTGAAGCAGCGAATATTGCCCAGGAAATGGTTCGGATGCGAAATCAATCTGCTGAGATTATCAACTTTCAGGATATGACAGTAGGTATTCTTCTCTCCAGCAGCGTATTTCTAGAAAATAATAAACGCCAGGTCAGCGGCTAATAACCGTTACCTGGCGTTTTCATTGAGTTTTGAAAGGTTACGCGCCCGAGATGATTCGAACATCCGGCCTACAGTTTAGGAAACTGTTGCTCTATCCTGCTGAGCTACGGGCGCATGGCAAGAATTATGATAGCACGAAGGCTTTCGTCGCGCAACCTTTTGGGCGGTCGTATTTCTTAGTGACAAGGAATGTATACGTTGAATAAACTGGCTGAGTTGGCAGCAGCGATGCAGAATTAGAGGCAGGAAATTCTAAGCTTTACCGCGTAATTTACGGAAAAATTGGGTCAACATCGTCGAACACTCTTCTTGCAAGACGCCGCTAACGACATCGACACGGTGATTGAACCGGTCCTCTTGCAGCAAATTCATGAGCGTTCCGGCACAGCCGGCCTTCGGATCAATGGTTCCGTAGATGACCTGCGGAATCCGCGATTGCACAATCGCGCCCGCACACATCGGGCAAGGCTCTAGAGTGACGTAGAGCTGGCAATCCAAAAGCCGCCAGGCTTGCAGATGTTCGCTCGCTTGTTTGATAGCGATCATTTCGGCATGAGCGAGAGGATCTAGGGTTGTTTCACGCAAATTGTAGCCGCGGCCGATGATTTGACCTTGATGGACAACGATAGCTCCAATCGGTACTTCTCGGATGGCTTCTGCTTTGAGAGCCTCTTGAATTGCTTCTTTCATCCAGGGGATATGTTCATCCACAGGGGGACACCTCGCTAATATATTTTTATCCACATGTGCATAACAATCGAACATTCATTCCGTTGTTAACAACCTGTGGATAGCTTTGTGGATAACTTAAAAAGCTGTGGATATTTAATCTTTCTACATTACATACAACAAAAAGAACAGCTATGCAAGGAATTTTGTTGATAATAGCAACTGTGCTAGGTATAATGATAGATATTAGTAGGTCTTTTAGACCATATAGTACGTGATAGGTATAAATAAATAGCAAGGTTCGACAATGGCAAACTTGTTGAAAAGCAAGGACGCAAAGCTGAGGGTCTACGGTTCCATTGGAACTATGGCAGCCTGGTTACCGAAAATCGATGCTTTTTTTGATTGAGGTAATAGGCTGCTCCTACATAAGGGGCGGTCTATTTTTATATAGGGAATAACTTGAGTAAGGAAGAGGTGCTGATTATAATGGCCAACGGGTATAACGTCATGAAATATTACGGAAGCAAGGAGGGGTATGACGCTGACGTGCTAATTGATAGTAAGGCTGTTTTGGGAAAGGACGATTTCGTAGCCACTGGCGTACTAACCTATGCACTCGGAGACATTATTGAGGTGGAATTACCGGAATACGATGTCTTTCAACTTGGTGATAAAGCGAAAATGACGGTTTATACCAAATCCGGCTTGTTTGTGATGAATACAACCGTTGTTGCCAAAGAATTCGGCTCCGTCATTGTCATTAATCCACCTGAAAATCGTAAGAAATTCGCAGAAAAACGGGAATTCCCACGTGTGGATGTGAAACATACAGGTCTCTTATTCGGACTTCAGGATATGAATAAAAGGAATAAACATCAATTTGAAAACCCACTTGGTATTTCAATCAAAAATATATCCATCAACGGCTTAGGATTTACCATTAATGATAATTCTATGATTGATAAGATTGTTCAAAAGCATTCACAGCTCGAAGTTGAGCTGGATTTGGGCTTTACGGTGCCTTGTTCGATGGAAATTGTAAGAAAAGAAAAGGTTGAAAATGGTTTTTATTATGGGGCCAGTTATATCGACATTCCGCAAGAGAAAACCAATGCTTTAAGGGGTTTTATCCTTACGAATCAGATCGAAACTTACTTCGTACAGAAGCGGGAAGCGCAATTTAAAAGAGCAACGGAAAAAAAGTCTGCGGCGAATCAATAGCCTTCAGGCTTTTTTTTGCGTTCCAAGTGCTATATAATAAGAAGGATGATTTTCGAAAATTAAGGAGTTGTAACTACAATGGCTTTGAAAGCAGGTATCGTCGGTCTACCGAACGTAGGAAAATCGACATTGTTTAATGCAATTACACAGGCGGGGGCAGAATCTGCGAATTATCCGTTTTGTACGATCGATCCGAATGTTGGGGTAGTTGAAGTACCAGACGAGAGATTGCAGAAGCTGGTAGAGATCGTTGTGCCTAAGAGCATTGTCCCGACAGCCTTTGAATTCGTTGATATTGCGGGTTTGGTAAAGGGTGCGAGCAAAGGTGAAGGGCTTGGAAATAAATTCTTGGCACACATTCGTGAAGTGGATGCCATTGTGCATGTTGTTCGTTGTTTTGAAGATGATAATATTACCCACGTTTCCGGTAAAGTGGATCCGATCGGCGATATCGAAACGATTAATCTTGAATTAATTTTGGCAGATATTGAGTCGGTAGAAAAGAAGATCGAGCGTTCGCGCAAAAACCTCAAGGGCGGCGACAAAAAGGTTGTTGCTGAAGTGGAGTGTTTAGAGCGTATTAAAGAAGCGCTTTATGAAGATAAACCAGCACGGAGTCTGGATCTCAGCGAAGATGAGAAACTTCTCGTGCGCGACCTTCATTTATTGACCATGAAACCCGTGCTTTATGCGGCAAACGTGAGTGAAGATGAAGTAGCAACAGCAGATGAAAATCCTTTTGTGAAAATTGTGAAAGAATTTGCTGAGAGCGAAAACAACGAAGTGGTGTCGATTAGTGCGAAGGTTGAATCCGAAATCGCCGAGTTGGAAGATGAAGAAAAAGCGATGTTCCTCGAAGAGTTGGGACTTCAAGAGTCCGGCTTGAATAGATTGATTAAAGCAGCTTATAGAAAACTTGGCTTGTACACGTATTTCACAGCTGGGGTGCAGGAAGTAAGAGCATGGACAATCCGCAAGGGAACGAAAGCTCCTCAAGCGGCTGGTGTTATTCATACCGATTTCGAACGTGGTTTTATTCGTGCTGAAGTCGTCTCTTATAATGATTTGACAGCTGCAGGGTCGATGAATGGTGCGAAAGAAAAAGGCCAGGTGCGTCTCGAAGGTAAAGAGTACGTGGTGAATGACGGGGACGTCATGCATTTCAGATTTAATGTGTAATTAATAAAAAAAGTAAAGAAAGGAGTGATCCTATATGTTGGATCGACTTCAGTCCATTGTAGACCGCTATGACAAATTAAGCGAACTGTTGTGTGACCCGGATGTAACGAGTGATACGAAGAAACTTAGAGAATACTCGAAAGAGCAATCTGATCTTCAAGAAGCTTATGATGCTTATAACGAATATAAGAGTGTGAGCGAACAGCTAGCCGATGCTAAAGTGATGCAAAACGAAAAGCTGGATGATGAAATGCGTGAAATGGTCAAAATGGAGATCGATGAGCTTAGCGAGCAATCTGCCAAGTTGGAAGAACAACTTAGAATGCTCATGATGCCTAAAGACCCTAATGATGATAAGAACGTAATCGTCGAAATTCGCGGTGCGGCAGGCGGCGACGAAGCTGCTTTGTTCGCGGGCGATTTGTATCGCATGTATACGCGCTATGCGGACGCGCAAGGATGGAGAACGGAGATTCTCGATGCTTCTGTGAACGATTTGGGCGGGTTTAAAGAGATTATTTTCATGATCACCGGTAAAGGCGCTTATAGTAAGTTGAAGTATGAGAGTGGGGCGCACCGTGTACAACGAATTCCTGTAACGGAATCAGGTGGACGTATCCATACCTCAACGTCGACGGTAGTGGTTATGCCGGAAGCGGAAGATGTTGAGATTGTCATCCATGATGCGGATATTCGCGTCGATACGTTCTGTTCCAGTGGAGCGGGCGGTCAGTCGGTTAATACGACGAAATCCGCTGTGCGTGTGACGCACGTACCTACAGGTATCGTAGCGACTTGTCAGGATGGTAAATCGCAGAACTCCAATAAAGAGTCAGCATTACGCGTGCTTCGTACACGTATTTCCGATAAAATGCGTGAGGAAGAGGAAGCGAAATATGCGGGCGAGCGTAAAAGCAAGGTTGGTACTGGTGACCGTTCCGAACGGATTCGTACGTATAACTTCCCGCAAAGCCGAATTACCGATCACCGTATTGGCTTGACTTTGCATCGCTTAGAAACTGTGCTTAATGGTGATATGGCAGAGATCGTTTCGGCGCTCACGATTGCAGCGCAGTCCGATGCTTTAGATAACGGGGAGCAGGCAATGTGATGCCGACTGCTGCTAAGAGTTTAAGAGAAGCCTTTGTTGAGGCTTCTTCTTTTTTAGGGAAGCTCGGTGTGGCCGAGGCTGCTTCCTGTGTGGAATTGCTGCTGCAGCACTTGCTCAGCTGCAGTCGGACGGAACTGCTGTTCCGTTTTCCGGAACAGTTTCCTGTTGAGCTGGCGGAGAAGTGGCGCCAGCTAGTGGAGCGGAAGGCCGCGGGTGAGCCGGTGCAGTATATTATCGGCGAGCAGGATTTCTTCGGCCTTCCTTTTGCGGTTAGCCCGGCCGTGCTGATTCCTCGGCCGGAGACGGAGCTGCTCGTGGAAGCTTTGCTCCACGAGGGCTCGCGTCTGTTCCCGCAAGGCGCTCCGCTGCTTGCGGATGTGGGCACCGGGAGCGGAGCGATCCCGGTGACTGTGGCACACGCGCGCCCTGCGTGGCGCGTGGCCGCCAGCGACATCTCCGCGGCAGCGCTGGAGATGGCCCGCGTGAATGCGCAGCGCCACGGCGTGGCTGCGCGGGTGGAGTGGCTCGAGGGGGACCTTCTCGAGCCCTTCATTGCGCGCCGGATTGCGCCGGATATACTAGTGTCTAACCCACCGTATATCCCTGATGGCGATCTGCCGGCGCTTCAGCCGGAAGTGCGGCTGTTTGAGCCGCACACGGCTTTGTTCGGCGGTGTCGAGGGACTCGACCTGTACCGCCGGATGATCTCACAGCTGCCGCAGCTGCCGCGAATCCCGACTGTGGTCGGGTTCGAGGTGGGCATTCGGCAGGCGGAGGCTGTGGCGGCGATGCTGCGTGCCGCCGCTGATTGGGACGAGATCCGATTCGTGCCGGATCTCCAGGGCATTGATCGCCATGTGATCGCGATCCGATCGCGAGAATAGAGGGAGTTCGTAGCGTTGGGAACGAACGCGATACTTTTGGATAGCACCGAGGTATCGGAGTCTGATAAGAGTGTTTTCCATCGTTAAACTCATCTCCTTCAGCCGAAAGCCACCTCTTTCAACAACGAATCCACCCCCAAGCCCAACTCTATCATTTTCACAAATTTAAATAGTTTACTAGGTTTAGCTCCTCCTCTTATTGCCCATACTGGCTAGTAGAAGCGAAGGGAAAGGGGCTTTTCCTCATGGTTAAGAGATCTAATCGTCAATCTTATAAATCTTTATTATTAGTAGCTTTTGCACTTATTGTTATGATAACTTGTTGGGAATCGAATCGTTCAAATGCGGCGGTTATTTCGCCTACGATACCGGAAGAATCTATTCGCTTACGTATTCTAGCAAACTCCGATTCGGCGCAGGATCAAGCATTGAAACGTGAGATTCGTGATGCGATTATTGCTCGTATGCAGGAGTGGGTCGTTGGTCCGCAAACGCTGGATGACGCAAGAGCCGTAGTAATATCCCACTTGCCTGAATTTGATATCCTTGTTGGACAAATGATTGAAGCACGTGGCTATAGCTATACACATACAGTTGAGCTCGGTAAAGTCCCTTTTCCAACGAAAATGTACGGAAATGAAGTATACCCGGCGGGAGAATATGAAGCGCTGCGCGTGACGATTGGAACGGGGGAAGGTCAGAACTGGTGGTGTGTGTTGTTTCCACCATTATGTTTCGTGGATTCCTTATCCGGAGAAGCGGTAGCATCGGCTGCTGTTGTAGCGAAAACAGAGGGAGATGGTAAGGTAAAGTCATCTCCTACACCTGCAACGAAAGACAGTAAAGTTGCTCCAACGGTTAAACCCGACAAGTCTAACCCTGTCGTTAAAGACGTTAAGGATGCACAAGTGGAAGAAAAAACGGAATCGGTTGATGCTAAGCAGCCACAAGTTAAGTTTTTTATCTGGGAAATGGTGAAGAAGATCGTATCGTGGTTCAGCTAAGAAAAGTCACCCATTCCCATTAGGATCAGAATTTTATTTGAAGTTAGGATGATAGATGATCGTGACAAAATACTGGAAAGTGGATCAGGGTATAGGGACCGAGATAGGTGAGGATTTAGCTGAAGCTGCTCTGCTTCTCCGAAGTGGGGAAACGGTGGCCTTTCCAACAGAGACGGTATATGGTCTTGGGGCAGATGCAACGAATACGGCAGCGGTTCAAGGGATTTTCTCAGCGAAAGGTCGGCCTTCGGACAACCCTCTCATTGTCCACATTGCGGATGTTGAACAGCTTTCAAGTTTAATTCTTTCTGATCGTGTTACGTCGGATCATCGCCAGCTTATGGAGGCTTTCTGGCCGGGTCCTCTTACCATTGTGCTGCCTGTGAAAACAGGTGGCATTTCGCCGTTAGTAACCGCTGGTCTAAAAACTGTGGGTGTGCGAATTCCGGATCATCCTGTGGCTTTGCAGCTTCTTCGTGAAGCGGGACTTCCTATAGCCGCGCCAAGTGCCAATAGCTCAGGCAGACCTAGTCCAACACTCGCCTCTCATGTCAGAGATGATTTAGATGGTCGGATTGGGGGGATCGTGGATGGTGGTGCAACTGGGGTTGGTGTCGAGTCGACTGTTATCGAGATTGTAGGCGGTGAGCTATACATTTTGCGTCCTGGCGGTGTTACGGCAGAGCAGCTGCAATCGGCACTACCTGCTATTCGAATTCATGAGCCAGAGCGGGAAGAAGTACAAGATTCCGAAACACCGCGTGCTCCTGGGATGAAGTATACACATTATGCACCAAAAGGATTTATGCATATCGTTCATGGTGAAGATACAGAATCTGTTGCTGAATGGATCCAAAACGATATTGATGCTGCCAAAACACGAGGTGAGTCAACGGGTGTTCTTACTTTTGAGGAGAGAGCTTCTTGTTATCATGCTGATTTGGTTATTGCCTGCGGATCGTTATCGCAACCAGAAACAATCGCTCAGGATCTTTATGCTGCGTTAAGGCAATTTGATCAAGAAGGCATTCAATATATTGCTGCAGAGGGCTGTCCTGAAACGGGGATTGGCCTTGCGATTATGAATCGACTTCGTAAAGCAGCCGGTCACCGGCTTGTACGTGTTTAGCTAGCATGATTCCCTGTTTGTCCGCATATCTTGAGAGAGAAACGTGGACAAGGGGGATAGCGCTATGCTCGCATCTGGGGTGGAATTTGGGCAGCTAGTAACAATTATTATTATGGCGATTGCTTTGGGCCTGGATGCTTTTTCCTTAGGGATTGGCATAGGGATGAAGGGTATTCGTTTGATTGATATTATGAAAATTAGCTTCGTGATTGGTATATTTCACGTTCTCATGCCTTTGATGGGTATGTTTATGGGGCAATATGTTTCATTGCTGCTAGGGAATGTCGCTACAGCGGCTGGGGGATGTTTGCTCATTCTTTTGGGTTCGCATATGGTATATAGTTCGATTCGTGGAGAAGAAGCGACTTCTTTTGATCATAGGTCAATTTGGGGCCTGACGATCTTCTCGCTTAGTGTCAGTATTGATTCATTCTCTGTGGGTGTATCCCTTGGCATGTTTGCTACAGATATTGTGTTGACGGTGCTGATATTTGGTCTGTTTGGGGGTTTGCTATCCATCGCCGGTTTGTTGGTTGGTAGGCGGGTAAGCGGCTTGGTAGGCGAGTATGGCGAGGCTTTTGGCGGGCTTATTTTGCTCACGTTTGGGATCAAGTTTTTACTATGATACAATAGGGTATATAAAGTTTTCATCTTAGCTTATGCTTATGATTAGGAGGGAATCATGTTGCGAATTCTATTTGTCTGTACAGGAAATACGTGCCGCAGTCCATTAGCAGAAGGTTTGCTGCGTATCAGGGTGCATCAAGAAGGGCTTGCGGCGGAGGTTCGTTCAGCAGGGGTATCCGCGGTGACGGGTGGTCCAATTTCCCGAAATAGTGCATCGCTTTTACAGGAAGCGGGCTTCAAGGAGTCCATTAGTTCTTTGGCGATCCAAGAGTCTGAAGTGAATTGGGCTGATCTCATTTTGACGATGACGATGGGTCATAAGCGTACGGTCATTCAGCGGTTTCCGGGTGCGATTGAAAAGACTTTTACGCTCAAAGAGTACGCCCTGGATGATGCTCATATTTTACAGGCGATTGAGGAAAGGGAGCAGCTCGTTACGGAGCTTCAGCTCAAACAGGCTCTTTCGCAAGAAGTGTCTGTAGAAGAAAGAAGCCGCATTTATAAACTTGAACATGCGATTCCTGACTTTGACATTTCTGACCCGTTCGGAGGCTCCATAGAGACTTACCGACAAACGGCCGAGGAAATCAGCGGGAGTTTAGATAAATTGGTTCAGAAAATACGTGCACGAAACGAAGGCTCCAAATAACTCACGTTCTATATATACGAATTGCGGATACATCTTTACACATGGGGTAGAATGCGATAAAATAGAGGTATCAATCAAGACTCAATGTAACTGGCGACGAGTGGGAGTAACCACAATGGAGCATTGAGCTATACGGCCGGTCGCCTGGGCAAAAGAGCAACGCGCGTTTTCTAGCGTGTCCGCTCTTTTTTTCGTTTTCTGGTGAGCTTTGGGATATAATAGGATGGTCGAATTTCGAACAAGCAAAGGAGCGTTCTACTCATGAAAATTGCTTTAGGTGCGGATCATGCAGGCTATCGTTTGAAAGATGTTATCATTCCTTTTATTGAGTCATTAGGTCATCAAGTCGTCGATTACGGCTGCACCTGTGCAGATTCGGTCGATTATCCCGACTATGCGCTTAAAGTTTGTGAGCAAGTGGTATCAGGCGAAGCTGACAAAGGTATTCTGATTTGCGGAACGGGTATCGGGATGTCGATTGCCGCGAATAAGGTTCCGGGCATCCGCTGTGCACTTGTGCATGATCTATTTTCAGCGAAAGCGACGCGTGAGCACAATGATACGAACGTACTTGCCTTAGGGGAACGTGTTATTGGACCGGGTGTAGCAGAGGAAATCGTGAAAATTTGGCTCGAAACCGAGTTTTCTCAAGGTGTTCGCCACCAGAATCGGATTAACAAAGTGCAAAGTATCGAAGACCGTTTCACACTGCATCCATAGAATATTTCCTAACGGAAAATTCGAGAAACGAGGGATCACGATGACAGATTCCATTCTTTCTAATGTTGCCGAGGCTTTGGAAACGAATCTTCGGGAATTGGTCAAAGTCGGCAATCTAAGATCAGGTCACATTCTGATTATCGGAACGAGCACGAGTGAAATTCTCGGGCATAGGATCGGTACATCGGGTACGCTGGATGCGGCCAAGCCGATTTTTGAAACGGCGCAGCGAATAAGCCGCGAGTTCGGGCTGCATTTAGCTTTTCAATGCTGCGAGCATTTGAACCGCGCGATTGTTATTGAGGAAGAGCTGCTATCGCATGCGCCTCAGCTTGAGCCTGTCTCTGTCATTCCGGTGCCAAGGGCCGGAGGCTCGATGGCCTCCTATGCGTACCGTCATTTCGCGAAGCCGGTCGTTGTCGAGATGATTCAGGCACATGCCGGAATCGATATTGGCAGCACACTCATCGGGATGCATCTGCGCCCAGTTGCTGTGCCAGCAAGACCGCCAGTGCGAAACATTGGCCATGCCTATGTAACGATGGCTTTTACCCGGCCTAAGCTGGTCGGTGGTACAAGGGCAGTATACTCGCAAGATATCGCTGATCAGCTCTATCAAACAGCCGCACCCGATGCGGATTGTTAGCCATTTACCTCAATGAATAAAGACTTAACAAATAAGATTATCCTGTAGGAGGAATTTAATATGACAAACTTTTTGAGCAAACAAGATCCTAAAATTGTAGCAGCCATGAACCTTGAGCTTGCCCGTCAGCGTGACAAAATTGAGCTTATTGCATCCGAAAACATCGTAAGCCAAGCTGTTCTTGAAGCTATGGGTACAGTGCTAACGAACAAATATGCTGAAGGCTACCCAGGCAAAAGATACTATGGCGGCTGTGAGCATGTAGACATCGTAGAAGATATCGCTCGCGATCGTGCAAAAGAGCTTTTCGGTGCTGAGCATGCAAACGTTCAACCGCATTCCGGCGCACAAGCCAACATGGCTGTTTACTTGGCGGCTCTAAACCCTGGTGATACTGTTCTGGGTATGAACCTGGCACATGGTGGTCACTTAACGCACGGTAGCCCTGTGAATGCATCCGGTATTCTGTACAACTTCGTAGCTTACGGCGTAAGCGAAAAAGATTTCCGCATTGATTACGACGATGTTCGTAAAGCTGCATTCAAACACAAGCCTCGCATGCTCGTAGCTGGCGCAAGTGCTTACCCGCGCACGATTGATTTCGAAGCATTGGCTTCCATTGCTAATGATGTCGGCGCACTTTTCTTCGTCGATATGGCACATATTGCAGGTCTTGTTGCGGCTGGTTTGCACCCGAACCCAGTGCCGCACGCACATTTCGTAACGACAACAACGCACAAAACGCTTCGCGGTCCTCGCGGCGGTATGATTCTTACGCGCAAAGCTTGGGCTGCAGCGATCGATAAGGCCGTTTTCCCTGGTACGCAAGGTGGTCCTTTGATGCATACGATTGCAGCAAAAGCTGTTTCCTTCGGTGAAGCTCTGCAACCAGATTTCAAAACATACGGACAAAACGTGATCAACAATGCGCAAGCATTGGCGACTGCTCTAACAGCTGAAGGTATTAACCTTGTTTCCGGCGGTACGGATAACCACTTGATGCTGATCGATTTGCGCAACTTGAACATTTCGGGTAAAGACGCTGAACACGTTCTAGACGAAATTGGTATTACAGCAAACAAAAACGCGATTCCTTTTGACCCAACAAGTCCGTTCATCACTAGCGGTATCCGTCTTGGTACACCTGCTGTAACATCCCGTGGTATGAATGAAGAAGCGATGAAAACAATCGCGAAAGTTATTGGACTTACCTTGAAAAACCCGAAAGACGAAGCTGTTTTGGAAAAAGCACGCGGTTTAGTGAAAGACCTGACAGCACAGTATCCGCTTTACCCAGGTTTAACTTATTAATTCTAGTTTTAAAAAATGTTCAGGCCGGCTCTCTGGAGTCGGCTTTTTTTTACCCTTTTATCGGTCCAGGGGCTGTTGACGAAAGTATGGGGGCAGACCTATACTTCTTGGTAATTCGTGTAAAAGGAGGTTGCATCCATGCAGCTTGTTTTACAGTACGTGCAGTTGAAAACAACAATAATGCGGGTCCACAATTTTCAACAAACAGATATGGATGTGCCCGTGTCCGTTGAAGAAATAGCCGGTTACCTGTATTGTACGGAACGCAATGTGAAAATATTGATTCGTAAGATGATTGAGATGGCGTGGATTTCCTGGACACCGGGTCGCGGGCGCGGTAATCGTTCTACGATCCGGTTTCTGGCTTCCGTCGAAGATCTTTTGTTTACTGAAGCGAAATTGCATGTTGAGCAGGGGAATTTGAACAGCGCGATGAGTTTGTTTCAAATAGAAGGATTGGATCCAGGAGTCATGGATCGATTCTTAGCTTGGTTAGGAAGTTACTTTGGGTATAGAGGGACCCTTGAGTCTGGCGATCCTGAAACCCTTCGATTGCCGATGCAGATGAGAGTCTTGACCCTAGACCCTGTGGATGTGCTATTCTCTGGTGATCTCCATTTCGTCAAGCAGGCTTTCGATACGCTGATCTATTTTGATCCTGCTTGCGGCAGCTTAGAGCCAGGTTTGGCGCATGACTGGGAATGTAATGAGAATGCAACGATCTGGACATTTTATTTACGTAAGCGGGTACGATTCCATCATGGTCGTGAGATGACATCGGCAGACGCGGTGTTTTCGCTTAATCGGGTGCGTACGCTAGGCACGGAAGATTCTCCAAACCGATGGCTGCTGGAATCTGTTAGAGACATCCGCGCAGTGGATCGACTGACCGTTAGAGTCGAGTTGAATGCGCCGAATTATATGTTTCCACACTACGTAAGTTCCTACCAGGCCGCGATCGTACCGGCTGATGTGTACAGTCCTCAGAAAGTGAGCGATCCAGGCATGCTGCCCGTTGGGACTGGTCCATTTCGGATTACGAGATATGATGAGGGAGGCGTAACATTCGAAGCGTTCGTGGATTATTACCGGGAGTCCGCCCACCTGGATCGTATCGAACTGCTTTGTGTTCCGGAAATGGTGAGTGAGCGAAGGTGGCAGCAGCTGAACTTCCAAATGGGCAAGCTCAGTCATTCTAAACAGCCGACACCGGCGCATTGGTGTAAAAAAGAAATCATGATGCTGGGTTCCAGCATGCTGGTCTTTAATTTACGAAAGGAAGGGCCTCAGCAGGATATCCATTTTCGTCAAGCGCTGCAGCTAGTACTTAACCGCAGCGGTATGATTAAGGAACTAGGGTTATATAATGCGATACCTGCAGCAGATTTCTTGCCGACCGATTCGCCAGTCGAACTGCCGGAAGATGACCAGCCTGAACGAGCTAGAGAATTACTAAGTCAATGCGGATATGAAGGCCAGCCGATAACGATGACTTTCACCCCAAAAAACCGTGCTCTAGCTGAATGGGTTCATGCTCGCTGCCTCGAAATCGGAATTCAGGTTGCTCTACAAGAATATTCTTTTGAGGAAATGTCCAAAGTGCATAGGATGCAATGCGCAGATATCATTGTCGGCGGGGTTGTCGCAGATGACGATGAGGCCCGTTGTCTGATTGAGATGTATAAGATAGGCAACTTGGCGCTGCGCGTTTACGCGACCGATGAACAGCGCAGAACGTTCGATGAAACCATTGCCTCCATCGAAGCTGAGCCTGACAGTCAGGTACGTTTACAACGAATCCGCTCCATGCAAGGATTATTATCGCATAACCACTCGGTCTTATTTCTTCTACATACAACCCAACAATTAGTTTATAGTCCACACCTTCAAGGTATTTCTTTCAATACGCTTGGTTGGTTCGATTTCAAGAGCATCTGGTTCTGCCCCGAAATCGTAGATTGAGCTGATCATGTTATTCCAAAGCCGCTCGGGTGAATAGTCCTAGTGGTTTTTTCTTGTAAAATGGATATTCACGGAAGCTTTGGTTTTTCAGAGGATAAGTTGGATAACATATGATATAATGGACGAGGTTTGTCGTACCATGACGATATTTTTTGTGAAATACATATAAAACTCAGCTCTTTAGGAGGAAATTATGGGGAAGTTATTTATTTGTGATCATCCGTTAATTCAACATAAGTTAACTTATATTCGGGATGAGAATACGAAAACGAAGGATTTTCGAGATCTCGTAGACGAGGTTGCGACTTTAATGGCCTATGAGATTACGAGAGATATTCCGCTTGAGCATATTCAGGTGAAAACGCCTGTGACTACAGCAGATTGCCGTATTATTTCTGGCAGAATGCTGGGACTCATTCCGATCCTGCGTGCAGGTCTGGGTATGGTAGATGGGATACTTAAGCTGATTCCTGCTGCTAAAGTTGGACATGTTGGACTCTACCGTGATCCTGACACGCTTCAACCTGTCGAGTATTATGTGAAGCTGCCGACAGATGTCCTGGAGCGGGAGTTAATTGTTATTGACCCGATGCTGGCCACAGGCGGATCCGCGAATATGGCGATTGAAGTGCTGAAACGCAGAGGCTGTACGCAAATGAAGCTGATGTGCTTAATTGCAGCACCAGAAGGGATCAAAGCAGTTCAACAAGAGCATCCAGATGTTGATATTTACGTAGCTGCCGTTGATGACTACCTGAACGATCATGGCTATATCGTACCGGGACTTGGTGACGCAGGGGATCGTCTGTTCGGCACTAAGTAATTGGCTTACGAAGTAAGCTTTCCTATGGAAAGCTCTAAAGTTAATGCTTACGAAGAATAGCTTTCCTACGGAAAGCTCTAAGGGGAGAAGAAACCGATGAAACGTTTAAAAGTCATTACGATCTTCGGAACAAGACCCGAAGCGATTAAGATGGCTCCGCTTATTTTGGAGCTGGAGAAGCATCCTGAACATATTGAGTCCCTTGTCTGTGTGACAGCTCAGCATCGACAAATGCTGGATCAGGTACTCGATATTTTCAAAATTAAACCGGATTTCGACTTGAACGTCATGAAAGACCGCCAAACGTTAAATGAGATTACGATGCGTGTATTGCAAGGTTTGGAGCCTGTCTTCCAAGAAGCTAAGCCTGACCTGATTCTCGTTCACGGCGATACATTGACGACATTCCTTGCAAGCTATGCGGCATTCATGCAGCAAATTCAAGTGGGACATGTAGAGGCAGGTCTTCGTACGTGGAACAAAATGTCCCCTTACCCGGAGGAAATGAACCGTCAATTAACGGGTGTGCTAGCGGATTTGCACTTTGCGCCAACTGGGCAATCGGCTGATAATCTGCGGAAAGAAAATAAATCTGAATCCCAGATTTATGTGACGGGGAATACGGTTACGGATGTGTTTAAATACACGGTACAGGAGAAATTTGATCATCCTGTTCTGGAATGGGCAGCGGGCCGCAAGCTGATCTTGATGACGGCGCATCGCCGTGAAGCGCAAGGTGAGCCTCATCGTCAAATCTTCCGTGCAGTGAAACGTATTGCAGATGAATTCGAAGACATTGCGATCGTTTATCCCGTACATCCAAGTCCTGCAGTCAAGGAACCCGCACATGAGATCCTGGGCAATCACCCACGCATCAAGCTGGTAGACCCATTTGACGTATTCGAGTTCCACAACTTCTATCCGCACGCCCATATGATCCTGACAGACTCTGGTGGTCTTCAAGAAGAAGCGCCGTCTTTTGGTGTGCCGGTTCTAGTTCTGCGGGATACGACAGAACGTCCTGAGGGTATCCAGGCAGGTACGCTTGAACTCGTTGGAACGGATGAGGAAGTGGTCTATGAGCGTGCTCGCGCGCTTCTAACCGATCCAGATTTATACAACAAAATGAGTCAAGCCGCCAACCCTTATGGGGATGGAAAATCGTCTGAACGCATCGTGCAAGCGATACTTTATCACTTCGGCAAGACCTCTGAGCGTCCGGAAGCATTCTAACCGTGACAAAATCATGACAAACGCTACAGCGTACAGTTCGACTGTTTGGTTTGGAAACTCGCAAACCCTAGAGCCGCAAGGCTCTGAGTGGTTTTGTAAGAAGTCACAAATGAAGTTCCGTCAATTGACAAACCTTGCATGGCTTCGATACAATGAATGAGGATTCGTAGCACTATGTCTACGAAGCGGGTTTTCCTATGTGGAAAACTCTCAGGAGGATGCGATGAAACGGCCAAATCCCAATGATAATCCGTGGCGGGCAGTAGCGTTAACTAGTGCAATTGGTATTGACCTCGTTGTTTGTTTAGGAGCCGGATATTTTCTCGGCGATTGGTTGAGTCACACACTAGGGGGACAGCTTTGGTTGTTAGGCGGATTTTTGCTCGGGCTTGTAACCGGAATCATTAGCATTTACTTCATGATAAAGCAGTACGGAGGGCTATGATGGATGACTTTTCAGCCACTCTGAAAACGGTTCAAAATGTATTTCTTTTCTTCTTATCCTTTTGTTTGGCTGCATGGGCGCTTCTTGTCGACTACAGGATTTACATTGCCGGTATTATGCTTGGTTCGATTGCGAGTATGATCAGCGCAAGGTTTTTAGCCTGGAAGATTAACAAGCTGGCAGCAGCTGCGATAGAGCAGACCGGGCGGAAGGTAACCCTAGGTTTTCTTACTAGGGCAGCAATCGCTGGGTTCGTAGGTTTGGTTGCCGTAAGGTATCCCGAACATGTTGCGTTATCTACAACGATCGTTGGATACTTTTTTGCTCAATTGGCAACACTCGTACTGGGTATTCTTTCTATTCGAAAGTCTAAGAAGTAATTCCACGATGTAACTTCAATGGATGAAAGGGGTGAAAATGGAAAACATGGAACATCACGCACCAGAATTTGAGTGGTTAGGTATTCACTTCGACGCATCTGCACTCATGATGATCGGAATTACCACCATTATCGTGCTTATCCTTGCAATCGCAGGGGCCAGCCGAGCATCGGTAACGAATCCTTCGAAATTGCAAAACTTTATGGAATGGACCATTGAGTTTGTAGAAGGCATTATTGGAAGCACGATTGGTTCGAAGCATGGCAAAGGCTTTATCGCGCTTGGTCTTACGCTCATTATGTACATCTTTATCGGCAACATGCTTGGCCTTCCGTTCTCGATCGTGACTGAAGATCATGTATCATGGTGGAAATCACCGACAGCAGATATCGCTGTAACAGGAGCGCTTACGGTTATCGTCATCTTGCTCAGTCATTATCTAGGGGTAACTCGTAATACGAAGCATTATTTCGCGCATTACTTTGAATTTAAAGGGGCTATGCTGATCCTTCATTTGATTGAAGTTGTATCGAAGCCGCTTACGCTCGCTTTCCGTCTTTACGGTAATATTTATGCAGGTGAAATTATGATATCTGTCATCATTGGGGCAGGCTGGTTTGGGATTGCGCCTCTCTTCGTATGGCAGGGCTTCAGTGTGTTCGTTGGTGCAATTCAAGCCTTCGTATTTACGATGCTAACAATGGTTTACATCTCGCAAACGTTGATTCACGAAGAAAAGCATTAAGAGTAAGACTTACCTCGGGAAGTCTCGAGTCACTTATACAAAAACAAACTTAAGAATTTGAGGGAGGATTTTATCAATGGGAGCAATAGCATTAGTAGCAGCAGGTATCGTATTCGGTTTAGGAGCACTAGGAGCAGGTATTGGTAACGGTTTGATCGTAGGTCGCGCTTTGGAAGGTATTTCCCGTCAACCAGAACTTCGTGGTACGCTTCAAACAACAATGTTTATCGGGGTAGGTCTAGTTGAGGCAATGCCGGTCGTTGCATTGGTTCTTGCGTTCATCTTTATGGGAAAAGCAGGCTAATAAATCGCTTGGCGCGGAAGGCAATAGCCTCCACGCCTTCGTTTTGCCCATGTTATCAGAAGGGAGTGACGTTACTTGCATATTGAATGGTCCACATTTTGGATTCAACTTATCGCGTTCTTAATTTTATATTTGTTGCTTTCTAAATTTGCGTTCGGTCCTCTGTTCGGCATGATGGAGAAACGCAGACAATTGGTTAAAGATCAAATTCAAACAGCAGAAACAAGCCGCAAGCAAGCTGAACTACTGTTAGAGGAACAAAAGCAAGAACTGCAAAAAACACGTAAGGAAGCTTACGAAATCATTGAGCAAGCGAAGCAAACGGGTTCCAAGCAAGCGGATGAAATTATTCGTGCTGCTGGAGCAGAGTCCGCTCGTCTCAAAGACGAAGCCCTTAAAGATATTGAAAATGAGAAGAACAAAGCGGTTGCCGCTCTTCGCAGCCAAGTTGGCGCGATGTCCGTTCTGATCGCATCCAAAATTATTGAAAAGCAAATCGACGAAAAGTCACAAGAACAACTGGTTGAGCATTACCTCAAAGAGGTAGGAGGCAACGTATGAGTGACATCGTCGTAGCGAAGCGTTATGCCAAAGCTCTGTTCGAAGTAGCGAAGGATAAAGGTATCATTTCCCAAGTTGAAGAAGAGTTGAAATCTGTAGCTAGTGCGATTAGGGACAATGCAGACTTGCAGAAGTTCCTGAACCATCCGAACATCGGGACTTCCGCTAAAACGGACCTGCTGAAGCAGATTTTCGAAGGCAAAGTTTCCGAACCGGTGTGGAACACGCTGCTGGTCTTGATTGATAAAGGAAGACAATCGATTCTTTCAGCCTTGGTTAACGACTATGTCAAGGTTGCGAATGAAGCCCTTGGACAAGCGAGTGCCATTGTTTACTCCGCATTCGAATTGACGGATGCTCAGCAAGATGAGATTGCTTCACATTTCAGCAAAGTAACAGGTAAAACGATTCGTGTTTCGAATGAAGTCGAGCCCAAATTGCTCGGTGGCGTTCAAGTGCGCATCGGTGATCGTTTATATGATGGAAGCTTGGCAGGCAAGTTGGATCGTTTGGCCAAAGCGTTAGTTTAACACAAGCACTGTAAGAATAGGGGTGAAGTTCGTTGAGTATCAAACCTGAAGAAATCAGCTCATTGATTAAACAACAGATTGAAAACTATAATTCCGATATCCAAGTGGTTGATGTAGGTACAGTCATTCAAGTTGGTGATGGTATCGCTCGTGCTCACGGCTTGGAAAGCGTAATGGCAGGCGAGCTGCTTGAGTTTCCAAGTGGCGTTCTGGGCTACGCGTTTAACCTGGAAGAAAGCAACGTAGGTATCGTTATTCTCGGACCTTACAAAGATATTCGTGAAGGCGACCAAGTAAAACGTACCGGCCGCATCATGGAAATTCCTGTAGGCGACGCACTTCTCGGCCGTGTTGTTAACCCACTGGGTCAACCAGTCGATGGTAGAGGTCCTATCGAAACAACTGGATTCCGCCCAATCGAATCCCCAGCACCAGGCGTTATGGCCCGTAAATCGGTACATGAGCCTATGCAAACTGGGATCAAAGCGATTGATGCGATGGTACCGGTTGGCCGTGGACAACGTGAGTTGATCATCGGTGACCGTCAAACAGGTAAAACAGCGATCGCAATCGATGCGATCATCAACCAAAAAGGCAACGGAGTTAAATGTATTTACGTTGCTATCGGTCAAAAGCAATCCACTGTCGTAGGTGTTGTTGAAACACTTCGTCACGCTGGCGCTTTGGACTACACAATCGTTGTAACAGCTTCTGCTTCCGAGCCTTCACCAATGCTTTGGTTGGCTCCGTACGCAGGTTGCGCAATGGGAGAGTACTTCATGTACAAAGGCGAGCACGTGTTGATCGTCTATGATGACTTGTCCAAACAAGCAGCTGCTTACCGTGAGTTATCCCTTTTGCTTCGTCGTCCACCGGGTCGTGAAGCTTATCCAGGGGATGTTTTCTACTTGCACTCCCGTCTTCTAGAGCGTGCTGCGAAACTGAATGATGAGCTAGGTGGCGGTTCTATGACGGCACTTCCTTTCATTGAAACACAAGCAGGCGATATCTCGGCCTACATTCCTACGAACGTAATTTCAATTACGGACGGACAAATCTTCTTAGAATCCGACTTGTTCTACTCAGGTCAGCGTCCAGCGGTTAACGTTGGTAACTCTGTATCCCGTGTAGGGGGCTCTGCACAAACGAAAGCGATGAAAAAAGTTGCCGGTACACTTCGTGTTGACTTGGCACAATATCGTGAGCTTGCTGCATTTGCCGCATTCGGATCTGACTTAGATAAAGCTACTCAATCGCGTTTGGACCGTGGTGTTCGTACGCTTGAAATTTTGAAACAAGGTGTTCACCAACCGATGTCTTTGGAAAAGCAAGTTGCTTCCCTTTACACGGTTGTTAAAGGGCATGTGGATGATCTTCCTGTTCAAGACGTAACGCGTTTTGAAGGTCAATTCTTGGCTTACCTGGAATCGAACCGTCCAGAAATTCTACACAGCATTCGTGATACGAAGGACATCACTCCGGATAACGATAAAGCGCTAGTAGAAGCAATTGTTCAATTTAAAAAGAGCTTCGCAGCTTCTGAATAAATCATGATGGCAGAGCTTCATGTTGAAATGGAGCTTTGTCTACCATGTTAATCCTGGGCAGGCTGATCGCCTGAATTCAGGTCTTCGAATGAAGGCTTTTCTAAGCCTCAAAAGAGAGGTGAGCAGGTATGGCAAAAGGAATGCGCGAGATTAAGCGCCAAATCAAGTCCACACAAAACACGAAACAAATTACGAGAGCGATGGAAATGGTCTCTGCAGCGAATTTGAGACGAGCACAACGTTCTGCGGAAGCAGCACGTCCTTACTCCGATAAGTTGAAAGAAGTCGTTCAAAGCATCGCAGCTGGAAGCAAAGGGATCAAACACCCGATGTTACAGTCGCGCGAAGTGAAGAAGACAGGCTATTTAGTAATCACCTCGGATCGTGGATTGGCTGGAGGCTACAACGCTAACGTGTTGCGGAAGGTCATGACCGAGATTCGTGAAAACCATAAATCAACAGCTGAATATTCGATTTTTGTAATCGGACGTAAAGGCAGCAACTTCTTTCACAAACGCAACATGCCAATTGTAGAAGAAGTAACAGGTGTTCCGGATTCACCGAAATTCGCGGATATTAAATCTGTGGCTACTGCAGCAGTGAAGAACTTCGAAAACGGAACGTATGACCAGTTGTTCTTGGTATACAACCAATTCAAAAATGCGATTACCCAAATTCCAACTATGATCCGCCTGCTTCCTATGGAAGAAGTAACTGGCGTGGCTGCTGCAAGTTATGAGTATGAGCCATCACCAGAAGGCGTTCTGGAAGTATTGCTGCCTAAATATGCTGAAACGCTTATTTACAGTGCTGTATTGGAAGGTAAAGCAAGTGAGTTTGGTGCGAGAATGACAGCGATGAACTCCGCTACGAAGAACGCAACGAAAATGATCAGCGGCTACACATTAGCCTACAACCGTGCGCGTCAAGCTTCGATTACCCAGGAAATATCGGAAATCGTTGCTGGAGCGAACGCGAACGCATGATATTAAAGCTTCTACGGAAGCAAAGCTTTTCTTAGGAGGGAAACCATGAGCAAAGGGCGCGTTGTAACAATTACAGGGCCAGTCGTCGACATTGAGTTCGAACGCGGACAACTCCCTGAAATTTTGAATGCAATCAAGATTGAAAGAAATGATAATGGCGTACTATCCACAATGACAGTCGAAGCAGCTGTTCACCTTGGTGACAACCTGGTTCGTTGTATTGCAATGTCCTCAACTGACGGACTTGTGCGTGGAGCAGCAGCTGAAGATACAAAAGCTGCAATTACCGTTCCGGTTGGAGCAGCAACACTAGGTCGCGTATTTAACGTATTGGGAGAGCCAATCGATGGTATCGAAGGCGTTGACCGTACATTTACAAGCGGCATTCACAAAGAAGCTCCAGCTTTCGAGAACTTGTCGACAAAAGCAGAGATTCTTGAAACAGGAATTAAAGTTATCGACCTTATGGCTCCTTATGTTAAGGGTGGTAAAATCGGTCTCTTCGGCGGCGCGGGTGTAGGTAAAACCGTAACGATGCAAGAATTGATCCACAACATTGCACAAGAGCATGGCGGTATCTCCGTTTTCGCAGGCGTTGGAGAGCGTACTCGTGAAGGTAATGACCTTTACCACGAGATGAAAGACTCCGGCGTTATCGCAAAAACAGCGATGGTATTCGGTCAAATGAACGAGCCTCCAGGCGCGCGTCTTCGCGTAGCTTTGTCCGGTTTGACAATGGCTGAGTATTTCCGTGATGAAGAAGGCAAAGACGTTCTTCTTTTCATCGATAACATTTTCCGCTTTACTCAAGCAGGTTCTGAGGTTTCCGCATTGCTGGGCCGTATGCCATCAGCAGTAGGTTACCAACCGACTCTGGCAACAGAGATGGGTCAACTGCAAGAGCGTATTACGTCCACGAAAAAAGGTTCCGTTACTTCCATTCAAGCGATTTACGTTCCTGCCGATGACTATACGGATCCGGCTCCAGCAACGGCTTTCGCTCACTTGGACGCAACAACGAACTTGGAGCGTAGTATTGCTGCAGCAGGTATTTTCCCTGCGGTAGATCCACTTGCTTCCTCTTCCCGTATCTTGACGCCAGAAATACTTGGCGAAGATCACTATAAAACAGCACAAGGTGTTAAACGAATTCTTCAACGTTACAAAGAGCTTCTGGATATTATCGCAATCTTGGGTATGGATGAGTTATCCGATGAGGATAAATTGACTGTACAGCGTGCGCGTCGTCTCCGCTTGTTCTTGTCTCAGCCTCTTCACGTTGCTGAGCCGTTCAACGGTTTCCCAGGTCTTTATGTTCCATTGAAAGAAACTGTGCGCAGCTTCAAAGAAATCCTTGAAGGTAAGCACGACAACCTTCCTGAAGTGGCTTTCCACAACGTGGGAACGATCGAGGACGCTATCGAGAAAGCAAAAACACTGTAAGTTTGGCTTAATGCCAACGCAGTAATGCTTACGAAGCCAGTTTTGCCTAGCAAAACTCTAAGGGAGGAGAATCCAAGTGAGTACATTCCTACTGGAAATTGTTACTCCGGAGCGCAAAGTGTACGCTGAACAAGTGAACATGGTTAGCGTGAAGGGTGTCGAAGGGGAGCTTGGAATTCTGCCGAATCACATTCCACTGGTCACTCCATTGAAAATTGCGCCTATTACTGTGAAGAAACAGGGCTCTAAAGACGAAATCATCGCGGTAAACGGCGGTTTCATGGAAGTGCGCAAGGATAAGGTGGTTATATTGGCGGAAAGCGCCGAGCTACCAGAACAAATTGATATCGATCGTGCGAAAGCAGCGAAAGAACGTGCGGAGAAGCGTATAGCCGAAACCAAACAAGATAACGTTGACTTCAAACGTGCGGAAGCTGCTTTGCAAAGAGCAGTAAATCGTATCAGTGTGTCCGGGAAATAATAGATGTTTGATGAAAAGCGGGGGAACTTTGGTTCCTCCGCTTTTTTTTCGAATAGGAAGATTAAAAAAAGATAATTATGGAAAATCTACTCACTAGGAATGAAAAGTGGGGTTTGGAATTAGTCATCGACGCCCAAAAGGCTTTTTGTTATAATATTGAAGGTGAATATTACCAAAACTAGTAGCACGCATAAGAAAAGCAAATACGAATGGAGGCGGTTACATTCACATGATGTATACAAATAACTATGTAATCGTAGCGATCTTTCTAGGATTAGGTATTCTTCTCCCTATGATAGCGCTAACGGTAGGCAAATGGTTGAGACCGAGTAAACCCGTCGATGAAAAGTATACGACGTATGAGAGTGGTAATGAGCCTGTAGGTGAGGGACAAATCCGGTTTAACATTCGTTATTATTTATTTGCTTTGATGTTTGTTATCTTTGATGTGGAAACCGTGTTCCTGTATCCGTGGGCTGTTGCTTTTAATCAGCTTGGACTATTTGCCTTAGTGGAAATGTGTATTTTTGTAGCCTTGCTTGCCATTGGATTAATATACGCTTGGAAGAAGAAGGTGCTGCAATGGACTTCAGTCTAGAGTCAATATCTCCCGAAGAACGGGAAGAATTAAACCGTAATGTCTTTATGACGACACTGGAGCAAGTGAAAGCTTGGGCTCGCAGTAATTCGCTTTGGCCGTTAACTTTTGGTCTGGCCTGTTGTGCCATCGAAATGATGGGTACCGGCGGATCCCACTATGATTTAGACCGTTTCGGAGTCATCTTCCGTACGTCTCCTAGACAATCTGATGTCATGATTGTGGCGGGGACTGTAACGAAGAAAATGGCTCCTTTGCTGCGCCGTCTTTACGAACAAATGCCTGAACCGAAATGGGTCATTGCGATGGGGTCCTGCGCTACTGCAGGCGGACCTTATGTGAAGTCGTACTCCGTCGTTAAGGGAGTTGACCAAATTGTTCCGGTTGATGTTTATATTCCGGGTTGTCCACCGAACCCGGCCGCACTCATTTATGGGATAAACAAGCTTCAGGAGAAGATTCGCTATGAAGCGAAGACTGGGAAGCAGGTGACCAATCGATGAGTGATGAGAAGAAGCCGGAGGAGAAGGTAGCCCCGTCTCCAACTGATGATGGAAAGAAAGTGAATGAATCGCCTTTAGAGGAAGCAATCGCTAAAGTGGGCGATCTTCCGCCGGAGGCGCGCGCGAGTAAGACGCCGCTTAGCGCGGACGTGCAGGCTGCGGTAGATCGCGCGGCGGAGAAGCAGGCCGCTGACCCGGCTGCGCAGACGACGAGCGAGCCGAGCGATGCGCCTGCGGCTGAGCTTGCGGAGCAAGATCCTGGCAGCGGCGACGCAGACGCAGCGAAGGGCAGTGACGCGGCAGCGGAGCGCGCCGCGGCGAGAGCCGCCCGCCTCGCTGCGCGGGCGGCCGCTGAGCCGACGGGCGAGCCCGCGTCGGCAGCAGCACCAACCCCAGCGTCTGCGGATGCTGGGGACGACGAGAAGGCGGCCAAAGTCCAGGCCGCCGCAGAAGCACGCGCTGCGCGAGCTAGCGCGCGCGGGGTGAAGCCCGAGTCGGCGGAGCCTGAAGCGCCGAAGGAGCCTTCACCGAACCAGCCGCTGCTTGATCGGCTGGTCGCGATTTTGAAAGCCGACGTTGGCGAAGACACCGTCGTCGACGCATTCATCAACGAAAGGGATGCGCATCGTCCTTACGTAGTCATTCACAGCTCACGTTGGCTGCAGGCCGCGCTGACGCTCAGGGATCATAAAGAGCTTCGCTGCGATTACTTGCGCAATCTGTCGGGCGTTGACCAAGAGACGCACCTAGAGGTGGCGTATCATCTGTTATCCCTCACACACAAGCATGAGTATTGTGTGAAAGTGAAAACAGATCGAGAGCAGCCAAGCATTCCTTCTGTGGCTCCAGTATGGGCTACCGCAGATTGGAATGAGCGGGAAGTGTTCGACCTACTGGGTATCGATTTCCCAGGTCACCCTAACTTAGTAAGAATCATGATGCCTGACGATTGGGTCGGCCATCCACTGCGCAAAGATTACGAACCGCTTGACCCGGAGGTGTAGCTCGTGTTACGGACAGAAGAACTCCTGTTAAACGTTGGTCCTCAGCATCCTAGTACGCACGGGGTTTTCCGCGTGATCGTGAAGTTGGATGGAGAGGTTATTAAAGAAGCAATACCCGTGATGGGCTATCTACATAGAGGAACAGAGAAATTAGCGGAGAACCTTAGCTATACACAAATTATTCCTTACACGGACCGTATGGATTACGTATCGGCGATGACAACCAACTACGTGCTAGTGAATGCCGTAGAGAAAATGATGCAGCTCGAAGTACCAGAACGAGCGGAGTTCCTTCGCTTAATCGTGATGGAGCTTCAACGTATCGCCTCTCACATGGTGTGGTGGGGAACCTATTTGTTGGACATTGGCGCGATGAGCCCGTTCTTATATGCGTTCCGTGATCGGGAAATTATTATCGATTTGTTCAACGAATTATGCGGCGCTCGTCTAACCTACAACTACATGCGTGTAGGAGGGGTGAAGTGGGACGCTCCAGAGGGTTGGATCGATAAAGTTAAGAAATTTATTCCTTATATGTACGGTAAATTGGAAGAGTATCACACGTTAGTAACGGGGAATGAGATATTTCTATCCCGTATCAAGGGTGTAGGCAAGTATGATGCAGAGACAGCCATTGCGTATGGCCTTAGCGGCGCTAACTTGAGATGTACGGGTGTAGACTGGGATATCCGCAAAACGCAGCCGTACAGCCTGTACAGCCGCTTTCAGTTCGACGTGCCTGTTCGCAGCGGCGGCGATTGCTATGATCGTTACTTGCTTCGTATGGAGGAAGTTAAGCAATCCCTTCGTATCCTGGAGCAAGCTGTTGAGCAGTTTCCCGAGCAAGGCGAGACCATGGGCAAGGTGCCTAGAGTCATTCGTCCTCCAGAAGGGGAAGTGTATTCGGCTATTGAGTCTCCGCGCGGGGAAATTGGCTGCTATATTATTTCCCGAGGCAAAGCAGAGCCTTTCCGTTTGAAATTCCGAAGACCTTCCTTCGTGAATCTGCAAATTTTGCCCAAGCTGCTGGTCGGTGAGTCGATGACCAACTTGATTACGATTCTAGGCGGCATCGATATTGTCGTTGGGGAGGTGGATGCCTAATGGTGAATTTATTGGAGGAGAGTCTAACATGGACGAACTTCTTCGTTTTCCTGTTCTGGGGCATCGTCATGCTGATGCTTGTCCTAGGCTTCGTAACCTATGCGATTTACTTCGAGCGTAAGGTTATCGGCTGGATGCAGATGCGGATCGGACCGAACCGAACGGGGCCTTTTGGGCTTCTGCAAAGTGTTGCGGATGTCTTCAAGCTTCTAATCAAAGAGGATACAATTCCTAAAAAAGCAGAGCGCGAGCTTTTCATTCTGGCGCCTATCATTACGTTTATTCCTTCGTTCACAATTATTGCGACGATTCCATTTTCGGATCGTTTGTTTAATGCGAATTTGAATGTCGGTCTGCTCTTTTATGTAGCCCTAACGGGGATTTCTACGATTGGTATCATCCTTGGCGGTTGGGCATCGAATAACAAATATGCGCTGTTAGGCGGTATGCGTTCCGCGGCTCAAATGATTAGTTATGAGGTACCGCTCGTCATCTCCGTTATTGGTGTCATCATGATGACAGGTAGTTTAAATCTACATACAATTGTTGATCATCAAACAGGCGGTTTCTGGCATTGGAATTTCATTCCTCAGATTCTGGGCTTTATCATTTTTGTTATAGCCGGAGTCTCGGAGCTCAATCGAACGCCGTTTGACTTGCCGGAAGCGGAGTCTGAGCTGGTTGCTGGTTACCATGTGGAATACAGTGGTTTCCGCTTCGCTTTTTTCATGCTATCGGAGTATGTTTACGTGTTCGTCATTGCTTCCCTTACGAGCTTGATTTTCCTGGGTGGATGGCACTCGCCGTTCCCATTCCTTGATTTCATTCCGGGTATTATCTGGTTCCTGCTGAAATTCTCTTCGGTTGTGTTCTTCCTATTCTGGCTGCGCGCGACGCTGCCCCGGGTACGGGTAGACCAACTCATGGGATTCGGCTGGAAAGTGCTGCTTCCATTGGCACTGGTTAATATGCTGATTACGGCGATCGTAATGACCATCACATAGCTTACGAATCAAGTTTCCTACGGAAACTCTAAGGAGGGAAACGAATGAAGGGCATAATGAAAGGTTTAGGCGTAACGTTTAAAAGTATGACGCAGAAAAAAATAACGTACGCATATCCTGACGTTCCGATTAAAATGCCGGACCGCTTTCGCGGTATTCAATATTTTGATCCAGAGAAATGCATTGTGTGTAATCAATGTGCACGCGTTTGTCCGACGGAGTGTATCACCCTAACAGGTAAAGCGAATCCTGACCCAGAGAAAAAGGGTAAGGTTATCGATACGTACGATATTAACTTCGAGATTTGTATTCTGTGCGATCTCTGCACTGAGGTCTGTCCGACAGAAGCAATCGTCATGACGAACAATTTTGAGCTGAGTACCTACAGTCGTGATGATTTGTTCAAAAATATGCAGTGGTTAAGCGAAAACACGCAAAATATCCGTCAAGAGAACAACTCAGCTTTGCCAAAAGGGGGGGCCAAGAAAGATGTTTAGCGGAATTGGTGATTTCTTATCCAACGGTTCAAGCTGGGCTTTCTTCGTCTTCGCTCTACTCGCAATTGGCGGAGCTATCTTCATGATTTCATTTACCAAAGTCGTTCACATGGTCATTGCCGTTGCCCTTACGTTTATTAGTTTGGCGGGGCTGTATGTCATTCTGGAGGCTGAGTTTGTAGCTTTCGTGCAAGTGTTGATCTACGCAGGTGCAATCTCGATTCTGATGATTTTCGGCATTATGATGACGAGGCACAGACAAGGGGAAGAAGAGGAGCCTAAGCGTCCTTGGCATGAAGGCCTAGCGATTATTGGTGCTTTGGGATTGTTCGGAGTGTTGTTTTATGCCATTCAAAAAACGACCTTTGTCGCTTCGGGTACCCTGGATGCTGGCAAGGATAACACACTAGAAATCGGAAAACTGCTCTATAACGAGCACGTTATCCCTTTCGAAATCATGTCGGTGCTGCTGACGGTAGCCTTCATCGGTGCCATCGTGGTCGCGAAGAGAGAGGAGGATTAGCTGTGGGCAACATTATTACTCCCTATCTCACGCTGGCGGCAATCCTGTTCTGCATCGGCTTATACGGTGCGTTAACGAAGAAGAACGGGGTTATCGTCCTGCTTTCGATTGAGCTTATGCTGAATGCGGTGAACTTGAATTTGATTGCCTTTTCGAAGCTTGGTGACCATCCGGCTCTTACCGGACAGATTTTCTCGCTTTTCAACATCACCATAGCTGCTGCTGAGGCGGCTGTCGGGATCGCGATTCTAATTACCATTTACAGAAATAAAGGGACAGTAGAAGTTACGGATTTGGATTCTATGAAGCGCTAGGAGGCTAACAAGGATATGGTATCGGACTATTCACAGTACGCCTGGCTCATTCCGTTGTTTCCGCTGCTTGCTTTTCTAGCGCTTACGGCTATGGGACGTCAATTAAAAGATCTAGGTATTTACATCAGTATTTTCGCGATGCTGGCATCATTTATCGTGGCTTTGCTGATTTTCGTTGAACGAATTGGCGGTAAAGTGGAGGATTACACGTGGAATAAGCTGCATTGGCTGCAAGTGGGCGATTTCACGCTGAATATGGGCTTTGAGGTTAACAATCTGAACGCCTTGATGCTCGTGATTGTCACACTGGTGTCTTTGCTGGTGAACATTTATTCCAAGGGTTATATGAAAGGCGACGAGCGAATTCATGTATTTTTTGGCTATATCGCTTTGTTCTCCTTCTCTATGCTTGGTCTTGTTATCTCGGAAAATATGCTGGAGCTGTACATCTTCTGGGAGCTTGTAGGGGTATGTTCCTTCCTGCTCGTCGGATTCTGGTACTTCAAGCCAGAAGCGAAGGCTGCTGCGAAAAAGGCATTCATCGTTACCCGTATCGGGGACGTTGGCCTATTTATTGCCATTCTGCTGTTGTACTGGTACATGCCAGGGCATGCACTTGATTTCACATCTATTCATAATGCTTTTACAACGGGCAAAATCGACCCAACGATCATCACATGGATTGCTATTCTGATCTTCATCGGGGCGATGGGTAAGTCTGGTCAATTCCCGCTGCATACGTGGCTGCCCGATGCTATGGAAGGTCCAACGCCGATAAGTGCGCTAATCCACGCAGCAACGATGGTTGCCGCTGGGGTGTACCTCGTTGCGCGTACCTTTGATATTTTCCACGCATCGCCGGATGCTTTGCTTGTTGTAGCATATGTGGGTGGTTTCACAGCGATTTTTGCGGCCACGATTGGTATTGTTCAGAACGATATCAAACGCATTCTCGCCTACTCGACCGTGAGTCAACTCGGTTATATGATGATGGCACTCGGGATTGGCGTTTCCTACACGTCTGGTATGTTCCATTTGTTCACGCATGCCTTCTTCAAAGCGCTGCTCTTCTTGGGCGCAGGCAGTGTGATTCACGCTGTTCATACGCAGGACATTAACGAAATGGGCGGCTTATCCCGCAAAATGAAAATCACGACCTGGACATTCGGCATAGGCACGCTGGCACTGTCAGGTATTTTCCCTTTCGCAGGGTTCTGGTCGAAGGATATGATCTTGACGGAAGCCTACGAGCATAACCAGCTCTTGTTCTGGGTCGGTGTCATTGCTGCCTTCTTCACAGCGTTCTATATGTCGCGTCTGTTTTTCCTCGTGTTTATGGGATCGCCTAGAGGCAAAGCAAAGACTACTGATGACGATCACGACGATCATGGTCATGCAGCGCATACCGCTCATGAACCCCATGAATCTCCGGCAACAATGACCACGCCATTGATTGTTCTTGCTGTGCTTGCTGTTGTTGCGGGCTTTGTGAATACACCGTTTAACGAATGGCTCAGTCAGTGGTTGACCGGGCATGATCATGATGAGAAAGCCAATTGGACCGTTATTATTTTGTCCACACTGGCTGGTGTGCTTGGAATTGGGCTCGGTTACTTGATCTACCTCAAACGTACGATTCCGCGCGATGTGGTTTCCAGTAAAATGCCGTGGCTGTATACGCTGCTGAATCGTAAATATTTCATTGATGAAATTTATGATGGTGTCATTGTAAAACCGCTTCGCGGTTTAGGCTGGATACTCGAATTGTTTGATGTGTATATCGTTGACGGTATTGTGCGTTTGATCGCCTTTACTGTGGTCGGACTAGGGCGTCTAGGCTCGCGTCTTCAAAATGGTCAACTACAAACCTATGGTGTCATCATGATTTTGGGGATGCTGATTTTGGTACTCGCCATCGCAGGAAGGAGGTTCATCCATGCTGGCTAGTATACCCATCCTAAGTATGATCGCCTTCTCGCCTCTTTTGGGCGTTCTGGTCTTGCTCTTCATCCGTGGTGATCGAGGCCGATTGATTAAAACAATTGGTATTGTCACGACACTGATCCCGCTTATTCTGGCGGCTTGGTTGTATAGTGATTACAATTATCAGGGTGATCCGATTCAGTATAAAGAACAGCTGGACTGGATCAAAGTTCCGCTTAATCATGAGGGAATTCAGCAAATTACTTCGTATTTCTTCGAGTTTAAGTATTCGTTGGCGGTTGACGGCATCTCCTTGCCTCTGGTGTTTCTAACCGCACTTGTATCGTCAATGGCTGCTTTAGCTTCGGTGTATATCAAGAAACGTTGGAAAACGTACTTCATTCTGTTCTTGCTGCTGGAAACCGGTATGTTCGGAGTTTTCTTATCACAGGATCTCTTCTTGTTCTTCTTGTTCTTCGAAATTACGCTCGTACCGATGTTCTTCTTGATTGGTATTTGGGGGTATATGAATCGGGAGCAAGCTGCTAACCGCTTCCTGCTTTACAATGGACTTGGCTCGGCGATCATGTTGATCGCGTTCTTAATCCTCGTCAGCACGGCTGGATTCAACCAAGTGCCTTCGCAGACAGAAGCTGTTATTTACTACAGCGGTGACATTCATACGATTGCACATAATTTGCTGCAAGATCCCACCGCTTATGTCAATCAAGAAGGATCGCCGTTCTTCCTTAGTCAGAGCATGAAATGGACCGTGTTTATTATGCTTCTGGTTGCCTTTGGCATTAAGCTGCCAATCTTCCCGTTCCATACATGGATGCTCAAAGTACATACAGAGGCTCCGCCTGCTGTTGTTATGATTCACTCCGGAATTTTGCTGAAAATGGGGGCCTACGGCCTCATCCGATTCGGCATTCTGTTCTTCCCTGGGGAAGCCAAGCAGTGGGCCTGGATGCTGGCGCTCCTCGGCGTCATCAATATCGTGTACGGCGCGATTCTCGCCATGGTACAAAAGGACTTCAAGCTCGTGCTGGCCTACTCGAGTATTAGCCACATGGGCATCGTCCTGCTGGGTCTCGCCGCGTTCAATGTGTCGGGCCTGCAGGGCGCCGTGTTCCAACTGATCTCACACGGCCTCATCTCGGCCCTGATGTTCTTGCTCGTAGGCAGCATCTACGAGCGAACCCAAACGACGCAGCTCGACCAATTAGGCGGTCTCGCGTCGTCCATACCGTTCATCAGCGGCATTCTGCTGGTCGCTGGTATGGCATCGCTCGGATTACCGGGCTTATCCGGCTTCATCAGTGAGTTCCTCGCGTTTCTCGGACTCTTCGAAACGCACCGAGTATACGCGATAGTCGGTACACTTGGGATCATTTTTACCGCGGTTTACGTGCTGCGCGGGGTTCTGAACATCACGTTCGGCCCTAAACAGCCGAACCTGCAGCTGCAAGGCATACGCGACGCCAGATTAATCGAGGCCGTGCCGATGATTACATTGGTGGCGTTCATTCTCTTGCTCGGTGTATACCCAAGCGTGCTAAGTCAGCCGCTTCAGCAAACGATAGGCAGCTTGGATCAATTGATCCAAAGCGTTGCCGGGAAGATAGGAGGTTAGACCAGTGGAACAGATAAGACTCCATGTCGCTGATTTAGTGCATCTGCTCCCTGAGCTTTCGCTGGTTGCCACTGCGATCATCCTATCTCTCTTGGATTTGGTCCTTCCCAACAGGCTTAGTCGCTCGATAATTGGATGGCTGACGTTGGTTGGCATCGCTATTTCTGCGATATTCGTTGTTCTACAGTTGAATCCAGAAGAGGCTATTGGGCTGCTCAATAATAGCTACAGAGTGGATGATTTCTCGAATCTGCTCAAATTGTTCACTTTATTAGGTACTGGCTTCGTTGTCTTGATGAGCTTAGGCTTCATCAAAGAAGAGGCCATTCCACATGTCGGGGAGTATTACTACTTCTATCTGCCCGCCGCGCTCGGTGCGATGATTATGTCATCCTCGGGAGACCTTATCACGCTGTACGTTGGGTTGGAGCTGCTGAGTATTACTTCGTACTTGCTCGTAGCTATGAAGAAGAAAGATAACAAATCTAACGAGGGTGCCTTCAAGTATTTGGTCATGGGCGGTATTTCATCTGCGATCATCTTGTATGGCATGTCCTTCCTATACGGGATGGTCGGTTCCAGCAATCTGTCGCAGATTGGTGCTGCTCTTCCATCACTCGTAACTGCTTACGAGCCGTTGCTCTATGTAGCATTCTTCATGTTGTTGGCTGGCTTCGGCTTCAAAATCGCCGCTGCCCCGTTCCACAGTTGGGCACCGGATGTGTACCAAGGCGCACCGACGCCAGTCACGGCATTTTTGGCCGTCGTGTCCAAGGGTGCCGGCTTCGCCATCCTATTCCGCGTATTCTACGTGCTGTTTGGATTTAGCAGCTTTGAAAACAGCAGCTTTCAATCGGACGTGTTCCTGGCCATATCGGTCATGGCTGCCATCGCGATGGTAACCGGTAATTTCATTGCGCTGAAGCAAACGAATATGAAAAGGCTTTTGGCCTACTCAGGAATTGCCAATGCAGGTTACTTACTCGTTCCGATTGGAACTTACTTTTCCGGTACCCATTACGCGAACTTTTCTGAATTTATTTTCTATCTGATCGCGTACTTGTTTATGAATATCGGAGCTTTTGCTGTGCTGATGATTATTGAGCAAGCGGAAGGGCATACCGAGGCGAAGGGGTTTGGTGGTCTCTATTACAGGGCCCCAATAACAGCCGTAGCTATGGTGCTCATCGTGCTTTCTTTGGCTGGTATTCCTTTATCTGGCGGGTTTTTCGGAAAGCTCTACATCATCCTGGGAACAATGCAGACCCAGCACTATTGGTTAGGGGGACTGATGATAGCTACCAGTGTGGTATCCTTTTACTACTATTTTGGCATCGTACGCCAAATGTTTATGCGCAGCGATTACGAGCCTGCCGAGATTAAGGTGTCGATTCCATTAGGGATAACAGTTTGGTTATGTGCCCTCATCAGCGTGGCGCTGGGCGTTGTTCCACACCTGATGTTGAAAGGCATCGAAGCCATTTTCACCTTGACGAAGGATTTTCTGATTATGTAAATTTATGAATAAGCCTTTCCCTGCTTAAAAAGTGGGGGAAGGCTTTTTTGCGTTGATTTACGCGTTCGGCTGATTCCAGATGAATGAGTCATTTATCGCTTTTGCAGCAAATTATTCCAAGGGCTTCACGGCCTGTCATTTCGATGTACAATATACAGGAGAATGATTGACCGCCATCCCATACATACAAAAATTTTTTCCCGAATATCTGAACTTTTTGCGACGAAAAACCGTTATATGTATCGAGAAGACGGGTAATGTGGTATAGATAGAGAAGGAAAAAAGATCATACAAGAAAAAGGACCTGTGATTTCATGAAATGTACTCGACACCTTTGGCTCATTGTACTAATGATGCTTGTTGTGGAACTTACAGGGATGATAACGAAAGTAGAAGCAGCCTACCCGGTGTCGACGGATCCCATGAGAGTGAAACAAACCTATCTGGATATGATCCACATCGATCAAGCATGGGCTGCGGCAGGAGATTCCCGGACACCAATTGTAGTAGCGGTCGTCGATACGGGCGTTGATCTTGTACATCCTGATTTAGTTGGTAATTTAGTAGATGGTGTGAATCTGCTTCAGCCTTCGAAAAAGCCTCAAGATGATAATGGACATGGAACGAACGTAGCAGGTATCATTGCGGCCACGTTCAATAACGATAAAGGGATTGCAGGCATAGCCCCAAATGCCAAGATTATGCCAATCAAAGCATTGGAGGCCGACGGTACAGGCGGCGAAGTGAAGCTTGGCGAAGGTATCAAGTATGCAGTGGATCACGGCGCGAAAATCGTAGTGCTTTCCCTAGGGCTGAACAAATACTCCGATTATATGGAAGGCATTGTGCAGTATGCAGAGGATCGTAATGTACTGCTCGTAGCCGCTGTTGGCAATGAAAGTACAAGTGTGAAATACCCTGCGGCATATCCAACTGTTCTAGCTGTAGGAGGCGTTAACTCGGAAAGGCTTGCTGACCCTCGTTCGAACTTTGGGCCGGAGCTGGATCTTGTGGCGCCATGGGATGTATACACAACAGCACTAGGTGGCGGCTATCAGTACCAAGATGGAAGCTCCATGTCTGCACCCCAGGTTGCTGCAGCTGCAGCTCTGGTATGGGGCAAATACCCGAGTATGAACGTGTATCAAGTTCGTGCGCAGCTCGAGCAGACGGCAGAAGACTTGGCGTCAGGGGGATGGGATTCCAGAACGGGCTATGGTTTGTTAAGAGTGGATTTGGCACTGACGAAGCCGTACAGTGAGGATTACTTTGAGCCTAACGAAAATATGAATCAGGCTGCCATATTGCCGGTTCATACGGCTGTTAAAGCTGTACTTAGCTCGGCACAAGACCAAGATTGGTACGCCATTGATGCGGCTTATGATGGGTTTATTAAATTATGGCTGAATAGCGCAGATAGCTCGGGTGTCCGAGTGCGTTTCGATTCCGGAGAAACGTTTATCGCGAATAATACCACGGACGGAAGTCAGCCTTTCACGGTCTCTGTGACCAAAGGGCGCACGTACGTGCAGCTGCAGTCTGTGGATCGTTCCCGCAAGACGGCGTTAAATTACTCGATGCGAACGGATTTTGCTATTTATAAGGATCCATTTGAGGATAATGATAAGCAGTATAAAGCCTTCGTTTTACCTGATCGGAGTCAATCTATCCGAGGTACTTTTCATCAAAAAGGAGATCTGGATTGGTTTGCAATATCCCTAGAAAACTCAGGTACAATGCGTATCAGGCTATCCGTAGATACAGGGCGCATAGATCCGATGATCCTTTTCCAGAAGGAAGGGGAGAAGTCGATTACGATCGACCAAGCCGGAGATGGAGGTATCGAGGTCAGCTCCCAAATGGATCTGCTACCTGGTCAGTATTACATTCGTGTCAGCAATATGAAGGATTACTCAGAGCCGATTACGGGTGAGTATACGTTAGAAATTGAATACACGCCGAAGCTGATCGATCCGAATGAGCCGAATGATAAATCGTATCAAGCTACTTTTGCTGCGATGAATTCCGTGTATGAGGGTGTATTTAACAAAAGTGATGACGTTGATTGGTTCGAATTCCGCATGAGCAAGGACGGTCTCGCCCAAGTGCGTTTAACGAATATACCAACATCGCGCATTTTATATGCAACGCTATATGACAGTTCTTTGAGGGAACAAGGCTTTTATAGAAATGATTATGGTACGGATCAATTTTTTATTGAGAAAACCCTACCTGCAGGAACCTATTATATCAAGCTTCAAGCCAACCAATGGTTTATGAGTCAAATGTATCGGTTAAAAGTAGGCAGTTACACGCTGGTGAGCGGATTTGCCGACATTGATGGACACTGGGCAAAGGATGCCATTAGCCAGCTTACGGAGCAAGGAGTAATTAGCGGTTACGGAAACTACCGTTTTGCTCCAAATCAGCCCATTACGCGTGCAGAGGCAGCAACGGTATTGACGCGAGCTTTGAAGCTGTCTAAACGTCAGGAGCTGCGTTTCAGTGATATAGATGCTTCGCATTGGGCTTACGATTACGTAGCCAAAGCGGTTCAAGCGAATATTGTGGACGGCTACCCGGATGGAACATTTGGGCCTGATCGTACGCTTACACGTATGGAGATGACACAGATGCTTGCCCGCAGCATGAATATGACAGGGAAAAAACGGGGCAACTCACCTTTTAGTGATGTAAATGATACGTATTGGGGTGTGGGGATCCTGAAACAAATGTCGGCGGATGGTTGGATAAGCGGCTATTCGGACGGCACCTTCCGGCCTGATGAGCAAGCAACACGAGCTGAATTCGTAACACTGCTCGCTAAAGTAATGAATCGGTAAAACCGAAGAGGAGTGACTTATGGCAGATACAGACAAATGGAATGAAGCGGCGAAATATGCTTCGATGATGAATATGGTGGATATTGCTGTCTACATCATGTGTATTGGCTTATCGTGGTGGGCGCTGCAAGCGTTCCGCTTCGATGTCCTGCTCAAAAGACCTAAGGCGGCTCAAGCGATTATGCTGCAAATTTTGCTTTCTATTGCCCTCGGACACTTGGTTGCGAGTTTTTTTATCCAGTATTTAGGGCTCTCCATGGGCTTCGGTAAGATGTTTTAATCACATTTTTCGAATAATGAACAAGTTTGTTGTCAACAATGGATAATAGAACGGATCGAAAAATGAAACCTTCTCCGAACTCTATGTAGGTCAGTTGGAATACCAAAAGAACACAGTTGTAACTGTATGGGTTGAAATGATAAACTTAGGAAATGTGCAAAACCTTGTAATTTAAAATAAGTGCGCGGAGGGACCATGATGAGCAAAATTATCGTCCGCGGTGGCCGAAAGTTAGCTGGCAATGTGAAAATCAACGGAGCAAAGAATGCGGTTCTACCGATTATTGCAGCTTCCATTCTGGGTTCGGAAGGTGAAAGCGTCATCCATGATGCGCCTCCCCTTGACGATGTACTAGTCATTAATAAAGTATTGCAAAGCTTAGGTATTGAAGTGGAATATGACCGTCAGGTTATTCGTGTTCGTGCTCATAACATTAACACATGTGAAGCATCTTATGATCTAGTCCGTAAAATGAGAGCCTCTTTCCTCGTGATGGGTCCTTTGTTAGCAAGGCTTGGTCAAGCGAGAATTTCGCTCCCAGGCGGCTGTGCGATTGGCACAAGGCCAATTGATCAGCATCTCAAAGGTTTTGAAGCGATGGGTGCCGATATCGAACTGGGTCAAGGGTATATCGAAGCCAAAGTGAAAGGGCGCCTGAAGGGTGCCAAAATTTATCTCGATGTAGCCAGTGTAGGCGCAACCGAGAACATCATGATGGCTGCAACGCTCGCTGAGGGCACAACCACCATTGAGAATGCTGCTAAAGAGCCGGAAATTGTCGATTTGGCGAATTACTTGAATGCCATGGGCGCAACAATTCGCGGGGCAGGAACAGGTGTTATTCGCATAGAAGGCGTAGAGAAACTTCGTGGGATTGTACATACGGTTATTCCGGATCGCGTAGAAGCGGGTACATATATGATTGCCGCAGCTATTACTGGTAGTGAACTGTACATGGAGGGTGCTATTGGTGACCATCTCCGACCTGTTATTTCTAAAATGCAAGAAATGGGTGTTATCATCGAAGAAGATGAGAACGGTATTCGTGTCTGCGCTTCAGGGCCGCTTCGCGCGGTTGATGTGAAGACGCTGCCGTATCCAGGCTTCCCAACCGATATGCAGTCGCAAATGATGGCGCTGCTGATGGTGGCGGACGGCACGAGCCTCGTGACCGAGACCGTGTTCGAGAATCGGTTCATGCATGTCGAGGAGTTCTCGAACATGAACGCTCATATCAAGGTCGATGGCCGTACAGCTATCGTGAGTGGCAATGCCAAGCTTCAGGGTGCAAAGGTATGCGCAACAGACCTGCGGGCAGGGGCCGCCCTTATTCTAGCGGCGCTAGCTGCAGAAGGTGAAACCGAGATTACAGGCGTTCACCATATTGATCGCGGGTATGTTGATATTACTGACGTACTGCGTGAGCTAGGTGCGGATATTCAAAGATCGGTGCCGCAAGAAGTGGAGCAGGAAGCTGCGGAGTTGGGTTTTTTCAACATCCAGCCGACGCTTGCTTAGGATAGTGTTTGAAGAACCATCGGGGGGGTTGCTCCGATGGTTCTTTTTGCTTTAGAGCAGGTGGAGAGTATGCGCGATTGTTGCATATCTAGTGGATGCCCAACAACACGCAATGCTGTTGTATTTTGGGGACCGTTGATTCGTTTGACCTGAGCTTGTTCTACATGGATGAGTCTTAAATGGGAATCCATCGTCACATGTGCTCACTTGAGGTTACCGGATGAATGAATCCTTACTCTCAGTTGAATGATGTTGTACATTATGCAACAATTGCTGCCCAGATCCCGCCTTTCTCCCTTCAATGTTGCATAATGGAGTCAATTTCATAATTCAAAACCCTTGCTACAAAGGGACTTATAGCGCATTCAAAAACAGTCACCTACCCAAGTTATCCATTGGGTGCCAAGATATCATGTTATTCTCCGTTTAATTACTACAAATCAGGGCATTTAAGTGGATAAATCCCTTTCTGAATTCTGTAATTGGTTTGAACGTCAATAGTTGTACGGTGTTTAAGGCGCCTTATGGGAAAATCGGGCTTTTATTGTGAAATTAGCTCCTTAAGGTCTTATCCGACGATATTTCTACCGAATCCACACTTCACTTGAACGTTAAGAGTCTCTAGGGACTCCTATTTTTACAAAATACGGTGGAAATGAAGAGATAGCAGTCTCTAAAGGCTCTTATCCGATTGCTTTTCTCCCGAATTCACACTTTACTTGACGGATAAGAGTCTCTAGAGACTCTTATTTTTACAAAATACGCTGGAAATGAAGAAATAGCAGTCTCTAAAGGCTCTTATCCAACTGCATTTCTCCCGAATTGATCCCTTGTGGAAAAATCAGACTTTTATTATGAAATTGACTCTAATGTACAACAATTTGGCCCTTTACAGGGCCATTTCGCAACAAATGGGTTTGAGATGTTGTACAAACTGCAACTTCAACGTGAAAAATAGCCTTTGGACGTGTGAATTGTTGTAGAAACTGCAACATTGGTAACCACTATAGCCCGTCTACCTTTACGAAGCTGCTGAACGCCGTAAGCTCTAGCATCCACAATCTCACGCATTTTACAAGATAGTCCATTGTTCTATTCTAGCAACCCCTATCATAAGCTAAGTCATATCAATTACATGCTAGTAAACGCGCTTATGGAGGCTGCTTAGATGATATTCAAGAAGAAACGCGTGCTGGGCAAAGGGGTCATCCTTTGGATGGCTGTTTGCTTATCTTCCATGCTATGTGTGACTATTATCGTTCCAGGATTGCTAGTTAAGAAGATTCCGGATGGCGGTGCGCAATCTCCCATCCAAATTGCGAAAGACGGACTTCTCCAGGAAACAATCACCGAACAAGGCCTAATGATTCCCGTGTATCTGACCAAGAAAGCGACGATTGAGACGGTACCGCTGGAACAGTATGTGAAAGGTGTGCTCGCCGCCGAAATGCCGATCGAATTCGAGCTGGAGGCGCTCAAAGCGCAGGCTATGGCGGCTAGGACTTATGTTGTGCGTAGAGTGCTAGAGAAGGACTACAGCAATATGCCGGTTAGCGATGCGCTTGTGACAGACACAACTGCACATCAAGCTTATATCACGGAACAAGAGCTTAGAGACAGATGGGACAAGCGTTACGAGACGAATATGGCCAAAATCGATAGAGCCGTGAATGAAACCAAAGATCTAATCCTCACTTATGAGCATAAACCTATCAACGCCACCTTTTTCTCGACAAGTAATGGATACACCGAAAACTCGGAAGATTATTGGCCGTTCAAGAGTCCCTACCTGCGAAGTGTGCCAAGCCCCTGGGATATAAAGCTATCTTCTCGCTATCAAGAAACCGTTGATCTCAGTTACAAGAGTATGCTTCAGAAGCTAGGCGTTACGAGTATAGCAACAACAGGTACAAGCGCCAAAAATATGAAAGTATTAGCGTGGTCGACCGGCCACCGGATTAAAACCATAACCATTGGCGGTAAAATATTTTCAGGACGTGAAGTAAGAGAGAAGCTAGGACTAGCATCCTCTCAATTTACGTGGACATGGTCAGGCTCCAAAATCACGTTTACCAGCTACGGATATGGCCATGGTGTTGGCCTAAGTCAATGGGGCGCCAATGGTATGGCGAAGGAAGGCAAAACCGCGGAGCAAATCGTAACCTACTATTACACAGGCATCTCTATCGAAAAAGCGACCCCTTTTATCCGAAAATCGTAATCCTTTAACGTTTCTATAAAAATATCTTTCTTCAAGTATAAAACCTTTAAATGTGTCAAGAATGGTTGATGAGGTGATAACCATGAATGATCAAAACAAAGGTTTTCAAAAAGAAGAAGCTCCTAAAACTGCACAAGGAGCACAAAGTACGACATCCACATGGAAGAGGTTGCTTGCTAAGAAGTGGGTATTCCCAGCAACGTATATGGCAGCAGCAGCAATTATCTTAACCTTAATGTGGGTGTACCAGGACGCCGGGAAGAAGACAGTCAGCGAAGCAGATCTGGGCATTAAGGTTAGCAGCAGCGACAAAGCGACAGACACTACCAAAGCACCGGACGGGGCGGTTGCGGTCAACGCACAAACCGAAACGATACAGTGGCCTGTTAAAGACAGAACACTGGTCGAAGTCTCCATCCCTTTCTATGACACGAATGCAACGAATGAAGTGAAGCAGACGGCAATGATTCAATATAACGATCAATTGACGCCGCATACTGCTATTGACTTGAAAGCCAAAGATGGCGCAGCATTTGAAGTATTAGCTGCTCTGAGTGGCAAGGTGACTGCGGTTGAGCAGAATCCGGTTGTTGGTAATCTCGTTGAAATTACACACAGCAACGGCTTGATCAGTGTTTACCAAAGCTTGTCCGAGGTGAAAGTAGCCAAAGGCGCTGAAGTGAAAAAAGGCGACATCATCGCGAAAGCAGGACGCAACGAGTTCGAGAAAGAGGACGGCGTGCATCTGCACTTTGAAGTCCGCCAAGTTAGTGATAATGCAGCGGTTAATCCAGAAACGCTTTTAAACGCTAAGCAGTAATCAGTTTCGACCTATAGGCGACCAGCCTACATAAAATAAAGGCAGCGGGTACATCCTGCTGCTTTTTTGCATGGATATAAGGATTAGGTTTACTTTGCTTTGCATCACTTTTACCAAAAATGCTTGTCCGAAGGACGGCAGAATCGATTATCCTTGATTATTTTGAAAATAAATATGGGAAATGGGCTTGTCAGGCTTGGCTACGTAGAATATCTAGTCATGCCCCTCATATACTTTACCAAACTATCTCGAGTAGGGAGGCGAGGGGAGTGCACGATTACATCAAAGAGCGAACCATTAAGATTGGTACCTGTATCGTCGAGACCAAGAATACGGTTCGCACCATTGCTAAGGAATTCGGCGTTTCCAAAAGCACGGTGCACAAGGATTTGACGGAAAGACTACCGGAAATCAACCCGGACCTGGCCAATCAGGTGAAGCACATTTTGGAGTATCACAAGTCAATCAGGCACCTAAGAGGAGGAGAAGCGACGAAAATTAAGTATCGAAAAACCCGAAATCCGAAGCTTTCCGAAAACCTGGTCACGGTCAAGTCCTAAAAGTACCCTTCATCCCGATAGGTTTCCTTTATACTTCCCTTGTCGAAATTTCACACAAAAAGAGGAATTAATGCATTTACAGCGAATTTAGCTTATAATTAGAACTATATACAAGAGCGCCGATTCTTCACGGGATGGACGGTAGGTTTAGGGAGGATTAACTAGAAATGTTAAGCAAGGATATTGGAATAGATCTCGGCACGGCGAATGTGCTTATTCATGTAAAAGGACGCGGTGTCGTGCTCGATGAGCCTTCCGTAGTTGCGATTGAAAGCGATACGAAACGCGTACTGGCTGTAGGAGAAGAAGCTTTCCGCATGGTGGGTAGAACTCCAGGCAACATTATTGCGATTCGTCCATTGAAAGATGGCGTTATTGCGGACTTTGATATTACGGAAATGATGTTGAAGCATTTCATCGCAAAAGTAGGGGGCAAGAATTGGTATTCTCATCCGAGAATACTGATCTGCGCCCCTACCAACATCACCTCGGTTGAGCAGAAGGCTATCCGCGAAGCGGCTGAGCGCAGCGGTGCCCGAGAGGTATTCATGGAAGAAGAACCGAAGGCTGCAGCAATTGGTGCCGGCATGGACATCTTCCAGCCTAGCGGCAATATGGTTGTAGATATCGGCGGAGGGACGACAGATGTGGCCGTGTTATCCATGGGCGACATCGTCACCTCCTCCTCCATTAAGATTGCAGGCGACAAGTTCGATATCGCGATCACGAAATATATCAAAAATAAGTACAAGCTGCTGATTGGTGAACGGACGAGCGAAGATATTAAGCTGAAAATCGGAACGGTATATCCACACGGTAGAGATCAAGAGATGGATATTCGCGGTAGAGATATGGTATCCGGTTTACCACTTACGATCACGATTCACTCCAGTGAAGTTCAGGAAGCGCTGTGGGATCCAGTTTCCTCCATCGTGACTGCGGCGAAGAGTGTATTGGAGCGAACACCTCCAGAGCTATCGGCAGACATTATTGACCGTGGTGTTATTTTGACAGGTGGCGGAGCTTTGCTGCATGGGCTCGATCAACTGCTGGCGGACGAACTGAAAGTGCCTGTAATAATTGCGGAAGATCCGATGTCCTGTGTCGTTAAAGGAACAGGCATTATGCTAGATAACTTAGATAAGGTTACCAAACGTAAATTTTAATTAGACATACTACCCAAGAGGTGAAGAGATGTTAAGAGGATTGTATACCGCGGCGGCAGGCATGATCTCCGAACAGCGCAGACACGACACCATTACTAATAATATTGCCAATATTAATTCCCCAGGATTTAAACAAGGCAATGCTTTGTCTCGATCGTTCCCGGAGATGCTTATATCGACGATTCGCGGTGGACAAGGTGCTTCGACAGCACCTCTTGGGAAGATGAGTTTGGGCGTGTTCTCCGAAGAGAACATCTCCATTCATGCGCAGGGTGATTTGCAGGAAACGCAGAATCCCTTCGATTTTGCCCTTGTCTCGAACATTCAAGTGCCGGGTATGAACTTTGATGCTTCAGGTAAGTTCGTGAATGCTGACGGAGAACGCACGTTTCAGCCGCAGGCACTGTTTACGGTGTTGAACGCTGATGGTGAACAAAGGTATTCGTTGAACGGAAAGTTCACGGTCGATACAGCAGGCCAACTAGTTAACGCGAACGGCAACCGAGTACTAGGTCGAGATGGACAACCCTTGGTGCTTGTTGATGGAGCGGGCCAACCGATTCACTCCTTCAAGGTTACAGACAAGGGTGAGTTCCTTGATGGCAACGGTCTTCCACTTCTAGATCCGGCAGGACAACCTGTAGGACTGATGCTTTCGCGTGCGGAGGATCCGAATCTGTTGCTGCGTGAAGGTAACGGGCTGCTGCGCATTAATCCAGGCGATGAAGCGACTGTAACGCAGGTTGCTGCAGGTGACCAAGTAGAGGTTCGTCAAGGCTTCATAGAACGCTCTAATGTGGATTCTGCTCAATCGATGGTCGATATGATGTCAGCGCTTCGCGCGTATGAAGCAAACCAAAAAGTCATCCAATCTTATGATAAAAGTATGGAAAAAGCCGCGAATGAAGTTGGGCGCGTCTAATTTAGCTTGCGAAGGGGCAGGACCATGAACAATTCCATGATTAACTCATCGGTATCCATGCATAGCTTACAGCAAAAGCTGGATATTCTCTCCAATAATATCGCGAATGTGAATACGAATGGTTTCAAGAAGAAGGAAGCCTCCTTCGAGGACGTTCTGACTAACGTCAAATCGCAGCCAGAAGGATTCCGTCAGCAAGGCCGGTCTTCACCCCTTGGTTTTAACCAAGGATGGGGCTCGAAGCTGGTGCAAATCCAAACAAATTTATCCCAAGGACCTATTCAGTCCACGGGGGAAGTGACGGACTTTGCCATTCAAGGTGACGGATTGTTTGAAGTATCCGTGAGTAAGGCAGATGAGAACGGCAACCCCGTGTTCCAGCCTGCTTGGACCCGTAATGGTGCTTTCAGTTTAAGTCCCGATGTGACTGGCGGCACCGTGCTAACAACCAAAGAAGGCCACTTCGTCACTGGTGTTGATGGCAACCCGATTCGTGTGCCGACTGGTTTTCGACCTGTCGTTGAACCGAACGGTACGATCAAAGGATACAATGAGCAGGATCCAAGTGCAGCACCCCTTAATTTGGGACAGATCAAGCTAGTTCGCGTTGTACGTCCACAGTTGCTCCAAGACGTTGGAGATAACCTTTATGCTATTCCTAATGGCATAACGGCTGCTGAGAAGGCGAATATCTTACAAGATGTGAACTCATTAGTTGATAACCCGGCTAACCGTGTTAGCCTTATGCAGGGTTTTCTGGAGCAATCTAACGTAACGCTTTCGGATGAAATGACAGATCTGGTTATCGTGCAAAGAGCGCTTCAACTCAATTCCCGAGCTATTACATCTTCGGATCAGATGATGAATATCGCTAATAATTTGCGCGCCTGATCTTAGAAAGGGAGGGATAGGGCTCGATGTCAGACAAGCCTGCTCCACCAAAGAAGAAACCAAGGCCGAAATGGCTGAATATTATATGGCTTATTTTCAAAATCATTCGTATTCCTGTGCTATGCGTGTTGGCTGTTTTTATCGGCCTATGGGTAGGTTACACCAAGCTTGGTCATCAGCCAGCGGGGGAAATCTTTCATATGAGTACTTGGCGGCATTTATACGATCTGGTATTTGCGAATTAACTCTAACTCCCGCATGGGAGTTTTATTTTTGTGTAAGCAGCGGTATAATGAATGAAGGTTAAATGTACCAGTTATCGGATACTAACGCGCAGGAGGGGTACTTTGAATATACCGAACATGCTCACCATCAGCAGGTTTGTTCTAATCCCTGTGTACCTCGTGATTTTTTTTAATGGCCATATCCAAGTTGCCTTTTTTATTTTACTGGCAGCCGGACTTACGGATATCCTAGATGGCTATATCGCAAGAACTCGCGGGCTTATCACACCCGTCGGTGTCATGCTGGACCCACTTGCTGATAAGAGCATGATGATTGCGGTGATCCTATCTCTGCTCATCTCGGAATTGATTCCTTGGCAGGCAGCTGCTGCGATGTTCATTCGTGATTTAGGTATGATTATGGGCTCTGCTTTCTTTCACTTCAGGGGCAAATTAACGGTTCCCGCCAATGTGATGGGAAAGTTAACGACGGTTCTGTACTATTTTGCTATCCTCTTCATTGTTTTTCATTTAACCTTTGCCGTGACCTATTTATGGTTTGTAATCGGGGTCTCATTTTTAACTTCCTTCATTTATATTATTCAGTTCCTTGTATTAAATCGAGGAGCCAAATTGAAATAATGTATACTACGTAAAAAGAGCCTATGTATAAGTCTGTAACACAGCCCTGTACATAAGCTCCCCTATATGAACCTTCACTTCTGCAGTTAGTGAAGGGACATCCCTATTGTAAGTGATTACCTTGTATTTTATACAAGTATTTTGAAAGGAGTTTTTAAACCGCTATGCTAGATATTAACCAGATTCAAGAGATCATTCCTCATCGCCCTCCCTTCCTGCTTGTTGACCGTATTTTGGAGGTCGAAGAAGGTGTCAGAGCTGTAGGTATAAAGAATGTTACGATCAATGAACCGTTCTTCGCAGGACACTTTCCTGGCTATCCGGTTATGCCGGGTGTGCTGATTGTGGAAGCTTTGGCACAAGTAGGTGCTGTGGCTGTTCTGTCGATGCCTGAATACAAAGGTAAAATTGGTTTATTTGCTGGTGCAGACGGCATTCGTTGGCGCCAACAAGTAGTGCCTGGTGATACACTTACTTTGGAAATGACGATTACACGTGTAAAAGGAACTATTGTCAAAGGCCAAGCTGTGGCTAAGGTAGGCGACAAAGTGGTAGTCGAAGGCGAGCTTATGTTCGCCCTTGCTAATAAATAACCCATAGATAAAAAGGAGATGAACCTGACTACTATGACGCGTGTACAAACAGAGTATCAATTATGGTTAGAGGATCCAGCAGTGGATGTCGAAACGAAGAAAGAACTGCGTGCTATTCGGGAAGATGAGAGAGAAATTGAGGATCGCTTTTATAAAGATCTTGAATTTGGCACAGGAGGACTTCGCGGCGTGATTGGCGCTGGAACGAATCGAATCAACGTGTATACCGTTGGACGCGCAAGCCAAGGCTTGGCACAATATGTGAATGGGACAGGCGCTACAAGTCCTTCCATTGTTCTGGCTTATGATTCACGTCATATGTCGCCCGAGTTCGCTTTAGAATCTGCTCTCGTGTTCGCAGGGAATGGAATTAAGGCTTATCTCTTTAAAACGCTGCACGCGACTCCGCAGCTATCCTTTGCTGTGAGATACTTAGGTGCGTCCGCAGGGGTTGTCGTTACAGCTAGTCACAACCCACCTGAATATAATGGTTATAAAGTATATGGAGCAGACGGGGGACAGCTCGTTCCTGAGTTTGCGGAGCAAGTCATTGCACAAGTACAGAGCATCGATTCCTTCGACAAGGTCAAGAAAATAACCCAGCAAGAAGCGGAAGCGCAAGGGCTGCTTTCTTGGTTAGGTGAAGAAGTCGATCAAGCTTACATCAAAGCAGTAACTGCAATTAGCCAGAATCCGGATGTGATTAAGCAGATCGAAGGCGATTTCCGCATCATCTTCACTCCTTTGCATGGAGCTGGCAATGTGCCGGTACGCGAAGTGCTGAAAGCAGTTGGCTTCGGACAAGTACGTGTTGTAGCCGAGCAAGAGCTCCCGGATGCACAGTTCTCGACGGTTAAGTCTCCGAATCCAGAGGAGCGGGAAGCCTTTACACTCGCAATTGCACAAGCGAAAGATTGGAATGCCGATATCATCATCGGAACCGATCCTGATGCCGATCGCATGGGTGCCGTTGTAAAGGATCCGAACGGCGAGTATGTCGTTTTGTCAGGTAATCAGTCTGGTGCCATCATTGTAAATTATTTATTATCAAGCTTGAAAGAGCGTGGAACACTGCCTGCGAACGGCGTTGTCGTCAAAACGATCGTCACAAGTGAAATGGGCGCAGTCATCGCGAATCATTATGGGATTCCTACATTAAATACGTTAACCGGCTTTAAATATATTGGGGAGAAAATGTCCCAGTTCGAACAAAATGGTGAGTATACGTTCTTATTCGGATATGAAGAAAGCTATGGCTACTTGGCCGGGGACTATGCCCGAGATAAGGATGCAGTTATCGCAGCGATGCTGATTGCTGAAGCTGCAGCTTATTATAAGAAGCAAGGCAAGACTTTATATGAAGTCCTTCAAGAACTATACGAATCCTTTGGCTACTTTTTGGAAAAGCTTGAATCAAGGACGCTGAAAGGGAAAGACGGCGTGGAACAAATCGGGCGTATCATGGAAGCTTGGAGAACGAATCCGCCAACGGAGATCAGTGGCACTCGTGTAAGCCAAGTGGAAGATTACGCAGAGGGCATAGATGGCCTTCCTCGTGAAAATGTGCTGAAATTTAAGCTGGATGATGGTTCATGGTTCTGCTTGCGTCCTTCTGGAACGGAACCGAAAATTAAGTTTTATTTTGCGGTACAAGGATCAACAGGTCCAGCAGCTGCACAGCAGCTGGATAGCATCATTCAATATGTGCTTAACCGTGTAGACGGATAATGAAATAGGAAAACTGAACCTCTTCAGAACCTAAGTCAGGGATAGGTCGTCTAATGAATAGATGGAAATTAAATCCGCATTCATTTGGCCTATTACCCGAGGTAGGACCTGAAGGGGTTTTCCAATGTAAATGTATGCTTTACGAAGAAAGCTTTCTATCGGAAAGCTCTAAGGAGTGGACAACTTGGCACAATGGTATCAAACATGGAATAAGCCTCTCAAGAATATCCTATGGTGGCTCGTCATAATTGGAATGGTAGTCTCCCTGCCGTTAGCCTACACGCGTCACCAAACGGAAACTTCGGCCAATCAAGTCGAGTTTGTTTTCGATTATCGTGATTTGCTGGATATTTCGGATATTCAGACGAATCCGCAGACTTTTGTAGCTGAGCAGCTGAAGAATATGAAAGCAGCGGGCATTAGCTCAATGGCCGTGTATGAGAGTACACTAGCGGAGCTTAAAGAGAGCCGACGCATCGAGATATATAACTCTCGAGACGCTGCCGCACTTACCCAGACCTTGGGTGATCCTAACGAAAATTTTACCTACGTGTTATTCGCAGACAGTGCCACACAGCAGAAGCTGGAGCCGTTGATTCAGAAAACATTCGCGGATCTGAAGATTGTCACGAAGCCGTGGAGTTTCAAAAATAGAAACGGACTTATGATCCAAATGAGCATGGACGATGCATCGATCAAGGGTATGGACCCAGACCCGATGACATTACAAATGCTGAAAGATCAAGGGTTCCAAATCGTAGTTCGTCTATCGAATCGCAGACCTTTTGTAACCAATGAAATGGATCGCTTGCTGAAACAGCTCCATGATATCGGCGTGAAGCGCATCATTGTCGATGGCAATGAAGTTCCGGGTTACACGGAAGAAAATACGGAAATTAACCTGAATAAAATGGCGGATCTTCTTAATAAGAACGGTATTGGCCTAGCAGCTATTGAGTTATTAAAAGAGCCGCAAAAAGGGTTCAGTACGTTAGCAAAGCAAACCAATTATAACGTCGTTCGACTGCATTCGTTCACAGAGAAAGACGGAGAAAAGTTGACAGAGCCGCTCAAAAAATCGGAACTGCAGGATCGTATTCAAGGCGTTGCGGATCGATTGGTCCTTGCAGTGAAAGATCGCAATATCCGCATGGTTTTCTTGAATGCAAGGCCAGTGAAAAGCTTGGACAAAGGAAAATTAGTCGATCCGTTAGCAGCTTACTATGATAGTTTGCAAGGAAAAGACGGCGCTATTCCTCGCATCCAAGAAGTCGGGTTTACGTTTGGGCAAGCCCAACCATTCGAGGTACAAACGACCGGATGGCAGAAAATCGCCCGCATCTTCATGCTGCTTGGCGGTGTTAGTTTAATCGTGCTGATGGTGTCCTTCTTCATACCGGAAGCCGTGCTGCTCCTCTTCGTCTTAGGCATGCTTGGTCTTGTTGCTTTACATACGCTTTCGGCTAATCTATACGCGCAAGGTCTTGCCTTAAGTACAGCCATTAGTGCACCGAGTATTGCGATCATGCTAGCCATTCGTTCCGTTCGTTCAGGAGCCGCAGCGAAATGGAAGTCAGGTCTTGCTTACGCCTTATGGACACTAATCAAAACATCTGCAATATCGCTGATTGGTGTCGTTTACGAAGTGGCGCTTCTCAATCATGTTACGTATTTACTCGTGCTGCAGCAGTTCCGCGGCGTTGGCGTACTGCATTTGCTTCCTATTGTGATCGCAGGTGTGTATTTACTATTCTTTAGCGAAAATAATACGTACAGAGATAAGATTGCGAATATTCGCAGTATCCTTTCTTCCTTTATTAGTGTGCTATGGATTGTAGTCGCTGGCGTAGCTCTAGCCGCCGTTTATTATTACTTGTCGCGTACAGGAAATGAAGGACAGGCTTCTACCCTGGAGAAATTATTCCGTTCCTTCTTGGAAAATACATTGGGCGTGCGCCCTCGCACCAAAGAATTTTTGTTCGCACACCCGTTATTCCTGCTAGGCGCATATTTGTCAGTTCGTTATAGACATGCTGTCTATTTGATCTTCATCGGTGTAATTGGGCAGCTTTCTATTGTAGATACATTCGCACACTTGCATACGCCGCTTCATATATCCCTGATCCGTATTACCTATGGTCTTGTGTTTGGCGCTTTGATTGGCCTCGTTCTGATTGCAGCTTGGGAAATAATCACTAGGAGTTGGAAACGATGGGTGCCTCAGTTATCAAAATAGCGCTATCCGGCTACTATGGCTTCGATAATAGCGGAGATGAAGCTGTTCTGCAGTCGATTTTGTTTGCTTTACAGGAGCAAGGTCGAGAGCAAGGCGTACAGATAGAGCCTATTGTCCTTTCTGCTAATCCCGAGAAAACGTCAGCGATGTACGGGGTGAAAGCCTATCATCGAATGAAGCCTGGTTCGCTGTTTCGAGCATTGCGTGAAGCCGATGGTTTGATTAGCGGCGGCGGCAGTTTATTGCAGGATGCTACAAGCTCGAAGACGATCCCATATTATTTGGCTGTTTTGAAAATTGCGCAGTGGCTGGGCAAGCCTACTTTTATTTACTCGCAAGGCATCGGGCCGGTTAACCGCCCTATGTTTTATGGCTGGATCCGCAGCGTATTCCAGCGCTGCGCGTATGTGTCGGTCCGCGATACGGAATCCGCGGAGCTGCTAGGGAAGATGCGGCTCCCTCGGGAACGCATTACGGTAGTGCCTGACCCGGTCATGGGCTTGCCGCTGCGCGGGACCGGTTCTGGTGGCGGCGCGTCGGACATCGCGCCGGATGGTTTAGTGCGGACGGTCGGCGTGTCCGTCCGCTTCTGGAATGAGGACCGCTCGGAGCTGGAAGCTCTCTCGCGGTCCCTGCAAGTGCTGCTCGCAGCCGATGCGAACGTGCGGCTGCGGTTCTTGCCCTTCCACCTCCCCTCGGACGAGGTGGCGTCGCAGTTCGTGATCGACCGCCTCGGCGATCACGGGTCCCGGGTGGAGATGGTGCGAGGCATCACCCATCCGCAGGATATGCTCGCGCAGGTCGCGGAATGCGACCTGCTGATCGGGATGAGGCTGCATTCTTTGATTTATGCAGCCTCGCAGTTCGTGCCTATGGTAGGCATCTCGTACGATCCGAAGATCGACCAGTTCCTCCATAGGCTTGGCATGAAAGCCGCCGCATCGACAGCTCACTTCGATGCGGATGCCTTCGCGGCCGAGGCGCAGCGCCTGCTCGGCGGCCGAGAGGCTTGGGCGGCGTCCAGCCGCGCCGCCATCGAAGAGCTCAAAGCGCAGGCTCAGCTCCCTGCGCAGCGCATCATTTCTTTTTATAAACAAAGAAATAATAAATAGGAAATAATGAGAAAAGGCAACCAAAATCCGATTTCCAACGTCATTTAAAGGAAGAGATATCTATGAGTTCAACATCAACAACGACCCAATCTAAAGTCGCATCTACGAATGCTATACCAAAAGTTCGCATCTACGGAGTGCCCATCTCCAAAATGAGTATGGACCAAACCGTAGCTTACCTTACGAACGCTATTGAACAAAGACAACCCCATCAAGTCATTACCGCCAATCCCATTATGGTCATGGCCGCGCAAGATGATCCTGCTTATCTGAACATGATGCAGCGCGCTGAACTCATCGTTCCTGATGGAACGGGTGTCGTCTGGGCAGCAAAATATGTAGGAGATCCTGTTGTAGAACGGGTTCCCGGCTATGATTTGATCCATGAGCTGATGAAAGCTGGAGAGTCTAAAAGCTGGAGAGTATACTTACTTGGAGCTTCCAATGAGGTTATACAAGCTGCAGCTGAGAAGCTTCGTACTGCCTATCCCGGGATCAAGCTGGTTGGCGTATGTGATGGGTATTTTAAAGACGAGCAGGATGCTGAAGTAATTCAAGATATCGTGGATGCGGCTCCGGACCTTCTTTTCGTAGGAAGATCTGCTGCTAATCAAGAGCCTTGGATTGGGAAATACAAACAACAAATCGGTGTCCCCGTCATGATGGGTGTTGGGGGAAGTTTTGATGTTCTTTCGGGCAAGCTAAAACGAGCACCCGTTTTATTTCAAAAACTACGTCTTGAGTGGTTTTACCGCCTGATGCAGGAGCCTTGGCGTTACAAACGAATGCTTCTACTCCCGAAATTCGCATTGAAAGTGATGCGTGACAAAGAAAAAGTCACCAAACCATGAGAATATTTACGAAAACTGGCTGAAAACGGTCATTTCTGATGAATTTAGCAGTGGTATTTGTGGGCAAATGGGAGTATAATTCATTTCGGCGGATTACCTGCCACCCAAGATAAGAGGAGCTGTGAAGAAGACATGTATGGATTATATGCGATTGGGTTTATCGCTGCGTGCTTAATGGCGCTGCTGCTGACACCCCTAGTCAAAAAATTTGCCTTCTGGGTTGGAGCCGTTGATGCCCCTAACCATCGTAAGGTACATACCCGAATAATGCCGCGTCTCGGAGGATTAGCGATATTCCTTGCATTCGTCGGAGCTTATTTTGTTGTCTCTCCAGCACTTGATGCCGTTAACTCAAATGCCGCATTTGGGTTGCTAATCGGAGGCTTTGTGATTGTCGTCACGGGTGCCTTGGATGATCGTTTTCAACTATCTCCCAAATGGAAGCTGCTCGGGCAACTTATTGCCGCTTGCATCGTTGTCTCCTTTGGTCTTAAAATCGAACTTGTTAACATTCCTTTCGGAACGACCAACCTGCCCATTGGCTGGTTAAGTATTCCGATTACAATATTATGGATTGTCGGCGTATCGAATGCCATTAACTTGATTGACGGTCTTGATGGTTTGTCAGCAGGCGTATCGGGTATTGCTACCACTACGATTCTAGTTCTTGCTCTGATGATGGGCAATGTTACCGTTATCTTACTTTGCGTCATTTTACTAGGTAGTATCATAGGCTTCATGTTCTATAACTTCCATCCAGCCAAAATCTTCATGGGCGACTCCGGCGCCTTGTTCCTAGGCTTTGCCCTAGCAACGCTATCCATTCTCGGCTTTAAGCAAGCGGCCGTTGTTTCACTTCTAATTCCTATTATGATTCTAGGCGTGCCCTTATCCGATACCTTCTTTGCGATCATGCGTCGCTACGTCAATAAATTGCCGATCTCTGCACCGGATAAAAGCCACCTGCACCACTGTTTGCTGCAGCTCGGATTCAGTCATCGTACAAGCGTACTGATCATCTACGGAATTGCCTCCATCTTCAGTGGCAGCGCGGTGATTTGCTCAGTCTTTATCTCCCAAGATTCCACTTGGGGTCTTATCATGATCATCGTGGCTCTCTTCCTAGTTATGCTAGTTGGAGCTGAAGCTATTGGTATCATCAGTAAGAGCCGTAAACCGGTGCTGAACTTTCTACAAAGGCTTGTAGGTAAGCAAGTTCAGAGCGACCGTATAGGCAAATAAGAGATAAAATTAGAATCCAACCTTCGGGTTGGATTTTTTTTGCATTTTATGATTTTTTTTCTTCCTCTAAACATTTCCTTTGTTTCGACCGATAAGTAGAGTACAAGAACTTTTGGCTATTTGCCGCGTCTAATCATGTGGAATGATAGAAGAATATGGGAGGGATTGTCGAAATCTAGCAAGTAAGATAAAGAAATACGAAGAAATACTATGGCGAAACTAACATTTATATTACATAAGGAGGAACTTGTTTTGAAAACGAAGCTTAGGAGAAAGAAATGGCTTAGCATAAGCCTTATGGTCGCTATGTTGCTAGCCTTATTACCGCCACTTAGTGCTAGCGCGGCAGCAACAATCAGTATCTCGAATCTGTATTCACCAAATCCAAACAATAAATTAACACCGTATGATGATTCTTTAGTAAATAAATTTACGGTCAATCCAATTGAAGTAGATGCTTTAATTAATGGGATTGCAGATGATCAAATTACAGATATGTATTACGAGATATTTAATGCCAATACCAATCAAACCACTACGGTGAAAACAAACAAAGCAGTTAAGAGTGCGTCCAACAGCAGCGAGGTAGCATTCCAAAATGTTCAGCTCTCGCCAGGTAAGAATATTATTACCGTAAAGTTCGGTACTACAGGCAACATTGCATCCCAGCCTGCGTATGCTTACTATACGCCGGTGACTAATATATCTAACCTTCAATTCAACGGTGTAGATTTCTTGGATGGAGGTATTTATCCAAAGGGGCCTCCATATACAGGGATTTCTATTACGGGTACATCATCGAATGCAAACGCCATTGAGGCTAATTATGGTGGAACCGTCTACCAGCCTGCAGCTTTCCAAAACGGCAATTTTACTTATGTGACTAACACAGGCCGAGCAACAGACATTGCGTTCAACCCTGGCGACAACAAAATTATCTTCGCAGCTAATAACTTAACTAACTATTATACTTCGAATAGATCTTTTATTTATGATAATGGTAAAGCATTTGCTTATAATGCTTTAATTGATCTTAACGGTACGGCTCCATCAAAAAAGCTGGTGGATAACCCAATCATTAAAGATGCAGCAACACCAATTCAAGACGTTGCATTGAAGGCTAACATCAAGAATCCTTTAATCAGCACTAATGCTACCGTCACAAGGTTTGTTTATGTAGATGTATACACGACTGGTATGGCTAGCACAAAGTTGCATTTTGATTTTACGAATACGTTGAACACACCTCTCTATACACCGCCTACAGCTCCTTCCCAATTGAATACAGGAGGTGTACCATCTGCCAGTTTAACGAAAAACGCAACCCTTACTACATCAGATTATATGGTGTACGATTTTAATGGGCAGTTGCCTGTGAATACAAGCAGTACCATACAGCAAGTAAACTTTGAATTTACAGATAGTAATGGGCTTAAAACTACTTCACAGTATACGTACTCGTACGTCAATCCTAATCAGCCTTATGTAGACCATGTTAACGTAAAGAGGTCTTCAGCTTCAGGTGGGACTTCGTACGAAGCAGCTGTTAGCCCATCTGGTACAACACAAATATCGGAGTTTCCTGCAAAATTAGAGGTTTACACGAGCAATAATACGACTGGGGTTCAAATTAATTTAAATGGAGCACCTTATCCAGTAAGTCCAATTCCAGGTTTTACAACAAGTACGGCTGCTGTTGATGCTAACGGAAATGCCATATATGATGTCAATGGTGTTCAAATGAAGGATTACTCTATTAATTTACAAGGTATTCCGGATGGACCAGTTGTTTTTCAGGTTATTCCTTATATTGGTGGAGTTCCATCCGCTGCTGGAACCAAACAATATAGTTTGAATATTTCTGGCGCGCCATATGTCATTATTAATAATCTATTTACAGGAATGGTCGTCGATAGCGCAAGCAAACTTACATGCGGTGCTATTACTGGTCCATGCATCACAGGACGCCTAGTAAACGTACCAACTGCGGATTACGGAACGGAAATTTACACAGTGAATGGCACAGTTGTTAAACCAATAGCTGCTAATACACCTGCAGCTGGAAATAACGGCTCATTTACCTTGACGAGTACGGAACTAAACCCTATTTTCAAAGGGGATGGCAAGTATACGTTCAAAGTTCAGCTGAAAATTAACGGGCAACTGATTACAACATCTAGCGTTGATATCTTTGTACTATCTAGTAACGTACCAGTAATCAACTATTTGAAGCCAGTTGAAGCTGACCCATTGAATCCGCAATTCACTGCGACTTCGCAACCAGATACTTATGCCACAAGGGCAACTACTGTTCAATTTCAAGGGGAAATTGTAAACTCTGCAGTTGGTGTAACGCCAGGCACAGCACTTTACTTACGCAAAGCGCCTGCGGCTTACTCGAATACAACCATACCTGTTGGTGGTCAAATCGTTTTAAATTCAACATTGACAAATGTACCTTTGCAGGATTTTAACACACCCGCAAGTACGCCAACTGTTCCAAATCCTTCAGCAATTTCATTGTCTGAATATGGTACTTATGTATTTGAATTAGTATCGGCGAACGCTTCTTCTGGTTCAACTGCTAACAAACTAGTCACGATCATACGCGAACCTGTGCCATACGCTTTTATCAGCCCGCAACCAAACCAAATTATTAAGAATAATAAAGATGTTGACCAAGCTAACATTAATCAGAACTTCTATATGATTCAACTTCAAGCTGATAATGCGGATTCTATCACTTTCGGTAAAGATGAGGCAATCTACGACAAGATTAATAAAAAGTACATGTATGAAGTGAAGAATCTTAAAGCTGGAGCTAACACAATTAAATTTACTGTGAATCGCGGTACAGCGAAAACCAATGCAAGCATTATCTTGTTTAATACCAGCACAGATATCGAAGGCGAGCAATACAAGACGCCACTTGCTTCTAGTAACACGAAAGTATTCAATGGTCAAATTCAACTGAATTTTCCTAAAGACACCAAATTAATGCGTAATGATAGAACAAGTACAACGCAATATATAACTACAGACCGTCAAGTATTATTTGGAATTGCGAATAATGATGATGGCAGAATTGATAAGCCTAATGAATCACTATTAGGGGTTAATTATTTAACGACGCCATCCCATTTCAGAACAGCAAGCAAGAAATATTGGATTGACGCCGGAATCATTCCTCCAACATCCAACACTACAACTCCTGGGCTACAAGATGCATACTTGGGTAGCGGAATTCTGCCTAATACAACAGATCCTAATCAGGTAGCTTTCTATGTACGTAATTATAATGATATCGTGGTACCAACCAAAAGAGGTACACTAACGCTCAGTTATGACGCAAATATCAGAAGTGATGCTGGAAAGTATGTTTCTGTATTTCAATTTGGATATTTCGATAATCCAACTGGTCAGGGTCCTGCATTACCAAGCTGGAAAAATATTGGCGGAGTGGTTGATGCCAAGAACAATACGATTACCGTTCCAATTGATTCTTTTGGATATTTCCAGGTCATGTATATGGACGACAGCTTCAATGATGTCACGAATCACCCGTGGGCGAGAGATGATTTGGATACCTTGTATTCAAAAGGAATTATGTCTCCTAAGACGCCATATCAATTTATGCCAAACGATGCCATTAGTCGTGGTGAGTTTGTCACGATGTTGGTTAAAATTTTCGACATACCACTTTTGAACCAAGATACACAACAAAGTGCTTATAATAACACTTCAGCTACCTTTATGGACGTTCAAAGAGGTTATACAGACCCAACGGGTCTTACTAACTTCTTATCTATAGAAGCGGCAGCTAGAGCGGGCATCATACGTGGTAACGCCAATGGAACGTTCTTGCCTAGAAGCCCAATTACGCGACAAGATGCAGCCGTAATTATTGCAAGGGCAGCGGAGCTTAAATTAACTTCTGATCAAGGAAAATCATTAACTGCACTTCAAAAGATTTTCACAGATGCAAATGCTGTTGATGTTTACGCCGTTCCATCTGTAGAGGCTGTTAATAAGGCTGGTTTAATTGAAGGTATAGATAATGTACTTCTGCAAGGCCAGAAGAAATTAACTCAACGTTTCGACCCAACCGAAAACTTTACTCGTGCTGAGGCATCAGAGGTTGCCATTCGTGTAATGAAGCAACAAAAGAAACTTCCTAAATAAAAGGAAAACAAAAATAAAGACTGTATCCGATTCATCGGATGCAGTCTTTTGTTTTTACTATGGCGATGGGAATTAAGTAAAAAACCGTTCAGTCTATTTTAAGCTAATTTTTAGCTACAGTTCAGCTTCTCTACTTATTTACTTCACAATAAAAATGTAAGTTTATCAAGTAGGCAAAATGTGTACAAGAGGTGATAGGTTTTTACTATTAAATCAATTTAATTGGAAAATACTTATCAATGAAATTATGCATACAGTCACGTATACTAATTTATGTAGCCAAGGTGATAGACGCGAAGCTACATAGAGTCATGTCATGATTCATCAGTCGTCCCGTTGGTTATAAGTTTTTATAACAAAAAAACTTTCATAATATTAGGAGGAAACAAACCTTTATGAAGAAAACACTATCCGTAGTTCTTACATCCGCTATGGCTCTTTCCATGTTCTCGTCCGTCGCATTTGGTAAAACATCTGCTGACTTTACAGACTTGAAAGATCTGGATGCAGCAACAAAAGCGAAGTTCGATGCGATGATCACTGCTGGTATTTTTGACGGCGTGACTGACACAACTTTCGGTTTGAAAGACGAAATGAACCGTGCACAATTCGCGAAAGTAGCGGCATTGATCATGGGTCTTGAAGTAAACAAAGACTTGAAAACATCGACATTCACTGACGTTAGTGTAACCGATGCAGCAAATGGCTATGCACTTCCTTACATCGAAGCTTTGAAAACAGCTGGCGTGACTGATGGCTATGCTGAAGGTCAGTACAACCCGGCTGGTAAAGTAACTAAAGAACAACTGGCTACTTTCTTGGTGCGTGTTCTTGGTCAAGATGAAGCAGCTAAAGGTAAAACAGGTACAGACATAACGGTTTCCGGTTGGGCACAAGGCTATGTAGCACTTGCGCTTGAATTGAAACTTCTCTCCAACGGCACTGACGGTAAATTCGGCGGTATGGCTAACGCAACTCGCGATCTTCTCGTGAGTGGCGCATACGAAGCGAAACAACAATACGTACCGGCTGGTAAAGTATCTGTAACTGGCGCGAAAGCAACTGGTGTACAACAAGTAACTGTAAGCTTCAATAAACCCGTAGATACAGCTAAAGCTGCAGTTGCTTTGACAAAAGGAACGGCTAACATCGCAACTACTGTCAAATTCGCTGATGATAAAAAATCCGCTGTACTGACATTAACTGATGTGAAAGTAAGCGAAGGCAGCTACACAGCAACACTTTCTGGTTTAGATGCAGCTGGCGTTGATAAAACAACAGCAACTTTTACAGCTGAAAATGAAAAAGTTACAAAACTTAGCTTTGTAAATGCAAGCGAAAAAATCGCGAAGTCTGCTAAAGTAACTGTGAAAGTTAAAGCTGAAAACCAATACGGTGAAAATGCTAGCCTAAACGCTAGCGAATACACAGCCTATGTAAGTGGTAGAAATGAATCGTTGAAAAGAAACGAAGACACAGGCCTGCTTGAATTAACACTGAACACAATTTACAAAAATGGTGTAAGTGGTGATCAAACACAATCCGAGATTGACGTTCTTCCGGTTAACATCTTCCTAACGAACTCATCTGTATCTGTTCAAAAAACATTTAAAATTGGTGTAGAATCTTATGTAAGTAAGATTGAACTTGGAACAGTAACATACCCAGCTAACAAAACATCCCTGACAGAACAAGGTGATGTTGCTGAGTTTGGTATCACGCGTTATGACCAATACGGTGACGTAATCGCTGAGGGAGCTCTTACAACAGATCGTACGAAGTTTGATGCGATCATCACGCCATTCAGCAATGATACACTGAAGTTGAAAGCTGAAACTGTTCAATCTTACGACAAAGTGAAACTTGAACTGGCTAAAAACACAGATAAAGGTGGAGACTATACAGTAACTGTATACGTTGGATCCTCTTCCGCAACAGCAACAGTAGCCGTTAAATCAGCGAAAGTTGCAAACAAAGTTGAATTTGGTACGTTTAATGGCGTTATTGCACAAGGTGACGGCGCGACTTACCTTCCAATCGTAGCTTATGATGCAGATGGAAAAGCTTTGACTGCACAAGAGATCGTAGACAATGCAAATGCAGATAGATTCTCGATCTCCATCTCAGGAGCGGATTACGACACAGCTAGAAACGGTAATGCAGCTATCGTAACAAGCGGCGAGCACAAAGGCCAAATCAAAATCAATGAAGTAACAGCTGGTGCAAAAAGCGTTGTATTTGTAAACTTTGGTATCTTTAGTGCAAATGTTCAAAATAGCGTACAAAAAAGCTTCACAGTACAAGATGTGCGTGTACCTGAAACGATTGCAGTAAAAACAGCGGTATCTGCAAGCAAAGCTTTAGTTGATGGCGAAACAACTGTGAAATGGTATGTACAAGACCAATACGGCGCTAAGTTAGATGATTCTGCAGCAGCAAATGCAGCGGATTACAAATTGAAAGTAACAGTTACAGGATCCGCTTACGCAACATTCTCTGGTTTAACAGGCGGAACAACAGTTGGCGATGTAACAACGTTTGATGGCAATGACCTAACTGGCTTTAACGAAAAAGAATTGAAGTTCGTAGCAACAGGTGCAGGTAAAGCGAAAGTAACAGCTGAACTAGTAAAAGGAACAGCAACACTTAAAAAGGTTGAGAATGAGCTTGAAGTGACAGCAGACACAGATCTAACTTACGCGGTAACAGCGATTGATAGTGTATTTGCAGCACGTGACAATGATCTGACTCCAGGTGCAGACAAAGTATTGACAGGGACAACTAACAATGCTTTTGATAGCAAACTTGCTAAAGAGATCAAAATTACAGCTACAAATAAATCCGGTGAAATTGTTGCCATCCCTAGCAACCGTATCTCAAGCGTTAGCTCTTCTGATAACAACATCGTAAACGTGATTCAAGAAGGCAATGCAGCAAAAGTAATCGGTAATAAAGCAGGTAAAGCAACAGTAACCGTTGTTTACAACACATTTGATGGCATGAACAAATATGCAACACTAGAAGTAACTTCAAAAGCAGATCTTGTAGTTACTGCGAAAATAGCAGCAGATACGAACGCAACGTATGATCTTTCTACTCCAACTGCTGATGTAATTGACCTTGCCAATGTAGTAATTACAGACAACTATGGTGTAGCGTACGAAACAGCAGCTGAGATCAACAAATACAATGGATTCTTAGGTGCACAATATATTGTATCTGATATCCAAGCAAGCGGAGCAGCAAATACAGTGGTAGTAAACGCTGATGGTACTCTTACAGTTGGTGCTAACGTGACTGAATTTGTACTGAAAACAATCTCCGGCGGTAAAACAGCAACAACATTGGTTGTAGTTCAACCTTAATAAGCTTCAATAATTGACTTCACACAATTGCTTAGGCTATTGTGTGAAGTTTTATTTTTGTAAATCGGAGAATTCGTATATATAGAAATAATTATCTGTTGTTATTGGAAAATACTTATCAATGAAATTATGCATACAGTCACGTATACTAAGTCATGTAGCCAAGGTGATAGACGCGAAGCTACATAGAATCATGCAATGATTCAACTGTCGCCCCGTTGGTTATAAGTTTTTATAACAAAAAACTTTCATAATATTAGGAGGAAACAAACCTTTATGAAGAAAACATTATCCGTAGTTCTTACATCCGCTATGGCTCTTTCCATGTTCTCGTCCGTTGCATTTGGTAAAACATCTGCAGACTTCACAGACTTGAAAGACCTGGATGCAGCAACAAAAGTGAAATTCGATGCGATGATCACTGCTGGTATTTTTGACGGCGTGACAGAAACAACTTTCGGTCTAAAAGACGAAATGAACCGTGCACAATTCGCGAAAGTAGCGGCATTGATCATGGGTCTTGAAGTAAACAAAGACTTGAAAACATCGACATTTACTGACGTTAGTGTAACCGATGCAGCAAATGGTTATGCACTTCCTTACATCGAAGCTTTGAAAACAGCTGGCGTGACTGATGGCTATGCTGAAGGTCAGTACAACCCGGCTGGTAAAGTAACCAAAGAACAACTGGCTACTTTCTTGGTACGTGTTCTTGGTCAAGATGAAGCAGCTAAAGGCAAAACAGGTACAGACACAACGGTTTCTGGTTGGGCACAAGGTTATGTGGCTTTGGCACTTGAACTTAAACTTCTTTCCAACGGCACTGACGGTAAATTCGGTGGTATGAGTAACGCAACTCGCGATCTTCTAGTGAGCGGTGCATACGAAGCGAAACAACAATATGTACCAGCTGGTAAAGTATCTGTAACTGGCGCGAAAGCAACTGGCGTTCAACAAGTAACAGTAAGCTTCAACAAGCCGGTTGATACAGATAAAGCAACACTTGCTCTAACAAAAGGTACGGCTAACATCGCAACTACTGTCAAATTTGCAGATGATAAAAAATCCGCTGTACTAACTTTAACTGATGTGAAAGTAAGCGAAGGCAGCTACACAGCAACACTTTCTGGTTTAGATGCAGCTGGCGTTGATAAAACAACTGCTACATTCACAGCAGAAAACGAAAAAGTTTCCAAACTTAGCTTTGTAAATGCAAGCGAAAAAATCGCGAAGTCTGCTAAAGTAACTGTAAAAGTTAAAGCAGAAAACCAATACGGTGAAAATGCTAGCCTAAACGGTAGCGAATATACAGCATACGTAAGTGGAAGAAATGAATCGTTGAAAAGAAACGAAGATACAGGCTTGCTTGAATTAACACTGAACACAATTTACAAAAATGGTGTAAGTGGCGATCAAACGCAATCCGAGATTGACGTTCTTCCGGTTAACATCTTCCTAACGAACTCATCTGTCTCTGTACAAAAAACGTTTAAAATCGGCGTTGAATCTTATGTAAGTAAGATTGAATTAGGAACAGTTAAATACCCAGCTAACAAAACATCTCTGACAGAACAAGGTGATGTTGCTGAGTTTGGTATTACACGTTATGACCAATATGGTGACGTAATCGCTGAGGGAGCTCTTACAACAGATCGTACGAAGTTTGATGCGATCATCACGCCATTCAGCAATGATACACTGAAATTGAAAGCTGAAACTGTTCAATCTTACGATAAAGTGAAACTTGAACTGGCTAAAAACACAGATAAAGGTGGAGACTATACAGTAACTGTATACGTTGGATCCTCTTCTGCAACAGCAACAGTAGCCGTTAAATCAGCGAAAGTTGCAAACAAAGTTGAATTCGGTACATTTAATGGCGTTATTGCACAAGGGGACGGCGCAACTTACCTTCCAATCGTGGCTTATGATGCAGATGGAAAGGCATTGACTGCACAAGAGATCGTAGATAATGCAAATGCAGACAGATTCTCGATCTCGATTTCAGGAGCAGATTACAACACAGCTAGAAACGGCAATGCAGCTATCGTAACAAGCGGCGAGCACAAAGGACAAATCAAAATCAACGAAGTAACCGCTGGTGCAAAAAGCGTTGTATTTGTAAACTTTGGTATCTTTAGTGCTAATGTACAAAATAGCGTGCAAAAGAGCTATACGGTACAAGATGTACGTGTACCTGAGACGATTGCAGTAAAAACAGCGGTATCAGCTAACAAAGCTTTAGTTGATGGCGAAACAACAGTTAAATGGTACGTACAAGATCAATACGGTGCAAAACTTGATGATTCTGCAGCAACGAACGCAGCGGATTACAAAGTAAAAGTGACTGTTACAGGATCTGTTTATGCAACATTCTCTGGCCTAACGGGCGGAACACCAACAGCAGACGGCGCTACGTACGAGTTTAATGCAACGGACCTAACAGGCTTTAACGAAAAAGAATTGAAATTCGTAGCAACAGATGCAGGTAAAGCGAAAGTAACAGCTGAACTTGTAAAAGGAACGGCAAGCTTGAAAAAAGTTGAGAATGAGCTTGAAGTGACAGCAGATACAGATCTAACTTACGCGGTAACAGCGATTGATAGTGTGTTTGCAGCACGTGACAATGGTTTGACTCCAGATGCAGACAAAATATTGACAGGCACAACTAACAATGCATTTGATAGCAAACTTGCTAAAGAGATCAAAATTACTGCTACAAACAAATCCGGTGAAAAAGTAGCAATTCCTGCAGATCGTATTTCTAGCGTAAGCTCCTCCGACAATAACATTGTGAATGTTATTCAAGAAGGCAACACAGCAAAAGTAATTGGTAATAAAGCAGGTAAAGCAACAGTAACCGTTGTTTACAACACATTTGATGGTATGAACAAATATGCAACACTAGAAGTAACATCAAAAAGCGATCTAGTAACTGCTGCATCAGTGGTAGCAGATGCAAACATCACGTACGATCGTTCGGCTGACACAGCAATTCTTGATGTAATCAACCTAGCTAATGTAGAAATTACAGATAACTACGGTGTTGAGTACACAACAGCAGCTGAGATTAACAAGTACAATGCCTTCTTGGGTGCACAATATGTAGTTTCTGATATCCAAGCAGATGGAGCAGCAAACACAGTAGTAGTGAATGCAAATGGAACATTTGCAATTGGTGGGGATGTAACAGAATTCGTTCTGAAAACAATCTCCGGCGGTAAAACAGTAACGACACTAGTTGTTGTTCAAGACTAAGACTAATATGTTTCAAATAAAAAGAGATCCCTAGGGGTCTCTTTTTTTATTAGCAAATACTTTTTATAAACTTTTTTGCGAATACCGCAACTTTTTATTTTATTGTGCGTTTAATACTTTGAAAACAAATGAATAAGAAGTTTGTTCTTTAGTTACAAGTAAATGCTAAAGTTTCTAAAATAATTCTTTACGACGCTATTCGACCAATGTATAATGTAAATTGGTGTGATTGTCTATTTCCCTAATTTAAGTTTACTAGTTTCCAATGCAGCCACTAGAGCTGCACGCGAACTTAGTTATATTATGCTCTAACTCTGGAAAGGGGGTGAACCAAACAATGAGTAAATCGAGCTCAAATATTGTTAGATTCAACCTAAAAAATAAAACCAAAGATATTCAAGGAGGAGAAAAAAAGGTTATGAAAAAAAGTTTATCCGTAATTCTTTCTACAGCAATGGCATTATCCATGTTTTCTTCCGTAGCATTCGGTAAAACATCTGCTGACTTCACAGATCTTAAAGATCTTGACGCAGCTACTAAAGCAAAGTTTGATGCATTGATCAGCAAAGGTATTTTCGAGGGTACAACTGAAACAACATTTGGTCTTAAAGAAGAAATGAACCGTGCTCAATTCGCGAAAGTTGCAGCATTGATCACTGGTATCGAATACAACAAAGATCTTAAAACTTCTAGCTTCTCTGATGTTAAAGTTGATGACGCAGCTAACGGCTACGCACTTCCTTTCATCGAAGCTTTGAAAACTGCTGGTATCACTGACGGCTATGCTGAAGGTCAATACAACCCAGCTGGTAAAGTTACAAAAGAACAATTGGCTACTTTCTTGGTTCGCGTACTAGGTAAAGATGCTGCCGCAAAAGCAAAAACAGGTACAGATACAACTGTTTCTGACTGGGCACAAGGTTATGTAGCATTGGCACTTGAATTGAAACTTCTTACTAACGGAGCTGACGGCAAGTTCGGTGGTAAATCCAACGCAACTCGTGACCTTCTTCTGACTGGTGCTTATGAAACTTCACTTCAATACGTATCTCCAGGTAAAGTATCCCTTTCCGAAGCTAAAGCAACTGGCGTTAAAACAGTAACAGTTTCCTTTAACAAACCAGTTGATACAACTAAAGCAGTTGTAGCTTTGACTAAAGGTACACAATCCATTGCAACTACTGCAAAATGGTCCGATGACAAGAAGTCCGCAGTATTGTCTTTGACTGATGTTAAAATCAGCGAAGGTACTTACACTGCAACTCTTTCCGGTCTAGATGCAGCAGGTGTTGACAAAACAACTGCGACTTTCACAGCTGAAAACGAAAAAGTTACTAAACTTAGTTTTGTTAACGCAAGTGAAAAAATTGCAAAATCCATCAGTGTAATCGTTAAAGTAAAAGCAGAAAACCAATATGGTGAAAATGCTTCTTTAACTGGTGGTAACTATACTGCATATGTTGCAGGTGCAAATGCAAACGTTAAGAGAAATGACGAAACAGGTCTTCTTGAGTTAACTCTTGATACTAAGAATAAACCAGGAACTTCACCTGCTGCAGATTATCAATCTGAGATCGACGTTATTCCGGTTAATATCTTCCTGACTAACTCTTCTGTATCTGTACAAAAAACTTTTAAAATTGGTACTGAGCCTTACGTAACTAAAATTGAACTTGGCACTGCTAAATACCCTGCTACAAAAACAGCTCTTACTAAAGAGGGCGATGTTGCAGAAGTATCCCTTACTCGTTATGACCAATATGGCGATGTAATTGCTGACAATAGTGCGTATACAGCAGACTTCAAAAACCGCTTAGCTGCAGATGCTGTAATTACTCCTTACACATTTGATTCGTTAGTTCTTGACAAAGCAAATTCAACTTATGACAAGTTGAAATTTAAACTTGCTAAGAATGTTGATAAAGACGCAGATTACACTTCAACAGTATACGTTGGTTCTGCTAGCGCAACTGTTGCACTTAAAACTCAATCTTCCACTGTTGCAACTAAAGTAGAATTCGGTACATTCACTGGAGTTCTTGCTGAAGGCGACACTAACAAGTACATTCCAGTAGTTGCTTATGATGCGCAAGGTAACAAATTGTCTGCACAAGACATCGCTGACAATGCAAAAGACGGCAGATTCTCAGTTTCCATCTCTGGTGCGAGCTACAACGCTGGAAATAATGGAAACAATGCAATCGTTCAATCCGGAGAGCACAAAGGACAAATTTTGCTGAATGCAATTACTTCCGGAAGCAAAGGTGTTGTATTCGTTAACTTTGGAATTTTCAACGCTAACATTCAACAAAATGTACAAACAAGTCTTACTGTTCAAGATGCTCGTAAACCAGAATCAATTGCAATTGATGGTTCAGCTCCTGCTGCTAAAGGAATTATTGGCGGTAAAGCGACTATCAAATGGTACGTTAAAGACCAACATGGTGAGGCTCTTGACTCTATCTCCACTGTAACTGGTGCTAAGTATGCTGCTGGTAACTTTACACTAAGACTTACTGTGTCCAATGCTACTTATGCAACATTTACTAATACAATCGCAGGTAGTCATACTACTGCTACTCCTCTTACTTATGATTTCAGCGCTACTACATTTGCTGACATCAATAAAAAAGAGCTTAACTTGACAGGTCTAGCATTTGGTGGAAAAACTGAGCTTAAAGCACAGTTGATTGACAACACAAAATCAGGCGCTCCTGTAATTAGCGAAGTTAAATCTTCTTTAGAAGTAATTGAAGCTAAAGACTTGACTTACAGCGTAAATGCATTGAAAGATTCCTTTGCTGCACTTGATAGTGCATTAGTAAATGCTGACGATAAACAACTAGCAGCTGTAATTACAGCACCAGCTACATCTGATGATTACTGGGCTATTCACAGCAAACTTGCTCGTAAAATTGAAGTAACTGCTAAAGATAAATCTGGCGATGCAGTTGTTATTCCAGGTTCTCGTGTAGTTAGTGCTTCTACAGCTAACGGAACAGTTGCTAAAGCTGTTTACAACTCAAATGATGCTTGGATTATCGGTAACAAAGCTGGTACAACTAATGTAACTGTTGTCTTCAAGAAAGAGGACGGCAACCTACAAGACGTTACATTGCCAATCAATATTAAAGCCGATGCAGTCACTGTAGCGACTATCTCTGCAGATGCTAACAAAACTGGTATTACTGCAGGAACTTATGATGTTGGTCAAGTAATGAGTGGAATTAAAGTTGTTGATAACTACGGTGTTGAGTACAAATACAGTGCAGCAGTTGCAGCTACTGCAACAGCTCCAGCAGTTGCAGCAATTGATTATGTTGACAGATACAAAGCATTGCTTGGTGTTCAATACGTAATCTCTGACGTTAAGCAAGCAGTTGCTGGTACTGGTACAGTTTCACTTAATGCTTCTGGTCAAGTAGTAGTAAGTTCTGGTGTAACTGAGTTCGTAATTAAAGCAATTGCTCCATCAGGCGCAACTGCAAGTACTCTAGTTACTAACTAATTGAACGTATGATGAGGAAAAAGACCCTTCGGGGTCTTTTTTTCTTGACTAGATCTTGCAGACTAATTAGACCTAAGAAAGGATGATTGTGATGAGGAAAACTACAATTTTCCTTCTTGCTTTGGCAATCCTAGTTCTAGCAACTTCTATTGGAACATCCCAAGCAGAAGCCCCGGCCCCAGGCTCGTCCACCGACCCGGTGATCACAAAGAGCTATTTTGACCAGAACACCTTAAGCGAAGCAAAGGTGAAGGATATGATCGCCTCCGCGATCGCGGCCAATGCTGGCGGAAGCCAGCCTAGCGGGAGCAACGGAGGCACGAGCTCTTCCATGCCAGCGACAATGAAGGTTGTCCAATTGCAAAATGGACAAACGCTTTACGCCGGTGCTGGCGCCGAGTTTATCGTGCGAACAGGCAAGCTACTCGCCGTGAGCAACGATGAAAATGGCATCCCGGATGTAACGGGAGGCAAGGATCTTCCAGCGGGGGCCGAAGTCGCGTTGAATCATCTTTTGATCTTCCCGGCCGAAGGCCGCGGTATTAAGCCATCGCCGAAGAATACGGCGGACATCTTTGTCATGGTACGAGGAAGCTATTTATTATTGAATGCTGACGGTGGTAAGACTGCTCAATAAAGATTTTTGCGAATTTTAGAACTGAGATGTCGTTTTTTTTTGGTTAAACTACATTAAAAGTCTTCTCCATAATTTTACCCAATCTGACAAGTTCTTATGCGGTTCGACTTCAGGAATCTAGCCATACTAGTGATGTACTCACATCATCGGTTAATTGCTTATGGAGTGTCGTAATCACAACAAAAACTCTAAGGAGGCGTTTGTTATGGCTAGAAACAATAATAAAGTGGTTCCTGAATCTAAAAAGGCTTTGGATATTTTAAAGTATGAGATTGCTGCTGAGTTAGGATTGCCTGTTGGTAAGCAAATGTCGCTTCATGCGGATACAGAGTTTGCAACGGAATTGGGTTCAATTCCTTCTTCTTCATTGAAAGAAGACTACTGGGGACATATCTCATCGAGAGATGCAGGTGCAGTTGGAGGAACGATTACTAAAAGATTGATTCAGAAGGCTGAAGAAGCGCTATTTTCTTTATAAATTTGAGGAATTATTCATAATTTCTTCACGGTTTGCTGCATTGACACTAGGAGATAAATGACGTAAGATAACTAATTGAAGGTCAATATTTAATTTAACCTTTTCCAATCGGGAAAGGTTCATTTTTTTGTTGTCTTTATTCATGGTTTACGTTTGATTCTTATTTTTACCATTGCGGAATTCAAGGATCTTGTTAGCGCTTGAGCGCAAAAGAGGGATTCCGTTTGGCGTGAAAAGCTGCCGCTAAAGCCGGGCCCACTTTTTTTTCATATAGAGGCATCGTGTAGAAGCTTTTCAAACATACTAAATGATATTAGGAGGATGAATGATATGGCGCAAGTACGTGGACGTCGTTTATTTACATCCGAATCCGTAACAGAAGGTCATCCGGATAAAATTTGTGACCAAATTTCTGACTCGGTATTGGATGCATTTCTTGCCAATGATCCGAATGCTCGTGTAGCATGTGAGGTATCTGTAGCAACTGGTTTGGTTTTGGTAATTGGTGAGATTACTTCAAGCTCTGAATATGTTGATATTCAAGCGATCGCTAGACAAACAATTAAGGAAATTGGTTACACGCGTGCGAAGTATGGTTTTGACTCCCAAACTTGTGCGGTTCTCGTTTCTTTGAATGAACAATCCCCTGACATTGCACAAGGTGTTAACAGAGCTCTTGAAGCAAGAGAAGGCTCGATGTCTGATGAGGAAATTGAAGCAATTGGTGCTGGTGACCAAGGTCTGATGTTCGGATTCGCGGTTAACGAAACGCCTGAACTTATGCCTCTTCCAATCTCGATTTCTCACCAGTTGGCTCGTCGTTTGACGGAAGTTCGTAAAAATGGAACTCTTCCATACCTGCGTCCTGACGGTAAAACACAAGTAACGGTTGAGTATGTCGATGATAAACCAGTTCGCGTTGATGCAATTGTTGTATCTACACAGCATGGTGAAGAAGTTACGTTGGAGCAAATCCAAAAAGATATTAAAGAACATGTTATTAACCCAATCGTTCCAGCTCACTTGTTGGACGCGAATACAAACTATTTCATTAACCCGACTGGCCGTTTCGTTATTGGCGGACCTCAAGGGGATGCTGGTTTGACTGGTCGTAAAATCATCGTTGATACTTATGGTGGTTACGCTCGTCACGGCGGCGGCGCGTTCTCTGGTAAGGATCCAACAAAAGTTGACCGTTCCGGTGCATATGCAGCGCGTTATGTTGCGAAAAACATCGTAGCAGCTGGACTTGCTGAAAAATGTGAAGTTCAATTAGCTTATGCAATTGGTGTAGCTCGTCCAGTGTCCATTGCTGTGGATACCTTTGGAACAGGTAAAGTTAGTGAAGAGAAACTCGTAGAGCTGATTCACAATAACTTTGACCTACGTCCTGCGGGCATCATTAAAGAGCTTGATCTGCGTCGTCCAATCTACCGTCAAACAGCTGCATATGGTCACTTTGGCCGTAACGATCTGGATGTTCCTTGGGAGCGTACAGATAAGGCTGAGTCTTTGAAAACACAAGCACAAGCATTGGTTTAAAATTAATGAAAGTCGCCCTTATTGGGCGACTTTTTTGCATTTTATGATAGCTAGAAATCAAAACAAAACGGGAACATATGTTTGTTTTGTTTTATGTATTATGGTATAATATATATGTAGCCGGTGCCAATTATTATGGTATACTCGTAAGACAGAATTAAGTAAATGGATCGGGAGTGATAATGTTGGATAATGACTTGAAAGAGGCACTAACCACGTTACTTAGGGCTGAATTATCACCAGTGATAGAGAGATTAGACAGATTGGAATTGGAACAAGCTCAAATTAAGCAAGCTGTATTGGAAACCAATGAAACGGTGAAAAGGATGGAACTTATTCAAGAGCAGCAGCATACGATTATTGAACTATTATCCGCTAGGTCAATTGAGCAAGAAGCTAAGCTTAAATGGTCTAAATAAAATATCAAGTATCTCAAGCAGAGAGCAGATCCGAGTAGGGTCGTGCTCTCTTTTATTTTGCTGGTTCTTGGTCATATTTTTGACGTATAAATACAACTTCTCTCAGATCGTAACTTTTTCTATAGTTTAAGAGTCTAATAGATATCCGAAAAGATAGATACTAGTCTTAGACTGAAAGAGGAGAGTGGAAAAGCAACATGACGTTACAGAAGCAAGTAGGAATGGGTGCGCTGGCTTGCGCATTGGTATGGCAATTGGTGGCGGGGACTACGGTAAACGCGGCAGGGCCGACGTTGACGCTTAGTTCGCAGGAGACTATTACATCTGGTGCAATTATGAAGAATTACATTTGGACGACAACTAGGAGCAATAAGGACGTTTCGGTGAACGCCAATGTGGTAGAGGTCGATTTGACGAATCCGAACGTGAAGATAGACGCAATGGCTGGGACTAAGAATCAGTTTACGAAGAACCAAAGTGTTCTGGGAATGGTAAAGGATACCGGTGCCGTGGCAGGTGTGAATGGGGATTTCTTCAATACTCAAGCGGAAGGTGTTCCGGAAGGCGCGCAAATCACGAATGGTCAGGTGATGGCGACCCCGGCGAAAATATCTGGACTTTATTCTTTTGCGATAACGAAGAGTAATCAACCGATTATTGATATTTTTGATTTTCAAGGTAAAGTGACGGCGAAGGACGGGACTTCTTTTGACCTTGGCGGTGTGAACAAAACGTATTATTGGGACGACAACGATGTCGCGATGATCGCAGACGGTCTTTTCCTCTATACGAATGCTTGGGCTTTAACGCAGCGTGCAGTTGATGGAACGCATGTTCCAACAGAAGCACTTATACAGAATGACGTAGTTAAAGAAATTGCCGTAGATACGAATATTAAAATGGTTGCTCCAGCTGATGGCTATATCCTCAGAGGCTCAGGACTAGCCAGGGAGTTTATCGTAAATCACCTCAAAGTCGGAGATAAGATCACTACCAAATATGATATGGTCCCGCATGATGCGTCAAAGACGTATGATTGGAAGAATTTCAAAATGCTCATTGGCGGCAGCACACTGCTGGTGGATGAGGCGAAGCCGAGTTATTTTACACGTAATATTGGAGATTTCAGCGGTTATAGCCCACGTTCCCGAACGGCAATAGGCTACTCCAAAGATATGAAAACGGCTTATATCATTACTTCGGATCGTAGTGCAGGCAGTGCAGGGATGACGCTTCCGGAGCTTCAGCAGTTTATGATTAGTGCTGGTGTTTGGAGAGGGATGGTCCTGGATGGCGGGGGATCGACGCAGATGGTTTCAAGACCACTCGGGGATTTTGATCCGAAGCTAGTTAATAAAACAGAGAATGGCAATCAACGTTCCGTTGTAAATGGTGTGGGTGTGTATTCGACGGCACCGAAGGGCGATTTGAAGGGACTTATTTTAAAAGGTCAAAATATTTTATTCATGAATGAATCCAGCACTTATCAATTTAAAGCGTATGATGATTATTATAATCCGATTTCCGTAAACGGTATTGTTCCACAGTGGAGTAGTTCCACGACGAATGGAACGTTCAAAGATAATGTGTTTACACCGACATTGCCAGGTAAGACTCAAATCATTGCCAAGTCAGGCAAAGGTTCAGCATCTATGGACGTCGAGGTTGTTGGAAGAGATCAGATTACTTCCATGAAATTTAACTCAGGATCCTTTTCAATTACAGAAGGCGGGGATTTCAAGCTGCCGATATCCGTAACGACAAGGAGTGGTGCAACACGTGAATTGCCTGCGGCATCAGCGACTTGGGAGCTAAGCGGGATTAAAGGGACTCTGAAAGACGGTACTCTTCATGTGGATAGCGCTTCGGGCTCTCAGGCTGTTCAAGTTATTGCGAGGTATGATGGTTATAGCACGATGGTTACATTGCCTGTTGGTCAGGAGAAGGTTTGGTACGATCTAGATAAGTTTGCGGTTATGACTACAGGCGATAAGTACCCGGCAGAGGTTGTTTCAGCTGTTAATATTGTGCCAAATAGCGGCAATAATAGTCTAGAAATTTCGTATGATTTTACAAAAGGAACAGGTACTAAAGCAGCTTATGCTAGATTCGATGGCATGAATGGTGTTCAGATTGCAGGAGAACCGGAATTTATTACAGCCAAAGTGCTAGGTGACGGAAGCTTTAACTGGGTACGTGCAGAAATCATTGATGCAGATGGTAAGCTGAATTACGTGAGTTTCACTGAAAATATGAACTGGACAGGCTGGCGTAAGGTAACGGCTGATGTGTCCGACCTCAAATTCCCGATCAAGATCAAGAGTGTATATGTCGCTAATCCCGCAAATGGGCAGGATGAAAGAGCTCTCAAAGGGAAAATTAATATCGATGATATCTCTTTCATTTACGAAGGACAGCTAGCCGCTCTGCCGAAAAATACGGTGAAACTGAATGTGTATAAGAAACAAGCGACATTGAATGATAAATCCTATACATTGGAGCAGGCTCCGACGATTGTAAATGATAATACGTTGGTTCCGATTCGTTTCGTAACAGAAGCATTAGGTGGCAATGTGAAGTGGGATGACAAAGAGCGGAAGGTAACTGTTGTACGAGGCGATAAGCTCATTGATCTATGGATTGATAACGCTGATCTGCTTGTAAACGGGGATCGTGTGACGGCTGAAGTGTCTCCTAAAATTATGAATAACGTGACGATGGTGCCTTTGCGACTCATTTCAGAGAAATTAGGCTTTAAAGTAGGCTGGGAACCCAAAAATTATGGGATTACGATCGAATAAATAGTGCTAGAAGTACACGGCAAACGGGTAGAACTATGATACAATATGGGGTAGACTAATTTCTAATATTGTTTTATAAAAGGAGCTCGTTTCATTTGCAGCCAGACGCTATAGATCGTGTCATTAAAAACGCAATTAACGTCATGGAGAGCAGCAAGTATCAAATGTTTGAAATCGCTGAAGCTTCTCGTTTTGAAAAAGAGTCACTCACTCGCGAGCTCGAAGAGATTAAATATGAAACGAGTGATACCATCGAGTTGGTTGACAATTTGGAGAAGGATTACAAGCGATCTCGTATTCGACTTACGGAGGTCAGTCGTGATTTCAACAAGTACCGTGAGGAAGATATCAAGATTGCTTATGAAGCCGCGATTGCTTTTCAATTACAGCTGACAATTGCTAGGGAAAAAGAAAATAATCTAAAGACTCGGCGCAATGATCTGCAGGTACGCACAAAGAATGTGGACAAGCAGGTAGAGCGAGCAGAAACAATCGTATCGCAAATGAATGTGGTACTGGAATATTTATCGGGCGACCTCAATCAGGTGACTCGTATACTCGAATCCGCGAAGAACAGGCAATTACTCGGTTTGAAGATTATTTTGGCCCAAGAGGAAGAGCGGAAGCGAATTGCGCGTGAAATTCACGATGGTATGGCTCAAACCTTGGCGAATGTTGTGCTTCGAACCGAAATTGCCCAGCGTATGCTTGTAAAAGAGGATATTCCCGCGGTGAAGGAAGAATTAGTAGATCTGAAGGGTCAAGTCAGAGGGGGGCTTGAAGAAGTTCGTAAGATCATCTTCAATCTCCGTCCAATGGCGCTCGACGATCTAGGAATCGTTCCGACACTGCGTAAATATGTACAGGATTTCGAAGAAAAGTATAAAATTCGCACACAGTTTAATCTCGTAGGCAAGGAGACTCGCATTCCGTCTGGACTTGAAATTGCTATTTTCCGACTTGTGCAGGAAGCTTTATCTAATGTAAACAAGCATGCGAAAGCTACTTTCCTATCTGTTGAGCTCACACTGGAGCCTGATCAAGTACAAATCTACGTGGTAGATAACGGGATCGGTTTTGACGTGCCGCAGACAGAGCAAAAAATAGCCAAGGGGAATAATTTCGGCTTGCTGGGCATGCGAGAGCGTGTTGAGCTGCTGGAAGGCACGATGGTTCTAGAGTCCGAAAAAGATTCAGGTACAAAAATTACGATGCTAATCCCTATCGGCGGCGTTGGAGAGAACAAGGAGGAAAAACAGAATGGACAACACGGCGAGTCATAAACGCAATGTGCATATTGTCATTGCGGACGATCATCAGCTGTTTCGCGAAGGTGTTAAACGGATTATTAATATGGAAGATGATATGGAAGTCATCGGTGAGTGCGGTGATGGTATCCAGGTTATCGAGCTTTGCAATCAAATCACGCCGGATATTGTTCTCATGGATATTAATATGCCGCTCGAGAACGGCGTTGTGGCGACTGAACGGCTTAAGCTTATTTTTCCTGACATCAAAGTAATCATTTTATCCATTCATGATGATGAGAGCTATGTCTTCGAAACTCTTCGCAAAGGGGCTTCAGGTTATTTGCTGAAGGATATGGAAGCGGAGTCGCTCATTAATGCCATTCGTTCCGTAGTGGCTGGGCATGCTTACATTCACCCGAAGGTTACTGGCAAGCTGATTAATCAGCTCAGACGTATGACCTATTTGGATGACGTGGGTATAGTTGGTTCCGGCCAAGGTGTCAAAGATTCAGGTCTTAAATACATACATAATGCAAATAGTCCGCTAACCAAGCGAGAAGCAGAAGTTCTTCGTCTTATGGCGGAAGGTAAAAGCAATAAGCTGATCGGAGAGTTCCTCTATATCAGTGAAAAAACGGTGAAAAACCACGTCAGCAGCATTCTCCAAAAAATGGAAGTTGATGACCGTACACAAGCGGTTATTATAGCAATTAAAAATGGTTGGGTAACGTTGTAATCTCCATTTTACGAGAAGGAACCCCCCTTAACTTTGCAGCATACACTGCAGGTAAGGGAGGGACCCGCTATGTGGATTGGATTGCTTTGGATCTTAGGTTGCTACGGAATCAGCATTGCTGTGCTCCATTTATTGCTCGGAACCCGCAGGGGTGGAAGCAAGAAACCGGCTAATGTGCTGCTCGTCACCAAAAATAATCAAAACCAAATTGAATGGTATATTCGCTCCTTGTTTTTCTTCTCGCGATTTAAGGGCAACGAAGTGAAGGCAACGATATTCGATGAAGGATCGTCCGACGATACGAGGAAAATCATTGAGCGCTTATCCCATAGCCATTTGCTTGAGCTGCGATATCAGACGGATTATGATGCGGTTGACCACTATTTACGTCAACACGATAATGAACCCGTGACTGTCGTTCATCTAAGCAGCAGGGAGGATCTTGTGAAGATCCACGTCGGTTGAAGGCAAACGGTTTCAAGTACTTAGTTTACAAAGAGAGTACGGTGAGGAATGAAGGTTCAACTTTACGCAGTAAGTTTGGGGAAAGAATGGGAGTGGCGATTAACAATTCACTCGCAGACGGACATCCAATATTGGTTCGAGCATTACGCAGCCGACGCCGGCCTCGTACTGTTCGAACCTTTTATTTCGTTAGGGCAGGGTGTGCGGATGCTTCGGAAGCTGAATGCAGATGAGCGGTTGGCGTTTGTATCGCATGACGAGAGAGTGCTGGAGCGGCTTCGGCAACTTATGCATGAATACAATATGCCTATTGGTGAAGACCTTCGTATGCAAAAGATGAAATATGAGGTGTGGAAGCAAGGGAAGTATCCAAGTAACACGTTGGATGCGCATGTATATGCCATTATTGTGGAAGTGTGCAGCGGTCGGTCGCTGCTTGTAGAGGAATTTCAACAACTATTGGTGTCGATTGGGGTAGATTTAGGGACAGGAGATGCGTGGCTATCCTATCTGCAGCTTGCTCATCTCAACGGTGATGTTGAGGTGAGGAATGGACTGGAAGTGATCGAGCGCCGAGATTGGCGTCGGGGGTTTAGAAAGATGACGAGTTACACCTGTAAGCGGTGTGGAAGTGGTGCGGAGCGTATGTTTTGGTCGGATTGTTTACATTGCGGACAAGCGTGTCCTTATTGTGAGGAGTGCCTGACCATGGGGAGGGCTCGGTTTTGTTCTTTGCTTGTTATTGGGCGCTCGAGGGAGGTGGCACCATCCGGGGAGAACACAGCGAGGTCTCTGTTAGGGCAGAATGGCTTGGAGGTTCAAGAGGGGGAAGAGCAGCAAGAGAAGCTTCGCGCTTATATCGAGCCATGGGGGCTCAGCGCAGCCCAGGCTCGGGCTTCGCTGGAGGGGCTGCGTTATATAAGTGGGGTTGGAACTGGGCTGAAGAAACGGAATAGTTTTGGCGGAGCATGGTGGCCAGGGAATAGGGCAAGGAGGACCAGTGCGAGAGCAGTAGTAGAAACGAACCATCAGTTCCCTCGAAGGTTCCTGATCTGGGCAGTTACCGGCGCGGGAAAGACGGAGATGATCTTTCCGTTTATCCATCACACCGTTGCGAGAGGAGGTCGTGTACTGATAGCGACACCGCGCAAAGATGTGGTGCTGGAGCTGCAACCACGAATAGGTCGCGCATTTGCCGATTACAGCGTGGTGACGCTGTATGGTGGAAGCGAGCAGCGCTGGGAGCAAGGGCAGATCACGATCGCGACAACGCATCAGCTGCTGCGCTTTCATGAGGCCTTTGATCTTGTCATTATCGATGAGATTGATGCATTTCCCTACCATAACAATCCCATGCTTGCTTATGCGGCGGCAAAAGTCTGTAAGCCAAGTGGAACGAATATTTTGCTTTCGGCCACACCGCCGAGAGCTGTAAGGCAAGCTGCAAAGCGGGGACGATTACCGCATGTCCGGGTTCCGGTACGATTTCATAGGCACCCATTGCCCGTTCCTCAGTTGGTTTCGGCCCCGCCTCTGAGAAGAGTGGTTCAGTCACAAACAATGCCGAAGCCATTGTTTACTCAGTTGGCAGCCTCGGTGGAACGAGGTGCGCAGGTGTTTGTTTTTGTCCCCAACATTCAGTTGGTCGAGCCAATGGTTAATCTTCTAAGAGTTAAATTAAGCCATGAAAAAAGCGAAGCCATCGTATGCGTCGAGGGAACTTCATCAAAGGATCTTGCTCGAACTGAAAAGGTCCAACTTTTTCGAAACAGAGAGATCCGTGTGCTGGTCACAACAACGATTTTGGAACGAGGAGTCACGGTGCCAAAGTCTGATGTATTCATTATGGATGCAGATTCGCAACTATTTGATGAAGCAGCGCTCGTTCAGATGGCTGGGCGTGCAGGTAGATCAAAGGAAGATCCGGCAGGGAAGGTCTATTTTGCAGCAAAAGAAATCACGCAATCTCAAAAGGAGGCCATTCGACAAATTAAGCAGATGAATCGCATCGCGCGTAAACAGGGCTATTTATTAAGGGGGAAATGAATGAGCTATCAGCAATTGGATCTAAGAATTTTGATTAAAAAAGTAATGGGCTCGGTGGCTTCGCTGCTTAGTCCGCTTAGAAAAGCTTGTTTACTTTGCAAGCAGAATAGCACTCTCCATGTTGATGAATTAGGACTTTGTCATTCGTGTTACACACGAATTCCTTGGATTCGAGAAGCGCTTTGTCCAACTTGTGGACGAGGGGAGTTTTGCTCAGACTGTCAACGGAGGCCGCATTCCTATTTTATAAGAAGCCGCAGCGCTGTCAGATATGATGAAACGATGAAGGAATTATTGGCGCGATATAAGTATCGTGGAGATGAGCACTTGAAAGTCGTGCTAGGGCAAATGATTGTTCATTCTTATCACTTATTACAGATGGACAGGCTTATGTTGCATGTGAAGTCTGATTCTGTGCAGGAGCTTATCACCTTCGTTCCCGTTAGCGAGCGTAGAATGCTGGAAAGAGGTTTTAATCAAGCGGAGCAGATGGCTGTCGAACTAGGTAAAAGAATGGGGCTCCCTGTTGTACCGCTGCTTACCCGTTCCAAGCATACAGATAAACAAAGCTTTAAGAAAAGGAGTGAACGGCTGGACGATTTAGAGCATGTTTTTGAATTGAGTGAGGCGGTTCATGATGATATGTACGGTTCCCCAGCAAGTTCATTCGTTATATATATCGTAGATGATGTTTATACGACGGGGAGCACGATGAATCAGTGTGCCAAGGTTCTCCGGGAGTATTTTTCTGCTGAAATATTCGGACTAACGTGGGCGAGGTAGCAGGAATAACCACCCCATCTGTCAAAAATATTAATATGCAACCGCTGTCGAATTGCGGTAAACTGGAATTATTAATGGGTTATTGGGAATAATAAAAGGGGGCCATACAATGGGCATGAATGTAGCTAATTGTCCACGCTGTGGGAAAGTATTTGTTAAAGGCTTTAATGACGTATGTTCGAATTGCGTTAAAGAAATAGATCAGCAATATGAGCGATGTGTGAAGTACGTACGTGAAAATAGAGGGGCAAACATTAACGACTTGAGCGAAGCAACAGAAGTTTCGATCAAACAAATAACTAAATTCATCCGTGAAGGACGAATTTCTATTATGAATGCGCCAAACATGTCCTACCCTTGCGAAGTATGCGGAACATTGATTAGGGATAAAACGATATGCGAATCTTGCCGAAGTAAGTTAGCCAAAGATGTGAGGAACAATACTGAGGACGAGCTGCGGAGGAAAGAGTTAAACACACAAGATAGCAGGGGTGCTTTTAATATTAAAGATCGATTGAAGGACAGACACTTATAATCATAATTGGAAAGATATAAAGTTTCATATGCCGGATGCCGATAATAGTATTAACGATTATCGGTTTTTGTTCATTAAAGGGATGATGAGGTGTAAACTATGAAAATCAATGAAAATCAACGAATTGGAAATATCAACAAATATATACAAAACAATGAAAGTAGATCTGTAAACGGAACGGAAAAGAAAAAAAGAAAAGATGAAGTGCAAATCTCTGCGGAGGCAAAAGAATTACTGGAAAATACATCAGCAGTTCGCAGTAACGAACAAAACCAACGTATTCAAGAACTCAAGGAATCCGTGTCTGCGGGAACGTATCATGTAGAAGCCCGCAAAATTGCAGATAAATTGTACCCTTATTTACGTGATAACAAGTAGTATATCTTGCAGAGGAATAGGTGGTTATGAGTGTCTATTTCAGCCATTGTGGAAACGATAGAGGAGCTAATTGTCCTTCATGATGCCCTATTGGAGACTTCCAAGGAAAAAACACCGGTTCTCGTGGATAATCGGGTAGATCGATTAAATCAAATTGTCCTTAAAGAGAGCAAATTGATTAAGCGGATAGAGGAAATCAATCAACTTCGAATTCAATTGATTGGGGAATATTTGCTGTCAAGAGGATATAGGCCTGACCCACGAGTTAAAGTCAGTGATTTAATCAAAGTAATTTTTAAGGCTGAAGAGAAGAAGAGCCTTACAGATATACATGAGAGATTATCTAATAAAATTAAGGAATTAAAACAGATCAATGAGTTAAATCAAAATCTAATTGAGCATTCGTTATCATTTGTTGATTATTCAATAAATTTGTTGATGAATACTCCCGAACAAGATGCCGTATACGGTAATCCTCATCAGCAATTTCAAACGTCTGCAAGAACCGGTTGGTTCGATACAAAAGCGTAAAGGAGTGCCATTATGAGATCCACATTTCATTTGCTGGAAACGGCTAAACGCAGCTTATTCACGCAACAAGCAGCGCTTAACACGACGGGACATAATATTGCTAACGCTAACACGCCTGGTTTCTCTAGGCAAGTTGCCAATACGACCGAAAGTATCCCTATTGAAGCCTTTGGCATTAACCGCTCCAATGCGCCTGGCCAACTTGGAACAGGGGTTGAAGTAACTTCGATTACTCGAATTCGCGAAAAATTTCTGGATGATCAATATCGGAATGAAAATAAGGCATTTGGAAGTTGGAATATCCAGTCTGATACACTTGAAAAGCTAGAAACGATAGTGAATGAACCTTCGGATACGGGACTCCGAACAGTTTTAGATAATTTTTGGAAATCATGGTCAGACCTGAGTAAAGATCCTGAAAATGTAGCAGGTCGCAAGATCGTTCGAGAAAATGCAGTAGCATTGGCAGATGCATTTCATTTTACAAGCGATAAATTAAAAGATTTACAATCAGACTTGACCAATAATATTGAATTAAAATCAAAAGAAATCAACTCAGTTTCTTCTTCGATTGCTAATTTAAATCTCGAAATCAAAAAGATCGAAAGCTTGGGCGATGATGCTAATGATTTAAGAGACCAGAGGGACTTATTAACCGATAATTTGTCGAAGATTGTAAACATACAGGTTCTTGATACACCTGATGGGTATACCATCAATATGGGTAATACAAATTTAGTAACTGGTGATACTGTCAATGCGACCACTTCAGCCTCATTAATGTCCGATTACTCTTCAGGTAATCTGAATAGCGGTGAAGTACAAGGCATGATAACCTCTAGAGATAAATTTGTGGCTGACTATCAAACACAATTGGACACTTTAGCAAATTCGATTGCTAACGGCGACATTACGATTACTATACCTGCGGGATCAGTCTTGCCTGATAATACAGTATTGAACAACATAACTTATACTGGCGCAGCAAGAAAACTTGCTAGCGATCTAACAGTTACTGTAAAGGGATTAAACGGTCTTCATAAATTAGGATATACATTAGACAATCCGGTTCAAGCCGCACAGGATTTCTTTACTGCTAAAGCAGGTTTCTCAAATATTACAGCTGAGAGCTTTCAATTAAACCCCGTAATCGATAAAGACACTTCAAAAATTGCAACATCACTTAGAACTGATGGAATAGGTGCAGCTGAAACAGTTACAAAAGGAAATAATACTTTAGCTCTATTGATGAGCCAGCTGAAGGACACTAAATTTAATTTTGATCCAACCAATTCCGGGGCAATTTTAAATTCAGGAACAGTGGATGACTTCTTCCGATCCATTGTAGGCCAACTAGGCGTTCAGGCTCAAGAAGCCTCCCGCCAATTAGATAACCAAAAAGCGCTCGTAGACCAAGTAGACAGCCGCAGACTGTCCGTAAGTGGAGTTTCATTAGATGAAGAAATGTCCGATATGATTAAGTTTCAACATTCTTACTCAGCTGCAGCAAGGGTTATGACCACTTTCGATGAAATGCTAGATAAAGTGATTAACGGTATGGGGATAGTAGGTAGATAATCGTACGTAGAGGAGGTATTATAAGTGGTCTTAAGAGTGACTCAAGGAATGATTCAATCGCAGTTACTTAGCAATATAAGTAACAATGTGAAACGAATGAGTGTAAGCCAAAACCAACTTGCGACAGGAAGAAAGATCAATAAACCTTCGGACGATCCAGTTGGAATTACTTATGCACTTCGTTATCGAAGTGAGATTTCCATTAACGATCAATATCAAAGAAACATTGATGCTGCTAAATCTGCTGTTGATCATACAGACACCGTCCTATCACAAATAAATGACGTCATGCAAAAGGCTAAAGAATTAACGGTCCAAGGACTAAACGGAACTAATCCGCAATCGGCGCTTGATGCGATTGGTATCGAAATGGGACAGTTATATGAAACTGCAGTAGGCCTTGGAAACGATCAATTAAATGGAAAGTATACATTTAATGGGCAATTTACAGATAAACAGCCTTATAATGTTGCGACAGCATCATCCGATCAAACTGATGATCAAAAGATAAACTTTCAGGTATCTGCTGGTATAAGCATTCCAATTAATCAAACAGGAAATGAAGTTTTTGGAGCCCCTGACACGGTTGCTAATCCTAACAATGACAACCTATTTAAGATTTTGAAGGGCCTGCAAAATGCTTTTTCTCCGACGCCTCCTGCAACGGCTAATCTAGCTGTTGCTAAAAACCTTCTATCGGATTTGACCAATCGTTTTGATAAATTCCTGACAGTACGATCTGAAGTAGGTGCGCGGGCTAACCGTATAGATCTCATGGATAACAGGATCAAAGATTTGGACGTGAACTTAACGGAATTGAGTAGTAAAACAGAAGATGCGGATATGGCTGAGACGATAACGAAATTAAAGACAGATGAAAATGTGTACCAAGCATCGTTATCAACAGGAGCAAAAATTATCCAACCAAGCTTGATTGATTTCTTGAGATAATAAGGAGGTTCAAACTTGAACATACCTCGATTATCTATCCACCAAACTTTTGCTCAGATTGGTTTAGATACGCAGAAAGCTCAACTTTCTATTGAATCCCCACGTGGGCAATTAGAAGTTAAGCAAGAAGCAGCATCTGTGGAAATTACTAGTCCCAAGGGAGAATTAAGCGTGGACTCATCTGCAGCGTGGAGCGCACTAGGGAAAGGCGATCATTTGGAATGGATGAATCAAATTTATAGCCAGCTGCAATCAGTAGCACTGCAAGCTATCGGTAAGATTGTTGAAGATGGTAACCGAATGGCCATGATCACAAATCCTAGTAACCCATTTGCCGAGATTGCCGCAAACCAAATGAATGAACTAAACCCTGTGCAGTATGTAGGTGAGGCTTCTAATCTCAATGTAAAGCTAAATTATGAAATGAGAAAGCCGGAAATAAATATTACGCCACATAAAGCCGAGATTCAATATACACCTCAGAAACCTCAGGTTAGCTATACTCCGGCGAATATAGACATTTATGTAAAGCAAAAGAATTCAATAGAAATAAATGTAAGCTCTTATGATTGGTATAAGTAGGTTATCAGCAATAATTTAAGGCAATAGCTAATGCTATTGCCTTAAATTATTGAAAAGGAGGATATAGAATGTTTAATTATATAAATGGGAAAACAATTAGCTTTAAAGGTTCAATTCTTGGTTTTAAGGATTTAGATTTATTTGAATTTGAGACAATTGATGAAAAGGGACCATTTGCTTATTTAAAGAGCATAGAAGAAAAAAGTATCGGTTTTGTTGTAGCTAACCCATTTACTTTTTTCCAGAACTATAGTTTTGAGTTGGATGAGAAAGATAAGACATGGCTGCAAATAAATACACACGAAGAGGTTCTTGCACTAGGGATCATAACTTTAAAGACACCATTTGAGAAATCAACGATGAACTTGGCAGCTCCGCTTGTTATTAATATTAACCATCTATCAGGTAGCCAAATTGTGCATGCACCTTCGAGAGACTTTAGTACCCAAACACCTTTATTCCCAAAATTCAACGAGAAAGGAATTGAGGGTGTAACATGTTAATTCTGACAAGAAAAAATGGTCAGTCTATTCTCATAGGCGAGAATATTGAAGTTTTTATCACATCGATAGAGGGCGATCAAGTAAAAATAGGCATCAATGCTCCTAATGATACCAGAATATATCGTAAGGAAGTTTTTGAGGCCATTCAGCAGAGTAATAGAGAAGCGATTACAGAGCTTCCGAATATCGAAAATATGAGAAAAATGCTGAATTTAGAGGATGTTTAGGTAAATAATTCAAAAGCAAATCTTGAAACGACAAAAAAATTAAAAAAATTAGTGATAAAGTACTAAATTGCTATAAACTTTCTGATCGTATAAGCCGAAATAATATATGTAAGGTCAAAGACCTATATAATCCACATGGATGTGGAATACAAATTCAAGGAGGAATTACAAATGATTATCAATCACAATCTTAACGCAATGAACTCTCACCGCAATCTCGTGTTCAACAACGCTCAACAAGGCAAGTCCAGCGAAAAATTGTCTTCCGGCTACCGTATCAACCGTGCGGCAGACGACGCAGCAGGCCTATCGATCTCCGAGCAAATGCGTTCGCAAATCAAAGGGATGAACCAAGGAATGCGCAACGCGCAAGACGGTATTTCCCTTGCACAAACGGCTGAGGGTGCAATGAATGAGGTTTCCGACATGCTGACTCGCATGAAAGAACTTACTGTTCAAGCGCAAAACAATACGTACAACGCGAACGACCGTACTGCAATGGACGCTGAATACACGCAATTGAAAACAGCGATCAGCGACATTGCTACAAACACGCAATTCAACGGCATCAACCTTCTGGATGGCAGTGGTACCGCTAACTTCACGATTCAAACAGGCGGCGGTGCTAACGATCAAGTAGTCATGGACATGACGAAAGCAGATATTAGTGCTTTGGCGTTTGGTGGTGTTAGTACGCAGGCATTGGCTACAGCTGAAAGTGTTACTGTCGATGCAGCTATCACAACGGTTAACGGTGCTCGTTCCGCTCTCGGTGCATACCAAAACCAACTCGAACACGTATACAACAACGTTGGCGTGAACGCGGAAAACCTGCAAGCTGCGGAATCCCGTATTCGTGACACCGACATGGCTTCTGAAATGATGAATTACACGAAATTCAACATCCTGCAGCAAGCTTCCACTGCGATGCTGGCACAAGCCAACCAAGCACCGCAAGGCGTACTGCAACTGCTTCGCTAATCAACAACTAGTATATAAAAAGAAAGGTCTTCGAAATCGAAGGCCTTTCTTTTTTGTAAGAAATTTTCGAATATCTTCGAAAAAAGCTAATTAATGACACCTCATTGTACGATAAATATAGTAGAGAACAAATAACTAAGGAGATGAATAGGATGGTTATGCGAATTACGGGTTTGTCCTCCGGCATGGATATTGATGGTATGGTCAGCAAGTTAATGAAAGCGGAACAGTTACCCATCGATAATCTCAATAAGCAGAAAACGAAGAACGAGTGGCTGCAGGATTCATACCGCGCAATAAACACGGCTATTTATCCATTAAGTGAACAGGGCAAGCAATTACAATATAGCTACAACTGGCCAACGGCTTCAGGAACGGATGGTAGTGGCAATCCTGTCTTCACGCAGGCAGATCAAGATGCCATTTACGCAAAAATAAACAGTTTTGTATCGGCTTATAACGATACAAGTGTTGCTATGAAATCCAAGTTGGATGAAACGGTAGAGCGAAGCTATCAACCACTTACTAGCGATCAAAAGAAGGCAATGAGTGATGATGATATAAAGAATTGGGAAATTAAGGCCAAACAAGGTCTTCTTCGCGGAGACACAATTGTGTCAAAGGCATATTCGGAATTTCGTTCCGACTTGACAACTGGAGTGACTGGAATTGCGTCGACCTATAAATCACTTGCTGATATTGGTGTCACTACGGGTGCTTATAACAAGTTCGACCCTTCAATAGCCGGTAAATTATTAGTTGATTCAACTAAATTAAAAGCTGCTATTGCTGCAGATCCGCAAGCCGTCATTAATTTATTCACGACACATGGTACCGGTACAGATCGTGGTATTGCACAACGGATCTATGAGGATGCCGGCAATACGATGTCGGAGATTTCGAAAAAGGCTGGTTCGACAAACGGATCGTATACTAGCACTTATACGTCTCTTGGCAAGAAGGATAACGATCTTGCTCAAAAAATTGCAGATATGACAGAAAAGCTCAACAAGAAAGAGGACCACATCTATAGAATGTTCAGCACGATGGAGACAGCAATTGAAAAAGGGAATTCACAAATGAGCTGGCTGCAAAGTCAAATGGGTTAATTACATTGTAGCAGTAATTTTTGGAAATATGCTCAATGGAAAGGAGGAAACCTATTGGACATTCAATCCAAACTTCCCAAAGTTCAAATGACGTCAGTAACAAAGGATGTGTCTGAGCCGATTAAGGCAACAGGAGAGTATGCTGAAATTAAAGAAAAGAGCAAGTCACAAATACTAACGGTTGGGGAGAAAGCGTTACTTGATTCAATTAATAAGGCTAATATAGCCGTTCAAGGTACCCCACATGAATTTAAGTATAAAATACACCAATCAACTGGTGATGTAATTGTGCAAATTTTAAATAAAAATACCCAAGAAATCATTCATGAAGTTCCATCCGAGAAATTTATCGAATTGGTGGAGAAACTTCAGGAGCTGTCAGTGGGTGCAATCATCGACGAGAAGAGGTGAAGAAGAATCTATGCTTCACGCACAGAATCAGTATTTAAACGCCCGTGTCCAGACATCTTCCCCTGGAGAACTTACTTTGATGCTTTTTAATGGTTGTATTCTTTTTATTAAACAAGGGATTGCTTGTATGGAGAAAAAAGATTTTGCAGGGAAACATACAAACTTTTCAAAAGCGCAGAACATTATTGAAGAGCTGCAATCTACTTTAAATATGGAATATGAAATCTCCCATAATTTAAGCAGTTTATATACGTTTCTTCAAAGTAAGCTATTCGAAGCCAATGTTAAGCTTGATATCGAATCTGCCCAGTATTGTGTCACGATGTTTGCAGAATTGCGAGATACGTGGAATGAGGCGTTGAAAAGTTTGAAGAATGGGGAGAAGGTACAGCAAGTATGACCCTATCAACTCCAATGGAACGCTTGTTAGGTAACTTGATAGAAACAACAAGTCAAATCTCTCGATTAGATTTAGATGAAGAAGTAAATGAAAGTTTGCTTCTTTCTTTACAGAATAATCAGGTTGAGTTGCGGCATCAAATCGAAGAAATATTATTGGAAGAGGGACGCTCTTTCAATGAACATGAAAAGCCATACATCAAAGAATGTTTTATGTTGGAACAAAACAATCTCGAGAAACTTAAAACGATCCAACAATCTTTGGTTGGAAAACTTCAGCGTATCAACTCTGGTAAAGTTTCACGAGAGCTATATCAATATGAAGAAGAGCAGAGTGTTGGCTTTTTTATCGATAAAAATCGGTAAAGCAAATATATTGCCGAAAAAACGAGGAAATACTTGTAAAAAGTACTAGGAAAATACTTGCGAAATAAATAATAAGAAAATATACTAAAATAGTAAATGGGTATTAGTTCCAAAGATATAGAAAATGAGAATAGATTGGCAAAACTATAGTGATATAGTGACGCAAAGCCATGGGTCTAATCGCTTATCTTAGTCGATCAGATTGCCAGGTTGCCCATTTGTTTGGTCATACAAACAATAGCAACCTGCTATTGTTTTTTTGTGTATAGATGTAATAGAGGAGGGATATTTATGAGACGAATGAAGCAATGGTTAGTAGTGATATTGACCTTTAGCATGGTTTTCAGTGGTTTGATGCTACGAACTTCGGGAGCTGCAGAAGCGGCAGTCAATGATTATGTAAGTGTTACCAAAACGGTTTCTCCTACAACGTTTACAACAGAGGATACGGCGGATGTGACTTTGAATATTACCGGCACCCCGCCTGTCAATGTAGTTGTGCCGAATGATGTTGTACTTATCATTGACAAGTCGGGAAGTATGGCACCGGGCTACAATAACGGTGAAGATAAAATGACGAATGCAAAGAATGCCGCTAAAGGTTTCGTTGATTTGATGGATTTGACAAAGCACAGGGTGGCGGTTGTGGATTTTTCATCAACCAATATGATCGGTAGCATCCCCTTTACAACGGATAAAGACATTGCTAAGAATTACATAAATGGAATTCAAGCAAATGGTGGTACAGCGACTGGCGATGCTATTCAAGCAGCTATTAACTTGCTGGCAGATCATCGTCCTGAAGCGCAACCAGTCATCGTCATTATGACAGATGGAGACGCTAACCAACCTTCGAACGACCCTTACGGGTATGCGAAACAAAAGGCACAGGATGCTAAGGATGCAGGTATTATAACCTATACAGTTGCACTGCTCCAACCGAGTGAGAATCCTGATACAAGCGGACCAAACATATTGCTTAAAGAAATGGCCACAACGGCAGCACATCATCACTTCGTGCTTGGATCAACCGGTTTGGCTGAAATATATGCAGCCATTGTTAAAGAAATTGGCTTGGCGAGCGCCTTTGATGTTACAGTGACGGATATTGTCGATTCGAATTTTGAAATTGTACCTGGCTCGGCAGACAATAATATCCCTAAACCGACAATTACCGGCAATACACTAACTTGGGATTTTAATGAATTGAAAAATAGCACTCTTTCATTCAATTATAAAATTCGTCCGGTAAGCAAAACAAAAACAGGGACATACCCGATTTCGACAGCGAGCTCAGTTATTACTTATAAGGACTATGCAGGTGCAAGCCGATCGAAGTCCATTCCGAGTGTTAACGTTAATGTCAAGCTTCCAGCGCCTCAAGTTACATCGCTTGATAAGTCCTATGGTCATCCGAAGGGCGGAGAGACGGTTGTTATTAATGGGAATCACTTTGTCAACGGGGCAACTGTTCAATTCGGAACGATGAGGGCTAGTAATGTAGTATTTGTGAGCGATACACAATTGACGGCAACTGCTCCTACCGGGAAGCAAGGCATTGTTAGTGTTACAGTAACTAACCCGGATAGTCAACAAGCGTCAGCCTCTTACCAATATAAAGCTGATCCAATTGTCGCGGTCATAGATCCAAATAATGGGCCTTTGGATGGCGGTACGCTTGTGTATGTGACAGGGAACTATTTTATGAGCGGAATCTCTGTATTGTTTGGTGATAAACCTGCATCGGTAATCTATATGGATTCAACATATTTGAAAGTAACATCCCCGAAGGCAACAACGCCTGGTCCAGTTGACCTTACGTTTACGAACCCGGATGGAACGAATGCTGTTGTTTCTGGAGGATTTACGTACAATGAACCTCCGAAGACAGATCCGGAAATTACGTCAGTTACACCAAACACAGGTGTTATCACTGGCGGAAACCAGGTCTATGTAAACGGGAAAAACTTTAAGTCTGGTATGACAATATTTGTAGGTGGAAAACAAGCGTCTACTACATATGTATCAGCAACGCAATTTTTAATCACTGTTCCAGTAGGTGATAGTGTTGGTGCAGTAGATGTTTCAGTAGCGGATTTGAACAATAACTTATTCACGCTGACAGGTGCCTATACCTATACCGCTGTTCAGTATCCGATACCAACCATTACGTCGATTGTGCCAAATACCGGACTTGTTGCAGGTGGTGAAACCATCTATGTAAACGGCACGAATTTTGTAAATGGCATCTCACAAGTAACAATTGGCGGAAAACCTGCTTCTACAACCTACATGAGCAAAACAAGCTTGAGAGTAATAGTTCCGGCTGGAGATGTACCTGGAAAAGTGGATGTGAAAGTGACTAACGATACGAATGAAGCTGTTCTTACCCAAGGCTACGAGTATACGCTCCCGGCTATTAAACCAGTAACCTTAACGTCTGTTTCTCCTAATCAAGGGAAAGTTACGGGTGGAGATATCGTGTATATCTACGGTTCGAACTTCATTTCCGGTGCAACTGTAACATTTGGTTCAAACATTGCTAGCAGTACCTATGTAAATGCTACGACAATTAAAGCTACAGCACCAGCTGCTGCAGCAGCTGGAAAAGTTGACGTAACCGTAACGAACCCGGATGGTGGTACCGCTACCCTACCGCAAGGTTACCAGTACACGATCGTTACACCGACAATTACAAGCTTGTCACCAAACCATGGTAACAAAGCAGGTGGAGATGTTATCTACGTTAACGGCACAAACTTTGATAGTGGAGCGAACGTAACGATAAACGGTGTGAACGCGTCTGTAACTTTTATGAATAGTACAAGTTTGAAAGTGACAGTACCAAGCAGCCCGACAATAGGAGTCGTACCATTTAATGTCACGTTATCGAACGGACAGTCAGCATCGACAACCTTTACTTATGATAATGGACCGGTCCTTCCGGCGCCAAAGATCACAAGTATGTCGCTGACTACTGGTTCTGTCGGTTCTCTTGTCTATGTTAATGGTTTAAACTTTGCTAGTACGTCGAAAGTGTATTTTGGTGGAGTTCAAGCTACAAGCGTATATATGAACTCGAAGAGTTTAAAGGTTAATGTACCAAGCGGTTCCGGTGTCGTTAACGTCACTGTCGTCAACGCTGATGGACAAACAAGTAATGCTGTCTCATTTACAATTAATTAAATATATTTGGCAAACCTATAGAAATGTAGGGACGCAAAGCCATGGGTCTTCAATAGGACTAAGAATGTAGGGACGCAAAGCCATGGGTCTTCAATAGGACTAAGATACTATTAAGATTGCCAGGTTGTGAAGTGTTAGAAAACACAACAGCATCCTGCTGTTGTGTTTTCTTTTTTAATTAAATGAGAGGAGAGAAGTAACATGATCAAATTTAAAAGATTACTAGGAGCTTTTTTAGTAGTATGTTTAGCAGTAATGCCCCTCAACACGGTTTTAGCAGACGAGGTGCAGGCAGGTGAAGCGAAGAACATTTTTGATTATGCCCTTTTTGCAGGAGATCCGAATCAAACATTCTCTTTAACAGGCTCAGGTAATAGTATCAATGGTAAAGCTCACATTAACGGGAACGTCGTGGTTGCCGGAAGCAAGAATAGCATTGATGTATTGGAATATGTAAATTCATTTAAGTCATCTGGTAGCAATAATACATTTAACTCGAAAGTCAAGTCTGCACCTATGGGGATGTTTCAGTTAAATGCCGATGAATACAAGCAAAAAGCAACAAAAGTGTATAGTGGAAAAACAAACTTTTCTGGAAGCAGTACAAAAATAAATGGAGTAATTTTTGTGGACGGTGACGTCACAATATCCGGAAGTCGGATCAGTGGAATCGGGACTGTTTTCGCTACCGGAAGCATTAAAATCAGCGGGTCAGGATTAAAGTATGATTCAAGCAATGACTCCGTTGCCTTCTACTCGTTAAAGGATATTGAAGTTTCGGGAAGCAATAGTGAGTATAATGGAATTTTCTATGCACCTTACGGCTCAATGAAAATAACCGGAAGTAAAAGTACTTTCTTCGGGTCATTGGTAGCCAAAGAATTCCATATTTCTGGTTCCAACTTAACTGTGAACTGTCCGAACCCGAAACCAACACCAGAACCGACACCAGCGCCAACGCCAGAACCGACACCAGCGCCGACACCGGCACCAACACCGGCGCCAACGCCAGAACCGACACCAGCGCCAACACCAGCGCCAACACCGGCGCCAACGCCAGAACCGACACCAGCGCCAACGCCAGAACCGGCACCAACGCCAGAACCGACACCAGCGCCAACACCGGCACCAACGCCAGAACCGACACCAGCGCCAACGCCAGAACCGGCACCAACGCCAGAACCGACACCAGCGCCAACACCGGCACCAACGCCAGAACCGACACCAGCACCAACACCGGTACCAACACCGGTACCAACGCCAGAACCGACACCAGCGCCAACACCGGCGCCAACGCCAGAACCGACACCAGCGCCAACACCGGCGCCAACACCAGAACCGACACCGGTACCAACACCGGCACCAACACCGATTCAAGCACTAACGATAACCGCAGTGGCTCCTAATTCGGGATATGTAACGGGTGGAGATATTGTATATGTAAACGGCACGGGATTTGTATCTACGTCGCAAGTATTGATCGGAGGCAAGAATGCTCCGATTGTGAGCTACATATCTTCCGTAGAAATGACAGTACAGGTGCCTGCAGGTGATGCGATCGGCAGCGTCGATGTAACCGTCGTAAACCCAGATGGACAACAAGTTACATTGACCGGAGGATATACATTTATTGAGCCTCAGACATTGGATCCGGAAATAACTTCGTTAACCCCGGACACAGGTGTTATCACAGGCGGAAACCAGGTCTATGTCAACGGGAAAAATTTTAAAACTGGTATGACAATATTTGTAGACGGAAAACAAGCTCCTACTACATATGTATCTGTAACGAAATTTTTGGTCACTATTCCAGCTGGTGACAGCGTGGGTACTGTAGATGTTGCAGTAGCGGATTTGAACAATAACTTCTTCACGCTGGCAGGTGCTTATACCTATACCGCTGTTCAGTATCCGATACCAACCATTACGTCAATTGTGCCAAATACCGGACTTGTTGCAGGTGGTGAAACCATCTATGTAAACGGCACGAATTTTGTAAATGGCATCTCACAAGTAACGATTGGCGGAAAACCTGCTTCTACAACCTACATGAGCAGAACAAGCTTGAGAGTAATAGTTCCGGCTGGAGACGTACCTGGAAAAGTGGATGTGAAAGTGATTAACGATACGAATGAAGCTGTTCTTACTCAAGGCTATGAGTATACGCTACCGGCTATTAAACCAGTAACCGTAACGTCGGTTTCTCCAAATCAAGGAAAAATTACGGGCGGAGATATCGTGTATATCTACGGTACGAACTTCATGTCCGGTGCAACTGTAACATTTGGCTCAAACATTGCAAGCAGTACTTATGTCAATGCCACAACAATAAAAGCTACAGTGCCGGCTGGAGCTGCGGCTGGCAAAGTTGACGTAACCGTAACGAATCCGGATGGCGGTATCGGTACGCTACCGCAAGGCTACCAGTACACGGTAGTTACACCGACAATTACAAGCTTGTCACCGAACCATGGCAACAAAGCGGGTGGAGATGTTATCTACGTTAACGGCACAAACTTTGAAAGTGGAGCGAACGTAACGTTAAACGGTGTGAACGCGTCTGTAACATTTATGAATAGTACAAGTTTGAAAGTGACAGTACCGAGTAGTTCGACAATAGGAGATGTACCGCTTGTTGTCACTTTATCGAACGGACAGTCAGCATCGACAACCTTTACTTATGATAATGGACCGGTCCTTCCGGCGCCAAAAATCACAAGTATGTCGCCGACTACGAGTCCTGTCGGTTCTCTTGTCTATGTTAATGGTTTAAACTTTGCTAGTACTTCGAAGGTGTATTTTGGTGGAGTTCAAGCTACAACCGTATATATGAACTCGAAGAGTTTAAAGGTTAATGTACCAAGCGGTTCCGGTGTCGTTAACGTCACTGTTGTCAACGCTGACGGGCAAACAAGTAATGCTTTCTCATTTACGATTAATTAAAAAAAACAAAGGGGCTGTCCAAATGGACAGTCCCTTTGCTTTTACAAAAAGATACACTGTGAAACAACAGGAAATTTCTTCATGTAAATAGACTTGAAGTTTCGATAAGCTTCTGGGCTAGCATGCTCCTTAAAAAGCCCTATGATGTTATAGGAAGCTTCCGTTTTGAATGAAGCTTCAAGAAATGGCAATGCTTCTACAGTATTTGCGCAGTTGATATACCAGACCCCGACATTCTTAAGACCATTCGCATGAAGCAAGTTGTTTTCAAGGAGAACACTGTACAGATCAAGTGCCTGTTCGTGAAGTCCAAGAGTGTAAAACCAATCAGCCATATTATTCAGGACGGTTCCACTTGCCATAATTTGCATAAGGGACAAATAGACCTCTGTATATCCGTAACGCCAAAGCAGTTGCAATGTTTGGGTAAACCTATCCTCTTGGTTCGTTAGGACTTCGTTGTTCCAAGTTTTATTATTGATCGCTAACAAGGCTTCCTGCACGATGGCGGTGCAAGCAGCGGTGTCTCCCATGGCAGCATCAGCAATTGAGACTTCTTGATGAACTATGGCAGCGGCAATAGCAAGCGAATCTTCCAACGAATTCGGCCGAAGAGAAGAAGTGGTCGATGCAGACCAATTGCGAAGCAGCAGATTTTGCTGAACAATATCGGCTTCGTCAAGCTGGAAGCCAAGCTTAATAACATCAGAAGCATACTTGGAAACAAGTTCATTACTCCCGATTTTCAATGCGATTTTATGTAATAACACTTTGTTCATAGGTTGATCAATAGGATAGAGTTTTTCAATAATGCATGCTACTTGATCATACGATTCAGATTGAAGAAGAGCATCCATTAGTAACTGAAGTACAATGTAATTTTTGGGTTGAACTTGTAGTGTTTTCACCCAGTGATGAATCGCGCCCGTAATATCGCCTTTTCTACGCTTTATCTCAGCAATGGATTGATGGGGGACAATTTTTCCATATGATGGCTTTATAATCCAATAAGGCGAACCCTTCTTTTCAGCTTCCTCTGCAGTTTGAATACATTGATGAAATACATTCTCAGCGGCGTTCCAGAGCCCGAGAGTTTCCAATAGAATACCTTCCATACATAGGAAATCAGTCCGGTCAGGTAGTAGTTTAATACCATTTCGAATATTTACATGCGCTTTCGAATAATTACCCTTCTTCATTTCAAGTAAGGCAAGACTTTCGAGCAGATAAAAATACCACGTATCCGATGGGCTGCTTCGTTCCAAGGAACGCCGGTAAACCTCCAGAGCCTCATCCTCGCGTCCGGTGCTTGTATACTCATTGCCGAGCACGAAGCAGAAGTAAGGGTTGTTCCGCTTTTCGCCCGCATTCATTTTCTCCAAGATCGACAAATTGCGCTCCGATTTGTTTTTTTCCTGAACAACCTGTACTGTGTAGCCAGTGTGGAAAATCACGAACGGATAAGGTGTGAAAGAAGGTGTACCGAAGTCGGACGTTAATTGTTCGTGAATAGGTTCGATATATCGAATGGATTTGCCGTTGAGGAACAAGCGCGCTCCCGTCGATTCCGTTACATTTGATTCGTCATTTCCGCTGCCACCAAAATTCATGATGTTCAGCACAAAACCACAAGGCCTATTGCTCTTATATTCCAGCAAATATTTTCTAAGTTTATCATGATCAGTGGGCTGAACATACTCATCTGCATCGAGAATTAATATCCAACGTCCCGCGGCATGGCGAATCGATTCGTTACGTGCAGCCGAGAAATCGTTCGTCCATGAAAAATCATAAACTTTGTCCGTATGGCGGACTGCAATAGCTTTAGTTTGATCTGTTGACCCCGTATCGACAACAATAATCTCATCGACAAGGGTTTTGACGCTAAGAAGGCATCGTTCAAGTACTTTTTCTTCATTTTTAACGATCATGCAGAGAGAAAGAAGGGGTTTCATTGATTTCCTCCAAGGTGTTGAAAAATAGTCAGGTATTTCAAAGTAAATATCAGTTCTAAATCAGTGTAATTATGAATACTGAACTGATTGCTTTTATTTTTTAATAGCGGTTACCTCCATAGACCCGTTATAGTGGCCTGAAACATTGTAATCCACTACCTCAAAGCCCAAAATATCCAACCATTTTTTGAGAGAACGGAAGGAAAAGTAATTTAAATGTTCAACAATTCTCCACATAGGGTCAGTATCTTTTTTTACCATGGAAAACGCACTTTCGAAATTGGGTGTGGAAATCCAAAGGACACCTTTGTCATTAAGAAGCGAATGTGCTTTACGTAAAGCTTGAATAGGATCAAACATGTGCTCTATAACATCGCCCATAATCAACACGTCGAATCTTTCCGAGGTTTCGAATTCAAGAAAATCTACCGTGTAGACGGGAATATCAAGCATATTGGAAACAGCTTCTGCATAGGGAGGGCGTATATCTATTCCTGTAACGTTAAACAAGAATTCTTTTGCGACCGCTGACAATTCACCTGCACCTACACCAACCTCAAGTAAACGGTCTCCTGGAGCTATAAAGGTGAGCTGCCCCATCATTCGACTAATGGTTGGGAAGAAAGTTGTTTTTGGACTTAAGTTGAATTCAAAAGCACTATTGGTTAAAAGTTCGCCTAGGTTTACTGGATAGTTAAATGCGAAAAGGTGATGACATGAATCACAGCACATCCAGAGGCGGATAGGGTGAAAACCTGGAATGAAATCAATTGAAGTCATATTATTGTAAGAGGCGTATGGATGGCCTTTTTCTCCACACAGAGGACAATTTTCATTATGAATTTCCTGTGGTTCCGTGTAATTGTATGTGTATGCAGGATGATCTTCTTTTACAAGTATTTGACTTAGCCGAGGATTTTTTTCAAAAGCTGTTCGGAAGTATTGAAAGGAAGAGATAGGGTCCCGAAGTCGGTTATATATCTCTCCTATCCGATAGCAAGATATGGCAGAGAGTTGCTGATTGTTATCGATAATTTCAAGATATAATGTCAATGCTTGCTCATCCCTAGTTCTTAGTAAACTTTCAGCCTCTTTAAAAAAGGAAACCCAATCTGTCATAGTATTCTCCTTAAGTATGTTGTTCTCTCTTACGTATTATTGATAGTTCAAATATACAGGTATTTATTTATTATCGGCAATCAAATTAGTCAACATAATAGCTGAAGTCTAATACCAGTTGTTTCCTACTTATAGAGTTGCTTGAGGTCATTACAAAACATAATTGTAGCTTGAACCTGTGGATAATGTGCACAACTCTGTGCATAACTTTGTTGATAAAATGTAAAGAAGCCCGATACGACAAGTTTTTACAAATTCTGCACTTATCCACGGCTTGTATATACCCGAATTTTCAAAATATTTCATCAAATGGTAAGTTAGAAATTGACAGGTCAAGCGGGCTGGTGATATAGTCGAAAAGTAAGGGCTTACATTTTAATATTTTTTATAACGAAAGGAATGTGTACGTTATGCAAGGTAAAGTAAAATGGTTTAATGCAGAAAAAGGTTATGGCTTCATTGAGCGTGAAGATGGTGGGGATGTATTCGTGCATTTCTCAGCGATTCAATCAGAAGGCTTCAAAACGTTAGATGAAGGTCAGGCTGTAGAGTTTGACATCGTAGAAGGTGCACGTGGACCGCAAGCCGCTAATGTAAGCAGAATATAAGCTTCCGGCACATTTGTGCCGCTTGAATACATCTATGAACTAACTAGCACCCTGGGGCATGACTCTGGGGTGTTTTTTTGCGTAAATAGTATGATCGGAATTTAAAGGAATTATGAAGATGGGGGTTGAATGTAGTATAATGTAAGAAGGAAGGGAGATGTTTAACTATGATGATTAGCATTCGCGGAGAACACCTTGAAGTAACTGAAGCCCTCAGGGACTATGTCGACAAGAAATTGAACAGACTAGAGAGGTATTTTGAAGCTCCCCTTACATCTGATGTACAAGTAAAACTAAGTGTGGTTAAAGGTTTACAAGCGATTGAGGTAGGTATTCCCCTAACAGGCGTGCTGCTGAGAGCTGAAGAACGCAACAATGATATGTACGCTTCGATCGATTTGGTCGTAGACAAATTGGAACGCCAGATCCGCAAGCATAAGACGAGAACAAACCGAAAAATTCGCCAAGAGGGCGGCAAACGAGATTTATTTAAGGTTGAAACATCGCCTGTCACTTATTTGGACGAGGAAGATGACTTTGAACTGGTACGCAACAAACGCTTCGATTTGAAGCCGATGGATGTGGAAGAAGCGATTCTACAAATGAACATGGTAGGCCATAATTTCTTCGTTTTTTCGAACATGGATACGGATCAAGTCAATGTAGTTTACAAACGTGATGACGGCAAGTATGGTCTGATCGAGCCGGCTGTTTAATTAAGAAAGCGGAGCAACTCGAGACATCCCTATAACAAAAAAATGAGCTTGATTCGATTCTGTCGAATTAAGCTTTTTCTCATGCATGCTATCGAGACATCGATTCAATACTATAGAAATAAGTAAAAACGTGCTCTTTTCACATGTTGTGGATGGTTTATACAGATATAAGAATGGTCATTTGTTGCGGCAAGACCGTCAAAAGTGGTACAATTTAAGGATACGAATGCAAGGGAAAGGGGTTCACCGATGCTAGGACTAGTGAAGAAAATTTTTGGTGATTCCAATGAACGGGAAATTAAACGGATGTTCAAGGCCGTGGATTATATCAACGACCTTGAAGCTAGCATTAAGCCGCTGTCCGATGAGGAATTGAAAGGCAAGACAATTGAGTTTCGAAACCGCCTGGCAAAAGGCGAAGAACTTGATGATCTTTTACCGGAAGCTTTTGCTGTTGTTAGAGAAGCAGGTTTACGTGTACTAGGTAAACGTCATTACGACGTTCAGCTTATCGGAGGTATGGTGCTTCACGAAGGCCGTATCGCGGAGATGAGAACAGGGGAAGGGAAAACGCTCGTTGGAACACTCCCTGTCTATTTGAATGCTTTGCTTGGCAGAGGCGTACACGTGGTTACGGTCAATGACTATTTGGCTCAACGTGACAGCGCCGAAATGGGTCAGATCTATGAATTCCTCGGTTTGACGGTTGGGGTTAATCTCCATGACCTGTCACATGAGGAAAAGCAAGCGGCTTACGCTTGTGATATTACGTATGGTACGAATAACGAATACGGTTTTGACTACTTGCGTGATAACATGGTTCTTTACAAAGAGCAGATGGTTCAGCGCCCGCTTTATTTTGCGGTTATCGATGAAGTTGACTCCATTTTGGTCGATGAGGCGAGAACGCCGTTAATTATTTCGGGACAAGCTGCTAAATCGACAGACTTGTACTATGCGGCTGACCGTTTTGTGGCTAAGTTGAAAGAAGAAGAGGATTACACGATTGATATTAAGGTGCGTTCCGTGGCTCTTACTGAAGAAGGGGTAGCTAAAGCGGAGCGGGCATTCGGCATTGAGAACTTATTCGATCATCAGAATGTGAATATCAACCATCACGTGACTCAAGGGCTCAAGGCTCGTTTTATTATGAAACGCGATGTGGATTATGTGGTACAAGAAGACGAAGTCATGATTGTCGATGAATTCACGGGCCGTATTATGACAGGCCGTCGTTATAGTGATGGGCTGCACCAAGCCATTGAGGCCAAAGAGCAGCTGCAAGTTCAGAATGAGAGCATGACGCTGGCGACCATTACATTCCAGAACTATTTCCGGATGTACCGCAAACTAGCAGGTATGACAGGTACTGCGAAGACGGAAGAGGAAGAGCTCAAGAAAATTTATGGTCTTGAAGTTATCATTGTTCCGACAAACCGTCCGATGATCCGTAAGGATATGCCGGATGTTGTTTACAAGTCAGAGATGGGTAAATTCAGAGCGGTTGTTGAGCAAATCGTAGAGCGTCATAAGCTGAACCAACCGGTACTTGTAGGAACGGTATCTATTGAGAACTCCGAGAAACTTTCGGAAATGCTTAAGAAAAAAGGCGTTCAGCACAAAGTACTCAATGCGAAGTATCATGCAGAAGAAGCTGAAATCGTAGCACGCGCAGGTCAACCAGGCTCTGTAACGATTGCAACGAACATGGCAGGCCGCGGTACGGACATTGTGCTCGGTGAGGGCGTACATGATGCAGGCGGACTGCATATCATAGGTACAGAACGTCATGAAAGCAGACGGATCGATAATCAGCTGCGTGGACGCGCAGGCCGTCAAGGTGACCCTGGTTCTTCACAGTTCTACCTCTCCCTTGAGGACGAATTGATGAAACGTTTCGGCGCTGACAATATCATGGCGATGATGGACCGTCTCGGAATGGAAGAAGATCAACCAATCGAAAGCAAATTGATCTCGCGTGCAGTGGAATCGGCCCAAAAACGCGTTGAGGGTAACAACTTCGACGTTCGTAAAGTCGTTCTTCAGTATGACGATGTAATGAATCAACAACGGGAAATTATATATAAACAGCGCCGTGAGCTGCTGGAATCCGAAAATATTCGTGAAGTTGTCGAGGGTATGATCAACGCTGTTATCGAACGCATCGTGAAAGCACACTGTCCGGAGGAACAAATTCCGGAGGAGTGGGAGCTTCAGGAAGTGGCTAACTTCGTGAACAACAACTTCTTAACTGAAGAAGGCCAGATTACGGATCAAAATATTTGGGGCAAAGAACAAGAAGAGATTATTGACTACATCAAAGATCTCGTTAGCAAGCGTTATGATGAGCGTGAGGCGGAGATCGGTGAAGAATTCATGCGTGAATTCGAAAAGGTCGTTGCTCTTCGTGCGGTAGATAGTAAATGGATGGATCACATCGATGCGATGGATCAGCTGCGCCAAGGTATTCATCTTCGTGCTTACGGCGGAACGGATCCGCTTCGTGAGTATCAATTCGAAGGCTTTGAAATGTTCCAAGAGATGATTGACAATATCCGCGAAGAAGTCGCGATGTACATCATGAAGGCTCACGTACAAAGCAACCTGGAGCGTCAAGCGGTAGCCGAAGGTCAAGCGGTGGATATGAAGAACGAAGCTGGCGGGAAGAAACCGCTCGTGCGCGGCGATGAGCAGCGTATTGGACGCAATGACCCATGCCCATGCGGCAGCGGGAAGAAGTTCAAACAGTGCCACGGACAAGGCAGCTAAAGCTATTTAGTTTGCTACTTATATCCGTATAAAACTAGGCACAAGAGAATAAAAGAGGTGTACAACATGCTGGAACCAGAAGTAAAACAGGATTTAAGAGAGACAGCAAAGCGACTAACCGAATTACGGGGGTCTCTTTGACTTAGATCATAAGCTTGAAGCGATCGGGGATTTTGAGGAAAAAATGGGGGCGCCGGACTTCTGGGACGATAATGATCGTGCCCAGAAGACCATCGCGGATCTCAACGCCATCAAAAGTGTCGTCGATCAGTTCCAAGGCTTCTCGAACGAGTTCGACGACCTGCAGGTCATGGTCGAGCTCGAGGAAGAGGAGAGCGATGCCGGTCTAGCGAAGGACATTGAAACAGGCATCGCAGCGTTAATGAAGAAGCTCGAATCCTTCGAACTTGGCTTGCTTCTCAATCAGCCGTATGACCGGCTGAATGCGATCCTGGAGCTGCATCCCGGTGCGGGCGGCACCGAGTCGCAGGACTGGGCGGAGATGCTGCTGCGCATGTATCGCCGCTGGGCGGAGAAGCGGGGCTACAAAGTCGAGGTGCTCGACTATTTGCCGGGCGACGAAGCCGGCGTGAAGAGTGTCACGCTGCAGATCACAGGCTTCAATGCCTACGGCTATTTGAAGGCAGAGAAGGGCGTGCATCGGCTCGTCCGGATCTCGCCGTTCGACGCCTCCGGTCGTCGTCACACCTCGTTTGCGTCGTGTGACGTCATGCCGGAGATCGAGGACGACACGGACGTGGGAGAGATCCGCTCCGAGGATCTCAAAATCGATACGTACCGCGCGAGCGGCGCTGGCGGTCAACACATCAACACCACGGATTCGGCTGTGCGGATTACGCACATACCAACGGGTGTCGTGGTGAGCTGTCAGCAAGAACGCTCGCAGATTAAGAACCGCGAGAAAGCGATGAAAATGCTGCGCTCCAAGCTCTACGAGCGGAAGATCGAAGAGCAGCTGAAGCATCTCGCAGAGATTCGCGGCGAGCAGTCTGACATTGCCTGGGGCAGTCAGATTCGCTCTTATGTCTTTCATCCTTATAGCATGGTCAAAGATCATAGGACTTCGACGGAGACAGGTAATGTAGGCGCGGTCATGGACGGAGATCTCGATCCGTTCATTGATGCGTATTTGCGTCATCAGATTCGGAAGCCGGAATAGAACTTGTGCACAGGAAGTTGTGTGCGGGAAGATATAGATGAACCGAACCAATACCAAACGCATATATGGAGCAATAGACGTTTATCCTACATCTGAAAGGTGTAGGATTTTTTCAAGTTTAATGTCATTCAGGGTTTGGGTAAGGAAATAGTAGGGATGAACAACAAGGAGGAAGAAGAAACATGACACTTACAACGGAGCAGCGCATTACGCTGCACGGCTTTAACAACCTTACGAAATCATTGAGCTTCAATATGTATGATATCTGCTACACCAGAACCAAAGAAGAGCGCGAAGCCTACATAGAATATATTGACGAACAGTACAATGCAGCCCGGCTAACCAAAATTCTCAAAGCGGTAGCTGATATCATCGGTGCTCATGTACTCAATGTGGCCAAGCAGGATTATGATCCGCAAGGGGCAAGTGTAACGATGTTGGTTTCTGAAGGTCCTGTGGAGGGCGCTCCTGAAGCTTCATTTGAGGAATCCCCTGGGCCCCTGCCGGAGACGGTGCTTATGCACCTGAACACCAGCCATATCACTGTTCATACCTATCCAGAATATCACCCTGATGAAGGGATCAGCACGTTTAGGGCGGACATTGATGTATCCACATGCGGGGAAATTTCGCCGCTAAAGGCACTGAATTACTTAATCCATTCCTTTGATACGGATATTATGACGATGGACTATCGGGTTCGAGGCTTCACACGGGATATAAACGGGCATAAGCTGTTTATTGATCATGATATTAGTTCGATTCAGAACTACATTCCTGAGGAAATCAAAAGCTTGTATGACATGATCGATGTGAACGTTTATCAGGAAAATATTTTTCATACAAAATGTAAGCTGAAGAAATTTGATTTAAACAATTATTTGTTCGGTTATACGAAAGACAAGCTGAGCGAAGCGGAGCAGAAGGACATTACAGAAAGTGTAAAGTGGGAAATGGACGAAATATTTTACGGTAAAAATATGAGTGCACCTCTGTTGTAGGAATGGTACCGAGAGGAGGGCCGTTCGTGCCCAGAAAAGAACCGCGAATACGGATAGGAAGTCCAGCGCATACCGTATTTGAGTATATATTGATGCTGATCGGCTCGCTGATTATGGCGGCTAGTTTTAACTGTTTTTTGAACCCGAATCAAATTGCAACGGGTGGGGTTTCAGGTATTTCTACGATTGTTCAACATTTGACGGGTCTGAACCCGGCGATTACGCAGTGGGCCCTGAATATCCCGATTTTCTTGTTAGCCCTATGGCTGCTAGGCGGACAATTCGGGGTTAAGGCGGCAGTCGGGTCGGTTATATTTCCACTTTGCGTACTCGTAACAAGCCATTTAGGGGTGCCAACGCAAAATCCCTTGCTCGCGTCAGTCTATGGAGGCATTGGTGTTGGACTTGGACTCGGTATCGTCTTCCGAGGACGTGGTTCCACAGGGGGACTTGGGCTGGCCGCACAAATGCTGCATAAATACACAGGCTTAAGTTTAGGCTTCTCGGTAGCGATTTTTGATGGTCTGGTCATTCTAAGCTCCGCACTTGTTTTCACGCCAGAGAATGCGCTGTACGGTTTAATTGGGTTATTTGTCACCACGAAAACGATCGATATCGTTCAACTCGGCTTCAACTATGCCAAAGTGGCCTTCATTATTTCCGATCATACAGAAGCGATACGCAAGGCGATTTTATATGATTTGGACCGTGGACTTACGGAGCTTAATGGATCTGGAGGATTTACAGGTGAATCGCGAACGGTCTTGATGGTCGTTGTAAAACAAAATGAAGTAAGTCGATTGAAAACGCTAGTCCAGTCTGTGGACCCGCAAGCTTTTGTCATTTTGAGTGAAACGAATGAGGTACTAGGGGAAGGTTTCAAACGACATGCATAGCGAATGGCTTTGAGATAGATTGGCGCACTTAGGTGCGTCTTTTTGTGCATAACTTTGTTGTGGAAACAGCCAGCTGTGGATAAAGTGTGCATAATCTGTGGATAACTATACTACTTACCCACACTTCTTAAATAATAAGAAATAATCACATACAGGATTTGCCTGTTTGGCGTATAATTTGGGATAATTGATTTGACACTCAGATGGGTATCGAGGAGAAAGAATTGTTTTTATACACATGTTACGTTTAATTGATGCATATTATGTATACTTCTTGTCGGAAGGCAGGAGGCCAAAGATTAAAAGGTTTGTCGATTTTAATGTAAAAAAGCCTTGAAATGCCTTGCGTAGGCACAATTCAATTGTCAAAATCCGCATAAAAAAATTCATTGAATTATTATGTATACGACTGTATAATAATACATATATTTTCGGAACATCGGGAGGGAATTTCGAATGAGTCATGGAGTTAGGGCGGCTATTATTGGAGCCACGGGTTATGGTGGTGCGGAGTTGATTCGTCTATTGCAGGCGCATCCTTTGGTACAGATCACTTCGGTCATCTCGACCTCTAATGCAGGAGCGCCGCTTGCGGAGCATTTTCCACACTTGCAGGAAGTGGTTGTGGATATTCTAGATGTGCTTGATGTTGACTTGATTGCAGGCAAAGCAGACGTTGTGTTCTTGGCGACACCTGCTGGTGTGAGTGCAGAACTTTCGCCAAAGCTTCTGGCAGCTGGCCTGAAGGTCATTGATATTTCTGGGGATTTAAGATTGAAATCTGGTGCTGACTATGAAAAATGGTATAAAAAGCCGGCAGCTTCCGAGGAAACATTGGCTCAATCGATTTATGGTTTGTCTGAGGTGTTCGGGGATGAAGTGAAGGGCAGTGATTTAATCGCTAACCCAGGCTGCTATCCGACAGCGACGCTGCTTGGTCTGATTCCTGCAGTCAAAGCGGGTTGGATCGATCCATCTACGATTATTATTGATGCCAAATCCGGCGTGTCCGGCGCGGGGCGCGGCGTTAATCTGGGCGTGCACTACGCGGAAGTGAATGAGAATTTAACAGCCTATAAAGTGAATAAGCATCAGCATATTCCGGAAATCGAGCAGGCGCTCAGTCGTGTTGCAGGTAAACCAGTTGTTACGACGTTCACGACACATCTTGTGCCTATGACTCGCGGAATTATGTCTACCATGTATGCAACTATACAAGGTGAACATACTGCCGAGGAATTCATCGAATTGTACCGCCAGTATTATGAAGGTCGGAGATTTGTACGGATTCGCCAAAATGGTAAGCTCCCTTCTACGAAGGAAGTGTTCGGCTCGAACTACTGCGACATCGGCTTTGCGGTGGATGAGCGCACGGGGCGTGTGACCATCGTTTCAGTCATCGACAACGTGGTTAAAGGCGCTGCAGGTCAGGCCATTCAGAATTTGAATATGATGCAAGGCTGGGACGAAACGACAGGGCTGTTGTTCGCACCGGTGTATCCATAACGAGAAGATGAGGACAGGTGAAGGACGAACATGCTAGATCTAGTGAGCTTTACTGTCGTGCCAGAGGGCACAGTAACGACGCCGAAAGGCTTTCGTGCAGGTGGTCTGCACTGTGGATTGAAGAAGACGGAGCGCTATGATCTAGGCGCAATCGTCTGTGATGTTCCGGCGGCAGCGGCGGGCGTGTACACGCTGAACGCGTTCCAAGCGGCACCGCTGCGCGTGACGCAGGAGAGCATCGCCCAAGGCGGCAAGCTGCAGGCGATGATCGTCAACAGCGGCAACGCGAATGCGTGTACCGGCCAGCAAGGCGAGGACGACGCATACGCGATGCGCGCTGCTAGTGCGAAGGCGCTAGGCGTGGCGGAGCACCACGTCGGTGTGACGAGCACGGGCGTCATCGGCGAGTTACTGCCGATGGGTAAAGTACTGAGCGGCATCGAGCAGCTGCCGCTTAAAGTGAAGGCAGAAGGTGGAAACGACTTCTGCCAATCGATCCTGACCACGGACCTCACGCAGAAGATGACGTGTGTCCGTGTTGTCGTTGGCGGCAAGGAGGTTCATATTGCCGGGGCAGCGAAGGGTTCGGGGATGATTCACCCGAACATGGCGACGATGCTCGGTTTCATGACAACCGACGCGCCGATTGAGAGCGAATACCTGCAGCTGCTGCTGAGCAGGATCACGGATACTACATTCAACATGATCACTGTTGACGGGGATACTAGCACCAACGACATGGTCGTGGCGATGGCAAGTGGGTTGGCCGGCGGCGAAGCTTTGAATCCGGAGCATCCGGATTGGGAAGCGTTCGCGGCAGGGTTCCAGTACGTTGGCGAGTACCTCGCCAAGGCGATTGCGCGCGACGGCGAGGGCGCAACGAAGCTGATCGAGACGACAGTGGTCGGCGCAGAGAGCGACGATGCGGCACGCAAGATCGTGAAGTCGATCATTGGCTCTAGCTTGGTCAAATCCGCTGTTTATGGAGCGGACGCGAACTGGGGTCGGATCATTGCGGCTGTCGGTTACTCGGGACAGCCGGTGAACGTGAACACTGTCGATATTCGCCTAGGCGATATCGCAGTGTTAGAGCAGTCGCGGCCGGTGAAGTTCGACGAGGAAGCGGCGCTTGCTTATTTGAAAACAGATACGATTCAAATTCATGTGAATTTACATATGGGCGCTGGCAAGGCAACGGGCTGGGGCTGCGATTTAACATATGATTATGTGCGGATCAATGCGGCTTATCGGACTTAGGGTTGGTTAAGTTTTTACACTAGGATCGCACATAAGGAAGCAAAGGGGACCAAAAGCTTGTGAAGAACAATTGCTTTGTGATGAAATGCGGCGGCAGCACGCTGGCGGCTTTGCCGATTAGTTTCTTTGAAGATATGCGTCAGCTTCAGGATGAGGGTATTGTAACTGTCATCGTTCATGGCGGCGGTCCTGCCATTTCGGAGACGCTCGGGAAGCTGGGGATAGAGTCTGGTTTCGTGAATGGTCTGCGGGTAACGAATGAAGATGTGCTCGACGTTGTGGAGATGGTGCTTTCCGGCCAGATCAACAAAGAGATCGTACGCCGAATTCAGTTAACAGGCGCAATGGCACTTGGATTGTCCGGTGTGGATGGACATTTGATTGAAGCGAAGCCGGTGGCGAATAGCCATGAGGTTGGTCTTGTTGGTGATGTCACGAAAGTGAATTCTGAACTGATTCAAGGTATCGTAAGCATGGGTTACATCCCGGTGATCGCACCCGTTGGACTTGGCGCTGATGGCGGCCAACGTTACAACATTAATGCGGATACGGCGGCAGGAGCTGTTGCTTCTCACCTTGGTGTGGAGCAGATGGTTGTAGTGACGGACGTTCCCGGCATTATGAAAACAGTGGATGGCGAGAAGCGGGTGCTTCCTGTTGTCAGCGTAGCAGAGATTGAAGAGATGATCGCGAGCGGTGACATCTACGGGGGTATGATTCCGAAGGTTCGCGCAGCGATTGCTTGCATACAAGGCAGGGTCCAAGAAGTTGTCATCGTGAACGGTTCTGAGCCGAATGTACTGAGCAAAGTGCTGAAAGGCACGGGTATTGGCACGAGGATTGTGCGCTAACAAGCACACTGAGTAACCGAATGGAATGATCTTTTAGGAATACATCCACCAATTTGAGTTACAGATACCAATGTTTTTTAGACCGATACGAGCTTGAAAATACCGCCATAACGATGTTTTTCATCCTAATACAGGACTCCGGGGCGAGTTTAACGGTGTTTTTCATCTTTAAATAGGGCTCTAATGTAGGTTACAGGTTCTTGAACGGAGGTATCGGTCATGCAGCGGATTACGTTTATGTTTAAACAATTCCTAAGAGAGCCTCTATGGTTTAAAATACTTATTTCGATAACCTTGCTAATTGCACTCATTTTTAGCAATTCTTACTTCTCGAATGATCCGGCTTACCAAGGCTTCTCCAAATTAGCGGCAGCCATTTTTTTCGTCGCATACGGGATGAAAATGAGAAGGAATCGAACAACGGCTATCATTTTATTTGCAGCTGCCGCAATATGTCTTTATCTAGCTTGGCATAAGTTCGAACTCATGGGTTGAACCACAAACTTTAAGGAGGGAATGTACATGACTGAAACAGGTAAAAGCTCGCTATTTCCAACCTACGCAAGATATCCAATCACGCTAGTGAAGGGGGAAGGCAGCCGTCTATGGGATGATACAGGTAAGGAATACATCGATTTGATGAGCGGGATCGCGGTAACGAACCTCGGGCACGCGCCTCAAGCGGTGAAGGAGAAGTTGATTGAACAGCTCGATCAATTATGGCATGTGAGCAATCTTTTCCATATTCCGAATCAGGAGAAGCTGGCTACTCTACTCACAGATAATAGCTGTGCAGACGCGGTATTCTTCTGTTCCACTGGTGCGGAAGCGAATGAGGCTGCGATTAAGCTGGCACGTCGCTATAACCAAAAGGTTTTGAACAATGGTCGGTACGAGATTATCACGTTCAACATGTCGTTCCACGGACGCACGCTGGCGACATTGACCGCTACAGGGCAGGATAAAGTGAAGGAAGGCTTCCATCCGCTTCCTGGCGGCTTCGTCTATGCGCCTTATAACGATTTCGAGGCTGTTCGCAGTCTTGTCAATGAGCATACATGTGCCATCATGCTGGAGATGGTGCAAGGAGAAGGCGGCGTACTGCCGGCTGATCCGGAGTTCGTGAAACAAATTGCAGAGCTGTGCAAGCAAGAGAATCTGCTTTTGATCGTGGATGAAATCCAGACGGGCGTGGGACGTACAGGTAAGCTTTTTGCCTATGAGCATTATGGGGTGGAGCCGGATATCTTCACGTTGGCCAAAGGCCTTGGTGGAGGGTTTCCGATCGGTGCTATGTTAGGCAAGGCGTTCTTGGCTGAAGCATTCAGCGCTGGAAGCCACGGGTCAACCTTTGGTGGAACGCCGATAGCTACGGCTGCAGGATATGCGGCTGTGGACACGATTGTCACGAATAAACTGCCAGAGCGCGCTGCGCAATTAGGCGAATACACAGTGAAGAAGCTGGAGAGCAAGCTTGCAGGCAATCCGCTTATCAGCAATATTCGCGGCATTGGTCTCCTCATCGGGATCGAATGTACACAACCAGCAGGTGAAATCATTAGTGAAATTCATAAGCAAGGTGTACTCGTAATTCCGGCAGGGCCGAACGTTATTCGTCTTGTACCTGCTTTGACCATACCGCAAGAAGATTTAGATCAAGCCCTAGATGTGGTGTGCAGTGTCCTCTCCCAGAAGGCATCAACCATCAGCAGCGTCTAGTAAAAGTTCCGTTTAGAGAGGTTGGATAACATGAATATGGCTGTAAAGGAAGAACTGGCTGCCCAGTTGAAGGGCAAGGATTTTCTTGCTTTAGTTGATTATACATCAGAAGAAATTGAATATTTGATTCACTATGCGATTGAGCTTAAACGTAAACAAAAAGCTAGAGAGCCGCATGCTGTGTTGGCTGGTAAGACGCTTGGAATGATTTTTGAGAAATCCTCGACGCGTACGCGTGTTTCCTTTGAAGTAGGAATGTACCAACTAGGGGGTCAGGCTCTTTTCCTCAGCAAAAATGATTTGCAGCTTGGACGCGGTGAAACCGTTTGGGATACTGCGCAAACACTGTCCCGTTACCTGGATGGCATCATGATTCGCACGTACGAACACCGCAAAGTGATTGACCTTGCACGTGGATCAACGGTACCGGTCATTAATGGATTGACGGATTATGCCCACCCTTGTCAGGTTATGGCTGATTATCAGACGGTTTTGGAGAAAAAAGGCCGTTTGAAAGGTCTCAAAGTCGCCTACATCGGAGATGGCAACAATATGGTGCATTCCCTCATGATGGGTGCAAGTAAATTAGGGATGAATTTCGCGATTGCATCGCCGGAAGGCTACGATCCCGACAAAGAAGTCATTCAGATTTCTAAAGAGAACGCAGCGCAGACCGGAGGCAGTGTTCTCCTTACTCGCGATCCACGCGAAGCGATTGAAAATGCGGACGTCGTCTATACAGATGTTTGGGCCAGCATGGGCTTTGAGGCGGAGCAGCAGGAGCGGGAGATTGCTTTTAAGAACTTCCAAATCAACGAGGCGCTTGTGAAGCATGCCAAATCAGATTACTTGTTCATGCACTGCTTGCCTGCACACCGCGGGGAAGAAGTGAGCGAGGGCGTTATTGACGGCCCGAATTCCATTATTTTTGACCAAGCAGAGAATCGTCTTCATGCGCAAAAGGCTATTATGGCCGCGACAATGATATAATAATTCGTAGCAGACATAGAAACGGAGAGATTAGTAGACATGGCTAAGGAAAAAATCGTTCTCGCCTATTCCGGCGGATTGGATACATCGGTTATCCTCAAATGGCTTAAGGAGACTTACGACGCGGAAATTATTGCTTTCACAGCGGATATCGGGCAAAAGGATGAGCTGGACGGTCTGGAGGAAAAAGCGCTCCAAACCGGCGCATCCAAGATCTACATCGACGACCTGCGCGAAGAGTTCGCGAAGGATTTCATCAACCCGATGTTCCAAGCGGGTGCTCTGTATGAAGGGCAATACCTGCTCGGCACTTCGATCGCTCGTCCGTTGATCGCGAAGCGCATGGTCGAAATCGCTCGCGCTGAAGGCGCAACGGCGATTGCTCACGGAGCAACCGGCAAAGGGAATGACCAAGTGCGCTTTGAGCTGACAGCAGCGGCGTTGGCGCCTGAGCTGTCCGTGATCGCGCCTTGGCGTCTTGAGCAGTTCCGCGAGGAGTTCCCTGGTCGCGCAGAGATGATCGCATATGCCGAGAAACACGGCATTCCGGTTACTGCATCGGCGGCGAAGCCGTATTCGACGGATCGTAACTTGCTGCACATCTCTTTCGAGAGCGGCATGCTGGAAGATCCTTGGTTCGATGCTGCATCTGACGAGAACAAAGGCATGTACGTCCTGAGCGTAGCTCCAGAAGATGCACCGGATCAAGCAGAGTACATCGAGCTTGAGTTCGACAAAGGTGACTGCGTAGCCATCAATGGCAAGAAGTTGTCCCCTCTGCAAGTCATGGAAACCTTGAATGAAATTGGCGGCAAGCACGGTATTGGCCGTGTCGATATGGTCGAGAACCGTTTCGTCGGCATGAAGAGCCGCGGCGTGTATGAGACTCCGGGCGGTACGATTCTTTTCACAGCTCACCGCAAAATGGAATCCCTCACGATGGACCGCGATGTCATGCACCTTCGTGATTCCCTCATTACGAAATATGCGACATTAGTCTACAACGGCTTCTGGTTCGCACCTGAGCGTTTGGCGATTCAAGCGCTTGTGGGAGAAAGCCAAAAGAACGTAACAGGTACAGTGCGCTTGAAATTGTACAAAGGCAACGTCATGGGCGCTGGTGTGAAAAGTCCAGTATCCTTATACAATCCGGAGATTGCTACAATGGAAGCAGATCCGACGAAAGCATACGACCAAGGCGATGCAACAGGATTCATCCGCTTGAACGCACTTCGTCTGAAAGTATCTTCTGGCGTAGAACAAAACGCAAAGAAGTAATTATATAGCAGCACGGTCCGCTGGCTTTCCCTTCGTGGAAAGCCTTTGGGTTGTCAATAAGGCTGTCCATAAGTCTGTCCAGCAGAGAGACTTTGAGCGCCGCTCAAAGATCCCTATATTAGGTGTTAATACGAGAGGAGCCATGCACGGTGTCTAAGCTTTGGGGTGGACGATTTACGAAGAAAACCGACCAATTGGTCGAAGAATATACCGCATCGATTACATTTGATAAAGAGCTTGCGGAGGAAGATATCGAAGGCAGCCTAGCGCATGTGACGATGCTTGGCAAGTGCGGCATTCTTCCTGCGGATGATGTCGAGAAAATCAAGGATGGATTGTTGGCTGTTCAAGGTATGATTCGCCGTGGCGAGCTGGAGTACACGATTCAGAATGAAGATATTCATATGAATATCGAGAAAACCTTGATCGACTTGATCGGCCCTGTCGGCGGCAAGCTTCATACTGGCCGCAGCCGTAACGATCAAGTAGCAACGGACATGCACCTTTACCTGCGCAAGCGGGTGGTTGAGTTCGTAGCGCCTGCTAATCAAGCTGCAAGAGGCTTTGCTTGAGAAAGCGAAGGATAATCTGGATACGATTATCCCGGGATATACGCATCTGCAGCGTGCGCAGCCGATTCTGTTCGCGCATCACATGATGGCCTACGTCAGCATGTTCCAGCGTGACCTTGAGCGCTTGCAGGACAGCTACAAGCGCGTAGACATGCTGCCGCTCGGCGCTGGCGCGCTCGCCGGCACGACGTTCCCGATCGACCGCCATTTCGTGGCGGAGCAGCTCGGGTTCGGACGCGTGTACGAGAACTCCCTGGATGCGGTCAGCGACCGCGATTTCATCCTGGAGTTCCTCTCTAACGCGTCCATGATCATGATGCACCTTTCTCGCTTCAGCGAGGAAATGGTGCTCTGGTCTTCGACTGAGTTCGCGTTCATCGAACTCGATGATGCTTTCTGCACCGGCAGCTCGATCATGCCGCAGAAGAAGAACCCGGACGTGGCTGAGCTTGTCCGCGGCAAAACAGGCCGCGTCTACGGCAACTTGTTCGGTCTGATGACCGTGCTCAAGTCGCTGCCGCTGGCTTATAACAAGGACATGCAGGAAGATAAAGAAGGCATGTTTGATACGGTTCGTACCCTGCAGGGTGCGCTTCAATTATTCGCTCCTATGGTCGCTACGATGAAAGTAAACACGGACCGCATGAGACAAGCTGTGAACCAAGATTTCTCGAACGCAACGGATATCGCCGATTACCTTGTGAACAAAGGATTGCCTTTCCGTCAGGCGCATGAAGTGATTGGTAAAACAGTTCTGTACTGCATCCAAAACAACAAATACCTACTCGATATGAGCATCGAAGAGTTCAAAACGTTCTCTACGCTTTTCGAGTCCGATATTTATCAGGTCCTACAGCCTGAGCAAGTGGTTAACGCGCGTAATGTCTACGGCGGAACGGCCAGCAATCAAGTGACAGAGGCGATTGCTCGCGCCGAGCAAGTACTGGCGCAGTCGAACGAGTGGTTGCAAGTATTTTTAGAAAAAAGTAAGTAAACGAATAGCAAAAAGCCTTCAAAACCATCGAATCTGATGGTCTTGAAGGCTTTTTCTCATCTGCCGGTAACCGAGATAAACCCTGTATCTGCTCGTACCGTCACTCTTTTGCTGCCATCACCGATGGTGCCCTTAGCGGAATGATGATCGGTCCGTTGTACATTTAAACCAGGTACTTCCAGATTGACACTGCCCGTGTCGGTTCTCAGATCGAAACTTGCGCTTTTTGGGGCAGGATCGAGCTGAAGACGAATCGTGCCTGTGTCGGATTCAAGCGATACGGAATCTCCGATATCATGCAGTTTAGCCGTGATGCCGCCTGTGTCTGTTTTCATCTTTACATCGCCTTGCCCGTCCTCTACGTTGATACGACCCGTATCTGTTTGAAGGTTTAGCTGCTTCCCTTCATAACGCTCAATGGAAATACCGCCTGTGTCGGTGCTGACTGTAAGCTTGTCGGCTTTTACTTCCTTGAAGTTGATGCCCCCTGTATCCGAAGAAACCGTGATAGCTTTGTACATTTTTTCTGGAAGTGTTACTTCTGTACGTAATCGGAAACTTTGGTTATTGATCAAGGCTTTCAATTCAGTCAAATCGAAACTGAAATTAATTTGTGGTTTCTTCTGCGTACATACGTCAACTCGCCATACATTACTTCCTTCAGTTGCCGCCTCAATGGTGCAGTTTTTAGCAGTAAGCTCTCCAAGTGTTCCTACGAGATGCACTTTAATTTCGTCGGAATTACTAGGGATAAAGGTTACCCCGGAGATGTCATTTTGAATGATTAATGTATCAATATTGGCTGCTGGAATCTTCTTTTCGATATCAATATTCGTGATACCTGCATTCAAATCCAACGCTTTGAAAGAAACAGCTGCTCCAATAAGACCGACCCCAAGGCAGGCAAAGCCGAGCAGTAAGAAAAATTTGACTCCACGTTTCATAGCTTAAGCCCCCTTAATCAATTTGGCATTAAATTGGATGTACATCCAGCTGAGTTTGAAAAATACTTTGAACAACCATGAGCTTAGCGTCGTCAATATTATGCCCAAGCCGAAACAAGCAAGCATAGCGAATCCAATGAAACGCATATCGCTGCCGACCGTTCCCATATAGCTGCCGAGAATGCCGACAATTGGCGAGATGATGAGCGCGAAGCCCGAAACAAATAGCGCAATTAATGTTGCGAGAATACCGAACCAAGGACCAACGACGAATATAAGGTTAAAAAATCCAAGCATAATACTTACGATAATAGCCTTAATACTCGACTCCTGTTTAGCAGGATAGTATGGATTGGGATTCATATAAGGATTGGCGCCCTTTGGATGCGTGTAAGGTGGATAGGGTGTATAGGCTCCAGTTTCTGAAGTTTGTGTAGTCGTCGCTGTCGGTTCGGTTTTGGAAAAAGATTTCTCTACCCGATCGCCAAACGTGCCTTTCGAAGGCTCCTGCTCCTTACTAGGTGTCTCCTTCTGAGCGTCCCAGTTTGGAACTCGCGGATAGCCGAGAGACTGGGCTACATCATCCTCTTGCTTGCCGTTTTCAATTGCTTTCTGAAACAATTCTTCATAAACAGACAATATATTTTGGCGCTCCTTCTCGGGAAGTCCACGCAGTCGATAGTTTAATTCTTTGAAATAATCGATTTTGCTCATCGCCTAGCCTCCTTGTGTGCTATTTCATATTCCTATCATAATAGAAAAAAGTCATAATGACCTAGTAACTACAGTCACATGACCTTTCCTATTCGCAAAAGAGGCAGAAGCCTCTATATTACCGGTTAACCGGTCCTTTCACGCCATCTTCAAGGATGGGCTGCTCTGGCGTGGAGGGATTCATTTCGTCCGACTTGATGTCACCGCGGTTGGCGGCGATGATAGTAGGCACTGGAGAATACTGATCCTTGGAGATTAATTCTTTACTGACGATCGTACCATTTTCTCTTTTGATCCGATACGTCTCTACCTTGTAGCCAACCTTGCCAGTGCTGATAGGGCGTGTAACGCCAGGTTTCAGGCTGGGATTTTGCAAGTATTTAACCGGTGGTTGAATTGTTTCTACAATGTTGGAATTGATGTCATAGGTAATGGAAGGCGACATATGACCGAAAAGCTTCACAGTGACGGCTTGTTCTGTTGTTATGGTTCGTATCAACAGATAGGCATCTGTGTTATTTCGGAATTTGAAATTAATATAGCCGCTGGCGAAAGTTGCATCTTGGCCGAGTGTAACATAGCTAACAGGAAGTGAATGATTGCGCCGTTCAACAATGTCTAGACCACTCCGCAAGACGGCATTGTAAAGCGTTGTAGAAACTTGGCAAATGCCGCCCCCAATGCCTGGCACGAGCTTGCCGTTTAGGATGACTGGTGCTTCCTTATAGCCGAATTTGGCTTCGGTTTGTTCAATAATCTTGCTATAGTCAAACGTCTCTCCCGGCGCCATTAAATAATCCTGAATAGAAGCGGCTGTGGAGCGAATATTGTGAATTCTCCCTTCACCTGATGGGGGGAATGAGGTCGTAAATTCCGAGATTTTGCGATCGATGCCCTGACGCTTCAATGTTTCCATCGTTACCGCGGGGCCCTGCTCGTATAAAGGCAAGGACAGTGTGATAGGAGCGGCATTGTGAATATAGCCAATGGATGGGGCAATTTCTTTCAAGTGTTCAAGCAAATGGGCCGTATCAATTCTCAGCACTTTGCGTTCGGGCTCGAAAGCTAGTAAATCTTCATTGGTAACGATTCGTTTTGCGGCGACCGGCTGAAGGCTATAAAGGTCCTTCCAAGCTTCTTTTATAACGGTGTTTAGCTGAGCTTGATTGACAGTGACCTCGAGCGGTATATCCGCGTGACGTAGGGTCCAGCGAGCTTTTATACGCTCTATCGGAGAGACTCCAAATAGCTGCTCAAGTGAACGAGCTAGGGTTTCCTTTTGATACTGAACACCTAGTTGTCCAAGCGCAAGTTGTTTATTGGGAATATTCGAACGGGAAGATTGCAATTGAACGGGATAGGATGAGAGCAGCTGAAGGCGCTGTTCGTATTCTTGTTGAAATTTATCATAAGGCATTCCTCCAACCCGCCAGCCAGCAACCGTGAAATCTGCAGGGAATGTAGGCTGAGAACCATAGACATATAGAGCTATGCTAAACGCACTTAGCATGCCTACGACGATAGACGTATAGAAGATAACTTTTCTAATTTGGCGTGACATGTACAGCGGCTCCTTTACATACGAATGAGTTACGGGCCTGTACTATCTATATGTATCTTCCTTTCAACCAATTTATTACTAAATCCTTATTCGGCTTAAATGTGTACAAATAATGATATAATGACGGTAATCTACAGGAATTTCAAAGCTATTTTAGAAGGAATTTCAGCTTTTGTGTCGAATGGATAAAAGCTATCTATAACAGCAGAGAGACTTTGTGCTCAGTTCAAAGATCCCGCAGCAGAAAGACTTTGAGCAAGCTCAAAGATCCCACAGCAGAGAGACTTTGCTACGCAAAGATCCCACAGCAGAGAGACTTTGCTACGCAAAGATCCATATATTAGGATGTGATATTGTGATCGAAATGCAGGACGTATGGAAAACGTACTCCAACGGCACTCATGCATTGCGAGGAATTAATGTAAAAGTGGACAGCAACGAGTTCGTCTATGTTGTTGGACCTTCCGGCGCAGGTAAATCTACATTTATGAAGTTGATGTATAGAGAAGAAAGGCCGACCAAGGGGCAAATCTTCGTGAACGGTTTTAATTTGGAAAAGCTGAAACAGCGTAAGATTCCTTACGTGCGTCGTAATATTGGTGTTATTTTCCAGGATTATCGACTGCTTCCCAAGCTTAATATTTTTGAAAATGTGGCTTTCGCTATGGAAGTTATCGAGGCACCTAAGAAGCAGATTAAGAAACGCACAATGGAAGTGCTCGAGCTTGTTAAGTTGAAGGATAAAGCGAATTCGCTGCCCTCTCAGCTTTCTGGAGGCGAGCAGCAGCGGGTAGCGATTGCCCGGGCAATAATTAACAACCCAGCTGTCATTATCGCCGATGAACCGACAGGAAATCTCGACCCTGAGACCTCCTGGGGAATCATGAAATTGATGGAGGAAATTAACTTCCGGGGAACCACCATAGTCATGGCTACGCATAACAAGGAAATCGTAAATACGATGCGTAAACGAGTTATTGCGATTGAGCATGGACTCATTGCTCGTGACCAGGTACGGGGGGAATACGGCTATGAAGATTAGTACGGTTTCGCGTCATTTGCGAGAAGGTACGAAGAATGTCGTTCGGAATGGTTGGATGACGTTCGCGTCGATTAGTTCGATTGCTATTTCGTTATTTATTTTAGGCATTTTCGTCCTTATTACACTTAATGTGAATGATATTGCAGGTCAGATTGAGAAACAGGTTGAGATTAATGTGTATCTGGAGGTTAACACTTCACAGGGTCAAATTAATGCGCTCGAATCTCAAATTCAAGCTATTCATGAGGTAAAAACCATCAAGTTTGTTTCGAAAGAAGAGGGCCTTGTTTATTTAAGGCAAAAGCTTGGTGAGAGCGGTAAAGCTTTGTTAGATGGATTTGAAGGGGAAAATAACCCGTTAAACGATGCGTTCACCATCGAAGTCGATGACCCACACAATGTGGCAGTCGTTGCTGATCAAATCAGCGCGCTCAACATCGGCAAAGATCCAAAGCCTATCTACAAGGTGAATTATGGCAAAGGTACAGTTGAAGCCCTATTTAAGGTGACACAAATTGTTCGTTGGGTCGGTATTGGTATCGTTATTTTACTTTCATTTACCGCCGTGTTCCTGATCGCGAATACGATCAAAATTACGATTTTGGCCAGACGCAAAGAAATATCAATTATGAAACTGGTGGGTGCGACGAATTCCTTTATTCGTTGGCCGTTCTTTATAGAAGGTGCTCTACTCGGATTCATCGGCTCTGTTATCCCGACAGCTATTATTCTTGGTGGGTACTGGAAGCTGCTTAACACGAGTTCACTGAACTTGAATCTGCTTATGGTTGAATTAACACCTTTCGGGGAGATTGCTCCTACGATGACGGCTTTGTTGTTAGGTATTGGGATGGTAATAGGCATCTGGGGGTCCCTAATCTCCGTACGCAAATTCCTCAGGGTTTAAGGAGGCTTTTAAAGCCGACTTTGATAACGATGTATTACTGGAAGCTTACTCGGCATCGAATCTTGAACGAAAATGGGGTAGTCCGGTACTCATGTAGCTTGCTACACTCCGTTCCTCCTACTCCCATTTTCGTTCAACCTTCTCGGTTCTGAAAGCCGATTTAAAAGCTTTTATTTTTATTATTTCATTTTCAAAGATTCATAGATTAAGAATTTAAGAGATTCAAAGTATAAAAGATTCAAGAAGTGCCAGGTTTTGATGATGGGGAGGCTACGTGCTTGAAGAAGAAGATTCTACCTTTGGTGTTGACACTTGGGATTGCGGCTTCATTGGCGGTTCCTTATGCGGGGTATGCCGCTTCAACAACGGAAAAGATCGATCAGCAGTTGACTCAGCTCAAGAAAATGAAGGCGGTCGCGCAGCAGAAGGCGAATGACGCGCAGAATCAAATAACGAAGGTCCATACTGAGAAGGACCAGGCGACCAAGGATATGAACACACTTGTCAATCAGGTGAATGAAGCTAGTAAGAAGCTCACGAAACTGAATGAAGAAATCGACCAAGTATCGGATGCATTAGCAGATAACGCTAAACAATTGGATGAAGCGGAAGCGCGTGTGGAGACTCGTGATCAAATGCTGAAATCCCGAGTGCGTTTGATGTATATGAACGGTTTTGTTTCGTACATGGATGTGCTGCTTAGCGCGACCAGTTTTTCTGATTTCTTGAACCGTATTGAAGCTTTGAAATCTATTGTTAATCAAGATAAAGAGATACTAGTGTCAAATAAGAAAGATAAAGAAACGGTTGCCCAGAAAAAGGTAGATACAGAACAACAGCTTGAGAAGGTTAAAGCGCTGTACGCTGACGCCGACGCCCTCAGGGACGATCTGCAAGCGAAGGAGAAGGCCAAGGAAGTTAAGATTGCTTCTCTTACGAAGCAAGAGAAGGTGCTTGAGGATATTTCAGAAGAAAGCGATAAACAGATTACACAATTAGCGAAGCAAGAAGCGGACCTACAGGCGAAGAAGAGGGCAGCTAGTAAAGCGAAATCGCCTTTCACTTATTCCGGTGGGAAACTGGGTTACCCATTGGCCGTTCAAGCGCCACTTACATCCGATTTCACGAATAGAATCAATCCAGTTACAGGCAGATCAGAGAGCCATAAAGGGATTGATTTGGGAGCACCTAAAGGAACGGACATTCTTGCGGCTGAGAACGGCTCAGTTATCTATGCCTCATGGATGAACGGATACGGGAATTGCATCATCGTGGATCATGGGAATGGATTATGGACGTTGTATGGACATATTATGAATGATGGGCTCTACGTCAAAGTTGGCGATGTGGTGAAACGCGGACAGAAGATTGCCGGTGTTGGCTCGACAGGTCAATCGACAGGGAACCATTTGCATTTTGAAGTTAGGAAGAATGAAGTTCCAACCGATCCTAAACCGTTCTTACGATAAGGGAACTTGGTTATAAAACGGGAATAGCTTGTCATATACTACAAACAGGCGAACCCAAATGGGTTTTAGGAAAAAGGTGGTGAAACGCGCTTTGCAATTCAAAGGACGCACGGTCATAGTATTTGTTTTGTTAGCCATGTTTGCAAGCAGTATCGTTACATTGACGATTGTGGATTCATCCTTTTCTTGGGGGCGGAAAGAGCAGCCAGCGGGCAGTACCGCCGCATCCACTGCCACTTCATCCGGACTATCGAGTAAGGATTTGAGCAAAATCTCTACAACGTTTCAATTGATCGAGAGCAAGTATTTGAAGCAGCCGGATCATGATAAGCTGGTTAATGGCGCAATCAATGGCATGCTGGAATCTCTGGAAGACCCATTTACCGTTTATATGGATCAAAAGGAAGCGAAGCAGTTCGATGAGAGTATTACGTCCTCTTTTCAAGGCATAGGGGCAGAGGTTTCGATTGAGGAAGGTAAATTCGTTATCGTGTCTCCAATCAAGGGCTCTCCTGCTGAGAAAGCCGGTATTCAATCCAAAGACGTGATTGTCTCGGTCAACGGAGAGAAGTTGGACGGGCTTACGCTTAACCAAGCAGTCATGAAAATCCGCGGGCCTAAAGGCACGCAGGCGAAGCTGGATTTACTTCGTCAAGGTGCCGGTGATCCGGTGCAAGTCATCGTGGTCAGGGATAATATTGACGTTGAAACGGTTTATGGCGAAATGCTGCAGGACCAAATCGGGAAGATTGAGATTCGCCAATTCTCCTCGAATACAGCCGTCCGTTTCGCTGAAGAGCTGAAAAGCCTTGAAGCCAAAGGGATGAAAGGGCTTGTTATCGACGTGCGTAATGACCCGGGCGGTCTGTTGAACGTAGTCGTAGACATCGTGAATCCTTTCGTCAAGAGCGGCAAACCGATCGTCCAGGTCGAGAATCGGGATGGGAAGCGGGAACCGACACCTTCAACGGGTTCTGGCAAGAATTATCCGGTAACGGTGCTAGTGAATAAGGGCAGTGCAAGTGCTTCGGAGATATTGGCAGGAGCCTTCCAAGAAGCGGTTGGCAGCAAGATTATTGGCGAAACTTCCTATGGGAAAGGAACCGTTCAGGTTACTTTTGAGAAGGAAATGGGTGACGGCAGCAATATTAAAATGACGGTGTACAAATGGTTAACGCCGAACGGAAACTGGATTCACAAAACGGGGATCCAACCTGACATTCCAGTTGAGCAGCCAGGGTATTTCAAAGCAGCTCCACTGTCTAAGAAAAGTGTGCTTAAACAGGACATGACAAGCGATGATGTGAAGAATCTACAACTCATGCTGACAGGTCTTGGTTTTAACCCGGAACGTTCGGACGGTTATTTCAATGATAAGACAGTTACAGCTGTTAAAGCATTCCAACGGACTAATGGTTTACCGATGACAGGCGAGGTAGACACGGAAACAGCGACTAAAATCGAAAAATCAATTTTGGCGCAAATTCGTGAGCCGAAGAACGATTTGCAGTTGAAGGCAGCAATTGGGCAAATCCAAAAGCAAATCGGGAAATAATAAGGGTCAGATATTGGAAATTCGTCAAGATGGGCAGGAGTTAAGCTCTAATAGTCGAATTAGTGTAGGAAGGTTGCTACGGCTGCCTTCCTATTTCTTTTTCATCAAGGAGCCCAGATTCGTATGGATGTATTGATTCAACTTTTGGACAGACTGCTGCAGGCTGTAGGGCAGTTGTTTGCGAATCCTTTTTACTATATAGGTATTCTATTTATCGTGCTGCATTATCGGAAGCAGATTCAGATGGAGCGTAAGCTGTTTCACACGCGCTTGCATTCTTTATTGAATGAGACGTGGCGAACCGTACTCTGGGGTTGGCTAGGCGGTATCAGTGCCTCCGTACTTATGCTCTTCGTAGGTGTTAATATTCAAGCGAGCACGGTCATTCTGTTATGGGTCCTATCGATTATTCTAGTGATGATGCGCGTTAGATTCTTGTGTTTGGCTTATGCGGTAGGTATTTTGGGAATCGCGCAAGTAATTCTTTCGTGGATACCGAATGCAGCCAGCCTCCAGGAGGCGGTTCCGGTTCTGGACATCGTAGTTGGCGCAGATATCCCTTCCTTGCTGGTCATTGTCGCTGTACTTCATCTTCTAGAAGGGACGCTCGTCGGCTTTCAAGGGGCACGCATGGCAACACCGCTGTTCCTCGAAGGGAGGCGTGGGCAAATTATCGGCGGGCAACAGCTGCAAGGCTTCTGGCCTGTTCCCTTATTCTTGCTCGTTCCTATGACAGGGGGAAGTATAGAAGGTCTTCCATGGGAAACGCTGTTTGGTTCGAACCTCGCATCAGGATGGACATTTCTTGCCTTTCCGGCAATGATTGGCTTTACGGAGCTTACGATATCGAAGCTTCCCCGCAAACAAGCCCGTTTCAGTGCAAGCTTGCTCTACTTATATGGCATCATCCTATTAGTTACAGCGATTGCCGCTCATTTCTGGCCGCCGATTCTGCTTGTAGGAGCCGTATTAAGCATTGCTTTACATGAAGGACTGATTCGGTATAACCAATGGGTGGAAGATAAGCTGGTGCCGTTCTACGTTCACTCACAGCGTGGTCTTATGGTGTTGTCGGTAGTACCAAACAGTCCTGCCCACGAGCTAGGTATTCAAACGGGCGAACTCATTCATAAGGTCAACGGTCACAAAATCAAGACCAAAACCGATCTGCACGTTGCCATGGGGCTGAATTCCGCCTTCTGCAGGCTGGAGGTGCTGAATGAGCAGGATGAGGTGCGTTTCTTGCAGCGAGCGATTTACTCTGGCGATCATCATCAATTAGGAATTATTTTAGCTCCTGATCAGGATGCATTGTACTTCCTAGAGCCAAGACCCCTGCATCTGTTTTCCTATTTGCGAAGTAAACTGACCGGCTTGTTATCCAATGATTCAACGAAATCTATGTGATTAAAAAAAGACCCTATCCTCTCGTTTGAAAGAGGAAGGGTCTTTGCTTATTTAACCGTTGTTGTTGGAGAGAGCCCATCACGCAGTACAATGATTTCGACGCGGCGATTTTTGCTGCGGTTCTCATCGCTTGTGTTGGCCACTTTTGGCATCGTATCAGCATAAGCTGTAGCAATAAATTTATTGTTATCCAGTTTGGCCGTATCACTAAAATAGCGAAGCACCGAAAGGGAACGGGCGAATGATAATCCCCAGTTATCTTTGAATGGAGAGCCTGTAGCTAGCGGCAAGTTGTCGGTATGACCTTCGATGCTCACCTTGTTGTTCAGAGTTGGGATGAGAGAAGCAAGCTTCTGAAGAATTGGAAAGGAGGCCGCTTTCAGATCTGCTTTTCCTAGGTCGAATAGGAATAAGTCATTAAGAGTGATAGCTACACCGCGTTCTGTATCGCTAGCGGATACTTGTGCCTCCAGATTTTGATCCTTAATATAAGCTTGGACTTGTTTTAAAAGATCTTGAAGTTCCTTTTCGCGCTTCTCTTTTTCATTCTCTTCAGGCTTTGTTTTATCTTTCTCTTCCTTCTGATCATCTTGGCTCTGATTCTGGTTCTGCGGTTTCTGGGCATCGCCTTGCTTTGGGGTCATTTGACCGCTGACGCCAAAGCCTTTATCCAAAACCGAGTCGGCTTTCTGGAATTGCATGTTTAAGGCTTGAGCCAGAACGGAATACTTTTGAACATCGACTTTACTCATTGCATACATAATAATGAAGAAAACGAGCAGCAGGGTGATTAAATCAGCGTAAGTAATGAGCCATCTCTCATGATTGACATGTTCCTCGTGCTTCTTACCTCTCCGCGCCATTATCGTCATCCTCCTCTACGACTTTCTTCGTTGGTTTATCGTGGAGGAAGGAATTCAGTTTTTTCTTAATTAACTGTGGATTCTCACCGGCTTGAAGGGCAAGAATGCCTTCTAACATCAGTTCCATTTCGGAAACCATTTCTTTGCCGCGAACCTTAATTTTATTAGCAATCGGAAGATAGACCAAGTTGGCGCTCATAACACCGTATAAGGTAGCTGTGAAAGCAACGGCAATGGCAGGTCCGAGACTGGAGGGGTCGTCGAGATTACCGAGAACGTGAATGAGCCCCATAACTGTACCGATAATTCCCATGGTTGGTGCATACCCGCCCCCGGCTTCGAACACCTTTGACATATTGTTAACTTGGTGCTCAATAGCATCCATCTCCAGCTCTAGAATTTGTCTGGTCAGCTCGGGATCAGTTCCATCAACCACCATAAGCAAACCATCTTTAAGGAACGGATTTGTATGCTCCTGTGCGCGTTGCTCAAGGGCTAATACTCCTTCTCGACGAGCGATAGAAGCCATTTCCACAAGTTCATCAATCGTTGCTCCCGGATCTCTTTTTACTTCTTTGAAGGCAATGCCGAGAGCTTTAGGGATTTTGGCTAAAATAGAGAGCGGGAAGCTGATGGCTACTGCACCAAAGGTTCCGCCGAAAACGATCAGCATGGCACTCGGGATGATCAATGAACTAATATGACCGCCATCCCACATGTACCCGCCGACTAAACCTACAAGACCCAATACTAATCCTAAAACTGTTGTCAAATCCATGACTGTACCACTCCTAATTAGCATAAAAAGAATAGGAACCATAAAGCAACCAGATAAATTCGTTGGAGTCGCTCTCCACAAAATTTATACAGACCGTAACAGATATTGCCGTTTGCATCCATGATTCAAAAATAGTATAATGGAAAAACCAGAACAAACATTCTTATGATGGATGAATTTAGAGAATCCTTCATATTTGTGCGAATAAGTTCCATAAACTTCTATATCGGAAATAGCATAAGGAAAGTTAATAGGATAAAAGTTCGATTTATTTCGATAAAATGTGGGTTTAAAAAGTTCGAATAAGTGTAGGTGATTATTGATGAGTGAACTGGTCATTAGCTCTAAGAAGTTTGAGCTTGTATCCGATTTTTCCCCGCAAGGCGATCAGCCTAAAGCGATTGAGGAAATTGTTCAAAGTATACAAGCAGGTAATAAGCATCAGACGCTCTTAGGTGCGACGGGAACGGGAAAAACGTTCACAGCGGCGCAAGTCATTGCCAAGTTGAACCGTCCTACCCTAATTATTGCGCATAACAAAACGTTAGCCGCACAGTTGTGCAGTGAATTTAAAGAATTTTTCCCTCATAATGCCGTCTCCTACTTCGTTAGTTACTATGATTACTACCAACCAGAAGCCTACATTGCCTCCTCTGACACTTACATCGAGAAAGATTCCAGCATCAATGAAGAGATTGATAAGCTTCGTCACTCAGCGACAAGCTCGTTATTTGAACGCCGTGACGTTATTGTCGTAGCGAGCGTGTCGTGTATTTACGGCTTGGGTTCGCCTGTTGAATATGGCAATATGCTGCTTTCTTTACGTGTAGGTATGGAGAAATCGCGCAATGAGATTTTACACAAGCTCGTGGATATTCAATATCAGCGGAATGATTTGAATTTTGTGCGCGGGACTTTTCGCGTGCGCGGAGATGTCGTTGAGATTTTTCCAGCGTCGCATGGCGAACAAGCGGTGAGAGTTGAGTTGTTTGGTGACGAAATCGAACGGATTACGGAAATCAATGTGCTCACCGGCGAGATTATCGGCGAGCGCGATCATATCGCTATCTTTCCAGCGTCGCACTTTGTGACGCACGAAGATACGATGAAGCGTGCGCTCGTGAATATTGAACGTGAGCTTGAGGATCGTCTTGCCGTGCTGAAGGAGCAAGGAAAACTGCTCGAAGCACAGAGGCTGGAACAACGGACGCGTTATGATATGGAAATGATGCAAGAGATGGGTTTCTGCAATGGGATTGAGAATTACTCAGGACCGCTGACTTTCCGTGAGCGGGGAGCTACGCCGTATACGCTTATGGATTATTTCCCAGAGGATATGCTTTTCATGGTCGATGAATCCCATGCGACTTTGCCGCAGATTCGCGCGATGTATAATGGAGACAAAGCAAGAAAAGAAGTACTAGTTGACCATGGTTTCCGTTTGCCGTCGGCGCTCGATAACCGTCCACTACGCTTTGAAGAGTTTGAGGAAAAAATCAGTCAAGTTTTATATATATCAGCTACACCTGGACCCTACGAGTTGGAACATTGCCCGGAAATGATACAACAAATTATACGTCCTACGGGGCTGTTGGATCCAATCATTGAAGTAAGACCTACTAAAGGACAAATCGATGATTTAATTGCCGAAATTCATGATCGAATTCGTAAAGATGAGCGTGTGCTCGTAACGACGTTAACGAAGAAAATGTCAGAAGATTTAACTGATTATTTTAAGGAAATTGGCATTAAAGTGCGCTATTTGCACTCGGATATCAAGACATTTGAACGTATGCAGATTCTACGAGATTTGCGGTTAGGTGTTTTCCATGTTCTCGTAGGGATTAACCTCCTTAGGGAAGGGCTTGATTTACCTGAGGTTTCGCTGGTCGCTATTCTAGATGCGGACAAAGAAGGCTTCCTACGCTCAGAACGATCGCTGATTCAAACCATCGGTCGTGCAGCGAGAAATTCAGACGGTCGTGTGATTATGTATGGAGATAAAATAACAGATTCCATGCAGAAAGCGATTTATGAGACGAGTCGCCGTCGAAGTATTCAAGAAGCGCATAATGAGAAGCTCGGGATCACACCGCAAACGATTGCCAAGAAAATCCGCGATGTCATTGAAGCTACGAAGGTGGCTGAACAGAAAGCGGATTATCTGGCCGATGTGAAGGGTGCGAAGATGTCGAAGAAGGATCGCGCATCGCTGATCGAGCGTTTGGAAGGCGAGATGAAAGAGGCTGCGAAGAACCTACAGTTCGAACGAGCCGCGCAGCTGCGTGATGCTATTATGGAAATGAAAGCTGACGCCTAGAAGGGGCTTCAGCTTCACATAGGAGAGGAAGGGTACTGTGTCTAGAGATCAAATTGTCATTAAAGGAGCTAGAGCTCATAATCTGAAAAATATCGATGTCACGATTCCACGTGATAAGTTTGTTGTTCTCACAGGCTTAAGTGGATCAGGGAAATCGTCGCTTGCCTTTGATACGATTTATGCGGAGGGGCAGCGCAGATACGTTGAATCTCTATCTGCCTATGCCAGACAATTTCTAGGGCAAATGGATAAGCCGGATGTAGATTCGATTGAAGGTCTATCGCCGGCTATTTCCATTGATCAGAAGACAACAAGCCGTAATCCGCGTTCCACGGTTGGGACCGTAACGGAGATTTACGACTATTTACGCTTGCTATATGCTCGAATTGGACGTCCGCATTGTCCGACCCATGGTATTGAGATTACATCGCAAACCGTGGAACAAATGGTGGATCGCATTATGGAGTATCCGGAACGAACGAAGCTCCAGATTCTAGCTCCCCTTATTTCAGGACGCAAAGGCGAACATACAAAGCTGCTTGCTGATATTCAAAAGCAGGGATTCGTCAGGGTGCGTGTCAATGGTGAAACGGTCGATCTCGCTGAGAAGATTGAACTCGACAAAAATAAAAAGCACACGATCGAGGTCGTTGTTGACCGCATCGTGATCAAAGAGGATGTTCAAACTCGTCTTGCGGATTCCCTGGAGACAGCGCTCAAGTTGGCAAATGGTAGGGTAATCGTCGATATCATTGACAAAGAAGAGCTGCTCTTTAGCCAAAACTTAGCCTGTCCAGAGTGCGGCTTCAGCGTTGAAGAATTAGCGCCAAGAATGTTTTCGTTTAACAGTCCCTTCGGTGCTTGTCCCGATTGTGATGGACTAGGCAGTCAGATGATCGTTGATCCTGATCTACTTGTTCCTGATGCGAAGTTAACGATTGAAGAGGGAGCGTTCGAAGCTTGGGCCGGCAGCACTTCCAACTATTATCCGCAGTTTCTTGCGGCGGTTTGTGAACATTATTCCATTCCGCGCAATATACCTGTTTCTGAGATAAACAGTGATCAGATGAAGGTTATCCTTTATGGAACAGGCGGGGAGAAGATTCGCTTCCGATACGAGAATGATATGGGAGCGAGCAAGGAAGCGTTAGTTCCTTTCGAGGGAATCATTCGCAACTTAGAACGCAGATTCAAAGATACGTTCTCTGAGGGGATCAGGGAGCACATTCAGACGTATATGAGCACGAAGCCTTGTCCGAAGTGTAAAGGACAGCGTTTGAAGCCCGAAACGTTAGCTGTGACGATCAATGGCAAAAACATTGCTCATGCAACTTCCCTCTCGATTGGTGACGCTGAGGAATGGTTCAAAGGGTTGGACTTGAATGAACGGGAGCTAACGATTTCCAATTTGATTCTCAAGGAAATCAGATCTCGCCTAGGGTTCCTAGTCAACGTAGGTCTTGATTACTTAACGATGCATCGTGCTGCAGGTACGTTATCGGGTGGAGAAGCACAGCGGATACGCTTGGCTACTCAGATCGGTTCAAGTTTGATGGGTGTCCTATATATTTTGGATGAGCCCAGCATTGGACTGCATCAGAGAGATAATACGCGTCTGATTCAGACGCTCGAACATATGCGTGATCTCGGTAATACATTAATCGTCGTGGAACATGATGAAGACACGATGATGGCCGCGGATTACATTATCGATATCGGTCCTGGTGCCGGTATTCATGGCGGACAAGTCATTGCGCAAGGTACGCCTAAAGAGTTAATGAAAGACGATAATTCTCTTACAGGACAATACCTTAGCGGCAAACGTTTCATTCCTATTCCAGCAGCGCGACGCAAGCCGAATGGGAAATGGATCGAGATCAAAGGTGCCAAAGAAAATAATTTACGCAACGTATCAGCTAAAGTGCCACTCGGTGTATTCACCTGTGTAACAGGGGTATCCGGTTCAGGCAAAAGTACGTTGATTAATGAGATTTTGTTCAAAACCTTGTCGCGTGACTTAAACGGAGCTAAGGTGCGCCCTGGTGAGCACAAGGAAATTGTGGGCCTTGAACACATTGATAAAGTCATCGATATTGACCAATCACCGATTGGTCGTACGCCACGCTCGAATCCAGCGACGTATACCGGTGTTTTTGATGATATCCGTGATGTGTATGCGAATACGAACGAAGCTAAGGTTCGCGGTTACAAGAAAGGCCGCTTCAGCTTTAACGTGAAGGGCGGCCGTTGTGAGGCTTGTCGTGGAGACGGCATCATCAAGATCGAGATGCACTTCTTACCGGACGTGTACGTGCCTTGTGAAGTCTGTAAAGGCAAACGATACAACCGCGAGACCATGGAAGTGAAGTACAAAGGCAAGAGCATTTCTGAAGTGTTAGAGATGACGATTGAGGACGGCTGCGAGTTCTTCAAGAACTTGCCGCGTATTCATCGTAAGCTGACGACACTTCTGGATGTGGGGCTGGGCTACATGACCCTCGGCCAGCCAGCGACTACGCTGTCCGGCGGCGAAGCCCAGCGTGTGAAGCTCGCGGCTGAGCTGTACCGCCGCAGCACAGGCAAGACGATCTACATCCTGGATGAGCCCACTACGGGGCTCCACATCCACGATATCGATCGTCTGCTGAAGGTGCTTCACCGTCTCGTCGAGAACGGTGAAACCGTACTTGTCATCGAGCATAACCTCGATGTAATCAAGACGGCGGACCACGTCATCGATCTAGGCCCCGAGGGTGGTACCCGCGGAGGACTGATCGTGGCTGCCGGTACGCCGGAGGATGTCGTGAAGGTGGCCGGGTCCTACACCGGCCAATACTTGAAACCGATCCTCGAACGGGATCAGGAGCGCTCTGAGAACTACGCAAATCGACTTGAAGTGCTAGAAGAATCAGTCGGCTAATAAGTTACCGGAATAAGCTTGGCTCGCGATACAAGAAATCGTATCGCCAAGCTTATTTTGTTCTTTTGTCATAATTCCGACTAACATACCTTGAATTTTGTTAAGACTTAATTGAATGATACAAGCTTCGACAATTTAACCCTCTATCGCAATGAAGGAGAATAGACCTATAATTAGGTTATAAGTTGCATACGAAAATATCCCTCTTACTTATAAGCAGTTCTAATCTATCTACTTTATGGAGGCTTGTTATGAAACCGACGTTAGAGTTACAACAGATTGTTTCTGCTTTAGGTATTGATCCTTTTCGATTCTTAGCTTGGCAGGAGAAAGAATTAGCAGAAAAACTACAAAACGCATACATCGAGGAGTATAAAGAATTCGACCCCGGGTACGGACTAGTCGTTTAAGAAGTGCAACTCTATGAAACATAGAACCCGCAACGTCCCTTGATAGGGATTTCGGGTTTATTTTTTTTGTAGCTTGTGTATAAGTTAAGCATTGAATCACAGCATGCACAGAGTTATAAATATTCGAAGAGATGGACATTTTATACTTACGAGGCAGGTTTGAGAAATCGCGAAACATCAAGAAGAAATCAATAGTTTGATGTATGAGCTCCGATGAACCCATCCATTCACGGCGTTGTGATGTGGTCAAGCCCTGCAAAAGGTGACAAACTTGTTACACATCAGTGTAATCACTTGCATCTAGTGCCCAATCAAGCTAACATAGAATTAAAATAGCAGGACGTGTGCCTTGCACCGAGTTACTATAAGGAGGTTTCACCATGTTATTAGCGGAAGCAGCAGCAACAACAAGTACGTATACAAGCTTTGATATTTATGTTTTGATCTTCACGGTGGTCATCGCCATTGCTTTCATCAGAGAGCTGATCAACCCTAGAAGAAATTTGTTTGCCCTAGGATTTGCGGGGGTTTCCTTGCTCGTATTCGGCTTCATGGATGTCGTTATGATCAGAGGCTGGTAATTCCGAGCAAAACAAGATAAAAGCCCACAGGACCAAGATCGTAAGATCAACGGCGCCTGCGGGCTTTTTTGTTTTATTTAAAGCAAATGCTTATACCCACCACATTTCACCAAGAGGTTCCTTGATGAGCACTTGTTGGAGATTTTGCACCGCTTTGGAGAATCCTTCTTCAACGGACATCAAACCGTCTTCGTGCTCAATGCTCACAACATAGTCATAACCAACAAGGCGCAAAGCGCTAATGATGTCAGCCCAAACTTTCATATCGTGACCATAACCAACGGAACGGAACTGCCAAGCGCGGTCAAGCATGTTAGCATAGGATTGCATGTCTGTTACACCATAGCGGTTCACATTGTTAACATCAAGAGATGTATCTTTGGCGTGGAAATGGTGAATCGCTCCGGCACGGCCAAGAATTTGAACGGCTTGAACAGGATCGATACCTTGCCACCACATGTGACTTGGGTCAAGATTCGCTCCTATTGCTTCACCTGCTGCTTCGCGCAGACGAAGGAGGGTTGCTGGCGTATGTACGGAGAAACCACCGTGTAATTCCAGACCAATTTTAATATTACGGTCGGAAGCGTACTTACCTGTTTCTGTCCAGTAAGGAATAATTTTATTCCCCCACTGCCAGTCCAGAATTTCTTGGAAATCATTCGGCCAAGGCGCTACCGGCCAGTTCGGATACTTCGCATCCTCATGGTCACCAGGACAGCCAGAGAACGTATTAATTACAGGTACCTCTAGGCGCTCAGCAAGATCAATCGTTTGTATGATAGCATCGTGAAACTCTTTAGCAATGTGTTTTTGCGGGTGCAGCGGGTTACCGTGGGCGCTAAGTGCGCTGATTGTCAAACCGCGGGATTCAACCGCATGTTTAAATGCTTTTAGTTTCCCTGCGTCTGCGAGAAGTTCGCTTGGGTTGCAATGCGCTGTACCGGGATAGCCCCCTGTACCGATTTCAACAGCATCTAAGCCTTTCGCAGCAATGTAATCCAACGCTTCCTCGAAAGGTTTTCCACCGAACAGAACCATAAAAACGCCTAACTTCATTAGGTACACCTCCATAAATGGTAAACAATCACACAAATTATACCACTATCATCCAGTAAAATGAAGCAAGCCTTTATAGATCCGAAGTACCGTCTCATAATTGGAGCTGTAAATAATAACCGAGAACGTAACCAACGCTTGTGTCACGAAACAACGGAAGTAGAAATAAGTTTTGGATACTTTCTTTTTATTAACGGTAGTGATTTTGAATATATTTTCGATGGCCAGAATGATCCCATGGTAGAGCCCGTAGAAGAAATAAAGCCATGTAAAGCCATGCCACAGACCAATCAAGACCATAATCAGAACGGACAAGCTGGAGGCTACCCAGCGGGATGGAGCAGTACGGGAGAAGAACATGAAGATATGATCACGGAAAAAATCGCCTAGCGTCGCGTGCCAATTTCGCCAAAACTGCGTCATGGAAGGCGAGAAGAGTGGACGCTTGAAGTTCTCAGGCATCGTATAGCCCATCAATCGCCCAAAGCCGATCGCCATATCGGAATAACCGGAGAAATCGAAGTAAATAAGTGCATAGAACCAGACCAATAGAAATAACGACTGATGGGTGTGCAGATCCTGCTTCAACACTTGATCGAAAACGCTGGTCATCCAGGTGACCACAACAATTTTCTTAAACAATCCTAAAATGATCCGTTTCACACTGTCTTCGAAGAGCGCAGCGTCTACGTTGTAAGGCTTTTTGCTGTCGGCCATGAAATCACGGAATTTTAAAATTGGCCCCGATGTAAAAGTTGGAATGAAAAGCAGGTAATTCGCGTAATCTATGGCTGGAACTTGACCTTCTTTACCGAAGAAATAAGCGAAATAGTAAGCATCGATTACTTTAAGCACGTTATAAATGAGGCCTAAATAGATGATAGCATCGAACAACGGATTGTGAAAAATGTCCATGACGAAAAGCCGGACACCGATAAACACACCGACAACATTAGCGGCAATCGCGAAAATAAAGGTCGCTTTACGCCATAACGTCGTTCGGCATAGATAGACAAAGCCAGCATAATTAATGACCGTAAAAACAGCATAGAAAATGAGCAGCTTCTGGCTGAACAGCAGCAGGAAGCAGAGGCTGAAAATAATCATCAGAATGCGTTTGTTATTAGCCCACTTGCGGGTGAGCATCAGAACGGCAACCATGCCAATCATAGCGATAATTGCGTTCATGTGCATATAAAACATAGCTATAGAACTCCTCGCTTCGAAAGCTTGATCAGTCTCATCTTAGACTTCTAGAAAATTTAGAAATATTAGAATTTCTCGTAGATAAACAAGCCCTTGCCAGTAAAATAGATGAAAACCAAATACAGCATCACGAGATAGATCAGGACTTCGATGGTTTTCCTAAGGATTTTAACCATGTGTCTACCTCCTTCGTAAATAGCGGCGCGCCCTCTTCGCGGTTCAAGTGGACAAGGTCATGGAAATAGCGTGGATCGTATTTGTGCAGCAAATCCAGCGTAGGCACATTCGCAGCTTGCAGCTGGCGGTTTGCCTCTTGCATCAAGGAGGCGACGTAAGGCGGATCCGCATAGCCTTTGTTCCACGGCATCCAAATCACTCGCAGAGGAAGTTGATGTTTATTCGCATACTGGATAACCCACTGCAGAGCATCCAAATTAGCCTGAAAATCCTTTAGTGTCATGGAACCAAAGCGTTTATCATAATCGGTCCATTTCGTCTTTAGGAAAGCATCGTCTTTGCGACCGGGGTAAAGCTCTTTATCAATCCAGCGGGGCTCGTAGGCAAGGCTGCCTTTGCGCAAATTACGAGCAAACTCTTCACCGGAGTCTCGAAAATAGTCGCGGTACGTGTAAACATAAGGCTGATACCAGGGTTTGAACCATTGGTAGGTTGGATCGGTTTCAAGTGAGTCCAGCATGGTGTGAACATCGATGCCAATCACAAGCTCATCCTTTACCTGGTAAAGGTTATTCGATAGGATGGCTTTCAGGTCGGTTAGCTTTCCATAGGATAGTCCCATCTCGACTAAATGAGCTTCGGATTTCTCTTCGATATACGCACCCGTAACGGACGAATTACCGAAGAAAACCGGACCCGATTGGGACCAGCCGTGGTGGTAGAGCGTTTTGGTAAAGTCGTTTTTGTAAAAACGGCGCGAGCTATCCATCGGGTTCCACCAGGAAATGAGCAGGTCGGAGACGACGAATGCCAGCAGCAGGCCGAGTACGAAGCTATTTTTTTTGAGAAATGCAGCTACTTTCAACGGTATCACTCATTATCTTTGTATAGGATGGACGCTTCAACGTCTGGTTTGCCATAGAGAACGCATGAAGCATAAGTTAGTTGGCCCACAGCTGACAATGAACTGTATTCGTACAGCTAATGTCGGCGTGTGGGCCATTTTGATGTTACTTTGATGTAAACGTGCAGGTGAATGGCGGATATGGCTGGGTTCTGAGGGGAGCCCAACGCACCCAGAACGAGCCCAATGTACCGAACGAGTTCAACGAGTATAAGACTCCGCGTATCCGACGAATCCAGCGAGCTCAACGCCCCCAACTGGGGGTGAAGTTGCATTTTGTGCAACAATACTTTCAATTCCTTCAGCATATTGGCTATATGTTGTAGAAAATACAACAATTCAGAGAGATTTTCATCATATTAGTCGTTTTGGACTAGAATTGTTGTACGAAATGCAACTTTGTTGCTGGTAAAGACCACTTTAAGGAGATATTGTTGCACAAAATATAAAACTTAGACCATCGAGGAATCACTCATCGACACCCAACAACGGGAGCTGCTGTAGGCCCGCAAGACAAAATAGTTAGAGAGAAGAGACAAAGCTCTTACAGCGCCTTCTCCTGCCAAGCATGGTACTGCTCACGGAATGTGGCAGGCCACTGCTGCTCGTCGAGTCCGTACTGCGCCAAGAATGCGAACGCCCAGCGTTCGATTCCAAAGCCTACACAGCCTGTAACGGCGTTGCGCTTGCCCATTTTAATATTAAAAGCATTCCCAAACGTGTTGCTATGAAAGTTTACAGAGGAGCAGGCGATTGATTTCTTCACATGAGGAATGCTCAAGCGCAGCTCATATTTCATCTCTTGATTGCGTTGGAAAGATGCTTTCACTTGGAAATCGTTCGTGAAGAACGGGTCGTTGGCGATCTCCATCATGCTGTCCACGTTCCATTCAACGGCAAGCTCTTTCAGATATTCGATCGATTTTAGGCGATTTTCTTTGACGAAGTCTGGTTTACCAACGAAAATAATTTCGCGCATCGAGAAGTCGAGCAGACGACCGAAATCGGTGTGGTTTTTGGACTCGAAGCGGTGACATTTCGCAATGGCTGTAACGACGATGCCGTCACCCTCAAGCGTTTCATTCTCTAGGCCTTCATAGCAGTGATAACATGTAGAAGGATTCATCATAAAGTTCGGCTTCACCATGTTGTTATCAAGCTCCAATGGCTGATCCCGGTTCCAACCGCCAGCTTCGCGGATCGATTGAGAGAAGGACTCGATGACATCCAAGTCTTCACGCAAATGAGTCACGAAGTGGATATGCTCAGGGAATGAAGTGAAATGGTTCGTTTTGTTCAAAGTGTGACTATGAATGACAGCTGGATAAGACTCTTCCTGCATGCCTTCGAAGCGCTTAGCTATCTTCGTTACAAAGGAATAATCGAAGAAACGCATTAAGCTGGAGAAAGGCTCGCGGAAAATAAAAAGGCCGGGCTCCAACACTTTAATTGCTTTACGTTCTACAAGCTCAGCGATAATATCGCCTTCGTAAGGGGTATCGACTTTATGCTCGAATAGAATATTTTCCTTGAAGCCGAAATCGCCATGGGAGAAACGTTCAATGAGACGCTGAACCCGCTCGGTAATACCTTCGTTTCCATTCGGAGAGTTATGCGTAATGATGATGTGACCATCCACAAGGGCAATATCCTGAATATGCTCATCGGCAAAGGCGGACGCGTATTTGACTTGTCCATGCTGACTTTCAGCCAGGCCTTCTAAAGAAATTTTACATGTCATCATGAGTGGGTTACCTCGCAGTCTTCTTGGAAATAAAATCGGCAATTTCGCTCACCGTGTTCATGGAGTACAGCATTAAATCTTGATTCGTCACTTGGATGCTGTATGTTTTTTCGATATGGGCGATAAGCGCTGTGGCGCCAATGGAGTCAATGAACCCATAATCAAACAGATGAACATCAACGTCAAAATCATCGTCATCCTCAGCAATTTCATAACGCTCGCGAATATGCTGTTCAAGCTGCGCTAATAATTCTTCATTAGACATGTTGGAAAGCCTCCTGGTTAACATAAAAGTGGTAATAAGATAAAGGAACGTTAGTTCACTTTGCGGTAAAAGAAAGTGTCGTCAAATCACCGTATCGGGTGATGGTGTACATATGTGTTTGGGCGTCATACTCGATCTTGGCATCGGATCCGTCAAAGAGTAGCTCCGTAGGACTGAATACCTTCACTTGCTGCAGACCTGCTGATTTCAGGACTAATTGATGAGTGTTTCCTTGCTGTGTCAGCTCAAAAGGGACATTAGAACGCACGACGTGGAACTTTTCCTTGGTCGCTCCAATACCGATGGAGGATGGCTTAGCCAAACCTAGATAGAATCGATTGTCAATTGTCGTATAAATATCCGAATCACCTTGTAGGGAGTATAGGGCAAGTTTTTCGCCTTTTTCGATGACGACACCCAGTGTCGTAGCGTACTCACCAGCCAGGTTTGGCACCTTGTCGGTATTCGGTGTCAAAGTGGCATGAAAATGAGGACTGCCGCCTGATAAACGATCTTTCAGCTTGTCCCATAAATAAGAGGCCCATGAATGACTGATACGAACCTCGCTTTTCAAAGCAGTTAAGAATGACTTGGCCATCTGTGTTTCGGTCATAAAGTTATAATTATGCTTTGTACGAAGCTTGTCAAAGTAGTCAGCGAATTCGGTTAAATCAGCAACTTTGGATGGTACGGGAAAATGGTACTCGATGTGCTCGAAATAATCAATCGGCATATCCAATTTAACCATCGATTCGAAAACATCTGTCGTCGCATAGTCTCCTGTTCGCAGCACCGGCGTCGGTGTATGAATCAACATCGTTTGATCGGTATTCCCTTGTTTATCCTGTAATAGGAAGGGAAGCGACCAAATCTCTTCCGGACGCGGAATAACAGGCGAATCGGGCGATAAGAATCCGAAATTGTACCATAATCCTTGCTGCTGTTCATTTTCCAGTGTTTGATGGTGGTCTATGTTATTGATGCGCCACGTGTGTTGGTTCGTTCCAAGGTGCAGCCAAGGGATGCCGAGCTTATCGAATGCTTTCTTGTGAAGGGAAAGCTCGGTGCGCTCCTGTTCAGCACTTTTGAAACTATGCACGAACACGTGGGGATCGATTTGTAAATGATTGTCACGCGCGTATTGGATGAACTCCTGGAGCTCCGCTTGATAAGGAAACTGCGGGTCGTCGATCGAAACGGGGGACCCGAATTCGATACCGCCGACGACCAGGTCGTCTTTACCGTCGTGATTAAGATCTATCCAAAGCGGGACGGAGTAGTGGCCAGCTACCAAGGCGTGATCGCCGACTTGGTTCAGGGATGTGCCCTGTAGGGGACCCGCATCCGCCCAAGCGCCATCAGCGCCTTGAAGATACACTTGCAGGTCCCCGTCGCTGCTGCCGACCACGATATCGAGTCGGCCGTCGCCGCCCATGTCACGCACGGATGGTGCGGCGTGCGTGGCATGCTGCGGCAGCGGGAATAGTGCGCTGCCCTGCTCGAGTGTGAGGGCCGCTGCGCTGCGGCCCTTGTAGAGCCACACTTGTCCATCGGCTCCGCCTAGGACAAGGTCGAGCTTGCCGTCGCCATCGACGTCGGCGACGAACGGCGCTGCAGGCCCTCCGGGCAGCTGCAGCGGCTTCCCGCCCGCGAGCAGCGCCGCGGGCTTCGTGAACCTGCCGCTAGCGAGCTGCGGCAGAAGCTGTACCGCCCCGGACTCGCCTGCGACGACGAGGTCCGTGCGGCCATCCCCGTTCACATCTGCGGCGTGAACGGCACTGTAAGGGCCAAGCTGCAGCGGCAAGCCGGACTCCAGCTCCAGCTTCACCGGCGCGCCAAACGTGTCGGGCAGCGCTAAGCCCTCTGGCAGCGGCTCACTCGCGTAGGCCGCCGCGTCCACGCCTTGATTTGTGTACACATACACGAATCCGTCACTGCTGCCGACGACGAGGTCCGTGCGGCCGTCGCCGTTCATATCCGCGGCCGTCGGGTACGCGCGGTAAGGCAGCTCAATCGCGCTCGACAGATCGCGATATTGTGGAAACAAAGCCTGCCGCAGGGGCTTGCCGGCAGCCATCACGTGCAGCCCGCTCGCGTAACCCGAGCCAGGCAGCTCTCCGACGAACATCGGCTGCGCGCTCGTCCCCGTGTTAAGCTGCACCGTCACGCTCTCGCGCCATTGCCCCCAGTAGAAGGCGTTCCGCACGAGTGTAAACGAGGGAATCTCGTTATATTCCTTCAGCTTCTCCGCCCAAGCAATGCCGTCCTTTTGCCCAATTGCCGGCATCGCCTCAAAATGATTCTGAAAGGCCATCGCAGGCCTTCCGTAAGGGCCAAGGATTTTTTTCACACTATAACCAAGTGTTTCTTTCGATACATAAGCGAGCAGCTCACTGCGATACTGCATGTTCGCTGCAGCAAAAGCAAAGTTAAAGTAAGGCTCAATCGGCAGCGTTTTTCTATTGAAATAAGTCGTTCCCGGAACTCGTTTCATTTCTGCTTGGTACTTTGCAGCCAGCTGAGAGAAGCCTAGCATCGGATCCATGCCGCTCATCATGTCGTAGCCTGTTAGGAAATACCGGTTAGGCAGAAAGTTACTGCTGATCAGCACGGTGCCTTTTCCAACGCGGTTCTGCATAACAAGCGAAACAGGCTTTCCAGCCATGTTCATGGCAACTATCGTTTGACCAGTAGAAGGAACGAAGCCATATCCCAAGTTAAAGGCGGGCAAGTCTTCCAGTGAATTATGTTTGAGGTAGCTCTGGCTAAACAATTGAAAAGTTTGCTGTATACCTTGCAGATTAACAGGCACCTGCGGGTAGCTCAGACTCTGTGTTGATGCTGCCAATTGGGGTCCACCCAAGCTCATAAGCGGCACTTTTTTTAAATCCACAACCTCTGTAGCACCTAGAAATTCCGGTGCAAAGCTGGTTGAGAACCCATTTTCCACTAATAAATGTCCGCCCTGCTTCACGAATGCTACGAGTTTCGGAACTTGTTCCACCCACCCGGCATCTTGCGAAAGGGCAGGATCCAGATAGATTGCATCGTACTTACGAAGCTGGTTCGTGGATAAGGAAGGCAGGTTTTGTTTGTCAATGTGAACGCCTGCTTGCAAGGTTTGCTGGAAATTTCCATAGGCTGCCGCATCATAAAGATCCCCGCTCGTCGCATAGAGAAGCTTGGTTTCATCTACTTTTGGCAAAAATAAAAGAAGGACAATGAGTAATAGGCTACTGATGACGCCTAGTCCGATCAATAACTTAAGAACACGAATTTTCGACAAAACCAAAGGTATCCCTCAATTACTAAAAAGGTCACTATCCTTGCCATTATAGCATTCATAGGAAGCTTTGTTAACTTCTAAAGGGTTTCTGTTTGGGGAGGAAACGTTTGGCAACATGGTTGCGACTGTCGGATATTGGCTAAGCTTGTAATTACCCCCCGCCCTAGATTCCTACCTATCCTTTCTGTTACACTAAAGAGAAGACTTTGAGGTTACCCGAGGATCTATTATTGAAAGGATTTGCTGCCATGCGTACGATACGCAGAGAAGATATAGAATTGTTGGCCCCTGCGGGGGATTGGGATTGTATGAGAGCGGCTGTTGCCAATGGGGCGGATGCCGTGTTTTTTGGTGTGGAGAAATTTAATGCTAGAGCACGTGCGCATAACTTTACGATGGCTGAACTGCCGGATATTATGTCGTTTCTTCATCTATATGGGGTAAAGGGCTTTCTTACCTTCAACATCCTCGTGTTTGAGGAAGAATTGAATGATGCGAAGCAATTGATAGATGCATGTGTGGACGCCGGTGTGGATGCGGTCATTGTACAGGATCTTGGTCTGGTTAAAATGATACGTCAGATCTCCCCGGATTTCCCGATTCACGGATCCACACAGATGACGATTACATCGCCTGAGGCGGTTGAGTTTACGAAGCCGTTCGATATTGAACGCGTTGTGTTAGGGCGCGAAAATAACTTGAAGCAGATTAAACAAATCGGCGATCAAGCGAAGCTTCCGATGGAAGTATTCGTGCATGGTGCGCTTTGCGTATCTTATTCCGGTCAGTGTCTGACTTCTGAAATGTGGGGCGGACGTTCCGCTAACCGTGGAGAATGCGCACAAGCATGCCGCTTGCCGTATGATCTGATGGTCGACGGCGTGCAAAAGCCGATGGGCGATGTCACGTATTTGCTGTCGCCAAAGGATTTGGCAGCGATAGAGATCGTTCCGGAGCTTATTGAAGCTGGCGTACGCTCTTTCAAAATTGAAGGGCGTCTGAAAACCCCTGAATATGTGGCCAATGTCGTGAGCAAGTATCGCCGTGCGATTGACCGTTATTTCGATGGGGAGGATGCTCGTCCGACCAAAGAAGAGGTTCGTGAGCTTCAGCAAAGCTTCTCGCGTGGATTTACGGTTGGTTTTTTGAATGGAACCAACAATAAACAGCTTGTCGACGGCACGTTTCCGAAGAGCCGTGGGGTTTTCGTGGGCCGCATCAAGCAGATCTTGCGCGATGGGGTGATCTGTGAGCTAGAGGCGCCGCTCAAACGCGGTGACGGGCTTGTTTTCGACGCCGGGGATCCGACGAAGAAGGAAGAAGGCGGGCGCATCTACGATTTGCGCCGCAAGGGAGAGAAGCTCGAAGGTGAAGCCGAGGGCGGACTCATCGAGATCATTATGGGACGCAATGATGTGGAGCTAGGCCGTCTGCATGTCGGGGACCGCATCTGGAAGACGAATGATCCACAGCTGGACAAGCGCCTGCGCCAGACGTTCGAGACAGACAAGCCTTACCGGACTTTCCCGGTAAGCGTGAAGGTAAGCGGCGTAGAAGGCGAGCCGCTCAAAAGCTGGTGGACGGATATTCAAGGGGGACATACCGTCTTCGTACAATCCGAGCTTCCGCTGGTTCGCGCGGAGAAAAGACCGATGGACGAACAGCTCTTTACGGAGCAGTTCGGACGCCTTGGCGGAACGATTTATGAGCTCAGTCAGCTGGATCTGCAGCTGACCGGCGAGCTTATCGTGCCGATGCGTGAACTTAACAGTATGCGCCGCATGGCTGTCGAGCTGATGGAAGACGAGCGGCAGAAGCCACCGGCTTACTTGAAGCGTGAAATCGGCGTGTATGACGACGTGATCCAGTCAGCTGCTGAGGCAGCTATCACCAACGCTGCCGCGAATGCTCCTGCGCTTTCCCTAGCGGAACGCAAGGCTGTAGAGCTTACTGCGCTTTGCCGTAACTTGGATCAGGTGAAGGCTGTTCTTGAAACAACGGAAATCGAGTTTATATATGCGGATTTCGAATTTATTAAGCAGTTCCCTGCGGCCGTGGAAGCTGTTCGTGCAGCCGGTCGCAAAATTGCCTTGGTGACACCGCGTATTCACATGCCAGGGGAGACGGGCTATTTTAACCATATATTAAAGCTAAATCCAGATGCAGTATTGATCCGCAATACGGGCGCAGCTTACTTCTTCTTAAAGCATCGGTTGGAAAATCCGGACGCGCCGAAACCGCAGTTAATCGGGGATTTCTCGCTCAATGTGGCCAACCACAAAACGGCTGCCTTGTTCCTAGAAGCGGGTCTTTCGAAGATTACACCTTCGTACGATTTAAACATTCAGCAAATGGTCGATTTGCTTCGCCGCACTGAGACCTCGAAGCTTGAGGTTGTTATTCATCAGCACATGCCGATGTTCCATACAGAGCACTGCGTGTACTGTACGTTCCTGAGCGAGGGCACAGACTTTACAAACTGCGGTCGTCCTTGTGAGGATCACAGCGTTTCTTTGCAAGACCGTGTCGGTATGTCCCATCCGGTTCGTGTCGATGAAGGCTGCCGTAATACGGTGTACAACGCCGTGGATCAGTCTGGTGCTGAGTACTTGAGCCATTTCATGGATCTGGGCATCCGTTCCTTCCGTGTTGAGTTCCTTGAAGAGACGCCAGACAAGGTGCGCGAAATTCTTGACTTGTACCGCCGTGCGATTGACGGTGAGATTAGCGGTACGCAAGTATGGCGTTCGTTGAAAGCGACGAACCAACTTGGTGTAACTCGCGGTCAATTGGTGAAGTAGAGGATCTATAGTGTGGAAAACAGACCCAGTGCCGCATAGGTACTGGGTTTGTTGTTTTCTGGAGAAAAAAAGCGCAGTGCTAAATATTTCCCTCATTTATTGTCATTTGTTTAATGTCCTGAATAATATGTTACAGCTAATGCCTAAGCCTAATGGACATAAGAAGAAAGGATGGCGATAGATAACAATGAAAAGGACATATAAGTTCACTGAGATCGCTGGTAAGATCGGAAAAACGCGAGCGGCTGTGGTGGAATGGTCAAATTATTTTCGCGAATTTCTTCCGACTAAAGCTGTAGGGGGATCCCTAAGGTACACAGAAGAAGCCATCGAAATTTTTGAGATCATTTCCAAGATGAGCGATGCCAATAAGCCGCTTAGATTTATAAAAGAACATTTACAGGAAATGCGTCGGAAGGCAATTATCGCACTCAATGATGAAAAGTCGTTACCTCCTACACCTACTATTGTTCCTAGCTCCAATTTACCTCCTTCTGTAAACAACTCCAACTTGCAATTAAGCAAAGAAACAATGGAATTAAGTAACAGGGTACAGCTCCTCACGCGAAAGATAGAAGCGAATAAATCCCCAAGGAATTTAAAGGACCATATCGACCTGAATCAAAAGGTTGGTATATCGACTATAGCAGGTAGTATGCTTTTACCACCTATTGTGGATCATTCAAACGCTCAGTTCGTTCAATTAACTAATGAAGTCGCGGAACTTTGTAGCACCATCCATTCGCTTTCACAAAAGGTTATTGAAGTTTCGGGCGTTTCTGAAGAAGTAACGGAATTACGAAACGTGATCCAGATTCTCACCCAACATGTATCTGATGTGTTCGAACAGGACATTCGAAGTGAAGTTGCTGTCACACTTGAATTACTGAACAGACAAATTGAGGGTGTTTCAACCGAAGTAACGGGGCTTCAGAATGCGATCCACATCGTTCAACAAAAGGTAACGGAAGCTTCGGATCAAGATCTCAAAGGTGAAATACTTACTGCTGCAACGGAGTTACTGAACCAACGCTATAAAGTCGTTTCAGCTGATGTAAATAACCTGCGTAATGAGATTCATCTCCACGCGCAAAAGATAAGTGAGATGTTGGAACAAGAAATCAGAAGTGAGGTTGTTTCCACAATTGAATTGCTGAAAAGACAAATTGAGGGTGTTTCTACCGAAGTAACAGGGTTGCAGCATGCGATCGAAACCGTTCAGCAAAAGGTAACTGAAGCTTCAGATCGAGATCTCAAAGGTGAAGTTCTTACTGCTACAACAGAGTTACTGAACCAACGCTATGAAGGTGTTTCAGAGGATGTAAAGGACCTTCGCAATCTGATCGATCTTCACACGCAAAAGGTAAGCGAAGTGGTGGAGCAAGAAATCCGAATTCAAATGCTTACTACTGCAGAATCGCTAGACAAACGCTATGACACCGTATCTGAAGAAGTAACGGAACTGCGAAGAGTGATCGAAACCGTTCAGCAAAAGGTAACTGAAGCTTCGGATCGAGATCTCAAAGGTGAAATACTTACTGCCACAACGGAGTTACTAAACCAACGATGTGACACCGTATCTAAAGAAGTAACGGAACTGCGAAGAGTGATCGAAACCGTTCAGCAAAAGGTAACCGAAGCTTCGGATCGGGATCCCAAAGGTGAAATACTTACTGCCACAACAGAGTTACTGAACCAACGATATGACACCATATCTAAAGAGGTAACGGAGCTGCGAAAAGTAATCGAAACTGTTCATCAAAAGGTAACTGAAGCTTCGGATCAAGATCCCAAAGGTGAAATACTTACTGCCACAACGGAGTTACTGAACCAACGATATGAAGGCGTTTCGGAGGATGTAAAGGACCTGCGTAATTTAATTCATCTTCACACGCAAAAGGTAAGTGAAATGTTGGAACAAGAAATCCGAAGTGAAATGCTTGCTACTACGGAATCACTAAACAAACGCTATGATGACATATCTCAACAATTGACATCACAGCAACGACTACTTGAAAAGATCTCTAAAATGTTAGGTTTCTAGGCTATCATTTAATCCTCATCATGATGTCATAAATAATAGAACTCCCTAACAGTTAGGGAGTTCTATTATTTATACACATTTCAGCTGGCTTTCTAGCATTCGACGATTTAGCCTTCCATCATCCCCTCCTCCCATTTATTCGTTCACAATTCAGACACAAATTTTTAATCTATTTTTCAGATTTGCTTAAGGTTGGTTTATTGTTCCACGGGTATAGTGATGATGGTTATATGAACGAGTAGAAATGGGGGATCTTGGATGCTTGAGGTCAAACAAGTCAGCAAGCTGTACGAAAATGATCGCGGCGTACATAACATCGATTTCTCGATGCAGCGCGGTGAGATCGTTGGCTTCTTAGGGCCGAACGGTGCTGGCAAAACAACGACGATGCGCATGATTACGGGTTATTTGAACCCTACGCATGGTCAAATATGGGTGGATGGTCACTCCATGGCTGATAACCCGAAGAAAGCACGCCGCAAAATCGGCTACTTACCCGAAACGCCGCCTCTCTATCCAGAGATGACGGTGCAAGCTTACTTACGATTTATCGCGAATCTTCGCGATGTGCCTGCACGGGAGCAGAAGCTGCGTGTCGGCGAAGCGATCGACAAGCTAGGTCTGCAAGGCCGCGAGAAGCAAATCATCCGCTCCTTGTCTAAGGGCTACAAGCAGCGCTTGGGCCTCGCGCAAGCGATTCTGCACCAACCGGATCTGCTTATCCTGGACGAGCCCACGTCTGGCCTCGATCCGAAGCAGATCATCGAGATTCGCCAGCTAATTCATGAGCTGGGGGAGAACCATACGGTGCTGCTGAGCACGCACATTCTCCCGGAAATTAACGCGATTTGCAACCGCGTTCTCATTATTAACCAAGGCCGCGTGGTTCTCGACGAGCGCCCTGAGCATCTCGGCCGCACGATGGGCGAGACGTTCGAGGTGTCGCTCGAGGTCAAGGGACCTCGCGAGCGGATCTTGACGGAGCTGCGAAGCCTAGAGGCGGTCGCAGAAGTGAAAGAAGTCGGCGCGCCGAGCGACGCTGCAACTATCGCTGCGCCTGCTGCGCAGGATGTGTTCATCAGCGAGGATGCATCGAAAGAAGCGACGACTGAACCACCAGCAGCAGCCGATACTGTGAAGCTGCTCGTCACCTCCGCGGATCGCTCCGATATCCGCGAGGCGTTGTTCTTCCGCTTGGCAGGCGCAGGCTACCCGATCCTAGAGATGAAGCGGGAAAGCCTCAGCTTAGAGGATATCTTCCTCAAGTTGACGACGGATGAACCTGCCGAAGCCGATAGCACTCCGAAGGAGGAGGTAGACACCGATGCGTAGAGTCTGGGCCATTTGCTCGAAAGAGCTGCAAATGTATTTCTTTTCACCTGTTGCTTACGTGGCATTCGCTTTCTATGTGCTGCTATCGAGCTTCTTCTTCTACATCAACTTCGTTAACGGCCAGCCACCGATTGTGGATGCGCGTTCCGTTGTTGGAAATACCACATTCGTGTACCTATTTATCATCCCGCTTTTAACGATGCGTCTCATCGCAGATGAGTTCCGTCAAGGTACCGATGAGCTGCTTCTGACTTCACCAGCAGGTATTGGTGAAATCGTGCTGGGTAAATATTTATCTGCTTTTATTGTACAAGTGGGGCTAGTGGGGATCAGCTTGATCTACCCGCTCATTATGTCTGCCTTCGGAACGTTGGATAAGCCAGTTATGTGGCTGTCCTATCTAAGTATGTTCCTATTAGGCTGCGCGATGATGGCCATTGGCTTGTTCGCTTCCAGTTTATCCAACAATCAGATGGTTGCCGGTATTTCAGGCTTTGTTATACTGCTTTTGCTGTGGCTGCTTGATTGGGTAAGCGGCAGCATGACAGGCAAGCTGAAGGATTATGTCGCTCAATTCTCATTGACGAGCCATCTGACGAACTTGCAAAAGGGCGTCCTGCACGGTGGAGACATCCTCTTTTATATCACATTAACAGCTGTGTTCCTGGTTCTTTGCATACAAGTCCTTGAAAGAAAGCGTTGGAGGTGAGCGGGATGAATAAGTGGATACGGGGAACTAATGCGACTGTTTTATCGATCGCCGTTATCGGCATTTTCATTATACTGACGATCTTCCTTCATTCGCTGAAAGGCTTTCAGGTCGATTTGACGAAAAATAAGAGCTTTACGCTCTCCGAGCAAACAGTTGCCACACTCAAAAACTTAAATCAAGATATTCACATCGTTGCCTTTACGAATAGTGGGGACAACAACGGTTTTGTGACGCGACAAGTCACCGATATGGTGACCGAATATAAGAAGCAAAGCGCTAAGATTACGTATGATGAATACGATATGCTGAAACAACCTTCGATGGCCAAGCAGTATGGTGTCGATCAAGGCGGAACGATTATTTTTGAAATGGGTTCTAAAAAGCAGAATATCAATTTCTATGAATTGTTTGTAGGCCAACAGGATGGCTCCTACACGTTCTCAGGAGAAGAGAAGTTCACCCAGGCAATTAAGAGCCTCACGTCCACAGAGAAGCACACGGTTTATCTGCTTTCCGGTCATCAGGAATATCCACTGAATGCCATGACCATTTTGAAAAGCAGTCTGGAAGCCGCTAATTATGTCGTGAAGGACCTTAATCTGTTCGTTGAGGGTAAAATACCGGACGATGCGCAGATGCTCATGCTGCTTGGCCCGCAAAATGACCTGAATGATAAAGAAGCTGCGCTGATCCAGGCTTATTTGAAGGATAAAGGCAAGATTTATATGGCGTTAGGCTTCAATAAAGATATGGCGACCAAGTGGAAAAATATCGATGCGATCATGAAAACATACGGCATTCAGGATCAACATGCGATTGCGATTGAAGCGAAACAAACGTCGCTCTATGATCCGTTGACGATTATTCCGGAGTATGGCCCCCATGACATTACCAACAAGCTGTCCAGCAATAATTTGATTACGATGTTGTCGCTGGCTGTAAGTTTGAATGCGGATGAAAGTGCACCAGACTACACCCAGTCTCTGCTTTTGAAAACAACAGATAAAGCTTACGGGGAAACAGATATCAACCTTCTTGCACAATCCAAAACTAAGCAGGATGCGACAGATGTCAAAGGACCGCTGAATCTGGGTTATGCGATTGCTAACAAGGATAACAAGCCTAAAGCTGTCATTCTAGGCGGATCTACGTTTGTACTAGATGAAGATATTCAGAATCAAGGCAACAAGGATTTTGCTCTGAACAGTATCGGCTGGCTGCAGGAACAGAAGGATCAGATCACGATCCGTCCGCGTCAAGGGGATGCGTTCCAACAAGCGATGATTACGCCTAGCCAAGCGAATACTATTTTCCTCGTAACGATCGTGTTCTTACCGCTCTTGTTCCTAGTCATTGGCGGCTTGATCTGGTGGAGGAGGAGACGAGGATGAAACGGTTTATTCCTACGATTCTGTTAGTCGTTATTTGTATCGGCGGTTTTTGGTACGCTTCGAGCAAAGACTTCTTTCAAGAGAAAAAAGATGACCCGAAATCGCTCATCACACTTAAGCAAGAAGACGTGCAGTCCATTCATGTAAAAACAGAGGCGCAGCAGATCGAATTAGCCCGGAGCGGCAGCGGATGGGAGATGAAAAGCCCTGCAGCAGCGCCGATCAATACGAATCAAGTGGGTTCATGGTTGGATGCCCTCGGACTGGTGACATCAACGAAACTAGTTGAAGATCAGGTAAGTAATCTATCCAACTATGGGTTAGATAAGCCGCTTGGAACTTATGAAGTTACGTTAAAAGACGGCTCGAAGAAAGGACTGCTGGTGGGTACGGCTCTTCCTATTGAAGGCTTCTCCTATGTTCAGGTGGAGGGATCTCCTGCTGTGTATCAGGTGAGTGATCAGTCGCTCTCTGCCCTCAGCAAAGAACCGGTAGACTTTACTGATGCTAGTCCATTCCAATTCGAGAGCGACAAGGTGCAGAGCGTAAACCTGACGTGGAAAGGTCAGAGCTGGACGCTTACCAAAACAGACAAAGACAAGGTGGCTGCTGAGGCGAACTGGAAGCTTGGTGATAAAGAGCTGAAAGGCGCGGAGGCGAATCCGCTGCTGGATGAGCTGATCTTCCTGCACAGTGCTGAGCTTCCACAGCCAGCGGCTCAGAAGCCAGCTGCGGGCGGTGAGCTCAAAGTAGAGCTTGGATTGTCTGTAGATGGCAAAGAGGTCACCGAGATCTATGAAGGCAAGCTAAGCCAAGATCAAGTCTGGTTGGCGAAGCAAGGCGGTCAGTGGGCGTACCTGCTTACATCCGCAGAAATACAGAAATTGGTGGATGCCTATGCCGGCAAACCGGCTCAGCCCGCCTCTTAACAGGAAAACTGCTCTCTACAGTTCAAACGTGCTGTGGGGGCAGTTTTTCTTCTTGTTTTCTTCCCAGTGGGGAGTCGAGATTTGTACAAGAACTTTACCCAATTCTGTTCAAAGCGCTCATTTTAGGCCGGACATGTTGTATTTTTTACAACAATCGGGTAGATAGCACCAATTAGCTTCACCAAAGTTGTAGGATGTACAACCTTGATACAGCTGAAGCTGCATAAGACCTAGTTTTTCAAGATTTTGATTAACTTTTTTTACCAACGGTACATAAAACGGAATATTTTGGGAAACCTACGAGAAAGGAATGGAAAGGAGGTAACATTCACATGTACAGCAATCAAGGGAACCAAAACATTTCCGGCAAAGAGCTTTTATACCTAGCGGATACGCTGAAAAATGAGGAGTTGTTAGCAAAGCTTTGTGTACAAGGAGCGGTGAACAGCCAAAGTCAGTCCTTGAAACAAACCTTGTCTCATCTTTCTCAGGAGCGACTGCAAAACATTAGCGTCCTCATCAACACCCTACAGCAGCAATCAGGCATTACCCATTAATTCGCACATAAATAGGAGGTGTAAGAAGCATGTATCAGCAAAACCCGTATCAACAACAGCAGCAGCAATCTCACCAGCAACAAGTACAATTAAAAGACGAGGACCTTGCAAACTTTGTTTTAAATGAGTTGAAACGCTGTGCTCGTGAATATACGACTGCAGCTTTGGAGGCTGCTAATCCACAGATCAGGCAGACCTTCCAGTCGTTACTGCAACAGACACTGCAGGATCAAGCTGCCGTATTTCAGGAAATCCAGAAGCTTGGCCAATATGAGATTCAAGCTGCTCCTCAGCAGCAAATTCAGCAAGAGCTGCAGAAACAAAGCCAGACCGCAGCTCAGCTGCAGTCCTTTGTACAACAAAATTTGAGTCAATCCAACGCGGCGAGCTTTCAGCAGCAAGACCAGATGACTATAGCCCAGCAGCAACAACATCAGCAGCAGAGTCAACAACAAAACCAAATTGCAGCTTTATACCAAACACAAACACCAATTCAACCGATGATTAGTGCCTCCCAATATCCTAATGCGGTATACAATAATCAAGGGCAAGGCTATTCAACCCATACACAGTCTTCACCAAACCAGACAAGTCAACAGCAAGCCTATATTAGCAACCAGCAAGGACAAAATTTTCAAGACCAGAATTACGGACAATCTGGCTACGGTCAATCTCAAGGTTATTCCGCATCATCCGGATACAGCGCATCTGAAAATGCTGGCATTGCTAGCAAAACAGCAAGTTCTACCAGCGCTTCCCGCAGTCAAACAGGTACTCAGACCTCGACGGCAGGTGAAAGCTCTTATCTCAGTAAACAACAACATGAGGGAAGTAAATACAGCTTCTAAATCGCATTTCTCCCTCAAGACCAAGACGTCCTAGCTTATAGCTAAGGGGCGTCTTTTTTTATCTAACATCCCATCGCTCCAAAATATGTTTTATTTATTTTGTCCCACTTTTCTCATAATCATGGAATGGAACCAGCTTGTCACTCATATATAAGGAACATAGGATGTCCAAACTTATGGGAGAAGGGTGCAAATGCTGATGAGAAAAACGTGGATTTACGGCGCAGCTGCTTTAATTGTACTAGGAGCATTAACTACAGCATGCGGTTCTAAAGAGGAAGTTGCTAGTAGCGGTGCAGCAGGCTTGAAGGATCCCAAGGCAGCGACTACAGTGGCTCAAGGGAAGACGGAAAGCAGTGTGAAGACGGTGGCCTCGGGCGCCAAGCCAGCCATCGATGCCGATTATAAAGTAGAGGGCAGAAACGTTACGATCACGTATCAGACAAGTAACTTTCAGATAGCGGATCATATGGATCAGAAAGCCGTACAGGGAGAAGGACATTTGCATTTGTACGTGGATGGTAAGCAGAAAGCGATGATTGGCAAAACGGGTCCATTAACACTGACCAATTTAGCGGCAGGTAAACATGAGATCAGACTCGAGCTTCAGCAAAATGATCATAAGGATATCAATGTAGAGAAAATTCTTAATATTGAAGTCAAATAATTAGGAACATTTGTGCGTATTTAGTCGGAAATCAAGCTTCAACGCAGATCAGATAACATTACGTTCATATTCCTTGAAAAGACGGGCGCTTAGCCCGTCTTTTGTCATTTGACACACCTGGATACGTAGCATAGACTGTTGATAGTATGGCAGTATTGCCGCCTAATCGGAGGGAAACAATTGATCGTCGATATACGCAAGTGGAAGCATGTATTTAAGCTTGACCCAGATCGGGAAATCTCAGATGAAGCGCTCGATCGGCTATGCCAGTCTGGGACAGATGCGATCATGGTGGGTGGTTCAACGGGAGTAACTTTTGATAACACGGTAGATCTTCTATCTCGGATTCGTCAGTATGAGGTGCCCTGTGTGCTGGAGATATCCAATCAAGAGGCCATCGTTCCAGGGTTTGATTTATTCCTAATCCCGATTGTGCTGAATGCGGATGATCCGAAATGGATCGTTGGGCAGCATCACGAGGCGTTGAAGGAATATGGTTCTATGCTAAATTGGGACGAAATTATAGCTGAAGGCTACATTATTCTAAATGGCGAAGCTATGGCTGCGCAATTAACATCGGCTCGTACGAACTTGGATGCCAAGGATGTTGCTGCATATGCACGCATGGCGGACAAGCTATTTCACATGTCTATTGTTTATTTGGAATATAGCGGTGTGTTTGGAGATATGGAGTTGGTGCGGCGGACGCGACAAGTGCTGGAGAATGCCCGTTTATTGTATGGTGGCGGCATTGACAGCCTAGATAAAGCGCAGCAAGCAGCGGAGGTCGCAGATACCATCGTCGTCGGTAACATTATTTATAGTGATCTGGAGCAGGCGCTTCAGACCGTGAACTTTGATAGAACAGGAAGGTAACTTATGAACGAGACAGTCAATATTTTAGATGCGATTAAAAGGTTGAATCCCGAGCAGCGCAAAGCAGTCGAAGCTGTCGACGGCCCACTTCTGATTATGGCTGGAGCGGGAAGCGGGAAGACACGGGTGCTGACGCATCGTATTGCTTACTTAATCGGCACGCGCAAAGCGGCGCCATGGAGCATTTTGGCCCTTACATTTACGAATAAAGCGGCACGTGAGATGCAGGATCGTGTCGGCAAGTTGGTTGGCGGCAGTGGGAATGATATTTGGGTTTCCACGTTTCACTCCATGTGTGTACGCATGCTGCGCAGAGATATTTCACGCATCGGTTTCACCTCGAATTTTACCATTCTAGATTCCGGTGATCAGTTGTCGGTCATCAAAACGTGCTGCAAAGAACTGAATATTGATACCAAGAAGTTCGAACCTAAGACCTTTCAAGCGGCCATTTCTACAGCCAAAAATGAACTCATCTCTCCTAAACAATTTGAGGATAAAATCGGTGACTACTTCGACGGGTTGACCTCGAAAATCTATACGCTTTATCAGAAGAAGCTTAGAAGCAACAATTCCCTGGATTTTGATGATTTAATTATGGCAACCATTCATTTGTTTAATGAAGTTCCAGAGGTTCTGGAGTTTTATCAAAATAAATTTCAATATATCCATGTCGATGAGTATCAGGATACGAACCGAGCGCAGTATATGCTGTGTCAAATGATTGCGGCCAAACATCAGCGCATTTGCGTTGTGGGAGATAGTGATCAGTCTATTTACCGTTGGCGTGGGGCTGACATTTCTAATATCCTTAATTTTGAAAAAGATTATCCGAATGCAACAGCTATTCTTTTGGAGCAAAATTATCGCTCCACATCTAATATTTTGCAGGCTGCCAATAAGGTCATCGCCAACAATACGGGCCGTAAGCCCAAAAACTTATGGACGGATAAAGAGGGCGGCGTAAGGATTAAGCTGTATCAAGCCGATTCCGAGCACGAAGAAGGCTACTTCGTTACTAGTGAAATTAATAAGAATAAGTCGAATGGTAAAAAGTTCGGTCATCACGCTATTTTGTACCGGACGAACGCACAATCTCGGGTAATTGAGGAAATTCTCATTAAATCCGATATCCAATACACCATCGTTGGCGGCGTAAAGTTCTACGACCGGAAAGAGATTAAGGATATCTTGGCGTATCTGCGCCTCATCTCCAATCCGGACGATGATATCAGCTTGAGTCGAATCGTGAACGTGCCGAAGCGGGGCATTGGTGACACCTCGATGGACAGAGTGGCCGATATGGCAGGGCGAAGAGGTATTTCACTATATGCCATGCTGGAGGAAGTCGATTCATTAGAGATCACGACGAAGGCTAAGCACGCTTTAGCAGATTTCCGCGAAATGATTGATAACCTGAACCGCATGGTTGAATACTTATCTGTAACTGAACTCACCGAGAAAATATTGGAGATGTCGCAGTACCGTCTAGAGATGCAGCGCGAGAATACGATTGAATCCAAGGCTCGTCTCGAAAATATCGAGGAGTTCCTGTCTGTGACGATGGACTTTGAGAAACGTAACGAGGACAAGTCACTCATTTCGTTCCTGACCGATTTGGCGCTTATCGCCGATATCGATACGCTGGATAAAGAAAAAAGCGAGGAAGAGCAGGACGCCGTTGTGCTCATGACGATGCACAGCGCCAAAGGCCTAGAGTTCCCGGTAGTATTCATCATCGGAATGGAAGAAGGCGTCTTCCCGCATAGCCGTGCCTTCGCCGATAACGAAGAGCTAGAAGAGGAGCGCCGTTTGGCCTATGTCGGCATCACGCGCGCCGAGCAAGAGCTTTTCCTCACGTGCGCCCGCATGCGCACGCTCTTTGGCCGCACCGCGGCGAACGCGCCATCGAGATTCCTTCAGGAGATTCCGAAGGAGCTCCTGGAGAATGTCTCGATGGGCGGTTCCATCGGTGGAGGCTTCTCGCGAGCTGGCCGCACTAGCACCAGCTCGTGGGGCAGCAGTGGCAGCAGCGCCACTGCCTCACAAGCGGGCCGCGGCTCCGCCGGCTCGTCCGCTTGGGGCACGCCGTCCTCGTTCGGACGGCCTAGTACGGGCGCGGCTGCGCCAAGCCCTGCAGCCGGGGCGAAGCCGGCTGCGTTCCGGGCTCCGCAGCCTGCCGCAGGCGGCGCGGTGCCGGACTACAAAGCCAGCGACAAAGTGTCGCATGGCAAGTGGGGCATCGGCACCGTTGTGTCAGTGAAAGGCTCGGGTGATGATACCGAGCTGCAAATTGCTTTCCCGGCGCCTGTTGGCTTGAAGCGCCTGCTCGCGAAGTTCGCTCCTATTACGAAAGAATAGGAGCCGCTTTTCGCCTTTATTTGCCGGACCCACCCTATTACCCATTAGAGAGGAAGAGCCCGTAATGACAGATGCCATCGCGGCAATGAAAACCCTCATCCAAGAAATCAACAAGCACAATCATAACTACTACACGCTTGATCAACCGGCGATTTCCGATGCCGAGTGGGATGCTTTATACAATAAATTGACCGCGCTAGAGAAAGAGACAGGGATTACCCTGCCTTCTTCTCCAACCCAACGCGTGGGCGGCGACATTCTCAAAGGTTTTGATCCACACAAGCATCTGGCCCGACTCTGGAGCTTGGACAAAGCGCAGAATGCCGAAGATCTGCAGACTTGGCACACACGTGTGCTTAAGCTAATTGCAGATTACAACAGCAAAAATCCAGAGAACCCGTTACCTGACCCGACGTATGTGGTGGAATTAAAGTTCGACGGGCTCACGCTGAACCTTACCTATAAGCAAGGAGAGCTTGTTCAAGCCTCCACGCGAGGAAACGGTACGGTTGGTGAGGGGATTTTAGCCCAAATCAAGACGATCAAGTCGATCCCACTGGAGATTCCTTACAATCAGGGGACCATTGAAGTGCAAGGCGAGGGCATGATGTTTCTCTCCGTGCTCGAGGCGTACAACCAAACTGCGACGGATCCGCTCAAAAATGCCCGCAACGCAGCAGCCGGAGCACTGCGTAATCTCAATCCCAAAGTGACGGCAGAGCGTAAGTTGAACGCTTTCTTCTATAATGTGGGTTACTCAGACGGCATTCAATTCGATAATCATTTCGATATGGTTCAGTTTCTTCGTGACAACCACTTTAAAGTGAGCAACCGCACGCGGTATTTCAGCACAATTGAAGAAGTGAGTGCAGAGCTGGAGCAGATTGCCGAAGAGCGCCTTGGCTTTGATTTTCTGATTGATGGAAGTGTCGTCAAGATTACAGACATGCGAACAAGAGAAGTGCTCGGCTACACCGAGAAATTCCCTCGCTGGGCGATTGCCTATAAGTTCGAAGCCGAAGAAGCGACAACAATCCTGCAAAGTGTATCTTGGGAAGTTGGCCGCACAGGCAAAATTACACCGTTAGCCCGCGTTGAAGCCGTGGATCTCGCTGGCGTAACCGTACAGAACTGCACGCTCAACAATGTCGGTGACATCGAGCGTAAAAACCTCAAGCATGCCTTAGGCAGCCTCGTCTATATCCGTCGCTCCAATGACGTCATTCCTGAGATTCTCGGTAAAGTAACCGAGGAGAATGACGGCGAGGAAATTGTAGCTCCGACGCATTGTCCTTCCTGCGGAAGTGAGCTTGAGATGCGCGGTGCGCATCTGTTCTGCTTGAACCGTCTCGGCTGCAGTCCGCAGCTGGTTGGGCGTATGGCCCATTTTGCTTCGCGCGATGCGATGGACATTGAATTTTTCAGCGAAATGACCGCTTCACAGCTGCATCAAGAACTGGATGTCCGTGATCCTGCGGATCTGTACACCCTACAATTCGAGGACCTCGTCAAGCTCGATCGCTTTGGCGAGAAGAAGGCCCGAAACCTGCTTGATGCCCTAGAAAAAAGCAAATCACGCGATCTAGCTTCGTTCCTTTATGCACTAGGCATTCCCAACTCGGGTAAAACCACGACCAAGGTGCTGGCAGACTACTATCGCAGCCTAACGAAGATTATGGCGGCTACGCCTGAGGAGCTAATTGGGCTTCCAGATGTAGGCGGTATAGTAGCTGAGAGTATTTATTCATTCTTCCGTGACCCTGTGATGGTGTCCAGTATTGAGCGTATGCTCGCTGCTGGCGTCAATCCAATAGCTGAAGAGCCTGTGGTTGTATTGGCTAGCCCTGATAATCCGTTCTTTGGCAAAACCGTTGTCCTCACAGGAACGCTATCCACCATGGGTCGTGACGAATGTGCCAAGAAGTTGGAAGCGCTAGGAGCTAAGATTACCGGCAGTGTTTCTAAGAAAACGGACATCGTGATCGCAGGGGAAAGCGCTGGAAGCAAGCTGACGAAAGCGCAAGAGCTTGGCATTCGGATCATTGAGGATGAACAGGAGCTTTTACAGCTTTTAGGTGAAGGATAAAATGACTAATAAGGGGACAGTGCCATGCCGAAAAAACTTCATATCGTGAATGGGAACGCATTTGGAGATAAGCTGCGTGCTTCGGGTATCGATGGAGACATATTGGTGTGGCGCGAGTCACTATGTGAAGGACCTATCGGCATACAGATGTCTGATAGTGTCCTTTTATCTATGAGGGCAGCTTATATGAATAATCGGCACGGCATCCCTAAGGAAATGTTCAAGTCCACTACCTTACAGCAGGAGAAAGCGCTGGACAAGCCCGCAGAGGATGTAGACGAAATTGTCCTGTGGTTTGAGCATGATTTATATGACCAATTGATGCTTTGTTATTTGCTAACGAGATTATTCGCTCTCCCTAATCCATCCTTTAAACTATCTTTGTTAAGTATCAATCAATTTCCTGGCGTTGAGTTCTTTCATGGATTAGGACAATTAAACGTCAATCAAATTACTCAGCTGCACGACAAGTGGTTGCCTGTAAGTGAAGACCAACTTCTTTTGGCCTGCAAGGTTTGGATGGCCTACTCAGCTTCTGAGCCCCTTCTTATGGCGACTTTATTGGAAGAGGATCTATCAGCACTGCCTTTTCTTCAAAAAGCCCTAGAGGCCAATTTTGAACGCTATCCATCTATGCAAAATGGCTTGAACACCATCCAACAGCTCATTCTTGAGTTCATAGGGGACGGTGAGGTGCTCGTTCTATCGTTATTTAAAAAAGTAAGCCAAACGGCCAGTCAATACGGCCTCGGTGATTTGCAGTACTGGACTATTGTTGATAGTATCCGCAAATGTGAGGCTCCATTGGTCCATCTTACTGGAGGGGACAAGCTGCCTAGTTACAGCGAAGCGCTGCCGCCTCAATTTGAAAAATGGCGATTACATAGGACGGACATGGGTAAACTAGTTCATACATGTGAGCTTGACCATCTGTACCTAAATGGCATTGATGATTGGATTGGCGGTGTTCATCTGCTTGGGAAAAAGGATATATGGCGCCGTAACAGCATCTCTACGGGGTTTGTGAAGATGTAAGATAATGGATGTATAAAATTGCTTGCATTTCGTTTTGAAACCTGATAATATTACTTCTTGTCACCGCAAGAGCGATACATTAACGCTTTAAACGGTAACGCAATAAAGCTCCTTGAAAACTGAACAAATGAATGAAGCAAATCAGCAAATTCAGTCACGTAAGTGACTACAATTGAGATTGCAAAATCTCGCTAGCAAGTCAATGAGCATTTCAGCTTTTCTATTATGGAGAGTTTGATCCTGGCTCAGGACGAACGCTGGCGGCGTGCCTAATACATGCAAGTCGAGCGGACTTATCCTTCGGGATAAGTTAGCGGCGGACGGGTGAGTAACACGTAGGTAACCTGCCTATAAGACTGGGATAACTATCGGAAACGATAGCTAAGACCGGATAATTGGTTCTCTCGCATGAGAGAATTATGAAACACGGAGCAATCTGTGGCTTATAGATGGGCCTGCGGCGCATTAGCTAGTTGGTAGGGTAACGGCCTACCAAGGCGACGATGCGTAGCCGACCTGAGAGGGTGAACGGCCACACTGGGACTGAGACACGGCCCAGACTCCTACGGGAGGCAGCAGTAGGGAATCTTCCGCAATGGACGCAAGTCTGACGGAGCAACGCCGCGTGAGTGATGAAGGTTTTCGGATCGTAAAGCTCTGTTGCCCTAGACGAACAGCAAGAGGAGTAACTGCCTTTTGTGTGACGGTATAGGAGAAGAAAGCCCCGGCTAACTACGTGCCAGCAGCCGCGGTAATACGTAGGGGGCAAGCGTTGTCCGGAATTATTGGGCGTAAAGCGCGCGCAGGCGGTCAATTAAGTTGGGTGTTTAAGCCCGGGGCTCAACCCCGGTTCGCATCCAAAACTGGTTGACTTGAGTGTAGGAGAGGAAAGTGGAATTCCACGTGTAGCGGTGAAATGCGTAGAGATGTGGAGGAACACCAGTGGCGAAGGCGACTTTCTGGCCTATAACTGACGCTGAGGCGCGAAAGCGTGGGGAGCAAACAGGATTAGATACCCTGGTAGTCCACGCCGTAAACGATGCATACTAGGTGTCGGGGATTCGATTCCTCGGTGCCGAAGTTAACACAGTAAGTATGCCGCCTGGGGAGTACGCTCGCAAGAGTGAAACTCAAAGGAATTGACGGGGACCCGCACAAGCAGTGGAGTATGTGGTTTAATTCGAAGCAACGCGAAGAACCTTACCAGGTCTTGACATCCCTCTGAATACGGTAGAGATATCGTAGGCCTTCGGGACAGAGGAGACAGGTGGTGCATGGTTGTCGTCAGCTCGTGTCGTGAGATGTTGGGTTAAGTCCCGCAACGAGCGCAACCCTTGATCTTAGTTGCCAGCACTTTGGGTGGGCACTCTAAGATGACTGCCGGTGACAAACCGGAGGAAGGTGGGGATGACGTCAAATCATCATGCCCCTTATGACCTGGGCTACACACGTACTACAATGGTCGGTACAACGGGAAGCGAAGCCGCGAGGTGGAGCCAATCCTTATAAGCCGATCTCAGTTCGGATTGCAGGCTGCAACTCGCCTGCATGAAGTCGGAATTGCTAGTAATCGCGGATCAGCATGCCGCGGTGAATACGTTCCCGGGTCTTGTACACACCGCCCGTCACACCACGAGAGTTTACAACACCCGAAGTCGGTGGGGTAACCCGCAAGGGAGCCAGCCGCCGAAGGTGGGGTAGATGATTGGGGTGAAGTCGTAACAAGGTAGCCGTATCGGAAGGTGCGGCTGGATCACCTCCTTTCTATGGAGACTCGGATCTGATAGATCCAGTCAAGTGATATATAGGGATCTTTGATCGTAGATCAAAGTCTCACATTGTTCACACAAATCGCTGATTACTCATTTCATTTGTTCAGTTTTGATGGAGCTTGTACACTTCATTCGAAGTGTATCTCATCAATATGGGGCCATAGCTCAGCTGGGAGAGCGCCTGCCTTGCAAGCAGGAGGTCAGCGGTTCGATCCCGCTTGGCTCCACCATTAACCTAATGCATACTTCCGCCGCCGATAAGGCGGTGTTGTTGACACTAGGCCGATGAAAAGCAAACCATCTGTATAACTTATGATTCACCTCAGCGACTGGTAATTTTTGATTGTTGCCGATGTTGAGATGGCATGATAAGGTATATTACCTGCCGCTGAGAGGCGAAGGGGAAACAACACATTTGTTCCTTGAAAACTAGATAACGAAACAAAACGTAAAGTAAGAACTTAGGTTGTGTGATTCTTTTGGATCATACAAAAATCTTTAAAGTTTTTTCTAGGTTAAGCTAGAAAGAGCACACGGAGGATGCCTAGGCACTAGGAGCCGAAGAAGGACGTGGCGAACGACGAAATGCCTCGGGGAGCCGTAAGCAGGCTTTGATCCGGGGATGTCCGAATGGGGGAACCCAGCTGTGGTAATGCGCAGTTACTCTATTGTGAATACATAGCAATAGTAGAGGCATACCCAGGGAACTGAAACATCTAAGTACCTGGAGGAAAAGAAAACAAAAGTGATTCCGTCAGTAGCGGCGAGCGAAAGCGGAATAGCCCAAACCAAGGAGCTTGCTCCTTGGGGTTGTAGGACCTCGTTGTGGGGTTAGTTCGGTAGGCGAAGCGATCTGGAAAGGTCCGGCATAGAAGGTAAAAGCCCTGTAGCCAAAATCGAACGAAACCCCTAGAGGTATCCTGAGTACGGCGGGTCACGTGAAACCCCGTCGGAATCCGGCAGGACCATCTGCCAAGGCTAAATACTCCCTAGTGACCGATAGTGAAGCAGTACCGTGAGGGAAAGGTGAAAAGCACCGCGGAAGCGGAGTGAAAAAGAACCTGAAACCGTGTGCTTACAAAAAGTCAGAGCCCTCTATATGGGTGATGGCGTGCCTTTTGTAGAATGAACCGGCGAGTTACGTTCCCGTGCGAGGTTAAGCTGAAAAGGCGGAGCCGCAGCGAAAGCGAGTCTGAATAGGGCGCTTTAGTACGTGGACGTAGACCCGAAACCGTGTGATCTACCCCTGTCCAGGGTGAAGGTGAGGTAACACTCACTGGAGGCCCGAACCCACGCATGTTGAAAAATGCGGGGATGAGGTGGGGGTAGCGGAGAAATTCCAATCGAACTCGGAGATAGCTGGTTCTCCCCGAAATAGCTTTAGGGCTAGCCTCGGATGTTGAGTTGTGGAGGTAAAGCACTGATTGGGTGCGGGGCCCGCCAAGGGTTACCAAGTCCAGTCAAACTCTGAATGCCACAAACTTAAATCCGGGAGTCAGACAGTGAGTGCTAAGATCCATTGTCAAAAGGGAAACAGCCCAGACCATCAGCTAAGGTCCCCAAGTGTGTGTTAAGTGGGAAAGGATGTGGAGTTGCACAGACAACCAGGATGTTGGCTTAGAAGCAGCCACCATTGAAAGAGTGCGTAATAGCTCACTGGTCGAGTGACTCTGCGCCGAAAATGTAACGGGGCTAAACACGCCACCGAAGCTATGGCTTGCACTTTAGTGCATGGGTAGGGGAGCGTTGTATGTACGTTGAATTCTGACCGTAAGGACAGGTGGAGCGCATACAAGTGAGAATGCCGGTATAAGTAACGAAAAGATCAGTGAGAATCTGATCCGCCGAAAACCTAAGGGTTCCTGAGGAAGGCTCGTCCGCTCAGGGTAAGTCGGGACCTAAGGCGAGGCCGAAAGGCGTAGTCGATGGACAACAGGTGGAAATTCCTGTACCACCGTAGCCGTTATGAGCAATGGAGTGACGCAGAAGGATAGTGACGCGAGCTGATGGATGCTCGTCCAAGCAGTGAGGCTGATGTGTAGGCAAATCCGCACATCGTAAGGCTGGGCTGTGATGGGGAGGGAAATTTAAGTACCGAAGGTCATGAGTTCACACTGCCAAGAAAAGCTTCTAGCCAGGCGAAGGTGCCCGTACCGCAAACCGACACAGGTGGGTGAGAAGAGAATTCTAAGGCGCGCGGAAGAACTCTCGTTAAGGAACTCGGCAAAATGACCCCGTAACTTCGGGAGAAGGGGTGCCTCGGTAGGGTGAATAGCCCGAGGGGGCCGCAGTGAAAAGGCCCAAGCGACTGTTTAGCAAAAACACAGGTCTGTGCGAAGCCGCAAGGCGAAGTATACGGGCTGACGCCTGCCCGGTGCTGGAAGGTTAAGAGGAGTGGTTAGGGGCAACCCGAAGCTATGAATTGAAGCCCCAGTAAACGGCGGCCGTAACTATAACGGTCCTAAGGTAGCGAAATTCCTTGTCAGGTAAATTCTGACCCGCACGAATGGCGTAACGACTTGGGCGCTGTCTCAACGAGAGATCCGGTGAAATTTTAATACCTGTGAAGATGCAGGTTACCCGCGACAAGACGGAAAGACCCCATGGAGCTTTACTGCAGCTTGATATTGGACTTTGGTACGATCTGTACAGGATAGGTGGGAGCCTTTGAAGCCTGAGCGCCAGCTTGGGTGGAGGCATCGTTGGGATACCACCCTGATCGTATCGGAGTTCTAACCTGGTACCGTGATCCGGTATGGGGACAGTGTCAGGTGGGCAGTTTGACTGGGGCGGTCGCCTCCTAAAATGTAACGGAGGCGTTTAAAGGTTCCCTCAGAATGGTTGGAAATCATTCGCAGAGTGCAAAGGCATAAGGGAGCTTGACTGCGAGACCTACAAGTCGAGCAGGGACGAAAGTCGGACTTAGTGATCCGGTGGTACCGAATGGAAGGGCCATCGCTCAACGGATAAAAGCTACCCTGGGGATAACAGGCTTATCTCCCCCAAGAGTCCACATCGACGGGGAGGTTTGGCACCTCGATGTCGGCTCATCGCATCCTGGGGCTGAAGTAGGTCCCAAGGGTTGGGCTGTTCGCCCATTAAAGCGGTACGCGAGCTGGGTTCAGAACGTCGTGAGACAGTTCGGTCCCTATCTGTCGCGGGCGTAGGAAATTTGAGAGGAGCTGTCCTTAGTACGAGAGGACCGGGATGGACGTACCGCTGGTGTACCAGTTGTCTCGCCAGAGGCATCGCTGGGTAGCTATGTACGGAGGGGATAAGCGCTGAAAGCATCTAAGCGCGAAGCCCCCCTCAAGATGAGATTTCCCAGTATGTAAGACCCCTTGTAGACGACGAGGTTGATAGGTTCGAGGTGGAAGTGCAGTAATGCATGCAGCTGACGAATACTAATCGGTCGAGGGCTTAACCAAAACCCTGAAATGTTCACTTTACGTAAGTTTCGTATCTAGTTTTCAAGGCGCAAACCACGCTTTGACTGTTTGGTGATGATGGCGGAGGGGACCCACGCGTTCCCATCTCGAACACGACCGTTAAGCCCTCCAGCGTCGATGGTACTTGAACCGCAGGGTTCTGGGAGAGTAGAACGTTGCCAAGCACACTAAAAAACCTTACGAGGATTTCTCCTTGTAAGGTTTTTTCTATTTGTACAAATAGACGAAGTGGCGCGCAAAACTAACAGCTCATATGCCCAAATAATCAAAGACCAAAGGTAGAGGTCTTACAGAACCAATCTTCCGAATAGGGGTCCCTAAAGGCTTCTATTTCCTTTGTTTTTAGTGAAATCAAGGAAATAGCATACATTAGAGGCTCCTATTTCCTAAAAAATAGTGTAAATCAGCGATTAACAACAGAATAAAAGCTCCTAAAGACTGCTATTCCGCCCACAATTCATTATTTATAACAAATAAGAGCCCTTAGAGGCTCTTATTGCAATTCAATAATAGCTACTGCATGTAGCAAGATGTGTCCTTATCTGTGATCTTAATCAATCCAGCTTTACGGTACGGGCGAAACCGGAAAAGCATCCACAGCCGCGGCATAAGCATCCAGAAATGAAAAATCGTGAGATGGATTAACCATTTGTCAGGTATCCATGGATAAAGAAGTGTAATCATAGCAAGACCAATCCAAAATAAAGTAAGCTGAATTCTGGATACCAATCGTATGGAGGCATTTCCTTCTGGCAAGAATCCACACCAAAAGACACCCCAACGGTAAGACCAGCCCCTCATAGCCATTCCAATCGTAAACTGAAAATAGATCCGGATGAGCAAAGAATGGAAGATAAGAAGAAGCGGATAGCTGACTAAGAGCGGCAGCCAGTTCGAAGGGTCAAATTTGTAAAAGACCGCTAGTATCAGAAGCATAAAATAAACAATTATTTTATACAAGGAATGATATATTCGCTTCATTAAAGTATAGCTATAAATGGTAGATTGTTTGGAGAGACTTGGTTCCTGTTTAGTTGACATGCTGATGACCTCCGCAAGGCGGTTAACCTGATATAAGACTATATCGGCACATGCCTTCCAAAATATGAGCGTTTAGCTAGTTTAGGAGAATTGCGATTCGGATATACTAATAGTAAAAGATCGTGGGGTGATCATATGGAGGAGAACCGAATAGGGGTATGTATGATCTGCGAACAGCAACGGATGGGCGGAATTCATATTATTATGGCCTTTATCTGTGATGAGTGCAGCAGTGAAATGGTCAAAACGAATGTAAATGATCAGAAATATCCGTTTTTTGTGAAACAGATGAAGAAAGTATTTTATATGGGCAATTCGAAACAATATATGAACTAGTGGGAGAAGCTTCTTATGGAAGCTTTTTTTGTTTTTTTAGCGTCAATCCACTACTATAAGGGTATAAAATAGAAAGCTCACGGAGCTCAAGGAGTCGTGTCAACATGAGCAGCCAACATTCAAAAAAGTCACGTGCGCCGCTTTTTGAAGCAATGGTCGCCCACCACGATAAGAACCCTGCAAGTTTCCATGTACCTGGTCATAAATCCGGACAAGGCTTGTTAGATGAAGGGACAAGCTTCCTAAAGACGGTGATGTCGATCGATTATACAGAAATTACGGGTCTAGATGATTTACACCACGCAGAGGGTGTCATTAGTGAAGCCGAGGAGCTAGCGGCGGATTGCTTTGGAGCTGAGGAAACGTATTTTCTGATAGGTGGGAGTACAGTTGGTAATTTAGCCATGATTTCTGCCGTATGTGAGAAGGATGATATCATTCTTGTGCAAAGAAATGTACACAAGTCGGTCATTCACGGGCTTATGTTAGCTGGTGCTAAGGCAGTGTTCATAGCTCCTGCAATCCATCCGGAAACAGGTGTTGCCACAAGTCTATATATCGATGATGTTAAGCAAGCGCTATTGCTTTATCCAGAGGCTAAGGGGCTGTTTATAACTAATCCAAATTACTATGGTAATGGTGTCAATCTCAAGCCTTTCGCGGAATTGATGCATGCACATGGGAAGCTGCTGCTGGTGGATGAAGCACACGGGGCGCACTATGGATTTCATCATGAGATGCCGGCTTCCGCCTTATCACAAGGGGCTGATGCTGTGGTACAATCCACGCACAAGATGCTAACCGCAATGACCATGGGGGCTATGCTGCATGTCCAAGGATCGCGGATAGACCGAAGGGCTATCCAACAACTTCTAGCTATGCTGCAGAGCTCAAGTCCCTCTTATCCTATAATGGCGTCACTAGATTTGGCGAGGAAGAGGATGCATACAGAAGGCAGGAACTGGCTAGAACAAGGACTTGCTGTTGTAAAAGAGTTCAGGTCGCTGCTTGATGAGCTTACCGCATTCAGATATCACCCAAGAGAGCTTTTGGGGAATCAAAGTCAAGAGGGTCAAACGGCAGATCCGTTTAAAATAGCCATCTATGATGTGACGAATACGTTATCTGGCACCGAACTCAAAGAAAGGCTAGAAGCTCAAGGCTGTTTTGTCGAAATGACGGACGGACGTCAAGTACTACTTGTATTCACCCCTGCTTCCACCAGAGCGGATATGTTAAGAATTGTCGAAGCATTAACTAACATTTGTGTGGACGTTCCTGTACAAAAGAAGGAACTTCAAGCGCCTATCTCGAATATACTTAAATTACCCTACTATACACCAATCTCTTCTCCAGTTGCTTTTGATATGAGAGTTATCTCCAAAGCATCACGGGCAGACGTGGCGTTTAGTGAGGTGAGCGTTCAAGGGGCGGTCGGGAAGCGTTCTGCGGATATGGTAATCCCTTATCCACCGGGAATTCCCTATTTATACCCTGGCGAAATCATCTCGGCTTCCATAGCCGAAGCCTTATTGCAATTGGCCGCAAACGGAATCAAGTTTCAAGGAACCGAATTTGGGCAGACACAAAAGCTAAAGATATACACATAAACCATTATATGATCTGGTAAAGCAGCATGCAGGAGGAAGCGTGAACGGAATATTTATAACGTTTGAAGGGCCGGACGGCGCTGGGAAAACAACACAGCTTAAGAAATTGGCTGAGGAGCTTAAGAAACAAGGGCATAACGTCCTCGTTACGAGAGAACCGGGCGGAACGGCAATCAGTGATCAAATCCGCAGTATTATTCTTGACCCTGTGAATAAGGAGATGGTGGATCAAGCGGAAGTTTTGCTTTACGCAGCATCTAGAGCACAGCATGTGCAACAGTTAATTCTTCCGGCACTCGCAGCTGGCCGAATTGTACTATGTGATCGCTTCATTGATGCAAGTGTTGCTTATCAAGCTTACGGACTTGGTGTAGATGTAGATATGGTAAAAGCCATCTCGCGTTATGCCAGCTCAGGATTACAAGCAACTCGAACATACATCTTAGATGTGCCAGTGGAAGTAAGCATGGCGAGACTTCACCATAGAGCATCGGGTACGGGCGTGAATGCCCAGCAGTTGGATCGCATTGAACAGAAAAATGTAGATTATCACAGCCGGGTACGGGAAGGTTTTCATCAGATTGCAGCTGATCATCCTGAACGCGTACGAGTTGTTAATGCAAACCGTAACGAAGAGGAGATTGCAAAAGATATATGGACGGATTGTAATTGTTTGCTTGAGGAACATATTTCCGGTTAAAGCAGAAAATCGATTCTTAGTTTATAATAAAAGGGAGGAATCACCCATGAAACTAGTCGTAGCCGTTGTGCAAGATAAGGACAGTAACCGTCTCTCTAATGCTTTAATAAAAGAAGGGTTTCGCGCCACGAAGCTGGCAAGTACCGGTGGATTTTTACGTGCGGGAAACACGACATTTATGATTGGTACGGAAGATGAGAGGGTGCAAGAGGTCATGCAGGTCATTCGCACCAATTGCAAAATTCGGGAACAGCTTGTTACACCGGTTTCTCCAATGGGAGGAACGACGGATTCCTATATTCCATTTCCTGTGGAAGTTCAAGTGGGTGGAGCCGCGGTTTTCGTATTGCCAGTAGAGCGCTTCGAGCATTACTAATCAGATATACACAAGGATGGATGCGTCTTGAAAATTAATCCGGGGTGGCAGCCCATCGGTAAGAACGTCAAAGTGAATGAGAACGTCCCGCCGCCACAGATGGCCCCCCGGAATTTCTCAGACATTATGCAGCAGCAGGATGAGAAATTTACGCAGGAGCAATTATCCAAAATGGTGCAGCAAATTACGCTGCAGGGTGATCGTCTGTCGCGGGCAATGACGGTGAGAGAGCTTCTGCAATACAAGCTGCTGATTAAGCAGTTTCTAGAGGAGACCGCTCGCCGTGGTGTTAATTTAAGAGATACGAAGGGTTGGGATCGTCGCGGCCGTTCGAAGCGATATAAGCTTTTGGAAGAAATTGATCTAGAACTGCTTTCATTAGCAGATGAATTGTTGGAAAACGAGCAGGGTCGAATTGAAATTTTGCACAAAATCGGAGAAATCCGAGGGATGCTGATTAACTTGTTATTTTAAAATATAAGAAAATATATGTCACGCTATATGATGTTAATATTTCTGGGTAAACGCACTCGTCCTGGAAGGACGGTGTAGCCGTTTATCCTCGGGATGGAGCGTATTTCTAATGTCCTTTCAAGCCATACCGGGGCAAGCAGCGGCAAAGCAGCTTCTGCAGAACGGGCTGCGGCAAGACAAGCTGTCTCACGCCTATATATTTAGTGGACCTGTAGGAACTGGACGCTCGGAGATGGCCATAGCTTTGGCTAAAGCTATCTACTGTCAGCACGGGATCGATGAGGCATGTGGTGAATGTTTGGAATGCCGTAAGGTCGAGCATCGTAATCATCCGGATCTACACATGGTTATGCCAGATGGAGCTTCGATTAAGATCGAGCAGATTCGTGAGTTGCAAAAGGAGTTTGCTTACCGCGCTACGGCCTCTGGAACCAAAATATATATCCTGTATCATGCAGATAAAATGACGGTACAGGCTGCTAATAGCTTGTTGAAGTTTCTAGAAGAGCCGACCTCACGTGTGGTCGCGATTCTCATTACAGAGAATGGCAATGCCCTGCTGCCGACGATTCAATCGAGGGCGCAGTGGATTAATTTCACGCCAATGCCGCGCGAGCAAATGGTCTTGACGCTATTGCAAGAGGGTCATCCCGCATCACTGGTACAGCCCGCCGCACATTTAACGGCAGGATTGCAAGCGGCTAGGGATTTAATTGCTGCGAATTGGTTTGCAGAAATGAGAACCGTAGTGTTACAATTAGCTAAGGAGACGCTCACACGTTTCCCTACTTCCATGATTACGGTGCAGCAACGGATTGTGAAAACGGAGCTAGCGGATCATATGTCGAGTCTTTTCGATTTGTTGATTCTCTGGTTTAAAGATATGGTGCAGTTGCGCCTGGAGCGCAGAGATAAGCTTGTTTATAATGATCAGCTGGACTGGATGAGCTCCCTCGCGTTCAGCCGGGATGTCTCAGTATGGGTGCGTATGATGGAGCAAGCCGTAGATTTACAAAAACGACTGCGTTTCAACGCCAATTCTCAGCTGGTTATAGAGAAAATGCTCGTGGAGATGCAGGGGGTGTAAGATGTATTCGGTAGTTGGTGTCCGCTTTAAGAAAGCGGGTAAAATATATTATTTTGATCCGATTGATTTGCCAATTGAGAAAGAAAGTGCCGTTATTGTTGAAACCGCTCGCGGAGTTGAGTACGGCAAAGTTGTTGTTGGAAAGAAGAATGTCAAAGAAAATGACGTCGTTCTTCCTCTCAAAAAGGTGATTCGCCTTGCGGATGACTCGGATGCTGATTTGGTTGAAGAAAATAAGAAAGCAGCCAAAGATGCGTTCCAAACGTGTCACGAGAAAATTAAAGACCATAGTCTTAAGATGAAGCTTGTAGACGTAGAGTATACCTTTGATCGCAATAAAATTATTTTTTATTTTACGGCTGAAGGACGCGTTGATTTTCGTGAGCTCGTGAAGGATTTGGCGAGTATTTTCCGGACCAGAATTGAACTGCGTCAAATTGGCGTACGGGATGAAGCGAAGATGCTTGGAGGTATAGGTCCGTGTGGGCGAATTCTATGCTGTTCCTCATTCTTAGGTGATTTCGAACCCGTATCCATTAAGATGGCGAAGGACCAGAACTTATCGCTTAACCCAACGAAAATTTCGGGATTATGCGGACGGTTAATGTGTTGTTTGAAATATGAACATGATAACTACGAGAGTGCGAAGGATTCACTACCAACTGTCGGTAGACATGTAATCACATCTTTTGGGAATGGTAAAGTACTTGGATTGAATATCAAAGAACGTACAGCAAAGGTTCAATTGTTTGACCTTGGTAAAGCACTTGATTTACCTTTCGATGATGTAGTTGAACAAGAGTAGAGGCAAAGTATCCAAGGAGGCGCTGGCCAGTAAGCATGCATGGCACTAGAGGTGAAAGCGTGGATAAACAAGACATTTTTGGACAAATAGATGGGATCGAAGAACGAATGGGTGCCACTTATGCCGAGTTGGGTGCCTTAAAGAAACAAATTATTAACCTCATCGAAGAAAATAAGAGATTAAGCATAGAAAATCAGCAGCTCCGCAAACTGATCAGACAAGAGGAAACAATTGTCGATCAGCCAGTAGGAGAGGCGGAGGAACCACTTCCGTTACCTGGAGCAGGTTATGATAATTTGACTCGCTTGTATAATGAAGGTTTTCATATTTGCAATGTGTATTATGGACACCTTCGGACCGAGGGAGATTGTTTGTTTTGCTTATCCTTTTTAAATAAATAAGTGATTTTGACCGTAGGGGTGTATGCCTTACGGTTTTTTTCCATAATGAGCAGACTAGAAAGGAAATGACGGAGAATACGTATGAAGCAAGTACAGTTACGACCTACCGAACGAATTGATGATTTATTGACGTATGATTTGAAAATTATTCAGAGTGATGAAGTTTTCAGCTTTTCACTTGATGCTGTCCTGCTTGGCCGGTTCTGCAGTGTGGCTCCCAAGGGGCGCATGATTGATTTGTGTACGGGCAATGGGGTCGTCCCCCTGCTATTAACAACGCGAACACGCGCTGAGATTTGGGGCGTTGAAATTCAAGAACGACTCGCGGATATGGCGGTTCGCAATGCAGAGATTAACGGGTTGGAAGAGCGGCTGCATATGCTCCAAGGGGATCTGAAAACCATTCATGAAACATTAGGTCATGGCCAATTTGATGCCGTAACGGTGAATCCTCCATATTTACCTGTACCTAATGGTGAGCAGAACGCCAATGAACATTTCGCTGCGGCTCGTCATGAAATATATTGCAACTTGGAAGATGTTATTGCAGCGAGCGCAAGGCTTGTGAAGGCTGGCGGTAAAGTGGCGATGGTCCATCGGGCTACCCGTTTAATCGATATCTGCTGCTTAATGAGGCAGTATCGTCTTGAACCGAAGCGCATTCGCTATGTACACGCACGTGCTGGAGAAGAAGCGATGATGGTGTTGATCGAGGGAATGAAGGATGGAAAGCCAGAGATCCGTACCTTACCGCCGCTTATTGTTTATGATGACAATCAAGAGTACTGTAAAGAACTGAAAGAAATTTACTACGGGGGCAGAAGCTCCTTAGAGTTTTCGTAAGAAAACTAGCTTTGTAAGCATAACCTTAGAGTTTGTATTAGAATAATCATAAAAAAGTGAAGAGGGAAATAACATTGAGCTTGAATGTGCAAAAGAGCTTTCGCGAGGATGGAAGCGGCGTAGGTACGCTGTACCTGGTTGCCACACCGATAGGCAACCTAGAAGATATGACCTTCCGTGCGATTCGCACCCTGAAGGAAGTGAGCATGATTGCCGCTGAAGATACGCGGCAAACACGCAAACTGCTGACGCACTTCGAGGTCGCTACGCGACTCGTCAGCTATCACGAACACAACAAGCAAGCAAGCGGACCCGAACTCGTCCGCTTGCTGCTTGAAGGTCAGAGCATCGCGTTGGTCAGCGATGCAGGATTGCCGGCCATCTCCGATCCAGGTTATGACCTGGTGAGGATGGCCGCCCTGCAGAGCGTGCCGGTGGTGCCCATCCCCGGCGCGAATGCGGCCCTGTCGGCGCTGATTGCATCAGGCTTGCCGACAGAGCGTTTCGCCTTCGTCGGGTTTCTACCTAGGGAGAAAAAGGATCAGACGAAGGTGCTTGAAGGGCTGCAGCATACACAAGACACGCTGCTGTTTTATGAGTCCCCGCACCGCGTAGAGAAAACACTTACCCGCATGGCGGAAGTGTGGGGGGCGGAGCGGCGGGTGTGTCTTGCCCGCGAGCTGACGAAGCGGTACGAGGAGTTCCTGCGGGGCACCATCGCAGAGTGCCTCGCGCACTTAGAGCAGTACCCGCCTCAGGGCGAGTACTGCGTGATCGCCGAAGGCGCATCGGAGAAGGAAGCCCGTGAAGCAGCCGATGGCTGGTGGGAGGCGATGACGCTGGGTGAGCATGTTGAGCACTACGAGCAAGGCGGGAACGATCGCAAGGATGCACTGAAGTTGGTCGCGAGCGACCGAGGGCTTTCCAAGCGTGATGTATATAATGCACTACTCGATCGCTAAGGCGCGCGGGCAGTGCAAGCACTCCCGCGGTTCCCGCCGACAAAAGTTCTCTGGACAAAAAAAGATCTCTAATCCATGGCCGAAGCCAACAAATTAGAGATTAAAGGAGATATGAAAAAGGTTAGAATTACCAATAGGATAAGTGCTACTTCTATTATATACTACTTTTCTTATTTTGTCACAGGTGTTGGCATTTCTGCTAAACAAATATGACAAACAATTTTTCCTTTGAAGTAAGAAACGTTTTCAGCATTACCACAGAAGATACAAGCAGGCTCATATTTTTTCAACATGATGCGCTCGCCGTCTACATAAATCTCCAAAGCGTCTTTCTCACCAATACCCAACGTGCGGCGCAACTCGATTGGAATAACAACGCGACCCAATTCGTCAACTTTTCTTACAATTCCCGTAGATTTCATCATATATATAAACCCCTTTCGATTTTATCAAAAATTTATCAATATCGTCATGTTTCGACATATCTTCTTGCCTAATGATACCAACGATTCCCAAAATAGTCAACCATATTTTCGTCTATTTAAGCTTATTATTCAAAAAAAATTTTAAAATAGTTTTTGTTTAAAATATGAGAAAAACCAAGTAGAATAAGGGAATGTAAATAATATATTACGTGCGTCTCCCTTAAAAAGTCAAAAATTACGAAGATAAAGATTAGCCTAGCATGATAGAGAAATTGGAATAAGTGTTTCGACAAAATACGACAAAAATGTCGAAGTTACGAAAGGGAATTGTCGAAATTATTTAAATTTGCTAAAGAGAGGTTGTGAATGGATGAAGGAAGAGAAGGTTTTTAAAGATCCGGTTCATAAATATATTTACGTGCAAGATAATACGATTTGGGATTTGATTAATACGCGAGAGTTTCAAAGACTGCGCCGCATAAGGCAATTAGGCACATCTTATCTAACCTTTCATGGTGCTGAGCATAGTAGATTCTCACATTCACTCGGTGTGTACGAAATCACTCGGAAAATAATTTCGCAATTCGAACGCAATCACTATGAGGATTGGCCGCAAGAGGAACGTCTGCTCTGCCTTTGTGCGGCATTGCTCCATGATCTGGGTCACGGGCCCTTCTCGCATTCCATTGAAAAAGCTTTCGGAACGAAACATGAAGACTGGTCGTGCAGAATTGTCCTTGGAGATACGGATGTGAACAAAGTCCTCAGCCGAGTGTCACCTGATTTTCCGAAAAAAGTGGCGGGCGTTATTTGTAAATCGTATAGTGAAGAAATTGTGGTTAGCCTTGTATCCAGTCAGTTGGATGCAGATCGCATGGACTATTTGCTGCGCGACGCCTATTTCACTGGTGTAAATTACGGCACGTTCGATCTAGAGCGGATTCTTCGTGTTATTCGGCCCTATAAAGGGCATATTGTTGTCAAGGAAAGCGGCATGCATGCCGTAGAAGATTATTTAATGTCCCGTTATCAAATGTATTGGCAGGTGTATTTCCATCCTGTGACACGTAGTGCGGAAATTCTGCTGCACAAAGTTTTTGCGCGTGCCAAACATTTATACGAAGAAAACTATACGTTTGGATTTATGGTTGAGCCTATTTTACATCTGATTCAGAATAAAATTTCGCTCGAAGATTATTTGTTATTGGATGAGTCTGTTATGCAGACGATGTTAACTTTCTGGAGTAATGAGAAAGATCCTATTTTAGGCGATATGTGTAAACGGTTCTTGGATCGTAAGTTGTACAAATACAGCACCTTTGATGAGTCTAATCAACGTCAAATTAAGCTGATGGAAAAAGTGATGGCTGAGGTTGGATTCGACCCTACCTATTACATGGAAATTGATTTTCCGTCTAATCAATCTTATGACGTGTATAGACCGGGGGAAACGGACGATAATTTGCCGATTTTTCTGCTGGATCATAAGGAGACTTTAACGGAAATTACTCATCGATCTGAAATTGTTCAATCCATCAGCGGATTCCAAATGGGCAAACATCATGTTTATTATCCGGAGGAACTGTTGGAACGTTTGAACGCAACCAATTATCCTGAATTATGGGCGCTGCTTGGTGAGCAAGATTAGCTGGAAAATTAAGTGCAGCAGAAAGCAGAATATTTCAACTTAAGGGAGAACAAAGATGCTAACGGATTCACATACACATTTAAACGCGGAACAATTTAATGAAGATCAAGATGAAGTGATAGAGCGAGCGCTGGACGCTGGAGTGACAAGAATGGTGAATGTAGGCTTCAACCGGGAGACCATACCCAGTTCAATTGCCCTCGCTGAGAGGTATGATTTCATCTATTCTACGGTAGGGTGGCATCCTGTTGATGCTATTGATATGATGCCAGGGGACTTAGAATGGATTGAAGAGTTGTGCAAGCACGAAAAAGTTGTCGCCATCGGAGAAATTGGACTAGATTACTACTGGGATAAGTCGCCGAAGGATGTACAGCAGCGGGTATTTCGGGAGCAAATTCGTTTAGCGCGTAAATTGGGGATGCCCATTGTCATACATAATCGAGATGCCCATCAAGATATTTTACACATTTTAAAAGAAGAGAAGGCCGCGGAAGTGGGGGGAATGATGCACTGCTTCTCAGGAAGCTGGGAGACGGCGAAGCAGTGTCTGGATATGAATTTTCATATTTCTTTTGGAGGTCCAATTACGTTTAAGAATGCTAAGCAACCGAAGGAAGTGCTGGCGCAAGTTCCGTTAGATCGTTTATTAATTGAGACCGATGCTCCCTATCTGACCCCGCATCCTTTCCGCGGCAAGCGTAACGAAACCGGCTATGTTCGCTTGGTAGCTGAGACAGCCGCGGAAATTCGAGGTATGACTTTGGAAGAAATTGCGGAAATAACAACAAACAATGCCATTCGATTGCTAGGTCTCAAGTAAAGCGTTTTTCTCGAACTTGCGGCGAAGCACTATACCGCAGCTGAAAGAGATGAAGATGAGACTGATGAGTGGAACGAGTAGATAGATTTGTGAAGACCGAATCATAAGAGGAATCGTCAGGATACATAGCTCTAGCAGCAAGACTGACCAAATGATAAAGGCCAATGAACCGGCTTTCGAATTTTGATTGAGCGGGTACATCTCCAACCAGAATGTATAGCGATGGGCGCGCTCGAGAGACGATAACTGAACAAGAGAAATCAGAAGAGAAATCATGAAGATTAAGCTCCTTGCAGTACCGCTGCTTGAAACGGATATAGCTAGTACCCCTAATACGGTGAGACGCAGTACGATCGCGAACAGCTCTGTACGCAACAATGTCTTCATATATAGGTACAAATAGGCAGCATCTTGTCTAAAAGGTATGAACCGTGTAAGCCCGCTGATCCAACTTCGGCGGGCTATTCGCGTTCCCATCTGAGGCACATCGACGAACCAGCTGAAAAAAGCATGAAGTCGAGCTTGCTGCTGATTTTCCTTGGCGATCAAGTAGTCCCATCCGATGACGTATTTAGATGCGAAATGAGCGGCTGCTAACCATACGAAAATGAGCAGAAGAGCAGCGCTGCTTGCCCATAAAATGCTGGTTAGAAATTGCAGTGAAATGAGAGCGATTGTTGCAATCCAGCGAAAGCTAATCGAAGCTAATCTGGTACGCTCATGAGTAAAACGACTTTCCTGCCAACTAGCTAATAAATTAGCTATCTTTAATAGAAGAAGTAGTGCGAGCATCAGTAAGAAATGCTGCTCTGAAGCGCCAAGACAGTGATGATAAAGCGGCCATAAAATAACCCAGGCGATAAATGTCCAAAAAGCTTGCAGTGTCAAACTGTACATGAATCCACTTCGGAAATATGCGCCCATTTGATGTTCGATCCGTAACAAAAACATACGATCTGCTTTCCTTACCAATGTACGAATGGGGCTTGAAGATAGAAGCGGAACGAGCAGCAAAAGCACGATCCACAGATAGGGATAATCTGTCGGAAGACGCTGTAGTATTTTTGCATAATAATAGGAAGAAATGATGACAAGAAACAACACGAGACCGATAAAATTACTACGCGCTGCGTATTGCCAATAGCCCATGGATTCCTTCATATAATGTTCGAATCTTTGCTGCCATAAGGTACGGGTGTTGATGTCCATTTTACTCATAACGAATCCCCTTGTACGAGCTTATAGAAAATGTCGTCTAGTGACGCTCCCGGGAGTTCAGTTTGCCCGCGTAATTCGACTAAATCACCCTGAGCAACCATACGACCTCGATGAAGGACAACGTAGTTATCGCAATATTTTTCAATTGTAGACAAAATATGCGATGAGATGAGGAATGATGCTCCTTTATGTTTCATTTTGACCATTAGTTCTAGTAAGGAACGGATCGCTAAAGGGTCGAGGCCGAGAAAGGGTTCATCGATAATATATAACGAGGGTTCGATTAGAAATGCGTTCATAATCATGACTTTCTGTTTCATTCCTTTGGATAAATGGCTGGCAAAGCTGTTCAGCTTGTCCTTCATTTGAAACTGCTCCAAAAGGGAGCTAGATCGAGCCGAATAGTCGTCTTTCGACAAGCCGTAGGCCATTGCGGTTAATTCAAGGTGTTCGCGGATCGTGAGCTCCTCGTAGAGCTCAGGACTTTCGGGTACATAAGCGTAGGTTGCGCGATAGGACAAAGAATTCTCAGCTAAAGTTAGTCCGTTGATTCGAATCGATCCTTTTTGCGGTTGAAGTAGTCCGAGAATGTTTTTGATCGTCGTACTTTTACCCGCACCATTAAGTCCGATCAGACCCATCATTTCACCTTGACGGATAGAAAAGGTTAGGTCATGAAGAACGGGTTTATTTGGTAAATACCCCCCGTATAAAGAGTCAACTTGTAGAATGGAGCCCATCTCATTGCCTCCCTGATTAGCAAATTATTGGTATTTATGAATCGCTTTCCTATACGATCATTATAAACAAATTTGTAATTTAAGCCTAGTTTAGGGGTGGAAAGTTGAAAAGAGTGTGTATACGTACGTGATAGTGAGATATAAGTAGAAAAATAGCTGTTTAGTTGTTCATTTAAGCAAATTTTAGTCGATTTAGCCCTTTTTAGTAGGTGTTAATCCCTTTACAGGTTAAGATTAACAGCGTAATATACTTTTCATAATAACTTAATAACCAATTTGCCATTTTTCCATTCGCTGAGTTCCATTTATGGGAACGGGGGAACCACTGTAAACTGAAGAAGCATGCTTCTTGAGTGAACAGAGTGAGTAACAGGGGTGAATCTTTGAGTATACTTCGTATGCTCTTAGTAGGGCGACTCTCACGTCCGAATCCGTCAGCTAACCTCGTAAGCGTAAGAGAGGTAACGATTGTCGTGCGTGCTATTTGTGTATTTTACTATACAAACTAAGCCAGCGAGAAGAGTCCTCTTCTTGCTGGCTTTTTGTCTTCATAAAGGGCTATACACATTTCGGACGACTAAAAATTGCCCGGAATTCATATGAATGTTGAATAGGCAAACTGGTGTGGGACGACCAGAAGGCAGCGGTTTAGCACCGTACTGCTGATGGCGAACACGTTAAGTTAAACTAAAAAACCTTAGTCGCGTCAAATCTAATCATGCTGTAACCTGGCGGCGAGGCTTTGAAGGAGGACCGAAGAAGTGGGCAGTATCTCTATTAGCGAGACCCATGTAAAACGATCATCCAGCATGTCCTTCGCATTGCGATGGAAGCATGAAAACTTGCGTTTGATTTTAAGCTTAGCCATAATTTCAATCGCAATGACTTTCATGTTTTTGGTGTTGTTGTACGGTACGGCTACCAAGAGCGTATCCGTGGTTGTGAATGGACAAGAAACCGTTGTGCATACGAAGCAATGGGTCCTGCAACGCCTACTGGATGAACAAGCCATAAAGATTGGTGAACACGATGAAATTTCTGCTGCGCCAACGACAACAATCAAGGGTGGAGACAAAATTGTCATCGAACATGCCTCACCGATTCAATTGACTGCTGATGGAAAGACCACCACTGTTTACACAACTGCAAGAACGGTAGAAAGTGCATTGCAACGTTTACATATTGCACTTGGGGAGAACGATCGATTAACTCCCGAACCGACAGCCGCTCTGAGCTCGGGCGATGAAATCAAAATCGTCCGTGTGAAAAAAGAGACGGAGGAAGTAACTGAGCCGATTGCGTTCGATACGGAAAAGAAGAGCGACGCATCGCTGCTCAAAGGCAAAGAGCAAGTCGTCCAAGAAGGTAAAGAGGGCGTACTCTTGAAGAAGAAAGAAAAGACTTTCGAAGATGGTGTTTTAGTCGCGGAAGCAGTTGTGGGTGAAGAAGTACAAACGGAAAGTATTAATAAAGTCGTGTCTGTGGGCACGAAAAATCCTGTTGTTGTTCTCTCGTCTTCATCGCCTAGTGTGGATGAGGTTTCGAAGAATGGTGTAACGTTTGGGTATAAACAAATCCTGAAGAATGTGAAGTTGACTGCTTATTCGGCGGACGTGGCATCTACAGGTAAATCCGAAGGATCTCCTGGCTTTGGTAAAACCTATACAGGGACTACCGTGTCAGAAGGCAGGACAATAGCGGTTGATCCCAAAGTAATTCCGCTCGGATGGTGGGTTTACATTGAGGGCATTGGCTTCCGCCGTGCCGAAGATATTGGCAGCGGTGTGAAAGGTCAAATGATTGATGTCTACTTTGAAGATCATGGTTATGCCAATAAATTCGGAACGAAACAAGGGTACACCGTGTATGTGGTAGGACCAAAAAAGCCGTCTGAAAATTAACGTGTAAACGTCTGTTTCAGCGGGAAGAATGTCATATATACGTTGCCAGGTAACAACCTGGGCGAAAGAAGAGGGGACCCCTCTTCTTTTTCTGCGTTGAATAAGAATGTATAAGTTCTATACTTTAGCTCCGCATCAACCTTGACAAACGCGCTCGTCTCTGAAGGACGACGGAGTCGTTTATCCTTGGTACCGGGAAGGGAACCGCTTATGATAAAAGAAGTGATTGTCGTCGAAGGCAAAGACGATACAGCTGCTATTCGCCGAGCGGTAGAGGCGGATACGATTGAAACAGGCGGCTCTGCGATCGGACAAGCCGTACTAAAGCGTATTGCACTTGCACAGCAGCGCAGAGGCGTTATTATATTCACGGATCCGGATCACGCAGGTGAACGGATTCGGAAGATTGTAGCAGCCAGGGTGCCTGGCTGCAAGCATGCTTTCATTACGCAGGAGCAGGCCGAGTACAAGGGTGATATCGGCGTTGAGAATGCGACGCCTGAGACGATCCGTCAAGCTCTTCAGAGTCTTCGGACAGAATATGATGGTGCTGTCTCACAGCTGACCATGGAGGATCTCATGGCCGCAGGGTTGATTGTTCATGCTGAGGCGGCGTCTCGCCGGCTGATCGTGGGTAAAGCGTTAGGAATTGGTTATTGCAATGGCAAGCAGTTTTATAAGCGTTGTGCGATGTTTCAGATCTCGCGTGAGGAATTTGAGGCTGCTTTGGAGTATTTGGAAGCTGATAATTAAAATGGATGTTGCCGTTGTTGTAGTTTCTACAACAAATCCTATTCCAAATGGCTATTTTGCAAGTTGAAGTTGTAATTCGTACAACATTTTTGACCCATTTGTGGAGAAAAGTCTGTATTTAGTCCCAAGAGTTGTACAATATGCAACATTCTAGTAGTAGAGACGGGATTTGAGCAGCAATTGTTGCATTTCCTGCAACATTATCCAACTGAAAGTATGTACTCATACAGGAAGCTCTCACGAGCTTACGTGACTATGCATACCGGTCTTCAGAAAGATGCCACTTAGAAAATAATTGAATGAGATTTGGTGCAGAGTTTTAATGAGCATTTGAATGAAAATGAAGAATGTGAAATCCAGAACCTATAGATAATGAGGTCTATATCATGAATGTACCCAACAATGAAGTGATTGTAACAGCAGATGACGTGGCTACACCAAGTAAAACGAAACAAATTATTAAAAGAAATGGTCTGGTGCTCAAAAAGAGCTTGGGTCAAAACTTTCTGATTGACCAAAATATCCTAAGCAAGATTGTCATGGCCGCTGAGCTCGGACCGAACAAGGCTGTGCTTGAGATCGGCCCCGGCATTGGGGCGCTCACGCAGCAGCTGGCCAAGCTCGCTGGCCGCGTCTTGGCCGTCGAGATCGATCAGCGTCTGCTGCCCATCCTGGACGAGACGCTAGAGCCCTATCCCCATGCTACCGTTGTCCATGGGGACATCTTGAAGACCGACCTGCCGGAATTGTTCCGGCAGCACTTCGAGGGCATGAACGGCGTCAGTGTCGTCGCCAACCTGCCTTACTACATCACGACGCCGATCATCATGAAGCTTCTCGAAGAGAAGCTTCCCTTGGAGAATATCGTCGTGATGATTCAAAAAGAAGTGGCCGACCGCATGGCGGCTCGCCCGGGCACCAAAGATTACGGCAGCCTCAGCATTGCCGTGCAGTTCCACTGCGAGCCGGAGCTTGTCACGATCGTGCCGCGCACCGTCTTCGTGCCGCAGCCGAACGTCGACTCCGCCGTGATCCGGCTGCGTGTGCGCAAAACTCCGCCGGTTGAGGTGGCGGACGTGGACTTCTTCTTCGCCGTCGTCCAAGCGTCCTTCGTCCAGCGGCGCAAAACCCTTTACAATAACCTAGCTGCGCGGTTCTTCACGAAAGAAAACAAGCCTGAGCTGGAAGCGCTGCTGCTCGGCATTAACATAGAGCCTTCGCGTCGCGGCGAAACGCTCAGTATGGAAGAGTTCGCGCGCTTGTCTTCGGCTCTTCGCGCGTACGGCTGCAAATAACCCGCACCAAATGCCTAGTTTCGCCATAGGATACCCCTAGGAGGGGATTTGTGCGATGAGGCAAGGAGACTTTGTTACCCGTAAATCCTATGGCGGCGACGTCATGTTTAAGATTGAGCGCATAGAGCAGCTGAAGGCTATTCTGCGTGGTGTAGATTATAGGCTGCTCGCAGATGCGCCGTTAGTTGATTTGACCATTTCAAATCCGACAGATGTCATGGATCATCCGCGATCGAGCTCACCCGAATTTCGGGAGTCGCTCCGGCGTCTGGCGGTATCCCAGGTGCAGCTGCAGGAGAAGAACCAACTCTCTATAAACCATAAACAAAATACCAATAAAACCTACTTCGAAGTGCCTGGCAAAGTGCTGCACTTAGATGGCGATCCTACTTACTTACGTAAAAGTATGCAGATTTATGGGGAATTGCGTGTGCCTGCCGAGGGATTTTATATTCCTGAAGCACAAATGGCGGATGCTCTTCACAGGCTGCTTCCACAAATTAAGCCGGACATTGTTGTCGTTACCGGTCATGACGGAATACTTAAACAACGTAAAGGTGGAGGTCCAAGCAACCTTGCCAGCTATAAGAATTCACAAAACTTCGTAAATGCTGTTCAGATCGCTAGGCAGTATGAGCGAAACCGGGACTCCATGATTATCGTGGCTGGTGCTTGTCAATCTCATTTTGAGGCCTTGCTTAGGGCTGGTGCTAATTTTGCGAGTTCTCCTGCTCGTATCCTCATTCACGCCTTAGATCCGCTTTGTATCGCGGCTAAACTGTCGTATACTTCCGTGAAGGATACCATATCGATGCTTGATATCGTTGACTTGACAGTGACAGGTTTGGATGGGTTGGGTGGGGTAGAGACGAGAGGGAGCTATCGCATGGGGGTTCCGGGGATTCAACAATCGGAAGATCATGTTTAAATATTCTTATGGTACATGTAAAAACAACATGATCCGACAAAACATATGGTATGCAGTAGCAACACTTACCTGTCATTTGACTCCTTGAAGGAGGCTGACTAGGTAAGTGTTCTTTTTTTAGTGGAAAAGTGTGAATAATTTGCGAACTTTGGAGACAACCTATAAGAGAGGGATTTCGAAAATTCAGCAAAAATGCCGTTGACAACAGGAATGTGGTGCTGATATAATATTTGACCGCGTTTGACATGCCTGTCTGAATGGGTTATAATTAACTAGGAAAGAGGTGGTAGTTGACAATGGCAAAAAATGCGCTGTTGGAGATCAAACGCAGTTTGGAGCCCCACGTTGGGCAGAAGATCATGTTAAGAGCGAATGGTGGCCGTCGTAAGACTGTCGAGCGTTCTGGTGTTTTAGAAGAAACCTACCCTTCTGTGTTTATTGTGAAATTAGATCAAGAATCCCACGCCTTTAAACGAGTGTCGTACAGCTACGCCGATATCCTTACCGAATCCGTTGAAGTTACCGTGTGTAATGACGATGGTCAGGTTCGTATCACCTACATCCAACATTAGCTTAATGCATTCCTATATGAGCAGACCCAGAGGGTCTGTTTTTGCATTTGAATGGACCTTATCGGGTTGGGCATACTATAGCAAAACTCTAAGGAGGTTCCAAATATGAGTCGCAGAAGAGGGATCATGTCTGAAAGCTTTAAATATGAATTAGCCAAAGATCTAGGGTTTTATGATGTGGTGCAGCGTGAGGGCTGGGAGGGCATTCGAACGAAGGATGCAGGGAACATGGTGAAGCGGGCGATCCAAATTGCCCAGGAACAGCTGGTGAAACAGTATAGCCCTGGGGCTTCTACAATCAATCAGATGCATTCAACGACGCAATCAACGTACAGTCAGCCTAACCTCAATCAAACTAACTACAGTCAACCTACTTCCAATCCATCTAGCTACACTCCGTCGAATTATAATCAGTCCACCTATCAATCTGTATCTTCCCAACAAACCTATTCGCAGCCTCAATCGAGCTTTAATCAGAACGTATACAGCCGATCGCAGCAAACGCAATCTTCCTATACACCTGCTGCCTACATGCCGAATACGACCAATGTAAATACCTATAGATCTTCTAATCCAATACAGCCTAATGCGGCGGTTTTAAATCAAATAATTGCTGGATCGCAGCAGACAACGCAAGCGGAACAGCGTCCCTACAACAGCTAAAGCGAATGCTTTAGCTTTTTTTTTGCGCTTTTGTTATAATATTTTAACGGCAAACGAGCAAAAGAAGGTGATCTGATGAAGATTTTTGAAAAAGCACCGGCTAAAATCAATTTATCCCTTGATGTTTTACATAAAAGATCAGACGGTTACCATGAAGTTGAGATGGTCATGACGATGGTAGATCTAGCAGATCGGATCGAAATGCAGGAGCTCTCGCGTGACACCATCATCATATCCAGTCAGGCGGGGTATATTCCGCTGGATGAAAAGAACTTAGCCTTTCAGGCGGCACGCCTTATTAAGGATCGATACGACGTCAAACAGGGCGTATACATCCATTTGGACAAGCAGATCCCCGTTGCAGCGGGTCTAGCGGGGGGCAGCAGCGATGCGGCAGCGACGCTTAGAGGTTTAAATCGGCTTTGGAACTTAAACATCCCTATGGAAGACCTGCAGGTGCTTGGAGCGGAGCTTGGCTCGGATGTACCTTTCTGTGTAACGGGAGGGACGGCTGTCGCTAGAGGACGTGGAGAGAAGCTGGAACCGATCGTTTCGCCGCCTCAGTGTTGGGTCGTACTAGCGAAGCCGCCCATTAATGTGTCCACATCGGAGATTTATGGGAAGTTGAATGCGCGCGAGATTAAGCATCATCCTTCGACTGAAGGTGTGCTAAACGCGATTCGGGAGAAGCGATTCGATCAGCTTTGCGGAAGCCTCGGCAATGTGCTTGAGGAAGTGACGTTGGACCTTTATCCCGAGGTGAGACATCTCAAAGAATGCATGCAGAGGCTTGGTGCAGATGGTGTGTTGATGTCAGGAAGCGGGCCGACGGTATTCGGTCTCGTATCCAAGGAAGCGAAGGTGCCCCGGATTTATAACGGGCTGCGTGGATTTTGTAAGGATGTTTACGCAGTGCGGATGTTGACGTAGATGAAGTAGGACGGTTGCAGGGCCCGCGAAGGGCTCTTTTTCATTGAATAGGGGTTTGACTAAGGCTCACCACTTTCATAAACTGTGTTAGATTGATGTTAAGTTGATGTTAATATAATTTTCATGAGAAGCTTGAATAAATACGTATAAAAATGGTATATTTTCATTATAATATTCGGATTTTTGGGGGTAGTGCGATGAAAAAGTTGAAAAGGAGCGCTAGGCTGGTGGAAATGACGCAATATTTGTTATTTCGCCCCCATTCGTTAATCCCTTTAACGACTTTTGCCGAGCGTTACAACTCTGCTAAATCCTCCATTAGTGAAGATTTAGCGATCATCAAGGAAGTATTTGAAGAAGAGGGACTTGGTGAGCTGAATACGCTTGCGGGTGCTGCTGGAGGTGTGAAATTTTCACCAAAGGTGCCTAAGGAAGTATCATTGAAATTTATACAGAACCTTTGTTTACAACTGCAGCAGCCAGAACGGATTCTTCCAGGCGGTTATTTGTATATGTCAGATATTATGGGGCAGCCCCAATATTTGAATGAAATTGGCAAGACGTTTGCATCCGCTTTCGCTGGCCGTGATATTGATGTGATTATGACGGTAGAAACGAAAGGCATTCCACTCGCTTATGCGACGGCAACTTATATGAATCTGCCCGTTGTGATTGTCCGCAGGGATAGTCGAGTAACGGAAGGATCAGCGGTTAGCATCAACTATGTTTCAGGTTCCAACAAACGGATCCAGACGATGTCACTCGCGAGACGTGCTTTGAAAGAAGAATCGAAGGTGCTTATCATTGATGATTTCATGCATGTTGGCGGTACGATTCACGGTATGATGGATTTGTTAGCGGAATTCAAAGCCTCGGTTCAAGGGGTTGGTGTATTTATGGAGTCTTGTGAGGTTGAAGAGCATTTAGTCGATCACTACGTATCGCTTGCACGGTTATACGGCGTAGATTCCAAGACGAAACAAATCACTGTAGAGCCAGGCAACTATTTTGATAATAAAAAAGGAGATTCGTAAAACGATGGAGCTTATTTCAACAACAGCAGCACCTGCTGCTATCGGACCTTACTCGCAAGCGGTAAAGCTAGGTAACCTTCTCTTTACTTCTGGACAAATTCCACTTGGCTTAGATGGTCAGATTGTACAGGGTGGAATTAAGGAACAAGCCCATCAAGTGTTCGCGAATTTGAAGGGTGTGCTTGAAGCAGCAGGTTCATCATTTGATCAAGTTGTGAAAGCAACGGTTTTTTTGAAGGATATGAATCAGTTTGCAGAGCTGAATGAAATTTATGGATCGTACTTCGGAGACCATAAACCGGCTAGATCCACTGTCGAAGTGGCCAGATTACCCCGTGATGTTTTTGTCGAAATTGAGTTAATTGCTGTGATTTCTGTCGAAATTTAACAGTAACATTAAGATTGTATAAAATTATCGAAAATTTCAAAAAAAGAAGAAGGAATTTGCACGACGATGTGGAATATTACACCCAAGTCTCAGAGATGGAAAAAGGTGGTGAACACAAGTGCAAATTACAGATGTAAGACTCCGCCGGGTCAACTCCGAGGGGAGGATGAAGGCGATTGCTTCCATTACCATTGATAACGAGTTCGTCGTTCACGACATACGTGTCATCGACGGTAATAATGGGATGTTCGTGGCTATGCCAAGCAAACGAACACCGGATGGTGAATTCCGTGATATCGCTCATCCGATTTCTTCCACAACACGCGAGAAAATTCAAGCGGCCGTACTAGCTGAATACGATCGCGCGGCTGTAGAAGAAGAGGTAATAGAAGAAGGCGCATAATTCAGATTATTGAGAGAGCCCTTGGGCTCTCTTTTCTTTTGGGTGGTATTGATGCTATATTTGGTGGAGAACTCATCGATTATACATATAGTAGTCTGTAACTATTTATATTAAAGGGGTTGGATGTTAGTTGAAACTCATGGGGATCGTACTGGCCGCAGGACAAGGAAAACGCATGAAATCGAAGCTGTACAAGGTGCTTCATCCGGTTGTAGGTAAGCCAATGGTGGAACACGTTGTGGACACGCTGCAGCATATAGAAGTAACAAAGACACTCGTCATCGTTGGTTTCGGGGCGGAAGCCGTGAAGGGACATCTGGGAGATCGAGTGGAGTACGCTTTACAGGAACAGCAGTTAGGAACAGGTCATGCTGTTCTTCAAGCGAAGGATGCTCTAGGCGAAGAGGAAGGGATGACTGTTGTCATTTGCGGCGATACACCGTTGATTTCGGAAGCCACCTTGATGAGCACCATTGAGCTGCATGAGCTTTCTGGAGCGTCTGCGACAATTCTGACAGCCAAACTCGATGAGCCGCATGGTTATGGTCGTATTATTCGCGGGGAAAACGGCCGAGTAGCAAGGATTGTTGAGCAGAAGGACTGCAGCAGCGAGGAAGCAGCTGTTCAGGAGATCAACACAGGCACTTATATTTTCGATAATCAGAAACTATTCAAAGCCTTAGCGTCGGTTACGAACAATAATACGCAAAATGAATACTATTTGACTGATGTCATTGGGATTTTGACAGGCGGAGGAGAAGTTGTTCAAGGCTACTGCATGGAGGACAGCGCAGAGTCGATCGGTGTGAACGATCGTGTGGCACTTGCTGAGGCCGAGCGATTGTTCAAAGCGCGTATTAACCGTGAGCACATGCTGAACGGGGTTACGATTGTAGATCCATCTAATACGTATATTGAAAAAGATGTAACTATCGGCATGGATACCGTACTGCTGCCGGGTACTATTTTGCGGGGGCGCACTGTTATTGGGGAACAATGTATAATTGGACCGCAAACGGAAATTATTGACTCGACTGTTAGGGATGAGGTTACGATTAAACAATCCGTCCTTCAGGATGCCTATGTGGATAATGAGGCTAGTGTGGGGCCGTTTGCTTATTTAAGACCTGGCGCTAATATTGGGAAGCAAGTGAAAATTGGCGACTTTGTTGAGATTAAGAACGCCACGCTGGGTGAGGGGTCGAAAGTTTCTCACTTAAGCTATGTAGGGGATGCGGTTGTTGGTACGAATGTAAACATCGGCTGCGGCGCCATTACCGTGAACTATGATGGATTCAATAAGAGTTTAACGGAAATTGGCGATGATGCCTTTGTGGGAAGTAATGTGAATTTGATTGCTCCTGTGAAAATTGGCAAGGGCGCTTATGTTGTTGCAGGCTCTACAATTACGTATTCCGTAGATGATGGCGATTTAGCGATTGCCCGTGAGAGACAATCCAACAAGCCTGGCTATGCTGATAAAATTAGAGCGCGAGCAAAAGCGAAGAAGGAAAATAAACAGAACAAAGAGACTAAAGAGTAAATGCACGATCTAGGAACGGTAAATCTCACTTTGTGAGGATGAAATTGGATGGAACTTCTTGAGGTTGGGTAGGCTATGAACTAGCTGTTACCCACTTGGCATTGCTTATTAATCGAGCGTGCTGAGCAAAACTCTTAGGAGGTTCTTTTTCTTATGGCATTTTCATTAAAAGCGGAATCCCGCAAAGAAACAACGAAATCAGATATTAAACAACTGCGTATCCAAGGTAGAGTGCCTGCAGTTGTATATGGCGAAAAGGTGGGCTCTGCGGTCATTACAGTTGATCAGAAAGAATTAATAGCGCTGTTACGCCAAAATCCTCATGCTATTATTGATTTGGAAATGCCAGACGGCAGTGGCAAGCAACCCGTGATGATCAACGAGATCCAACGGGACAAACTAAAACGGGAGCGGCTGCTCCATATCGATTTTCATCAAATTAATATGGATGAGCCTGTTAAAACGATTGTCAGCTTGGAATTTATCGGTGAAGCAGAAGGGGCCAAAGAAGGCGGTATTGTTCAAATTCAAATGCATGAGCTGGAGATTCGATGTCTGCCTAATCAGATACCAAGTTCGATCAAGGTGGACATTTCGAATATCGGGCTCGGAGATAACTTATTAGTAAACCAACTCACTATCCCAGCGGGGATTGAAGTGAAGTCTGAGTCTAATGATTTAATTCTCACGGTTCTTGCGCCTCAGAAAGAGACTGCTGTCGAAGAGCCAGCAAATAATGAAGAGAAGGTTGGACAAGCGGAAACATCGAACGAGGCTGCGACTGAAGGACAGCCGGTATAGTCCAAACGAACAACAAGGAACCCTCAACGATATGTGGAGGGTATCCTTAATCGTTGTGATGTAAGCGCTTAATATCCGGGTCGCGAAAGAAAAACGTGAGTATTGCGGTTGTAGAATGTATTATTTACTTTGATAAAATACAAGGTATAGATTTCAATGAAGCCTATATCCTTATGTACATTTTGATAGTATACTTGGACGGGAATACAGGATTCAGCATGATCTTGAAAATGAAGATCGGTTGTAAGCTGTTGACCATTTAAATACATATGACTGAATCACCCACAGCTTTAAATTTGATGGTTAGTTTTTCATATAGGTAAACAATAACCTCTAGATGATGGTTCCGCAAAGGATTTTTTAGTTTAATTTTAGGAGGATTTAGAAGAAGATGAAATGTTTTATTGGACTGGGTAATCCGGGAAAACAATATGAGATGAATCGACACAATGTTGGTTTCATGGCCATTGACCGTTTTGCTGCCAAATGGGGTATTACTTCTTTTCAAAATAAAGGTAAGGGGCTTCTAGGTGAAGGGGTAGTGAATGGTACGAAGGTTTATTTACTTAAACCGATGACTTATATGAATCTTTCGGGCGAATCCATGCGAGCGTTCTTGGACTTTTATAAAGCAAAACTGGAAGACGTTACGATTGTTTATGATGATATGGATACTCCATTCGGTCAAATTCGACTCCGGTATCAAGGCAGCTCTGGTGGTCACAATGGGATTAAATCCATTATTCAGCACGCTGGAACGCAAAGCTTCAACCGAATTCGTGTGGGTGTGAACAGGCCTGCGCCCGGCTATAATATTGCCGATTATGTCTTATCTAACTTTTCCAAAGACGAGATGAAGTCGATAGATGAAGTACTGGACCTTACCTGCGAAGCCATGCTGTTCAGTCTGAGTGAGTCATTCGAAAAGACGATGGCGAAGTTCAATAAATAAGTGAAGCCATCCGCTTCAGACTCATTGTATGCAAGTTCTCTATTCGAAAATGACAATAGCACATTCGGCTAATTTCTCCGAAGAATGGTCATACTAGGATGTAATCGAATAGTCGAAGGAGGCATACATATATGATTAAGTATATTTGCAGACATTGTCATACCTTTGTCGGGGAAATTAATCAGAATTCGATCACGGAGCAGCAGTTAGGCTTCCATTTCTTGACCCCCGATGAGCGTAGAGATATAATATCGTATAACACGAATGGAGATGTTACGGTAAGGGTCGTTTGCGACTACTGTCGTGAGGCGCTAGATGCAAACCCAGAACTGTCCCTGCTGGCAAGTCCGTTGCAGTAAAATTGATGAAGATAAAGAGTTAATAGCCGAGGCAAGTGTGCCGAGGCTTCTTTTTGTGAGGGGAGTGTACTTGTTTGCAAGCTTTAATTCAAGCTTTTTCTACGGATAGCGACTTTCAAACGATCGTGACAGGCCTCAGGTCCGAAATGAAAGAGCAGCTCGTTGCCGGACTTACCGGTTCCTCCAGGCAGGTGATGATTGCCACTCTTGCGCGAGAGTTAGCGCGCCCGCTGTTCATTGTTACTCACAATATGTTCGCCGCTCAGAAAATAGCGGAGGATTTACTAGAATGTCTATCACCAGATGAAGTGCTGCTCTACCCATCTCAAGAACTTCTAACGACAGAAGAAGCGGCTTCCAGCCCTGAGATGCTAGCGCAGCGTATTGACGTTCTCACCAAGTTAGCTGGCGGTTTCCGTGGAGTTGTGATTGCGCCTTTTGCTGGAGTGCGTCGACTGCTTCCGCTCAAGCAAGTATTTGAGGAATCCCGCGTTACGGTCAACGTAGGGGATACTGTGCAATTGGATGAGCTCTTAGGCGCTTTATCCAGCCTGGGTTACGAACGCGTGGAGCGGGTTGAGACCAAAGGTGAAATGAGCGTACGCGGCGGAATTCTGGATTTATTTCCGCTAACATCGGAGAATGCCATTCGGATTGAGCTGTTCGATGTCGAAGTTGATTCTATTCGTACTTTTGATGTAAGTGATCAGCGTTCAATTGATAAATTAAACGCGATAACGATTCCCCCTTGCCGCGAGATTCAAGCGGATAGAAAGCGGTTACAATCAGCCGCGCAGCATGCTTATGAGCTGCTTCAAGCGCAGCTGGAGAAAATGACGGACCGATCAGCCAAAGACAAGCTGCTTGAAGGCATCGGACATGATATTGAACTGCTTCGTGAAGGGCAGACGTTTCCTGGTATTTATAAATATATTTCGCTTTTATATACGGAAAGACAGACCCTCATGGACTACATGCCTAAGGATACCGTGCTAATCATCGACGAACCGGCTCGATTGCTGGAGACAGCAAAGCAGCTGGAACGCGACGAGGCAGAGTGGATGATGCATGCGCTGACAGAGGGGAAGAGCTTGCCGGCTTTTGTGCTGTCCAAATCGTATGAAACTCTGCTGCATCGCAGGCCTTTCCCGACATTATATGTATCGCTATTCCTGCGCCAAGTGGCAGGGATTCAACCACAAAATATCGTAAACTTCGTTTGCCGCGTCATGCAAAACTTCCATGGACAAATGAATCTCCTCAAAGCGGAGATGGAACGCTGGAAGAAAAATGGAAGCAATGTCATTTTGCTTGCGAACGGGGAGGACCGTGCTGAACGTGTTCGGCGGGTGCTGCAGGACTACCAAATTGACGTCCCCGAAATTGTAGATGGGAATCTGCAGACGGGGTTTGAAATGCCTTCGATCCATTTGGTTGTCATCACAGAAGGCGAGATCTTCACACAGAAACAGCGTAAAGCACGTAAGGTCGAGAAGAAGCTGGAGAACGCTGAGCGTATCAAAAGCTATCAAGAGCTTAAGGTTGGCGACTATGTTGTTCACGTGAATCATGGGATCGGGAAGTATGTTGGGATCGGCACCTTGGAAGTGGGCGGTATTCATAAGGATTACCTCCACATCATGTATGCTGGCGGCGATAAGCTGTCTGTACCGATTGATCAAATTGATTTGATCCAGAAATATGTAGGTTCCGAAGAGAAGGAACCGAAGGTTTATAAGCTCGGAGGCGCTGACTGGGCTAGAGTGAAGAGCAAGGCGCGAGCATCCGTTAAGGATATTGCCGATGAGCTGATCAAGCTCTATGCAGAGCGTCAAGCTGCAACTGGCTACGGATTTAGTAAAGACAGCTCCTATCAAAACGAATTCGAAGCAATGTTCCCTTACGATGAAACGCGGGATCAGCTTCGCGCGATCGAAGAAATTAAGGGAGACATGGAGAAAGCGCGTCCGATGGACCGTTTGCTTTGCGGCGACGTGGGCTATGGGAAGACGGAAGTTGCGGTACGCGCAGCCTTCAAGGCAGCGATCGACGGCAAACAGGTTGCTGTGTTGGTGCCGACGACGATTTTGGCTCAGCAGCATTACGAAACATTCCGTGAACGGTTCTCAGGCTATCCTTTTAACGTAAAAGTATTAAGTCGTTTCCGCTCCAAGAAAGAGCAGACCGAAGTTATGAAAGGTGTCAAGAAAGGGACGGTTGACGTCGTTATTGGTACTCACCGGCTATTGTCGCAGGACGTGCAGTTCAAAGATCTTGGTTTGCTGATAGTCGATGAGGAGCAGCGTTTTGGCGTGTCCCACAAAGAAAAGCTGAAGCGGCTCAAGACGAATGTGGACGTGCTAACCCTGACGGCAACACCGATTCCGAGAACTTTACACATGTCCATGTTAGGTGTTCGTGATTTATCGGTCATCGAGACTCCGCCGGAAAATCGTTTTCCTGTCCAGACCTATGTGGTCGAGTACGGACCAACGCTTGTTCGAGAAGCGATTGAGCGGGAATTAGCGCGTGAAGGTCAAGTGTACTATTTATATAACCGTGTACAAGGTATCACTCAGATCGCTGATCAGATCTCCATGATGATTCCGGATGCCCGCGTTACTGTGGCACATGGACAAATGGGTGAGCAAGAGCTGGAGAAGACGATCCTTGATTTCCTCGATGGGGAATACGATGTGCTGGTAAGCACCAGTATTATCGAGACCGGTGTCGATATTCCGAATGTAAACACACTGATTGTTCACGATGCGGATAAAATGGGGCTGTCCCAGCTGTATCAGCTGCGTGGACGTGTAGGACGATCTAATCGCGTAGCGTATGCCTATTTCACGTATCAGCGTGATAAAGTGCTCACGGAAGTGGCCGAGAAACGCCTTCAAGCGATTAAAGAGTTTACAGAACTTGGATCAGGCTTTAAAATTGCGATGAGGGATTTATCTATTCGTGGTGCTGGTAATTTGCTTGGCGCAGAGCAGCATGGTTTCATTGCATCTGTCGGATTTGATTTATACTCCCAAATGCTAGCGGAAGAAATTGCAAAGCTGAAACTAGAAATAGATGGGGAAGCGGTCATTCCGGAACCGGAGTGGAATACTTCCATCGATATACAATTGGATGCGTACTTACCATCCGACTACATCTACGACAGCATGCAAAAAATCGAAATCTACAAAAAAGTGGCCGCCATTCGAACGTTGGAAGAAGCCGCGGATCTGCATGATGAGCTTGTTGATCGCTTCGGCGATCTGCCGCAGGCCGTGTTCAACTTACTGTCAGTGGCTCGTTTGAAAGCATACGGTTCGGAGTACCGGATAGAAACGATCAGCCAAAAAGGGGATGATTACCTAATCAAGGTGCATATTGACCAGAATGGCAGGCTGGAAGGACAGAAGCTTATCGCATTGTCCAAAGGCTTTGATGGTCGAATCAAGTTGAACGCGGACCCTCAGCTTCATATCGTTATTCGATGTAAAGGCATGAAACCAGAAGCTTCCATCGAATTGGTGGAGAAGTTTCTGGTACAATATAAGGATGTTCTGAAAACGAAAGGGGAATTACAGGATGTTGCCAAATGATACTAGTAAACAACGACGTTTTTCGAAAAAATGGATTTTAAGCATGGTAGCATTGCTCCTTGCATTTTCAGTGCTAAGTGCATGTGGAAGTAAAAAGGAAGGTGCAGCAACAGCTTCACCTTCACCTGCCTCTACTGCAGCGGCTACAGGTAACCCGAGTGACGTGATTGCAACGTATAAAGAAGGCGGTAAAATTACACGCGGCGAGTTTGACTCTTTCATCAATGTGAACAAAATGTTTTCACCGCAGCTGGCGCAATTCATGACAGACCCAGCTTTTCAACAAGATATGTTGAAACAAATGGTTACTTTCCGTGTTCTATCAGCCAAAGCTGACGATAAAGTGAAAGCTGATGCTGATAAACAAGTGACAGAGCAAATGAAAGCCATCACTGATTACTTCGGTAAGCAAGAAGGCGGAATGGACAAGCAGTTAAAAGACAATGGCATCGAGCTTAAGGATATCGAGTCATTAATGAAAATGAGCTTCTACACGATGGGCAGCATGGAAAGTAAAATTAGCGATCAAGCTGTTCAGGATGCCTACAAAGAACAAGCAGCTACTCATGCCTTTGATATTGCAACAGTTAGCCACATTCTGATCTCCTTGAAGGATGCAGCCACACAAAAAGATTTGCGTACTAAAGAAGAAGCTTTGGCAAGAGCCAAAGAAGTGAAAGGGAAACTGGATAAAGGCGGCGATTTCGCAGCACTTGCGAAAGAATTCTCCGACGATCCAGGTTCCAAAGACGCTGGCGGTACGTATAAAGATGCAGACATCAATCAATGGGTGCCTGAATTCAAACAAGCAGCAAGTACGCTTCCTTTGAACACAATCAGTGATCCTGTTGAATCCTCTTTCGGTTACCACGTGATGAAAGTGGAGTCCAGAAGCACGAAGCCACTGGATGATACACTCAAAACACAAATCAAATCTCAGCTTGCGGAGAAATCCCTGTCTGAATTTGCAGAGAAAGAATACCCGAACTTGATTCAAACCAACAATCTTCCGAAACCGGAAGCGAGCCCAGCTCCTGCTGCAAGTCCAGCAGCAAGCCCAGCTGCAAAGTAAGAACTTACCAGGATGTCCGATAACGGGCATCCTGTTTTTATTTGTTATTTTTGGACATGATAAACGCAGCAGGATGCAAAGCTAAATAAAGTAAATTCCGTAGTAAAAGCGTCTGCATAGAAGAATGGGAAGTGAAGAATACTATGGATAGAATTCGAGTTCCCACCAAATCCCGATCTAGCATACAAGATTTCATGCTCCTGTCGTATCTAATTACTGAGCGGAAAGTGAGGCATCTAGAGGTATGAAAGCAACTGGAATTGTCCGTCGGATAGATGATTTAGGGAGAGTTGTTATTCCCAAGGAAATACGACGCACACTACGCATTCGCGAAGGTGACCCTTTGGAAATTTTCGTGGATCGAGATGGTGAAGTGATTCTTAAGAAGTATTCACCTATTGGTGAACTTGGTGATTTTGCCAAGGAGTATGCGGAATCGTTATTTGAAAGCACGAATCATGTGGCCCTGATCTCAGATCGAGATAACATTATTGCGATGGCTGGGGGGTCCAAAAAGGACTATTTCGAAAAGTCGGTTGGATCGATCGTTGAATCCTGTATGGAAAATCGCAAAGCGATTCTGGAAAGCGGCAGTGGTCAATTTGAGCTCATCAAGGATACAAGTGAAACATTTACTTCTTTCGTTGCCGCTCCGATTGTAGCCGGTGGCGACCCTATTGGATGTGTCATTTTGCTCTCCAAAGATGAGAATGTGAAAATGGGGAATATGGAAGTTAAGATGGTAGAGACAGCGGCTGGATTTTTGGCAAAGCAGATGGAGCAATGAAAGAAAAATAAGACATAAAGGCTTCCTTACCGAGATGCCCCCGCATCTGTAAGTGAAGCTTTTTTTGTCTGCCATGACTGATTTCGTTATAATATGTCTATATGCGTGAAGTCAGGGTAGAGGAGAAGTAAGATGGGGGACACCGACAATGGGCATCAAGGTTATAAAGAGGGGCTCCAGAGGAATGTCGGTAAACAGGGTGCCAAGCTATTAAGAGGTGCTGCTCTCCTTGGGGCTGCCGCTATTCTCTCTAAACTATTGGGAACACTGCAGAAGATTCCGCTGCAAAATGTAGCCGGTGATTCAGCTTTTGGTATTTATAATGCGGTTTATCCGCTCTATATTCTGATTTTGTTTGCGGCTACAGCCGGATTTCCGGTAGCAGTATCCAAGTTCGTAGCCGAACGAGCTATGGATGGTGATCATCAAGGGGCTAAACGAATTGTCCGTGTCTCCACAGCGATATTAATAAGTTCCGGTTTTGTATTATTTGTTTTGTTGTACTTCGGAGCAAGTGAAATTGCCAGCTGGATTGGAATTAGCCAGACAGAAAGGGCGATCCGAAGCGTATCCTTCGCGCTGCTGCTATCCCCGATGCTTGCTGTCCTGCGCGGTTATTTCCAAGGGTATCAGAATATGGTGCCGACGGCTGTTTCACAAGTGATTGAGCAGCTTATAAGAGTGATCACCATGGTCGCGCTGCTGCTCTATATGGTGGCCTTAGCTTATGACGAGGAGTGGATAGCTGCAGGGGCTACGTTTGGCTCCGTGACAGGTGCTGCGGCTGGGCTGATCGTGATGTATGTTTATTGGCGGAAGGCGATGAGACAGGAGCGGGAATGGGATCGGGAGCAGGGAGTGAATGATGGAAGGGTCAAGGAAGGTATTCTGCCGCCGAAGAAATTCTCCTCCTGGGAGTGGGCGAAACGGATTACCGCTTATGCGATTCCTGTTTGTTTGGGTGCTATCGTGGTTCCTTTGCTCACGCTTGTCGATACGTTTACAATGCCGCGTCTTCTTGAGGCTGCGCATGGGAGTGAGGGGGAGGCCATGCGGCAGTTCGGGCTTTATAACCGAGGGCTTCCTCTCGTTCAGCTCGTTGTCATGATCGCTTCCTCTATGTCAGCAGTGCTAGTACCTGCTCTTGCAGAGGCCAAGGCAAGAAGGCAGGACGAACTCATCCGCTTTAGGGCTGAGATGGCGATAAGGCTCTCTTGGCTCATCGGGCTCGGAGCCTCGTTCGGACTTGCTTTTGCAGCAGTGCCGATTAACGTGATGCTATACAAAAGTGATGAGGCCAGCTGGACGATGGCCGTGCTTGCCTTCACAGCCTTATTTAGTACGCTGAACGCTGTCTCGGCCAGCGTTCTCCAGGGCGCCGGCGCGATCCGCACGCCGGTGAAGGCCCTGCTCGTTGCCATCGTGCTGAAAGCACTCGGCAACGTGGTGCTCATGCCCCGCTGGGGCATCGACGGCGCCGCGCTGAGCGCGGTGATCGCCTATGCCGCTGCGGCGGGGCTGAATCTGGTGCAGCTGCGCCGCTGCACCGGGGCGCGCTTCGCGCTGCGGCCGTACGCCGTCAGTCCCGCGCTGGGCGTGGGGCTGATGGGCGGCTGCCTCGCAGCGCTGCAGCTGCTTGCCATGCCCGCTGTAGCGGCATGGCCAGTGCCTGAGCGATTGAGCGCTTGCGCAATCGCTGTAATAAGCGTAGTCGGCGGCGCAGCCGTCTACGCGCTCGCGCTGCTGCGCAGCGGCAGCATAAGCCGCGAGGAGCTGCGGCTTATGCCGGAGCTGGACCGGAAGCTGGCGCCGGTCCTGGCGAAGCTATGGCCGGAGAAGGCATCCTCCGGCCCCCGCGACCGAGGCTAATGGTGCCCTTGTGGTTAATGGCTAATGGTTCCTTTATGATTAATTAGCTGCAAAAACTACAGCAAAATTAACGCCAACTCCTGTATTTCCATCCATTAGCTGCATTTCCTACAGTTAATTTTCATTACAAACAGCCGAATCGGCTGATTTTCTCTAAATTAGCTGCACATATTGCAGAAAAACTTGCTGGATATGGGTTGTTTGCTCAGATTACCTGCACTATCTGCAGCAAATGAACTTTTGCATAATCCTTAAAACCCATCCTTACACATAGCAGTTAACCAACAATCAGGAGGTGTTTCCTACATGTCAACGACCAACCCGCAAATAACCGTTCTCGGACTCGGAACGGGAGACGAAGACCAGCTCACACTAGGTGTCTGGAAAAAGCTGCAGCTGGCTGCCAAGGAGCAAGCCGTGCTATACCTGCGAACGAAAGATCATCCGATGGTTCAGATGCTGGATAAGAACCAGATTCCTTACCAAACATTCGACGAGAATTACCTAGCGCACCAAACATTCGAACAAGTGTACGAATCGATCGCAGAGGCGCTCATTCAATCGGCCAAGACGCAATCTTCGGAGGTTATTTATGCAGTGCCAGGCCATCCGATGGTGGCGGAATACACGGTACAGCTTCTGAAACAACGCTGTCCATCCGAGGGCATCTCGCTCCAAATCATCGGCGGGGAGAGCTTTCTGGATCAAGCGTTTCTACGTTTTGGTTTTGACCCGATTGATGGATTTCAATTGCTTGACGCGACCAGCCTGAGCCGTTATACTCTTAATCCGCAGCTTCACACTGTTATTGGACAAGTGTATGATAGCCTTACGGCATCAGATCTTAAGATTAGCCTCATGGATACTTATTCGGATGATTACCGTGTTATCGTTGGTCATTCCTTGGGTGTGGCAGGAGAGGAACAGATTATCGAAGTACCCCTGCATGAGCTCGATCATGTGAAGGGATACGGCAATCTTTCCCTTGTCTGGGTACCGAAGAGTGAAAAGGATGAAGATTATTATCGTACTTTTGGCCGATTGCATGAAATTGTTCAAATCCTGCGCAGCCCGGAAGGATGCCCCTGGGATCGAGAGCAGACGCACGCCAGCCTTCGCAAAAATCTCATCGAAGAAGCGTACGAGGTTCTTGAAACAATTGACGAAGACGATCCGGAGCACATGTGTGAAGAGCTCGGCGATCTGCTTTTACAAGTGATGCTGCATGCACAGATGGAAGAGGAAATTGGCGCGTTCACCGTTTATGATGTCATTGCCGCGTTGAATGAGAAACTCATCCGCCGTCACCCCCATGTATTCGGTGAGAACAAGGCTGAGGATGCAGACGAAGCTCTTGTGAACTGGAATGCCATGAAGGCGGAAGAGAAGCGTAAGAAGGGTATTGATGTCACGAAGCAATCCGTACTGGATGGTGTGCCACGCGAGCTGCCAGGCCTTATGAAGGCGCTAAAGCTGCAGAAGAAGGCAGCGACAGTTGGTTTTGACTGGTCAGAGCTGGAAGATGTCCTGAATAAGGTGGAAGAAGAGTTAACTGAGCTTCGTGAAGCCATCGCTAATCCATCCGAGGTAGGGGCTCAAGATCGGCTCGAGGAGTTGGGCGACGTCCTTTTCTCCATCGTCAATGTCGCTAGATTCCTGAAGGTTGATCCGGAAGAGGCGATCGCGCAGACGAACCGCAAATTCGTCCAAAGATTTTCGTATATCGAAGATCAAATACGTTTAAGAGGGCTTTCTTTTGAACAAACTGAATTATCAGAGATGGAAAATTTATGGCAGGAAGCAAAAAAAGTTGCAAAACTTGATCGGGGATAGAAGGATTTTGCCGAAAAAAGCAGAATACTAAATTTGGTGTAAGGTTGAATATGGAAATATAATATAGGGATCTTTGAACTTTGTTCAAATTCTCTCAGCTTTGCAAAATGGGTACATAGTAGAAGACTAGATCTTCAAACATTTTTGGGAGGTAAAGAAACCACATGAACAAAACAGATTTGATCAACAACATTGCAGAAAAAAGCGGACTTACTAAGAAAGACGTTGAAGTTGTACTTAACGGATTCCTTGGTGAAGTAACCGACGCTCTTTCATCCGGAGATAAAGTTCAATTAATCGGTTTCGGAACTTTCGAAACTCGCAAACGTTCTGGTCGTACAGGCCGTAACCCGCAAACAGGCAACCCAATCGTGATCGCGGAATCCAACGTTCCTGCTTTCAAAGCGGGCAACAAGCTTAAAGACGCTGTAAAATAATGCGTATCGATAAGTTTCTCAAAGTATCTCGTCTCATTAAACGTCGCACCGTGGCGAAGGATGTGTCCGATCAAGGGCGTGTCTGGATTAACGGTAGAGACGCCAAAGCGAGTACACACGTGAAAGTCGGAGATGAGCTCTCTATTCAATTCGGTCAGAAAAAGGTGACGATTCGAGTGGAAGTTCTGTCGGAGTCAACCCGCAAGGAAGACGCTGCTCAGATGTACACGCTGTTGAAGGAAGAAGCTTTTCAATCCGAATAACCCTGCAAGTTGTGAAATAGCCTGAGATTCCTGAATAGGGGTCTTGGGCTATTTTTATATTTGAATGACAGCTGTACATGGTTCTAAAATAGGACATCCTCCCATATCGTAATGATAGATGAAGGAGGGGTACAGGCCATGATTGAACCCGTGAAAAACACGAATAAGCGGCAAGAAATTAAAATGCTGAATCGCAAGCTCTTGGAGATCTCCGGAGTTTTGAACGTAGAAAGCTTTGACAGTGAAGAGTTCCTCCTTGAAACGGAAATGGGCTACTTGATGATTAAAGGACAGAATTTGCACATCAAGAACTTAAGTTTGGAACAAGGTTTGGTCGCCATAGAAGGAATCATTCACGAATTAGCTTATGTGGACGGAAATACCCAGGAGAAATCCAAGGGGTTCCTTGGTAAGTTATTCAAGTGACCCTGAACGTTCAGTTCCATACGATCTTCATGATGTTCCTGAGCGGAATCGCCATAGGTGCGATCTTCGATGTGTTTCGTGTGCTCTCTGGCAAGCTGAGACTGCCGCGATGGACGATTCCGTTCATTGATATGGTTTTTTGGATTGTGGCGACAATCCTCGTGTTCCGTCTGCTCATTTACAGTAATGAAGGACAAGTTCGTGTATTTATTTTTCTGGGGATGGGGATTGGCATTTGTTTTTATTTCGCCTTCCTCAGCACTTGGGTCATCCGGCTTACATTGCTTCTCATCCGAATTACAATTGCTATCTACCGTTTCATTGCTAAAACTGTCGAAATTATCCTGATTAAACCGATTATTGGCTTATATCGTCTAACTGTGATTATTTTAGGCTTTTTACTAGCTGTAGCTATATTCCTTTATAGAATTGTGCTACAATTGCTTTATCCTGTGTGGAGATTACTCCTTTGGATGACTCGGCCTGTGCATAAATATTTTGTTATCCCTGTTTGGTTGAAGAAACTTAAGGGTAATATCATATTAATCTTTCGCAGGTTATTCTCAAAGTAGGAGGCATTCCTATTCATGCATGCTAAAGCAACCGTTCCATCCAAGCGCAGCAACAGTGTAGGCTCGAAACGAAGACTGCGTTTTCTAATGATTTTTGTCCTATGTTTTATGAGCTGGGCTGCTGTGAACATTTGGGGGCAGTTCGCTAAGCTGCAAGAGAAGAGTAGTGTCGTAGCGAATATGGAGCAACAGCTTGTTGAGTCGAAAAAACTCAAAGAGCAAACTACGAAAGAAATCGCTCGACTTCATAATGACGAATATTTGGATCAAATTATTCGTCGAGATTTTCATTATAGTAAAACCGGAGAGACGCCACTGAGTGTCTCAAAGTCGCAATAAAAATCAACAAGAAGAAGAGGCTGTTGCCGTGTTGACCGTGGTTTCTGCATCGGTTATAATCGGCGTAGCCAGTGTTTTCAACATTTTAAGGGAGGAACATTTTACTTTATGGCAATTGAAGTTGGCACCAAGTTAGAGGGTAGAGTGACGGGGATTACTCACTTTGGAGCATTCGTCGAGCTTGCTGAAGGAGTTACCGGTCTTGTTCACATTTCGGAGATCGCGGACAATTATGTGAAAGACGTTAATGACCATTTAAAGCTGGAAGACAAAGTATTGGTCAAAGTGATTAACGTGGACAAGGATGGCAAGATCGGACTGTCGATCAAGCAGACGGTTGACAAGCCAGTTGAGGAAAGACCAGCTCGTCCTGAACGTACAGGTGGCAGCAGCTATCAAGGACGTCCAAGTGGAGATCGTCCAGGAGGCTACCAAGGTGGTCGTCCAAGTAGCGGCGGAGAACGTAGTGGTCCTCCAAGCGGTGGTCCCGGTGGTGGTGGCGGTCGTCCAGGTGGCGGCGGTGGCTTCAATCGAGGCGGTGGTGGTGGTGGTCGCGGCGGCTTTAACAAGCAGCAAGGCGGAGCTAGACCGTTTTCGTTCGAAGATAAAGTATCTCGGTTCCTTAAAGATAGTGAAGAGCGGATTTCGTCTTTGAAAAAGAACACTGAGTCCAAACGCGGTGGCCGAGGCGGAAGAAGAGACTAATAGATGCAATAACGAACTACATTCGCTTAGGCGGGTGTGGTTTTTTTTTGTCCAATCATCAAATAGTTAAAATAACGTAAAGAACAATCGACATGGAATTACGGGTATCTCCCTCATACGCAGGGCGAAAGTTCGAGGCAATCAGACTTTTGGAAACGTTTTCGATATGGTAAAACGAGACTAGGCAAGGGCTGAGGCATGGTGACAAGGCGAACGCGGCTTGTCGGAAATTTCTTTGAATCTATCAACTCATTCTGACAAACTTTCTGCTAGATTGTCTCTATACTAGAGAAACAAATAAGGAATGAATGGATGGTGTTCGAAAACATGCAGAGAAGAAGCTTAGGCACAGTGATTGGTGGCGGTTGGTCGGGATTGTGGCAGAAAGCGAAAACAGGCGCACATAGCGCTGCCGTAGAAAATCGATTCGTACAAGCCTTTGTAGCTAAGAAGTGGTCTTTACTGCTCATCGTGATGGCTTTCTTACTCGGTCGTGCGATGATTTTGGAACAGCTATCTCCGTTTGCGCTTGCGTTCATTGCTGTCATTTATATTACAAGGAGAGATATTTTACACTGGGTAGGTGTCGCTGCATTTGCGGGAAGCTTATTCTCGCTGAGTTCGAATACGGGTTATCTGGTTACGGAGATCATCGTTTTCTTACTCATCCAAAAAGCTTTGGAGAAATTTGAACGCTCCGATATTTCTTTAGCACCGCTGCTTGTATTCAGCTCGACCTTGCTGGTTCAGCTCTTTGCGGAGCTTGTAGTCTCCAACTTAAGCTGGTATACACTCATGATGGTCTCCGTAGAGGCACTGCTAAGTCTAGTACTGACGCTAATTTTTATTCAAGCGATTCCTGTATTTACGCTTACCCGTAAGAACTATCATTTGAAACATGAGGAAATTATTTGTCTGATTATCTTGTTGGCTTCTGTGATGACAGGAACGGTGAGCTGGGTCGTTGGTCCAATCACCGTAGAACACGTGCTGTCCCGGTATTTAATTCTATTATTTGCGCTGGTGGGAGGAGCGCCTTTCGGAGCTTCGGTAGGTGTCATTACGGGATTAATCCTAAGTCTTGCGAACAGCAATGCGGTTTATCAAATGAGTTTACTGGCTTTCTCGGGTATGTTAGCAGGGCTTCTCAAAGATGGTAATCGATTGGCTGTTGCTTTCGGAATGCTGCTCGGGTCATCGATACTTGCCTTCTATATGGGAACAGGGGTTGATGTGATCAATTCCACATGGGAGTCGCTTGCGGCCGTTGCACTCTTCCTGTTGACGCCGCGGAGTCTGATTCTGACTCTTGCTAAATATGTGCCCGGCACGCAGGAAAATCTGAAATCCCAACAGGACTATGCGAAACGGGTTAGGGATGTTACGGCAGGACGTGTGGAACAGTTTTCTGAAGTGTTCCGCCAGCTGGCGCGCAGCTTTAAGCAGTTGACGACCGATGATGCGGTGAGCCGCAAGGAGGAGGAAGTTGGACATTTCATGAATGCGGTTGCGCAGAAGGCTTGTGATTCCTGCTGGAAGAAGAGCCAGTGCTGGGATCAGAAATTTTATCAAACCTATACGTATATGACCGATATGATGACCCAAATTGAGATGAAGGAGAGTATGACGAAGAAGAATATTCCACCGGAGTGGAGGAAGGTATGTATTCGCACGGATCAAGTGCTGGATGTGATGAAGCAGCAGTATGGCTTGTACAAGAATGATTTGCATTGGAAAAAGCAGATTATGGATAGTCGGCATCTCGTGGCTGATCAGCTTTCGGGCGTGTCCCAAGTCATGGAGGACTTGGCCAAGGAGATTAAACGGGAAGGACAGGAGCTGTTCCTTCAAGAAGAGCAAATTCGTAATGCCCTGGAGGAGCTGGGCCTATCCATCCATACCATCGATATCATTTCCTTGGATGAAGGAAATATCGAGATTGAGATCATTCATCAATACACGAAGGGCTTCGATGAATGTCGGAAAATCATTGCGCCGCTCTTGAGCGAAATTATCGGCGAGAACGTCGCCGTCATGCGTGAAGAGATGCATGCGCGCGGCGAGGGCTACAGCACGGTCGTATTCGGCTCCGCCAAGGAATACGAGGTTGAGACCGGGGTCGCCGGCGCAGCCAAAGGGGGCGACCTCTTCTCGGGCGACAGCTTCTCCACGGTGGAGCTGGGCAATGGCAAGTATGCCGTGGCGCTTAGCGACGGCATGGGTAACGGCGAGCGAGCGCGTGCGGAGAGCCAAACGGCTCTGAGCATCCTGCAGCAGCTGCTGCAGTCAGGGATGGACGAGAAGCTGGCGATCAAGTCGCTGAACTCGGTATTGATGCTGCGCTCTTCGGATGAGATGTACGCGACTGTAGATATGGCCTTGATCGATATGTACAGCGCAAACACAACGTTCATGAAGATTGGCTCAACCCCTAGCTTCATTAAGCGCGGAACGGAAGTGATTTCGATATCGGCTAATAATCTGCCGGTCGGTATCCTGAGCGAGATTGATGTTGATCTGGTCTCGATTCCGCTCCAATCGGGTGATATCCTTGTCATGATGACAGATGGGATCTACGATGCACCGGGACATGCGGTAAACAAAGAGATGTGGATGAAGCGGATGATTCAGGAAATTGATACGACGATGCCGCAGGATTTTGCGGACTGTTTATTAGAAAGGATTTTCCGCCACCATCATGGCGAAATTCAAGATGATATGACCGTCGTTGTGGCAAGAGTTGAGAAGAGGCAGCCCGAGTGGGCCACATTCCGCTGGCCAGGAATTACGCGAATGGAGCGTCCCAAGACGGTTAGTTGATGGAGAATATTAAAGTTTGATTGAAGCTGTGACAGCTCATTTGCTGTTATAGCTTTTTTCTATCATTTCCTCCAATTTCCATTATGATGAAGGTGGGGTTGCTAACATGAAAAAAATGTCAGGAAGCCGCTTAAATACGTGTTCCGAAAAGCCGATATAACTATAAGGTTCCAAACCGCCGGAGCCGGACATTCCGATTGATACTGATAATGATGTGCCTTTAGGGGGAATTCCGCCTATCACTAAACCAGAGACCCTCCCGAAGACAGGGGAATCCAGCCATCTGTACGTGGAAATCGCAGGTATCACCTTAATCCTACTAGGGTCTTATCCTAAGAAGGAGATTCACTCGGTAAATCTTCAATCTTAAGACAGTCCGCCACTACCATTGGGCAGGGCTGTCTTTTTTTTGCACAGTTAGCCCGTGATTAGACTCTCTCATAAATGGAAAAACTAGGAGAAGAACTACTAGAGAGCTAATCTTTTCTTGGGCCAGGGAGGCAGATATCATGATGAAGCAGATTCTTTTAATTACAGATGGATGTTCCAATGTTGGGGTAAGTCCGGTAATAGCAGCAGCACAAGCACATACCGAAGGTGTTACCGTGAATGTCATCGGTGTGATAGACCATGGGGAGCTAGGGGTGCTAGGCTCTGAGGAGATTCAAGAAATTGCTGCGGCAGGCGGTGGGATGAGCCGAATCGTGAATTCAGGCCAACTTTCCCAGACGGTTCAGATGATGACGCGCAAAACGGTCACTACAACGATTCAGCATGCAGTAGGCAAGGAGTTGCAAAGTATTCTAGGATTTAATCAATTGGAACAATTACCACCAGAGAAGCGTGCTGAAGTGGTTCAAGTGATCGATACCATGAGTGAAACTACCTCACTCCGCGTTGCACTTTTAATAGATGCTAGTGCTAGTATGAAGCCTAAGCATGCAGCGGTGCGTGAAGCGATTCATGATCTTTTGCTTAGTCTTAGAGCCCGTAGCGGCAAGAGTGAGCTAGCAGTTTTCCACTTTCCGTCAACCAAAACAAGGGATCAGGAATTAGAAATGGATCTCAGTTGGACGAATCAACTTGCAAATTTAGACAAGATGTTCTATAAAATAAACATGAAGGGTACAACTCCGACAGGTCCGGCGTTACTGCAAACTTTGCAGTTCATAACGGAGAAGCCTATCTTATCAAAGACCGAGGATGGGATGCTGAGTGACTACGTGGTATGAAGACGCCTTCCGTCCAGGGTCAGAAATCCAAGGGAAATGGAACGGCCGGATGTATGTGGTCGAACGTTTATTAGGTGCTGGTTCCAACGGTGTAGTGGCTCTCGTACGAAAAGGAACAGCTAGATTTGCGCTTAAGGCAGGTCATGAAACGGTTGATCATCAATCGGAGATTAATTCCTTGCTTGCTATTTCGCTGACAGAAACCTCGTTCAAGAACTTTTTAATAGATGCTGATGATATGACAATAAATGGAAAAGAAGTTTCTTTCTATGTCATGCGATATATTGAGGGAATGACGATTTCTCATTTTATACATAAACGTGGTCAGGATTGGATCTATGTGATTGGTTCTAACATGCTTCGAAAGTTAACGGAAGTTCATAAGAGCGGCTATGTTTTCGGTGATCTGAAGATCGAGAATATGATCGTTTCCAATTATGGCGATGTGGATCTCATTGATTTTGGGGGTGTGACTCCTAAAGGCAGAGCGATTAAACAGTTAACCGAAGTGTATGACCGTGGCTTTTGGAATATGGGGGAGCGGGTTGCGGAAGAAAGCTATGATCTATTTTCATTTGCCATTTTACTATTAAAATCGCTCGATCAGCGTAAACGCTTCGCTGGTTTATCCAAAATGCTGCCTCAAAACCGAGATTTAGATCAACTAACAGCCATTATGCGTGAAAATGCAGTTGCCGCCCATATCGCGCCATTTCTTCATAAAGCTTTAAATAGTGAGTTTAATTCTTCGCAAGAAGCCTATCAGTACTGGAGAACGTTGGTCTCAGGTAAGAAGATTACGCAGTCAACACTCCAAATGCCATGGCTGAAAATATGCTTCGCCGCTTCTATTTTTATTTTTGGGGCAACGCTCTATATGTACTGGTAGCAGGACGGAAAGTGTAGGAATAGAAAGGAATACCCGATGGAAATCGATCTTGTTGCCCAGGTGGAACAGCGAATAAATGAAGAAAAGCTCGTCGATCCAGGAGATGTGGTGGTCGTTGCGGTTTCAGGAGGACCTGATTCCGTGGCGCTGCTTCATGTCCTTTTTTCCCTTGCTGAGCGTTATAGCTGGCAACTCGTTGTTGCGCATGTGAATCATCAATTCCGTGGCGCGGAATCAGATGCGGAAGCCTATTTCGTAGGAAAGCTTGCAGATGACCTAGGGCTTCCATGTGAAATCGGCGTCATTGATGTGCCCGCCTATATAGAGGAAACGTCACTGAATGGACAAGCCGCGGCACGTGAGAAGCGCTACGAATTTCTACATCAGATCGCAGCGATATATAGCGCTAAGCGTATTGCCTTCGCTCATCATGCGGATGATCAAGCCGAAACCGTCATGATGAGGATTCTGAGAGGGACAGGCCCTTCAGGCCTGGTTGGCATGCCGGAACGCAGGCGTGAAAAAAAAGTGGAACTGATTCGTCCGTTTTTACGTATATACAAAACAGATATTGTGAATTATTGTGCTCAGCATGAAATGGCGTATTGTAAGGATAGCAGCAATGAGCTGCGGAAGTATTTTCGCAATCAGATTCGGCTTGATGTGCTGCCGATGCTGAAGCAGTATAATGAACAACTTCCGGAGTCACTGAATCGATTGACGGATTTGATGCGAGCTGAGGATGATTATTTGGCCAAAGAAGCCGAAAAGGTTTTTCGCCGAATAACTACTTTCCAGCAAGCCTGCTGCCGCATAGAAAGACGTGATTTCACTGAGCTGCACGTTGCTTTACAAAGGCGTTTGATTAAATTAATATTAAACTGTCTTTGTTTGGAAAGAGATCGGTTGGATTTTATACGGATTGAAAGTATGCGTGAGTTGATTTTACAGGATCAAGTTTCTAATCAAGTCCTTCAGGTGGATGAACAGGTTTATATTGTGAGAGAATATGAATCTATTCAATTTCAGACCTTCGCTCCTTCTCCAAAGCCTTATTCTTATGAGGTTGGATTAGATACAAGCGAGCTGAGCCTGCCGGAAGTGGAAGCCAAACTGATCTGCTCATGGGTGCTGGTTAGTTCGAAGGAGACAGCTGCGTATTTCTCATCTGCAACGGACGTGTTTTTGGATCTGGATCAACTTAACTTGCCGCTTGTTGTAAGGAGTCGCAAGTCAGGAGATCGGTTTGAGCCGCATGGTTTAAATGGATCCAAAAAAGTAAAGGATATGTTCATTGATGCCAAAATGCCGCTAAGCCGGCGTGATGTCATTCCACTGCTGGTCGATGCTTCCGGGCAAATTCTCTGGATTGCTGGCTTTCGTAGGTCCAAGCACGCTCTGGTTGGACCAGATACAGTACGTGTACTTCATATGAAGCTAGTGCTGAAGTAATATGCGTAAATTTCGTTCTTCTAGAATGTAAATTTATAAGGATTCATAATATAAACTGGGGGGTTCATCCTTGTACAGCGACATTCAAGAAGTTCTTTACAGTGAAGAACAGATTCAAGACAAGATTAAAGAATTAGGGGAGAAACTCTCCATCGATTACGAAGGTAAGAACCCATTGGTTATCTGTGTGCTTAAGGGAGCTTTCATTTTCATGGCTGATCTTGTAAAGCAAATCAGAGTACCATTGGAACTTGATTTCATGGCTGTATCCAGCTATGGTCAATCCACGAAATCTTCTGGTGTAGTCAAGATTATCAAAGATCTTGATGTTCCCGTAGAAGGACGTCATATTCTTATCGTGGAGGACATTATCGATAGTGGTTTAACGCTGAGTTATCTGATAGATGTGCTAGAGCGACGCAATGCTAAGACGATTTCGGTCGTTGCGCTGTTTAATAAACCGGCACGCAGAACTGTGGACCTCGAACCTGAATATGCAGGTTATGTGCTTCCAGATGAGTTCGTAGTCGGATATGGTCTGGATTATGCAGAGAAATATCGCAACCTTCCATTTATCGGCATATTGAAACCAGAGATCTACAGTAGCTAATATCATTTCCCGCAGACTCATCAGCGCTGTTATGTTGTAGTGCTTTACCGGGATGTGGTAAAATAATAAACGTGTGCCGTTTGAGAGGAGGCTCGGGATGAATCGAATTATCCGGAATACCGGCTTTTATTTACTTATATTTTTGGTTACTGTAGGTATCGTCCATTTCATTAGTACCCAAAACGAGCAAAAGGAGTTAATTACTTACGATAAATTCCGCCAAGCGGTGGTTAACAAAAATGTGGAGTCCGTGACCTTAAAGTTTGATGGATACACATATTTGATTAAAGGTAAGTACATTAACCCACCAAGTGGTGCTGATAAGAAGAGCTTCGAAACCCATGCTCCGTTCGAGCCTATGGTCGTCCAGCTGATTGAAGCGAATGGCGTTCCATCCGAAACGTACGAGACTATGGAACGGGATAGCGTTTGGATTAGTTTCCTAACTTCCATCATCCCATTCGTCATTATCTTCATCTTGTTTTTCTTCCTGTTAAATCAGGCTCAAGGTGGCGGCGGCAAAGTGATGAACTTCGGCAAAAGCCGTGCCCGCTTATATAATGAGGAGAAAAAACGTGTCACATTTGAAGACGTGGCAGGAGCTGACGAAGAGAAGCAAGAATTGATCGAGGTTGTCGAATTCCTCAAAGATCCACGGAAATTCGCAGCTGTTGGTGCTAGAATTCCTAAAGGTGTTCTGCTCAATGGTCCTCCAGGAACCGGTAAAACCCTTCTTGCACGAGCTGTCGCTGGTGAAGCAGGCGTACCCTTCTTCAGTATTTCTGGTTCTGACTTCGTTGAGATGTTCGTCGGTGTCGGTGCTTCCCGTGTTCGTGACTTGTTCGAGAATGCGAAGAAGAACTCACCTTGTATCATTTTTATCGATGAGATCGATGCTGTAGGTCGTCAACGTGGCGCTGGCTTAGGCGGCGGACATGACGAGCGTGAACAAACACTTAATCAATTGCTGGTAGAAATGGACGGCTTTGGCGCGAACGAAGGTATCATTATCGTTGCAGCGACTAACCGCCCAGATATCCTTGACCCAGCCTTACTGCGTCCAGGTCGTTTTGACCGTCAAATCACGGTAGATCGTCCTGACATCAAAGGCCGCGAAGCTGTACTGAAAGTACATGCTCGCAACAAACCACTTGCCAAAGACGTGAAGCTGGACGCCTTATCTCGCTACACAACTGGATTCACAGGTGCAGATCTTGAGAATCTATTGAACGAATCAGCTTTGATTGCTGCTCGTCGTAACCGTAAAGACATTTCGATGGCTGAGATCGAGGAAGCTTTTGACCGTATTATTGTAGGTACACAGAAGAAAAGCCGGATTATCAGTGAGTCTGAGAAGCGCATTGTTGCTTATCATGAAGCCGGACACGCGATCATTGGTTATTATGCAGAGAATGCCGATATGGTGCACAAAGTCACGATCGTTCCGCGTGGACGCGCTGGCGGTTATGTCATGATGCTGCCCAAAGAAGGCGAAGATCGCATGATGCAGACGAAGAACGAATTGCTGGATAAAGTAACAGGACTCCTGGGAGGTCGTGTTTCCGAAGAACTATTTATCGGAGAAATTGGCACTGGGGCTTATAGTGACTTCCAGAAAGCAACCGGGATTGTTCGTCGCATGATCATGGAATACGGAATGAGCGATAAGCTTGGACCGATGCAGTTCGGTAGCTCGCAAGGCCAAGTATTCTTAGGCCGCGATATCGGACATGAGCAAAACTATAGTGATGCGATTGCTTATGAGATTGATCAAGAGATGCAAAGCTTTATTCGCACTTGTTACGAACGTGCTCGTGCGATGCTTACAGAGCATGCGGATCAGATTCATCTCGTAGCTAAAACGCTGCTTGAGAAAGAAACACTCGATAAAGACGAAATCATCGAGCTTCTAGAGAAAGGCAAATTGAATGCAAGCGCGGATGACGAAGAGGTCAAAGTGAACATTCAAGGACAAAGCCAATCTAGCGAAAGCAACAAATTAGAGTTAAACAAAGATAAAGATTCCAATTCGGATCATTCCGAAGAGTAACAAGCAATAGCAACTCGTAAATCCGGTGTACACGTCAGGTGTACCCGGATTTTCTGGTTTTTTCGGTATATTTGCGCATTGACAGGGGATGTGAGAATGTGTAAATTAGTTGTAAATCTCTAATTTTATTACGATTAGAACATACTACTGTTAATCCTATTTTTAGATAGACAAGAAGTACATTATACATCCCAGACAGGGGAGGAAGCACCATGGAAGCTCTAGCATTAGAACGCAAAGCGGAGCAGAACCGCGAACTCAAAGAACGGTTGCTGCAGCTTAAGAAAGAACGGAATGCTATTATTCTTGCTCATTATTATCAACGTGACGAAGTTCAAGAGGTTGCCGATTTCCGGGGGGATTCCTTTCTGCTTGCTCAGAAGGCAGCGCAAACCGATGCAGATGTAATTGTATTCTGTGGCGTACATTTCATGGGGGAAAGTGCTAAGATTCTTGCTCCTAACAAAACAGTCATTATTCCTGACGAACGTGCAGGCTGCCCGATGGCGGATATGGTGAATGTAGAAGGTTTACGTGCTCTGAAACGCCAGCATCCTAATGCCAAAGTGGTTGCTTACATTAACACATCTGCGGATGTGAAATCAGAAACAGATATTTGCTGTACATCGGCAAATGCCATCAACGTCATCAATTCCGTCGATTCAGATGAGATCATCTGGGTGCCGGATAAAAATTTGGGTGACTATGTATCAAAATTCACAAGCAAAAAAGTGATCATCTGGGAAGGCTATTGCAATACACATGATATGCTGACCGTTAAAGATGTGGAAGAAATGAGAGCCCAATATCCGAATGCTCAGTTCGTTGTTCATCCGGAATGTCGTCCAGAAGTAGTCAAACTGGGAGATTTCGTTGGTAGTACGACAGCGATTATCAAATATTGCAAAGAGTCCGATTGCAAAGAGTTTATCGTTGGAACAGAAGATGGAACTGGATACCAGCTTCGTCTGGACAGTCCAGATAAACAGTTCCATTTTGCAACCAAATACTTGGTATGCCCGAATATGAAAGTAAACAATTTGAAGAAAATTGTGAAATGTCTTGAAACGATGCAACCAGAGATTTACGTGCCAGAAGATGTAGCCGATAAAGCAAGATTGTCCTTAGAGCGCATGTTACAAGTAAAGTAGCATGCGCTACTCTCTTGTTTAATAGGTTGGGTACTCTCGCGAAGCATGCCAATATTCGATTAATCCATCGGATATCGGTTGCTTTGCGAGCTATTAATGGTGAAGAACAGGTGAAACGCATGATTCCTAGATACCTCGTAGATGTAGATTTAGATTCCATTCCTCATGTACATACAGATGTTATTGTGATTGGCGCGGGCATTGCAGGTTTATTCACAGCTCTACGCGCTAGTGAAAATAAGAAAGTGCTGATGATTACGAAGAAATCGCTCCTCGACAGTAACACACGCTATGCGCAAGGCGGAATTGCTGCTGTTATATCCGACGAGGATTCACCGGAATATCATATGCAGGATACACTGATCGCAGGTGCTGGTCTATGTTCGCCGGAGGCAGTTGACGTTCTCGTTCATGAAGGTCCCAACGGCGTTCAGGATCTCATTCGGATGGGTACCCAGTTCGATCTTGAGAACGGGGAGTTTGCTCTGACTAAAGAGGGAGCACACAGTCAGCGTCGCATTTTGCATGCGCATGGCGACGCCACTGGTGCTGAAATTGTACGAGCTCTATCGGAACGCACGAAGCAAGATCCGAACATTGAGATCTGGGACGATCACTTCGTGATCGACCTGATCACGCAAGATGGCGAGTGCTATGGTGCACTCGTACAGAAGCCTGGCGGCCAGCGGGTATTCGTCCGCGGCAATGCCACGATCCTTTGCTCCGGTGGGGCCGGGCAGCTGTTCCGCTACACCACAAACCCTGACATCGCCACAGGCGATGGGATTGCTATTGCTCATCGCGCAGGTGCGCAAATTCAGGACGTGGAATTTATTCAATTCCACCCTACAGCGCTTTGCTACCCTGGTGCTCCGCGCTTCCTGATCTCGGAAGCGGTGCGCGGCGAGGGGGCTTATCTCCGCAATATCAAGGGGGAGCGCTTCATGGAGCTTTATCATCCCCAGCTTGAGCTAGCGCCTAGGGATGTCGTGGCCCGTGCCATTGTCGACGAGATGGAGAATTGCAAATCGACCTTCGTCTATATCGACATAACGCATGAATCCGAAGAGTTAATTAAACATCGATTCCCAACGATATATGAATATTGTCTTAACTATGGTCTAGATATGAGCACCGACTGGATTCCGGTTGCTCCCGCAGCTCATTATATGATGGGCGGCGTCAAGACTGATCTTCACGGAGAAACGATCGTCCGCCGACTTTTTGCTTGTGGGGAAGTGTCTTCTACAGGTGTACATGGCGCTAATCGATTAGCCAGTAACTCCTTATCTGAAGCTATTGTGTTCGGCAGAAGAATCATTGAACGGATTCAAGAGCTTCCTCCTTTGCAAGGTAATATTCAAATACGTGCTGAATCGGAAGCGCCAAGAACGGAAATCCCGAATCAAGCTGTTGTCGAGAAAAAGCTTAAGCTGCAGAAGGTTATGCTGCGTTACGCGGGACTGAAACGTTCAGCCAAAGGCTTGCAAAAAGGGTATGATGAATTGGCAAGACAACTCTCCATCTTCGGTTCTTTGATGACGAAACGTGAAGATTATGAGTTTGCGAATTTACTTAATTGTGCACTTCTAACAACAACAGCGGCCCTAGCGCGGGAGGAAAGTCGTGGCGGTCATTACCGGGAAGATTTCCCTGAACGGGACGATCAAGCATGGAAGAAGCATATTGTTTTTAAGCGCGGGGAAGATAGCATTGAGGAGTGGATTTAACATGCTCGATTTAAATATGGAACTCATTCGTAAACATATTCGGCTTTGGCTGGAAGAGGATATTGGAACCGGCGATGTCACGACTCTGACAACGATCCCTTTGGAACATGCGTCCAAAGGGATTATCCACGTCAAAGAAGACGGAATAGTCTGTGGACTCCGAATCGCCCAAGAAGTTTTTGCAGTAGTCGATGCTTCTCTTCGTTTTGAAACAAAAGTAGTTGAAGGATCGTCTGTTTATAAAGGGACCATACTAGCTGAAGTGGAAGGCAATACGCGCAGTATTCTGCTAGGTGAACGATTAAGTCTTAATTTGATGCAGCGATTATCAGGAATTGCGACCAAGACTCGTGAGTTTGTCGATGCTTTAGAAGGCGTGCCGACTAGACTTGTCGATACACGGAAGACGACTCCGGGACACAGACTGCTTGAAAAGTATGCTGTACGAGTGGGTGGCGGTCATAATCACCGATTCGGACTCTACGATGCTGTGATGATTAAAGATAATCATATTAAAGGCTCAGGCGGCATCACACAAGCTATACAAGCGGCTCGACAGCAGATCCCCCACACGATGAAGATTGAGGTGGAGGTCGAGAATTTTGACCAATTACACGAAGCATTAGCGGCTGGTGCGGATATCATCATGCTCGATAATATGATTCCTGCAAAGATGAAAGAAGCAGTTTCCATAATTAAAAGTAAAGCGCCGCATATTGTAGTAGAGGGCTCAGGTTCTGTGACACCTCAGACCATTAAAGCGATGGCTGAAACGGGCGTCGATGTGATCTCCGTTGGGCGCTTGACGTATTCAGTTGCAGCGCTGGATATCTCATTAGATCTGAATGAGCGGAAGGAGACGGCGCTATGATTCTTGTTATCGATGTTGGGAATACGAATATTGTACTCGGCCTCTATCAAGAGCGAACGCTCCTTCATCACTGGCGGGTTAGTACGAACCGTTCAGCGACAGTCGATGAGTATGGGATGCAGCTGCATAGCCTTTTTCAACACTCGGGCATCTCATTTGCGCAGGTGGAAGGTGTCATTGTCTCTTCCGTTGTTCCTCCGCTTATGAATGTAATGGAAAACCTTTGCTTACACTATTTGAAAAGGACGCCATTCATCGTTGGTCCTGGCATTAAGACAGGACTGAACGTGCGTGTAGACAATCCCAAAGAGGTCGGCGCTGATCGTATAGTAAATGCTGTCGCGGCTCTTGAACTGTACGGGGCACCTTGTATCATTGTTGATTTCGGGACGGCCACCACATACGACTACATCGATCCTTCCCAGCAGCTTGTTGGCTGCGCGATTGCACCGGGAATCGGTATCTCAACGGAAGCTTTATATCAAAAGGCGGCGAAGCTGCCGCGCATCGAGCTGGTCAAACCGAAGAGCGTCGTCGGTCGTAATACCGTAGCGGCGATGCAGGCAGGGATTATTTTCGGCTATGTAGGCCAAGTTGATGGGATTGTCGAGCGTGTCATTCAAGAATTTAATGTCAATCCAACAGTTATTGCTACAGGTGGCCTTGCGGAGCTGATATCCAGTGAATCTCGTACCATTCAGATCGTCAATCCACTGCTGACCCTGCAAGGTCTACAAATGATTTATGAGAAAAATGCATAAGCTGTTTAAGGAAAGGATTTAACATGGGCGATTATTTAATTCGAGGAACGGCGCTAGAGGGAAAAGTTCGCGCTTTTGCCGTGGAAACGACTGTCCTCACAGAAGAACTTAGCCGAAGACACCAAACAACACCAACGGCCACGGCCGCATTAGGAAGAACGGCAGCTGCAAGTCTTCTTATTGCAGCCATGCTCAAAGGTGAAGAGCATCTCATTGTTCAAGTTAAAGGCGATGGACCCATCGGTCAAATTGTGGTCGATGCTAATGCGAAGGGTGAGGTGCGCGGTTATGTTGATAATCCGTTGGTTGATCCTCCCCTTAAGGAGAATGGCAAGCTAGATGTAGCTGCTGCAGTGGGAACTGATGGATTTCTGTACATAACGAAAGATTTAGGTATGAAAGAGCCTTATAAAGGCAGCGTTCCTCTCGTTTCAGGAGAATTGGCTGAAGATTTCACGTATTATTTTGCGAAGTCTGAACAAACGCCTTCAGCTGTTGCATTAGGGGTATTGGTCAATACAGATCACTCCATTCTTGCCTCAGGCGGATTCGTTATTCAACTGCTCCCAGGATTAACAAATGATGAAATTGGGGACATTGAAAAGATGCTCTCTCGCATTCCATCCTTCACAAGTATGCTCGGTGGGGGTTTGAATCTAGAAGAAATCCTCCAAACGGTACTACCATCTTTCCAGAAGCTTGATCAGATGGATGTCATGTTCCGCTGTAAATGCAGTCGTGAAAGAGTTGAAACTACGCTTATTTCCTTAGGGAAGACAGAGCTGCAAGAAATTCTTGAAGATGAAGGGTTTGCTGAAGTCGTTTGTCATTTCTGCAATGAAGCTTATCGCTTTAACGAAGATGATTTGAAGCGGATGATTGAACTATAGAGCAAGCAGCATTATAGATGTAAAGAGGGAGTCAGGATGCAGAACGTGAAGCGATTGTGGGGAGTCATTATCGTGATGGCTGTAGGTAATCTCGTGCTCGCATCCTTGCTGGTCACCCATACCATAAACCAATCAGAACCAAGTCAACCACCAGAACCTGAGAAGCAGGGTGAGCAGAAGAATGATCGGGTAGTCGCCAAAGTTGGAAATCGTGATATGACCATTCTGGAGCTTCAAACAGCTCTTGAACGTCATTATGGGGCAGAACTGCTGGGTCAAATGTTGGATCGTGAAGTGATACGTCTGGAAGGAAACGAGACAGGGACTTCGATTGGAAGCGCGGAGATTAACCGTGAGTTGAAACGGATGCAGCAAGGTTACGAGAGTGAACAACAATTTTATGCATCCATGCAAAATCAGTTAGGGTTGTCAGAGCAAGAAATCAAGGAAGATGTAACCAATAAGTTGTTACTCGAGAAGCTCGCAACCAAACATATTCAGATAACGGATGCTCAGGTAGAAGACTATATGAAGACGCATGCCGATGAATTCAAGCAAGATACCGAATATAATATCCTTCAAATTATCGTGTCAACCAAAGATCAAGCAAATAAAGTCATTGCGGAGCTGGCAAAAGGAGAGAGTTTTGCGACCCTTGCCAGAGATCGTTCCCTGGATGATGCAACCAATAACACCGGCGGTGATTTGGGTTGGATTGAAGGAGACGATCCCTTTGTTGCTGCTCCCGTTCTTGAGGCGGCGAAACTCTTAAAGGTTGGAGAAGTGAGTAAGCCAGTCCCTCTGCCACAGGGATTCGCGGTTGTGAAGCTGAAAAATCGGCGAGAGAAAGTAAATCCAGATCTTGCTTTCGTTCGAGAAAATGTGCGGAGAGAGCTAGCGCTTCGGGAAGCGCCGCCTCTCAAGGATTATGTTCAGCAGCTTCGAGGGAAATGGAAAGTTAGCATTCTTGACCCTCAATTGCGTTGACATTTTGTGAAAATATGGTTGACAACCAGTAAGTGCATTGATAAGATGAATGTATTAATACCGACTAATTAACTCGGAAATCATCGATTATTTAACCTGGAGGGGAAATAGTATGGCAAGATTAGTACAAAGCATTACAGATTTGATTGGCGATACACCGCTTGTTCGTCTAAACCGCGTTGTTCCAGAAGGAAGCGCAGAGATTTATGTGAAACTTGAGTACCAAAATCCAGGCGCCAGTGTAAAAGACCGTATTGCCATCTCCATGATCGAAGTAGCTGAGCAAGAAGGTATATTGAAGCCGGGCGATACGATTGTTGAACCAACTAGCGGTAACACAGGAATCGGAATAGCTTTAGTCGCAGCTGCTAAAGGATATAAGGCGATTCTGGTTATGCCAGAAACGATGTCTTTGGAGAGACGTAACCTGCTTCGTGCCTATGGGGCTCAGCTGGTTCTGACGCCAGGAGCAGAAGGAATGAAAGGCGCGATCAAACGTGCTGAGGAGCTTCAAGCAGAGAATCCTTCCTACTTCATCCCGCAACAATTCAAAAACCAAGCAAACGTAAAGGTTCACCGTGAAACAACAGGTCCGGAAATCGTTGAAGCGATTAATGCTCACGATGGCAAATTGGACGCTTTCATCTCGGGTATCGGTACGGGCGGAACAATTACAGGCGCAGGTGGCGTACTGAAAGAAAACTTCCCGAACATTAAGATTTATGCCATTGAACCTGCTGCATCCCCGGTACTTTCCGGCGGCAAGCCAGGTCCTCATAAAATTCAAGGTATCGGCGCAGGCTTTGTTCCAGATATTCTGAACACAAGCATCTACGACGAAATTATTGCCGTAGAAAACGAAGATGCTTTCGAAACTTCACGTCGTGTAGCCAAAGAAGAAGGTATCCTTGGTGGTATCTCTTCAGGTGCAGCGATTTTTGCAGCGCTTAAAGTTGCTAAAGAACTTGGCGCAGGCAAACGTGTAGTTGCTGTGATTCCAAGTAATGGTGAGCGTTACCTTTCTACGCCATTGTATCAATTCGAAGAGCAATAAGATTACTTACTACAAACGAGCCTTCAGCTGCTGCAGCTGGGGGCTTTTTTTCTGTGTAAGGTTGGAGTATACTAATGGACAACTAATCATCGGATGTCACAGGAAGGAGGGCAAGTATGATCCTAACAACAGTAGAACAGTGGCGTAATTGGTCCTCCACGTACACGATGCTGCCTTATGTCATTAAACTGGGACTTGCCGACGACCGGATCGCTTCTTGGCAAGAAGCGTGGAAAGAAGCCGCGCCTGATTCTTTTGTCTTAGAAAGCGGCAAAGGGGGGCGTTACACGTGCTTCGGTCTACAGCCGTTTTCTACGGTTTATGGAAACGGTTTGGATGCGGAAATGACGATGATCAATAAAAAAAGTCCTACTGGCAAGACGGAAGTATCACGTCTACAAGGAAATCCCCTCGATATCGTGAAGCAATGGATGTCAGCTTACCACAGCCCCAAAGTCGAAGGAGCCCCTAAATTTCTTGGCGGCTGTGTAGGTTATTGGAGCTATGACGTGATCCGCACCATTGAGAAACTCCCGGAGCAAGCGGCAAATGACTTGCCGATTCCGGATTATAGCTTCGCTATGTATGATCAAGTATGGACCTTGGATCATATCGATAAGAGCCTATACATTGCGGTGCATATGCCGCTTGAGAAGAGTCGTGCAGCCGATGACATCTATCTTCGGCGGCTTTACGCACAGGCGCACGCTGAGGCTGAGGCGATGCTCGCTCGCTGGCATGCGATCCGCTCCAGCAGCTGGTCAGGCTCGCACCTGAGCGGTGCAGACCAACCGGCGATCGCGCGCGAGCAGCTGCACATCGACGTCGAGAGCATCGCAGGCATCCAGCCTGCTTTCGGCAAAGCCGATTACATCGCGGCGGTGCAGCGCATCCAAGCCTACATCTCCCAAGGTGACGTGTTCCAAGTCAACTTGTCCGTTAGACAGAGCCGGCAGCTGCGCACGACGCCGGAGGAGATCTACGAGGCGCTGCGCATCGTCAATCCCTCGCCTTACATGGGCTTGCTGCGCTTCGCAGGCTTCGCCCTCGTCTCCGGCTCGCCAGAGCTGCTCGTACAGCTCGAGGACGGCGTCCTGCGGACGCGTCCTATCGCTGGCACGCGCCCGCGCGGCAAGGACGAGCAGGATGACCTGCGCCTAGCCGGCGAGCTCATCGACAACGACAAAGAGCGCGCCGAGCACATCATGCTGGTCGATCTCGAGCGCAACGACCTTGGCCGCATCTCGAAGTACGGCTCCGTCCATGTGAAAGACTTTATGGTCATCGAATACTACTCCCATGTGATGCATATCGTCTCGGAAGTCGTCGGCGAGCTCGCAGAGGGGAAGGACGCCTATGATGTCATTGCGGCGACCTTCCCAGGAGGCACGATCACAGGCGCTCCGAAGATTCGCACCATGGAAATTATTGAAGAATTAGAGCCAGTTCGCCGCGGACCTTACACAGGATCCATGGGTTGGATTGACTATAATGGGAATATGGAATTTAATATAATTATACGAACGCTGGTAGCTGTTCAAGGGATGGGTCATATTCAAGCAGGGGCTGGTATCGTCATTGATTCTATTCCTGAGCGTGAGTATATTGAATCCTTGAATAAAGCCAAAGCGATGTGGAAAGCGATAGAATATAGCGAGCGGAGCATGAGCCGAGCTTAAGCCCTAGCAGGGCTGACGAAAGGGGAGCTTAGAATGATTTTAGTGATTGATAATTATGATTCGTTTACGTACAACCTCGTCCAATATTTGGGAGAGATCGGTGAAGAAGTCGTCGTTCGACGCAATGACGAAATTGATTTAGCTGGCGTTGAGGCTTTGTCGCCGGATCATATTTTAATATCTCCGGGTCCTTGCACACCGAATGAAGCCGGAATTAGCTTATCACTGATCGACCATTTCAAGGGTAAAATCCCCATCTTCGGCGTCTGTCTAGGCCATCAATCGATTGGTCAAGCTTTTGGCGGCGACGTCATTCGCGCAGAGCGCTTAATGCATGGTAAAACCTCGGAGATTTTCCATGATGGTAAAACCTTGTTCGAAGGGCTTCCATCCCCTTTTATTGCAACTCGCTACCATTCCTTAATTGTGAAAACAGAGACGCTTCCTGATTGCTTGGAAGTCAGTGCTCGTACAGATGAGGGTGAAATTATGGCATTACGCCATAAGGAATATCCAATTGAAGGTGTGCAGTTCCACCCAGAATCGATCATTACTCAGCATGGTCATCAGATTCTGCGGAATTTTCTTCGCCGCACGGCCAAAACAGGAGTTTAATCTATGATTATTAGTGTCAACGGGATTCTGACGGATGATAAGGAAGCTGTGGTCTCGGTTTACGATCACGGCTTTCTTTACGGCCTTGGCCTTTTTGAGACATTTCGTACCTATAAGAAAGAACCGTTCCTGCTGCCCGAGCATCTTCGGCGTCTAACAGAGGGCTGCCGTGAGCTTGGGATTGGCTATAAGCCGGACCTTGCACATATTCAGCGTCTGATTGATGAGCTGCTTAAAGCCAATAACCTTGAGGATGCATATATCCGATACTCCGTTTCGGCCGGAATTGATATCCTTGGGCTGCCATCAGACGTCTATCAAAACCCTACAGAGATCATTTACATCAAGCCGCTTCCACCAAGGGACGAGAAGATTTATGCACAGGGCAAAGCGCTGCAGCTGCTAAAATTGCCTCGTAATACGCCGGAAGGTCTATACCGATTTAAGTCCTTTCACTATATGAACAATATCTTGGCCAAAAGAGAATTACAGAAGTATGACTGGGCAGCTGGCGCAGAAGGCCTGATGCTGACCGAAGAAGGTTACGTAGCTGAGGGTATTGTGAGCAACATCTTTTTCATAAAGGACGAAACCTGCTACACGCCATCGCTTGATACAGGCATTTTACCTGGCATCACAAGGGCTTATGTGTTACAGCTGGCACAGCAGCAGCAGATTCCAACACAGGGTGGCCTATACCGATGGGAAGATCTCATGGAAGCCGATGAGGTGTTTCTCGTTAATTCCATACAAGAGATCGTACCCATTACGACTTTGTTCACACCCAGTGGACAATCTCACGCTGTTGGAAAGGGTATTGTAGGTCCAATAACCCGCCAACTTAGCGAGCTTTATAACTAATATTTGAAAACAACAGGAAGTGAATGGCAATGAAAGTGTTATCCTTTAGAGGACATGAGCTGCCCATTGGTGATCGGACGATCATTATGGGCATATTAAACGTAACCCCGGACTCCTTTTCGGACGGTGGGAATTACGTGAGGGTAGAGGATGCGGTGCGCAGAGCGCGCCAAATGGTAGCCGAAGGCGTTGACATCATTGATATCGGGGGAGAATCAACCCGACCGGGTTTTGCCAAGGTTTCGCAAGAAGAAGAACTGCAACGGGTAATTCCGGTCATTGAGGCACTAAGTAAGGAAGTAAACATTCCTATTTCTATAGATACGTACAAAGCGGATGTCGCCAAGCAAGCATTAGAAGCCGGGGCGCATATCATCAACGATGTTTGGGGCGGCCAAGCCGACGTTCGAATGGCAGAAGTTGCGGCAAGCTACGATTGTCCGTTTATCATTACGCATAATCGTGTGAACCCGACTTATTCTGATTTTCTCCGTGACATTTCTACCGACTTACAGCTCTATGCGAATCAAGCCAGAGAAGTTGGCGTTCGGGAAGAGCGTATTATTTTAGATCCGGGCATCGGATTTGCCAAGACCTACGAGCAGAATCTGTTCCTCATGAATCATCTGCGTGCGATCGTCGGTCTCGGATATCCGGTCCTTTTAGGCACATCTCGTAAAAGCGTCATTGGCCTAACGCTCAATCTGCCTCCTGAGGAACGTTTGGAAGGAACTGCATCGACCGTGGTGCTTGGAATTGCCCAAGGCTGTGGGATGATCAGAGTACACGATATTCAAGCGATGAAACGTTTAGCGGTTATGACTGATGCCATCATTCGTTCGCAGTTAACCTAAACTTTGGAGGCTCTTACATTGGATAAAATAACACTCTCCCGCATGCAGTTTTTTGGTAATCATGGTGTTTTTCCGGAAGAGAATAAGCTCGGTCAACGCTTTTATGTAGATGTAGAGCTTATGCTTCCGCTGGACAAACCCGGCAAGTCGGATCATCTGGATGATACGGTTAATTACGGGGAAGTATTTTTCAAAGTCAAAGAGGTTGTGGAAGGCCGCACTTATAAATTAATTGAAGCTTTAGCAGAAAATATTGCATCCGAGCTGCTGCATACTTATACTAGTATCAATGAAGTGACGGTTCGCGTCATTAAGCCGCATCCGCCCTTTGCCGTATTTTTTGACGGGGTAACTGTAGAGATTAACCGAAAGCGGGCAAATGAATGACAGCCGAAGAACGAGAACAAGGCACGATAGCCTATGTCGCATTGGGATCCAATATAGATGATCGTGAACACTATTTGCAGGATGCGATTACAGCGCTGAATCAGGAATCGGGCATAACGGTGACTGGATTGTCCAGCATCTACGAAACCGAACCGGTTGGCTATGTAGATCAGTCTGCTTTTCTTAATATGGTTATTCAAATCATTACCGTTTTACCTGCAGAAGAGTTGTTGTTCACTATGCTTGCCATCGAGAAAAGACTGGGTCGAACGCGCGATCTGCGCTGGGGCCCGAGAACGATCGATTTGGATTTACTCCTTTACGGCGACCATCAGCTTACAACCCCCGACTTGATCATTCCGCATCCGCGGATGCATGAGCGGGCTTTTGTATTAGTTCCTCTCACTGAGGTTCTCTACAAGCGACAAGATGCTGCATTTGAATTCATCTCCGCGCATTTGGAGAAACTGGAAGGAAAGGAAGGCGTCATCCTATGGAAAAAAGCTCAGTAGCTCAGCGTATACGCGCTTTTCGTAAGTTAAAAGGGTACACTCAGAACGAATTAGCTGATTTACTCGGTGTGTCGATTGCCATCTTAGGTGCTATTGAAAGAGGTACTCGTAAACCGGATACCAAAATAATAAATAAAATCTCGCAAGTTCTGAATATTGAACCGGATGAGTTAGTCGCAACGGTTGCGAGATGAGAGGAGTGGAATCTTCGGTGCTGAAAATAGGAAATGTCGAAGCTCCCAATAAAGTCGTACTTGCCCCAATGGCGGGTGTATGTAACCCTGCGTTCCGACTCATAGCCAAAGAATTTGGTACAGGATTAGTCTGTGCAGAAATGGTTAGTGATAAAGCCATTGTTCACGGGAATTCCCGCTCGATGGAAATGCTTTATGTTGATGATCGAGAAAAACCGCTAAGTCTGCAAATCTTTGGTGGCGATACCGAAACGCTTGTACAAGCGGCTAGAATCGTTGACCAACAGACGAATGCAGACATTATTGATATAAATATGGGTTGTCCAGTACCGAAAATCACAAAGTGTGATGCGGGTGCAAGATGGCTGCTCCAACCTGAGAAAATCGAAGAAATGATCGCGACTGTTGTTGCGGCAGTAAGCAAACCAGTAACCGTGAAGATGCGTATCGGTTGGGATTCCGAGCACATTTATGCCATAGAAAATGCTAAAGCTGTCGAAAGAGGCGGCGGAAGCGCTGTTAGTGTCCACGGGCGTACACGTGAGCAGCTGTATACAGGTAAAGCGGATTGGGACATCATTCGTGATGTTAAGCAAGCTCTATCGATTCCCGTTATCGGGAACGGGGATGTCGTGACACCGGAGGATGCTAAACGCATGTTAGACCATACGGGTGTAGATGGCGTGATGATTGGGCGCGGCGCGTTAGGCAACCCTTGGATGCTTTACCGTACTGTACAATACCTTGCCAATGGTGAATTACCGCCTGAGCCGACACCCGAAGAGAAGATCCGTATCGCGATATTACACATGGACCGACTTATTGCTCTCAAGGGTGAACATGTTGCTGTGAAAGAGATGCGCAAACATATGGCATGGTACCTCAAGGGGATGACAGGATCGGCACGTGTGAAGGATACGATTATGGAGATGTTGAAGCGTGATGAAATGGTGCGAGCTTTGAATGATTATGTCGAGCATCTATATGCAACCACGATTGAAGAATCAGCCGTACTACAATAAAAAATGCAGCTATGGTTGAGATTGACATTTTGAAACCGTTGCAATATAATCAGTCAATATTAATGTGTTCCTGCATATATTGAAAGACAAACGAGCAACTAACTTATTTAAGAAACGTGAATTCATACTACTTGAATCAGCTCTTTTAAGACCCAACTCCTAGCAGGAAGCATCGATTCAACGATATGAAAATCTTTCACATGACGGGAGATCAGTTGGAAATGGCTGAAAAAGAGGTCATTCTTACACCAGAAGGTTTAAGAAAGCTCGAAGATGAGCTTGAGCATCTGAAATCAGTGAAGCGCCGGGAAGTAGCTGAGAGAATCAAGGTTGCCATCGGATATGGCGATATCAGTGAGAACTCAGAGTACGAAGACGCGAAAAACGAACAAGCTTTTATTGAAGGCAGAATCATTACTTTAGAAAAATTGCTGCGCAATGCGCGTATTATTAATAACGATGATGTCGATACCAACACCGTGAGTGTTGGCTCAATCGTAACGCTGAAGGACTTGGAATTCGGTGATTTGGTTGAATATAACATCGTAGGTACGGCGGAATCCGATCCGTTGATGAATAAGATTTCCAATGAAAGCCCTGTAGGTAGAGCTATTTTAGGTAAACAAAGGGGCGCGAACGTTGACGTTGTCGTTCCTGCTGGCGTCATTCAGTATCAAATTATTGATATTAAAAAGTAGCGTGCAGCCGCATTTCTTTGGAAAGCTTCCTTTCGGAAGCTTTTTTCCGGTTTTAGCACCCTTTACTAATAAGTAGGAGATGAAAGCATGAGCCAGGAATTGGAATTGAACGAATTGCTCGTCATTCGCCGTAATAAATTGGACGAGCTTCGCGGTCTAGGAGTCGATCCTTTTGGCAGCAAATACGTAAGAACGCATTCAACCAAAGAAATCCTTACAGCCTACCAAGATAAAACCAAAGAAGAGTTGGATGCTGAGCACCATGAGGTCAGTATCGCCGGACGTATTATGCAAAAAAGAGGCATGGGTAAAGCCAGCTTCGCACATCTTCAAGACATTACAGGCAAAATTCAAATCTATGTGCGTGAAGATGCACTAGACGCGAACAAATACCAGGCTTTTGATCTTCTGGATCTAGGCGATATGGTTGGGGTTCAGGGCGTTGTTTTCAAAACAAAAACCGGCGAAACTTCTATTAAAGTGAAATCGCTTGAAGTTTTGACCAAATCCTTGCTTCCGCTGCCGGATAAATTCCATGGTCTTAGTGATGTAGAGCTTCGCTATCGCCAACGTTATGTTGACTTGATTATGAATCAAGATGTACAGCAAACATTTATTCTTCGTTCCCGTATTATTCAGTCCATGCGTAGGTACTTGGATTCTCTGGGCTATTTAGAAGTGGAGACTCCAACATTACACTCCGTAGCTGGTGGAGCGTCTGCGCGTCCTTTTAACACACATCATAATGCTTTAGACATGCAGCTCCATATGCGTATTGCGATTGAGCTTCATTTGAAGCGTCTGATTGTTGGCGGATTAGAAAAAGTGTACGAAATTGGGCGTGTATATCGTAACGAGGGTATCTCTACGCGTCATAATCCGGAGTTTACGATGATTGAGCTTTATGAGGCTTATGCTGACTACAAAGACATCATGAAACTTACGGAGGAACTTATTGCGCATATTGCGCAAGAGGTTCTTGGTGGTACAACAGTTCCATATGGCGATCATGAAGTCAATTTAGCTGTTGGCTGGAGACGTGTATCCATGGTGGATGCCATTAAAGAAGTTAAGGGCGTGGACTTTAGCGTTCACATGTCGAACGAGGAAGCTCATCGCTTGGCCAAAGAGCATCATGTGCAGGTTGAGCCTCATATGACATTCGGTCATATTGTGAATCAATTCTTCGAAACATTTGTAGAAGAGACCTTGATACAACCAACCTTTATTTACGGACACCCATTAGAAATTTCACCGCTTGCCAAAAAGAACCCCGAGGATCCGCGCTTCACGGATCGCTTCGAACTCTTTATTGTAGCGCGTGAGCATGCTAATGCATTTACGGAGCTTAACGATCCTATTGATCAAAGAGAGCGTTTTGAAGCTCAGCTTCGTGAGAAAGAGCAAGGCAATGACGAGGCACATGAGATGGATGAAGACTTCATTCGTGCGCTTGAGTACGGAATGCCTCCAACGGGTGGTCTAGGAATAGGAATTGACCGTCTGGTTATGCTATTGACGAATGCACCGTCCATTCGTGATGTACTGTTGTTTCCGCTTATGCGTGAACGTCAAGGAGAATAATTGCTTAAGTTTCGAGGCACCGAGAGGTGTCTCGAAACTTTTTAAAATAGTACTTGCAATGTCCATGGCGTCTGTGGTATCTTATAAAAGTTGCCGCTGAGACAACAAAAAGCTTAACAAAAACAACTTACAAAAATAAGTTGCAAAGTAATTCTCGGTATGGTATATTGGTCTTCCGGCTTTCGAAAGAGAGCGGGTTGAACAAGAGAAATTGATCTTTGAAAACTGAACAACGAGTGAGTAAGCACGAATGAGAAATCGTTCAAAAAAGAGATTGCAAAATCTCGCTAGCAACGCAAATGAGCAATTAAGCTTTCAAATAGTTTTACTATTATGGAGAGTTTGATCCTGGCTCAGGACGAACGCTGGCGGCGTGCCTAATACATGCAAGTCGAGCGGACTTATCCTTCGGGATAAGTTAGCGGCGGACGGGTGAGTAACACGTAGGTAACCTGCCTATAAGACTGGGATAACTATCGGAAACGATAGCTAAGACCGGATAACTGGTTTTCTCGCATGAGAGAATTATGAAACACGGAGCAATCTGTGGCTTATAGATGGGCCTGCGGCGCATTAGCTAGTTGGTAGGGTAACGGCCTACCAAGGCGACGATGCGTAGCCGACCTGAGAGGGTGAACGGCCACACTGGGACTGAGACACGGCCCAGACTCCTACGGGAGGCAGCAGTAGGGAATCTTCCGCAATGGACGCAAGTCTGACGGAGCAACGCCGCGTGAGTGATGAAGGTTTTCGGATCGTAAAGCTCTGTTGCCCTAGACGAACAGCAAGAGGAGTAACTGCCTTTTGTGTGACGGTATAGGAGAAGAAAGCCCCGGCTAACTACGTGCCAGCAGCCGCGGTAATACGTAGGGGGCAAGCGTTGTCCGGAATTATTGGGCGTAAAGCGCGCGCAGGCGGTCAATTAAGTTGGGTGTTTAAGCCCGGGGCTCAACCCCGGTTCGCATCCAAAACTGGTTGACTTGAGTGTAGGAGAGGAAAGTGGAATTCCACGTGTAGCGGTGAAATGCGTAGAGATGTGGAGGAACACCAGTGGCGAAGGCGACTTTCTGGCCTATAACTGACGCTGAGGCGCGAAAGCGTGGGGAGCAAACAGGATTAGATACCCTGGTAGTCCACGCCGTAAACGATGCATACTAGGTGTCAGGGGTTTCGATGCCCTTGGTGCCGAAGTTAACACAGTAAGTATGCCGCCTGGGGAGTACGCTCGCAAGAGTGAAACTCAAAGGAATTGACGGGGACCCGCACAAGCAGTGGAGTATGTGGTTTAATTCGAAGCAACGCGAAGAACCTTACCAGGTCTTGACATCCCTCTGAATACGGTAGAGATATCGTAGGCCTTCGGGACAGAGGAGACAGGTGGTGCATGGTTGTCGTCAGCTCGTGTCGTGAGATGTTGGGTTAAGTCCCGCAACGAGCGCAACCCTTGATCTTAGTTGCCAGCACTTCGGGTGGGCACTCTAAGATGACTGCCGGTGACAAACCGGAGGAAGGTGGGGATGACGTCAAATCATCATGCCCCTTATGACCTGGGCTACACACGTACTACAATGGTCGGTACAACGGGAAGCGAAGCCGCGAGGTGGAGCCAATCCTTATAAGCCGATCTCAGTTCGGATTGCAGGCTGCAACTCGCCTGCATGAAGTCGGAATTGCTAGTAATCGCGGATCAGCATGCCGCGGTGAATACGTTCCCGGGTCTTGTACACACCGCCCGTCACACCACGAGAGTTTACAACACCCGAAGTCGGTGGGGTAACCCGCAAGGGAGCCAGCCGCCGAAGGTGGGGTAGATGATTGGGGTGAAGTCGTAACAAGGTAGCCGTATCGGAAGGTGCGGCTGGATCACCTCCTTTCTATGGAGACTCGGTCTTGATAAGACCAGTCAAGTGTACGTAAGTACACAAACCGCTTACTCACTCGTGTTCAGTTTTGAAAGAGCAAGCCTCTTTCTGCAGGATGGTTAACACCATGTTGCACTCGTTTGGTGATGATGGCGGAGGGGACCCACGCGTTCCCATCTCGAACACGACCGTTAAGCCCTCCAGCGTCGATGGTACTTGAACCGCAGGGTTCTGGGAGAGTAGAACGTTGCCAAGCGAGCCCACGTCAAGCTTTCGAAGAAAGCTTTCTTCGAAAGCTCGTAGGTGGGTTTTTATTTTGGAAAGTTTCCCGAAAATGTATCATTTATGGGCCCTTAGCTCAGCTGGTTAGAGCGCACCCCTGATAAGGGTGAGGTCGGTGGTTCGAGTCCACTAGGGCCCACCATATAAGTTTATCCCATTATGGGGCCATAGCTCAGCTGGGAGAGCGCCTGCCTTGCAAGCAGGAGGTCAGCGGTTCGATCCCGCTTGGCTCCACCAATACCACATTTTAAGACAGAAATTTCCAAGAAATTTCGACTTGAAATGAAGTAATAAGATGTGATAAGATAACTTTCGCCGCTGAAATAGGGTGAAGAAAAGCGAATCACAGATGTAATTTGTTCCTTGAAAACTAGATAACGAAACAAAACGTAAAGTAAGAACTTAGGTTGTGTGATTCTTTTGGATCATGCAAAAATCTTTAAAGTTTTTTCTAGGTTAAGCTAGAAAGAGCACACGGAGGATGCCTAGGCACTAGGAGCCGAAGAAGGACGTGGCGAACGACGAAATGCCTCGGGGAGCCGTAAGCAGGCTTTGATCCGGGGATGTCCGAATGGGGGAACCCAGCTGTGGTAATGCGCAGTTACCATGCAGTGAATACATAGCTGCATTGGAGGCATACCCAGGGAACTGAAACATCTAAGTACCTGGAGGAAAAGAAAACAAAAGTGATTCCGTCAGTAGCGGCGAGCGAAAGCGGAATAGCCCAAACCAAGGAGCTTGCTCCTTGGGGTTGTAGGACCTCGTTGTGGGGTTAGTTCGGTAGGCGAAGCGATCTGGAAAGGTCCGGCATAGAGGGTAAAAGCCCCGTAGCCAAAATCGAACGAAACCCCTAGAGGTATCCTGAGTACGGCGGGTCACGTGAAACCCCGTCGGAATCCGGCAGGACCATCTGCCAAGGCTAAATACTCCCTAGTGACCGATAGTGAAGCAGTACCGTGAGGGAAAGGTGAAAAGCACCGCGGAAGCGGAGTGAAAAAGAACCTGAAACCGTGTGCTTACAAAAAGTCAGAGCCCTCTATATGGGTGATGGCGTGCCTTTTGTAGAATGAACCGGCGAGTTACGTTCCCGTGCGAGGTTAAGCTGAAAAGGCGGAGCCGCAGCGAAAGCGAGTCTGAATAGGGCGCTTTAGTACGTGGACGTAGACCCGAAACCGTGTGATCTACCCCTGTCCAGGGTGAAGGTGAGGTAACACTCACTGGAGGCCCGAACCCACGCATGTTGAAAAATGCGGGGATGAGGTGGGGGTAGCGGAGAAATTCCAATCGAACTCGGAGATAGCTGGTTCTCCCCGAAATAGCTTTAGGGCTAGCCTCGGATGTTGAGTTGTGGAGGTAAAGCACTGATTGGGTGCGGGGCCCGCCAAGGGTTACCAAGTCCAGTCAAACTCTGAATGCCACAAACTTAAATCCGGGAGTCAGACAGTGAGTGCTAAGATCCATTGTCAAAAGGGAAACAGCCCAGACCATCAGCTAAGGTCCCCAAGTGTGTGTTAAGTGGGAAAGGATGTGGAGTTGCACAGACAACCAGGATGTTGGCTTAGAAGCAGCCACCATTGAAAGAGTGCGTAATAGCTCACTGGTCGAGTGACTCTGCGCCGAAAATGTAACGGGGCTAAACACGCCACCGAAGCTATGGCTTGCACTTTAGTGCATGGGTAGGGGAGCGTTGTATGTACGTAGAATTCTGACCGTAAGGACAGGTGGAGCGCATACAAGTGAGAATGCCGGTATAAGTAACGAAAAGATCAGTGAGAATCTGATCCGCCGAAAACCTAAGGGTTCCTGAGGAAGGCTCGTCCGCTCAGGGTAAGTCGGGACCTAAGGCGAGGCCGAAAGGCGTAGTCGATGGACAACAGGTGGAAATTCCTGTACCACCGTAGCCGTTATGAGCAATGGAGTGACGCAGAAGGATAGTGACGCGAGCTGATGGATGCTCGTCCAAGCAGTGAGGCTGATGTGTAGGCAAATCCGCACATCGATAAGGCTGGGCTGTGATGGGGAGGGAAATTTAAGTACCGAAGGTCATGAGTTCACACTGCCAAGAAAAGCTTCTAGCCAGGCGAAGGTGCCCGTACCGCAAACCGACACAGGTGGGTGAGAAGAGAATTCTAAGGCGCGCGGAAGAACTCTCGTTAAGGAACTCGGCAAAATGACCCCGTAACTTCGGGAGAAGGGGTGCCTCGGTAGGGTGAATAGCCCGAGGGGGCCGCAGTGAAAAGGCCCAAGCGACTGTTTAGCAAAAACACAGGTCTGTGCGAAGCCGCAAGGCGAAGTATACGGGCTGACGCCTGCCCGGTGCTGGAAGGTTAAGAGGAGTGGTTAGGGGCAACCCGAAGCTATGAATTGAAGCCCCAGTAAACGGCGGCCGTAACTATAACGGTCCTAAGGTAGCGAAATTCCTTGTCAGGTAAATTCTGACCCGCACGAATGGCGTAACGACTTGGGCGCTGTCTCAACGAGAGATCCGGTGAAATTTTAATACCTGTGAAGATGCAGGTTACCCGCGACAAGACGGAAAGACCCCATGGAGCTTTACTGCAGCTTGATATTGGACTTTGGTACGATCTGTACAGGATAGGTGGGAGCCTTTGAAGCCTGAGCGCCAGCTTGGGTGGAGGCATCGTTGGGATACCACCCTGATCGTATCGGAGTTCTAACCTGGTACCGTGATCCGGTATGGGGACAGTGTCAGGTGGGCAGTTTGACTGGGGCGGTCGCCTCCTAAAATGTAACGGAGGCGTTTAAAGGTTCCCTCAGAATGGTTGGAAATCATTCGCAGAGTGCAAAGGCATAAGGGAGCTTGACTGCGAGACCTACAAGTCGAGCAGGGACGAAAGTCGGACTTAGTGATCCGGTGGTACCGAATGGAAGGGCCATCGCTCAACGGATAAAAGCTACCCTGGGGATAACAGGCTTATCTCCCCCAAGAGTCCACATCGACGGGGAGGTTTGGCACCTCGATGTCGGCTCATCGCATCCTGGGGCTGAAGTAGGTCCCAAGGGTTGGGCTGTTCGCCCATTAAAGCGGTACGCGAGCTGGGTTCAGAACGTCGTGAGACAGTTCGGTCCCTATCTGTCGCGGGCGTAGGAAATTTGAGAGGAGCTGTCCTTAGTACGAGAGGACCGGGATGGACGTACCGCTGGTGTACCAGTTGTCTCGCCAGAGGCATCGCTGGGTAGCTATGTACGGAGGGGATAAGCGCTGAAAGCATCTAAGCGCGAAGCCCCCCTCAAGATGAGATTTCCCAGTATGTAAGACCCCTTGTAGACGACGAGGTTGATAGGTTCGAGGTGGAAGTGCAGCAATGTATGCAGCTGACGAATACTAATCGGTCGAGGGCTTAACCTAATATAGGGATCTTTTGACGAAGTCAAAAGTCTCTCCGCTTAGGGATCTTTAATCGTAGATTAAAGTCTCTCTGCTTGAAACCTAAGGATTACTTTACAAATGTTTCGTATCTAGTTTTCAGGGAATAATATTTCCTGATGTATATATATCTTGGAGAGATACCCAAGTGGCTATAAGGGGACCCTCTGCTAAGGGGTTAGACTGCGTAAGTGGTGCGAGGGTTCGAATCCCTCTCTCTCCGCCAGTTTCCAAATATATATACCTTTTATGTGGCGGCGTAGCTCAGCTGGCTAGAGCGTACGGTTCATACCCGTAAGGTCGGGGGTTCGAGCCCCTCTGCCGCTACCATAAAACCAACACCAGTCGGAGGCTTAGCTCAGCTGGGAGAGCATCTGCCTTACAAGCAGAGGGTCGGCGGTTCGATCCCGTCAGCCTCCACCATTTTTATCTTTATGCCGTTGTAGCTCAACTGGTAGAGCAACTGACTTGTAATCAGTAGGTTGGGGGTTCAAGTCCTCTCGACGGCACCATGTTACTTGAAGATGGTTCAATGATGGAGTTTCCTATTACTTTCCGGGGGCCCCGATAATTTTTAGCATGGAGCTGTGGTGTAGTGGCCTAACATGCCTGCCTGTCACGCAGGAGACCGCGGGTTCGAATCCCGTCAGCTCCGCCATTTATTTTTTTAGTGAATTAGGACAAGCTAAAGACAATTACATAAGGCTCGGTAGCTCAGTCGGTAGAGCAGAGGACTGAAAATCCTCGTGTCGGCGGTTCGATTCCGTCCCGAGCCATTGAGATGGTTGTGCTGCAACAATGCAGCATGGTTATCTCTCATCTGGAGGCTTAGTGAAGTGGCTAAACACGGCAGACTGTAAATCTGCTCTCTTCGAGTTCGGTGGTTCGAATCCATCAGCCTCCATTTTACCTTGAGTCATTAGCTCAGTTGGTAGAGCACCTGACTTTTAATCAGGGTGTCGTAGGTTCGAATCCTACATGACTCACTTTTATTAGTAAACGTAGGAGACCGTGAGGTCTTTATTTTTTTATATAATCCCCAAAAGGTAGAGTCCCACCCATGCATAAAGAAAAAGCATCCATAAGCAGGATGCTTTTTTCTATATCAACTTGTCTGCAACTGACTTCATTTTTTGCTTCATAGAAGCCGGTTTATCACGGCGATCGTCGATTTTGATGGATGTGGAGACTCGCTCAGCACCATTCGTAAAAGGGACTTCGTGAACGGCACGAATGACTTCTAGCAGACGATCTAAAGGACCCTCTAGGATGGTACCCATAGGCGTCATTTCAAAAGCGATATCGGCATGTTTTTCTAGTTCTTTGTGCAGATCTGCGACATAACCGCTGAGGCTGGTGGTGGCTGTTCCTATAGGGATAATGGTGAATTCTGCGATAGCCATGGAGGTCACTTCTCCTTTCATTTTGTAAAGCTCTCTTCTATTGTAGATGAGTGACTACAGGCAATGCAATTCACCGTGAAGCTAACTTCGCCAATTAAGAACTGGCAAGGTCAATAATATAATCGGCTGTTCTTGCAGCAAGCGCCATTACGGTGTTGGTGGGATTTCCTCCACTGGATGTTACGAAGAGACTCGCATCGCAAATGAACAGGTTTGGAATGTCGTGGCTTTGACCGTAAGAATTGACGACGGAGGTAGCTGGATCATTACCCATGCGGCAGCCGCCCATGAGATGCTGAGTGTCGGATACTACGTGGGCAACCTCGCCTCCGGCTGCTTTGAGGATGAGTTTCATATTCTCTACAGCGTGATCGATTAATTTAAGATCGTTATCCCCGTAATGGAAGGTCACGGAGGCACGAGGCATTCCGTTTTCATCTTTTTCAGAGGATAAGGAGATATGGTTGTCCCATTGCGGAAGAACTTCTCCAACCATGGTTAAACGCCCATAGTAGTTGTAATCAAGCATGATTTGCTTAAGCTGCTGCCCCCAGATGGGCTCGTGAGACGATTTGCTGATCCCCTGAGCCATATCTATAGGTCTCGAGCCGTGAGAGTGAATCGTATAGCCACGCGCAAAGCCTCTGCGCGGATCAGTCTCATAGAAATCTTGTGTGGAGGCTAATACAGGTGTGCCTTTGTACAAACGAACCTCTTGCTCAAATTTGGCGTAGACATCATTACTGCTATGCGTCATAATCGCGCGGCCTACCCAGCCGCTGGAATTCGCCAAACCGTCAGGAAATTGAGGAGTAGCGGAGTGAAGCAGCAGGCGAGGGGTCTCGACAACATGTGCGCATAAAATAACAGTTTTGGCTCGTTGACGATAGGTTGTCTCCTGATGAACAAAGAGAACACTGTTGACATGCCCCTCTTTATCAACTTCGATTTGCGTAACCATACAATCCGGTAGTATTTCGGCTCCAGCGTGAACGGCCTTAGGGATATGAACGATCAAGGTACTAAACTTGGAATTCGGCATACAGCCTTGGATACAGAAGCCACGATTGGTGCAGGGAGGACGTCCTTCAAAAGGAGCGGATAGAATAGCAAGCGGTGTAACCGCGGATTGAATGCCAAGTGCTTCGCAGCCCTTTTGAAATAAATAGGCATTAGGACTTAGGGGGTCACGCTCTGGATAAGGGTAAGGACCATTGAAATTTCCCCATGGGAAATGCTTCGGCCCGGAAACAGCAATTTCTTTTTCAATTCTGTTGTAATAAGGCTCCAGATCCTTGTAGTGAATGGGCCAATCTTCACCAACGCCATCAATGGACTTTGTTTTGAAATCTGATTCATGAAAGCGCAAAAAAACACCGGTAAAGTTCTGTGTCCCGCCGCCTATCCCCCTACCCGAATTGTGGCTCCCCAATCCAAATGGTTCCGTCCCATCAACAATACGAGTATCCTCCCAAGCTAAACTCTGCATGCTCAGCTCGTCACTAGCGAAATCCTTCTGAGGATCCCGCCAAGGGCCCGCATCGAGCACAACAACACTCAGACCAGCTTCACTCAACTCTTTGGCTAGTACACCGCCTGCTGCACCTGCACCTACAATTACGATATCAGCAGCATCATGTTCATGTCTCCACTTCATGGCTTCCTCACTGCCTCCCAAGGATCAAGTTGGCCAGGTTCTGCTCTTACATATCCACGAGGATAGGCAGGGCCACCAAAACCGATCTCCGACCAAACTAAAGGATGTGAGTAATAGGCCTCTACACTTAACTGAAGGAGTTTATGAAACAGTGCTTTTTGTGGAATGTCATCCCAAGCTTCCGTTGGAGGGTAGCTGGCATCGCTGATTTGGAGCATGATGTGCTTTTGAGCAGTTTCATCTAATTGGAAGAAAGGTCGGCTATCGGCTATCCATCCAGCCTCGTCAATAGCTTTAAGTCCCTGACGCAGGAGTTTTTGAATGGGGGGCACATTGACCTTGCGCTGTCCTTCCCCTTTATTTTCTGTCAATGTTTGATCGATATGAGTAAGGATCGTTTGAACAATATCTCCTCGATAATCATCCATGAGCAAAGCGCACCAAGCCCGTAATGTCTCCGTTTCTACCGGGGTTAGAAAATGATAAGAATGTTCTCGCACCAGTCGGGAGGTCACTATGGACCGAGTATGGGAATCCCATTCCTTTTGCTCATCCATGACGTTGTAGGTCGGATAATAGGTATGATTTTTCATGGTAAGTCATCCTCCATAGATAGCAGTAATACCAAAAATGCTAATGACTGAAAATAGTAAAGGCATCATCACCGGCGAACCCGTAAGAAAATTTCACAATGCTAAGCCGCCTACCCGTTTCTGAACACCTTTGATGTGAAATATAAAGCCGATTATTCCTTGAATGACGCCAAACCAGAAGCAGATCCTCCTATAGGTTGAAATCACCCTAGTACAATTATTTCCAAATTATCAAAGATTATGAGTTGGTTTTATTTGGCCATATTTACCACTGCCGCGTGTTTCCCGTGATTAAGCTAAGGAAGGTACATTTGTTAGCAAAAGTAATGTGCAAACCGGAGATCTAGTTTTCTTCACAACTGTGGATTCCGGCAATCTAAACAGATCCCTTTTGCAGTTGCTGCAGGAGGGGTCTTTCACATTCACATGAGGGGGGGCACATATGTTACAATAAGGAGATAGATATAGAAGATATATGGGAGTAAGGGAGAGAGGCAGATGGATTGGGAGCGTGTAAAAGAGCGTTTGGAAGCGGTTTTACAGTCGCCTATGCAGATTAGCTTGATACCCGAGGCAGATTGGGAGCATTTGGCGGAAGAACAGGCAGAGAATCTTGAGAGCTTTAATCGAAGTGTTGTGCGTGGTCAGGATGTGCTTTTTTATTTATCCAAAGAACATAAAGATATTCGCATTCTGCAGGTTTCCAAAGCCAAACTAACATCTTCAGAACGCAAACTTGTGGAGTTAACGGTAGAGTCTAAGATGACATTAGAAAAGAAGCAGTGGGGAGTCTTTCTATCTGAAGATGAAAGAAAGGCGCACCAATTAAGAGATTGGCTGCTGCAGCAGATGGAACGCGGTTCAACCCATGCTGAGCTGCCGGATGCGCTTGCTTCACAATCCTCTCTATATTCAACGAAAATTCCGCTGTTATTATATGGAGACTATTCTCAAAATCAGCGCGTTTCCTATGCGGAACTGAAGAAACTGTTGGAGTCTTTCTTTGAATCGGAGATTATTCTGATTCCTTTACTAGAAAAAGAGTGGCTGATCCTAGCACCCGAAGGTCTGCTAACCAGTGGTAGCGAAGAGCGAGAAGGCGATGAGGAAGAAAGCGTAGAGCAGATACTCGACGCTCTCGGCTCAGGGCTGTATGAAATGCTCGCTAATGAGTGGGTTGGCGAATGCCACCTGGCTATTGATTATCCGGTAAAGCCTTCGAAATCGCTGTTTGCCACGATTCTCAAGCTGAGGGAAACCATCATGTTAGGGCGTTCCTTTCATGTAGGGAGCTTTATTCATCTTCGTTGGGAGCTTCGTTTGGAGAAGCTGCTGCACTTGATTGACGAAGAGGAAAAGGCAGAATTCCTAGAACAGGTACTTCGCGGCATAGACCATGTGCTGGATGCAGAGACAGTTATCACGTTGGAACATTTCTTCACACTGGACTGTAACGTTAGTGAAACAGCGAAGAAGTTATATATACATCGTAATACCTTGCTCTATCGTTTGGACAAGTTTAAAAATGAGACCGGACTCGATGTGAGAACGTTCAATCATGCGGTTTTAGTGAGACTTGCATTACTATTGTACAAAGTAACGAAAAGAAAGTGATTTTTTTGTAGGGATTGTGCATAGTCAGTCCGGACTTCGTAGGGTAAGATGAGTATATTGAAAAGTTGATCAGCAAGCATATGATCGATAAATCGTAGGGGGAATGAAACCATGGCAGGCGTACGTTTAAATCATATCGTTAAAAGATATTCTGGTGCAGAAGAATCCACAGTTAAAGATTTCCATCTTGAAGTTGAAGATAAAGAGTTCGTTGTATTGGTTGGAGCATCCGGTTGCGGAAAATCCACAACTCTTCGTATGATCGCAGGATTAGAGGAAATTACTGAAGGTGAACTTTACATCGGCGACCGCCTTGTAAATGATGTAGCTCCAAAAGATCGCGATATCGCGATGGTTTTCCAATCTTACGCCCTTTATCCACATATGACTGTTTATCAAAACATGGCATTCGGCTTGAAACTTCGTAAATTCAAAAAAGCAGATATCGATGCTCGCGTTCGTGAAGCAGCGAAAATCTTGGATATTGTTCATTTGCTTGATCGCAAACCAAAAGCTCTTTCCGGTGGTCAACGTCAACGTGTTGCCTTGGGTCGTGCGATTGTTCGTGAGCCACAAGTATTCTTAATGGATGAGCCGCTTTCCAACTTGGATGCGAAACTTCGTGTACAAATGCGTGCGGAAATTACAAAATTAACAAAACGTCTTGGTGTTACAACGATCTACGTAACGCATGACCAAATCGAAGCAATGACAATGGGCGATCGCATCGTTGTTATGGATAAAGGTATCATTCAACAAGCGGCTACACCTGAAGAAATTTACAACTTCCCTGTTAACATCTTCGTTGCGGGCTTCATCGGATCCCCATCCATGAACTTCATGACAGGTACATTAACACAAGAAGGCAGCGGCATTTTCTTCAAAGCAGGTACTGTGAACGTTGAAGTTCCAGCTGGAAAAGCACAAGTACTGAAAGATAAAGGTTTCGTTGGTAAAGAAGTCATTCTAGGTGTTCGTCCAGAAGATATCCACGAAGAGCCTGTATTCTTAGAAGCATCCCCGAACACAGTATTCAATGTTAACGTTGAGTTGACTGAGAACTTGGGTCACGAAATGTACTTGTACCTGAACGGTATCGGCGCTAACACTGTAATCGCGCGTGTTGACGGTCGCTCTGGAATTAAAGAAGGCACAAATGTTAAATTGGCTCTAGACATGAACAAAGTTCATTTCTTCGATAAAGATACAACATTGTCCATCTTGGTTAACCCTAATCTATAAGTTTTTAACAGAAAGGCCAGCCGTTATCGGCTGGCCTTTTTGTATGTTCATACAGATTCACGAACACTTTAGTTGATTTCAACTAACTATTCCATTACGATGAAACTATTGAAAAGAAAGAATAATAGCAGATGAAGCACGTTTTGCACAGGCAAAACTCGGAGGAGATAGGACGATGGCCAAAAAAGTGAAGGTTTCCGAATTGGTGGAGGTACTCCATATGGAGGTTCTTGCAGGTGAATCTGGACTGAAACGCCCTATAACAACCGGTGATCTGTACCGTCCAGGTCTTGAGATGGCCGGATATTTTAATTACCATCCAAGAGAACGTATCCAGATGCTTGGGAAGACGGAAGTCACCTTCATGGAAATGTTAACGACGGGTGTTAGGCGGAATCGAGTAGAGCAGCTATGCTCGCCGGAGGAAACACCTTGTATCATCGTGACAAGAGGATTGGATGTTCCTGTTGAATTACTGGAAGAAGCGACAAAGCGTGATCTCCCCGTACTTCGAAGCCAAATGTCTACGACGATTTTTGCAAGTCGTTTAACAGGGTTTCTAGAGAATAAATTAGCTCCAAGTACGACAATCCATGGTGTACTTGTCGATGTATACGGAATTGGTATGCTCATTACTGGGAGCAGCGGCATCGGGAAAAGTGAAACAGCACTTGAGCTTGTAAAAAGAGGCCATCGGCTTATTGCTGATGACGCAGTAGAAATTCGTCAAAATGGCGATAAGGTGCTGACAGGAAATGCTCCTGAGCTTATTCGTCATTTGCTTGAAATCCGCGGTGTGGGTATCATTAATGTGATGACTTTATTCGGAGCTGGTGCCATTCGTAATGTAAAGAAGATTTCAGTTGTTGTTAAATTGGAAAATTGGCAGCAGGACAAGCAGTATGACCGATTGGGTCTCGATGAGGAATTGACACGCATCATTGATACGGATCTGCCGCTCGTCACGATTCCTGTTCGACCAGGACGAAACTTAGCGGTTATCGTGGAAGTGGCCGCGATGAACTATCGTTTAAAACGAATGGGATACAACGCGGCACTTCAGTTTACGAATAAACTGACGGAGTCGCTGAACGAAGATTTTGAGGATTTCGATTGATTAAGCAGTATTTTATATAATAATAATGAAGGAGTGAAACTATGCTCGAAAGTGTTGCGTTTTCCTTGGGACCGATACACGTCAGGTGGTATGGCATTATTTTAGGTACAGCTGCGTTAATTGGTTTGTTACTGGCAATCCGAGAAGGGAAGCGGTTCCGAATCGTTCCTGACTTTTTCATGGATTTATTGTTAATTGGGGTGCCTTCAGCGATTGTTGGCGCTAGACTTTACTATGTAGCCTTCCAGTGGTCCGATTATAAGGATAATTTAGCTGAAATTTTTATGATATGGCACGGCGGTATTGCCATCTATGGAGCACTAATTGGTGCGATTATCGGTACTTTTTTCTACGTAAGAGCCAAAGGGTACTCGTTCTTGAGAATCGCGGACATTTGTGCACCAGGTTTAATTGTAGGACAAGCGATAGGACGTTGGGGCAACTTTATGAATCAGGAAGCCCACGGAGGCCCTGTCACGGAGTCATTCTTACGAGACTCTTTACACCTGCCTAATTTTATCGTGAATCAAATGAACATTGAGGGTACTTTTTATCACCCGGCATTTCTGTATGAATCTGTCTGGAATCTCTTAGGGCTGTTAGTTCTACTCTGGCTTCGTCGCAGGCCTTTCCTTCGAGCAGGGGAACTATTTTTCAGTTATTTTATCTGGTATTCCATTGGTCGTTTCTTTATCGAAGGTGTGCGTACAGATAGTCTCGATTTCACTGGTCCCACGTGGCTTGCGTCGCTCTTGAATACACTGTGGTCACCAATGACAGTTGTTTTTGAACCGGGCGTACTTACCTATGGCGGCAATGTGAGATTCTCGCAGTTATTAGCGCTTCTGATCGTGATAGGAATGGTTATTGTTATTATCGTGAGAAGGAAAAAAGGATACGCGAATGTGCGTTATGTCGACCCGATTGTTTCCACGAAAGCCGAAGAGAAAAACAAAGTGATGAAAGATCAAGAGATAGATAAAGGAGCAGACTATGATTCAAACCGTACTGTTTGATCTGGATGGAACGATTGTTGATACGAATGAGCTTATCGTGCAATCTTTTTTGCATAGCCTGGAAGGCGAGACGGCAGAGCCTGTCAGTCGGGAGCTAATCATTCCGAATATGGGGCGTCCCCTTGTTGAGCAAATGGAATTTTTTACAGGCAGGAAGGAGGTTGAAGAGATCATAAAGAAATATCGGACCTTCAACTTATCCAAGCATGATGAGCTGGTCAAAGAATTTCCGAATGTACATACGGCGATGGCTAAGTTGCACGCAAACGGGATTAAAATCGGGATCGTAACTAGCAAGATTAGGCAAACCACTTTGATGGGCTTAAAGCTTTATGGACTGGATACTTTCGTTAGTACCATCGTGACCGTTGAGGATGTAAAGGAGCCTAAACCGCATCCTGAAGGCATAATTGCAGCGCTTAAGGTGTTAGGGAGTACTGCGGACCAAGCGGTAATGGTTGGAGATAGCCATTATGACATTGAGGCTGCCAAAAATGCGGGCGTCATATCTGTTGGCGTATCCTGGTCCTGGAAAGGGCGCTCCTACTTAGAGCAGTATAACCCGGATCATTTGATCGACGATATGCTTGACCTGCTTCCTATTGTGGGGCTGACGTCGGATGTGGATGCTGTTTGAGAAAAACGGATAAGTATCCGGTAGATGGACCTAATGCTTTATGGCAAATCTATCATACCGTAAGCAAATGGAAGGCGATGCGGAATTTCTTATTTATTCAAATAACGCGGTACTCGCCTTCGCTGCGTATGAAAAATTGGATTTACCGACATGTATTGGGGATGAAGGTTGGTGAGCATACCGCTTTTGCTTTGATGGTAATGGTGGATGTTTTTTTCCCAGAGAAGATTCATGTAGGAAGCAATACGATTATTGGGTATAACACGACAATATTAGCCCATGAATATTTAACTAAAGAGTATAGACTCGGGGATGTAAATATTGGATCGCATGTGATGGTAGGCGCCAATACGACGATTCTACCCGGTGTGACGATTGGAGACTATGCTATTATTGGAGCGGGTTCGGTTGTGCACAAGGATGTAGCACCGTACAGCTTTGTGGCAGGGAATCCACTTCAGACGATTCGTGAAAGATTTAATGAGAAATGAGAGTTGTATGCTGTAGAGCTGTACAGCTCTTTTTTTTGCGCATGAATGAGGATATCAAGAGCGGATAATCAGGGGAAAGACGATTGACGGTCCTAAGCTTACGTGATAAAATAGCCGTACATTCTTTATTTTGGTAGTATGGTAGCACGTTACTGTGTTAAAGTGAATAAAGAGGAAATTGAATTCCTACATGTTGAGGTGAGACGGTGTCAAAGCCAAAAGTATTTGAAAAACCGTTAGGGGTTAAAGATTATTTGCCCGAAGCGGTTACGAAACTGCGAAATATTGAATTCCGTGTATTGGCCTGTATGGAACGCTGGGGTTATAACCAGATCATTACGCCTACACTCGAATATTACGATACCGTTGGTGTTGCGAGCTCCACAGAAGACAAGAAGCTGTTTAAGTTGCTTGACCGTAAGGGAAAGACACTTGTTTTGCGGTCTGAATTGACAGCGCCAATAGCGCGTGTAGCTTCTTCTTTGCTGAAAGAACATGCGTTTCCATTACGCTTATCTTATCATTCGAATGTCTTTCGTTCGATTGAAGAAGAAGCTGGGCGGGATTCGGAGTTTTTCCAGACGGGCGTCGAGCTTATTGGAGATGCTTCATCCGAAGCGGATGCTGAGGTTGTAGCGTTAGCGATTGCTTCGTTGCAAGCGGCTGGCGTAGGTGCATTCAAGATTGCGCTCGGTCACGTAGGCTTCCTGAACGGTTTGTTTCAGGAAACGCTGGAAGGACGCAGTGATGCACAGCTCGCGCTGAAGGAGCATTTGCTCAGTCGCGATTATGTGGGGTACCGCGAAGCCATTAAGTCGTTAGCCCTTACACCGGAAGTGGAACGTGAGCTGGGTGGTGTATTAAGACTTAGAGGCGGAGATGAAATTTGTGAGCAAGCTCGTATGGTATCTCAGCACCCCATCGCGCAGGATGCGATTCGTCATTTATGCGAAGTATGGGATGTATTGAAAGCCTATGGAGTTAGTGAGCATGTAGTGATTGATTTAACAATGATTGGAGATTTCTCCTACTATACAGGTATGACCTTTGAGGGATATGCGTCTGATTTAGGCTTCCCGGTCTGCAGCGGCGGCAGATATGATAATCTGCTGAGTCAGTTTGGGCGTCCGGCTCCGGCAACGGGGTTTGCGCTCAAGACGAACCGAATCCTAGAGGTTACAGGAAAAGAGAACGTGGAGCAGCCAGGGCGTGTGCTGATAGCCTACGATGCTGAGCATCGTGAAGAAGCGCTGCGGCTGGCGAAGGCTATGCGCAGCAGTGATGATGAAGTTATCATTATCACGCAGTTGGTGAGCGAGTATGAAGCTTGGTCGAATGAATTGTTGAATAAGGGAGACAGCTACGAGCTTGGCGGAACGGTTTATAGTGATGTTATTACGATGATTGATATAGCGGTTTGATTGGAAATATTTAAACGAGTTGAGAGAGCTAGTGCAAGATCGGGAGCAGGACAAATGCAATATAAGTGAAAATGCAGAAGTGAACGTCGAATTGAATGCAGAATTAATTGCAGGAAAATGAAATCAAATGCATGAATGGGTCTCGCTCCGTTGATTTGAAGTTTGAAGGAGGTTGGAACGGTGGATGATATTCTAAAAGTAGCGATGCCGAAAGGCCGTATATATAAACAAGCAGCAAAGCTTTTTCATAAAGCGGGTCTGCCGATTCCAGAGGACCTGGAAGAAGGACGCCGGTTAATCATTCCTGTTCATGAAGCAAGAATGGAATTCATTTTGGCGAAACCGGTGGATGTTCCTACCTATGTCGAATATGGCGTAGCGGATATCGGGGTTGTCGGCAAGGATGTCCTGATGGAGGAGAACCGCAACGTGTACGAGCTGCTGGATCTGGGCATCGCACGCTGCCGGATGTCGGTTATTGGACTGCCGGATTGGAAGCAAGAGATCAATCCGCGCGTCGCGACGAAGTATCCGAACGTCGCTTCTCAGTATTTTCGCGAGCGAGGGCAGCAGGTTGAGGTTATCAAGCTAAACGGCTCAATCGAGCTTGCGCCGCTGATTGGCCTTGCTGACCGGATCGTGGATATGGTCGAAACGGGAGAGACACTTCGGGAGAACGGACTTGTGGAGCAAGAGGAGATTTTTCAGATTACGAGCCGCTTAATTGCGAATCGTGTGAGTTACCGCATGAAGAATGATTCTATTCAGCGGTTATGTGATATGCTGCAGGCTGTTTTGCCTGTGATTAAGGCGTAGAGCAAACGCACTTTAGAGGAACGACGATCCTCTATTTGAGCGAAATAAGGGTTTGAAGAGGCGGAAACAACGAAATAAGGGATCCTCGTTCCTCGAATGCATGAAAATAGGCTGTTTTCCGGCAAATAACGCATCCACGTTCCCCTCATGGAGGAACTGGAATCGTAAGCGCAGAAAATGGGGCAAATAAGTAGCTATGGTGCAATCGATATAGATAAGTAAGACGATCAAGAGAGGATGATGAAGATGCGGATACTTCCCGCCTCGGAATTTCAATTGAACCGCGAGGTCGAATACGGCTCACCCGAGCAAAATGAGACCGTCCGCCGCATCATCGATGAGGTGCGGCAGGACGGAGATGCCGCGCTGCGACGCATGGCGCAGCAGTTCGACCGCGTCACCGTCGCTGAGCTTCGCGTCAGCGACGAGGAGATCCAAGCGGCGTACGCGCAGGTCGACGCCGAGTTCCTGGCGGCGCTGCGACAAGCCGCCGCCAACATTCGTGCGTTTCATGAGAAGCAGAAACGCACGTCGTGGATGGACCTGCAGGCGAATGGCAGCCTGCTGGGCCAAATCATCCGACCGCTGAAGCGGGTCGGATTGTACGTGCCCGGAGGGAAGGCGGCTTACCCTTCCTCCGTGCTCATGAACGCCATCCCCGCGATCGTCGCGGGGGTGCCGGAGATCGCGATGGTGACGCCTCCGGCCACCGCGGGGGAAGAGGGCATCAACCCGCATATCCTCGTGGCAGCAGCCGAAGCGGGTGTGAAAGAGATCTACCGCGTAGGCGGGGCGCAGGCGGTAGCTGCGCTGGCCTACGGCACGGAATCGATCCCGCCGGTCGATAAGATCGTCGGGCCCGGCAACATCTACGTCGCGCTGGCGAAACGCTTCGTGTTCGGCGTCGTCGATATCGACATGATCGCCGGACCAACGGACATTGTCGTGCTTGCTGATGAGCACGCCGATCCTGAATATGTCGCGGCCGATTTGCTGGCACAGGCCGAGCATGACGAAATGTCACCGTCAATTCTGGTCACACCATCAAGAGAGCTTGCCGAAGCGGTTCGGCTAGAGCTATGGCGGCAGCTGGATGTACTGCCGAAGAAAGCGATCGCCTCTGTGTCCACAGCGACCAAAGGAGCTATACTCCTTGTGGATAACTTGGACGAGGGCGTGGACGTTGTCAATCGCTTGGCGCCGGAGCATTGTGAGCTGTTAGTGCAGGAGCCTTTTAATCTGCTGCCTCGCATTGAGAATGCAGGAGCTATTTTCCTAGGAGCCTACAGCACGGAACCCGTCGGCGATTATTTCGCTGGACCTAACCATGTGCTGCCAACGAATGGCACAGCCCGCTTTTCATCGCCACTGAATGTGGACGATTTCCTAAAAAAATCAAGCGTTATTCACTATAGCAAGGAAGCACTGATCGCAAACGGCGAAATGATTATGACGCTGGCCCGTAACGAAGGGTTGGAAGGTCATGCAAGAGCGGTAGAGATCCGACTCAAGAAGGAAGGGAAGTTGAAATAATGGCTGAACAAGATAAAGAGATCACTCGCTCAGCGCGTGTAGCCCGCAAAACGAATGAGACTGACATTGCCCTCGCGTTTCAAGTAGATGGAACAGGGGTTTCTGAGATCCAAACCGATGTACCTTTCTTGAACCATATGCTTGATTTGTTCACAAAACACGGACAGTTCGATCTGAATGTCGTTGCTAAAGGCGATATCGAGATCGATGATCATCATACGGTTGAAGATATTGGCATTTGTTTAGGTCAAACCCTTCGTGAAGCACTAGGCGATAAAAAAGGGATTAAACGCTATGCTAGCGTATTCGTCCCTATGGATGAAGCCCTTGCTCAAGTTGTCATCGACATTAGCAACCGACCGCATTTGGAATATCGTGCGCAGTATCCTTCACAAACTGTGGGCAGTTTTGATACGCAGCTTGTTCAAGAGTTTCTGTGGAAGTTTGCTCTGGAAGCCCGTATCACGCTGCATGTTATCGTACATTACGGACAAAACACGCATCACATGATTGAGGCTGTATTTAAAGCTTTAGGCCGAGCGTTAGATGAAGCGACATCGATTGATCCTCGTGTACAGGGGGTTCCTTCGACGAAGGGGGTGCTGTAAGAATGATCGCTATTATTGATTATGGAATGGGCAATTTACACAGCGTAAGCAAGGCTGTCGAGCGTCTAGGTTACGAAGCTGTTGTAACAGGGGATGCCGATCAGATCCTTGCAGCTGAGGGTGCTATCCTACCAGGTGTAGGCGCATTCGGGGATGCGATGGAGCAGCTGCGCGAGTCGGGGCTGAATGATGTCGTCATCCGTTATGCGGAATCGGGTAAGCCTCTATTAGGCATTTGCCTTGGTATGCAGTTGTTGTTCGCCAGCAGCGAGGAGCATGGGGATCATGAGGGGCTTGCCCTTTTGCCTGGCTCGGTCGTTCGCTTTCGCGGCGACTACAAAGTGCCGCATATGGGTTGGAATGGATTAGTCTACAAGCAAAATGCGAGTCCTATCTTCCAAGGTATCGAAGAAGGGCACGTTTACTTCGTCCACTCCTATCATGCGAAGCCGGAGCGCGAAAGCGACCTGTTGGCGGTAACGGATTACCATCAGCCGGTGACGGCCATTGTAGGCAGAGACAACGTATATGGCATGCAGTTTCACCCCGAAAAAAGTGGGGATTTCGGCATGCAGCTGCTTAATAATTTTCTGAAAATGTGCAAATAGTTTGCTCTTTTGCTTTTAGATAATCAGGTAAGGAAGGAAGTGCCCATCATGTTAGCGAAAAGAATTATTCCTTGCCTAGACGTCAAGGATGGCAGGGTGGTCAAGGGCGTTAATTTCGTTAATTTGCGCGATGCTGGTGATCCGGTGGAACTGGCAGCGATTTACGATAAAGAGGGCGCGGATGAACTGGTGTTCCTCGATATTTCGGCTTCAGTGGAAGGACGGGCGACGATGGTAGAGGTTGTCCGTCAAACGGCAGGGGAGATTACGATCCCTTTCACCGTAGGCGGCGGCATCTCCAGTGTGGATGACATGAAACGCCTGCTTCGCGCCGGAGCAGATAAGATCGGTATCAACACCGCAGCAGTTCGCAATCCTCAGCTCGTTTCGGATGGAGCGCGGAAGTTCGGTTCCCAGTGTGTTGTTGTTGCCATTGATGCGAAGTACAATAGCGAGTGGGGCGAGTGGGAAGTGTTCACACATGGCGGACGCAACGCCACTGGTATCAAGACGTTGGAGTGGGCGAAACGTATGGAAGAGCTTGGCGCAGGAGAAATTTTGCTTACCAGCATGGATGCCGACGGGACGAAGGACGGCTTTGATTTGAAGCTAACGCGTGCCGTGTCCGAACTTCTCACGATTCCCGTGATTGCTTCCGGTGGAGCGGGCAAAGCGGAGCATTTCTACGATGTATTTACCGAAGGCAAAGCCGATGCAGGTCTGGCGGCAACCATTTTTCACTATAAAGAGTTAACGATTCAAGGGGTCAAAGACGACCTTAAAGGTAAAGGGGTTGAAATCCGATGACATTTTCAATAGATCAAATTACTTATGATGCACAGGGTCTTGTACCTGCCATCGTGCAGGACGCAGTCAGCAAAGAAGTGCTTATGCTTGCTTACATGAATAGCGAGTCATTACAGCGTACGATACAAACGGGTGATACTTGGTTCTGGAGCCGTTCCCGTCAAGAGTTGTGGAACAAGGGGGCAACTTCCGGTCATACACAAAAGGTAAAATCACTCCGGTACGACTGCGATGCAGACACGCTTCTGGTTCTCGTGGAACAAGTGGGACCTGCTTGCCACAATGGTACTTATACGTGCTTCACAGCTAACATTCCTCTGGGAGATGAAGGTTCTGCGCAAGAAGTCGCACCTGCTGCCTCTGCTGGTGATCGTTTCGCGATCCTTGGCGAGTTGGAAGCTGTGATTGCTTCGCGTGACGCTGAGCGTCCTGAGGGCGCTTATACAACGTATCTTTTTGAAAAAGGTGTCGATAAGATTCTCAAAAAAGTCGGCGAAGAAACGGCCGAAGTGATTATCGCAGCCAAAAACAAAGATAACGAAGAGCTTCGCTATGAAGCGAGTGATCTTATTTTTCACTTAATGGTCCTTTTACGTAATAATAAATTGCCTTTGGATGATATTATGAAAGAGCTGGCTAATCGGCACGTCAAAAAATAAATAAAAACGACCTGGAGTGAATTCACGATGTTGATTGATTATCATACACATCATGTACGCTGCGGTCACGCCTCTGGGGAACTGGAGGAATACGTCAAACGCGGCATCGAGATCGGGCTCACACAGTTGGGGCTTTCGGATCATATGCCGCTTTTGCATGTGGACCCTGCGACTTATTGGCCGGAAATGGCCATGCCGATGGAAGAACTGCCTCGCTACGTCGAGGAGTGTCTGCATCTTAAAGAGAAGTACAAAGATCAGATTGATATCCGTGTCGGGCTAGAGGGCGATTATATCGAGGGCTATGAGACGGAGATTGCCGCAATCATCAAAGCATACCCATGGGACTATGTTATCGGTTCTGTCCATTTCCTTGGCGAGTGGGATATTTCTGATTTTAGGCAGCTTGCGGGTTGGGATGGCAAGGATATTTATACTATTTATACGCAATACTACGAGGCAGTGAAGAAAGCAGTCCGAACCGGACTGTATGACTATATTGGTCATATAGATATGATTAAACGATTTGGTTACGTCCCGGATCGTGATCCGTGGGAGTTGGAGAAGGCGGCATTGGACACTGTGAAAGAATGTGGGCTTGCGATCGAGCTGAATGCTTCGGGCTTGCGCCATCCGTGTAAAGAGATGTTCCCGAGCCGCCGAATGCTGGAATATTGTCATAAGGTGGGAATTCCATTGACGATAGGTTCGGATGCGCACCAGCCGGATCGGTTGTCCCAATATTTGGACGAAGCTAGGGAACTCTTGAAATCCGTTGGATTTAACGAAATAGCCACATTTTCTGCCCGAAAACGACATCTTGTGACTTTTTAATTTCGACATGTTTCATGTATAATGAGTAGGAACTGTATAATCTATTTAATGAACCTTCGGAGGTAACCATTAACCATGCATAGCGACAATGTTAAAATCTTTTCCGGATCTTCGAATCCGAAGCTTGCGGAACGTATTTGTAAAGAGCTCGGCCAGCCGCTTGGACAAATTAAGCTTTCCCGTTTTAAAAGCGGAGAAATTTACTGTCTTTACGAAGAAACGATTCGTAACTGTGACGTATTCCTGGTACAAACTTTTTCCCATCCGATTAATGAGCACATGATGGAACTTCTGGTCATGATGGATGCGGCGAAAAGAGCTTCTGCAAGAACGATCAACCTTGTCATCCCTTACTATGGTTACTCTCGTCAAGAACGTAAAGCTGCTCCGCGTGAGCCGATTTCTGCTAAATTAGTAGCTGACTTATTCAGTGCAGCAGGTGCAACTCGTGTTGTAACGATTGACCTTCATGCACCTGCGATTCAAGGCTTCTTCAATATTCCGGTGGATCATCTGACAGCCCTTGATCTTATCAGTGATTGCATCAAGAAAAAGAATTTACCTAACCCTATCATCGTATCTCCGGATGCGGGACGTGCGACAACTGCTGAAAAAATGGCAAACATTCTCGATGCGCCATTCGCGATGATGATTAAGAAGCGCCCAGAACACAATGAGTCGGTGATTACCCACGTCATTGGTGATGTTGTAGGACGTACTCCGATCATTATCGAGGATCTTATCGATACCGGTACGACGATTGTCAACGTTGTTGAGAGTCTGAAGGAAAGAGGAGCACATGACGTATATATTTGTGCGACACATCCTGTGTTCTCCGGACCTGCCCTGCAGCGTTTAGATCACCCTAGCATTAAGGAAGTCATCATCACGGACTCCATTGCGATTCCAGAAGGACATTCCGATAAATTCAATGTGCTTTCAGTAGCTCCGCTGTTGTCTGATGCGATTCGCATTATTAATGAAGGTGGATCCCTATCCTCCCTATTCAAATACGGCGGCGTATAAGGAAGCTTTAAAAGGCGACTTTGAAAACGAGGATTAAGCAGGGAAGTGGATTCGGCGTCGAATCTTGAACGAAATCCGGGAACTGCGGTACTCACGTAGGCTCACCTACGCTCCGTTCCTCGTTCCTCGGATTTCGTCCAGCCTTCTCGGTTTTGAAAGCCGACTTTTAAAGCCACTATTGCACAAGGGGCAAGAGCAAGTTCAAAGAGCAAAGTTCAAGAGCAAAATCAAGACCAGATCTTACCTTCGGATTATGTTTTTGGCTTCCAAGCGATCTATGGTATAATTTGAGTGTAATCAAATTGCCGGAGGTGTCTTGCTATGGAAAAGATTAAGCGTGTGTCCGAAGCGCCAAAGCCTAAAGTTATCTCAATTAACATGGATGCCGCATTCTTTTTCGAGAGAGCGGTTCAATCTTTGGATCGGTTTCATTATGATAAGGCATTGAAATATTTCCGGCGAGCTGCAGAATATGAGCAGGATAACCCTGTGAATCACTGCAATCTCGCAGGAGTTCTCTCCGAAATGGGCAATTATGACGAGTCGAACCAAATTCTGCAGCATGTCCTTGATATGATCGATCCCGAGATGACGGAATGTCACTTTTATATGGCAAACAACTATGCCAACATGGAAAATTTCGAGCAGGCTGAACAAGCGTTGGTTCGATACTTGGAGACGGACCCAACAGGTCAATTCATGGATGAATCCGAAGAAATGATGGAAATGCTAAGCTACGAGCTTGAACGTCCCGCCCCTCTCACTAGCATTAAGAGTCGAGAAGGGCTCTTCGAGCATGATAAAGCCCGTGCGCTTCTCGAAGAGGGTAAGTTCGCTGAAGCTGTGAGGCAGTTAGAGAAATTGGTGAAGAATCAACCTGATTTCACAGCTGCCCGCAACAATCTGGCCCTTGCTTATTACTATATGGGTCAGTTTGAGAAGGCAATGGAAACGATTCGTGCGGTGCTCGACATCGATGCCGGAAATCTGCATGCGCTATGTAATATGGCCATTTTCCATCAGCATTTCGGTAACAAGGAGGAGTTAGCAGAGCTAACATCTCTATTGTGCAAGACGTTTCCTTTTCAGCAGGATCATGTTTTCAAGCTTGCTACAACGATGGGCATCCTTTCTGAGCATGAGAAGGCATACCACTTGTTTAAGCGCCTGCTTAAAGCAGGAGACGGTACAGCAGACCCTTGCCTCTATCATTATGCAGCGGTAGCAGCCAGCCATATCGGTCGATTCGGCGAGGCTTACCGATATTGGAAGCAAGCCGAGAAGCTTGATCCCGGCGCCGAAATTTCCAAGTTTTACTTGGAGCAGCTGCGCTCACGCGAGAAGGTCGAAGGGCCGCTAACGTGGAGCTATCACTACCATCTGCCTTTCGAAGAGCAGTTTAGGGTGTTGGAGAAATCCACGCAAGGAATCCCAGACCAATTGAAGAAAGATCCGCTAGTGCGTTCTTCCTTCTTCTGGGCTTTGCGCCATGGTGATATCGAGACGAAGCTGCAGGTGATCCAAGCGTTCGGCTTAATTGCTGATAATGAAGTGAGAGATGCTTTGCAGGATTTCATCCTAGATCGTCAAGAGGATGACTATTTGAAACGAGTCGCCATTTTCGTGCTTCGCAGTATGGGGATCCGAGAGTCACTTCCCGCCTATCTTGAGAACCAAGAGATTACGGTAGAGGCCTCTCCTTACTCGCCGCATTTGCCTATTTGGGATGCCAAATGGCAGAGTGTGATGGAAACGGCGCTTTCCCATATGCACAAGCGCTATGATATGGTTCAACAGTATGATTTGGAAATCTTATGGGTTGAATTTCTGACGAAGATCTACCCGGGCGTGCCTAAGATTCATAAATCCGAGGGCTGGGCGGCAGCGTTAGAATATTTGATCGCTAAGATGCATCGCCGAGCTATTTCCTACCAGGAAGTATCTACACGCTATGGCGTTACAGTCTCAACAGTAAGCCGCAATGTAAAGTTGATTGATGACACGTGCGGTTTACGTGAGAAGATGGAAGCTATTTTTAACAAATTCACGAGTATTTGATAGCCAGTCTTTTGTCTTGTCGAAAGACTTGGCTTTCATACATAAATAAAGAGGCGGTTTCGACTGCTCGCATGGAAGCACAATAAAGCGGAGCATACGAAGGCTGTCTTGCTGAAGCAAAACGCAGGCGATGCTTACGTAGATAGCTTTCCTAAGGAAAGCACCTAGGAGGGAAACCATATGTACAAATCAGTCGTTGTAGGAACAGGACCATCCGGTCTAACAGCAGCCATTTATTTAGCGCGTGCCAACCTTAGCCCGCTCGTTATTGAGGGGCCAGAGCCAGGGGGACAGCTAACCACTACTACCGAAGTAGAGAACTTCCCCGGCTTCCCTGAAGGGATTATGGGTCCTGAATTAATGGAGAATATGCGTAAGCAAGCAGAACGTTTCGGCGCCGAATTCAAAACCGGTTGGGTGAACTCTGTTGAGCTGACGAATCGTCCGTTTAAACTGCAAGTTGAAGGTCTTGGCGAGATCGAGACAGAAACACTGATTATCTCCACGGGTGCTTCTGCCAGATTGCTGGGAATTACCAATGAGAGAGAAAACATCGGACGCGGCGTAAGTACTTGCGCAACGTGTGACGGATTCTTCTTCCGCGGCAAAAAGATTGTTGTCGTTGGTGGTGGTGACTCAGCCATGGAAGAGGCGAATTTCCTTACTCGCTTTGCTTCGGAAGTTCGCTTAGTCCACCGTCGCGATGAACTTCGCGCTTCGAAGATTATGCAGGACCGTGCTCGCGGCAACGAAAAAGTAAAATGGGCACTGAATAATACGCCGCTTGAAGTTGTAGCTGGTGAAAAAGGTGTAACAGGCCTGAGGGTCAAAAATAACGAAACCGGTGAAGATGAAATCATCGAAACGGACGGTATCTTTGTAGCTATCGGCCATACACCGAATACGAAGTTCTTAGGTGGACAAATTGATACGGATGAGCACGGCTATATTATTGTGAAGCCGGGCACGACGGAAACGAATATCCCTGGTGTATTTGCTTGTGGTGACGTGCAAGACACGAAGTATCGCCAAGCGATTACAGCGGCAGGAAGTGGATGTGCAGCTGCCCTGGAAGCTGAAAAGTTCCTAGAAGGAAGCATCGTACACGATTGGAGCCAGTCGCTGTAAGTGGTCTGGAGTCTTTACAGCAAACGTGGAGGGCTAATCTCTCCACGTTTTCTCATTTCTTTGGGAGCTGTTGAATCTTGACCAGTTTCCAGGCTTGACTTATAGTTGGAACAGGAGCATAAGTAAACCCCACAAAGTGACGCATAGCCTTCGAAGCATATTCCGATTACTTTGCGGGGACCCCGGAAAATATCCGAAAATTATATGAATATTCATGAGGTGACCTTGCAATGTCAGATCAGATTTATATCGGTGTAGATTTAGGCGGTACGAATATCAAAGTGGGTATCTGCGATGAGCAGGGGAAACTGCTGCATACGTTTGAAGGCCCTACAGGTGCGGAAAATGGTTCTGATTTTGTAATTGAGCGAATTGCGCAGTATGTACGCCAAATTGTCGAAGAGTCTCCGTTTGAATGGGAGCAAGTGGCTGGTATTGGCGCAGGTTTAGCCGGATTCATGGATATTCCGGAAGGCTTTGTCAAATTCTCTCCCAATTTGCAATGGCATAATGTCCCTGCGAAGAAAATGCTGGAAGAATTTCTTGGTAAAACAGTTAAGATTGACAACGATGCTAATGTAGCTGCTTTAGGCGAAGCTTGGGCAGGCAGCGGAGCAGGAATTCCAAATATAGTTTGCTATACGCTCGGAACAGGTGTTGGCGGCGGGATTATTATTAATGGGAAAATTTATCAAGGTTCTACGGGTATGGCTGGAGAGCTTGGTCATATGTCCGTTGTGCCCGACATTGAAGCGATTCAGTGTGGATGTGGACAAATGGGTTGTCTAGAAACAGTTTCGTCGGCGACAGGCATCGTTCGTATGGCCAATGAAGCGGTTGAACGCGGCGAGAAAACGTCATTAGCTCTTCATGAGAAGATTGAAGCGAAGCATGTCTTCGATGCAGCCAAGAGCGGAGATGAAGTATCCCTGCGCATCGTGAACCGTGCTGCATATTATATTGGACGTTCGATGGCTGCGTTGGCTGTTATTATTAACCCGAAACGATTCATTATCGGTGGTGGTGTTTCTAAAGCAGGAGAAATTTTATTCCAACCGATTCGTGAAACCTTTAAGAAATACACGCCAGAGACAGCCTCAGAAGGTGTTGAGATCGTTGCTGCAACACTCGGTAACGATGCAGGCATCGTGGGCGCTGCTGGTTTGAATTTAAGATAGTCGTAAAACGTACTGTTCGTATGGTTAGCGGATCTGAGTTGGCCTGCGAGAAGCACTCCAAAGGAAGGTGTCATTCATGGAAGAAAACCACCCTTTAGCGAAACTGGTCATAATTACAGGAATGTCAGGTGCAGGTAAGACGATTGCTGTACAGAGTCTAGAGGATTTAGGATTCTTCTGCGTAGATAATTTGCCTCCTGTGCTGATTCCTAAATTTGCTGAGTTGATCGAGCAGTCGATGGGGAAAATCGGCAAAGTGGCACTGGTGATTGATTTGCGAGGGCGTGAATTTTTCACTGCACTTCAGGAGTCGCTTCGTTATATTCAAGAGAATTACACGCTTAGTTATGAAATTCTATTCCTAGATGCTACCGATGCGACGCTAGTACAGCGTTATAAGGAAAGCCGCCGCCGTCACCCGCTAGCTCCCGATGGAGCGCCGCTTGAAGGTATTGGTCTTGAGCGTAAACTGCTTGAAGAGCTGAAAGGCTTAGCCACACAGGTTATTGACACAAGCACGCTTAAGCCGGTGCAGCTCAAAGAAAGAATTATTTCCCGGTTTACCAATTTGGAAACAAACCGCATATCTATAAATGTAATCTCCTTCGGATTTAAGTATGGTGTCCCTATTGATGCTGATTTAATCTTCGATGTTCGCTTCTTACCGAATCCACACTATGTCGAACAGCTTCGTCCACAGACGGGTCAAGATCCCGATGTGTATGATTACGTGATGAAGTGGAGCGAAACGCAAGAGTTCCTGAATAAGCTGCTCGATATGCTGCATTTCTTAATGCCTCAATATAAGAAAGAAGGCAAGAGCCAGGTTGTTGTAGGAATAGGCTGCACTGGAGGTAAACACCGATCCGTCGCCATCACGGAATATCTCGGCAAAGTGATGGGGAATAGCGAAACCGAAACCGTGCGTTTGAGTCATCGAGACGCCGAGCGGGACCGTGTATAAGCAGTCCTACGATTAAGAGGGTGAAAGAAGTATGGAACATGTTGAATTACAACGCAAGCCCAGAATAGTCGTTATTGGCGGTGGAACAGGTCTTTCGGTTATGCTTAGAGGATTGAAGGAGAAACCGGTTGATATTACAGCCATTGTGACGGTAGCGGATGATGGAGGAAGCTCTGGCATTCTCCGGAATGAATTGCAGATGCCTCCTCCAGGTGACATTCGCAGTGTACTAACGGCCCTTGCTGATGTCGAGCCCTTGTTATCGCTTATTTTGCAATATAGATTTCAAGTGGGTACAGGTTTAGCTGGACACAGTCTGGGAAATCTAATACTAGCAGCTCTTACGGATATTACAGGTGACTTTGTCACTGCGGTTCAAGAGATGAATCGGGTATTTGCTGTCCGAGGCCGGGTGCTCCCCGCATCGAATCAAGCTATCGTGTTGAAAGCGATCATGGAAGATGGTACCTTAGTCGTAGGCGAGTCCAAGATTCCAAAAGCAGATGGACGCATCAAACGTGTATTCATCGAGCCGACTAACGTGACACCGCTAGCTGAAGCCGTTCAAGCTATACGCGAAGCGGATGCCATATTATGCGGCCCTGGTAGTTTATATACCAGCTTACTGCCGAATCTACTTGTCCCTGGGATCGCGGAAGAAATTATGAAATCGAATGCTGTAAAGTTGTTCATCTGCAATGTGATGACACAGCCAGGCGAAACCGACGACTACTCGGTCAGCGATCATCTGGATGCCATTTATGATCACCTGGGCCAACATTTGTTTGACTATGTGATTGTGAACAATGGGGAAATCCCTCCGCAAGTTCAGGCGAAATATGCGGAAAAGGGTTCGAAAGCGGTTCATTTGGACCTAGAAGAAGTCACGAAGAGAGGGTATCGGATTATTGCTGATCGACTCGTGCTATTTCGTACCTACCTTCGTCATGATGCAGAGAAATTGAGTGACCATATTTATCAGCTCGTCGAAAGCTGGATGTTAAGGAAGAAGTGAGTCCCTTGTCCTTTGCGGCAACAACCAAAAAAGAATTGACGTTAATTACAGATGCGGAAGCATGTTGTGAAAAAGCGGAGCTGTCAGCTTTGATTCGAATGAATGGATCTGTGCAGCTAACCAGCCAACGCGTCGTACTTGATATTTCCACCGAGAATGCAGCTATTGCTAGGCGGATATACACGCTCATCAAAAAGACGTACAAATTGCACACTGAGCTGCTCGTGCGTAAAAAAATGCGTTTGAAGAAGAATAACGTGTATATTGTTAGAGTACCCGGTCAGGTCCAGGAGCTGCTCAGTGATCTAAAAATTGTTTCCGAAGGGTTCATCTTCACTACGGGAATTAATAAAGAGATCATTCGAGGCAATTGCTGCAAACGTGCCTATCTTCGTGGGGCATTCATGGCTGGAGGCTCGGTGAATAATCCCGAGGGTTCTTCTTATCACCTCGAGATTGCCTCGATTTACGAGGAGCATTGCAAGGCGTTGTCACAGCTTGCGAACAAATTCGATTTGAATGCCCGCTGCATCGAGCGCAAAAAAGGGTTCGTCTTGTATATCAAGGAAGGCGAGAAGATTATTGAGTTTCTAAGTATCATTGGGGCACATCAAGCGCTGCTGCGCTTTGAGGATGTCCGGATCATGAAGGATATGCGTAACTCGGTAAATCGTATTGTCAATTGTGAAACAGCGAACCTCAATAAGACGATTGGTGCAGCCGTTAGACAGATCGAAAATATCCGTCTCCTGCAAAGGGAGGTCGGACTGGATAGCTTGCCTGAGAAGCTAAGAGAGGTTGCCGAGATTAGACTTCAGCATCCCGATCTGAATCTCAAGGAGGTTGGCGACATGCTTAAGGGCAGTGTAAGCAAATCTGGCGTCAATCATCGTCTACGAAAAATCGACGAATTGGCTGAAAAACAGCGGAATTCGTAGATAAGATGGCCCTGTACAGCGCATCTATAAGTTTTTCTCATTTTTTCTAGTGTACTTCAGGGAAAAATGCTATAATGTTAAAACATAGGGTATAGCACTGTTATCAATAGTAATTCATATAAGCTCCATATTAGGGGGAATTAGTTCCATGTCCAGACGTCCAGTCGTTGTGAAGTTGAGAACAGGACTTCATGCCAGACCTGCGGCATTGTTTGTTCAAGAGGCGAATAAATTTTCATCTGAGATCTTTGTTGAGAAAGATGAAAAGAAAGTGAATGCGAAAAGCATCATGGGAATTATGAGTCTTGCGATCAGTACAGGGACCGAAGTCTTCATAAGTGCAGAAGGTTCGGACGCCGAGCAGGCTGTAAACGCTTTAGTCACATTAGTTAGCAAGGAAGAATTGGAAAACCAATAATCCTTCAAAAGCTTCCTTTCGAGGAGGCTTTTTTGCGAGTGAAGTGGCCGTACAGTACAGCGAAGTTTAATAAGTGTCAAATTTGTTAACAATTAGGGAAATTAGCAACCTTTTTCTCTTGTCGACGTCTAATGAACGTGGCCAACGAAGGAAAGGGCTATTTGCCATTTCTGCCGGCTGCATTCAAATGTTAAAGGAGCCAGAGAAGAGAATGAAATTGAATTCGCTAAAAAAAGAGGTTACCCTCCTGCTTGCGTTGATCGTGTTTCTTGCTAGTACGATCGTATCACCGGCAGCTCACGCGGTATCGACAAGCTCGTCCTTCATTTTACTTTATATCGATAAGTCAGAAGCGTTCGTAAATGAGGAGCAAATCCATTTGGAGTCTCCGTCCACGATTATCAATGGCAGTACATTCGTCCCTGCTAAGTTCCTTGGGGATACGATGGGTTTCAAGGTGGAGTGGAATGATGCTTCACGGACTATTCAGATGACCCCTCCGGGTTACGACATCGTTCTCGATGCGGATCATAAGACCGTGACCACCAATGGGGTAGATACACCATTCAACACGGTTGCTGCGATCGTAAATGGGAAGCTTCTAGTGAAGCTAACTTGGTTAGCAGACTATATGGGCGCGAAGTATAAATATAATAATGAACTCCGTCGAGTGGAAATCGTACACTTTAAGACGCCTGAGGGCATCTATATTGACCAGGATAGCAACTCCAGACCTGTAGCTAAGTTCGCAACAGCAAAGCCTACATACCGTCTTGGAGAGCCTGTGAAGTATCTCGATCTTAGCTATGATCCCGATGCGGAAGGTATTGCGTCCTATGATTGGGCAGGCAATCAAGAAGCCTTTTTCAAACCAGGTAAATATCCGGTTACTTTGACGGTGAAAGATGGTCACGGACATGTAAGTAAATTGTTCAAAAGCTTTGTAACGGTGGTTAATGAACCTTATTTGACTGAAGTGGAATACCCGATTTATATGAAGCCGGTTGGTGGTTTCATCAAGTCGGACTGGGGCACGATTTGGGCTCATTTCAATGAGATGGCTCCTTTGCCTAAGAAAGTAACCGAAGTTCCAGGGCGTACGCTGCTAGTGAGCGACAGTCCGGAAGAATTTACAGAGAGTGGTATTCTGTACCGTGATAACATCAATGGTAAGGCGCGACTGTATGCCGATCATATCAACGGTACGAAGCAGAAAATGACCATGGCGATATTCGCAACGAATAACTCGGATAAGCCGGTTAAGATCAAGACAACAAATAAAGGGGAGGTGTATCCTTCCGTTTATGCGAATTTGATCGGTAGCGAAGCATCCGTAGACTTCCTTCTAGGCAATGTGTACACGGACGAACTGACGGTGCCTCCTCATGAGACTTACGTATATGCGAAGCTTCCGGACTTCTATCCGGGGCAGGGTGTGAACTTATTTTACGATGTGGAAACAGATGGTGAACTGCAAATCTCGTTCGGTGTGACGGATCGCATGCTGACGCCAACGATAGCACAAGAGCTTCCGTTATTAGGCTTCACTGGCCACGTACGCGGGACGTTCCCGATATCAGAGATTAAATGGGATGTAGACGCCACAAGCTTCACGAAAACGTCGGTACTAACGATTGGGGATAACAAGACGGATCCGTTCGTTAAAGGGTATGACGTGATGCGTAAGCAGAATGTGGAAAACGGTGGTAATTATGGCGTAGTCTATAAAATCCATGCGGATAAGCCGCGCAAGATGGCTGTTATGATCATGGCCAAAGGCGGTGTGTTCAAAGGACCGTTCAAAATAAACGGTGAAATCATTCCAGTTCCATATTCCGGTGTCATTACGGCATTTGACGGAATGGAAGTACTGGCTCGTACAACGGGTACGGAAGACGCGCTGGACATCGAGTTCACGCCTCCGGCTGGATCGGCATTCCCGATTGACCTGATTTTCTATCCATTGGATGAGAAGAAGTAAGGTAAGTTTGAATAGATAAGAGCCTTTGGAGACCCTAGTGTTGCTTAACAGCATAACACTGGGGTCTCTGGAGGCTTTTATTTTGTTTGCAAGCTTGAATCAGCGGTGAGGAGATGGGTAATAAGCTCGGAAACCTAGCCTACAGTAAGCTCAACCCAAGATGAGGCTGGGTTGTGAGGGCTGAGAAGTCGGTTTCCAAGCTTACGGCGGCGGAGAGAAGTAGAATGTGAGGAGATCCAATAAAAAAACCAGCCGCACGGCCGCTCGTTCGAGCAGTCACTGCAGGCTGGTTTTTTATTTTACAAATTAGACGCGCTCGATGACTTTATCGATGAGTCCGTATTCGGCCGCTTCCGCAGCGCTCATGAAGTTGTCGCGGTCTGTATCCTTTTCGATGCGCTCAAAAGTTTGGCCCGTGCGCTCTGCTAGGATTTTGTTCAGGTTGTCTCTCATTTTCAAAATACGCTTAGCGCGGATTTCGATGTCTGAGGCTTGACCTTCAGCACCACCTAGTGGTTGGTGAATCATGACTTCACTGTTAGGCAAAGCGTAACGTTTGCCTTTGGCACCTGCTGTGAGGAGGAATGCTCCCATAGAAGCAGCCATACCAACACAGATCGTAGATACGTCTGGCTTAATGAACTGCATCGTGTCAAAGATAGCCATACCGGCTGTAATGGAACCGCCAGGGCTGTTGATGTAAAGCGAGATATCTTTATCAGGATCTTGTGCGGCCAAGAAAAGTAGCTGAGCAATGATGGAATTAGCCACAACATCGTTGACACCCGTGCCTAAGAAAATAATGCGGTCCTTCAGCAAGCGAGAGTAGATGTCATACCCTCTTTCACCGCGCGCGTCCTGTTCGACGACCATAGGGATAAAACTCATGAGAATGACCTCCTTGGGGTGGGTAGATGGTTTAAAAGTTTGATGCGTGGAATCAATGTCATCATTGAATTATGAAATTGATCTCCCGTGTACATACTGTTTACAGTATCTACAAGTATGATAACGAAAAAACCTCTGAAGGTCAAGAAAGGTCAAACTAACAACAAAAAAAATCAGCAGGGAAGCTGATTTTGGCCATTCTGATGCTGATTCTACTGCAATTCTTATGAACGCGCCCGAAAGGAATCGAACCTTTATCTCAGGCTTCGGAGGCCTACGTCATATCCATTGGACCACGGGCGCATAAAAAGTTAAAAAGTGAAGCAAGGGTTATTATATGTCAGCCAACCAGAAAAAGCAAGACAGTAAGCCCTTTCAGCCCATATTGGTGAAAAAAGTTTGAACAAATGTTGAATCTGGAAAGATTATTGGTTATAATGAGAAAGTAAGCTATCAGAAAGCATTCACGCTGAACAATTTTCAGTGATTTCATCTTTCTGATGTAAGATTTGTGCAAGAAACTTTTTTTTTCGCCCGGGTGGGACACAAAATGTATACCCGGGACATAAAACGTCCAGTAGACGGATCAGGAGCGTTATAAGTCGTCATATGAGAGAAATTCTTGACATTCAGAAACAGCTCTTGCCGGATCTCATGGACATCATGAAGAAGCGGTACTCGATTCTACATCATATCTTAGTCTCTGGTGTTGTCGGACGCAGAACGTTAGCTTCTTCGCTCGATATGACTGAACGCGTGCTGCGCGGGGAAGTTGATTTCCTTAAGGAGCTCGGACTTCTCGAATCGGATGCCACAGGGATGAAGATTAGTGAGTCCGGCCGTCAATTGCTTGAAGACATGCAGCCCATCATTAAGATGGCTTTTGGATTGACGGACTTAGAGGAAAGCATTGCTAAGTCGTATAGCATCTCGCAAGTGATTGTTGTCCCAGGAGACTCCGACACTTCGGTATTTACGAAGAAGGAGCTAGGACGTGCAGGTGCAGCAGCGCTCCGCAAGTACGTGTCCAAAGATGATATCATCGCAGTAACCGGCGGATCTACGATGGCGCAGATTGCCAATAACCTGGCGATATCCTCATCGATGAAAGGCAGTTGGTTTGTACCTGCTCGAGGTGGACTTGGTGAAAGTGTGGATATGCAGGCGAACACCATTGCTTCTATTATGGCCAAGAAAACTGGCGGTAAATACCGATTGCTGCATGTACCGGATCATCTCGGGGAAGAAGCGTACCAATCGCTCATCCAAGATCCACAAATTCAAGAAGTTGTTAACGCTGTTCGCAGTTGTCGCATTGTTGTACACGGTATCGGGGATGCTATGGTTATGGCACGAAGACGTAAGGTCGACGCCGAGACGACACGCAGTCTGGAAGCCGAGGGTGCTCTCGCAGAGGCGTTAGGGTACTATTTTGACCGCCAAGGAAATGTGGTTCACAAGATGCCAACCTTAGGACTTCGTCTGGAGGATCTTCAGCGCATTGAAGTCGTCATTGGTGTAGCCGGCGGGAAGAGTAAAGGGGAAGCGATCGCTTCCGTGCTTCGTCATGGACAGGAAGATGTTCTTGTAACCGATGAGGCAGCAGCTTTAGAAATTATGAAGCATGTTTAAAGAAGACGAAAGACATCATAACGTATGCCTTCATCAGCTGCGTTTTGAAATATAATTATTTATTTAATCTTAGGAGGAATCAGCTATGACAACAAAAGTAGGTATTAACGGTTTCGGACGTATTGGTCGTAACGTATTTCGTGCAGCTTTGAACAACTCAGAAGTACAGATCGTTGCAGTAAACGATTTGACTGACGTTAAAACATTGGCTCATTTGCTCAAATATGACACAACTCACGGTAAACTAGACGCAACAGTTGAAGCTGGTGAAGGCGAATTGATCGTTAACGGTCGTTCCATCAAAGTTTTTGCTGAGCGTGACCCTGGGAACCTGCCTTGGGCATCTGTAGGCGCAGAAATCGTAATCGAATCTACTGGTATTTTCACAGCTAAAGAAAAAGCATCCCTTCACTTGAAAGGCGGAGCTAAGAAAGTTATCATTTCCGCTCCAGCTTCCGACGAAGATATCACAATCGTACTTGGTGTTAACGAAGATAAATATGATCCAGCAGCTCACACAATTATCTCCAACGCTTCTTGTACAACAAACTGTCTGGCTCCTTTCGCGAAAGTTATCAACGATAGCTTCGGTATCGTAAAAGGTATGATGACAACTGTTCACTCTTACACAAATGACCAATCCGTGCTTGACGTTCCTCATAAAGATCTTCGTCGTGCTCGCGCAGCAGCTGAGAACATCATTCCTTCCAGCACTGGTGCAGCAAAAGCAATCGGTCTTGTTCTTCCAGAACTTAAAGGCAAATTGAACGGTATGGCTATGCGTGTTCCTACACCTAACGTTTCCGTTACTGACTTGGTAGTTGAATTGAAAGTTAACGTAACTGTTGACGAAGTAAACGCAGCTCTGAAACAAGCTTCCGAAGGCCCACTTAAAGGCATTCTGAACTACACAGAAGATGCGCTTGTATCCAGTGACTTCAATGGTGACCCAGCTTCCTCCACAATCGATGCTCTTTCCACAATGGTAGTTGGCGACAACATGCTGAAAGTGGTTTCCTGGTACGATAACGAGTGGGGCTACTCCAACCGTGTTGTTGACTTGGTAGCTTTCATCGCTAAAAAAGGTCTGTAATTTCATAGATCATTACAAAAACCATATGAAGGGGAGAAGAGATTCTCCTCTTTATGTGCGATTTTCCCACATAAAAGGTTGACCGGAAGTATACCATACACGTTCAGGAGGCTTTGACCTATGAGTAAGAAAAGTGTTCGCGATGTTGAAGTAGCTGGTAAAAGAGTGTTTGTTCGCGTTGATTTCAACGTACCTGTAGAGAATGGTCAAATCACCGATGATACACGAATCAGAGAAACACTCCCTACGATTAAATTTTTAGTCGAAAAAGGTGCGAAAGTCATTCTTGCAAGTCACTTCGGACGTCCAAAAGGTCAAGTCGTTGAAGAACTGCGTTTAACACCTGTAGCTGCAAAGCTGGCTGAATTGCTTGGACAATCCGTGATTAAAGCGGATGTATCGGTTGGCGAAATCGTGAAAGCGCAAGCGGATGCTCTTGAAAATGGTGACGTTCTCTTGCTTGAAAACGTTCGTTTCAATGAAGGCGAAGAGAAGAATGATCCTGAATTGGCAAAAGCTTTTGCTGAGCTTGCAGACCTGTTCGTCAATGATGCATTCGGTGCTGCTCACCGTGCGCACGCTTCGACAGAAGGAATCGCACACTTCATTCCAGCGGTTTCCGGCTTATTGATGGAGAAAGAGCTTGATGTTCTAGGTAAAGCATTAAACAATCCAGAGCGTCCTTTCACAGCCATCGTTGGCGGATCCAAAGTGAAAGACAAGATCGCTGTCATTGAGAACCTCCTGAACATTGCAGATAACGTCCTTATTGGCGGTGGTCTGACTTATACATTCCTGAAAGCACAAGGTCACGAAATCGGTAAATCTCTCGTGGATAACGAGAAACTCGACCTGGCGCTTAGCTTTATTGAAAAAGCAAAAGAAAAAGGCGTTAACTTCTTGATTCCAGTTGATATCGTTGTTGCTGATAAATTCAGCGCAGATGCGAACACGCAAATCGTTGGCGCTGACGGAATTCCCGCTGAATGGGAAGGTATTGATATCGGACCGAAAACACGTGAACTATATGCAGACGTTATCGCGAAATCCAAACTCGTTGTTTGGAACGGACCGATGGGCGTATTCGAAATTGAGCCTTTCTCCCATGGTACACGTGCCGTAGCGCAAGCTTGTGCAACTACTGAGGGTTACACCGTTATCGGTGGTGGCGATTCCGCTGCAGCAACAGAGAAATTCCACTTGGCTGATCAAATGAACCATATGTCCACAGGTGGCGGAGCTTCCTTGGAATTCATGGAAGGTAAAGCATTGCCAGGCGTAGTAGCCTTGAACGATAAATAATTGATTGTAAAGGAGCATATCCAATGAGTAGAAAGCCGATTATCGCGGGTAACTGGAAAATGTTCAAAACCGTTTCCGAAGCAGTTAGCTTCGTGAATGAAGTAAAAGGCAGCACTGTAGAAGGCGTTGAGAGCGTAATTTGCTCCCCCTTTACGAATCTGCCTGCTTTGGTTGAAGCTGTGAAAGGTACAGACGTTCACGTTGGAGCGCAAAACTTGCATTTTGAAGACAATGGCGCATACACAGGAGAAATCAGCGGCGTTATGCTGAAGGATCTTGGTGTGGAGTATGTCATTATCGGTCACTCCGAGCGTAGAGCTTACTTCGCTGAGACAGATGAAATCGTAAATAAGAAAGTCGTTGCGGCTTTCAAACACGGCTTAACTCCGATCCTTTGCGTAGGTGAAAAGCTGGAAGAACGCGAAGCGGGTCAAACGAAAGATGTTTGTAAAGTGCAAACAGAAGCAGCTTTTGCTGGTCTTAGCGCAGAGCAAGCAGCGCAAGTTGTTATCGCTTATGAGCCGATTTGGGCTATTGGTACAGGTAAATCTTCCACTGCTGAAGATGCACAAGATGTTATCGGCTACATCCGTCAGCTGGTAAGTGGTCTATACGGCGCGTCCGTAGCTGATGCGGTTCGCATTCAATACGGCGGCAGCGTGAAGCCAAATAACATTGCTGAGTACATGGCACAGCCTGACATTGATGGCGCACTTGTTGGCGGAGCGAGCTTAGAGCCAGCTTCCTACATCCAGCTCGTTCAGGGGGCGAAGTAACATGTCCAGACCGAAACCGGTAGCACTCATCATTCTCGATGGCTTCGGACTCCGCTCGGAAGAGCAGGGGAATGCGGTTGCTCATGCCAAAAAGCCTAACTACGACCGTTACTGGTCAAGTTATCCACATACAACCCTTACCGCTTGCGGTGAGGCCGTAGGTTTGCCAGAAGGCCAGATGGGGAATTCTGAAGTAGGACACCTAAACATCGGCGCAGGCCGTATCGTCTATCAGGATCTGACGCGGATTTCCAAATCGATTCGTGATGGTGAATTTTACGATAATGAAACGATTCTAGGCGCTTTTCGCCATGCAAAAGAAAACGGAAAAAAGCTGCACCTCTACGGGCTGCTCTCCGATGGCGGCGTACATAGTCACATTCAGCATTTGTTCGCTTTGCTGGACTTGGCTAAAAAAGAACAATTTGATGATGTGTACATCCATGCTTTCCTAGATGGCCGCGATGTGGCTCCAGATTCTGCAAAGAGTTATATGGCCAGCCTGCAGCACAAAATCATGGAAGTCGGCGTAGGGCATATTGCGACCGTTCAAGGCCGCTATTATGCGATGGATCGCGATAAACGTTGGGAGCGGACGGAAAAATCCTACCGTGCCATGGTTTATGGCGAGGGCCCTACCTATACAGATCCAATGAAGGCTATTATTGAATCTTATGAGAAATCGGTCTTCGACGAGTTCGTTATGCCAACGGTTATCGTTGGTGATGATAGCAAGCCGGTAGGTCTTGTAGAATCAGGGGATGCGGTTATCTTCTTCAACTTCCGCCCTGACCGTGCGATTCAGCTTTCGCAAGTCTTCACAAATGAAGATTTCCGCGGTTTTGACCGTGGTCCTAAAGCAGCTAGGAACCTGTACTACGTATGTCTGACACTGTTCAGTGAATCCGTAGAAGGCTTTGTTGCATACAAGCCTAAGAATCTCGACAATACCCTCGGTGAGGTGCTGGCTCAGAATGGTCTGAAGCAGCTTCGTGCAGCGGAAACAGAGAAATACCCACACGTAACTTTCTTCTTCAGTGGTGGTCGGGATGCGGAATTGCCAGGTGAAACCCGTCTTCTTATTCCTTCGCCGAAAGTAGCTACGTACGATTTGCAACCAGAAATGAGCGCATATGAGTTGGCAGCTGCTGTGGTAAAGGAAGTCGAAGATGAGCGTCATGACGTGATCATTCTCAACTTCGCTAACCCTGACATGGTAGGTCACTCCGGTTTGCTGGAGCCTACCGTTAAAGCAATCGAAGCAACAGATGCTTGTCTAGGTCAAGTTGTAGAAGCGATCCTCGCCAAAGGCGGCGTAGTCTGTATCACAGCCGATCATGGTAATGCTGATGTGGTTACGAATGCAGATGGATCACGTAACACAGCACATACAACGAATCCTGTGCCTTTTATTGTTACGGACAAATCTGTTACACTAAGAGACGGCGGAATTTTGGCAGATATTGCCCCAACGATGCTAGACTTCTTAGAGGTTACACAACCGGAACAAATGACCGGGACAACCATCATAAAGCGGTAATTCAAACATAATATTAAAGGAGTGTTTTCTAACAATGACGATTATTTCTGATGTTTATGCACGCGAAGTATTGGATTCCCGCGGTAACCCAACTGTAGAGGTAGAAGTATATCTAGAGTCCGGCGCTTTCGGCCGCGCTATCGTTCCTTCAGGCGCTTCCACAGGCGCATACGAGGCTGTTGAGCTTCGTGATGGTGACAAAGGTCGTTACCTTGGTAAAGGCGTTCTGAAAGCCGTTGAGAACGTGAACGAAATCATCGCTCCTGAAATCATCGGTCTAGACGCGCTTGATCAAGTTGGCATTGACCACAAAATGATCGAGCTTGACGGTACTCCTAACAAAGCAAAATTAGGCGCTAACGCGATCCTAGCTGTTTCCATGGCAGTTGCTCGCGCAGCAGCTGATGCTTTGGATGTTCCACTTTACGTATACCTTGGCGGATTCAACGCTAAGACGCTTCCAGTTCCTATGATGAACATCATCAACGGTGGGGCACATGCCGATAACAACGTTGACGTTCAAGAGTTCATGGTTCTGCCAGTAGGCGCGCCTACATTCAAAGAAGCTCTTCGCATTGGCGCTGAGATTTTCCATAGCTTGAAATCCGTTTTGAAAGAAAAAGGCCTTAACACAGCTGTTGGCGACGAAGGCGGATTCGCTCCTAACTTCACTTCCAACGAAGAAGCTATCACAACTATCCTTACAGCAATTGAAAAAGCTGGCTATACACCAGGTGTTGACGTATTCTTAGGTATGGACGTTGCTTCCACAGAATTCTTCAAAGATGGTAAATACCACCTTGAAGGCGAAGGCAAATCCTTCACATCCGCTGAGTGGGTTGACTTCCTTGCTGCATGGGTTGATAAATACCCAATCATCACAGTTGAAGACGGTTGTTCCGAAGACGATTGGGAAGGTTGGAAATTGCTTACTGAGAAATTGGGTAACAAAGTTCAACTCGTTGGTGACGATCTGTTCGTTACGAACACTGAGCGTCTTTCCAGAGGGATCGAAGAAAACATCGGTAACTCCATCTTGGTTAAAGTTAACCAAATCGGTACGCTTACTGAGACTTTTGATGCGATTGAAATGGCAAAACGCGCTGGTTATACAGCGGTTATCTCCCACCGTTCCGGTGAGAGCGAAGACAGCACAATCGCTGACATCGCTGTTGCTACCAACGCTGGTCAAATTAAAACAGGTGCTCCGTCCCGTACGGACCGTGTAGCGAAATATAACCAACTTCTTCGTATCGAAGACGAGTTGTTCACTGTTGCTCAATACGCTGGTAAAAAAGCATTCTATAACTTGAGAAACTTCAAGTAATATATTTCGTAGTAATTAATTAAATACCAAGGGGGTCCGCTGTATGAGCAACTGGGTGAAAACTATTTTATTTCTGATAGGTTCCGCGCTGCTCACGCACTGGATCCCTTCTTCTTTTTTTCGTAATATAGACACGATGGTTCATGAATTTGGGCATGCTGTGGTGACCTTGGCCCTATCGGGAAAAGTGATGTATATTGAGCTCTATCAGGATCATAGCGGGGTTACTTATTCATCAATTACGAAGCAATGGGCGATCATCCCGGTAGCCTTAGCAGGTTATATCACGGCATCACTCTTTGCTTGGTTCCTGTTCTCGGCTTATTCGAAGGGTAAGCAGCGTTTAGGTTTGCAGGTTATGATCGTGCTGTCTGGTCTCTCGTTAATATTGTTCGTCCGGAATGGTTTCGGAATCATGTTCTTAGTCGGTTTCATTGCGCTGACGATCATTGTTCTGGCGCTTACACCAAAGTGGTTGCGTGATTTTTACTACTTACTGCTTGCTTTCTTATGCTTAGAAGAGTCTGTGTTTGGCCCGTTCTCCTTGATCATCTACGCATGGGGAAATGCGCGACAAGCGGGCGATGCCACGAATTTGGCACTGCATACCGGTATTCCGGCTATCGTATGGGCCGTCCTATTTACGTTATTTGCATTGTGGTGTGCGAAACAGGCCGTGCAAGCATTTCTAGGACGTAATAAGCGTGCAAGGAGCTCTAGCCGACAATCACCAACACCGTCCTACCGAGACTAGAGGGGAACCACTAGGGTGCCTCTTTGTTGTATTCTAGGACGAACTGTGTTAAAATACTCATGCTAGTTGTATAAGGCAAAGAACAGGCAATTGGGGTGCTAATAACATGGTAATCTTTATGAAAATTTTGTTAATCATAGCTTCGGTTGGATTAATTGCGATTGTACTTTTACAAAAAGGTAAAAGCGCAGGTTTGTCCGGTGCCATTTCCGGTGGTGCAGAACACTTATTTGGTAAGCAAAAAGCACGCGGTTTGGAACTATTTTTGTCCCGTTTTACTATGGGGCTTGCTGCTGCATTTTTCATTCTTTCCATTGTCGTAGCATACGTAGTGAAGGCCTAACACACATAAAACGATAACAGCAGGGGAAATCTACTCCTGCTGTTTTTTCATTTTAAATGGGTGTTAGGAATGGAGCTGGTTACCATCGAGAGCAGAATTTACAAGTCGACAGAACCATTCTTTTGGTCAGGAAGTGGAGATAATCAAGAGACAGGCATACTGATGATCCATGGATTCACGGGGGCGCCCTCGGAGTTTAGACGGATTGGGTATGTGCTCAGAGATGAAGGCTACACCATCCAAGCTGTAAAGCTTCCAGGACACGGTACCTCACCCGAAGAAATGATACGAACCGGATGGACGGATTGGTATGGGCATGTGCTGGAGAGTTATGACGAACTTGCAGCTAAATGCAAAAGCGTTGTTGTTATGGGACATTCAATGGGCGGACTGCTCGCCTTGAAGCTGGCTGTGGAACGTCGTGCAGCTGGGGTTATTTCGCTGGCTACACCTATTTTTCTGACGTCAAGGAAGTCGGCACTGGCCGTACTGCTGCAATATTTTATCAAATATGTAGCTAAGAAACCCAAACAAATCTCTACGTTTTTAGATGAGTCATGTGCATATACCAAAACGCCGATTCGTTGCGTCGTAAGTCTACGTAAGCTGTTGAAACAAGTTAAAAGCTTGCTGCCTCAAGTCGAAGCACCGATATGGATCGGTCAAGGGAGCAAGGATGGCGTGGTCCATCAGGAAAGCGCAGCGTTTTTACATAAGCGCATTAGTTCCCAAGTGAAAGAACTTCGTTATTACCCAGAGTCATCCCACGGAATGCTGCTGGATCAAGAGAGAGAGCTTATCTATGCCGATATTACTGCGTTTATCCTTTCCCTTAAAGTGGCATACTATGGAGTAAAGGAAACCAGTACGGCGAATTAGAAAGCTAGGCTCAACAACAACAAGAAGGTGAAGAGAGAATGATGACAGATAAAGAAATCATAAGTTTGATGCAAGAAGAGGCTTATAAGCCTATGTCCTATAAGGAGCTTGAAAAGCATTTCGGGATTGAAAGTGCGAATGAGTTTAAGGATTTTATTAAATTGTTAAATCAATTAGAGGAAAGTGGTCACATTGTCAGAGGCGGAAATGACCGCTACGGCGTTCCTGAACGAATGAATTTGGTGAGAGGTAAGCTGCAGGCTCATGCCAAAGGCTTCGGTTTCTTAATTCCAGATGATCGGGACCACCCGGACGTATATATTAATGCACATGATCTAAATACCGCGATGAATGGCGACATTGTCTTCGTAAAGGTAACCGCGAGGAGTCAAGGCGGAGGCCGGCTGGAAGGCGAAGTCGTGCGAGTTATTACGCGTGCGAATACACAAATTGTTGGCGTTTTTCAGAGTCAAGAGACGTTTGGGTTCGTTATTGCTGATGATAAGCGTGTGTCTCGGGATATTTTCATCCCTCAGCATGCTTTCATGGGCGCTGTTACGGGGCAAAAAGTCGTTGTCAAGATTGTAAACTATCCAGAGGGCCGTTCTGCGGCTGAAGGGGAAGTTATCGAGATCCTTGGTCACAAAGATGATCCAGGCGTTGATATCCTTGCCATTGTTCGTAAATTCCAACTGCCTGAGGCGTTCAAAGAGGAAGTTATTGAAGAGGCTGAGAAAGCTCCGGATTCGATCAGTGAAGAAGAGATTATTGGTCAAGGACGGCGGGATCTTCGTTCTAAGCGCATTGTAACCATTGATGGTGAAGATGCGAAAGACTTGGATGACGCGGTAAATGTGGAGCTTTTGGAAAACGGGAATCTTCGTTTGGGCGTTCATATTGCCGATGTGAGCTATTATGTGCGGGAAAGCACTGCGCTTGATATTGAAGCATATAATCGCGGCTGCTCCGTGTATTTGACTGATCGTGTTATCCCGATGCTGCCTCATAGATTGTCTAACGGAATATGCTCGCTGAATCCTCGTGTAGACCGTTTAACCATGTCTTGTGAGATGGAGTTCGATGAGGATTTAAAACTGGTGAACCACGAAATTTTCACGAGTGTTATTAAAACTAGTGAGCGCATGACGTATACGAATGTGCGGAAGCTTCTGACAGGTGAAGCCGAGCCGGAGATTGTCGAGAAATATGACTACTTGATGGAAGATTTCAAACGAATGGAAGAGCTGGCTGCAAGGCTGCGTTCCAGACGGATGAAGCGTGGGGCGATAGATTTTGACTTCGAGGAGTCTAAAATTATCGTCGATTCCGAAGGCAAACCTACGGATATTGTGAAAAGAGAACGTTCCGTCGCCGAAATGATGATCGAAGAGTTCATGCTAGCTGCGAATGAAACGGTTGCTGAGCATTTTTCATGGATGAAAGTGCCTTTCTTATACCGTGTTCATGAAGACCCTGATGCTGAGAAGCTGATGAATTTCATGGAGTTTGTGACGAACTTCGGGTACTCGGTTAAAGGTAAAGGGAATTCGGTACATCCACGGGCGTTACAGGCGCTTTTGGAAGAGATTAAAGGAACTCCCGAAGAGACGGTGCTTAGTAAAATTATGCTTCGCTCCATGAAACAGGCTCGCTATGATGCGCAGAGCTTAGGGCATTTCGGCTTGGCAGCGGAATTCTATTCTCACTTTACATCTCCGATTCGTCGTTACCCCGATTTAATTATTCATCGGGTGATTCGCGAAGTGCTGGAAAGCGGCGGTACCTTATCCGATAAGCGTCATGAATATTTGTCGTCGCGGATGAGTGATATTGCGCAGCAATCATCGGAACGTGAGCGAGTTGCCGTTGATGCTGAACGTGAGACGGAAGCGCTGAAGAAAGCTCAATACATGCTTGATAAAGTCGGCGAGGAATTCGAAGGTATTATCTCCAGCGTTACCGGTTTCGGTATGTTCGTGGAGCTCGACAATACGGTTGAAGGTTTGATTCGTCTTAGCGATTTGACCGACGATTATTACAATTTCCATGAGAGACAGTTTGCTCTCATTGGTGAACGTACGTCCAAGATCTATCGAATCGGCGATGAGATCAAGATTCGTGTTGCTCGTGTCAATATGGATGAGCATACGATTGATTTTGAACTGCTCGATATGAAGCCTCGCAAAGAGGGCGGGTTTAATCGCGGTGGAGGAAGTTCAAACCGTGGTGGAAAACCTTCATTTAAAGGTGCGGCTGGATTTAAAGGCTTCCGCGGGGGATCCGATAAAGGCAAACCTGAAAAAGGAAAAGGCGGATTTGCCGCTAAGGGCAAGGGCGGCTATGCGAAGGCTCAAGGCTCTGGTGCTGCTGGTGGAGAGCGCAAGGAAAGAGCAGGGGCCGGAGGTACGGCTGAAGGCAAGGAAAGAGCTGAAAGGGTTGGAGCCGGTGGTACGGCAGAAGGCAAGGAAAGAGCTGAAAGAGTAGGTCAAGGGCGTGGTGCGGGACGTGCTGCAGGTGGCGCAGCTCGTAGAATAGAAGCGGCGGCACGCACGGAAGGCGGAGCAGAGCAAGGGCGCGGTGAAGGCTCTGGACGCGCAGAAGGTGGAGCAGGACAAGGCAAATCCCGGCGCGGTAAGGCAGGGAGCACGCCGTGGAGCGAGAAGCGCGGCAAAGGTGGTGCTGGCCGCGGCAAAGCGGGCGGTCCTAAGCTGAGCGAAGGCGGCAGCTTGAGCGCAAGGCTTGAATCTGTCGGCGCAGGGCGGACAGAGAGTGGTGCAGCTCGCGGCGAAAGCAAGCGCGGCCGCGGTGGGATCGCGCTTGGGGGCGAAGCCCAAGCGGGTGGAGGTTCGCCTACTGCTGAGCGCAGCACAGGCGGTAGTGATTGGGCGAGCGGCGTGAACGCGCTCGCCAAGGGTGGTCGTCGTCGGAGTGACGACGGCGATGGTAGCAAGAAGCGGCGGAGATAACGCCGCTTCTTGCTTTTCCGCCTTTATCTTGCTACAATAGGATGCACATTGTAGCAGTATTTACCTGCATTAAACGTGCGGGAGGAGGATCTCACGTGGCAACGAAAAAGGCAGATGGCAAATTACTCGCCCAGAACAAAAAGGCTTCACACGACTACTTTATTGAAGAAACGTATGAATGCGGTCTTGTCCTGACCGGCACGGAGATCAAATCCTTACGGGCAGGTAAAGCAAACATAGGCGATAGCTTTTCGACTATTCGTAATGGCGAAGCATTTGTACACAACATGCATATTAGTCCTTTTGATCAAGGCAACCGAAGCAATCCTGAAGATCCAACCCGGACGCGGAAGCTGCTCTTAAAAAAGGCGCAGATTGCCAAGATGCTAGGACAGGCGAAGCAAGAAGGTTATACCCTCGTTCCACTGAAGGTGTATATCCGAAATGGTTACGCCAAGCTATTGGTCGGCATAGGCAAAGGGAAAAAGCAGTTCGACAAGCGTGAATCTGCAGCGAAAAAGGATGCACAGCGAGACATTCAACGTGCTCTGCGTGAGAAGCAGAAGATTGCCAGATAGGTGGCCAGCCCATACTGGAAGGCAACACCTCAACTTCCATGAACCTAGTCGTTCATATTTCCCCAGCATGTGTTATACTAATTTAGCAGCAAAGATTTGAAAGCAATTTGGCTCAAATGATTATCCTGCTTTTCTTTTACCTTCACCGTCTATGACGGCAACGAAGGCAATCCGGGGGTGTTCTTGGATTCGACGGGGATAGTTTGGGCACGGGTTGCGGGTAGTGGGGCCGCGTCCACTATAAAACGCTAAAGCCTATTAAATGGCAAAACACAAAACAACTACGCTTTAGCAGCTTAATAACCTGTTAGCGTGCTCCTCCTCAGCATCGCCCATGTGACTGGGATAGGGGCTCAACTATAGTGGGATACGACGTTTGGTCTCCGCCTGGGGTCGGACGTAGGAAGACAATCAGGCTGACCCAACGCATAGCCGGTTACGGGGCGATGCTCGGGTGACATCAAAACTGTGACTACACCCGTAGATGCCTGTGTGGCGATATTTTCGGACAGGGGTTCGACTCCCCTCACCTCCATATGGTAAATCCACAATAGAAAAGCAGTTATTACAGAGCATTCTCTGTAATAACTGCTTTTTCTGTCCTTATCCGGGTAAAACCACAACTTTTAATCAGGACAGGGGTTCGACAAGGGCTCAAGGTGAAATTTTAATTATGTTCCCCAAATAGCGACGGTACGGTCGGTTGCGTTCAAAAGACGCTTCCTACTGTACCCGTCGCTTTTTTCGGATACTCGATGGGTTAGAGCCATTTGTCGAAGCACCCAGCGCGGAAGATTTATTAGTGCGGCCCTCCGTATCCTCTCCTAATAGCTTGTAATCCTTGTCATGTTTAGTTCAGGAGATCCGCTGCTCATGAATCAGGAAAGGCCTTTGAGTTGGAGGCGGAACGGTTTGGTGAGCTCCCGCAACAATGAACGACTATTTGCGAAAGAGCCTACTTTCAAGGTATTCCAATTTGTTTATTGAAGGAAACGGGCAGATTAGCGCAAGAAAAACACCGAAAAGCCCTCTTTTGAACTCTACAAAGAGGGCTTTTCCTAATAATAAGCTGGATAGTTATTGGTCTTTAGCACCATCCACAAGATCCGTTTCATGATTGATTTTGATATTAAACCATCCATTCCAACTGATAGCTCATGTGTTAAGATCAACAAGCGTGTCTTTGTAGGTATGCTAACTTTTCTTCTAGGACATCAAAATTAATTTTAGTTGAGATGGAAGCTTTACAATAACCAACGTTTATTACCTTGTCTTCCTTTGTTGTGAATCCACTTGAGAAGATAGTGCCAGGTTCAGAATGTTTTTCGTGCGTTTTGTTACACTTAAGACAATAATACATATGATTCCCTCCCTATTGCAATCGCTTTCCCTCTGATCATAGATTATGTGGAATAATATAGATACAGAATTTTCTGGAAATTGTTTGCCATCTGAAAGATAAGTTGTGGTAGAGGATTGAAATAACAGTGGAAGAGTTGCTTTGAAGCAGCCCTTTTTGATTTTTGTCCCTTTTTAACTCTGAATTCTTGCTATTCCTAAAGCCAAGTGATGCCAGAGTATACTTTCCACATGGTCTGCTTGTTCTTCTCCACATTCCACAATTAAGATAACTTCCGAATTTTTACCGCGTATAAGCCGTTTGTGCCTTTTAATGACTTTGTATATAAACAAATCTATAAGAAAACCCAATAAAAATCCTCCAACAGCTCCAATAAGTCCCCAATAAATCGGACCCCATTGTAATTTAAAACCAACGCTTGCTCCAACGACGGAAAATGCCGTTCCCAGTGCTGCCCCTGTACTCATGAGGGAAACTCCATCTGAATTATGAATGGAGTCAAATATTCTTCGTTCGACTTTTCGATTGGTTAAAGGGACAGCGAAAATGCTTTCTTTTTTTATACCTGTTTTTTCCAATTCATTTATAGCTAACTCTAAATAATTAGAGTGTTCGAAGGTGGAAAAAAGTTGTAACATCAACTCACCACTTTCCCTTTATTAACCCTAAATTTAGCATTCTGATAATTTCTTTTAAGAAAATCTTGTTGTTCTTTTTCAAACAATTTGTTGTTTTCCACTGTATTGATATAGGAATCGAAAATTGCAAACCCCCACATGGAAGGCATATATAAAAGCCACTGTTTATCCAAAATATCCGTTGCTTTTTGAATTTCTCCTAAGAAAAGGAGATGAACGGCTTCGAGCAAATGGGAGAAATACAAGAAGGCAATCGTCCATACCAGTGAAAAAAATGCTATTATAATTCGATGAATATGTAATTGCCCAAGTCCTGGCATAAATATCGACCAAAAGACGGACATGAATGGACTTCGTTTGTCCAAGTAGTTGATCTCAAGCGCTCCAATGCTAAAGGAATTAAAAGGGGCGTTTTCTTTTTCAGCTAGCAAATACACTTTGTTCATGTCGACACACGTTCGATAACTGTCCCAAATGGCAAATAAATAAACGGGAATGTACATTAACATCCATCTGGTATCTAAAGTTTGTTTAGCCAATTCAATATCTCCGCCAAATGAATGAACCAATGCCAGATTGATTTTAGATTGATAATTAACAAACACTTCCCATATGAAAAGGACCAATCCGCGCAAATACTTACTTAACAAAAGGTGTCCAAATCCAGGAAAAGCAGCAGACCACCATGCGATGATATATGGGTTTCGCAAGTGAAACTGGGTCGTTCCAAAGATACTGACATGGGCTTTGTAACGCCGATATTTGTTATCTAAGTTTTTAAAATTATCCATAAAATATGTCCCTCTGTATAATGTTTTGAGTGATACAAAGATAGTATTACCAATTCATGTTAATTTAAGTAAAACAAATGAGCTCTCAGTTCAGACTAATCGTGAGGGACGAAGAACGATAGTTGAACGGTTAAGATAATTCGCAAGGTGAGGGGCTTTAGAGAGGGGAACTGGGGACTGCCTGGCTTATGCCACCTCCCCAAATACCCTTGACATCACGCGGCGACGAATTGTGGATTTACCAAGCCACGGTTCACCTCCATTAAAATACAAGAGACACCCGAAAGGGTGTCTCTTGTATTTTAATGATTAGGGAGAAGGGGCCCCTAAGGGTTCGCCCGCGGACCGGAGCGTGAGCGTAGGGAGCACGGCATTGAAATGTACCGCTAGGGTTATCATCGGTGAGTTGGCTTCGTCAGCAGGTTAGATAGGATATTTCAATGCTCCCCTCACCTCCATCATTAAAATGTCCTTGATTTCAAAATTGCTAATATCCTTCGAAGGTTGGATGATAAGATATCCGAGGAAAAAATGTCTTTGTTCAGTGGGATGTGGCACATTCTCAGGCTCGTCCCATTTCACAGGACATGAAGAATCAAGATATACAGGCCAATCCACTGAAATTGGGCATTCCACTAGACTATGCTGGACGAGGTGATCGGACCAAACGCTACCCCTACGAGGATAAGGTGGAAGGGTTAACATCCGGGAAAACCTATTATTTTCTCATAAGGGCTCGCAATGCGGCTGATCAATTTGACAACAACGAAAAATCAATGAAGATTATAGCCCCTTAGTAGAAGGAACGGTGAGTTATAGTGGATCTATGAATGATCTTAACTGACTTGCGATAAACCAACGAGATGTAAACGACGTCTAGAATAAATATAAGTATATACATCATAGTTAACAAGATTGAATGCGGGTTTAGGGAATAGCACCAAATAGATGCACACAGGGTGCCGACCATTTTAGAGTAAGCGATGTAGATGGATTGGCCGTGTAAATCTTGTTTCAGTAGCATTTTTATAAAAAGTATGGACATCATTAGATTGATTCCAAATGCGGAATACTTGCCCTCAGGATCATGAAATTCGATAGCCATTCCGTAGTGAAGCAGCAGAGCAATGACTAGTAAGGAGAGAACTATAGGTTTTGTAGGCCATTTTGGAGATAGTTTTTTTGAATAATAGAGAAATTGAAACAGGATGATGCAATCTAATAAAAACCATAGTAGAGTTACGATTTGCTGGAGTGGGTGGAAAGGCATGACGAAGGAAAACAGAAATTCCCAAGTAATATTGGCACATAGGGCTACTATTGGCATTCCACAGGTTCGATCCCGGAATCCTTTATAAATGACCCATATATAAGCGATTGTCCAAAAAAAGACGATCCCAAACTGCAGAATAAGTTCTATTTGTAATGGTAAAAGGTGTTCCATACGTAGTAAATCGCATCCTTCCAGGGAATTCTCTTTCATAAATATGATTTGTTTAGCTTGTCTATGCACAGATATGTAAATCTAAAAAGCAGCTCGACCACCAAGTGGTTGGGGCTGTTTTTGCTATATCCGTATTTTTGAATCGCTCTTTAAAATTTCATTCCTTGTAGATCTTAGCAGCAGCATGATATTATTCAATAATTGCTATAAGAGTAGGAGTGCATCAATTTGGTAAAATCAGAGAAAACCATTTATTTCATTCTAGCTTTGGTGGTCATCTCATGGGGTTTAAATATTGTAATGGTTAAGTACCTTACACAGTTTATCTCGCCCATGTTTGTAGCCGCAATTAGGATGCCGCTCGCAGGAATTGTGTTACTTCCGTTTGTATTTAAAAAGTATGGATTCTATAAACCCAATGCCAAGCAGTGGGGGCTTCTTTTTCTTATAGGGCTAACATCGATCTTCTTTCATCAGTTATTTTTAGCTTACGGGGTTGTAACAACTACAGCTACAAATGCATCGCTGATCTTAGGACTAAATCCGTTATCTACCGCGCTGCTTGCATCCATTTTCATTGGGGAAAAATTCAATATGAGATTGGGCATCGGCATTCTGTTTGGATTCTCAGGGGTCGTTTTGGTCGTAACTTCCAAATCGGCAGATAGTTCTGTAGGTTTATCTGGATGGGGAGATTTCATCATGCTTCTATCCATGTTGGCTTATGTTGTTGGTGCATTGTTCATTAAGAAGTTGTCGACAACTTCCATGCCAACTTTAGTTGTCACTACCTATTCCACGCTAATTGGGGGAGTCATGTTAAATCTGGGTACAGTGACTTTCTTTGGGCCTTCATCGTATGCTCAGATTCATTTGCCAGGAACAGCATGGGCAGTTATGTTAATGTCAGCTTGGATAGCATCTTCACTGGGTACACTAGGGTGGAATCATGGTATTAAATTTCTAGGTGCCAATAAAACAGCCATGTTCCTAAACGGGCTTCCTTTTGCCAGTATGGTTGGGGGAATTATTTTTTTGGATGAAAAAATTGGTTGGATTCACGTTGTGGCGTTCATTCTTACCACGGTTGGTATTGTGATTGGGACTTTAAAGAAGAGAGATAGCAGGCTTTCCTCTGTAGGTGGAGAATCTGTTAAAATCTAGACCTGAGCGAAAGCGGAGGGAGTACACCTTCATACAAAACAAATTAGACACTACCCATTCATATGAATTGGGTAATGTTTTTTGATCAAAGCATAGCGAAATCATGACAGGGGAGACCGAGGAGATTAGAGCCGGAGTCGTGGTCATGGCTGCCGGAACAATTGAAAGTCCCCGGCTATGGCTAAACTCGGGGTTACCCAGCAATCCATGGGTAGGACGGGGGTTGGTTAATCATTATTTTGACTGGGTCACGGGGATGTTCGATGAAAGAGATCTGGTCGCCATTCTGGGAAGCCCGGAAATAAATCCATTTGTAGGCCATACATCAGGGGGCAGGCTGGACTATCCCGGACTTGGCTCCATTTTGGTTACGGGGATGAGTCCCGGATTAACCGATTCCATGAGCTATGGATTAAGTCAGTCTGGATACAGCTCCTTGCAATCGCCTCCCACCAGTATGCCAGAGTATGCGCGCGGCCGAGTCGTAGGGCCCGAGCTGCAGGACTGGATGGAAAACTATCGAAGAACGTAAGCATCGTTATATTTGCAGACGATGAGGTTAATTATAGAAACGGGGTTACGGTTGATCCGGCAAATAAGGATGAACATGGACCTGTCCCGAAGGTGAGCTACGTTGCTGGACAACGGGGGAGTAGGAACCGCAACGAACTGGTTAAAATCGCAGTGGACATTTTGCGGAAAGCAGGAGCTAAGAAGCTGCTCCGGTCGGATTGGCCGGCTTCCCTGATGATACATATGGAGAGTACTATGAGGATGGGGTTTGTCGTTGATGACAACTGTGAATCCTATCAGATCAAGCGGTTATATATAGCTGATAATAGTGTGCATTTTAACGCATTGGGTGGGGCGAATCCAACGCTTACAACGCAAGCTCTCGCCACTCGCACCGCTGACAAAATGGTCGAGAAATATTTCAAATAAAAGCATGAAATAAAAACCAGGCAGATGGGAACTCTAACTAGCAAAAAGGAGCTGCGAACATGAATATCATGGAAGTACTCAATGATGCGATTAAGCCTTTTCTGGATGGTGAAAAGCCGCCTTTAAACGTCGGAGAAGTCATGAATCTATGGTTTTATTTGACTGCAACGGAACAAACCATGCGCGGTGAACAGGTATCTTATAACATTGTAGAAGATCTTGAACTACTGGAGAAGTTGAAAGAAGTCATTAACGATGTTCATGGTCCCATATTTGCAGAGTTAACTGAGTTTTTAAAAGCAGAAGGCGTCCCGCTGCAAGAGGCATCGCCGAATAAACCGATTGGCGATTTCCGGAATATTCCGGAGGGATCCAAACTGTCTGATGAGGAAATAGCGAGTCTTCTCAGCTTCAATATTGTACTGGGAATAAATTATGCTTGCCGGGGCATGACAGAGTCAGTACGGCCGGATGTTGCGGCGATGTTCGCCAAATTTCAGATGAAGAAGTTTACATACGCGATAACGTTAAAAGATTTATTAATGAGAAAAGGGTGGCTAAAAGTACCCCCGTATTTCACACCATAAGCCATTGCAAGCTAGTTTAGGAAGCGTTAAGCAGTACTTTGCTAGTATAAGCACAAAAAGCACCTGAGAAGGTGCTTTTTGATTTATTGGGTGTTAAAGCGAGGAAAGTTTATACACGTTTCTATTTGATAGTGATAGCAGAAATACTTCCATTTGTTTTAAAGTCTTTCGTGTATGTTAACGTAGCTGTCGCAGTGAAGGTACCATTTGGTCCCGTTACGGTTATCGTTGGACTGGAAGAATACCCTGCTCCTGGATTTGTAATGGTTACACCAGTCACAACGCCATTCGTAACTGTTGCGGTTGCAGTAGCTTGCGTCTTTTGCCAAGTATCACTTTTTCTTCCGTTATAACGGTAATAGTTGGACACCTCATCTAAACGTTCATTCGTAATCCCATAGGGGGCCAGAACTTTAAGGAGAGCCGCTTTGTTTTGCTGAGCTTGTTCGGAGCTTGGTCCACTGTCCAGTCCCGCAGGAGTTACGCCGCGAAATGCTTCTCTAAAAACCTCAGTGGGTACCCCAAGGGCCGCGGCAATAAGTACGACAGGCCTGCCATGGTCTTGCGGATCTGTGTTAAAACCACCCGATATTACGACTGAATTAGCTGCTTGACCAGGATTGCTGCCATTCGTTGTGCCCTCAGATGGAGTTTGGCTTGTAGGAGGAGCTGTAACGGGAGCGGGTTTACAGTTCAGTCCTCCTTTGTTGCCCGCTTCTCTTGCGGGTGCATCCTTAACCGGTTTATTATTTGCTGCTGTTCCATTTGTCGCAGAAGGTGCTGCTAACACCGTGTTATTACTGCTCAATGCTATACCTCCACTTACTACAATTACGGCCACTAGCGTACTAGTGGTGATCATTTTCATTTTTATGTTCATCGTCATTCTTCCCTTCTTTTTATTAAATTGTGTGTTTCTTGAAACCTATATTACTTGGACTTGGTGAAAGTATGGTGAAAGCACGAAAGCTTTCGGTTATACTTTTATGAAGATGGTAAGTCGGGAAATGGGGCAGGAAAATGAAGGTTCTATTGGCGGAAGATGATATTCGTCTGGGTGAACTGACCGCGCATATGTTGAGAAAGAAGTCTGGATGCACCGTTGATTGGGTGAAGACGGGCAGTGATGCGTTCGACTATGCGACGGCTTCCAGTTACGATGTTGTCGTGCTCGATTGGATGATGCCGGAGGGGGATGGCCTCGAAACGTGTGCCAAACTTCGTAAAAAGGGCTATCTCGGTGCGATTCTAATGCTGACTGCAAAGGATGCTTTGCAGGATCGTGTTGAAGGTCTCGATGCGGGAGCCGACGATTATTTGGTTAAGCCGTTCGAGATGGACGAACTGCTGGCACGTTTGCGAGCACTGATGCGCAGAAACTTCGTTCCCCTTCAGGAGGATGTTATCCGGATCCGTGATCTGGAGCTGCAGCGGATGAGTCAAATCGTCATTCGAGACAACCAAGAAATCCAATTATCCCCGCGTGAATTTCAAATTCTAGACCTGCTGCTGCAGAACAAAGGACGTACACTGACCCGCGAGGTCATCCTGGACAAAGTATGGGGTCTTGATGCCGAAGTGAATCTAAAGACGATCGACGCTACCGTGAAGTTAATCCGAAAGAAGCTCGAGCCCTCCTACTCACGGGAGCTCATTCAGAGCGTGAGAGGCGTAGGTTATAAAATTGAAGCATAACTGGGGCTCTTTAAAAAATCGGCTATCCGAAGGTGATTTGTTCGACCGAACGCGCAATAAGTTGACGCTGCAATACAGCGGTGTACTTATTGCTTTTCTGAGTTTGTTCGTCATCATTGTTTATGTCCTACTCTATCTATTCATCTGGAACGATCAACGAACGGGATTGAATGAGCTTGCTGACAGTGAAATTCGCACCTTGCAAAAGTGGGCCGACCAAGACAGCGATCCGAATAGACGTCCCCCGCGCTCAATAGAGGATGCTTTCTCGATCAGCACGGACCAATCGTTCTACTATTTGATTGCTGAAAATGGGAACATACAGTTAGGTGATGAGATTCAGCCGGAATTGCGTAATCAGGTGATAGAGGCCATTGCGAAGGGACATTTCAGGGGGAAAGGAATCGAGAAAGTTACCTTGCAAACATTCGATAAGCCGTCTGCAGACGACTTAGGACGCCCGAAACTGGGGGAGAATGCCAAGTTTCTTGTTTCGGACCGTCAGCTGCTATGGAATGGGGCGCGGATCGGCACCTTATATGTAGGGAAGGAAGTTACGTTCCAGAACGATTTGTTCCGCCTGCTGCTTATTCTGTTGATCGGGATGGCGCTGCTTTTCTTTGCTCTAGCCTTATGGTTCAGCCATCTGATGGCACGCAAAGCGATTATACCGATTGCCAAAGCGTATGCGAAACAACGTGAGTTCGTAGCAGACGCTTCCCATGAGCTGCGTACACCTCTGAGTGTCATGCTAACATCGATCGAGGCGCTTCAGCTTGAAGAAAGCATCGAGAGCGACCCCTTTTCGAAGAACGTGCTAAATGGCATGAAAGAGGAGGTTAACTCCATAACGAAGCTTGCCGGCGAGTTGCTGCACCTTGCCCGCTCTGATTCTGGCGAATTCGAGCTGGATCGATCCGCATTTAATCTAAGTGAATCAGCCGCAAGAGCGATTAGTAAGCTACAGCCATTTGCTCAAGCCAAGGACATCGACATTGAGCTGCATGTCCCTCATGAGCTGACGGTGAATTGGGACGCCGAGAAATTCACGCAGCTGCTCATCCTGCTAATCGATAATGCGATTAAGTATACGCCGGGCAAGGGAACCGTACATGTAGTGCTTGCAGACGGCAAGGAAAAAGGGGCTCGCAGCTTCACCATCGAAGTGAAGGATAATGGGATCGGCATTGCGGCCGAAGTACTTCCGCGCATCTTCGACCGTTTCTACCGCCAGGATAAGTCACGAACGCGTCAAATCGGCGGCCATGGTCTTGGGCTTGCGATCGCCAAGAATATTGTGGATGCAAGTCGGGGCAATATTCATGTGGAAAGCACGCTTGGAGAGGGCAGTACGTTCAAGATTCGTATTCCTTTGTAGGTAACCGGAATTTTCCGAGGGAACGTCGCTTCGCTAACTAAAGGTCAGGTGACTTTCCTTTACAATCGACAGAAAACAAAAAAATGAGAAGGCAAGAATAACCTTGCCATCTCATTTTTTTTGCCATTAAGTGGATTTATTACTTTTGAAAGCGCTATTATTCAATGGGCACCGAATGACTCCTGATTATCTCAGCTACATCATCGAAAGCATATCTGTGGTTAACCATATCTACTGTCAAATCTTCCGCAGCTTTGTTGTTCATCGAGAAACGATAACCGTTGTAACGGAGAAAGATGACTAGTGCTGTAAAGGCTGTACGTTTGTTCGCATTTTGAAAGGGGTGATTTTGTCCCAAGGATTCGAACAAAGCTGCTGCTTTTTGATAGATGCTGGGATAAGCATCATCTCCAAAGGCTGATGATTGCGGGCGCAATAAAGCAGACTCCAGCATATGGCTATCTTTTACACCTATATGTTCGCCAAAACTATATTTTTGAATGACAGCAACATTAATTGCTATGGCTTCTTGTGTGGTCAAATAGCGAATTGTGTTCATTATCTATCTTTTAAACCTTTCAATGTTTCGTCATACTCCTCCATGACTTGAGAGAGTGTGTCAAGAAAGTCGGGACTAATCCCAGTGGGAAGAGCAACTTTGTTTACTTTCTTGATGACGATTTCTCCATCGTTTTCTCGCACATCAATTTTTACGGTATCACCAACTTCAAGACCAATTTGCTTAAGAGCATCCGTCATCGTTATGCCGAGACTATTGCCGAATTTCGAAACCTTACGCTCCATGTCCATCACCTTGCTCATATATAATCAACTCCTTACTATCTTATTCAGTTGTTATAACAATTATACAATTATACAAGTTATATTGGAATAGCCCCATGTGCAAAATATCAACGAATCTGTCCTACGGAATTTGAGCCTTAATCGCAGTGAGTGCATCACTTATCTTCGTTTCAAGCTTGAAGATGCTTTCTTTTTCTGCATTCATTTGGCGTGAAAGAGAAATCATGGAGGTGAGTGAGCTTTGAACAGCATTCGTATCTTCTTTTTTTGCTCCTTGTTTAAATGCGGTCCGTATCGGGGAGAGGCTGTTTTGGATCGTTTTGATAGCACCTTGCTTAGCTTTGATCTGTACGTTTATGGGGTCAATGTCATTCAGGCTGCTGCGGATTTTTTTCGTCGCTTTGGATGCTTTGTCTTTAGCAGCTTGGGAAGCTTTTACTTTGGCGCTTATATCCATACGAGCTAGTTGTACGGGGATTTTCATAGCAGCAGCTTGGAATCTTAGCAGGGCGCTCAAGCTCTTGCTTTTCAGTGCTCGGGCGGCTTCGATTTGTTTGTTTAACGCGGCGTACTGAGATAATAAGGGCTGATGCCGAGCTCTTGTTCGCGAGATCTCCTCCTCCAATTTCGCCAATTTGGCGGAATCGATATCTTTGGCCTGTTTGCTAAGCTCTGCCGATGTATCCTTATTTCTGCTATGTAGCGTATTGATCTTGGCTTCCCAGTCCTGTTCTTGCTTCTGAAGGTTGAGGAATTCGGTGTATAGCGAACTGATTTTACTGGCTTGGGTTTGAGTCGCGGCGGCAATCGTTTTGTCGAGAGAGGATTGAATCGTGGTTGTGATTTCGAATGAAGCGGCTGAAGCTAACTCGGCTGGAATAGCAGAGGCGAGGGCTAAAGCGGTGAGCAAAGCTGTAAAATTTTTCAATAGACAACCTCCTTCAAATTTGAAAGTGTGATGTGAATACAACAAAAAAAGCACCTGCAAGAAAGGCCATCGGCCTTATCTTACGGGTGCTTCCGTCGTAAGTATTCACTCGAATATGATAGGAGTACTATACCAAGACGCCACGGAAGATGTCAATAGAACACCAAATTTGCGCCAAGTGATACATGTGAATTACACTAGCTAGGACTGGTAAAATAACCACGACCAAAGGATGGAACAATCATGATGAATCAACTTTCGATCAATGATTTAAAACGATTCAAAAACGAACTGACACGATTTATGATGACGTATAAGTTTGCACTGGATGAAATAGAGACTAGAATTGAAATTCTCGTGCAGGAATTCGAAATGCTGCATGAATATAATCCGATTGAACATACCAAATCTCGCTTGAAGTCACCGGAAAGCATCTTTCACAAGCTCAATAGAAAGGGAGGCGACCTCTCGTTCTCAGGGATTAAGGAGAGCATTAAGGACATTGCAGGTATGCGGATTACGTGTTCGTTTGTCTCTGATATTTATGTCATAAGCCAGATGCTGAAGAGTCAAGGCGACCTTAAAGTACTGGATGAGAAGGATTATATTAAGAACCCGAAGCCTAATGGGTACCAAAGTCTTCATTTGATCATCGAAGTGCCTGTACATATGTCGGATCGACTAGAAAGTGTGTGCATCGAAGTTCAGATTAGAACGATTGCGATGGACTTTTGGGCCAGTTTGGAGCATAAAATCTATTATAAGTTCAATCAAGGCAATCAAGCTGTACCAGCGCGGCTTCTGGATGAATTAAAGCAAGCGGCTGCAGCCGCGTCAGCCTTGGATCTGCAAATGGAACGCTTGCATGCCGAAATTGAAGTTATTAAAGAAGAGCAATCGGAAACAATGGACGATAAGTTGAATCGAATTATTATTAACAATCAGCAATTTGCTCTGCCACAAGCGCTGCTGGAGCTTTTAAATGATGAGGATGTGAAGTAGTATCCGCTAATTGGATGATGCCTCTTTTAATTTCTGTGGTATAATCAATATAACGGAATTAGAAGGGTGCGTGTAAATGAATACTTTTGAAGACTGGAATCAAAAAGTGAAGTCAACGTTCAACGCTACAAGTAATGAAGAAGTACTAACCGTTATGGAAGCAGGAGAATCATTAGGTCTTTCTAAAGATCAGATGAAACTGTATGTGGACAAAAACAAGTTAACCAAAGTGCCAATTATGAGAAGTGTTCATCGCTACCTGTTATTAAAAAGTGAGATCGATGAAATCGTAGAGAAATTATGAGTAACGGACATCAAAACTATGCGAATCATCGTAGAATGCATCCGCTGTTTCACTTTGTTTACAGTGTGCTGGCGCTGGGTTTAGTGATTTTATCACTTATCCAGCTCGTTAGGTCAGTGCAATCCGGGGTAGACATACTGCCCGCGGTTATTTTTCTGCTCATTTCTATCATTTTAGTCATTGTATTCCTGCTTGTACGGTCCTATCCGTTAAAAGCGCAGGATCGCGCGATACGGGCAGAAGAGAATCTAAGGCACTATGTGTTGACCCAGAAGCTGTTGGATGCCAAGCTCACGGTAGGGCAAATTGCGGCTCTACGCTTTGCTTCCAATGAGGAGTTTCCTACACTTTGTAAGAAGGCTGCCGCGGAGCAGTTGGCACCTGACGCGATCAAAAAGTCGATCAGGAGCTGGAGAAGCGATAACTACCGAGTATAGTGCCGCTCCTTTATAGTGAAAGGAGCTGCCTCGAAAGTAGAATGATTTCGCTCGAGAGATAGTTCGATTGTCAAGAATGTTAGAAAAGCAGAAAAATGGTGGTGCAAGGTTTATTCTTGCTCTGCCATTTTTTTTTGCGATCGATTACTGACTCCCTGATTGAATATTCCGGGTCAAATTATACGGAACTTCCTCACAGCTGGCTAATCAATTTTTTGGCTTCCAAATAAAGCACCTGAATAAACTTTTTTGTATTTTGTCGGATTATACTCTGAGATTCATCTTCCTTGTTCTCCAGTTCCCTCATTCTTTTGCGGATATCGCTTAGGTCAAAAAATTTATTTGAGTATTCCTCAAACTTCGGATTCGAATAATCAATCAATCCCAGGGAGGCAAGGTTTGTTAGCGCTTGGTTCACAGTCCGGCGTACCCGCTGCTCGGCTGCCTTGACTTCTTTTCTCAAATCGCTTCCGGAGGCTGAGGGGGCTATTTTTTTTTCGGCGACTTTTTGAAAAATTTCATGAAGCGGCGGAAAGTTAAGCGCGAGCGGATGTTTCATATCGGTACGATACAGATAATCAAGCATCTCCAATAAGTCCTTGCAGCCGGACTCACCGATTAATCCAAGGTCGGATAAGACATAATTCCCGCTTGTTACTATTGTTTTTGCACTGGAAGACGAATCTTTCTCCGTAAGGGCACCGTTAATGCCGAGGGCACTTAGTGATTTCTGAATGTTTCTTATGGATTGGTGCAGCCGAAGCAGCTCGGAAACCTTACGAATAACGGCGATTAATTCCAATCGGTTGATCGGTTTCGTGATGTAATATTCAATTCCACAGGAATAAGCCAACCCAATCATTTCCTTCGACTCTACTTGAGAAATCATGATGATTTTGCCTTCGAAGTTACCGGAAATCTCACGCACGGTTTCTATGCCGTCACGATCAGGCATCAATAAATCGATAAGAACGATATCTACTTGCATGAGGGCAAGTAGATCGCTGTCAATGTGCGCCCCATCTGGGGCTTCACCTACTACGCTTCCCAAATCCTCATCCTCAATAATTAGCTCCAGCATGGAACGTACGGCCGGATCGTCATCGATAATAAAAAAACGCATCATGCTATTCCTCCTTTCCTATCTGGCTCACTGGCAAAGTGATGATGAAATTAGCACCAACCCCGTCACTTCCGGCTTGAACTCGTATGGTTCCATGAAGCAGCTCGACTTCTTGTTTCACGTAAGCGAGTCCTATACCTGTAGAAGGGTTGCCGGATTCATCGTATTTCATAGTAAACCCTGGCATGAAGATTCGATCCTGATGTTTAGGCGCAATACCCGGACCGTTATCAATTACACTGATAACGATATCATCTCCGCTTCGTATCACGCTAATCCTGATATAGCCCGATTCCCGAATTGCTTCAACGGCATTAGTCACTAGGTTATTGAGTAAGGATAGGGTGGCATACACGTGACATAATGGGAATTCGCCATCGTTCTTCAGCGAGAATGCAATCTTCTTGCTGAGGGATCTGGCATATTTCTCATTAGAACGTAAGACGATTCCAACCAATTCATCCATCGGCATGTAATCGCTATCATGTGAAATTAATCCGGACAACCCCGCATAAATCCGCTGATTATCTTTTTTGATTTCATGAACCTGACCGGCGATTCGGAGCGCTTTTTGCGACAGGTCATCAAGCCCTGGTTGATGTACATCCTTTAAAGACCGATACAGTTCATAGCTAACCCGCGTTATATATTCCGCATTGTGCAGCGTTTTCTTCAACTGAATAGATTCTTCATATAGCTCGGAAATAAGCATGAGCATCTTCTCGTTTTCTTTGCGCTGCTGCTCTTCGGCTGCCCTCGAATGTCGCAACTTCACGATATTGAATATGCCTAGTACGAAAAAACTGCGAAAAAAAGCAATTAAGGCAATCTGATTCCAGGTGGTAAGTGAAGTCATCTCGGTGATGGATGTATATCGAAATAGTAGTTCCGCCGACGTCGCGGCGATTTCAATCGAAACGCCGAGAAAGCCAACTATAAGCGGCCGATTATGATGCCGATTCATACGAACCGCCGTGAAGACGATTCCATAGGTCAGGTAATAGAAGAATACTGGATAATGATGATGAAAGGAAGCGGACCAGTTCCAATCCGAGTCTAGGAACGCCTGAAGCCCTGTGCGAAAGAGCGCAACCGATATCCCGACAAGAAGACCTGAGACAAGAGGGGGAGGAGTCCGCAGCCACAACAGGAAAAGGAAGAAGGTGGGGGTGCCTAAGCTGACCCGAAACTCATCTCGAAACGGATAGAAATTCAACTCGCCTGCGATGGGTACCGAAATGATCATGAGTATTAGCAGGAACCATTTTTCCTTCAAAGTGTTTTGTTTCCCTCCTTCTCACATGAAGTAAAAGTCATTCGACATAGTTTGCGTTATTCCTTCAATACCTATAGATTGCTTTTACATACGTATATATTTTGAAAAAATTTAAAGAGAAATTGTAGCTTCGTCTAGCTTTCTGTAGATTCCCCACTAAGATGAAATCTATTAAAGCGCCACCAAAAGCTTTCTTGAAAAAGAAAGCGCTTAACAAGAGGGGGAATTATAATGAAAAAGTTCGGATTAGCATTTCAAATTTTGTTTGGTCTCATTTTGGGGATTATCGTAGGAGCTATATTTTTTGGAAACCCAACTGTTGAGAGCTACTTAAAGCCATTGGGCGATATTTTCATCCGTTTGATTAAAATGATTGTTGTTCCTATCGTCGTTTCTTCGCTTGTTGTCGGAGTAGCGGGCGTTGGGGATATGAAAAGGCTGGGCAAGCTCGGCGGAAAGACGATTCTTTATTTTGAAATCGTAACGACGATCGCCATTATTTTTGGATTAGTCGTGGCCAATCTGTTGAAGCCTGGAGCGGGCGTCAATATGTCTGCGCTTGCCAAGACGGATATTAACAAGTACGTCGAAGCGACGGAGAAGATGACCAACCATAGCTTCATTGATACGTTCGTCAATATCGTTCCGAGAAACGTGTTTGAATCTTTTGTTGCAGGTGATATGCTGGCCATTATTTTCTTCTCGGTATTTCTTGGCTTGGGTATTGCCGCAGTTGGTGAGAAAGGGAAGCCGGTTTTATCCTTCTTTCAGGGACTCTCAGAATCGATGTTTTGGGTGACCAACCAAATTATGAAATTCGCACCGCTTGGTGTTTTCGGATTGATTGGTGTGACGGTTTCCAAATTCGGGGTAGGCTCCTTGGTTCCACTGGGTAAGCTGGTGCTTGCTGTGTACCTTGGGATGTTCCTGTTCGTGTTCGTCGTGCTCGGCTTGATCTCGAAGCTTTGCGGCACCAGTGTAATGACCATTATTCGCATTCTAAAAGACGAGCTGATCCTCGCTTTCTCTACAGCAAGCTCCGAAACGGCAATGCCTAAGATGATGGAGAAAATGGAGAAATTCGGTGTACCGAAGGCTATCACCTCTTTTGTCATTCCTACGGGCTACTCGTTCAACCTGGACGGCTCTACGCTGTATCAAGCCATAGCTGCTCTATTTATTGCTCAAATGTATGGCATTGACATGTCGATCAGCGCTCAGATCACCTTGATGCTTGCTCTTATGCTCACATCCAAAGGAATTGCTGGTGTGCCGGGTGCATCATTTATCGTGCTGCTGGCTACGCTGGGATCGGTTGGGATTCCGCTCGAAGGACTTGCTTTTATCGCAGGAATTGACCGTATTCTGGATATGGCCCGCACGGCAGTCAATGTGATCGGCAATTCCATTGCCGCGGTTGTCATGGCGAAGTGGGAAGGGCAGTACGATAAGAAAAAAGGCAAGCAATATGTAGAATCTGTTAAAAAAGCTGCGTAATTGAAATCACTTGGGGGATAAGACAATGACAACAGCTCAGTTAAGGGTGGAAAAAGATTTTCTTGGTTCAAAAGAAGTGCCTATAGATGCTTATTACGGGATTCAAACACTGCGTGCAGTCGAAAACTTTCCGATAACAGGTTACCGCATTCATGAAGAATTAATTCGTTCGATGGCGACTGTGAAAAAAGCGGCAGCAGTAGCGAACATGGAGATCAGGCAGTTGAACCCTCGAATCGGGAATGCTGTCGTTCAAGCGGCACAGGAGATTATAGATGGTAAATGGCACGATCAATTCATCGTCGATCCGATACAAGGCGGAGCAGGTACGTCCATTAACATGAATGCCAACGAGGTCATCGCTAATCGGGCTATCGAGCTGCTCGGGGGTACTAAGGGAGATTATTTTGCAGTAAGTCCCAATACGCATGTGAATATGGCTCAGTCAACTAATGATGCGTTTCCGACCGCGATTCATATTGCCACACTCTCTCAGATTGAGAAGCTGCTTGTGACGATGGAAGAGCTGCTCGAGGCGTTTTGTATCAAAGCCGTTCAATTCGACGGTATTATCAAAATGGGCCGGACCCATTTGCAGGACGGCGTACCCATTCGACTGGGACAGGAGTTTGAGGCATATAGCCGGGTGCTGGCTCGCGATATTAAGCGTATTAAGCAAACACGTGATCATTTATATGAAGTCAACATGGGCGCAACAGCCGTTGGAACTGGCCTAAATGCAGATCCACGCTACATTAAGCGGGTTGTGGAAGTGCTCGCCGAGCTGAGTGGACTACCGCTTATCAATGCCGAGCATCTGGTGGATGCGACGCAGAATACGGATGCTTACACCGAAGTGTCGTCTGCATTGAAGGTGTGCATGATCAATATGTCCAAGATTGCCAACGACTTGCGATTGCTCGCTTCAGGACCTCGCGCCGGGCTCGGGGAGATTCAGCTGCCTGCGCGCCAACCGGGCTCTTCTATTATGCCTGGCAAGGTGAATCCAGTGATGGCGGAGGTCGTCAATCAAGTAGCATTCCAAGTCATAGGCAACGACCACACGATATGTCTGGCGTCCGAGGCGGGACAGCTTGAACTTAATGTGATGGAGCCTGTGCTGGTGTTCAATTTATTGCAATCGCTTAGCATGATGAATCAGGTATTCCAAGCATTCCGCGTGCATTGTTTGGAAGGGATCGAAGCTAATGAGGAGCGCTGCAAACAATATGTGGAACAAAGTGTAGGCGTGATTACGGCGCTTAATCCACATCTCGGCTATGAAGTGGTGGCACGAATTGCGCGTGAAGCCATTTTAACAGGAAAGCCTGTTAGAGAGCTCTGTCTGATCTACAATGTTCTGACGGAAGAGGAACTGCAGATTATTCTAGATCCGTATGAGATGACAAACCCGGGGATCGCGGGAGCTGAGCTGCTGGAAGGCAAGCAATAAAGCTGAAAGGAAAGGCTCGATTAGAGCAAAATTAAAGGGAGTGTGAACAGGAACATGTCAGTTCCAAGCGGTGCAACAACGTATATGATATTTCGGCTTCAAATCGATAAAGAGTTAACCTCGCTCGGCGATATCGCTGCTACCATTGAAAAGACAGGGGGAGACATTGTAGGCATAGACGTCATTTCTTCTGGTCGCACGAGTACTGTCCGCGATATTACTGTGAATGTTTTCGATCAAACACATAGCCAGCTTATCGGCGAGTCTCTTCAAAGTTTAAGCGGTGTAAAGGTGATTCACGTATCGGACCGGACCTTCCTTGTCCACTTAGGTGGGAAGATTGAGATAAATTCGAAAATTCCAGTCAAAAACCGTGACGATTTGTCACGGGTATACACCCCTGGGGTCGCTCAAATTTGTACCGCCATTGCGGAAGAGCCAAGCAAAGCCTATTTGCTGACGATCAAACGGAATATGATCGCGGTGGTATCCGACGGTACGGCTGTACTTGGGCTTGGCGACATCGGACCGTTGGCCGCGATGCCGGTAATGGAAGGCAAGGCGATGCTGTTCAAACAATTCGCGGGCGTGGATGCATTCCCAATCTGCCTTGACACGAAGGACCCGGACGAAATCGTCAGCATCATCAAAGCGATAGCTCCGGCGTTTGGAGGCATCAATCTAGAGGACATATCGTCGCCTCGCTGCTTTGAGATCGAAGAACGGCTGAAGCGGGAACTCGATATTCCCGTATTTCATGATGACCAACACGGCACGGCGGTCGTGCTGCTGGCCGGTTTGTTGAATGCGTTGAAAATAACTGGCAAACAAATGTCGGACATTAAAGTTGTTGTTAACGGCATTGGGGCGGCAGGTATCGCTTGCTCTAAGATGCTGCTTGCTGCCGGAGTGCGTAACTTAATCGGGGTGGACCGCTATGGCGCTATTAACCGAAATACACAGTACGACAATGAGCATTGGACCGAGTTTGCCCAAATGACGAATCCGAACCTGGAAGCAGGGAGCTTGTCCGACGTTATCCAGCATGCGGATGTATTCATTGGCGTTTCCGCTCCGAACATTTTAACGGTAAATGATGTCCGATCCATGGCGAGGGACCCCATTGTCTTCGCGATGGCGAACCCAATGCCGGAGATCGATCCTGAGCTTGCCAAGCCATATGTGAGAGTGATGGCTACAGGGAGATCTGATAAGCCGAATCAAATCAATAACGTTCTTTGTTTTCCCGGTATTTTCCGTGGCGCTTTGGATTGCAGGGCGAGTGAGATTAATGAGGAAATGAAGCTGGCGGCTGCTCAGGCCATTGCATCCGTCGTAACCGATGAAGAATTGAACGAGACTTATATTATCCCGAGCGTTTTCAACCAGAAAGTGGTTGAAAAGGTAAGGGAGGCTGTTGTTGAAGCTGCCTATCGTACAGGGGTGGCACGCAAGAGCATGAGAGATCCCAATAAGGAGTAGATCTGTCACTGTTCGCCTTAAAGAGATGATCTGAAAGGAAATCGTCATCGCATAGAACCGTTCCGTTTCTGGAGCGGTTTCTTTGCGTTTTTAGCCAATTTAAGTAGGTTAAGTTTCGTAATATTATGACGGTTTATGTCTCTTTTTTTAATAAAATTAGTTATTTAATCCTAGGACTTCTGGTACAATTTCATTAGGCGTCTTTAAGCGTCGATACTAAAATGAGGTGTATCATGAGCCGTATGATGTTTAGCAAAACCTATCAGACCTTTTTGCATAAATTCGCTGAATATAAGCAAGAGTATGGGAAAGTTTTTCTCTTATTCGCTTATTTATTTTGTGTCGTTTCAGCCTCAACCATCGGGGGAACCGCGGCAGATACGCTTTTTTTAAGCCGATTTGATAATTCCTATTTGTCCCTGATGTACTTGCCGCAGGCCCTCGTCATGATTATGGCGGGAATCCTTTTTCAGCGATACTCCCCGAAGGTTCGGTTGGAAAGCCTCATGAAGATCTTAATTCCGCTTATCTCCGTACTGGTTCTAGTTTCTAGGTTTGGTGTGGGACTTGAGCTGCGGTGGGTATTTCCCGTTATCTACATCGGCTATGTGAATTTTGATCTCGCTGAGCGTGGTGAGTTGGCCTTGTAAAGTCCATGTATTTCCGTCAGGGAGCATTCGGTAAGTGATGATAACGTACTCCGCGGTTTTGGTTTTGGGAACTTGGATGGAATAGGCACCTTGATCCGGATGGCAGGCATAGGCTTGTGAACAAACGGTTGGTTCTTGATCATGGCCAAGTATCGTGATGTGTCCGCGACGTACGATAATAAGTTGATGAAAATTCATGATCAAGTCGTAGTCCTTTCCTAATGAGCTTCTCTTTATTTGATAGTGACATAGATATGTATTCACAACCGTGTTTGACAACTAAAAAAGCGCCCAAGCGGGCGCTTTTTTAGTTGTCAAACACGGTTGTCCCTGTAGGATGACGGAGTCGTTTATCACATGGCGTATACACTTTTGATAATAATTTCAGGTAATTCTGCACGTTGTGCTTCATATTGCTTAGGCGTAATGCTGCCGCTGGACAGCCGTAAATTTAATTGCTCGGTTAACTCTGCTAATTGAAGCTCAATGACCTTCTGAACGTCAACCTTGTTGGCTTCGGCAATATCTGCAAGAGATAACCCATTATACTGGGCAATGTAAATGTCTTCCTCTGAGGACAGCCCCAGTACATGCAGCAGATCTTCTTTTATAGGAACAGTATTCTGTTTATTTGCAATTGGACTAACTCTTAAAGGATCAATCCATGTGGTTCCACCCATGCTTAAGGTAAGGGCCATTGTACTGATCAGGAGCATTTGCTTCCGGTTCATTGTATCCTCTTTTCTACTGATCAAACATTTGGTCATCATGCTTATCGCCGTACAAAGGTCATGTGCCAACTATCTGAACGACTCAAGGATCGTGAGTTCTTGGCTTTATTTACAGCACTTACGAGTAGAAATATAAGCAAATCCTCGCCAGTTGTATTATTAACTAATACTTTACGAGGCGTTAAATCACCAGCTCCCCCTCTGGCTATAAAGACGCCCGGCGAAGGTTCTGCCTCTATTTTGATAGCAAAGGCCTCGTTGTTAAACAAGAAGTTGATATCCCTCAAAATTAACTTTTGTTTACTTTTTACACGAATAAGTATTTGCTGCAGCAGTATCGTTTTCCCAACGCCAACCGAGATTGGTGAGCTACCGCCAACGATTCCATTAAGTTGAAGCACTATCTCCACCCCCAAAGATCTTGTGCTCCAGTATATTCGAGTAAATGCCAAGTGGAATGGGGGGATATACCTGAATAAACGATTTAGACGATTTTGAAACAAGTTAGAGGCAATAAAAAAAGAGCGTCTCCCCGGGGAGGCGCTCTTTTGAGTCTATCTAAATAACATTAAGACTGCCAGGCTCCAATGATAATGCCAGCAATCAAATAGGATACCAAGTGGTAGCCGATGGTAATGAAATACAACTGCAGCTTGCTATTCTCAAATAAATAATTCATCCCGATTTTCAGCGAAATGCTCAGCCCGATAAGTAGGCCTATCGTAAGCCCTGTCAACCAAGTTGTCTCACTGCCAAGCGTCAAGAGAAGTGCCAAGATAAAGGCGCCCCCTAATGCGGTTAGTGCCGTGAGGATGTAAGTGATGGGGCCTCCGCCTTTCATCTCTTCCATTTTCATATTTCGCAGCTTAACCCATGCGTTTCCGAATAAGACTGGCGAATACCACAGGAAACCAAGTACCATGGTACTTAATGTCGCCACAAGTACGGCAAGGTAGTTTACTTCTAATAGATTCAAGATTGTAGCCCCCATTAATAGTGGATTAGGTGTTAGGAGCATTGTATCGTGTAGTTTCTTGGTTGTAAAAGCTTATTTATAAAAACATCTGGTACGAAAGTATACCATTAAACACTGCGAAAGTAGTAGGCATAAATTACTCTAAAGGACGAAGTCACGAATCGTATGGCGGGATACAATAGGTTTGTAAGCGAGATCAGAACAAGAAGGAGGCAGGGCAGCACGATGATTCGTTTGAAACGCAAAGTGATGATCGTTTCATTGGGCCTCTCAACTTTCCTCGTTATGGGTACGGCTTACGCCTACTCTGATGTAAGTACGCCTTTGCAAAATTGGTATAAAGCAAGTTTCCAGCAGGGGACGAAAGAAGTGAATTCTATGGTCCAACAAGGGTTGGACGAAGCTTCTCAATCCTTGAGCGTATCGGTGAATGAATCGGCATCCAAGGCAAATGCCAACTTGAAGAAGATGGCAGATGACATTAGTCATAACGCAATCGGCAGCATAGAAGCGGCTCGCCAATTCTATGTTAGTCAAATCGAAAGCGCGGCAGAGCTTGCTAAGACGGGTGCAGCGGCAGATTTCGACAAGTACGTAAGTGCTTCGAAAAGTGCGAATGACCGTGAAATCGATCAATGGGCTCAGGAAACGATTCAAAGATTAACGTCGAAGCTGGGCAACTAGTCAGTCATGGTGAGTTATGGGTTCACTTCAGGTGAGCGCAATGAAACAATATACTATTTAAAGGGAGATTGATGAATGATGAAAGCATTGAAAAGTAAATTAGCAATTGGTGTTATTGCAACAGGTTTAGTAGCAGGTATGGGTACAGCATTCGCAGCAACAGACGCTGGTGGCCAACTTCAAAGCTGGTACTCCTCAGCATCAGCCATCACAAAAGGATTAATCGCTGGAGACGTTGCAAGCTATGTAGCTGCTAACAAAGAAAAAATGGTTACGGATTACAAAAATATTAATACTACAGCAGTTAACGATGTGAAAACAGCAGGTACAGCTGAAACGACTCGTGTACAAGGTTCCATTAACGGTCAATTGAACACATACACGACTGCTATCGACAGTAAAAACACAAGCATTAAAGGCAGCATGCCAGGAGAGTATGACAATGTTGTAGATACTGCAAACTTCTGGAATAATCTTGCTGTAATTGGACTTGGCGAAGTTGGCAAAGCAGACATCAAAAAAGATGTTAATGATCAAGGAAAAACATCCATCAACAACCTGACTACGGCTGTAGGTACAACTCAAACTCAAGCAGCAACAGCTTTGACTACGAAGATTGAAGCTACAAAAATAGAACTGAACACGTTGCTTGCTGCTGAAAGAACAGCTGCATCCCAAGAAATTAAAGACAACTTAGCTGCAAAAATCACAGCTAAATTAGCAGAACTTCAAGCACTTGCTGATTCTTTGGAAGAAGCAAACAAAAAAGGTATCAATGAAAAAGGTGTTTCCCTTGAAGCTGCTGGTAAAACAGCATTGGAAAATATCGTAATCAACGGATTGAAATAATAACATAGGCGAACAGGTCCCGGTGACGGGGCCTCAAGCTTACTTTTATTCACTAAGAGGAGAAGGAGGAATTAAAATGGTCACCAGAGATGAAAAGCAACGCAACCTGAAATCCAAACGGATTGTCGCAGCTGGAATTGTTTCTTTAACTGTTGTACTTACGGCGTCGGCCGGAATTTCCTATGCGGATATTGATATTGCGGGCTCCATGGCTTCTTGGTTCAATAAGAAAACAGAGCAAGTCATCCAAGGCTTGGATCAATCGATGAAGTTAGAGACCGAAACGCAGAAGGAACTGTTGAAGAAAGAATTGCAGCTTCGACTCGAAGCATCCTCCAGAAGCTTGGAATCATTCACGGAGGAGCAGAAGCGAATTCGTCTCCAGGCTCTTGGACAGTATGCGCAATCTTTGCTCGCCAGCACGGATATCAAGACCGCACAAGATCGTCAGCAAATCTTGAATAAGCTCCAAGCCATTGTGGATAGTGCACAGGGAGCGATGGATACATTAGCGAACAGCTATGTTCCGCCTGCACTCGTGTTCACGCCGAGCCTGCCGGTTGTCTTAGTTCTGCCACCAGGGGCACCGACACCGCTGCCTGCGCCAGCAGGACCTATGCAACCACCAGTACCAGTACCTGCGCCACAGCCGCCAACAGTAACGGATGATGTCTACGGGCAGCAACCAAAACCAGCAACCGTGGTTCATGTCACGTACAACCAACAATAATTGAGGTGAGAGCAGATATGACGGAAGAAATCTTGGAGCTTAAACAGCCCGCAATTAAGAAAAAAAGTGAAGTATGGGGTTGGATTCGATTCATTCTACTCCTGACTTTGGCCTTTATTTTGATTAATAACATGATTGGGCTTACGAGAGTTTCGGGTAATTCCATGAATCCTTCGCTAGAGAACGGCAATGTGCTGCTGATGAATAAAATATCGTTGTTCTTTTCAACGCCCAAATATGGAGATGTCGTCGTCATTAAGGATGAGCGACTAGGTTTTAGCATTATCAAACGTGTTATAGCGGTTCAAGGGGATCGCGTACTCATTCGTGATGGTGTCATATTCGTGAACGAAACTCCGCTGCCTGAGCTATATACAGCTGGGAAGTCGGAAGATATGGCTTTGCAGACGATTCCGAGTGGACACCTGTTCGTTGTTGGAGATAATCGGAATTTGGGTGAGAGCAAGGATAGTCGGGATCCTTCATTAGGGCCTGTTCATATCAAAGATGTGAAAGGTTATGCGGTCTTCTCGTTACTTCCTATGCATAGTATCACGGAACCGCTTGACCTATAAGGCAAAAAGATCCGGCGGGTTATCCCGCCGGATCTTTCCTTGTATTTATCGCTGCATTTCGAATTGCACTAGTCCTTTGGATAGGGCATATAAGGCGGCTTGCGTACGATCAGCTAAAACTAATTTAGCTAACACCTGACTCACATGTTTTTTCACCGTAAACTCTGTAATGTAGAGGGCGCTGGCGATTTCCTTATTAGAAAATCCCTTGCCCAGAGACATAAGGACTTCTAGCTCTTTAGGTGTTAGTTCAGAGAGCTCCTGCTCTTCGCTGCGGGATTTATCACCCATCATAGATCCCATTAGGACAGGGTCATAGTATTTACGACCACGGGTAACGCTTTCAACCGCATATAACAAGTCTTCGGGAAATGCTTCTTTCAAACAGACGCCTTCAACCTGTAAGGATTGTGCTAATTGAAGCTCACTTCGGGTTATCGATGAGGTTAAAATGATATATTTACAAGTATGTCCTGATCGTCGAGCCTCTCGAATCAAGTCCAGTCCATTTTCGTGCCCCAAATTTAAATCAACGAGTACAAGGTCAGGCTTTGTCTGCTCAAGGAGCCGTAGAGCCTCCTTCGCATTCGTGGCTTCCCCAACAACATTCATCGATTGGCCGGATGATATAATCGTACGAATTCCTTTGCGAACAAGCGGATGATCATCAAGGATAATCATATTAACCAAGCGGGTTCCCTCCAAAAAGATCTCAGCTATGTTATACTAAAATAGTACCAAATACCTATTACTATTTACCTACGTTTATCATTTGGCTCCATTGTATAACAAAATATGCTAAAAGACCATTAAGAATTCATAAAGTTTAGGAGAAGTTGGGCATGTCTTTACATAACAGAACAGGGTTATATTTATTTGTTGGCTGCAGATGGGCGTTGCTGCTGTATGGGCTCATCCTTTATTCAAAGGATGGCGGTGTAACGCCTGGACTGCTGTTGGCCGCGGTTCTTTTTCAGACGATATACAGCCTATTACAGTTAAATAAAATGCGTAGAAAAGCGGCGATTATGGCCGCTATCGCGGATTTATCCTTTGGGATTTATTTGCTTGGGCAGACGGGCGGCCTTTCCAGTCCGTTTTTAATCTTTAGTTTTACAGGTCTCTGGATGGTCAAACAATTCGTGAGCTGGAGACAGTACTATCCGATTATCCTGTTTTATGTAACCGGTATCCCCATTCTGTTTGCTATGAGGTCAGATGTTCTCATATATAGATATGTGCTGGCTCATTTTGATTACGGCTTTATCGTATTCGCTTTCTTTTGTGTAGTAAGTCTAGTGCACTATGTGCTGCAAAATCTATGGAAACAATTTCGTAAGCTAGTTATGATCTATTCTTCTCGTCACATGACCGCACAGCCAATGAAGCAAGGAACGATTTCCTATGTAGAGGAACTGCTTCAGCATATTTTAGATGAGCGGGAAGTGATCCTTTGCGTGGAAAGTGCCTCTCGTTACGAAAAGGTTCAAAGTTGGAAGCATACGTATTTTACGAATTATATGAAACAAAATAGGCCGCGCAGCCAGAAGATTTACACCCAATTACCATCACCTACAGGTGAAGCTTTGCCTTATTACATCCAAGTCCTTCTGGACCGTAGTGGGAAAAAGTATGGTTGGCTGCTTGTTAAATCAGGCAAAAACGAATTGTCTATTTCACACAAAATTTATATTCAATTAATACTTATGAAGCTGGAAGCTTTCCATTTCGTCAACGAGGAATTGCTAGATGCTCAAGAAACTGCTGTTGCCCTCGAACGCGATGCTATTGCTCAAAATATTCATGATGGTATCGCTCAGGAACTTTTCTTTATCTCTATTCAGCTGTTTCAATTGAAAAATGCGCTTCCCCCGGATGTTCGCGAGGAGACGCTTCCTTATGTGACAGAGATCGAGAAAAAAGTGAAAGAAAGTCATCGTGAAATTCGTCAATTCATCATCGAGCTTAAGGATGAGAAGAGAAAATTCAATCTCCATAGTGCCATTGAGAAGCTGCTGCACCGTGTTACTGAACATACCGAGGTGGTGCCGATCTTTGAGAACATCGGTTGGGCAGCGCATGAGCAGCTTGATATCGAAGAAGCGATTTATCACTTGGTAGAGGAAGCAGCCAACAACGTCATTAAACATGCCAAAGCTAAACATATCCATGTGAGAATTGAAGTCACGAGTATACAATGGTCGATTATTATTAAGGATGATGGCATCGGAATGCAGATATCCGAGGTGTACGAGCAGGGGCGATTTGGGCTGAGAGGCATGGAGAATCGGATTAAAGCCTTGAATGGAGCGATTTTTTTTCAATCCGAAGCTGTCATGGGTACGACGGTTACAGCCTACATCCCACGTGAAAGGAGTATCGCCTATGTATAAAGTAGTCATTGCTGATGACCATTGTATCGTAAGAGAAGGTCTTCATATTTTGCTCAACAGCTGTGGGAGTTACGCGGTTACGGGTGAGGCGACGAACGGAAATGAAGCTATTGCGCAATCGTTAGCGTTAGTACCCGATCTCCTTTTGACAGATCTGAAGATGCCCGGCACTTCTATTATAGTGGGGGCTAAGACCCTTAAGCATATGTATCCGCACATGAAAATTATCATTTTAACAGCTGTTGATGAGAGTGAGGATATTTATCGGGCTTTCAAAGCGGGGATTGACGGGTACTTGATGAAAGATGCGAGTCCTGAAGTGATTCTATCCACCATTGAGGATGTCATGAAAGGTGCCTCTATCTTCCAGTCGAAGGAGAATATAAGCGATCAACCTGATTCAAGAAGGAGTTCACTATGATGAATTTACAACGATTCGGCCAACTGCCGGTTCATCAACTATTGATGGCTATCATTGGTAGTATGTCTTCTATTTGTGCACTGAGTGGCTTGTCATATTGGTTGGTTAGCGGTAACTCCGAGTCTAAGCTGTATATGATGACCTCGTTTACCGTTTCTCTTTTTGCTTGGGCGATGTACGCGATTCAGAAAAGTATGCCAAAAGACAGTCCATATGTGAATCTGATAACCCCATCATTACTATTCTTGGTAATTGTTATTATCACATTGTACAACCCTGTGGCTCTGCATCAAATGTGGGTTGCTCTTATCTTTTTCCCTGTTATGCTCAGTTTATTGGTGGAATTTAGGGTGTATGTATATGGTTCTATCATTTTTTCACTGTATTTCTTACTCTTTCAAATTTTTGGTCCCACGTATGGGAATGACGACGGGTTCTCTCCTATTATTATGGCGACGACAAAAGGTGTATATGCATTAGGCTGCGTGATCTTAGGCGGAATTATTATTACATCCTTTAATCAACATAAATGGCGCGTTGAGGCCGCAGCTTTTCAGCAGCAAAAACAACAAGTGATTAACATTTTGCAATGCTTCATCCCAGTAGGAGAACGGAAAACACAAACATCGCGTAAAGAAATAGGTGAAATGAGTGTTCTGCTCAAAGCACTTGTGAATGAATATGGAAGCTTGCGTGTGCAAGATTGGGAGATTGATTTATTGTCACTCTTGCATTTTGTAAGCAGGGTCAAGCTGCCGGATTATATGTTTGAAAAAGAAGAGGAATTGACAGAGTTCGAGTACGAAGTGGTGCAGGAGCACTGTTTCATGGCTAAGGAATTGTGTGAGGGCATCCCCGATTTTCTAGAGGTCGAGAAAGCGTTCCTTTATCATCATGAAAAAGTAGATGGCACTGGCTATCCGTATCGTCTTGCAGGTGATCAGATACCGCTGCTTTCGCAGATGCTCGGCTTAGTGGAAGTGTTCCTCGCCATGACGACGCCGCGGTCATATAGACAAGCCACGTCGCAGCGCGAAGCTTACGCTGAAATTCAGAAGCTAGTCGGACATGCTTTTCGAGCTGACATTGTGGACGCTTTTGGGAAGGTGATAGATTGAAAAAGAACACATAATCTTCGTCTAACTTGTGGCATATTAGTAACAGTCTAAGTAGGCTGTACCATTCCACAGAAGGCAAGGAGTGAATGTTTAACCGTGAAATACATGCGAATTCTGACGATCGTGCTCGCTATGCTGCTCGGGCAAGCGACGATGGCATCTGCCGATGGAACTTATCATTTTGGGTTTAAGAAAAGCGTAAACGGACAGCCTCCGTCGATTGATGAAGAAGGCTTCAAAGGTCTTTTGAAGCAGCGAGGGGCTATTTTTACAGGAGATCCAGCTATCAAGGAATTGTACTTAACCTTCGATAATGGTTATGAGCAGGGCTATACCGGTAAGATTTTGGATGTGCTGAAGGAGAAGCAAGTACCCGCGATTTTCTTCGTGACGGGGCATTATATCAAGACGGAGCCTGAACTGTTAAAGCGGATGGCACAAGAAGGTCACTTAATTGGCAACCATTCTTGGAGCCATCCGGATATGAGTCAAATCTCAGCAGAACGCATCCAAAAAGAACTGAATCAAGTGAAAGATGAGGTCAGCGCCGTCACTGGACAAAAGGAGATGCGCTATCTGCGCGCGCCGCGGGGGATATTTAGTGGCCAATCGTTAGCGGTTAGCCAAGGGCTAGGCTATACGAACGTATTTTGGTCCGTCGCTTACCGCGATTGGGAGCCCAAGCATCAGAAGGGTCGGGAGTATGCGTACAAAAATGTGATGGCGCAGCTGCATCCAGGTGCCGTCATTTTGCTCCATTCGGTATCCAAGGATAACACGGAGGCACTGGCCAAAATCATTGACGATGCGAAGAGTCAGGGCTACCAGTTCAAGAGTCTTGATGAGATGCAAAGTCGGACGCCATAAAAGCTAAGAAGGATGCCCCGGTAAGGGCATCCTTCTTTTGTGTACATTAAGCATCTTTGCTCAAGTAGTTCTCAACAGTCGATTGCGATTTCTTTTCTTGCAGCCATGTAGAAGACAGGGTAGACAACTTTTGGTTGGTTAATGTTGTTTTAATATCCTCCTTTTTCTCTTCCATTGTAGGCGTGTAGGCCGCTTTACGGTCGGTTACTTTAATAATGTCGTATCCAGTACTTGTCTGAACGGCACTGCTTGTTTCACCTACTGCTAAGGCGAAGGCCGCGGTATCAAAGGTTTCCTCCATGTTACCGCTAGAGAAGTAACCTAGAGCTCCGGCTGTATCTTTGGTTGCTGTGTCTAGGGATTTGTCTTTGGCAAGCGTGGCAAAGTCAGTACCTTTTTTCAACTCAGCTAGAATCGCATCTGCTTCTTCTATGGTCGTGACCGAGATGTGAGAAGCCTGAATTTGCTCAGGGACCTTCAGTGATTCGATATTTTCATCATAATATTGTTTGATTTCATCATCGGAAATCGTTATTTGAGGTTCTAGAATTTTTTTCAAGAGAACTTGAGTCTTCATATTTTTCTTTAAATCGTCTAAAGTCATGCCATAAGAGGTGAGTGCTTGCTGAAACTCATCATTAGAAGAGTAGGAACCTTGCATGAATGAGATTTCTTTCTGAATATCTTCATCTGTGATTTGAACGCCCGTCTTCTGTCCTTCTTGGTTAATAAGTTCCTCAGTGATTAAAGAGTCCAGTGTCTGCTCACCGCTACTGACTAGCATGGCTTCATAGAGCTGGTCAGTGCTGATATTGACGCCATTAACCTTAGCCATGGCTGCTGATGCCGCCTGGTCTGTTTTCTTAAGAGGTGGATAGACGATGAGATAAGCGATAAGACTGAGTAGCAGGAGAGAAGATACCCATTTCCATGTACGATTTGCTGATATATGTTTATTCATTATGAATGCTCCCTTCGGTTTCAGTAATTTGAATGACTTGACCTGATGCCTATTATGCCGATTGAAACTGAAGCCCACTTGAAAGCTGACTGAAAGTTTGATGAATGGATAGGCTGAATTTGCCATTAACAAAGGGGGGCATCCCTGAATTTAAATTGTATACAAATTAATTGTTGACAATTATAAATGGAATTGGTATGATTCATTCATAAAGTTGTTTCAAATTAAATTGCTAACAAATAAAATGAAATCATACATTACCATGAAGCATCAGAGGAGGCGTTCTTATGCATCACAAAGCGATTATTATCGGAACTGGACCAGCAGGGTTAACCGCAGCGATTTACCTGGCAAGGGCGAACATGTCGCCTTTAGTCATAGAAGGTATACAGCCTGGTGGGCAGTTAACTACCACTACTGAAGTAGACAACTTCCCAGGATTCCCGGATGGCATCACGGGGCCGGAGTTGATGGACAACATGCGCAAACAGGCATTGCGTTTCGGCGCTACGATTCAATCGGGTCGGGTCTCAGAAGTCGATATGTCCAAACGCCCATTCACCTTGTTTTTAGAGGATGGAAGTCAATTGACGGCGGATTCGTTGATCATTTCCACAGGGGCAACGGCCAAGAAATTGGGCATCCCCGGCGAATCCGACAATATTGGTAAAGGTGTTAGCACCTGTGCAACTTGCGATGGATTTTTCTTCAGGAACAAGAAGATTATCGTAATTGGCGGTGGGGATACAGCGATGGAAGAGGCGCAGTTCTTAACTCGTTTCGCTTCTGAAGTGCGCGTAGTGCATCGTCGTGACGATCTGAAAGCATCGAAAATCATGCAGGATCACGCCCGCGGCAATCAAAAAGTGGCCTGGAGTCTCAATCGGACACCGCTTGAAGTCGTTGCTGGCCCTCTTGGAGTAACTGGACTTAAGGTGCTTAATAACGTTACTGGTGAGGAAGAGCTGCTGGAGGCAGACGGTATTTTTCTGGCGATTGGACATACTCCGAATACTAGCTTCCTAGGCGGACAGCTGCCAACCGATGAGCTCGGATATTTGCAGGTTATTCCCGGAACGTCACAAACGACAGTACCTGGCGTATTCGCCTGTGGGGATGTGCAGGATCGCATTTATCGCCAAGCGATTACATCAGCAGGAAGCGGTTGTATGGCGGCGTTAGATTGTGAACGATTTATTTCAGAACAGCATGCTTAATGCATTTTAATATAAAAGAACCTTTAGGAGGAATTAGCCATGTCAGTTAAACAAATTTCCGATGCCACTTTTAACAATGAAATTGAAGCGGGTATTGTACTTGTAGATTTTTGGGCCCCTTGGTGTGGACCTTGTAAAATAATCGCTCCCATTTTAGATGAACTTTCTGCTGAAATCGGCGATGCGGCCAAGATTGTAAAAATCAACGTGGATGATAACCCAGAATCCGCTTCCAAATATAACGTCATGAGTATTCCTACATTGCTTGTTTTCAAGGATGGTCAACTGGTTGATCAGATGGTTGGGGTACAAACCAAAGAGAAGCTTAAAGCGGTTATTGAGAAAGCATAACAAACAACAAATCTACGTTTTAAAACATATAAAATCACAGGAGGAATACGTATATGACACAGGTACAAGAACGCACAGGGGTAGCAACAGTTGGAGGAAATCCAGTTACATTGTTGGGACCGGAAATCAAGGTTGGGGATCAAGCGCCAGATTTTAAGGTAAATAAGGATTTGATGACAGAGGTAAGCCTATCGGATTATGCAGGGAAAGTGAAGCTGATTTCGGTCGTCCCTTCCGTGGATACAGGTACATGCGATGCACAGACGCGGCGTTTCAATGTGGAAGCAGATAAGCTAGGAGATAATGTCGCTATATTGACGATTTCGGTGGATCTTCCTTTCGCACTGAGTCGTTTCTGCGGGGCTGCAGGCATTGATAAAGTCGTAACCTTATCGGATTATAAAAGCCGCGCTTTCGGTCAAGCGTATGGTGTCTTGATTAAAGAGATTCAGCTCGATCAGCGTGCGATATTCATCTTGGATGAGAACAATACAGTTCGTTATGTGGAGTATTTAACAGAGATGAAGGAGCATCCGAATTATGATGCGGCTTTAGAGGCTTTGCGAGTGCTTGTTTAAAAGAGTTATTAAAGAGAGCAGCATTCCCAAAAGGGATTGCTGCTTTTATTAAGTTAGTGGGTAAGGTGAAGCTTACCCCCTGTTTAGCATGTTTAGCTATGGATTTTTTGCTAAGCTGAGTGCGATTGTCGATTCAATGCATAATCATCGGCTCGGTGAGTGACTAGGTTTTTCTGGTTAGGAAGCAAGTTGTACAACGTACAACTTTACACGGATGAGCAAGTGGATGTTTCAACAAATACGTCTATAACAAACATTCTCGCCCAAGGACGGCGTAAGCCGGTTTTATTGTTTCACATGTGAATCCCAGCTGATAGCTGGAGCCCAGGTAATCCCTTCAACAGATACGGGTGAATTTTACCCTTGTTAGAAGGGAGCATGCAGGCAATGCTCAGCTAGTGAGTGAGCGATACCATGCGGCTGCCCTTGACCATAGCTGCGCTGCACAAGGGGCACGCCTTCGCCGCAAGCTTCGCTTCCTGCGGCGAAGAGATGCGTGACCAGGCCTTGCAGCCGGCCTGCTCGCAGATCCACGCCGCGACTCGCTCAGTCGCGGCGGCGGGTTTCCCAGCAGCGGCCGGGCGCCACACCGCTGCTCCACCCACAGCCGCCGCAGGCTTGCGGCTGACAACAGGGTCCGCGCCAGGGAACGCGGACAGCAGGAAGCGGGAAGGCTCCGCCTTCTTCCCGCGATAAAACGCCGGCGAGCTGATCAGCAGCTCAGCCTTGGCGCGCGTGACGGCGACGTAAGCCAGCCGTCGCTCTTCCTCCAGCGCGGCGGTTCCCTTGTCGCGCACCGCAACTCCAGCCAAATTAACATCGTCCAGATGGCTGGCATCGAGTGCCGAGCTATGCGGCATATTGCCCTCAATCGCACAGAGCAAGTACACGATCGGGAACTCCAGTCCCTTCGATTTATGAATCGTCATGAGCGAAATTTTATTCGCGAATTGTTCTTTTTGGAGCCTACTCATTTCTGTGCGTTTTTCCGCGACCTCATGGATAAAATAAAGAAATTGCTCCACAGTATCGAACCGCTTGGCAGAAGATTCCAACTCGTCCAGCGTTTCCTTCAGCATCTCTCTGTGACTCGTCAGCTTGCTGCGCTTGTTCGTCTCTAGAAAAGCATCATAGAAATCCTTGCGAATCGCTTGAACGGCAGCGAACGGCTTCATTTCAGCAAGCGATTTAATGAGCCGGATGCGGCTTTTGAGCTTTTCTTTCTGGAAATCTTTCAACTGCGGCAGACCGAGAAGGTGGATGAGCGGCCATTTTTTCGCCTGAATCGCTTCCTGATCTTGAATAATCCGCATGCCTTGGTCTCGTCCTATATATAATGAAGGGAGGACACCTTCTATGGCCTCGAAATTGCGTCGCTCATGGGCAAGCCTTAAGTGATCAATAATCGGCTTCACCATCCACTGATCGTAGAAGGAGTCATTGCTTCCGTAATCCACAAAAGGCAAATTATGAAGAATCAACTGCTCGATAATCGCCCGACTATTGCTTGCTGTCCGATACAAAATAGCGAAATCACCATACTGGCTGCCACCCTCGGATACTTTGATCCGAAGATCGTTAATTAACCAATCGGCCTCGTCATCACTATTCGTGGGTTTCACATATTGCGGCTTCCGATCACTTTCCTTCGTGGCGAGAAGGGTCTTCGACTTCCGCTGCACATTGTGTTTGATGATGGCATTCCCCAGACCGACGATGCTTGAAGTAGAACGGTAATTAATATCAAGAGTGACCGTCGTGGCAGCAGGATACTTCTCATGAAACTGTAGAATAAATTCATTTCGCGCACCATTAAACGAATAAATCGTCTGGTCATCGTCACCGACAACCATCAAATTCTCGTGGTTCTTTGCAATCATTTGAATGATTTCGTATTGCACGGTATTCGTATCCTGGAACTCATCGACACTGATATAAGTAAACTTTCGCTGCAGCGAGCGCAGGACATCCGCGTTTTGCTGCAATAAGTGGTAGGCTTTGATCAAAATATCATCAAAATCAATCTTCTGCTGTTCCATTTTCCACTGCTCATACTGCATGAAAATCCGCTTCACTTCTTTATCTTCTTCCGTTCCTTCAGGCAGGTCGTCGACCTCGATCAGCTGCATTTTATAAGAAGAAAGCAAGGAAATGAGCACTTCAGGTTGGTATGTATCCTGCAGCCCCATGCCCAGCATGATGCGTTTGAAGACGATTTGCTGATATCGGCCATCACTCAGAATCTCTTGTTGTAACCCGTTCATTCGCAGTAATCTTAGGCAAAAAGCATGAAATGTACGCACCTGCATCGTATTGGTCATACTATGATCAAGGCCCGGCATGGACGTGAGGCGTTCACGCATCTCTTCGGCAGCCTTTTTCGAAAAAGTAATCAACAACAAATTCGACGGATGGACCCGGTGAACACGAAGTAAGTAAGCCACTCGGCACACTAGAACAGTTGTCTTCCCAGAACCGGCTCCCGCTAGGGTAAGTAAGGGACCTTTGAAATGGCGCACAGCCTGAACCTGTGCTTCATTCAGCAGAATCTGATGGCTTTCCAAGTCGCGGAAAAAGTAAGCGTCACGATCGGCATCGGACACAAAATCAGAACTATTCGTTAAAAGCGCCATACGCGCATGCGGGATAGGCCGCTCCGTGGTTTGTTTCGTACCTAATGGTGTAGGGTAAATAGAAAGAGAAGTCAAAATCATCACCTGTTTCATAGCAATACTGGACTACCTATTCTATCACATTTATAGACCGATGAAAGGACCTATATACATATGGGGATATCTTACTTAAAATTGCTTTGGAATCAGTTCGAAAAGCACGATGCCACAGGGCTTGCAGCCCAATGCGCCTACTATTTTCTGCTATCCCTGTTCCCTTTTCTGCTCTTTATTCTGAGTTTATTGGGGTATTTGCCCTTCTCTTCGGACGATGTCATAGGGCTTATTAAAGAATATATTCCTGGGGCAGTTGCCGGCTGGATCGAGGAAACGCTTAGCAATCTGCTTGATGTGAAAAGAGGAGGCACACTTTCCTTCGGATTAATATTGGCCTTGGTGAGTGCCAGCGCAGCGATGAACGCGATCGTCATTGCCGTTAATAAAGCTTATGGGCTGCCGGAGCGAAAAAGCTTCATTCACTCGCGCTTGCTCGCCGTGATGCTGACGCTTGGCATGCTCATTGTCATCGCTTCAGCGCTGCTGCTCAGTGTGTTTGGCCATTGGATCGGGGATTGGACACTTGCCAACATTTCGATTTCATCGAAGCAAGTAGATTTATGGAACAACCTGCGCTGGATCGTAAACTTTGTCATCGTGTTTGTGGTTTTCATCGGTATTTACTATATAGCGCCCAATACGTGCTTAACCTGCAAAAGCATCCTTCCTGGAGCGATATTCGCGGCAGTTGGGTGGCAATTAACATCCCTCGGCTTCTCCTTCTATGTCAACAGCTTCACCAACTACAGCGCGACTTATGGCAGTGTCGGAGGTATTATCGTGCTCATGACGTGGTTCTATATTTCGGCGCTCATCATTATCATTGGCGGTGAAATCAATGCGATAAGGCATGTGAAGAGCCAGATTCATACGGTTCCATTGGATAAAAAGGATACGACAGCGAATAAAAACCGTTTCTGATTGTTGGTCAGAAACGGTTTTTTGTTCTACCATGTCAAAACGCCACCATCCACTCGTTTCACACCGCGAATTTTTCCAAGCTGCTCCGCGAGCCGGAACAAGGTTAGATCCTTCATTTTGGCTTCGATCATGACGTCGATCCGGGGGAGGCCCAACACGTCAGGGACCAAGTGGAGCTTGTTCAAACAAATTTGCTGCAAAACCTACATCAAATTTCACGGTAGCTGCACTTACCGCGTAGATTATCTGCATTTCCTACATCAAATTTTCCCGATAACGAGGGTTTTCAGCCTTTTGGGCGAAATTCAGGGGAGATTCTTCACAAGCTACCCAACAAAAAAAGACACCCTGAGGTGTCTTTTCAGAACATTTCGTATAAGTCTGGTGAAGGAAACACCAGACGGTTATTCTAAATGACTAAACCCGCTCAACCTTCAACAGGTTAGTCGTGCCTGATTTCCCTACAGGGATACCGGCGGAGACGACAGTGATGTCGCCCTTCTTCACGTAGCCGAGCGTCTCAGCTTGCCCGATGGCAGAGCGGATCATCGCGTCAGTGGAGTCGCAGAATTCGCCAAGGATCGGGATAACGCCCTGGACCATGCTCAAGTAGTTGATCGCATATTCATTGGACGTCACCGCGATAATCGGTGCTTCTGGGCGGTACTTCGCAATCATCCGAGCAGTGAAGCCGCTCTCCGTTGGCGTCAAGATCGCTGCAGCATGCAGTTTGTTAGCGGATGAGACAACCGCTTGGCACAGCACCTCAGTCACTTCGTTGTTCGACTGAAGCTGCGCGTCGATCAAGGAGCTGCGCTCCATGGTTTGCTCTACGCGCTCGGCGATCGTCGCCATCATCGTAACGGACTCGATGGGATACTTGCCTGCAGCTGTTTCGCCGGAAAGCATGACAACGTCGCTGCCGTCGAGCACCGCATTCGCCACGTCACTCACTTCTGCGCGTGTTGGGCGAGGGTTGCGCTGCATGGAATCCAACATTTGCGTCGCCGTAATAACAGGCTTGCCAGCTATATTACAAGCGCGAATCATGTCTTTCTGCGCAATCGGAACTTCCTCCGTCGGAATCTCGACGCCTAGATCGCCCCGCGCGACCATGATGCCGTCGGAAGCTTCAAGGATCGAAGCGAAGTTCGTCATGCCTTCTTCGTTCTCAATCTTCGAAATAATCGGTGTAAACGCTGCGCCATGCTGTTCCAAAATTGCGCGAACTTCTCTAACATCGTTTCCATTTCGTACGAATGACATTGCGATGATGGAAATATTTTCTTCGACTCCGAACTTAATATGCATCACATCGCGCTCAGTTACACCGGGCAGGGAGGTGCGCACGCCCGGCAAATTAACGCCTTTACGCTGCTTCAAAACACTTTGATTCAAAACGCTGCAAGTTACTTCAGTACCGTCAATCATTTCTACACGCAGCTCGATAGAGCCGTCATCGATAAGAATGAGATTCCCCGGCTGAACATCCTGCGGAAGGCCAGGGTAATTCACGGAAACACGGCTGGAATCGCCGATAATTTGTTCAGTTGTAAGCACAATGTGATCGCCGCTTTGCAAATCGTAGGAAGCATCCTTCAATTGACCGATGCGGATTTCCGGACCTTTAATATCCATCAGAATAGGGATGATGACACCAAGCTCCCCAGCTGCTTGACGTACGCGCTGAATGCGTCCCCGGTGCTCATCTAAATCGCCATGAGCCATATTCAATCTTGCGACGCTCATGCCTGAGCGAATTAATTCTTTAAGAGTAGGGACGGAATCACAAGCAGGTCCCATGGTACAAATGATTTTTGTTTTACGCATGGTGTTAGAACTTCCTTTCAATAGTGACGAATGAATTTTGGCTTCATTATATGCCTAAATGAGCCGAAGTTCTATGAACTATAGTATGATGTATGTACTATAGTATTCAGGAAGGTGCCATTATGCAGGTAATAACCTTTACGTACGACAAGAGCAGTAATTGGTACAAGGAAGAGTTGGAGGGATGCTCCCATTGGACGCTCGTTCTCGTTACCTATGGCCGATGTGTGTATTGGATCAATGAGAAGAAGCAAGTCGTTGAGAAAGGTCAATGGCTGCTTATTCCGAGCAAAACTCCCTTTTATGGAAGAAGTGTGCCGACCCAGATCCATGAAAAGTACGTTGTTCAATTCATCGCCGGAGCAGCATCTGAACAGTTCCCTCTCCTCCAGCTGCCGCATTACACAAGTCGTTTAACGGGTAAATACGAGTTAATTGTCGATCGTTTGCGCCTTATCCATCAGCAGTGGCAAGACAAGCAATCCTATTACCAAACTCTGTGTGAAGCTTTGCTCAAAGAGCTGTTTGTCTATCTTCATAGAGAGTGGGACCAAGATACAACAACTACCGCTACGGCGCAGCTAGTGGAGCAGATGAAAGGCTACATTCAGAACCATTACCGCGAGCACGTGACCAAAGACGAGCTTGCCGCGTGCATAAGCCGATCTCCGAACTACACGGCGGCACTCTTTCGCAAAGTGACAGGTCAAACGATCAGCGAGTTCGTCCATGCCACAAGGATCAAAACGGCCATTTACATGCTAAGACATTCTGCGCTGTCAGTGACCGAGATCTCCGAGTTCATCGGGTACAATGACCCGTCTTATTTTTACCGTGTATTCAGGCGTCTAACCGGCTTAGTGCCAACGGATTTAGTATCCGACCGTGAAACGATTCGCAAGTAGTACTTTACTTACATCGTACCGCCGCCTCGGCGTACTTCGGAAGGGATTTGTTCAGGTCCTTTATCAATGTTCTGGTAGATGAATGTTCCAACACTTGCTTCATCAAACTTTGTAAGCTGCATCGTTTTCGTCCATGCGGTTACAACGACCTCTTGATCGTTAGGTACATCTGGATTCGGTACAGCTAGTACACCGGCGCCGGCTTTCTTGAAATGCGTTAAATAGTCGAGTCGATCTAGCAGTTCCTTAGGAGCATCTGGGTGGTAATGAATGATGATATCGCCGTGCTCTAAATTATGAACAAGCATTTCATAAGAGGGTCTTTCCTTATAAAAACCGAACTTTAAGTCATGTGGACTGTGTGTACCGGAGGTCGGGATTTTCATTTCATAGGAAAGTGTACCCTCAGCATGCCCTCGTCCGTAATCTTTATCTGTCACAACCTGGATAGGAGTATTAAAATTCAGTTTTTCTACACTGTATTTGCTGGAATTTTGCTGAATAAGCGAGGTTCCCACACAGCATATCGCGATAATAACGAGAGTGTGAGAGAGAAGCAGCCAGGTCTTTTGCTTTTTTTTCAGAACCTGTTTCTCCACCTTTTTCAATCGACTTGTGTTCTGTTTGTGCGCTTTCGCGGCCAACACATAGCCAATAATCGACAAAACAAAAATAGCCAAGCCTATATAGAGCAAAATAGCCGTAAAATCAGGTCCGTGCTGCATGGTTGAATGATCCATTATAATTGATCTCCTCTTAGATTAAATTTAAAATACCAACACTACATATTGTAGTTACACTATTACCTAGAAGTCAATTTCTGCGTATTCCATCGAGGCTGCTCGCGCAGGTGAGCATGGTAAAGGCTTTAAGAATTCAGCTGAGAGCGTTGATCAGTTGTTCGAAGTCATCAACAATAATACGGCTGAAGTCATGGAACAAGCGGAGAACCTGCAGCGCATGATTTGCAGCATTTGATTGAAAAATAGAGCGAATGTTCAAAAAAAAGGATTGCCAAAAAGTTGGTAATCCGCTACAGTTAAGCCAAATGAATAGCAACACGGGTGCTTGATGAAGTCAGGCTGAGATAGTGGCCCCATGCCACTGACCGTTAATCTGATCTGGGTAATGCCAGCGTAGAGAATGAAGTGCCTTTCCGCACTAATTTTATGCCTGCCGCTACCCGGTGGGCTTTTTTTCGTGTTCGCCTATTCATCTTACAGATCTATCTATGAAAAGGAGTCGAACAAGCAGATGGCGCAAAAAGAAGCAGCAGCAAAGGGTTTGAAATTGACAGATATTTTGATCACCATTGTGATCGCAGCGGTGTTTGGTGTGATTTATCGCGTTTGGGGGCCGATGTACGATATTTTGAAACCATTCGGACTTCACGCGGAGCAATTGAGCTATGGCATGTGGTTTATGGCAGCGACCTTCGCGTTCCTCGTTATTCGTAAACCTGGCGTTGCTTTATTGGCTGAGGTAGCGGCGGCGACGATTGAGGCACTTTTTGGTGGCTCTTGGGGTGTATCAACGCTTGTGTATGGGTTGCTGCAGGGGCTTGGTGCTGAACTCGTTTTTGCCCTTTTCCTTTACCGCCGTGCAAGCGTTGACGTGACAATCCTAGCCTCATTCGCATCCGCAGCGTTATCCTTGCTCGTGGATAACTATTATGGCTATATTGATCAACTCACGTTCTGGAATTACTGCTTATTCATTGGACTTCGTCTCTTGGGCAGCGCTTTGATCGCTGGCGTGTTCGCTTACTACTTAGCGGGTGCATTGGCTCGTACCGGTGTGCTCAGTCTTGTACGTCCTGTTTCGAAGAAAGATTACGACGCATTGGGGTAACGTGATGAGCGAAGGAATGAGCGTTACGAATCTAAGGTTAAAATATCCCGGAGAAGACGCCCCCCTGTTATTTCAGGGGGTTTCCTTTTCGATTGAGCCTGGAGAGAAGGTACTGCTTCTAGGGCCGAGCGGCTGCGGTAAATCAACACTGCTTCAAGTGTTAAGCGGTATTGTCCCTAATATTGTTGAGATTCCGCTCAAGACAGATAACATTCAAACCCCAAGCAGCTCAGGCTATGTCTTTCAAGATCCGGAAACACAGTTCTGCATGCCGTATGTGGATGAGGAAATTGCTTTCGTCTTGGAAAATTTACAAGTCCCTCGTGAGGAGATGCCTGCTCGTATCGCGTATTATCTGGAGTTGGTGGGACTTCAACTAGGAGATACCCATACCTTGATTAGGAATCTGTCGCAAGGGATGAAGCAGCGGCTGGCTATTGCCAGTGTGCTCGCACTAGAGCCGGAAGTACTGTTCCTTGACGAGCCTACGGCACTTCTGGATGAAGAAGGCACTGAGCAGGTATGGGAAACGATCCGAAGGATTAGTGCTGAGAAGACACTGGTTATCGTGGAACATAAAATAAGCGGCATCCTGGGACTCATCGACCGCTTGATCGTCATGTCGCCAGATGGAGGACTGCTTGCGGATGGCCAACCTCAAGAGGTGTTCGAAGCTTACAAACAGCAAATGATCGACTACGGGATCTGGTACCCTGGTGTTTGGGACGATAATGAGATGGAGTTAGTGTCTGGGGACAAGACTGAGGACAAAGCGGCCTCCGTCATTCAGACTGCGGCGCCGGTCATGACCCTACGCGATTTTGTAGGATTACGCGGAGGGCAGATCAAGACCTCTGTGGATAACTTGAGCGTCTATCCTGGCGACTGGATTACCGTTGTCGGTGCCAACGGAGCTGGCAAAAGCTCGCTGCTGTTAGCCATTATGCGGCTCATCCCGACCCACGGCAGCTGCTGGATCGAGGGGGTTAAGGGCAGTAAAGTCGAGCAGCTTGCGGAGCAAGTCGGCTTTGTGTTCCAGAACTCCGAATTCCAATTCGTCACGAATTCGGTGGAGGAAGAACTGGCCTACTCCTTGCCAGAGGCAGAGCAGGGGCGGGATGAGCAGCGGTCGGCTATAGAGCGGCTGCTTAGGGAATACGACCTGCTCGCGCTGCGCAAGAGGCATCCGTTCCAGCTGTCGATGGGCCAGAAGCGGCGCTTAAGCGTGGCATCCGCGATGGTACGCGGCCCACGCATTCTGCTGCTGGATGAGCCCACCTTCGGGCTTGATGCGCGCGGTACGCTGCGCATCTTGCAGCAGCTGGAGCGGCTGCGGGCGAGCGGAACTGTGATCGTGATGGTCACGCACGATCTAGAGATTGTGAAACGCTGTGCTACGCGCGTTTGGCAGGTTGAAGATGGGCATGTGGAGGAATGGCCGGCTGAGAATCTGCCAGCCTCCGCCGCACATGCTCCGGAAGGAGCTGCGATGCTATGCAAATAACATTCGCGTATCGTGAAACCTGGCTGCACCGGGTAAATCCGGGTGTGAAGCTAATCCTGTCCATATTTCTGTTTATTGTTGTTGTGTTCACGCATAATCTGAATGCCATGATATATTTGACCTTGGCCGCACTGGTGCCGCTCTTCTTATTCACAGGCCATCCAATGAAGCGGCTGTTGTTGTATGCCTCACCGTTTCTGCTTATCTTCTTATCCTCTTCCACGGGGATGATGATGTTCGGCAGCGGAGATACGCTGTGGTACCAGATGGGCTTCATCCGAATCACCGAAGAAAGCTTCTATCGCGGCATCCATCTGGGCTTTCGTGGCCTTCAGGTGGCCGCGGTCGGGCTGCTGTTCAGCTTGACCACACGGCCGGTTGCGCTTTTCTATGCCATGATGCAGCAGTGGAAGGTCGCGCCGAAATACGCCTACAGCTTCCTCGCCGCGATGCGCATGCTGCCGCTCATCCTCGAAGAATTCCAAACTCTTCGCCATGCGCTGAAGGTGCGGGGCAAGAAGAAGCGTAATCCCATCACTGGATGGTATACGACGCTGCGAATGTATGCCATTCCGCTGCTTGCCCAGAGCATACGCCGCGCTCACCGGACAGCTGTGGCAATGGAAGCGAAGCGTTTTTCCGCGCAAAAAAAACGGACTTATTATTATGTATCTTTCTATTCGATGTTAGATGTTTATTATATCTTTTATTGGATTGTGCTCGTCATTCTTGCTAATTGGCTGGGGAAAGTATGGCCATTCTTGAATGCAGCGGACGTCCGATAAGAATTATGAAGAGCAATCCAAGCCAACGCACAAGTTGGTTTAGATTGCTTATTTTTTATTTGCCCCATTTCATTGACATTGATAAGTTGCAGCATGGCATTCCTTGCACGTGTGGGTATATCGTGAATTGAACGCTACTGGGTGTGTAGCTGGTCGTAACGACAGATTCACAGCCGAAGGAGTGAACAATCCGATCCACTTCCTTCTGATTGCCTGTCTGGGCGGCCGTCATTATTTGTTGGGCGATGGATGGTTCGGCAAGCTTTTTGAGTACGAGCGAGGCATCTTCCACCAGACGCTGAAAGCTGGTAATGGAATGCACAAGTATTTTCGTATCGACAGGAGGGAAATCACGATGCCAAGCCCAGTGAGCAGGGTAGTAAGCAGCAGGAATAGGGTGACGATCATAGGGGGATGTGTAATAGGAAGGAGGATAATTCATGGATGATCTCCTTAAAGTTTTTTGCCAGAAATGCGCTATACCAATATATGTGGATGGGGGCTGGTGTGGTTCCTGTAATTTATGTATTTGTCAGGAGTCACAGCACAACGCCGAATTCATCGGCAAGCCCTTGCAAACCTTCAGGGGTGACGCGCACAGCCCGACTATCGGGCAGCCGTTCAATCCAGCGAAGTTCGAACAGCCGGCGTGTGAGCGCAGCGCCAAGCGTACCAGAGATATGATGGCGGCGCTCGCTCCAGTCGAGGCATTGCCGCGCATAATGGCGCCTGCGTTTGCGGTCTTCCTCGACCTCGACGCCGAATCGTTCCAGCCGCTGCTTACCCGCAGTGCTGAGGATGAAATCCTTGCCTGCCTCCTGCAGCAGGCCTAACTCAAGAAGCCGGTCCGTCAGGGCTACGCCAATCTGGCCGGCTATATGATCATAGCAGGTGCGCGCATAGCGCAGCGCCCTTAGTTGATCTGATTCGCGCAGCGAGCGAATCGGCTTTGGGGAGGCGATCGCTTGCAGCGCCTCCAGAGCGTAGGCCACCTCGGCGCTCGCCAGCCGGTAGTACTTGTGCCGTCCATACGACTCATGGACGAGCAGACCGCCTTCCACCATCTTCGATAGGTGGGAGCTTGCTGTCTGAGGCGTAATGCGCGCGAATCGCGCGAGTTCGCTTGCGGGCAGCGACTTGCCGCCGAGAAGATTCAGCAGAATCGTGATGCGTGATGGTTCGCCTATCAGTGAAGCCACTTCCACAATATTTGGATTCGTACACATCCATATCAGCCTCCGCTTCATACAATCATACTTCGATACAGAACGAAACCAATTCAGTTTATAATCGATCATATACAAAGGTTAGTTTTTTTACAGTCATACTTCGATAATAAGCGAAATTTGAGTGTGAAGACAACAGTCATCCTGAAAGTGTATGCAGCCTATGGGAGGATACTATGAATCGCTATTTATTTGGCTTAATGGTTGTTGTCACAACATCACTAATGGGATCTTCCTTCGCTGTGGGTAAAATGGGTTTGGCCTATTTCTCACCTCTTCTGTTGGTAGGTTGTCGCTTTACACTGGCGGGACTAGTTATGGCTCTGTTTGTGAGAAAAAGGCCGCGTCCAGGTGATCTTCTAGACTGGAGCAAAATCATGAGCGTGGGGCTGTTCCAAACAGCTGGCGTCATGGGCTGCATTTTTCTAAGCTTACGCACGATTACCGCTGGTGAGTCATCGATTTTGACTTTCACCAATCCACTGCTTGTCATCGTGCTGGGAACGCTGTTTCTAGGTGCAAAATACCGAATTTCCCAATGGATTGGAGTCATGATCGGCTGTGCTGGCGTGTTTATCACGCTGGGTGTTCACATGCAGTTGCAAACGGGTACGCTGCTTGGGATGGGATCTGCGATTTCGTGGGCTATCTCCACACTGCTCGTTAAGAAATGGGGAGCCAGTTTCGATGTGTGGGTCCTAACCGCATACCAAATGCTGTTCGGCGGTCTCCTTCTCCTTGTTATGAGTCTGACCATAGAAACTCCGAAGCTAATCCTAGGCGTATCCGCTGTGTTGATTCTATTATGGCTTGCAATCATGGCCTCCATCGTGCAATTCGCTTCATGGTTCTTCTTATTGAAACAAGGGGATCCCGGTAAAACGAGCGCCTTCTTATTCCTCGCCCCGTTCTTCGGGGTTGTATCAGGGTGGCTGCTGCTTGGTGAAGTCATAGAATGGTTCGTGTATGTAGGGGGAACACTCATCCTTATCGGTATTTTTTTCGTGAATTGGACGTTTTCAACCCAAACTCGGAGAAAAGCGAAAGTGACCTCATCATAGAAGCTTCTAAAAACCCAACCCTTCGAGGGTGGGTTTTTCATGCGCGACAGCTTATTATGTTGTGATCAAATATGACTAATATGAAAGTAATTACCTCTAGAAAGCGCTTTACAAATAAATATCGATCACATATAATCATAAATGAGACCAAACAATCAAATGTATGACCGTATATGCACAAAATCTATGGAGTGGAATAGGGGGGATCGTGATGCTGTTTGAAGAAGAGCGTCAGCAGAAGATCGCCGATTATGTTCAAGAAAGAGAGCGTGCGTCCGTTCAAGAGCTGGCGCAGCATTTTCAGGTGTCTGAATCAACAGTTCGAAGAGATCTGAAGATTCTTGAAGAAGAAGGCAAGCTTCGCCGTACGCATGGAGGAGCTGTAGCTTTTGTCAGTGACAATTCAGAGCCTACTTTTGTGGAAAAAGAAGATCGCTATCGTTTACAAAAGGAGCTGATAGCCAAAGAAGCCGCGTCCATGGTTCGGGAAGGCGATTCTATCCTACTTGATTCGGGAACTACAACTTATTATTTGGCTAAGGAATTGAAAACATTCAAAAAGCTTACGGTGGTAACCAATTCCGTTGCGGTAGCTCAAGAATTGTCTGCTAACACGGGAATCGATTTGATTCTTACAGGGGGCACCTTGCGTCATGAAACGCTGGCAATGGTAGGTCCGTTAGCCGAGAAGGCATTGGAATCCGTGCATGTTGATAAAGCCTTCGTGGCTATCAATGGTCTGGATCCTGTCATTGGATTGACAACACCGAATATGTTGGAGGCTTCGACCAAACGGGCTTTTTTCCGTTCAACCAAACAAGTGATTTTACTCATGGACCATAGCAAGTATGGAAGAGTTTCTTTTGCTAAGGTTGCGGCATTAACCGAGATTGACCAGCTTCTGACGGATGACGGTATATCGGACAATGCACTGAAGGAGCTAGATACGGCTGGGGTTACCGTTACAGTCGTACAGACGGGCGGGAGGAAGTCATGAAGCTACCTGTCTTGACAATTACATTGAATCCGGCCTTAGACAAAACGGTAACGGTAGAAAACTTTGTTCTTGGCGGATTGAACCGGATTAAAGACTGGAGAATGGATGCTGGAGGAAAGGGCATCAATGTCGCCAAAGTATTGAAGAATTTTTCCGTTGATGTAACAGCTTGGGGCTTGTGTGCAGGGCGCCAGGGGAATGTGCTGACAGATACACTTTCGAGTCTGGGCATCCCGAATTGGTTTGTTCAAGCGAAGGGTGAAACGAGAACGAACCTGAAGGTGTACGTCGAACATACCCGGGAAACAACGGAGTTGAATGAGCCAGGATTCACGGTAGACGATGACGTCTTAAATCAATTTCTTGATCGTTTCAGAACAGATGTTCGTCATGTATCGTTGGTTGTCCTGGGGGGCAGTTTGCCAAAGGGAATACCGGGTGATTTCTATAAGACACTTATCCAGATTGCGAATGAGGCTGGTGTTCGGACCGTGTTGGATGCCGATGGTGAGCCTTTCGTCCATGGTATTGAGGCTGTTCCCTACGCGATCAAGCCGAACATTCATGAGCTCGAGTCGTTCTTCGGAGAGTCCTTCCGGACGGATGAAGAGATTATCGATGCGGCAAGAAGATTAATCTCTAAAGGAATTGCTTATGTGGCCGTTTCTTTAGGTGGAGAGGGATCGATTCTTGTAACGGAGACGGAGGCCATTCGCGCCAAACCTGCTCCAATTACTCCCCTAAGTACAGTAGGGGCTGGGGACTCGATGGTAGCCGCGCTCATTTATTGCATGCTGCATGGCATGTCGCTGGAAGAAGCTGCAAGGTGGAGCTCAACTGCAGGAACTGTAACGGCTTTGAAGCCAGGAACACAGGTTTGTACGCTTGCTGAAGTGGAAGAAAAACTAGGTAGTGTGAACATATGGTCTATTCCAAAAACAACAAATTCGAATTGAAGGCGGGGGCGTCTATGAAAAAGATTCTTGCTGTTACTGCTTGTCCAACTGGTGTTGCACATACGTATATGGCTGCTGAGTCCTTAGCAAAAGCAGCTAGAGAAAAGGGTATTTCGATTAAAGTAGAAACCAGAGGAGCTGTCGGTGTAGAAAATGAGTTTACTGAGCAAGAGATTGCCGAGGCTCATGCCATTATTGTAGCTGCGGACACGGATGTGTTAGAATCCCGTTTCGCTGGTAAGCCGGTTGTTAAAGTCCCTGTGGCACAGGCGATCAAAAATCCGGCAGGCCTTCTCGATGAAGCAATGAACAAAGAAGCGGCCTCTGCCGATGATTATCTGAAGCAAGTAGAGCAGTCGAAATCTCAGCGCAGCGCTTCAAGAACAGGCGCGTATAAGCATTTGATGACAGGTGTTTCAAACATGCTTCCATTGGTTGTTGCTGGCGGATTGCTCATTGCACTTTCTTTCATATTCGGAATTGAGGCATTTAAAGAACAGGGTACTTTTGCCGCAGCTTTGATGGATATTGGTGGCGGAGCAGCTTTTGCTTTGATGGTACCGATCTTGGCGGGATTCATCGCCTTCTCCATTGCGGAAAAGCCGGGCTTGGCGCCGGGTCTTGTTGGTGGGATGCTCGCTTCAAAAATGGGAGCAGGTTTCCTTGGCGGTATCATTGCCGGATTTCTTGCGGGTTATGTCGCGAAGCTTTTGAAAGATCATATCAAAATGCCTAAGAATTTTGAAGGCTTGAAACCGATTCTGATTATTCCTTTATTGGCTACTGGTATTACAGGACTTTTAATGATATACGTGATTGGCGAACCCGTAAAAGCAATTATGGATGGTTTGACAATATGGCTCAAATCGCTCGGTTCCACGAATGCCGTATTGCTCGGTGTTCTACTGGGAGCGATGATGGCTTTCGATATGGGTGGCCCAGTGAATAAAGCGGCGTATACGTTCGCTGTAGGTTTGTTGGCGAGCAGTGTATACGGTCCGATGGCAGCGGTAATGGCTGCTGGTATGACACCTCCGCTTGGTTTGTGGCTGGCAACGTTACTTGCTCCGAAGAAATTTACGAAGGAGGAACGGGATGCCGGTAAAGCGGCTTCCGTTCTGGGAATTTCATTTATCACGGAAGGTGCCATTCCGTTTGCCGCAGGTGATCCGTTCCGAGTGATCCCTTCGATCATGGTCGGCTCCGCTTTAACAGGCGCTTTATCCATGCTGTTCGGCGCTACTTTGCGCGCGCCGCATGGAGGGATTTTCGTTCTGCCAATCCCGAATGCCGTTGGCCACCTGGCTTTGTATGCTTTAGCTATCGTCGCAGGAACGGTTGTTACAGCCATTATGCTGAATATATTGAAGAAGCCTGTAAAAGACTAAATCTTTACACAAATTAAAACTAATCACGCAGGGGGAATCTCTTCCCCCTTTATATTTAGGGAGGATACGGATATGAATATTCAAGAACTGCTGAATGAACAAAGCATTTTGATCCCATTGGAAGCAACAAGCAAAGAAGAATGCATGCAATCTATGATCGACGGACTTGCAGCCGCTGGCTGTATTACGGATAAGGCAGCATACCTGGAGGCGGTTTTGAAGCGGGAAGAAACCGGCTCGACGGGTATAGGCTTTGGGGTGGCTATTCCTCACGGGAAGTCGAACGGAGTCAGTAAGCCGGGCGTTGCTTTTGCCAAGTTAACACAACCTCTTGATTGGAAATCACTAGATGATCAGCCTGTAAGCATCGTCTTTATGATCGCCGTACCGGAAGCCGCCGCAGGTAATGAGCATCTGCAAATTTTAATCGCTCTCTCCCGTAAGCTGATTCATGAGGAGTTTCGTGAAAGCTTGTTGAAAGTGACCGAAGCGCAGCAATTAATAACGATTCTACAAACCATCTAAGAGGAGAAGAAAATCATGATTTCAAAAGAACTTACGATCCGGAACGATTCCGGCTTTCATATTCGCCCAGCCCAACTGTTTACGGAAAAAGCGGCATCTTTTCAATCAACTGTAAAGCTTGAATATAAGAATGAACCTAATATCGCGATCATAGACGGGAAAAGTATCCTTGGTCTTATGACGCTTGGGTTGGAGAAGGGATCGGTCATTACCCTGACAACAGAAGGACCGGATGAACAAGCAGCGCTGGATGCTTTGACTGAATTGGTGGAAAGTGGCTTTGGAGAAGTATAAGAGCTGCTTATAGCAGCTTGAGGGATAGGAGATGCTAGCATGACGGAGAGAGTACTGCAAGGACTAGGGGTATCCGCTGGCATTCGCACAGGGAAAGCATTCGTTTACGCTCCAGTGCGACTAACTGACGTGGAGAAAAAGAAAACGCAAGATGCCACCGCTGAGGTTGAACGGCTTCGGGAAGCTAAGGCTGCTTGCCAGGCAGAACTGCAAGTTTTGATTGAGAAGGCGCAGCGTACACTTGGGGAAGAAAAGGCTGTGATTCTGAAAGGGCAGATCAGCTTTTTGCAAGATCCAACCTTTTATCCACCCATGGAGAACTTAATTGTAGGCGAGCAGTGGACAGCAGAAAGCGCGATTCATCAAGTTGTCACGCAGATTGCTTCTCTGTTCGAAAGTATGAAGAATGAATATATGCGGGAGCGCGCGGCAGATGTTCGCGATGTAGGAAACAGGATGTTCGCTCAGCTATGTGAACGCAAAGGAACACAGCTGTCCGATATTGGAGAGCCTGTCATTCTCGTAGCGGATGATCTGACACCTTCCGATACGGTCCAGTTGGACAAAAATTTGGTGCTCGGGTTTGTCACTCGTATAGGCGGTAAGACTTCCCACACCGCTATTTTGGCCAATTCATTAGGGATCGCAGCAATCTTAGGATTGGGGGATGGGATTGATCAGATTCAGCATGGAGATGAGCTTCTTATTGATGGCTCGACTGGAAATTGTATCTTAAACCCATCGGTGCCAACCAAAGAATCCTACTACGATCTCATGCAGCGTGATGAAGAAGAGAAGGCCGAGCTGCTGGCCTATGTGGAACGGGACGCTGTCACGAAGGACGGCTTCCGTGTGGAACTAGCTGCAAACATCGGTACGGTGGAAGAATCGGCAAGCCTGATAAGCCAAGGGGCTGAAGCGGTAGGACTGTACCGTACAGAGTTTTTATTTATGGGACAATCTCAGATGCCTGACGAGGAAACCCAATATAAGGCTTACCGGCAAGTAGCAGAAGCAATGAAGGGACGTCCTGTTGTTATTCGTACGCTCGATATTGGTGGCGATAAGGAGCTTCCTTATCTGGATTTGCCGAAGGAGATGAATCCCTTTCTTGGCTACCGAGCCATTCGACTTTGTCTGGACCGTAAGGAGCTGCTTGTTACCCAGCTTCGTGCGATTTTGCGAGCGGGAGTTCACGGTGATGTGAAAATCATGTTTCCGATGATTTCGGGTATGGAAGAATGGCGTCAGGCCAAAGAAATCTATGAGCAGACTCGCGAACAGCTTAGCCAAGAAGGAATCCTTTATGCGGATTCTGTAGAATTGGGAATTATGATTGAAATTCCGTCAGCAGCATTGCTCGCTTCCAGATTTGCCAAGGAAGTAGACTTCTTCAGCATCGGGACGAACGATCTTGTGCAGTACACGGTTGCTGTCGATCGTATGAATGAGAAGGTAGCTTATTTATACGATTATTTCCATCCCGCCGTCATTCGACTGATCAAGACGGTTATCGATGCTTCTAATGCTGTAGGCAAATGGAGTGGAATGTGCGGTAGTATGGCAGGTGACCCGATTGCTGCACCGCTATTGCTCGGCTTAGGTCTGCATGAATGGAGTATGGCGGCTTCATCGCTTTCTAAGGTGAAGAAAGTCATTACGGATTTGAACTATAGCGATTGCGAGGCATTAGTTGAAAGGATTTTGGAGATGGACACGGCGGCCGAGGTTAGAGAGGCACTGCAGGCGTTTAAGCCATAATTAACGAAAGACCGTCAGGGTGTCCCTGACGGTCTTTCGTTGGTTCTACACTTAGTTAAGCGTCACATAGCTTGTTACTTTTTCACCTGTTGAGGTAACCGCGGTTAATTCGAAGGAAGTCACATTCCCAGTTACACGTACGGTACCGTCTGGATCGATACTAACGGTTCCAACAGCTCCGACAGCAGCATTTCCTTTGATATCATTCGTGATGAAAAGGGTGCCTAGTGCGAAATTATAGCCTTTAATGTCCGCAGTTTTATACGTAATACCGTAGTTATCAGTGATGGTAAGGTCCATTGTCGAATAAGCATTGAAGCTATAAACGCCCCCTGTTACCGTCATTACCGTCTTATCAATGGAAGTTTGTCCTGCTTTTATTTCCTTGGCAGTGATCGCGTCGTTTTTAACCGTGACAGTAACGTGTAATTGCTTTGCCTCGCCATTTCCAATTTGGACAAGGACACTGATGTCTGCAGTTCCTGGCTTGTTGCCTAGAACGTAAGCATGATGGTCAGAAGTAAGACCTACTTTAGCAATACTAGAATCAGAGGAATGAACGGATTGAACAACTCCAGGGATAGCAATGGGATCTCCACTAGCGGATGTCACTTTAATTTCAATTTCTTTAGCTAATTTACTGAGCGTTGGATCTTCAGCAGTTATTTTGTTAACTAGACCGTTTGATCCTGTTGCCGCATCTGTTAGACCGCTATCGAGCACACTAGCTAGTGTATAGGTGCCGTTAATCGAAATGTTCCCTGCGCTAGGAGCTGTAACGCTAAAGCTGCCAGTTGTTGTTTGGACAGTGGAAGCATCGAGTCCGCCAAGCGTTACTGTGTAATCGCCCGCAGCGAGCGCAAGAGTAGCCGTTAATGTTACCGATTGACCATCACTAGCCCACTCTGTGGTTGTAGGGACGACAGTTGAACCATTTTTCAAAGTGAGCGTTGCTTTGCTAACATCCACTTTTTTATTGAAAGTAACTTGAACCTTCTTATTGTCGGAAGAAGAGGCTTGTGTTTTCGTAATCGAAATGCGTGTTTGATCCCCGAAAACTTGCTGAGCTGTGTAAGAGCTTAGAACAAGGTCAGCGCGATTGGCAGGCTGGTCGCCAGATTTACTAATAGGGTGAATACCAAGTTCTGTTGCTTGTTTCACAGCATCTGCGTACCAAGGTGAGCCTGTCATGGAAATCTTTTTGCCTAAACCTTTAAGCAGTACGGTATCCAGCTGAGCTGTTGTTACAGAATCGCCGGGCACGAAAGTGGTGTCTGTAACACCGTCTATGAGGCCTGCTTTTTTGGCTGCTTCAATATAAGGGATAGCCCATCCATTTGCTGCATCATTGGCATTAACATCAGAGAAACTGGACACCTTAACGGCAGGATCAACGGTGATGTTGTAAATCAAAGTGGCTACTTTGGCAAATTGAGCACGAGTCATATTTTGCGTAATGCCAAATGTGTTGTCTGAGACACCTTCAAAAATACCAGCTGCAATCATCGCATCAATCTTAGCTTTAAGCGCGGCATCACTACCGGCCAAATCTGTAAAATCAGCACTTGTTTTGGCTGCAGCGGAAGCTGGAAGAGAAAGTGCAGCTGAAGTAAATAAGGAGAAAGCCATTGCGGCCGTCGCGATCATCGTGAGTTTAGTGGATTTCATAGTACCTCCCAAGGGTTAATTAAAAAAATTTTGAATCTAGCAAACTATCGTTCATGTTCTGTTGCTATAACTATACCTTGCATGATGGAGCACGTCATTGTCAAATTCTTGGCAGTCTCGGTAGGAGAGTGCTAAAAAAGTGCGGACGAGTGCAATGAGAATGATAAGTAAACTCAATTACCAACTTTTAATTATTCGCTTTATAAATGTAAGTGTAATGGATATAATTACCTCAGCGCACAAACAAGTGAGGAGGCTGACATCATGGGTAAATGCGCATGCGGAAACACACAAAACACTGAAGGTAACTGCGACGGTTCACACGCTAAAAAAGACAAATAAGTCTTATAAATATAGGTAAAAAAGGACTTCCGCGAATGTTAAATTCGATGAAGTCCTTTTTTTCATGTCGTCTATTAAGAAGGCAAGTTGTACAACGTACAACAATTTCCTTAATTTTTTCTAAGGAAGCTTACGGAGATCTTTTAGGAACATTAAAAGTCACATTGTAAAAAATAGGATGAAAATTCCACTGCTGCCAGGCAAAGTGGGTACGGTATCAGGATTGTTCTTCGGATTGGCCTTTGGTTTAAGCGGGATCGGATCAGCTGTGCTGGGGACGCTGGCGGATGCAACAAGCATTACCTTTGTTATTAAGCTCTGTGCCTTTTTACCGTTAATCGGATTGTTAGCAGCCTTCCTTCCGACTGATAAAAAGCTGAATTTGCATGATATTGAGCTGCCGCAAAATGCAGTGAAAGCATGATTCATTGAGGTACAGGAAAAGCTCATAGCTATTAGGACGATGCTTCCAATGTAGGTTTGCAGAGGGTGCTTGGGTCGTGCAACAATAGAGATAGAATAAGCAAAAGGGAGAGAAGTGAGATTCATGGATATAAAAGAAGCGATTCGCCATCGCCGCAGTATCGGGAAGGTCAACCAAGATCCTGTCGACAAACCGCTAATCGAAGAAATCCTTGAAGCAGGCATATGGGCCCCTAACCATTGTCATACAGAGCCATGGAAATTCTGGGTTATGACCGGTGAAGGCAGAAGATTGCTAGGGCGAGGCTACGCGGAGGTTGCCGCTGCAGAAGCAGATCCGACACTTTCTGAGGAGGAGTTATCCAAGCTGAAAAGCGCTCAGGAGAAGAAAGCGTTCCGTGCTCCTGTTGTTATTGCCGTGGCTGTAACACCTTCAGTGAAGCCAATAGTTCCGGAGATCGAGGAATATGCGGCTGCGCATGCCGCTGTGCAGAATATGCTGCTTACAGCGCACGCACTAGGCCTAGGAACGATATGGCGCACGGGTGCACCTACCTATCATCCGAAGATGCGGGAGACGTTCAGTCTAGTGGGAAAAGAGGAGCTGGTCGGATTCATCTACATCGGCTACCCGGACATGGAAATACCGAAGGCAGCACGGGTGCCGTTCGCGCAGAAGACGATTTGGGTAAGCGAATAGCCCCAAATATAAGAAAAGACTATTTTTCACGTTTAACGGTGAAAAATAGTCTTTTTTTTTTCTGTTATGACAATGAGAGTATCATAACTTATTTTTTAAGGGCAACCGCAACCTGCGCGGCCGTTTGCGCGTTGTGGTAAACGAGCGCGATGTTCGTCTCCAAGCTGCGACCTTCGGTCAGCTGTTTGATGCGCGCTAGCAGGAAAGGCGTGACCTTCTTGCCGGTCACGTTTTGATCTTTGGCCTCAGCCAGCGCTTGCTGGATGACGCCTTCGATCTCGTGATGGTCCATCGCGGATTCCGCGGGGACCGGATTGGCGATGATGGCGCCGCCGGCGAGGCCCAGCTCCCACTTGGTGCGCAGCATGGCCGCAACTTCAGCTGCCTCATCGAGGCGGAAGTCAACGCCGTAGCCGCTTTCGCGGGCGTAGAAGGACGGGAACTCGCTCGTTTTGTAACCAACCACGGGTACGCCGTGGGTTTCCAAATACTCGAGCGTACGGCCAATATCGAGGATCGACTTCACGCCTGCGCAGACGACAGCGACGTTCGTTTGTGCCAGCTCAGTCAAGTCAGCGGAGACATCCATCGTCACTTCACCTTCGCGGTGAACACCGCCGATACCGCCGGTAGCGAACACTTCGATGCCGGCAAGCGCCGCGCCGATCATCGTTGCGGCTACAGTCGTTGCGCCGATTTTGCCGGAAGATAGGATGTAAGGGAAGTCACGACGGCTGACTTTTTCTACATTGGCCGTTGTCGCGAAAGCCTCAAGCTCCTGCTCGTTCAAGCCGATTTTGATTTTGCCATCCATAATGCCAATCGTTGCGGGAACAGCGCCGTTGTCACGAATAATTTGCTCAACTTTTTTAGCCATTTCAATGTTCTGCGGATAAGGCATCCCATGGGAAATAATCGTTGTCTCCAAAGCTACGATTGGTTTATTGTTCGCAAGAGCATCTTTCACTTCGTCGGTAAATGTCAGGTAGGAAGTATTCATAATAGGGATCAGACTCCTTTAGTTATGGTTTGTATAGTTTGTTGCAGTCGTTCTTCGGTTAGCTCACTAGCTACGGATTGATCGGTTTGAAGCGTAATATGTGCGGCAGCGAGACCATAGGAGCAGGCGTCCATATAGGTATGCTGATGCATCACACCATAAGCGATACCAGCGACGAGAGCATCGCCTGCGCCGGTTACTTCCACGACGTTGGTAGGAATAGGAGGGAAAAGCTGTTCGCCTTCCTCGCCAACGTACATGACACCCTTGCTGCCGAGTGTAATGAATACGTGTTTCACGCCCCGTGCCTGAATAGATCTAGCCAGCTTGTCGTATTCTTGGTCTGTTTCTACCGAGGAACCAGCAAGCAGACGGGCCTCTTCAAGGTTAGGGAAAATCGCTGTAACACCATGAAGCTCCTGCGGGAGCTTTTTTGCTTTTTCGGAAGAGACAGGGTCGATGAATAGCGTGATGCCTTCTTCTTTACAACGCTTAATTAATTCTTGGAGCGTATCCGCAGGCAAATTCGTATCGGCAATGACGAGCTGTGAAGCGGCAATATGGGACCATTTGTCCATCAAAAGCTGGGGTGTACATTTATCGTAAATTTCCATGTTGGCAAAAGCTAAAAACATCTCGCCCGTGGCATCGAGCAGCGCCGTGTAGGTCCCCGTGTTCTCGCCCTGTAGGACAATCGTTTGGCTGACGTCAACACCGCGCTTTCGTGTCTCTTCAAGCACCCACTGACCAGCCTTATCGTCACCGACAACCGTCAGGAGAGCTGTCCGGCAAGATAAACCAGCGAGTGTTTCTGCGATATTGCGCGCAACACCACCGCAGGATTCGGTGACCGTGACCGGGTTCGAGGAGGCCAGTCGAATGGCCTGCTTGCTGACCGCTTTGCTGTCGAGGTTCGCGCCGCCGATACACATGATTGTAAGCTCATCAGATGTGACATAGGCTCGGCCTCGGATCGTACCTTTCTTGGTCAACGCAGCAATATACCCGGCAACAGCAGATCGTGAAATACCTATCATACTGGCTATTTCAATTTGGGAAATGAATGGATTTTGACGTATGAGTGCTAAAATTTGCTGTTCACGATCCATGAAAAGCTCCTTTCAAACGAAGAACTACCTTTAGCTTAACGTAAAACAAAACAAATGTCTAGTGCACAAACAAATGTCCGTAAACAATCTAAAGAAACAGAAAAAAAGCCTTCCCCTAAACCGGGAACAAGGCCTCTTTAACCAACCTTCAAATTTCACACTAAGTCCGGGAACGTTTGCGGAGTCCGAGCAGTCCAAATAAACCAAGCAGACCGAGGTAATTCCACCAGGGCGGTGCTTCGTCGTTCGCTCCACTTGCTGCCTGAGCATGGACCGTTAATGCCTTCATAGACGTGGGCGGTGTAAGTCCATATGCCGCAGCATGACTGTTCATGTTGTCCATTGTTCGTAAATGAGCATCCGCGCCAGGCATGCCGAAAGGATTCGTTTCAAAGAAGGTTGGTGAGCCTTGTTTGGCAGCTTCCCAACTATCCGCTTGCGAAATCATTTGCTGGTCAGGAGGATGCATACGATACTGATGAGCCCCAAGAAGGGCTGTAATTGACAAAAAAGAAATAATCCCCAACTTCATAAATCTAGAAACCATGATCCATACCTCCAAGATTTGTTGAATGGGTTCTGTATGTGTAGGTATGGATATATTCCCCTATGTGCAAGAACTTATGCTGCTTTCTGTAAAATTGAAAAAAAACCGCTGTCCCCCAATTTGGGAACAACGGTTTCAATGGTATTACTTCGTAACTGTCACTTGTACAGTCGTTCTCATGTTGGAATATGTGACCGTAATTCTAGCAGTCCCTTTGCCGGTTGCTCGGATGATACCATCCTTCACATCAGCAATCATGATGTTAGACGATGTCCATAATGCAGGCTTGGTTACATCTTCTTCAGACCCGTCTGTGTAGGTAGCCAACGCCTCAATCTTAGCCGTTTTGCCTTCTTGCAGCTCGATTTTGACGACATCTGTTTTCAAATATTTCAGTGAATCGATTTCCACGGGAATAGCGACCATTTTGCCGCCGAAGGATCCGGTGATCGTTGTTTTGCCTGAACCAGTTGCTGTGAAAAGCCCATCCGTGACAGTTCCTAGCTTGTAGGACATGACTTTCCAGGTTGCTGTCTCAGTGACATCTTTGGTAGTGCCATCCGCTAAAGTAGCGGTTAATTTCACTTGTACTTGATCGCCGCTTTTGGTGACGATGAAAGATTTATCAGCGACTAGTGTCTGTATCACGCCGATTTCAACCGGAATGGATACACTTTTACCGCCATAAGTTGCCGTTATCGTTGCTTTACCTCGGGAAACCGGTGTTACAACACCTTTGGATACTAGCGCGATGGTGCTGCTGCTTGATTTCCACTCAGCCTCATTGGTGACGGTGCGAGTCGCGCCGCTTGCATCTGTAGCCGTCAGCACGATAGATCTTGTTTCATTTAAGTCAAAAACAAGATTGGCGACATTCGCCGAAAGGTCGCTGGCCATATCGACTGTGACCGAGATTGTAACTGTCTTGCTATCCAGTTGAGCAGAGAGGGTCGTTTCTCCAGAAGCTATAGCTTTTACTTTACCTCCGTCAACAGTGGCAACTTTGAGATTACTGCTTGTCCAGATGACATCTGCGGCTGCATTGCTATTTTTTGTATCATCGGTATAAATAGCTTCTGCTGTCAAAGTAACAGAATCGCCTTTTTTCATCACTAGCTTTTCTTGACTGACCGTCAAACTTTTCAGTACGCCAACTGATACTTGAATGCTAATTGTGCGTGTGCCGTATTTCCCTGTAATCGTTGCTGTGCCGGTAGAGATCCCTGTGATTTCACCGCCCCGTACTTCGGCGATATCCTTGGAGCTAGTCGTCCATTCTGCCAGGGATGTGACATCCAATTCTCGGTTGTCTTTGAAATAAGCGGTCAACGTGACTTTATCGGACCCGCCTTTTTGTAAATTAACGGCTTTTTTATTTGCTTTGATGGTCGTAGGGATATCGACTTCGACTTTGGTTGTCGTTGTTTTACCGCCGTATTTAGCGGTTACCGTGGCTTCACCGGATTTATAAGCTTTAACTAAACCTTTACTGACAAATGCAACGGCGTCGTTATCCACGCTCCAAGTCGCGCTATCTGCGATGGTATTGTCGCTTGTACCATCGGCATAAGTAGCAGTCAGAGTAAGGGCGGGAAGCACTTGACCTACTTGCATTGAGAGTAGGTCGGTACTAACGACTAAACGGCGAGGAACTTCAACATCAACGTTAGCTGTAACTACTTTATCACCGTATTTGGCATAAATCGTCGCTTCACCGATGGATATGGCAGTTAGCTTACCTTTGGTGACTTGGACGATATCTTCATCACTCGAAGCCCATTCAGCGCGATCTGTAAAGTTAACAGGTGTAGCGCTATCGATGTAGGTAGCTTCTAATTTCAGATCTTTAATTGCATTTTTCTTCATTAAGACATTTGGTTGATCTAATGTGAGTTTCAACGTACTGTCTACATCAACTTTAACCGTTGTCGACTTAGTACCGTATGTAGCAGTTAAATTAGCTGTACCTACACCGTAACCTTTAACTGAACCATTAATTACATCAGCAACGTTCGGTTTGTCAGTGGTCCATACCGCTTTAGCAGATACGTCAGCGTTGTTACCATCTGGATAGGTAGCATTCAGTACGATTGCTTCCGTTCCATTAAGCAGTAAGGAGATACTGGATTTCACAGCATCAATGCGTCTTACAACTTCAACATCGACTGGCAATGTCAGGGATTGATTCATGTATTTAATCGTAATCGTTGCACTGCCGGGATTTTGTCCCTTCACTAAGCCATTGGTTACCGTCACAATGGAGCTCGAATCAACGGTGTAATCAGCCTTGCTCGTTACAGGTTCGGATGTGCCGTCATCGTAAAAGGCTGTAATAACGACTTGCTCCTCCTCAGTAAGTCGAAGATCTAAGGACTGTTTATCTTTGGTTAACGATTTCACCTTTTTGCTAACATCAACGTTAACGATTACGGTCTTACCCATATATGTGGCAGTGATTACGGCCTTGCCTTCTTTTTTGGCTGTCACCACACCCGCATAGACGGAGGCAACATCGGTCGAACCTGAATTCCAATCGGTTTTGACGGTTGCATTCTCGGTAGAGCCGCTTACGAAGATGGCGGTTGCTGTCAGATTGGCTGTATCTCCGACTTGCAAGGCAAGCTCGTTTTTATTCAGGACGAGTTTAGAAATCTCATCAGCTGCAAAAGCGGTTCCTGTCACTAAGGATTGCGTAGCTAGAATAAAGATAAATACCAAGGATAACCACTTACTGTGTCTAGACTTCATTTCTCTCGTTCCCTCCATTGTTGTTCCTCTACGATTTATAAATGAAAATTATGGAACGCTACTATTATCGGAAGCTAGGGGGTTAAAATGAATAGATGTCACAATAAATACCCAAAAACATCCATGGAATAATAGTTTCACATCCATACTCGATAGCAAGTTTCTGCGTCACGCCCTTCCCATATTGATGATCATAAAGATAACTGATGAAAATAAGTTCAATCTATGTAATTGGTAAAAATTACTTTAGCTTAGACGGAAGGCTGCGAGCAAAGGTTGCAGCAAGTTGTTATTGTTTACGGAGGAAGGCTGAGGTTGGAAAAAAGGAGGATCCGCCGAGGGATCCTCCTTTCTTTAACAGATAAGAATTTATATGTTTTGGGGTAAGCGAAGCTTACCCCTTATTTATTTGAGTTGGGAGAAAGGACGAAATACCTGAACTTGAGGGATTTGATTGGATTATATCCAATGATGTCTCATGACATCGGCGGATGGGGTTAGTTCCATTGGATTTTTACAGTGGAATATGTGGAAAATAGCTCAGAAGAGCTGGTTTTAGAGCATTCTGTTGGATTAACTCCAATGAAAGCGGGCAAATAGGTTGAATGAGCCTGATTTGATTGTATTTTATCCAATGGAGCAAATGAGGGGAGTTTGTTGGTTATGCATATACAGATATTAACCGTAGGGAAATTGAAGGAGCGCTAATCTCGTGGACGGATCGCGGAGTAAGTGAGGCGCATTGGGCCGTGCAGATGATAGAAGTGCCGGACGATAAGGCACCGGAGAACATGTGCCCTGCTGAGGAACAGCATCTGATGCGGTTGGTGCTGGTGGAGCAGGTTAATTGCATGATGCGGATAAACCGCGGGGAACCATACCATAAGTAAGGCACATTGTTTGGATAAAATTGTATCGAAACAAGGATATGAATATAAGCAGATGCGCGTTAAACCTAAAAAGGACCGTCAGGATGATCTTTCCTGACGGTTTTTCTTCATAAGTGCGTCGCTTCCATCAGTTGTTAAGATCGTTTCACGACTTTGAAATTTTCCTCAAGAAGCAGCCAGTTTTGCGGAAATTTAAGACCAAGCTTCCAGTAACTAATACCGCGTAAGCCAAGCTCTTTCAACAAGCGGAATTTCGCCTGAATGGAGCGTGCGTCCTCGAACCAGACCGTGTGCTCCTTGCCGGCATCGTCCCAGTAGTTGAAGTGTGGGGCTTGAGCTGTGTAATCGTATAGGATCTGCGCGTTATACTTGCGGGCTAGATCAATAGCCGCTTGCGGAGAGACGGCCTTAGCAAAGGCACCGCCGTGGACATAGGGCAGCGTCCAATCGTAGCCGTACAGATTTTGGCCCATCATGACTTTGGAAGCGGGCATCTCGCTTATGGCGTACTCCAGTACTTTGCGCACAGGACCGATGGGGGAAACGGCCATGGGGGGGCCGCCGCTGTAGCCCCATTCGTACGTCATGATGACGACGAAATCGGCGATCTGGCCATGCGCTCTGTAATCATGCGCAGAGTACCAGGCGCCAGCTTGAGCGGCGCTTGTTTTCGGCGCGAGCGCCGTGGACATCAAGTAGCCCTCTTGATGGAGTTGTGCCGCCGCTTTCCGAAGGAAGCGTGTGTAGGCGTCACGATCATCGGGGAACAGATGCTCAATGTCGAAATGGATATCGCGGAATCCATATTGTTTGGCGGTGCTTTTAATGGTCTGAAGCAGACGATTCTGAACGGTGTCGTCGGTGAGGATAATATGTCCGAGCTCAGCGCTGAATTGGTCATGTTCGAGATTGGTCACAACCATCATCAAGGTAACGCCATGCTGTGAGGCAATCCCGCGAAGATCGTCCAACTGTGGGGCTTGGAGGGTGCCGTCCCGATTAATACGGAAGCTGAATGGAGCTAAGTACGTAAGATGAGGGGCGGCTTCCTTGGCGGATTGAATGAGAACGGGCGATACGTCAGTCCCGCGAGGCTCTAAATAAGCATTAACTTCTGCCTGCGTACGAGGGGTTGGCGGAATATAGAGCCGAAAGCCAACAGGTAAAGATTGATACATGGTTAGTCTATTGACGGAGGCGAGAGTCTGCAGGTCGATTCCGAGCTTTCGGGCAATCAAATAGAGCCCTTCACCGGGCTGTACCCAGTAGTACGAGCCAACAATCGGAATGACCAATGCCTGTCCGATGACCAGGGATTGGCTTGGGGTCATCTCATTGGCTGTTGTGATCGTATCCACCGACACTCCATACGTTTGCGCAATGCGGTATAACGTCTGTCCCTTCTGGACAACGTGGATTTGCATAGGGTTCCTCCCTTTCTTCGTAAGCAAAGGCGTGATATCCGAGCCTACTTTTTTCTTTACCTTATTCGAAGGGAAGGAGATGGGTGTATGTCTACTGGAAAAAGCAAAGAACTCGATTGACATCCTTGCCTCGCTGCGGCAGGGAGAATCGAGTTCTTGCGATAAAGATTATAGACCTTGCTGCCTCAGGAGCTGAGCGGTCATTGCCGGATGCGAGATAGGGAAGTGGTGAGAAGCCGCTATCTCCACCGTGCGGGCGGAGCGAAAGCGCTCCGGCAGGTGGTACGCCCGATCCTGGGTTCCCCACAGGATCGACGCCTCACCCAGCAGCAGCGCACCCGGCTGCAGCTGGGTGAAGCTCTCTGCGCGCGTCAGCGCAGAGAAGGTCTCCGCAGTCGTCTTCCGCACACGCGGCGACTGCAGCTCGGCCAGGACATAAGTGACATACGCGGGCGGTATGTCACTTATGTCCGTGAAGCAGCTCTGCGCCAGAAGCTGCTTCCGCAAGCTGGGCGCACGCAGCATGCGCAGCGCGGCTTCGTTGATTCGCGCGCTGCGGTACCTCCGCGCAGCGCTGTGCAGAGCAGGCTGCAGCAGATGCAGCCTGTGGATTTGTTCCGGTACGCGAGCGTAGGCGTGGGCGGCGAGCAGTCCGCCCAGCGAGTGCCCCACGAGCGTAACCGGGGTCTCGAAAGCCCGAATCGCCTGGACAAGCGATTCGATATGCCCTTCTATCACATCCGCACCGTGGTGATAGGGCGAACGGCCGAAGCCTGGGAGATCGACCAGGCAGACGGAAGACTCAGGGAATTGCTCGGCCAGCGGGAGCAAGCAGTCGGCTCCGCTTAGAGTGCCGTGAACGAACAAGATCGGAGGCTTCCCTTTATCTGATCCCGCCCGTTCCAGTGTGGCCAAAGGCCCTCTTTTACCTTGTATATATCCATCTGCCTGAGAGTGGGAATGAACGAGACGAAAGTCGAGATCTGAGATGGTATAGGGCATAATCGAGGAGTTTATCGCGTGCTCCAATCCGTACTTTCGCTGGATGTCTTGTGAGGCAGTTAGTGGATAAGCCTGATTGACGTTTACGATAAAATCGAGGGATTCCTTAGGGATTCCAATTTTCCGTCCAAGTGGACTCCCCAGAACCTTCGACAACAACTTAGGTGAAATTGCTCCCCATGGTTTACTGACACGGAGTTCCTTGGCTATGCCTGACACGAGCTCTGTCATCGAGGGACTTTGCGTCTTTTCATCCAGTAAGTAGTAGGTTTGGCTAACGGGATTCGATTCCTTCGCCAGAGCGCTAATGAACTCAGCAGCGTGATTGACATGAAAGAGGGGCAGCCAATGGGAGTTACCACCGGGTGTGATACTCAACAACCTGCGTGCGGTGGCCCGTACGAGAATGCCGAGTCCTCCGGTTTGCGGGGTATCCCCGTGCTCTGAGCTGCCAATCAGAACGCTTGGATGGACGACAGATAGAGGGAAACTTAGCTGCTTCGCTCCTTGACGAATGCGCAAATCAGCTAGGAATTTCATGAGCTCGTAAGGGGATTCCTGCTCTAAACTAGCGATGATTGGTGCTGGATTGTGGATATTATCATCTGTAAAGGGACTTTTGAAGCCGACAATATGGATGAAATGCTGCAAACCTTTGTTCGTTTGAATTTGCGAAGCCAGACTTAGCATTTCCTCGGCGGCTTGCAGGAAAACCGCACGGGCCTCGGACTCCCCGATCCGAATATCCATCGGTCCACCCGCGTGAATGATCACATCTGCCGTCAGCACCAACGCCATGTCAGTTTCGTTTAATCCAAAGCCCGGCAAGCTTAAATCTCCTATAACCGGGGAAAACCGCTCATTTCCCACGCTAGTTTCCCTCTGACCATCACCGCTGAGCCAACCTAATTGCTTGCGGATCTGCTCCCATCGAGCTTTGGAACGAACGAGCACCGAAACGGTATGATCCTCACAGGAAAGCTGCGCTAATATTTGTGAACCTATGAACCCTGTACCACCTGTGATGAAAATATGTGTCATCTAATTGCCTGCCCTTCATTATTTTTTTAGTACTAAATAGTACTAATGATGATTAAAAAAATTACTTTAGCAACAAGGCTAAAGTAGAAAGAGTTTGACTCAACATAGCTGGGTCTTGGCTTGCATGCTGCAGGAACAGCCCGCCTTCTATCGTCGAAACGATCAATTGAGCCGTGGCTTTTGTCGGTAGGGTGGATGAAAACTCCTTGTTATGAACACCCTCGATGAGCAGGGCTTCCACCGTAAGCATTTGGTCCCGGAAAAAAACGCTCACTTTCTCCCGTAGTACATTTACATCCTGCGGCATCTGTGTGTACAGAGTGAGAAACGGGCATCCGCCTAAGGAAGTCCATTCAAGTCCTGTCAGCACTTGTAAGAGAGCAGTGAAGCGCTCCTGCACACTTAATCCCGAACGTGACACGGTCTCCTGAATCATCTCGTTATAGGTGTGTATTAGTTGTTCGAGAATTGCGGTCAACAGGTCTTCTTTACGTTTGAAATAATAATAAATGTTCGTTTTGGACACTTTGCTCACTGCAACGATTTCGTCCATGCTGGTTGCTAAATAGCCTTTTGTCAGGAACAAGTCCGTTGCCACTTGAATCACAAGATCACGGTTGGTTAATCTCTTTTCCTTTTTCATAAATAGTACTATAGGGTACTAAAAATCAATTGTCAAATCCGATATGTATATCTTACATGCGAAAGAAGATAATAGCATTATTGGAAACTGATTCTTAAGGATGCTGCACATGAGAACCAAGCCTCGCCGTCAAATTGCTTTTGTCAGTGTATTAGGAATTACCCAATTGCATTTGCGCAATCCATTCATTATTGTATGGTGGGCCGCTGCCTTTCCGGGCTTTGGTCATTTACTGCTATCCAAATATTTTCGCGGCTTTATCCTCATTGGATGGGAAATGTTCATTAATACCCAGATGCATTTGAACGAAGCGATCGTCTACACCTTCACTGGTCAATTCGAGAAAGCCAATGAAGTGCTAAATATTCGGTGGATGTCACTCTATGTGCCAGTTTATTTATTTGCGATCTACGACAGCTATCGAACCTCCGTGGATTTGAATCATCAATTTATTTTGGCCAAAAGGGAGAATGCTCCGGTTGATTCTTTTAAAATGTCGGGTATGGAAATTAACTACCTAGATAAACGCTCGCCATGGCTAGCGATGGTCTGGTCCTTGTTGATGCCGGGAATGGGACAGCTTTATTCGCATCGGATTATCAATGCTTTTTTTATACTTGTGAGCTGGATTTTGCTCGCCTATTTCTCACATTTGCTCGAAGGAATTCATTATTTACTCATGTGGGACTTAACGCAGTCGGCTAGTGTGGTGAGTATGCATTGGCTTATATTTTTACCTTCTCTTTACGGTTTTTCTGTCTACGATGCTTATGTAAATACGGTCGAATATAACAAGCTATTTGATCATGAGCAGGCTATCTTGCTGCGAGAGGATTATCAGTATCCCCAATTTCCATTTCCTAAATCTTCGCTTCGAAAATGAGGGTGACACCATGCATGTAATAGCATCATTTGAACATTCGATCTATTTGGAGCTGGCGATTACTGCTCTTGAAGAGGCGGGTATACCAAAAGAACACATTTATGCTGTTTCTTTGCAAGGGAGACCCAACAAACCGAAAATGTTCGACACGATCCATCGCTCCGATGGCGTTAGTTTATTTGATGCCGGGACTGCCCTGGCAACGGCGCTCACAGTAATTGGCTCTTCCTATGGCTTTATTTTAAAGGGAGGGGCCATACTTTGGGGCCTTATTGGCGCAGCTGTGGGTTTCACCATTGGAGTTTTGATTGATATTGCTCATAAAAAAAAGAAGAAAGCCAATCTCCCATCCAGAGACAAAATAACGGAAGTTATTGTGCTTGTCGCCTGCATCAAAGAGGAAACCAAGCAAATTCAGGCTGTCTTCTGGGAGCATCATGCCTTTGGTGTAGCCATATGTGAATGAATTTTTGCTGTGTAAAAACCAGAAGAAGACCCGTGCGAGTCAACGCTCGAATGGGTTATTTTTGATGTGTTGGGGTACGGGGAAGGCGGAATCTTACCCCTATTTAGCTATGGAGTTTGCAGAGTTAAGTGAGATTGTGGAGACAATGCATAATCATTTAGTGAGTGACTATGCGTTGGAGTTGTTTGTTGATTGAGTGAGATTGTGGATACGTGCTTAATTATTCAGTAAGTGTCTATGCGTTCTTGGTGTTGGTGGTTTGTGTGGTTATCTTGTCTGGTTTGTCTGGTTTGTCTTGTTTATTTGATTATTTGATAATTGTTTGTTTAGTGGAAAGTGGGAATTAAGAAGGCAAGTTGTACAACGTACAACATTACCCGGATAAGCTAGAGGAAGCTTTTACGCCTTGAGCAGCGTAATGTGCTTTGCGCCAATTTTACCACACTCCGCCCAAGAACGATGGCGAGCTGTATTTTAAATGCTGAAGCATTCGGGTACTATTGGTAAATAGTACTATCTGGGAGGGGAACTATCTCCTATAATAAGACACAAGAGCAAGATACTAAAGCGTTGCGACAGCAACCACAGGGGGCTTTTGAGATGATGGATAATCGGAGACGGAACACGACAGCATTTACTTTTATGGCTTGGACATCCTTCATTGGGGCATTCCTGGCGATGTTCATCGGGATTTATACATTGGAAGAAGCACTGAGTGTCAAAGGTTACTTCGCAGTATGCGCGTTATTTCTCACGATGTCGGCTTTTGTCTTACAGAAGGTCATTCGTGATAATTTGGAGGATGGCTACGGATCACGCAAACGCAACACAGCGGCTTTCACCTTCTTGGCATGGAGCTCGTTCGCTCTAGCGCTTCTGGGTATGTTTATCGGGATTATTAATCTAGAGCAGTTGCTCTCTGTCAAAGGCTATTACGCTGTTACGGCCTTGTTCCTGACGATGTCCTCCTTTGTTCTCCAAAAAACGGTGCGTGACAACAACGATGATGAGCTCCTGCAACCGGTTGAAAATAAATTCGAAAATAAATTCGAAGAGCTGTAGAACACAGCACTTTACCAAGAAGTTTAGTTCATGGTCGATGAACTAAACTTTTTTCAATTTCTTCCTATATGACTAAAAGGATAGCAAGAACACGAATGAAGTTGCTATAATGTCGTCAAGGGATTGGTCAATACGAAGATATAGGGGTAAATGAGATGAGATCATGGAGTCGACTTTTACTAAGCATTAACCGCAGCTTCAGGGTAAAACTGATTCTCAGCTTATCCGTCATCATTTTGCTGACCTTCGGCATAACAGGTTATTTAACGTATCGCTATAACTTGACACTGTTTGAAGAAGAAATCAGTAAGCAGTTTTCAAGTACGAACGAAGAGGCACTGGCGAAGATGGACCTGAAAGTACAGGAGGTTGTACGGATCTCACAAACGGTCGTATTTAATCCTGAAATCGAAAAGGTCATAACACGGATCAATTCGAGCGAAGATTCCGATCCATTTAATCTGTATTACAATAAAAAGCAAATCGAAGAACAGATTTTCCAGATTAAATCGGATGCGCCGTACATTACTGGTATGTACTTATATGATCTCAAAGGAAATCCTTCATATTTCAGTTATACCACCTCGGCAATAAATATGCCGAATGAGAGCGTATTCAGCGCAATTCGTTCTAAAGTCAACGACACCTACGGGGACCTCGTATGGATTAATATGCCATTGCCATCCTCCGTGGAGCCAAGCGGATTCAGAAACACAATCATTGTGGGCTCGATGGATGAAAAATAGCGCTTTGAACACGTATGGTGTGCTCGTGATGGCTTTTGATGAATCGTTCTTCTCAGGTTCTCTCAAGGAACTGACGAAGAATGGAGAGGGCGAAGTCTATTTGTTCAACAAGAATAATGAGCTGTTATTTAGCAATTCGCCGGAGAGCTCGGTAGATAAACGGGAACGGCTGAAAAATTTGAATCAAACTCAGCTAATGGATAATCATCTGTTCGTTCAAGCACAGTCGAAAGTGACTTCCTTCAAGCTGGTCAGCGGAACTTCTCTTACGGCCATTCAAAGCAAGAATCGAGATTTATTCCAGAAAATCGTTTACTCTGGCCTGATCAGCATCCTTCTTACCAGTGTGTTGATCGTACTCTCCACGAGCAATCTGCTGCGGCCGCTCAAGGATTTGCTGCAGGGTCTGCGCAAGGTAAGATCTGGTGATTTCGATACGCGCATCGAGATTCGAACCAAAGATGAGCTGGCTTATATCGGAGAGAGCTTCAACGCAATGGCGGAACAAGTCGGAAGGCTGATCAAGGAAGTGTATTTGACGCAGTTAAGTGAGAAGGAAGCAGAGCTTAAAGCGCTTCAGGCCCAATTGAATCCACATTTTCTGCATAATATGTTTAACGAAATTTATTGGAAGCTTTATCTGCAAGACGAGATCGAAACGGCGGCCTTGATCGCGGCCATATCGGAGATGCTCAAGTACTCGTTGATGCCTGTGCGTACCCTAACCACTGTGAGGGAAGAATTTCAGCAGATCCGTAACTATTTGAAGGTGCAAAAGGAGCTTTTCGAAACGGACTTGGAGACGATTATTCAAGCGGATGATGACGTTCTGAACGGCCAGGTTATGCGATCTCTTCTCCAGCCATTAGTCGAAAACGTGTTTATGCATGCCTTTCGCAATAAAGTGTCGCATAAAGTGCTGTTGATTAAAGCGAGCAGTCGCGATGGCTTTCTGGAGATTGAAGTAACGGATAATGGCTGCGGTATGGACGAAGTAGCCATTTCGCAAATACTAGGCTTTCAGGGCTCATCTTTGCCGCAGCGTTCAGATGGGCGAGAAAGTCTCGGGGTTCGCAGTGTTGTAAGGAGAATCGAGCTGGTGTATGGTACGCCTTATCGTCTGGAAATCAATAGCGTGATTGAAAGCGGAACCACCATGCGTCTTATTTTGCCTTTTGTAAACAACGTCGAGACAGGAGGTTCAGTAGCATGAGAATCGGGAGAGTATTGATAGTGGAAGATCAGCCGAATTTTCGAAAAGGGTTGATGAAGATGTTAGAGGGCAGAGAATTGGGCTGGGAAGTGGTTGGCGAAGCTAGCAACGGGCAGGAAGCATTAGCGCTGCTGGATGAGCTTAAGCCTGATTTGGTGTTGACCGATATCCGAATGCCCATCATGGACGGGATCGAATTCGTAGGGCATTTGCGGCAGAACCATCCCGACATGCTTGTCATCATTTTGACGGGATACAAAAATTTTGAGTATGCACAAGCGGCCGTTCGACATGGTGCGCTGGATATTCTGATTAAACCATGCACGGAACAGGATGTTCGTCAGGTGATGAATAAGGCATCCGAGCGGTTCTATGTTAAATATGCGCAGCAGCAGAAGCAGCAAGTGCAGCTGCGGCTCCAGCAAGATCAGGAGCTTCGAGCTGCTTTACTGGACTTGCCATATGAGAAGAGCATAGCAGCAAGGCTAACCGATGGTCTGGCTGGTAGGGAGCTGTGGCTTCTGCAAATGAACAGTGAGGATTTGGCAAATAAAGCGTATGGGAAAAGCGACATGAGTCTGCTGCAGTTTGCTTTCTCCAATATCGCCCTAGAGCTGGTGAATGGAGCGGGGCTGGAGGCGCAACTGCTATTGGTGGAACATGACAGCTTTGTACTGGTTGCGGCACAACATGGTGTCGAAGAGAGTTTGCAAGAAGCCATTCAAAGTGCTTCTTTCGAGTATTTGAAAATTCGTTTGCATATGATTCCAATGGGGCTCGCCCCTTCAGCCAATGAGTTGGCGGAGTTATATGCGTTGACTAAAGGGGTTGTTTACGGGTCTGTTGATAGCTTTCCTGAGCTTGGAAGTGAAGCAGGATCCGGGATTATGCTATCGCTGAACCAAGCGAGGGTTAGAGAGATGGAAGTTCAACTGATGTCTGCCATTCTGGTCGGTCAGGAGGACAGCCTTCAGCTTCTTTTGGATCGGGTGCTGGCAGAGCTATCTCTTTCATCGCCAGAGGAGATGCGAATAGGGGCCTTATCACTCTCCATTGCTTTGCTTGGAACGATACAGAAGCAATTTGATCCCGACGATAACAATGCGCTAGCCGGGATCCCTAACGAAATGCCGCAGACGCATTGGACTTCTGAGGAAGTCCTTCATTGGGCTGCCGAGCAAGTGAAAAACTTCTTGCAGCAATTTAACAACTGGCAGGCGGCCAAAAGTGACAATCTAATCGAGAGAGCCGTCAAGTATATTGAGGAGCACTACAATGAAGAATGCCGACTGACCGATGTGGCATCGCATATTCATTTAAATCCAAGCTATTTCAGCGTCGTATTTAAGAAAGCCACAGGGGAAAGCTTTACGCGCTTCGTTACCCGTTTCCGTATGGATAAAGCGGCTTTGCTGCTCCGAAATACCGATATGAAAATATTCGAGATTGCTTCTGCCATCGGGTTTGATGAGCCGAATTATTTTACGAATGTCTTCAAACAGCAGTTCCAAATGTCACCCAAGGAATACAGGAATGGCAGGGTGTCATCATAAGTTTAAGAGCTACAGGATGACACCCTGCCATTGCCATTTCTTTGTCCATAAGTTTTTTTTGTAAAAGGCATTGCGGTCGAAATAAATATGTTGTACTATCGGATTAAGCGCTTAACCTCGATAGATTAAGCGCTTAACCTTATCGTGAAAGGAAGATGGTCATGAGTACGATTCGACTAACGATGGCACAAGCGCTGCTTCGTTTTCTGGACCAACAATACGTGTCAGTGGATGGACAAGAGACCAAGTTTGTTCGTGGTGTCATGGGGATTTTCGGTCATGGCAATGTGACAGGACTTGGAGAAGCCTTGGAACGGAGCGCAGGCGACCTTACTTATATACAAGGCAAAAATGAGCAGGGAATGGTACATGCCGCCGCGGCTTACGCCAAGCAGCAAAACCGTAGGCAAATCTATGCCTGCACCACATCGATTGGGCCAGGTGCTCTTAATATGGTGACCGCCGCGGCAACAGCGACAGTCAACCGGATTCCGGTGCTGCTGCTGCCAGGAGACAATTTTGCCACAAGACAGCCGGATCCAGTGCTGCAGCAGCTTGAGGTTGTGGGTGATTATACCGTTTCGGCCACCGATCCTTTCAAATCGGTCAGTAAATATTGGGACCGGATTGTTCGCCCAGAGCAGTTGATGAGTGCAGCTGTACAGGCGATGAGAGTGTTAACAGACCCTGCAGAAACAGGAGCGGTTACTCTAGCTTTACCTCAAGATGTGCAGGCAGAGGCGTACGATTATCCGGAAGCCTTTTTCGATAAGAAAGTCCACTATCTAGATAGACGTCCGCCAGCAAGAGAAGCAGTGAATCGTGCTTTGGCTTGCATAGTAGGCAAACAGCGTCCGTTGATTATTGCAGGCGGCGGAGTCCTTTATGCAGATGCGACGAAGGAATTAATGGAATTTGCAGCTGCCTTTGGGATTCCTGTAGCAGAAACGCAAGCAGGTAAAAGCTCGCTGCCTTGGAACCATCCGCTGAATGTTGGCGCTATTGGTGTTACGGGCGCGCTCGCAGCCAATGTGCTGGCGAAGCAAGCGGACCTGATTATCGGCGTAGGGACGCGGTATTCCGACTTTACAACGGCATCTAAATCGGCTTTTGCAAATCCGAAGGTGCAGTTTATTAATATAAATGTGAGTGGGTTTGATTCTTCGAAAATGAGCGGGATTAGCATTACGGCTGATGCGAAGGAAGCGTTAAGTGCACTGAAAGATGCTTTGACGGCACAGCACTATGTTAGCGGTTACGAGAACGGTTACATAGGTTCTTTGAAAGCGGAGTGGGATGGCGAGGTTGACCGTTTGTACAATGCGGAATGTGAAGAGGGTTTTGCCCAAACTCGCGCGCTTGGGGTGATTAATCAAACGATTGATCCTTCAGCTGTCATTGTTTGCGCAGCGGGGAGCTTGCCGGGGGACTTACACCGCTTATGGCGATCATCGGAGCCTAAAACCTATCATATGGAATATGGCTTCTCCTGCATGGGTTATGAAGTTAGCGGTGCTTTCGGGGCAGCGTTGGCTGAGCCGAATCGAGAGGTCTATGCTGTGGTCGGTGATGGAAGCTACCTGATGCTGCACTCCGAGATGGTTACAAGCCTACAAGAGGGCAGGAAATTTACTGTGCTGCTGTTCGATAATCATGGCTTCCAATGCATTCATAATCTGCAAAGGGGTCACGGCAGCGACGGGTTCGGGAATGAGTTTCGATATCGTGAAGCTGCTACGGGCAAGTTGACAGGTGGATATATGCCTATTGATTTCGCAGCGCATGCTCGCAGCTTAGGCGCGAAGGCGTACAAAGCAAACACACCTGAAGAACTAAAGGAAGCGCTGCTTAAAGCGAAGGAAGAAACAGTCACGACGCTGATCGAGATTCCTGTTGTTCCGGGAACCAACACACAGGGTTATGAATCCTGGTGGCAGGTAGGTGTTCCTGAAGTTTCCGAGAGCGAGAAAGTGATTGCAGCGCACGAAGAGATGAAGAAAAACATACAAGCGGCTAGACCCATTTAACGATAAAGGGGAGCGAACATATCTATGAAAGACCTGCCATTTAAGCTAGGTATTCATCCAATTAATTGGGTGGGAGAAGACGTCAAAGAACATGGCGCGGATACCACATATGAACAAATTCTAGATGATATTCAGGCGTTGGGGCTGAAAGGTACCGAGATGGGCCGTAAATATCCGACCGATATTGCAGTGCTGAAGCAGGAGTTGGATAAGCGGGGGATAGGACTCGTGTCACAGTGGAAGTCCGTGCTATTCTCTGATCCTGCTTACAGGGAAGAGGAACTGAAAGCCTACAGGAAGCATGCCGAGTTTCTCAAAGAAATGGGCAGTACGGTCATTAGCACAGCAGAAGTTGGGGGCTCGCTCCACTTCGACCCGCGCCGCTCCCCGAACGAGAAGGAAGTACTGCGTTTAGATGAAGCCGGCTGGCAAAGCTTAGCCGAGGGACTGAACCTTGCGGGAGCCATCGCGCAGGAATACGGTCTGAAGCTGACGTATCACCACCATGGTGGAACGGTTGTTGAAAGTCCGGAAGAAATCGATAAGCTGATGGAGCTCACGGATCCTTCGCTCGTATACCTGCTCTTTGATACTGGTCATGCCTATTATGGCGGGGCGGATCCACTCACTGTGCTGCGCAAGCACGAGAAGCGGATCGCTTATATTCACTTGAAGGATATTAGGCAAGCCGTGTTAGACGAAGCTCGGGCTGAGAAGGTCGATTTCGTGACTTGTATCCGCAAAGGGGTGTTCACCGTTCCTGGTGACGGTTGTATCGACTTCGCTCCTATATTTGAGGAGCTGCTATCTCAAGGATATGCGGGATGGGCGATGCTGGAAGGCGAGCAGGATCCGGCTGCACACAACCCATATGAATACGCTAAGCAAGCACTTCAACATATAGAATCCCTCATTCCACAAGAAAGAAGGTAATGATCCTATGACCTATGTTTCCTTTCCACAGTCAAAGCCGCTGGATTTTGTAGCCATTGGCAGACTATGTATTGATTTGAATGCGAATGAAATTAATCGTCCTATGGAAGAGACCATGACCTTTACCAAATATGTAGGGGGTTCACCCGCTAACATTACGATTGGCATGGCAAGATTAGGCATGAAAACTGCCTTTATTGGCAAAATCGCCAACGATCAAATGGGACGTTTCATCGCTGATTATTTAGAGCGGAACAACATCGATACAACGAATGTCGTGACAGATAATACCGGCGCGGTTACAGGACTGGCCTTTACAGAAATCAAAAGCCCAACGGAATGCAGCATTCTTATGTACCGTGACAATGTGGCTGACCTCCTGCTGACACCAGCCGAAGTACAAGAATCACTGATTGCTGAAGCGAAGGTATTGCTTATCTCTGGTACAGCACTTGCGCAAAGCCCGTCCCGCGAAGCCGTCTTTCAGGCGCTGGATTACGCGAAGAAGCATGGGGTTGTCATCATTTTTGATCTGGATTACCGTCCATACACATGGACGACTCCGGAAGAGACGGCTGTTTACTACAATCTGGCGGCTGAGAAATGTGACATCATTCTGGGTACCCGTGAAGAATTCGATATGATGGAACGCTTTGAGAGCAATCCAGAAAAAAATGACCGTATCACGGCTGCTAAATGGTTCGATTACTCGGCGAAGATTGTCATTATCAAGCATGGTAAGGAAGGTTCCATCGCTTATACGCCAGACGGTGTTGGTCATCGTGCCAAGAGCTTCCCAGCTAAGGTTGTCAAGACGTTTGGTGCAGGCGATTCTTATGCAGCTGGCTTTATTTATGGCATTATGCAAGGTTGGACGATTGAAAAAAGTATGGAATACGGCAGTGCAGCAGCTTGTATCGTGATCTCCAGCCACAGCTGCTCCGATGCGATGCCGACAACTGATCAAGTAAATGACTATATCGAGCGCTGCAACCGCGGCGAAATTACAGCATCTTAACTTATTCGAACCATTAAAGGAGAGTCCACATATGACAACAACTTTGAAAAACTGGATCGGCGGCGAATGGGTCGCTTCAACATCCACACAAACAGAACCGGTATATAATCCTGCTACAGAAGAGATTCTTGCTCTTATTCCAATTTCTACGAAGGCAGATGTGGATCAGGCGGTTCGTACAGCTCAAGAGGCATTCCAGACCTGGAGCCGCACACCTGTACCACGTAGAGCCCGCGTATTATTCAAATACCAACAGCTTCTGGTGGAGCATTGGGATGAGCTGGCGCGGATCGTTACGCAAGAAAACGGAAAAAGCTACAATGAAGCTTACGGAGAAGTGCTTCGGGGCATCGAGTGTGTAGAATTCGCCGCTGGGGCGCCATCGCTAATGATGGGCAAACAGCTTCCAGATATCGCGTCCAATCTTGAATCCGGTATGTATCGTTATCCAATCGGTGTTATCGGTGGTATCACACCATTCAACTTCCCGATGATGGTGCCTTGCTGGATGTTCCCGCTTGCGATTGCCTGCGGCAATACCTTCGTGCTGAAGCCGTCTGAACGCACACCTCATCTTGCAAACCGCTTAGCTGAGCTATTCCATGAAGCGGGCTTACCAGCTGGTGTTCTCAATATCGTTCATGGCGCACATGACGTGGTTAATGGCCTTCTTGAACATAAAGAAGTTAAAGCCATTTCATTCGTTGGTTCCCAGCCAGTTGCGGAATATATCTACAAAACAGCTTCTGCGAATGGGAAACGCGTTCAAGCGCTTGCAGGCGCTAAAAACCACTCAATCGTTATGCCGGATGCTGATTTGGATATTGCTGTGAAGGAAATCGTCAATGCAGCCTTCGGTTCTGCGGGCGAGCGCTGTATGGCTTGTTCCGTCGTGGTGGCGGTCGGAGAAGTCGGCGATACGTTTGTAGGCAAGCTGCTTGAAGCCGCTGATCGGATTACGATTGGCAATGGTTTGGAGGAAGGCATTTTCTTAGGGCCTGTTATCCGCGGTCAGCATAAAGAAAGAACACTAAAATATATCGAAATCGGCGAAACCGAAGGAGCGCTTCTGGTCCGGGACGGGCGCAAAGACGCTGCTTCGGATCAACAAGGTTATTTCGTAGGACCTACGATCTTTGATCAAGTAGAGTGCGGTATGAAAATTTGGGAGGATGAGATTTTTGCTCCTGTTCTTTCCATCGTTAGAGTGGCTACTCTTGAAGAAGCGATCGAGCTCTCCAATCGCTCTGATTTTGCCAATGGCGCATGCCTCTTTACAAAGGATGGCAGTAATGTACGTCAATTCCGTGAAAATATCGATGCCGGTATGCTCGGCGTTAACCTAGGAGTTCCCGCACCAATGGCTTTCTTCCCTTTCTCTGGCTGGAAAAAATCGTTCTACGGCGATTTGCATGCGAATGGGACGGACGGCGTGGAGTTCTATACGCGCAAGAAAATGGTCACTGCTCGCTGGTAACAGCGGGTTAGACCTTATCGACAGGAGAGGTGAACTTCATGACGCTCGTTTCTATGAAAGAAATGCTGCAGCAGGCTTTGGCAGGAAAATATGCAGTCGGGCAGTTTAATTTGAATAACCTAGAATTTACACAAGCGATCTTACAGGCTGCTCAGCAGGAACAAGCGCCTGTCATTCTAGGCGTTAGTGAAGCTTACATCCCTTATATGGGTGGACTGCCTTGTATTGTAGGAATGGTGAAATCTCTGATTGAGCACTATGGGGTAACCGTCCCAGTAGCTCTTCATCTAGACCACGGAACCAGCTATGACCTATGTATTCGTGCGATCCACGCCGGATTTACCTCTGTCATGATCGATGCTTCTCATCATACGCTGGAGCATAATATCGAGGTCACTCGTCAGGTGACACAAGCCGCGCATGTGCTGGGTGTATCGGTGGAGTCGGAGCTGGGCCGGATTACCGGACGCGAGGATGACTTAGTCGTAGACGAAGCTGAAGGCATGTACGCTGTTGCTAAGGACTGTGTTCGTTTAGTGAGGGAGACGGGGATCGATTGTTTAGCTCCTGCCCTTGGATCCGTTCACGGTCCTTATCGGGGACAGCCAAAGCTTGGTTTCGATCGAATGGCGGAAATTAGAACGCTGACTGAACTGCCGCTTGTGCTTCATGGCGGAAGCGGTCTGCCAGATGAAGAGATCCGTCAAGCGATCGCTTGCGGTACAGCCAAAATCAATGTGAATACAGATAATCAAATCGCTTTTACAGCTTCTATCCGTTCGTTTTTGAATGATCATTCAGAAGCATACGATCCAAGGAACTATTTAGTGCCGGCACGGGAAGCGATCATCGCCTCCGTTAGAGCCAAAATTCAATTGTTCGGTTCAACGGGCAAAGCGGGAGGGAACGCATGATGAATAAAATTAAAATCGGTATTATTGGTGCCGGCAGAATCGGTAAAATCCACGCAGACAATTTGCTGCGAATACCCGGGGTTGAAATCATTGCGGTGAGCGATTTGTTTGCCGGTCCTGAGTTAGAGGCATGGGCAGCTTCACGTCAGATTCAGACGGTTACAAAGGATAGCCATAAGCTTATTGATAACCCAGACATTGACGCCATCTTTATTTGCTCATCCACGGATACACATGTCCCGCTCATTCAACTGGCTGCTTTGGCGGGTAAACATATTTTCTGCGAAAAACCAATCAGCATGGATATTACCCAAACCGAAGCGGCGATTGCAGCGGTTAATCAGGCAGGTGTGAAGCTGCAAATCGGTTTCAACCGCAGATTTGACCACAATTTCAAGCGGGTTCGCGAGGTTGTTCAAGGAGGAACAATTGGCGATCCGCATATCGTGAAAATCACGTCCCGTGATCCGAATCCACCACACGCTGATTACATCAAGGTGTCGGGCGGCATTTTCATGGATATGATGATCCATGACTTCGACATGGCTCGCTATGTAGCGGGAAGCGAGGTTGAGGAAGTGTATGCGCAGGGTAATGTGCTCATTAACCCCGTTTTCGCTGAGCACGGCGATGTCGATACCGCAATTGTAACGCTGCGGTTCCAAAACGGTGCTCTCGGTGTCATCGATAACAGCCGTCAAGCGGTATACGGCTATGATCAACGGGTTGAAGTGTTTGGCTCCAAAGGCAGTGTAGCGGTTGCCAACGATCACCCTAATACGGCCGTAGTTAGTACGGCAGATGCTATTGTTAGTGAAAAGCCGCTGCATTTCTTCCTGGAACGCTATCAAGCTGCTTATATGGAAGAAACACAAATTTTCATCGATTGTCTATTGAATGATAAGCCTGTACCAGTGAGTGGCTATGACGGTATGCAGGCGGAGCGGATCGCTTTAGCCGCTAAGCTGTCTTCCCGTTTGGGTCGGCCAGTGAAAGTGAGCGAGGCATTAGATTTGCTTAAACAGACCTCGGTATCTCAGTAAGGGAGGGAGACGTTGACATGAACAGGTCCAAACTGATTGTAACGCCTGCTTCCTCCCCGAATGAGGAAGGCAGCCTTTTAACAGTAACTCCGGAATCAGCAGGATGGAAGTATGTTGGTTTCGAAGTTGTACAGCTTGCGGAGGGACAAATCTTGAGCCGCGAGACAGCTGGGCTGGAAGTTTGTCTTGTCCTACTTAGCGGCAAAGCCGATGTGGCTACCAAGCAAGCGGAGTGGACAAATATTGGGCAGCGGATGAGCGTATTTGAGAAAATACCGCCATATTCCGTCTATGTACCTAACGATGATCGCTACGAAGTTATTGCACTGACAGCGGTTGAGCTTGCTATTTGCTCTGCTCCTGGTACTGGCAACCATAAGGCACGTCTGATTGCACCTAATCAGGTTGGGGTAGAAACGCGTGGTTATGGCAATATTGAGCGCCAGATCCATAACATATTGCCAGAGCAGGAGCCAGCGGATAGCTTGCTAGTGGTTGAAGTCTTCACACCGAATGGGCACTGGTCGAGCTACCCGCCACATAAGCATGATCGCGATGCGCTTCCAGACGAATCGTTTCTGGAAGAAACGTATTATTATCGCGTCGATCCGGGGCATGGCTTTGCGGTTCAACGTGTGTACACGGACGACCGGTCACTTGATGAGACGCTGATTGTTAAGAATGGCGAAACCGTGCTCGTTCCGCGTGGTTATCACCCTGTTTCTGCTCCTCCAGGCTATGATGTGTATTACCTGAACGTTATGGCGGGACCTACTCGAACATGGAAGTTTCATAATGATCCGGAACATGCCTGGATCATGACGAAGCCGCGCGAAGCGTAAGCCGGTTTGCAAGTTCCCGTCAGCCCCTTCATAATGGAAGAAAAAAAGTATCCTTCAAGAAAAATGGGGTAGTAGGATGAAGGCAACCATCTATGATGTGGCAAGAGAGGCCGGTGTGTCTATTGCGGCGGTCTCGCAGGTCATGAACGGCAAAGGAAAAATAAGTGAAGAACGGCGCGGTGAAATCATAAAAATTATGGAGCGGCTCAATTATCAGCCAAGCGTTATCGCGTCAGCGCTAACTGGTAAAAAGACCTATACACTAGGTCTGCTTGTGCCCGATATTTCCAATCCCTTTTTTGCGGAAATTGCTCGAGCTGTTGAGGACCAAGGCCATCATATGGGCTATAGCTTGGTCATTTGCAGCAGCGACAATAAAGATGAACGGGTAGAGCGATATCTTAATTTGCTACAGCAAAAAAGCGTGGATGCCATGATCATTGGTACGGGGATGGACAATAAAGACATGCTGACTCCATTGATGGAGAGAGCGATCCCTATTGCTATGATTGCAAGGGAAATGCCTGATCTCGACGTTCATACAGTCGTGGTGGATGACTTTATCGGAGGTGCGTTGTCAGCAACGCATCTACTCGATTTGGGTCATCGGCGCATGGCCATACTGGCTGAGCACTCGAAAGTAAGCAGCAGCCGTGAAAGGGTGCGAGGCTTCAAGAGCAAGCTGGAAGAAGCAGGGGTTGGGCTGCCGGAAAACCGCGTACGCAACTGCCACTACGTTGTAGCGGATGGAAAGCGTGAAGCGCTTGAACTATTGGATCAATCGAACCCAGCTCGGCCAACCGCATTGTTTTGTTGTAACGATTTGCTCGCAATCGGTGCGCTTCAGGCAGCTAAACAGCTTGGCTTGCGCGTGCCAGAGGATCTGTCTGTGATCGGTTTCGATAACACAATTCTGGCTTCAGTGACAGATCCGCCGCTTACGACAGTTGCTCAGCCGATCGAGCCGATGGGGAAGATGGTTGTCGATTTGCTGATTCAGGAATTGAAGAAAGAATCGAAAGCCAAACAACGTGTTGTGATGCGTCCCGAGCTGATTGTTAGGCAATCAACTGCGGCTCCAACGGAAATGTGATATGAAGCCCAGCAGGCTGCTTCCCTTTGTGGGAAGCAGCTTTTTTGCATTTAATTTTGTTGGTATTGGGGGAGGCGAAGCTTACCCCCTTTTTAGCATCGTTAACTATGGATTTTGCTGAGCTGAGTTAGATTGTGGATATATGCATAAACATTCGATTGGTAAGTGACTATGTTTCTTGGTATTGCTTGTTGTTTGAGTAAGATTGTGGATATATGTATATTCACGATTTAGTAAGTGTCTATCTTTCCTGGTTTTTTGTCTTCGGGGTTTAGGGTGTTTAGTTTTCTAGTGTTGGTTTTCTGGTTTCAGGAAGAAATGGGGAATTTGGAAGGCCGTATTATCAGGTATCCAGATATATCTACTTGGCTGACATGCCCATGCAATAACCACGTTTGAGCTGGCAGAGTCACAGATCTCAGCAGCGGCTCCCAAATAAACTTCTGAGTGAGTTATTAAAAATATATTTAAATTAGATATACTATATTGTAATATATATTTCAAAAGATATATCATTATGTATGTGGCGCTTATAAAATGATTAAGGGAGTGGGCACAACGATGAAGAATGTTTTTTCGTTAGACAGCACTACGATCACGAGAATCGAAGAAAAGATGCGATTCAAACGAGGGGTGGCGCAAGCGAGGGAGAAGGAGCTTTTTGACATTTTTGAGAAGCCAATGAGTGAAGAAGAAGCATGGGCTCTTAAATTTCTATACGCGTACATGCCGCTGAACGATTTGGCGGATTATGAGGGATGTCTCTTTTTAAGCCACGTGCGAACTACTCTTGAAATCCGTGAAGACGTGCAATGGGGAAGTCGTGTGCCCGATCACGAATTTCTGCATTTTGTGCTTCCATACCGAGTAAACAATGAAAACATCGAGGACAGCAGGGGATGGTTCTTCGGACAATTAGTTGACCGGGTCAAGAACCTTTCGATGGAACAGGCCATATTGGAAATTAATCACTGGTGTCATGAGAAAGCAACCTATGTCGGGCGCGACCCGCGAACGGTTTCCCCACTGACGATGGTCCGCAATACGCTGGGAAGGTGCGGAGAACAGTCGACTCTATTGGTGGCAGCACTAAGGAGTTTGTGCATTCCTGCTCGCCAGTGCTATACACCGCGATGGGCGCATTGTGATTCCAATCATGCTTGGGTGGAGGCGTGGGCTGACGGGAAATGGCATTTCCTTGGCGCGTGCGAGCCGGAGCCTCGACTGAATGAGGGGTGGTTTCGTGGGCCGGCTAAGCGGGCGATGCTCGTCAATACTCGCGTTGCAGCCAACTATCTAGGTCCAGAGGAGCTTACATTAGCACATCCTTGGTACTCTGAAATCAATTTACTGAGCCCTTACGCCCCGAGCAAAAAGATTACAATCAGGGTTAGAGACGAAAAGGGAAACCCGGTGCCTGGGGCCACTGTCATTTTCCAAGTGTACAACTATGCTGATTTTTCTCCTATTGCTACTATACCAGCAGACGAGCGAGGGGAAGCTTTCTTAACCGCAGGCTTTGGTGATTTGTTGATTCATTCGGTCTCGGGAAATCTTTGGGGGACGAAAAAGATTAGCGTGAAGGATGCCGATGTGTTTGACATTCAATTGTCCGATAAATTGCCGCAGGAAGGGATCAGCGTCTTCGATATGGTTCCCCCGCAGGAACTGTCAGATGCCAATGAAGACGCTATCACCGAAGCCGAAAAACAAGAGAACAACCGCCGTATTCAGGAGGGCGCGAGCATCAGGAAAAAATATGAGGCTTCCTTCGTGGATGCCCTTCAGGCAGAAGAATTGGCGAGAAAGTTGTCTTTGCCCGCGAGCAGGGTCAGGGACATATTGGAGAAAGCGCGTGGTAACAGTCACGAAATCGCTGCTTTTATACAAGAATATACGCCGAAATACGGCGAATGGACGTTGAAACTGCTAGAGAGTTTGAACGTTAAAGATTTGACGGATACATTCGGGTTAACGCTTGCAGACCATCTTATCCATTCCGCTGTGTTTAAAGAAAAGTTTGATGAAGAAACGTTTATGCGTTATATCCTTTGTCCAAGAGTTCATTTTGAAATGATAAGGTCTTATAGGAAATTTTTTCTGGAACAATTCACAGATTCGGAGCAACGAAGTTTCCGGGAGGATCCAATCAAGTTGGTTGGCTGGCTTTCGGAGCACTTTGAGATTGTGGAAGATTTGAATTATTATCAGGGAATGGCTACACCTATAGGGAGCTTTCGATTGCAAAAAGGCGACCGTTTGAGCCGAGATATTCTTTTCGTAGCGTTGGCACGAAGCCTAGGGATCCCTGCGCGTCTTGAACCGAGCGAACGGAGTCCTCAATTTCGGGCTGGTGATTCGTGGAAGGACGTTGTATTTTTACAGCAGGGCGGCCGAGAACGGACGGACTTGGCAGATAACAAGGAAATAGGCAGCATTAGGTTCATTGCAAATGCTGCAGTCGATAATGACTTGGAGTATTTCCGTAACTTTTCATTAGCGCGCTTTGAAAATGGTCAGTACAAGACGCTTCAATTCACCGCTGGCAAAAAGGATTTCTATGAGGAGCCGCTTGTTGTGAAGTCCGGCAGTTATCGGTTAACGACAGGTACGCGATTACCGGATGGGACAGCTAGGGTGCAATTCGCGATGTTTACTGTATTACAAGATAAAACAACGGAAATTATACCTGCTTTTTCCAAGGAATCCGTTCAAGCACCTGTATTGGGATCGGTCGATCCAGATATGTCTTTCTCCTTTTTCAATGGTAAACGAAGTACGCTAGGAGAATTGGCCGAACGTCGCGGTCTACTCATGGCTTGGATCGATCCGGATAGGGAACCTACGAAGCATTTGATTCGGGAACTTCGAGAGCTTTCTAAGGAGTATGATGATTGGGGTGGCTCCATTTGCCTAGTTGTTGAGGATGATAAAGTGACTGCTGCGTTTCAGCCGAACGCTTACGAAGGCTTACCTGCCAAAACAGGTTTTGCAAAAGACGTCTCCAGCGAAGGCCTGCAATCCGTGCTGTCTGGCATCCAGTCGGAGCTTCAACCCAATCATCCGCTTGTTTTTGTGGTGGACCGCGATTGCCGCATCCGGTATCTGTCTGCCGGCTATAAGCTGGGTATCGGTAAAGAGGCGCTTCAAGTTGTAAGGCAGTCGGATGAAGAGTCGTTTGGGCCCAATAAGCAGGCTTGATAATTTGGTATATTTAATTTACAATGTTGGTATATATTTTTATATCAAATAGTCTACGAGATGCATGGACAACTGGAAGTGATGTGTTGGAATTGGATACTAAACCGCTTTATATGAAAATTTTGAGCGATTTGAAAGAAAAGATTAGATCAGGGGAGTACGTGCCTGAACAGCAGCTTCCGACCGAAGTAGAACTGGCGATGCAGTACGGCGTCAGCCGGATTACTTCCAAACGCGCCCTGATCGAGTTGGAGCGGGAAGGCATGATATACCGCAAACGTGGCAGCGGAAGCTACGTGAAATATCCGGAAGAGGCTGTTGATACGGGTATTCCAAACGCAACGAACCCCATCATCGCAATGATTTTGCCTTATATGGCTACAAGTGAGCTTGATTATATCAAAGGCGCCCACGATTACTTGGACTCCAAAGGTTATTATTTGAGCATACACAACAGTAACTGGAGAAAAGAAAAAGAAAAAGAGATACTTGCTAAGGTGCCGAAAAGCGGCCTGAGCGGTATCATCGTGTATCCAATTAGCACGATTAGCAACATCGATGTGATTAATGCACTCTATTGGAACGATTATCCGATTGTGACGATCGATCAATATTTCGATAGCTTGCCTATCAGCAGTGTCGTATCCGACAACTTTGAAGGTGGGTATATGACGGCCAAAAGATTGATTGAACTCGGACACGAACGGATCGCTTTTGTTTCCAGTGTCAGCATTGAATACCGCAGTTCTGTAAGAGACAGGTACCTAGGTTATTGCAAAGCGCTAAAAGACCATAAGATGTCAATCGATTCTGATCTCGTGCTGACGGATTTCTATCGTGAGTTGAGTGGGGCAAACGCGAAAGGATTTTACAAATCGTTGATTGCGAAATTGAGGCATATGAAGGTTACCGCTCTTCAGGTTGAGCATGATCATCTTGCTGTCGATCTGCTCAAAACCGCTTTGGAAATGGGGATTGGCGTTCCCGAACAGCTATCCATAGCGGGCTTTGACGACCATGAGATAGCCAGGCATGTCGAAGTTCCATTATCTTCGGTCGGCCAAGATTATTATTCGATTGGGCGCCAAGCGGCGGAAATCATTATTCGGAGGATTGAGAACGCCGATACCGAGCAATACAAAATTAAGACTCCGGTACGATGGGTTGAACGCGAATCCACTGGACCACGCCCGAATCCATATACGACGGATCTGCCAGCCGTACAACTATAAACAGCGAACCTTCCCAGGTATCATGCCTTCCTCCGGGAAGGTTTTATATTTACACGGCATTTTGGGGAGTAAGGTGACGTAAGGCAAGTTGTACAGCGTACAACAATTTCCTTGATTTCTTCTGGGAAAGCTATAGATGTTGTATGCTATGCAACAATCGCGTGGAAAACGCGGACTAGCTTACCTAAAGTTGTACAAAGTGCAACTTTACATGCTCAAGTAAGCATTAGGTCACTTAGGCATAGCTTGCTTTCATCAGCTAAACACGCTCAACCAAGGACGGCGTAAGCCTTTTATTGTGCACGGGACAAATTGAGTATAACCAAATTTATTAGTTTAAACAAAAGATATATTAACTATTTACAAAGATAGGTCATTTCGCTATAATCTTATTATTGAACGAGGTTAAAGATATATCTAATTGTGTCGATTCTCCTGAATTCGGAGAGTTAAACATCCATCGTACTATTTTAGTTGGCATACATAACTCGGGTGTTCACAATGGGATTCAACTTGTTCTTGTAAAGAGATCGTTTTGTAAGCGTTTTAATTTTTTCAAATCCAAAGGATAGTGAGGGGTTCGAATGAAAGCGTTTAAATTACTTGCAATTCCAGTAGCTCTTACGATGGTCGCGGGTGTAGTTGGTTGTTCACAAGGTACGGACAACAAGACATCATCGCCGACACCACAGCCAACTGCACAAACAACAGCGGCGCCGCAAAGTGCGAAGCCGGATGAAAAGAAAGTCGATTTGAAAGGTCAAAGCATTAAAATTGGTGCCTGGTATGACGGAGCCGACCCAAGAACAGTGAAAGAGAAAGGCCCAGCAGAAGAAGCACAAATCAAATTAATTGAAGCTGCTGAGAAGAAATACAACTGTAAAATCGAGTTTGTTAAATTCGGGGATTACGACAAATACGTGGAGAATTTCACGACTACTTCTCTCTCCGGACAGCCGTTTGCGGATATCGTGCGCATGGAATTATTTTGGGCGTTCCCGCAGCTTGCGAATAAAGGATTTGTCCAGCCGATCGATCAATGGATCAAAGTATCTGATCCTAAGTATATCGATTGGATGAAAGCAGGCGGCAGCTATAATAACCATCAATACGGGTTGATTGATTCCGCTCCGTCCCCGTACGGTATCTTCTATAATAAAACGTTGGTACAGAAGCTTGGTTTGGAAGATCCATACGAACTGCAGCAGAAGGGCCAATGGAATTGGGAGAAATTCCGCGAGTTCTCCAAAAAAGCGACACAGGACACGAATGGTGACGGTAAAACCGATGTATGGGGCATCACTGGCGCTTATGGCAAAGTGAAAGCTTTCGCGGAGCAATTAGTTTACACGAACAAAGGGGCTGTGGATAAAGATGCAAGCGGAGCCATCAAGTTCTCTTTGAATAATGAAAACTCCATACAAGCGCTGCAATACGTATCTGATCTGTTTAACGTGGACAAATCAATCGAACAGCCGATTCCAGAAGACGCAAGTAAAGAGTTTGTAGCGGGCAAAGGCGTCATGTACGCGGGCTTCAGCTGGGAACTCGGTGGTTTGAAGGACAACATGAAGGGCCAAGAACTCGGCTATGTGTTCTTCCCGAAAGGTCCGAAGGCCGACAAGTATGTGTCCTACACGCCTTTTGGCAACATGTGGATGGTATCTAAGTACTCGAAGAATGCTGAAGTTGCTTTGCATATTATGGACGAAATCAGCTTGAACGAAGAAGGCAGAAAGCTTTCCGAGCAATCTTGGCAGCAGTCCTACCCGAACAAAGAGTCCATGGATACACGTAAGCAAATGGATAAAAGCATTAATTACATTTCTTACTATGGGATTCCGGACGGAGAAAAATTGTTCGAAGGTATTGTGAAGGACATCACAGAAGGTAAAGTATCTCCGGCAACGGCTGTAGACAAAGTGAAGCCTCAATTCGAAGCGAAGATCAGTAAACTGCTCGAGGATAGCAAATAAACATTCATGATGCCATGCCCCTAATTCCATGCTAGCAGGGATTAGGGGCAAAGTTAAGAAAAGGGGGAAAACCCATGCGCCGAGCATTCGCCAAAGTGTTCCTCATATTCGTTTTGTTTTTTGCAACCGGGTTCGCACCGTATCAGTGGCTCGGCGGCGGTTCCCGCCAAATCGTGACAGCGGAAGAGAGTCCAATAAGCGGTACAGCGTTATCGGCATTGGCAGATACATATAAAAAAGGCAGCTATGCGGAATATTTGGCCAAGTACAAACAATCGGCGCGTCCAAGCGCTGAAATCGTTATTCCCACCGAACAATTCAGTTCAGCCCAAGGCATGAACGTTTCCGTTCTAGACAATTATCAAGGGGAAAACGGGAAGTCCATTCTGACTTCGGATACGGGGTCCATTGAATGGCAATTTACAGTCGAGCAAGAGGGATTGTACAACATTGGCATCCATTACTACACAGTAAGCGGGAAAGATTCGGATATAGAAAGAGAATTGCGAATTGACGGTTCGGTACCATTTGCCGAGGCGAAAAGCATGACGTTCCAACGAATTTGGAAGAACGATAAAGATGAGTTCGAGCGTGACGAGCAGGGCAACGATTTGGTTCCGTCGCAAGCGGAAGAGCCGATGTGGCAGGCATCGTTATTAAAAGATGCGACCGGATTTAATGAAGATCCTTATCTGTTTTATTTTTCAAAAGGCAAGCACGCCATCATGTTTACTTCGGTAAGAGAACCGCTCATTATTCATTCACTTAGACTTACAAACTCGGCAACAACGCCTTCGTATGATACGTTGGCGAGCACGTATACGCAAAAAGGTTACCAGCTTGCGAAAGATGTGATGCTGCAAGTTCAAGGCGAACACGCCTTATATAAATCTTCTCCAACACTATTGCCTTATAATGATCGTTCCAGCCCTGCGCTAGAGCCGTATCACGTATCTAAATTGCGGAACAATGCAATGGGCGGGTGGGCTTGGCGGCTTCCTGGCCAATGGATCGAATGGGAATTGGATGTACCGGACGACGGATTGTATCAAATAGCGGTGAAAAATCATCAAAACTATTTGCGCGGGATGGCTTCGCTTCGAACGATGTACATCGACGGCAAAATACCCTTTCAGGAGCTTCAGCATGTCGACTTTCCGTTCAATAGCGAATGGCAGACGACGGTGATCGGCCAAGATGCTGAGCATCCGTACTTGTTTTATTTCACGAAGGGTAAACACAAAGTCCGGCTCGAAGTGACATTGGGGGATTTGGCACCCATTCTGAATGCGGTGGAAACGAGCATTTTGAACTTAAATGCGCTGTATCGTAAAATTATTAGCTTTACGGGGACGGTGCCCGATTCGTTTCGGGATTATCAGCTCGAGCAAAGAATTCCCGAGATGGCTGGGGAGTTTCGTAAACAAAGCGACTTGCTCCAAAAAATTACGAAGTTGATTCAAGGACAGAATGGAAAGAACGATGAGCGTACCGCGATATTGAATACACTAGCTTACCAGCTCAGTGATATGGCAGACAGACCGGATACGGTGCCATCTCGGATTGATCAGTTCAAAACCAATGTAGGGGGACTCGGGGCGTGGCTGCTTTCGGTGAATGAACAACCGCTAGCCATCGATTATCTGACGCTAAGCTCGCCGCAAGCCAAACTGCCGAATCCGGAAGCGACTGCGTGGCAGAAATTCAAAAGCAGCTCAGCGGCTTTCTTCGCTTCCTTCTTTGAGAATTATGATCAGTTATCGAACACAAAAGAGGGAGCTGATTCGGTTTCTGTATGGGTGACCTCAGCACGTGACCAAGCGCAGACCATCAAGAAATTGATTGACGAAACCTTTACGCCAAAGACAGGAATAAAAATCAATTTGAAGTTGGTATCAGCAGACATTTTGCTGCCTTCGACGGTAGCAGGTAAAGGGCCGGACGTAGCGCTGCAAGCTCCCAACGATTTGCCTGTCAATTATGCAAGCCGGAACGCGATGCAGGATCTATCGGTGTTTCCAGATTTTAACAGCGTGAAATCACGCTTTAGCGAGAGTGCGATGGTTCCGTATGAGTTTTCAGGAAGCTATTACGCACTGCCGGAAACGCAAACCTTTCCAGTTCTCTTCTATAGGAAAGATATTTTGGAAGATGAGTTGAAGATGAAGCCTCCGCAAACGTGGGAAGACGTGTATGATATGCTGCCTGCCCTACAGAAGCATAACTTGCAGTTCGGGCTGCCGCAAAAACCGTTGAACACATTTGGTAACGATTTGGAAACGACCAATATCATCACGCTTCCGCCGAACCCGGCTTTAGCCATGTTTTTATACCAGCATGATGGAGAGTTTTATAATAATGACGGAGCCACTAGCGGTCTTGATTCGGAAACGGCGATCAAGGAGTTCAAGCAGTGGACCGATTTTTACGTAAATTATAAAATTCCGATCGCAGCGGATTTCGCCAACCGTTTCCGTACAGGGGAAATGCCTATTGGCATCGCTGACTACACGATGTACAACAAGCTGTCTGTCTTTGCCCCGGAAATTAAAGGATTGTGGGAATTTGCACCTGTTCCAGGAACGAAGAAACCAGACGGATCCCTTCGGCGCGATGTCGGCAGCGGGGGATCAGGCGTTGTCATGTTCAAACGTACGAAAAATAAAGACGCCGCATGGAAGTTTATGGAATGGTGGACCAGCAAAGAGACGCAAATAGCGTTTGGACGTCAAATGGAAATTCGCATGGGATCTTCGGCTAGGTATCCGACGGCCAACATGGAAGCTTTAGCCGCTCTGCCTTGGCCTTCCAGAGATTTCGACAGATTGAAGGAGCAGATGAAGTGGGTAAAAGGGATACCCGAGGTTCCGGGCGGTTATTTGACGGGACGCAACATTGATAATGCCTTTCGTAGAGTCGTCGTACAAGGCGACGATCCACGCGAAACGATGGATTATTATGTCCGTTATATCAACGACGAAATTGCTTTAAAACGGAAAGAGTTTAATCTTCCCTACGAGAAATGAGGGGGCGCCATGAAACAACAGCCTGCAGTGAACCCTAGCATGCCACGTGATACTGGAACATCCGTGATGAAAACCAACTCGGCGTTCCAAGGTAAATTCGGCCGACTGGGTAGTGATGTCAAAAAACATAAGCATGCCTATATGTTAATAGCGCCATACTTTCTTATTTTCCTTACATTTACGGTATTTCCCGTATTAATGTCCGTCTGTTTAAGTTTCACGAGCTACAATATGCTTGAACCGCCTAAATGGGTTGGTTGGCAAAATTTCGCCAGATTGTTCGTACAGGACGACATCTTTTTGATCGCACTCAAAAATACGCTCCTGTTTGCATTAATTACAGGGCCGATCAGCTATATGGCTTGTTTCCTGTTCGCTTGGCTGATCAATGAGCTGCGGCCTAAGCTGCGCGCTGTGCTCACGCTAATCCTGTATGCGCCTTCGATTTCGGGTAATACGTACCTGATCTGGCAAACCTTGTTTGCCAGCGATTCTTACGGGTATGCCAATTCATTCTTGATCAAATGGGGGATGATCCTGGAGCCGATCCAGTGGCTGCAGGATCCGAGGTTCGTTCTCGCGATTCTAATCCTCGTACAGCTGTGGCTCAGTTTGGGAACATCCTTTCTAGCCTTTATCGCTGGTCTGCAAAATGTAGATCGTACGCTGTATGAAGCCGGTGCCATCGATGGCGTTCGTAATCGTTGGCAGGAGCTATGGTTTATCACACTGCCGGCCATGCGGCCACAGCTGCTGTTCGGCGCGGTTATTCAAATCACGCTCGCTTTCTCCGTGGCTGAAATTTCTATCTACATGATTGGCTTCCCGAGTGTAGATTACGCAGCACATACGATTGTGACCCACTTAGTCGACTATGGTTCGATCCGTTTCGAGATGGGGTACGCCTCCGCGATCGCGACTGTCTTGTTTACCATCATGTTTGCAACAAACCTCTTGACGCGTAAGCTGCTAGGAAAAGTGGGTGAATGACCGGGATGAAGCTGACATTAAAGATGCCAAAGCGTTTGAACCGTTCTTGGGCGGTTGATATTTTACTGTTCCTGCTGCTTGGCGGCATAGCCTTCTTTATGGCACTGCCGCTGGTTTTTACCATTAGCAATGCGTTTAAACCAATCGATGAAATATTCGTGTTTCCACCAAAGCTATTAGTGCGAAATCCTACATTCAAAAACTTTACCGATTTAGTGAACATTTTTTCCGATTCATGGGTGCCGTTCTCTCGCTATGTGTTTAATACGTTCTTTATTGCCATCGTAGGCACTGTGGGTCATGTCATCATCGCATCCGCTGCTGCTTATCCGCTGGCCAAAATCAAGTTCCCAGGCAGGAACATCCTGTTCAATCTAGTCGTTATGTCGCTTATGTTTACGGCTTATGTGACACAGGTACCCAATTACATGACCATTTCTTGGCTTCATCTAATTAATACCTATTGGGCGATCATCTTGCCGTCCTTCGGCATGACACTCGGATTATATCTGATGAAACAGTTTATGGAGCAAGTTCCAGACTCTCTTCTGGAAGCAGCGAAAATCGATGGTGCCAGCGAATATCGGATTTTTTGGCAGATCGTTATGCCGATCGTTAAGCCTGCGTGGCTGACGCTGGTCATTTTTTCGCTGCAAAATTTGTGGACGAATGGTTCCGTGACGAGCCATAAATATATTTACAGCGAGCAGTTGAAGACCGTTGATTATGTGTTCGGGCAAATAGCTAGCGGTGGATTGGTCCGGACGGGACCAGTGTCAGCCGTTACCCTGCTAATGATGGCCGTGCCGATTACCGTGTTTATCGTGACGCAGAGCAACATCATCCAAACCATGTCCACTTCTGGTCTGAAAGAGTAAACAGGGGGGAGCCACTTGAAAAGAATACTTATCATGATGTTCGCCGTTGTGCTTTTCATCGGTATGGCCGCTCCTGTGATTGCCGCACCTAACAACGATACGTACAATTATAATTTTTGGGGACAGAGCGTCCCGGCTCCGAGTCCCTATGAGCTGGAGCAGGTCATGTATGGAACAGACTGGAAAACGGGCAATTTGTCGTCACCCCAAGATCTATTCATCGGAAGTGATCGCAGAATCTACATTGCGGATACGGGAAATGATCGAATTGTCGTATTGAATGATCAGTTCCAGGAAGTTCAGGTGATTTCCGGTTTCGAAAATAACGGAAGCAAGGAAACGTTCAACAAGCCGGAAGGCGTGTTCTACAACGGAACCGACGGTCATCTTCTTATTGCGGATACGCAAAGCAAAAGGCTGGTGGAATTGAACGGTCAGGGAACGTTGGTACGTGTAATGGGGGAGCCGAAGTCTTCACTACTGCGCGAAGGGTTTCAATACATGCCAACTAAGCTAGTTGTCGACAAGGCACAGCGGATCTATGTCATTAGTCGCGGATCCTACGAAGGAATTATGGAATTTGATACCGATGGCGAATTCAATGGGTTTATCGGTACGAATCGCGTGAAGTTCAATCCCGTAGATTTGTTTTGGAAACGGATCTCAACTAAAGCGCAGCGCGAGCAAATGCAGCTGTTCATTCCGCTTGAATTTAATAACTTGGACATGGATGAAGACGGTTTTATTTATACGACCACTTCAGAGGAAAAATCGGATCGCCCGATCAAACGGTTGAACCCGTCTGGTGTGGATATTTTAAGGGATAAAGGGTATTTCCCGCCTAAAGGGGATATCCAAACGCTGGAAGTCGGAAGCGCGCCTGGAAGCTCCATTTTCATCGATATTGCTAAGGACGATGGCGGCATGTACAGCGCAATGGATTTGAAAAGGGGCCGTATTTTCACTTATGACAAAGACGGCAATCTGCTGTACGAATTCGGTGGACTTGGCAGCGAACAGGGGAAATTCCGTACGCCTTCGGCGATTGCGATGCTCGGGGACAAGGTGCTGGTGCTCGATAAAGACAACAACCGTTTGTCTGTCTTCCAGCCTACACGTTACGGAAGCCTGATACGTGAAGCAGTTAAATCGCTCTATAACGGGAAAACGGATGCATCTACCGCTTCATGGCGGCAAGTGCTTCAAATGAATGGCAACTTTGAGGTGGCCTACATCGGGATCGGTAAATCGTTATTGAAAAATGGCGATAACCGCGGGGCGATGAGCTATTTCAAATTAGGAAATAACCGTGACTATTATTCAGAAGCCTTCAAACGGTACCGGAAAGAAGTTGTGTTCGCACATTTTGGCACCATCGTATTCGGCTTTGCGATTGTCTTCGGTCTTGGTTATACAGCTGTGAAGCTTGCTGGCAGAAGAATGCGTGGAAAGCATTATACGGAAATCGGTGTGTTGAAAAATCCTTTTTATACGATGGTGCATCCGTTCAACGGATTTTGGGAGATGAAGTACGAACAAAAAGGCAGGTTGAAGGTTGTGGTCATCAGCTTACTTCTCCTCGTGCTCTTCACCATTTTGAAACGACAGTACAGCGGGTTTGTTGTCAATATGAACAATCCGCTCGAGCTGAACAGTCTCAATGAGCTGAAATTCATCGTTCTTCCGTTTCTGCTCTGGTGTATTGCGAATTGGTCATTGACTACTTTAATGGATGGGGAAGGCAAGTTTAAAGAAATCGTAATGGCAACAGGCTATGCGCTGATGCCGCTCATCCTGATCTATCTGCCGCAGACGCTTTACAGCAATGTGATTACTGGAAGTGAAAGCACGTTTTATTATTTGCTCGATGCGATTGCATACATCTGGTTCATCTGGCTGCTGTTTGTAGGTACCATGACGGTTCATCAATATTCAGCTTCCAAGACGGTGGTCACGATGATTCTGACGCTTGTTGTTATTGGTATCATTATCTTCCTCGGGGTATTGTTCTTCAGCATGCTGCAGCAAATGATCAATTTTATCACATCCATTTACCGCGAACTCTCATTCAGATTTTAGCGGAACACAATAGGTTAACTAAGATTATGCTTACGAAGAAAGTTTTCCTTCGGAAAACTCTAAGGAGGGATGAAGGTGTCCAGCAAGATGAAAATATCCCTTGGCATCCTGAGCGCCGGTTTGGTGGCCTGCAGTCTGATCGTGATCTACTCGCAGGATCAATCTATAAGCATGGCGGAAGCTCAATCCCAGGTCAAATCAGTTCTTCCAGATCAATCAGGCAAGGGAAATTCAGTAACTGCCGCAAGCTCGGAGGTTCGAGCTGCAAGTGGAATGGTTGCTGTATCGTCCAATACAGCCGAGGAGCAGAGGGCTCTTGAAGCCATGGAGCTAATAACCCAGAACGAATTTCTGATGCTCTACGTCAAACGCGAGACGGCCGAGGTTGCTGTCAAGGACAAAAGAGATGGCTATATCTGGTTCTCTAATCCAGTGGATCGAGAGAAAGATCCCAAAGCTTCTCCTTTGTATAAATCCGAACTATCGTCCCAACTGTTAGTTACCTATTACAACGAAAAAGGGCAGCTTAATACGTTCAACAGCTACGACGATAGCGTAAAAAAGAAGCAATTTAAAATCAGCACCGTGGACAAAGGCATCAAAATTGTATACCAGCTGGGAAATATTCCGAAAGATTACGGCAATATTCCTAAGGTAATCGGTAAACAGCGGTTTGAGGAGCGTATCCTGGGGAAGCTGACGGACAAGGACACCCGTGAGGATGTCGCTTTCAAATTCCGATTGGACGAACAGAAGCAAATATATGAAGTTCGCAAGCTGCAGGATTTTGTGGCGGAGGAGCTGTCCCAAAAACTAGAGGCAATCGGTTATACGAACGAAGAAGCCGCCAAGGACAATAAGGACAATGGGGCGGGAAGCAGCGCCCAAGAGGAAGGTCCGAGGTTTACGGTTCCGCTTGAGATCACCTTGGACGGAGAGCATCTTGTTGTCAAGACAGCTAGCAAGGAGCTTCAGTATACGAATGCCTATCCGATTGCCATGCTGCAGCCGCTCAAATATTTCGGGGCTGCCGATGATAAAAAAGACGGTTACATGTTCGTCCCTGACGGGTCTGGCGCCTTGATTCATTTGAATAACAACAAAAAGAACGCGGAAGCGTACAACCTTCCGGTTTACGGTTCCGATGGCACTTACGACGTCAAAGAAAAGATTCAAACGAATGAGACCACGAGACTGCCCGTCTTTGGCATAAAGCAGAATGATCACGCTATGCTTGGCATGATTGAAGGCGGAGACGCGATGGCCAATATCACGGCGGACATCTCCGGCAGAAACGATTCTTACAACACGGTTGGCGGGAAGTTTAAAGTCATGGACATGGACTTCTATACGTTAACGTCAGGAACCAAAACGAGCTCCGTACCGATGTTCGGGCAGAAGCCTTTTCAAGGGGATTATCAGATTCGATATGACTTTTTGTCAGGACCTTCATCCGACTATACGGCTATGGCAGGCAAGTATAGAGAGTATTTGGTAAATAAATACGGTCTGAAAAAGCTGGAGCCTGCTAAGGCGAGTCCTTTCCTGCTTGAGGTGGAGGGGGCGTTCCAGAAACAAGAATCTTTTGTCGGTGTTCCGTATCAATCAACGGAAGCGCTGACCACCTTTGATGAAACGCAGTCAATGTTAACAGCTCTGAAAGAAAAAGGAGTCAAGGATATCGGGCTCCGCTATGTCGGTTGGTTTAATGACGGGATTCGGCATACGTCTCCATCGAACGTTGAAGTAGTCGGTGAGTTAGGCGGTAAGAAGGGGTTCCACAAGCTGATCGATTATATGTCAAAGGAAAACATCCATCTTTTCCCCGATGTAGCTTTTCTTGAGAAATATAAAGGAGCTTCAGACGCAGCTTCCTTTTTAGACAGACAGAAGGCCAAAATTTACAAGTATGACCCTGTGATGTATGTCAAAGATACAACGAAATTTTCACATTACTTATTATCGCCGTCCGCGCTGGCAAAAACCAGTGGACGGATTTGTCTCCGACTACGCGAAGTTTGGCCTTACAGGCTTGTCCCTTAGGGATTTAGGGAATGAAGTGAACTCAGACTTTAACCCGGATCATCCTATTAACCGGCAGGAAGCGTTAAACATTGCTGTTGACAGAACCGACAAGCTGAAGCAGCGGGCCAATAACCTAATGGTGAATGGCGGTAATGCCTACAGCCTGCCGTACGCCAATATCATTGTGAATGCTCCGACCAAGAGCAGTCGCCTGAATCTGACCGACGAAGACGTACCCTTTTATCAGATCGCGCTTCACGGTTTTTATGATCTCGCCGGTGAGCCGTTTAATATGCAGAGTGTAACTGATTCACGCGTTTCCTTGCTGAAAGCGCTGGAGACTGGATCGGATATTTACTACCAGTGGTACTACAGTGATTCCTCAGCGGTTAAGGATTCGGATTATAACGAACTATATGCGCTGCATTACGGGGATTGGCTGGATCAAGCGGCCAGTTTCTACAAAGAGGCTGGCACTGTGCTGAATGAGGTTCGGTCATATGTGATTACCGATCACCGCAAATTAGCAGAGGGTGTGGTTCAAACGACCTTCGAAAATGGGAAGAAGATTATTGTCAATTACAACAACGCTGCGGTGCAGGTGAACGATAAACAACTAGAGGCCATGAGCTACTGGGTAGGAGGTGAGTGATTTGCGGAAAAAAAGATTATCGTTGGAACAGACGAAAGCGTGGTACGGCGTGTTGTTCGTATCTCCCCTCATCCTGGGGATGGTCATGCTTTTTCTGCTACCGCTCATTCAGTCGTTCCGGTTCAGTTTAAGTTCCATACAAATGGTAGAGGGTGGCTTTGCCGTACTGCCTACTGGATTTAGCAACTACGTCAGCTTATTTGCCTCCAATCCGGATTACCCCCGGTTATTGGTGGAAGGTGTCGTTAACATGGTTGTGAATGTGCCGATCATCATTATTTTTAGCTTGTTCGCAGCGGTGCTATTGAATCAAAAATTTAAAGGGCGCGCCCTTGCGCGCGCGATCTTCTTTTTGCCGGTCATTCTGGCGTCGAGTGCCCTCGCTAATCTAGATATCAGCAGCCTTGTGGGAGGTTCGGCTCTGAGTGGAAGCGGGAGCGGAGACGGTTCTAATATGCTGCAAAGCTTTGAACTCAAAAAAATGCTGCTGGATTCGGGCATGGCTCCTATCGTAGTCAATTACATTACGAGTGCTGTAGACCGGATTTATGAAATTATCAGCTCTTCTGGTGTGCAAATTTTGATTTTCTTGGCAGGGCTTCAATCGATCTCCCCTTCCTTGTACGAGGCATCCAAAATCGAAGGGGCAACGGGATACGAGATTTTTTGGAAAGTGACGTTTCCGATGATGTCCCCGCTCATATTAACGAACCTGGTCTATTCCATAATTGATTCCTTCAGCAGAAATAAAATCAATACGCTCATTTCGCAAACGGCGTTCAAAACCTTCGATTTCGGTTTAAGTGCGGCAATGTCTTGGGTGTACTTCATTGTTGTGGCTATCATCCTTGTCATCTCCACTGCGCTTGTCTCAAGAAAAGTATTTTATTACGACTGATGGAGGGATTGGACTATGAAATCGCAGGCTGTACGTATGGACGGATGGATTAGCAGGCGCAATCCGCTGGAAAAGGCGAAAAATTGGACATGGCAGATCATACGCGCCATCTTGGTACTTGGCTTTTGTTATATTATTTTGTTTCCCATATTTTTAAGACTATCGGTTGCCTTTCGTGACAGAATCGACATTTATGATCCAACTGTGCTGTGGATTCCCCGGCATTTTACACTCGAAAATTTGGAGATTGCCATCTCAGCAACAAACTATTTGTCAGCTTTATGGAACACGTTCCTTATCTCGTCTACGACAACGTTGATTCAGGTTTGTTCTTGCGCGTTGGCGGGATACGCTTTTGCGAGGTTGAAATTTAAAGGCAGCGGGCTGTTGTTTGGTCTGGTCATTTTCACCATCGTCGTGCCGCCTCAAACGATCATGATTCCGCTCTATTTAACATACCGGTATTTTGATCTTTTCGGATTAGTTGGCCTATTTTCAGGGAAGAGCAGTATCAATCTGATCGACACATTCTGGCCGTTTCTTATCTCTTCTGGCACAGCGATGGGGCTGAAAAACGGGCTTTATATTTATATTTTCCGTCAATTTTTCCGGGGTATTCCCAAAGAAATCGAAGAAGCCGCCCTCGCGGACGGAGCGGGAATTTTCAAAACCTTTTACAGGATTATGCTGCCTAATGCCATACCTGCCGTAGTCACTGTCGTTTTGTTCTCGTTTGTATGGCAGTGGAATGATAGCTATTATGTATCCCTGTTTTTGAGTAAAGTGAAGGTGCTTTCGACACAGCTGACGGATATGGGGCCAGCTCTAGGCAAAGAGCCGGATCCGGTATACCAGTCTATGCTGCTCAACACAGGCGTACTGCTGATGATGGGACCTTTGATTGCGTTGTATTTGTTCGTTCAGCGTTATTTCGTGGAAAGTGTGGAGCGTACCGGTTTAGTAGGTTAAAAAAGATAAAGACAGGGTGGAGGAGAAACTGTGCACAAAGATGGATGGCAGCTGAAAGGATTCCATATGCGCTTCGGATCGCATGAGGATGTCGGTAATCTAAAGCGAGTGATTGAGGAAGCGTTGGTGCCTATGGGCGTAAATGTTTTGATACTGGAATGCAACACTTCGTTTCAGTTCCAATCTCATCCGGAAGTATCGGGTGGCAGCTTGACGAAGGAAGATGCGAGGGTGCTATCCGCCTTATGTAAGCGGCACAGCATCCGGTTGATCCCTTTGTTTGATTGTTTGGGGCACCAAGGTTGGGGAGGAGCGAGGAATTCGCTCTTGCGGGCGTATCCGGAGTTCGACGAAACCCCGCATGTGCCGACGGATGCTAAGTGGCCTGAATTTTACTGCCCGAGCTGGTGTCCTTCCCATCCGGGCATTAATCCGATTGTGTTTGATCTGATGGATGAGCTGATCGATGCTTTTGAAGCGGACGCACTGCACGTCGGCATGGACGAAGTGTTCGCCATCGCGGATGATGGGTGCCCACGGTGTTGTGGGAAAAATAAGGCGGAACTGTTTGCAGAAGCAACTAACGATTATTACGAGCATTTGGTCCGTAATCGTAAGGTGCAGATGCTCATGTGGGCTGATCGGTTGATTGACGCCAAAGGCATGGGGTATACAGAGTGGGACGGTGACATTTATGGTATTTGGCCGGCCGTGGATCTTATTCCGAAGGATATCATATTGTGCGATTGGCACTACGATAAATTGGATGCTTATCCGTCCGTCGGGCATTTGATAGACAAAGGATTTGAAGTGTGGCCCAGCTGCTGGAAAACACCGGAAGCGGCCCTTGATCTGCTCGAGCAGTCTATCCGCCAAGCGGAAGAGCGGGGGGCGGTTGACCGCATGCCCGGCATGCTCGTGACCGGCTGGAATGCCAATGGCGCCAAGCTGGTAACGGCGCTGCTGGGAGATGGGGACTTAGGCGAAGATACGGGCGATATTAAGGGCATTGCAGCTACGCTGAAAACGGTCATGGAGGCGCTCCGACTACGGACAGAGCATCTTGAAGCAAAGAGCTGACATTACATAGAAATGGAGACAACGCCATGACACAGTCCAAAACCGTACATATCATTTCGCATACACATTGGGACAGGGAATGGTATTTGCCCTATGAAAAGCATCACGTATTGCTGATCAAGTTAATGGATACGCTGATTCAGACCCTCAGCCAGGATGACGGATACCGCAGCTTTCATCTTGACGGTCAAACGATCATCTTAGAGGATTATTTGCAGATACGGCCGGAAATGAAGGAGACGTTAGAGCAATTGATTCGCGGAGGGCGCATCCACATCGGCCCGTGGTATATACTGCAGGATGAATTTCTAACGAGCAGCGAAGCGAATGTGCGTAATTTGTTAATTGGGCACCGCGATGCTAAAGCTTATGGCGTCATTTCGAAGTTGGGCTATTTTCCGGATTCCTTCGGCAACATGGGGCAGGCGCCGCAGCTGCTGCGGCAAGCAGATATTGAGAACGCTGTGTTCGGACGCGGTGTGAAGCCGACGGGATTTAATAACGAAGTATCAGAATCTCAGGCTTATGAATCGCCGTATTCTGAGATGTTTTGGGAAGCGCCTGATGGCTCCAAGGTGCTGGGTATTTTATTTGCCAACTGGTACAGCAACGGGAATGAGATCCCTGTGAATCCAGAAGAGGCATCGAAGTATTGGGATCGAAAACTAGCAGAAGTATCCCAATATGCTTCTACGCCGCATTGGTTGTTCATGAACGGCTGCGATCATCAGCCTGTGCAGACCGATCTCACGGATGCTATCGGCACAGCTGAGAAGCTGTACCCGGACATCCGATTCGTCCACTCCAATTTTGAAGATTATTTAAGTGATGTGAACCGGACGATCCCGAGTGACTTGTCCGTCATCCGCGGAGAGCTGAGAAGCCAGCATACCGAAGGCTGGTCTACGCTCGTAAATACGGCATCTTCCCGCGTTTATATCAAGCAGAAGAATCAAGAAGGCCAGACACTCTTGGAAAAAGTGGCGGAGCCTTTGGCTGCCTTTGCTTACCAGACAGGATGCCCATATCCGCATCATCTGTTTACCTATGCCTGGAAAACATTGATGCAGAACCATCCGCATGACAGTATTTGCGGGTGCAGCGTCGACGAAGTACATGCCGAAATGATGACGCGTTTTGAGAAAAGCAAGCATGTAGCCGAATCTATCGTTCAGGCTAGCCTGACTTGGTTGGCGGAACGAGTGGATACATCTGCGTTTTCCGGTTACGGCAAAGAGGCGGCGCCTTTTCTGGTAACGAATACGACAGGGTGGGAACGCAGTGGCACCGTAACTGTGCAGCTGGAATTAAATAGGATCTACTTCCGTGATGGCAGGGATTTCCGGGATATGAGACAGGACTTGAAGGATAAGAGCTTGGACGAGTATGTGTTGGTTGATATGGATGGGAAACCTATTCCTTTTGGATTAGAGGATATGGGGATTCACTTTGGGTACGATTTACCTGACGACAAGTTCAGGCAGCCTTATTTCGCGCGCGCCGTCCATGTGACCTTCGAAGCAGCTAATGTGCCTGCTTTGGGGTACAAAACGTATGCATTGACCCGTGATGCCTCATTAAAGCTGCTTCTTTCGCCGACTTCTTTAGTCGTTGGTACACACACGATGGAAAATGAATATTTGAGTGTCCAAGTCGCTGATGACGGCTCGCTTACGGTAACGGAGAAACTTGAAGGAACGGTTTACAAAGGCTTGGGCGTTTATGAGAATACGGGAGATATCGGCAATGAGTATATGTACCGCCAAGCCAACGGTGACGCGGCCGTAACTACGCGAGGTGTGCCGGCATCCATTCGTATTCAGGAAGATACGCCTTACCGAGCTAGCATAGAGATCGTTCACGAGTTGGAAATACCGGCATCTGCAGATGAATTGCTGGAAACCGAAAGGAAGGAACTGGTCTGGTTTACTCAACGCAAGTCGGCGCGATCTGATGCAAAGATTTCTTTGAAAATCACGACCGTCGTATCCTTGGATAAAAACGGAAAGAGTGTTGATATTACGTCAACCTTTAACAACCATGCCAAAGATCACCGTTTGCGAATGCTGTTTCCTACTGGTTTGAGTGCAGAAACCCATTTTGCCGATTCCATCTTTGAAGTGCCGGAGCGGAGTAACACAACGACAGCCGAATGGAAGAATCCGAGCAACTGCCAACACCAGCAAGCATTCGTAACCATTGCAGGTGCGCGGCAGGGGCTTACTATCGCCAACCGCGGTTTGAACGAATATGAGATCGTTCGAGAAGATAGCGGCCAAACCATCGCAGTCACACTGCTTCGAGCTGTAGGAGAATTAGGCGACTGGGGATACTTCCCAACGCCAGAAGCACAGTGTATCGGCGAGCATACTGTGCACCTATCTGTTATCCCTTATGCGGTACCTATCAAAACGATGGAAGAAGACCCGCTAGTTCATGGCTCCGGTGTTATACAGGCTGCCCATCAATATCAAGTTCCTTGGTCTGTAAAGCAAACTGAGGTTCATCACGGAGAACTACCACCGACATACACTTTTGGGGGCTGGGAAGGTCAAGCTATGGTCTTCTCCACAATGAAAGTTTCCGAGGAGACAGGAGATATGATTGCGCGTTGGTATAACATCTCTGCACAGGAGAGAGTTCTGAAGATGGACCTCCCTGAGAAGTTCCATAATGCGTATAAAAGCGATATTCTGGAACGGCGTTTGGATCGTCTGCAGCAGGAGGGATCGGAGCGTTTGTCCGTATTCGTTCGTCCAGCAGAAATCGTTACAATTAGTTTTGAACGACTATGAAAATTGTAGAAAAAAGACTGTTTCAGAAGCGGATGACGAGTCCGTACATGAAATAGTCTTTTTTACTATATAAGAAAATTTTTTGGGTTAGGAGGTAAGGGGGATGCTTATTTACTATATTTTCCTGGTGTTTTGCTTTCAGGTTTTTGAGAGAATTGGAGAATTAGGACTAAGGATGGCGTAAGCTGTCTTTTTTTATCTGGACACATACCCAATGAATTTATAGATTTTCCTATAATTTTTTAAGGGTTTTTGGGATCAAAACTTATATTATAGGTTTATAACATTGAAGTAAGGAGTGAAGCAGCCTTGAACGGAAATATCAATGAAGCTCCTAGACTACCCATAACGACAAGTGAGCATAAAGCTTTGCAGCTGAGACGAAGAAGAAGATTGAAACAAAACATTCCGCTTTTTATCATGCTTGTCCCTGTCTTTGCTTACTACATTCTGTTTAAATATTGGCCAATGGGCGGACTTGTGATCGCTTTCAAAAATTACAATTTTGCTGATGGTATTTTGCACAGTCCATGGGTTGGCCTGAAAAATTTTAAAGTTTTGTTTTCCAGCGCCAGTACGATCCAGATTATATGGAACACCTTTTGGCTCAGCTTTTTGAATTTGCTTGTCGGGTTCCCGGTTCCCATCTTCCTCGCCATTCTGCTTAATGAAGTGAGGAAGACATGGTTCAAGAAATGGGTTCAAACGATCGTCTATCTGCCGCATTTTTTCTCTTGGGTCATCGTCGGAGGTCTCGTGTTATCCTTATTTGCAACGGATTACGGTTCGATCAACAAGGTACTCAAGCTATTCAATATTGAACCTATAACCTTTCTTTACGAGTCAAAATCCTGGGTTGCTGTATTCGTTGGTTCGGGGGTTTGGAAGGAGATGGGGTTTAGCACAATTATTTATTTGGCCGCTCTCACGAACATAGATCCTGCCCTTTACGAGTCAGCAGGTATGGACGGCGCTTCGAAGTGGCGGCAAATTTGGCACATTACGATTCCAGGCATTCGTCATACGATCATCCTGCTGCTCATTTTGGCTATGGGTCAATTGATGGAGGTCGGCTTTGATCAGATATATAACCTTCAGAACTCAGCAGTTGCTGACGTGTCAGAGGTCATAAGTACTTATATTTATAAAATAGGTTTGGGAAATGCGCAATTTAGCGTAACTACGGCGATGGGGCTGTTCGAATCCGTCATTGGCTGTGCGCTCGTACTGGTAGCTAACAGGATCGCCCGCAAATTCGACCAAGCTTTATTCTGATAACGAGGAGGGGCGTCCGCATGAAAGCGACAAAAGGTGAAAGAATTTTCTACGCAGTCAATTATTTTATGCTCGGGGCAATTGCCTTAACCTGTATACTGCCATTTATTCATATCATAGCGCTATCGATGAGTGAGCGTTCGGCCGTAGATTCGGGACATGTTTACTTCTGGCCGGTAGGCTTGGATTTTACGGCATATAAGGTTTTCTTCCTAACAACTCCGGCTCTCTCAGCATTTAAAAATAGCATTATCATTACGCTTGTCGGTGTTGCACTTAGTATGGCGGGGACGGTATTAGCAGCCTATCCGTTGTCGAGAAGCTATTTGATAGGACGACGCAAGTTTGTGCTTGCCATGGTGTTTACGATGTTGTTCTCAGGAGGGTTGATCCCTACTTATCTCGTCGTAAAGAACCTGTCTTTAATCGACTCCTATTGGTCTCTGTGGCTCACGGGGTTTATCAGTACCTACAATATGCTGCTCATGAAAAGCTACTTTGAGAATATTCCTCATGAAGTGGAAGAAGCAGCGCGAATTGACGGATGCAGCGACGTATCTCTCCTCATTCGAATCATATTGCCGCTATCGCTTCCGATGCTGGCCACTTTAGCCCTGTTCTATGGGATTAACTATTGGAATGCATTTATGAGCGTTCTGATGTACATCAATAAGAGTGACATGCAGAATTTGACGGTCATTGTCCAAGCGATGCTGCAAAAAAACGATATCCTGAATTCACCTTCCCTGGCACCAGAGGAGCAGCTAATGGTTGCTACTGAAATGGTCAAATCTGTCGGTGTTGTCGTTATGGTGGTTCCGATGCTGATCGTTTATCCGTTTCTGCAAAAATATTTTGTCAAAGGCGTTATGCTTGGTTCTGTTAAGGGTTAAACCAAATGGGGTTCCACGTTTACCAAAACTTTTCAATATAAACAGGAGGGTTTACGCATGAAAAGAAAGCTGTGGATGGGCATGACAATAGGGGTCGTAGCATTAGGGGCAACGCTAGTTGGTTGCAGCAGCGAGAAGAAAGAAGGAGCGGCAGCCGGTACTACGGCTACGAATGCTCCGAAGGAGTCAGCGCCAGCCAAACGAGGAAATGTTACCGTTTCCATGTATGATCGGGGTGGTGTACCTGCGTCGGAGGGGAGCTACGAAGAAAATCGTTGGACCAAGTGGATCAATCAAAACGGTCCTGTGAATGTGAAATACATTCCTGTCCTCCGAGGCGAGTCTACGAAAAAATTGAATGTTCTTTTTGCCTCCGGTTCTGCGCCTGATATAGTAAACCGAGTACAACACGCCTTTCCGTAACAGTCTGTACGATCAAAAGCAGCTGCTTCCCATTGACGACATCTTAAAATACATGCCTGAATACCAGAAGCTGCTGGACCAGTATCCTCAGTTGAAGAAAGCGGGAACGAAGCCGGACGGCAAGATATATGAAGTCGGTAAAGTAAAAGAAGCAGTCCTACAGCACATGTTAATAATTCGTACCGACTGGTTGAAAAAGCTGAATTTGAGCATGCCGACAACAACGGAAGAGCTAATGAAAGTAGCCAAGGCATTTGCTGAACAAGATCCTGACGGCAATGGTAAGAAAGATACGTACGGGATGAACATGAGCTACTATTCTGAACAAGCCATCAACGAGATTTTCGGTGAAAATTCGTCCAAGGATTTGATTGCCTGGGGAACTAAGGATGGAAAAATAATCCCTCTGTGGGACAATCAGCTGGCCTCCCTGACCTTCAAGAAGAAGCTCTATGACGAGGGCATTATCGATAAAGATTATATCAATGATAAAGACGGCAACAAGGCCAAACAAGACTTCCTGAACGGCAGAATCGGCATTTACGTTAAATTTTCCGGCGGCATGTATGACTTTGTTATGAACGACTTTGCTACGCTGAAGAAAAATGTGGCAAGTGCGGAAATTGCTCCGTTAGGCTATCCGAAATCACCGCTGGGGACATTTACCGGTGTTTTAGATAATCCAGTGCAAATGACGACGGTTGTGAACGCCAAGGCGAAGGAGCCGGAAGCTGTCGGTCGCTATCTTGACTTCATGATGAAACCGGAAACCGCTTTGAAGGTTATTAACGGTGACGAAGGGACACATTGGAAGAAGAGCGCCAATGGCTGCCGTGAGACCATCGATCCATTGAAATCGAAAAATGAAGTCGGCTATGCTTTAGACTATGAAATGTTCTACTCTGCAGGAACAGATAAGTGTAACTTTACTCTAAACGGATTTAATACTGCGGTACCTGAACAGAAAGCCGGTTCGGACATGTATAAAGAATTTCAGAAAATTTATTTCGATCCGCAAAGACAATACCCTGGATTGACCCATGGGGAACATATGCCGGTCTATCCTGCTGATCTCCAAACGATTAACGCAACAATTCTTAAAGAGCAAACCGACATTTTTGTTAAGGCCACCATCAGCGGTGCGAAATACAGCCCGGAACAAGCCATTAAAGACGCACAAGCGGCATGGGATAAAGGCGGCGGCAAGCAGCTTGAAGACTTTATGAACAAATGGTATGCGGAAAATAAAGATAAAGCGTTCCTTGCCAAGGATATTATGACAATTGCTAGACAACAAATGGAGCAAGTGAAGTAACTGATTTTGAAGGAGGAGCTGGACATGGATATGCGTTTGCCTGCCATGCAGACAACGCTTGGATGTCCAGCTTCTTTCTTTATTCGTATCATCGGATCGATGGAATTACATCATGGGGGGAAATAGAAATGAACAAGGTGAAAGTCGCCATCATTGGCTGCGGCGGTATTGCTACAGGTAAGCATTTACCGAGCCTAAGCAAGATTGAGCAAGTTGAAATTATTGGTTTTTTTGATATCTCTCTTGAACGCGCTCAGCAAGCAGCTGAGAAGTTTGGTGCTCCCGGAGCAAAGGTGTTTGAGAACTATTATGAGCTTCTTGCTGATACTTCGATTGACGTCGTTCATATCTGTACCCCGAATGATACGCATGCAGAGATTTCTATCGCAGCTATGGAAGCAGGCAAACACGTCATGTGTGAAAAGCCGATGGCCAAAACGGCCGCCGATGCTCGCCGTATGGTTGAGGTGGCAAAGCGCACAGGTAAAAAGCTGACAATCGGCTACAACAACCGCTTCCGTGCGGACAGTCAGTATTTGAAAAAGGTGATCGAAGATGGCGATCTGGGCGAGATCTATTTTGCCAAAGCGCATGCTGTTCGTAGACGTGGAGTTCCAACTTGGGGTGTATTTCTGGATGAAGAAAAACAAGGCGGAGGCCCGCTGATCGACATCGGTACACATGCGCTTGATTTGACGCTGTGGATGATGAATAACTACGAACCTAAGGTGGTGCTTGGCACTGCTTATCATAAGCTTTCACGGAAAGAAAATGCCGCTAATTCCTGGGGTCCTTGGGATCCGGAGAAATTCAAAGTGGAAGACTCCGCCTTTGCGATGATCGTGATGAAAAACGGCGCGACTGTGATGGTGGAGGCGAGTTGGGCCTTGAATACATTGGATACGAAGGAAGCGAAATGTACACTTTGCGGTACAGAAGGCGGAGCCGACATGCAGGATGGCTTACGCATTAATGGTGAAAACCATAGTCGTTTGTACGTAAACCAGCTTCAGTTCGAAGCCAAAGGCGCAGACTTCTACGATGGCAAAAAAGAGAGTATGCAGGATAAAGAAATCCGCCTATGGATTGACGCCGTAATCAACGATAAACAACCCGTTGTAACACCAGAGCAATCGTGTGTAGTTTCCGAAATTCTTGAAGCAATTTACGAATCCAATAGAACGGGAAAAGCGGTCTATTTTGACTGAAATAACCGGAAATGAGGCCATTCCTTCATGATTAGAGTAGCGATGTTGAGCTTTTGGCATGTTCATGCAAAAGATTATGCACGTCTAGCTGCCGAGCACCCGGGTACTGAAATCGTGGCTGTATGGGATGAAATTCCCGAACGAGGACGACAGAAGGCAGAGGAGCACGGCGTTAAGTTTTACGAAGATTTGCATGAACTTTTGGCAGAGCCTGATATTGATGCCGTTATTGTGGATACGCCGACGAATCGGCACCGGGACGTCATCATCGCAGCAGCCAAAGCGGGTAAGCATATCTTCACAGAAAAAGTTATAGCTACCACGACGAAGGAATGTAATGAGATATTGGCTGCGGTTGAGACGGTTGGGGTCAAGCTAACGGTTTCCCTTCCTCGTCTGTATACGGGGTTTACGCAAGCAGCACGCAACTTCATTCAGGAGGGGCTGCTTGGAACGATAACAACAGTTCGTATACGGCTTGCTCATAACGGCGCGTTACGAACCGAGAAAAATCCGAATGGTTCACTCCCATCCCATTTCTTCAACTTAGAGGAGTGCGGGGGAGGGGCATTGATGGATCTTGGCTGCCACCCGATGTACTTGACACGCCTATTCCTAGGCTTACCGGAAAGTGTTAGTGCAAGCTTCGGTTATATCACGGAGCGAGAGGTAGAGGATAGTGCGGTAGCTATCTTACGTTATCCGAACGGTGCGCTAGGCATAGTGGAAGCTGGTTTCGTGAACAGTTATTCTCAATTCGATATCGAGGTGCAAGGAACCAAGGGCAGCCTGATGTACACCAGAACAGATGACAAACTGTTGATACGCAGCGCTAAGCTGGAAGGCGAGGCAGCAAAAGGGTGGCAAGAAGTGATGGATCTGCCAAGTCTCCCTTCGGCTTTTGAACAATGGGTCTCCCATATTACATATGGAACGACAGCCTCCGAAAATATTCAAATAGCCCTTGATTTGACCCGTTTAATGGAAGCTTCGACTTTATCGGCACGCTCAGGTGCTGTATGTAGGCTGAGTGACCTGGTGGAATAAAGAGGATTCCTTGTAGAAAGGCCAGATCATTCCCTGCAAAGAAATAAGGGTAATCTGGCTTTTCTTCATTTGAGGGAAATGATGTCAACAAAGCTCAAAGGAGGAACAAACATGTTGGACAAAGGGGAATACTCATTTTCTACCTGTTGGAATATTAAGAAGCATACGATTGGAAGGGACATGATAGAGGAGATCAAGGAGCTCGGTTTTCGTCAGGTGGAATTGAACTATAACGTGACGGAAGAGATGATGAAGACAATTGAGCCGATGATCGAAAAAGGAGAAATTGGCGTATCCAGTGTACACAATGTGTTCCCTTTCATCGATGATAAAGATTACGATACAGATTCCGTCATGCTTGGTTTCGATGATGAGGTGAAGCGCAAGCGATCCGTAGAGCTGTTGATCCGGTCTATGGAATATGCGAACCGCTATGGAGCGAAGGCCGTTGTCGTACATCCAGGCGAAGTGCCTTTCGAATATAATATTGATTTGGATTTGAAAAAGCTGTACAGGGATCATGGGAAGGATTCACCGGAATATCAAAAGCTGTGGAAGGACATGTCCGAAAGACGAGAGCGGTTGAGTCCGCTCTATACCAAGCGGATTCAAGACAGTCTGGAGGAAGTGAGCGAGCATGCAGCCAAACAAGGATGGTCTGTAGCCATTGGCATTGAGACACGCTCAAGATCGTACCAGATGCCGACCTTAATGGAGGCGAAGACCATTTGCGAGAACCTGAAAGGCGGTCCGGTTTACTTGTGGTACGATATCGGCCATGCCATGATGATGGATCGGATGGGCTTGTATGACAATCTGAAGGAACTGCAGGAAGTGAAACGCTATATTTATGGCGTACACATCCATGAAACACTAGAACTGTCTGATCATTGGTGTTCTTACGTACACAGTAAAGATCTGCAATATTTTGATCATTTTCTTGAAGCGATTGATTTCGCCAAAGTCAAAGTCTATGAGTTGAAGGCTGTATGCCAGCCGGACGAGATTGACGAAAGTCACAAGCTTATTACAAGTAAAATTGCAGCTATGAAAGGTTAAAAGGTGATCAGCATGGACGCTACTTATAAACAGTTGGTACACATTTATGACGAACATACAGCAGCTATGCTGCAGCGGCAGGTGCTGGATCCTACATCGAAATATGTTGGCGGAATTATTGATGAGACGGGCATCGCCCGTGTCAATCATCTCAGCACGCCGAGCGTTTTGGCTGTATGGGCTTCCGCATTAGTTAATCCAGATTCACGTTACTATCAGGATGAGACACTCTTGACCGCATTCGATAAAGCAGCGGATTTTATTTTGAACCGTCAACATGCCGACGGTACGATATCGTTAGGTTCAACAAACTATAATTCCCCCCCAGACACAGCCTTTGTCGTAGGTGGAATTACACAAATTTATCAACTGCTTGAGGCGCATGACTGGGCGGCTGTGAAGCCTGCCTCCGCCAAGCTGAGGCTTTTCCTGGAGCGTACGATACCCGCTATGCTGACAGGCGGGTGTCATACACCGAATCATCGATGGGTTATTACAGCGGCACTTTCATTGCTGTATGAGATTTTCCAAATGCCTGAGCTGATAGCTAGAGCGGATGAATGGTTGGCAGAAGGTATGGATATCACACATGACGGCGAATGGACGGAGCGTAGCAATGGCATCTATAATGCCGTCAGCGATATCGCTTTATATCACACAGGTCGTGTGCTAAACCGTCCAGAATTATTAGAATGTGTGCGCCGCAATCTGCGCATGATGGTGTATTTGATCCATCCGTCTGGTGAGGTGGTAACGGATTATTCAGGACGCCAGGATTTCGGGCAGACGTTTGATATGGCGACTTACTTCCTGATTTATCGTTTAATGGCTGCGCATGATAAAGATCCTTTGTTCGCTGCGATGTCAGACTATGCAGGTACCTTTATTAAGCATACGGAAGCGGTAAATAACAATGCACTCTTGGGTTTATTGCTGTATCCCGAAGCAGATATTTCTGATTTGGAGCGCACTCCGCTTCCCGATCGTTATGTCCAAGTTATCAATGAGCACCATCCGATCAATGAGCATTTGACGCAAATCGATGGCGTGGGCCACCATATGAAAATCGAGCACAGCAGCATGCACTTAGCCTTCGGCGCTCCGCTTGTACGCATTCGAGAGCTAGACCAGAGCGTCACGATTATGCCGCTGACGCCGTCATTCTTCTCCCTTCGCCATGGCAAAGTAAGGCTGCTGGGCATCAAGCTGTCTACATCTTTCTCACCTGGGATTGTGAAGTTCGCACATCTAACTGCGGAGGAAGGCGTTTATAAGCTAGGAATCGTATTAGAAAAAGGATATAACGGACCGATTCCGCGTCAATTTCTGCCGGAGTCAGCGGAGAGATCGACACTCAGTCCTTGGTACTTGCTTCCGCATCAGCATAGGCCGATGACACATCTGCAAACCCTTGAGTTTCAAGCAGAAATTACACAAGGAGACGCGGAATGGACGATTCGTATCCTTTCCGATGAGCGAGAAGATGTTTTCACGCAGTTATCCTTTATTCTGGGAGATGAGGGTACAGTTAGCGGCAGTGATCTCGTTGAAGCCGAGTCAGGAAAATATTTCTTGAAAAACGGATCTGTGAAATATGAAGTGGATGAAGATGCAATAGAGATTTCAACAGGCGCCTACGAGCATTTGCTGCCTGTGCTTCGTGAAGATCAACATCCAACCGGCTGCAAATACGTCCATGTGAACTTGGTGACGCCGTTCGACCGGACATTTACGGTTCGCCTACTGTAGAAAGGAAGGTCGGAGATGACGACTTATTTTAATGAACAAGAGAGTATACAGTCCCGCTTAGGAGACGATGATAACCGAACATTGAAGGTGCTTGCGGACCGCTACATCGGGGCTAATCCACCCGTTCCGTTTGCTTTTCGGGCCTTTTACCGATCTGGTATTTTGCAGAACGAGGAAGGGATGTTTGATTTTAATCTGGGGCGAAGATTTCCCGAAGCAAGACCCGGTCAATTTTCATATGCCTATGGTTTAGTATGGAGCGATGGTGAACGAAATCTGGATGTGTTGTTCCGCTGTTTGGGGCCAATTGAGTTCTATTTCAATGATGAGCGTACCTATCGCTCCAACGTAATAGATGAAATTAAGCCAGATGCAAGCGTTAAGCTTAATCTGAACTTTGTGAAAGGCTGGAACCGACTTTTTATCAAAGCTAAGCATACGGCGGCAGGCTTCGGCTGCTTGTTCGGATCTGATGAAGCCAAGGTACGGATTCTGAATGTGCTTACTCCGTTTGCTGAAAGGAGTGGTCAGGCGGGATGGGTGTACTCTGCTCCGGTAGACACCGATCTATTCGAGGGTAGGCCGCTGCCAGATGGTTTGGCGTCAGAGAAAGAGTACGGGCTTCGCTGGCTGCCGACCTGTGAGTGGAGTGAGAGTGAGCCTGCGAAGCCTGTTTGCGAGCGTTTATTCGGCTTACAGCCTGGTAAGCAGGCGTACGCGTGGACGAAGCTGAACAAAGTAAGCTCAGGTGAAGAATCCTGCCTGTTGAAGGGTCATACGGCAGGTCCGTTAACCGTTTGGCTGGATGGGAGGCAGGTATTGGAGCTCGCGGAAGAAGGCAGCTTTCAGGTGGAGGTGCCGCTTTCCTTTGGCAAACATGATCTGTTGATTCGCAGTATTTGTGGAAATAACGCGTGGGGCTTCACGCTGCATGCCTATGTTAGGGGAAAGGTTGTCCCCTTTAGCGCTCCTCAGAAGGTTCACGGTTCAGCTGAGCCGTGGTTCTATGTTGGGCCACTGGATTCAAGAATTGAGCTAGCGTATGAGGAATTAGTCAGAACTGATCGCATCTATGCTAAAGATTCAGAATCTGGTGCTGCGGGCGACAAAACCTACTGGCAGTTAGACCGTCCAGACGCCTGGATACGTCCTTATTATGAGAATGCTATGCTGAGTAATAAATGGACCGTCGGTAACGTCACGAATTATGCCCGTTGGGATTATCCGCTTGGCGTAACCATTTATGGGCTGCTGCAAGCAGGTCGGTTACTGGAGCGGTCTGATATTATTGGGTATGCCCTCGATCATGTTCAAAGCTGCACAGACATGTTCGCATACTCCTTATGGGATCGAGAGAAGTATGGGTTCCCGGCGATCAATCAGCAATTGGTTATGATGAAAATGCTGGATAACTGCGGTTCCTTTGGCTCCGCTATGCTGGAAGCCTATCAGGAAGACAAGGATCCGGGCTTCTTGCCGATAGCGCAGCGAATTGCCGACTTCATACTCGTTCGGTTGGAGCGTAAGGAAGACGGTGCCTTCTATCGGATATGTCAGGATGAATATTCGGAAAATACGATGTGGGCCGATGACTTATACATGAGCGCACCGTTCCTGTGCCGCTATGCGGGGATAACCGGCAACAGCGGGGCACTGGATGAAGCAGCGAAGCAATTTCTGTTATTCCGCAAGTATTTATACATGCCGGATCAGCGCATCATGTCGCATGTATTTGATTTTAAATACGGTATGGCTACTGGTATTCCTTGGGGCCGTGGGAATGGATGGACACTCTTCTCGCTGACAGAAGTGCTGGAGGTTCTACCCGCAGAGCATGAAGCTCGCCCGGAGTTAGTGCATTTCTTTAACGAGCTGTGCGAGGGATATGCCGACCTGCAAGCTGAAAGCGGGCTGTGGCATCAGGTTTTGAACGATCCCGACGCCTATCAAGAGGCCTCGTGTACCGCGATGTTCGCCTATGCCTTTGCGAGAGGCGTGCGATTCGGCTGGCTCAAGGAGCCAGGTCGGTTTATCCATGCTTCGCTGAAGGCATGGGACGGTTTGACCCGTCTGGCCATCGACGCTCAGGGCAACGTGCATGGCGTTTGCAGCGGCTCGCGGTATGCTTTTACCGCTGATTATTATAAGAAAGATCTGCTCACCGTAAAGAATGACAACCACGGGGTCGGTATTATGATGCTGGCAGGAGCAGAAGTTGTGAAGCTGAAGCGATGGCTGGCGCAGCCGCTTGAAGTGATGCATAAATGACGGCTGTAAGCAGTGTATGGCAAATTAGTCATTTTGATTTAATCGTAAGAATGGTGTTGGCGGTCGTTCTGGGCGGTTTGATCGGTCTTGAACGGGAATGGAACAATCATGCGGCAGGCTTTCGTACTCACATTTTAGTTTGTTTAGGCTCCGCCACCATTATGCTGCTGTCGGAGTATGGATTCTCTGACTTTGTAAATGAACCCAACGTCCGTATAGACCCGTCTCGATTGGCTGCACAGGTTGTCAGCGGCATCGGCTTTCTTGGTGCAGGTGCAATATTACGAAACGGCAGTGTTATAAAAGGGTTGACTACCGCCGCTTCTGTTTGGTTGGTAGCGGCTATCGGTTTGAGCGTAGGTGCAGGCTTTATTACCGGGGCGTTGGTATGCACTTTTTTAGTACTCATCAGTCTGTATCTCCTGAATAAGTGGGAGAAACATTTCTTAAGGCATCGTAGAACTCACGAAATAGAGATCATGATCAATGAACATCCCGGCTTCCTCAGCTTGGTTACCTCCCGTTTTGGGGAACAGGGTATCCAAGTCACCAATCTAAAGATGATGCCAGGAAGCGAATCTTCCCTCGTACAAGGGAATACCCCAATGATGCACTTGTGCTTCAGCTTAAGATGTCCGAAGCACGAGAAGCTGCTTGCCGCATATGAACAAATTGCCGCTCTGGACATCGTCGTTAGGATGGAAGCTGCGAACTTCATTTTTCATAAAAAGGTTGCCTAAGAAAAGGTAGGCTTGTGCTTCTAGCTTTCTGGATCTCTGATCTCTTCGATCAGAGATCTTTTCCATTTATTCCGAGGGATAATCAGAAGTTAGCGGTTACCAATGTTGTAATTTATACAACAATTCAAACGCCCAAAGGCTATTTTTAATGAAGGGAGAGAGGCGAGATTTAGGCAGCAATTGTTGCACATTCTACAACATCATTCGACCGCGAATATGGATTCTTTCATCCGGCAAGCTCGAATGAGCATATATGACGATGGATTCCGAGAGAAAAAGCCCGCTAAGCCAAGAAAACGGCTTATACGGGCTTTTTCACGAATTAAGTGTTAATCAGGTATTGGTTAACCGTCGCCTTAATCAATTCCAAACGACCGGATTGGTTCACGATGGTGCTGTTGTTCTCAAGCGCATAAGCTTCAAGCGTTTTGAAGTTCGCTTTGCCGGACACGATGTCGGCGCCGATGCCGGATTGGAAGGAAGCATAGCGCGTGTCGAGGATGTTATCGAATACGCGGTCTTCGATCAATTTGGCAGCGACTTCTAAGCCGCGAGCGAAGGCGTCCATGCCTGCGATGTGGGAGTAGACGACATCGATAGGCTCGAAGGAAGTACGGCGAACCTTGGCGTCGAAGTTCACGCCGCCGCGGCCGATGCCGCCTTCGTTCAAGAGGATTTCGTACATCGCGAGTGTTGTTGAGTACAGGTCTGTCGGGAACTCGTCGGTATCCCAGCCGAGCAGCAGATCGCCTTGGTTCGCATCGATGGAACCAAGGACACCATTGATGCGCGCGACGCGAAGCTCGTGCTCAAAGGTGTGACCAGCAAGCGTGGCATGGTTCGCTTCCAGGTTTAATTTGAAATACGGCAGCAAGTCGTATTTTTGCAAGAAAGACAGCGTCGTAGCCGCATCGAAGTCGTATTGGTGCTTGGATGGCTCTTTTGGTTTAGGCTCGATCAGGAATTGACCGTCGTAGCCGATTTCTTTGGCATAATCAACCGCCATGTGCAGGAAGCGAGCAAGGTTATCAAGCTCCAGGCCGAGGTCTGTGTTAAGCAGAGTCTCGTAACCTTCGCGTCCGCCCCAGAAAACGTAGTTTTCCGAGCCAAGCTCTTTGGCATGATCCAAGGCTTTCTTCACTTGGGCAGCTGCATAAGCAAATACGTCTGCATTATTCGTCGTAGCAGCACCATGAACGAAACGCGGGTTGGTGAACATATTAGCAGTGTTCCAGAGCAGCTTCTTGCCGCTGGATTTCATTTTGTCTTTGATTAGAGCAACGATCTCGTCGAGGTTCTTGTTCGTTTCTTGCAGTGTGCTGCCCTCAGGTGCGATATCGCGGTCATGGAAAGCGAAGTAGTCGACATCCAGAATGTTCAGCAGCTCAAAGCAAGCGTCAACGCGAGCTTTGGCCAGCTCAAGGCCGGAGTATTGATCCCAAGCGCGGATCGCTGTGCCACTGCCAAAAGGATCGGAGCCGTTGGCGGAAAAAGAGTGCCAGTAAGCGATTGCAAAACGCATATGCTCGCGCATGGTTTTGCCTAAAATAACTTGATCAGGATTATAAAATTTAAAAGATAGCGGGTTCGTCGATGTGCGGCCTTCGTACTTAATCGGTTGAATGTTGTCAAAGTAGCTCATGAATTCAGCCTCCATAAATTAAGGGATAAATGCTTATGCAGTCATCATAGCACCAAATGAATAGTTTGTAAATTCATTAAACAAACTTAGTTGGTGCGTGAAAATGTCTTTCATGTTAAAATCAGTTCATTAGAAAAGAGAGACAAGCAATTAGAGCAGTGTGGGGGCAAACATGAAGCAAACAGGCGATTTGAATCTCGTAAAAAAAATAAATAAATCCATCGTATTACACCATATTCGCACGAATTCTCCAATATCCCGCGCACGGATTGCAGAAATTACAGGGCTGACAAAGGCGACAGTGTCGAGTCTTGTTAACGAATTGATCGAGAGCAGTGTCGTCGAAGAGATTGGCGTTGGTGAATCAAGCGGTGGGCGCAAGCCGATGATGCTGCTTTTTAATGGAACGGCTGGCTATGCCATCGGGGTAGACCTAGGGGTTAATGATATTCTCGCGGTGCTGACGGATCTAAGCGGTAAGATCATCCGCGAAGTAAGAGTGCAGCATGACAATGCTTCTGTCGAGAAGGTCGTCTTACTGGTGAAAACGACTATCCGCGGACTGATCGAAAGCGCGCCGGAGAGCGTCTACGGTATTATAGGAATCGGCATCGGAGTGCCGGGCATTTGTGATGAGCGCGGCAATCTGCTGTTCGCGCCGAATCTTGGGTGGGAAAACGTGCCTTTGCAGCAGCAAATCGAGGAGACGTTCAACATTCCGGTTGTTATTGATAATGAAGCGAACGCAGGAGCTGTGGGGGAGAAACAGTTCGGAGCCGGTAAAGACACGGCGAATCTGGTGTATGTGTCGATCGGCATCGGGATCGGTGCTGGGATCATCATTAAGGGCGAGCTGTACCGCGGGGCGACTGGCTTCTCAGGTGAGATCGGGCACTTCTCGATCCAGCACGATGGGCCCAAGTGCAGCTGCGGCAGCATGGGCTGTTGGGAGCTGTATGCGTCGGAGCACGCGCTCCTCACGCAGGCGCGCCGCGAGCTTAACGATGACGCTGTGGATCTAGAGATTTTGCTGAGCAAAGCCGAAGCCGGAGATCCGACGGTGATCGCACTTTTTGAGCGCCTTGGTTATTATCTCGGTGTAGGCGTAGTTAATATTATCAACGGATACAATCCCGAATATATTATTCTCGGCGGCCGCTTAGCAAGTGCCGAGAGATGGCTGATGAAACCGCTGCTGGCCCTGCTCGAGAAGCGTTCCCTGCCGCATCCGCGCAAGCAGCTGAAAGTGGCGTTCAGCGAGCTGAGCGATCGGTCGACAGTGCTCGGGGCGGCATCTTTTGCGGTGGCCACATTTTTCGTGGAGACAACGGTTTCGGTTGATCGGAACTAAGCTAGTGGGAATTACAGCCATATGATTGACCGAAGGATGGTCACTTTTGTACAATGAGAAAAGTGCCAAAAATTCGAGAACAAAGGACTGGAACCAACGATGTTTCTACGTTCACTAGTGATGTGCTGCTATCTCATGGGAGCTTACTGGGCTTCCTACCATTTCCCATCAATGAAGATGGTGTTTTATCCAACGCTTGGGGCATTCAGCTTTCTTTTTATGCACCGTGTGGACCAAATTAAGGACATAGGACGCATCACGATGGGTGCTATCGTTGCAGTGACAATCGGCAGCAGCATGTATGCGATAAGCCACGGCGCCATATCATTTTTCATAACAGCCATACTTACCATCTCTCTCATCCAGTGGTTCAAATGGAACGCGGCCCCGATTTTGGCCGTTTCGTTCATTCCATTTTTTGCGCATCCGGTCTCATTCTGGGCGCTGCCTACAGCTGTCCTCGTTTCTCTCTTGGGGCTGATAGGATCGATTTGGCTCATTGGCAAGGTGGAGCAGTTGAATTGGGTTGCCAGATTGACAATGGCACTTACGCCGCTTCGCACGAAGCTGGAGCCGTTAAAAAAAGAGATGTAGCTGGTCAGCAGCTAGCAATCATAAAAAAAGCGATCAGCAGTGTAGTGAATGCTGTCGCTTTTTTTTCATATGAAGGAGAATAAAAATGAAACTGCACAAAGGAGAAATACTTTTCCGCCAAGGAGACACGGGTCCACTATACCAGCTCCTAACCGGTCTTTTGAAAATTGTCCGTGCTCATGAGGATGGGAATACGACACTCGTGAATATTATTGTTCCAGGCGAGACGATTCCACATCACTCGCTCATTAGTCCAAGTCCTTACTACGGTACTGCGATAGCGCTTGTCACTTGTGACATAGAGGTGCTTCCTGCTGCGCAGTGGTATGAGGAGCTGGAGCGCAGCCCGGAGCATTTTCGCACGATTGCGCGTCAATTACAGGATAAACTGCGCATGATGCAGCAGCGTATTGATCAACTGACGGAAATGGCTCCCGCTGCCAAGCTGATGAAGCTCGAAAGCTGGTTCCAAAACTACCTGGGTACGTCGAAGCTGACAGACGTGCTGACGCAGGAGGAAATCGGTCAGTTCATCGGGCTTCGCCGGGAAACGGTTAATCGTCTACTGAGGGAGAAAGCTGTGAAAGTGCAGCATCAATCCGAGTCCGATAAAAATTGAATGGCATACACGCTTATAAACTGCCTGAAGGTCCGAAAAACTCATAATGAATATCTTCGGCTGGAATTCCCCATTCACGGAGCGATCCGTTCACTCCTTTCATAAACGGGATAGGACCGCAGAAATAGAAGCTTGAAGCAGGGGTAGGCACCACGTTTTGGAGCCAAGCTAGATCCACATAGCCTTCTTTATGATAAGAGATGCTCGCTTTATCGACCTCTGTCGGTCTCTCATAACACCAGTAAACGGTTAATTGTGGATGCTGCTGGGAAAGATCTTCAACTTGTTTCCGGAACGCATGGAGCTGGCCATTTTGAGCGGCATGGATAAACGTCACCTGTCGATTCGGGTTCGTTTCCGCTAACGTATTCAACATGCTGACCATCGGAGTTAGTCCAACACCGCCGCTAATTAGCACGACAGGTCGGGTATCTTTTTGATCTAATGTGAAATCTCCAGCAGGTGCAGATAGCCAAAGTTCACTGCCTTCTTCAGTTTGGTCGTGTAGATACATCGAAACCTTGCCTGCAGGTTGTTTCGCCAAAATGCCATCTTCCCGTTTAACTGAGATTCGATAGTAGGGTTTCCCGGGAGCATCTGAGAGGCTGTATTGCCGAATATGGGTATTTTCCTCACCGGGGATCTGGACTTTAATACTGATATACTGTCCCGGTTCAAATGCCGCAAGAGCTCCCCTATCCTGAGGTACTAGGTAGAAGGATGTAATCACATCACTCTCTTTGATCTTCCGCTCAATTCGGAAAGGCTTGAAATCGGCCCAACCGCCTTCTTTTGTCTTAGACTCATCATACATCTCAGCCTCAACACTGATAAAAGCATCCGCGATAACATTGTAGGCTTCACCCCAGGCCTGCAGGATTTCGTCGGTTGCCGCGTCACCGAGTATATCTTTAATTGCGGCAAGCAAGTTTTGGCCTACGACCGGATAATGTTCAGCTTTCACCCCAAGACTGCGATGTTTATGGGCAATTTGCTTTACAGCAGGGAGAATAGCTTCCAGTCGATCGATATGAAGAGCTGCGGCATATACCGCATTGGCTAAAGCGGTCTGCTGCCTGCCTTGCTTCTGATTGGCATGGTTAAACATATTCAGCAGCTCAGGATGCGCCGTGAATAACATCTCATAGAACCTTTTCGTGATGGCTATACCGTGGACTTCCAGTACCGGGACAGTGGATTTAATGATTTTGATTGATTTTTCGCTCAGCATATATGATCGCCTCACCTTTATTAGATTTAGTTGATGAACCAAGTATAGCTAACAGAGATAGGGGGATTATGTGATTAAGATCACAGGAAAAAGCAACAGTCTGTGTCTGTATCCGAATAAAATGATGTACGTAAATCAAAAATTTAAGATAAAACATCATGAAAGCGTTGACAGACTATTTATGGCTTGGTATGATAATGACGTAAACGGGGACGAAACAAATTTATTACGTTAGACAGAGGTAATGAAATGGATCAAAGCAGACGGTTAACGGTCAAAGAATTGGCCAAGCAAATCGGTGTTTCCGTTGCCACGCTTGACCGAGTGTTAAACAACAGGGGAAATGTCAAACCTAAAACCTATCAACAGGTGATGGACAAAATTAAAGAGTTGAATTACACGCCGAACAAATCAGCCAGCTTTTTGTCTCGCAAGAACGAATATGCCATGGCGATTGTTTTTCCGGAGCTTCCCGAATACTTTTGGAAACAGGTAGAAAAGGGTGTCCAAATCGCTATAGATGAATTTCGTGATTATGGTCTGCATGTGCACATTGTCCGTTCCGAAAAATACGATTTGGAGCAGCAAAAGAAAACGGTTCTGCAGCTCATTGATTCCGGACGGTTCGACGCAATCGCGTTATCACCCAATGACCCTCAGGAAATGGCTGATATTATTGATTACGGAGTGGATCAGGGCCTTGCGATTTGCACCTTTAACAGCGATTCTCCATTAAGTAAACGGCTGTTTTATGTAGGGTGCGACTACCGAATTGCCGGTCGTCTGGCAGCGGATGTGCTGTGTAAGTTCATCGGCCAGAAGACGAAGGTTGGTTTGATCATGTCTTATACGAACTTTCAAATGCAGCAAAAGATAACGGGTTTTCGCGAGGTTGTCGCCGATTACGATCATATCGAATTACGCGGCCCGCTTAAACTGCAGCAGGAAGATTACGACTCGCTTGACTCATTTATCGATTATTTCCATCAGGTTGACGGTATTTATGTATCCAGTGCCAGGCTGCATGTGGTCGCAAAGCATTTGGCTGATGCGAATTTATCAAAGCCTATTGCATTGGTTGGTCATGATATGACCGAAGAAATTTATCAATATATGAGAAGAGGCGTTGTTACCGCAACGATTTGCCAAGACCCGGTTAATCAAGGGTATTTAACGGTCAAATCGATGTTTGACCACTTGGTCACCGGCGACAAAGTAAATGTAAAAGAGAACATCACCAAGCTGGAATTGGCTACCAAGGAGAATGCACGTTATTATATTTGATTTGTATCAAAGAAAATAACGTTTTCTTTTTACGACAAAATGATGTACGTACATCATTTTGTTGATGGAAATTCAGGGGTTTCTCCAACATGATTTTCGGCATATTGCAGCATTCGTTTTCGCATGTATGAGATCGATTGCAGCTCTGCAAACTACAACTATATTTTAGGGGGAATAAACGATGTCTAGAAATGTAAAGGCTGTCATGTTTGCAATGTCTACGCTGTTAGTCCTGACGACTGCATGCGCACCAAAATCATCAACCGGTGATGCGTCCAAATCTTCAGCTACAACGGCTCCGGGGGCAACTGCTTCGAGTTCGACGGGTTCAGGCGAGAAGGTCACGATTCAATGGTGGGATTCCATGACCAGCGAGGCTACGCAAGGCGCATTAAAGAAAACGATTGCTGATTATGAGGCTGCTCATCCAAATGTCAAAATCGAGCGTACTTTTATTTCTTTTGCTGATATTAAAAATAAGCTGCTTCTTGGTGCGGCGGGAAATCAGGTTCCTGATATTGTATGGATCGACAATCCAGATCACCAAGCCTTCGCAGCAGCGGGCATACTTGCTGATATTACGAAGGAAGTCGGAGAATGGGGCCAAGCAGATAAATATTTCTCAGGACCGTGGTCCTCAACGATGTATAAAGGCAAAAACTATGGTGTTCCCGTCGGAAGCAATAATCTAGCGCTTTATTACAATGTAGATATGTTAAAAGCGGCAGGAGTCAATTCTCCAAAAACATGGGATGAGCTTAAGGAAGCGGCTAAAAAACTGACGAAACAGGATGTATACGGATTTGCGATGACTGCTGTCAAAACGGAAGAAGGCACATTTCAATTCCTTCCGCTCATGTATCAATCGGGTTCCGACATTCCGAACTTTAACAGCGCAGGGACGATAGAAGCAGCCACCCTTTTGAAGGATATGGTTGCTAACGGTTACATGTCCAAAGAAGTCATTAACCAGAAGCAATCGGACACAGTCGTGCAATTCTCCACAGGCAAAGTTGCTATGATGATCAATGGTCCATGGCAAATCCCGTTATTAAGAAAAGAAGGTAAAGTGAATTGGGATGTTGTAGAGCTTCCGACCAATAAACAAGGCGGAACGATTCTTGGTGGAGAAAACTGGGCGATAACTGCTGCTTCCAAGCATAAAGATATCGCATTTGATATTGTCAAATTTGCCAATGAGCCTGACCGTTTGAAGGAGTTCGCGAAAGCAGCGGGCCGTCTGCCCAGCCGCGAAGATTACTTGATGGATCCATTCTGGCAAAATGACAAGCAGCTGAAAATATTCGCAGATGCCATGAAAGTAGCCAAGGCTAGAGCTTACGGCCCGAGCTACCCAAAAATTTCGGAAGCGATTCAAATTATGATGCAAGAAGTCATTACTGGCGCCAAAACACCGGAAGCAGCAGTGAAAGATGCTGACGCAAAAATAAAACCGCAGCTTGGGCAATAGTCATACCAAATGAGGGGGATGCAACAGACACCGCATCCCCTTTTACTTTTGAGATTAGGGGGAGAAATGATGTCCCAATTAACTAGAGGCGCCAAATGGTTTTCCTCTTGGAACAGCTATTTATTTGTTTTGCCTGCTCTTGTTTTTATGGCGGTATTTGTAATTTTTCCAATCGCGTATAACGTCACTCTCAGTTTTCAAGATGTCAATGTATACAACTTAAAAGGCGAGCATCACTTTATCGGTTTGAGCAATTACATCAAGTCGCTTAAGGATCCTGTATTTTATATTTCAATGAAGAACTCGGTGGTTTTCACCGTTCTCAGCATTTTCTTTCAATTTGCAATCGGTTTTGGATTGGCCTTATTTTTCAATATGAAATTTCTGGGTCGTAATTTGTTTCGTTCATTAATGCTGCTTTCCTGGATGTTACCGGTGGTTATCACCGGAACGATCTTTCAATGGATGTTTTCCGGCGATTATGGCGTGATCAATTATTTCTTACAATCGTTAGGGCTTATAAGTAAACCTATCAGCTGGCTTAGTGATGCTAACACAGCATTGCTTGGGACGATTGTGGCGAATATTTGGACCGGGATTCCATTTAACATGATTATTCTGTTGTCAGGTCTACAGACTTTGCCAACACATTTATATGAAGCTGCCAAACTGGATGGTGCGAACCGTTTTCTACAGTTTAGGCATATTACGCTGCCGCTTTTGCGACCAACCATTCTTGTCCTTTTCATGCTAGGAATTATATATACATTTAAAGTGTTTGATCTGGTGTTCATTATGACCGCAGGAGGACCAGTTACGGCCTCGACAGTGCTGCCGATATATGCGTACCAGCTTTCCTTTACGACGTTTGAGTTCAGCCAAGGGGCAGCTGTCTCGATGATCATGTTCTTGATGTTAATCGTGATTGCGATTGTGTACTTGAGAATGTCGAACAAAGAGGAGGTTCACTAATGGTTTATTCAAGATGGAGAGCATCTGGTGCAACCTTCATTGCTGTATTGATCATGATTGTATTCTTATTTCCCGTGTACTGGATGGCTAAGACTTCAGTTACGCCTATTACAGAGCTATACCACAATCCGCCGCATATCCTTCCTGTGAAGCCGACACTTGAGTCATATATCAATAACTTCATCAACAACAAGGATATGATTGGCTATATCGGCAACAGTGTCATTATCGCAGTGGGAACGATGCTTCTTTCTCTCTTGCTGGCAGTACCTGCAGCCTATGCGCTCGCGCGACTTTCCATTAAAGGGAAGGCCGTCATTATGATTTTATTGCTTTCCATTCAAATGCTGCCTGGAATTATGATGGCTATGCCTTTGTATATGATGTTTTCTAAGGTGAACTTGACCGATAATTTTGTCGGACTTATTTTTGCCGATTTAATTCATGCTTTGCCGTTTGCGATCATTACGCTGCGCCCTTTCTTTCTGAGCTTGCCGGGCGGACTAGAAGAAGCGGCCATGATTGATGGCTGCAATAAGTTAACTTCATTTACCAAAATTATTTTGCCGTTGGTGACACCCGGCTTGTTAACGGTTGCCGTCTTTTGCTTCTTGTTTGGATGGGGCGACTTTATTTTTGCACTGACATTAACAACTGGAAATTCGGTGCGTCCGCTAACTTTGGGCTTGTACCGCTTTATCGGGCAGTACGGAACGGAATGGAACAACCTGATGGCTGTCGCTACATTGGCGGCATTTCCAATTATTATCATTTTCGTATCGATGCAAAAATATGTAGTCGGCGGGATGACGGCCGGTTCTATGAAGGATTAAAACATTGTTCCATCACATAGGAGGGAATATCTGATGAAGCCACGTGTCTATATCGCAAGAAGCTTGCCCGAAGAAGTCCTAACTTACTTGGAGGATCACTGCGCGATTCGAAAATGGGAAGGGAAAGACTCGATTACAAGCGAACAGTTGGCTCAGGAGGTGGGCGATGCTGAAGGTTTGCTTGTCACAGGCACTCCCATAACTGAAGCCATCCTTAACGCAGGCGTGAACATTCGGGTCATCAGTAATTTATCCGTCGGTTATAACAATCTGGATGTAACAGCGCTCAAAGCACGCGGCATTGTGGGAACTCATACGCCTTATGTTTTGGATGAAACTGTAGCGGATCTTGCTTTTGCGCTGCTATTGTCAACGGCCAGAAGGGTAGCCGAGCTGGATCAATTCGTGAAAGCTGGCAAGTGGCAAAAGGGACAGGATTCGGAACTATTTGGGGTTGATGTCCATCACGCCCGATTAGGCATAATCGGGATGGGGCGAATTGGCGAAGCGATTGCCCGCCGCGCAAAGCTTGGTTTTAACATGGATGTTGTGTACTACAACCGCAATCGCAAGCCAGATGTGGAGCAGCGGCTGGGACTTAAGTATTGTCCATTTGAGGAGCTGCTGCAAACGTCCGATTTCGTGCTGCTGATGACACCTCTGACACCGCAAACTAGGCATTTAATGGATGAGCCGCAATTTGCCTTGATGAAGAAAAGCGCGATTTTCATTAACGTTTCGCGAGGTGAAACCGTAAATGAACGGGCTCTGGTTCAAGCTTTACAGAATAATCAAATTTACGGTGCGGGTCTGGATGTATACGAGCAGGAGCCGGTTGATGCGAATCATCCTCTGTTGAAGCTAAGTAATGTTGTAACCTTGCCGCACCTCGGTTCAGCCACGCCTGCGACCCGATTGAATATGGCGAAAGTTGCTGCCCAGAATCTCGTATATGCCCTAAAAGGCGGCTCACCAGTCCATGTTATTCCAGAATTGCAATCATAAATTCATAGTTTTATATAAAAAATATTAAGTGCGATAGGTGGAGGAAATAGATATGAAATTTACGGATGGGTACTGGCATGTCAGACAAGGAGTAACGCTCAATTATCCGGTAGAAATTCGCAATGTTCGCACCAAGCCGGACACCTTGACGGTTCTTGCTTCCTGTAAGAAGATCATTACGCGCGGAGATACATTGAATACAGCAATCTTAACCGTTAATTATACGTCTCCTATGCCGGATGTGATCTGTGTAGAGTTGATTCATCATAACGGCAAGATGAATCAGGGTCCGGAGTTTGTTAAAAACGAAAGCGCCGACGTTCAAGTTGGGGTCGTTAATGACGAGGAAGTTGCTAGTTTTACGAGTGGTAAGCTCAGCGTGCAAATTCATAAAAATGAAGGCTGGAGCACCCATTTTATGTATGAAGGCAGACGTTTGACTGGCAGCGGGTACAAAGGCCCGGGTCACATCAAATTGCAGGATCAAAGCACATATATGAGAGAACAGCTCGATTTGGGCGTCGGTGAATACATCTATGGTCTTGGCGAACGATTTACACCATTTGTGAAAAATGGGCAAGTCGTCGACCTATGGAATGAAGATGGTGGAACCTGCAGCGAGCAGGCGTACAAAAACATACCTTTTTATATGTCCAATTTAGGCTATGGCGTATTCGTCGATCATCCGGAACGAGTTTCCTATGAGGTGGCTTCGGAGCAAGTGTCGAAGGTCCAGTTCAGCGTGCCTGGCGAATCGTTAAAATATTATATCATTGGCGGAGCATCGATGAAGGAAGTTCTGCAAAATTACACGACACTGACAGGTAAACCTGCCCTGCCTCCGGCGTGGTCATTCGGCCTTTGGCTGACGACATCGTTTACAACGAGCTACGACGAAGCTACAGTGAACAGCTTCATTGATGGCATGTTAGATCGTGAAATTCCGCTTCATGTCTTTCATTTCGACTGCTTCTGGATGAAGGAGTTTCAGTGGTGCGATTTCCAGTGGGATCAGGATGTGTTCCCAGACCCGCAGGGCATGCTGCAGCGACTGAAAAGCAAAGGTCTTAACATTTGCGTCTGGATTAACTCCTATATCGCGCAGCAATCCTATTTGTTCGATGAAGGCAAGGAGAATGGTTACCTAGTCAAAACGAAAAATGGGGATGTATGGCAGTGGGATAGATGGCAGGGCGGAATGGGGCTTGTAGACTTTACTAATCCGGCAGCCGTGCGCTGGTATAAAGATAAACTTAAAGTTTTGGTAGAGATGGGTGTTGATAGCTTCAAAACCGATTTCGGCGAGCGTATTCCGACCGATGTTGTTTATTTTGACGGCTCGGATCCTATTAAAATGCACAACTACTATACGCATTTATATAATAAAGCCGTATTTGAAGTACTAGAGGAGACGAAAGGCAAGAACGAAGCCATGCTGTTTGCCCGTTCGGCGACTGCCGGCGGCCAGCAATTCCCAGTGCACTGGGGCGGAGACTGTTCGGCCAGTTACAACTCTATGGCTGAAACGCTTCGCGGCGGCTTGTCATTAGGCCTCTCTGGCTTTGGCTTCTGGAGCCATGACATTAGCGGCTTCGAGAATACAGCTACGCCTGACATCTACAAGCGTTGGACCGCATTTGGGCTGCTGTCTTCACATAGCAGATTGCATGGAAGCCAATCGTATCGGGTACCGTGGTTGTTCGATGAAGAAGCGTGTGATGTGCTCCGTTATTTCACGAAGCTGAAATCGACACTGATGCCATACTTGTTCAGCGCTTCGGTGGAAGCCGTACAAACAGGCTTGCCCGTGATGCGTGCCATGGTGCTAGAGTTTAACGAAGACGCTGCCTGTGATCAATTGGACCGCCAATATATGCTCGGTGAATCATTGCTCGTAGCACCGATTTTCAATGGTCAGGGGTCTGCGCAATACTACTTACCGGAAGGACGCTGGACGAACTTCCTGAGCGGGACGGTCGTAGAAGGCGGCCGCTGGCTGCGCGAGCAGCACGACTATTTCAACTTGCCGCTTATGGTTAGACCGAACAGCATCATTGCTGTCGGTAATAATGATCTTCGTCCGGATTACGATTATGCTGAAGGCGTTGTCCTTCATGTGTTTGAACTTGAGGACGGACGTGCAGCATCAACCACCGTTTACAACACGAAGGGAGAGGCGGAGCTAGTAGTGAGCGCAGAGCGCAGCAGTCGAAGTATCTCTGTTAACGCTAGTGGCACAGACAAGAAGTGGGAACTGATTTTACGCGGCAATCATGAAATAGAGTCAGTAGAGGGTGCAAGCTGGACGGCTGGAGATACCGGCATTCGCTTGATACCGCAGGCAGGTGCACATAGATTCGTCATACAGTTGAAATTATAAAATCGTTCCAGACGGCATAAAAATATAAATATAAAAAACTTTCCTGATTATATTTGTCAGGGAAGTTTTTTATATTATATAATGAAGATTAGAAATGTTTGGGAATTATAAAAGATAAATAATGATGAGTAAGAAGATATACAATTGGGCTGTTTCAAAGTCATATCATGGCTGAGGACAGTCTTTTTTAACATGATAAAACCAACATCTAACAGTGGTCGCTCATTATTGAATGACCTCGATAAGGAATAGGAGCTTCTCGATGCCCGACTGGTCTTATCACGCTATATTTCGGCCTTTATTATTTCGGCTGCCAGCTAAGATTGCAAGGAACTTTACCCTCGGGTCGATAGGCGGATTAAGCCGCATTCCCGGCGGAACGTTCGTGATCAAAACAATGGGTCACATGGAGCTGTCGCCGATTCTCGAGGATGAGCTGGCGGGGGTGCCGATTCAGTGTCCCATCGGTCTAAGCGGCACGCTTGATCCGCACGGGACCGCGCACAAGGCGCTGGCCCAGTTCGGGTTCGGCTTCATCGAGATCGGACCTGTGACGGTCCGAGAAGTGCATAACGACGCGCCGATTGAGCGCGACGTGGTGCAGGAAGCCATCGTGTACCCCGATGGCTATGTCAATGACGGCGCGGACGCGATCGTCCAGCGCCTGCGCAAGGGCACGGGGCATCGCCTGCCGCACTTCGTGCGGCTGCGGCCGATGCCGGGCAGTTTGCCGCGCGAGGCGCTGTTCGAGCAGCAGGAGCTGCTCTCGAAGCTGGCGCCGTACGCGGCGGGGTTCTACATCGATGGCCTCGCCGAAGGCTGGCCACCGGATGAAGCGATAGCGTACCTCCGCGAGGTACGCCTTATAGCAGAAGCAGCGGCCCCGGGGAAGCCGCTGCTGCTCTACCTGCCGCAGCCAACTCCCATCGGGATGCTGCGTGAACTCACCGACACCGCCGAGAGCTTCAGCGGTGTCGTCGTCGGCGAAGCGCTGCGCGAGCCGGGCACCCGCCGCGAACGCGTCGGCGGCGGTGCGGAGGCGCTCGGGGCGCAGCTGAGCCAGGTTCGGCTGCTCCGCGAGTCGCTTGGCGAGCGGAGCACGATTGTCGCGGCCGGCGGCGTTCATCAGCCGCAGGATGCACTAGAGCTGTTGGCTGCTGGAGCGAATAGCGTCCAGCTGCACAGCGGGCTGGTGTACGCGGGGCCAGGGCAGCCCAAGCGAATCAATGAAGCGATCATTCATGATCGCATCAGGCAAACAGCTGAGCCCCAGCCGCCTTCGTTTTGGGCCAATTGGGGCTGGATGAGCCTGCTGGGTATCGGCATGATGATTGGTGGTGTACTCGCATGGCTCATTGCGTCCACAAGCGTCCTCTTGCCTTACGACGAAACTTTTCTTGGCGTGAGCCGAAGTGTCATAAACCATTTTAATGGGCATATTATACATTTCATGTCCCATGACCGCATTACTTTAGCGGGAACGATGATTTCGATAGGCATCTTTTATTATCAGCTGGCTCGTCATGGCTTACGAAGCGGGCTTCACTGGGCGCGAACTGCGGTAACGACTTCGTGTGCAGTAGGTTTCAGCAGCTTTTTCCTTTATCTCGGCTATGGTTATTTTGATCCTCTTCATGCCGCAGCAGCGGCCGTGCTGCTGCCGATGCTGCTGCTGACCTTGCGCGGATTGAAAGATTATCCCTCCCGTAAGAAGCCAGGCGTGCTGAATGATTCTGTTTGGCTTAGAGCGCAGTGGGGGCAATGCTGCTTCGTTGTACTCGGATTTGGTTTAGCAATCGGAGGCTTGATGATATCTTTCGTCGGTATCACTACCGTGTTCGTACCGACAGATTTAGCCTATCTCGGCCTGACAGTCCAGCAGCTTGCTGCTTGGAACGATCACATCATTCCGCTCATTGCTCATGACCGAGCAGGATTTGGCGGAGCGCTCTTTTCATTAGCGGTAGCGATTACAGCTTCAGCTTTATGGGGTGTCAACCAAGGCGAAAGCTGGTTGTGGTGGACGTTTCTCTGGGGAGGTCTTCCGGGGTTCGCCGCCGGGTTGCTGGTACATGTTCACATTGGCTATATGGACTTCGTTCATTTACTTCCTGTTTATATAGCTGCCTTGTTGTATGTTGTTGGACTGTACCTCATGTATCCGTTTCTGGTGAGCAGAGCTGGCAAGGTAGAAACAACAATTTCACTTAACGAATAATCTTAGCATAAAGGCAGGTGTGGGTTGTTGGAGAAACTAGCCATTATTTCAGATATCCATGGTAATATGCCTGCATACGAAGCGGTTATGAAGGATATTCAGCATCGACATGTTACGGAGATCATTTGTCTTGGGGATTTAGTAGGAAAAGGGCCGCATCCGTATCTCGTTGTTGATCATGTGCGGGAAATTTGCAATACGGTCATCATGGGAAACTGGGATGATTTCATCGGTAATCCTACCGAAGATCCGGTTTTACTTTGGCAGCAGACTAGGCTTGGACGCGAACGGTTGACTTATTTGAAAGGGCTGCCTTTTTGCTATGAGTTTTGGATGAGCGGGAAGTTCGTGAGGTTATTCCATGCTTCGCCAAGAAGCGTATATGAACGTATTCAGCCATGGGACCAGATAGAAAGCCGAATGTCGATGTTCGAGTCCTCGGACCTGTGCGGGGAGCCTTTGCAAGCCGACGTTGCAGGCTATGGTGATGTTCACAACGCCTATTTGCAGGTTATTAGGGGTAAAATGCTTTTCAATACAGGAAGCGTAGGGAATCCGCTGGATTTAACACAAGCTTCTTATGCCATTCTTGAGGGGAATTACCACAGTAAACAGCCCGCAGCGTTCAATATTCAGCATGTGAGAGTGCCTTACGACATTGAACTCGCTGTCCAGCAAGCGAAGGATGAGCGGATGCCGGATTCTGAGGCCTATATCTTGGAATTGCGGACGGGTCAATATCGTGGAAAAAAGACGAAATAATAAAAAAGCTAAGTAGACTCTAAAAGGTTTACTTAGCTTTTATCATTTGCTAGAACGTTTTGGCTAATGCTTGCGCACGGCTAATCGCGTCCTCTTTAATTTGCGGAGCCTTGTCGGGTGACTGAGCCATTCCCTCAACAAAAATTCCTTGGAAATCCGTAATGCCGAAGAATGCCATGATGACACTTAAATAGCGATGTCCCATTTCCATGGAGGTAGCAGGTCCTTCCGAATAAACGCCGCCGCTTGCTTGGATATGCAGCGCTTTTTTGTCAGGCAACAAGCCTACAGGGCCAGTTTCTGTGTACTTGAACGTCTTGCCAGCGATACAAATAGCATCGATATAGGCTTTCATAAGCGGTGGGAAAGAAAAGTTCCACATTGGCGTTACGAATACGTATTTATCCGCTGCTACAAACTGATCCGTTATTTCGCCGAGTCGACCTACTTTGGTTTGTTCTTCCTTGCTCAAATCTGAGAACTGTTGACCGCCTCGTAACTTTCCCCATCCGCTGAATACGTCGGCATCAATGTGCGGCAATTGAATGCTGTACAAGTCCAAAGGGATAACTTCATCATTAGGGTTGGCTTCCCGATAGGTATCAATAAAGGCTTTTCCTACAGCCATACTGAATGATGTTTGGTGGTCATGGGGATGTGCTGTGATGTGTAAAACAGTTGCCAATGTAATCCGCCCTTTCATTTGGTTGCGTGTTAAAGCCATATATAATGTTCATTAAAAGCAAACAAAATATGCAGGGCAGAGCAAATTGGTTTTTAAACGATTGCTAAATTTGTAAACCTATGTACATTGAGCCTAAGCTCCTTTTGGTATATGATGAAAGACGGTGCATTTGACTTTAATATTTGCCCTTCATATGCCTGCCAACAAATTTATATAAAGTGAGATGGATGAGATGAAACCTAAGGATTTACACTATAGAATGCCAGCAGAGTGGACAACACACGAACGTACATTTATTTCTTGGCCCGTTCAATCTTCGATGGTTTATCCGGAGGATCATGCGGTTGTATCAAAAGGCTATGCAGATTTGGCTAAGGCCATTGCTGAATTCGAGCCTGTGACGGTGATCGTGAACCCTGCTGATGCTGAGCAAGTTAAGGCAATGTTCGATGTGACAAACGTTGATTTTCTGATCATTCCGCATAACGATGCTTGGTTCCGTGATAACGGACCTACGTTCTTGTTGAATGAGCAGCAGGAAATTGCAGCTGTGAATTGGACATTTAACGCATGGGGCGGCAAATATGCGCCATGGGATCTTGATGATAACGTGGCTCCGCAAATTTTGGCGCATCATGGTGTGAAACGTTTTGACGCTCCGCTCGTCATGGAAGGCGGCTCCATTCATGTAGATGGAGAAGGTACGCTTTTGACAACCGAGGAATGTCTCCTGAACACGAATCGCAATCCAGACCTAAGCCGTGGACAAATCGAAGAGTATGTGAAAAACTTCGTCAACGTCGAGAAAATCATCTGGCTGAATAAAGGGCTGGACGGCGATGAAACGGACGGTCATGTCGACAATATTGCTTGCTTCGCGGCTCCAGGCAAAATCATTTTACAGGTTTGCAACGATCCGGCTGATGCGAACTATGCGATTACTCAGGAGAATTTAGAAATTCTTCGAAATGCGACGGATGCTAAAGGACGTTCTTTTGAAATTATTCAGATCGAGCAGCCTCCTCTAACGTTCTTTGAAGAGCAGCGTCTGACGCTAAGCTATTTGAACTTTTATTTCGTAAACGGCGGCATTATTTTGCCGGTTTTCGGCGGAACTGCGGAAGAGACAGATCGTAAGGCAGAAGAGGTGCTAAGCGCAGCTTTCCCGGATCGCAGAATCCGCACAATTAACGGCATGTCCATCATCAAAGAAGGCGGCAACGTCCATTGCACGACACAACAAATGCCAGCTAGCAAGAAAGGGTGATTCCATTGAGAAAAGTAACAGTAGCAGCAACGCAAATGAGCTGTTCCGATAATATAGAAGAAAACATTCGCAAAGCAGAAGCCTTGGTTCGCCAAGCAGCCGCGAAGGGCGCTCAAATTATTTTGATCCAAGAGCTGTTTGAGACACCGTATTTCTGCCAAAAAGAGAAGTCCGACTACTACCATTACGCGACGGAGCTGGAGAACAACAAAGCAATCAATCATTTCCGTGAAATTGCCAAGGAGCTTCAGGTTGTACTGCCGATCAGCTTTTATGAGAAAAAGAATTACGCGCGCTACAATTCGTTGGCTGTCATCGATGCAGATGGTGAAGTGCTTGGTCTTTATCGCAAAAGTCATATCCCTGATGGTCCGGGGTATGAAGAAAAGTTCTATTTTAACCCTGGTGATACCGGGTTCAAGGTTTGGAAAACACGTTATGCCAAAATCGGCGTAGGCGTATGTTGGGATCAATGGTACCCAGAAGCTGCAAGGGTTATGGCGTTGATGGGTGCAGAGCTGCTGTTCTACCCAACCGCTATCGGCTCAGAGCCGCAGGATGGTTCGATCGATTCTAAGGATCACTGGCAAATGTGCATGCGCGGCCACGCCGCGGCGAACTTGATGCCGGTTATCGCGTCGAATCGGATCGGTAAGGAAGAAGATGAAGAATCCAGCATCAACTTCTATGGTTCGTCTTTCATCGCAGGCCCGCAGGGCAATATGATTGAGGAAGCTGGCCGCAATGAGGAAACGGTGCTTGTTGCCGAATTCGATCTCGATCAGCTGGAAGTTCAGCGTATCGAGTGGGGCATTTTCCGCGACCGCCGTCCGGATCTTTACAAGAAAATTGCTACGTATGATGGTGAGCAGGTACTGTAATCACGATGCTCACTTCATGTTTGGCTTAGTAGCCATAGTAGGGCTGCTCCTAAGGGAGTGGTCCTTTTTGGTTTTATGCTAGATTGTATTTAACTGGAAGATTAAGTTATAGTTAAAGAAGGAGCTGTTAAAGCCGGATTTATTATTGCTTTTGGGTCATACTTCCACTAGGTGTGCAAATTTATATAATGTTAGGAAATCATTATCTTAGTGTCAGTTGTGCTTTGTTTCCGCTGTATATGGGTTATATATCTTGTTAGGTAAGCCTTAATCAGTTGATCCTAACTTTAGGCATTTTTCCACAAAAATGATTGGAGTGATCGTACGATGGACTCTTCCAAATATCAGAAATATTTCTCAACCGACGGCTTCTGGCTGAAACTGAAAAAGGGCGCCAAAAAGGCAGGCAGCAAAGTCATTTACAGCGGACTTCTGCTCTTCTACGCCGTAGAAAGTCCGAAAACACCGCTAAGAGCAAAAGTTCAAATCTACGGCGCGCTGGGCTATCTCATTTTGCCGTTGGATCTCTTGCCTGATTTGCTGCCAATTGTTGGGTATGTGGATGATTTAAGTGCCTTGGGGTTTGCGCTGGCCTCTGTCGCAAGGAGTATCGATGACGATGTGAAGCGCAAAGCGAAGAACAAGCTGAGGGATTTTCTCGGTGATGACGTGATGAACAGCAAGGATATTATCGACATCGATGGGCAGCTCGTTGAGCAGAAAGAGAAGGAAATAGAGAGTGATGAGCAACCAGCCAAATAGGGTGCCACTAAATGCATGGCTCTGGTTACTATAATGCCTGTTACCCCGAATCAAACGGTCAGATTCAAAAGAACTAGTTGTGGTAGACCCCTGATTTAAATTAAAGTAACCTGCGTATGAGAAAAGACACCCAAGAGGTGTCTTTTTTACCACATAAAATCTACATTTACACGCGGTCGCTAATCTTCGAAAGGCCTCGATAGAGGTTTTCTCATTAACAGCTGGATTTCAGCAAGGAATCGTCCACCCGTAAGAATCCTCGATCCTTCCGTATTGAATCCCAGTAATTGTATCGTAAAGCCGACGAACCAGATCACCAATGTTACCTTGGTTAATCACCATAGGCGTACCGTTCCACAGGAGACCGCCAATAGGGGACACAACGGCAGCCGTACCGGTACCGAAGGCCTCCTCAAGGGTTCCGTTATCATAGGCCAGAACAAGGTCATCGATCGAAATTTTCCGCTCTGTAACCGGAATGCCCCACTCCTTTAGCAGGTGAATGATGCTGTTTCGCGTGACACCATCCAGAATACTGCCGCTAAGGTTTGGAGTCACAACTTCCCCGTTGATTTTGAAAAAGACATTCATGCTGCCTGCTTCTTCTATATAAATCTTCTCGATGGCATCCAGCCAGAGCACTTGAGCGCAGTTGTGTTCTTTGGCGAGGGCTTGTGCTTTGAGGGTTGCAGCGTAATTGCCAGCTGTTTTGGCACTGCCCGTACCACCTTGAACGGCCCTGGCATAATAGCTTTCTACAAGGATGTTGATGGGCTGAAGTCCTTCCTCATAGTAGGAGTCTACCGGCGACATAATGATTACGAACGAATAGCGCGATGAGGCGCGCACACCTAAGCCGGCTTCGGTAGCTATCACAAAAGGACGAATATATAAAGAGGACCCCTTTTTTCTGGGCACCCACTCGGCATCCAAACGAACGAGGGTCTGGATGGCGCCTACGACGAAATTCTCATCCATTTGAGGCATTTGCAGCCGGTCGCTGGAACGGTTTAGTCGCTGTGCATTTTGGTCAGGTCGAAATAGAACAATCTCATCCTTTTCCGTACGAAAAGCCTTTAACCCCTCGAACACGGCTTGCCCATAATGAAAAACCATCGCTGAAGGATCATGGGAGATGGGGCCATAAGGGATAATACGCGGATCATGCCAGCCCTTTCCTTCCTCGAAATCCATCATAAACATATGATCGGTAAAATGACGCCCAAACCCTAAATCCTCTTCAAAACGGGGCTTTGTTTTACAACTCAGATTGTGTTCGATTCGAATCTGTCCGTACATCGCCATCAACCACCTTTTCGAATGTGCTTACTTGTTATCGTTACTATAGATAAATAACTATCATTGATCAATTGCGAATAATCAATTACCATCATAGTTAATAACTATGATCGGAGGCATACCAAGATGGAGCATCGATTATTGGAATACTTCTTAGCGGTATGTGAAGAACTTCACTTCACGAAGGCAGCGGAAAAGCTTGGCATCAGTCAACCCACACTTAGCCAACAGATTCGTCTGTTGGAGCATCGGGTAGGATCACCCCTTTTTCAGCGAATCGGAAAAAAGATTTACATCACAGAAGCAGGCGAGATCCTTCATAAACACAGTAGGAATATATTCCATGAGTTGGATCAAGCTCAGGCTGCCATTAATGAGATCCAGGGTATGCAGCGGGGACGGCTGCGTATAGGCTGCTCCGGTAATCATTTACTCACCGCGACGATTATTGCCTTCCATGCTCTTTACCCGAAGATCGAACTATCTGTGACGGAACTCGCTACCGAGGAGACAAAGGAGCGTCTGCTGAGCAACCAGCTTGACATTGGTGTTGTTTTCCTGCCTGATGAAGATGAACAGTTCCATTACATTCCGTTGTACAATGAACAGCTGCGGCTTGTTATTTCGGACAAGCATCCGCTTGCCCAGGAGAATACCATACGTTTGACTGACTTATCCCAGCTTCCAGTCGCTATGCTCCAGAAAAAGTTTTATGTTCGGCAAATGATGGATGATTGCTGTGAGCAGACTGGCTTTGAATGGAAGCCGGCGATAGAGCTCTCAACCTTGGAGTCATTGCTTCAGATGGCCAAAAATAATGTAGGCGGAGCCATTTTGCCACAGTCCTATGTGGACAGTATCCGCAGCAGCGGTATTCGGAGTATCCCGATTATAGACCCGATTCCCCAGAAGGACGTCGGCATTGTTTATCGTAAGGATATGTTCCTATGTAAGACGATGGATATGTTTATGAAGCAGTTGATGCAGCAGTTTTTGTAGCTGTTTTGTGATAGGTGCTGGGAAGAATAGAAATTTAAACGCAAAACAGATGTAGGCATTTAACATGTAAAATGAGGGATGATGTATGGAACATATATACGTATACGCCTGCCACGAAGACGAGCAGGCGCTGTGCCAGTTAGAGCTGCGCACCTTATTGGGCGCAGAGACAGTGCTTGGCGCGCGCTACGCGGTTAGCGCGCGTTGTGTGGAGCCGAGCCGCAGCCCGTTTTTGAAGCTGCGGCTGGATGTGTTGTTCGAGGCCGGCAGCTTGCCGGAGCTGGCCTCGAGGGTTGAGACGTTGACCGTGCAGGGGTCAACGTTCAAGGTTGCGTTCGCGGAGACTGAGGCTGCGGTCAGTACGGACCGCCAGCGTGAGGTCGCTCGCGAAATAGGCCGGCATCTCCGCGGCAAAGCCGAGATGCGACGGCCGGACCAATGGTTCGCCGTGACGGAGCTGGGAGGCCGATGGTTGTTCGGCAACTGCAGCTACGGCGAAGCCGTGTGGCTTCAGCATCAGCAGAAGCCACAGAACTACTCCACCGCCCTGAGTACGCGCGTAGCGCGGGCGGTGGTGAACATTGCCGTGCCCGACGTAGCGGGCACGAAGGCAATTGACCCGTGCTGCGGTATCGGCACGGTGCTCGTGGAAGCGATGTCGATGGGGATCGACATCGTGGGCTGCGACATCAACCCGCTGGCGGTCCGCGGCGCGCGGGTGAATCTCGAGCACTTCGGCATGCCGAATGTGGTGAGCATCGCCGATATGCGGACCCTAGGCTTGGTAGGTGAGCAGGCCTCGTCATCGACCAACCCGCAGGTCCGCTATGATGCGCTCATCCTAGACATGCCGTACAATCTCTGCTCGAAGCTGCCGGAGGACGAGCAACTGCAAATGCTCCAAAGCGCCCGCCGAATAGCGAAGCTCGCGGTTATCGTTACGACGGAGCAGATCGATCCGCTCATCGTACAAGCAGGATTTCGCATCGCAGAGCGCTGCACCGTCAATAAAGGTAACTTCAGCAGACAAATTATCGTCTGCGTCTAACACTAATAAAACATTTTACCAAGCGGTCCATCTTCAGCGATGATATCCTGGATGGCATACACAGAAATAGGAAAATACAAAAATCCGTAGACATAAGCGGCCAACTCATACACTTGAAAATAAACGACCAAAGCTTTATCGGCAATATAAAAATCCTGATCTGGTTTAATACTATTAAATTCTGCCAACAAAGGAATATCGCGCGTTTTAAGATCAGCCTTAATGATGGCACTGAGCTTGGCAACGTAATCGCTGCCGGGCTTAAACAGATCTTTGAGCGCATAGGCTTTGCCTGATTCCGTGTTGAAGGTCAGTGCGTTTTGGATTGTCAGTCCATGGGCTCCGCCCGAAAAAGCATAATTCCATAAGGTCAAACTCAGAATACCTCGTTCATTCGTCTTTAGCTCATAATGAGCCGTCACGTCTGTCAGCGGATTTTGCGGATATCCTTGCTCGCGAAGCTGCTTATTAACTGCGTTAACAATCGCTGTGTTCATGGCAAGCTCTGACGTGTAAGGCGTATGCTTTTCAACAGCTGGGTACAGCAGATTTAATTTATCACGAAGCACTTGATACGTCTTTATACTAACGGGTTGATCCAATCCGTTCATCTTCATCATCCATCCCTACGTTTTTGCTACAATTTATTCGGCGTATGGGCGTTTGGTTCAATGTTCTTAGGAATGTTGGGTAATAAGAGTCTCCAAAGGCTTCTATTTCGGAAAAAAGTACTGTAAACAGAGGAATAGAAGCCCTAAAAGACTTCTATTTCCCCCATATACCCATCCAAATCTCTTTTTTTTCGAAAATAAAAGTCTCCAAAGGCTTCTATTTTGATCAAAAAGGATGAAAACGGAGAAATAGCAGTCTCTGGCGACTCTTATTACATTTAGCGGTATAAAGGAAGTGGAGATGCAGAAATGTGAGGAGTAGAGCGGAGTAGAGAAGTAGAAGAGTGAAGGAAAGGAGGAATAGGCGTTACAAGAGGGAGTGGAGAAGTAGAAGGATGGAGGAATATAGCTGCACCCCAAAGAAAGAGCTCTTCCTCGGTCTCATAGACCAGCAGGAAAAGCTCTTTTTGCAGTGCTTTATAGTTATCTAACGTTGTTAATTCTTAATCATCTAAAATGATTTGCAGCGGATTACTCCTGTGAGGACGTTTCTTCATTGGCGCTGGAGTTTGTTGCTGTACCTTGGAGCAAGGAGTTTAATTCCTCCACTTTTTGTTTCGATTCGCTATCTTCCGCGTTGGCCTGTGCGGCATTAATGCCATGGCTCACCACATCATCACTGCTATTGGTTGTTGACATTTGAAATCACCTCCTCTTAGTTTCAGTTGAATAGTAAGTATAAGTTAACTTTGAACTTATACTTAACGCATCAACCCTGACAAACGCACTCGTCCTAACTAAGTATGTCTCTATTTTCCAGTAAACATACAGGTTGTTTAATTGATATTAGAATGCAGTAGCTATAAATCATAGGTAATGACTATAAAGAATGTCTATTTTAACTATTTCACAAATATCGTAAGGGAGAGCATAATAGAAGAAAATGGAAAGGCGATGATTCGCATATGGGGAAATCATTTGAAGCGCTGCTGCCGGAGCATGAAGCATTTATCGCGAAGCAGCACATCTTTTTTGTGGGGTCGGCACCGTTATCAGCGGAAGGGCACGTTAATCTTTCTCCGAAGGGTCATGATGTGCTGCGTATTTTATCAGCGAATGAAGTGGCCTATTTGGACTTAACGGGGAGCGGGAATGAGACAAGTGCGCATTTGGAGGAGAATGGACGGATTACGTTGATGTTCACGGCTGTGGAAGGGCCCCCTATGATACTGCGTCTGTATGGAAAGGGGCAAGTTGTTTTGCCAGGGACCCTAGAGTGGGAGAAACTATCTCCGCATTTTACACTGCTGCCTGGAGCTCGGCAAATCATCGTCGCCCAGGTCCATGAGGTCAAAGCATCATGCGGCTACAGTGTTCCCTTTTATACTTATGAAGGAGAGCGGAAAACCCTGCAGAATTGGGCGACGAAACAAGGCGAGCAAGGGCTGAATGACTATTGGCAAGAAAAAAACGTGACGAGCATGGACGGACTGCTGACGACAATCGGTCAAAAGTTATCCACAGACACTGTGTAAGATCGCATTTTTTATTCAAAATGTTTCCGCAACGCCTCCGGCGCTTCTCGGCTTTTACGCGTCGTGCTATCCATCGTTACACTGGTAATAAGGGCGTCAGCACATAGCTCGCCTTGCTTGTTGAAAATCTCTTGCTTCAGCACGTAGCTGGAGCGTCCCATTTTCTCAGGGCGGCAGGTAACCGTTAAGTGATCTCCTTGTTTGCATTCTTTTTTATAATTGATGGTGATGTTCACCGTAACAGTTTGAATCCCCATCGCGCCAAAGGTTTCATAGAATAGTTGGGATTGCTCATACCATTCTTCGCGCCCCCATTCGAGGTACTCCAAATATTTGGCGTTATTGACGTGTCCATTCACATCAATTTCCGTTGATCTAACGATGATATCAAGTTTGGATTCCATGAAAATGAGCTCCTTCTTTTACACCTGACATGGGCAGGTGTTTTTGTTCATTATAGCTCGTCTACGTGTGTGAAAACCAGTAAAAGGCTCATACTGCTCCAGAATCTGGGCAAACTATGCCTTGCGTGTTTGATGATGTCAGTAGATGGGTTAACTTATTTTATCTGCATATAAAGCTAGGTCCAGGAGGCGGTTCATAATGGCGCAAGACTATCGAGTTGAAAAGGATACGATGGGTGAAATCAGAGTACCTGTGGATAAGTTGTGGGGGGCTCAGACACAGCGCAGCTATGAGAATTTCAAGATTGGCACGGAGCGGATGCCGGTGCGGTTGATTGGGGCTTTTGCCTTGTTGAAAAAGGCCGCCGCGCAGGTGAACCGCGACCTTGCGGGGTTAACTCCCGAGAAGGCGGAGGCGATTGCGCAGGCGGCTGATGAAATCGTGCAGGGCCGCTGGAGCGACGAGTTCCCGCTCGTCGTCTGGCAGACGGGCAGCGGGACGCAGTCGAACATGAACGTCAACGAGGTGATTGCTCACCGAGGCAGCGAACTGCTGGGGGATGGCGGGGAACGCATACATCCCAATGATGATGTGAATCGTTCGCAGAGCTCGAACGATACGTTCCCAACCGCGATGCATGTCGCTGGCGTCATCGCGGTGGAGGAGGAGCTTTTGCCTGCGATGGAGCTTTTGCAGGCTACGCTCCACAGCAAGATGACGGCCTTCGCCGACATCGTGAAGATCGGCCGCACCCACCTGCAGGACGCCACCCCGCTCACGCTGGGGCAGGAGATCAGCGGCTGGTGGGCGATGCTGGAGCAGACGGCGCGCATGGTGCGCAGCAGCGTCGATACGATGCGCGAGCTGGCTATTGGCGGCACCGCTGTCGGCACCGGGCTGAACGCGCATCCAGAGTTCGGCGCGCGCGTCGCCGAAGCTTTGTCTCGCGAGACGGGCACGCGCTTCGTCTCGGCCGCGAACAAGTATCATGCGCTGACCAGCCATGATCAGATCGTCTACGCCCACGGCGCGCTGAAGGCGCTTGCGGCAAACTTAATGAAGATAGCCAACGATGTGCGGTGGCTATCGAGCGGTCCCCGCTGCGGAATCGGTGAAATCACGATCCCGGAGAACGAGCCCGGCAGCTCGATCATGCCGGGCAAGGTCAACCCCACGCAGAGCGAAGCGATGACGATGGTCGTTTGCCAGGTGATGGGCAACGATGCGGCCATCGGCTTCGCCGCCAGCCAGGGCAACTTCGAGCTGAACGTGTTCAAGCCCGTGATTATACACAACTTCCTGCAGTCCGTGCGGCTGCTGGCTGATAGTATGCGCTCGTTCAACGATAACTGTCTCGTTGGCATGGAGCCGAATCGCGAGGTGATTCAGCGCAATCTCGAGCAGTCCCTTATGCTGGTTACAGCGCTCAACCCGTATATCGGGTATGAGAAAGCGGCCAGCATCGCGAAGCAAGCCCACAAAGAAGGGCTGACATTGAAGGAGTCAGCCGTGCGCAGCGGCTACTTAACGGCTGAGCAGTTTGACAGCTACGTGCGTCCGGAAGACATGGTGCATCCGAAGGCAACGTGAAGAGCTACGGGGAAGACGGAGGGTTTGTTTCACCAAAAAAGAGGTTGGGCCGCAGTTTAAGACTGCAGCTCAACCTCTTTTTGTACCTGTCCCACCCGCATCCACCCGCAAAAAGTACAGCAAATTCGATGAAATTTAGCAACACACGTAATAAAGATGCAAAAGAGCAATATGCAGCAAAATCCTAAATTTAGCTCAATTTTTCGAATTTTACTGCACAAAATGCATCTTTTAATCGCAAAGCAGGCTTCTGATGTGATTTGCAGGATCGGATGTTGAGCGTGGTTGCTTCAGATATAGTTTGCAGGGTATCCCATCACCCCCACCCACCTTTTCCCTTCACATGTAGTTATGCATGTTTAATTTTCGTTATATAACGGAATATAAGAATCAAGTACTCTTAGATATGTAAGCACATACATTTCAGATTACCTGGGAGGTCACATATCAGATGAAAAAATCATTGAAACAATGGGTCGGTGTTGGAACGACAGTTATCATGGCAGCAACGGTTGTTGCAGGATGCGGGAGCACGCCGGAGAAAACGCAGCAACCAACGCCTGCAGCGGGCGCAACCGCTAATGCGAAGCCTTTTGCAGGAAAGACGATCTCTTTAGTAGCAGCGAACCATCCTTGGGCAGATGCAATCAAGCCATTGCTGCCTGATTTCGAGAAAGAAACAGGGATCAAGGTCAATGTTGAGAGCTTCTTCGAGGATCAGCTGACACAAAAACTAACTGTACAATTTACATCCGGTTCTGCGACACCAGACGTTTTCATGTACCGTCCGCTTCAAGAGGGCAAGCTTTTCTATAAAAACGGTTGGGTTCAACCGCTTGATGATTACGCTCAAAAAGCAAAAAACTATGACTTCGCCGATTTTGCTAAATCAGCTGTTGGTTCCACAACGGTAGATGCGAAGCTAGCTGGTATTCCGATCATTACTGAGCAAGAAATTTTGTACTACCGCAAAGATCTGCTGCAAAAAGCTGGTATTGCGGTACCAAAAACGTTAGATGAGCTGCAAGCGGCGGTGAAAAAGCTGCATGATCCGAAAAACGAAATGTATGGTTTTGTGGCTAGGGGCCAACGTTCACCGCTAGTTACGCAAGTATCTTCCTTCTTATACTCAGAAGGTGCAGACTTCACGAATGGCGACAAAGCGGCGATTAACACGCCAGAAGCGGTCAAAGCATTTACAACGTACGGCACTTTACTTAAGGATTATGCGCCTCCGGGCGTACTCAATATGTCTTGGCCGCAAGCTTTCGGTATTTTCGCACAAGGGAAAGTTGCTTTCTTAACGGATGCGAACTCGCTCTACAAAAATGCGACAGATCCAGCCAAGTCACAAATCGCCGATAAAGTTGGTTTTGCCGTAATGCCAGGTGGTAAAGCAGGTTCTAAGCCTTACAGTATTACATCTTGGGGTCTTGCGATGAACGCCAAATCGGGTAATAAAGATGCGACTTGGGCATTCATCGAGTGGGCAACAAGCAAAGATATCGTGTTGAAAACACAGCAAACCGGTAATCCAGGCGCACGTGTTTCGGTATGGGATAAACCAGAAGGTACAACAGGCTTCCCGGCTGAGCTCGTTCCTGTCATTAAAGAAAGCTCCCAAAACGGTGTTGACCACGACCGTCCGACGGTAATTAGTGTGGGTGAAGCTCGTGATGCCGTTGGTGAAATCGTACAAAAATTAATGACCGGTGAAACGAACATTCAGCCGGTAGCAGATAAAGCGAATGCAGCTCTGCAAGCGATTATGGATAAAGATAAAACGAAATAAATACATCATGAAAGCAACAAATGAGGGTCATCTCAAGTGGCCCTCTTCACCCTTTGCATAAGGGTACAATTTCATCAGGAAGGGGTGAATGAAGTCATGCAATACAGTTGGTTTAACCGCAATTTAAAATGGATTTATACGCTTCCGGCGGTCATCTTCGTCCTGTTGATGATGCTGTTTCCAATCATCTATACATTCCGTATCAGCTTCTATGAGTGGAGCATGTCCGCAACAACACCGCCACTTTTCGTAGGATTGTCGAATTATATCGCCTTATTCAAAGATGAGCGCTTTTGGCATGCAACAGGTTCAACGTTCTACTTCACGATCATGGCCCTTGGGCTTGAAGTTATCCTGGGGATCGCGATTGCCTTGCTGCTGTCGAGAGAATTCAAAGGCAAAAACATCGTAAAAACGGTATTCCTGCTGCCCATGGTAGCAACACCGGTAGCGATGGGCTTGGTGTGGATGCTTATCTATGAGCCAACCATCGGGGTAGCAAATATGATGCTCAAATCGATGGGCTTGAAGCCTTTATTATGGCTAGCCTCACCTAATCAGGTTATACCTTCCCTGGTTATTGTAGACGTTTGGCAATGGACACCGATGATTGCCCTGATTATTATGGCAGGCTTAGCTACACTTCCAACCGATCCTTATGAAGCGGCGGATGTGGACGGTGCAACGGCATGGAGAAAATTCGTTTCCATTACGCTGCCCTTACTGAAACCAACGATCATTGTAGCGGCGATGCTGCGCTTAATCGATGTGTTGAAGACGTTCGATATTATTTATGCGACAACACAAGGCGGGCCGAATTTTGCTTCAGAGACATTGAACTTGTATGGCTATGTGCTCGGTTTCCAATACTTTAAGCTGGGTATGGCTTCATCGTTACTTGTTATCTTCTTTGCTCTGGTGATGGGACTGACTTTATTTATGATATGGATGCGCAAACGATTGGAGGGAACCTCATCATGAAGCCAAAGAAAGGCTTAAGATTTATACAAATGCTGCTAACGTTCCTAGTCCTAATCGCCTTTGGTTTTCCATTTATCTGGATGTTACTGGCTTCTTTTAAGACGCAATCACAGATTTTATCGACAGGCGATATCTTCTTTTTCAAACCGACTTTTCATAACTATGTCAGTGTGTTCAAAGAGTATAATTTTCTGAAGTTTATTTGGAATAGTTTCCTTGTTGCAGCTGGTTCGACGATTTTGTCCCTTATTTTAGGGCTTCCTGCAGCTTATGCAATTGCAAGACATCACCTTCACAAGCTGGGGCTTCTCATCTTAGTTGCGAGAATTATTCCGGGAATCACGTTCTTGATTCCTTGGTTCATCCTGTTCTCCAAGATCCATTTGGTAGACACCTATACAGCGTTAATTCTTAGTCACATGCTTGTTGGATTACCGTTTATTATTTGGATTATGATTTCCTTTTTCGAAGCACTTCCTACAGAAATTGAAGAATCTGGGCTTATCGATGGATGTACGCATCATCAAGTGTTTTTGCGCATTATTTTGCCTATCTCAGGACCGGGTGTCATTACAGCATCGCTGCTCTCCTTCATATTTTCGTGGAACAATTTTATGTTCTCGGTTATCTTGGCAGGGGACAAAACAAAAACATTACCGATCGCTGTGTTTAACTTTATGTCCTATTCCGAAATCAACTGGGGTGCGCTGATGGCTGCCGCCTGCATCATTACACTTCCGGTTCTGATCATTGCTTTAGTGTCCCAACGCTACGTTGTAAGTGGACTTTCTGCTGGTGCAGTCAAAGGCTAATAACGAAGACATAACGAATACGAGGGTAGTCGTCGCCTTTTCTTTGGATGACTTCTCTCGTATAGTTAACTCTAAGTTAGAAAGCTTAGCAGATGCATGGAAGGTGAGCCCAGCGTGCCATATAAACTTAATATTTTCAGCAAAATTCTCATTCTATTGGTTCTACTCCTTATCCCTATTGTGCTGCTCTACAGCTATACGAATCGGATAACGAATAATGTTGTTCAAGACCAGATTCAGTCATCGAATTTAAACCAGCTGTCTTTCTTCATGCATCAATTGGATGTGGACGTGGAGCGATTAGCGATGTCTCCCGTTATTCTCGGCAGCGATCCTTACATAAGGGAGTTTATCGACAGGAATGAGTCGCCCGATTATGACATGCTGAAGGAACAGTCACGTATTATACAGAAGCTTAGCCTTCAAAGTGTCTCCAGCGGATGGGTGAATGAACTGACCATTGCTATTCCACATGGGAAGCAAGTGTTATCTTCGAGTATTTTCGTAAATGGGACGGATACTTGGCCTTGGGATAGCCCGATTAAGCGAACGTGGACGTATGAGGAACGTAAGGGCGACAATGGGATAGGGTCGTTCAGTAGGGAAATTAGTGAGCCTATTCGTGCCCAGGTTGCCGGTCAAGCGAATGTGCTGTATCAAGTAAGGTTCAGCGTGCAGAATATGATTCAATTGCTGGATGTGTACAAGCAAGATAAACGAAGCGATCCTTTTTTGGTTGATGGGCAAAATAGGGCGATTTTCAACAGCTCGTCGAATCTGTCGATTACGCAAACAATCCGTGAAAGACTGGCTGGTCAAGGCTTACCGCTTACCGGCCAAGTTCAATTTGAAATCGCTAATCAACAATATTTGGTCAGCTTTGTGAAGTCGGAACAGTTGGATTGGTACTTGGTTGATTATGTGCCTGTGGAGAAGATACTTTCTCCGATTACTATGACGCGTAAATTGTTTTATGTTTCTATTGCTCTGCTGCTTGTGATGAGTATTCTGGCTTCTTTCTTACTGTATCGCAACGTTCAAATTCCAATTGGCAAGATGATTCAAAGTGTACAGCAAGTGAAGCGAGGCGATTTATCAGCTCGGATTGTGTATAGAGCCAAAAATGAATTTGATTTCCTCATCCAGCGATTTAATGAGATGGCCGAGCAAATTCAAGTGCTTGTTGAGGATGTTTATGCGGAGAAAATCCGTTCACGTGAAGCGACCTTGAAACAGCTGCAATCGCAGATTCACCCGCATTTTCTGTATAATTCCTTATTTTTCATTATCAATTCAGCAGAGATGGAAGATAAAGAATCAGTCGTAGCCATGTCGCAGAATTTAGCTGAGTTTTACCGTTACACGACGAGAGTCGAAAAACAAAGCGTGCGGTTGCGAGATGAGCTCGATTTGGTAGGCCATTATTTAACGATTCAGAATCTCCGCATACACCGGTTAAAATATGAGATATCTGTGCCGGAAGAGATGTTGGGCGAGTGGGTTCCCCGACTTATTTTGCAGCCGCTAGTAGAGAATGCCATTGTCCATGGGATTGAGCGCAGCGCAGAGGGTGATTTCATCACGATTACGGGTGAGCAGAAGGACGGATGGAATCGACTGATTGTTGAGGATAACGGCGGAGGTCTGGATGAAGCGGGATTAGATAAGCTGCTTAAACAGCTGAAGGCTCCAATGTCCGATGAGATTGGCTGTGGAACATGGAATGTCCACCACCGTTTGTATTATCAGTTCGGAGAAGGCTCCGGACTTACTTTTGAGCGAGTAAATAACGGTGGTTTAAGGGCAGTGCTGACTTGGAAACATAATTCGCAGGAGAGTGATCAAGCCACAGAGGTGATAAAACGATGATTCAACTGTTGATTGTCGATGACGAAGCGCATGTTGTGGATCGGCTTCAGTCTACGATTGACTGGGCATCTATCGGGATTGAGCAGGTTTTTAAGGCTTATTCCGGTAAAGAAGCGCTGGAGCTGCTCGAGCAAATGTCGATTGATATCGTAATTACGGACATTCAGATGCCAGGTATCTCCGGTTTGCAATTAATTGCCGAGATCAACCGTCGTTGGGCGAAGACCAAATGTATTCTCTTGTCCGGATACTCGGATTTTAACTATGCCAAAGAAGCGATTCTACAGGGCTCGGAGGATTATTTACTCAAGCCTGTCACTGAACAAGCTTTACTGGCTACTGTCAGCCGGGTGATGGAGAAGCTGCAGAAGGAATGGGAGACGGTCATCTCTACGCAGCGTCTTACGTATACTTTCAAGGAAAACCTCCCTTTGCTTAGGGGGAATTTATTGAATGATTTACTTCAAGGGCATAAAATATCGGAGCATTCACTTCGAGAAAAAATGCATATCCTGGAGCTCCCTGATTACCACGAACATGCTTGTGTATTGATGATGGTTCGGTTGGAATCGGATTTCCTGGAATATGATACCGGACATTTATCGTTAATGGAATATGCGATTAGCAATATGGCCGACGAATTATTTGCAGAGAAATTCGATAGCTGGCATACGAAGGATGCTCATGATTATTTAGTATTTGTGATGAAGCATAAGCAGGAGACACCCGATAAGGAAGATTCCGCTTGGCTGGAACGTACGGCTTCTGTGCTTCAATCGGCCGTGAAGAATTATTTGAAAGGCAAAATTTCCATCCTCCTGAGCAGTTGGGGCGAGTTCCCGTCCGAAATGAATGCGCTCTACAATAGCTCGCTTAGCGCCTTTCGCAAACGTATCGGGAGTGAGCACGAGCTGTTCATGCGGCTTGGTGATGAATCTGTTCAGACTGAACTGTCAGCCTTGCAAAAGCTATATGAGCCGCCAACGCTCAATCATTTGCTGGAAGCAGCAAGATGGGAAGATACAGAGGAGAAGTTGTCCCAGATTTTTGATGAAATGGAAGTAAGATTCTCTGAATCTCAGGAACATCTATTAGAAGTTTATTTCTCGATCGCATCCGCTTTTGCTTATATTGCACATAAGAATGGTCGACAGCTGCATCAACTCATTGGCGGTGATTACGACCGTATGATGGAAGGTATACCGTTTCGTACGGTGAACCAGCTGCGCGAATGGTCGATTCGTTCTTTGCAACGTATGAAGGAGGATATGGATCAAGAAAGGCAAGATAGCCGTGCAACGCTGATCAAGGATATTAGGTCTTTCATCGATCAGCATCTGGCTAGCGACGTCTCCTTACAATCGATTGCCGATCATGTGTACATGCATCCGGTTTATATATCGAAGATCTATAAACTTGAGACGGGTGAAAATTTAAGCGACTACGTCAATCATGCACGGATGGATAAAGCTGCGTATTTGCTGAAGAATGGTCAGGATAAGATTTATGAAATCGCCACACAGCTTGGCTATCAACGCCCACATTCCTTTAACCATGCGTTCAAGAAGCATTATGGCATGACTCCGCAAGAGTACCGAGATCAATATTCGTAGAGAACAAATCACCGCTGATTGGTGAGAGGAGTTTGGTCTTGCCCAGCGAATTCCACAAGGGATAGAGGAGGACGATAATCATGAAAATTACGAAGTTGGAACTGTTTAAGGTGCCGCCAAGATGGTTATTTCTGAAAATCGAAACGGATGAAGGCATTACGGGATGGGGAGAGCCAGTCGTTGAGGGCAAGGCGGATACAGTTGCAGCCGCGGTGATGGAAATGAGCGATCACATCATTGGCAAGGATCCGATGCGGATTGAGGATATGTTCCAAGTGCTGTACCGCGGGGGCTTCTACCGCGGAGGACCCATCTTGACCAGCGCAATCTCAGGCATTGAGCAAGCGCTCTGGGACATTAAGGGCAAATTCTACAATGCGCCCGTCTATGATCTGCTTGGCGGTGCTTGCCGCGATAAGACGCGTGTCTATTCGTGGATCGGCGGGGACCGACCAAGCGACGTAGGTCAAGCGGCCAAACAGCAGGTTGCTGCTGGATTTACGGCGGTGAAAATGAACGCCACCGAGGAAATGCATTACATCGATTCCATCAGCAAAGTGGATGAAGCTATTGCGCGTATTGCCGCGGTACGCGAAGCCGTCGGCAAAGACGTTGGCATCGGCATCGATTTCCACGGCCGCGTGCATAAGTCGATGGCCAAAATCATCGTCAAGGAACTAGAGCCGTACCGGCCTATGTTCATTGAAGAGCCTGTTTTGCCTGAGAATAATGAAGCGCTCAAAGAGATCGCTCGTTACACCTCGTGTCCGATTGCTACGGGAGAGCGGATGTATACGCGCTGGGGCTTCAAAGAGCTGCTGGCCCAAGGCATCGTGGACATTATCCAACCCGATCTTTCCCATGCTGGAGGCATCTTGGAAACACGCAAAATCGCCGCAATGGCGGAAGCCTACGATATTGCAATTGCGCCGCACTGTCCGTTAGGCCCTATCGCCTTGGCAGCATGCCTACAGCTAGATACGTGTTCTCCGAATGCCTTTATTCAGGAACAAAGTCTCGGCATTCACTACAATCAAGGCAGCGATTTACTCGATTATTTAAAGGATCCTTCTGTGTTTAAGTATGAAGACGGCTTCGTAGCGAATTTAACTGCTCCGGGTCTTGGCATCGAGATCAATGAAGATAAAGTAAGAGAGATGGCTGCGATTGGTCATAACTGGAAAAATCCAGTTTGGCGCCAAGCCGATGGTACAGTAGCCGAGTGGTAAGTGAAACAGCAGGAAAGAGCAAGAAAGAGCAAGAAAGAGCCTCAACTCCATCTTCATGGAATTGAGGCTCTTTTTGTTTTTGTATAGGAATTTATGATTTTCGCAGTCTGTGGATATGGTGCTTAATCTGCATGGACGCGCGGGATGATCTGTCTGAGAAGTCGATTTCCGACTTCTCAGACTCAGTTGGCGGGCTTCGGCTCGCATAGCTCTGGCTGTAAGCGCGGAAAACGCGCTTATTTGCTCTGGCGCTCCAGATTAAGCGCGTTTTCCGCGCTTACTTGTTTATCCTTAACCTACTGAATCGGATCAGGAATCATATTTTTTTCCAATAGTTCGCTATTCGTTTTCATATGTTTCATTTCATTCCCCAACTTCTTCATCTCATCCATATCCTGAGCCATGGAGCCGTTGCTTGCTTCTGCCAAGGATTTGCCGGCTGATCCGTTGCAGATCCGCTCTAATTCAATTAGTTTGTCCAACGCCGCTCGGCGAACTTGCAGAGGAACGAATTCGTTCTCTTGAAAGTCGGCTTCATGGAAATGAACGGTGGTATTCCCTTGCTCAGAAGTAAATGTGGTTAAAGTAAGTGGGTAGGCGGCTGATGTGGCATCGTTATAAATATCAAATTTATAGACCGATTTCTCCGTATACTCGATACGTTCTAACCCCAGCTTGGTTAACTGTTGATGAAGTGTACTTCTATCCATCGAAAACTCCTCCTTTCAAGTATGCGTCAAATCGAACGCCGTCCTTGCGAATTTATGTGATGTGATACCCTTAATGTTGGTTGTTCTGGTAATTCGTTTTGGCAGCCTGTAAAGACTCAGCTACAAGTTGTTTGCTTTCTTTGGCTTTATCAGCGGCCTCTGAAGCTTGATGGCTAACGGAGTTGGCCATATCCTTTGTTTTCTCACTAACTGCTGAAGCAACTTCCTGCGTCTTCTCACTAACAGCTGATGCGATATCCTGTGTTTTGTCACTCACGGTCGAGACAATATCCTGTGCTTTCTGACCTACAGCGGAAGCCAATTGACTTGTTTTATCATTGAACGTGCGATACGTATTCGACAAGTCTTCACGCAGCTCCGACCCGGCTTTAGGGGCTAATAACAATGAGGTTATCGCGCCTACAGCGCCGCCGATTACTAAACCTAACAATAGTCCGCCTTTGTTATTTGTTCCGACTGCTTCACTCATGAGTCATCTCTCCTTTAGTTTGGGTGTTGTGGTGTTGCCATGCTTCATACTAGGATGTAACCTTCTTTCTTTTATTTGAATCACAAAAAGCTTATTTTTATTTCCGTTTCATTAATATAAGCGAGGAAGCCCCGAGCCTCAATGTGATTGAATTTTTTTCAAATGGGTAGTAGATAAAATAAACGATCAACATGTTTGGTAATAAATTATGGTAAACTACGATGAGGGTTTCCGTTAACTTTTACCCGAAAGGGGTTTGAGCAATGAGCATTGTAATAGTAGACGATAACGCGACGAATTTACTTATTATTGAAAAAATCCTGCTTAAAGCCGGTTACACCGATTTAGTCATGGTGTCTTCTGCCAGAGAGCTGTATCAATTATTAGATATGGATTCACCGAGCACAGCCGAGGTGCCGGTTGATTTGATTTTGATGGATATGATGATGCCGGAAATTGATGGGGTGGAAGCCTGTCGAACGGTTCAGGCCGACGAAAGGTGCCGGGATATTCCGATTATTTTCGTGACGGCGATGGGGGATTCCAATAAGCTGGCTGAAGCGCTGGATGCCGGGGCACTCGATTATGTGATGAAGCCGATTAATAAGGTGGAACTGCTTGCGCGTATTCGATCTACGCTCCGTTTGAAATATGAGAAGGATTGGCATAAAGAGCGGGACAAGCGGATTAAGTACGAGCTTGATTTGGCCAAACAAGTGCAGCTTAGTGTACTGAGCAGCCCCATTAAGGATGAGCATATCCAGATCTCAGCGGTCTATAAGCCCTCTTCTGAGCTCGCGGGTGACTTCTATGCTTGGTATCCGATCGGGCCGAATCGGCATGGGATCATTTTGCTGGATATGATGGGGCACGGCATTTCGTCTTCGCTTGTCTGCATGTATATTTATTCTGCTTTGAAGGATACCATCACGAATATCTGTGATCCGGAAGGCGTGATGCGCGAGTTGAATGGGCGGATGAATCAGCTGCATCAATCAGATAATCTGATTAATTACTATTTTACGGCGATTTATATGGTCCTGGACACGGAACGGCGCACAATTGAGTATGTGAATGCCGGACATCCTGCAGGCATCGCGCTTCTGGATGGTGAAGTGAAATTACTGACAGAAGGCTGTTGTGCCCTTGGCTTTTTTGAGGGGATTGAGATTACCAAAGGTGTTATTCCCTATGAGAAGGAAGCCCGGATTGTCTTGTTCACAGACGGCCTGTCGGAGTGGCTCGATGATGAAGAGGAGGAAGGCATCACCAAAATCATGGGAAGCTTGAAGGAGACGACGATGCACGATCCCGATGGCTTGGTTGAGCGTATTTATCCGCATGCCAAAACGGGTTCTCCGCAAGACGATATGTGCTTGGTTATGATAACGACGTAGTAGTTAGCGCTCAAATACATCGTCTCAGTCACGTTGGCGAAGAGTGGTTATAACTATAACAAACGCCCAAGTTTTATCCCAAATAGGGAATAAAACTTGGGTATTTTTTGTTTCAATAGACCCGAAGGCGTGTAATAAGGAGTATTAGTCCAACACGTTGGGAGGAATTGGGATGACGACATTGGCATCGGAAGCCAGTTCAGACGCTTTATATTTGTTACATGAGGGGACGCAGTATCAAAGTTATCATTTTCTGGGTTCCCATGTGGAAGAGCGCAGTGGTCAGATGGGGGTTAACTTCGCAGTTTGGGCGCCAAATGCCAAGCAGGTTAACGTTTCAGGCAGTTTCAATGGATGGAATGGCAGCAATCACCAGATGTCGCTAGCAGATGGCGTATGGACGCTGTTCATTCCGGAACTCGGTGAAGGCACGCTATATAAATATGAAATCGTCACATTGGACGAAGAATGCTATCTAAAGTCAGATCCTTATGCCTTTCATTCTGAGCTTCGACCCGGAACGGCTTCTATTGTGACCTCATTGGAAGGTTATGAATGGCAGGACGAGGAGTGGCTGGCGAACAACACGTCAAACCAATTCCTACAACAGCCGCTCCTTATCTACGAGGTGCATTTGGGCAGTTGGAAGCGAAAGGAAGACGGCGGATTCTATAGTTATGTGGAATTAGCTGACGAGTTGGTCAATTATGTGCACGAACGGGGCTATACCCATATTGAGCTGATGCCGTTAGAGGAACATCCTCTGGATGCGTCTTGGGGATATCAGGTAACCAGCTATTTCTCGGTGACGAGCCGGTTTGGATCGCCGAAGGACTTCATGTACTTCGTAGACCGCTGCCACCAGAAGGGAATTGGGGTCATTATGGATTGGGTGCCCGCGCATTTCTGCAAAGACGCTCACGGTTTGACCCGATTTGATGGGACACCGCTTTATGAATATGCAGACAGCCGAAAGGGAGAACATCCAACTTGGGGGACACAGGTATTCGATTATGCGAAGCCCGAGGTTCTTAGTTTCTTAATCTCCAATGCCCTATTTTGGATGGATGTCTATCATATTGATGGGTTAAGAGTGGATGCGGTTTATAGCATATTAACGTTGAATTTCGATCGGGAAGAAGCGGACCGTATTGTGAATGAACAAGGCGGCGATGAGAATCTCGAAGGAATTGCCTTCCTCCAGAAACTGAATGCCGTCGTATTCTCCAGGTATCCCAATGCACTGATGATGGCGGAGGATACAAGCTCTTATCCAGGCGTAACGGCTCCCGTCGAGAATGGCGGAATGGGCTTTAATTACAAATGGAACTTAGGCTTTACGTGGAACACACTTACGTATATGAAGAAAAATCAGGAAGAACGCAGCAGTCAGGAAGATCAATTGACGAATTCGCTGCTAAATGCTTGGGATGAGAATTATATTCTCCCCTATGCGCATGATGAAGTGGTTCATTCTAGCAAATCCCTTCTCGGTAAAATGTCAGGTGTCGACAACTGGCAACGTTTCGCTAACTTGCGAGTGCTTTACACCTATATGATGGGACATCCGGGCAAAAAGCTGCTTTTTATGGGGAATGAATTCGGTCAGATCGATGATTGGAATTCAGAAGCTTCGCTGGCATGGGATTTATTGAAATTCGAAGAACATCAGCAATTTGAGCATTTTGTGAAAACAATGAATCACTTCTACATAGCGGAGAGAGCCTTATGGGAGTTGGATTATGAACCGAGCGGCTTCGAACCGATTAACGCTGAGGATAAAATCGATGGACTGGTGTCTTTCATTCGGAACGCGGAAAACGGTGATGAACAGCTCGTCATTATCTGTAATTTCAAGCCTGAGGCTCATGAGGGATATCGATTAGGGGTGATGAGACCAGGGCGTTATCAGGAGGTCTTTAATAGTGATAAGCAAGAATTCGGTGGATCGGGCGTGACGAACGACAGTACGCTAGTATCCGAAGAGTGGACATGTCAGGACTATCCGCATAGCATAACGGTTTCGATACCTCCCCTTGCAGCAATCGTACTCAAATATATTCCTTCGGAAGGATGAGATGACTATGAAAAAGCAGGAATGTGTAGCTATGCTATTAGCTGGCGGTGAAGGTACTAGACTGGGTCCTTTAACTAAAAATATTGCTAAACCGGCTGTTCATTTTGGCGGAAAATATAGAATCATCGACTTTACCTTGAGCAATTGCCGTAATTCCGGCATGGATATAGTTGGTGTGCTGACGCAGTATAAGCCAGCTGTTTTGCATGCCCATATTGGTAATGGTGAGGCCTGGGGCATGGCGAGTGAAAGCGGCGGCATCTCCATTCTGGAAAGGCAGGCTGGCGCGCCGAATGCTTATTCGGGGACAGCTGATGCCATCTATCAAAATATATCCTACCTTCGTTCGTATGATCCAAGCTACGTGTTAATTATTTCTGGTGATCATATTTATAATATGGATTACAGAGCTATGCTTGAGCATCATAAAGCTTCTGGTGCCGATGCAACGCTATCGGTTATTCCAGTGAGATGGGAAGAAGCGAGTCGATTCGGTATTATGAGCACGGACGAGCATCACCGGATTACCGGATTTGTTGAGAAACCGCTCAAACCTGTAAGCAATCTAGCTGAAGGAGGTCATTTGGGCTCATCTGGCCGATATTCATGTAAGGGCTATGCCAATCATGGGTATATGGCGATTATGGATTCCGTAGACAGTTACTATGTGCACAGTATGGATCTCCTGCAACCGCAAGGCTGGAAGCAATTCATGATTAATCAAGAGTTTGTCCATACGCGGAAAGAGGAAGAACAAGAAACGGCCTGTAACCATGACGCGCTGATCCGCAATTCGTTCGTCGCGCATGGCTGCCGGATTGAAGGCTATGTGGAGAACAGCATTTTGTTTCCAGGTGTTACGGTCAGTAAAGGCGCCAGTGTCAAGAATAGTGTCATCATGCATGACTGTGCAATTGAAGCCAGCGTGTATTTGGACCGGGTTATTTTGGACAAGCAGGTCGTTGTTGAACAAGGGGCCGTGTTATGTGGTCAGTACGCACATCCCTTTGTGGCTGAGAAAAGTGATGTGATCTAATCCAAAGGTGCAAGAGTAGGAGGATCGGTTATGAACGTAATGTTGCGTGATAAAGGTGCTCAGCTGCTAACACACATAACGGGCTACCGCAGCCGTGTCTATAAGCTAGCTTTGTTCTTTCTAGTCGTTATTCTAGCGATGATTATCGTCAGATGGACAAGTTCCGAACACATCGGTGAATCGGAGATCGTTCTTTCACCGGAGATCATCAGTCTGATTCCGGAAGGATCAGATGATACTTTCGTACCCGTTCTACCACCTACTCTTGCGGCTGCCCAAGCGGAATCTAGCAGTGATAGTAATGCTAGTTTGCAGGCAGCTGAAGCTAGCTCATTGGTTCCGATGCTCCACAGCCTACAGGGAATTTCACTATATGATGATACAGAGTCAGTCATTGCCAAGAAAGGGTATCCACTAACGTTTGTCCAGGATCCCCACTTTGTAGAAGTCTTTACGTATGAATACCCGGATATGAATATTGGTTTCCAAGATGGTATCGTGACTTTTGTTCAATTTCCAGCCAAGATTGGGCACGTTAAAATCAATGATCAACGGATTCCGTTGACGATAACGGATGTGAAGCGGCTGCTTGGAGAACCCGATTACGTAGTGGAGGACGGTATCGTTTTTCAGCGGAGAGAAGCACTAATTAAGCTTTTTATTGAATCGGAGACACAAGAACTGATATCCATCGACTTTTATCATCTTTCAAGTACCTAATGTTTGCAGCTGGCCTCTATGGTCAGCTTGAAGGCATGTGCGGGAGATCTTCCTATTTTAGGCAAAGCTTGTGTAAAAGGTAGAGGCTTGTTACTATTTAGAGAAAGAAATAACGTAAGGGAGTGTGGCTAATGTCAGCAGAGAAGTTCCAAGTTGATCAAGAAGAATTGGAGAAATCTATACAGCTTCGTATCAGTGGGGAGCTCGATTTGGCTGCGGCCTTAACGTTCCGTCATGCGCTCGAAGCCGTTGTTCATCGGGTGGATAAGGCGTTAATCCTCGATGTGGGGCAGTTGAGGTATATTGATAGCACGGGGATTGGTATTGTGGTCTCGGCCTTGAAAATTCGAGATGAGTTGAAAGCGCCTTTCACGGTTAGTAATATCCCGGCTGGGATTAAGCGGCTGTTTGATCTTACGGGAATCTCAGGATTCTTGAACGAAGGGATCGAAGGAAGCGCATGAATGTCATTCGTTTACAAATACCCGCGGCAGCGGAATACTTGGATATCGTAAGACTCAGTCTCTATGGGGTTGCTACCAAGTTAGGTTTCTCTTATGAAGATATCGAGGATATGAAGGTAGCGGTTTCGGAGGCTTGCAACAATGCTTTACTTCACGGGGAACCGCAGAGTGGCAGCGGGCAAATTGAAATTAGCTATGAGCCCGGAGACGACAGATTGACTGTGAAAGTGAAAGATGATGGCACAGGCTTTAATTACCATGAACGCCCCGAGCATACGGTGCCTTTGTCCGGAGCTTCGCCCAGCGAATTACAGTCTGGAGGCCTTGGCATTTATCTCATGCAAGCGCTGATGGATGAAGTTATCGTGAACACAGACCGAGGAACCGAAGTCACGCTCGTTAAATACGTCCAACAAAAAACCACGGATTGACGGGAAGCCGCCAGTTCGTGGTTTTTTGTGGATTAGGGGTAAGCGAAGCTTGCCCTTTTTAGGATGGTTTGCTAGGGATTTTTGCTAAGTGAGGTTGTAGGATACATCAATAATCTCCTAGTAAGAGACTATGTTCTCCTAGATTTTTGTTTTCTGGTTCTTGGGAAAATGGATTATTAGCAAGGCAAAGTTGTACAGAGAGTACAACAATTCCCTTGATTTCATCTTTAAAAAGCTCAGGATGTTGTATGCTATACAACAATTTAGCCCTTTTGGAGGCTATAGAGCTACTTTAGGCAGGAATTGTTGTATTTTCTGCAACATTCGCGTGGAAAACGTGGATTAGCTTGCTTATTGTTGTACAAAGTACAACAAGTGCGCGAGTTGGCTGCCTATAGTGCACAAAGTATAAACATGCAAACGGGTTGGCTTGCCTATTGTTATACAAAGCAACATGTAAAGGAAGCCTATTGTTGTACCAAGTACAGCATGTAAACTCTAAATAAGCGACTGAAGAACAATACCTTTTAGGCGGCATAACTTGGCTGCATCAACCGCTACACATGCTCGGCAAAGGACGACATAAGTCGGTGTGTTTTATTTGCCAAGGTACGCATCCAGCATCCAGCTGTGCTTCTCAAGCGACGAGCGAATCCCGATGAGCAGATCGGCTGTCGGTTGATCTTTTTGCTCTTCAGCAAGCTCAATTCCCTCTGTCAGCTCCGAGCAAATGCGGGTGAAGTCACTGACCAGCTGCTTCACCATTTGCTCAGCAGTCTCCTCATTCTTAGCTTCCTTAATGGATGCTGTGGCCAAATGTTCCTGTAAAGTTGCCGTCGGAATGGTGCGAAGAGATAGCATTCTCTCTGCGATAACGTCAAGATGCAAGGCAGCCTCTGTATATAATTCTTCGAATTTGATATGTAGGGTAAAGAAATTCTCGCCTTTCACATACCAATGGTAGTTATGCAGCTTCATATAAAGAATCGAAAAATTAGCGACCTGCTTGTCAAGAATCTCTGTAATCGGACTTGCTTTCGTTGCTGCTTTGGCCATTGTGAAATCCCTCCAGTTAATTAGTATGATTGTGCATACGTATAAGTACCCTGCCATATTCCGTTTGAAACAGAATGAAAAGTAAATCGAAATTTTCTGCATACATTGTTTCAGATGCCAAGAACGGGGGTAAACAATAAGTAATTAAGCAGATAGGGGTGATTGAAATGTTAGTACAAATTAGTGCGATCATTGCAGCCGTTGCGTTTGTGTTCCTTGTCTTCTATTTGATTCAAACTTTGAAATCACTGAAAAACTCATTAGATGAGATCACATTAACGATGGGTCAAATGAAGGATGAAGTCACACAGATCAGTTCGGAAGTACAGGACGTTATTCTCAATACCAATGAGATGGCCATAGATGTGCGTGTGAAGCTATCGAAGCTTAATCATCTGTTCAGCTCGGTTAACGATGTAGGACAAGTGATTCACGAGTTAACATCGTCGGTGAAACAATCAGCCACGAGCTTAATCTCTGCCGTTAAACAAACGAATATAACCCAACAAACTCAGCCTCTTAGTACAAAATGGAAGACGATCTTGCAAGGAGCTGCCATCTCATATGAAATGTTGCAAAAAATGAAAGCCAAGAAATCACCGCAAGCCGGTGTTACGAAATAGAGAGGGGTCATCTTGTGAACGCTATACGTAAATTTACTGTTTACAAACAATCGAATGGGAAAGAAAATATCATATACTTAAGTGGAGAACTTGATTTATCTGCTGCATCGGAGCTGGCCACCGCGCTTGACTCGGTCGTTCATAAAGGAAATGAGATTCTAACGTTGGATTTAAAAGAGTTGCGTTATATTGACAGTACCGGAATTGGTATGATTGTCTCCGTGCTTAAAGTGAGAGCTGCAATGAAGGCAGCCTTCCGTATACATCACATTCCTGCCAAAATCCAGCGATTATTCGAGCTAACTGGCATTGCCCGCTATTTGGTAGATCGTGAAGATCAAAGTCAAAACAAAGGTGTAACAGAAAGGAAAGAAGAAATCATATGAGCCCATACATTGGCCTTACGATACCGGCAAAGGCGGAATATCTAGATATTGTCCGACTTACTTTATATGGCGTTGCCACCAAAGCGGGCTTTTCCTTCGAAGATATTGAAGACATGAAGGTTGCTGTAGCAGAAGCTTGTAATAATGCGATCCTGCATGCTTATTATCATGATCAATCAGGAACCGTGGAGGTTCAATTTGAGCACAGCAGCGGCAATTTGCGAATTTCTGTGAAAGATGAAGGCAATAGCTTTAATTACGTTCAAACAGATGCTGAAGCATCCTCGCTGCATCATAAATCCATTAGTGAAGCGACAGTGGGGGGATTAGGTCTGTTCCTGATGCAAGCTTTAATGGATGATGTACAAGTACTGACGCATAGCGGTAAAGGAACCGAGGTTATTCTGACAAAGCAACTGGCAGGCCAGCTGAATAGAAAAGAGGAAATGGTATGAATGCGAACGCATCATCCTCGAAACCGTTATATGAAATGTATTCGAAAATGAAGATTTATAAGGAAACTGCATGTCAAGAGACGGCTACGGCGCTGCTGCTGCACTATGAACCCATTGTTCGTATGGCAGTAGGCAAGATTTCTCGGAGCCGTCCTGATTTATATGAGGATTTATTTCAAGTCGGACAGATGTCGATGCTGCGGCTTTTTGTACAGTATGACAGCACCATGGAGATTCCGTTTGAAGCCTATGCAATGAAAAGCTTAATTGGTCACCTGAAAAATTATTTACGAGACAAGTCATGGTACATACAGGTTCCAAGACGAATTAAGGAGAAAGGTTCGCTTGTCCAGCGTGCCCTGGATGAACTGACTGTGAAGTTGGAACGTTCGCCGAGTATCGATGAGATTGCGGCTTATTTAGAGCTCAGTCCGGAAGAAACGATTGAGATTCTGGCAGGCCGCGATTATTATAATTATACTTCGCTGGATACTCCGCTCACGAGTGATGGGGATAGTGCGACGATTGGCGATATGATCGCTGGTCCATCGGATGACTATCAAATCCTCGAGAGACGCATGGATCTTGAAGAGGCGATGACTAGTTTGAAAGAGGAAGAACGTACGGTTATTGGTCTTATTTATCATGAAGGACAATCGCAACGGTACATTGCTGACCAATTAGGGATTTCTCAGATGAGTGTATCCCGGATTCAAAAGCGGGCGATTGATAAGCTGAAGACCGTCTTAACCCAGAGCAAGCAAGGAGGCTAGACGATGCAGGGCAACCATTTACAATTGGAATACGGGAAGAAAGTACGCTTAGAAAGCATTGATCCTAATGAAACCGGAGCCCTTCACGATCGGGAAGAGGCCGAACCCAATATAGAGCGTCTGAGTGAACGATTAGAAACCTTGCAAAATATCCTGTACGCCGAGAAGAAGCAGTCTGTTCTTTTTGTGATTCAGGGCATGGATTGCAGCGGCAAAGACGGCGTCGTTAAGCGTGCGCTCGGAAGACTGCATCCACAGGGCTTTCAAGCAAGCAGCTTCAGAACGCCTACCGAAGAGGAAGCCGCTCATGATTTTTTGTGGCGCGCTCATAAGGTTGTGCCTGCGAAGGGAATGATCGGGGCCTTCATTCGGTCTTATTATGAGGATGTACTGATAACCCGAGTACACAACTCGATTAACGATTCAGAAGCGAAGAAACGATTCAAGCACATTAACCGATTTGAGAAATTGTTGGAGAGCAGCGGTGTGAAAATCGTTAAGATTTTCCTGCATATCTCCAAGGATTTCCAACTTGCAAAGCTGCGGAATCGGCTAACGGATCCAACCAAACGTTGGAAATTCGACAAGAATGATCTCGTGGAGCGAGAATCCTGGGACGAATACCAGAAAGCTTATGAAGATGTGTTCAAGCAGTGCAGCTCGGCTTCTGCTCCGTGGTATATCGTGCCTGCTAATCATCGCTGGTACCGGGATTGGGCCGTTCTGCAAATTGCTGTAGAAGCGTTGGAAAGCATGAATTTAGCTTATCCGGAATCCGATCTGGAGCTCGATCAGTTGCTTGATCAATTATAGAAGCAGGCTCAAACTATCTCTCTAGCTCTCTTAATGTGGTATAGTGAGAATAGTAGAATGTTAACATAACATTCTCTACGAACTGTACTAGGAGGCAAACATGTTTAAATCTATTCCTGTCAACATAAAGGCGAAAATTACGCTAGGATATGTCTGTATTATTCTATGTTTAGGGGCTGCCCTCTTAGTTGTGAGTGATCGAATAACTTCTCTTCAGAAGGAAGTAGACTATATATCCACGCATGATATTGAAGTGCGAGACCTCCTTAATGGTATACAGAAAAATATGATCGATATGGAAACGGGGATGCGAGGCTACGTCATTACAGGGGATGAGCAGTACCTGGATCCCTATGAGGCCGGCAGCCGAGCATGGCTCGATAATTATAATAAGCTTTATCTTTTAATAAGTGATAATCCTGCACAACAGAAAAGTTTAGAGCAGATCAAGCCAACCATTCAGAACTGGATCAAGAATGCTAGCGATAACGTTGTTAAGTTTAAAAAAGAAAACAATACAGCAGCCATTAATGATTTTTTTAAACAAAATTCAGGAAGAAAATGGATGGATCAGCTGCGCACGCAGTTTGATTCCTTTCTTAGGGTTGAACAGCAGTTAACGGCTGCAAGAGTCGATCAACTAGCGAAAAGCAACTATAATCTTAGAGTTGTTCTTTTTATCGTTTTGGGTATTACTTCCATTTTCGCGGTTCTGGTGGCTTTATTTTTGTCCAATTCGATAACTAGCACGATCAATAGAGTCATTAAGACAATTCGAGATATTACAGCTGCTGAAGGAAATCTAGATGCAAGAATCGAAGTGACAACCAATGACGAGATTAGAGTGTTGGCTGAAGCAACGAATGATTTGCTGGCAAGCTTAGATAAGCAAAACTGGATTCAAACCAATATAACCGAAGTTTCAACCTTGTATCAGGGGATTAACGATATCACTGAATTGAGTGAAACCTTTGTGAGTAAGCTAGCTCCTATGCTGGATGCCGTCTATGGAGTTGTATACCTCCGTAATAACGTTGGGGGCGAGACTCGGTATGGGAAAATAGCAGGATATGCGGCATACGGGGTGGATCCCTCATCTGCTAGCTTTCAACTAGGGGAAGGCTTAGTCGGTCAATGTGCCGTAGATAAGCGGATTTTCCTGATGGACAATCTCCCGGAGAACCATATTAAAGTAACGTCAGGTTTAGGCGTCTCCACACCTCAAAGCCTACTGGTTGCTCCTATCATTGTAGAGGGCAAAGCCGAGGCAGTTATTGAGTTAGCTTCACTTCAGCCCTTCCAATCGAAGCATCTTACGTTGGTCGATTCGCTGCAAGAGAAATTCGGAACGGCGATTACGAGTGTGCGAAGCCGAATGGAAGTAGAGCGTCTGCTTTCGGAGTCACAGATGTTGACGGAAGAACTGCAGGCACAATCGGAAGAGCTGCAGACACAGTCTGAAGAACTCCAGATGCAGCAAGAGCAGCTGCGGATGACGAATGAGTTTCTAGAGGAACAGAACCATTTCGCGGAGCAGAAAGCATTAGAATTGAAGAAAGCGAAAGATGAGCTGGAAGAGTTCTCGCTTAAGCTTCAGACGAGTTCGCGGTACAAATCCGATTTTCTGGCGAATATGTCCCATGAGCTGCGAACACCGCTTAATAGCATTATGATTTTATCGCAAATGCTTGCGGAAAATAACGGTGACATGCAAATGTCGGAGGTTGTGGATTATTCCCGTGTCGTTTATGCTGCAGGCAATGATCTGCTCGCGCTGATTGACGATATTCTTGATTTATCCAAAGTAGAAGCGGGTAAAATAGAAATTATGACGGACGAGGTCAACGTGACCGAAATTCCGCAATTAATGAAGCTGATGTTTGATCCGGTTGCGGATAAGAAGGGGCTGGATTTCGGGGTCATTTTGGAACCGAATGTGCCTAATGTGATTTTGACGGATGGCCAACGCATGCAGCAAATCGTGAAGAATTTGTTATCTAACGCTTTTAAATTTACCGAACAAGGATCTGTAACCATGAAAATTGCGCTCGCTGATCCTTCTCGAGTCAAAGAGCTCCTTCATAGAGATCCGGAAGAAACCGTACTGGCCATTTCAATTACAGATACCGGAATAGGTATCCCGATCGATAAGCAGCAGGTTATTTTCGAAGCGTTCCAGCAGGTGGATGGTACAACGAATCGTCAATACGGCGGAACAGGACTTGGTTTATCGATATGCCGCGAGTTTACGCGTTTGCTTGGTGGATCCATTGTCGTGAAAAGCGAGCTTCATAAGGGCAGCACATTCACCCTCTATGTACCTAATGCGCGTGAATCGGAGCCTGAGGTCCAAGAAAACGATCATCCGCGGGGGGAAATTGCAGCAGCTAGCGAGGAATTGAAACTAGATACTACGATAACAGTTTCGACGGAACCTAGTGTCTTGATAGCAGAGCAGCAAATGGCTGAGCCCATAAGCTCAGATTCGCAATTGTTTCATGGTAAAAAGGTGCTTCTCGTAGACGATGATGCGCGCAATGTTTTCGCGCTTGTCACAGCACTTGAGACGAAGGGAGTTACGGTTGAGATTGCTGATCATGGCAAGCATGCCCTGGAGCTTTTATCCGCAGATTCCGACTACGACCTTGTGTTAATGGACATTATGATGCCGGTCATGGGGGGCTATGATGCGATGAAAGCGATTCGCGGTCAGCTGCAGCTGCACGATTTACCCATCATTGCACTAACGGCGAAAGCAATGAAGAGTGAGAAAGAGAAATGTCTGGAGTCCGGCGCTTCCGATTATATCACCAAGCCGCTGAATATGGATCAACTTTTCTCGCTTATGCGGGTATGGTTGACAAAGCAGGTGAAGAAACATTGATTCGCCAGTCCTTGGATCATTACTCAGAATTAGAAGAACTGCCCTACGATGAGCTGCAAAATATCGAGATTAATCTGCTCTTGGAAGGCTTATATCAGATGTATGGGTTCGATTTCCGCCATTATGTGCGTTCATCCTTACGCAGGAGAATTCTCAATCGGATGAAGGCAGAGAAATTGCCGTCCATCACAGCGCTGCTAGAAAAAGTCCTGCACAAACCCGGCTTCGTGGAACAATTACTGAACGACATGTCGATTCGAGTGACAGAAATGTTCAGAGATCCAAGCTTTTTCAGCGCTTTTCGTAATCAGGTCGTTCCCGAGCTAAGGAAGTATCCTGAGATTCGGATTTGGCATGCAGGCTGTGCCACCGGAGAAGAAGTGTATGCGATGGCGATCCTGATGCAGGAAGAAGGCTTGGCTGAGAGAACGAAGATTTATGCGACAGATATGAATGAGAAAGCGATTGAGAGCGCGCAAAAGGGCGCTTTCCCCCTAAAGCAGATGCAAGTCTATACGAAGAACTACTTGGAGTCTGGCGGGACTAAGGCCTTCTCCGAGTACTATACAACAGACCATCAATATGCTTATTTTCAGCCGCTGATGAAAGAAAATCTGATGTTTGCGCAGCACAATCTCGTAACGGACGGCTCCTTTAATGAATTTCATGTCATCCTGTGCCGCAATGTCATGATCTATTTTGATACGAAGCTGCAGCAGCAAGTGCACAGTCTATTTCATGGCAGTTTAATTCCAGGCGGATACCTAGGTTTAGGAAAAAAAGAATCCATCCTTTTCGTGCCCGAAGGGGTGCAATATGATGACTTTGTACCACAGGAACGTATTTATCGTAAGAGATAATTTTGTTGGACACTCTCCGTGGAGAGTGTTTTTTTGTTTTCTGGATTGTAGAGCCTAGGTACATATGAGCTAAATACTTCAAGTAATCTAAACCTCTACGCGAGCTAATATTGGGGGAATTCTGCGGAATCATGGTCAGTCTACAAACAATTACATGCAAAAAGTGTTAGAAAGGCATGATATGCCCGTACTTGTAATCGCGTAGCACCAACCCCTGCGGAACGTAGATACCTTATTTTGCTCGAAACCGCGTATTTCATGGTTTTGCGGAACGAGGATCAGTAGCTTAGTACCGAACACTCTATTGTTGTGCAAATAAGGGTTGTTTCATCTGCAGCGGGGAACGTTTAAATATAAAGTAGGATTGTACTTTAGACGTAGAAAGAAGGGAAACGAATGGAAGTAGATATCGATGGAAAGAAATCTACAGACGATTGCATGCCTGAGAAATTGTTTGAGGAACTGGACAACGATCCGAGCACCAAGCTAGACAATGATCAGTTAGATCGCATAACAGCCATGGTGAATGAATATCAAGGGAATATTAAATCTCATTTGATTGAACAGCAGGAGAAGAAGTCTTCAAGGGCAGATCGCCTTGCTGATCATATTGCCTCTTTTGGCGGCAGTTGGACGTTTATTGTGTTATTTTGCGCGTTTTTGGGGATTTGGATGGTCATTAATCTGATGAGCCTCGCGTTTGATAAACCGCCATTCATCCTGCTTAATTTGATTTTATCTTGTATTTCGGCCTTGCAGGCTCCGGTTATTCTGATGAGTCAGAATCGTCAAGCTGTGCGAGATAAACAGGAAGCGATCCTTGATTTTGCGATCAATTACCGAGCCGAACAAGAGAATATGGAGCTAAAGGCACTGCTCGAACGTCTAGATAAAAGGTTAGAAAGAATTGAAACGCAAGGCCTATCACGGCAAGCTGAAAGAGAAGATAACAATAGATGAGTTCATATTTTTCAGCTAAAAAGCGTTTCATTATTAGGCGATGTGGTTAATAGATAACATAGCAAGAACAACCAATTCTCGATAATAAGAGAGGGTGTTTCCTATGTTAGGTTGGGCAATTATGTTTCTAATCATTGCGCTTGTAGCCGGTGTTTTTGGATTTTTCGGGATTGTCTCGGCAGCGGTAGGGATTGCCAAAGTCTTATTCTTCGTATTCCTGATTATGTTCGTCGTATCCTTGATTTTCGTAAGACGAAAAGGCTTTTAGTAAAAGTTTAATACAGCACTAACCTAATAAATAATAGCCAAAGAGGAGGATTATCATGAATACTTATACCAGAGTGAGTGTGACATCGAATCTTCAAGAGGCACAGAATAAAGTGCAGCAATTGTACAGAGAAGGCTTTGAGCGAGAGCACATTTATGTGCTGACTCATAGTGCTGAGGGTACTGATTTCGTTGCTAACTATACGGGCGCTGAGCAGATCACCATAGCTGAGGAGGGTATGCTGACATCGATTGCCAATCTTTTCCGTTCTCACGGCGATGAACTGCGGGCGAAGATGAAAGCACTCGGTGTGCCGGACGTGGAGGCCGGTCGTTTAGAAGGCGAGCTGGATAAAGGGAAAATCCTTGTTCTGGCTACCCCTTCAACGGAGGTTAGAGCGTATAATGGTGAAGACTTTCAACGTACTATTTTATGATAAAACGTTAATCGTGGCCATTGAACGATAAGGATTGAAAAGGGGACTCCTTTATGGAGTCTCTTTTCAGTCTGTATCTGAAATAAACCTTGATATTCAAAACTTTCGAGTGTCCGTTATCGTTAAATAAATGTATTGACTAGTATACAAGTATGCTAGTATTATATACATAAAGCGTTTACAATAGAAATCAGGTGAGAATATGGATTTGCCAAACATAATCACGAAACGAGAAACATTATCTGATAACGCCTATCAAGTGATTAGAGACGCCATTGTCTCATTGCGCTTGGAGCCAGGACAGATGGTGTATGAAGCTGAATTAGGCAGCACATTGGGGGTGAGCCGTACACCAATTCGGGAAGCATTCCGAAAGTTGATGGCCGAGGAATTAATTGAGGTTCAACCGCAGCGCGGTGCTCGGATCGCCTATATGTCAAAGAAGAAAATCGATGAGGCCCGCTTTGTCAGAATAAGTTTAGAGGCAAACGCTTTCAAGGAAGTTGCCAAACTGTGGAATCCAGAAGAAGTACGATTTCAAAGGCTTTATGCTCAAGTAAAGGGAATATTGGCTGACCAGAAGAAAATGGTTGACGAGCAAAATTTCGATACCTTCTTTCAATTGGACGAAAAATTTCACTATACCTTACTGGAAACTACAGGAAATACCACTTTGATTTCAATTATAAATCAAATGAGGGGACATTTGAATCGCATGCGATATTTGGAGCTCCAAGAAACGAAACATATGAGACGACTCGTAACCGAGCACGAGGGCATATTTGATGCCATAATATCGAACAACTTAGAATTAACAGAACGTTTGCTGAGCGAACATATCCTCTTGCTTGAGGGAAGTATGAACGATCTCATCAAGAAATATAGCCATTATTTCCGGTTGTAATGAAATTTTTCAACAAATGAATACGTTTACAATATAAATCGTTTATTTTGAATACTTCGAAATAAACGAATGAATAAACTTGTATACTAGTATACTCGCTAAAATGGAGGGGGGAATGTGGAACACTAAAGAAGAAAGGTGTTCGTTGGAAGAAACCAAGGATGTGTCTAAGGATAATGGGGATCTAATAGATGTGCCAAAGCAGATTAAACAACTAAATCATTTGAGGAGCATGAAAATGAAAAAGAGAATTTTTACTGTAGTGGCTTCGGTAACGATGGTTTTATCACTAGCGCTTACAGGCTGTGGAAAAAATGTGCCGACAGATAATTCCTCTGCCAATAAAAGCAATTCTAAGCCTATTATACTACGGGTGGGATATATACTTTCTACCGGTAGTGATGCCGATAAGGGCGCCGAAAAGTTCAAAGAACTTGTTAACAAAAATAGTAATGGCCGTATTGATGTACAGACTTTCCCTAATTCCCAGCTAGGCAGCGATCAAGATATGATAAACGCTCAGCAGAGTGGCAGTCTGGAGATGGAAATATCCGGAGATGGACCGGTCAACATTTTTGAGCCTGGGTTTGGGGCATTGACCATGCCATTCGCCTTCCGCGACACGGACCACATGCTTAAAGTATATAACGGCCCCATCGGTCAGCAGTTGAATGAAGCTTTTGTTAAGGATAAAGGTGTTCGTCTTGTTGGGGTTTGGGCGCGGGGGCCTCGTTATCTAACCGCAAATAAAGAGATTAAGACGCCAGCCGATTTACAAGGTTATAAGTTAAGAGTCCCAACACAGACAACGTATGTGGAAACGTGGAAAAAATTAGGGGCAATTCCAACGGCATTGAACCTTTCCGAGCTTTACACCGCGTTGCAGCAGGGGGTTGTTGGTGGACAAGAAAACCCATTGGCTATCATCTCTACCTCCAGCTTTTTCCAAGTTCAAAAATACGTGATGGATACGCAGCATGTTTATGGACCCTATTTAGTTACTGTCAGCGATAAATTTTATAGCAGCTTGTCAGCTGATCTGAAAAAAGTTGTCGAAGATGCACTTAAGGAAGCTACCACTTACGAAATAAGTGTGGTCAAAGATGGAGAAACTCAATTCCGTACTGAGCTTGAGAAGAAGGGCATGAAATTTGTTAACGTTGACCGTCAGGCATTTTTAGATAAGATGCAGGGCTTGCCGGAACAATTAGAAAAGTCCCTCAAATGGATTCCAGGCCAATATCAACAAATTATCGATACAAAGTAATAAAACAAAATGAATAGAGGAGTTGCCTTAATGACATGTCGGTTGCACAGTGAAACTAGTCCTAAAGTCAACTGGATAACTCCTCTTAACAGGTGGTGTGAGTATTTATGAAAGAAAACTCGTTTAAACGGTGGCTGGACACAGTTCTTGGTATTTTGGTAGGTTTGGCCGTGATTGGCGAGCTCGTGATCATCTTCGGCAACATCATTGCAAGGGAAGTATTCCATGCACCGGTTCTTTGGGCTGACGAGCTAGGTCAGTTGGCTCTCACGGCCGTAGCTTTTTTGGGCGGTGCGCTAGCCTATACCCGTAACGAGTACATTGCAGTTCACTCTGTAATTGACCGTTTACCTAAGGCATGGAGGCCGACGATTGATGCGTTTGTTGAATGGCTGGTGTTTACAGGGTCCGTGCTAGGCGCCTACTATTCTATTGGAGTCATCAAAATGCGCTGGAATGAACACACAGCGGTTTTGGACCTCCGTATGGGTTGGTTTGTTATTCCCCTAACGGTTGGGCTGACTTTAATTGCCGTTTACGCATTGCAAAGGTTGTGGCGTCTGAAGCGTCTTCCTGTACTTATAAGCAGTATCGTCGTTCTGGTTTCGCTGGGGATATTGATAGCAATCAATCATTTATGGGGACCGCTTGGAAACTCCGCTCTTGTAAATTGGATCGTGTTTGGATCCTTTGCCGTACAACTCGCTCTTGGAGTACCTGTTGGCTTCGTTCTTTCTGTTGTTTCCATGATGTACCTTTATCTTTCTGGTAGAGGAAGTTTGACACAGGTTCCAATGACCATGCAAAATGGCGTCCTTAATTTCGTCTTATTGGCCATTCCTTTTTTCATGATGGCTGGATATATCATGACAGAAGGTGGATTAGGCAAAAGGCTGGCTGATTTTGTTGTATCTATTGTTGGGAGGATTCGTGGCGGGCTTCTCCAATCGATGGTCGTCACCATGTATATTTTTGCTGGTCTTTCCGGATCCAAGGCAGCCGACGTGGCAGCCGTTGGTTCAACTTTGAACCCAATGCTGAAAGATAACGGGTATGAACCAAACGAAGGTGCTGCCGTTTTGGCCTCCGCAACGGTAATGGGGGAAACGATCCCTCCCAGTCTGCCGATGCTGATTGTGGGATCAATCACGACGATTTCTGTAGGTTCTCTGTTTATGGCAGGGCTTTTGCCAGCTGCGATGATTGCCGTTTGTTTAATGATAGCTATTTATATCAAAGCACGCTTGTCTAACAAATATCCGGGAACGAAAGGTGTGCGTCTATCTGAGGTCGGCAAGCGTGGGGTGATTGCCATTCCGGCCTTGCTGGTTCCTGTTTTACTGATCGGCGGGATCGTCACTGGCATTGCTACGCCCACTGAGGTTTCAAGCTTCGCAGTTGTTTACTCCTTGCTTGCAGCAGGTTTATTTTACAAAGAACTGACCTGGAGTAAACTGTGGAAAATCATGGTGGATACATCCGTCAAAGCCGGTATGCTTCTTTTCATTACTAGTGCCGCCAGCGCTTTTTCCTGGACTTTAACGGCGGCAAGTTTGCCGCAAAAGATTGCCCAATTTATGATTAATATGGCTGGGAATTCCAGTTTAATATTCATGTTCGCTACTGTCATCATATTGATTATTATGGGTGCCTTGTTGGAAGGAATACCTGCGCTGCTGGTTTTTGCTCCTCTTCTGGTTCCCATTGCGCCACAATTCGGTATTGATCCCCTTCAGTATGGCATCGTTCTGATAATTGCCATGGGATTGGGAGCCTTCTCCCCGCCTATAGGGATTGGACTTTATATTACTTGTTCCGTGAGCGGTACCAAAGTGGAGGATACCTCCCGAGCAATGGTGCCGTACCTGATTGTGTTGTTCATCGGCTTGCTTCTGGTAGCTTTCATACCATGGTTTAGCCTCATTGTACCTAAAATAATGCATTTATATTAGAAATTAGATATATAGAGTGGAGTGAGCAACATTGAAAGCCATACAAGTCGTAACTCCGGGGAAGATCGAAATTATTGAGAAGGATATGCCCCATATAAACCGAGGAGACGAGGTGCTGATTAAAGTTCGATTGGTTGGCATTTGTGGATCCGATATGCATATTTATCACGGTACGTCGCCGGTTGCAACATATCCGCGCGTGATCGGCCACGAAATGGTGGGAGAAATAGCTGAAATCGGCTCGAATGTGGAACGATTAGCAGTTGGGGATAAGGTCGTTATGGAGCCCATCCAATGGTGCGGGACCTGCTATGCTTGCAAGTCCGGCCGTAAAAATGTATGTACACAACTCGAGGTTTACGGGGTACACAAGGATGGGGCTTATCAAGAATATATCGTCCTTCCTGAGAAGATTGTGCATAAAGTAGACAGCCGGCTTGATTGGCACGAAGCGGTTTTGGTTGAGCCGTTTACGATTGGTGCTCAGGCCAACTGGCGGGGTGATGTTAGAGCTGGAGATATCGTGTTTATTATGGGCGCAGGTCCGATAGGATTGTGCTCCATGCAAGTAGCGAAGATTAAAGGAGCAGTGTGCATTATTTCGGATTTAAGCGACGATAAGCTTGACTACGCTAGGTCACTCGGCGCCGATTATGTTTTAAATCCCCTGAAGGATAATGTGAACGTAGAAATCGAACGTATTACGAACGGTCTGGGCCCTAACGTGACGATCGATGCAGTTTGTACAGTCAAGACATTTGAGCAAGCGGTTGAAATTACTTCCGTTGCCGGAAGAGTCGTAGTACTCGGCTTCAGCGATGCACCTTCCCAAATTGCTCAGCTTCACATTACTAAGAAAGAATTGACCGTTGTAGGATCCCGTTTGCAGTCGGATAAGTTTATCGAGGTCATCGAATGGTTTAACAGTGGCAATATGAAGGTCGATTCCTTTGTAACGCATCGCTTTGCGCTAGAGGATATTCATCAAGCGATTAAGCTTATTGAAACAAGTCCGAATGAGGTTCGTAAAGTAGTTCTGGAAGTCGGAGGGATGCAGAAGTGAGAATGGTATTTCGCTGGTACGGGGAGGGTAACGACCCAATTCCCCCGCGGCACATTAAGCAAATTCCAGGTGTTGAAGGCATCGTATGGGCTCTGCACGATATCCCGGCGGGAGAAGTATGGCCGGTGGAGAGAATTCACGAAGTGAAGAAGCAGGCCGATCAGTACGGCTTTCACATTGAGGTCGTTGAGAGCGTAAATATCCATGAGGATATTAAGCAAGGGCTCCCTACGAGAGACCGTTACATTGAAAATTATAAACAAACGATAAGAAATCTAGCTCAGGTTGGCGTGAAGGTGATTTGCTATAATTTCATGCCTGTGTTTGATTGGGTGCGAACGGACCTGTACAAAGAACTAGAGGACGGTTCAACAGCTCTTTTCTATGAAAAGGCCAAGGTAGACGATATGGACCCCATGGAGCTCGTTTCTAAAATTGCGGGAAATCCAAACTTCACGATGCCAGGATGGGAACCGGAGAGATTAAAGTATCTTTCAGAGCTTTTTGAAGCATATAAAGGGATAGATGAAGAGGAGTTGTGGAAGAATCTCCAGTACTTCTTGGAGCAAATCATTCCAGTGGCTGAAGATTATGATATCAAAATGGCCATTCACCCGGATGATCCGCCGTGGTCTATTTTTGGATTGCCGAGAATTATGACGAATGCCAATAATTTTCGAAGACTGCTTAGAATGGTAGATAGCCCGTATAACGGGCTCACGCTTTGCAGCGGTTCTTTGGGAGCAAACCCGGCCAACAATATACCTGCGATGGTCAGAGAATTCGGAGACCGCATTCCTTTTGCACATATAAGGAACGTAAGAGTTTACGAAAATGGAGATTTCATCGAAACCTCCCACCGAGCGCAGGACGGGACCGTAGACATTTGCGAAATTGTGAAAGCTTATCACGAAATTGGCTTTACGGGGTATGCACGACCTGATCATGGAAGACATATTTTCGACGAAGCATGCAGACCAGGTTACGGGTTATACGACAGAGCACTCGGAATCATGTACTTATGGGGAATCTGGGATTCTTTGGAGCGGTCTAGACGGGAGGAAGCACATGTTATCGATTAATGAAAATTTAAAAGGTAAGGTAGCCGTTGTTACTGGCGGAGGCGGAGTCCTTTGCGGAGCAATGGCTGTAGAGCTTGGAAGGCAAGGGGTAAAGGTGGCCATCCTGAATCGAACGGCGGAAAAGGGAGAAGCGGTCGCTAACAAGATCAGAAACATGGGCGGTGAAGCAATAGCTGTCGCTTGCGATGTTCTTCATGCTGACAACGTCAAAGATGCGGAGAAGATCGTCTCCGAAACGCTCGGAACATGCGATATCCTAATCAACGGTGCGGGTGGAAATCATCCGAAAGGAATCACAACGAACGAAACGTTTAAAATGGATGATCTTACAAACAAAGAAATAACAACCTTTTTTGATTTGACGGAAGAAGGTTTCAACTATGTGTTTAACCTAAACATCCTGGGTACGCTTATCCCGACACAGGTGTTCACGAGAAAGATGCTGGGCAAAGAAGGAGCTATTGTCATAAACATGTCTTCCATGAGTGCGCCAAGTCCGATGACGAAGGTTCCCGCATACAGTTCGGCCAAGGCGGGTATTGAAAATTTCACTCAATGGCTGGCCGTGCATATGGCGGAGGCAGGTATTAGGGTGAATGCAATTGCTCCAGGCTTTTTCCTGACCGAGCAAAACAGACGTTTGTTAACAAATGAAGACGGTTCCCTAACGGAAAGATCTCAAAAGATATTATCTCATACCCCTATGAGGAGATTCGGCAATTCCGAGGATCTCCTCGGAACCTTGCTTTGGTTAGCAGATGAAAATATGTCTGGCTTTGTTACAGGAATCACGATTCCGGTAGATGGCGGATTTATGTCTTATTCTGGAGTGTGATACGTTCGCTCGAAACGTAACAACAACAAAAACCCCTAAACGCCTCCATTCGGAGGCGCAAGGGTTTCTCGTGAAATCAATTGCTACCTTCTTGCATTCATCGCCTGCTGCTTGTGTTCGATAAGGTTGGGAGCATCTTTAAATCCTTGACCATGGATGAATTGCAAATTGGACATGCAGGACTATCAGCGAATGAAAAGTTATCTCTCATCCAGCATGAGCACTGTTCTGTGCTGCAGGTCCAGATGCTGGTTTGCTCCTCGGGGACAGGTTCCAACGATTTCTTTGAAAAGTACAATCGAACTCCTCCTTGTCATAGTAGACTCAGACTCGCAAGCAGTTAAAGCAATATGTGGTGAAGGACTACAGCTTGACTACATTTTCAGCTTGCGGTCCGCGGTTACCTTGAACAACTTCAAACTGTACGCTTTGGCCTTCATCCAAGCTTTTGAAGCCTTCCCCAGTAATAGCGCTGAAGTGAACGAAGACATCCTTGCCGCCTTCCATTTCAATGAAACCAAAACCTTTTTCTGCATTAAACCATTTAACCGTGCCTGTTTCCATGTATACAAAAACCTCCAAAAATAATTTGTGCCTGCGCCCTGTTTCCGAAGACCACGTAGATCCCGATAGCTTGTTAACGCAGCTTTGATAATATATCCATTTATAGGGGAGCTTATTCCATTTTTACTAAAAATTCATTTATCGAAAAATTTATCACAAAGTCGTTGCGTCGATAAATATTGACTAACCGCCATTCTCTGCTCTATACTGGGGCTAATTGTAAGCTGCAAGACACAACTTCATAGTTCGTATAACCTCGATAATTCGGTTCGGGGGCTCTACTGGGAACCTAAATCCTAACTACGAACACAATATATGCTCATATATTGTGTTTGTTGTTAGGATTTTTTTGGTTTCCTCATTTACGTTGAGGAGGAAGAAAAGGATGGGTTCATTGTTGATTCGCAATGCAAAAGCAATTGTAACGGTGGATGCAGAGGATCGTGTGCTGGAACTGGCGAATATCCTGATTGAAGATAATCGGATAGTGAAGATGGGGAAGGACCTGTACGAGGCAGACCAGGTGATTGATGCGTCGCAGATGTTCGTGTATCCCGGTCTCATTAACGTGCATCATCATTTGTATCAAACGTTCACGCGCAATCTGCCGCAGGTGCAGAAGCTGGAGTTATTCGACTGGCTGCGTTATCTCTACGAAATTTGGAAAGGGATTACGCCGGACGCCGTGTACCATAGCTCGCTTACAGGGATTGCTGATCTGATGAAGAACGGTTGTACGACCGTTTTCGACCATCATTATGTGTTTCCACAGCAAAATAGTTCCCATTTTGTAGATAAACAGTTCGAAGCCGCGGAGCGCCTTGGTATCCGTTTCGTTGCTTCGAGAGGATCCATGACGCTTGGCAAGGATCAGGGAGGGCTGCCTCCCATGAGCGTTGTTCAGGACATAGATACAATTCTAGCCGATAGTGAGAGGCTAATTGATCTCTATCACGATGCCAGCGCAGGCTCCATGCGGCAGGTAGTGCTCGCTCCGTGTTCACCGTTCAGTGTATCCGCGGATATCCTGCTGGAATCGGCGAAGCTCGCCAGGTCGAAGGGTGTGCGGCTGCACACGCATCTAGCTGAGACAAAGAACGAGGAAGCCTACACGCTCGAACGTTTCGGCATGAGGCCTTTGGCCTACATGGAAAGTCTGGGCTGGTTAGGCCCCGATGTGTGGTATGCGCATGGGATACATTTTAACGATGACGAAATGAAGCTGCTTGCACATACCAAAACAGGAATTGCGCATTGCCCTATTTCGAATATGAAGCTTTCGTCCGGCATAGCCAGGGTTCCCGAGATGCTTGCGATGGGGATTCCCTTGGGCTTAGCCGTTGATGGGAGCGCCTCAAACGATGGCTCGAATCTGCTAGAGGAACTCCGAGTCTCGTATCTCTTGCATAGACTTCAGTCTAGCAGTCAGGCGCCGACCGGTTATGATCTCTTGAAGGTAGCAACCAGAGGCGGTGCGGAAATATTAGGGAGAACAGATATTGGTTCGCTGGAGATTGGCAAGGCAGCAGACTTGTTCATGGTGCGTGTTGATCAAATTGACGCTGTAGGGACTTTGACTGATCCGAAGTCATGGCTAGGTACAGTAGGACTCAAGCGTCCGGTTGATTATACGATTGTGAATGGGAAAGTTGTCGTCGAGAACGGCAGACTGGTTGGAGCTGATGAGGAGAAATTAGCGAGAGAATGTCAGGATTCGTTCGAAAGATTCATCCAGCCATGAGAAAAGCTCGCTCTCACACCGGTCATATAGACCGAATGAGGGCGAGCTTTTGGCTTAGGCGAAGGCGAAGGCTATTCTCTTGTAATGGTTACACTACCTGTTTTATTATCAAAACCAACCTTACAGCCAAGCTGCTCGGCGATAAAACGAAGAGGTACGAAAGTGGAGCCATTCTTCAGGATCGGGGCGCTGTCCAATTGAACAGATGATCCGTTAACACTCGTTGTTTTACTGTTAAGTGTCAGAACAATCGTCTTTTCGTTAAGTTCGTCTTTCACTGTGATTTGCTTGGAGTCTGCGTTCCACTTCACTTGCGCGCCAAGCCTCTCCGAAATGAATCGAACGGGCACCATGGACACTTGATCCTCATTGATAAAAGGATGGGAGGAATCGAACTTGTAGTCGTCATCGCCCTGACTCATCAGCAAATGAATGTCTTTTTTTGCTATTTTCAAATCTTCTCTCAGAAATGAATAGAACTTAGAATCTTTGTTGAAATAGGTTAGGAAGGAATCGTTGTTGGCTGTTACCTCGCTCAGGTTCAATACCCCGCCAGAGGTATCAATTACACTAGCTGTAACAGGCTTATTGATATTCCATATTTCACTGGTGTAAGTAAATTTAAGGGCACTGACTCCCGCGCTAACCTCTGTGATGGGGAGTGTAAACTCTGCATTTACTTTGCGAATCTGTTTATCGTTATCGATGAAAAAGTCGGTCTTAAGTACGGTTTTATCACTCAGTAATGCCTTCACTTGAGAGTCGGATACGGAAGAAAGTGTGTCCTCCATGTTCTTATCCCACTCGTCGAGAGCTTTCTTAAGAAATTGTTGAATGGTTGTGTAAACAAACTCAACAGCTAACGTCTTGTTATCAAGGTAAGCCATCATAAGGTCTGGCAATTCAGAACTGAACCCACTCTTAGAGGGGAAAGCTTTCATTTCTTCTTTAATAATAGGCACCAATGCGTCGTGGAGCTGACCAATCAATTCCTTCATTCCCTTTTCATCGGCGAGGATGTTCGTTAGGAATGCTTTCAGAAGGCCTACGAGCTCATTGCCTTTAATCTCTATGTGGGCCTTTTGCATGGAAAGTGTTTCACTATTCACAGGCTCGGACACGGAAGCTACGGAGAAATGTTCCGGATTAGGAGCATTGGTTAAGAAGAACTTGAGCAATGCAGGCCATAATTCTTCTGCTTTCTTGAGTAACTGCTGCTGCATGTCGGAAGATAGCGCTGCAGAAGATGAGCCAGCTAAACCAGCTTGCGCCGCCATCAGATCAAAGAAAAGCGGTTTCTTAGCCCCTTCGATCTGTATAGTAAATTTGGTCCCATTTACGTTGATCTGGAAGGGGATAGATCCCTTGCTGTAAGTAAGAGCACCTTCTACAGAGATGTGCTGCTTATCTTGCATTTTAACGCTTTTCAGCTCTAAATTTACATGATGCAAGACGTCAATCAACCGTTTTTCATCAGCGGACAAGCCGTCGGTGTTACCTGTGATGATGTCCATTTGAAGTGAGCCTTTGGACTCGGCAGATTGAATGGAGGCACTATTTTGAATAGCTTGCCCCAAATCTAGCCCTTGAACAGCCTGACACCCCGTTAACGCCAAAAGCATAATAACTAATGCAGTGGAAATCCACCAAGTAAATCTTTTTCTTTGCATCTACAAATCTACTCCTTAGATATAATAGCTAGTAATAAATAGCAGTGATAGATTATACGCAGAAAAAGAGGGAAAGATGCGCTTTGATTAGAAAAATTTTACAATGGTTTAACATAAACGAATAGAAAAGCTCGCTTCTCAGAGGTCTTAATGACCCGATGAGAACGAGCTTTGTCTTAGGAAAGCAGTACAATAACCAATAATTCGAAGAGGACAAGCGTCATGATTTGGTTGTATTGAGCTGGCGTATAGATGGGTCTATGCTGACCATGAGGATGCCCATGCGGATTTATTTGAAGGTAAGCATGGTGTCCATCCACGTTAACCAAAACACCTTCATGTGTATGTCCTTCTAACGTTGTGACGCGAATGGTGCGACCGATATGCGGATGGAGTGCACCTAAGATTGTATCTCTTTTCTGCTTTAGCATGTGCTGCCAATTCGGATCTGCCTGAAAGAGAACATGAGGCCCTTGATGACCATGATGACCAGGGTGACTAGGGTGATACGGTGGATTCGTATACATATGGTTTCGCTCCTTTTTCGTGCGGCTGCACTTAGCAGCAAGGCTTTTTGCCTAGGTTCACTACTAGACTATTCAGCCGCCCAAAAAAGGTGCTATCGACCACTCGTGTCTAATTCAATCAGGTTAGTCGCGTTTAATCGTAACTACACGTGTATCGTCATTGAAGGAAACTTTGCCGCCGAGCTGCTCCGCTATGAATCGAATTGGCACGAAAGTGGATCCGTTATGGAGCGTAGCCGCACTTTCCAACTCCACAGAAGCACCGTTCACACTTGCGATCTTACTGTCTAGTTTCAGGATGATCGTTGCACCTGACAACAGGTCTTTGATGGTAACTTGTTGAAGATCTCCGTTCCAGCCAACCTCAGCGCCAAGCTTTTCAGAAATAAATCTCACAGGCACCATCGTTTTGTTATCTGAATTAATAAAAGGCTGTGGGGTATCGGATTCAGCCCCGGAAGCACCTTCGTTCAACTTCAGATTGACTTCTTTTTTCGTTACTTTCAAATCATCCTTGAGCAGCTTGTAAATGAGAGACTGCCTATCAAGGTTATTCAATAAGCTATAGATAGAAGAAGCTTCCAGACCTACATTTAGCGCACCGCCAGAAATGTTGATGGTATTCGCCGTGACCGGCTTATTAATATTCCAAGTCTCACTTACATAAGACAGCTTGAGAGCAGCAACGCCTGAGCTCGTATTTGTAAGAGGGACATTCAGTGCAAGGCTTTGCTTGCGGACTTGCTTATCAGCATCTGTGTAAACATCTGCTTGAAGGGTTGATTTGCTGTTAAATAGATCCTGAATCGGCAGAATGCCCGGCTCGTTGGAGGCATCTCCGGCAATCATTTTATCCAAGGACGCCGCTGTTTTCTTCAGGAAATCTTGAACAGGCGGGTAGACAAGTCCAACAGCTAACTGTTTATTACTTAAAATCTTTAAAGAAAAGTCGGTAGATCCGCCCTTGATTTGCTCCTCAATAATGGGTGAAAGGGCATCGTACAATTGGCTGATTAGTTCTTTCAATCCAGCTTCATCAGCAAGAACATTACTCAGCAGCTTTTTGAGAAGGGAAGCCAGTTCAGTGCCGCTAAGCTCGATATGCGCTTTTTGCAGAGATAGGGACTCACCATTCACTTTGTCCGTGACAGGTGTGACGGATATGTTCGACGGATTAGGCGTATTAGCTAAAATAAGTCCAATAATCGCGGATTTAATATCTGCAATTTTGTTGCCGAACTGTTCTTGCACGGCTGTGGGTAACAGCTTAGTAAACGCTAAATTAGAACCTCCTAAGACATCGAAAACAATCGGTTTCTTCGCGCCCTCGACACTCAAAATGAACTTGGTGCCCTCGGTTGCAAGTTTGAAAGGAATAGTGCCTTTACTATATGTAATCGTACCATCTGCCGAAAGGTGCTGTGCATCTTGTGTTTTCACATTGGTGAGTTCGATTTTCACGTTTTGCAGAGCGGTTAGTGCCTTCTGCTCATCAGTGGATAGCATAGAAGTGTCGCCGGGCACAAACTCGAGTTGCAAGGTACCTTTGGATTCTGAGGACTTCACGGCCCAGTCATTCTGAATAGCCCCAGCAAGGTCTAAACCTTGCACAGCCTGGCAGCCTGATAAAGTAAACATCATTAGAACCACTGCGGCGGAGATCCACCAAGTCAATTTCTTTTTGTACATGTGATAATCTACTCCTTAGGTTTAATAAAAATAGTAAAAAGACGTCCAATGATTATACGCGAAAAAAAGCCGAAGGATTCGCTGTTAGAAGTAAATTTTTTTGAGCGAAACCTTTTATTACCAAATTCGTCTATATTTATGAGGCGTAATGCGTACAAGGTAAATTTGCTAAAGCAAAACTCTTAGGAGGTAATTGTCTATGATGACGTTGTTTGCCATATGTTTCTTTGTAGGCCTTGTACTTACGGTTCTTATTACGTTTTTTGGTGGCGATTTCCATGCGGATAACGGGGCTGCCCATGCCCATGGTGGACCGTCTTTTTTTAACTTATCTTCCATTTTAGCTAGTTTGACAGTGTTTGGCGGGATTGGGTATATGCTGAATCAAGTTGGGATGACGAGTGTTCTGCTCATTCTGCTTATCGCAATCGGTGCTGGTCTCTTCGTAGGATGGCTCTTCTTCCTTCTCTACGTCAAAGTTATTTATAAGCATGACCACAGCATGAAAGAGAGCGATTTTGATCTAAGTGGTCAGTTAGGGAAGCTGTCTGTGCCGATTAATGGGAAGGGTACGGGCGAAATGATGTTTGTAATGCATGGCACTACGCGTTCCATCAGTGTTCGTTCTGAGAATGGGGAATCCATTCCGAAAGGGACGAAGGTCGTCGTTTTGCACATGAATAAAGGGATTGCGACGGTAACAAGGTTTAACCAATAATAGCAGCTGCAATTAACTACTGGGAGGTTATGCGTTTATGTTGGGGATTTTGTATACGGTTGTTGCCATTGTAGTTGTCGTTTTTATCTTACTGGCTTCCATTGTGAGAGCGTACAAGAAAGTACCGCCGAACGAAGCCATGATTGTGTATGGTTTAGGTGGTAAAAGGGTCGTACAAGGCGGAGGGACGTTCGTCATCCCTGGTTTTCAAAGCTTTAAAACGATCTCCATGATGCTCATGAGCTTCGATGTGAAGCCGGATCAACCTATGTTTTCCCAACAGGGGATAAGACTCAAGATTGAGGCGGTGGCACAAATCAAGATTCAAAGTGATCCAGTTGCGATCGGCACAGCCTCGGAGCAGTTTCTTGACCACACACTGCTGGAGCGGGAAATGATGATTTTGCATTCGGTAGAAGGGCATCTTCGCGGGTTGGTTGGGCAGCTGCCAGTTGAATCTATTCTGAAGAATCCGGATGAACTCAACAGCAAGATGAGGGAAACGTGTTCGGAGGATTTGGATAAGATGGGTCTGAGCCTCATCTCCTTTGTGCTCAAACGAGTGGCTGATGATCAAGGATACATTGAGAACCTGGGCGTGCCGGAAGTGGAACGTATCCGCAAAAGTGCGAGTATTGCCAGAGCTGAAGTGGAGCGGGATATCCAAATTCGTCAGGCAGATACGGAGAAGGAATCCGCGATTCGTCGAGCGGAAGCCCATCAGTTAAAGATTGAGGCGGAGAGCGCTGCTTCGGCGAAGGAAGCGCAGTACCGCAAAGAGCTCAGCATGAAGGAAGCGGAGTTCAAGCAGGAAACGACGAGCCGGCAGGCTGAAGCGGATTTGGCTTATGAATTGAAGCAGAAGCAGATTCAACAGTCGCTCGTAACGGAACAGGTGAAGATCCGGCAGATGGAAGCGGAGGCGAACAAGACAGTTCGCCAGATAGAAGTTGAGCTGAAGGAGAAAGAGCTCGAAGCGTCGGTCATTAAGCCGGCTGAAGCGGAGAAGCTAGCAGCCATTATGCGCGCCGAAGTCAATAAACAGAGGCAAATTCTCGAAGCCGAGGCAGATGCCGAGTCGACGAGAAAACGCGGCGAAGCGACGGCCGAAGCGGAGCTCGCCAAAGGGAAAGCGAATGCGGAGGTCGTCCGCTTGGCGGGGCTTGCGGAGGCTGAAGCGCTGGAGAAGAAAGCGGAGGCTTACAAGCAGTACACGCAGGCGGCGGTTACGGTGGAGATTCTTCGCATACTGCCGGAATTAGCTGAGAAAATTGCAGCCCCGCTGAGTAATGTAGATAAAATTACGGTGATCTCACAAGATGGAACAACGTCAGGCGTGAATCGGATTACAGGCGATATTGCCAAAATGATCGCGCAAGTGCCGGAAATTACACAGACGCTAACAGGTAAAAGCGTGACAGATCTTGCGCGTGCATTTCTAGGCAAGGATAATGAACTTATTTTGAATAAGGAATCGGAATAACGTGAATGAGTAATGTAGTGAGTGTCCTCAGCTTCCAGGCTGAGGATTTTTTTTGTTAAAAATGTTTTACATTTAAAGCGCAATTGGTTAAATTGCTATACAATGAGAAAAACGCTAGATTTCAGCGTAGTGATCGATAGCTTCAAAGAAATGAGGACCCTACATCGTGCAGGTATACAGAAAGTTTCTACGGAATTTATTGCTAAATTATATCATGGGCTCTGGGATCGCTGTTGTTGTGGTTGGCGGAGTCATCATTTCTACAACACTAACGATTTCGAATGCGGAAATGGTGCGCGTATTCTTCGTTATGATCACCTCGCTTTGCGTGATGATGCTTGCAGAAATCGTGGTGTTTCGTAGGCACATGAAGCCGATTCGCGAGATGCTGGAGCAGGAGGCTCCAGATCTGGCAACCATCCGAGAAGCCTATTTGCAAACGCATCGATTTCCGGCGCTTTCCGTGATGCGGATCATGGGACCGCACTTTCTTGGCTTATCGATCCCTGCTATGACGATGGCTAGCATCGGGATTGCGAGAGGTTGGTTATCTCTTCCGGTTTTTTACATTGGACTTGCCGGTATTGGTGCACTGCTTGTGGCGAGCATGCATGCTTTACTAGAGTTCTTCACGACAGCTCAGGCCATCAGGCCGGTGCTCATACATATTCGGGAATTGGGACAACGTATATACGGTGAAGATGTTTCCTTGGATGGGAGAGTAATCGTTTCGATTCAACGAAAGTTTCAGCTAAGCGCATTCCTAATTGGAACTATGCCGCTCTTTTTGTTTAGTCTAGCAACTCAAATTCGCTTGATTTCACAGTCCTCGGAGATGACGGTCGATTATTGGAAATGGGCGGGTATTATTCTGCTGCTTGGAGTCGGTTTTTCCTCCTTAGGGGCGCGCATGCTGGCAAGAGACATCCAACAGCCAATTGGAGATTTATATAGGGCAATGAAAGAAGTTCAATCCGGCGATCTGCAGGTAAGAGCCTCAGATTTATATTCAGATGAATTTTCGCGGCTAGTCGCTGGTTTCAACCACATGGTAAAGGGACTTGAAACGCGTGAAAAGATGAACAACCAACTGCTGCAGAGCTACTATTCCACATTAGCAGCTGCACTCGATGCCCGGGATGCTTATACTGCAGGTCATTCGACGCGTGTCGCCAAGTATTCCTTGTTGATTGGACGAGCTGTAGATTTGAACGAGCAGGAGCTCGATCTACTGAACAAGACGGCCCTGCTGCATGATATCGGCAAAATTGGTGTGCGCGACGACGTGCTGCTGAAGGAAAGTCGGCTCACCGACGAGGAGTTCGAGCAAATCAAGCTGCACCCTGTGCTCGGCGAATTGATTTTGAAGCAAATCGAGCCCGCTGAAGCTATGGCGCCTCTGCTTCCAGGCGTGCGCTCTCATCATGAGCGCTATGATGGCGGCGGGTATCCGGATGGCCTGAAGGGCCTGGATATCCCCGAGTTCGGCCGCATCATTGCGGTAGCCGATGCCTTCGATGCCATGACCTCCGATCGTCCCTATCGGAAAGGGATGCCGATTGAGAAGGCGCTGGCCATTCTCGCGGAGGGAAAGGGGACCCAGTGGGATCCCCGATTCGCTCAAAGATTCATTGATGTTTATAAGGTTTAAAATGTATGAAGGAAAGGTCTCACAGCCGCAGGTACTGCGGGTTGTGAGACCTTTTTCTGTTACCACAATAGGCTATGCACTCTCGCAACGCTGGCGTCAGCAAAACCCCGCTGAGAAGCCCGATTCGGCCTTCTCAGATCTAAACCCAGGCCTATTGTGCGGAAATGTCAGCAGAGAGGTCCTTTTTTGCCTTCTCATGTAGTTGACAAAATCATGAGGATAATATGTTGGGGTACTTTGGATGTATAGATAGCAATTTGAAATAGGTGAATGTCCAGCATAATGCCGATATGTTATTTAATATAACATTAAAGCGTTTTCGATAACACATAGAATTAGCTCATTGTTCGTATATTCCATAATATAACTATAATTTATTTCTAAAACCGAACAATAAATCACTAAATCGATCAAAATGTTCGTTAAATTAAAAAGTATTTGTTTGTTTCGCTAAGTAAAACTACAAATTTTTGTTGAAAAATACGAATTTATGAGGTACATTATTAGTAATTGTTCGTATGTTAGATAATTTGACGCAAAAATACAGGATGTAACGGAAATAAAAGAATTCATACATTAACTAACATTGAATGTCACAATACAACCGATACAGGAGCGTGAATCACAATGAAGAAAAAAATTGTTATGGTAGGAAACGGAATGGCTGGAGTCAGTTGTATTGAGCAAATGCTAAAGCTTGCGCCCAACCGCTACGAAATTACAATCTTCGGAAGCGAACCGCACCCGAACTATAATCGCATCCTGCTCTCATCGGTTTTGGCCGGCGATGCCGATATGAAGGACATTGTTATCAATGATTGGTCTTGGTACGAAGAAAATCACATCACCTTATATACGGGGCATACGGTTAACAAAATTGATACGGAACGCAAGCTCGTTAGATCGGACGGGGGTGTCAGCGTCCCTTACGATGAACTGATCATCGCTACTGGATCGCTGCCTTTCATGCTTCCGCTGCCTGGAGCGGACAAAGAAGGCGTCATCGCCTTCCGAGATATCAAAGATTGCGAGACGATGATCGAAACCGCTAAGAAATACAAGAAGGCGGTCGTGATTGGCGGCGGGCTTCTCGGTCTGGAGGCAGCGCGTGGCCTGCTAAATCTGAATATGGAAGTATCGGTTGTACACATTAACGAATACTTGATGAATCTGCAGCTCGACAGAACAGCTTCTCTCTTGCTGCAGCAAGAATTGGAACGCCAAGGCATGAAGTTCCTGTTAAAGAAAAACAGCGAATCGATTCTCGGGAAAAAACGTGTTACGGGACTTCGTTTTACCGATGGATCGGAAGTTGAAGCGGACCTCGTGGTCATGGCCGTAGGGATTCGCCCTAACATTGCGCTTGCCAAAGGCAGCGGGATTGAGATCAATCGAGGTATTGTCGTCAATGACCTTCTCGAAACGAACGTGCCTAACATCTATTCCGTCGGCGAATGTGCCGAACATCGCGGTGTAGCGTACGGCTTAGTCGCTCCGCTCTACGAGCAAGGCGGGGTTCTTGCCAAACGGCTCGCAGGCATAGAGACCGGAGGTTATCAAGGCTCCGTCGTATCGACCAAGCTGAAAGTATCGGGCGTTGACGTGTTCTCGGCAGGTGAATATGCGGATAAACCTGATACCCGTGCTGTACGCGTGCAGGACGACTTCGAAGGTATTTATAAGAAGGTTGTCATTAGAGACGGCAAAGTCATCGGTGCTGTTTTGTTCGGTGACATCAGTGACGGCTCTCGCCTGTTTGCGATGATTCGTAACGGAGAAGATGTAACAGGCAAAGAAAAGACGGTTCTGCTCGGTGAAGGTGGAGGTAAAGCGAAATCCGGCCTAGATTTGGTTGCATCAATGAGCGATGACGAAATTGTTTGCGGCTGTAACGGCGTCTCCAAAGGAGCGATCGTTCAGGCTATTCAAGAGAAAGGCTGTTCCAGCCTCAATGAGATAAAAGCATGTACCAAAGCATCCGGTTCCTGCGGCGGCTGTAAGCCTCTTGTAGCTGATGTGCTCACATACGTACTCGGCGCAGACGGTGTGAAAACCGTGAAAGAAGGCATATGCGGCTGTACGACACTCGGACGTGATGAAGTGGTGGAAGCGATCCGCGGTATGAGATTGACGACATCGAAGGAAGTCATGAATGTACTGGAATGGTCGAATACAGAAGGCTGCTCCAAATGTCGCCCGGCGCTCAACTATTATCTTGCCATGGTTTGGCCGGAAGAGCATGAGGACGAAAGAGAGTCCCGTTTTGTGAACGAACGCAATCACGCGAACATCCAGAAGGATGGCACATACTCGGTCGTTCCGAGAATGTACGGAGGTGTAACAACGCCGAAGGATTTGAAAAAAATCGCAGAAATCGCAGAGAAATACGAAGTACCGCTCGTGAAAGTGACAGGTGGTCAGCGTATCGATTTGCTCGGGGTGAAGAAGGAAGACTTACCAGGCATGTGGGCTGATCTCGATATGCCTTCAGGCTATGCATATGGTAAGTCGCTGCGTACAGTGAAAACGTGTGTAGGCTCAACGTTTTGCCGCTTCGGAACGCAAGATGCTATCGGCATGGGTATTCAGCTGGAGAAGAAGTTTGAGCGTTTGGGCACGCCGGCGAAAGTTAAAATGGCTGTATCGGGTTGTCCTCGGAACTGCGCGGAAGCCACGATCAAGGATTTTGGCGTTGTGGCGATTGACGGAGGCTGGGAGCTGCATGTCGGCGGTAACGGAGGAACAAAGCTTCGCGGAACCGATTTACTGTGCAAAGTGAAAACCGAAGAAGAAGTACTGGAATGGTCCGGTGCTTACTTGCAGTACTATCGCGAAACAGGGAAGTACAACGAACGGACTGCAGAGTGGGTAGAACGTGTCGGTTTAGATACGATCAAAGCTGCACTGGAGAATAAAGAAGATCGCGCCGCTCTAATAGAGCGCATTGAGAAGTCGCTCGATCTGATGAAAGATCCTTGGAAAGAAATCATTGAACAGCAAGAGCTGCGCAAGACGTTCGTTCCGATAGAAGAACAGTCGGCAGAGTCTATTTTGAAATAGAGGGGATGAAGCATATGAAACGGGTTCACGTTGGGAACATTTCAGAAATTGCGGAAAAAAGATCAAGGGTGGTTCGGATCGGCGCCTTAGAAATAGCGATGTTCAAGCTTTCGGACGGTGCGATCAAAGCCATTGAGAATAGCTGCCCGCACAAAGCGGGTAAGCTTTCCGAAGGCATCGTGTGTGATCATCACGTATTTTGCCCGCTGCACGATTGGAAGATCGATTTGCACGACGGAGTCGTCCAAGCGCCGGACGAAGGCTGTGTAACTAGCTTCCAGGTGGAAGTGGATGAGAGCGGAGATATGTATCTGCATATTGCAGAGGAAAGTATCTTGGCATCCTAGCCGAGGAGAGTGCCGTAATTATGCGACCAAATGGATCCGCCCTTGCGCTAGGGTTATCAACAATGGCTATGATGGCTTCCTTCGTCATCTGGAGTGTATTTTCCCCGATTGCCGGACAAATTCAGGAACTGTTTCATCTCAGTACTATTCAAAAAAGTGTGCTGATCGCCACGCCGGTTTTGCTAGGATCTATCCTGCGAATCCCGATGGGGATTTATACGGATCGCTTCGGCGGTAAGCGAGTATTTGCATCAACGATGCTGTTTCTTGTGATTCCTCTGCTGCTAGCAGGATGGGTCCATTCTTATTGGCTGCTGCTGCTGTGTGCACTGTTTATCGGGATGGCTGGGACGACTTTTGCCATTTCCCTGACGTATGTATCCAGATGGTTCCCGCCGGAGAGACAGGGTTTCGTGCTTGGATTAGCCGGACTCGGCAATTTGGGCGGAGCGGCGGCGAGTTACGCTTTGCCCTTTGTCTTTAACATTTACGGTTTGCAATGGGTGTTTTGGAGCCTAGCGATCATGATTGTGATCGTAACGGCGCTCTTTTGGATCGGAACGAAGGATTTACCTGCACCGTCCAAGGTGAAGACGTTCAAACAATCAATGGTTGTGCTTAAAGAACCATCGACGTGGTATTTATCTATTTTTTATTTTCTGACATTCGGAGGTTTCGTGGCTTTCAGCGTCTACTTGCCAACATTTCTCAAAGATTTATTTCAGTTGTCGGCAACGGAAGCGGGCGTGAAAACGGCTGGATTTGTTGTTATTGCCACGCTCATTCGCCCCTTAGGCGGATATTTGGCGGACCGTATCGGTTCACGCAGAGTTCTGGTGGTTGTGTTTGGGGGTATCATCATTACCTCGCTCGCCATGTCGGCGTCCTTGCATCAATTTGCCGGGTTCAGTGCGAGCTGTCTGGTCGCAGCTGCTTTACTCGGAGTAGGGAATGGGGCTGTGTTTAAAATGGTTCCGGAGGTTTCTTCAGGCAATACGGGTGCGGTAACGGGTATCGTTGGCGCCGCAGGCGGTGTCGGCGGTTTTTTTCCGCCGATCGTACTCGGCATTATTAAAGATTTATCAGGCGCATATACACTTGGGTTCGTCATGCTTATGCTCTTTGCATGCGGTTGTCTATATATGAATCATGCGACTAAACGTATGGTGATCAACAAACAGGGCGCGACAGCAGTTTAAGTAGAGAAGATCCCTTTGGCGGGGATGGAACTTCAGCATGGAAACGTGGAGGTCAAGCATATATGGGGAAACAAAAACTTGTCTTAATCGGTAACGGTATGGCCGGAGTACGCTGCGTGGAAGAAATTCTGGGGCTAGCTCCCGATCGTTTCGAGATTACGATTTTCGGCGGCGAGCCGCACCCGAACTATAACCGCATCATGCTGTCCAAGGTGCTTCAGGGCGACACAACGGTAAATGATATTACCATTAATGACTGGCAATGGTATGAAGATAACGGCATAACACTGTATGCAGGTGATCCGGTTGTCAGCATCGATACGGCAAAGCGGCAGGTAATCAGTGAAAAGGGGCGTACTGTTGAGTACGATCAACTCATCCTCGCCACTGGTTCGTTGCCGTTCATGCTTCCGCTGCCGGGGGCGGATAAACCGGGCGTGACAGCTTTCCGGGATATTAACGATTGCAACAAAATGCTGGAAGCTTCTAAATCATATAAAAAAGCCGTCGTTATCGGAGGCGGTCTGCTTGGTTTGGAAGCGGCGCGTGGTCTGCTTAATCTGGGCATGGAAGTCCATGTAGTGCATATTTTCAATTATTTAATGGAGCGTCAGCTGACTCCGACGTCGGCGAATATGCTGCGTAAGGAGCTGGAAAAGCAGGGGATGCGCTTTCTGCTTGAAAAGCAGACGGAAAAAATCATCGGTAAAAAACGTGTAGAAGGTCTGCAGTTCAAGGATGGAAGCAAAGTAGAGGCCGATCTTATCGTTATTGCGGTAGGTGTGCGTCCGAACATCAAGCTTGCGGCAGACAGCGGCGTGGAAACGAATCGGGCGATTGTTGTTAATGATTTCATGGAGACGAATGTGCCTAACGTGTATGCTGTTGGGGAGTGTGCGGAGCACCGTGGAATGGTATACGGTCTCGTAGCACCGTTATATGATCAGGGTAAAGTGCTGGCGAAGAGAATTTGCGGCGTTGATACCGAAGGCTATTCAGGCTCAATTTTGTATTCGCAGCTGAAGGTATCCGGGGTTGAGGTGTTTTCGGCCGGAGAAATTCGCGATTCCGAGATTACCACTTCACTCAAAGAGATCAACGGCGTTCATAACACGTATAAAAAAATTGCCATTCGCGACAACAAAATTGTCGGAGCGGTATTGTTCGGAGACAGCAGCGAGGGCAACAAGCTGCTTGGTTACATCAAGCAGCAAGCGGAAGTGTCCGTGCTGGAGGAAGAAGCAGCAGGAGGAGGTGCGGATGAAGCGTATGCGGCATCGCTGTCTCCTAACGCGACCGTATGCTCCTGTAATGGTGTAACGAAGGGCGCGATCATGGATGCGGTTCGCGAGAATGGCTGCGAAAGTGTCGAAGACGTTCGCGCCTGCACGCGCGCATCGAGCACATGCGGCGGTTGTAAGCCGCTCGTATCCGCGATGCTGCAGCTGGCGCTGCAGAGCAAGGATGCGCCGGCAGCGCCGAAGGAGACGGTTTGCGGCTGTACAACGCACAGCCATGACGAGCTGCGCGCGGCTGTGGGCAGCGCAGGGTTTGCCACGGTGCGCGAAGCGATGAACGCGCTGGGTTGGAACAAGGCGGACGGCTGCGCAGTGTGTCGTCCGGCCTTGCAATACTACGTCGGCCAAGCGCTTGGCGCTGTGACAGACGACGCGGGTGCTGGAGCGGCTCCGGCGTCTCCAGCGGCGAGCTTGCTCGCCGACGGCACGTACGTTGCCCGGCCCCGTATGTACGGCGGCGTTACGAGCGCCGAGCAGCTAAGGCGAATCGCGGATGTGGTCGACAAGTACAACATTCCGCTGGTGAAGCTGACCGGCGGCGCGCATCTGGATCTCCTGGGCATCGATGCAGGGTATGTAAGCTCCGTCGGTACGGAGCTTGGACAGCCGGATGCAGCGACTCCGGCCTATGGCAAAACCATCGCTTCCGTTGCGACATGCACTGGTATCGGATACGATCCAAGCGCTCTGCAGGACTCCATCGGGCTGGGCGCCAGCCTCGAATACAGATTGGAGCGCCTGCAAATGCCGGCTGTCGTGAGCGCAGCTGTCTCAGCAAGCCCTCTGCACCGCGCGGGGACGCTTGTCAAGGATCTTGGCGTTGTTGGCGTGCCGGGTGGCTGGGAAATCTACGTTGGCGGCAGTGGGGGAGCAAAGCTCCGTCAAGGAGAGCTGCTGTGTATGGAATCTTCAGAAGACGCGGTTCTAGAGCTGTCGGCGGCTTTCCTCCAATGGTATCGCGAAGAGGCAAATTACGGTGAAACGACAGCACAGTGGATCGAACGCATAGGCATTACACAGCTGCGAGAAGGATTGTTCAATCTCCTGTTCCGTGCTGAACTGATCGCGAGAATGAATGTGGAGCTCCAGGTTACGAAACAGAAGCAAGTAAATCCGCAGCCGACGGCTGCTTTGATAAGGTGAGCTGAGCGTATGAGTCAATTATTAGAACAAGAACAAGGTGGTACTGGTTCTCTTCGTGTGATGGATACTCAATGCCCTTTCTGCAGCGTACAGTGTAAAATGCAGGTGATCGAAGAACGAGGCGCCGCAGAGGGGCGTCCGACTTATTCGGTCGTTCCGAAACCGAATGCGGCTTCGGAAGGGCGACTTTGTATAAAAGGCATGAATGCTTACCAGCACGTACTTACAGGAGAGCGCATTCTGCATCCGATGATGAAGAAGGATGGTCAATTCGTCCGTATATCGTGGGAGGACGCATATGATCAAATCGTCAGCAAGTTTACTGAGCTTCGTGGTCAGTATGGCAATCATACAGTTGGCCTTTACGGAGGGGGCTCTCTGACGAATGAATCTGCTTATTTGTTGGGTAAATTCGCTCGTGTTGCACTGCAGACGAAATATATTGATTATAACGGCAGGTTTTGTATGTCGGCAGCGGCTTCGGCTGGTGTCAAAGTATTTGGCATCGACCGTGGTCTGACAAATCAGCTGTCGGACATTGAAATGGCCGATTGCATGATACTGGCAGGGACGAATATTGCGGAGTGTCAGCCGACACTTATGCCGTATTTTACAAGAGCAAAAGAGAAGGGCTCCTTCATCATAGCGATCGACCCGAGGGAAACCGGTACAACCCGTATCGCGGATCTGCATTTGAGAGTGAAGCCGGGTATGGATGCGACATTGGCTAACGGTATGCTCAAGATTCTGCTTGAAGAAGGGTTGATTGATCGAGATTTCGTCCAACAGCGTACCAAAGGCTTTGCGGAACTGCAATCTCACTTGGAATCGCTTGATCTGGGTGAAATTGCTGAGTTAACCGGCGTATCTGCTGAGTTGATCCGCAAGGCGGCGCTGGCTTACGGTAAAGCGGCCACAGGCATGGTGTTCACAGCGAGAGGCGTTGAGCAGCAAACAGACGGGCATATGGCGGTTCGCAACTTCCTAAACCTTGTTCTGCTGACAGGGAAAATCGGCAAACCGGGCTGCGGCTACGGCGCTGTCACCGGTCAAGGGAACGGCCAGGGCGGAAGAGAGCATGGACAGAAGGCTGACCAGCTTCCGGGCTATCGCCTGATAGAGAACCCTGAGGATCGCGCTTATGTTGCGAGTGTTTGGGGGATTGATCCGGGTGATCTGCCTGGCAAAGGCGTCTCCGCATACGAGATGATGGAGAAAGTCTACGAGCAGGAGATTCGCGCCTTGTTCGTTATGGGCTCCAATCCGCTCGTCTCCAATCCGAACGCTAACTTCGTCGAAGAAGGGCTGAAGAAGCTCGATTTCCTTGTCGTAGCCGACTTCCTTATGTCAGAGACAGCATTGCTCGCGGATCTGATTTTACCGGTTTCCGCTTATCTGGAGAACGCAGGAACACTGACCAACCTCGAAGGACGCGTGCTGCTGAGGGAAGCCGGCCGGCCTGCGCCGGGTGAAGCGAAGCATGACTGGCAGATTCTCTGTGATTTGGCAGATAGGCTGGGCAAAGGTCAATACTTCAACTTCGCAGACGTCGAAGACATTTTTGATGAGCTTCGCTTAGCCAGTCGAGGCGGTGCAGCAGACTACTATGGCATTACGTATGACCGCTTACGGAAGGAAGAGGGGGTGTACTGGCCATGTCCGGAGCTGGAGCATCCCGGTGCGAAGCGGTTGTTTGAATCGTCATTTCCGCTTCCGGAAGGCAAAGCTCTGCTGACTTCTGTGGAGAATCATCTGCCGAAAGAGCAAGTCAGTGAGGAGTATCCGCTATACCTCACAACCGGTCGTGTGCTTACGCATTATTTGACTGGCGTGCAGACAAGAAGAAGTCATTCTTTGGCGGCGCATGACGTGGAGTCTTTCATGGAGATTCATCCGAAGACGGCCAAGAAGTACCGCATCGAAGATGCTACTCTCGTCAAGTTGGAATCCAGACGCGGCACGATTTATGTACGCAGCAGGTTCAGCAGCGACATTCGGGAAGACACCATATTCGTTCCGATGCATTGGGGTGATACGCAGAACGTCAATAAAATTACACATGACGCGCTCGATCCGACCTGTAAAATGCCAGGTTTTAAAGTTTGTGCAGTAAAGGTGAGTTCGTTAGTTTCGGAATATGCTTAATATCATGAAACCGATCCTGTTGGAGCTTTGTTAGCCTCCACTAAGGGTCGGTTTTATCTCGTTTCAACCCAAGCTTTTAGCAGCAACGGCCGTCTTCTCCGAGTGGGAGATGATCGGGATAGGATGAGCGCAGATGGGCAGCCTAGCAAAACTCCGCTATAATAGAGGAAAAGATGCTGGAGGTTTGGTCATATGGATGATTTGCGCTACCCTATTGGATTGTTTGTACACGAAGGTGAAATTTCAGGGGAGCAGCTGCAAGAGTGGATGGCTGACATCAAGTCGACGCCAAGTAAGCTGCGTGAGGCGGTTACTGGGCTATCTGACGAGCAGCTGGATACGCCTTACCGCCCAGGAGGGTGGACGCTGCGGCAAGTCGTTCATCACGTCGCAGACAGCCATATGAACAGCTACACGAGGTTTAAGCTGGCATTGACGGAGGAAGAGCCGACGATCAGACCTTATTACGAGGAGCGCTGGGCTGAGCTTAGCGATGGCAAGTCTGCTCCGGTGGAGCTATCGCTTACCTTGCTTGATGCATTGCACAGCCGCTGGATGATTGTTCTGCACGATATGCAGCATGAGCAGTTTGCACGTGCATTCGTGCATCCTGAGTCAGGGAAGACGATTCGACTGGATTGGAACGTTGGCAATTACGCATGGCATGGTAATCATCATATTGCCCACATCACGAGCTTGCGCGCTCGCAGGGGCTGGTAAACAACGAAAACCCGTTAAGTCACAGGACTTAGCGGGTTTTTTCGACTCTACCATTATCCATTTCGTCACTGATGCTTGATTCAGCCGTATCATCACTCAAATAACGGCCGACTTTATCGATCCACTCTTGTACGTAGTGATCGGTTGCCCACTGCGCCATAACGAGCTTCTCGCCGGGCTGAAGGTCCAAGGTTAGTTGTGGATCATTCCCTGGCGCTTGCCCGTAAGGGTAGAACTTGAGCTTGCCGTTCTCGAAGATGACGATCATATCATTCATCGGCGATGTTAACGCATCAGTCGCTAGCGGCCACGAAGACTGAATGGTGCTCCATGAGCAGCAAAGATCATCGTGATTGATGACTTTATCAGGCAGCTCGCGCGGGAAGTCGTGCAGGACGTAGTTATCAGGCGTCACTGCGCTAATTCGCGGCGTCTCGGCGACCTTGCCGACCCAGCGGCCTGGTTCACGCTGAACGGTCCAGCTTTGGCCTGTAATCTCACCAAGCAATTTGGTAGAGCTGGTCGGTACATTTGCAAGGATGTTGCTACTGCTACTGCTGCTGCCATATAAATCGGTGATCGAAACATGGTTCTTGTCCACCGGTTTGTTATAGAACTGCACAGTATGCCCTTCTTTTAATTGTGGGAGGGTACGAACCCAGATGCGTTCCGCTTGATAAGGGGCATTACCTCGCCAAGCCTCCTCTGACTCACTGATGGAAACATATTGATTCCCAGCGAATAACAGGGTCTCCACACGATTTAACTGTTCATCAGCTTGATCGGGGAACACTTCTGGTTTCACGGGCTGATCAGCTAAATGAGCAGATAAATAGTGGAACTCGTCTGTTTTTGTTTTGTGAACTAAGGAATCGATTTTCCAAAAATTTTGCTTATAAGGCATGAGAATTCCCGTGCCCTCGGACGTCTTCTGCAGTTGGCCGCGAACTGGTGCGATAAGCATTGTTCGATAGGTACTGTAACGAATGGGTCCTAAAGCATGCTGCGCCTCCGTATTGTTAGATTCACGCTCGGTCCTTAGCCCAATAAGCAGTGCGGTGCTTATTGGGGCAGGGGACGAACTAGTGGACGCTGCCGTCGTAACAGAAGCATCCATTGCAGGAGCTGCATCACTTTGAGTATGAATTGTACGCCATGGGAAGATCAGTAACGCAGCAGCTATTGCACCGAGTCCGGCGAAACAGAGTAGGGGCTTTACCTTCGGCTTCGCTCGTTCCTTCCGCTCAATGGCTTCCTCGATCTCACCCTGAAGCTTGGAAGTAAAGCCAGATTGCTTAAGCGGTCCTGATTCCAATTGCTTATGTAAATCATCCGGATCAGGAGTTTTCAAGCGCTTCACGCTCCTTCAAACTGATCACCTTGAGTCTGGCGTGGTGAAGTCGGGATTTAACGGTTCCCTCCGAGATGTTAAGGATGGCAGCCATTTCTTTCGTTGAGAGCTGATAATGGGCATGCAAAATTAAAATTTCTCTGTATTTTGGGGACAGAGATATCACTTTTTTCCATATATCACTAGCATATAATTTCTCCATCGCTTCTGTTTCTGCCGATTGTGATGTGCCTGCAGATTGAATGAAGCCAACAAGTGTAACTTTGCGCCAAAATGCTTTACGTAAGTAGTCATATGCGGTATTACGTGTAATGGTAAGCAGCCAGGTTTTGACCGAAGCTTCACCGCGGAATGTAGTAAGATTGCGATATACTTTTAAGAAAGCATCCTGCGTAATGTCATCTGCTAAATCTGAATTACGGCAAATGCTAAATGCATAATTCCATACGTCATTCCCATAAGTTTCCATTATATTACGAAGAATCACTTTCTGATCCGTTGTTTCAGATACGTACTTTAAGTAATCAAATACATGGACACCGGTCGTCTCCATTCTCTCACCTCTCTGAATTAGACGTTACAAGTACAAAAAAGTTCGTATTTTTATAAAAAAAAAACATGCCTTATAGGATTCGTGAGTGAACTGGCAGATGAGTCGGACTTCTATGTGTAATTTGAAAAATGGCTATAGCTCGAAATCTGGAGGAGATTTGCTTTAAGGGAGAGAAATGAACAAACGGATAATATGACCAACGAAAAGATTGCCTTATCTTTAAAAAGCATGGTAGGCATACTATACAGTAATCAAGCTGATTTGGTTCAAAGTGTAAGAGCACCACATATTTAAAGAGGATGAGAAAGTATGCTTGTTCATGAGGTGTCTTGACAATAGAAGGCATTAACGCGCAATATGAAGAAAGGACACTGGATGCAAGATCAGGTCCTTCGGAGAGGGAGAACACCATGAATTTCGTTGAGCATATAGTGGATCATTTGCGGTCTGGTCAAATTAAGAACTTTCCGCAGCCGATTGCTCTGAACTTGGGCTTAGCTTATACAGTTAAACTGGAAGACAGGAAGACGAATTTAATTTGGCTGCCTTTCGAATTTACAGGTCTCGCTTACATTGATATGGGACAATTAGTGAACGTACATCCTTATTATCGAGGCGTTATTATCGAGGAAATCGAACTCTCGCGCGGAACGGATCTACATAAGCCCCAAACGGAGGAAGCTTTCATTAAAGCTATATTTGTGAAAAGCTGGGAAATGCATAAACTGCTGCAGCAGGAAAAGTATGCGAGTCTGCAGGGTAATGCGCCAGATTTCCTGACCAAAATGTTGTACATAACAGATTGGCTGCGCTATTATAATTCAGTTATAACCGTGGGTGCTGGGAAAAAGGTCGGCTAAATGAGCCGTTTTTCATTGGAAGGCAAGGACTGTGTTTTCTACATGTGTAGAAGCACGGTCCTTTTTCATACCTATCCCTATGGCTATAGTCCCATTGGTGGATAGTTCTTGGCACCTTGGATCACTAGGCTTTAAGCCTGTTCTCAAAGCATTGTAGAAGGCTTATCCTAAAGACTGGTGTAAACGATGCCAAAAACTCATGGAGAAGCGGAGAGTAATAAGATGTTACAGCTCAATAAATGGCTTGCAATTGCAACGGTATGTTGCGTAATGACAATAGGTGTCGTACAAGGGAAGAGTGAAGCAGCTGGTATGACGGACGTTCGTGGCCATTGGGCGGAGCAGACGATTAGTCAGATGGTGCAGCAGGGGTTACTGGATGGCTTTCCTGATGGGACTTTTCGACCAGATGATTCTGTGACTGCTGATCAATTTGTGAAAATCGTATTGCTCGCTTTTACAGATAAATATCCGAATGGCGAGCGCAAATGGAAACCGAGCTTTCTGCAAACGCTTAGCGCGAGCAACCAAAGTATTTTGCACCAGGATTATCGGGATTTCACGTTCAAACCGAACACGGTCGGATATTGGGCAAAACCTTATTTGGATTTGGCCAGTGATCTTCATTTTATAAGCAAAGGTCAGTTCAGTGACTACAAGGCAATGCTAAAACGCGAAGATGTGGCCGAAATTCTGTACTATTTACTCAAGGAAACCGAGTATTTGGAAGATGAAGTGTACAGTCTCAAAGCAGCTTCACAATTCGGTGATCTTCAAAGTGCGACGGCCAGACAGCAGAAATTTATCGGCGAGGCCATGACGAAGGGAATTATGGAAGGCTACCCGAACGGTTACTTCGGCGTTGGACGAACGGTTACCCGGGCTGAAGCGCTGCAAATCATTGCTCGTTTGCAGACGAAGTCGAAGCGCATCAGTGTGAACAGCGGAAGTGAAGCGTTCATCAAAGTTGTGCCGACGAAGGATGGCAGCTATAAGAAGTTGGTATTCCCCAATCAGCGCATGCTGCAAGCCTACGATGTGATGGAGGAAGCGGGCAAGCTGCGAGGTGCAAATTATGACCTTGAAGAAACAACGCTGCGCTTATTCCGAGATGCCGAGGCTAAAGGGCTGGCGATGAGCGGTGCGACCACCGAGGTACGCAACAGCAATGAAGTGTCCTTATGGTTAGATCCGCAGTTTATAACCTACGGAGTGACTGTGCACCTAGAAAACGGGACACTAGCCCGCAATACGGAGAGCATTCGGAAGTTCACGGATTTCCTTTTTGGCTATGACGCAGACATCTTCTATCGCCAGTTTACTGATGCTTGTGAACGCGCAGCGGCTAAAGGTGTTCTCGAAACCACAACGAAACAAATCGGGAGCTACTCTGTTGAAACTCGGTTAGAACCAGATGGGAAAACGATTATTTTTTCAATTATTCATTCCTAAATATACATATAAAGTGTTTAGAAGCTGTACATACAAGTCGTTTGTAAAAAACTTTATATCACGGATATCTGGATAACATGTACATACAAGTGTATAATATGAAATCATATGTACATAACTGGAAGAGGTCGCGAAGATTGCCTACCGTACTTACAACTTGAACCCCTCGGTAGAGCCAATGGACCAAAAGCTGCTGGATCGACACTTCCTAAGGAAGCACGGCGCGAACGCTTATTACGGGCAGTAAGGATAAGCGACTGCACGTCCTTTGGGGACGTGGGTGGTTGTCAAGGTTGATGCGGAGCAACAGATAAAAAAGGGCAGTTGGCATACGATGCCGACTGTCCTTTTTGCTTTGAGCTTATCGCAGTGGTGTGAACCAACCAGCCCTTTTTTTACATTTGGGAAGGAAGGTTATTTTTTGGTATGATAAACAGGTAAATGATTTGGGGAAGAGGGATGACGAGAGATGTTTACGAAATCAAGTTATGAGGGAACAAGAGAACATAATTATGCCTTGCTGATTCAGCAAGTTGAAGCTTTGATACATGACGAACCTAATCGCATTGCGAATTTGGCTAACGCCGCTGCACTGCTCGGACAATTTCTGAGTGATGTGAATTGGGTAGGTTTTTATTTATTAGATGAGACAAGTGACAAGAAGGAGCTCGTGCTGGGGCCGTTCCAAGGACTTCCGGCTTGTGTACGAATTCCACTGGGCAAAGGCGTTTGCGGTACATCAGCTGAACGTCGGGCAACGCTACTTGTTCCAGATGTGCATGCATTTCCAGGACACATTGCCTGCGACGCGGCATCACAATCGGAGATCGTAGTACCGATCCTTGTAGGAAATGAGCTCATCGGGGTGCTGGATATTGATAGTCCTATCAAGAGCCGATTTGATGACATCGATCAGCAGTACTTGGAACAATTTGTACAAAAGCTTGCAGCTGCTATGTAATATCATAGGTGGCAGAGAAAATATCTGCCATATCTTCATCGGAACAGAAGCTGCAGCTAGCCAGCATGTTGTTATGTTTTAAACGAGCACCTAATAAGATCAGATGACTGGTAAGCTGCTGTTCCATAATTGGATCTGCGATGCTGAACTCAATCCCATATTCATAGAGGGATGGCTTCAGCATCGTTTTTCGTGTGAGGACACCCAATACTTTGATCTCTTGATGAAAAAGATGAAAAGTGAACTCCAGCAGTAAACTCATATCGATAGGAAGATTCAATGGGGTGTGAATACGTATACCGCCTGAGCTAATATCTCTTATCATAATCTTAGAATGTTTGGTGTCAGCTGCCTTGTTTTTGATACCAATGATTTTGAACAAGGCTGATAAAGGAATTTGAAGATTGAGTCGGAAGCTGGAGCGCTTATTTGCTTGTGACATACTTACTGCTCCTCATGGTTGATAGGTCCATTATACTATATTGATGATTAATTTGAACTGCCTTTCATTTGATGAATTTGAAAATAATGCTACCTAATCGTGTGTAGAAAGCTTGCGAATAAATGATTTCAGGCTTTCTTCTCCGTTGATAAAAAGTCTTTTGAGCAGATAAGGGGACTGCTGGTTTGTCGCATAGCCTTGTTCAATCGTAAAAGCATAACGAAATCCATGATCCTTAAGAAGCTTCAACGTCGTTTTGTTATATTCGCCATAAGGGTAGCAATACACATCAGCTTTGGTTCCGAGCTTTTCCTCGATTTGCTTTCTGGCTTCCAAGATTTCGTAGGCTTGTTGATCCGCGGAAAGCTGAGGGAGATGAGGGTGTGTCATCCCATGAGGTTGAATGTCCCAGCCGGCTTCTTGCATCTTCTTGATCTGTTCCCAGTTCAGGTAACCTTCCTGATCGCTCGTACCTGGTGAAATAAAGAGGGTAGCTGGGAAGGAATATTTGGTAAGTAGAGGCATCGCTTGCTCATAATTATCGATGTATCCGTCATCAAAAGTTAGCAGCACTGGTTTCTCTGGAGCCGCCTCGACGCCTTTTCCTTCGATAAGGCTAATAAAAGTAGTGAGAGAGACTGGGGTGAAACCATGGTTGTGAAGATACGCCAGCTGCTCTTCGAGCTTGGCTGGGGAAATAACGACAACATTCCCTGGGTCAATCGTGACACTGTGGTAGTTGAGGACGGGGATGCTGATTTTGGACGGCATAGGTGCTGGTTTTGTTGTAGATTGGATAGTCCCCTTAATTTCGGAAGCAGCCGAGGGAGTGGCAGCGAGAACAGGAGCGGGAACGGGAACGTAAGTATCCAATGTAACAGTGGAGGCCGCAGGCAATTTGGGTTCCTCTATGAGAGGAAGATCTGGCGTTATTTCTAAGCTTGGAACGGGCTTGTCCTCGACAAAGGTATAGACCTCGACCGGAGCTTGGGATGGAGATTCGTCGATTTGAGCATCGACCTGATAATCGACCAACGCTGGAGCTGCTGAAGATCCCCATAACCGGTATCCCGAGGAGCTAAGGCCAATGGATACGAGTAGGAGAAGTATAGTAAATAGACCGGCTAGTACCGAATAAATAAGGATTCTCTTTCTTTGGTAGTTCATAGGCACACCAACCATTTCTAGAGGAATAATCTATTACTCTATTTGTAAGCAAAGGTTGGGAGAAATATACCTAGTTTAGCCGGTTAGATAGATTCCCTAATATAAAAAAACGGCTATCCAAACTGTCTCCAGTTCGAATAGCAGTTTTTGGCGCGTGTGTTAAACCGCGTTGCTGATGATGGCAGCTAGAAGCTTGCGCATCGATCGAGTCCCGACTTTATCCATAATTTTATCAATATGGACTTTAACTGTTTTTTCGCTAATGTTGCAATGATCAGCTATTTCTTTGTTACTGTAGCCATGGAGCGCGATAAGACCTATAATTTCGGCTTCTCGGTTCGTAAGTACATGTAATGCTGCAAATTGGGTTATGACGGATTGCACACTCTTATGGTGAAGGTTCTTTACCGGATTCTCTTGTACATGCTGCATGCTTGAACGACCTCAATATCTTAATTAATTTATGGCATACAGTTTATTGTAACAGAGTTATCCACTATAGGATTCACATGAGATTGTCTAATTTTAAAATTTTTTGCTTAATCTTTACTTTGAATAACAAGTAATAAGCCTGTTTGGAGTTCGATGAGCCCTTCCGAGTCCTTAAGTACATTACTAATTCCAAGGGACTGTCCAATCTGAAGAGTCGCTTGTTGAAGCGGATATTGGAAACCGTGCAGCGTGATGCCGGTTACTTCCAAGCTAAGCGGCAGCAAGGATATATGTGTATAACTCCCCCGTAATATACGAGCGGATTGGTTAATGACAATGATTTGATTGTTGGCATCGACGATGGAACAAGAGACGCCTTGCTCTGTGCCTTTGCGAAGCAGATGTACATTGGCTAACGAGTGATCAAAGCGTGTGCCGAGCGCGCCAAGCAGGACGATATGATCTGGCTGCTGAGCCAGTGCCCAGTTAAAGGCCATTTCGGTATCGGTTAAATCCTTGAAGACCGGATCGCAATCGATGAAAGTGAGACTGGAAGAGCGAATACGGCTCAACTCTTCGGGAGTGACAGAATCGAAATCACCGAGTGAAATATGCGGCGTATAGCCATGTTGAATCAGATAAAGGGCACCACGGTCCGACCCTACGAGAACGTCATCTTCATGAATGTCTCCAAGGGCCCAATCCCCGAGTGTCCCTCCAGTTACAATGATAATTCGTTTTCCGTTCATGCTTGTTCCCCCAACGCTTGGATATCATCCCCTTAGTATATCATACGCAGGCAAAAACCGAGCTGCATGAATCACAGCCCGGTTCTATGATTAGGTTCTCGCGTCCACGCGCTTGCGCATAGGGTTAAGCTCAGACTGGTCATGATCAATTACGGCTTCATCGGCGAAGCCCTTCAATTCCCAAGTCGTTCGACCCAAAGTAAGATCGGCGGGAAACTCGTCGCCGCGCTTGAGCGTAACCTCTCGTCCTGCTTCATTGGCATAAATACCGTCCGTCTCAACCGTGTCGCCAGTCATGGGATCCATCGATTTGTCATTAGACATGCTGTATTCCTCCTTTCCTGTTGCTTATTCATACCATTTCCAACGATGGAGGAAATTATGAGTAGAATCATGTAGAATGAGAAGGTTGTCACAGACTAGAAGGCAGAAAGGGAATGAATCAGCATGGCTTTATGGGGGACGATTGTGAATGCAATCGCCATTATTATTGGGGGATTATTAGGAATGATGCTGCCCCGCATCTCGGAAGGCATAAAAAGCACAGTTATGCAGGGCCTTGGGCTCGCCATTACTGTGCTGGGCATTACTATGGCATTAAAGTCGAATCAAATCGTACTGGTCATTATGAGTGTAGTTATTGGAGGTATCATTGGAGAGTTGCTGCGAATCGAGTACAGACTTGGGCAGCTAGGTGACTGGTTGCAGGCGCTGCTGCGCAAAGATTCTTCTGCACATCCTACAAGCAGTATCTCGGAAGGCTTCGTGACATGCACCTTGGTTTATTGCATTGGAGCTATGGCGATTCTGGGTCCGCTCGATGGCGGCCTTAGGCATAATCATGATATTTTATATACCAAATCATTGCTGGACGGATTCTTATCCATTATCTTCGCATCTACCCTTGGGATAGGTGTGATCTTCTCGGCTGTGTCCGTGTTCGTGATGCAAGGGGTCATCGCTCTGGCAGCGACGTTTATTGCGATGGCATTTAGCCAGGCGTCCCTAGATGCTATGATCGTCCAAATTACAGCTGTGGGTGGCGTCCTGGTTATCGGCGTAGGCCTCAACATTCTCCAAATTAAAAAAATGAATGTAGCCAACATGCTTCCAGCACTTGTCATAGGGGCAGCAGCGGTTCCTCTGCAGCATTATTTCACCGTATGGTTTAGCCGACTGTTCTAAACGGCCGAACCGTTAAATTTGTATCCGACACCACGAACCGTAATAATGTAGCGAGGCTCTGCTGGGTTAGATTCAATTTTCTTACGCAGGTTACTAATATGTACAATGAGTGTTCGTGGATCGCCCATGCTGTCCAGGCTCCATATAAGTTCAAACAGGTGCTCGATTTTGTACACCCGATTAGGGGTTTTAGCCATTAAGGAAAGTAAATCGAATTCTTTGGCCGATAACGAGATGGTCTGTCCATTCACGCGAACGATGTGGCTGACCAGATCGATTTCGAGGCCAGGGAATTTCACCAACTGAGGATCATCCTGATGCTGCTCTCGAATGGAATTTCGACGTAAATGAGCTTTGACTCTAGCGACGAGCTGACTAGGGCTGAAAGGCTTCGTCATATAATCATCGCCGCCCATGCTTAATCCGAGAATAATATCGATATCCTCGCTCTTACAGGAGATGAACAGGATCGGCGTATTGCTCGTTTTGCGAAGCTGTCGGCAAACTTCTATACCATCAAGTCCTGGCAATAGAATGTCCAGAATAATAAGATCGGGCTTGTGTTCCTTCACGATCTCAAATACATCGTGACCGTTATTGGCGCTGATGACTTTATAGCCTTCCCGCGCTAGGTAGAGTTGAATCAATTGGACAATTTCTTGCTCGTCATCAACGACTAAAATAGTTTCTCCTGCCATACTAGAAATCCTCCTCAGTAACGGAACAGCTGTGGTAGAAAGAACGGTGTTCCCGCTCTAACATGTTACCTTCATTATAGAACGATTCTCCTAGACATTTCTATCCTTTTATTGACAGATAAAGAGATTTGGTACGGTTCTTACTCCGAAGTAGGTACTTTGATCTGCCTCTATATCCCGATAAATGTGAAAAGTGTATGAAAATAGTCATATTTCGACTTCGATTGACGAAAAGTTTGGATGAACTTAATTGAATCTTTATGTTCCCATGCTAATCTACCTAAGTCTCTATGTAGAAAGCACGAGAGGGGCTGCGAAGTAATGAGTCATAAGGCTGATTCGGATATTGCCAAACATTCATCGTTACAGAAGGATAGATTCGTACGCCAATTCATCGAGCAGGCATGGGATCTGTTTAGCATTTTTGATGTTTATGGAAAATTGACCTACGCCTCGAAGAGTTTTAGTGAGGTAATAGGATTTATACCTAGTGACTTTCAGCAAATGGTGGATTTTATCGATTCTGAATATGGTATGGATTTACATAAAATGTTTATCAAAACCTTGCAAACTTGCAGCAGCAGTAAGCTAGAATTTCGAGCGAGAGGTGTTAGTAAGAATATCATCTGGTTCGAGTGTACAGCGATTCCAATTCGAAATGATGAGGGTGTTCTAGCCGAGATTTCTTTCGTTCTTACAGATATCACGCTGCGCAAAAATCAAGAGAGCCGTCTTATCGCCATGGCTTTTCATGATCCTCTGACAGGTTTGCCTAATCGGCGAATGTTTAAGGAGCATCTGCAGCAAATGCTTTTGCAAGCTAATCGAACGAAGAGACCGTTTGGACTTTTATACTTAGACATAGATGATTTCAAAGTGATTAATGATACGATGGGTCATGATGTAGGAGATGCATTCTTGCAGGATTTCACACACCGCATCAAAGGATGTCTCCGTGAGGTTGATATGTTCGCCCGCATGGGAGGCGACGAGTTCACCATTTTATTACCCGCGGTGGATTGTAAGGAACATGTGGAAAGTGTCGCCCAGCGCATCATTCAGTGTTTTGAACAGCCATGGGACATCCAGGGGCAGCAGTTTCGCGCAACAGTCAGTATGGGGATAACAATGTATCGCTCGGAAGAAACCGATGCGACTAGTATGATGAAAGAAGTAGATATTGCCCTATATAAAGTGAAGGGCAAAGGCCGTAACCACTACCAGTTTTATTAGAAACCGTTACTCGGAGCTGAATGCTCTAAAGTAACGGTTTTTTGGTATGCCCAATATTTACCGTGGCACATTCAATTTCTTTCTAGCAGAATAGAGGAAGTAGCTAGATGCTAGAAATGGGGGGGTGCCGATGAATAAAACCAAAAATCGATGGAGCAAATTCGTGATTATAGTAGCCGCGGCGGGGCTTTTGACAATAGCAACAAGTTCAGAACCTAGTGTTAAGGCTGAAGCTAGCTCGTCTCAAGGGAAATTTACGATGTCTTATCTCTTCTTTGGCAATTCAAATTCCTATACCTCGCAAGTGGATAAAAGCGGTCAAACACTCGATGTCGTCTCGCCTAGCTACTTTCATATCAATGTAGATGGTAGTTTGCAACTATCTGATTCTCTACAGGACTCGTTCATTACTGACATGCACCAGCGAGGGAAGAGGGTTGTCCCTTTTTTTAGTAATGATTTCGATAGGACACTTGGTGAGAAAGCCATTGATAATCGAGAAGCGCTTGTAAATCAAATTGTTGAGGCAATCGAAGACCATAAGTTGGACGGCATCAATATGGATATCGAGAATGTAGATGCCGCTTTCCGGGATAAATATACGGATATGGTCAAAATGCTGCGCGATAAACTCCCGAGCGGGATGGAAGTATCAGTCGCTGTAGCAGCCAATCCTACAGGGGCGACGAATAGCTGGATTGCTTTGTATGATTACAAGGCGTTAGCCGCGGTGAGTGATTACTTGATGATCATGGCTTATGATGAAAGCTATCCTGGAGATCCGACCCCGGGACCTGTGGCAAGTTTACCCTTTGTGGAGAAATCCATTCGATACGCAGTAGCGCAAGCACCAGCCGATAAAATAGTTCTTGGTGTTCCGTTCTACGGGCGGTACTGGAATCAAAATGCTGCCGCTAATGGCTCAGGTGTATCCGCTCAGACGCTAATGAAGCTAATTGATACTTATAAAGGGACTGTGCGGTATGATGCTGCTAGCCAATCACCTGTGGCTACTTTCACGATAAGTCCAACCGATGCAGCGTCTAGCGTATATGGCAATAAGCTAGGCCCCGGCGACTACACAGTGTGGTTCGAGAACGAACAGTCGCTCAAAGAAAAGCTGAAATTGGTAGGCAAGTATAACTTGAAGGGGACTGGAAGCTGGAGCTTGAATCAGGAGACGACTGATACATGGGACTATTACAGCCTATGGTCCGATGGGTTTTACTTCGCCGACATGCAGAAGCATTGGGCGCTAGCTGACGTGCTTACCGCTGCGAACCGAGGCTGGATGCTCGGCATAGCCTCTGACCGGTTCGCGCCGGACGCGGCGCTCACGAGAGCGGAAGCCGCGACGATTATCGTGCGCGTGCTGGGCTTGAAAGGCGAGGCGTCATCAGTGCTCAGCGCCTCGTTCAGTGATGTCCCTGCCACCCACTGGGCGTGGCAGGATATCCGGCTCGCGAAGCAGAGCGGGCTGATCCAAGGGATCAGCAGCGATCGCTTCGCGCCGGATCAGATCATGACGCGGGAGCAGATGAGTGTGCTGCTGTCCCGCGCTTTGCAGTTGACTTCGCAGGCTGGCGGGGGAGCCGCTGCGAAGGGCTTCACCGACGTGCCGGCAGGTAGCTGGTCGGCAGGGGCCATTGCTGCGATGAGCAGCAATGGCCTTGTCGACGGCTTCGCGGACGGCACGTTCCGCCCGCGCGCGTCACTGACGCGCGGGGAGATGGCGGCGCTGCTCAGCCGCGCCCAGCCGCTGCTCACGAAGTGAGCTGGCTCTAGCAGAGAACCGCACCCTACTCCGGCTTGCCGAGTGGGGTGCGGTTCTTTGTTTTGCTTATCCGTAGCTGAACCGTCAGGACCAGAAAAGAAGCAGATAGCAGTGGTTACCAATGTTGTAATTTCTACAACAATCCGACACCTAAAGGCTATTTTGCAACTTGAAGTTGCAGTTCGTACAACATTTTGAACCCATTTGTGGCAAAATCGCCTGAATAGGGCCCAATTGTTGTACATAATGCAACATTGATGGGAAAGAGGAGGGATCTAGGCAGCAATTGTTGCACTTTCTACAACATCATTCAACCGAGCAACCTAGAATTTGGATTTCATTCATCCGGCAACGATGGATTCCGATCTAAGACACCTCAATGTAGAACAAGTTTGGTTGAATGAATCGACAGTCTCCTAAGTTATCGTTTGGGAGTTGCTTCGAAGAAACCGATGCCTTCTTCTTTGCCCAGTTTGACGAAGGTTGTCTTTTCTTTGGGGCCGGGTTTATCTGTGACAAATTGGCGGATATTTTTGACATGGGTTTCAGCACTGGTGATACGATTACAGCCGATCTGCAGCAGAGCGGATGAGGAAACGCCTAGAATACGGATGTTCTGTACACGAATAAATGAGCCTAAGTTATCCACGCACATTGTGAAGGGTTCTGGTGGCTGGGGGATGGGAAAGGGTCTTTGATAAAAGGGATAAGCCTTGAAGCTTCCCTCATTCCCATAATAGAAGGGAACTTCGCGCTGGACAGCGAAGACTCTTGTTTTTAGGGCTGTGTTGATGTTATCGCCAACATGCATGACACTGCCCGAGCCTAAGTCGTTCATATAGACATTGCCGACGATGGATAGGCGAACCATGGGTCATTCCTCCGCTGGAAGTGGTACGAATGGAGAAATGATGATCGATTCGGGGGGCGTGTCGAACATGGAGGACAATGAAATGACTTCTGTATCGCCAATGAGAAATATTGAAGAACTGGCTACCCCGATGATTCGCACATCACCTACGAAAAGTTGCTTGTTTTCTACATGTAAGTTCAGCATATTTTAGCCTTCCTTCCTTGGTAAACTGGATATGTAACTCTCAATTGCACTGATTATGTCTTGTTTTGTTTTCTCAAAGATGCTGGTTGTAACGGCCTCCATCGGTTCTTTGAAACCAACGCCGCGGTACTGATTGACATAATGCTGAATACGTGTGTCTAACTGTTTACGGATATCATCGATAATGAGGGCTTTGTAATCCTCGTCCAGTGGATACTGATATTTGTTCTCCAAATTTTGCATATCGGCATGAACACCATACTGCAAATATTGTTCTATCCCGCTGGAGATCTCCTGCTGAATGCCAAAACCAGAGGTACTTCCTTTCCCCTGATCTTGCCCTTGATCCCCCGTCCCTTGTCCTTGTGGTCTCTGCCCTATTCCTTGCCATGAACTTATCCCTTGCCCCTGCCCTTGCCCCTGAAAAAATGCATTCGCATCAGCTCCAGCATATTTGCCCATCGGGGCACCATTTACAGAGAGGTCATCGATATTGTCAAGCGAGCTGGGACTGATACCGATTGTTAATGTTCCGTCTAGCTTTTCGACTTTGAGTTGATCGAAATTATATTCAATTTTATCGATGTGGACGCGCTTCTGATCTTTCAAGGCGTTGAGGTCCGTTTGCAGTTTGGTTACGGTTTGTTCGAGCTTATCGATTCGCTGTTTCTGCATTTCAATATAGGCGGAGACCTGCTGGGCCCATTGCTGCCAAGTAATACAATTATGCATCTAGGAAAGGCACCTCCTTCCGGCTTCAATCCGTTGTAACCTCGTGACTTCTAGGAACAATGTCTATATCAAGTTGGCGCTGGTAAAGGAACCAAAGAGACTGGGTTAATTGCGCTTGATCCAAGCTCTGGAGCGGATTCAACGAATCCGCCTGTATTGTAAAGATTGGACAATGATCGGATAGATCCGGCGGTGCCAATTTGCAGAACGGAGGAGTTAGCCACTGAGTCCACTTTTAAATGCTGAATCATAATGGTCTGATGGATGGTCAAGTTCATTTTGGATGAACACCTCGCTCAGGTTAATAAATGAATGGAATTAAATGATTACTCCACTGGCATTGTTCTCGATAAGGTCGGAATCGTTGGTTACGGTGGTGCTATAGGCATTATAGATGCGAGGGAAATCCCCGGTATTAAATGAGCCTGCCCCGGCAAAAGTTTTGGAGGAGCTGTTAGGTGCGATGATAAAGGAATCGCCGAAGTGGACGACGGAGCCCGACCCCACGCTAATGATTTTGACATTCCCTACGATAGACGGCATAGTCGATCCCCCTTGCGCTTATCACAACTATAGTATATGAGGGTATTCGCCTAGAGGTGCCCTGTTTTTCATTTGGGTGTCACATCAGGGAGTAGGCACATATACTGCTAGTGAAAATGAGGTGATAGGCTTGAGCGGGTTTAATCGTCATCCTTGGCTAAAGTGGGAGCATGTTGAGAAGTTCCTTGGGCAAAAGCTGCCTTTCGGTGAAAAAGGGCAGACCTTTCTAGATAATATGACGTGGGCCGAGGGATATGTACAGGACATGCTGAAAAAAGCGATGCCGGGTTTGGATGCCAATCTTTCTGGATATGCGGGCTCAGAAATCTTTGAGACACATGAGCACGTAATTATTAAGGTGAAGATTGCCAAAGATGAAGATCCAAGAGCGTTGCAGGTGTTTGTAAAATCCAATCAAATCAAGCTGACTGGCTTTCTAAGCGGTAAGAACCGAATCATCAAGCTTCCGACCCTTGTGCAACCAAGGACGGCTAGAGTGAGCTACAAACAACGTCTGCTGCAGATCAAGGTGCGCAAGCGAGGTTTAAGGGAGAACTATGTTGAGGCGTACATCCGTTATTAGCGAGTCAGGAGGGCGGAATACACTTTGACTTGCAGACTCCAAGGTGAAAAACAAAAACCCTCAAGCCATTATGGCTGAGGGTTATCCTTGTTGGACTATAGGACCCGGCGAGCAGTCATGTAACGAGACGACCAAGTTCCGCTGTGAATGTTAGTAATACGGACTCCGCCTGCACCGTATGTTTGAAGCAGGTTGCCGTTACCCATATAAATGGCTACATGGTTAATGACACCGGGTTTGCCCGGAATAGAGAAGAACACGAGATCGCCTGCGCGAAGGTTGCTTCTGGATACATAGCTTCCGACATGGGATTGCTGTTTAGAGGTTCGCGGCAGGTTTACACCAACCCGTTTGAACACGTATTGTGTGAAGGAAGAGCAGTCAAATGTTCGCGTTTGACCCGCTTTTGCACCGAATTGATAAGGTCTTCCCAAATAGTTTTTACCGATCGAAATCACTTGACTGGCACGAGAAGTTGCTGTGATTGACGCATCAATAGCCTCTGCTGCTCCTGCTTGATGAGGCACACTCACCATACCTGCTGAAAGTCCTATGGAAACGGTCAATGCCGCTACGACTAGTTTCTTGTACCACGTTTGTTGTTGGTTTTTCATCTGGTTTGCCTCCTTAGAGTTTTGTAAGCCTATGCTGAGCTTTCATTAGAAAGCTTGATTTGCATGACTCTTCTACTGAGCTAACTTGTGGGGTGTTCGTCCACTTAAGCCCAAGTATACCAGATGAAATTCCACCTAACATTTACCTTGCAACCCTGTGACCATTGGTATGAAAGGTGTTAAGGCGGATTCTGAGAATATGATGAGAATCCCATTATAATGTTTTTATTGACACGTTTTTGGCAGCGTAATCAATGCGCTAGTTCCTTGACCTAAGCAGCTTTTGAGCTGAATGGTCCCTTCATGCTTCTGAACGATATGCTCCGCAATAGCTAGTCCCAGACCCACTCCGCCTTGCTTGCGATTCCTTGCTTTATCCGTCCGATAGAAGCGGTCAAAAAGGTGCGGTAAGTCACTTTCTGCGATGCCAATGCCTTGATCAATGACTTCGATGGTAACCTGCTTGTTCTCTGTGACGCCGATTTTCAACACGACCATTTGCTGGCTGTATTTGAGCGCGTTATCTAGCAAAATAATGAGAAGCTGCCTGATCTTATAAGGATCTCCGTTCATATGAAGCTCTTTTAGGTCTTGCTCAATCTGCACCTCAATCTCTCTGCCAGAGGTGACTCTAAGCGAGGCTGCGGTTTGCCTGGCAATTGGAAGGAGGTCGAAGGTGCTCTTTTGTTCACAGTCTTCTCGCTCCGTATCTGTAAGGGAAAGCAGATTTTGTGTGAGAATCTTCAGCTGGGCTGATTCGGAGATGATGGCTTCGAGTGCTTCTTCACGCAGCTTATCATCCCGGAAAGCCCATCTTCGCAGTAAGCTAGCGTAGCTCTCAATGATCGTGAGCGGCGTACGCAGCTCGTGTGAGGCATCCGCAAGGAATTGCTCCTGCTTTTGAAACATTTCCTGCAGCCTATCAATCATTCTATTAAATGTTGCGCCAAGCATCGTTAACTCATCATTCGTGAGCTTTTCGGGCATGGGGATGTGCCTAAATGAGCCGCTTTTCTCAATGTTTTGCATAATGGTAACTAATTGCTGAAGCGGACGAAAGAGCACATTCGTGTAGAAATAACCCCCAAGGAGAGCTAGTATCAGCGCACCTGTGGAAGTTAATAAAAGAATAGAGATGAGCATGCGGGAGTATTCGCCCAACCTCCTCAGGTTGCGTCCAATTTCTAAAATAGCAACCTGATGCCCTTCTTTGAACACAGGCGTTTTCACGAATATAAAAATTCCTTCGGGCGCTGTTTCTAAGATGACCGTTTCTTTGTCTACATAATTGGCAGAAAAGCGGAGCAGCTTGGGGTCGGAATATATTTGGTAAACAACCTTCGAATCAGGAGCAATATACCGCACCATTTCTTGCGGAATGAGGAGCTCTTCCATCTGCGAATTATTCTGCCAAAACTCAGGATGGCTAGGTAAATCCTTCAGAATCAAGGTGCGGGCTTTCTCTTTCAGCAGCTCCACTTCGCCCTTGGTCGTAACCCGAATGAACATATAGTAGACAAAAGTAAAGCTGAAAAAAAGGATCAACATCAGCCCTGCAGAAACCCACAATGTGATTTTCAGCTTAAGGCTCATGAGGGCGTCTGCCCGTCTTTGGGGACAGATTCACCAGATGAATCATCCGCCTCTTTGCTTGAAGAAGGCTCAACCTTCAACAAATAGCCGATACCGCGTATCGTCTGAATGAGCTTGGAGGAAAAGGGCTTGTCCACTTTTTGCCGCAAATATCGGATATACACGTCAACTACGTTCGTATCTCCTACGAAATCATATCCCCAAACCTCAGAAATGATCTGCTCCCGCGACTTCACTTCGTCCTGGTGCTGAATAAGAAAGCGCAATAAATCAAACTCCGTAGGGGTTAATTCGATCGGTGTACCTTCTCGGGTAACGGCTCTACTCTTTAAATCCATGCTCAGATCATCCACTTTCAGCAAATGAGGCTGCTCTGCTGACTGGTCCTGCAAGCTTCTTTGGCGAAGTAGACTGCGAATGCGGGCGAGCAGCTCGATCGTGGCAAAAGGTTTCGTTACATAGTCGTTAGCGCCTTGGTCAAGTCCGCTGACTCGGTCTGGGACAGCATCGCGTGCCGTCAGCAGGATAATGGGAAGGGCAGCGTTTACCTGCCGTATGCGGCGAAGCACCTCAAGACCGCTCAACTCTGGCAGCATGACGTCAAGCAAGATAAGCTCCCAGTCCTCCGACTCGTTTAAGGCTGCATTCAGTCCAGAGCGCCCATCTGCTCTTGTATGTACCTCATAGCCTTCATGCTCCAGCTCCAGCTGAAGCACCCTGGCGATGCGTTCTTCGTCCTCAATTAGCAATATGCGGCTCATGGCGGATAGATTTCACTCCTAACGGCTCTCTGATGGTCAGCGGTGTCGATTCGTTCTTTATTTTCTCTCTTCAGAACATTTACATACATATGTGAAAAGCCCAGTCTTTGGGGGAATATCTCGTTAGCGTTCATTAGCCTAGTCCGCGTTCATCCTTTGTGACATAAAATAACTCATAGAAGACTAATGAAGGAGTAGGACAGATGAGTATATCTCCGAAAAAGAAGGTGCGCATCAAATCCAACCAGAAAGTAGCGATTTTACTGCAAGACCACGATGCTACCGCAAGAGTCTATGTGGAGATTCAAGGGGAGCTCAAATCGCGGGAGGTTATGGTTGAGGCGCTAAAACGTTTAGAAGACGGATTGATCTACGCAGACGAGAATTGTACCGAGTTAATTGAGAGTGAGTATATTGAAGTGTTCCGCAAAAAAAACCCGTATCGCCGAGACGAAGAGGATTTCATCTTCCTTATTGACCGTGCGTATGCAGAAGACTACGTCGTATCAGCCAAAATCATCAAATAATCTTAAGGTTAGGGCATATGAGAAACCCCTTATCGATAGTCAGAAGGCCGAAGCCTTTCGAGAACTGTCAATAAGGGGTCTTTTTCAATTGAGATTATTAGTTTTTATGAACAATTGGAGCTGTCTCTACGGAAGTCAAACGGTCGTAGAAATCTACAAAGTTATTTCTTTCATCTGAGCTAAGTTGAGCCATAGCCGTACGCGGATGCTCATCAAGCGCTCCAACGATCATGTAAGGAATGAGGTAGCCCCAATCCCATTTTTGACGCATAGTAATCATGTGTTTCTCGATAATTTCAAGTACGGGACGAATGTCGTAACGTGCTCCTTTTAAATAGCTAAGAAGTAGTTCCGTCGTACAGTTCCCTGCTGCGCGGCCCATTCCATAAACGGAGGAATCAAGGAAAGTCACGCCTTTGGAAGCACCGGCAATTGTGTTTGCGAAAGCAAGCTGCAGGTTGTTGTGCATATGTAAGCCAAGTTCTTTCTCAGGAAGCAGACGTTGGAACTTCGTTACGAGGTAGTCAATGTCTTTATGATCCATGCTGCCATAGGAGTCTACGATATAGACAACGTCAACAGGGCTTTTATTGATTTCTTCAAAAGCTTCGACCAGTTCATTTTCCATTACGTGGGAAAGCGCCATAATGTTAAGTGACGTTTCGTAGCCCATGTTATTGAATTTTTCAACAAGCTCAAGGCCTTTATCAACGTCTTTGATGTAACAAGCAACGCGGATCAGGTCAAGTAAGCTGTCTTCACGAGGTAAAATGTCATTCTCATCGACACGGCCGATATCTACAAGAGCAGATAGTTTCGTATCAGTCTTTTTAGTAATAACGTCACGAAGGAAGGATTCATTCAAGAATCTCCAAGGACCGGATGCTCCGCCTTTAAGCAGCTTTTCCGAGTTTTTATAACCAATTTCCATATATTCTACACCGGCTGCACTTAGGCCGCGATACATGTCTTGGACAAATTCCACGCTAAAATCCCAATCGTTCACCAAACCGCCGTCCCGAATCGTACAATCCAAAATCTTATGTTGATGATGCTTAACCATACTCGTATTGCCCCTTTCGACTGCTTATATCGCTTCTGATTTTGCTATATTATCACTTATGTAGAGGCTGCTTGTCAATGCAGCAGTCTGCGTTTGCGACAACTTTCGCAGGGAGGATATGGTAAAATATGTGAAGGAGTACTAGATTACTTGAGGGAGCCTAAGTGAATGAATCGTAACGAGTGGTCATTAGCAAGTGAGGTTGCTGTTAAAGCGGCAACGAAAGCAGGAGAACTAGCAAGAGAGCGTTTCGGAGGTAAGCTGACCATTCAGCATAAGGATGATCGAGGCGATTTGGTCACCGAAGTGGATGTGCAGGCGGATCGTTTGATTGTGGAGGACATCCTGGCGGTATTTCCGAGTCATCGTATATATAGTGAAGAAGCAGGTGAAGGAGGGGCTGCCAGCGATTGGGTATGGCATGTCGATCCACTGGATGGAACGAATAATTTTGCCTTGGGCATACCGCTTTATGGGGTTTGCATCTCTTTGAGCTATCAGGGACAAATTGTCCTAGGGGTAATCCGTGATTCGGCTTTGGGTCTAAATTATGTTGCTGTTAAGGACGAAGGTGCTTGGCAGGAGGATATTAAGCTTGAGGCGAAGCCGAAAGGTCCGTTGGTCAAGTCCACGATTTCATGGATTCAAGGCCATGGGGTTGGCAAGAACGATCATAGAGCCTTAGGGCTAAGGCATCATCTAGAGCATTCGGTTAAAAGAGTGCTGCGCATGTGGGCACCGTCATTGACCTGGGCGATGCTCGCGAGGGGCGACCTGCACGGTGTCGTGCTGTACAACTCCGAAGGTGAGGATTTGTATGCGGGCTTGCTGCTTGCACAGGAGGCCGGCGTGAAGGTGACGGATTTCGAGGGTAATCCGGTAGCTATGCTTGGGGGCTCGGGTACGAGTGCAAATGCAGGTGTAAGTACAAGCTCAGTAGGGGGGAAAGAGATGGCACAGGCGGTGTATTTGGTGGCTGCAGTGCCAGAATATCATTCGGAGCTGCTGGCATTCGTGCAAGAAGCCATCAGAGTAGAATAATGTGGGAACAATATGCAGATGATAATGGCATACTTTGCATGTTGAGGAAGAAAGGATGCTATGCGATGAAGAGCTTTGTTCCTATATTTTTTGAATTTGATAAGGAGCGGGATGCGCTTCTTGCGCTTGATACGCTGGACGAGCTCGGCTACAAGCCGGAATTACTGGGTGGAGAGATGTCCACGGTGCACATCCATCTTGATGCACAGGAGATAACGTCTGCGCTAGAAATTGCGCAGTCGCACGGCGGGCGCTTAGTAGATCGTCCGCAGGCTGAGTCAGAGCCAGCGATATACAGCATGGCATACGATCTGGAGGGTTCCATCCGCATTCCGGCCCATACCGTGAATGAGGATTGGTCCGAGAGCTACGCTGAGGCGAACGCATCGTCCGTAACCGACGCAGTGCCGAGCGAGGAAGAGGCGGCTTTTGACCCGTCCACTGACGATTACAACCATTTCAGCGCTGGTATCCGGTTGTGAAATGGAGCGGGGGAAGCGGCGCGGAAGCTGCGCTAGAGTGAGCGAATTCCGCGCGAGTGGGCGGGCTTGTGTAGCGAGGCGGGAGAGTGAGAGGGACGAGCTGGCGTGAGGCGCGCGAAAGCATAGCCATAGCGATGAAAAACATCGCTACCTCGCGCCCGCGGCCGAGCGCTCTGCCATAAGGATGAAAATCATCCTTATAGGCGGACCAGCTTCACCTACCTTCACAATCCCGCGTGTCCACTCATCCGTGGACGTTCCCAAGCACTAACCCGAACTGGGTTAGTGCTTTTTTTGGAGAAAATAGAAATGCGGAATAGGAAGGCAAGCTAAGGATGTTGTATGCTGTATAACAATTTAGCCTTCTTATAGGATATAGAGCCACTTATGGCTGGAATTGCTTTTCCAAAATTTGATTTTAGAGTCATTCAGCTTTCGTGAGGGCAAATGGGCTATAGTGGCTACCAATGTTATATTTTATACAGTTGCACTTTCTACAACATCATTCATTCATCCAGCAACCTCAACCCAGCATAGTTGACGATTGATCCTTATTTAAGACACCTCAATCTAGAACAAGATTGGAAGAATGAATCGACAGTCTACGAACTACAACATTACACGGATAAGCAATCGAATGTTACACATCTTCGTCTAGGGAATTAACTTGCTTTGCATCAACCTTGCAAACACTCTCGCCCAAGGACTGAGTAAGCCGATTATTTTAGCTTATTTACTTCTTTCACTTCTTTTACTTCGTTCACTTCTTTCTAGGCATACGCCTTTTTATTGTAGATACCTCAGAATGCGTAACCTTTACCCTCATTACTGCGTCTGGTGAGATAAGGAAGTAAATTTGTGGAGGAGTGAGTCGGATGAGACGCATGATGGAGATGGTTTTGGTGGCAGCAATAATGAGTGTGATGACTGGATGTGTGGGTGAGCAAACAAAAGGTGGCACAGGCACAAGCACAAGCAGCAGCAGCCAACAACCGACATCAATGGTACCACCAACAGCATCTCCAGCTCCAACACCATCGATGCCAATCTCCCCAACACCAGCACTCACGCCAGCTCCAACTATACAGGCGCCTCTCCCCACTGCTACGCCTAGTATCAAACCAAGTCCAACTTCGTTCGCCAAAGAAGCCGACGCGAAAAAAGCAATCGAAAGCCGAGCCAAAGAAACGATACAAGCGCTGAAGGAGCAGGATCTGAAAAAGCTCGCAGAGCTAATCCATCCGAAGAAAGGTGTACAATTCTCACCGTACTCCTATATTCATGTGTCGAGTGACATCCAGGTTCTAGGCAGCGGGCTTGCAGCCCTTTGGGCAAATACCAGCACTACACACTGGGGCGACTACGATGGTTCAGGTGACCCCATTGATCTCACTTTTCCCGACTATTGGGATAAATTCGTATATAACGAAGATTTTGCAGCCGCACCACAAATCAGCTATAACATTATTCTTGGCAAAGGGAATATGATTAATAATGTGTTTAGTGTATATCCGACGACTTCAGCGATTACGGTGGAGTATCATTATCCCGGTCTAGATCCGCAGTTTCAGGGGATGGATTGGACCAGTCTGCGGCTTGTTTACGAAAACTCAGGCACTCAGTGGTATCTAGTTGCAATTGTGCATGACCAGCATACGATGTGAATTTCATTTTACAATATAAATTAAACGTCTAAAAGCCGTATTAAATCTCAGTTTTTCCGGGGTATAGTTCGGTTTTTTCGTCTTTTTTGAAAATTAACCATTGACATGTTCCATCTAATGTCATATTCTTATCCCATAAAACCGAGTAACATCATGGGAATTAAGGAGATGATTCTAATGAATAACAATTTAGTGACCGCATTTCAATCCAACTGGGTCAGCTTAGTCGTATCAATTATCATTATCGGGGTCCTCGTCTTATTGGCGAAAAAAAGAGTTAGTTTTGGTAACCGTGTTTTCATTGGTTTAGGACTTGGTTTAGTAGCAGGGGTAGCTTTTAATCAACTGGGGCTCCAATTTAAAAGTGTGAGTACGATCGGAACGATCTATGTAAATTTGATCAAAATGCTCGTTATGCCATTAGTACTTATTCTAGTCATAAACAGTATTTCATCGTTATCCAGTCTAGGTCAGCTGCGTAAACTGGGTTTGAAAACGATTGGTTGGTTCTTGCTAACAACAGGAATCGCGGCGTTGATCGGTTTGGTTGTCGCCTTGGTGATTGATCCGGGTAACGGAATTGCACAGGCTGTACCGAAAGATTTTAAAGCAAGAGAAATCCCTACGTTTTCACAGGTTATTCTGGACTTGGTACCTTCCAATCCAATTAACGATATGGCGACTGGGAAAGTTGTACCGGTTCTGATCTTCGCGATTTTTGTTGCTGTAGCGATTGTACATGTCGGCTCGAAAAAGCCGGAAAGTGTAGCAGCAGTTAAATCATTTATTACATCAGCAACAGCTGTGATCCACCAAGTAGTTAAATATGTTATCCGTCTGACACCTTATGGGGTGTACGCGTTAATCGCAGCGATGGCTGCCAAATATGGTTTGGATACACTTGCTCCTCTGGCTAAAATTATCTTAACTTCTTATGTAGCTTTGATTATTCACTTCGTGTTGATCTTCGGTGGTTTGGTTCTTTTCGTGGCAAAAGTAAACCCAATCAAATTCTTCAAAAAGGCTTATCCTACAATTGCTGTCGCATTCACAACACGAAGCAGCTATGCAACGCTGCCTGTGAATTTGGAAGTAATCACGAAGCGCCTTCGTGTATCACCGCGTATTGCAAGCTTCGTGGCACCGCTAGGGGCAACGATGAATTTCAACGGCTGCGGCGGGGTTTGGCCGGCGGTTGTGGCCATTTTCGTAGCGAAGGTTTACAATCTTCCGCTTGGCGTTCCTGAATACCTTATTCTTATCTTGGTTAGTGTTGTTTCTTCCATTGGTGTGGCCGGCGTTCCAGGTCCAGCTGCGATTTCGACAACAGTTGTACTTACAGCATTAGGCTTGCCTTTGGAAGGTATGGGTCTTGTGCTTGGGGTTGAGGCACTGATCGACATGGGCCGAACAGCGGTTAATGCTACAGGAACAACAGTTACGGCATTGCTTGTGGCTGAGTCTGAGGGAGAATTTGATCGTGCAGCATTTGATCGAGACGAAGAAGACGACCTCGAATTGGCTACCGCTTAATCGATGAACAAAAGGAAGAAGGACCTGCATCATTGGATGCGGGTCCTTCTTTTTTATGCCTGCTGAGCAGCATTTTTGCCAGCCATATAGCCAGTAGAAAATGCCGCGGTAATATTATAACCGCCCGTATAGCCGTGAATATCGAGGATTTCACCGCAGAAATAAAGCCCATTCACCAGCTTCGACTGCATCGTGCTAGGATCGATTTCCTTAAGCTGAACGCCGCCGCCTGTAACGAAGGCTTCCTCTATAGAGAGTGTTCCTTTGACGATAACAGGGAAGGCTTTCATCAGTTTGCAGAGCTCGAGCCATTTTTGCTTTGGGATGTTGTCGTAGGTAAGTTGGTCATCTAAGCCAGACTTCTCTAGCATTATGGGGATTAATCGATCGGACAAAAGAGTCTTAAGCACGTTTTTGATCGCTTTCTTGGCGTCAGCTTTGACAAGAGCCATGCTTTGATTGTAAACTTCGTCTGTGCTTTGATCCGGGAAGAGGTCAACGGTTAAGAGTACTTCCTTGCGCTCTGACTTGTTGAGCTCTTTCACTACGAATTGACTGCAGCGCAGCGCAATCGGCCCTGACAAGCCAAAATGAGTAAACAGCATATCGCCGCGATGGGAAATAATTGACTTCCCTTTGGCGTTCCACACGCTGAGTGTCACGTCCCGCAAGGAAAGTCCTTGCAGCTCACGGCTGCGGATAAAAGCTTCCTTCGAGGTTAACGGAACCTCGGTCGGAAAGAGCTGCGTGATGGTGTGCCCACCAGCTTCGGCCCAAGCATAACCGTCTCCTGTCGAGCCGGTATGCGGCACAGAGCATCCGCCGGAAGCAATGATGACAGCTCTGCTGTTCATCGTTTCGCCGGAGTGCAGACGAACGCCTTGGACGCTGCCGTCCTTATACAAGACCTGCTTGACCGGACTATTCGTCCGGATCTCGACACCCTGTCTGCGAACTTGGCCGATCAACGCGTCTACGACGGTTTTGGCCTTGTCGCTGATGGGAAACATGCGGCCGTTGTCCTCTTCCTTCAGGCGGATGCCGAGATTTTCAAAGAAATCAATGATGTCCTTATTACTAAAATGGGTTAAAGCACTGTATAAGAAGCGCCCGTTACCCGGAATATGCTTGATTAATTCATCCATGTCTTTGTTGTTCGTTACGTTGCATCTGCCGCCGCCTGATATCCCGAGCTTTCGCCCCAGTTTGTCCCCTTTATCCACCAAAAGCACCTTCGCGCCATCCATACTCGCGGCAATGCTGGCCATGAGCCCAGCGGAACCGCCGCCAATTACAATTACATCATATGTCATTCAATAAAGCCCCTAGATCGCATATTTTGACACCATCATAGCATGCAAGGCGTCTTAAAGAAAAATAACACCGACTATGCCGCTTAATATACCAAGCGCTACTACTGAAACGATAACAAACAGAATGACTTTCTTAGGAAATGATTTCGAAATCATTAGCAGAGAAGGCAAACTGACGGAAGGCAGTGTAAGCAATAATGCAGCTGCGGGACCTGTCCCAAGGCCAAAGGTCATTAAAGATTGGATAATCGGTATCTCTGCCGCGGTAGGGATTACGAATAGCATACCTGCAATAGCAAAACCGATAATAAGAAGAATACTATTTCCGGCAGTTTCCCCGACTGCAGGAAATAACCAAGCTCTGCTTGCTCCTAATAAAAGTACAGCGATGATGTAGGCTGGAACAATATGAAGAATCATCGACCAAATACTTTTCAACCATCTTTGTAGGAATGAGCCAGCTTGTTCTTCTGTTATTTCCTCTGGTTTAACAGTTAGATTCTCTGGAAGTTTCGTCTTTCCAGCAAATAGGTTGGCGTAATAGCTTACACCAAAGGTTAATATTAAACCAAATACGAGTCGGATTAAGGTGAACTTCCAAGACAAAACAAAGGTCATAAACACCAAGGTTGCCGGGTTAATGGTTGGGTTTCCAAGCCAAAAAGCTAGGCTTGCGCCTACGGATACATTCTTTTTACGTAATCCTACTGCAAGAGGCGCTGCACAGCATGTGCACATCATACCTGGTATGGAGGAAAATCCTCCGATTAGAGTACTTCTGAAAGAAGTTTTACCAAGCACCCTCAGAAGCCAAGTAGACGGTAGAAGTACCTGTAACAATGAACCAAGGATAATGCCTAATACCGCTGCCTTCCAAACTGATTTGTAGTAAGTCAGCGCATAATCCCATGCAGCTTGCCAAGAAGGGGAGGGGGCTGTAGGATTTTTACCGGAAATTATGGACGATCCTATAGAATGTTTAGTTGCAGCATCGAATGCTTTATGATAGTAAGGCCACCATTTCACGTACGTTAAGCCAACAATAGCGATTATTAAAAAAACGATAACATATAGTACAACCCTTTTGTTGATTGGTTCTACGTGAGGTGGTGAATTACTGGTATGTGTCATTTTATTCTCCAGACATTAGATTTTGACAAGTTAAATAGGTTATCATTATAACATATCTAGAAAATGAGAATGACACATATTTTTTTGCGTAAACTGAACCTTGCTGGGGTCGAAGCCAGTCTTATCGGCGAAACGACGGAAGAACATCCTAGAAGTATGGTCGTAATTTAAAGGAGCGAAACCCCATTGTTTCAAGATATCACCATAGAAGAGTTGTTATCCCTTAGGGACAAGAAAGAGATTGTGATGATAGACGTTCGTTCACCCTCGGAGTATCAGGACTCTACAATTCCAGGAAGCCTTAATATCCCATTATTTGATGATGTCGAACGTGCAGAAATTGGTACTAACTATAAGCAAGTTAGTGTTCAGGTCGCCAAGGATAGAGGGCTTGAAATCGTGTCGGCAAAATTGCCGGCTTTTGTGAAGACTTTTGAGCAGATAAAAGAGCAAAAGGCAGTTTTCTGTTGGCGCGGCGGAATGCGTAGTAAAACGACTGCGACAGTTCTATCATTAATGGGCATCCGGACTTACCGCTTAACAGGAGGCTTTCGTGCCTATCGTAAATGGGTAGTCGATACACTTGAGAAGATGGATTTCAAACCTCGGGTATGTGTAATTTCTGGTAATACCGGAGCTGGAAAAACAGCTATTCTAAGGCGCCTCCAGAAAGATGGATACCCGGTATTGGACTTAGAAGCAATGGCTGGGCATCGGGGATCCATTTTCGGACATGTCGGGCTCCAAGCAAACAATCAGAAAACATTCGAAGCCCTTCTTGTCACTAACCTTCTGAAATTGGAGGATTCACCCTATATTCTGATAGAGGGAGAAAGCAAACGAATTGGAAAAGCAGTCATTCCAGAATTCATTGTTAGCAAAAAGGATTCCGGTACACAACTATTTATTGAAATGCCCATTGATGAACGTGCTCGTCATATTATTGAGGATTACCGACCTTGGGAAAACAAGCAAGAATTGCTTCAAGCTTATAGTCATATAAAGGATCGGATCCACACCCCGATCGCCAAAAGTATCGAAATAGCTCTTAAGGAAGAACAATTTGAGCATGCTGTTAGCCTCCTGTTAGAGCACTACTATGATCCACGCTATGAACATGCTATGAATAAATATGAACAAGAAATAATTAATATTAAAGCAAATACGATCGAAGATGCCGTTATGGCTGTAAAGGAATATCTAAAATCGGTAGAAGCAGAGTGTTTAAAGGTTTAATGAAACGTATTCTTCAATTGATGCGTTGATTTCGGATATTGCGAACGGACATGCTCGAACATCGATTATGACGCTCTATGTTGTCATAATCAATGTTCGAGCTCTTTGTTGTTCGTTACGCTGCATCTGCTGCAGCGGATATTCTGAGCTTATATGGGTTTTAACAAGAAATTAAAATAAAGATGCACACAGGTTGTGGATAACATGTTGATAAAACAGACTATTTTGTGAATAAATTGTAAGGGTTCTGTGGATAAAGTGCATTTAAATGTGGACAAAGGGCGGAATCGAAAAAAATAATGGCAGGGACGTGTGTTTACTCGTAATACCTCAAGACGCCACGTCCTGATAGTGATGATGGTCAATGTGCATGTCCAGCCATCTTCTATTAAGAGATGCTTCTCTTCCAAAGTAGTGCAGCTCCTGGTTCGTAGAGAGCACAACAGCCTCGCAATCAGAGGTACGTTTGGCAAGCAATGCAAGCCCATCTTCGACGCCAAGAATACACAGTGTTCTTGCCCACACTTGGCACTCAACCATATCTTGGCCAGCAACGGTGCACTGGACGACATCGCTGCCGGGGGTGGACGACGTTTTATCCTCAAATGGACTGTAAGTGGAAAGGGAGCCCTCCGGTATGGCGATGGCGCCCAGTTTGGCGTTCGCGTTCCAAGGGTTTTGAATGCCGATGACCCAAGGGTCAAGTTTCTGAGAGCTGCGGCCCCATACCGTGATATCCCCTCCAGCTAAGATTAGGCCTTGATCAAGCGACATGTTCTTTTGCATATATTCAGCTAACCGTTTAATAGACCAGCTTTTTTCGATCCCTCTTAAATCCATGTTTGTATGAGTGGGAAGCTTAATTGATTTCATAGCCGGATCTACTTCCCACTCTAATGTGGCAGCTTTCTCAAGGCCCATAGGCGCACCTTTTTGCAGGAGAGGAATATAGTTCCCATTCGTTATTTCTTGATAAGCCTCAGCTAGAAAAAGCACCTCTAACATCGTAGAAGAAACCATACAATTTTCACCGGCTAAGGTATTCAGTAGGCTGATTTCACTGTCGGCGAGATTAGGGCTGAAACGCTTTTCCACACTTCGAAACCAATCCATGGCCAGCTTCTTAATGAGAGTACTATCTTTCTCTTCACAGTGGAGCAGCATCTCGATATTAGACTCCCTAGTTTGGAAATGAAACGGATGCAAGTACTGTGTGATACGCTCCATAAGGTTTCCTCTTTTCTTTCGTGTCCTGTAGTTATGAACCTATTATAGAAGCGTTAACTGAGATTCAATTGATAATTGGCTGAAAGATTACTGAAAAATCAAGCTAGACGCTAGCCTATAACGCTGCGATCTGGCTTATTCAGCAATGTCTCAGAATGCTTTCAAGAAACGCTCAGTGCGCATTCAGCTGGAATTCAGGATGGGTGGGTAAAGTTGTACCTGTAAACGAGGGACACGGAAGACGATTCCATCGACGAAGCTATAAAGGGGAGTGCAATAAAAGATGAATACACCAAAAAGCAGAAAAATCGATTATATCCTCGTAGCGATAGCATTATTAGCGGGTTTTCTGAACATGTTTAACATTTGGCAGGACCAGACAGTGAATGGGTATTACACCGCGGCTGTAACGAGTATGCTGCAAAGCTTTCATAACTTTTTCTTTGCTTCCTTCGATCCGGCCGGATATGTGACGGTGGATAAGCCGCCGGTTACGTTTTGGATTCAGACGATAAGCGCTTATGTATTCGGGGTGCATGGTTGGAGTGTAATTTTGCCTCAAGCGTTGGCGGGTGTTGGTTCGGTGCTTTTGATGTACTTCCTTATTAAACCTACATTTGGCAAAATGTCAGCCCGATTGGCCGCTCTTGCCTTTGCTTGTACCCCGATCGCCGCGGCGGTTAGCCGTACGAATAATGTGGACAGTATGCTGGTTTTCACGCTCGTACTAGCGACATGGATGCTGTTTCGCGGTATTCACGGCAGCAAGTGGGGGTGGATTGTAGCGGCTTTTGGCATGATTGGTGTGGCTTTTAATATGAAAATGCTTCAAGCCTACATGGTCATTCCGGCTTTCTATTTGTTCTACTTATTTGCTAGTAAAGTGAACTGGAAAAGCAAGCTGAAGGTACTTACAGGCGCTTCGGCTGCACTTATCGCCCTATCGTTATCATGGGCAGTCATCGTAGATTCGATCCCGGCGGACAAACGTCCCTATATGGGAAGCAGTCAGACGAACTCTGTGCTGGAGCTTGCCTTTGGTTATAACGGTGTATCCCGCTTGACGGGTAATCAAGGGCCAGGTGGGGGCGGAGGTGGCGCTAGACCGGACGGTGGTCAAATGCCGCAAGGAGATGGCAGCACCCAAGATGGAATGAATGCAGCAAGTGGCGATAATTTAACCCAAGACGGCAGCAGAACGGATGGTTCAATGTGGCTGTTACCCGCAGCAATCGCGGTGACGACAGCTTTCGAACTGTATATTATCACGCCTTATAATGGTCAAATTGGCGTTGGATGGGCAATCGGTGTAGGCGTGGCCGGAGCGGCTGCAGCCCTGATCCTTGTGCTCGCTGCTAAGAAAGAAAAGCTCGCTCATACGGCAGCAATTCTCGGATTGTTGGCCCTGCTTCAAGCGCCTCTGTATTGGGCTGCGACACCGCTCCTTTATGGCGGAAACAGCATGCTTCCTGAAGCTGGACCGAGCTTGAAGCAAGGCTCAGGAATGGGCGGTTCCCGTTTGGGGGGATCAGGCGAAGTGAATACACAATTGTTAGATTACGTGACCAAAAACAACACAGGAGAGCAGTATTTGTTCGCTGTCTCTAGAGCGACAGAAGCTTCTTCTTATATTATACAAACCGGCAAAGCGGTGATGGCGATGGGCGGCTTTTCAGGCTCCGACCCCATTCTCACGGTAGATAAGCTGAAAGAAATGGTTCAGAACAAAGAAATTAAATACTTCCTGATCTCTTCTGGCGGTTTTGGTGGCGGCGGTGGTACCAGTTCGGAATTAACGGCATGGATCAAAGAGCACAGTACCGAAGTTCCGAAGAGTGAGTACCAGTCGGAGACTACACAAACGCCGCAAGGCCGAGATGGTCAAGATGGTCGAGACGGACAAGGCGGACCTATGGGCGGTGGCTTGAATGGCTCCGGAACGCTCTACGAAATCAATGTTGATTCCCTATAATTCAAAGCAAAAATGAAGGAGGAAACACTATGACTGAGTATGTACGATATTCTATTGTCATTCCTGTGTTCAATGAGGAAGCTGTTATTCAAGAAACGTATCAGCGGTTGAAGCAAGTGATGAATCGAACCGACGCTTCATATGAGCTGTTGTTCGTCAACGACGGAAGTCGCGACCATACAGCCGAGATCATCCAAGGCATCACTGAAACAGACGAACGCGTAAAACTCATTAATTTCTCCCGTAACTTCGGTCATCAAATCGCCATTACAGCGGGCATGGATTATGCAAGCGGAAATGCGGTCATCGTCATTGATGCCGATCTCCAAGATCCGCCAGAACTCATCCTAGAGATGATTGCGAAATGGAAAGAGGGCTATGACGTCGTCTACGCCAAGCGTACGCAGCGCAAGGGTGAGACCTTCTTCAAGAAGCAGACGGCGCATTTGTTCTACCGCATCTTACAGGCATCTACGGATATTGCCATCCCTGTGGATACAGGCGATTTCCGCCTCATGGATCGCAAAGTTTGCGATGAATTGAGCCGGTTAACGGAGAAAAACCGCTTCGTCCGCGGCCTTGTTTCTTGGGTCGGCTTCCGCCAAACAGCCATCGAATATGTGCGAGATGAGCGCGTCGCTGGGGAAACCAAGTATCCACTAAAGAAAATGCTCAAGCTGTCCATGGACGGTATCACTTCTTTTTCGATCAAACCATTGAAGTTGGCTACCTATCTTGGAGGTATGCTTTCTATTTCGGGGCTGGCTTACTTAGTGGTCATCATTTATCTCAAACTATTCACAGAAAGCGCTGTGGCTGGCTGGAATGGAATTGCCATTATGCAGCTCTTCTTCAGCGGCTTTATCCTGATCATTCTTGGTCTAGTCGGTGAATACATTGGACGCATTTACGATGAATCCAAAGGCCGCCCTTTATATATCGTTCGCGATTGTCACGGCATGAAGAAAAAAGAACGAAGAATCAAGAGGATCGTATGAAGGAGTGGTATAAGATGAAAATTAAAAAAGCCGTCATACCAGCAGCGGGATTGGGTACCCGCATATTGCCAGCGACGAAAGCACAGCCCAAAGAAATGCTGCGGAGGCGAGTCGTGTAATGAAATAGGCAGGGATACAAAGTCCGGTCCGCTCAGGGTCCGGCTTATTCGTTTGGAAGTCGAACATTCAGCAACCTTTCAGCAACCGCTCAGATTGCTTTTAGGGAGGATATGGGATACTGACTGTAGAAAACGTGTACAATGAACTTCGGGGGGACTAAAACTATGCGCCAATTAAAAGGTATCAAAATTCTGCTTGTCGATGACGAGCCTCATATTCTAGAATTTCTGGAGTTAGGTTTGACGAATGAAGGGTTTGAAGTAATGACGGCACAGGACGGGATTAGTGCGATTACAGCATGCAATAAGTTTCAGCCGCATATCGCTATTCTGGATGTGATGATGCCGGGGATGGACGGATTCGAGGTTTGTCGAATGATTAAGAAGACGGAAAATGTCGCTGTTATCATGCTGACGGCTAAGGATGAAGTCGATGACCGGGTCAAAGGACTCACGCTTGGGGCCGATGATTATATGATTAAGCCGTTCAGCTTTGAGGAGCTGCTTGCCCGTATCTATGCGCGGATTCGTAATCATTTCCCGAACTTGTTCGGTGAAGTGATCATTGGACCGCTTCGCATGGATGACCGGCGCAAGGAAATTAGCCTGCATGACAACGTGCTGGAGCTATCTCCTACGGAATATGAGCTGCTTAAATTTATGTCGATTAACCATGGACTTGTATTAAGCAAATCGATGATTCTCGATAAAGTATGGGGTTACGATTTTGGTGGCGAAGAGAACATCGTCGAGGTGTACATTCGCTCCTTGCGCGATAAGCTTGGCGATAAAGAACATAAGCTGATCCGCACGATTCGCGGCGCCGGTTATCGGATGGATTTAACATGAAAAGGTGGGGCCGGTTTGCCGAGCATTTTGTTACCGGTTCGCTGAAATTCCAGTTACTCTCGCGGTCTTTGTTGGTGATGTCCGTGCTATTGCTGCTGATTGGTGTATTCCAATATATTTTCATGCAGCAATTTCTGTATAAGAACAAGGCGGAAACGATTCGCAACCAGCTTGCGACGTTACCTCCCAATACGTGGCAGCGAGCAGGGGACTTTCCAGATCGAGGCCAGAATCCTTTTATGCCAAGACGAGAAACTAGCGGTGGTAACCATTCGGACAATACGGGAGGAGAGTTTTCCCGAATTTTTGTTCCTGATTTATCCATTGCTTTGATCGATAGTGAAGGGACTTACAAGCAGTTGTCTTCAGAAAGTGGATCCTCCCCTTTGCAGCTTACGAAGGAGGATTATCAGGAATTATTGAAATCGAAAGAGAAGCTGAACTACCGAATCTTGAAGGATAAGGATGGCAATGAACAGTTGATTGTCTTTCATCAGGTTCGAGAGAGATCCCAAGGCGTACAAGGAATAATTCAAGCGAATACAAATACAGCACCGATTAAAGATTTGCTGCTTCGTCAGTTGTTCACCTTTCTACTATTGTCCATGACAGCATTGGTTGTAGGGCTGCTTGGATTTCTGCCCGTGTTAAGGCGGACGTTGGTGCCACTTTCTAATATGGTGGATACAGTGAAACAGATCGATTCAGGTAATCTGGGCGAGCGGTTCCCTGCGCATCAGGGGCAAGTGGAGATTGACCGGTTATCGACTTCTTTCAATAGTATGTTAGAGAGACTGGAGTTTTCTTTTGAGGCGGAAAAAGAGGCAAAAGAACAAATGCGCCGCTTTGCTGCGGATGCTTCGCATGAGCTTCGTACACCGCTGACCTCCATTCATGGTTTTCTGGAAGTACTGCTTCGTGGAGCGTATCAACAACCGGAACAACTGCTGAAAGCGCTGAAGAGCATGCACGGCGAATCTGTACGCATTAATAAGCTAGTTGAAGACCTGCTGCTGCTTGCTCGGCTAGATCGTACGCCATCTTTTCAGAAGTCGGAAGGTCTGCTCGATGAGATGCTGCATGAGATGGAGCCCCAGCTTCGTCTACTGGCAGGAGACAGAAAAGTTACTTTTACGCTGGAGCCCCAGGTCCGTTGTCTGTATGATCCGGATAAAATCAAGCAGGTCATTCTCAACTTGTTTCACAACGCAGTTCAGCATACGCATCCTTTGACCGGTGAATTAGGGCTTTCATTAGCAAAGACTGACGCAGGTGTCGAAATTGCTGTTCATGATAATGGGCCAGGTATTGCACCTGAACATCTCCCTCATTTGTTTGATCGGTTCTACCGAATTGATTCTTCTAGGGCACGAAGGAGTGGCGGTGCAGGATTGGGATTATCCATTACCCGTTCCATTGTGGAGCTGCATGGCGGAACGATTGAGGTTCATAGCAGAGTAGGTGAAGGCAGTACATTTAAAGTGCTGCTGCTTCCATAGAATGTGAGGAGTCTTATCTCGACGTGATGTCGGGGTAGGGCTTTTTTTATTTTATAAGAATGTAAAATAAGAGCTCCAAGAAGCTTCTATTTCGCAAAAAGGTGGTTAATGGTGGGGAATAAGAGTCTCCATAGGCTCTTATTTGGTGCTGAACACGGCGTGTGTGGATTATTCTGCGCAAATAAGAGCCCCCAGAAGCTTCTATTTCGCTAAAAGGTGGCTAATGGTGGGGAATAAGAGTCTCCAGAGACTCTTATTTGGTGCTTAATACGGTGTATGTGGATTATTCCGCGCAAATAAGAGCCCCCAGAAGCTTCTATTTCTACAAAATGAGGCTAATGGTGGGGAATAAGAGTCTCCAGAGGCTCTTATTTGGTGCTGAACACGGCGTGTGTGGATTATTCCGCGAAAATAAGGGCCTCCAGAAGCTTCTATTTCGCAAAAAGGTGGCTAAAGGTGGGGAATAAGAGTCTCCAGAGACTCTTATTTGGTTTCGGGGTAAGTGATGGTAGCTGGTCGATGATAACAAGCCAAATTACATCTGCGAGCCACCTTATAGGCGTTTTCCTCTTCAGCCAATCCTCAGAAATCTCTCAACCAACCTTCAGTTTACACTCAGATGAGATTCAGGTTAGGCGTCTATACTTGGTTTTGTAAGGAAGAAACAAAAAAAATAAAGAAAAAGGTGGAAACAAATTATGAAAAACATCGGTAGAAAAATTCTTACAGGTTCATTGGTAGCTTCTTTTGTACTCGGAGTTGGTTTTGTTGGAGCCTTACATAATCAAGCATTTGCAGATACGGTGACAGGCACGTCAACGAGCGCATCAACTCAAAATGCAGGACCAGGAGGCAAAGGTCGTGGAGATTTCGGAGATCGCGGTGGCTTCAAGGGCGCAAACGTGGTAAAAGAAACAGCGACAATCCTGGGCGTTGAGGAAAGCGTCGTACAAGACGCGTTGAAAGCGGACAAAACATTGGCTGCATTTGCTGAGGAAAAAGGACTTGCGAAAGCAGACTTTTTGCAAAAGCTAGTCGCAGCAGAGACCGCTTCGATTACAGCTGATGTAACAGCAGGCAAAATAACGCAATTGCAAGCTGATAATGTTCTCAAAGGTCTAACTGATCAGTTGACGAAGCGTATTGAAGCGAATGGGTTCAAAGGCGGATTCCTTGGCGGAGAGGGCGGTCGCGGTGGCATGGGCAAAGGTCACGGAGGTAATCTGGTAGAGCAAACAGCAACGATTCTAAGCGTAGAGCAAAGTGTTGTGCAGGATGCTTTGAAAGCTGGTAAAACATTATCGGCTTTTGCAGTGGAAAAAGGTTTAACGGAAGCAGACTATGTAGTTAAGTTAGTTGCCGCAGAAACAACAGCTATCAACGCTGAGGTTACAGCTGGGAAGATTACGCAAGCGCAAGCAGACCAAATGTTGTCGGGCTTATCTGACCGATTGACGAAACAAGTGCAAAGCACGCGTCCTGAAGGTGGTCGGGAAGGTAGAGGCGGCGGTCATGGCGGCCCAGGTGGCGGTCAATTCGGAAACCCTGAGGTATTGACACAAATTCTGGGCATCACGCAAGATGAGCTGAGAACGGAACTGGAAGCGGGCAAATCGATCTTGGATATTGCTACAGCTAAAGGCATCAGTGAAGATGATCTCGTTAGCAAAATCAAAGACGGAATGACGGATTCCATTAAGAAGCATGTTGAGCAAAAAGGCACTGATCGTAAGCGCCCAGCAGGCACACCGTCTGCCAATACAACAGCACCAACACCAGCTCCGGCTGCAACGAACTGAAAATGAATTTGAGGAAGCTGCTCGCTATGCGGGCGGCTTTTTTGCCGTCCCAGTGAGGTACCAATGTGTCCGAATTTCGCGCTGTAGTGATGATTTTGCATTGCTAAAGTGTGCAGGTGGTGGAAGAACTTTTGAACTTTTCTTTAGCGATGTAAAACGTGCTTAAACGATGAGTAAGTTGGCCGCTAGATACTACTTGAGCTCACACCGCCCAGCCGTCAGTCAACGACTTGCGCGACCTAATCTTTTTCAGCAAACGCTCAGCTTATGTTCAACTTACATTCAGCCTACGCTCAGACAGGTTTCAGCCATCCCATTTACACTAAGTCTAGTAGAGATTGTTATGACCTAGGCAGTGGGTAGTCTGGGTAACTGGGAGAGGGGCATAAAGGATGAAATTAGGCTGGAAGAAGAGATGGGTCATTGTGGCCCTAGCTGCCATTCTATGTGGAGCGGGAACTTACTATTATGTACATAACAAGGCGCAACCAGCGTCTGCAGCAACACAGCAAACAACAATGAAAGTGACCAAAGGAGCAATATCATCGACGGTAACAGGAACTTCTCAGCTGGATGCAAAGGACAAGCAAAATATCGTGATCCCGGTTGATGGTATCATTAAAACGATGAATTTGACGCAAAATCAGGCGGTCAAGAAAGGCGATGTGCTAGTCGAGCTGTCGGTGCCTTCAACGGAAACGACTCTCAAGGAAGCCCAGGTGAGCTTGCAGCAGCTTGAGAAGGAGCTTGCAGAGCTGCAGGACCAACAAAATCATATGAGTGTTACAGCTTTAATGTCTGGCAAGATTACATTAGCAGCCAATCTTGATGTAGGCAGTCAAGTCAATAAAACAACGAAGATCGGCACGATTTCAGATACATCGCAGTTTAAAGTGAAGCTGCCATTCTCCCTGCAAGAAGCTGTGCAGCTGAAAAAAGGTGACCCTGTAGAGCTTAGTGTTGATGGCTATTTACTATCCAAAGTCGGAGCCGTGGATACGATAGGCCGTGAAATTAAAGCGGATGCTAACGGGAACAAAGTGGTTACGGTGGAGGTTCTGGTTAGCAATGATGGAACGCTTTCGGCGGGCCTTAAGGTAAAGGGCAGCATCGGCAGCGGCGATGGTAAAATCGACTCGTCCGAGCAGGTGGCACTTGAGTATGTGCGCACATCTCCTATTTTCGCCGAGGCAAGTGGTACGATTAAAAGCATGAAATTTAAAGATGGTGAAGCGGTGAAACAGGGCGATTTGGTCGCTACCTTGTTCAATGACGATCTTCAAAACAATATCATTAGCAAGCAATCTGCCATCGAAAGCCAGAAAATCCGTGTGAACGATGCGGAGCAGAAAGTAAATCAATTGACGATCAAAGCGCCGTTCGATGGCGTGTTCTCGGCTGATTTTGCCAATAGTAAAAGCAATGTACTTCGCAATTATCCGGTAGGTGCGCAAATTAATGCCAACACAACGTTAGGAGCCGTAGCAAGCCTAAGCACGATGCAGCTGGCTATTGCCGTAGATGAGCTCGATTTAACAAGCGTGAAAGTGGGGCAGAAAGTGACCGTGAAGGTTGATGCTATCTCCGGCAAGACGTTCCAAGGTGAAGTGACTTCCGTTTCCAATGTAGGAACAACGACGAATGGGGTCACAACGTATGATGCTGTTGTATCGATTCCGAATACCGATCAGATTGATTTGAAATATGCGATGACGGCGACGGCTGAAATTTTTATACAAGATAAGAAAGATATTCTCGTTCTTCCGATCCAAGTGGTGACAACAACCAGAGGAAAGTCTACCGTTTCGTTGAAGAAAGCAGACGGCACCGTCGAAGAGCAGCACGAGATCAAAGTGGGTATTCGCAGCAAGACGCAGGTTGAGGTGTTAAGCGGTTTGAACGCAGGCGACGAGGTCGTGATGCCGGTGCGCAGAGCGACAACGACGAATCAACAACAGCAAGGTTTCCCTGGGGGTGCAGGTGGTTTTCCGGGTGGCGCAGGAGGCAACTTCCCTGGTGGAGCTGGTGGCACAGGCGGTGGCGGAACGCAAAATGGTGGAGGCACGGCCCGCTAGCCGTGAGCTAGCCCCTACGGAGAGGAGTGATTCGATGAATATCATTGAACTAAACGAGGTAACGAAGAGTTATGCTCGGGGTGCAGAAGAATTGCAAATTTTGCGCGGCATTACCCTGCATATTGCGGAAGGAGATTTTGTTGCCATCATTGGTCCCAGTGGATCGGGAAAGTCAACGTTAATGAATACAATTGGGCTGTTGGATAGTCCTACCTCTGGCTCCTATACGTTAGACGGCGTTGCGACCGAGAAGATGTCAGACAATGGACTTGCTGAGCTGCGCAATAGGAAAATCGGCTTTATTTTCCAACAGTTCAACCTGCTGCCCAGGCTTACTGCGACGGAGAACGTAGAGCTGCCGATGATTTATGCAGGCATTCCAGCTAAACAACGGAGAGAACAAGCGCAGCGGATGCTGGAGAAGCTGGGGATGGGTGAACGAGGACATCACAAGCCCAGTGAATTGTCTGGCGGGCAGCAGCAGCGGGTAGCCATTGCCAGAGCTTTGGCCATATCACCGTCATTAATTCTAGCAGATGAGCCGACTGGCGCACTGGATTCGAAGACCGGCATTGAGGTGCTGGAATTGATTAAGGAGCTGAATCGGCAAGGCAACACGATTGTTTTGATCACCCATGATCATCACATTGCGGACAATGCCAAACGCGTCGTGACACTACGTGACGGAGAAATTATTAGCGATCAAAGAAACGAAATGCTGCCCACACCTGCACGTAAGTTAGAGGGGGCGGTTTCATGAGAATTTGGGAGCTTTTTCAAATGGCGCTGGCCACAGTGCGTTCGAATCCGCTTCGTACGGTGCTGACCATGCTTGGCGTTATCATTGGCGTTAGCTCAGTTATTACGCTAGTTTCGATAGGTCAAGGCACGTCCAAGGCGATTGAAAAGCAGTACGAAGGGCTGGGAACGAACCTGCTGACGGTTAACCTGATGGGGAACGGACGCGCCACGCAGCTGAATTATGATGAGGTTATGCAGCTTGAGAATACATCGGGAATCAGTGCAATTGCGCCAACGATGACTAGAAATAGTACCAGTATCAAATACGACCGGACAACAGAGACCTACAATGTCATTGGGACTAATGATCGATATCTCAGTTTGCAAAAGGGGACGGTCGCTAGCGGCCGCTTCTTGGCTCAAGCCGATCTGGACTTCCGCAATCACGTTGCGGTCATAGGCAGTGATGTGGCCAAGCAGTTTTTCGGTACGGATGACCCGATTGACGAAGAAATTAATGTGAACGGATATATGTACACGATTATCGGTGTGCTCAAAACGAAAGGCTCCAATACAAGCGGAACGTCGCTCGATAGCTCGGTTTTTGTGCCTCTCCCTACCATGAGCAGGGATTTTAAACTGGGTAACATTCGGACCGCTTACGTCGAAGCGGCTTCTGGCAATGATGTGACCCGGGTACAAACAACGTTAGAAATGTATTTATTTAATAAATTTAAAAGTACAACGGGTTATAACATTTTGAATTCTTCCGAATTAATTAGCGCCAGACAGACGGCATCCAGCACACTGACCAATCAGCTAGTCGCGGTAGCGGCGATCTCCCTCCTGGTAGGCGGGATCGGCATCATGAACATCATGCTCGTAACCGTGAGTGAGCGCACCCGGGAAATTGGGATTCGTAAATCGATTGGCGCGAAGCGGAGAAACATTTTGCTGCAATTCCTGGTTGAAGCTACGCTGATTAGCGGAATGGGTGGGTTGATCGGATTGATTCTGGGTATCGGCTTATCTCTAGCGTGGCCTTATATCAACCCTAGTCAACAAACAAGTTTGTCTATAAATATAGGGCTTTACGCATTCTTATTCTCGGCCTTGGTTGGTGTTATTTTCGGATTATATCCAGCAAACAAAGCATCGAAATTAAAACCTATCGACGCACTGCGTTTTGATTAGGTCCACAGGAGGTATGAAAACATGATTCGCAAATTATCATCAATTTCACTCAAACATACAAGTCTCGCCCTGCTGTTAACTGGCAGCTTTGCAGCTGCATCGTGGATGGCTCCCGCTGCTCATGCGGCATCGGAGGGGATATATATCTCGAACTCCTCCTATTTTACGTTAAACCAAGCGGCGCTTTCGTCCTCTTCTCTTCAGTTTTCCGTTCTTTTACATAACGGGGAAAGCCAATCGATAGATTTTAACCAATATGGGGTACGGGTTACGGATCAAGCAGGACATAGCTACACGGCTAAATTAAGTGAGAAAAAGAGTGCGAGTGTCCTCCCTGGGCAGGATCAAAGCTTCCGCTTCTACGCTAACCTGCCAGCAGGTGAAACAGCAGATCAACTAAAGGTTGATGTGTTCCGCTGGGATTTCGGCAAAGCCGATTTCATGAATCATCTAGGCGATCTTCCTGTTTCCTCGGTCGTGCAGGAGGGACAGATAAAGGTGCCTGAGCAAATTATTAATTTGCATGCACTCGACAGTACGCTCTCAAATGACGCCTCCGTTGCTTTTCAATTGGGCCAAAGCGTTCGCGTAACGGAGAATGGAAAATGGTACATGTACACGCAAGTTTCAGCAAAAAACTTAGGCTCGAGCAGTGTTAAGCTGCCTTCCGGTCTACAAGTTAGACTTGTGGATGCTAACGGACTGAAATACACAGCGGCGGTTGCTAGCGGTTCCGATACAACGTTCCTGCCGAATCAATCGGATACGATGACGTTCAAAACACTCGTTTCCCGGCAAATGCCGACCAGCGGCCTCTCGCTGGAATATTATTACTTGAATCAAAGCGAGGATGTCTCGCTTGGCACGCTAAGTCTGAACGCTTCGCTTCAAACAGCAGCGCTTGGCACCAAACAAGTGTATGCTGGGCAGCAGGAGGGGGAGCAGGTCACCGTGAAGGCGAATACGTCGACGTATTCGATTCAAGCAGACGGTGTACATGTGCAGACCGTTGTCACGCTCAGCAATGACGGCGAGGCGATCGCCTCCGTGCCATACTTCTCTGCTTCTTATCAATTCGGCGACGCCGACACGTCCGTGACATCGACAGATAACACCGCCCGCAGCGGATACTTGGCTCCAAAGGAGACGGCTTCGTACTACTTCAACGCTACTCTGCCAACGGGGGTTGATCCGAATGCGGCTCAGCTGGTGCTGTGGCAGACGGCTACGGCGAGCAGCTCGGGCAGCTCGGCATCTGGCTCGTCAGCAAGTACATCGAGCGGAGGTGCAGCTTCTGGAACAACATCGACAGGCTCAGGGGCGGGGTCCTCTGCTAGCTCAACGTCTGGCAGCAGTGGAGCAGCAGCGACCGGTCAAATGCCTGTTGCCGTCTTCCTGCTTAAGGGGGCAAGTGAAGCGCAAAGCGGCTTTACAACAGCTGTGAACTATGAACTTGGCAGCAAACTGATTTTCAACAATAGCTCTGTTGTCAACAAAAATCTGGATGTCTCCTTAGTGGAGCTGCATGCTCACGAGAACGATGATCTAGGATACAAAACAGCCGTAGCCAAATACAAAATTACGAACAATGGAACAAGTACGATTGCCCTTCCCGAGCTTCAAAACGAGCTGATCGACAGCAATGGCAATACCTACACGGGCTCTCGCCAAAGCGCAGTTGCGACTCAAATTACACCGGGAAGTTCTTATGTGGTGAGCTATTCCTACCTGCTTCCAAATAAATCACAATCAGATGATGAGACATTCGCATTGAACGTTTATGACGATAAGTCTGTATCCGAGGGATATGTTTCTGTCGGAACCTATCGGGTAGCGCTGCAGAAGGAGACGGAAAGCGATACGCTTGCCTTGTATCCTTTCTCACTCAAAGTGAATGACAGCTCGATAAGCTGGCTTTATAACAGCGGGACTTACTCTTACCAGCTTAATCTGGATTTGGACATTGCCCATGAAGATCAGGTGATTATCGATTCGAACTTCTCAAAAATTGAATTCGATATGGTCGATTCCCTTGGCCGCATTGTTGGCACTCAAACAGCAACACTGACGGGTACCGGGAAATTAACCAGCGGCAAGCAAAAAGTCGTCGTCACCGGTTTGAAAAATGAGCAGGTTGATTCTGGCGTTGTCGTCAATATGTACGAAGTAATTGAGACACCGAATGGGACGGCTAAGCGCCTTATTAAGCAATTTAAATAGGAATGATATAAAGAGAATAGATATGAAAAGGATTAAACCAAAAAGACTGTCAGACATTTGGCTATTTCTAGCCTCGTCGGCAGTCTTTTCGGTTTTTTTTATAGAGGCAGCTGCGGAGACGGCAGATGCCTATTTCACGTCGTATCCTTTGGCGATGGATGGCTCAATCCATCGCTTTTTGAAGTGTTCGCGACGCATGATCACCACGCGGTCCTTGTAGACGTCCACGACGAGACTCTGGCTTATTGCCTGTGTCTCGGGTACGTTTTGCGCGTTCCATACCTCCCGGATGGAGGCGCTGGAAGCGGCAAGGAACTTTAGCTGCTTCACTTGTCTGGTCGTTTCCAGGTTCCAGTGGGTGTGACCACTGAACAGAATGACGTTCGGGTGCGCATCGAGCAGCGCCCGCAGCTCCTCGTGCTGGACGACGCCCAGCTCCAGATCCGTGCCATCCAGCGTCTGCGGCAGCGGCTGGTGGAGGAACACGAACACGGGCTTACCGGCGTCCGCCGAGCCCGCGGCCGTTAGCCGCTCGCGCAGCCAGCTGAGCTGCTCGGGCGAGAGGAACGCATCCTCACCGTAGGATGCGTTCACGTCCCTGTACGCTTCCCCGCTAAGGAAAAGGAAGCGGTAGCCCTCCACGATAAGCTCGTGATACGGCTTATCGTAACCCATCATGCGGTCGAATAACGCGACCGCTTGCTTACTTGACCATGTTGGATTCATCTTCGATGTATCCAACCCGCCCTCCGGCGTGCGCCATACGCCGTAGTAATCGTGGTTGCCCATGGTCGCATGCACAGGGGCATGGTGCTGGCGGCCGAGCAGCCCCAGCAAGCTGCGATAGTCGGCCTCACTCCCATTCGTGAGGTCGCCGTTCAAGACGAGCAGCTTGCTGTCTGGGCGCAGCGCGTGATGATCGGCCAGCGCTTGACTCAGCCTCAGCTGAGCGACTTGGTCGTAAGAAGTGATGTGAACATCACTCATCACGGAGAACGAAAACAAAGGTGCAGCCAGCGGCTGTTCCACCTTGTCGCTAGCAAAGGTTGTGCCTCGCACTGGGGTCAACAGTAGAAGAAAACTAAGAATAAGTATTCGCAGATTTAAAGATTTCATTTCCATTGCACCTTCCAATTAGACTTGTCGGTTGTCCTTATTTAGCTTGCTTAGTGATAGATTGTGCTGTTGAGATTGTGGAAACATTCAAGTTCAATTAGTGTGATTTTCTTTCTGGTAATGGGTTTCTGGTTTTGTTTTCTGTTTAGGAGTGAACGAATAGAAACCGAAGTCAGGGTACCTGTCTTTCCCTGTCTTTCCCCGGCTTTTCCCGACTTTTAGGAGGGGAAGTTGTACGGGTGTACAACATTTTTGTCCATTTTTTCTCACCAAGTAATTGTTGTAGTTTGTACAACAAAATAGCTTTTCTTCAGCTATTTTTGGACTAAATTGTTGTATTTTTTACAACATTTGTCGAGAAATCGCGGATTCGCCCACTCAAAGTTGTACAAAGTACAACTTTGCTATCTGTGGCAGCAAGTTAGGGTTACTCAGAACAGAAACCATCTCTGGTTGATTCACAAATATGCGCATCTTCGCTTAACACGCACCCTATTGGTATTCCCAGTTCCAAGGGAATTTATTTATTTTGCCGCCCAGCCCAAATATCACTTTAGGTGTTGACTTTTAAGTGAGTTGGTTATATGGTTAATTACATGAGTAACTAACTAATGTGGTGGTGAGAGAAATGGGACTAATGATGGACGATAGCCGCCCGATTTTTGTGCAAATCGCAGAACGTATTGAAGACGACATTATAGAAGCAAGAATGCCGGAGGAATCGCAAGTGCCTTCTACGAATCAGTTTGCATCCTTTTATCAAATTAATCCGGCGACAGCAGCGAAAGGTGTTAATTTGTTGGTGGACCAAGGGATTTTGTATAAGAAACGAGGGATTGGCATGTTTGTAGCGGAGGGAGCGCGAACGAAGCTGATGGAGAAGCGGAAAGAACTATTTTATGAGCAATATGTGGTGACGATGGTGAAAGAAGCCGAGAAGCTCGGGATTACCGTAGAGCAATTGACGGAAATGGTACGCAGAGGGGAGAAAGCGTGATGACCAACATTGTGGAAGTGAAAGGACTAACCAAGTCCTATGGCCAAGTGACGGCAGTAGATCATGTTAGTTTCACGATTGAAGCGAATAAAATCTATGGCTTGCTAGGCAGAAACGGTGCAGGCAAAACAACGATCATGCATATGATCTCGTCTCAGCAGTTCGCTACAAGCGGCGAGTTGAAGGTATTTGGGGAAGAACCTTACGAGAATAGCCGTGTGCTCAATCAAATTTGCTTCATTAAAGAAAGCCAGAAGTACCCAGATAGCTTCCGTGTCATAGATGTAATTGAAGTTGCGAGATCGCTTTTCCCGAACTGGGATCATGCTTATGCGCACGCCTTGATTGAAGATTTCCGTCTGCCTTGAAAAGAAAAATAAAGAAGCTATCCAGAGGGATGCTTTCTTCTGTTGGTATTGTGGTTGGTCTGGCTAGTCGAGCGCCATTAACCATTTTCGATGAGCCTTATTTGGGTCTGGATGCTGTGGCAAGAATCCTATTCTATGATCGCTTGCTTGAAGACTATGCCGATTTTCCGCGGACGGTTATTCTCTCCACGCATCTCATCGACGAAGTTAGCCGATTGCTCGAGCACGTGCTGGTTATCGATAACGGCAAATTGATTATGAATGAAGATGCGGATGCTCTTCGCGGTCGTGCTTGCACGGTTTCTGGTCTAGCGACTGCTGTGGATTCTTTCACACGGGGCAAAGAGCTGCTTGAACGCACGGCGATTGGTGCGGCTGCATCGGCTACAATTCTAGGTATTCTAACTGAGCGGGATCGGAAGGAAGCAGAGGCGTTAGGACTTGAATTCACACCGGTATCTATGCAGCAGCTTATCGTTCATCTGACACGCACACCATTAATCGCGGGAAAGGGGACTGAGGAATGATGAATCAAGTAGTAAAACTCCACATGAGGAACAAAATGGCATCGTGGGCTATCCCGTGGATCATTATTGGGGCAAACTTTTTGCTCAATTTGATCATAGCGCTCTCGCTGGAGATAGGTGAATCTATAAATACAGGGGCTATCGCTTCGATTTTCATCTACACCTTTGTAGCAGGAACGATCACTATTAAAGAAACCTTCCCATTTGCCTTGGGACTGAGTATTCGTAGGAAGGATTATTTCTTTGGAACGGCTGTGACAGCTATTATTGTTAATGTTAGCTCAGCCCTAGCACTTGCCATCCTGTCTGTGATTGAAGAAGCGACAAATGGTTGGTGGGTGAGATTGCACCTTTTTAAAATCCAATTTCTAAACGATCTTTCGCTGCTAGGCACATGGGGTATTTATCTGATTATACTCCTTCATATGTATTTCCTCGGGTTTGCCATATCCAGTTTGCACCGTCGTTTCGGCAGTGCTTCGATGTATATTTTTTTTACATCCCTGCTTTTGATTGGTACAATAGGTTTCTACATTTTTACGCACTTTGGACTGTGGGGCGGTCTCTTGGATTGGATCATTCACAGTTATATGGATATATTCTGGTGGATGGTTCCTTTGGTTGTCGTGTACTTAGTGGCAGCTTATGGATTGCTTCGTCGAGCAACTGTTTAGAACTAAGAATAAGTCTACTGCAGCTGCAGTAGACTTATTTTGTTAGTTTCCTGATCGAGATCCGCAAGAGGCGGAACCAAGCCACGTATGCGGGTTTCCTGCCCAGCACCAGCCTAGCTTCGGCTTGCCGGCGCTAATCCATAAAGCGGTCACTCTGCGGTCGCCGCAGCGAGAACCGAGCAGAGAGAAGCCGTTGTTTTTCTGTAAAATATCCGGAAAATGAGTAATCAAGGCGATGCCTTCCTCGAGGGTGAGGGGGGTGCGACTTTCATTCGTAATGGTTTTGATCGCTTCATTTGGGGTGATATTAAGTGTTTCTTTGCCTGTATCAATATCCACCGCCAGATAGGCGAGACCAGTAGGAAGCTCAATACCCTCAATAGGTTTAAAGCGTTTGATGTCATCTGCGTCCATGACGCTAAAGCCCATTTTGTCATTCCGCTTCACAATCTGCATCGCTTTTTCTCCATCTACCCAGTCGCTCTGAACGACGATGACGAAAGGAACATATCCTGCTTGCTGTTCTTTTTTTGGCTTTTCAAGCTCCTTGATTCTATCTCTAAGCGATTCGAGATGCTGCTTGAATTCTTCATTAGTTAACCCAGCAATGCTTGGGTAGCCTTTTTCCACTAGGTTTTCGACTTGCCGATCGAACTCATCGTTCAACAATGGATTCAACTCCTTCCTTCTTTGTCCAACAACCCTTTCTTTTGATAAAATCATTTTACAACATTCATGCAAATGGTAAACATTCGGAAGGATTGGCCTTAAATATAGGGAATTCGTTTAGTTAACCTTATAAGTAAGCTTTAATCTTTGGGAAAAGGTGACCGTGAAAATCGATCTGAGGTGAATACATGAACTTGCGGCCAATCGATATAGCCAGAAAACTTAAGCTAAGTACAAGTGCCTTAAGGAATTATGAAACGAGTGGACTTGTTCCTCCTACGCAACGTTCATCCAGCGGCTATCGGATATACACCGAAGAACATATTGCTTATTTCGAGTGTATTCAAGCCATGGCACCGGGGTTTGGTATGGATGTAACATCCGAGGTTCTTCGGAAAATTCAATTAAAAGAAGTAGATGCAGCCCTTTGGTTGGTCAACGACAGACAAGCCGATCTCCATCGCGATAAAACGCTGGCAGGGAGGAACATTCAAATTCTAGAGACTCAGGAACCTAATACCAGCCTCGATTCAAGCGCAAAGAAAGAATGGATGACCATCGGAGAGGTTTCTGCGGAGACATCCATCCCAAGCTCAACCATCCGACATTGGGAAAAGGTGGGGCTCATTACCTTATCACGAGATCCGGAAAATGGCTACCGCCTATTTAGTCGATCTCAAATGCGTAAAATTTTGCTGCTTCGCGCTTTGCGGCCAGCCGTTTATTCATTAGATCTTGTTGATCTTAAGCAAGCCATTGCGGGGATGGATGTTCATGATGTGGAACATGCCAAGAAGATTGCCCTCGATTCCTTAAACTATTTAGTCAAAATCAACAAAGAGCAGCTGCGCGGCATGTCCTATTTATATCGACTGTGCCGATTGTTGAATTTGCTCGATTAAGACCTATCGCGAAGGCGTCATTGCTAATTACCGGCGTGAGCTCACATCCCCAAAAAAGAAAAAACGCCACCCTAGCGGCATGCCTGGATCGGCAAGTGCAGCTAGAGTGGCGCAAGAAACATCTTTTAAACCGGGAAAAACTCTTATACCACTTTGGCTAAGTAGGCATCGAGCTGATCGAACGTTCCGCCGAAGCCTTGTTTCATGGAATCATACATACCCTCAAAGAACTTATGTTCTTCCTCAGTTGCATTGATAGGGCCTCCACGCATGATCAGTGTGGTTTTTCCTTCATTTTCAGTAAAAGATAACTTATTCATTATTTCCAGCGGAAAGTTTTCGCTGAATGGTGCTCGGATAATGTTAGCTTCTGCATCGGAAAAGGAATTCACGTAGACGAGTTTCTCCGGGGAATTAATTTCATGGTAGACAAACTTACCCCACATTTCAAAGCCTTCAGCCGATTTCATGCAGTAGTGGAAGCTACCTCCTGGGCGAAGATCTAAGGTGTGTACGCTTAATTCAAAGCTTGTTGGTCCCCACCAGTGCGCTAAATGTTCAGCCTCAGTCCACGCTTTGAAGACGAGTTCACGAGGGGCATTGAAGGTGCGAGTAAGAACCAGCTCGCCTCCCTCTAAGGTTACATCGAAGTTATTCCCTGATTTTTCTTGAGTCATGTCTAATCCTCCAAATCAAATTGTTTTTTCTTTTCCTTCTCTAACATTTGCTGCAAATAATCGTCCAAACGATCGAATCTCTCTTCCCACATGCGGCGGAAAGAGTCTAGCCAGCCATCCAGTTCTTTGAGCGACTGAAACTGCAGTTTATAGATTCTTTTATTCGCAGACGGTTGTACCTCGACTAGTTCTGCATCACTAAGCACGCGGAGATGCTTGGATACTTGCGGCTGCTGGAGCTCAAGCCGATCCGCTATTTCCCCGACGGTAAGAGGGCCGTCACGCAAGAGCTCGACAATATGCAAGCGGTTTGGCTCGGCAAGAGCACTGAAAGTCTTATTCATAAACATAATATACTCCGAATGGAATATTCCTGTCAAGGAATATTTAATGATGTAACCGCTATTTGTTGAAAAGCAAAAAGACTGCCACACCGGCAGCCTTTTCTTCGTTCACGTTTGTTAGTTTAAGCCAAGATTCGTTTTGTATGCTACTAAGCTTTCTTATTTCTTCACCTATTTTTTCATGCTTATTATTTGATACTCTCTCCGCCTTGTTTGCGTTCGTGCTCACATTTCATTAAACTATCCTCCGCCCTCAGCAAAAAAATTAATGTAAGACGTATATAAATCATAGAATTGGACGAATCTAGTAGCTATAACTCTATTATTTTTTAAGAGGAGGAAATACTATGTTTCGTAAAATTCTTTATGTTACTTTGACGTTTCCGTTGCTGCTTTGTTTGTGGCAGGTGCAACCAGCCTATTCGTACCCTGAAAGTGAAGATGGGGGGGAATTGCCTCCTACGTATAGTATGGCAAGAAACGCAGGTCCTGTGGAAGAGGCCCCTCAAGCTGAGCTTGTTCAGCCTCGGACGCAGTATCAAGTGGACCGAGGAGATACGCTGTACAAAATTGCTCGGGATTTTGGCGTATCCGTAGATGACATTATCAACTCAAACAATATTCCAAATCCGAACCAGCTAACGATTGGTCAAAGTTTAACGATTCCGATGGGTGGAGATGAGATTGGTTTACCAAATGGTCAAAAGAAAATAATTAAAAAAGTGTTGAACACAACCCTTACAGCTTATACGGCGGGCTTTGAATCAACAGGTAAAAAGGCTTCCCATCCCATGTATGGCATCACATTTAGTGGTCTTAAAGCCAAAGAAGGACGCACGATCGCCGTGGATCCTGCAGTAATCCCTTTGGGATCTACAGTGTTCATTGACGGCATCGGCATTCGCAAGGCGGAGGATATAGGTTCGGCTATTCGCGGTTCGAGAATTGATGTATTCATGAATGATTTGAGTGAAGCTCAGGAATTCGGCGTGAAGAAGAATGTGAAAGTCTATTTGCTAGATAGAGAGAATGTTTAAAGCGATAGCAATTTACTAGGCTAAGGGTCAATCGGGACATCCGAAGAGGCAAGGTTCATTTAAAATAACAGTTACAGCTCAAAAACGCCCCCAGCAAAGGTGCTGAAAGGGCGTTTTTACCATAATGTTAGCAGGTATTATTTTGTATGAAAATTTATCAGCCATTTCCCAATAAATCCAACGGCTTCGTCGTACTTCCTAATCATTAATTTGAGTGTACAGGCTGACCATCTTTAAACTCGCCTTCATAATCGAGTTTGCCATCTTCATAATACTTTCCCCTGCCATTGAATCTTCCTTGAACTTCGTAACCCTCATAAATTAGTTTGCCGTTATCATTAATACTTGTCACATATCCGTCAGGAATCCCGTTCTTGAATTGTCCAATCAGAACGTCACCAGTTCGGTCTCTACCAAAAATTTCTCCATTAAAATAAATGGTTCCCCAGCCCACTACATTATCATTAACGAACGTGGCATCGTACCAGACAGTGCCATCTTCATGAAAGAGCTTCCCTTTTCCGTGCATTTGTCCGTCTTTAAGCTGACCTTCATAAAGCAAGTTGCCCGCTTTGTTGTACAGCTTGCCTTCCGTTGCAGGGTCATAGAGATACACGGCTTTGAGGTTCGCATCCCATACCACTTTTCGGCCGGAAGCTTCACCAACCAATCTAAGAGGGACGAACGTATACCCTTTTTGAAGGTAAGGGGCTGTTGGTAGTTCGGATGTCTCTTCATTAACGGTTGCTTGCGACTTTCCTAATGTGAGACTAATCGACGATCCCTCTTTGCTGCCTGTAACCGTTTGGGATGCTTCGTTCCAATTAACTTGCAAACCCAGCTTTTCGAAAATAGGTCGAAACTCAACCGTTGTAGAGCTGTCCTTAAGTTGAGGCTGTTCATGGAAGATTACTTCCTCTCCGTCAAGAAAGACACGGATAGGTTTGTCTGCGTTCACTTGCGTAATGGTTTTCCGTATCCAATAGTCCCGGAGGGACGCTGCATTCATATCTTGATAAAGCACTGCGTAAACCCCACCGCTATGAATGTGGGTACGTAGAAGTTGATTTTTTTCCTCGATAATCCCCCCTGCATAGATCCATTCGCCCTCAACGAGTTTATAAATCCCCAGCTTGCTAAGCTGACCGGAAGGGACACGAGATGGCATATAGACCATTTTTAGGACATGGTAATCGAATGCTTCTCGTACGTCGACCGACCATGGGAGGCTCACCATTTTCTGATCCGGATGAAGAGCTTTGGTCAGTTCAAGTTTCGAATCGTCTCTATACCAAATGCTTGTATAATCGCTCCCCTTATAGGAAAACGGATTCTCGAACGGAGAGGACAAAATAACCGCGCGATCGGAAGTTGCCAACTCGTGCACGCTGCTCGGACTGTTTCCTCCGAAGAAGCCTGTCACTTGTTCAGGTATGTTAGCTGCATAAGGGATAGCTGAAACAAGTGTATCCTGAATAGCGTTACCTTCACCTGTAGATTGAAGGGTTCGAAGAATCAGATTGTTATCGACGTTCTTCAAAATAATTGTGCTTCCGGTAACACCCAATAGTTTCTCCCCTTGATCGGCTGCTGCATCAGCTTGCTTGTTTTGCAAGTTTGCTGCCATCACCACTTCATGTCCATCTTTCTCAATGGTCCATGCCGCAATTTCCTTACTTACGAAAGTAACGACAGGGATAGCTACCTTGTCAAATAGGCTAAGTACACTAGGTAGTGAATCCGGTTGCGTAACGTCGATCATTCTTAATTGATATTTTAGTTGATTGTATGGCTGTTGTATCCATACGATGTATTTTCCGTTGAATGCGACTGGATGACTGTTATATAAACTGCCATCCTTTTTATCCCACAGAACTCGTGAAGTATTGCTTGCAATGTCGTAAAGCTTAAGCCTATTCTCCGTAATACCATAATAGGCGACTTGGCTGTTCGCCAAAGTAGCGTCTTGTCCTTTTCCAATGATATTTGTTTCCTTTGTTGTCATATTGTACACATTAAGAGTGCTTGTAGATACATCTTTGTAGACTATGTATTCGCCGTCCGTTTGAAGATCTTCATAATAGCCCGGCTTGACATCTGTTTGGATAGATTCGCCGGTTTGAAGATTAACCATCATGATAAATTTTTGACTATCCCGATAAATAGCATAATTATTCGCTGCCGATAATTTATCTTTGTAGGTCTGGGTTTCGGTTAGCTGTTTTAATTCGCCACTAGACAAATCCCGGGAGAACACTTGATAGAATTTGTTCTCGTCATCTCCCATCCAAACCATCTTGGAATCGGTAATGATCGGGAACCTAGGTACCGTATAGTCCATTAAGTTATCCTCTTTGACGAATGTAGCAGCGCTTATATGCGCTTCCGGCAAGAAGGACAACGAGCCAAGCGCAAGCATGAGCGCAACTGCCCCTAACGCAATCTTTTTAAACTTCATGTTGAAATACACCCCTTTTATTAAAATCTCAATAAATTTCATGCATGCAAAAAAGCCAATCTATAGAGCGGCCCGGCTATCATATCCCGAAGGGGACGTAGACCCGTGGCTTTGCGACTCCGGCTTTCGCGCGAATGTGCCTTTAATCGTATTATATTGGCTTAAGCATTTATGGTATTTTTAACCACTATAAGGCATTTGCGTTAATTCTACAATATACGACATACTTCGCTTGGAAAAATCCCTTGGTAAAAGTGAATTCGGACTGCTAGACCAGCGGGGAGACGACAGGAGTACTTTGATCAAAATCGATACATTCAACAGCTGAAACGGGAGAATGAGATGCTAAATAAGTGCTTGGAAATCGTCTTTCTGCTTGTGTGACGACCCTTTTATTAGAGAAAATAACACGATGAGGAGCAGAGGCAAGCGCTGAATTGGGATTCAGTCGTAAGTATTTCAAAGAAGAATTTAAAAATAATTTGTCGAAAATGGAAGATATTTCTTTTCTATTAGATTAATTAAGTATATAATTGTTGCTAGGCAATTAGAACTATTCGATAGGTCCTAGAGTCATTCCATAGAATAAGAAACGGCAAATCCGTCCGAAAGGCGGAGACGCAAAGCCACGGGTCTAAGCAAGGGCACTTCCTTGTACGACAGCCGGGCTGCCTACATTCCTTTTGGAGTGGCTTTTTTATTGCCTTTATATCAAAGTAAAAGAGAGGAAGATTATATGTTGGCGAGGTTATTAGGGAAAATTGTATTTATCGTTATGTTTTTGACCGTTCAAATCGTATCTTTTTCAGGTTTAGTGCAAGCAGAAAATCAACCATCTTTACGTGACATAAACGGGTATTGGGCAGAGGATGCCATAAACGAATGGATCGGTAATGGATTGATTTCGGGCTATGCCGATCAAACCTTTCAACCTGATAAAGTCATTACCAGGGCGGAATTCATATCGCTTGTCAACAAGGCGTTAGGGTATCCCCATAAGGATGACCAAACCTTCAAAGATGTTTCTCAGGAAAAATGGTTCTATAACGATGTAGCCAAAGCAAAATATGCCGGCTATATTTCTGGGTTCGATGACGGCACCTTTCGTCCAGATCAACCGATTAGCAGAGAACAGGCTGCCAAAATCATCTATCAACTTATGCAATTAAAAGACGTGTTACCAAAGAGCGATACGCGAACGTTTCACGATGAGCAGCAAATGTCTGACTGGAGCAAGCCTTACATAAAAGCAGTCGCCTCGGAGGGTTATCTTAACGGATATCCTGATCAGAGCTTCCGTCCTCAGAAATCCATTACAAGAGCAGAAGCCGTAGTGATGCTAGATAATGCCGTAGGGCAACTGATCCATGAGCCTGGAACTTATACTCCAAAAGCTGATGTTGAAGGGAATATGACGGTCAACAGCGGCGGTGTCACTATAAAAAATGCTGTGATTAAAGGCGACCTCATCTTGGCAGCGGGGATAGGGGAAGGGGAAGTGTTCCTTGATCACGTGACAGTAAAAGGAAGAACGATTGTGAATGGGGGCGGAGAAAACAGTATTGAAATTCAAGATTCAACCCTCAATCAGATGATGGTTCAGAAGGACTTCGGCAGAGTCAGAGTTTTTGCTAAAGGTTCTACGAGAATAAGCGATACCATTATCAATTCGGGTGCGAAATTAGAACAAGAGCAAGGAAACGAGGGCTTCCAATCCATTTCCATCCAAGGAACGACTGTGAATGATGTCGTTCAGCTAGTAGGGACATTTGTGAAAGTTGACCTGAAGTCGACGGTAACCCTCGAGATTTCCAGTCAATCCGTTGTCACCTTGCTTGAAACGCAAGCAGGTTCGGAAGGCTCAGGAATCAAGCTGCTGGGCAATGCCATATTGGAGCAGATCATTTTGCAAGCAGCCGCGAAGGTGACGGGAGAAGGATCGATCCTTATTGCAGTGATTAATGTGGAAGGCGTAAGCTTTGAACAAATTGTAAAGAAATATACACTTGGCGATCTAGTGAAGCTCGTCGTAATTGGCGGGAAGGAAGTAACAGGAAACTCTCCGGTTATGCCAGGTACTACACCTGGATCAACGAACACATCCCCGGATCCTGTTCCGAATGCTGGGCAGCCGACAGGCGGGGAACCGGCTACTGAACCGGGTAATGTAGAGGATATTAATGCTGCCTTTATCATTCATGACAAGGTATACACTCTGTACCCATCCATCGCAGATTACTCGACGTTTCAATGGGACGTTTCGAACACAGTCACACACGATACATACCAGACCGAATATACTGGGACGTTAGAAGATGTAGGAATCTACAGCATTATAGGCGGATCGTTTTCTCCAGCGCCGTATGACGTAACCAATCGGAATTCAAAACAGCATTATTCCGGGGTTCTGTTATCGAGCATTTCGGTTAGCGGTAGCGTGTATGCTCAGGTTTATTATGGCGGCAACGAGATGATTTCTTATCAAATCAATAACCGTTACGAGGTCCATGATCTAGGTAATCAGCTGCCGGAACAAGCGGTGCCGCTCACAACAGGGGATAACCTTACGCTCGTTTACGGAAGTCAGTATCTTGTTTTTGCAACATGGAACGGAAGCGACTGGGAACTTGATGGGATAAATGATCGACTAGAGTCGCCAACTGGTCTAAAGGCATCTACAGTATCGAATAAGGAGATCGCTTTGCAATGGAATCCAGTTGCGAATGCGGACCATTACCATATTTATTACAGCGCAACTGCTGCTGGCAAGTTTGTCCCCTTGAAGGATCAAAACGGTCAACCGATTACGGTAACCGGAACGACCTATGTCGATAGCACGAATCTTCCACATACGACAAGATATTATGTCGTTACATCAGCAATAGATGAAATTGGCGTGGAATCCGGACCAAGCGGCGTTGCTTTTGCTACAACTTATTATAATGCACACATAGCTCTGGATTTTGAGATCACAGATACGTGGCAGCATCCATCGGATCCAATCCTTTATATCACAGATAAAACGGACAAGAAGCTTTATCGCGTCAATTACGAAACAGGTGATAAATCCTCCATAGCGTTTAACCTTGCACCGGAGAGTCTCACATATGCAGACGGTAAAATCTACGTTTCTTTGCTAAAAGCGGCACATTCTTCCTATACGGATATTTCACAGCAACAAGGCGCAATTGCGGTTGTGAATGCGGCTACCTTCACGCTTGAAAGTACTCATGAAATTGCGATTGACCCCTTTGATGTCGCAGTCGTTTCCGGTTATCTCTACGTGTCATCCGGATCAGGTCAGTGGACGAAGATCAAGTCATATGATTTGAAAACTTTTGCTGAGGTGGGTTCAAGCGATATTCGGCAAGCGAGTTATATCCAAACGCTTCCATTAGGGAATAAGCTCTATACGATCACAACGGATACGTCACCGAGAGATCTTAGTGCGTATAATGTAATGAACGGACAATACGTCGAGCCATCCTATCCAGGTGGTTACGATTCGCCGTACCATGGCGATTATGCGATGTCGACGAACTTTACCATTTCTCCGGACGGTGCCTACATCTTTAACGGTTCCGGCAACGTATTTATGGCAACAAGCAATAAGTACGACGATATGAAATATGTATACGGACTTGGACAAGCATATGACGGTATTGCTTTTGATCTGTCAAATAACAATAACAAGTTTTACACAACGAAGAACAACGAGGTACAAGTCTATGATTACAGCAATTTTAAGAAAAATGGCCTCTATCACTTGGACGGTACAGCCAAGAATGTATTTAATGATACCGATCGATTGACTGCTGTATCTACGCTAGACGGAAAGAATATCGTCGAAATCGTAGAAAAGAATTCAATCGAAGCGATTGCCCCTGTTGCGGTTTCTGGTGTCCAGTTGGACGGCAGAGTTGTTGACATTGCTTACAATTCCGTAAACAAAAAAGCTTATGCAATCGACGAAGCGTTCCGCAATCTATATGTGGTTGATCTTCAAACACAGACGATTGTAAACACGGTCAAGCTTCCATATCGTCCGTCCGGTCTTACATTATCGGAAGACGGTTCAAGTCTCTTTATCGTGAATGATGATCTAAATAAGCTCATAACGGAAGTGCGCCTATCTGATTTACAAATTGTAAGGCACTTGGCATACACGTCAACTGTTGATTCCGGTGACATCGCTCATAGACATATCTACCATAAATCCGGGATTCTATATGTTGTGATGGGTGATTGGGAGCCGACGCTGCTTGCGTTCAATTCGACTACCTTTGCAGCCGTAAACTACGGAACTGTGATCAAAGGGGTTGGCGATCTGGCTTTCTCTAGCGATAAGAGCAGATTCTTTACATGGTATCAGTATGGCTGGAATGCGGGAAGTGCCGGTTCAAACGTATTCGCATATTCCGTTAGTGGTAATAGCGTAACCAAGTCAGGCCAATCCAACCTAAGTTACCCGAACTTCTTGAGAGATCCCTTGGATACTCCGGTTCTATTGTTGGAACGTCAAGGGAAACTAGTCGTAAAGAATAAGGTCCTTAATCTCAATGATGTTACGCAGGTAATCAGTACATTGCCAGAACCGATTTATGCTGCGAATGCTACCGGAGAGCTGCTGGTTGGTAAAAATGGGATATACAGTGCGGCGACATATCAGAAGGTTGATACTTTGGCGCTGGGGACAGCAACGGAAGTCTTCTTTGATCAGAACGGAATGCTGTATTATTACGTAAATGGTGCGTTATTGTCTATACAGAAGTAAAATAATAATAACCCGTGCGTGTATCTGTTCAGTCGAGTAATTGTGAAATTCCAGTTCATCTGTTTATTCAACTAAACTGACTGTTTTATGGGATCTCCTAGGTCAACCAGTACTCTGGTTGGCCTTTTTTGTGAGAAATCACACACTTTGCGTAGGGGTTGCCTCTTTCCTGTAGAAATATGTTGAATTATATTATTTTATGGAATACCATGGGAAATAGTAGTTCTTTACGACTAGCTAAAATGAGTGAAACACACCTAATATCAAGCAATAATGAACAAAGGCAAATCCATCGAAAGGTGGAGACGCAAAGCCACGGGTCTAAGCCATGAGTCACATGTCATGGGATGATAGCCGGGATACTCTTTAGGGGCTTGTTTTTTTATTGCCAAAAAGAAAGGAGGGTCCCAAAATGGCAACATATCTTATGCTGATTAAAGTATTCGACGATGCCGAAAAGGTCATATACAAATTTGGTCCAACGGAAGAAAGTTTGGGTGAAATTGAATTTAATCTACTTAATGAAGAATTTCGGCAGCTAGAGAGAGTCCCGGGAACAACTAAAGACCATATGTTCATGAAGGCTGCTTCAGCTATTGCAAGATGTTATGCAGAGGGAGATGGTTTTCCGGACAAAACTTTCTTTGCTTCTTAAAATTTTTATTAGCTTCTAGTTTCAATTACTCTTTTGAATACATATTAGTTGGAATTAGCATTTTGGTCATTTTTGGAAATCACCTATGTGCTCATACGAAAAAGCGAGAATCAGCGGTCAATCCACTTGGGAAATGATAGCCGGGTCGCTCGAGATGGTTGTTTTTTTATATTCCAAAATGAAGGAAATCGGGGTGAGCTATGATGAGACTACATTTGAAACGACTTGTAGCCATATGCGTGCTGATTGGATTTATCACTTATTACGGAGGGGGAAACTCAGCACAGGCTACTTTGATGTATAGTACGAAAGATACCCCAACCATGTATAAGGCACCTGATCGTTTCGTTAACATTTCTGGCAGCGACATGGTCTGGAAAGCCCAGGACAACTCGGGAAAAGATCAGCTTTATTACCGTAATCTAGTAACTGGCGAAGCCAAGCAGCTGACGGACACGAGTGGTGTCAAGTCGGTACCAGATGTCGGAGGGGATTATGTTACTTATGTTCATCGTCAGAAGGATCTCATATTGCTCAATATTCGTAGCGGTGAATCTTTGAACATAGCATCTACCCCCGGTACGTACGAATCCCCAACGACGGACGGTCATTATGTAGCTGTCCCCAATAAGAGCGACAATTTTATTTATGTTTATGATATAGCGAGTAAGACCAACAAAAGGGTTGGTCAGGGCATAAATGCTGTGGTTGCGGAGGGGGAAATATTGTATGTCCAATTACCCTCCAAAGATCTTCAGCTTTACGATATCGCTACCGAGAAAACCCGCAAGCTAACGAAACCGACTGACGGTTATGTAGATACATTTTACGGTCCAGCTTTTAACGGAAAGACCGCGGTTTGGCTGCAGAAAATGAATGCCGGTGGTTATGAGACCAGATCACAGCAAACCGATCATGATGACGCACTTCCCCAGCTCTTAGCTAGATCCGATGCAGCGCCGAAAAGCCAAGCTCCCATTGCTATTGGTGATCATATCTCGGCTTGGCATCAAACGGTGAATGACAATGATGAGATTGCCGTAGCAGATCTTGCCTATAGCGAAGCGCACATCTTAGTAGACAAGGCTTCCGTAAACTCACTCGTCGGTATTTACAATAATCAGGTTGTGCTCAGAGGTGACGACGGTAATATATTTCTCCGAGAAGTGAACGTGAGCGGTCAGTCTGTAGCACCGACGGCCCCTATTGCTTCTGCGGTACCTTATGTCGAGAAATGGGCTGAACCAGTAAACCAGTCAATGCTTTTCTTTAGCAAAGACAGAGCTATCACATCGCAGGATAAAAGCATTATGTTGAAAATGAAAGAATGGTTGTTCCAAGGTGATGGCGACGTCAACATGGAGCCTAACCCGGATCGCGACTTACAGTTGACTAAGGCGCTGTTGCCTGGACAGAAAATGGTGAGTCTGCCATGGAACGTCTCGATGCCGGATGCTAAAGATGCGCTCATTCTTTCCATGTCCTACATAGCGAGTAGAGTGCCGAAGGAGCAAATAAATAAGCTCGGCATTTATCGGTTGGAAGGTGGATCATGGGAGTATGTGGGTGGATTGCTCGAACAAGAGACGAACCAAATTTATACTCCAATTATTAAGCCTGGAACGTACATCATACTGTATTATAATGTTTCAAACCCGTATGTAAGGGACTATTGGATTAATAAACGTATTACCCAGATGACCGATAACGATCCGATACGTGTTTTCCTTGACGGAGAAGAAATTCAGTTTCATGAGGCACCAATCCTGCAAGAAGGCTCCACTACCGTGGAATTCAGGCCTATTTTTGAGAAATTGGGACTTAAAGTGAATTGGGACGATGCAACTAAAACAGTAACCGGGCAAAAAGAGGGGAAATCCCTCCGGTTGCCCTTGGGTAAGAAGGAAGCGGAGTTTAACGATCTAAAGATGAACATTCCGGTTGCCCCCTTTTTATACAAGGACTATACGTTCGTACCGCTCCGTTTCGTAGGAGAAGCGACCGGTAGAAAAGTGATGTGGGATGCCAACCTTAAAACAGTATACCTCTATGATCTGGTAACGGAAGGAAAGCTATATTACAACGGTGGTGCCCTTATGTACGAAGGACAGCTGGAGGATGGTCATATGAACGGAAAAGGCAAGTTGTACCGAGAGGACGGGACGCTTTGGTACGACGCGGAGTTCAAAAATGATGAGGTCGTCGGCTTGGGGACTATCTACTTCCAAGGTTTTAGCCGCGGTCGCGATCGCACGGGGGAAATGTCTATCGGTCAATTCGTAGAAGGTATTCCCGAAGGTAATGTAAGATACGTTGACGACAGTGGATATGTGTTCTATGAGGGAAAAGTGATAAAGGGCTTATATAGTGGCCAAGGTAAATACTATGTGGCAAACCAGTTGATCTATGAAGGCGAATTTAAGGACAACATGTACGATGGTCGTGGAAAATACTACATTAATGGTAAACTTTTTTATGAAGGGGATTTTGCAGTCAATACTCCGAATGGTTACGGCAAAGAATATAATAAAGCCGGAAATCGGGAAGGAGAGTTTAAACAAGGAGTCATGAACGGAAAAGGTATTTGGTATTACTCTTCCGGCACGAAGCTATACGAGGGGGAGTTTGTGAATAATATTTGGGAAGGACAGGGGAAGATTTACTCCGTAAACGGAATGCTGAAGAAAGAAGGTCAATTTAAAAACAACTATTTCGTTAAGGGGACGTATTACTATACAGACGGTACAAAGTATGTAGGAGAGCTAGCTCACGATGTCCCGAATGGTCAAGGCATCTTATATGACAAAAACGGAAATATTGAATTTCAGGGTCAATTTAAAGAAAACGTACCAGTTAAATGAGGAACGGTAAAGCTCTAGTAGACTTTGTTTGGTGCCCGTTTCTATCTTGAAGAGTACGAGCAGGCAAACCGATTTCATCCGCACTCAGATCAAGTCGGTTGGTTAAAATGGCGACTGGATTTCCTTCGGAATCCACGGTGTGAATGAGACATAGACGTTCTCCATTCGCTTTTGCAGTGTCCCGACATCGGCCAAAAGATAATGAACATTCAGAGAAAATTAATGCAATGCTAGTGAAATAAAAAGATAACCTAACCCAAACCCACTATCTTCGCTAGTGGGTTTCTTTTTTCATGCGATTACCTAGTCTTCACACAGGTCTTAGATGCGCCCCGACTAAGGTCTAGGAACAAATACCGTCGTTAGTCCGTTTTGGAAAGCTTCGTTTTTACCTAAAATAAAGACATGAACAAGAGCACAGCAAACAACACAGCAAACAACGAAAGGCGGTGACGAAACGATGAAAAGAAAATACGGGCTTAGCCGCTCTGCTAATCGCATTCGGTGCACTGATTCTGTTAAATAAGCTAGGCGTTCACATGGGACCATTTATTGGCTCGGTGATGGGATACTTGATTCCAATAGGAATGGTTGGCCTTGGTTATGTAGGCATACAGAACGGCAGCAAAATCGGTTGGATTATTGCAGGGCTTGGCGGTATCATCCTGATTGGTAAATTAGCTGGTTGGATCATCATTTTACTGGCGATAGGGTTGATAGGTTACGGAGTTTCGATGTTGACAAGAAGAACGGTGTAATGAATTGAAACGAATACAGAGAGTGAAAAAGGTGGTATGAGAGATGAGCCTATTTAGGCGAATGAGAGACATTACCGTAGCAACACTGAATGAACATCTGGAGCGATCGGAAGACCCGGTTCGCTTGATTGACCAGTACTTAGCAGCGCAGCGTGAGCAGCTTCAACAGTCTGAGAGACTGTATCAGCAATGCGTCAGCCATGCAGCGTCCCTCCGGCAGCAATATCTGACGGCGCTGGAAACCAAAGAGAAGCGCGAGCATCAGGCGCTGCTGGCTCTGAAGGCCGGCGAAGAACATATGGCAAGGATCGTGCTTCAAGAGAAGCTGCAAGCCGAAGAGAAAAGCGAGCAGTATCATGAATTGTACGAACAAGCGAAGCAGTCCATCCTCGATTTGGATGAAGAGCTGCAGCAGCTCAAAGCCGATTACAAAGAAGTGGCAGATAAACGCAGTTACTACTTAGCGCGAATGGAGTCCGCTCGGTTGCAGCAAAGATTGCATGCTCGCAGCAGTGTGGCGCAGGATGCGACACCACGGATGTTCGGTCGCTTGGAAGAGCGCGTTTCCGATATGGAGCTGCATGCCAGAACGCTCCGCGATGTAAGACGAATGGGGCGTGAAAGCTACTATAGCGGGGGTAACCCAGCTGTAGATGCTGAAATGGAAGCTCTGAGAAGTAGACTGCAGCAGGAGGGAGCCAAGTAATCATGAGCAAACTATACCGCTCACGAAGAGATAAGAAAGTTACTGGTCTATGCGGCGGACTCGCCGAGGCCATGAATGTAGATGCAACGCTACTACGTTTATTGGTGGTGATCACCACCATCTTTACTGGAGGAACAGTCATATTCATCTACCTTGTAGCTGCGCTTGTCATTCCGAAGGAACCTGGGTACGATCAGCCTCCATTTGATCCTTATGCTGGCTCATATGGCCGTCAAGGCTATAATGGCGGGGCTTGGAACGCTCACAAGCCGCACCCTAACCATGCGCCACAACATACGGGCTACAATGCTCCGTACGACGCAGGGAAAACCAACAACATCGACGAGATGATGAAAGACATTGAAAAGAAAGCTCTGCAAAGAGAAGTAGAAGAATTGAGAGCCAAAGTTGCTCGCTTCGAACAACAACCAATTGATATTAAAAAAGGAGACGTGTAAACCATGGGAGTATTTACAAGAATGAAAGATATGACTAAAGCATCAATTCACGAGGTATTGGATAAAATTGAGGATCCGATCGTTATGTTGAATCAATATTTGCGAGATATGGAGCAAGAAATCGCGCAAGCTGAAGTTACTGTTGCTAGACAAATCGCGAATGAGCGCAAGCTGAAGCAGCGCCTGGAAGAGTCTGTTCGTCTCGTGGCTGACCGCGAAGCTAAAGCTTCCGCAGCGATCAAAAATGGCCAAGAGGCTATTGCTCGCCAAGCTGTTGAAGAAAAATTGTATCACGAAGATAAAATTGTTGAGTACACAGATCTATATGCCGCTTCCAAAGCACATGCTGATGAGCTAACACAGCAGCTGCATGAAATGAAAGACGAGTTCTACAAACTGCGTAACAAACGCAACGAGCTTGTATCCCGCGCTCAGCTGGCTAAAGCCAAAAAACAAATGGCACAAGTATCCTACAATGGTGTCATCGAGAGCGGCAACGCATCCCGCGGCTTCCAACGTATGGAAGAGAAAATTATCCAACTGGAAGTTGAAGCGGAAATCGCTCGCAAGCCTTATGTACCAGCAGGCTCAGTAGGCAGCTACACACCTGTAGATGTTGCAAAGCAAGCTAAAGTTGATGAGCAGTTGAATCTGCTGAAAGAGAAATTAAACGGTAAAGAAGCCGAGTAATGAACTGTGTTTGATCGAGAAGCCCCTCCTTGCGAGGGGCTTTTTTCGTTTGCGCTGAGCTGTGGAGTTTGTTCTATTTTTCCTCGATTTATTTGATGGTATGTTGTATAACGTACAACAATTTCGTCGGTTTCTTCTCACCAAACTATAGATGTTGTATGGTGTACAACAATTTATCCTGTTTTCATCCAATAAAGCTACTTTTGGCTGCAATTGTTGTATTTTTTACAACAATTGCGGGGATCACGCGGATTTGGCTGCATAATGTTGCACAAAATACAACACTAGTTGGAACAAGTGTTTTTTTGCTGAGGTTTGTTTATGGTTTTCAAAATCATAAGATTTTCAACTTTTTTGAAGAGATTTATCCACTCTTTTTCTAGCAGATTGCAGATAGAATAAGCACATGAGCACCAAAGAAATGTTAAAACGAAACACGAGGTGAGGTCATGAGTGAAGCCCTGGTCCGGATGGAAGGAATTGAGAAGCATTTTCCTGGTGTGCATGCCCTCCATCAATGTCGTCTGGAATTGGCAGCCGGTGAAGTGCATGCGCTTGTTGGCGAGAACGGCGCCGGGAAGTCCACGTTAATGAAAATCGCTACGGGCGTCTATCAGAAAGATGAAGGCAGAATCATTCTGAAAGGCAAGGAAGTGAACATCCCCAATACGAGAGCGGCTCAGCAGCTTGGCATCTCGATGATTCATCAAGAGTTGAATTTAATGCCAGATTTGACGATTGCCCAAAATATATTTATTGGGCGAGAGCCGAGGAAGGGAATCAAGCTGTTCGTCGATGATCGGAAGCTGAACGATCAGGCACAGCAACTGCTGAATGAAATGAATCTCCAGCTCGATCCGCGCACGAAGGTGTCGGAGCTGACAGTCGCCAAGCAGCAAATGGTGGAAATCGCCAAGGCATTGTCATTTCAATCCGAGGTGCTCATCATGGATGAGCCGACGGCGGCACTCACCAATGCGGAAATCGAGGAGCTGTTTCGAATCATCGAACAGCTGCGCGGGCGTGGGGTAGGCATCGTCTATATTTCTCACCGGATGGAAGAGTTAAAGCGAATTACCGATCGTATCACGGTCATGCGCGACGGACGTTATATCGATACCGTACAGACGAAAGATACGTCCATCGATCAGATCATTGCGATGATGGTTGGTCGCGAACTCTATGTCAGCACGCAGCAGACTACCGTCGAAGCTTCAGAGATAAGAGTCCTCGAGGTTACGAATCTGAACCGCGGTTCTGCGGTGAAAGACGTCTCCTTTCATTTGGCAAAAGGTGAGATTCTTGGCTTCGCGGGTCTTATGGGAGCTGGTCGTACCGAAGTGGCGAGGGCCATTTTCGGCGCAGATGCGATTGACTCGGGCGACATACGCATTCACGGGCACAAGGTTCAGCTCAAAGCCCCGCATGATGCCGTTAAGCATGGGATCGGTTACTTATCCGAGGATCGTAAACGCTATGGGCTCATGGTGGATATGGATGTGAAGACGAATATCGCCATAGCCTCTTATCGCAAAGCGAGACGTCTGTTCGGCTGGATGCACGACGGCAAAATTGATCAGTCAGCCTCACACTTTGTGGAAGCGCTTCAAATCAAGACGCCAAGCATTCATCAGCAAGTCAAATTTCTGTCAGGCGGCAATCAGCAGAAGGTTGTTATCGGTAAATGGCTGCTTCGGGACTGCGACATTCTTATCTTCGATGAGCCTACACGAGGTATCGATGTTGGCGCGAAGACGGAGATTTATAAGCTGCTGGATGAGCTAGCCGCACAGGGGAAATCGATCATTATGATTTCTTCCGAGCTGCCCGAAATATTGCGCATGAGCCATCGCATCATGGTCATGTGCGAAGGGCGAATTACCGGTGAGCTTCGTCAACAGGACGCCACCCAGGAAGCGATTATGAAATACGCCACGATGCGAATCAGTTAGCGGATGTCTTAGGAGGAATCATGATGTCAACATGGCTTGTACGTAAAAAAATAGTGCCCACGATGTCGAGTCAAACTGGCGCGGCACAGAAACTACTAGCATTCGCCAGCTTGATTATGCTGGTTATTATCTTCTCGGTATCTTCCAGCAATTTTTTTCAATTCAATAACATTGTAGCCATTATGCTCTCAACGGCCGTTATCGGCGTACTTGCTCTAGGTTCAACGTTCGTCATCATCACTTCCGGTATTGATCTGGCCGTCGGAACCGTGATGACCTTCTCGTCGGTGATGGCGGGAGTCATCATCACAACGTGGCATTTACCAATGCCGCTTGGCATTATCGGGGGCATTGCTACCGGAGCCATTTGCGGTCTCATCAGCGGGCTTCTCGTTGCGAAGATGAAAATTCCGCCCTTCATTGCAACACTAGCTATGATGATGGTGACCAAAGGACTTTCTCTCGTTATCTCTGGGACGAAGCCGATCTATTTTAATGATACGCCGGCATTCTCGCAGATTTCGATGGGGTCCATTCTTAATTCAATCATTCCTGGCTTCGAAATTCCGAATGCGATTCTCGTCTTCTTCGGCGCTGCTATCATTGCCAGCATTATTTTATCGAGGACGATTATTGGACGCTATAACTTTGCCCTAGGAAGCAATGAAGAATCCACGAGGCTTTCCGGCGTTAATGTAGACTATTGGAAAATCGTCATCTACTCGCTGACTGGCGTGTTCAGCGGTATCGCCGGCATTATGATGGCCTCCCGCCTTAATTCGGCTCAACCCGCGCTTGGCTCTGGTTATGAACTGGAGGCGATCGCAGCTGTGGTTATAGGCGGTACTTCCTTAAGCGGCGGCAAAGGTTCCATACTTGGAACCGTCATCGGTGCCCTTATCATGAGCGTACTCACGAACGGGCTGCGTATCTTATCTGTTAAACAAGAATGGCAGACGGTTATTGTAGGAATTGTCGTTGTACTGGCGGTCTACGCTGATATGATGCGACGCCGCAAGAAATAAACTTCGGTATTCACTCCAAATCGGAGTCACATACAACAAATTATACGTAAGGGGAGATTGAGATTGCATAAACGGACAAAGAAATTTGCGGTAGCATCATCGCTATTATTATTAACGACGATAGTACTTGGGGCATGCGGTGCCAAAACGACAGATACGAAAACAGCGGCGACAACGGCTACGCCGGCAGCATCAACTGCAGCGCCTGCTGCGGCAAAATCGGATAAAATTTATATTCCGGTCATCTCAAAAGGCTTCCAACATCAATTCTGGCAAGCCGTCAAACAGGGGGCTGAGAAAGCCGCCAAAGAATTTAATGTGGAAATTACGTTCGAAGGTCCGGAAACAGAGACACAAGTGGATAAGCAAATTGAAATGCTGCAGGCAGCATTGGGCAAAAAACCAGCAGCCATCGCTTTCGCTGCTCTGGACAGCAAAGCAGCTACGCCGCTGCTGGAAAAGGCAAAAGCAAGCAAAATCCCCATCATCGGCTTTGACTCCGGTGTGGACAGCGACATTCCGGTGACGACGGCCGCCACCGATAACAAAGCTGCCGCAGCGTTGGCAGCGGACAAAATGGCATCGCTCATCGGCAACGAGGGAGAGATCGCCCTTGTCGTACATGACCAAACGAGCCGCACGGGCATTGATCGCCGGGATGGCTTCACGAATCGGATCAAAGAGAAATATCCGAATATCAAAATTGTTGATACGCAGTACGGCGGAGGAGATCAACTTAAGTCCACCGATTTGGCCAAAGCAATTATTCAAGCTCATCCGAGTGTTAAAGGCTTCTTCGGTGCGAACGAGGGATCCGCGATCGGGGTTATCAACGCTGTAACAGAGCTGAAAAAAGACGGCAAAATCATCGTCGTCGGATACGACTCCGGCAAGCAGCAAATGGATGCGATCCGCAGCGGTAAGATGGCCGGTGCCATCACACAGGATCCGATCGGCATTGGTTACTGGTCAGTGAAAGCAGCCGTCCAATCGATTAAAGGTGAGACTGTTCCTAAATCAATCGATACAGGTTTCCACTGGTACGACAAAACGAACATTGATGCCGCTGACATCAAGCCGCTGCTCTACGAATAAGAATAAAGAGGCTGCGCCATTATGGGCAGCCTCTATTGTTATTTATTGAAGCAGCTGTGTACAATACACATAGAGCATAATTCGATTTCGCCAGAGGTGACCCGTAATGTACAAAATCATCATGATTGACGATGAAGATGAAGTCAGAGAAGGCATCAAGAGGAAGACGAATTGGGAGGCTTGCGGCTTCCAACTGGTTGGTGATTTCGATAATGGCAGAGATGCCTATGAAGCGCTGGAGAGTCTGCAGCCTGATGCTGTTATTACAGATATTTGCATGCCGTTCATGGACGGTCTTCAACTGACAGAACTAATTGCCGCGAATTACAGGGATGTTAAAGTAATTATTGTAACCGGTTACGAGGATTTTGATTATGCGAAGCAAGCGATCAAACTCAAGGTCAAAGATTATTTACTGAAACCGATCAACGCCGCAGAGTTTACCGAATTTCTTCATAAGTTAAGGCTAGAGCTGGATGAGGAGCGCAAACAGCGGGAAGATGTCACCTTTCTCCGTCATCAGTTTCACGAGAGCATGCCGCTTCTTAGAGAACGATTTCTTGAACGGTTAGTTACTTCCTGCATGAAAAAAGATGAAATTGAACGCAAGTTCCAGATGTTCGGACTCTCTTTGAGCGGTCCTAGTATTACGGTGCTTGCTCTTGATATTGATGACTTTCACCGTGAGTTCTACAATGACCCAGCAGCTGAGGAGGAGTTGTTACGCTTTGCAGCCTACAACATTTTTCATGAAATCATGGAGAAAGAGCAAGGCGGCATCGTATTTCGAACGCGTGATGATAAGCTTGTCGCACTGCTCTCTGGCGATTCGGAAAGGATCGAATTGACCTGTCAAACACTTGCCGAACATGTGAGGTACAGCATCGAGAAATATTTGAACATGACGGTAACGATGGGAATTGGGCGTACTTACAGCGATCTGCGAGACTTGCCAAAATCATTTCAGGAAGCTCTTTCTGCGCTGGATTACCGTTTTTTGCTCGGAAAGAACCGGATCATTTCGATTGGAGATATGGAATTTGGAAGCAGCCCGGACAATCTTAGTTACATCCATATGGAGAAGAGGTTGATTTCCGCCATTAAAACAGGAGAAAAGATGATCGTAACGCTTACGCTGCAGGATTGGATCAATGAAATGAAGAAGGGCAACTGCTCGATGGATAAATGCTACGGCAAATTGAATAAACTGCTCGTCGCCTTAATGAATGTATTGGTGGAGACCGGTTTTGAAGAAGCTGAAGTGCTAGGCGATCATTCTTTTATGCAGTTATATGCGAGGAAAACCTTAGATGATGTGCAGCTCTGGCTAGAGGAAATTTGTCTTGCGCTCGTAGACTTGCTGGCTGAGAAACGAACCAAAGTGTCTCAAGCCCAGATGGAAGCCGCGGTCGATTACATTCATGCGAATTATGCGGATGAACAGCTCTCGCTTCAGCAGGTGTGCAATCATATTTATATGAGCATGAGCTACTTCAGCGCTTTGTTCAAACCGCATACCGGTGAGACTTTTGTCGAGTACGTGACCCGATACCGTCTGGATAAAGCCAAAGAAATGCTCGCTGCTTCGCAGTTGAAAACCTATGAGTTGGCCGCGAAGGTTGGCTACAGTGATCCGCAATATTTTAGCGTTATTTTCAAAAGAAATACAGGCATGACCCCCAAAGAATTCAGGTCAGCGCACAAAGGTCAGCAGAGCCTATGAGAACCTGGCGGCGTCCTATTCAATTCAAAAGCATTCATACGAAGATAGCACTGGCGTTTTCATGCTTAATTCTTTGTACAACCATCATCCTAAGCTACAGCGCTTACCGCCTCTCTACGGTGGCCGTTACGGATACTTCATTGGAATATACCAAGCAGCTTATCGAGCAAGTAAATAAAAACATTCAAACCTACATCGGTAACATGGAAAGTATATCTGCTCTTTCGCTGAGCAACACCGATCTGAAACGATACTTGGCTTTGAAAAACCCGAAGGGAACAGAGGGAGAGCAGCTAGCGAGTCAGATCAGCAGTTATTTTCATGCCATTGTTGCTTCTCGGAATGATATCGCTTCCATCGTATTTGCGGGCTCCAATGGCGCCATCGTATCGGAACGCATAGATGCAAATTTCAAATCATATGCCGAATTAATTATGCAAGAGTGGTACAGCAAGGCTAATAGAGACAATGGCGACGTGGCCATTTCTCCCTCACACGTTCAGCACCTATATAAGGATGAGTACAAATGGGTCGTGTCGATTAGCAAGCAAATGCCAAATCCGTTGCCTGGAGCGGCAAGCGGTGTTCTATTGGTCGATCTGAACTATAACGTCATTAATGATCTATGCAACCAAATTCAGCTGGGGCAAAGAGGGTACGTGTTCATACTCGACCAAGCAGGTGATTTAATTTATCATCCTCAGCAGCAGCTTATCTACTCAGGGCTGAAATCGGAGGATATTCCTACACTTTTGCAGGCCAAGGACAGCACTTTCCATACGCAAGAAAAAGAGGAAAGCAAAATCTACACCGTCCGGACAACGAAATTTGGCTGGAAAATTGTTGGAGTTACCTACGCTGGGGATCTAAGTGGAAATAAGAAGGACATGCAGCTGACATCAGCGATGTGGGGCGGCATCTCGTTAATCATTGCCTTAGCGATTTCCATTTTGCTGTCGGTCACCCTAACCAAGCCGATTAAAGAACTGGAAGTCCATATGAAGCAGGTGGAAAAAGGTAACTTCGACATTCGCGTCAATATAGAAGGTGCGAATGAGATCAGTAAACTTTCACGAACCTTTAATTTAATGATCAGCAAAATTAAAGAGCTCATGAACCAAACTTTGAAAGATCAGGAAGTCAAACGAATCAGTGAGCTGAAAGCGTTACAGGCGCAGATTCAGCCCCATTTTCTGTACAATACACTGGATTCAATCATTTGGATGGCTGAAATGGGCAAAGTGGATGAAGTGGTTACGATGACTTCGGCCTTGTCCAAACTCCTCCGTTCGAGCATTAGCAAAGGGGAAGAACTCATTCCAATTGCGGTTGAATTGGAGCATATTCAGAACTATTTGACGATTCAGAACATCCGTTATCGGAATAAATTTACGTACACAGTCGAAGTAGAATCGGGCATTCTCAGCTGTCGAATATTGAAAATTATTTTGCAGCCCTTGGTTGAAAATGCCATCTACCATGGAATGAAGCATCTGCCGGAACGCGGTCATATACGCATCACGGGACGCAGGATCGAAGAGGTTATTGAGCTCAAGGTAATAGATAACGGTGTTGGGATGAGTGAAGAGAAATTGAAAACGTTGATGCTCAAAACACGTCAAACAGAGTCAGGCAAAGGCTTCGGCTTGCACAACGTGAATCATCGCATCCAGCTTTATTTCGGGGAGCTGTACGGATTGCAATTTGAGAGTGAGCTGGAAGAGGGCACGACGGTAACCGTACGTATTCCTGCAATACCCCCAATCCATAACGATAGTGAGAATTGAGGTGTGAAGTTGAAAATTAGAGCAAGCTTCGTAGCGATTGCGGTCATACTGGTCCTGCTCATGACGACTACGTATCTCATCGTGTCAAGGGGCATGGAGGCGAAGGATAGGCCGCTTATCCTCATTCCCAAGACGATCGACCCTCATGTTGAATTTTGGCGGGTTTTAAACCAAGGAGTGACTGCGGCGGCCAAAGAGTACAATACTGAGGTGAAAGTGATGGGTACGCCTTCCGAATCAGACATTGACGAGCAGATAAAGTTGGTGGAAGAGGCGATCGCATTGAAGCCGAAAGCCATCCTTTTGGCGGCAACGGATTATAACCGGTTGGTACCTGTTGCTCAAAGAATAATCAGCTCCGGCATTACGCTAATTACTGTGGACTCCGGCCTCGAAGGCGGCATTTCGACCAGTTTCATTGCAACGGATAATTATGCAGCAGGGCGCAAAGCAGTGGAAACGATGAGACGCTATGTCCAGGGACCAGCTAAGTATGCGATCGTCAGCTTTGTTAAAACTTCCACGACCCAGCTGGATAGGGAGAATGGGGTGAGAGACCATTTGAAGAATGATTCTTCCATACAGATTTTAGACACGTTATATAGTAATGGTTTTGAAGACAAAGCGTATGAGCAAACGAAACAGCTCCTTGCCGAACATTCGGATATTCGCGGCATTTTCGGATTGAATGAAGTTTCTACGGTAGGGGCTGCGAGGGCGTTGAAAGAGCTTGATCCTGAGCATAACATTAAGCTGGTCGGCTTCGACAGTTCGATGAATGAAATTGCTTTCCTGGAAGCGGGGACCCTGCAAGCAACCGTTGTGCAAAAACCTTTTAACATGGGATATTTAGCGGTGAAAACAGCACTTCAGGTTTATGATGGGGAAAATGTTAAAACCTCCATAGATACAGGCTCTGAGGTTATCACGAAAGAAAATATGTACACCAGAGAAAATCAAAAGCTGCTGTTTCCATTCGTTGAGAAATAGTAGGTGTGTGTCGTTTTATTAAGAAGCTCCTCCTTGTGGGGAGCTTTTTCGTGTTATTTAGACGAAGAAAACAGCACTTCTACAAATTTCCCGGGAAATATTGGGTTTAATGTCGAAAACAAAGAATCCTCGTTCACGTTTCAATTCTTGGAATCTTAACAGTTGCAGATGCCTCTTAGTTTGACTACGATAAAGATAGTCGAAAGAGAGAGGCTGGCGTTAACTATGCCTGATGTGTTACAGATTGGACCGTTTCAACTGCAAGGAAGATTACTGGCACTGCTGCTGGCATGTGCTTTGGGATTATGGCTAATCAGGAGGGTATCGCAGCGTTTGTTGAATGACACCCAAATCGTGATTGCCAAGCCTATTGAGGATCTTATTTTTAACAGTGCTATTATCGTTTTGTTGACCTGGAAGTTAGGGGTCATTGTGACGCAGCCATCCCTATTGTGGAACAATCCATTAAAGCTGCTCATGGTGTCTGGCTCGGGCACGGAGATTGTATTAGGTGTGCTGATAGCTTGTATCTACATGTACTACCAAATTGATAAAAATCGAACGCCACTCTTACTTGTACTGGATGTTATCGCAATTGGAATAACGGCTTCTGTTTTCCTATTCAGTGCACTGATTCCCGCATATGGACTGCCTACAACGGTACCTTGGGGCATTGGGGTCGAAGGAACGGTATCTCGTTTCCATCCTTATCACGTTTATATTTCGCTGCTTCTTGTGCCATTGCTTATTTGGCAGCATGTTATTGAACTGCGCAAGAGGACGCTGGGACAAGGCGTACTGCTCAAATATTCGCTGTTTTACGGGGGCGTGGCAGGGATGCTGGCCAGCTTTTTTGATGCTGCTAAACCGACACTGCTGTATCTTAGCTTAGCGCAGCTATTGTTTCTATTCATGCTCATCATTGGAATGCTTTTCCCCGTTTTGACACATAATACTAGCAGAAAGGAGCTGAGTGCAATGAGTCAAAACGATTCCAAGACGCAAATCCAGCAAGAACAGCAAAACCAAGAGCGCGAGAAGACCGCAACACCAGCAGGGAAAGAGGGCTTTGTTGATAAGAAACTGGATGGTCCAAACCGACCTTCCACATGAGTCCAGACAAGAATAAGGTGGCCAAATCAACTCAGGACCAGAGCAACCAGAACCAAAGCGATCTTGATCCGTTCGAGATTGAATTTCTCCCTCAATTCGAGCAGGGGCGCGGTCCGCGAGAAGCTTTTGTGAATGAGCATGGCGTCGTTATCGGCGATCATGATTATGAATCGGACAACTCCCCGCTAGAGCAGTGGACGGCTGAGACCGACCCTGAGGTCATGGCTGGAGACGAGTGGGTTCATCCTTTTAAGGATATAGGGTTCCAAAGTGCCGAGAATCGAGAATATTTTGAAAAAGGCATCGTGCCGCAAAGCGGTATCTTCATGCATCCGGATAAAGATGTTTCCTACGATCCGTACAAGGAAAAGATAAAGCAGAAGGAAGATGAAGCGGAAGCGTAAAAGCTTTCGCTTTATTTCTATTTAGGACATTGGACTTTGCTTTCACGGCTATCGGATGTATAATATAAGTGGTAACGATTACGTTTTGAGAGTAACTAATAAATCCTAAGGGGTGGCACATATGGCAATGTCTTTTGATTCTTACATGAAAGATATGGTTAAACCGATGAGAGAAGATTTGACTCGTCTGGGTATTACAGAGCTTCTTACACCAGAGCAAGTAGAAGAAGCGATTGAAAAATCGAAGGATGGCACGATGCTGTTAGTCGTCAATTCCGTTTGTGGTTGCGCAGCCGGCCAATGTCGTCCAGGTGTTGCCAAAGCACTTCAAAACGATACACTGCCAACGTACACATACACCGTGTTCGCTGGACAAGAGAAGGATGCAACAGCGAAAGCGCGTGAATTCTTGGCGCCATACCCGCCATCATCCCCTTCCATCGCATTATTCAAGAATGGTGAACTCGCACACTTCATTCAGCGTCACCAAATCGAAGACCGCTCCGCAGATATGATTGCTGGCGACTTAATTAATGCCTTCAATGAATTCTGCAAATAATAAATAGCATTAAGTATTAGTTTAAAGGTCCGCCTTGCAGTAGCTGCAATGGTGGCCTTTTGTTTTTTGGACTCAAGTCCGATGGATTTGTCTTTGAAATTTCAGGAATGAAAGTCTATACTAAATCTTAAAGAATGAATGGTTTCAAACTATAGAAAAGGTGGAGAGATGCATGAGTTTGCAAACGGAAATTATCGCGAAGCTCGGCGTTAAGCCGGAGATTGATGTGGATGAAGAAATCCGCAAACGTGTGGACTTTCTGAAAAACTATGTGCTGGGTGCGAATGCAAACGGCCTGCTGATTGCCATCAGCGGCGGCATCGACAGTGCTGTAGCTACGGGTTTATGCAAGCAAGCGACGGACGAGCTGACGGCCGAAAAGGGCAAAGAGTACAAAACCGTCGGTGTGTTTCAGCCATACGGTCAGCAGGTGGATATCGAAGATAGCTACGCGGTGGCCAAAGCCTTCGATTTGAAATATCAAATCGAGAATAATATTGAAGAAGCCGTCGACGAAATGGCCATTGAAGTCGAGTATGGTCTTAAGCATATCGGCGTCCACCAGCATGTAAGCCGCGGCGGCAAAGGCAACATCAAAGCGCGGACACGTATGGTCATGCAGTATGCTCTTGCTTTTGAGCTGGGACTGATCGTTGTAGGGACAGACCATGCATCTGAAGCAATCACTGGCTTCTTCACCAAATATGGCGACGGTGCGGTCGACATTACGCCGCTGAGCACGCTGAACAAGCGTCAAGTGCGTTCACTTGCCTCGAAGCTTGGCGTACCGCAAAGCGTGCTGGATAAAGCTCCTACAGCCGGACTTTGGGACGGTCAAACGGACGAGAACGAGCTGGGTATTACATACGGAGATAACAGTGACTACCTCGAAGGCAAGCAAATTGATGCTGCTGTGCAGGAGAAGCTGGAGAAGCAATATTTGAAAACGGAGCATAAACGAATCCCGATTCCGGGTGTGTAAGGCTCCGCAAAGACATAAAACAACCCCCGACCAAAGAGGTCTGGGGTTGTTATCGAGTATAAGTAAACCTATGGCATGCGCGCCCCGCGGGAGCTCTCGAGGAGAGTGTACCACTCTTCGCGAGTCATAGTTTCCGAAATTCGCACAGCATCTTGACAAGCTAGAACGCGCTCTGCGGAAGATGTGCCGATAACCGGCTGAATACGAGCAGGGTGTTTCATTAACCAGCCCAGTACGATGGATTCTGGTGTCGATTCTTTCTCATTGGCCATTTTCTGTACAAGTGCAGCTGTATTTTTGATCGTATCAGGTGCATCCTCCACAACTCTACCGGAGAATTTACCTTGAGCAAGAGGTCCCCAAGCTTGAATTTGGATATCTGCCATTTGGCAATGCTCGAGAATACCATCGGCGAAATTGATGCCTACGCCAGCCTTTTGGTTGACCAAGATGCCTTGCTCGACCCAGTCTAAGCGTGCTAAGCTCATCTCTAGTTGGTTAACTACAAGCGGCTCTGGAAGTGAATTTTGAATGAAACGCATTTGAGCGGAAGTCATGTTGGATACGCCGAAATGACGCACTTTTCCCGCTGATCTCAATTGGTTGAACGCTTCTGCGATCTCTTCCGGTTCCATGAGCGGATCTGGACGATGAAGCAGGAGGACGTCCAAATGTTCCACGCCTAGGCGCTGAAGAATGCCATCAACCGAACTCAGGATGTGGCCTTTGCTAAAGTCAAAACGCTGTGGATTTACATCGTCCTGAAAGCGAATCCCACATTTGGATTGAAGAATGATTTGGTCGCGCAGGTCGGGTCTTTTTTTGAGGATTTCTCCGAAAATAGACTCGGATTTACCTCTTTTATAAATATCAGCATGATCGAACATTGTAATGCCTATCGACAATGCAGCTTCTACAGCTTTCTCTGCGATGATGTAATCTTCCTTTGTATAAGGAGTCGAATTCCATTCCCCGCCAATTCCCATACATCCAAAAACGATTCTGCTGTTCGATATTCCACGTTTCTCAAGTGGCATGATTCTCATTATGTTGGCCTCCCAGCTTTTAAATCTATTCCCAGTATAACCCTAGTCGAGGCTCGGCAGAAGAGCTGAAAATAGTGTAACTTACTTACCTCGAAGTAAGCGTTGGGGGAGCGTCAGGTATGGACAAGCCATTCCTTCCCCCTTGACCGCAAGCAAGGAATCATGTAAATTGTACGCACAACGTTGCAAGAAAAGTGGGGCTCAGGTGTCTATGATTATTGGGGTCGGAACGGATTTAGTTGAAATTGCACGGCTTCGCAAAATGTTAGAGGGTTCTACGGGCGAAAGGTTTCTTGAGCGGATTTTGACGCCCCAGGAGAGAGAGTTGGCGCAGAGACGGCGAGGCCGACTTGCTGAGTTTGCTTCAGGCCGTTTTGCTGCTAAGGAGGCCATTGTCAAAGCAATTGGCTGCGGCATTGGCAAGCAAATTGGCTTTCAAGACGTCGAGGTGCTGCCAGATGAACTTGGCAAACCGGTATGCCTTGTGAACGAGGCTGCGCTGCTGCGAGCAGGCTTAATAGGCAGCCATCGCATCCATATTAGCATTACACATACGGAATCGATGGCTGCCGCCTATGCAATCGTGGAGAAGCTCTAAAGCGGTGACTACTTCTTCGAATTGAGCCAGTCGGATAGAAGTCCGATTTCCTCTTCGGAAATCGTGGTTTTATAGACAGGCATGCCGCCTCCGCCATTCTTGATCTTGTTCGCGATTTGCTCGCTGCTCAGTCTGCTGCCGACCTTTTGCAAATTCGTCTTAGGGCCGACTTTGCCAGCAAGATCAACGCCGTGGCAGCTGATGCACTTGTTCGTTGTGAAGAGCTCCTGCGCCTTCACGACCGCAGGGTTGCTCTCGGCTGCCGCGGTTGCTGCCGGTGTCTTCGTGGCGGCGCTGCCACCCGAAGCACCACCGCCGCAAGCGGCCAGGGCTAGAACCATCGACGCGATGACGAGCGCGCCGACCATGCGTCTATACCGCCGTACTGCGTGCAGCGGCGGTCTGGATGCTATGCCGGATTGCTGATCCTCCGGCATCTGATGTCCGTTCAGACTTGCGCGATCGCAAGCCTTTTTGCTTTGTTCCATACCGAGCTTCCTCCTATGCTGGGGTTAATTCAAACGAACTTCGCTCGTCCCTCTCTAACCCCATTTGGGTAGCAGCAAGCTTTGGCAGAGGGGGCGGCGGAGCGGGCATGCGGTAGAGTTCCAGAAAGATGCAAAAAGTGCAGCAAATATCTGCCTATTTGCAATTCTGCATATCTGCTCATTCCGGCTCATTTCGTGTTTCAGGTATGTACCCTATGCGAGCTAATCTTATCCACCAATGAAATTATGTTAGTACGTACTTATGAACTTACTTACTTATCCTCATTCCACTTACCGTCCCCAAACACGCAGCATATACCCGCTTAGAATAAGGCTAATGCCACCCATTCCTTCTAACACAACACCGGAGTAACCCAAATACCAAACGCCCATAAGCGCAGACAGGGCGAACAGCCAAAAGCCAAGGTAAACAAGTGGTCTACCTAGCAGGAGTCCGACCTGCACGAACCCGATGGCGAGAATGAACGCTCGCAGCACAGGTGCGAAGAGCGGGCTAACAGCGCCAATGGCCTCGAGCAGCGCAACGGCTGCAATGAGCATCGCTCCAGGCAGCACTAGAAGCGCTGGATGTCCCCAGCCGTTGCGCTCACCACCAGCACTTGCACCTGCATGCCCACCCGAGCCAGCTGATCTTTCACGCGCGCCTTCAGCAGAGTCAGCCCTAAATTCCTTACGCAGGCTCCATATCTGAACCAAGCTGGCCACAACCGCTGTGATAAAAGCCGCTTGCTTCAACCAATCCAAGTCGCGCCAATAGATCGCAAAATCGACAAGCGCGCTGAATATCCATTCCGCACCCCAAATGAACAGAAGCGGGATTAATGCGTTAGCTTGACCGATCCAGGCTTTTCTTTTATTCTCCAAGTCTTGCCGTTTGTTATTCTCGAAGTCCTGCTGATTCGTATTTGCCAAATCTGTTTGTTTTGAGTTTTGCATACATTCACCTCTAGTTTTATGTTCCACACTTCTCGTATAATGGAAACATGTCCATTCATTCATTATAACTGGAACGTGTCCCATAGAGAAGGAGAGCTCATGTACAGCGAAGAACAGAAGGTTTATTTTTCCCGAAATCTATTGGATTGGTACCAAACGCATAAACGGGATTTACCATGGCGAAGAAGCAAAAACCCTTATTATATATGGATTTCCGAAGTCATGCTGCAGCAAACCCGGGTGGATACGGTGATTCCGTATTTCCATCGCTTCGTCGATCAATTCCCAACGGTTGAAGCGTTGGCTACGGCGCCTGAGGAGAACGTGCTCAAAGCTTGGGAAGGGCTCGGCTATTACTCGCGCGCAAGAAACCTCCAAACGGCAGTCAGAGAAGTTCACGAACGTTATAACGGTATCGTCCCGCAAAATAAAGAGGAGATTTCCTCGCTCAAAGGCGTCGGCCCATACACCTCAGGAGCAATCCTCAGCATCGCCTACAATAAGCCCGAGCCAGCCGTGGATGGCAATGTTATGCGAGTCCTGTCGCGCTATTTTCTAATTGAAGAAGATATTATGAAGCCTGCAACACGGACCAAAATGGAGAAGCTGGCACGCGAACTCATCCTAGAAGGTACCGCAAGTGACTTCAATCAAGCATTGATGGAACTTGGGGCTATGGTATGTACGCCTCGTTCGCCGCACTGTTTGACTTGCCCTGTTATGGCACATTGCTCCGCGCGTGAAGCTGGCATGGAAGAAGTCCTGCCCATCAAAAAGAAAGCCAAACCCCCGCGTCCAGAACTGCGTGCAGTGGCTTTGATAGAGGGTACGGGTGAGAACGAAGGGAAATGGTTGATCAGGCAGCGTCCGCAAGAAGGATTGCTCGCGCGTATGTGGGAACTGCCGCATGTGGCCTGGAAGTCTGAGGGATGGAATTCGGATGAGGATAATAGGAGTGAGCTCCGTCAAGCCCTTGTAGATCAGGAACAAATCGGTATTCAACCGAACGAGTGGTTCATGGATACAGAACATATTTTCAGTCATATCGTTTGGAAAATGAAAGTATACCGTGCCAAGCTAAGTAACGCGAACCGCCCAAGTCATGGGGGAGAATGGATCCCTTTTCATTATCGCTGGGTAGGCCCAGAAGAGCTCGATCAATACGCTTTTCCAAACGTTTTTATACGGATTATGAAAGAGTGGCAGGAGAGAAACGAGGAGTAACTTCCTCCGTTTTCTCTTTTTTTATCGAATTTCACCCTTAATGGCATCCACATTTCTTAATGTGATTAACTTTTTATCAATCTGTATAAGTTCATCATCGAGGAGCTCCTGCAGCACCTTGGTTACAGACTCTCGCACAGTGCCAACCATATTAGCTAGCTGCTGATGTGTAAGTTTTACATTAATCAGAAGACCTTCCGGTGTAGGTACACCATGCTGCTCGGATAAACGGATAATGGTCTTCATGATACGGGAGCGAACCCCTAAGAACGTAAGATCGTAAATTTGATCATTAGCCCGACGCAGTCGTCCCATCGTGGTTTCTAGGAGCTTTAAGCATAGCTTAGGGCTCTTCTCCATGAACTGAGCGAATACCGTACGTTTAAGAATATAAAGAGTACAAGTCTCCATCGTTTCGGCGGTTGCTGACCGAGTATGACCGCTGCCTATCAAGGACATTTCTCCAAAGAAATCCCCATCACGAAACAAAGCTAAAATAATTTCCTTGGCTTCATCCAAGCGATATATTTTCACGACACCTGATTTAATAAGAAATAATTCTTCTCCTGTATCACCCTCGAGAAAAAGAATTCCGCCCTTTTTTGCTTTTTTTTCTGTGAATAAAGGGGCAATTGCCTGTAAATCTTCTTCCGAAAGTTCTTGAAATAAGGGGACATTTTGGAGTAAAGAAACGATTGTTTTCACCGGGCATTCATCTCATTTCGGCCATATTAAACGACCAGCTGTTCGCCACAGCTTGACCATGTCTATATCGTACAGCTTTCCAGTGTTTGCGTAAAGAACTTCCAGCGCGTGATGTGCGGGGATGGTCTTTTGTATAAAGGATTCAATAAAATCGTCCATAGTGGTATGAAAAAATAATCTTTCTATATATAACTTGCTTTAATGTGATAAAATCGTAAAAAAATGGGGGGTGTCTCTATGTATGGAATCATTAATTATGAGGTATTTTTGCTAACTGGAATTCTGCTGAATCTTATGCCTGGTGCAGACACCATGTATATTGTGGGAAGAAGTATTTCCCAGGGGAGAAATGCGGGTATTTATTCGGTTTATGGCATTATTAGTGGCTCTTTAATCCATACCTTACTAGTTGCTTTTGGTTTGTCAATCATACTGACAAAGTCACTTCTCCTATTCAATATCATAAAAATAGTTGGAGTCATCTATTTAGTTTATCTTGGAATTCGAATGTTACTTGATAAATCAAATGTAAACTTTAGTGCTGCTTCTGAATCTAATAAACAAAGTATACGCAAAATATTTACACAAGGGCTTTTGACCAGTCTAACAAATCCAAAAGTTTCTTTATTTTTCATTGCCTTTCTCCCGCAATTTATTGACAAAAAGGCTTCTGGTCCTATCCCATTTATCATTCTAGGGCTTACATTTACGTTCACTGGATTGCTATGGTGTCTCTTTATTGCCTATTTTTCTTCGCACATCACCAAAAAAGTAAGAGGATGCGCAAAGATTGGCACGGTTTTAAACAAAATAACGGGCATTATTTTTATTGGAATGGGATTAAAGCTGCTTCAAACCAAGGCTCCTCAATAAACCTCTTTTGCTAATGAAAGTAGGATATTTAAAGTCTGAATAGGTGTTTCATTGGATTTTATCCAATGAAATTCAGATACCACACAGCTTATGAGATCCAGTTTGTTCTATGAACTCCATAACTCATGACGGCCACTCTATGCTAATAGTGTTCCGTATCATGCAAAAAAGCGACCCCGCGGGGTCGCTTTCACTATGCACAGAGATTACTTCGCAGCGTCGTAACGTTTGCCAACTTCGTTCCAGTTCACAACGTTCCAGAAAGCCGCGATGTAATCAGGGCGTTTGTTTTGGTAGTTCAGGTAGTAAGCATGCTCCCACACATCAAGACCAAGAACCGGCGTTTCGCCTTCCATGATCGGGCTGTCTTGGTTAGGCAAGCTGTACACTTTCAATTTGCCAGCTTTGTCAACAGCTAGGAAAGCCCAGCCGGAGCCAAAACGTGTTGTAGCTGCTGCTGCGAAGTCTGCTTTGAACTTGTCAAAGCCGCCAAGCTCGCTCTCGATAGCTGCTGCTAATGCGCCAGTAGGTGCTCCGCCAGCTTCTGGTCCGATTGTTTCCCAGAACAGGGAGTGGTTCGCGTGTCCGCCACCATTGTTGCGAACAGCAGTACGGATATCTTCAGGAAGGCTGTTCAGGTCAGCGATCAGGTCGTTTAAGGATTTGTCATGCAGAGCAGGGTGTTTGTCCAGAGCTGCATTCAGGTTGGTTACATAGGCGTTATGGTGACGATCGTGGTGAATTTCCATCGTTTTGGCATCGATGTGTGGCTCAAGTGCGTTGTTCGCGTACGGAAGAGCTGGTAATTGATGTGCCATTGTATAAATACCTCCTAAAATTATGTAGTTTCAACTTCATTATGAAGGAATTTCGATAATAAAGCAACATGTATGTTTACTAAGTCAGACGCCGCGACGTTCAATTTCCTGGATGATTTGACTGTGGATATGGGTTCCTTGTTCATTGAGCCAAGGGGATAAATCACTCATTGCTCTGTGATTATATTGGAGTTCGATCTCCGTCCATTCACTAGGCTTCATAGAGCTTAACTCCTGGAAATCACGTATATTTCGTGGGTATGACGCCGCGGAATCATCTTTGTTTGACATGGATTCACCTCCCATTCTTTGCACATCCTTCTTTAAAATCCGACGTTATCCCGATTTTTATACATGAGGTGATATATGTTGGAACAAAATAAAAGCAAAATAATTGAAACAATTTGATGAAAACGCTTGCATTTAAGCGCTTTCAAGAGGAAAACCGAAAAAAACTAAGTTTTTTGTGAATTTTGACACATTTTTAGCAGGATTCCGCACTTTTTTGTCGTATTTACTACTTTACCAAAAAATTATTCCTAACAAATAAAAGTGGAATTGGGAGAGAACCGTATGCACGTTCGTTCATTTCAGCTTGGTGATACCTCTTCGGTGAAGACACTTCTGCAGGATGTTTTATCGGAAACCTGCTATGAGGAAACGATTGAAGCTTTTGCACGTCAACTATCATGGGATACAGAGCTTGTTTTAATCGCTCAAGAAGAAGAGCAAGTTGTAGGCATGATTATCGGTACGATTGATAACAACAATGGCTACTATTATCGGATCGCAGTTGCAACAGAGTATCAACGCAAAGGTATCGGTAAAGCTTTGATCGAAGCAATGAAGCAAAGGTTCCTTCATCGGAACGTGAAGAAGATTATGGTAACGGTGGATGTCCATAATGAAATGGTGCTGCCTGTGTACGAGTCTGCTGGTTACAGCACATCGGACTTTTCCCGTACCGCACATCGTCTCAGCATTGTGAAGAAAGTCAGTGTTTAACTGATCGTTCGGATGTCCATGAAATGAATAGATTTGGAACGAGGGAAGCATATCTGTGCCGCCATTGCAATTGGGGGTCAGATATGCTTTTCTATATAATAGGGGAACTTTTCGGCAGCTATGAATAGAGGAGCTTTGGACATGGATAACTTCGCGCCGTATGTGATAAAAAGCTTCAAACATGATGGACATCTTCACCGGATGTGGCTGACGAATTGGCGAGTACCGCATCACATCCTTCATGCCGATCATCAGCAGCAAGAAATGATGGTGTTTATTAACAGCCAGACCAAGATTCAGGAAGCTGACGGCAAGGAGTGGGTTAGCCGCATTCCAGGGGTATCTTTTTTTATTCCTAAAATGTGGTTTAATATTGTTGCGCTTATAGAAGAAACAGGTGTTAGATACTACTGCAATGTTGCATCTCCACTGTATGTGACCCAGCAAGTACTGACTTATATTGACTACGACCTTGATGTTATTCGGATGCCGGATCGTTCCGTGCATATCGTGGATCAAGATGAATATGAACGCCATAAACTGAATTATCACTATTCTTCTCTTGTGGAAACGAAGGTGAAGGAAGGTCTTGCAGCTTTACTCGCGCTGGTGAACGCGGACAAGCCGCCGTTTCAAGATGATATGGTTATGAATTATTACGAGCAGTGGGAAAAGTATAAGAACGGAGGAGCATAAATGAGCTTCTTTGTAGGACGCAGTGAATCGAATAAGGCAGCTTCTCAGCCTAAGAACTATAATGAGGCTAGAAGCCTAACCCATGAGCTATGGGATTGGACGAAATCCATTCTTGTAGCTCTTCTTGTCGTGATCCTTGTACACCAATTCGGATTCAATCTCTCCACGGTTCGAGGTCACTCGATGCAGCCCACCTTGCAAGAGGGGGATTGGTTGTTCGTGAACAAAGCTATTACGTATTTGAAAGCACCCAAACGCGGAGAGATTGTCATTCTCAAAGAGTCTGAGGAGTTTGTTACTGTGACGCATCCTTTTTTGGTTAAAAGGATTGTCGCGATTGCAGGCGACGAGGTGCAGGGCCGAGCCGGTTTTCTTTATATAAACGGCGACAAGATTGAGGAGCCATATACAGACACGCTCATCGAGGACGGAAACTTTGGACCGACACGCGTCGGGCAAGGCCACGTCTTCGTGATGGGCGATAACCGCCATGCGGCGGCAAGTGGCGACAGCCGCAGGTTCGGGGCTGTTCCTATCGGCCTGATCGAAGGAAGGGCCGAATATGTGCTGTGGCCATTCGCGATGGCCAAGAAGCTTTAAAGGTAACGGAAGCGAAAGAAGAGAGAGGTGAGAGGGTTGGCGGTTTCCATAGCAGCAGGAACAGATGCGGATTGGCGCAGGCTACAACAAGAGATCGTGGAAGCCGCGTCGTCCCTCGGTATTGATAAGATCGGCTTCACGTCAGCTGAACCGTTCATGGAACTGAAAGAGATCCTTCTCCGCCATAGGGAGAAGGGGTTTGAATCCGGCTTCGAAGAGCCGGATATCGAGAAGCGGGTACATCCAAGCTTAAGCTTCGACACGCCGCAGTCGATCATTTCCATCGCTGTTGCGTACCCGTCGAAACTTCCAAACCCTCCCCGATCCGAGCCAGGAGCTTATCGGGGAATTATCTCACGCTCCTCGTGGGGGAGCGATTACCACGATGTGCTTCGCGATAGGCTCGCGAAGCTGGAGGCTTTCATCGCGCAGCGCGTGCCTGACGCAAGACTACAAAGCATGGTCGACACCGGTGCGCTGGTCGACCGGGCCGTAGCCGAGCGGGCTGGGATCGGATGGACTGGCAAAAATTGCGCCGTCATCACCCCCGAGTGGGGATCATGGGTTTATTTGGGCGAAATGATCACGAATATACCGTTTACATCCGATACATCTATTATGGATCAGTGCGGGGACTGCACGATCTGTATCGATGCTTGTCCTACGGGAGCGCTGGTCGGACCAGGGCAGCTGAATTCAAGCCGCTGCATCTCCTTCATCACGCAGACCAAAGGCTATGTCGATGATGAGTTTAAGCTCAAAATCGGCAACCGCCTCTACGGCTGTGACACCTGCCAGATCGTCTGTCCGATGAACAAGGGGATGAACTGGACGCATCATCCCGAGCTAGAGCCTGACCCTGAAAAGGTCAAGCCGTTATTAATCCCCTTGCTGACCATGTCGAACAAGGATTTCAAAGAACAGTACGGGCGCATCGCAGCGTCCTGGAGAGGCAAGAAGCCGATCCAGCGCAATGCGATTATCGCCCTCGGGAATTTCAAGGACAGGACAGCTGTACCCGTCCTAAGAGAGCTGCTGCTGACCGATCCGCGCCCTGAGATCAGGGCTGCGGCAGCGTGGGCGCTAGGGCGGATTGGCGGCGAAGACGCGGCGGCTGCTCTCGATAAAGCCAGAGCAGCCGAGCAGGAACCCGCTGCTCTGCAGGATATCGAGAAGGCATTCGACGTTATAAGCCATTCTACAGCTGATAAGGGGGAGAAAGAGCAGATATGACACAGCAACAGACACAAGCTGCGACCGTCCTTTCCTATACGGAGGTTAATTCTCCAATGCCTCACGGCTCGAACCGGTTGTGCAGCAGTTGGAGCAGTATTTTAGAAGAGAACGTTTAAGCTTTGAGGGTGAACTGGATTTACAGGGAACTGAATTTCAGAAACAAGTCTGGACAGCACTGCTTTCTATTCCATATGGAGAAATAGTTTCCTATAAACATATTGCAGAAGCCATAGGTTCACCGAAAGCCGTTAGAGCGGTTGGTGGAGCTAACAATAAAAATCCAATTCCAGTCATTATCCCCTGTCATCGCATCATTGGCGCTAGTGGCGATCTTGTTGGCTACGGCGGAGGTCTTCCAATTAAAGTACTCTTGCTCGATTTGGAACGAAGCTCGAATACGGTTATAACTAATAAATAAAACATGGAGTGAATCCTATGAAATATGTGCATTTGGATTCCGTTGAGCCGGGTCAATTTTTGGGCCGAACGATATTTGCCAGCAATGGAGCTATTTTGCTCTCAGAAGATGTGCAATTAACGGTGTTTATGATTAACACGCTTAACCGAATCGGAGTCACAATGATTTACATCAAAGACCCGAACCTAGAGGATGTAGAAATCCCGGAAATCCTTTCGGATGAAACCAAACGTATCGTTATGCAGCAAATGGGCCAAACGTTCGCTGCTATCAAGTCGGGTAAGGAATTTAACTCGCGCGCTATGAGTATTTCGATTAACACGCTGCTGGATGAGATCATGAAAAATCGTGATGTGCTCGTGCAGTTGACGGATATTCGTACGCAGGATAACGAGATGTATGTCCATGCAACGAATGTCTGTATGATGGCCGTGCTCATTGGAATTAACATGGGATTCAATGGAACCCAATTGAAGGAGCTCGCCATTGGTGCGCTTCTGCATGATGTGGGTAAGGTGGAGCTTGTTTGCGATGATGAATCGCTCGACATGAAGAAGCATCATACTTGGCGCGGCTTCGAGCTTCTGAAGAACAAGCGTGAATTCAGCCTGCTCATTGCCCATGTGGCCTTCCAGCATCATGAAACGCTTAACGGCCAAGGGGTTCCAAGAGGACTTATGAGTGAAGATATTCATATTTATGCGAGAATTACAGCCGTTGCGAATATGTACGATAATCTGCTCTTTGATGTCTCTTTAGGGCGTCGTATGCTGCCGCATGAGGCTTGCGAGCATATGATGGCGCTAGCGGAGACCAAGCTTGATCGCGATGTTTTGATCCAGTTTCTGAAAATCGTCTCGATCTATCCAACGGGGGCTTCCGTTCGTTTGTCCAATCGGGAAACGGGTGTCGTGGTCGGACAGCATAGAGGACTACCAAGCCGTCCAATTGTTAGAATCGTGAAGCAGGATGCGATGGACAAGGCGCTGGATATCAAAGAAATTGATCTGGCCAAGCATACGACCATTTTCATCGAACAGGTTCTGTCATAAAGGGGTAGTCATTTGTAAAAAGATAAACAGAAATGATATGATAAAGCAAGCAATCGATACCAATTTGTACATGCAGGGGGCATAAATATGTGGAGTTATCTGATTCCCATTCTCACGTTAATTGTTGGCTTGGTCGGTGGGTTCTTCATCGGCGTATTCTATTTAAAAAGACAGCTGGAATCCATGCAGAACAATCCGGAAATGCTGCAAAAAATGGCCAAGCAAATGGGCTACAACATGAATAAGCAGCAGCTAAATAAAGCACAGCAAATGATGAAAAACCAAAAGTGGAAATAAGACGTAGGGTTAGAATAACCCTTCAAAAGGGCTTTGCTGTTTAACCGTACGAACGGTGGACAGCACGAGCCCTTCCTAATTTATAATGTAGGGACCTAATATAGGGACCTTTGAGTGCAGCTCAAAGTCTCTCCTAATGTGAGTGTAGCTCAAAGTAGGACATACCAGTACTATTCAGAGGTGGCTCAAGCGATGGCTAGCAACAAAGACCGCATCATGGAAGCAGCCATGGATTTATTTCACGATCATGGTTTTCAAGGAACGGGTCTGGAAGATATATTGACGAGCAGCGGAGTATGCAAGAGCAATTTTTACTACCATTTTAAGAGTAAAGATGAACTAGGTTTGAAAGTTATTGAGCGCAAGGTCCAGGAGATGCGGCAATCTGTGATGGAGCCTAGTTTGGGTAATGCGCAATTAACGCCGAAGCAGCGGTTGCTGGCCTTGTTTGAACGCATGCTGGCCTTTTGTGAGGCGCATGAATGCCGCAGAGGCTGCTTCTTCGGTAATCTGGCCTTGGAGCTGAGTGATAGCTCTGAGGAGCTGCGTAAGCCGTTAAGCCGCTTTTTCAGTGAGTTGGAGGCTGAGGTGGAATCCTGTTTACAGGAAGGTAAGAGACGAGGCGAGCTGCTGCTGCAGGGGTTAACTCCAGTGGAGCTGGCGACCCCGATAGTATCTCTTCTGCAGGGTGGAATGCTGCTCACCAAAACGCACAAAGACAGCAGAGCGCTGCGCGACAGTATCAAGGTTTTGACCGTTTGTATGGGGTAGAGGATAAGGAAGAGGAGTGATAAAAAGATGGCGTCTATTGACTACAAAAATACAAGAGTTGCTGAGAATCGGGAGCTGATTGAACAGCATGTCCGAGAGATTTTACGGCTGATTGGTGAAGATGTAGATCGGGAAGGCTTATTAGACACACCTGCTCGTGTAACTCGTATGTATGAAGAAATATTTTCGGGCTATGAGGCGAATCCACGCGATGTGATGGGTGTAACTTTTGATGAACAGCACGAAGAGCTGGTTATTATTAAAGATATTATTTATTACAGTCAATGTGAGCATCATATGGCGCCCTTTTTCGGGAAAGTACATGTAGGTTACTTACCTAGCGGAAAAGTGGCTGGACTTAGCAAATTTGCTCGTCTGGTTGATGTGGTAACTCGTAAGCTGCAGGTGCAGGAACGGATTACTTCAGAAATCGCCGACATTCTGGATGATGTGCTGAAGCCGCACGGCGTCATGGTTGTTGTTGAGGGAGAACATATGTGCATGTGCTCCAGAGGCGTGAAGAAATACGGAAGTCAAACGATTACCTCAGCAGTTCGCGGTTCTTTCCGCTCGGACTCGACACTTCGTGCCGAATTTCTGTCTTTATTAAAATAAGTAGTGCGTACGAGGGATGTGCATGGAGACAATAGTCTTGTGCAGCATCCCTTTTTTTTGTTCAGGAAGCGCGTCATGACTTGTTGCGAGGTAGACGATATAGTATTATTTTACCACATAAGAAAGTTTAAGATTTTCGGCCTCGAGAGAGGTTTTCTCACATAATAAAATATCCTCAAGTGGCTATCGTACATGCTTTAGCATAAACTGATAGGAAACATGAAGAGGTATACGGAGTGGCTAATTGACACAAAGAGACTAAGAACTATACCGGGCGTCCGGCAACAGCAATAGAGGAGGCAAGCTTATGAACAACATACGAAAATATCGGCCAGGTGAGGCCGGTTCCTCTAAATTGAGTGAAGAACGGGATGAATTTGAGCGGGATTATGCGAGGTTAATCCAATCTCCGACCTTTCGTCGGCTGCAGGGCAAGTCGCAGGTGTTCGGCGCAGGATCAGGTGATTACTATCGAACACGTCTAACCCATTCGCTCGAAGTTGCCCAAATCGCCAGAGAAGTGGCGAAGCGGTTAGAACGGACAAATCCTTTTTTGAGTAAAAGAGAGCATCCTGGCTTGATTATTGATCCTACTGTCGTCGAGTGTGCGTCGATTGCTCACGACTTCGGTCACCCGCCTTTTGGGCATAAAGGGGAAGAGGTTCTGAATCATATTCTGATGAGGGATTATGGCTTAAAATATGAGGGCAACGCCCAAAATTTTCGTATCCTGATGTTTCTCGAAAAAAGAGCAGGCAGTGAAAGCGGCCTGGATCTTACAGCCGCGGTACTTCTTGGTATAAATAAGTATCCATTTTTGATCGAGGAGGAAGGCCGACTTAAGGGTGTTTATGCCTCGGAGTGGGAAATCATTCATGATCTTCGATCGCAATGGAACATGCCGGAAGGCTGTTCGACCTTGGAAGCACAAATGATGGATTTATGCGACGATATCGCGTACTCCACCCATGATATAGAAGATGGTATTCGTGCTGGCAAAATTCAAATGAACGCAACCTTTTTTGAAGATCAAAGACTGATTCGCCATGTGGTCATGGAAATATTAAATGATCCCAATAAGCATAAATTCGGCTGGGAGCAAGTCAATATCGAGCAAATGGTCAGGCAAGTTCTGTCGGACTACCTGGAGCAGTGGGAGCAAATTTTCTCAGAGTGCAATGGGGAGGAATCACGTACGCGCAGAGAGATGAAAGCCCGCTGGGTGAGCTCTTTCGCGAGTAGTCTGGACATTCTGGATGACCCTGACCGAGGCTGGAAAAAGGTTGCGCTCGTAAAAGACGGAGCTGAGGATATGAATCTGCTGCGCACGATGGAAATTCTCAAGAAACTGGCATGGGTCACGCTGATCAAAGACTTCCGCGTTCTGCGCCTGCAAAAACGCAGCGAAATCATCGTCGAGCGCCTGTGGGACAGCTTCATCGACAAGGAAAAGGGGCAATGGATTATGCCTCCCGACTGGATCGATAGCTACGAGCGTCGTAATGCCACCTGGAGCTGGCCGCGTTTCGTTGCGGATTACATTTCCGGTATGACTGACGCCTACGCGGAGAAAGTCTACGCCGAATTGTTCGCTAGCAAATCCGGCTCGATTTACGAGATGGATTAGTCGGTATAACGATGCAGACCCCAAGTTGTTGTAAAAAGTGACTGATTAACCACAGAAGAATGCTGAGAGAGCCGAAATGGACTTCTCATCGCCGAAAAAGTAGCCAAGTGTTGCTGAGAAGTACGAAAAGGACTTCTTGGTGCGTGAAGGATGCTGGTTAACCGACAAATGAATGCTGAGAGAGCCGAAATGGACTTCTCATCGCCGAAAAAGTAGCCAAGTGTTGCTGAGAAGTACGAAAAGGACTTCTCGGTCGTGAAGGATGCTGGTTAACCGACAAATGAATGCTGAGAGAGCCGAAATGGACTTCTCATCGCCGATAAGTAGCAAAGTGTTGCTGAGAAGTCCGAAAAGGACTTCTTGGTGCGTGAAGGATGCTTGTTAACCGACAAATGAATGCTGAGAGAGCCGAAATGGACTTCTCATCGCCGAAAAAGTAGCAAGGTATTGCTGAGAAGTCCGAAAAGGACTTCTTGGTGCTTTAGATGCTTGAGTAGCTAGTCCGGTACTATTGGAGGTGTTTGGAGTCAAAACGAAGAAGCGGAAAGAGGTCCAATAAATAGGGCTTCTTTTTTTGATGATGCGATAAAGTTAAAATGTGAGTGTCAACGCAAGAAGAGGGTAAATGGACAAAATGGTGATGATTTAGATCGTTAAAGCGGAGTGTCGCAGGAGGGTTGGAAACTTTCGGCAGGAACAAGCGGTATAGGCAAAAAAATATCGGCCCACGAGGGGCCGATTTTATAGGGAGGAGGGAATACCAAGGTTAGCTTGCATAGGAGTAGTCGTAATACTGTTGAGGAAATTCATCGTTCGGCGCATATACGTTTTCGGCTCTGCTCGGTACAGCAGCTCATGCTGCGCTTTAGGGATAATCCACAGCTTGGATTCGGAGTCTTTTTGCTGCTTGAACATATCCTCTACCATGCCATAAGGTGCTTTGTAATCTTCCGTACCATGGATGAAGAAAATCGGCATCGGATAAGCGGTTGAGGTTACTTTGTTGTAAGGCACTTCTTGCAAGCTTACTCCATTGAGCAGAGGGAAGAATAAGCGTACAAGCGGTAGAGATGGAAATTTAGGCACGTTAACGACTTGCTTCATATTATGATAGAGTGTGTCTGGATTGAGCAAAAAAGTGCTGTCCAGAATCATCCCCGAAATATCGTTGCCACTTTGAAGAGCAGTCTGTAGTGCTGTTCCTGCTCCCATAGAGAAGCCCCAAATATAGATAGGACCGGTGGATATCTGCTTGATATAATGGATGGCGCCAAGCAATTCTTGCGATTCTTGAATGCCGCCGGTCATAATTCGTTTACTGTTAGGGTGCACATAGCCATAGTCGAACATGAGTACATTGTAGTTTTGCAAATGAAGTTCGCGGGCTAAGTTGTAAATGGGAACCCAAAGTTCTTCACGATTGCCGCCGTAACCATGGGAGAAGATGACGGTCTTGTCGGATTTGCCAGGTATGAACCAACCGTCTAGGTTTGACGTGCCATTCAGACTTGGGAAGGTCACACTGTTGTAAGGTAGACCAACGGCCCTCATCGGATCCGAATGAAGCGGGTCAATATGCGGCCGAGCCAGTGTCCAAGCAATATAGGCGTGAAAACCAAGAAGTAAAGAAGTGCATAGGATTAGGAATGAAATGAGGATGGTGAAAACCAGCCTTTTTTTGCGCAAAAGCGGTCGGGTGACCACTTGCTCCAGTGTGGGTTGTAGTGAACCAGTTCCAGGGGATAGAGATGTTGTTGACATCGTAGTACCCTCCCTCCATATAAATTAGTGAGATTATGCTTCTGCGGGTTAGAGGTTTAAGGGAGAATAAATTATTTAAATATTCAGATAAGTATTCTATTAACTTAATATTATTCTGAATGCGCTTTCAAGTCAATGAGGTTGCGCTAATTGTAAGCCCTTTGTAATCGTCCTGTAACAATGAGAAAACAGATGTTTGACTATATATAGGGATCTTTGGTCAAGACCAAAGTCTTTCCTCTATAGGGATCTTTGGTCTTGACCAAAGTCTCTTCTTTACGGGTTAAAGGAGTTTCGTTATACTGAAGATAACTGAGTTTCATATAGTGAAACTTTTTCACACGGATGGAAGTGGTGTAAAGCGATGGAAGATGGCAAGCTGACGGTGCGTGCTGTAGAGCGCGCTTTAGATATTATGCTTTGTTTCACAGGGGCGTCGGAATTGACGCTGACCGAAATAGCAAGTCGTGCCCAGCTTCACAAAAGCACGGTGCACCGACTTCTGGCATCCCTAGAAGGCAAAGGCTTCATCATGCGGGATGGCTCGACAGATAAATACAGACTCGGTTATCGGCTATGGGAGTTGTCCGCTAACCTCTCCAAAGAGGGAGACCCTGGCGTCATTCTGCTGCCGGAAATGGAACGGCTGCGAGATCAACTCGGCGAGACGATCTCGCTGTACGTGCAGGACGGCCTAGAACGCGTACGCGTCCAAGCCGTACAGAGCAACCACGCCATTCGCCGCGTTGCCCCAGTGGGGGCGCGAATGCCCTTATACGTCGGCGCCTCGAGCAAGGTGCTCGTCGCCTTCGCTGAGCCAGCGCTGCAGGAGCAGCTTCTAGCCTCGGCCGATTGGCCGATCGGGCTAGATCAGACTGCGTTCCTGCAGCAGCTCAGCGACACCCGACGCGCGGGCTTCGCTACGAGCGTCGAAGAGCGCGAACCCGGTGCGGCGGCTGTGTCCGCACCAGTTCTGGACCGCGGGGGCCGGCTTGTGGCCGCCCTCGCGGTCTCTGGTCCAGCGAACCGGCTTACGCTGGAGCTGATGCAAGAGCAGGCGCCGCTCATTGTGGAGGCGGCGCGTCGTATGGGAACGATGCTGCGCTAGCGCATCGTCCTGTTATGCGGCTTCGTGCTGGCGCGAAGCCGCAGCCCTACCCGTCATCCGTCGTCAGGATGAGGATGCTTTGCTTCTAGGAGGTCATACTAGAAGAGGGAAAGGGAGTGGCAAGTGATGAATAAGACAGCCTCGATGCTGGCGATCTGGATCAGTCTTGCCAGTAATATCGTGCTGACCGCCATCAAAATCATCGTCGGCCTCAATTTCAAAAGCCAAGTGCTTATCGCCGACGGCGTCCATAACGCGGGAGATGTCATTGCGACCGCAACTGCTTATAGCTCGATGCGCGTTTCCTCCAAACCAGCGGATGTTGATCATCCTTACGGGCATGGCAAAGCCGAGGTACTCGGAGCCTTTATAGTCGCTATCATCCTAGGTGGAGCAGCCATTTACATGGGCTACCACTCTATTCATGCGTTACTTGAGCCAGCGGGAGAGGCGCATATGATTGCATTTATCGCGGCGATCATCTCGCTAGTTTGGAAGCAAATTCTTTATGTCTACACGAAACGTATAGGCCATAGGGTCAACAGCAAAGGATTAATAGCCACAGCGTATGATCATTTGGCCGATGTATATGCTTCGATTGCGGCTTCGGTCGGTATTGGTTTGGCCTTAATCGGGGATCACTACGGCTATAGCATATTGGCTTATGGCGACCCAGTAGCTGGTATCATTGTCTCGTTTTTAGTGCTGAAATTGGCGTACGAAATGGGAAGCGAATCTTTCGACATTCTCATGGAGCGCAGTGTGAGTACGGCGTACATTGAACAATACGCGGCATTGATCCGATCTGTCCCGGAGGTCAAACGGATCGACCGCTTACGCGCCCGCGAGCACGGTCATTACATACTAGTTGACGCCAGACTTGCTGTTTCGGGCAAATTGACCATTCAAGAAGGCCATGACATTAGCCGCCTTATTAAGAAAAAAATCAAAGAAGAGCATAGTGATGTGGATGAGGTGCTGGTTCATTTGAATCCTTGGTATGAGGAGTCTACTAAATCAGATGGCAGCTGATCTTAACTCTTGATCTAACCTCCTGAGCCACCAATTCGCATTCTATGTAAAAACACCTCTACACGAGGTCGCTCACCATGGAGCGGCTTCGGTAGAGGTGTTTTTGTTTGCTTCTCATACATCTTTTTTTCTTTAATTACTTCGCAAAAATATGACTCCCAATCCGCACAGTCTGCGGACGTGACCAGATCCAAGCGCTCGTCGCTGTATCAGGATTAAAATAATAGATGGAACCCCTAGTAGGGTCCCAGCCCTGAACAGCATCCTGCGCTGCCATGTAGGCCGTCTTATCCGGCTTCAGCCAGTATTGGCCGTCACTAACGGCTGTAAAAGCCCCAGGCTCAAATATAATGCCTTGGATGGAACTCGGGAACTTACTCGATTGTAGACGATTCATGACAACGGCCCCAACGGCCACTTGTCCTTCATAGGATTCACCGCGAGCCTCGCTGTAAATCACCTTCGCCAACATATCCAATTCAGCTTGATTCACCGAATAGTTACGTAAAGCCTCCCAGGTTTTTGCTCCAATCATGCCGTCAACGGTTAGACCATAATTATATTGAAAATTGCGAACAGCAGCGGCCGTGATCGGACCATATTTGCCATCCACAGATTGCTGATAGTAGCCTAAAGTCTCGAGTCGGAACTGAGCGTCCCAGACATCACCGTTTTGACTGCCTTGCTTCAATGTAGTTGCTGCAGAAGCCGGCAGGCTCCATTCACTTACGCTAAAACCTAGACCCATTGAAGCTAACAGCACGACAAGGACGAGTTTTTTTATCAACTTCATCTTCATCTCCCCTTTCGTTCTATCAGTATAGGTGCCGAGGAGGGGAGGCTCAACCCGCAGTTATTGGAAATTCAGCCCAAACGCTTGGCGCTGTAAGGGAATTTAGGTTGTAAAAATGTCTTTACAATTGCTGATTTGGTCTTTTTTTTTAAATAAAAAGCCCGAGACCGCCAATAAGGCAATCCCGGACTTTTGCTGTGTGTAATGCTGTTGTGTGTTTTGCTGTATTAGTTTTTCTCAGCAAGGATGGAACGAAGAACGGTTTGCAGAATACCACCATTGCGGTAATAGTCTACGTCCACCAAGCTATCCAAACGTACAAGTGCGGTGAATTCGAAGCTTGTGCCATCTTCACGAGTAGCTGTTACTTTTACAGTGGAACCCGGCTGTACGTCGTTGCTCAAACCAGTGATATCGAATGTTTCACGACCTGTGATACCTAGTGTTTTCCAACCATTTCCTTCAAGGAATTGAAGTGGAAGAACGCCCATACCAACAAGGTTACTGCGGTGAATACGCTCGAAGCTTTCCGCGATAACGGCTTTGACGCCAAGTAGGAATGTACCTTTTGCCGCCCAGTCACGGGAGCTTCCAGTTCCATACTCTTTACCAGCGATAACTACGAGGTTTTGGCCTTCAGCTTGATACTTCATGGAAGCATCGTAGATGGATTCAACTTCGCCAGTTGGCAGGTAAGTCGTTACGCCGCCTTCTGTTCCTGGTGCCACTTGGTTACGAATACGGATGTTCGCGAACGTACCGCGCATCATCACTTCGTGGTTACCACGACGGGAACCGTAGGAGTTGAAGTCTTCTTTTTTCACACCATGGTTAATCAAGTATTGGCCTCCAGGGCTGTCAACTTTGATGTTACCGGCAGGGGAGATATGGTCCGTTGTAACGGAATCTTCCAAGAGTGCTAATGTTTTGGCATTGCGAATATCTGCGATATCATCCAGAACCGTGCCCAGATCTGTGAAGAACGGAGGCTCTTGAATGTATGTGGAATTGTTGTCGAACTCGTATAGATCGCCTTCCGGAATTGCGATTTGGTTGAAACGCTCATTTGCACGGAATACGTTGCTGTATTTATCACGGAACATGTCAGCACTCATTGCAATTCCAAGAGCTTCTTGAATCTCTTGGTTTGTAGGCCAAATGTCTTTGAGGTAGACAGGTTGATTGCTTTGGTCGTAGCCGATTGGATCGTTAGCCAAATCAATGTTCACTGTTCCTGCAAGTGCATAGGCAACAACAAGCGGAGGTGATCCCAGGTAGTTCGCTTTCACTTGAGCATGTACGCGGCCTTCGAAGTTACGGTTACCGGAAATAACGGCAGCCACAGTCATATCGTTGTCGATGATGGCTTTGCTTACTTCTTCTGGAAGCGGACCGGAGTTACCGATACAAGTTGCGCAGCCATAGCCTGCAACGTGGAAGCCTAGTGCTTCTAGAGGCTCAAGCAAGCCTGCTTTAATCAAGTACTCGGTAACAACCAGGGAACCAGGTGTCAAGGAGCTCTTAACGAAAGCTGGTTTTTTCAAACCGCGAGCCACCGCCTTTTTCGCTACAAGTCCAGCACCTAGCATAACGCTTGGGTTCGATGTGTTTGTACAAGAAGTGATTGCCGCGATGACAACTGCGCCTGTACTCATTTTGACAGTTTCGCCGTTTGGATAAACAACATCAACGACTTCGTCGATTTTCTCATCGGTAAGGCCATAGCCGCCTTTATCGATAGGTGTACGGATGATGGAGTTGAAAGACTCCTTCATGTTCGTAAGCTCTACACGGTCTTGCGGACGTTTAGGACCAGCTAAGCTCGGTACTACAGAGCCAAGATCAAGTTCAATTACATCTGTAAACTGAGGATCTGGTGTGCTGTCTGTACGGAACATACCTTGTGCTTTGTAGTAGGCTTCTACGAGTGCGATTTGATCTGCGTCACGACCTGTACTTCTCAGGTAGTTCAACGTTTCGTTGTCGACTGGGAAGAAACCGATTGTTGCGCCGTACTCAGGAGCCATGTTCGCTACCGTTGCACGGTCAGCCAAGGAAATGTTGCTCAGACCAGGACCGAAGAACTCAACGAATTTACCAACAACGCCTTTTTTACGCAAAATTTGTGTAACAGTCAGAGCCAAGTCAGTTGCTGTAGCGCCTTCTGCCAGGTGGCCTGTCAATTTGAAACCAACAACGTCCGGAGCTACGAAGTAAAGCGGTTGTCCAAGCATACCAGCCTCAGCTTCAATACCGCCTACGCCCCAACCTACAACACCAAGTCCGTTGATCATTGTAGTGTGGGAATCTGTACCTACGAGGGAGTCTGGGTAAACAACAGTTTCGCCATCGATCGTTTTCGTAGCTGCTACGGAAGCCAGGTACTCCAAGTTAACTTGGTGAACGATACCTGTTGAAGGTGGAACAGCACGGAAGTTGTCGAATGCCGTTTGTGCCCAACGTAGGAAACGGTAACGCTCTTCGTTTCTTTCGAACTCTAGGTTAATGTTGTAGTCAAGTGCATCCGGGGATCCGAAAGCATCGACCATAACAGAGTGGTCAATAACAAGGTCTACAGGAACGAGTGGGTTGATCCGTTTTGGATCTCCGCCTTCACGTGCCATCGTCGCACGCATTGCCGCAAGGTCAACAACGACGGGTACGCCTGTGAAATCCTGAAGAACGATACGAGCAGGAATGAAAGGAATTTCTTTGTTTTCATCGCGGCCTTCAGCCCAACCAGCGATTTGTTTAACATGTTCACTTGTAATGGCACGGCCGTCGAATTGACGAATAGCGGCTTCGAGCAAAACGCGAATGGAGACAGGCAGATTGCTAACAGTTCCGTGGCCTTGATTTTCAAAGTCAGGAAGACTGTAATACTGGAACGATTTCGTTCCCACAGTTAACTGCTTACGCACAGAAAAAGAGTCCTTATTGGACATGGGTAATTCCTCCTCAATAATATGATCATCCATTGGTTTCATCTAGTGAAACTCAATTTCATTAATCCCTCTACTTCAAGTATAGCGTTTTGCTTTGTATGAGTAAAGATTAATTTCAATCATTTTTACCGTCAAAATGTCATATATTGAATCAATTCAAAGCAATTCGGGCTCGTCCTAAGGAGGATACCAAGATGTCCTGGAAAACAGCGCTCTATAACTACGTTCACGCTAAGAACCAGGCAGAGATCGATGGCTCTGCTGCACCTTTGGAAGCTTATGTCTCAGATAGCGCTTATGTACGGAAACAGGATGTCAAGGTACGTAGGCTCGTGAACAGTTACCGCGACCGTGATGCTAAATTGCTGCGTGGAGAAACAAAGCTGCGTCTTACTGGTGTCAAAGAATCGCCCCAAGCGATAATCGCGGATATCCAATTACATCGATTTCTAAATTATCGGATTGGGTCCATCGAACATCTGGAGGAACGTATTGAACCTGAACGTGTGTTCATAGATAGCACGGCGAACCGCTGGCAGGTCCGGTACACAGAACCTCTCCATGAAGAAAAGTCGCTTCCGAGCAAGCAGCGAGGCGTCTTTTTGCCTGATCATGAAGGTTTTGTGGAAGGGCTTCGCAGAGCGCCCTCACTTCCTTATATCAATCATAGTATACTCAACAGTGGTGCTCAGGAATCAGCTCCTCGCAAAATCATTTATAATCGCGCCAAAGCGGCCCATTATGCAGAAACTTGGTGGCAAACCCCGAATCCGAAATACGAGGAATTTGAAGTCGACTGTACGAATTTTGTATCGCAATGCCTCTTTGCAGGCGGGGCTCCAATGGACTATACTGGGAAAAGGGATTTGGGCTGGTGGTATGCTGGCAAAAAAGGCAATCAAGAGCTTTGGAGCTTTAGTTGGGCTGTTGCCAATAGCCTGCAAAATTTCCTCTCACATAGCCGCAGAGGTCTGCAAGGGCATGCGGTAAATGATCCGAGGGAGCTTCAACCGGGGGATACAATTAGCTACGACTGGGATGGCGATGGCCGCTATCAGCACAATACGATTGTGATAGGCAAAGATGCCAACGGGATGCCGCTGGTCAATGCGCATACATATAATAGCCGTAATCGTTATTGGGCTTATAAGGATTCACCTGCTTGGACAGAGAGGACGAAGTACGTTTTCGTTCGGGTTGCTGATGAAATGTAATACGAAGCGTAAACGCAAATACTAAACGGAGGTACGTAATGAGCCGCAAAATACGAATTGGATTAATTTATGGGGGGAAATCCGGAGAGCATGACGTGTCCCTGCAAACAGCATTGGCGGTTATGAAAGCTGTGGACTTCAATAAATATGAGATCACACCGTTTTATATATCCAAAAAGGGCGAATGGAGAAGCGGTGCACCCCTGTTAGGTCCGGCTGAATCCAAGGAAGTATTGACTTTTAGCAGTGGAGAAACCGCTGCAGCCGCACCTGCTTCCAATGCTTTGGCACCCATATTCGGGGCCATTCAGACAAAAGGCGATGTGGCTATTACTGCAACGAATACAGCTGCCATGAAGGACACAGGCTTAGACGTTATTTTTCCGCTTTTACATGGTACATTTGGTGAAGATGGGACCATTCAAGGATTACTTGAAATGGCAAACATTCCATACGTAGGTGCAGGCGTGCTTGCATCAGCCGTCGGGATGGATAAAGTCATGATGAAGAAGGTTTTCGCACAAGAAGGGCTTCCACAGTGTATTTTCCGCCATTTCACTCGTACCGAGTGGGAAAAGAACCGTGCGTATCATCTGGTCGAGCTCGAAACGGCTATCGGATATCCGTGCTTCGTGAAGCCGGCTAATCTGGGCTCCAGTGTCGGTATTTCCAAAGCAAGAAATCAAGAAGAATTAATTGAAGCGGTCAATTTCGCTTTCCAATATGATCGCAAAGTCATTATTGAAGAGAACATCGATGCCCGCGAGATCGAAGTAGCCGTTTTGGGCAATGATGAACCTATTGCTTCTGTTGCTGGTGAAATCGTATCCTCGAACGAATTTTACGATTACAAAGCGAAATATATGGACGGCAAATCAGCGATGGTTATTCCTGCAGACATCCCCGAAGAAACGTCCGAGCAGATTAGACAGCTGGCGCTTCAAGCATTCCTGGCTGTTGATGGCAGTGGTTTATCGCGTGTTGATTTTTTCTTAGGCAAAATCGATCAGAAGATCTACATCAATGAAATCAATACGATGCCGGGCTTTACACCATTCAGTATGTACCCGCTGCTATGGCAAGAAACCGGTAAACCATACATAGAGCTGCTGGATGATCTTATACGTCTGGCTATCGAACGGCATACAGCGAAGCAGAATATCCAATATTCTTTTGATGTGGAGTAGATGCAAATGGGATTTCAAACGGAGTTTAATTCAGTCTGCAAGTTTAAGTCCGCGCAGGAGCTCTATGAGCTTCTAGAGTACGGCCGCGGCAAAATGGTGAAAAGCGGCTTCCGCGTCTTCCCAACCGGTCAGAAAGTCATAGCTTACACGCCTGAGAATCAGGCGATTGCCATTGTTCGGATCGTTGCCTCCATCGCGGAAATCAATTTCCAAGGAGATGAAGTAACGCAAGTGGAAATGGAGCTCATTCGCCGTCTGACGGAAGAAGAGTCACGGATTCAGACCTCACTTGCTTTTGAGATGTTTTTTGGTGAGCAAGCTTAGCGGCATAGCGTGAAATTAGAAGACATCGTCCGATATGGACGGTGTCTTTTTTGAATACCTTATACTAGAGGCTTATCTCATGTTTGTGAGTGCGAGGCTCGGCTGAGTTGCCGATATAGTCCGTTTTGCGCTCGGTAAGGATGATTTTCATCACTAAACAATGCGCGAGGTGGAAAAGTACCTCCATGCAAAAAGTCGCTCTCACCATAGGTACTACAAGAACTTAGTACTTATTCTATTTAGCTCTAAGAACTACAATGTACGTATTAGATATTCAGATTGGAGCGTGAAAAGAATGAGACAAACGTTATTGACGGACAGAAAGTTTATTGCCTATTGGCTTTTCAATATTGGCTTAGGTATACCAACTCCATATGTACTTATTTATCTGATCTTTGGGTTTTATGGCTTTATGTCGCCTCCATCGATGCAAGATCGGTATATGGCTGCGGGGGTACTTTGCGTATACTTGTTGGTTTGGTTTATCGGAAATTATATGTGTTTACGAAAAGAAGATCGAGGCACCAAGTTCGGTATGCTAGCGTTAAGCCTGCTGCCACTGGCGATTTCGTCTTTTATCAGCTTCAAAATCTTAACATCCATCTCATCTTAAATTAGGTGAGTTGTGTGTATGTGCGGCTGCTCTAGAGGGTACCCTATGAAGGGAATTTTTGCAGAAACCTTACAAATGCATTCGTCCAACAGGACGATGTAAGCCGTTTATCCTTGCATACTCTTCTTGGAGGTTAACCTTGCATGATTATTCGCCTTGGGTATGTGGCTATGTCGACGGTAGTCAAGAACGCGTCCCCTTCCAAAACGATGACAGTCACGAACTTCAGCAAGCTTCTGGATCGAGATGCGGCCATTCGGAAGCTAGAGCGACTTGGCGCCGAAAATCTGCATAATACGCTTAGATTGCTTAGGCATAACCGAGCGCATGACATTATGGTGTTTCGCTTTTCCTCCAGGCTGATCCCTCTCATTGGACATGAAATGTTAGGTGACTGGGACCCCATTACCACGCTTTCTGCGGAATTCCAAGAGCTTGGCAGTTACGCTAAGCAGTCTGGCATGCGTGTAAGCTTTCATCCGGATCATTTCACCGTGCTGAGTACGCCAAAGGAAGATGTACTGCAGAAATCGGTAGAAGATCTAGAGCGGCATTCTGCTATGCTTAACGCGATGGGGCTGGGTATGGAAGCCATGTGCAATATTCATGTAGGTGGTTCCTACGGCGATAAAGAGAAAGCGGCTAAGCGATTTATTCAGAATTTTTCCGCGCTGCGCCCTGACATTCAGAGGCGGATTACACTTGAGAATGATGATAAAACCTTTACTGCGCAAGAGACACTCGATATTGCAGAGAAGGTGGGAGCGCCTATGGTGCTGGATATTCATCATCATGCGGTCAATAACAACGGGGAAGATGCGATAGATCTCTGGCCGCGGATCAGACAAACGTGGTCGAGACAGGAGAGTGAGCAGTCGGAACAGGCGGCAAACGTACTCCCGCCGAAAATTCATGTTTCAAGTCCAAAAAGTGAAACGGATCTAAGAAGTCATGCTGATTACGTGGAGGTAGGTCCTCTTTTCGCATTCCTGCGTGCGATTGCGCCAACCACGCCAAATCTCGATATCATGATTGAAGCGAAGATGAAAGATGGTGCGTTATTTCGCCTCATGGAAGACCTCAAAATGCAAGAGGGAGTTTCGGTTATCGATCAAGCCTCCATCCAGCTATAGCCATTCAGATTTAATTCTTGAATTGTTAGACAAAATGGGGTACTTTGGAGAGTGGGAATGAACGACGCACAATCCATTGTGAGAGGGGTCTCTTAATACCATGAGTCAATTGTTAACCGGAAAAAATATACTTGTAATGGGTGTTGCCAATGACCGCAGCATCGCTTGGGCTATTGCTCAATCCTTAGCGGCACAAGGAGCCAATCTTGTTTTTACGTTTGAAAATGAGCGTGTTGAGGAACGCGTTCGCAAGCTCGCAGACACGATTCCAGGCTCAACCTTGATGCCTTGCAACGTAACTGCGGATGCTGAGATCGAAACACTTGCATCTACACTCAAAGAGAAATTCGGTGTGCTTCACGGTCTCGTACATAGTATTGCTTTTGCTAAAACCGAAGAGCTGGACGGGCTATTCGTTGACACATCGCGTGATGGTTTCGCATTAGCACATGACATCAGCGCTTACTCCCTTGTAGCTGTATCGAAACGGATTTACCCGCTGATGACAGAGGGCGGCAGCATCATGACGATGACCTACCTCGGCGCTGAGCGCGCGATGAAGAACTACAACGTCATGGGTGTTGCCAAAGCAGCGCTGGAAGCTAGCGTGCGTTACCTGGCGAATGACCTCGGTCAATTCGGCATTCGCGTCAACGGTATCTCCGCTGGCCCGATTCGTACCTTAGCAGCCAAAGGCATCAAAGACTTCAACTCCATCCTGCGCCAAGTGGAAGAGAAAGCGCCGCTGCGCAAAACAACGGATACAGCCGAAGTAGGCGACACAGCGATGTTCTTGATGAGTAACCTTTCCCGCGGTATCACGGGTGAAGTTATCTATGTGGACGGTGGATATCATATCGTTGGCATTTAAACCCCCATACTAAGAAATTCCGTATTGCCTTATGGGTAATACGGTTTTTTTTACGCAAAAGACAGGCTGATTCTAGTTGAAATGTAAAATAATACGAATATTTTGGGATGAAACGCACTAGTATTTAAAACGTATAATTTACTATACTGGAGTTACCAATTAAATTAATGAAAAGAAAGAGTTGATATAAATGGTTGAAAGTAAGGTGGAGCCTTTCGTGGTGGGCAGTAAGAGCTTTACAGCGGTGGCCATTAATACGGCAGCTAAGGCTGGGCAATGGATTAAGAGCAAGCTGGGGGACATTAATCGCGTGGATACGAAGTTCTCCTCTCAAGATTTGGTCACTGAGGTGGATAAAGGTTCGGAGAAGCTAATTCGTAATTTGATTATGACTCATTTCCCAGATCATTCCATTCTTGGTGAGGAAGGCGTGGAGCCTGGACCAGAGGCTTCGGCCAAAGCACTTCAGGCGATGAGTGATGAGGAGTATCTCTGGATCGTGGATCCAATTGATGGGACGACGAACTTTGTTCACGGCTTTCCGTTCTACTCCGTTTCGATTGCGCTGGCACATAAGGGTGAAATTATTGTAGGTGTCGTCTATGACCCTTCACGTGACGAGCTGTTCGTCGCTGAAAAAGGGAAAGGCGCCTATATGCACGGCAATAAGACGAAGGTTTCGCTCGATAACAAGCTATCCGAGAGCTTGGTGGCAACCGGCTTTCCTGCGGACCGTGACGGCGCGCTCCCGATCAATCTCAAAGGGACGCTGGCTTTGGCCCCGAAGGTAAGGAATCTTCGCTCGGGTGGATCAGCAGCGCTGCATATGGCTTACGTCGCAGCAGGACGATTAAGCGGGTTCTGGGAGATTGGTCTCAACGCATGGGATATTGCTGCAGGCTCGTTGTTGATTCAAGAATCCGGCGGTAAAGTAAGCGATACGGCTGGGAATCCATACCGGCTTGCCGTAAGAAATGTGCTTGCTACCAATGGTCAAATTCATGAAGAACTTCAGCAGGAGTTGGCTGGAGCGGGAGCGACAGGTTTGTAAAGCTTGAGCAGCTCACAAGATTTTCTTGTTGAATGGGATACAAGCAGAAAAAAGAGTAATTGGTCTAATCGAATAGATGCAAGCATGAAGAAGAGAGTCACAATGTGGCTCTCTTTTTTCTGCGATATGATCAGGAGGGGAGAGAAGGAGTAAGTTTGTTGAGATGCTTTGTGCACGGTAAGTCAAGTCTGGTATAAACGCCTAACATGCACTATAATATGAGATATATCGTTTATTTAAACGTTTCAATTAACTGGACACGCACAGGCGTAATCGGGAAAATGGATGGAGAGCTTTTATGACGTCAAATACACAATCACATTCAGGATCTGGCCCGGATATCATCACATTTGGGGAAACGATGGCACTGCTCATGCCCTCCGGTGGCAAGGGGTTGGAATATTCATCTGAGCTTCACAGCTTGTTTGGTGGTGCCGAAAGTAATGTAGCTATTGGTATATCACGGCTTGGAGGCAAGGTCGGCTGGTTCGGACGGTTAGGTAAAGATCCATTAGGTCGCATGATTTTCAAAAAAATCCGTGGTGAAGGCGTCGATGTTTCACGTGCTGAGTTGACAGCAGAAGCTCCTACGGGGCTGATGATGCGTGAAGTACTTATGGGCAAAACGTCTGTCTACTACTATCGCAAAAATTCAGCAGCGAGTCAGATGAGTGCGAAGCATTTGGACGAGGTTTATATCGCTGGGGCCAAAATCCTGCATATCACAGGCATCACTCCTGCCTTAAGCGAATCTTGTAAAGAGGCGGCTTTCGAAGCTATTCGGATGGCTCGTAAACATGGCGTCAAGGTCAGCTTTGATCCTAATTTGCGTTTGAAGCTTTGGAGTATTGAAGATGCGCGTCCTGTGCTGTTAGAACTGGCTAAGCTGTCTGATATTTTCTTACCTGGTTTAGATGAATTGAAGCTGCTCTACCAGACAGAGGACTGGGATGTTATCGTGAGCAAGCTGCGTGAATTATCAGCGATATCGATTGTCAAAGGCGGAGAGAATGAGACGTACGTCGTAAACTCAGATAGCGTTACAGCAGTTCCATATTTCAAAGCGGAGCATGTGGTGGATACCGTTGGAGCGGGTGATGGTTTCTGTGCGGGCTTTTTGGTTGGCTTGTTAAAAGAGTATGAATATGCGGAAGCTGTGCGCATCGGTAATCTCGTGGGTTCCTTGATCGTTCAGACCGAAGGGGACTGGGAAGGCGCTCCGACTTGGGAACAAGTGGATGCCGTACTTAACGATGTTAAACATATAGAACGTTAAATGCTTGAAAAAGAAGGGTGTAGATTCTAATGAAAAAAATTAAACTTATCCAACAAATATCAAGTGAAGGTGTCGTTGCCGTTCTACGTGGCGATACGCCAGAAGAAGTCGTGGAAATGGCCGATCAAGCCATTGCCGGCGGTATTAAGGTCATCGAGGTCACAATGACCGTGCCTTTCGCGCTGCGCGCTATCGAGGAGCTCGCGAAGCGCTACTCGAGCACAGCGCAGGACGCGGCCAAGTACGCGATCATCGGGGTGGGCACAGCCCTTGACCCCGAGACGGCGCGTGCCGCGATCCTCAGTGGGGCCGAGTTCGTCGTCGGCCCATCGCTTAACCCGAAAACGGTTGAGCTCTGCAACCGTTACAGAGTGCCCGTCATGCCAGGATGCATGACGATTCAAGAGATTCAGACGGCGCTTGAGCTCGGCGTCGATATCGTCAAGCTCTTCCCGGGCAATCTCTACTCGCCCGCGATGATTAAGGCCATTAAAGGTCCGCTGCCGCAAGCGAACATCATGCCGACTGGCGGCGTCTCGCTGAGCAACCTCGGCGAGTGGATCCAGGCCGGCGCTGTTGCTGTCGGTATCGGTTCCGATTTGACTAGCGAAGCCGTTAAAACTGGTAATTACAGCCTTGTCGCCAAGAAGGCGGCTCAATACATCGAGGCCTACCAAGCGGCCAAGAAGTAGGAAATGCGCACGCTCCGTCGAAATGATGACGGAGCGTATTTTTTTGAAACATGAATGTTGGTAAATCATATCTATGACAATTACTTGCTTCCCCTCGAAGGTAGTTTTGATTGATGAAAGGAAAGAGACGATGAATCATGGCAAAGCGAAGCTGCTGCTGCAGGTCGATAATCTTCAGAAGTCGGTGTCTTTCTATACAAGACAGCTTGGTTGGGAATTGGTGGAGTCGGCTCCTGAGAGCCATGCAGCATTGCTTCGCATTTGGTTGAACGATGAAGTTGTATTGAAACAGAGAGGTCAGCTAACCAAGCAGGAGCATGAGCGACAAGAGGCTTACCTAACTCGTTGGTTGCAGCCTAAGCCCACAAGCCCGCAAGCGGGAGATCTCATTTATATTGGGGTTAGCTCCGTTAACGAAGTGGAAAAAAGCTTGCAAGAAAACGGATGGAATGAGCTGAGAAAAGAAGAAGAAACGGGACATATTCGGAAGGTTTTTGTTCCCGCCGATGATGGGTATACCTTCGTTTTCTGGGAGGAACTATTTGCTTCGGATGATGAAATTATGAAGATGTTCGCTGATGGGATAGTTGAGTTGGAATGTGCCGTAGATGGCCTGTCTGATGAACAGCTCAGTTTAACGGAAGCGCCGGGTAAATGGTCGATTCGTGAACAAGTGCTGCACCTGATTGATTTGGAATTAGTCACGATCCACAAAGTGAAATTTGCCTTAGCAGAGCCGGGGCGTACCTACCAAGGGAATCATTTTTCACAGGATGATTGGAGTATTAGTCTTCATTATGCCACGAGGCCGATTGCATACGAAGTGCAGCTGTTTCGTAGTTTGAGACAGCATATCCTTGGATTATGTGAACATCTGCCTGGTGCGCTTGAGCGGACAGTTATAACTACAAATAATCGCGAAGAGTCGGTTGCTAGATTGCTCAAAATGATGTCAGGACATGCTAGGCACCATGTACGGGCTGTGGAGCGAATTCGTGAACTTCATGGCTATTAATTACAGCTATGGCATTTCTATAAAAACGCAGAAAAACCCAAGCGCACAAGCTCTTGGGTTTATTTGTTGATTTTAGGCAAGCGAATTGATATGATAAAGAGTGATTAGGAAAAAATGTATTAAATAACATTATTATCCTAATATAATTATAGCATCAAGACAGCCTTCGTGTCAAATTTGCGTTTTACATGTCTGAAAAGAGGTGTTGCAATGAATCTAACTGAGCAGGATTGGGCAGCAGAGGAACAAAGAGTTCAAGAAGTTACAGCAAAGATCTGCATAAGAATTACAGGGTTAGAGGATCAGGTCGGCAAGGTTCAATCGGATGTTGTTGAGATTCGCAAGCATTATTGGGATGAAGTCACCATGGATCTAAGTACGTCGGAAGACGCGGCAGAATCGATTGCAAGTATGCGGCAGCAAGCGGAGGTGCTATCTGAGAGAGAACGTACGCATCGACAGGCAACAATAGCTTTAGGCAAGTTAAAAAGACTTGTGTATTCCCCTTATTTTGGCCGAATCGATTTCACCGAACGAGATGAGAGACAAGGAGAAGCCATTTATCTTGGGATTGCTGCCTTTTTGGATGAGCAGGAGGATCACTATCTGGTTTATGATTGGCGAGCGCCCATATCCAGCCTTTATTACGATTATGCGCCTGGTGAAGTAGCCTTTACGACACCGAACGGCATTGTAGAGGGACAAATGCTGTTGAAACGCCAATTTGTTATTCGCGACAGCCGAATTCAGCTGATGTTTGATACTGGAGTGACGATCGGAGACGAATTGTTGAAGCAAGTGCTCAGTCGAAGTTCTGATGCGCAAATGAAGACAATCGTGGCGACGATTCAAAAAGAACAAAACCGCATTATTCGGAACGACAAAGCACGCATGCTCATCGTGCAGGGGGTAGCTGGCAGTGGGAAAACTTCGGCTGCTCTGCAAAGAGTCGCCTACTTACTATATAAGCATCGAGATCAGCTGAGTTCAGACCAGATGGTGCTATTTTCACCAAATCCGCTTTTCAATCACTATGTATCCACGGTATTGCCGGAATTAGGCGAAGAAAACATGCAGCAAACGACCTATCAGGCCTATTTGGAGCATCGATTGGGTGAAGAGTTTGATGTGGAGGACTCATTCACGCAATTGGAGTATGTGTTAGCGCGGGAACGTTCATCTGAAAATGGGGAGAGGGCCCAGGAGCAAATTCCACAGGGGGATGAGGAATGTGCTTACAATGCTCGTTTAAGCGGAATTCATTATAAGTCATCGCCCCAGTTCCTAACTGTCATTCATGCTTATCAGGAGCGGTTGATGCATACAGATATGCTATTTAACTCTATTAAGTTTCGTGAAAAGGAAGTCCTGAGCGCTGCTCGATTGGTGGAGCGGTTTTACAGCTATGATCCGTCCATTCGGCTGCCGAACCGATTGGAATTGATGCGGGGCTGGATTCTGGAACAGCTAGAGCTCTTTGCAGAGCTTGAGCTGGAAGAAGCTTGGGTTGAGGAGGAGATTGAACTTCTCAGTAGTGAAGAGTACCACCTTGCCTATTTACGGCTGCGTAAAATGGAGCGGGGGGAGGGAGTCACATTTGATGATTTTGATCAGGAGAGGGTGCTGCTTGCACGTGACGTTATCAAGGAGCATTTGAAACCAGTACGGAACGCTGTGAAGCGGCTCAAGTTTGTAGATCTGAGAGGATTGTATGGGCAATTGTTTCGTGGAGAGATTCGTGAAGAGGAACCCGATCATGAAGTGAAAGCAGGGCAGGGGAGTCCGATTGAGAATCAGTGGAGACCTATAGAGAATCAGGGGAGTCTGATAGAGAATCAGTGGAGTCCTATAGGGAATAAGCCGCCCTATTGGTCGGCTATCTGCGAGCGGACGCTGAAGGAACTGGCGCAGGCCAGGCTGCCGTATGAGGACGCGACGCCGTTCTTATACATGATGGAAGCGGTCTGCGGCTTCCAGACGAACGGCTCCGTGCGCCACGTCATCATCGACGAGGCGCAGGATTATTCCCCGTTTCAGCTGGCTTACCTGAAACGGCTCTTCCCGCGCTGCCGGATGACAGCGCTCGGAGATCTGAACCAGGCGATCTATTCGCACGCTTCCGCGTACAGCGAAATCGATCCGATCGCCGCTCTGTATGGGCCGGAGCAAACGGAGGTTATCCGTTTGCACCGCAGTTACCGCTCCACGCGCGAGCTCGTGGAGTTCACTCGCGGCATCGTGCCTGGCGGCGATGCCATAGAGCCCTTCACCCGCAGCGGCGCAAAGCCGCGGGTGATCAAGGTCAGCGATCGCGGATCGCTGCATAGCCTGCTGGCAGCCGAGATTGATCGGCTGCTAGGCGAAGGCTATGCCTCCATCGCGATCATCGCCAAGACCGCGAGCGAGAGCGAGCTCGCGCACCAAGCCCTTGAGCCACAGCTGCAAGTGCCTCTGGGGCTCATCACCAAACATAGCCCGACCTTCGAGTCGGGCGTGCTAGTCATCCCTTCGTATCTGGCGAAGGGGGTAGAGTTCGATGCCGTACTCATCTATGATGGTTCCCATCATCAGTACGGATATGAAAACGAACGCAAGCTGTTCTACACCGCTTGCACCCGGGCTATGCACGAGTTATGTATATTCACACTGGGCGAGTTAACTGCGTTTGTAGGGGAACATCTAACGGATACGTATGAGTGGGTTTAATGTGATTTTGCAGCCTTACCTCTTTGGAATTATGAAAGGGGGGAGATTCCAAAATCCATATTCGCGGTTGAATGATGTTGTAAAAAGTGCAACAATTGCTGCCTAAATCTAGCCGTTCTCCCTTCGTTGTTGCGTAATATACAACAATTTTGTCCTATACAGGCCATTTCGCAACAAATGGGCACTATAATTACTGCTGGATCAGCATCCACTTATGGGCGCTGGTCCCGTTATCGGTGTGAATTTGCTCAAAGGAGGTCTGGCGGAAATGGTTTGGAAGGTACTTAGTGCTATATGCTATATTTGATATGAGTCGGGAAGGTTGGATTTACCGTATTCCGAGCCGAGGGACTTTTGTTAAGGGCATTCCGGAGACTTATATTCCCAGATCGAAGAGCGTTCCAGTTCAATCACCGACTACGAATCGCGGGGTACGTCCGAAGATCGGGCTTATCTATAAGAGGACGAAAGAGACTGATCTATGGCTTGCTGCCGAGGTCAGTTTTTTTGCTTGTATTTTTCTGCTCAAAACATTAAAATAATTGATATATATGATATATTAATTATTGACATATGTGTTTAAGCAATAAAAGGCGTATAACATTAAACATTATCTTTATACATAATGATCAAAGGACGGTGCAGCTCTACATGCCATACACGCCAATAAAGGTGGAAATCCTTAAGCACACGCTAAATCGAATCGAAAATCATATCTACATGCAGGTAGCTCCCTTGTCGGCCATCGCATACGTAACGAAGGAGCCCGTATCTTTCGAGCGAAGAATGTCGGGACAACGTCTTGAAGTTCGCCCAGGAGAAAAGTGGGGGGAGCTGTGGGATTGCGCTTGGTTTCATTTCCAGGGTCAAGTGCCGCGATCGGCTGCGGGAAGCAAGGTCGTGCTGCTGCTTGATGTCAACGGAGAGCTATGCCTTGTCGATGAGGAAGGAACACCGACGCAAGGGCTCACAAACGTGAATTCGGAGTTTGACTTAACGCTTGGCTTGCCAGGCAAACGCGTCGTACAGATCGCTTCCAGCGCATCGGGGGAAGAAATTATCGATCTCTGGGCTGACGCTGGCAATAACGATTTGTTTGGGCGTTACCGGAGCGGAACGCTGAAGGAGGCTCAAATAGCCATCTGCCGTGAGGAAACGAGACGGCTATTTTACGATTATGAGGTGCTGCTCGATCTGGCCAAGCATCTAGAGGACCAATCTGCAAGAAGAGCGCGTATCCTTCAGGCCCTTTATGATGTTCATCTACTGCTCAGGGATATGTCGGATGAGAACGTGGCGCAGGCTAGACGTATTCTGAGTCCGCAATTAAGCAAGCAAGGAGGGGATCCAACACTGACGGCTACAGCGATTGGACACGCGCATATCGATCTGGCGTGGCTGTGGCCTATTCGTGAGACTTACCGCAAAGGGGCGCGGACTTTTGCCACCGCACTGCGGATGATGGAGCAGTATCCCGATTATGTATTCGGAGCCAGTCAGCCTCAATTATATGAGTGGATCAAGCAGCAGCATCCCAAATTATATGCTGAGGTCAAGCAGCGCATTGCAGAAGGGCGCTGGGAAGTACAAGGAGCCATGTGGGTGGAACCGGATTCCAATCTTGCGGGAGGAGAAGCGCTTGTAAGGCAAATCCTCTACGGGAAACGTTTTTTTCAGCAGGAATTCGGTCAAGATATGAAGATGCTGTGGGTTCCAGACATTTTTGGTTATTCGGCCAGCTTGCCGCAGCTTCTGCAGAAGTCCGGGGTCGAGTATGTGATGACGCAGAAGCTGTCGTGGAACGTCCATAATGATCATCCGCATCATACGTTTTTCTGGGAAGGGCTGGACGGAAGCCGCGTGTTGACGCATTTGCCGCCAGAAGATACTTACAATGGCCCTGCGTTGCCAAGGTCGATTCTTAAAGCTGAAAGAGATTACTTGGATAAAAACGTATCCGACCATTGCCTTGTCGTGTTCGGAATCGGAGACGGCGGCGGCGGGCCAGGAGAAGAGCACCTGGAGCGCCTTCAGCGTGAGCAGAATCTCCAAGGGCTTATTCCGGTGAAACAGGAGCCTGCCCTGAACTTTTTCGAGAAGCTGGCTATGAATAAAGAGAAATATAAGACATGGAAAGGTGAGCTCTACCTAGAGAAGCACCAAGGGACATTCACCAGCCAAGCCCGCAATAAACGATATAACCGGAAGATTGAGAAGTCGTTGAGGGAGCTGGAATTCGCTGCTTCGCTCCATTTCGCGTACGGTAGCGAATATCCGTCCGAGGAGCTTGAAGCGATCTGGAAGGAAGTGCTGTTGTACCAATTCCACGATATTTTGCCTGGTTCTTCTATTAAGCGTGTATTCGACGAATCCCTTGCGCGATACGAAATTTTACTAGCTAGAGTAACGGAGCTAACCGATCAAATGTACCGCGGTTTTGCATCCTCCATATGGACGCAGGGAACAGAACGTCCGATGGTCATCTTCAACTCCCTTCCATGGGAGCGCAGCGAATGGATGCAGCTAGATAATCAATGGATACAGGTCACGACTCCTGCTATGGGCTATCAGGTTATAGACTCGGCAGCGCTAGCTCCAGTCTCCTCATTCGAAGTAACAGCTGTGAGCGATACACTTGAGAACGAGTTGATCAAGGTAGCGTTCGGACCGGATGGAAGCATTCTATCGATCTTCGATAAAGAGTTGGATAGAGAAGTTATCGCTGCCGGCGAAGCAGGGAACGCGTTATCCATTTATTATGATGACGGCGACGCTTGGGATTTCCCTGAGGATTATGCGGGAACGAAACCTGCGCAGATGAAGCTCATGCAATCGAAGACTTACGTTAGCGGACCAAAAGCAGTGGTTGAGCAGGAGTATCACTACGGTAACTCGGTGCTCACGCAGAAAATCAGTCTGATGGTGGGCAGCAAACGAATAGATTTTGAAACGGATGTCGATTGGCAGGAAGACAGCAAAATGCTGCGTGCGTCTTTCCCAGTCAACGTGTATACCGATCTAGTGAATTGCGAAATTCAATTCGGTCATCTCAAACGACAGACCCATCGGAATACGCTGTGGGATTACGCTAAGGACGAAATATGCGCCCATCAATGGATCGACCTTTCCCAAGCGGACTTCGGTGTCGCTCTCTTGAACGATTGCAAGTATGGCTATAGTGTTAACGGCAACGTTTTGGATATTAACTTACTTCGCAGTCCATCGTATCCGGATCCGACTTGCGACAGGGCGCACCATCAATTCGTATACGCCATATTGCCGCATGAAGGGGATTTCATCCAAGCCGAAGTCTTCAAGCAAGGCTATGAATTAAATGCTCCGATATCCGCGGTCTTGGCGAGTGCCGAAGAAGGCGGACTGCCGAAGAAGTATTCCGGTTTCGAGATTGAAGGTGCCAAGGTCATGATTGAAGCGGTGAAAAAAGCGGAGGACGAAGACGCTCTCGTGGTTCGCCTTTACGAAACATCGGGAGCGAATGGCGATATCAAGTTTTCGGTTCATCTTCCTCACCGAGAGGCGTTGCTAGCGGATTTGATGGAAAACCCATTGGAGCCGCTGAAAGGCGATGACGGCCACTACCTGCTTTCCTTTACGCCGTTTGAGATTAAAACCGTACTCATTCGCTTGTCATACTAAATGTCATCTTAGGACTTCCTAGTGCATGGATACCAAAGAGCCCGATAACCGCGTTTCATTAGAAACGAGATTACCGGGTTCTTTGTGTTGGTCCCTCTTTCGACGGGGGAGGGGAGTTACTTACTTCTTCTGTTCCGCTTCATATTCACTGGCGAATTCCTCCAGAGACTTCACCTTACCATGTGGATTGTGAGCTTGTTTGCGGCTTTTCCATGCTGCTTCATCGCGGCGTTTCGAGTGGCTCATAGCTAAAAACCTCCTATGGTATGCGGATGGGTGACGCTACTTAATAAAATGCGATGGTTGAGCATATTTTATGCACCCGATGCAAATTGTTCCTATGAAAAAAAGCTCCGCAAGACCTGCTAAGGTCCCGCGGAGCTTTTTGTTTGAACTATTCCGTAGCAACGGATTGGTCAGCTTGCATGTTGACCGGGGAGATCCGGATGAAGTTAGCTTCAAGATTGCTGAGCAAACCTTCGATTTTAGCTGCTGCTTCGGTTTGGCCGGAGTTAGCAAGCTCAGCGTGGTAAGCTGTAAGCAATTCGGTAAGATCTTTTTTGCTTTGTACGCCAATGGCTTCAAGTTTCACTTTGGCGCCTTTCGCGATACGCCGTTCGATTGCTGCTTGATCTAGACCCATTTCTGGTACAAGACGTTGGTAGATTACGCCACCTGTCATCCCTGCACAGATCCATGGACCTGGATCGCCCATAACAACGGCGCGACCGTTTGTCATGTACTCAAATGCGAAGCCTTTAAGGTTTGCACGAGCGGCAAGTCCGCCTAGTTCATCTTGAAGTGGTGTCGTAATTTCGCCGCCGAATACAACGTCAGCACCGGAGAAACGGATACATGCACGAGTATCTGCGCTGCCTTGGATTAAGAACAAACCTTTTTGCGCGCCGTAACCGAACGATTTACCAACGCTGCCGTTGATGAAGGTATTGTTTTTGCCAAGTGCTTTAACGATAGCGACTTTACCACCGAAGGCCATTTTACCAAGACCGTCTTCAGCGCCGCCATGAACGGTAATATCTACGCCGCGAGCATTGAAGGCAGCCAAACCGTTTCCTGGTACGGAACCATCAATGAAGTTCAATGTAACTGTCGGTAATGCATCGTAGCTTCCGTCGAAGCGATCTCTTACGCGATGGCTGGAGTAACGAGCTCCTAGAATACGGGACTCGGCATCCACTTTGGACCAGTTACGTACGATTGGAGCATCCAGAGCCAAGGAATCCGGGAAGAATTCTTGACCTTCAGCACCAGCCGCGATACGGATATCGGATGATACAGCTGCTTCATCGATAGCTCTTTCAGCAGCAGAGATGAACTGCAGCGGAGCTGGACGAAGGATATCGGATAAATCAATACGATCTACGTGGCTGATTTGTTCCAATAGATCGGAACGGCCAACGAGTTCTTGTAAGCTTTTGAAACCAAGGGAAGCAACGACTTCACGTACTTCTTCACCAATACCACCAAACAAACGAACCAAGCTGTCTACAGCTACATCGAATTGACGAGGTACGAAACGGCGAAGACCTTTTTCTTCCGCTTCTTCCATGGAATCGATTTGTGTAGCAATACCAACGTGACAAGTATCTAAATGACAGCCGCGGCAAGTTGTACAGCCGATCGATTGCATCGCGATACTACCGAAACCTGCACGGTTCGCACCGAGCATAACCATTTTAACAACGTCAGAGCCTGATTTCAGACCGCCATCGGACCACAGCTCAACGCGGTGACGAAGACCAGCTTCAATCAAAGCAACGTGAGCAAGCTTCGTACCGATCTCTGTTGGAAGACCAACGTGTGTCAAGGAGTGAATACGAGCCGCACCTGTACCGCCGTCAAAACCGGAAAGCGTGATAACGTCAGCGCCTGCTTTCGCTACACCAACCGCAATCGTACCGATACCTGGTACAACCGGGATTTTAACGATAATTTTCGCTTTACGACCGCTACCTTCTTTAAGCTCGGAAATGATTTGCGCCAAATCCTCGATCGAGTAGATGTCATGGTTGTTAGAAGGAGAGATCAGGTCAGAACCAATCGTTGCATTACGAGCAGCAGCGATTTTCGCTGTTACTTTGGATCCTGGCAAGTGACCGCCTTCGCCCGGTTTAGCCCCTTGACCGATTTTGATCTCAAGGAAAGCGACCGCGTTAGCTAATTCTACGTTAACACCGAAACGTCCGGATGCGACTTGCGCACCGCGCGTTTTTTTGTAACGGCCGAGCATATCTTTAATCTCTCCGCCCTCGCCGTTCATGGTAACCATGTTCAGGCGTTCGCCGGCTTCAGCGTAGGCACGGAAAGCTGTTTCATTTTGTGAACCAAATGACATCGAAGAAATCAGCATCGGCAAGGAATGACCGCCAATGGAGATATCAACTTGTGACGGATCGAGTGCCTTGCGGCCTTCGCTTAGTGCTTTGTCAATGTTGAATCCAGCAATGTGACGAATGGAAATCGGGTTCTTCTTCTCTTCTTCACGCAGCTTGTCGCGGTAGTCGCTATAAGGAGCAGCGCCTGAAGCGGCGTCGCCTAGTGCTTTCCACATACGTTGGAAGAAACGGAAGTTTTTCGCTGCTTTTGCTTTTGGATTTGTATAGTCTGTATAACGTAATTCGGCATCAGCTTCGAGCTGGGCAAAGCCAGTTCCCGCTTTTTCGCTACCGAGGTAGTTCACGATATCTAATACTTCAGCAACTTCCGGATGGAAGCCGATGGAGGAGAAGAAACGTGTGTAACCGCGAAGCTCATGAGTACCGATCGTGGAAATAACTTTCTCTAGACCTTTAGTCAGTGCTGCATACACTTTACGTGCTGCTGCAGCATGGCCTTCTTTATCAGATGCCGTTGAGAACAACAGGTATGGTGAGATTACGTCTGCGCCAAGACCGCAAGCTACAGCGATATCATGCAAGCTGCGAATCGCAGCGGAACGCAGGATTAAAGTAACATGGCGGCGCAAGTTGTCGCCGAAACCGAGTTTTTCCGCACGAAGTGCGATATCGATTTTGGAAATGGCAAGATGCGGTTCCAGCCACAAACGGTCATTTTGATGAGCTTCTGCATCGTCAAGAACTATCAGTGCAGCACCATTGCGGGCAGCAGCGATCGCAGCAGCAGCTAGAGCATCCAAGCCATCACTCAGAGAAGTTCCACGAGCGAAAGTACTGGAAAGCACGGCTACAGCGTTATCTCCTTGTGCACGGAACAGGGCCAACAATTGCTCATAAGAAGGTTGTGACAGGTGCTCTTCGCTATCTACGCCATTCGTACCTTCGAGTACAAGTGGTGCCAGAAGCTCAAGACGCAGGTTGTTATCTACTTGTGCATAAACAGGAGTCCGAGTGCCGGCAATGATGCGGGTGGAGAAATGCTCCATCTCACGGTCACGGTCAATCGCAGGATTCGTAACAACAGCTACGCTTTCTTTAATGAAGTCAGGCACGTTCTGGCGTTCCCAAGCAAGAGCAGCATGAGGTGAATCGTGACCCAGGGAGCGGATAGGTTCAGCACCTGTTTCAGACATCGTTTCGATATGTTGAATACCGTCACGATCCCAACCAAATGCACTATACAATTGGTCTGTCGCTACAATGTTCTCATTAAGTTCAGCTTGAGTATCTGTTTTAACATGGTTCAGATATTTGTGAAGTCCGCCAATATTCAGACGTTTGCTAGCGCGCTCGTACACTAAAGTTTGTACTTCATGGTAAGGAATAACTTGAACGTGTTCACCTGGTGTAAGCACAACGCCCACTTTTTCACCTGGTGCAATTGGTTTCGGATCAGCGACCATTTCGCCAACCGTAATAACACCCTGCTCCGAGGAGAAGTATAAGGAAGTATCGCTCTCAACCATCCATACCGGACGAAGACCAAGCGCATCCACGCTGAAAATACATTCGTTGCCATAACGAGAAACGATACCCGCAGGACCTTGGGCAAAATGACCCCATACTTGACGGTAGTACACATAAAGATCTTGAAGTTCCGGACGGAACTGTTTCATTTCATTAATAATAGGAGGAAATACCATTTCCATCGCTTCAAAAAGAGACAAGCCAAAGCGATGAATGAACGTTTCAATCGTTCTGTTCATATCTTGGGAGTCAGAACCGCCGCTTACGAGCGGAACACCAACCATGTCTGCTTCGATACGAAGTTTCTTAATCGTGTTGATTTCACCATTGTGCCCGAGCAGCGAGAACGGTTGTACACGGAAGAAGCTGGACAAGGTGTTTGTGGAATAACGGTTGTGACCGATTGTAACTTGGGAAGCAAATAAAGCATCACACGTATCTTTGAAGTATTTAGGAAGGATACTTGCCGCTCCAAGCACTTTGTAAGCAGATGTTACATTACTTAGAGTTGCTACGTGAACGTTGTATTTATCTTCGATTGCGATATGCAGTTCATAAAGGTGATCAGCTACCTGGCCTTCTGTTTTGTTGCTAATCGCTGCGATTTGCCAGAAAGTAGGCTCATCGTTTAGGCCGTTAGGTCCAAGGACGCTGCTGTGCACTTCATTCTCTTGCTCCAAAATGATGGATACATCATGGGAAGCAAAGAGCTCGCGGATACCGTCTTGAATCTGAGCAACGGTCAGGTCAAGCTTGCGGGGAACAAAGATATGTCCAATAGAAAAACGGTTGTCGTAGGCAAGTTTGCCGTCTTGACCCGCATCTGTTAATTTCTTTTCCCAAAGAGCACGTGGAATATCCGTTAAAATACCGCAACCGTCGCCTTCACCGTGGATAAAACCCGAACGATGTTCCATTTTTACGAGGGCATCAATCGTTTTTTGGATGTTATCATGGGAAGGGTGACCATTCTTTTCAATAATACAAATAATACCGCAGCTGTCGTGTTCGGTGCCTAGTAGATCTTGAAAACGGCCTTCATTACGCATAATTTCATTCATTGCTCAGGTCAGTCGCCTGACCGTCACCTCCCATACAAATTTAAACTCCTCTTGCACTACGCTTCTTGCATTCTGGCATTGATGAGCCCGCAACCCTAGCATTTTCAAGGAATTACCCACAAAGGAGTCAAAACCGAAATATGCAAGATTATGAATAAAAATGCAATATAATTGAATGGCATACCAATTTTAAGGAGATAATCTCCCCGAAATGAGGCTCTAATCGACCTGTATTAAAGTAAGGCATTACACACAAAAATCGGCAAAGAATTTGTAAATCATGCCCTAACTTTCTAGGAAAATACTATGAAAACAAGACATTTCGCGAAAAGGGTAAAAGTACTCTTAGAATAGCATGAAAAAGTTCATCCGACAATAGTTGCAGATCGAAATCACAAATGTAAGCGTTACCTTTTTTGCATACTGGTGAATAAAACCATATTTCTCATGGCTTGGGGTACTCTTAAAATACGAACGAACTACAATCCATATAGGATCATAGTTCGTTTCTGAGACATGTAGTGGTAGAAGTTGGAGCTGTTTAAGCTTGTGAAAGTCGTTGAGATTGTGAGAATGATGGAGGCTAGAGTTAGATCAAGAGCCAGAGCAAGAACAGAGAAAGAACCACAACCAAAACCAAAACCAAAACCAAAACCAAAACCAAAACAACAACAACAACTACAACAACAACAACTACAACAACAACTACAACTACAACAACAACTACAACAACAACAACAACAACAACTACAAGAGCCTCTGTTAGTCATGGGGTTAAAATGGTTCTATTGGAGAAATCCAATGGAGGTGCCCTAAAAAGTGTGAAATCTCAGATTTCATTGGATATTTCCATTGTTTTAAAGCTGAGAGCGCGGAAACGTCGCTTAAAGCTGTAGGTTTGGAGTTTTTGTGCGTTTGAGGAGCGATAAAGCGAGTTGAGAGCCCTTTTTGGCGCTCTCAATTGTATTTCCTCCAATGGAAGTCGGGGTGGGTTCATGCAATACAAAACCCGTAACAGATAACACATGAGAAGCCATTTTAGCGAGTTTTCATGGTTTTGAAAGCTTGGTCAACAGCATCGAGCGTTTGCGCGATATCGTCATCCGTATGGGCGATGGTCATGAACCACGCCTCGTATTTGGACGGAGCGAGGTTAATGCCTTGCTCCAGCATAAGTCGGAAGAAATCAGCGAAGCGTTCGCCGTCGGTATCCTGTGCTTCGTCAAAGTTCGTGACGGGATGGTCACAGAAGTGGGTGGAGAAGGCGCCGCCGATGCGATTAAGCGTCAATGCGATGCCATGCCTTGCGGCGGATTCGGCGATGCCGACCGAAAGTGTTTCCCCAAGCTGCTCGAGCTTGGCGTAGACGCCAGCCTGCTGGAGCACCTCCAAGCAGGCGATGCCGGCAGAGATGGAGGCGGGGTTCCCCGCCATCGTGCCGGCTTGATAAGCAGGTCCGAGCGGAGCAACCTGCTCCATCACGGCCTTGCGGCCCCCATAGGCACCGATCGGCAGCCCGCCGCCGATCACTTTGCCGAGGGCTGTAAGGTCCGGCTCCACGGCGGCGAAGCGCGCCGCCGCCTCGGAAGTGCCGCCCTCCACAAGTGGGAGGCCGGGGTAGGTCTGTGCCGCTCCGTAATGGAAGCGGAACGCCGTGATGACCTCGTCGTAGATGACGAGGGCACTGTACTTGTGAGCAGCTTCGCAGAGCTGCTCGAGGTAGCCGGCATGGGGCATGACCATGCCGAAGTTCCCGACGATGGGTTCCACCATCACCGCGGCAATCTCTTCACCCCAACGCGCAAGCGCGGCCTCGAGTGCCGGAATGTCGTTGAACGGCACTGTAATGACCTCTTGCGCGATGCTCGCAGGCACGCCCGCGCTGTCCGGCGTGCCTAACGTGGACGGCCCGGAGCCGGCCGCCACAAGCACGAGATCCGAGTGGCCGTGGTAGCACCCGGCAAACTTAATGATCTTGGTGCGATTCGTGAAGGCGCGCGCCACACGAATCGTCGTCATCACGGCCTCTGTGCCGGAGTTGACGAAGCGCACTTTGTCGAGCGAAGGAATCGCCGACTTCAGCATCTTGGCGAACTCGATTTCGAGTTCGGTCGGGGTGCCGTACAGCGTGCCGTTCTGTGCGGCGCGGCAAATCGCCTCGGTCACGTGCGGATGCGCGTGACCGGTAATGATAGGGCCATAGGCGGCAAGGTAGTCAATGAAGCGATTCCCGTCTACATCCCAGAAGTGTGCGCCTTGCCCACGCTTCATGAAGACAGGCGCGCCGCCGCCAACAGCTTTAAATGAGCGGGAAGGGCTGTTGACCCCGCCGACGATATGTTTCAGTGCTTCTTGATATAACTGCTCGGATTGTTTGCGTTCCATGAGAAGAATCATTCCTTTACGCTATGTAGTCGTTTATGGTCTTACAAAAAGCCCCTACTCGAAGGGCGCTAAGCCCTCTAGCCAAGTAGAGGCATAAAATCTCAATTGATTAATTAACTTCGTAATTCTAACCAACTAGCTTAGTCTTCGTCCAGTCACCATAAGGATGTTTCTCATCCGTAAAGCCAGCCGTTCGCACTATGCCAGAGCGTCCTGCAACGCCTCATCACTTCGTCGTCTTCACCGCAGACTTCGGTGTAGGTGAAGGTGATGGCTTCGTAGGACCAGCGTCAGCCTCAGCCTTCCCTGCAAAAAGGTCCTTCACATATAGCTGCAGCTTCTCTTTGTTCGCCGTAATGACAGCGGCGCCGCGGACGTTTTTCTCGATCAGGAGCTCGGTTGGCGGTAATTGGGAGCTGACGATTCCGTCAGCTTTCGCCTCATAACCAAGGCCGCCAAGCTTGAGCATATCCGTCACACTGAGGTTCGTATCGATATAAGGATCGATGGCATTTAGAATTCTTGGCAGCTTAATTAAGGAAGAGGTTGTTTGCATTTTTTGCGCGACCGCAGTTAGGAACTTCCTCTGACGTTCCGTACGCGAGAAGTCGGACAAAGCATCGTGTCGAAAGCGTACATACTGCAAAGCCGTTTTGCCATCGAGATGCTGAAGCCCTTTTTTTAAATTAATATCATACACATGATCATCTTCCGAGTCCGAATATTTCATATCTTTCTCGACGTCAATATCAATTCCGCCAACGGCATCAATGAGTGCAATGAATCCTTTAAAGTCGGTATAAACATAGTACTGAATAGGGATGCCGAGCAAATCACTGACCGTTTTCATCGCTAAATTCGGACCGCCTGATGTAATGGCTGTGTTGATGCGATCTTCACCTTCGCCTGGGATCTTCACATAGGTATCTCGAAGGATAGAGAAAAGATGAGCCTTCTTGGTCACGGGATCAATCGATGCTAGCATTATACTGTCCGAACGGGGCAGCTCATTCTTCGTCATCCCACGCGAATCTCCGCCTAGAAGCAAAATGTTGACTCGCTGTTTGTCTTCCCATTTTGGTGGGATGAATTTATCCCCTTTATCTTTAATATTCTGGGCAATCATGGTGCCGCTGCCTTGTGGATTGTCCGATTTATGGGAGATATTGTTCGCGAAATTATAGAAAGAATAAGAATAATAACCAGCTACCACCATAAGCAGCAAGCCGATCAGGAGCAAGGTTCGTTTTATGATTCTCAAAGGTTCTGCGCTCCTTTCGTAGGTAGAGGTAATCTGTACTTTTTTTTCTTACAGAATTCATGTATCATGAGTGTGTTGTACAATTCATCTTTATGATCCATATTATAGAGGTTATGAAACTTCGATAGCAAGTTACGGCGATTTTTGCCGTTATATGTAGCCGAGTCTACACAGACAGGGGGTAAGTTCATGTTAGCGATTGATGTTCAAGATCTGCGCAAGGAATTTCAAGTTCAGCAGAGCCGCGGGGGTTTAAAAGGCGCATTCCAAGATTTATTTCAGAGGGAATATAAACAAATTACAGCTGTGAAAGACATCAGCTTTCAAATTCCTAAGGGCGAAATTTGTGGATATATAGGTGAAAATGGAGCTGGCAAGTCTACTACCATCAAAATGCTGACGGGTATTCTAGTACCTACATCAGGACATATCAAGGTCAATGGTTTCGTTCCATTTAAAGAGCGTGAGAAATTCGTAGCCGGAATCGGTGTTGTTTTCGGTCAACGCAGTCAGCTCTGGTGGGATATCGGTGTCGTTGAATCGTTTCAACTATTGAAAAAGGTGTATCGGGTATCAGAAGCCGATTACAAAAAGCGTCTCGACGAGCTCGTCGATCGTCTACAATTATCGGATTTGTTATCACGTCCCGTTCGTAAGCTAAGTCTAGGTCAACGGATGCGCTGTGAGTTAGCCGCTTCCCTTATTCATAACCCAGCGATTCTGTTCCTCGATGAACCGACTATTGGTCTAGATATCGTAGTGAAAACAGAAATTCGCGAATTTCTCAAATCGCTTAATCAGCGTTACGAAACGACGATTTTGCTTACAACGCATGACTTGCAGGATATTGAAGCATTGTGTTCCCGTGTTATCATGCTCGATGATGGCCGTATTATTTATGATGGCGGACTCGAAGAGCTGAAGGTGAAATGGGGCAAAGGCAAAGAAGTCGTGCTGCAATTTGAGCATCCGACCACATTAGCTCGTCTTCAAGAGCTTACGCGAGGCCTAGATGTTGCTTGGCAGCTTGAAAATGAGCTGTCCGCCAAAGTGTTCATACCGCACGAACGCGCCAATGTTTCTGAGGTGCTTAGCCGCGTAGTCGGCGTTTTGCAAATTCAAGATATCAAAATCAATGAAACGAATACGGATGATATCGTCCGTGAAATTTATAAAGCCGGCTCAGCCGATGTGAAACGTCAAGAAGAAGTGCCGCAGCCAGAGGGAGTCGCGTCCCATGCTTAGTGCTTATTTAGAAGTTATCCGCATGCGATTTCTCATGATGCTTGCTTACCGTGTTAATTACTACAGCGGCATTTTGATCTATGCACTCAATATTGGTTCTTATTATTTTGTATATAAAGCAATTTATGGTGAGCAAGCTATAATTGGCGGCCTGACGTTAGGTCAGATGACGACTTATGTGGCCATTTCCTGGATGGGGCGCGCTTTTTACTTCAATAACTTAGATCGTGAAATTGCTAGTGAAATTCGTGACGGCAGTGTAGCCATCCAATTTATTCGTCCTTATAACTACGTTTTTGTAAAAATGATGCAAGGATTGGGAGAAGGCGTATTCCGTCTGCTTCTCTTCACGACACCGGGAATGATCTTCATATGGCTTCTCTTGCCGATTGAGTTCCCAACCGATCCAAGTCTGTGGGTTATCTACTTCGTGATGCTGTTTTTCAGCTTTCTGATTAACACGCAGCTTAATATCATTACGGGATTATTCGCTTTTTTCTTGGAAAACAACGAAGGTCTGATGCGCATGAAGCGCGTTGCCGTCGACTTGTTCTCCGGTTTAATTATTCCGATCTCCTTTTTCCCAGGATGGTCCAAATCGGTCTTAGAGTGGCTGCCTTTTCAAGCGATTACTTACTTGCCGAGCGCTGTTTTCACAGGAAAAATCACAGGTACTGCGATATTCCAAAGCCTTGGCGTCCAAGTGCTGTGGTTCCTGCTTTTAATTATTCCGATCTATGTCCTGTGGGTTAAATCCAAAACGCGTCTTTTCGTACAGGGGGGTTAGCATATGAAGTTCTATATCTCCCTAGTTGTTGAATATTTGAAAAATTACATGAAAACGCGTCTCACCTACCGATCCGATTTCTGGATTGAGGTTTTTTCCGACTTGATGTTCAATGGTTTAAATCTATTCTTCATTCTCGTCGTATTTTTGCAAACACAATCGCTTGGCGGCTGGAATCAAGAACAAATTTTGTTCATTTACGGTTATTTTATGATTCCATACGGCATATTCATCACTTTTTTTAACTTATGGGGCTTCAGTGAACGTTATATTGTCAAAGGGGAGATGGACCGTATCCTGACGCGTCCCGCCTACAATCTATGGCAATTGATGCTCGAAAACATGAGTCCATCTTCACTATTTAGCGCATTAGCAGGTCTGATTGTCATGATCTACTCGTGGGTTCAGCTCGAGATTCCGTTTCACTGGCATGATCCGCTCGTCTTTATTGTACTGGTGATTGGATCGATTCTCATTTATGCAGGAGTATACATCTCGCTGACGTCGCTGGCCTTTTTCTCTGATGCGCCGACAGGTATTCTGCCGTTGATTTGGAACATCCAAAACTATGGACGATATCCGGCTACGATTTATAATAAGCTGCTCCGAACGATCTTGACGTGGATTCTGCCTTTTGCGTTCGTCGGCTTCTATCCGGCCGCTTATTTCATTGATCCAGAGAATTGGAAGTGGTTTGCCTTGCTGACACCGGTTGTTGGTATTGTTTTCAGCATCTTGGGTATTACGGTTTGGAATATTGGCGTGAAACGGTACCGCGGCGCGGGATCTTAATAGTAGACTGAAAAGCCCAATTCTTGCTAAAAAGCAGGAACTGGGCTTTTTTGAGTATGACTATTTGTTTCCCTTAGGTGCTTTCTTCGCCTTGGAACAGGTCAAACAGTATCGCCTGCCATAGACTTTGGCATAAGTGATGATTTTACGGATGATCGCTTTATCTTCGAGCTTGGTGAAAGGACAAGGGTCAGGTCGTGTATTAACTTCCAAGATCCATGGTTTCAGTTTGCGGTCGACAGCGATATCGATTCCGAGTTCATTCATGGCAGGATAGGAGCGGCTGAATTGCGCAGCTGTTAGCTGTGCTATTTGCTCCATCTTTTGCAAAAGCAAGCTCGTGGATTCGCTTCCGTGCTTGGGTTCAATGAGATCAGCGGCTTTGTAAATGGTACCGCCTTGGCTGCCGTTGGTAACGGCTTTACGTGGATGAGCAACACGCCCAGCTGTTCCAGTACATTCCCATCCACCGGATGGTTTTTTTTGAATCATGACGCGGAAATCGAAAGGGTTTCCTTCGTGCTTCAAGACGTGAATGCCTTTCTGAATGAGATAACGTTTGCTGCCGCAGCGACTCTGTATGGATTGGAACAGCTTCTCAAATGTTGGAAAGGTGAATATTCGTACTCCGCTTTGATAGCGGTAAATCCCGCCCTTTTTATCGACTCGCATCACGCCTATACCTAGGGAGCCGGCATCAGGTTTGACATAGATCATTCCGTACCTCGCCAGCATAGCTGATAGCCGTTTTTGGTTAAAAGGGTGAGTAGGTGGCATATGTTTTTGCAAATTCTTATTTCTAAGTACAATTCGAGTCTTTATCAGCTTACTTGCAATGATCTTGCGGGTTTTGTTCATGGATAGGATCCTCTTCACTATTGAGAAAATAGATTTCCTTTAACATATGAATTGAATGGCATATAGGTGTAAATACCAGACCAAGTTTTGTGACAACTAAGTTATGAATAAAGAACTAAGGCAGGACAAAACGCATAGGATATGTAGTTAGCAGTGTCTGGATTATCGGTTGTTTATGATGGAAAAGCGGAGAGGGGGAACCATCCTTCCATGCACATTATGGAAACGATACATGGGATGAAACGGCAATTTTCTTGGTATCCACTAGGGCATGATCTAGAGCGGTCGGATGAGGAAAGTGGGGCGTTGACTGCGCTGCCGCTTATGTCAGCAGCTACTCTAGAGACGTTTTACTATACGGAAAATAATCCTTTTCATCAGCGGGCTGATTTGAATCGGTATCAGACATCGGGTACGAGTTCCAAACGGCGAAAAACGATTTTTTACTCAAAATCGGATGAAGAGGCTTACCTGCGCATTAAGCTGGATATTTTCCGTAGGATTCTTGATGGACACAAGTATCGGGCCGCGATGGCGGATATGGGTACTGGACACGCGGAGGCGACGGCTGTAGAGGTGTTCCGCGAACTGGGTATGGAGGTTGAAACATTATCCTTCCAGCTTCCTGTTGAGCAGCATATTGAAAGACTGGCAAGCTTTAGGCCGGAAGTGCTGTATACAATGCCGTCCATTCTAGATCGCATTCTTCTGGCCTCTGTTGACCCTGCTGCGTATGGGATTTGCCATGTTATTTTGGTTGGGGAAATTGCTGCGCCAGGCTGGATCAAGCGGGTAGCTGAAAGGCTCAGCATCGCTGAGGAACAAATAACAGATACGTATGGTTCTATTGAGATCGGGACTATTGCTTACTTTTCACACGAACATAGGAGGTATCTGTTTGCGGATGGACTCTTGGCTGAGGGGGTCAGCGCGGAGTCGCTCGGAGAGGACTTGGAGCCTCTAACGGATGAGCAAGAGCAGGTGCTAATACTGACGTCAACGGTAAGAGACTCGTTTCCTGCATTGCGTTACGTTACTTACGATGTTGTTCGTGATTTGCGTCCTATTATGGTGGATGGTGTTCCTAGACAAAGTTTTCAAAGTATAGTGAAGCGAATAGGGCCTGATCTGAAGCACGGAGAGAAGATAAGCATCTACGACATTGAAGATGTCGTTTATCGTCATTTAGGAAATGCCAGTGTTCGTGTGAATGTGGCGGGAAATTCATTACGTGTATATGTGTTCAGTACGAATGCAACAACAGCGGTTCTGGAAAGTATTCGCTTTGATGTGGAAAATCGCATTCCAGAAATCGGCATGATGATTAGAGCCCGGATATTAGCAGGAATTCAGGTTATCGGAGGTACCTTTGAAGATTCGCTAAGCCGCGCCTCCGTGAAGAATAAAAAAATCTTTTATACGTGAAGGAGGGAATGCGTATGCATCTTGAAGGGGGTATTGTGGAAGCGATCGGAGGCACGCCGCTCATTCGACTTGGACGGTTGTTCAAAGATCAGCCATTCGAAGTCTACGGGAAGATGGAGTGGATGAATCCAGGGGGCAGCGCGAAGGATAGGCCAGCACTCTATATGCTTCGAGAAGCGATACGGCGTGGTGAAGTTACCAGCGACAGCGTCATTGTGGAATCGAGTTCAGGTAATTTGGCTATTAGTCTTGCGCAGCTGTGCTGTTATCTGGGACTGCGATTCATCTGTGTGGTGGATCCCCGCACAACCGAGCAGCATAAGCAGATTATCCGCAGCTTTCATGGAGAAATCGATCTAGTTACGGAACCGGATACGGTGACCGGTGAATTCTTGCCCGCACGGATTCGGAGAGTAAGTGAGCTAGTTAGACAAATACCGAATGCGTATTGGACCAATCAGTATGCAAGCCCTGACAATGCCAAGGCACATATGGAGACGACCATGTCAGAAATCGGGGAGCAATTGGGACCGATCGACTATTTATTTTGCGGTGTAAGTTCGTGCGGAACGATTCGAGGGTGTATGGAATATATCCGAAGTCGTGGGTGGTCCACACAAATTGTTGCAGTGGATGCGGTAGGCAGTGTCATTTTTGGCGGGGAAAAAGGTTCGAGAAGGTTCCCAGGGCTCGGCGCTGGAATGACACCAGGTCTATACAGGCATGATGTAGCGGACCTTGTCATGTACGTTTCAGACTTGGATTGCGTGGAAGGCTGCCGTGCTTTGGTACAGAGTGAAGCTATTTTGGCTGGGGCCTCTTCTGGAGGCGTTATTTCTGCAATACGCAAAATGAGCGGGAGTATCCCTGAAGGAGCGGTTTGTGCCGCCATTTTGCCAGATCGAGGCGAGCGCTACTTGAACACCGTATACAACGACGAATGGGTGCTGAAAGAGATAGGCTTTAATCCGAGTACCTGGCATGGGAGACTGGAGTATGATTTATTTACACGATGACCATATCCGAGATATCGGTATCGATTGGACGAAGTTAACCGACATCATCAAGGATGTCGTTGCCATTAAAGACAATGGTGACTGTGTACACCCCTTAAAGCCGTACTTACGATTCCGTGATCAGGCAAATCGGATTATAGCGATGCCTGCGTTCGTAGGAGGAAATATTGAGATCTCGGGAATTAAATGGATTGCAAGCTTTCCAAACAATAGCCGCCTCGGTCTTCCCAGAGCGCATAATACCATTATTCTAAATAGGCCTACTACTGGTGAGCCTCTGGCATTTATCCACAGCGGCTTGCTGAATGGCTTGCGGACAGCAGCAGTGAGCGGTGTTATGCTTAGTCATTACATTGCAAGCAGGCAGCCTGCAGATTTGCGACTTAGTATTATGGGGTGGGGACCGATTGGTCGGTTGCACCTCGATATGTGTATCGCGTTATTTGGAGAAAAGATTAAAGGGGTGACTGTGTGTGATCTGAAGGGTGTAGATCCAAGTACGATTCCGGCTGCCGTTCAAGGGATTACTGACATCACGAGCGATTGGCGGTCCGGCTATCGAAGCGCTAACGTAATTGCCACATGTACCGTATCTGCACAAAGATATATCGATGAGGCTCCGCCAAAAGGGGCACTGCTGCTCAATATATCGCTAAGGGATTATATTCCGGAAAGCGTGGCCAAGGTGAAGGCTATTATCGTGGATGATTGGCGAGAGGTGTGTCGTGAAAATACGGACATCGAACTGCTGCATCTGCAGTATGACTTACAGGAATCAGATGTTCTAACATTAGCAGATATTGTGCTGCGTAATCGATTGGCAGCTATTGCCGCGGAGGAGTCCATTTACTTCAATCCGATGGGTTTAGGTGTATTCGACATTGCCTTAGCTGGTTACTATTGGAAGGAAGCGTTGCGCCTGAACAAGGGTGTGAGGTTAGAAAGCAGTCGATCTGTTTGAAAAATGGTGACAAGAAGAAGCGCTGGCTCTGGTGGAGCAGTGCTTTTTTTGACATGTGATTTCGCCCAAGCCCCACAGCGTAAACCGTTCATTTTATATTTTTGATCAATTTTATCCACATAATTATCCACAATTCCACAGGGTAAAAAGTCCCGTTGTGTATAACTTTCATGCACAATGTCAACATATCCACAGATAAAGATATCCACAAAGAAAGTTTGATTTTGAAACCGTATCTGTCACAAAACACCTCCCTATTTCGCCTTATATATGAAAAGCGAAAACGGAGGGTGATGAACATGAAAAAATACGACACAGCGATTATTGGCGGAGGTTTAGCTGGATTAATTGCGGCCATCGAATTAGCTAAGGTTGGAAATAAAGTGGTTATTTTGGAAAAATCGGGACGCTTGGGCGGCAGGGCCATTACGAATAAGAAAAATGGTGTTTTCTTTAACTTAGGCGGGCATGCGTTATACCGCGCTGGGAAAGCGTACTCGATTTTACAAGAGCTTGGAGTTCGCATAGATGGGGGGGCGCCTTCATCCAAAATGAACGCCATCTGGAACAATCAAATTCTGCCAATGCCAGCGAGTCCGATCAGTATGTTATCATCTAAGCTTCTATCATGGTCTGGCAAAATGACTCTCCTGCGATTGGTAATGAAGTTAAACAAAATCGACTCAACTACTTTAAGAAATTCAACTTTGAGGGATTGGGCTGAAGGTGAGATTCCTGATCCGATGGTGCGTCATATTTTCTATGCGCTGTGCAGAACCGCCACATATACGCACGATCCAGATTATCAGCTGGCGACTCCCGTTCTGGCACAAGTACAGCGTTCGCTTAAGGGAGTCCTGTACCTCCATGGCGGCTGGCAAACGATCGTGGATCAGCTTCATGAGAAAGCTGTTCAAGCGGGTGTGAACATCATTAGCGGCAAAGATGTGATAGAGATCGTGCATCAGGATGGCAAGGTTCAAAAGCTTAAGCTTGCCGATGAGGAATATATAGAAATCTCAAACGTAATCAGTACGGCTTCCCCTTACGAGACCTACAAGCTTGTTCGCAATGCTGATCACACCATACTGAAACTGTGGAAGGATGAGGCCCGTCCATCGAAAGCGGCATGCCTTGATTTAGGATTGAAGAAGCTGCCCGCCCGCGGACGAGATTTTGCCATCGCTCTGGACCAACCTATTTTTTTCTCCCATCATACCGTCCATGCCAAGCTAAGCGATAATGGTACATTGGTTGTGCATATGGTGAAGTATAACGGTTCTGGGGAAAGCGATCCTAAGGCGGACGAACAAATGCTCACCGCTACCATGAATACACTTCATCCTGGCTGGGAGCAAGAAGTTGTCGCAAGACAGTTCCTACCCAATATAACGGTTGTCCATGACTTTATGCATATAGGTAAATCGGATAGATTTACAGGTCCATCTGTTCAGGGTATACGTGGCCTTTATGTGGCTGGGGACTGGGTCAGTCATGGTGAAATGCTCGCAGACGCATCGGCGGCAAGCGCCAATCGAGCGGCAGAGGCTATTTTAAAAGAAAGCCATTTATCGTAGAATTGCCATATCATCTAAATAGAGTGAGGAGCTGTGCGATATGGAGTTAGCCGGATCTTCCGAGCAGGTGTATACATCGTATAAACCGCTTTTATTCTCACTTGCCTATCGGATGGTTGGGAGTGTCATGGATGCTGAGGATGTCGTGCAGGAGGCATTTCTATATGTGAATGAGACGAATCCGGCGCATGTCCACAATCCTAAAGCGTATTTATGCAAAATTGTTACCAATCGGTGTATAGATAAGCTGCGTTCCGCGAGCAAAAAGCGCGAGGTCTACGTAGGTCCGTGGCTGCCGGAGCCACTTATATCGAGTAGTGACAATCAGACAGAACCTGATCTCTACTATTCGCAAAAAGAGTCCCTTTCGACCGCGTACTTATTGCTGCTGCAGCAGCTGTCTTGGGTTGAGAGAGCGGTATTCTTATTGAGAGAGGTACTCCAATACGAGTACGACGAAATTGCCGAGATTGTTGGGAAAAGCAGCACCAATTGCCGGCAAATTTTTCGTAGGGCCAAAAGCGCCATTAGCAGCTTTCCAGATCGCGATGATGATACTAAGGTACAGCTCAAGCAGCCTGTATTGGAACAAACTTCAGCCGTCGTGGAACAATTCGTGCAGGCTTTAGTAACTGGCAACATCGGTCAATTGTTGAACATCGTCAAAACGGATGCCATCCTTTACTCTGACGGTGGAGGTAAGGTTAAAGCGGCTGTTAAGCCTATTATGGGGGCGGAACGTATCGCCATGTTCTTTTCCGGGCTTCTTTCCAAAGTGCCGCCTGGCTTCAGTTATTCATTAACGACTGTGAATGGACAAATGGGCATTGTGGCTTACACGGATGGTCATCCCTATAATGTAACGTCCTTCCAAGTTGAAAATGGTCAGATAGCTGCTGTCTATCTCGTAGTTAATCCTGACAAGTTGAGGCATATATAAATTAGCTCTTATTCAACCTTTTTTCGTGTGATCTCTTAGGGGTTATGCGAAAGAAGGTTTTTTTGTGCACTCCTCAAATGGTTTTATAACATTAGCTGCAAAAAATACATCCAATTTCGTACTATCTGCGTTTTTGAGCGCAGTTGCTGCATTTCCTACATCTAATTGTGCCTGAAATGAGGGTTTTGAGTAAAAAGGGTTATTATGCAACAATTGGAAATTTATTGCGTCTAAGTAGTAAAGAATCTAAAGATTTGAGGTGCAGTAGACCAATGAAGTCCATACTCTTATTGCTTGTATTTGCATTTGGTTTGTCTAGTATCGGGGACCAAGGTGACGTCACTGTTCCTCCGACAGAGGTGGAAAGAGTTTATGAACTGCCATCCCCGAATCCTGCAGCTCCGCTGCCTGAAAACTTCCAGGATCGAATATTTCATTTAGAAAATGTGTATAGACAATTGTCAGTTAAGCCAATGAGTATTTATAAGTCTGAGAGAGAATACCCCAATGGTGCATTTCATCTTCAGCTTCTTAAGCTAGGTAATCATCGTGAGGAATTGAGCTTACAGGAGAAAGGCCAGATTAAAGAAGCCATCTATAAGGCCATAGGGTCACGTTTCTCACTTGATATTACAACTTTGGTTATATCGAAAGAGGAGGAGTTGGTTGGGGTTATATCCGAAATAGATAGGGAGGAGCAAAAGATGCTCCTTGTTAATCCTGAGGCCTGTTTAGATAAGGAATGCAAGGAAATAGAGAAGTTTTGGGTGAGTCTCGAAGACGATGCCGTAATCGTAACGAATCGTAGTGACGGTTCAAATAAGTTTGAGGATTTAAAACTAGGAGATTTGCTCCATATATGGACTACACAAGCAGTATTACAAAGCTCTCCTCCGCAATATACAGCACTTGATATTGAGGTGGTGGAGCCTGAAGATGAGACGCCAGTTGCACTTTCAGCTTTAATGAAGATAGAATTTAATGGCATTAAACAAATCGATGTCAGATTCGGCGACGGTAAAAAGCTGGCCATTACAGATACAAAGTCTCTTGAGGAGATATCATCAAAATTGAAAAGAATTGAGCTTGTCCGAGCCAATGATAAAAGAACCTCTTATGGGTTTCTGTACGGGATGGAATTAACCATTGGGGATAACAAGTTTCTGTATGGTACCAATCTAAGGTTTGATAACATTAAATATAAGCAAAATTCAGTTACAACCGAACTAAACGACTATATCGTAGCGCTTGGAAGAGCCAGCATTCCGAATTTATTACCTGGCATACAAAGATAAAAAAAGCTGCTCACGAAGTCATCACGACTCGTGGCAGCTTTTTTGCTATTGTTACGAATCAGAAGTTTCTTCGTCTGCATAAATGGAATGAATGTTTCCTTCGGGATCAGCGAAAAAGGCTGTTGTCTGCCCCCACGGCATAATAGTTGGTTCCTTAATTGCAATAGCACCTTTGGTAAGGATGTCCCTATAAGTTTTTTGGACTAATTCCGGTGAATCACAGGGGAAACAGAGCTCGAACGATTGACCTTTACGTTCTTCTAAAAAGGAGCTATGTCCATCGGTGTTAATAGCCATTAGTCTTTTTGAGCAAATAGAAAAACGGACTCCAATATTCTCGAATTCAACATATTCTTCAGAATCAACAATTATTTTAAAACCTAGTGCATCACGATAAAACTGAGCTAAAAGAGGCACGTCATTCGATAGAATAGTAATTACGGCTATGTTTGCTTTCATTAAGAACACTTCCTCTCCTTTTTAAACTACCATATTTTTCTTTGTAAAAGCTAGTTGGATAAGATTCGTTTGATGTTCTCCCATAGAATGTCGCATAATGAATAAAGACAATAGCCGGATAATTAGAGGAGCGAACATAGATGAGTAAAAAGATACAGATTGAAACAGAGACAGCCAAGCGACGGGCGCCCTTATTTACACTTCCTGCATCCAACGGGAAAAACGTATCCTTACAGGATTTTAAAGGGAAGAAACTTGTCATTTACTTTTACCCACAAGACAACACGCCAACCTGTACCCAACAATCGTGTGATTTTCGTGACTATAATGGTAAGTTTGCACAGCTAGGCGTAGAAGTGATCGGAATTAGCCCTGATGAGCTGAAAGCTCACGATAAGTTCATTGCGAAATATGAGCTGCCGTTCCTACTGCTCTCTGACCCTGACCATCAGGTAGCTGAGAAGTTTGGTGTATGGGCATGGAAGAAGCTATATGGCCGCGAGTATATGGGGATTGTTCGGTCTACTTTCCTCATAGATGAAGAGGGATATATCGTCAAGGAATGGAGTAAAGTGAGGATTAAGAATCACGTGCAATCGGTTTTAGACGCTGTAATGGCATTGAATGCAAGTAGCTAATACGCCACAAAGAATGATGGAACTTTTTTACAAATTACTCGTCTAATTCAATTGCAAGGGAGAATATTTGTGAAGAGGGGAAAGCGATGAAAAAGAAGCTGATTGTTTCGATGTTGTCTATTTTCGTGGCATACGGAAGTACAGCGTACGGGGCTGTGGAGGAAACCCATTGGGTGATGAAGGAGCTCAAGGATTACAAGCAGTACATCGTGCCTTATAGGGACAATGCTTCGACACAAGGTACGATCACGCAGAAAGAGTGGGATTCATTCCAGAGAAATGTACTGGACGGGAGCAATCTGAATAAACCCATACTACTCGATGATTGGGCGACGGCTCTTAAAATGGCGGCGGATTTGCCGGGAAAAGACCGTGATGCCTGGATCAGCATGTATGTTCACGGGCTGGGGCAAGAGACGGAGATTACCCGCGAAAATGCAGTCGGAGGGATGGTAAAGCTGTTGATCGGTTCTTACCTCAAGGGGAGCTGGTCTGCGGAAGAAGTAAAGCCGGCAAAAGCGCTGCTGGATCACCAGGATATCAGCGATAAGCAGCGAGGTCTGGTTGAGATTGCGTATGTCCAGGGAATTTTGGATGATTCGGTGAAAGAAAAGTTTAGGCCGAACGATAAGCTTACGAATGCTGAAGCAATTTCTATGATGTTTCGGGTAATGGGTGAATTGGCGTATGATAAGCCAGATCTGCCGGCAAACCATTGGCTCAGCGAAGAACTGGAGTCTGCCTACCAAAGCAGCAAGCTTCCAAAGCAGATGCTTAAGGTGCTGCGCCGTGCTTTTCAAGATCCGATGAACGCCGAACGCAATATTCCTGTTGCTTTGTGGCACGAAATGCTCGTTTCAGGACTGCCGGTACCTGCCTATATAAAGGATAAAGCATTTATGTATACGCTCGCTTATGATAAGGATGGAGGAATACTTCGGGACAGAGCGGTAGTCGGAGTAACTAAGCTTGGAGAAAATCCAAGAAGCGCAACTGCGGAGGAAAAAATGAAAGCTGAACAAGCGTTTGCAGATTATGGCGCTGCTTTTGACTCCGATAAAATCGCTGTTGCTTACGGAGATGGCCTTTTGGAGGGGCGGAACGGTCAAAGCTTCGGCGTCCACGGTTACCTAACCTATGCTGAGGCGGCTGCTCTTGCTATCCGTGCAAGCTTAAGGGAGGCTTTGAACGATACCCCTTTGCTAATTGATGAGAAGACCGCATTACAAATAGCCAAAGAAACGGACCCCGATTCTGAAGCCGAATGGAAAGTAACCTTCAAGAAGGGGCTGGTGCTCCATTACAACACGAACAGGTTAATCTATGACGGATGGGTCGTAGAAGCGGTCTATCCAGCAGGAAACAAAATGGTTGTGTATATTGATGCCAGAACAGGTAAAATCATGGTCCTTGGGGAGATTGAAGCTCCTATAGGGTAAACAGAAATGAAAGGACTTTTTTCACATGTGGATGATGCTCAAAGACCGAAGAATGATGTTTCTCATGATAGCCAACATCTTATCCTCGATCGGCTCAGGAATAACCATGATCGGCGTGCCGTGGCTATTAGTGAATCGAGCCGGGGGGAGTGAGATATTTGGTTATGCGACGCTAGCATCAACCATAATACTTTTCTTCCTATCGCCGCATATCGGCGTGTATATTGACCGTATTTCCCGAAAGAAAATGCTGCTGGGCAGTGAAGTTGTCGGCGGATCAGTCACGCTGCTATTTGCGCTATGGGGATTAAGTGCGGGGCATTTTGAAACTTGGCAGTTGATCGTCATTTATTTTAGCGGTTCTCTGTACTACAACGTTCACTTTCCAACCCAGTTCGCTTTTACACAGGAGATCTTCTCGAAGGAGCAGTACAAAACGTTAAATTCCATCCTCGAGGTCCAAAATCAATCCACATCAATGATTGCTGGCGGTTTGGCGAGTCTACTGATTGATCATATCGATTTTGCATGGATTCTATTAGCGGACGCGATGACTTACTTTTTGGGTTTTGGTCTATTTTTGCTTATTCCTTATATCAAAAACAGGTCTGTCACGGCAAACGGTGCCGTCTCTATGTGGTCGAATATCAGAGAAGGCTTCGCTTATTTGAAAACGAGACCGCTATTAGTTATGTTTTTCCTTTGCGCACTGATGCCGTTTCTTTGTGTTATGGTCGGTAATTTTCTTTACCCCGTGTATATCACAAGTGTCCTCCATGGTGGGGCTAATGTTCTCGGGGCAGCCGATATGATTTTTGCCATCGGAGCTGTCGTGGCAGGTTTAACGGTCCCGCTGCTCATGCAGCGTTTGGGTTCCTATTATACAACGATTCTTTCGTTTGTCATTTTCAGTCTGTCGATTGTTTTCTTTTACGCGTTCCCTTTTGTCTCTATTTTTCTCCTATTCAAAACGTTGAACGGATGGGGGAATGCGGGGAGTCGCGTAGCGCGTAATACGATTTTGATGGAAATGGTGCCAAATCATTTGATCGGTCGTGTGAACAGTTTTTTCAATACGGTAGGGATGGGTATGCGAGTTCTACTCATTGGTGTCTGTACACAAATTGTTTCTTTTCAAGGCGCTAGGATGGCCATTCTTTTGCTCGGAGTCTTATTAGTCGTTAGTTTCATAGGTCTTATTAGCAGCAAGCCCTTGTTTAACGTGGCAACTCAAACGAAAAATGAGGCTGTACCACAAGAAATATAGCAATAAATTGAATAAAGCAGCTCAGGTCCTTTCACTAGAAACTATCCTTCTCACTCTGAGAGGGGTAGTTTTTGTTTTAGTGACATACTCTTGATCGTTCTCCCATATAATCTATCAGCTAGCAAAATGATAGAACAAGCGGAGGGATCATCGGATGCGCTTTCGTCCACAACGTACAATCAACAGGCAGAAACGAGTTCAACTTTTAATGGCAATCCTTTTACTAGTTTCTCTATTTTTCTCTACGATTTCGGCAAATGCGACAGAGAACGATGGATACTCCGCACAAGAAGGGCAAGACCTTTATCAAAAGCTCAAAACAGGTAAGCGCCCGCAGAGCGAGAGGACGTATGAAACACCGGAACAGCCTACCGTTTACTTGACCTTTGACGACGGTCCTAGCAAGCTGACGAGTCAGGTGCTGGATATTTTAGATAAAGAGAATGTGAAAGCTACGTTTTTCGCACTTGGCGAACAAGCTCAGGCACACCCTGCATTGGTCAAAAGAATCGTGCAAGACGGACATACATTAGGCAATCATTCCTATAATCATGTATATAAAGAGCTGTATAGCGATTTCCAAACTTTTTGGGACCAAATCCAGCGTAGTGAGGACGTATTTGCCAGTTTGGCTGGTACCAGACCGCAATTGGTGCGCGCCCCGGGAGGTACATATACGAATTTCGATGCGTACTACTATTATTTGATGGATCAGGCGGGTTATATCGTTACAGATTGGAATGTTGACAGTGGTGATTCCAAAAGATTACATGTACCCGTGAATGAAATTTGGCAAACAATTAAGGGATCACCGCTCGAACACGAGATCAACATCCTGTTTCATGATGGCAGCGGGCATGAGTCAACGGTAGAGGTATTGCCCCAAGTCATCAGCTATTACAAAAAATTAGGTTACGCCTTCGCTCCCCTTACGACTCAGGTTAAGCCCAAACAGTTCCCCGTGGGTAAGCCGAAGTGGTCGAGAAATATGAGTTTGGCCCATTTCCAAGAGCTAATGAAAGAAACACAGCAATATGCTTTAGCACATGTTCAGACGGATCAAGATCAGAAGGATGCTGAACAGCATCTCGCCCAGCAAACCGCAGTAGCCAGAGAAGAAACGGCACAAATTCTCTCCGCGCAGGCGGCGTTACCGCTGCAAATTCATGTGGCCGGAGGCAGCAGCTTTACAATTGAACCTATAGAGTATCAGTTGCGTACAAATCGGATTGAACTGCCGCTGCGCTTTCTTATTGAGAAAATGGGCGGGCAAGTAGAATGGCTGGCTGAAAAGAAGACAGCGAATGCACATTTTGGTGTTTATGATTTGGAATATGATTTGTCCGCTAGAAGTATCAGGCTGTATACCCTAGGTAATAGCGTAGCTACCTATTCATTAGCGGATATGGATTTCAAAGACGGTAAGATCATCGTTCCTTTACGGAAAACCATAGATTTACTAGGCGGGCGAATTACGGATACTGTCATAGAATCTAATAAGCGAGAGGTGTCTGTGGCATTACGGCCTTTTTATATATTTAAAGAGAATGATAGTCTTCTGAAAAACTCTCTATTTGCCATGGGAGGGTAATGTCTAAAATAGTAGAGGGCTGGAAAAACTAGAAGCATACCCTTATAAAGGAGGCTTCTTGTCTATGCAGTCGAAAACCCGAATATTCGATCAGCCGCAGCCTCTCGTGGAACGGATGATCATGAACGTAGAGAAAGTGATAGTTGGAAAGAGAGAGACGATAGAGAAAGCGTTCGTTGCTATGCTGAGCGGCGGCCATCTTTTGCTAGAAGATGTACCCGGTGTTGGGAAGACGATGCTTGTACGTGCCTTGGCAAGGACGATTGGTTGTGAGTTTAAGAGAATTCAGTGCACTCCTGATTTATTGCCGTCAGATGTAACCGGTGTATCTGTATATAATGTGAAGACGAATGATTTTGAGTTTCGCCCTGGACCTTTAATGACACCCATCGTGTTGGCAGACGAAGTCAACCGTACCTCACCGAAGACACAATCTGCTTTCTTAGAGGCGATGGAAGAGAAGCGGGTTACTATTGACGGAGTGAGTTATGAATTGCCTAAACCCTTCGTCTTATTAGCTACGCAAAATCCTGTGGACTATGAAGGTACTTATGCGCTGCCGGAAGCGCAAATGGATCGTTTTATGATGAAGTTGTCACTTGGATATCCAACGCCTGAGCAAGAAATTCTGATGCTGGATCGTCTGCAGGACCGTCAGCCGCTGGATCATTTGAAGCCCGTTATCGTACAGGATGAGTTTGTGCAATTACAAAGAGAAGCAACCATGATTCATGTCGATAATACGTTAAAAGATTTCATTGTCCGTCTGGCTTTGGCAACTAGGGAGCATGCTGATTTGTACTTGGGTGCAAGTCCAAGAGCATCCTACGCCTTGATGCGCGCTGCGCAAACATCTGCTTATATGAAGGGCAGAAGTTTCGTGGTACCTGATGACATCAAGGATTTGGTGCTGCCGATCTGGACACATCGGCTTATTCTGACTTCCGAAGCACGAATGACTGGTAAGTCTGCGGATACGATTTTGACAGGCTTACTAACCTCCTTACAAACTCCTGTTCTTCGTTACGTCTCGGGGAAGTAGGGCCTACTATGAGAAGCTGGGGTAAAACGTCGCTATTGGTTGTGGGATGTGTGCTGTCCATTGTTTTGGCCTATTGGCAAGGTGGATTTGCCGCTTGGTATATAGGAATTTGTTTGACATTAATCTGGATTCAGGCTGGATTATTTTATGTGTTCGCATTAAAAGGACTAACCGTTAGCCGGCAGTTGTCTGGCGAAGTCTTCGTGTCCGGTGAAGACGTGACCATCACTTTACAAGTTGGGCATCGTACTTTATTGCCGCTGCCTTGGATGATTATTAAGGATACTTGGATTCATGAAGGAAGCGGGGTGAAGCTGTGCTACAGCAAGCTGCTTTTCCCATGGTTTCGATCAGCCTTCATCCTCCATTATAAAATGACGGGTCTTATGCGAGGTGTTTATCGGTTCGCAGGATTTGAGGCGGTGACGGGTGATTTATTTGGCTTTGCTGTTCGAAAAGCATACCGCGATGATCTTCATCGGTGTGTCGTTTATCCGAGACCAGATTCTTTGACCGGATCCGGCATGACATTTCTATCGGAGGATGGTGATGTGCCTACCGTCCGTGGCCCCAAAACCGATACTCCGCTAATTAGCGGCGTTCGTGATTATGTCAGCGGTGATCCCTACCACCGCATCCATTGGAAATCCACAGCCAGGCTGAGCCGGCTGATGACCAAAGACCCCGAGCAAGCATCCTCCGCGAAGCGGATGCTGCTGCTCGACGCGGCGCCTGCGGCAGGTCCAGCTGAGGCGGCGCAGCCGCTGCTGGAGAAGGGCGTCGCCCTCGCGGCTGGCTTCTTCGAAGCCGCCGCTGGCGGGCGCGAGAGCTGCGGCTTCGCCAGCAGCTCAGGCAGCAGGCGAATCGCGCCGACGATTCGCCCTGATCTAACGCTCGCGTACGAAGTACTCGCGAGCGTGGGCGGCAAGCCCGCCCTTTCCTTTCCTGACCTCGTCAGGAAAGAGGCGGCGGCCTTGCCGCTGGATGCGTCGATGCTGTGCATCACATCGACGCTGGACCTGGCCTTGGTGCGCGCGATCGCTGATGCGCGCACCAAGCGCCGATCCGTGCACGTGATCTACGTGCACGCGCGGCCCTCCCTCTCGGTCGCCGAGCGAGAGGGAGCTTCTCAGCTACAGGCCGTAGGCTGCAGCTTCACGGAAGTGCCGCACCCCGTGCGCCAGTGGCCAAAGCAAGGAGGTGTCGCGGATGCAACCGCTTGAACCCCACAGCGCGCCGCGCGCTCTTTCACGCCCTTTACGCACAAGCGCAGACTCGTCGCGCTTGAAGTCTCGCTCTTTAGGCACTAGCTCTTCACATACCAGCGCAGACTCACCGAGCGCGCTCTCCCGGACTTCGTCATCACATGCGGGCGCTCATACTACTATCCCATCAAGCCCAATCTTCCATTCAAGCGCCATCTCTAACGCACAGTCATCAACGCCAATCACCAACACCTTTTTCCGAGACAGTCTAATCTCACTGCTGCTCTTCCTACTGCTCTCAGAATGGCTCCGTCCTCTAGCCTGGATGGCAGACGCCTCTATTCAAATCGGTCCCATTCTCGTTGTGTTTGCGATCTGCATCGCCATAGACTGCTTCAAGGTCCCTTATGTTTGGGGATGGACAGCCAAAAGCGTCATTATCCTGCTCTTCATCGGCTTTATGTTTGACCGTGAAGGCTTTCTAACCGGAGCATGGATTATCGATTTGGTGAGGATCATTTCTCAGGATGTGGTTTACATCGTTCGAGCTCATTTCGACCTTATCAGTGGTCAAATGCGAACGCTGCTCTTTCTGTTAGGTTGGTCGCTCCTGATCTCCGTTGTGCAGGCTCTCATGCTGCAGAGGCAGCATAGTCTCTGGTTTGTTGCGGCCACGCTCATCTATCTTGTCTTCTTACAGTTGGTACTTGGCGCGGATACCGTTCAAGGTATTATGCGCACAATAGGATATGGACTACTTCTGTTATCGCTGCTCAATCTTTCTAGAATTGAACAAACCTATAGCATCTCTTCGGTGCGTTCGAGCGGCGTTTTTCAATGGATTGTAGTCAGTTTGGTCGTAGTAAGTGCACTAGCTAGTGTAGGGTGGTACTCGGCAAGGCAGGCGGAGCCTGCTTCTCTCATGAAACCAGTTAGTTGGGCGTATTTATACGATCGCATATTTGAACTTTACAAGGAAGATACGGGGGCTAACGGTGTTTTTGCTAGGTCTGGATATGGTCAAGATGATTCCTCCTTAGGTGGTCCACTCCAGGTGGACACGACCCCGGTATTCACAGCGAGAACATCCAAATTAACCTACTGGCGCGGAGAGTCCAAAAGCTTCTACGACGGCAAAGGCTGGACTGAGCCCAATCAAAAGCTGGAGCCTTACGTTACTTCTAATCAACTATTCACAGGTCGATCCGTGGTGCAGGAAATTCTGTGGAACACGAAGTCGCCTAATCACCAATTATTTGTGGGTGGGAAGTTACTAGGCGTTGATATGCTTTTGAGCGAGAAGGGGAAACCGCTAACACCGAGCAGCCTCCTTACATCTAAATCTAATGGTAAAGTAACTCTGCCTGAGATTGTGGATCCATTGTCTTATTACAAAATAACGGTCCAACCCGTGCAGGAAGATCCAACAGTACTCAATACAGATACGGGCAGCTATCCCTCTGATGTAGAGGATTATCTCCAGCTTCCGGCTGCAATGCCGCGGTCTGTTCGCAGCATTGCCGAGCAAGTGACAGCGAATCGTTTGACGCCGTATGCCAAAGCGGTTGCAATTGAGCAGTATTTAAGCAATACCTATACCTATAGTCTCGAAAAGCCAACGCATCCAAGCCGCAACGAGGATTTTGTCAGTCATTTTCTGTTCGTAGACCAAACAGGGTACTGTGATCATTTTTCAACCTCGATGGTCGTATTGCTTCGTTCTGTCGGTGTACCTGCCCGCTGGGTAAAAGGTTTCGCTCCAGGGACACTTCAAACATCCACCGACGGCGATGGGCTCAAGGAAGTTATGGTTCGCAATCAAGATGCGCATTCATGGGTAGAGGTTTATTTTCCTTCTATGGGCTGGGTACCGTTTGAACCTACGCCGGGTTTCTCGGGTATTTCGTCCGACCATCCGAGAGAAACCTTGACGACAGCTGCCATGGAGCAAGCGGCGATGACTGCTTCACTCATGAACATTCCCACATCAACTAAGTTTGCAACCAATCCAAGCGAGTGGCTTCATGCAACGAAGGATAGAATCGTCAATTTTGCAAAGGCTTATAGGGAAGCTTTCATTGTTCTAATCGGATGTTGTCTCCTTCTTGTGAGTATTTTCGTTTTGCTTAGGCGAAAAGGTCTCCTATTGAATACGCGGCTGTATTTTCCAATTTACAAAGCCGAGCAGGGCAACTCACACCCCATGACACCTTATATGGATCGTTTATGGATGCAGCTATTTCGCAAATACGGCACAAAATCTGCTAGCCAGACGGTACGAGAGTACGTCACAACTCTAAATTTCAAAGATCAACGGCAGAAACAAGCGCTGCTCGAATTTACCTTGATTTACGAAAGTGTCCGTTATGATACGGCCAATTCATTGACCTATACGAAGAGGGAAATCACCACGATTTGGAAAGCCATTCAAAAGACACATTAAACCCCTTTACATCCTAGGTACCTAATGTTTAAAATTAGTACCTATAAATAGTGATAAGTGGACAAGGGGAGCCCCTTAAACCTCAATCGCTATGAATCTAGGAGGTCGGATAATGAGTAAACCGAGTGAAATGATTGTCGTATTAGATTTTGGAGGCCAGTATAATCAATTGATTGCTAGACGAATTCGTGATTTGGGCGTTTACAGCGAGCTGCTGCCGTTCAATACAACTGTTGATAAAATTCGTGAGCTTAACCCTAAGGGGATTGTGTTCTCGGGCGGTCCGTCGAGCGTATACGGTGAAGGAGCTCCCGCTGTTGACGCAGGAATCTTTGATCTGGGCATTCCGATTTTGGGTATTTGCTATGGCATGCAGTTGATTGCTCACCAACTGAACGGTAAAGTTGAACGCGCGCATACGCGTGAATATGGCAAGGCAGATCTTGCATTTACGAATGAAAGCCCGCTCGTGAAAGGGTTAGAGTCCAAACAAACCGTGTGGATGAGTCACGGCGATCACGTTTCCGTCCTGCCTGAAGGCTTCGTCATAGAAGCAAGCACGGATTCTCTTCCGATTGCTGCAATGAGTAACCGTGAGCGTAACATTCATGCGGTACAGTTCCATCCAGAGGTTCGTCACTCTGTCCAAGGGAACGAAATGATTAATAACTTTATATATGGCGTCTGCGGTTGCGAAGGCGATTGGACGATGTCCTCTTTTGTTGAAGATATGATTAAAGAGCTTCGTCAAGAAGTTGGCGACAAGAAAGTACTATGCGCCCTTAGTGGCGGTGTGGATTCATCGGTTGTTGCTATCCTGCTTCATAGAGCAATTGGTGCTCAATTGACATGTATGTTTATTGATCATGGTTTGCTGCGTCAAGGTGAAGCGGAGAGCGTTATGGACACTTTTGTCGGTAAATTCGATATGAAAGTGGTCAAAATTGATGCGCGTGACCGTTTCCTCGGTAAGTTGGCGGGCGTAGACGATCCAGAGCAAAAACGTAAAATTATCGGTACCGAATTCATTCGTGTTTTCGAAGAGGAATCCAGTCAGTTCGATGACTTTACTTTCCTAGCCCAAGGTACTTTATACACAGATATCGTGGAAAGCGGTACGGCTACTGCTCAAACGATTAAATCGCATCATAATGTTGGCGGACTGCCGAAGGATATGAAGTTCAAGTTAATCGAGCCTTTAAAAACACTTTTCAAAGACGAAGTGCGTAAAGTAGGCGAGGAATGCGGCCTTCCATCAGCAATCGTTTGGAGACAGCCTTTCCCAGGTCCAGGTCTAGCTATTCGTGTTCTAGGTGAAGTAACGGAAGATAAGCTGAAAATAGTTCGTGAATCCGACGCCATTCTACGCGACGAAATCGCCAAAGCTGGCTTAGATCGCGAGATCTGGCAATATTTCACAGCACTTCCGGGCATGAAAAGCGTGGGAGTTATGGGTGATGCAAGAACTTACTCTTATACCGTAGGTATTCGTGCTGTTACATCGATTGATGGAATGACAGCTGACTGGGCGCGTATCCCTTGGGATGTGCTTGAGAAGATTTCGGTTCGTATCGTTAATGAAGTTGAGAACGTGAATCGTATCGTTTATGACATCACGTCTAAGCCGCCTGCTACCATTGAGTGGGAATAATATAAATCACTAGTAAAAAGACGAACGTTCTGGGAAAAAATACCCCTGTATCGTTCGTCTTTTTTATTGACATCTGGTTATTTCACAACTAAAATGTGTTATGGATAACAGTTTTTCGTATAATCTCGGGAATTGGCCTGAGAGTTTCTACGAGATCACCGCAAATGATCTGGCTACGAAAAAAAGGAACGGAATCCGTATGAGTTTCTACGTGCACCTTTAGACATCTAAGGCAGCTCTCATATGGATAGCTCCTTTTTCGTACCCGGAATCAGGCATTATGATTCCGGGTTTTTTGCTGTTCCCCACATTCGTTTTAGGAGGAGTAGGAAAATGGATCGCTTTTTTAAATTGAAACAAAACGGCACGACAGTAAGAACAGAAATCATGGCGGGGATCACCACTTTCATGACGATGGCTTACATCCTAGCGGTAAATCCAGACATTCTGAGTGCTTTTAAATCGGGGGCTACCGGCGGTGACTGGACTTCGATTTTCTTGGCTACAGCGATTGCTGCAGGTGTAATGACAATTGCAATGGGGTTATTCGTTAACTTTCCAGTTGCGCTAGCTCCTGGGATGGGCTTGAATGCTTACTTCGCGACTATCATTTTAACATCACAAGGTAAATTCACGTTTTCAATGGCTTTAGCAGCCGTATTCATTTCGGGGATTATTTTCATCATTCTTACCATTACCAGAGTCCGTCAAATGCTCCTTGTGGCCGTTCCAGACAGCCTGAAGCATGCGATTACTGTGGGCATTGGCTTGTTTATAGCAATGATTGGTTTCAAGAATAGCGGCATTTTAACGGTTGCGGTTGAAAGCGGCAAAGATATTAAGGCTCATCAATTTACAGATGTACTTTCATTTGAAACTGTATTCCACATGGGTTCATTAGAAGATAAAGGCGTTATTTTAACAATCGTTGGAGTCTTGTTGATTTCTATCTTTATGGTGCTTCGACTGCGCGGCGCAATCTTGATTGGTATCTTGGCTACGACAATCATTGGATATTTCATGGGTATGGTTAATCTCGGTACATTGACTAGTGCTGACACGACATGGGTTCCTGATTTAACAAAGCTTCGTTTCGCTGATTTTGATTTTGCAGGCATTATGACAACGGGAATCGTTTCGGTTATTGCTACGTTTACGTTTGTTGAGCTTTTTGATACATTCGGTACTATGGTTGGAACAGCGAATCGCGCTGGTATTATGAAGAATAAAGAAGAAGGCAATAAGCGTGTAGGTAAAGCCATGTTCGTAGATGCGATTGGTGTTAGTGGCGGTGCGTTAGTTGGGACAAGTACCGTTACTGCTTTCGTAGAAAGCGCAGCGGGTGTAGCAGAAGGCGGACGTACAGGTTTAACGGCAGTAACGACAGGCGTATGTTTCTTGCTTGCCCTGTTCTTAGCTCCGATTGCCATGTTGGTTCCTGGTTCTGCGACAGCGGCAGCGTTGATTGTAGTTGGTGTTCTGATGGTTCAATCCATTCGTGAGATCGACTTTCAAGACTTCGTTCTGGCGATCCCAGCTTTCCTTACAATTGTATTGATGCCTTTCACTTACAATATTGCGAATGGTATCTCCTTCGGTATCGTTACGTATGTAGTTCTGGCAGCAGCATCTAATTTAGGTGGCAAAAGTCAGACGCGTTATCCGATTCACTGGTTAATGTGGGTACTGGCGATTCTAATCCTAGCTCGATACATCTTTATAGGAAGCCAAGGTTAAAAAGGTTCAAGCTCTGGTGCATAACGCACTGGAGCTTTTTTGTTATTAACATTTCCATATTTTCCTATGTATAAAAAGCTTGCAATCGGTTTGTGGATTTGTTATATTACTCCTTGTCGCTTCGGCGGTCGAACGAAAGAACGAAAGAAATCAAAAAAAGTTCTTGCAATCGAATAGGTCGATGTGGTATATTGATCAAGTCGCCTTTGAGGGGCGAAGGATTAAAACGAAAGAAATTGATCTTTGAAAACTGAACAACGAGTGAGTAAGCACGAACGAGAAATCGTTCAAAAAGAGATTGCAAAATCTCGCTAGCAACGCAAATGAGCAATTAAGCTTTCAAATAGTTTTACTATTATGGAGAGTTTGATCCTGGCTCAGGACGAACGCTGGCGGCGTGCCTAATACATGCAAGTCGAGCGGATTTATCCTTCGGGATAAGTTAGCGGCGGACGGGTGAGTAACACGTAGGTAACCTGCCTATAAGACTGGGATAACTATCGGAAACGATAGCTAAGACCGGATAACTGGTTTTCTCGCATGAGAGAATTATGAAACACGGAGCAATCTGTGGCTTATAGATGGGCCTGCGGCGCATTAGCTAGTTGGTAGGGTAACGGCCTACCAAGGCGACGATGCGTAGCCGACCTGAGAGGGTGAACGGCCACACTGGGACTGAGACACGGCCCAGACTCCTACGGGAGGCAGCAGTAGGGAATCTTCCGCAATGGACGCAAGTCTGACGGAGCAACGCCGCGTGAGTGATGAAGGTTTTCGGATCGTAAAGCTCTGTTGCCCTAGACGAACAGCAAGAGGAGTAACTGCCTTTTGTGTGACGGTATAGGAGAAGAAAGCCCCGGCTAACTACGTGCCAGCAGCCGCGGTAATACGTAGGGGGCAAGCGTTGTCCGGAATTATTGGGCGTAAAGCGCGCGCAGGCGGTCAATTAAGTTGGGTGTTTAAGCCCGGGGCTCAACCCCGGTTCGCATCCAAAACTGGTTGACTTGAGTGTAGGAGAGGAAAGTGGAATTCCACGTGTAGCGGTGAAATGCGTAGAGATGTGGAGGAACACCAGTGGCGAAGGCGACTTTCTGGCCTATAACTGACGCTGAGGCGCGAAAGCGTGGGGAGCAAACAGGATTAGATACCCTGGTAGTCCACGCCGTAAACGATGCATACTAGGTGTCGGGGATTCGATTCCTCGGTGCCGAAGTTAACACAGTAAGTATGCCGCCTGGGGAGTACGCTCGCAAGAGTGAAACTCAAAGGAATTGACGGGGACCCGCACAAGCAGTGGAGTATGTGGTTTAATTCGAAGCAACGCGAAGAACCTTACCAGGTCTTGACATCCCTCTGAATACGGTAGAGATATCGTAGGCCTTCGGGACAGAGGAGACAGGTGGTGCATGGTTGTCGTCAGCTCGTGTCGTGAGATGTTGGGTTAAGTCCCGCAACGAGCGCAACCCTTGATCTTAGTTGCCAGCACTTTGGGTGGGCACTCTAAGATGACTGCCGGTGACAAACCGGAGGAAGGTGGGGATGACGTCAAATCATCATGCCCCTTATGACCTGGGCTACACACGTACTACAATGGTCGGTACAACGGGAAGCGAAGCCGCGAGGTGGAGCCAATCCTTATAAGCCGATCTCAGTTCGGATTGCAGGCTGCAACTCGCCTGCATGAAGTCGGAATTGCTAGTAATCGCGGATCAGCATGCCGCGGTGAATACGTTCCCGGGTCTTGTACACACCGCCCGTCACACCACGAGAGTTTACAACACCCGAAGTCGGTGGGGTAACCCGCAAGGGAGCCAGCCGCCGAAGGTGGGGTAGATGATTGGGGTGAAGTCGTAACAAGGTAGCCGTATCGGAAGGTGCGGCTGGATCACCTCCTTTCTATGGAGACTCGGTCTTGATAAGACCAGTCAAGTGTACGTAAGTACACAAATCGCTTACTCACTCGTGTTCAGTTTTGAAGGAT